>CAWEFZ010000004.1:772500-1446160 GCA_963808505.1 uncultured Alphaproteobacteria bacterium
GATGTTGGCTTAGAAGCAGCCATCATTTAAAGAAAGCGTAACAGCTCACTGGTCTAATTAAGGGTTCTTGCGCCGAAAATGTAACGGGGCTAAAGCCACGCACCGAAGTTGCGGGTTTGCAGCAATGCAAGCGGTAGCGGAGCGTTCCATAAGCCAGTGAAGGTGTACCGCGAGGTGCGCTGGAGGTATTGGAAGTGCGAATGCTGACATGAGTAACGATAAAGAGTGTGAGAGACACTCTCGCCGAAAGTCCAAGGGTTCCTGCGTAAAGTTAATCTGCGCAGGGTTAGCCGGCTCCTAAGACGAGGGCGAAAGCCGTAGTCGATGGGAATGGAGTTAATATTCTCCAGCCAGGGGATGGTGACGGATTGCGTAAATTGTCAAACCTTATCGGATTGGTTTGGCCGTGAAGCAGTTCCAGGAAATAGCCCCCCAAACGACCGTACCCTAAACCGACACAGGTGGACAGGTAGAGCATACCAAGGCGCTTGAGAGAACTGCGTTGAAGGAACTCGGCAAATTACCCTCGTAACTTCGGGATAAGAGGGCCCTGCTTTTGCGCAAGCATTAGCAGGGGGCACAGACCAGGGGGTGGCGACTGTTTACCAAAAACACAGGGCTCTGCGAAGCCGCGAGGCGACGTATAGGGTCTGACGCCTGCCCGGTGCTGGAAGGTTAAGAGGAGGGGTGCAAGCTCCGAATTGAAGCCCCAGTAAACGGCGGCCGTAACTATAACGGTCCTAAGGTAGCGAAATTCCTTGTCGGGTAAGTTCCGACCTGCACGAATGGCGTAACGACTTCCCCACTGTCTCCAACGCAAACTCAGTGAAATTGAATTCCCCGTGAAGATGCGGGGTTCCTGCGGTTAGACGGAAAGACCCCGTGCACCTTTACTATAGCTTCACACTGGTATTCGTGATTGCATGTGTAGGATAGGTGGGAGACTACGAAGCGGAGCCGCCAGGTTCCGTGGAGTCACCCTTGAAATACCACCCTTGCGATTATGGATATCTAACCGCGGACCGTTATCCGGTTCCGGGACAGTGTGTGGTGGGTAGTTTGACTGGGGCGGTCGCCTCCCAAAGAGTAACGGAGGCGTGCGAAGGTAGGCTCAAGCTGGTCGGAAATCAGCTGTCGAGTGCAAAGGCATAAGCCTGCCTGACTGCGAGACCCACAAGTCGAGCAGAGACGAAAGTCGGCCTTAGTGATCCGGTGGTCCTGAGTGGAAGGGCCATCGCTCAACGGATAAAAGGTACGCCGGGGATAACAGGCTGATGACCCCCAAGAGTCCATATCGACGGGGTTGTTTGGCACCTCGATGTCGGCTCATCGCATCCTGGGGCTGGAGCAGGTCCCAAGGGTTTGGCTGTTCGCCAATTAAAGCGGTACGTGAGCTGGGTTCAGAACGTCGTGAGACAGTTCGGTCCCTATCTGCCGTGGGTGTAGGAGAATTGAGAGGAGCTGTCCTTAGTACGAGAGGACCGGGATGGACACACCTCTGGTGGACCTGTTGTGGCGCCAGCCGCAGTGCAGGGTAGCTAAGTGTTGAAGAGATAACCGCTGAAGGCATCTAAGCGGGAAACTCGCCTCGAAACAAGTTCTCCCTTGAGAACCGTGGAAGACCACCACGTTGATAGGCTGGGTGTGGAAGCGCGGCAACGCGTGGAGCTTACCAGTACTAATAGTTCGATCGGCTTCATCGCTCTCATTAGTCAATGCTCACTCCATGAGTGAGTTGACGAAAAGACAAACCAGATCATTCTGAGCGCAAACCTAGGCGGAAACGCTTGGGCTTGCGATCCAAAACATCCTTCGTTTGCCTGGTGATTATAGCGGAACGCCCCCACTCGATCCCATCCCGAACTCGACCGTGAAACGTTCCAGCGCCGATGGTACTACACTGTGGGAGAGTAGGTCGTTGCCAGGCATACCAAGGGTGTTCAGATCCCCTTAACACACCGCAAATTCAAACCCCGCCTCCCGGCGGGGTTTTTTGTTGTCTGACGCTCGCCTCATTCGATGACGATGTTCGGTCCCTTGCGCTCCGAGGCGTCGTCGCTAAGGCCAGCCCAAACCGAATCGGCGATATTCTTATAGAGCCTGGCGTGCATCGACTGCGGGTCGGATGCGACGATGGGCTGGCCCGCATCGGACGTCTCCGCGAATCGCCATGTGCAGCGGCAGCGCTCCAAGGAATGGCACTCCGAGACGCTCAGCCTCATGCCGGGCTCCGCCGTGGCTGAAAATATCCGAGCGATGCCCGCACTTCGGACAGACAAAGAAACTCATGTTCTCGATCATGCCGAGAACAGGCACATTGACGCGCTTGAACATGTTCAGCCCTTTGCGCGCATCGATCAGCGCCAAATCCTGCGGCGTGGAAACGATGACCGCCCCCGAAAGAGGCACCTGCTGCGCCATGGTAAGCTGCGCATCGCCGGTGCCGGGCGGCATGTCGACCACGAGGATGTCCAACTCGCCCCAGGCCACGTCCTTCAGCATCTGGGTCAGCGCCGAAATGACCATCGGGCCGCGCCAAATCATGGGCGTCTCTTCGTCGACGAGAAAGCCCATGGACATCACCTTCAGCCCAAACGCCTCGATGGGCGCCATCAAGTTTTCGCCTACAAGTTCGGGCCTCTCGCGAATCGACAAAAGGCGCGGTACCGAGGGGCCGTAAATATCCGCATCGAGCAGCCCCACGCGGAGGCCGTTCTCGCGAAAACCGAGCGCCAGATTGACGGCGGTGGTCGATTTTCCAACGCCGCCCTTGCCCGAAGCTACCGCGATGATGCGCTTGACGCCGCCAATGCCCCTCCCGGTTCCGCCGGGGGACGGGGCGCTCTTCTCCTTGGCGGCGGCGGTGAGCGTCACCATGGCGCCCGCCACCCCTTCGAGCGCCTTGACGGCGTCCTCGGCCGCTTTCCGCACCGGCTCATAAGCCCCGGCCTCGGCTTGCGGAACCGTGAGCGCGAAGTAAACCTTGTCCTTGTTCAGGACGATTTCGGAGACGATGCCCGTGCTCACGATATCGTGGCCGCTCGGCGCCTTGACGCCCTTAAGCGCCAGAAGAATACGTTCTTTCGTCAGGGGTTCGGTCATTGAATCAGCCGGTTGATGAAAACAAAACGAAGGGTTCGTCAGACACTATCTAATGGGTGGCGAGAAATTTCGAAAGGCGCCAAATTGTGAGAGCGCAAAGAGACAAGCCGTTGTTCGAACAACCCGCCGGGCAAAAGCTTCATGAGTTCCAGGTCGCGCCCGGCCCGGAGGACGAAAGCCTGGCCGCTCCTGTCTCGGGCCGCGATCACCTCGGCCAGCCCGTCACAGTATATGTCGTCACGGAAAAACCGCTGACGCTTTTCCTGAACCGGCAGGAAATCGTCACGCTGATGACCATTGGGGATTTCCCCGAGCTTTTGGCGGCCGGCTATCTTCTCAACCAGGGCATGCTTCAGTCGGGCCGCGAAATCGAGGCGATTGAGCACGATGCCGAGCTTGAAACCGTGGTGGTGCGCACGGCGCTCCCCACGAATTTCGAGGAGAAGCTGAAGAAGAAGGTCCGCACCTCCGGCTGCGCGCAGGGAACCGTGTTCGGCGATCTGATGGACGAGATCGAGGGAGCGCGGCTCGATCCGGCGGCGCGACTCAAGACATCGTGGCTCTACGCGCTGCAAAAAAAAATCAATACAGCGCCAAGCCTTTATCTCAAAGCCGGCGCCATTCACGGCTGCGCGCTCTGCCAAGAGGACAGGCCGCTGATTTACATGGAAGACGTTGGGCGGCACAACGCGGTCGACAAGATCGCGGGCTACATGGCGCTGAACGGCGTCGCCGCGCACGATAAGATCTTCTATACCACGGGCCGCCTCACAAGCGAGATGGTGATCAAGACCGTGAAAATGGGCATTCCGATCCTCGCCTCTCGCTCGGGCTTCACCGCCTGGGGAGTGGACCTCGCGCGCCGCTCCGGCCTGACCTTGATCGGCCGCATGCGGGGCAAGCGCTTTGTCGCGCTCTCGGGCGAGGAGCGGATCGTCTACGATCAAGACCTCGGCGCCGTGGAGGATGAGGATGCAAAGCATCGGCGGAAAGGCGCCAGCGATGAAGGCTTGTAGGTGGAACAGGTAGCGGGCGTCATTCTCGCGGGCGGATTGTCCCGGCGCATGGGAGGCGGCGACAAGGCGTTGCGCGAACTCGGCGGCAAGCCGCTGATTCGCCGCGTGTTGGAGCGTCTGGCGCCCCAGGCCTCGCCTGTCGCGCTAAACGCCAATGGCGATCCGGCGCGGTTCGGCGCGCTGGCGCTGCCGGTCATCCCGGATGCAACAGAGGATTTCCCCGGTCCGCTGGCGGGTGTCCTCGCGGGCATGCGCTGGGCCGCCGGCGCTGCGCCTGAAGCGCGTTTCATCGCAACGGCGGCCTGCGACACCCCTTTCCTGCCGCACGATCTCGTCGGCGCGCTGCTTGCGGCGTCGCGCGGCGCCTATCCCGCCATTGTTCTGGCGGCGTCGGGCGAACAGGTTCACCCGGTATTCGGGCTTTGGCCCGTTGCGCTGGCGGACGATCTCGCGGCCGCCTTGCAAAATGGCACGCGCAAAATGGTGCATTGGGTGGAGCGGCATCCGCATTTCACGGCGCCCTTTCCCTTCGCCAACGCTGGCGGCAAGCTTGTCGATCCCTTCTTCAACGCCAACACGCCTGAAGATCTGGCCGAGGCCGAAAACCTGCTGGCGATGGAGGGCGCGCCATGACCGCGCCCGTTTTCGGCGTCGTGGGCTGGAAGAACTCTGGCAAGACGACGCTGATGGTCAGGCTGATCTCCGCTTTCTCAGCGCGCGGCCTTCGGGTGGCGGCGGTCAAGCATGCGCATCATGGCTTCGAGGTCGATCAAGAAGGGCGCGACTCCTTTCGATACAGGGAGGCGGGCGCGAGCACGGTCGCGGTTTCGTCCGCCGCGCGCTTTGCCATTATGACCGAACTGCGCGACAGGCCCGAGCCGGCGCTATCCGAACTGATCCGCCATGTCGAAGGGGCGGATATCATCCTTGTCGAGGGCTTCAAGCGCGAAAGCCATCCGAAACTCGAAGTCAGGCGCCGCGCGGCCTTGAAGCAAGCGCCGCTGGCGCCGGGCGACCCCACCATCCGCGCCGTCGCCGCCGATTTCGAGATCGAGGGCTGCGAACTTCCGGCCTTTGCGCTGGACGAGACGGACGCGATTGCGGACTTTATCCTCTCCGGATACGCCCAGATGAAAGCCTAGCCGAATGCCAAGAAACTGTTTTGGCCCATGGTTCGACAGGCTTGCCGTGAGGGGCAACTCGTTGAAATCGCTCGGCCTGATCCTGAGCCTGTCGAAGGATGATACCAAATCGGCTGAACGGTTCCGCAAGTGTCATCCCGGAAGGGCGAAGCCCTATCCGGGATCTCCCTTTGCATTTGGCAAGATCCCGTGTCTGCGCAGCAGCATTTCATGCCGCGGCGCGCACGGGATGACGCCAATCGGCAGCGAACTGTTCAACCGGATTCGGGATGAAGCCAGGAATTCCCGCTTTTTCAGCAGCATGCTAGCAAAGACTTGGAGCATCGCGTGACCGCCTCGGACGATTGCTTCGCATTTCAAACGCGCAGGCTTCGCCATGAGGAAGCTGTCGCCGAGCTTCAGGCGCTCGCCGCCCCGCTTGGCGAACGTGAAACGGTAAGCGTTTTCAATGCAACAGGGCGCGTTTGCGCTGAAACCGTAACAGCCCCGCGCCCCATCCCCGCGAATGCCAACGCCGCCGTCGACGGCTATGCCTTCGCGTTTGCGGACTACAACGCCGGGGAAGGCGCGCTCCTGCGGATTGCCGGCCGGGCGGCGGCGGGCGATGACGCGCGGCAAGCGCTGACGGAACGGGGCGCCTTGCGCATTTTTACCGGCGCCGTCATGCCGATGGGCTGCGATACCGTCGCCATGCAGGAGGATTGCCGCCTGGAGGACGGGGGCGCCGTGTTTATTCCCGGCGGCTTGAAAAAGGGCGCCAATCGCCGCCTCGCCGGGGAGGATATGGCCGAGGGCGTCGCCGTGGCCGAGCCGGGGCGGAGGCTGCGTCCGCAAGACGCCGCCGCTCTCGCCGCGAGCGGGCGAAGCGCGGTCGCCTGTTTCAGGCCGCTTCGCATCTGCGTATTCTCCACCGGCAACGAGGTGCTCCCGCCAGGCGCGGATTTCGCCGAGGGCAAGGTCTACGACGCCAACGGGCCGATGCTCTTCGGCCTGTTCAAGCCGCTGGCGCCTGCGCTGACTTACGGCGGCATCCTTCCCGACGCGCGCGCCGCCGTCCACGACGCGCTTCACGCCGCCGCCGCCGAAAACGATCTCATCGTCGTCTCGGGCGGCGCGAGCCTCGGCGAGGAGGATCATGTGATCGCGGCGCTGCGAGCGGCGCAGTCGCTCCGCCTCTGGCAACTCGCGATCAAGCCGGGCCGGCCGATGGGCGTGGGCAAGATTGGCTCGTGCCTGTGCTTCGCGCTGCCCGGCAATCCGGTGGCCGTGATGGTGTGCGCGCTGCTCTATGCATGGCCGGCGGCGCGGCGGGCTGCGGGCGAGCCTTGGATCGAGCCGCGGCGCCTGATCGTGCCGGCGGGCTTCGAGATCGGGTCGCGCAAGCAGGGGCGGCGCGAATTCTTTCGCGGCTGGCTCGACGGCGAAGGCGAGACGACCGTTGCGCGGAAATACGAACGCGACGGCTCGGGGCTGATTTCCTCGCTGCGCGCCGCAAGCGGCCTGATCGAAATCGCCGAAGACGCGCCAAGCATCCGCAAGGGCGACCCAGTGATGTTCGTGCCGTTTGCGGCGTTTTCAATTTTATGAAATATTAAACTGTCGTCATTTTTAGGCAGAATGACTTGCAGGCGAACCCAACCTTATTAGCTTCCCGCTAGGGCGTGTGTTTGCAGACCCAACTTCCGCTCGGAAGGCGGGTGCGCCCAGGCAATCAAAATCGTTAGGGGCAAAGATGGCGGCGGCAAGGAGAGGCGGCTCATATTCCACCCTCATGGTCATCCTGCTTGCCGGCCTGAGCGCGCTTGCCTGGATATCCACCTATTCGGGAATGCTGCAACTGATCGCCGCAAGCTCCGGCGACATCGGCATAACCGCCAAAATCGCCATCGGCTTCGCCGTTTTCATGCTTCAAGGCATGATCATCTATATTATCGACGCCCTATTTTCCGGCCAGCTTCGGCTCGTGATCTATCCCTTCTTTATCATCGGTTATATTGTACTCGTTTTGATTTCAGTCGCCTTTGCATTCGGATTCTATTGGCGCTTTCTCGAAGCGGGCTCCCAGTCGTCGCTCGCGGCCGGTACGTCCATCGTACAGGTGCAGCAAGCGCTCCAGGCGGGGGAAAGCCGCCTCGAACTTCTTCAAACCGCCTTCTCGACGCTCAGTACGATTTCCACGCAAAAGGCCGAGGCGGAGAGAACCGCAGGCGGAACCTGTCCCAACAGCCGCGCGGGCGACGGTCCGCGCAGGCGCCTTCGCGAGACGGACGCTCAGCGTTTTTCCTTCGCCGACGGCCTCATCGCGGCGCGGACGAAAGCCGTGCGGGCGGACATTACGGATCTGAACGGCGATCTTCAGCGCGTCTTGAAGAAAGATCCCTCGACGTTCGATCAGGAGTCGGGAACGCGGACAGCCTTTTTCGAGAGCATCGACCGTAAGCTCGGCCTTACCGTCTCGCGCTTCAACGAGCTTCGCGCGGACCCGCAAATCCGGCAAATCCGCGATGAGGTCAAGGCTCGCGCCGCGCAAACGGTGTTTCCCGACGACCGTGGCGGGACATTCATCTGCCCGGATGGCCAACTCCAGGCCGCCTTGAACGGCGTGGTTCGCTCCATCGACGATCTTCCCGAGCTGCGCAAACCGGAAGTTCGCTCGCTGGAAGGCTCGGAGGCTGTCATCGAGGCGTTCCGGCGGCTGTCCAACACCGCTATCGGCCTCGCCGTCTACGGAAAAGCGCCGCCCTCGCCGGAGCAGGTCAAAATCCTGCAAAGCCAGGAAGCGGCGCGTTCCTCGGCTCCGTCCGTAATCGCCGTAAATCAGGCGGGACTCAGCGACCGCGACTATATTCCGCTCATCATTGCGATCTTCGTCGATGTCTGCATCCTGCTTGTGTCGATAAACCGCCCGTTCGGCCCCTTCTTCAATTTGGGGCAGGACCTGTCTCGCGCGCGCCAGCGGGGTCCTATGCAAGGCGTGCTGGAAACCTTCTATCGCGTCTTCCGAAACGAGTTTCATCTGTCTTCCGAGCGCATCCCGTCGCCCGGCGAGTTGATCGCGCCCGTCCAGGACGTGGTGTTCGACTACAGGGGCGACTATTATGCCGCGGTGCCGCTGGACTTCCGCGAAGAGAATTATGAACATTGGGCGAAGGCCCGGCTCAACGCCCCGAGCTTCGAATCCACCCGCGCCCTCGAACGATCGCGTTACCTCGCCGCCGTTTTCGCCATCCTTGAAGGCGAAAAGCTGGTGCGCTTGCTCGGCGAAGAGAGAAGAAGCCGTTTCGACAGCAATGTGCCCCTCGACGAAGCGACGGTCCGCGCCAAGCTCGACAAGCAGGGGAGCATGTACGCCCAAGCCGACGCGTTCCGGATATACAGGTTCAGCCGCGGCAAATGGGCGGACCTTCTCATCGAGACGGCAGGCAGCGCGGTTGGCCGGGAGGATGCAAGCCGCCGCCGGCGCGAAACTCCCGCGGGCTGGCTGAAAAGCAAGCGAACGCAAGAGACACTGGGCGAGGAAGAGCGGGGCATGCTCCCCGACCGCGAGGCGCGCGCCCAGATCGAGGACCGCTCGGATAAGGGCTGAGCCGGCGCCGCCGCCCGGGGGCGTGGCTAACTTGATGCTTCTCATCCAATTCCTGCTCCGCGCCTTTGCAATGGGCGGTGAAATCGCTATATTGGAGTGCTGGCTTCGGCCAGCTATGGCGATAAATGGACATCGTAATAAACCTTTCGGACCCGGGGGCGGTACCCGGCGCCTCCACCACAAGCAGCCCGGCCTTCGCGCGAACGCTTTGCAGGCTGCTTTTGATGGGGGCGAAATAGGATCGACGAGGGTGTAAAGGGTACTCTTTCGCTCGGCATGGTTCCACCGTATCGGGCCATTCTTATAGTTGCCAATGACAACTATGCTCCGGTTGCTCTCGCTGCGTAATGCGGCGCGACACTGGGAATCTCAAGTCCTAACGGCGTAGCTGCTGTTAGGCGCGGTCGGCGGCGCCGGGCAACAGAAGGCCGCCACTTTTCTGCACGGGCTGGGCGTAGAAGCGGAAATGCCTGAAGATCTTATCCGGTACGAGGCCCTCGTCCTCGATGCGCTGCGCGGCGTTGTGCGCTCCGTGCTTCAGCGCGTGCTCAAGCGCGGCATCCCGGGCGACCATCATTTCTTCATCACCTTCGACACGCGGGCGGCCGGCGTCGGCATTTCAAAGCGCTTGAAAGAGCAGTACCCCGAGGAAATGACGATCGTGCTGCAGCACCAGTTCTGGGACTTGGCCGTGACCGAGGACCGGTTCGAGGTTCGCCTGTCGTTCAACAATATCCCGGAACGTCTTGTGATCCCGTTCGGCGCCGTTCGCATTTTCCAGGATCCAAGCGTTCACTTCGCACTCGCGCTTCGTCCCCCCGAGGGCGAGGAGAAGGGCCAGGAGCCGGCGCCGCTTCTGCCCGCACCGGAGACGGGCCCCGTGCAGCAGCTTCCCGCTCCCGCTTCGCCCGGTCAGGAGATCGCGGCGGCGCCGTCGCCCGGTAATGAGGCTGAGGCGAAAGAGGAACGCAAGACGGCTGATGTCGTCAGTCTCGACAAGTTCCGCAAAAAGTAATCGCGAAAGTTGTACTTCTTTTTTGACTGCGCCTTCCCATTAAGTCAGCAGTCATAAAAGCGTGTCATCCTAGCAACATAGGCGGCCGAAAGCGTCGAGAGCCGGGAATTTTGGGGGCTGACGTCTCTGGTCCTCTTCGCTATGTTCTTCCGAACCGCAAGTTGTGGGCGCGAAGCTCGTTCCGGCGCGGGAACCTGTAGCGCGACGGAATCGTTAACAGGGACGGGCAGGCGCGACCTGCGTTGGGATATTGTCGAGACTTTGGAGGGGATTGGATGTCACGCCTTATGAAGCAAATCGCTATTGTCGGCCTCGGCCTGACAATCGCAGCGTCGAGCGCACGCGCGGATTTCCTCGATAGCTTTTTCAGCGATCTTTTCGGGCCGATCGGTCCGGCCGGCCGTCATCACGTCAAGATTCGTCCCGGCAGCGCTAATCCTGGCGATATCATCGTCAGCTTCGGCGACAGGCGCCTTTACTACGTTGAGGCGAAGGGCGCCGCCATCAGCTACGCGATCGCCATCCCCAAGGCTGAAGCGAAATGGTCGGGCATCAGCTATGTGAGCCAGAAACGGGAAAACCCGACCTGGACCCCGACGGCCGATATGCGCAAGGAGAATCCGACGCTCCCGGCCTATGTCGCTGGCGGCGATCCTCGCAATCCGCTTGGCACCCGCGCCCTGTATCTCGGCGAATCCATGTATCGCATCCACGGCACAGACGCGCCCTGGCTGATCGGTCAGCAGGTCTCGCATGGCTGCATCCGCATGTACAACGAAGATGTCGCCGACCTCTTCAGGCGGGCGAAAGTGGGCGCCAAGGTGGTTGTGACGTGGGATCACGTAAACGCCATCTAATCTTGTGGCTCTAGCGCTGCTGTGATGGGCCGGGCAACCGGCCCTTTTTGTTTCGCCAGTCATGAGGTTGCAAGCTGAACTGGCAAAGGCTAAGTTGCCTCTGTTCGCTTCCCAAGAAGAAGTTGGCGGCTTTCTCTACGGGAAGTTTAGACTTCTCTCACGGACGACAACCCAAGATTTGTGGCGTCGAAGTGATCGTATTGCATCATGTCTAGACCAAAGTCCTGCAACCAAGGTGCAATACTGATACAGTATGAACACAGTCGACCATCCGCATTGCGATCACGAAGCCTTGTTGATGTTCATCGCTGGACAGGTATGCCAAAAAAGTGCGATTTCACGTCCGTAATATCGGCCATCCTCGGAACGGTGTAGGGGAGCCGCTTGTTCGCAACAGGCGACTGCAAGAATATGCGTGGAGTAACAACCACGTCATTGAACGGGGTGACCTTGATGCAAAAACTCGCTCGCGGCCCTGGTAGCATGCAGGTTGTGCTTGTTCAACCTCGCGGATTCTGCGCCGGAGTCGTCCGCGCGATCTCGATTGTTGAACGTGCGCTGGAAAAATACGATGCGCCGGTTTTCGTCCGCCATGAGATCGTGCACAATAAGCATGTCGTCGAAGACCTGAAAGCGAAGGGCGCCCGTTTCGTCGATGAGATCGATGAAATCCCGCCCGGCGCCGTTACGATTTTCAGCGCCCATGGCGTGTCCCGGTCCGTCGAAGATTCGGCCGAAACCCGTGGCCTTCCCATCATCGACGCGACCTGCCCGCTCGTCACAAAAGTCCACCTGCAAGGGAAGAAATACGTCAATCAGGGACGCACCGTGATCCTGGTCGGGCACGCCGGGCACCCCGAGGTGGAAGGCACGATGGGGCAGATTCCCGGCCCCGTTCACTTGGTGCAGACCGAAGAGGACGTTGCGGCTCTGCCGATCGGCGTCGACGAACCCGTCGCTTATGTGACGCAAACCACGCTCAGCATCGACGACACGCGCGGCATCATCGCCGCGATCAAGCGGCGTTTTGGCAATGTGGTCGGCCCTGAAACGAACGACATCTGCTACGCCACACAGAACAGGCAGATGGCCGTTCGCGAGTTGACCAAGATCGCCGATGTCATCCTGGTCGTCGGCGCGAAGAACAGCTCGAACTCGAACAGGCTTCGTGAGATCGGAGCGGAAGCCGGCGTTCCGAGTTATCTCCTGGCGGATGGAAGCGAACTCAAGCCGGAATGGGTGAAGGGCGCGCACATCATCGGGCTCACCGCGGGGGCCTCGGCGCCGGAAGCGATGGTTCAAGATGTCATAGCCAGTCTGCGGGCGCTCGGTCCCGTGGATGTCACAAACTTGCCGGGGGTGGAAGAAAACGTCGAATTTCGGCTCCCGGTTGAACTGCATACTTGCTAATCGGGGGGAGGCGCCCGCCCACCCCTGGATAGATCGTTCACAGTCGCCTACAAACGCGCGTCCGCGCGATAAATTCGAATTGGAGCAGCACTATGGTCTTGCCGTTTTTCCAGGAAAGACGGATCGGCGCCTATCTTCTCAAGCAGAAGCTTAAGGGCCGGAAACGTTATCCTCTGGTTCTGATGCTTGAGCCGCTGTTCCGCTGCAACCTCGCCTGCGCGGGGTGCGGCAAGATCGATTATCCCGATCCCATCCTCAACCGCCGGCTTTCCGTTGAGGAATGCCTGGAAGCGGCCGAGGAATGCGGCGCGCCCATGGTGGCGATCCCCGGAGGCGAGCCCCTCATCCATCGGGAGATCGGCGAAATCGTCGCGGGTCTCGTCGCGCAGAAGCGCTTTGTTTCGCTCTGCACGAACGCGCTGCTGCTCGAAAAGAAGCTGCACCTGTTCGAGCCCTCGCCCTACCTCTTCTTCTCAGTTCACCTCGACGGCCTCAGGGAGCATCACGACACGTCGGTCTGCCAGCCGGGCACCTTCGACAGGGCGTTTTCCGCGATCAGGGCCGCGAAGGCGAGAGGCTTCACGGTGAACGTGAACACGACCGTGTTCGACAACTACAAGCCAGAAGATTTGGCGTTTTTCCTCGATTTTTGCCGCGATCTCGAAGTCGGCGTCTCGATCTCGCCGGGCTACGCCTACGAGCGCGCGCCAGACCAGCAGCACTTCCTCAATCGCCGCAAGACCAAGGAGCTGTTCCGTAAAGCCTTCGCGATAGGAAAGGGCCACCGCTGGACGCTGACCCACTCGCCGCTGTTCCTCGACTTCCTGGCAGGCAACCAGGAGTTCCACTGCACGCCCTGGGGCATGCCCACCCGCAACATCTTCGGCTGGCAGAAGCCTTGCTATCTCATCAGCGAGGGGTACGCGAACACCTACGCCGAACTGATGGAAACGACGGATTGGGACAGCTACGGCACCGGCCGCTACGAGAAATGCGCGAATTGCATGGCGCATTGCGGCTACGAGGCGACCGCCGCCGACTCCGCCATCTCGAACCCGATCAAGCTTATCGCGCTCGCGCTTCGCGGCGTCCGCACGGAAGGGCCGATGGCGCCGGAAATCTCGCTGGAGAACCAGCGCCCGGCTTCTTACATTCACTCACTCCACGTGGAGCGGGAGCTCCAGCGGATCGAGAAGGCTGAAGAGCGGCCCGAGCGCCTTACGGCAGCGGAATAGCGCCCGGTTCGCGCGGCGCGCATCGCCGGCGAGCCGGATCAGCTCGCCGAGATCGCCCGGCCTGCGGAGGAGAGAGAGAAGAACGGCCGCCGGGTCGGTGGTTCCGTCGTCCCGGGCGCCGACAGCGGCGCTTAGAGGAAGCGACCGGCCGGCCGGATCGAGCACGACCCTCAGCACGGCGAATGGCAGGTCATAGCGCTCGGCGGCCTCCGCCGCGACGCCCGACTCAACATCCACGGCGACAGCGCCCGTGCCGTGCAAGAGCGCCTCTTTTTCAATCACAGTCATGACGGCGTCGTCCGCCGCGAAGATGGCGCCCTCGGAGGCCGGGAGAGAAAGGGCGTTCCGCAGCGATTGCGACCAGCGCGCATGAGTTTCATAGCGATGTCGCGCGGTGACGATGGAGCTTGCCACGACGACATCGCCCGGCTTTAGCGATGGGCAAAGCCCGCCCGCCACGCCGAAGCTGATGACGCCCCGCGCGCCCGCCCGTATGGCCGCGTCGAGGTCGCGCACATAGCGGGCGCGGTTTTGCCCGTATACCGCGCGCACGCCGGGGCCCTCGGCGATGCGGGCCTCGAAATCCATACCGGCGGCTACGACTACCGGAGCACCGTCGAAAAGCATTTTCATGTGAGTAAGCCGCCCGTCTGAAGTAACGCCCACGCTTAACTTCGCGTGCCCTTGGGAGCAACCTACAAATTGCCGCTCTTGAGGACAAGGATACTTAAGGTGTGACTAATTTTCCTGCCGCAACCGTGACATGTTTGATGCGCATGGCTCTCACATGCCGTACATCACGGGCGCGCCGTTGCCCGCTTTCAGGTTCCGGTAGCGGGCCAGCGCCCACAGCGGGAAGTATTTCGCGTAGCCGTGATAGATGAGATAGAAGACGCGCGGGAAGCCGGGCGCGTTGTGCCGGTCCTCGCGCCATGTGCCGCCCGCGTCCTGCGTCGCGATCAGCCAGTCGACGCCCTTCTTGACGGCCGGGTGATCGACCTCGCCCGCCGCCATCAGGCCCAGCAGCGCCCATGACGTTTGCGACGGCGTGCTCGGCGACTTCTCGTAGCCCTTATAGTCGAGCTTGTAGCTGGAGCCATCCTCGCCCCAGCCGCCATCCTCGTTCTGGATCGAGATGAGCCAAGCCGCCGCGCGGCGCACGCTGGCGGAGGAGTGGGGCATGCCCGCCGCGTTCAGTGCGCAGAGCGCCGACCACGTGCCGTAGATGTAGTTCGATCCCCAGCGGCCGAACCAGCTTCCGTCCTTCTCCTGCTCGCGCAGGAGATACTCCACGCCGCGCTTGAGGAGCGGGTTCGTTTCCCGCTTCTCGCCAAGCTGCGCGAGCATCGACACGCAGCGCGCGGAGACGTCCACGGTTGGCGGATCGAGAAGCGCGCCGTGGTCCGAGAAGGGGATGTTGTTCAGGTAATGATAGGTGTTGTCGGCGTCGAAGGCCGCCCAGCCGCCATTCTTGCTCTGCAAGCCCTCGATCCACTCGCGGCCCCGGCCGATTGGCTCGCCATATTTGTCGGCGCTGCCCGGCAGGTTCGCGGCCCTGTCGAGCGCCATCACCACTACGGCCGTGTCGTCGAGATCGGGATAATGCGGGTTGGCGTATTGAAAGGCCCAGCCACCCGGCCGCACGCCGGGGCGCGCCTCGGCCCAGTCGCCCTTCACGTCGAGCACCTGCTTCGGCTTCAGCCACTCAAGGCCCTTCAGCGCGGCCTCGCGCTCGGCCTCGCCGCCGCTCTCCAGCAAAGCGTGAGCCGCGAGCCCCGTATCCCACACCGGAGACACGCAGGGCTGGCAATAAATCTCGTCGTCGGTCTCGATCAGAAGTTTCTCGATTGAATAGCGGGCGATGGCGCGGTCGGGATCGCTTTCGGGGTAGCCCAGCGCGTCGAACATCATCACGCTGTTGGCCATGGCGGGGAAAATCGCGCCAAGCCCGTCCTCGCCGTTCAGCCTCTCCTTCACGAAGGCGACGGCCTTGTCGATGGCGCTCTTGCGCGAGCCCGCCGGGAACATCGGCTCGGTCGCGCGCAGAACGTTGTCGATGCCCGAGAAGAGCAAGTACCACGACGCCTTCTGATGCTCGGCCTTGGGCCGCATGCCCACCTCTTTCGGCGGCGTCAGGAACAGCTCGTCCACGCTCACGCCGCGCTTGTTGCGCGCGAGCGGCTTCAGCGCCCCCAGCACGAATAGCGGGGTCATCACGGTGCGCGCCCAATAGGACACCTTCGTCATGTGGAAGGGGAACCAGCGCGGCAGGTGCATGATCTCGACCGGCATCACCGGCGCCGCGCGCCATGGCACGACGCCGTAAAGCGCGAGTTCTATGCGCGTGAACACGTTGCTCATCTCGGCGCCGCCGCGCGACAGGATCGCCTCGCGGGCGCGCGCCATGTGCGGCGCGTCGATGCCGTCGCCGATCATCTTCAGCGCGAAATAGGCTTTCACGCTGGCGCTCATGTCGAACTCGCCCTTATGATACAAGGGCCAGCCGCCATGCTCGCCCTGGATGCGGCGCAGATAGTTGCCGATCTTCCTCTCGCGTTCGAGATTCGCCTCCTCGCCGAGGTAGTGCGTGAGCAGGATATATTCCGCCGGGATCGTGGCGTCGGCTTCGAACTCGAAGCACCAGTGCCCATCCTGTTGCTGACGGTTCAGCAGCGCCGCCGCAGCCGCCTCGATGCGAGCTTCGAGAGTCGCGGCGCCCTTCGCGCTTTTTCGCTCCGGCTCGTCAAAATCCAACTGCTCCGCCTCGAACTCGCCATCCCCGCGCAGAGCGCGGTCGCTCATCGCCATCATGGTGCACTATCCCCTCATAGCCAGCCACGCGGCCCGCTCGCCTGAACGGATCGCGCCTTCGATGGTTGCGGGCAGGCCGGTCTGTATCCAGTCGCCCGCAAGAAAAAGGTTGCGCCACTTTGTTTTTGACTCTGGGCGCAATAAATCCTGCTCGGGGCTCGCAGCGAATGTTGCACGCTTTTCCTTAACGATTTGCCAAGGCGGCAAATTGCCGGAAAGCCCCGTTGCGGCGGCGACATCCCGCCACAATTCGGCGGCAAGTTCGTCGCGCGTGCGATCGATAAGCCGGTCCGCCCCACTGACCGTTATCGATAGCCGCCCAGGAAAAGCAAAGATCCACTCGACTGTGCCATGAATAAGGCCAAAGATGGGCGGGAAATGTGGCGGCGGATCAATCCTGTAATGCGCGTTCACGATGGCCCGGAACTCGGTGGGCGCCTTGAGGCCCGGCAGGAGCGATTGGGCAACCCAGGGCGGAACGGCGAGGATGACGCTTTCGCCGACGCCGACGGGCGCCTCGCCGTCGCCGAATTTGAGCGAGGAGACCCGCCCTGAGGCGAAGGCGATTTCACGGCAGCGCTTGCTGAACGCGATAGTTCCTCCGCGCTCCCTGAGATAGTCGAGCGACGGGTCGATGAAGGCGGCCGAAAGCCCTTCGGCGACGAGGGGACGGCAGGCCCCGCCGCCTTTTGCCAGCGTGTTGCGCATGACCGCGCCCGCCAGCCGCGCCGAGCTCTCGCGCGGATCGGTATTCAGCGCGGCCAGCATGAGCGGTTGCCAGAGCCTTTCGTAGAGCGCGCCGTCGCTGGCGACGATGTCCGTCACGGTCTTTTTGGCGCCCGCCCACATCAGCGGCGCCGCGGCAAGATAATCGAGCGGCTTCGTCGCCGGAACGCGCCGGGATGCGTCGAACAGCCAGGAGGGCCAGCGCCCCTCATTGATCTTCAGCGTCCAGCGCTCGCCGGTCTTCAAATCCGCGAACGGGAATTCCGCCGTGGCGGGCGCCTGGAGCTTCCCCGCGCCGCCGATCAGCGCGAGGTAGCGCATCGCCGCGTCGTTGCCCGACAAGAGCAGGTGATTGCCGTTGTCGATCACCGCGCCGAAACCGGCGTCGTAATAGGAGCGGCAGCGCCCCCCCGCCTGCCCCGCCGCCTCGTAGACGCGAACCGGGCGGCCTTGTTCGGCGAGCCGGACAGCGGCGGATAAGCCCGCGAGGCCCGCGCCGATGATGTGAGTTGTGGGCGCGCAACCCCTCACCCTGTCCCTCTCCCATGCAAGCTCGCCTTGGCGAGCTTGCCGCTTTTGAGTGTCCGCATTCGCAAGCGAATGCGGATCGGAGAGGGCACGACCTTGCAGTGGCTGCGGCGGGACTCCCTCTCCCAGAGGGAGAGGGCTGGGGTGAGGGGGGGCTGCGTCGGAAGCGGAATGCTGCGGCGGGTCCTCGGGAGAGGGTTCGGGCGATGGGTTCGTCATCGCTAGACTATGAAGTGCCGCAGCACAATCAGGATGATGCGCGATTTGCTGAGCTTGACGGGCGCCCGCGGCGCCTTCCAGCCGCGCGCGACAAGGGCGGCGAGAATGGCCTTGTAAGCCTCAGCCATCACGCGCGGCGTCCGCACCATCTTGCGCGGATGCGCGTTCATGATCTTGTCGGCTTCGGCGAAACGCCAACGCGCCAGCGTCACGATGCGCTCGCAGATATACGGAAGGGCGGGGCTTGCAAGCACCACGGCGGGGTCGGTGCTCAAGATGCTTGCGTCGCGCAGGAATTCGCGCGGCAGATAGAGGCGGCCGATGGCGGCGTCCTCGTCGATGTCGCGCAGGATGTTGGTAAGCTGAAGCGCGCGGCCGAGATGCTCCGAAAGCTGGCGCCCCTCTTCGCGCGGCATGCGAAAGACGCGCACCGAAAGCCGGCCCACCGCGCTCGCCACCCGGTCGCAATAGAGGTCGAGATCGACGAATTCCGGCGCCTGGATGTTCTGGCGGACATCCATCTCCATGCCGTTGATGATGGCGTGGAAGTCGTCCTTCTCAAGCCCGAAGTCGCGCACCGCCACGGCAAGGCCCGCCAAGCCGGGGCGCTTCTCGCCGCGATAAATGGCGTCGATGTCGTCGCGCCAGCGGTCGAGCTTTTGCAAGCGCCCGTCGGCCGCCCCCAGGTCGTCCGCGATGTCGTCGACGGCGCGGCAGAACGCGTAGATCTCGAACATAGCCTCGCGCTGGCCCGGCGGCATGATACGCATGGCGGCATAGAACGAGCTGCCAAGCGCGCGCCGGGACGCTTGCCCTTCTTCGGCTTCGGCTTCAACGGCTTGGCTGATCATCGAACCCCCGCAATGATGCCGGCGTCCCGCCCGGTTTGAAAAGACGCCGCCCTAGAGTGACGCTCGCTGCCGCGATCAAATTGGACGCGAACTCCACTTTGCTCAAATGCACCTTTTGGCTGAGAGGGTCACGCGCTTTCAGCATGTGCACGAGTTTCCGCGCAAGCCGCTCGATGGAGGCCACTTCGAGGCTGAGCCGCAAGTCCTTTATACTGCGCGACAGATCGGCGGCGCCGAGCAGGTCTTCCGTTTTCGCCGCCAGCTCGTGGATGCAGGCGAGCAGGTCCGGCGACGATTGCGGCGCGGCCAGCGCTTCGACTGGGATGCTCCGCGCCGCCAGAGCGTCGAGCGGAATGTAAACGCGGTCGAGACGGCGATAATCGGCGCCGCAATCCTGAAGGTGATTGATGATTTGCAGCGCGGCGCAGAGCGCGTCGTTCGCGGGCCATGTCGCGCGGCTTTCGCCGTGCACATCTAGCACGAAGCGCCCGACCGGCATGGCGGAATAGCTGCAATAATGGATGAGATCGGCCCAATCGGCGTAGCGATGCTTGCCGGCGTCCATGCGGAAGGCGACGAGCAAGTCCTGGCCGTGCTTCGGCGAAAGCCCGCGCCCGGCGATGGCGGCGCGCAAGGGCAGCGCGTCGGCGATGGCGTCGCTGTGGCCGAGAAGCGTCTCCTCGAACTCATCGAGCGTGCGGATTTTCTCGCCCTCGGAAAGCTCGGGATGGTCCGCCACATCGTCGGCGGCGCGCGCAAAGCGGTAGAACGCGAGAATAACGGGGCGATGCTTCTTCGACACGAGATGCGACGCGACGGGAAAATTCTCGTCCTTGTGCGTCTTCTCGCCTGCTTCCCAAACGGGGCCTGTTGTCATGATGCCTCCGCGCGCCGAGCCTGCACGCGTCCTTTCCAAAACCCGCCCTTGCCGCGCCAATGCTGAACAGCCGAGTCCACGGTGAACGCCATATAGAGTGTCGCGATGACAGGCAGGGCCGCCGCCCAGAGCGGCGACAGGCGATAGAAGCGGACGATTGGCAGAAATGCAATCGTCATCAGCGCCCAAGTCGCCGCGCCGATGGCCTGCGGGAGCCCCGCGCCGAAGATCGCGAACAGCGGCGGCAGGAGATAAGTCAGCAGCATGCCGAGGATCGTGCCCGCGAGAAGCAGCGGCGAATAGTTGAGCTGATCGTAGGCCGAGCGGGCGACCATGCGGCGGACATCCTCGAAATCGGGATAGGGCCTGAGGCTGTGCGCGCTGTTCGTCAGGCCGAGCCAGATCGGGCCTTGGGTTTTCATGGCGCGCCCCATGGCGCAGTCGTCGATGAGCGAGGCGCGGATGGCCGCGACGCCGCCGGCCGCGGCAAGCGCGTCGCTGCGCGCGAGCATGCACCCGCCCGCGGCAGCTGCTGTTGCGTTGTTCCTTTGGTTCGCCCAGGCGAAGGGGTAGAGCATCTGGAAGAAGAATACGAAGGCGGGGATCAGCATGCGCTCGGCGAGGCTTTCGCAGCGCAGTTTCACCATGAGCGAGGTCAGCGCCAGCGAGCCGGCCTCGGCGCGCGCGACGAGCCGGTGGATCGCGCCCGCGTCGTAGGCGATGTCGGCGTCCGTCAGAAGCAGATAGCGCGGCGGCTCTGGCAGCGAAGCGGCGCGCGCAACGCCCTGGTTCATGGCCCAGAGCTTGCCCGTCCAACCGGGAGGCAGCGGCGCGCCCGAAAGGATCGTCAGGCGCTCGCGCGCGCCAAGGGCGGCGGCGGCGTTGCGGGCAGCCTCCGAAGTGTCGTCGTCGCTCTGATCGTCCACGAGAATGACATGCAGCGGATAATCCTGGCTGAGCAGGCTCGACAGGCTTTGCGCGATCACGTCCGCCTCGTTGCGCGCGGGCACGACGGCGGCGACGGCCGGCCATGCCTTGGGCGCGGGCAATGCATCGGCGTCGTCGCGGATATCGGCGCGCCAGAAGCCTCCCCTCGCGATGAGGAGATAGAGCCAGGCGGCGAGCCCGATCCCGCTGATAATCACTGCAACTGTCATTCCGGTCTCGGATTGTGGGGCAGACGGCCCCGCCTGCTAACACGGTTAACGCTCCGGGGGAAGCGACAGCACGATTTCGCCCGCAGGCGCGTCATCGATTGTGGCATCGCTGGCAATTTGGCAAGGCCACCCTTGTGTCGATTCGCCCCCATGCGACGCTTACTCAAGTGCATCGCTTTCGCAGTTGTTATAGATGGGAAGCGAGATCGAACCTTAGCGAAATTGCTCTCCATGCCCATTCTTAGCCGCTTCTACGGCATAATCATTTCGATCTATTTCAGCGATCACCCGCGCGTTACGGAGCCTTCCAAGCCGAAATTGGTATTCGCACAGGAGGAATTATAATCGGAAGCTTGCCGCCCCGCGCTTGCGCCGCCGTCGAGGATTCGACCCCCTGGAATGACATGGCGATACCAAGAGTAATCGATGCCCGCCATGCTGGCGGCTACCGCGTTTGGCTCCGTTTTGGCGACGGCGTTACCGGAGAAATCGACCTGTCGGACTCGCTTTGGGGGCCGGTTTTCGAGTCTCTCAAAGTTGAGAAGGAATTCGCAAAGCTGCACGCCGATGCCGAGTTGGAGACGCTGGTTTAGGAGAACGGCGACGATCTTCCGCCGGAATGGCTCTACGACCGCTTGACCCGCGCCAAGCTTTCGGCGGCTGAATAGGACTACCGCCTTGATTAATTCGCGTCCATCTTCAGCGCGGCGATGAAGGCCTCCTGCGGGATCTCGACGCGGCCGAACTGCCGCATCCTCTTCTTGCCTTCCTTCTGCTTGTCCAAGAGCTTGCGCTTGCGCGTCACGTCGCCGCCATAGCACTTCGCGGTCACGTCCTTGCGCAGCGCCGACAGGGTCTCGCGCGCGATCACCTTGCCCCCGATAGCCGCCTGGATCGGGATTTTGAACATGTGCCTGGGGATCAGCTCTTTCAGCTTCTCGCACATCATTCGGCCCCGCATCTCGGCGCGCCCGCGATGAACGATCATGGAAAGAGCGTCAACCGGTTCGTCGTTGACGAGGATGGACATCTTCACAAGGTCGCCGGGCTCGTAGCCCGTAATTGAATAGTCGAAGCTCGCATAACCGCGGCTGATGGATTTCAGGCGGTCGTAAAAATCGAACACAACCTCGTTCAGCGGCAGATCGTAGACCACCATGGCGCGCGAACCGGCATAGGTAAGCTCCTTCTGCCGTCCGCGGCGATCCTCGCAGAGCTTCAAGACCGAGCCAAGATGTTCGTCGGGCACGAAGATCGTCGCCTTGATCCACGGCTCCTCCATGCGGTCGATCTTCACGACGTCAGGCATGTCGGCCGGATTGTGCATTTCGCGCATCTCGCCGTCCGTCATGTAGAGGCGATAGATCACGCTCGGCGCGGTGGTGATGAGGTCGATGTTGAACTCGCGCTCCAGCCGCTCGCGGACGATTTCCAGGTGCAACAGGCCGAGGAAGCCGCAGCGGAAGCCGAAGCCGAGCGCGGCGCTCGTCTCCATCTCATACTGGAAGCTCGCGTCGTTGAGGCGCAGCTTGGACATGGCGTCTCGCAAGTCTTCGAATTGCGAAGCGTCGACGGGAAAGAGGCCGCAGAACACGACCGGCTGGACCGGCTTGAAGCCGGGGAGCGCCTGCGCAGCCTGGCGCTTATCCTCCGTCACGGTATCGCCGACGCGGGTGTCGGCCACTTCCTTGATCGCTGCGGTGAAGAAGCCTACTTCGCCCGGACCGAGCACGTCGAGCATCTCCTGTTTCGGGCGGAAAATGCCGACGCGGTCGACCGGATGCGCCGCGCCCGTAGACATGAGCTTGATGCGCATGCCCTTTTTCAGAAGCCCATCGACAACGCGGACGAGCACGACAACGCCCAGATAAGGATCGTACCAGCTGTCGATGAGCATCGCCTTCAGCGGCGCTTTCGCATCGCCTTTCGGCGGAGGCAGCCGATGCACAATCGCTTCCAGCACAGCGTCGACATTGAGGCCGGTCTTCGCGGAAATCTCTACGGCATCGTGAGCATCGAGGCCGATCACGTCCTCGATCTGCTGCTTGACGCGATCCGGCTCGGCCGCGGGCAAGTCGATCTTGTTGAGGATCGGTACGATCTCGTGATTGTTGTCGAGCGCCTTATAAACATTGGCGAGCGTCTGCGCCTCCACGCCCTGGCTCGCATCGACGACAAGGAGCGACCCCTCGCACGCGGCAAGGCTCCGGCTCACCTCGTAGCCGAAATCCACGTGACCCGGCGTGTCCATCAGGTTGAGCTGGTACAACTCGCCGTCCTTGGCGCGGTAGTCGAGGCGCACGGTCTGCGCCTTGATGGTGATGCCGCGCTCCTTCTCGATGTCCATGCTGTCGAGAACCTGCGCCTGGCCCGCCATTTCGCGCTCGGTCATGCCGCCGCAAATCTGGATCAACCGGTCCGCGAGCGTGGACTTGCCGTGATCGATATGCGCCACGATGGAGAAATTGCGGATGCGCGCGAGAGGCGTCACGCCCTTGGCGGCGGCTTCGCGGGCGGGAGCGGCGTCTTGCGCGGAGGGTGAGGCTGTGGTCATGGCGCCATACATAAGTGAAAAGAGCGTCGCCTGAAAGCGCCGCGCTCTGTGATAGCATCTGCTTGTGCGCACCGCGACAAACTTACGCTCGCGGCATTCATAAGGCTCCAGAAAAGCGCTGGCGAGGGGAAGCGGCTCAGGCCGCCGCCGTGGTGGCGCTCGAAAGCTGGTTCGCGATGGCGTCGAGCGCGGCCTCGGCGCTCGCGCCGTCCGGGCCGCCGGCCTGGGCCATGTCCGGCCTGCCGCCGCCCCCCTGGCCGCCCAAGGCCGCCGCGCCTGCCCTGACGAGATCCACCGCGCTGTATTTTGCGGTCAGGTCGTCCGTGACCCCGACGACAATGCCCGCCTTGCCTTCCTCCGTCACGCCGACAATCGCCACGACGCCGGATTTGATCTGCTTTTTGCCGTCATCGACGAGGCTGCGGAGATCCTTCGGCTGAATCCCATGGACTGTGCGGGCGAACATGGTGACGGAGCCCACCGTCCGTACCGGACTTTCCGCGCTCGCCTGACCGTTCGCGCCAGCGCCAAGCGCCAGTTTCTTCTTGGCTTCCGCAAGTTCGCGCTCAAGTCTTTTTCTTTCTTCCAAGAGCGAGGCGACGCGGCTCGGAACTTCGCCGGGCTGAACGCGCAGGATGTCGGCTGCCTGACGAAGCGCGGCGTCCTGTGCGGCGAGGTAACTGCGCGCCGCGCCCGCGGTCAGCGCCTCGATGCGCCGCACCCCAGCGGCAACGGCCCCTTCCTGCACGATCTTGACGAGGCCGATTTCTCCGGTCGCGCGGACATGCGTGCCGCCGCAGAGTTCGACGGAGAAAACGCGCCCGCCTTTGTCGTCGTGCGAGGCCTCGCCCATGGAAACGACGCGCACTTCTTCCCCGTATTTCTCGCCGAAAAGGGCCATGGCGCCGGCGGCGATGGCGTCGTCCACCGGCATGAGTCGCGTCACGACCGGGCTGTCGCGCAGCACGACGGCATTGGCGATGTCCTCGATCGCGGCGATTTCTTCCTTCGACAGCGGTTTCGGGTGCGAAAAGTCGAAGCGCAGCTTGTCCGGGTCGACAAGAGAGCCCTTTTGCGTGACGTGCGTACCGAGCGTTTCTCGCATCGCCTCATGGAGAAGATGCGTCGCCGAGTGATTGGCGCGGATCGATGTGCGCCGGGAGGCGTCAACGTGCAACTCAACCGCATCGCCGACTTTCAGCGGGCCTTTCTCGACCGTCCCCACATGCGCGAAAATCTTGCCGAGCCTCTTCTGCGTGTCCGCGACATTGAAATGCACGTCCTTGGGCGCCATGATTACGCCCTGGTCGCCGGCCTGCCCGCCTGACTCGCCGTAGAACGGCGTCTGGTTGACGATGACAATGCCTTCTTCGCCCTTCTTCAGCTGCTTGACCGGCTTGCCCCCCTTGAGCAAGGCCACGACCACGCCCTCGGCTGTCTCGGTCTCGTAGCCGAGAAATTCCGTCGGCCCAACCTGGTCGAGGAGGTCGAACCAAAGCTTATCGGTCGCCGCCTCGCCGGAGCCGGCCCAGGCTTTGCGCGCCTCCGCCTTCTGCTGTTCCATCGCCAGGTTGAACTGCTCCACGTCGACGCCGATGTTGCGCGCCTTCAAGGCGTCCTGAGTGAGGTCGAGCGGAAAGCCATAAGTGTCGTAGAGCTTGAAGGCAACGTCGCCCGGCAGCGTGTCGCCCGCCGCGAGCGAGCCCGAAGCTTCATCCAAGAGGCTGATCCCGCGCGCGAGAGTCTTGCGGAAGCGAACTTCCTCGATCTTGAGCGTTTCGCTAATGAGCGCCTGGCCGCGAATGAGTTCGGGATAGGCCTGGCCCATTTCGCGGACCAGCACGGGGAGAAGGCGATACAGCAGCGGCTCCTCCGCGCCGAGCAGATGGGCATGGCGCATAGCCCGGCGCATGATGCGCCGCAGCACATAGCCGCGCCCCTCATTCGAGGGTAGAACGCCATCCGCGATGAGGAAGCTCGACGCCCTGAGGTGATCGGCGATGACGCGATGGCTTGGCAGCGCGGCGCCTTCCGCCTTAACGCCGGAGGCTTCGACCGAAGCGCGGATGATCGCCTGAAAAAGATCGGTGTCGTAGTTGTTGTGCACGCCTTGAAGGACGGCGGAGACGCGTTCCAGCCCCATGCCAGTGTCGATCGAGGGCTTCGGCAGGTCAAGGCGCTCGCCCTTCGAGATCTGCTCGTACTGCATGAATACGAGGTTCCAGATCTCCACGAAGCGGTCGCCATCCGCATCCGCGCTGCCGGGAGGACCGCCGGGGATTTTCGGGCCGTGATCGAAAAAGATTTCGGAACACGGGCCGCACGGCCCGGTCTCGCCCATGGACCAGAAATTGTCCGAAGTCGGGATGCGAACGATGCGGTCTTCGGGCAGCCCCGCGATCTTGCGCCAGAGCCCGAAAGCCTCGTCGTCCTCGGAGAAGACGGTGACAAGCAGGCGCTTCTTATCGAGACCGTATTCCTTGGTGACAAGGGTCCAGGCAAGGTCGATGGCAACGTCCTTGAAGTAGTCGCCAAAGGAGAAATTGCCGAGCATCTCGAAGAATGTGTGGTGGCGCGCCGTGTATCCCACATTGTCGAGGTCATTGTGCTTGCCGCCCGCCCGCACGCATTTCTGAGACGTGACGGCGCGCTTGAACGGCAAAGTCTCCATGCCTGTGAAGACGTTCTTGAACTGCACCATGCCCGCGTTCGTGAACATCAGCGTGGGATCGTTCCGCGGGACGAGCGGGCTCGACGGCACATGCTCATGGCCGTTCTTTTTAAAGAAATCGATGAAGGTCCCGCGGATATCGTTGAGGCTGCTCATAACTAATTCTTTTCCAGTAGGCTGGCGCCGCGTCGATATGGGTTAGAAAGGTCGCCGCGCCAGAGATAAAGCACATCATAGGTCAATAGCGATACCGCAAATTCTCGTTATAGAGCAAGCGACCCACAGCAATCGCGCCAAGCTCTCGCTTGGAAAAGCTGAGGCTCGGTTAAGCAGGCTTTTAATCGTCAGCGGCGGCCGCTTTTGCGCGACTGAACGGCCTCTTCCGAAGCCGCCACTTCAGAGTCGGCCGCATCGTCGTCGCCCTCATCGGCGCCGTCGAGGATTTTTGTTGCGATCAAGCCGGCGTTCGCCCTGATTTCGCGCTCGATGGCTTCTGCGACTTGCGGGTTGTTCTTCAAATAAAGCTTGGCGTTCTCGCGGCCCTGCCCGATGCGCTGGCTGTCGTAGGAATACCAGGAGCCGGACTTTTCGACGATGTTCGCCTTCACGCCGAGGTCGACCAATTCGCCCGTCTTCGAGATGCCCTCGCCATACATGATGTCGAACTCGACCTGCTTGAACGGCGGCGCAACCTTGTTCTTGACCACCTTGACGCGCGTCTGATTGCCGACAACCTCGTCGCGCTCCTTGATCTGCCCGATGCGGCGGATGTCGAGCCGGACGGAGGAATAAAACTTCAGCGCGTTGCCGCCCGTTGTCGTCTCCGGGTTGCCGAACATCACCCCGATCTTCATGCGGATCTGGTTGATGAAAATCACGAGGCAGTTCGACTTCGAGATCGAGCCTGTGAGCTTGCGCAGCGCCTGGCTCATGAGCCGCGCCTGCATGCCGGGCAGAACGTCGCCCATTTCGCCTTCGATCTCAGCCTTCGGCGTCAGCGCCGCCACGGAATCGACCACAATCACGTCGATCGCGCCCGAACGAACCAGCGTGTCTGTGATTTCAAGCGCTTGTTCGCCCGCATCCGGCTGAGAGATGATCAGTTCTTCGAGATTGACCCCGAGCTTTTTTGCATAGCCGGCATCGAGCGCGTGCTCCGCGTCGACGAAACCGCAGGCCCCGCCCTTCTTTTGCGCTTCAGCGATGACGTGAAGGGCCAGCGTGGTCTTGCCCGAGGACTCCGGGCCGAATATTTCCACGACTCTGCCGCGCGGCAACCCGCCGATGCCGAGCGCGATGTCGAGCCCCAGGGATCCTGTGGAAATGGCCTCCACCTCCACCGGCTTTTCGTTCTTGCCAAGCCGCATGATGGAGCCTTTGCCGAAATTCCGCTCGATTTGGCTCAGCGCCGCTTCGAGGGCTTTCTGTTTGTCCATGATCCCAAAATTCCCTTCAATCACGCGGAATGGCGCATCGCTCATGAGTCGTTACCTTTTATCCCATGCAGTCATGGACTTGCAAACGACACCCAATGTACACGGTTTGTTCCTGTGCGCAAGTGCAAATTTACAACTTGAACGACGCCTCGCGGCGAGATGGAACGCACTGCGTGCAATCCGATTCTGATTGCTCCTTAAGCCGCCGCGGCCTTTACCGTTTCGGCGAGCTTTTTCAGCGTGAAGGGCTTCGGCAGGAAGACGAAGTTTTCGTCCGCGGAGAGGTTCTTGCGGAACGCCTCTTCGGCATAGCCCGACATGAAGACGATGCGGATGTTGGGGTTGCGCTGGCGCAGGTGGCGGAGCAGCGTCGGCCCGTCCATTTCCGGCATGACAACGTCGCTGAGGACGAGATCGACCTTCCCGTGCTCGCGGTCCATAATTTCGAGCGCTTCGACGCCGCTCGACGCCTCCAGCACCTTGTAGCCGCGCGAGGTGAGCGCGCGCGACGCAAACGAGCGCACCGTGTCCTCGTCCTCGACCAGAAGCACAGTGTTTTTGGACTCTGTTGGGTTGTTGGGATCTACTGGCGCCGTGAGGTCTATAGGCTTGCCGGGCGGTTCGGGCTTGATTTCCCGATCCTTGAGTTCCTGCTCCGTCTCCACATGGCGCGGGAGGTAGATGCGGAAGGACGTGCCCTGGCCGATCTCGCTGTCGACGACGATCGTGCCGCCCGTCTGCTTTACGATGCCGAAGACGGTCGAAAGGCCGAGGCCGGTGCCCTTGCCCACCTCCTTCGTCGAGAAGAAGGGATCGAAGATCTTTTCGAGGTGTTCGGGTTTGATGCCGGTGCCGCTGTCGCGCACTTCGCACATGACGTACTCGCCGCGGTCGAGGCCCCGGTCCTTCAGGCTAAGCGACTCGCGTTCGCTGACATTCGCCGTCGTTATCGCGATTTCGCCGCCGTCCGGCATGGCGTCGCGGGCGTTCACGGCGAGGTTCATGATCACCTGGAAGAGCTGCCCCTCGTCCGCCTTCACGAACCACAAGTCGCGGCCATGCTGCACCTTCGCCTTGACATTCTCGCCGAGCGTCCGCCCCATCGTGGCCTGGAACTCCTCGATCACGTCGGTGATCTTGAGGAGCGCCGGGCGCAAGGTTTGGCGGCGCGAATAGGCGAGGATCTGCTTCACGAGTTCGGCGGCGCGCGTCGCATTGTTCTTGATGTTCATCAAGTCCTTGAACGCGTGATCGGAGGCCTTGTAGCGGCTCAGCAGCAAGTCGGAAAAGCCGATGATGGCGGTGAGCAGGTTGTTGAAATCGTGAGCGATGCCGCCGGCCAGCTCGCCCACGGCCTGCAATTTCTGGCCCTGCACGGCTTGCTCGTCGATGATGGGGGCCGATCCGGTCTCGACCGCCTGGACGATCAGGCTCGTGTCATTTGCCGCGGGAAAGACCGTGAGGCGGGCGCGGCGGTTGAGCGATCCCTTGAGCGCGGCTTGCAGCTCCACCGGCTCGGCCCCGGCGAGGCCGCTTGCCGAAAGCGACGCGATCTTGTCCTTGACGTTTTGAGAAGAGGTCTCCGCGACGAGCGACGCCAGGGGTTTGCCGCAAAGGTCCGCCCCGGCAGGATCCTCCTCGGATGGATCGCCGAAAAGCCTGCGGAACGCATCGTTGGCCGCCTGAACGACGCCTTTCGCATTCGTGAAAGCCATGGCCGCCGGCGCGCGCGAAAGAAGCGCCTCGAAGGTCTCGTCGAGGCTGCCGGCCGCGGGATCGGCTGGCGTCACGAGCCAGATCTGGGCTTCGTCCATGTCCGCCCCGACATGCAGCGACGCCGCCCGGGAATAGCCGCTCGCGCTTTGAATCTGGATGGGGACCGCGCTGCCGCCCTTCGCGATCATGTCCCTCAGACGAGCCCGGGTGAGGGGATTGCCGCGCCTTGTGCGGAACAGCGACCACGCTTGCTTGCCGGCGGGCGAGCAGCCCGCGAGCTTCTCGAACCCTTTGTTCGCGCCTTGGACGGACAGGTCCCTGCTCACGGAAAGGGCCGGAACGGGAAGCGCATCGAGACCATGCCTCGGCTTTTCGCCCGGCGCCGTCTTCCTTTGTTGTTCGATTTGCCAGATCAGGAGCGAGGAACGGCTTCCATGCTCCACAAGCGGCGCCACGCTCAGAACAATGGGGTCGCCCGCGGGGAAGTTCGGCATGCGGATCGCCTCCGCGTGCGATTTCCCGGCGCGGCCTGCCGCAAAAAGCCGGAAGATGGCCGCCGCCGTTTCAGGATGGCGTTCGCCCAGGCGCGAGAGGTCTTGATCGAGGCCCAGCCCGCCAACGGTGTTCAGGAACGTCTCGCTGCCCCACTTGATCGAGCCCTTTTTGCTGGTGACGGCCACCGGGGTGGGCAGAACGCGCATGAGCTGACTGAAGCGTTCCTCGGATTTGCCCTCGGCGGCCTTGAAGCACAGCCGGCCCGCCGCAAACAGGATTGCCCCTCCCGCGCCAAGGAAGGCCAAAAGCGCGAGCGCGATCTCTCCCCGGCCAACCGCCGCCAGCGCGAGGGCCGCGATCGCGCCAAGGCCGACGGCAACACTATTCCACTGGGGGCTCCAGTGTGCGAATGGCATCGATGGCGCCGGCATTTCAAAAACCTCGCTTTGCCCTCGACTATGGATCAATTCGTCTTGCTCGGGGACGCGACGCTAAGACGATCACGGCATGGGAAAAGTTAAAAAAGTGTTGCGCACAGGCTTGCGGTCGCATCTTTTGCCTCATGTCGATGAGATTTAGGACGGCGAGCAGTCCTAATTTCCGCAAAAAGGGGGGGATCGCATGGGCTCCGCAGGCTTGGTAATCGCCGCAATCTTCATTTTTGGATTGGGGGCGGCGGCTGGCGTTGCGTTTTTTCTGAACCAGCAGAACAAGGGCGAGGCGGCGCGCTTTTTCGCCCCGCGTTCCCGGCGTATCGCCTTTGTGGAGCGAGCCGCGTTGGATGGCGGCCGCAAGCTCATGCTCGTCCGCCGCGACGACGTGGAGCACCTCATCCTGGTCGGCGGTCCGATCGATCTTGTCGTGGAGACGGGAATCCGGCTGGAGGCGGCTGCCGCTCCAATCAAGGACGAGACCCCCATAAGCCTTGACGCGGCGCCCTTGGCGCTGGCGACGGAATGGGCGCTCGTTCAGCCGGCGCCGAGCCTGGAGCCCGCCGAGCCGGCCGAGCCTCGCCTTTCGCTGTCTCCGGCGGCGGAGGAAAGCGCCCCGGCGCCCGAGCAGCAGCAAGCGAAGGCGGCGGAATAAGCTGGCGGCCATGGGAATGCGGGCCGCTTCGTCTCGCCCGCCATTGGCCGCGTTTCCCGCTTCTTTCCAAATCGTTGTTCCGCTAAGTTGCCTCAATGCATTATCGGCGGCTCGCATCGGGGTTCAAACGCTATGTCGATCTGGGGGAAGCTAACTGGCGCCGCCGCGGGATTGGCCTTGGGGGGGCCGATCGGAGCGCTGATCGGCGGTGTCGCGGGCCATCTCGCGATCGATCACGGGATGTCTTCCAGCTCCGAGCACAATAAGCAGGTCGCTTTCACGGTCGGCGTCATCGCGCTCGGCGCCAAGATGGCCAAGGCCGACGGCGTTGTGACGAAGGACGAGGTCGAGGCCTTCAAGGAGGTCTTCAAGATTCCGAAGGGCGAAGAGCAGAACGTCGCGCGCATCTTCAACCTCGCGAAACAGGATGCCGGCGGCTTCGAAATCTACGCCCGCCAGCTCAACCGGCTGTTTCACGACGACCGTCCCCTGTTGACCGACGTGATGGACGGGCTGTTCCACATCGCCATGGCGGATGGGCGTTTCATGCCGAGCGAGGACCGGTTCCTGGCCCAGGTCGCCAAGGAGTTCGGCTTCACCGATGCGGAATATATGGGCATCAGGAGCCGGCACTGGCGGTGCGAACTGTACGATCCCTATAACGTGCTCGCCGTTTCGCCGGGCGCGCCGGATGCGGAACTGAAGGCGAAATATCGCAAGCTCGTCGCCGAGAACCACCCCGACAAGCTGATAGCGCGCGGCGTTCCGAAGGAGTTCGTGGACATCGCGACCAAGAAGCTCGCGGCGATCAACGCGGCGTATGACGAGATCCAGCAGGCCCGCCTGGAGCAGCGCTGAGCGGGGCGCCGCCGCCCGCCCGGGGCGCGGGAGATTTGAGGGCGGCGGCTTGGAGCGATAATAAAATACATAACCAGTTTCCTGTTGCCTGGAGCGGCGCCGGAGCCGCCGGCCGCTTACTCTTTGTTTACTCTGGCGCGGCTGAATAAGGTTACGCCACTTCGCGGTTTTTCGGCTCTTTTGCCTTATTATGTTAAGTATAGGCGAAAGCCCCTTGCGGCCGCGTTAAGCCGCGCCTTTTCGCCGTATCGTATTGGTTTTACACGCGAAATTTCGGCCACGCCGCACAAACAGAAGCGGTTGCGAACCCGCCTGCCGCAACCCAAGGATGGGGTTCGTGGTTAACGCGCGCAAGAATAAAACCGTTAACTAGGATTTTTGACTCGCTTTTTTCGCGTCCGATTCGGCTTTTTGGCGAATTTCGTAGCCGGATCGTAGGAAATACAAGCGAAAAACCTCCGCCTTTTCCGCCGTTAACCTCCGGCGATTTTAACCATGACGCGGCGGTACGAAATTCGCCCGCGCCTTACGGTTCGAAAAACGCGAACTATAAGGCGCGGGGGCGGACTCTTGCGCGGCTCATGGGCGCCATCCTTCGAGATGCTGAGCTTGTCGAACCATGGGCGGCGCCGCTCCGTTGCGGCTTCTCGCCGATTGCGCCATCGTCATCCCGGCCAAGCGAAGCGCGAGCCGGGATCGCAAAAAATGAGCGCCGCGATTTGTTACGGTCCCGGATAAGGCTTCGCCTTTCCGGGACGACGATGCGTGTCAATGGCCGGGATGACAAAACGAAGGCAAATCCGGGTTCCTCATTGCGAAGGCGCCCCGCGATCCCTGTGTTTCCTGGTTGAGGAGCTGGACGAGGTGTTGGTGGGATCTTGCGAGGAATAAGAGCCAAGCTTCACATCGAGAAGCTCGATCTCGAAAATCAGCGTCGCGTTCGCCGCAATCAGCGGCGGATGTCCGGCCGAGCCGTAAGCCAGAGCCGGCGGAACGATGAGTGTACGTTTGCCGCCGATTTTCATTGTGGCGACGCCTTGCTCCCAGCCTTCGATCACCTTGTGTTGGCCAAGCACGAAGGAGAAAGGCTTCTTCCGGTCCACCGAACTGTCGAACTTGGCGCCCTTGGCGCCATTCTCATAGACCCAGCCGGTATAGAGGACCACGCAGAGGTGCCCCGGCTTCGGAGAGAGGCCGTCTCCAACTTTCGTGTCGGCGATTTGCAGGCTTGGCGCTGCGATTGCGGCGCTGGCGGCCATTCGAGCGCTGTCGGCGCCGGCCGCACAGCCAGCGGTGGCGCCAGCGATGGCGAGCGCGAAGAGGACGCCGCCGTTTGAGGAAGAGAAAGCTCGCAAGTTGCCAATCATTCATAACCTGGAAGCGAATCGCGCCGGCCGCTTTTCTGGCGCGAGATTATGGCTTTATTCGCTTTCCTTCTCAGGCGCGCGCCGGGCCGAGCGTTTTCGGATAAGCTCGCAATAGGGTCCATTACCCTGATCCACGGCTGTCCGGTTTAATTTCGCCGCGTTTTCAACGTCGTCCGGGAAGGGCGGCTTCGCCCCTTTTGTCATCCCGGAAGTGCGCCTCCTGCGCCCTATCCGGGATCGTGCAAAACCTCGGACCGAAGGATTGGGGACGGCCCCGGATAATCGCCAAGGCGCTTTCCGGGCCGACATCGAAGGTGGGCGAAGACCGCGCCGTCGTTGCGAGGGGCGAAGCCCCGTGCGTTGTCATTCCCGCGAAGCTTGTCCCCGTGCAGACGGGGAGCGGGAATCCAGTAAGCCCGGCGGCTGAGCGGTCAAGACTTTTGGCCGCTGGCGTCAGTCGACGATCTTGTTCAGCGGGAATTCCACGATACCTTCCGCCCCGGCGTCCTTCAACGCGGGGATCAGATCCCGGACGAGGACTTCTTCGACAATCGTGTTGATGGCGTACCAGCCCTCGGTTTGCAGCTTCGAGACGGTGGGCGACTTGAGCGAGGGGAGCAGGTTCTCCACTGTCGTCAGGTTCGCCTCGTGCACGTTCAGCATCAGGCCGACCTTGCCGCGCGCCGCCAGGGCGGCCCGGAGCAGCATCGCGATCCGGCCGATCTTCTTCTGTTTCCAATCGTCTTCCCAAGACTGGCGATTGGCGATGAGCTGGGTCGTCGACTGCATGATCTCGTGGACGATGCGCAGGTTGTTGGCGCGGAGCGAGCTGCCCGTCTCGGTGAGTTCGACGATGGCGTCCGCGAGATACGGCGGCTTGACCTCGGTCGCTCCCCAGGAGAACTCCACCTCGGCCTCGATTTGGTTCTCGTCGAGGAACTGCTTCGTGAGGTCGACCGCTTCGGTGGCGATGCGCTTGCCGGCGAGATCGCGAATGGTCCGGATCGGCGAGTCCTTCGGAACCGCCACCACCCAGCGGACCGGACTCCTGAGCTGCTTCGAGTAGACCAGCTCGGCCACCTTCACGACATCGCGCTTCAGAATCCAATCGAGGCCGGTGATCGCGGCGTCGAGCACGCCTTGCTCCACATACCGGGCCATTTCCTGCGGCCGGATGAGCATGCATTCGATCTCGGCGTCGTCGATTGCCGGGAAATAGCTGCGGCTCGATATGATGACCGTGTAGCCTGCCTTGTCGAAAAGCTGCACGGTCGCGTCCTGCAAGCTGCCCTTGGGCAGGCCGAGTTTGATAACGCTCACGGCTTCACACCATACATCTCTTCCGAGGTCATGAGCCGCTCGCCTCGAACCCCGAGCGCGCCGTCGCTCTCGACCGACCGGAAAAAGCAGGTCCGGTATCCTTCGTGGCAGGCGGGACCCTTCTGGTGCACGCGCACCACCACGGCGTCGAGGTCGCAATCGATGCGCATTTCAACCAGCTCCTGCATGTTGCCGCTTTGCTCGCCCTTCTTCCACAGCTTGCCGCGCGAGCGCGAGAAGTAGTGGACCTTGCCGGTATCGAGCGTGAGCAGGAAGGCCTCCTCGTTCATGTAGGCAACCATCAGCACCTCACCGTCCTCGGCATCGACGGTTACCGCGGTGATGAGGCCGCCGGCTTTCCCGAAATCGGGCGCAAATTGGGGTTTCACGTTTTCCTCGTGGTTGACGTCCAGCGTTCGAGCTTACTTTTGGGGCTCGCCGCGGTCAAACCTGTTCAGCCTCAGGTAAGCCCCGAGGCAACCGGCGCCCCTCGTCACGCCCGGCCATCGGCGCCCGTCGTCATCCCGGCCAAGCGAAGCGCGAGCCGGGATCGCAAAAAAATGAGCGCCGCGATTTGTTACGATCCCGGATAAGGCTCCGCCTTTCGTTGACTCGATGACCCTGATGTTCCCGCCAATTCCGTCGTCATGGCCGCGCCGCCTCTTGTCATGGCCGGGTCAAGCCCATACGCGCAAACGAAGCCGCGCCGACATCGCGAGGCGCCGGAGGCGACGCGGCGATCCAGTGCAAGGAACCGGACGTATTTAAGTGTCGCCCTGGATTGCCACGGGCTTTGCCCCTCGCAACGACGGTGCGCGCAGGTTCCGCCGGCGGATCGAACTTTTTCCGACGGTTTTGCGCTCGCGCCGCCCCTCTGCTAAGAGAAGGCGTCTTAGCGGGAGGCTTCCATGGACCTGATGGCGATTGCGTTCCCCTTCAACGACCCCGTCGCGGTCCATCTCGGGCCGCTCGCGATCCGCTGGTACGGACTCGCCTATATGGCGGGGCTGTTGCTCGGCTGGTTCTACATGCGCCGGCTCTGCGCGGACGCGCGGCTGTGGGCCGGGCCTTCGCCGATGCGGCCCGAGCAGGTCGACGATTTCCTGTTCTGGGCGACGCTCGGCACGGTGCTCGGCGGGCGGCTCGGCTTCGTTCTCTTCTATGAGCCGAGCTATTTTTTCAGCCATCCGCTGAAATTCTTCCGCATCTGGGAAGGCGGCATGGCGTTTCACGGCGGGCTGCTCGGCGTGGGGCTGGCCCAGTGGATTTTCGCGCGGCGCAACGGCATCCCCTTGCGCTCGCTGATGGACGTGTCGGCGGCGGTTGTGCCTTTCGGCCTGTTCTTCGGCCGCATCGCGAACTTCATCAACGGCGAGATGTACGGGCGGCTCACCGACGTTCCCTGGGCCGTGGAGTTCCCCGCGCGCGCGATCCTGAAGGGCGACGCGTTCGGCCCGCGCCACCCAACTCAGCTTTACGAGGCGGCGCTTGAGGGCGTCGCCCTGTTCGCGATCCTGCGCTTCCTCACGCACAGCCGCTTCTCGCTGAAATCGCCGGGGCTCACGACGGGCGCGTTCCTCATGGCCTACGGCGTCTTCCGCATCTTCGCCGAATACTTCAAGGAATGGGACATGGCGCAGTTTTTCACCACCGCGTATTTCTCCGAGGGCGTGGTGTATTCGCTGCCGATGATCGCGCTCGGGCTCCACTTTGCGCTGAGCGCGCGGCGGGCGCCTGCGGCGCAAGCCAGCCCGCGCCGCGCCGCCGTGGAGGCTTAGTAATTGGCGAGGATGCGCTCGATTGCTGCCTTCAACGCAGGCAACTCCAGTTCGACAACGGCCCAAATCCGCTGCTGATCGATCATATCGTATCCGTGGCGCAAGATGTTGCCGGCACCGGCGATGTCGCGCCACGGGATTTGCGGATGGTTGTCCTTGTCGCTCTGTGGAATATGCCGAACGGCTTCGGAGATGATGAGCAAATGCCGCTCGGTTGCGGCTCGCAGCGGTTCATCCGCTTCGAAATCCTGAAACGCCTTCCCGTGCCAGTAGCCTTCGATGGCGGCGATGGATCGCGCAATGTGCTGAAGCCGGTCGCGGACGCTGGCGGCGGCCATCAGAAAATCTCGACGATGTCGTCGGCGATGCGCTCGGCGAAGCGCGGGTCTTTCGCGAGCATTTTACGTTCGATGGGGTGCGCCTCGATGCCGGTTATGTCGGTTAAGAGGTTGGCCACCCCCGCGAGATCGAAAAGCGAAAACTTCGGCAGCTCCGGGTCGATGTCGACAAGCACATCGAGATCGCTGTCCTCCGCCGCCTCGCCGCGCGCATGGGAGCCGAACAGCGCCAGATGCCGCACGCCCTTGGCCTGCAACGCGAGCCTTCCCTGCGCGAGCGCCGATATGATTGCGTTGCCTCTCATGCTTCGATCCTCAACGAGCGCTCGAAGCCCGTCAAGCAGAGCAGGAAGCTGGTTCCCCATGATCCAACTGCTCGGCCAGAACGCGAAAAGCCAGCGCCTCCGCTTTCGCCATCGCTTCCTGCTGGGTCGCGCCATAGGCGAGAACGCCCGGAAGCTCCGGCGCCTCCGCAATCCAGCGTCCGTCGTCCTCGCGATCGGTTTCGATTGTCAGCTTCATGTCAGATTCCCGCCAGCACCCGATTTCCTCACACCTTACCTGCGCGCCACGCCACTTGCAAAGGCGCGCTACCGCCCCTTGCGCCGCTCCGCTTCCATAAAAGCGCGCAGAACCGCGTTCATGCGCGTCTGGTAGCGCGGCCCTTTGGCCTTGAACCAATCCACAACGTCGGCGTCGATGCGCAGGTTGAGATGCCTCATCGCTCCTCGCCTCGCCGCTGCTGCCCCGATAATCTAGATATCTTTCTATTCCGCAGCAACAGGCCGGGGCGCATAGATTTTCGCCTCCTTCGCTGCCGCGCGAATGTCTCCACTTCTCAGCGCCAGCCTTACTTTGTCGAGCTTCTGCAAATCTGAAGGCGAGAGATAAGGAGACCATTCATTGTCGTCATAAAGCAGTTCAACCGGAACCTCGGCGACGATGTCTCCCTCCTTTACGAACTCCGAGCTTTTTCTGGTTCTCATGTCTTACGCCTCCGAAGCGTTTCGTCCCAAAGACCTGGATCAGGGCGATAGCAGGTAATCAACACGGCTGGCTCGCTCGTCCCTTTTCGCAGTCCCCATAGGGCGTGGATGGGATGCCCGCCTGGATCAAGCTGAAGCACAAGGCAACATGGCCCAGCATGGTAAGCGGGATAATCTTCTATCACTTTGCCCGATGATACACCTTCAACGAGGTCTTGCGCCAGCAGGCCGTCCTCGGTCGCCTCTTTCAGAGCATGACGCGAGAAGACATAGTTGCCGGATGAAACCAGGGCAACGATGCGGTGAAAGATCTGGCTCGACATAGTTATTCCGCAGCCTTAACCGCCGTCGCCCTCGTCGCCGGCCGCCGCTTCAGCAACTCCGCCAGGAACTTGCCGGTGTAGCTGGCCTCCGCCTTCGCCACATCCTCCGGCCGCCCCTCGGCCACCACGCGCCCGCCGCCATCGCCGCCCTCCGGCCCGAGGTCGATCACCCAATCCGCCGTCTTGATCACCTCAAGGTTGTGCTCGATCACGGCCACGGTGTTGCCCGCGTCCACAAGCTGGTGCAGCACCTCCAGCAGCTTCGCCACGTCGTGGAAATGCAGGCCCGTGGTCGGCTCGTCGAGAATGTACAGCGTCTTGCCGGTCGCGCGCTTCGACAGCTCCTTCGACAGCTTCACGCGCTGCGCCTCGCCGCCGGACAGCGTCGTCGCCTGCTGGCCCACCTTGATGTAGCCGAGGCCGACGCGTTGCAGCGTCTCCATCTTGTCGCGCACGGCGGGCACGGCCTTGAAGAACTCGGCCGCCTCGTCCACCGTCATCTCCAGCACATCGGCGATGGACTTGCCCTTGAACTTGATGTCCAGCGTCTCGCGATTGTAGCGGTGGCCCTTGCAGATGTCGCAGGTGACGTAAACGTCGGGCAGGAAGTGCATCTCGATCTTGATGACGCCATCGCCCTGGCACGCCTCGCAGCGGCCGCCCTTCACGTTGAAGGAGAAGCGGCCGGGCAGGTAGCCGCGCGCCTTGGCTTCGGGGAGGCCCGCGTACCAGTCGCGGATCGGGCCGAAGGCGCCGGTGTAGGTGGCCGGGTTCGAGCGCGGCGTGCGGCCGATGGGCGACTGGTCGATGTCGATCACCTTGTCGAGGAATTCGATGCCGTCGAGCGCGTCGAAGGGCTCGGGCGCGTCGCCGCCGCCGTTGAGCCGCCGCGAGGCCGCCTTCTGGATGGTCTCGATCAGCAGCGTGGATTTGCCGCCGCCCGAGACGCCCGTCACGCAGGTGAAGCAGCCGAGCGGGATGGAGGCCGTGACGCTCTTCAGATTGTTGCCGCGCGCGCCGCGCACCGTCAGTTGTCGCCGCTTGTCGATCTTGCGCCGCGCCGTGGGCAGGGGGATGGCGCGCTTGCCGGTGAGATATTGCCCGGTGAGGCTGTCGGGGTGCGCCATGATGTCTTGCGGCGCGCCTTCCGCGATGATCTCGCCGCCATGCACGCCCGCGCCGGGGCCGATGTCGATGACGTGGTCGGCCAGCAGGATCGCCTCCTCGTCATGCTCCACCACCAGCACCGAATTGCCGAGGTCGCGCAGGTGTTTCAGCGTGACGAGCAGCCGCGCATTGTCGCGCTGGTGCAGGCCGATGGACGGCTCGTCGAGCACATAAAGCACGCCCGTCAGCCCGGAGCCGATCTGCGAGGCGAGCCGGATGCGCTGGCTTTCGCCGCCCGAAAGCGTGCCGGAATTGCGGCTGAGCGCGAGGTAATCGAGGCCGACATCGTTGAGGAACCGCAGCCGCTCGCGGATCTCCTTCAGGATGCGCGTGGCGATCTCGTTCTGCTTCGCGGTGAGCTTGCCCGGCAGCGCGCCGAACCAGTCGTTGGCCGCACGGATCGACAGCCGCGACGCCTCGCCGATGTGCATGCCGTCCACCTTCACCGCGAGCGACTGCGGCTTCAGGCGGAATCCCGCGCACTCCTCGCAGGGCGCGTCCGACTGGTAGCGCGACAGCTCCTCGCGCACCCATTGGCTGTCCGTCTCCTTCCAGCGCCGCTCGATATTGGTGACGACGCCCTCGAAGGCTTTGCGCACGGTGTAGCTGCGCATGCCGTCGTCATAGGTGAACGCGACGATCTCGCCGCCGGAGCCGAACAGGATCGTGTCCTGCACCTTTTTCGGCAGCTTGCTCCAGGGCGTCTCCATCGTGACGTTGAAGTGGTTCGCGATGGCTTCGAGCGTCTGCGTGTACAAGGGCGAAGTGTTGCCGGTGCGCGCCCAGGGCGCGATGGCGCCCTTGCGAAGGCTCAGCGACTGATCCGGCACGACCAGCGCCGGCTCGAATTTCAGCTCGGTGCCAAGCCCGTCGCATTTCGGGCAGGCGCCGAACGGGTTGTTGAACGAGAACAGCCGCGGCTCGATCTCGTCGATGGTGAAGCCCGACACCGGGCAGGCGAAGCGCTGCGAAAAGGCGATGCGCTCGGGTTCCGCCGGTTTTGGCGGCGCAGCTTTCCTTTTCTTGTCATGTCCCCGCGCCTCTTCATTGTCATGGCCGGGCTCGACCCGGCCATCCAGGACCGCAGGCTCGGCGCTCGCTTCTCTGGATTGCCGGGTCGAGCCCGGCAATGACACAGCGGGCGCATCCGCGAACTCCACAATGGCGATGCCGTCCGCCAGCTCCAGCGCCGTCTCGAAGCTGTCCGCGAGCCTTGGCCCGATATCGCCGCGCACCACGATGCGATCCACCACCACGTCGATGTCGTGCTTGTATTTCTTGTCGAGCGCGGGCGCGTCGGCGATCTCATGGAACGTGCCGTTCACCTTCACGCGCTGGAAGCCGCGCTTCTGCAGGTCGGCCAGTTCTTTCCTGTATTCGCCCTTGCGGCCGCGGATCATCGGCGCCAGCAGATACAGCCGCGTCCCCTCGGGTAGCGCCAGCACGCGATCCACCATCTGGCTCACGGTCTGGCTCTCGATGGGCAAGCCCGTCGCGGGCGAATAGGGCACGCCGACGCGCGCCCACAAGAGCCGCATATAGTCGTAAATCTCGGTGACGGTGCCGACGGTCGAGCGCGGGTTGCGGCTCGTCGTCTTCTGCTCGATGGAGATGGCCGGCGACAGCCCGTCGATCAGGTCCACGTCGGGCTTCTGCATCATCTCCAGGAACTGGCGCGCATAGGCCGACAGGCTCTCGACATAGCGGCGCTGGCCCTCGGCGTAGATCGTGTCGAAGGCGAGGCTCGACTTGCCCGAGCCCGACAGGCCCGTGATCACCACGAGCTTCTCGCGCGGAATGTCGAGCGAAATGTTTTTGAGATTGTGCTCGCGCGCGCCACGCACCGCGATGTGTGTCTGTGTCAAAACCTTACCCGCCCCACTTTGCGCCGCAGGGTACCTACGCGGCTTTACCTTAGGGCGATCATGGCGAAATTAAAGCCCGGCATGCGCGTTACGCACGGGGATTCAAGGTTGATGGCGTCTTCGTGGAAGCTGGCGAGCCTTCGGGTTCGAGGATTATCCGGAGTTTGTGCCCGGTAGCCTTTGCGATGCGCCGAAGCGTGCGCGTCGACGGCATCGTGTTGCCGCTCTCCAGGCGTGCGATGGCCGTCTGCGTGGTGTTCATGCGTTCGGCAAGCTGCGCCTGGGAGAGATGCGCGCGCATCCGCGCCTCGATCAGCGTCCTGATAAGCGCATATTCCTCCTCAAGGTCGTCATAAGCCTTCCGGTAAGCGTCATCCCCCGCGTAGTCCTTCGCGTGGATATCGCTTGCCTTGATCGTCTTCGTCTTGCTCATGACAGTTCCTTGGCTCTTTCGAGGGCCTTTTCGATTTCGCGTCTCGGCGTCTTTTCCGTTTTCTTGACGAAAACCCTCACGACAACCGCGCGCTCACCCGCCTGCGCAACATAAAGCGCGCGTGCGACGCCGCCGCGTCCTTTCAAACGGATTTCCCAAAGCGGTCCTTCCAAATGCCGCACCAAGGGAAAATGAATTCGCTCCAAACCGTGATCCTGGATCAACCCCGCAATTCGTTGGAAATGCGCGCGTTGATCTGGAGCGAGAGCGGCAAATTCCTCCGCTGCGGTTTCGGTGAATTCGACGGACCAAGGCATAATAGCAAAAATGTTATGGGGAGGACAAGAGCACAGAGGGAATTTGTGTCTCAGTCGCATCTCTGGAAATTGCGCTGCTGACATTCCCGCGCCGCCTTTTGCGCTTCCGCGATTTGTTCAGGCTCTCGACATAGCGGCGTGTCAAAACCTTACCCGCCCCACTTTGCGCCGCAGGGTACCTACGCGCCTTTACCCTAGGGCGATCATGGCGAAATTAAAGCCCGGCATGCGCGTTACGCACGGGGATTCGAGCCGAAGTCAGTCAGCGATCGCCTCCAGAAAGGCCGCGGGTGTAAAGATCCGCAGTCCGCGAAAGGGATCGAGGACGAGCAAGTCCTGATCGCCGGTTACGATGCAATCGGCTTGGCCCAGGACTGCGATTTCAAGAAGCTTATCGTCGTCTGGATCGCGGCACGCTTTCAAAGTCCCGCTTATCTCCACCTGAACGGCTACGAGGCTCAAGTCAGCGACGAAAGCGGCGCGACGCTTTTCATCGACGTATTTCTCGAACTTGGGGCGCGCCAGCCTCGTATCGAGTTCGAAGAGCAAATCCTGGGAAGCAAGGAGCGTCGCGCGATCGAGAACCCAGGACAAGCAGGCGAAGGGCTTGCCCGCCGGAGAAAGGAGCGCGCTGATAAGGACGTTCGTGTCGAGAGCGGCGCGCTTAACTTTCATCGGCTAAAAGCCGGTCCAGCTCCGCTTCCGAGAGGCCCCTTGCCGCCGCCTCAGCCTGAGCAGCAGCAATCGTCCGCCGTAGCCGCGCCTTGGCGTCGCGCCGGATGCGATCCTGCTCGTCGAGCCGCGCGAACTCTTCCGGCGACATCACCACGGCGACAGGCTCGCCATCGTCTAGCAAGGTAACCGGCGCCTTGCGGGCCGCCTCGACAAGCTTGCGGACCTTTGCGTCCTCGATCTCGGCGGAAAGCGTTTGCATCCATCGTCTCCTTTTCCGGCATTTTAGCACAACTGCGCGGGAGCTTGCTTCCTTCCATGATCGAGCGAAATGGCCTTGAGATTGTGCTCGCGCGCGCCGGGCGCCGCGATGTGTGTCTGTGTCAAAACCGTACCCGCCCCACTTTGCGCCGCAGGGGAACTTACGCGGCTTTACCCTAGGGCGATCATGGCGAAATTAAAGCCCGGCATGCGCGTTACGCACGGGGATTCTCTTTTTCGGCGGCTGCTGTTCTGTTGGCCTGCTTGCGCTTCAAGGAGCGGAGTGTTTTGCCCTGCTCCTTGCCGATAGCCTTTATTAGCTCAATCTGGAAATGCGTAACAGTGTGTATAAAGTAAAACCTCGAGGAGCTATGGTCTTTCATTTTGTCTATCATCGCTGGAGTAATTCCTTTCGCAGGGGTTCCTCCGAATTTCAGAGTAAGGCATAATTCTTTTATTGCTTGAGTTTCGAATGTTATAATCGACGTGTTGTGAGCGAAGTCATTTCTAATATTTTTAATTTTATTCAGTTCTAGGCGATCTTCATCTGAGATCAATCCCATGGCATAAGCCAATTCGATTTTACAAGAAAAGGTCGAAAGAGGGCCTTCGGGCCTGTAGAGACGATCCAGGGTGTCAACGTCAGAATATGCAAATTTCGTGCATATCAAATCAGCCAGCCATGCCTCCAAATTTGCAACGGCTATGATACAAATCGAGCGGTCTGAGCCATATTTAAGCTCGCGACGCCAATCTTCGGCTTGGGCTTGGTCAGATGACAATTGCAAGGGTCGCCGCGAAGCCCTTTTTGCGGCTTGCTTTTTTTTAGTCATGGCAAGAGATGAAACGATGCAGCGTCAACATGCCGAAATCTTTCAGGGTCAAGTTAGATCAAAGCTTATGAGTCTGAAAGCTAATTTGCCGAGTATTCGGGGCGGTAAGCCTCCACGTGCACACTATCGGCACGGGCGCGGGCTTGCGCGAGATCGAAATTGAGCTGCATGCGCATCAGGTGCTCCATCTTCGGGCCGAACGCCTTCTCCACGCGCAGGGCCATTTCCGCCGTCAGCGACGTGCGGCCGTTCAGCATATTGGAAAGCGCCTGACGGGTGACGCCAAGCGCCTTCGCGGCTTGCGTCACGTTGAGGCCGAGCGGCGCAAGCACATCCTCGCGGATAATTTCGCCTGGGTGGCAGGGACTCCTCATCGTCATCTTCGCTCTCTCAGTGATAATCGACCAAGTCAACATCGAAGGCATCGCCGTCCTCGAAACGGAAAACCAGACGCCAATTTCCCGTTACGGAAATGCTCCAAAATCCTTCGAGATCCCCAGTCAAGGCATGCAACCGCCAGCCGGGATAAAGCCTCATCTCCTCAATCTCGGATGCGGCGTCGAGGGCGGCCAAAATCCTGCGAAGCCTAGAAACCTGATCGGCGGCCAAGCCGCGCTTTTCATCCTCGTGAAATAGCCGGGACAAGGCCTTGTGGCGTATCGAACGGACCGGCATCTTCACTTCCAAATCATAGTATGAAACTGTCGCGTGTCAATTGGCGCCGGACGAAATAGTGGAAATGGCCAGCGTGGCTTTACCTTAGGGCGCTCTTGGAGAAATAAAAAGCGCGACCCTGCTTAAGTTGGGGCCAAGCGGCGCCGCAAAGCCGCCGGGGGCTTGCATTTCCGCCGCAACGCGGTCCATAACGGCGCCTTACCATTCAGGGCATCCAAAACCATGAAACAGCGCGTCTTCTCCGGCGTCCAACCGACCGGCAACCTTCATCTCGGCAACTATCTCGGCGCCATCACCAAATTCGTGGCGCTCCAGGATCGTTACGACTGCGTCTATTGCGTCGTCGACATGCACGCGATCACGGTCTGGCAAGACCCGGCCGATCTGCGCCGCTCCACGCGCGAACTCACGGCGGCCTACATCGCGGCGGGCGTGAACCCGAAAGAGCACATCATCTTCAACCAGTCGCAGGTCTACGCGCATGCGGAACTCGCCTGGATTTTGAACTGCGTGGCGCGCATCGGCTGGCTGAACCGCATGACGCAATTCAAGGAGAAGGCCGGCAAGGACCGCGAGAATGCGAGCGTCGGGCTCTACGTCTATCCGGTGCTGATGGCGGCGGACATCCTGGCTTACCGCGCGACGCATGTGCCGGTGGGCGACGACCAGAAGCAGCACCTGGAGCTGGCCCGCGACATCGCGCAGAAGTTCAACGCCGACTACGCCGAGACCATCGCGGCGGAAGGCTTCGCGGACGGCTTCTTCCCGCAGCCGGAGCCGATCATCGCCGGCCCGGCGACGCGCGTCATGTCGCTGCGCGACGGCGCGAAGAAGATGTCGAAGTCCGATCCCTCGGACCTGTCGCGCATCAATGTCGCCGACGACGCGGATACGATTGCGAAGAAGATCCGCAAAGCCAAGACCGATGCGGAGCCGCTGCCATCGGACGAGAAGGGCTTCGAGGGCCGCCCCGAGGCCGAGAACCTCGTCGGCATCTACGCGGCGCTGAGCGGACAAAGCGTGGCGGCGGTGCTGCGCGACTTCGGCGGCGCGCAGTTCTCGCAGTTCAAGAATGCGCTGGCGGAGGTCGCCGTCGAGAAGCTCGGGCCGATCGGCGCCGAAATGAAGCGCATCTCCGCCGACGAGGCCTACATCGATGCGGTTCTGGCCGATGGCGCCGGGCGCGCGCGGGCCATCGCCGACGAAACGGTGCATCACGTTCGCACGATCGTCGGCTTCGTTCAGGCGGAGCGCGGCGCGAAAAACCGTGCTCACGTGGCCGGCCATCGATAGCAGCGCGGCGGAAAGGCCGTGGCGGACCGCAAGCCCCCGCGACCTCTTCACAGAGCGCCGCAAACGCAAGGTCCCGGTCATCGTCGCATCGCGCTCAATCACCATCGTCATCCCGGAAGGGCGCCTCTTGCGGCCTATCCGGGATCTTGCAAAACCTCGAACCGAAGTCTTCCGGCGAGCCCGTGAGGGATTAGCCTGACTAGAGCAGTCAGGTTTTCACTTGCAACGGGCGCGAGGGCTGCCTTATTAAGGCGAACGCAAGGGCTCGAAAGGGAAATAAGCATGTTTATTCAAACCGAAACGACGCCGAATCCGGCGACGTTGAAGTTTATTCCGGGCAAGCCGGTCCTCGACAGCGGCACGCGCGAATTTCGCAACGCATCGGAGGCCGGGCCCGTGTCTCCGCTTGCGGCGCTTCTTTTCGCCGTGGACGGCGTGACAGGGGTTTTTCTCGGCGCCGACTTCGTTTCCGTAACCAAGGATGACGCGCTCGACTGGCAGCAGCTGAAGCCTGCCGTGCTCGGCGCGATCATGGAGCACTACCTTTCGGGCGCGCCCGTGCTCGTGGAAGGAACGGCCGGCGGCCACGACGGCGGGGAATTCGATGCCGCCGATGCGGAACTTGTCGCCGTCATCAAGGACTTGATCGAAACGCGCGTGCGCCCGGCGGTGGCCAATGACGGCGGCGACATCATCTTCCGCGGATACCGCAATGGGATTGTTTATCTGAAAATGCAGGGCGCATGCTCGGGTTGCCCCTCCTCAACCGCCACGCTGCGCTATGGCATCGAGAACCTGCTGAAACATTTCGTGCCCGAGGTGCAGGAGGTCCAGCCGGTCTAAAATCCCGGTGTCTCTGGCGCGAGCAGCCGAAATAGCCTATATCTTGCGGGTTTTCGGAAGAACCGCACAAGTTTAGGTATGTGAGAATGGCTGGGCCTGTCTCGAAAGACTGCCTCGATCGAATCTTTATCGAGGCTCACACGCTCAACAAGTGGCAGGACAGGCCGGCGCCCGACGACCTGCTCCGGCGGCTCGTCGACATCTTGAAGATGGGTCCCACAAGCGCGAACCAGTCCCCGGCGCGCATCCTCTTCGTCAAGACGGCCGAGGCGAAAGCGCGCCTCTCCCCCCATTTGTCGGAGGGGAACCGGGCGAAAACCATGGCCGCGCCGGTCTGCGCCATCATCGGCTACGACCTCAAGTTCTACGAGCATCTGCCGAAGCTTTTCCCCCACAGCGACGCCAGGAGCTGGTTCGTGGGCAAGCCCGCGGAGCAGATCGAGATATCCGCTTTCCGCAACGGAACCCTGCAAGGCGCGTATCTCATCATCGCGGCCCGGGCGCTGGGGCTCGACGCCGGCCCCATGTCGGGCTTCGACAATGCGGGCGTCGACCGCGAGTTTTTCGCCGGAACGAGCGTGAAGTCCAACTTCCTGTGCAACCTCGGTTATGGCGATCCTTCGGGAATATATCCGCGCTCGCCACGTTTCTCTTTCGAGGAAATGGCGAAAATCGTTTAGCGCGGCGTTGGCGTCCGGAAAAGCAGTAAAGCAGTGATCGTTCTGGCAATCGAAACAAGCATGGGCCGAACCTCGGTTGCGCTCGCAACGGGGCGCGCCGGCAAGCCCGTCATCGCAAAACGGATCGAAGCCGGGCAAGGCCAGGCGGAGAAGCTCATTCCCCTGATCGGGGCCTTGATGGACGAGGCGGGCGTTTCCTTCGCGGACCTGGACCGCCTTGCGGTCTCTATCGGGCCGGGCGGCTTCTCGGGCATCCGAACGGGCGTCGCGGCGGCGCGGGGCATCGGGCTTGCCGCCAGCGTTCCCGTCGCCGGCGCAACGAGCTTCAGGATCATGGCCCGCGCTTACGAGCAAACATCCGGCGCCGCCGAACCTTACGGGATCGCGGCCCCGGCAGGGCTTGGCGCGGTCTACTGCCAAATCTTCGCGTTGGGCGAGAAGGCCCTGACCGGCATCGTGGCGTTGCCGCGGGCTGAGTGCGGCGCCTTCTTCGCGGGCAGGGCCAAGGTTCTGACGGGACCCGCGGCGGCCTCCCTTTCGGAAGAGGGCCTTGTATCGCTGCGCATAGCGGCGCTGGAGCTCTTTCCGGACGCGGCAATGCTCGCGGAGATCGCTCCTTGCCTCGATCCCGAGCGCGATTTACCCGTCCCCCATTATGTGCGGGAAGCCGACGCCAAGCCCCAGTCGGGCCATGTCATCGCGCTCAAGGCCGATTGAGCGCGCATTGGCTCATTGCGGAGGCGGTCGAGGCGGACGCCGAAAGCCTCGCCGCGCTCCATGCCGGCGCGCTGCCGCCCGGCTGGCCGGCTTTGGAACTGGCGGCCTGTTGCGGAGATACGAGCCGCGCCTTGCTCAAGGCGGCGGAAGGCGAGCGCCTGCATGGCTTTGCGCTTCTCCAGTTCGCCGCGGACGAGGCCGAAATCCTGGCATTTGCCGTGGCGCGGGAAAGCCGGGGCCAAGGATGTGCGGCATCTCTGATGCGCGCCGCCATTAATCTTTGCGCAAGCAGATTTGTGACTTGCATTTATCTGGAAGTCGCTGAAAGTAATGAGCCGGCTCGCAGGCTGTACGAAAAATTCGGGTTCATGGCTGTCGCGCGCCGCAAAAATTACTACCGATCGGCAAGCTCCGCGCCGGAAACAGCCCTTATCATGAAGCTGAGACGCGACGCTTTTCCATCGGTGGTCGACCAGGAGAGAAGCGGCGCTCAATGAGTTTATCTGGGAACGCGGCAACATACGAGCGAGGCATGGACGCTCTCGTTTTCCACGGTTGGACGATGAGGATGCTTGGAAGCTTGAGAGCATCGCTGCTCCTGGCTGTCTTCCTGGCGGTGACGCTTCCTCTGATGGCGCTTCAGTACCTCTTGCTCAAGCTCGGTCTCAAGCAGGCCAAGACGCTGCCGCACGCCTATCACCGCTTCGTATGCCGCCTGCTCGGCATCCGCGTCCATGTCAGCGGCGCTCTGGAGGCGAACCATCCCGTTCTTCTGGTTTCGAACCACGTTTCCTGGCTCGATATTCCGGCCCTGAGCATGATCGCCCCGGTCAGCTTCGTTGCAAAGGCCGAGGTTGGGACTTGGCCGTTCGTCAGCCTTCTCGCCAAGCTGCAGCGCAGCGTCTTCATAGACCGGACTCGCCGCACGCTTGTGAAGGACAAGGCCGGGGAAATCGCCGAGCGGCTGGCCCAGGGCGATACCATCGTGCTGTTCGCCGAAGGCACCAGCAGCGACGGCAACCGGATTCTGCCGTTCCGCAGCTCCTTGTTCTCGGCCGCCTCGCTGGACCCGAACGGCGCCGGCGGCAATGGCGGGGAAGCGGTCGTTCAGACGGTGGCGATTAACTACACGCATCTTCACGGCCTGCCGATCCTGCGCCATGAGCGGCCGCTCGTCGCCTGGTATGGCGAGATGGACATGCTGAGCCACGCCTGGAACGTGCTGAAAAGCGGCCCGCTCGATGTGACGGTGCGCTTTGGCGAGCCGGTGCGCCTGTCTTCGCTCGGCGACCGCAAACAGCTTGCGGCCTTCGCCGAGGCGCAGGTTCGCCAGAATTACATCGAGCAGGTCACGGCGCGGCCCCGCGCGGCTTGAGTGGGCGGCGCGATGCATGACAAGACCGCGCATGGCGGGCTTTTGGAACTCGATCCGTTAGCCGAGGCGCGGCGCGAGGAGAAAGCGCCGGCGGCCTCCAGGAAAGTGTTCATCAAGACGTTCGGCTGCCAGATGAACGTCTACGATTCGGAGCGGATGGCGGACGCACTCGCCCCCGCCGGTTTTACCGAAACGGACGCCCCCGGCGACGCCGACCTCGTCATCCTCAACACCTGCCATATCCGCGAGAAGGCCGCCGAGAAGGTCTATTCGGAGCTTGGGCGCATCCGCAAGATGCGCGATGCGCGCCGGCGCAACGGCGGCGATTGCGTGATCGCGGTGGCGGGCTGCGTGGCCCAGGCCGAGGGCGAGGAACTGGCGCGCCGGGCGCCCGCCGTGGACATCATCGTCGGCCCGCAAAGCTATCACCGGCTGCCGCAACTCTTGGAAGCGAGGGCCAAAAGCCGCGCCGCCATCGTTGAAATCGAGTTTCCGGCGGCGGAAAAATTCGAAACGCTGCCGGCCCCGAAACGTCGCGCGGCGCCGGCGGCCTTCCTGACGATCCAGGAAGGCTGCGACAAGTTCTGCACCTTCTGCGTCGTGCCCTACACAAGGGGCGCGGAATATTCCCGCCCGGCGAAGCAAATCCTGGATGAAGCGAGGCGGCTCGCCGGCCGGGGCGTGAAAGAGATCACGCTGCTCGGCCAGAACGTGAACTCCTATCATGGGGCGGGGCCTTCGGGCGCGGATTGGGACTTGCCGCGTCTCCTCTTGGCGTTATCCGATGTGGAGGGCCTTGAGCGCCTGCGCTTTACGACGAGCCATCCGAACGACATGAGCGACGCGCTGATCGCCGCGCATCGCGACCTGCCGAAGCTGATGCCTTATCTGCACCTGCCGCTTCAGGCCGGCGCCGACCGCATTCTCAAGGCGATGAACCGCAAGCACAAGATCGCGGACTACCTGCGCATCGTGGAGAAGCTGCGCGCGGCGCGCCCCGACCTCGCGCTCTCGACCGACATCATCGTCGGCTTCCCGGGCGAGACCGGCGCCGATTTCGAGGAGACCATGCGCGTCGTGGAGACGGTGACCTTCGCGCAGGCCTATTCCTTCAAATACAGCGCGCGCCCCGGCACGCCCGCCGCCGAGCGCGACGGCCAGCTTGGCGAGCCCGTGAAGGCCGAGCGTCTGGCGCGGCTGCAAGACCTGCTGCGCGCGCAGCAGACCGCGTTCAACGCGAGCATGGCCAGCCGCCGGCTGGATGTGCTTTGGGAGGCGCCGGGCCGGAAGGCGGGGCAGATCGTGGGCCGCTCGCCCTATCTTCAGGCGGTGCACGCGGAAGGAGATGCAGCGTTGCTCGGGAGGATCGCTCCGGTTGAAATCGTGGGCGCAAGCCAAAATAGTCTTCGGGGCGTCATAAAAAATGTGGACTGCCTTGCTACATAGTCACAGAATAAGATGTGGTTCGCGCACGGCGGTGGAATGCGAAAAGTTGAATTCTTCCAGGCGTCGAGGCGCCGCTTTTTCGGCAGACGATGAGCGCAAGTTCTCGTAATCAGGCTTGGCGGCCCAGCCCGAAGCCGCAATCGTCGCAATCCCTCTACCGGATTGAGATCACGTTCGACGACAATCGCAAGCTCGCCGATGTGCTGGGCGAGTTCAACGTCAATCTGGCGCTGATCGAGAATAAGCTTGGCCTAAGGGGCGTTGTCCACGGCAACGTCGTCGTTCTCGACGGCGACAAGGAAAGCTGTCTGAAAGGGAAAGCTGTTCTGGAAACGCTGTACCAGCGTGTTAAAGGCAACTCGGCCCTCAGCCAAGGCGATGTAGAAGGGACGATCAGGCACTTGACCAATGCTGGCGCAAAAAAGCAAGGCGCGGGCCTCGCCGCGCCGGAGCCCGTCGAGGCTCTTGCCGAGCTCAAGACGCGCAAGCGCACCGTCATGGCGCGCACGCCCGCGCAGTCGGCCTATATCAATGCGCTCCAGTCCCGCGAGATGGTGTTCGGCACCGGCCCGGCCGGCACCGGCAAGACCTACCTTGCGGTCGCCTACGCGGCGGGCTGCCTGGAGCGGGGCGAAGTGGACCGCCTCGTGCTGTCGAGACCCGCGGTCGAGGCCGGCGAACGCCTCGGTTTCCTGCCCGGCGACATGAAAGAGAAGGTCGATCCCTACCTCCGGCCGCTTTACGATGCGCTGTACGACGTGCTGCCGCCCGAGCGGGTGGAGCGCGGGCTCGAAACGAAGGTGATCGAGATTGCGCCGCTCGCCTTCATGCGCGGCCGGACGCTGAGCCATTCGATCGTCATCCTCGACGAGGCGCAGAACTGCACGGCCATGCAGATGAAAATGTTCCTCACCCGGCTTGGCGAGGGAAGCAAGATGATCGTCACGGGCGACCCCACGCAGGTGGACCTTCCGGCCGGCCAGTCCTCCGGCCTGACCGATGCGCTCGCGATACTGAGCAACGTCGAGGGCATCGCCCATATTGCCTTTACACGGGCCAACGTCATACGCCATCCTCTTGTGGGTCGTATTATTGAAGCATATGAAACAAAGCGCTAAGTTAAGATTATTATGATAACGGTAGGCATGACCACGAGCATCGAGCCGGCAGCGACGGCGGAAACGAGCGCGTCAAGCGCGGACGGCGAGCCTTCCCGAACGTGCGCGGACATCACGATTGGCGACGAACGCTGGCTATCCGTGGCCGGCATCGAAGACTTGATCGAAAATCTTTCGGCTGAAACGTTGCGCGCGGTGCGCCTTTCTCCGGAAAGCGGTTGCGTCAGCGTGGCGCTGTTGAGCGACGCCGAGGTGCGCTCTCTCAACAAGGCTTTCAGGGGGGAGGACGCGCCGACAAACGTGCTGTCGTTTCCCTCCGCTTCCGCCGCGCACGGCCGTGCGAACAAGGACGAGCCGCTGTTCCTCGGGGATGTGGCGCTTGCCTATGAAACCGTTGTGAGCGAAGCCTCCAGCCAAGGCAAGACCGTCCTTCAGCATGCTGCTCACCTCGTTGCGCATGGCGTCCTTCACCTTGCCGGTTTCGACCACGGCGCCGAGGCCGAAGCCGAGCGCATGGAGAACGCGGAACGAGCCATTCTCGCCAAATTCGGCATTCCGGAGCCTTATGGGGACGACGCCCTGGCGCCCGCTCACTGATCGAAAAAAAACAGATGTCAACGAAAATTATGCCTCAACAACTCGGATTTGAAACGGGTAAATCGAAAACATCGCCAAGCTGGCTCCAGCGCATGGCCGCGAATTTGGGTTTCGCCAGCGCGTCAAGCCTCCGCGAAACGCTCGAAAGCGCGATACGGGAGACTGTGGAGGGCGAAGAAGACGATTCCTTGTCGAAGCAGGAGCGGGACATGCTCCTCAACGTCCTGGAGTTCGGGGAGTCGAAGGTCTCCGAAGTGATGATTCCCCGCGCGGACATCGTCGCTATCGAGGAGGACCAGACCGTCGCCGAGCTTTTGAACCTGTTCGCGCGCGTCGGCCATTCGCGCGTGCCGGTGTTCCGGGAGAGCCTCGATAACCCGATCGGAATGGTGCACATCAAGGACGCCATCGCCTGGATGACGAAAGGCGGTGCCGATGAGGGCGCCGGGAAGGCGGCGGAGAAGCTTGAGCTGAGCCGGTCCGCGCTGGAAACCACCATCGCCGCGGCAAAGCTCGTCCGCGAGGCTCTTTTCGTGCCTCCGTCCATGCCTGCGCTGGCCCTCCTCGCGAAGATGAAGACGAAAAAGATTCACCTCGCGATTGTGGTGGATGAATTCGGCGGCACGGACGGACTGGCCACGTTCCAGGATGTGGTCGAGGAGATCATGGGCGACATCGCCGACGAGCACGACGAGGCCGACGTGCACGCCATCTCCTCACAGGACGAAGCCTTCATCGCCAGCGCGAAAACGCCCATCGAGAATGTGGAGAAGGCGCTCCACATGAGCCTGACCGCGGGCGGCGTGCCGGAGGACGTCGAGACGCTCGGCGGGCTCATCATGGCGACCGTCGGCCGCGTACCGAAGCGCGGGCAGATCATTCCGCATCCCTCCGGCGTTAGCTTCGAGATCCTGGACGCGACTCCGCGGCGCGTGCACACCGTCCGCATCTTCAAGCAGCGCAGCCTGAGCGCGCCCGAGAAGCCTCTGCTTCTTTCCGCGCCAAACGCAGAGATGACGCCAATCGCGTCCCATGCGGATGGCGCCGGGCTCCAGGATGCAAGGGCGGCGTAGCGGCACCGGCGATGGCGGTCCGCCTTTCGCTCAAGCAACCGTTCGCGCGCCAGGAAATCAGCGGAGCCAGGGCGCGATGGGCTCAGCCTTCAGCATGTCGTCAAAGGATGGCCGCGGCCGGATCACGGCGTAATTTGCGCCGGAGACGATAACCTCCGGCACGAGCGGCCGGGAGTTGTAGGACGAGGCCTGCGCCGCGCCATAGGCGCCCGCCGACATGATCGCGAGGTAATCTCCGGCCACGACGCCGGGCATGGCGCGGTCCTTCGCGATAAAGTCGCCCGTCTCGCAAACCGGGCCGACAACGTCGACGCGCGCCATGTTCCCGTCGCGCAGCGCTTCCCGGATGGGCCAGATGTCGTGATAGGCGTCGTAAAGCGTTGGGCGGATCAGGTCGTTCATGCCGGCGTCGACGATGACGAACTGTTTCTCGCCGCCCCGCTTCGTGTAGATGACCTCCGTCACCAGCACGCCCGCATTGCCGGCGATGACGCGGCCCGGCTCGAACAGGAGCTTGGCGCCGAGGCGTTGGGAAAGGGCGATGACGATCTCCGCATATTCCTTCGGCAGCGGCGGTTCCTGCAAATCCCAGCGATAAGGAATGCCAAGCCCGCCGCCCAGATTCACAAAGGCGATCGTGTGCCCGTCGCTCCTTAGTTCCTCGACAAGGCTCGCGAGCAGCGCGAAGGCGTTCTTGAACGGCTCCATCTGGGTGATCTGGCTGCCGATATGCATATGGACGCCTTGCACATCGATGCCGGGAAGGTCGCGCGCCAGGGCGTAAAGCGCGCGCGCATCGCGCCAGCTCACCCCGAATTTGTGCTCGGACTTGCCCGTGGAAATCTTGGCGTGGGTTTTCGCATCGACATCCGGGTTGATGCGGAACGCGATGCGGGCGCTCGCGCCGCGCGCGCTCGCCACGTCGCTCAGCGCGCGAAGCTCGGCCTCCGATTCGACGTTGAAGCCGAAAATGCCCGTCTTCAGGGCGAAGGCCATCTCGGCCCGCGTCTTGCCGACACCCGAGAACGCGATCTTTCCCGCCGGCACGCCAGCCGCCAGCGCGCGGCGAATCTCGCCTTCGGAGACGACATCCGCCCCGCAGCCAATCCGGGCGAGCGTGCGAATCACGGAGACGTTCGAGTTCGCCTTCACCGCATAGCAGACCAGCGCGTCGAGCCCCGCGAAAGCCTCGGCGAAGACGCCGTAGTGCCGCTCGATGGTCGCGGTCGAATAGCAATAGAAGGGCGTGCCGACCTCACGCGCTATCGCGTCAAGCGCTATGTCCTCGGCGTGCAGCACGCCGTTGCGATACGAAAAATGATGCATGCGAGCAGGGGCCCGGCGCTTATTTCAAGAGCGGATCCAAGATGAACGGACGGTCCGCGGCGTGGGCCTTCTCGGTCGCATCCTTGCTATCCTTGGATTCATCTGGGGGCGGCAGCGGCCTTTGCAAGTCGCCCCTCTTTCCGCAAGCGGCCAGCGCGAGAGCGATGCCCGCGGCTACGACCAAATTGCGCATTGTGCGATTCATAGTGTCCCCGTTTAACGCAGCGTAAGCGCGTCAGCCCACATTTCTATTAGCCTGAAGCCTTCTCCAATTCCAGCGTCTTGACCCAGATTTGCGCGGCTTCGTGCACATTTTGCGGCGCTGTGCCCCCAAAGCTTCGCCTGCTCTCGACCGATTTGTCGATTTCGAGCACGTCGAACACGCCGGCGTCGATGCGCGGCTCGATCTTGCGCATGACATCGAGCGGAAGGCGGGCGAGATCGACGCCGGCCTTTTCGGCGGACTTCACGATCCGGCCCGTCACGTGGTGCGCCTCCCGGAAGGGCAGCCCGGCATGGAGCACGAGCCAATCGGCAAGGTCCGTCGCCGTGGAGAAGCCGTGGCCGGCGGCGGCGCGCATCCTGCCCGGATTGGGCTTCATATCCTCGATCATGCCCGTCATCGCGGCAAGTCCGAGCGACAGCGCGTCGATGGCGAGGAAGGCCGCCTCCTTGTCCTCCTGCATATCCTTCGAATAGGCGAGCGGCAGCCCCTTCATCACCATGAGCAACGAGGTGAAGGCGCCCGCGACGCGGCCCGCCTTCGCGCGCACCAGCTCGGCGGCGTCGGGATTGCGCTTTTGCGGCATGATCGACGAGCCGGTGGTGAAGCGGTCGCTCAAGGCGATGAAGCCGAAGCCCGCGCTGAACCAGATGACGATTTCCTCGGCGAGCCGCGACAGGTTCACGGCGCAGATCGAGGCGGCGGCCAGCGTTTCGAGGACGAAATCCCGCGAGGAAACGGCGTCGAGCGAATTCGCCATCGGCCGGTCGAAGTGCAGCTCCGCCGCGGTCATGGCCCTGTCGATGGGAAACGAGGTGCCGGCCAGCGCCGCCGCGCCGAGCGGCGATTCGTTCAGCCGCTTCCTCGCATCCGCGAAACGGCCGCGGTCGCGGCTTAGCATTTCAACATAGGCGAGGCAATGATGGCCGAACGTGACGGGCTGCGCCGACTGCATATGGGTGAAGCCCGGCATGATGGTGGCGGCATGCGCGGCGGCCTTGCGGGCGAGCGCCAGCTGGAGGACCGAAAGCTGCCCATCGAGGTCGTCGATCGCGCCCCGGATGTAGAGCCGGAAATCGGTGGCGACCTGGTCGTTTCTGGAACGCGCCGTGTGGAGCTTGCCCGCCACGGGGCCGATGAGGTCCTTGAGCCGCGCCTCCACCGCCATGTGGATGTCTTCGTATTCGCGGAGGAATTCGAAACGGCCGCTCTCGATTTCAGCGTGAACGCCGTCGAGGCCCGCGACGATCTTATCCGCCTCTTCCGCGCTCAGGATGCCGCAAGCGCCAAGCATTCTCGCATGCGCCTGGCTTGCGCGGATATCCTCGTTGTAAAAGCGCTTGTCGAACGCGATGGAGGCGTTGATCTCCTCCATGATCTCGGCGGGCTTCGCTTCAAAGCGCCCGCCCCACATTTTATTGGCCATCGATGTCATCGCCTGAGAGGGCTTAAAGCGAAGCATTAGCGCGCCATTTCGCAGCGCACAAGCGTCCGGCTCATAGGCAAGATGTATGAGCCTTTTTCGCCCCCCGGTTCCTTGGTAACGAGCAGAGTGCTGATAAACCCCGATTTTTGGCTCCATCCTTCGACAAGCTCGGGATGAAGTTGTGTTCTATCAGAGCGTTACACCTCATGGTGAGCCTGTCGTGGTTCGGCAAGCTCACCATGGCCCCGGGGAACCCACTCTTTCAGCATCCTGCCAGGGCGTCTCCAGCAGCTTTAGCGACTGCCCGAAGCAAAGACTTGAAATTTGCCAAGTTATAGCTGGCGAGAATTTTCTTAGATTTTTGGCGGCGCGGTAAGCAGATTTTTTACCTAGAAATAAAGTTGACAAGGAACAATCTATAACTATCAATCCACTCCCATGTATAAGATGCTAGAACTTAGCCGGGCCTGCTTGACGGCACGATCAAAGGGCGTCCGCACTGAGTCATGACAGTGACGGAACGTCCGATGCCGCGCTGCATTGACTAGGAAGGTGCTTCGCCCCGCGTCTCGACGCCACGAAGCTCATCTGATTGGAGTGATCAGGACATGGAAGACATCGCGGAAACAGGCCAGCTCTACGAAGCTGAGAGGCAGATCAAGATCGACCGCGCGGAAGCGGCGGTTGACGTAGAGCAGGCGGAAAAGGCTGAGCCAATCGAAAATTCCGAATTCGTCGAGGAAGTCCAGCTGGAAGCGACGCCTTCAGATTTGGACGAACCGGATGGAACGATACAAGCGCCGCCGGAGCAGAAAATAGAGCCCGCGCGCGACCAAATGAAAGCAGGCTATCGCTACGCCGCGAGCGGCTTCCGTGGGACGTCCGCCTAAGGCGAAGCTTCGGCTCCTGTCGCCCCGAGCGCCGGCTTGACCCTTCAGAGGCAGGCTGGCACGTTCGGCTTATGGATCGAGGCAGGAAATCGGCGGAGGAGCCCGCGGCGGCTCGCTTTCGAGGGGCCGTGAAATGGCTGGCGGTCGGCGTGCTGGCGGTATCGGCCGGCGCGGTGAGTGCTCTCCTGCTCGTCGGCGAAACGGGCAAGAGCAGCCGCTTACTTCCCAGCTCCGAGCCCACGACGGGAAAACTCGTGCGTCTCGCCGCGCCGGAGCCAGTTGCCGATCTTGCCTTTCTGGATGCCGAAGGACAGACCCGGCGCCTCTCCGAGTGGCGCGGGCGCGCCATTCTGTTGAACCTTTGGGCGACGTGGTGCGCGCCTTGCAAAACCGAAATGCCCTCGCTGGACAGGCTTGAGGCCAAGCTCGGCGGCGGCGATTTTGCCGTGGTTGCGCTGAGCTTGGACCGGGGCGGCCTCAAGGAGCCGGCTGCGTTTTTCGCGCGCCAGGGCATTTCGCGCCTCAAGCTCTATAACGACGCGACCGGGGAGGCGAGCCTTCGCTTGAAGGCGCCGGCGCTGCCCCTCACCGCCGTGCTGAATGAAAAGGGCGAGGAGATCGCGAGATTCCTCGGCCCGGCGGACTGGGACGCGCCCGAGCGCGTCGCCGAATTGCAGGCGCTCCGCGAGAAGTGACGGCGCTTTTTGTGATGGCCGGGCTTGACCCGGCCATCCACATTATTGATGAAATTGATTGTCTTTGCCTGGATGGCCGCCTCAAGGCCGGCCATGACCAATCTCCAGGAATGCGCAATCGCCGGGATGAGTTGGGCTTTAGGCGCTCTTGATTTCGATCTTCTTCTGCGCCTTCACCATCTCCGGGCGTTTCGGCAGCGTCACCGTCAGCACGCCCTTATCGAAGCGCGCCTCCACCTTGTCCTCGTCGACCGTCTCAGGCAGGCGGATCGAGCGCTGGAACGAGCCGTAGCTGCGCTCCATGAGGTGGTAGTTCTCGCGCTCATCGGTCCGTTCGCTCTTTTTCTCGCCGCGCAGCGTGAGGATGCCGTCGTGGAAGGTGAGGTTGATGTCATTCTCGTCGATGCCCGGCAAGTCGGCCTTCACGACGATTTCCTTCTCGCTTTCCTTCACGTCGAGCGTCGGCGTCAGCGTCAGCCCCTGTGCGGCGGGGACGCCCTGCCGCAAGTTCGTCACCGACGGCAACCCGGTGAGGAAGTCGTCGAACAGCCTGTCCATTTCGGAACGGAAGGAATGGAAGGGGTCAGTATAGCGGGTTGGGGTGCGGCCGCCCTGCCCTTTGCTTGTTACATCGTCAGCCATCGTTATCTCCCTTGATGTGCTAACATTCAGCTCAGAGCGCCCCCACTTTCATGGGGGCCTGAACGATATATCTAAATGCGACGTTCGAAGTTTCAACGGCGGGGAGAAGCGACATCATGGTTTTGGCGACCAGCCGAACGAATTTGGATGCGGCCGCCGGCGAAGACCGCGTTCTGCGCCTGCCGGATGGGCGCGGACTCGGCTTTGCGGAGTACGGCGACCCTGCCGGAAGCCCGGTCCTCGCCTTTCATGGAATGCCCGGCTGCCGCTACATGTTCCGGCTCGTGCATGAGCCCGCGCTGCGCCTCGGCCTGCGCATCGTCGCGCCGGACCGGCCCGGTTTCGGCCTCTCCGACTTCCAGCCGAACAGGACGCTCGCCGCCTGGGGAAGCAACGTCCGCCAACTCGCCGACAGCCTCGGCCTCGACCGCTTCGCCGTGGCGGGCATCTCGGGCGGCGGCCCATACGTGGCGGCCTGCGCCGCGCTGCTGCCGGATCGGGTCGCGGCGGCGGCGCTTGTCAGCCCCGTCGGGCCGCTGCGCGCGCCGGAAGGGCCGGATCGCCTGCCGCCCGCGCAAGTCCTTGCGTTCCGCCTTCTTCCGCAGTTCACGCCCGCGATGCGGCTCGCCTTTTTCGGCGGCCGGCTTGGGTTCCTGCACGCGCCTGACGCCATGTATCGCGCGGTCATGAAACGCGCCGGTCCCGCCGACGCGAGCATTCTATCGCGGCCCGAGATCCGCAAAAACATCCTTGAGTCCGTCGTGGAAGGCTTGCGGCCGGGCGCGCGCGGCGTCGTGCAGGAGATGAAGATCTTCTCCGACCCCTGGAACATTCCCTTCGCCGCCATCACCGCCCCCGCGATGCTCTGGCAGGGGACCGCCGACAACAACGTTCCCGTCCTGGCCTCGTATAGGCTCGCGCAGATCATCCCAAACTGCGAGCTGTTTCGCATCGAGGGCGCCGGCCACTACTGGATTTTCGATCATGTGGAGGAAGTTCTGACGGCTGTCAGGCAGAAACTGGACGGCGCGCGGCAGCTTTAAGCGGGCTACCAAGAAGCAGGAAGTCTTGGCGTCATCCTTCGGCAAGCTCGGGATGGGGTCGCGCGATTTCAGCGGAACAATCTCATGGTGAGCCCGTCGAACCATGGGCAATGTTACTTTTTCAGTATCCTGTTAGCTCTCGCGAAGAAGCGTCGTCATGTTTCCGATCAAGGATTCGATCCGGATACCGTTTCCGCCCTACGTCACCTATGGGCTGATCCTGGTCAACGCCTTGGTGTTCCTCTACCAAGCGACGCTCAGCCCTTACGACGCCGTCGCCTTCTCTTTCGATCACGCGCTCGTGCCGCGCCGCTACTTCGACCCGAACTGGGCCCGGGCTTACGGGCTGGACCCCACCGGCTACCTGCCGTTCCTCGAAGGAACCTTCATGCATGGCGGCTGGTGGCATCTCATCCTCAACATGTGGACGCTGTTCATCTTCGGAGCGTCGCTGGAGGGCCGCATCGGGCGCTGGCAATTCCTGACCTTCTACCTCGCCTGCGGGCTCTGCGCGAGCTTCGCGCACGCATGGTTCAATCAGGACTCGACGGTTCCGGCGCTCGGCGCATCCGGCGCCATAGCGGGCGTGCTCGGCGCTTACGCCACCACCTTCCCCCGCGCGAAGCTGACCATCCTGGTCCTGTTGGTATTCATCCCGCTGTTTTTCAAAATTCCCGCGCTGGCCTACGCGCTCGTGTGGTTCGGCTTTCAATTCGCGCAGGGCTTCATCGACCTTGCCACCCCCGGCGCGGCCGGCGGCATCGCCTGGTGGGCGCATATCGGCGGCTTCCTTGCGGGGGTGGCGCTCATTCCGCTGTGGCGCTTCGGGCCGGATCGCACCTACGACAACTCGCAGCCGCCGCCGCTTGCCGAGCCGGCGGCGCCTCAGGGCGCATCGGGCTGGACGCGCGGTCCCTGGGGCTGACGCGTTTACCGGAAAAAGAGGAAGGTCAGCAGCAGATACAGCGGGAGAAGAAAGCCGCAAGACCATGCCATGAAGCCGAAGAAGCCGGGCATTTTAATGCCCTGGTGTTCCGCGATGGCCTTCACCATGAAGTTCGGCGCGTTGCCGATATAGGTCATCGCGCCCATGAAGACGGCGCCCGCCGAAATCGCCGTGAGCGTCTGCGCCATCGGTCCCATGAGCGTCGCGGCGTTGCCGCCCGCCGCATTGAAGAACACAAGATAGGTCGGCGCGTTATCGAGAAAAGCTGAGAGAAAGCCCGTCAGCCAGAAATAGGCGGCGGCGTCCGGCCCGTGCGCGCCTTCGAGCAGAGGGAACAGGGGAGCGAAGGCGCCGCGCTCGCCCGCCTTCAGGATCGTCACTGCGGGAGCGATGGCGATGAAGATGGCGGCGAAGAGCTTCGCCACTTCGAGCACAGGCGCCCAGTTGAATTCGTTCAACGTGCGGCAACGGCGCGGCGTCGCGGCGAGCGAGACGCCGGCGAGCGCGATAAGCGCGGCGTCCCGCACGAGGCTCATACCGTTCAGTTCGATGCCCGCGACGCCGACCTTGCCGAGCCAGTTCGTCCCGCTCGCCAAAACCGCCGCGATCAGCAAGGCGGCGAGCAGAAGGTTCAGGCGCCCGTGCAGCTCCAGCTTGCCGGCGCCCGAGGCCTTGGGCCTCGGCGGCTCCTTCCCCCGGTAATAGGAATCCAGGAAGAAGAAGACGAGAAGCACGGAAGCCGCCGCGAACAAGGTCTGCGGCCAGAGATTTCGCGCGGGCCAGGAAAAGTGCACGCCCTGGAGGTAGCCGAGGAAGAGCGGCGGATCGCCGAGGGGCGTCAGCGCCCCGCCGATATTGCAGACCAGGAAGATAAAGAAAACGAAGACATGAACCTGACGCGGCCGGCCCTTATTCGCGCGAAGGAGCGGGCGAATGAAGATCATTCCGGCGCCGGTCGTGCCCACCAAGCTGGCGGCGGCCGTCCCCATCGCAAGAATGGACAGGTTTTGCCACGGCGAACCGTGCAGTCTGCCTCCGACATAAATGCCGCCCGAAATCGTGAACAGCGCGCCGATCAGCACGATGAAAGGAATGTATTCGAGAAGCAGCGCATGGAGCAGTTGATGCAGGGCGGCGTCAGCCCCGAACTGGGCCGCGAAGGGGAGCAGAAAGGCCAGCGCCCAGAACAGCGAAATCGCCCCTTGCCGGCGATGCCAGAAATGCGGGGCAAGCGCCGGCACGATCGCGAGCGACGCGAGAATGCCGCCGAAGGGAAGCACCCACGCCGCGCCGAGCCTCGCGCCGCCGGCCGCGCCTTCGGAGGCGGCGCTGGCGCTGGAAACGGACGCGGAAGCGATCAGGGCCGCGGTCAGCGCAAGGCGTATGAATGGAGTTTTCAAAACGAAACAGCCTTCAAATCGTCATGGGGATGAGCATTGCGCCGGGCGGCGGGATCAAGGCGCCGCGTTCGAACGCGACCGCAGCCAGTCGGCGGCCGACCGGCAGAGCATGGCCCATCCAGCGCCGGCGCACCATCCCGCAAGCACATCCGTCGGCCAATGCACGCTGAGATAGAGGCGGCTCATGCCGACCAGGATCGTGAGCGCGATGGCCACGCCAAGCATATAGGCCTTGAGCGCCGCACTCTCCTGAGTGCGCGCCAGCAACAGGCCGAGCGTGAGAAAGGCGGCCGCTGACAGGAAAGCGTGGCCGCTCGGAAAGCTGTAGGTGAAAGTCTCCGCGACCTCGGCGGGAGCGAATCTGGGCCGGTCGCGATGGACGAGTTCCTTGAGCGCATAGTTCAACGCCGTTCCGCCGCCGATGGAGAACAGTACCAGGAGCGCGTCGCCCCAGAGGCGTTTCAGCGCCAGGAAGCCGAGCGCGGCGACGGTCAGGAGCGTTATTAAAGCGGTGCTGCCAAGGCCGGTCACGTCGTCAGCGACGATTTCGAGCCAGGGCGGCCCGAGCGGGCTTGCGGGATGTCCGGGCTCGCGCAACGTAAGCAGAAGCGCGCGGTCGAGGCCGCCAAGGTTGCCTTGGGCCAGTTCGACCGCGATGGCCGCGAAAGCGGCGAGGAGAGCGGCGGCGATGGAGAGGGAAACGAGCGGCGCGATTTCCTTTTGCTTCATCGGCAAAAAATCTCCTTCGTGTTCTATCCAAGGAAAAAACGATGCAACGAGTTCGCTATATCATCGTGAGCGCGATGCCCACCGCCGCGGCCAACGCGACCACGGCCATGACCGGCAGCCTTGCGATGGCGAGCGCGGCAAACGCAAGGAGCGCGAGCGCGGCGTCGAGCGGGCGCTGCACGGTCGAGGTCCAGATCGGCTGGTAGAGCGCGGCGCCGAGGATGCCGGCGACGGCCGCGTTCACGCCGTCGAGCGCGCCCCGGATGGAAGCCTTGGAGCGAAGGCTGTCCCAGAACGGCAGCGTCCCATACATCAGGAGCATCCCGGGAAGGAAGATCGCGACAATCGCAACGAGCGCGCCCTCCGCGCCGCCAGGGCCTACGCTCGCCTTCGCGCCGAGGAATGCGGCGACGGTGAACAGCGGGCCGGGAAGCGCTTGCGCCGCGCCGTATCCCGCGAGGAAGCCGTCATTGGAAACCCAGCCGGGCTTCACCACGGTTTCCTGCAAGAGCGGCAGCACGACATGCCCGCCGCCGAAAACGAGGCCGCCCGCGCGGTAGAAGGCGTCGGCGACCGGGAGGAGGCCGCCATGGAGGATCGCCGCGGCCACGGGCAGCCCCGCGAGCAAGAGGAAGTACGCCGCTATCGCGAGCGCCGCCGCCACGGAATCGATTTTCGCGCCGAACGAAGAGGGCGCGGCATTTGCGGCCGCGCGCGGGAAAAAGAGGCCGAAAACGCCGCCCGCCGCGATGGCCGCAAGCTGGAAGGCGCCGCCGGGCGCCGCGATCATGGCCGCCGCGACCACGAACGCGAACCCGGCGCGCTGGCGATCGGGGCACAGGCTGCGCCCCATGTTCCATACGGCCTGCCCCACGACGGCGACGGCGAGCAGCTTCAGCCCGTGAATGAGCCCTTGCGCGGCGGCGTCTTGCGCGAACTCGATGCCATACGCCGCCGCGAGCATGAGGAGCGCGGACGGAAGCGTGAAACCAGCCCACGCCGCCACGCCGCCCGCTAGGCCGCCCCGCAAGAGCCCGAGCGCAAACCCCGTCTGCGAACTCGCCGGACCCGGCACGAACTGCGACAGCGCGACAATGTCCGCATACGCGTCGTCGCCGAGCCATTTGCGCCGGTGCACGAACTCGCTCCGAAAATAGCCGAGATGCGCGATGGGGCCGCCGAAGCTCATGCATCCGAGCCGCAGGAACGCCAGGAAAATCGTGAGCGTGTTCGTCATCGTTATCCGTTGGGGAAGCGCCGCCGTAGCGGTCAGCCTGACTTGCGAAGCGGCGCTTGGGGCTGCTGCGGCGGCTTGGCCGGCTTGCTCTCCTTGACGGCAAGCAGCTTCGCCTCCGCCTTCCGCCTCTTCCTTTCGCGCTCCGCCTCCGCGATCTTCCAGTCCTGCGCCATGATCTGCGCAAGCTCCTCCGAGCGCTGCATCGCGAGCGTCGCCATCTTCTCGGTGTCGGTGTAGTGCTCGTAGTCCTCGTAGAGCCGCGCCTCGTCGTGCTCCTTGAAGGTGTCGACGGTGAAGCGGATTTCGCCTTCCGGCATGTTGAGGCCGCGCAGCAGGTCGCGCGTCATTTCGAGCGAGGACATGAAGGTTTCGCGCTCGATGTTTTCGATGCCGAGGTCCATCAGCTGATGCACATGGCGGCGGTTGCGCGCGCGCGCATAGATCGGAACGCGCGGGAAGTAGGTTTTCACGAGTTCCGCCGCCTTGAGCGAACTGTCGATGTCGTCGATGGCGAGCACGAAGGCGCGGGCCTTGCCGACCTCGGCGGCTTCGAGGATCGCAAGGCGGCTCGCATCGCCGAAATAGCTCTTATTGCCGAACTGGTTCACGAGCTGGACCTGATCGGGATCGGCGTCGAGCGCGGTGAACGGAATGCCCTTCGCGTTCAGGATGCGGGCGACGATCTGGCCGACCCGGCCGAAGCCCGCGATCACGACATGGCCGTCCTTGGCGGGAAGTTCGTCGAAGGCAGGCTCGGCCTTGCGGACGCGGCTGCGAATGAAATCCTCGATCCCCAGGAGGAGCGGCGTCGTCACCATGGACAGCGTGACGACGATGCCGAGAGCGGAAACCGTTTCCGGCGCGAGGACGCCTCCCCGCTCGGCGCTCGCGAAGACGACGAAGGCGAATTCCCCGCCTTGCGAGGTGACGATGGCGAAACGGCGCGAGGGCGCCGCGCGAAGGCCCTGCCATCGGCCGATCGCGTACAGGACCGCGAACTTCACGGCGACAAGGGCCGCCACGGCGGCGGCGATCAGCCCCGGCTGGCGAAGCAGGGCCTTGAAATCGAGCGCCATGCCGATGGTCGTGAAGAACAGCGCGAGCAGGAGCATTTCGAACGGTTCGATGTCGGCTTCGAGCTTGTGGCGGAAGGAGGAGTCCGCGAGAAGCACGCCCGCGAGAAAAGCGCCGAGCGACGCGGAGAGGCCGATCTCCGTCATGAGGAGCGACACGCCCGCCACCGTCAGCAGCGACGCCGCGATCATGGCTTCGCGCACATGCGTCAAGGCGAGCACGTGGTAGAGCCGGTCGAGAACGTAATGGCCAACGACGACCACAAGCCCGATGGCCGCCGCCACCTTGACGAAGCCGGAGACGGAGATCGCGGCCTCGGCCGAGGCGTTCGCCGCGAGCAGGGGAACGAAGGCGATCAGCGGAATAGCGGCCAGATCCTGGAAAAGCAGGACCGAAAAGGCGAGCCGCGCGTGACGCGTCGCCAGTTCGCCTTTCTCCTCCAGCGTCTGGAGGGAAAAGGCCGTCGACGACAATGCGAGGGCGAGAGCGACGAGAAGCGCCTGGGAAAGGGACAGTCCGGAGCGCTGATTGATCCCCCAGATCAAAGCGGCGAGGACAGCGGCGGTCGCGATGAGCTGGACGGAGCCCGCGCCGAACACCGCGTCGCGCATTTTCCAAAGGCGCTTCGGGCGCAGCTCAAGCCCGACCAGAAACAGGAACATGGCGACGCCGAGTTCCGCGATGTGGCGCAGGGTTTCCGGTTCGCCGGCCGAATATCCGAGCAGCTTGCCGGCCCCGTAGGGACCGATGAGCGCGCCGGCGAGAAGATAGCCGAGGATGGAGCCGAGCTTCAGCGCCCGAGCGACCGGGGCCGCGAAAGCAGCGACGCCGAGAAAGACGACGACTTGTGTGAGAAGGCTTCCATCCAACGCGCCGCCCTCCGGGCGAGATCTCGGGGAGAAACGTCCAGATGTCTCCGCCGCATTAATGCAGCAGAATGTCGCGGCTGCCAACCGAAAGCAACGGCCGGCGCCGCGGTTTTGCGTGGTCGAGAAAGGCGGCTGAAACGCCGGTTAGAACAGCTTCGACAGCGCGACGAGGCCGAGCGCCACGAAAAGCGCCTTCGCCGAACCATCCGCGATCCCAGCCAGCCAGTCGGTCACGTATGGCACGCTGGTATGTCCTAAAACCGAGAACCCCACGACGATGGCGATCAAGATGCCGAGGAGCCAAAGCAAATAGCCAAGATTCATGATATTCCCCCAAGGTTCTACATAAGAGTTGAGCGAGAAATTAGAGAAGGTTTCCGCGGCTGACAAGAGCAGCAAGGCTGCCTTGGCCCTCTATCCACCGGCTTGATTGATAGAAGGTCAGCCCGCGCCTTCCACTGAACCATCGGGAAATGGCGAGACGCGGCCCACATTGCGGCGGCCGCGCCTCGATAGTGTTACAATGCTTTCACAACTCCCTCGGTCACCTTCTTGGCGTCGCCGAGCAGCATCATGGTGTTATCGCGATAGAACAACGGGTTGTCGATACCGGCGTAGCCCGAAGCGAGCGAGCGCTTGATGAACATCACGGTGCCCGCCTTCCACACCTGCAGAACAGGCATGCCGTAGATGGGCGAGGTTTTATCGTCTTCCGCCGCCGGATTGGTCACGTCGTTCGCGCCGATCACGAAGGCCACGTCGGCCTGCGCGAATTCCGAGTTGATGTCCTCCAGTTCGAACACCTCGTCATAGGGCACGTTGGCCTCGGCGAGCAGCACGTTCATGTGACCGGGCATGCGGCCCGCGACCGGATGGATCGCGTATTTGACCTCGACGCCTTCCTTCTTCAGCTCGTCCGCCATCTCGCGAAGCGCGTGCTGGGCCTGAGCCACCGCCATGCCGTAGCCCGGCACGATGATGACCTTCTGCGCGTTCTTCAATATGAAGCCCGCGTCGTCCGCCGAGCCGAGCTTGACCGGCCGCTGCTCCTGCTTGCCGCCGGCGACCGCCACCTCGCCGCCGAAGCCGCCCGCGATCACCGAGATGAACGAGCGGTTCATGCCCTTACACATGATGTAGGACAGGATCGCACCCGATGAGCCCACGAGCGCGCCGGTGATGATCAGCGCCGAGTTCGACAGCGTGAAGCCGATGCCCGCCGCCGCCCAGCCGGAATAGGAGTTCAGCATCGACACCACGACGGGCATGTCGGCGCCGCCGATGGGGATGATGAGCAGGATGCCGAACAGGAAGGAGCCCGCCGCGATGGCCCAGAACATCAGCTGGACTTGCCTTAAATCCGCGCCTCCGCTCGCCGCCTGGACGAACAGCACGATCAGAACCACAAGACCGGCCGCGAGACCGAGGTTGATGATGTGGCGCGCCGGAAGCAGGATCGGCGCCCCCGACATGTTGCCGTTGAGCTTCGCGAACGCGATCAGCGAACCGGAGAACGTCACCGCGCCGATGGCCACGCCGATCGACATCTCGACCAGGCTTTGCATGTAGATCGCGCCGGGCACGCCGATGTTGAAGGCTTCGGGGGCGTTCAGCGCGGCGGCGGCCACGCACACGGCGGCAAGACCGACGAGGCTGTGGAAGGCCGCGACGAGCTGAGGCATCGCCGTCATGGCGATCTTCTTCGCGATGTAGGCGCCGGCGCCGCCGCCAACGGCGATGCCGCCGGCGATCAGCAGAAAGCTCTGCTGGTCGGGATGCGAGACGCCGAGCGTCGTCGCAATCGCGATGGCCATGCCGATCATGCCGTAGGCGTTGCCCTGGCGAGAGCTTTCCGGCGAGGACAAGCCGCGAAGCGCGAGGATGAACAGCACGCCCGAGACAAGATAAAGGAGAGCGACGATATTAGGGGTCAGAGTCATGGCCGCTCAACCTTCTTCTCTTTTTTCTTGTACATGGCGAGCATCCGGCTTGTGACGAGAAAGCCGCCGAAGATGTTGACCGACGCCATGGCGAGCGCGGCGAGGCCCAGGAGCTTCGCGGAGGAACTGCCCGTTCCCGCCAAGAGATCCGGGGCTTGAACCGCCACGGCGAGAAGCGCGCCGACAACGATCACCGACGAAATCGCGTTCGTGACCGACATGAGCGGCGTGTGCAGCGCGGGCGTGACGCTCCAAACGACGTAATAGCCGACGAAGACAGCGAGCACGAAGACCGAGAACTCGAATACGAAGGGGCTCACGTCGTGCGCCCCCTCCGCCGCGGCGAAGGCCGAGCCGGGACAGATCGAGGTGAGCGCCAGGGCCGTCAGCGCGGCCGACGTGAAGGTTAAACCTTGTCTCACGCGGCGCCCCCTTTCAGACGCGGGTGCACGATATGGCCCTCCTTGGCGATCAAGGTGCCCGTAACGATTTCGTCGTCCCATTTGATGGAAAGCTTTCTCTCTTTTTTGTCGATCAAGGTCTCAAGAAACGCGTAGAGGTTCCTTGCATAGAGGCTCGACGCATTCCCCGGCACTTGGCCCGCGAGGTTCGTCGGGCCCATGATGGTGACGCCGTTGTGCACGACGGTCTCGCCGGGGACGGTTCCCTCGACGTTGCCGCCCCGCTCGGCCGCCAGGTCCACGATCACGGACCCCGGCTTCATGCTTTCGACCATGGCTTTGGTGATCAGCCTTGGAGCGGGCCGGCCTGGGATCAGAGCGGTCGTGATGACGATGTCCTGCCCGGCGATATGGCTGGCGACAAGCTCGGCCTGCTTCTTCTGATACTCGGCCGACATCTCTTTCGCGTAGCCGCCCGAGGTCTCCGCCTGCTTGAACTCGTCGTCCTCCACGGCGATGAACTTGCCGCCAAGGCTTGCGACCTGCTCTTTCGAGGCGGGCCGCACGTCGGTCGCCGAGATGACGGCGCCGTTGCGTCGCGCGGTCGCGATGGCCTGCAATCCGGCCACGCCGGCGCCCATCACGAAGATGCGGGCGGCGGGCACCGTTCCCGCGGCCGTCATCATCATCGGAAGCGCGCGGCCGAAGCTGGCCGCCGCATCCATCACCGCTTTATAGCCGGCGAGGTTCGATTGCGAGGACAGCACGTCCATCGACTGGGCGCGCGTGATGCGGGGCATGAATTCCATCGCGAACGCCGAGACGCCGGTGGCCGCGAGCGCATCGAGTCCGTCGCGCGGACCGAAGGGGTCGAGGATACCGGCGAAGATCGCGCCCGGCTTCATGGCCGCGAGCTCCTCCTTCGAGGGACGCCCAACCTTCAGGATGACGTCGGCTTGCGAGATAGCGGTCCCGGCATCGGGCACGATCTCGGCGCCCGCGTCCGCGAACAGCTTGTCGGGCATGAACGAACGATCGCCAGCGCCCGCCTGAAAGAGGACGCGGGCGCCGAGGGCCTTGTATTTTTTTGTGGTTTCCGGGGAAAGGGCGACCCGCGTTTCGCCATCCCCCTCTCTTGTTACGGAGATTGTGATCATGAGCCTTTAGACTTAAGGAGCTTAGGTGAGGGGGATCGCCATGCCAACGTGGACGATGGCGACAATTGCAATGCCGAATTTCACAAAGCTTGTGAAGTTTTTGTGCGTTTTTTCATGGGCTGGCATGTCCATGGCTTCAATTGCATTGGCTTGATCCCTTTCCATGACCAGCTTCCTTCCTTGGGCTTTCGCCTTCTTTTGTTGACCGAATATTTACACAAGTTTATGAGAGCGCCAAGTGTCGAAGGCCCCTTCTTGCGTGCTACAAGAGCGCGCAACCGGAGCCTTGGGCGCTATGTCACATAGGGTAAACACACTGTGAGGGAGTGCGGCGTATGGAAGCATCGAAGTGGGGGAAGAGTTTCGGGACGCGCGCCGTCCTGGCGATTGGCGCCGCCGTGGCGTTGACGGGAGCGGCGCTGGCGGGCATCGAGGAGGACAATGCGAAGATCGCAAGTTGCGGGAAGGCTCTGTGCGCCATCATCGTTTCCAAGGATGCAAACGGCCCGGATGTCTCCTGCGATCTGACCAAGACCTGGGAAAAGGACGAGATTCAAAAGGGCGCCGACTCAAAGAAGATTTCCTGGGGCCTCGGCTCGGCGCAGTGCAAAGTCAAGGTCTCGGTGAAACGCGCCGCCATCGTTTCGGCGATCAGCGCGCCCGAGGACACGTTCAAGTTCGACAAACAATCGGTCGCCTGCGAGATCGGGTCCGAAAAGTATGAGATCAGAGCCACGATAGCGCCTGAGCTTAAGTTCAAGGACGGAGCGACGACAGCCGTGTCCCTGCACATCAATAACATTGAGGGCGCGGCGCTCATCAAGGGCGTGGTTTGGACGGCGGCGACGCTTGAAAGCACTTTCGGCATCCTCCAGAAAGACCTGATTCGGGAGGTTAACAAATTCATTAATAAGGAATGCCCGAGAATGCTGAGCGAGTCTAAGTAGTGCGCTCGGGGGTAGACGGCGAGATGCTTTTCCTCCCCCGGCTTTGCTCGAATTTCGCCGCAAATGCGCCCCATCTTTGTCCTAAAGCGCTGGCGCAATCGAGGGCGCGCGCTGGGGGCGGCGCGCGGGGCATAGAAGGTGGCGGTTAGGCGAACGCCATGCACGGCACGCGCGATTTCTACACAATACTTGGAGTGCCGAGGAGCGCCTCGGATATTGAGATCCGCCGCGCATTCCGGGCGCTCGCCAAAGAGCATCACCCCGACAGCCGGCAGGTCGAGAGCGACGCGCCCGAGCAAGACTTCCGCCTTATCGCCGAAGCATACGAAACGCTGAAGGATTCGGCTCGCCGCGCCGCCTACGATGAAGAGTTGAACCTGGAGCGCCAACTCTCCGCGCCCTCCCCGCAATCCGCGAAGCCGCCCTTCGCCTTCGCCGCCGGTCTCACGGTAGGCGTTGTCATCGCGCTGATCGCCGTTGGCGCTTTTTTCTTATTCAGCCGCGGAAAAACCGGCGAAAAGGCCCAGGATTCCCTGACAAGCGCGGCCGTCTCGCGGGGAGCCCCTAAGCCTGCCGCGGAGGTTTCGCCCAGAGCCGCCGGCGCTGTCGCAAAAGCCGAGGCGCCCTCCAAGGCCGGCGGCAGTTTCGCGAGAACCGAGATCGAGACCTCGCCCAAGGCCGGCGCCGGTATCGCGAAGCCTGACGCGACTGTGGCCGAAGCCGCAAAGTGGGAGACCGCGCCTTCGCCCCAAGAGCGCGCCCCGGACCGCATGGCGTCCGCCCCGGCGCAACCGGCGGAGCCGCGCGCCGCTTATCCAATACCGGAGCGGCGCAGAACCGACCAGGGCCGCCCCCTGGCGCCCGGAGAAAGTCTTGCATTCGCCGTGGGGAAATCGGACGGGGAGCGAGTTCCTGCGGCTCATGCCAGGCAAGGGCCTTTCCGAAAGTTTTGCCGATTGCCCCAATTGTCCGCAGATGGTTGTGATCCCAAGCGGGCAAGCCACCATGGGGTCGCGGCCGGAGAGCGAGGGCTATCGCTCGGAGGAGGCGCCGCCGCATCGCGTCACCCTCAGCCGTCCGCTGGCGATCTCGAAATCCGCGATATCCGCGCAAAATTGGCGCGCCTGCGTGGATGCGGGCGTCTGCCGGCTGACGCTGTCGTCGCTGCTTGCGGTCGGCCCGCGCGTCGCCGCGACCCGCGTCTCCTGGTTCGACGCGAAGGCCTATGTCGAATGGCTGTCTCAAACGACAGGATGGCGTTACCGCCTGCTGACGGAGGCCGAATGGGAGTATGCGGCGAGGGCGGGCCAGCGAACGGAGCAGTCCGGCCGGGAGCGTTACGCCCTCGAAACGGGGGCGTTCCCGCGAGTTCGCTTCGACCATTTCGCGGGCCTCGGACCGAATGTCTGGGGCATTCAGAGCGGAAACGTGATGGAGTGGGTGGAGGACTGCTGGCATCCGAGCTACGATCAGGCTCCGGCCGATGCCTCCGCTTGGCTGTCCACGGCGGGCGGCGATTGCGCCTATCGCGTTGTCCGAGGCAACGCCAGGGCCTCCGGCGCGTTTGGCGGGCGGCCTTCCGCGAGAGCCAGGGAATTCGCGGACGCGAGCGCGCCGACCCTCGGCTTCCGCGTGGCGCGGGAGATCGTCCCGTATGAAGGGCGCTGACGCGGCGGCGCCTCATCCCGAGCTTGTCGAAGGATGAAGCGATCCGGTGGCAAGCGGCATGCGGCCTCCGCCGCGGACCTCGCGCGGACCTGCGATTTCGCCTGGAGCATCGGACTTAAAGCCGGCATCGGCCTCATGCCCTTCGGCGTCATTCCCGCGAAAGAGAATGTGAAAAAATCCGCATCGCCTCATTTGTCATGGCCGCGCCGCTTATTGTCATGGCCTGACCCGGTTTTCCAGCGCCGGATCGCCGTCCTCCCCCGCTGGGCGCATTAACCATGCAAGGCTTGCCGGGGTCGCCTTTGAAACCCCGCATTAACCAAACCGGCCGTTTTACGGTATTATAATACCGTAAAAACAGGTTTTTTGCCAAACGAACCCAATAGGGTTAATCGCGGCGCTCGCGCGCCGGCGTCCAGGCTCCGACCATCGGCAAGCGCCGGCGAGCGGCTGGCGGTCGTCGCGGCGGCCCTTGGCTTGGGGCGGCTATGACACCAAAGGCAGAGCCGGAACCCGATTTTTTCACACGCTCGAAAGCGGGAATCCAGGTATCCCAACGCTCATCGAATACTGGGTCCCCGCCTTCACGGGGACGACGAAAAGGCGGCTGCCTCCGATTAATCGCGCGAAGCGCTAACGCGGGGCGAGGCGCAGGCTGCCGTCGAGGCGGATCGTGGCGCCGTTCAGCATCACATTCTCGCAGATGTGCCGGACCAGCGCCGCATATTCGGCAGGCTCTCCCAGGCGAGACGGGAACGGCACCGTGGCTGCCAGCGAGCGCCGCGCCTCGTCCGGCAAGCCGGCGAACATCGGCGTGTTGAACAGGCCCGGAAGGATCGTGTTCACGCGGATGCCTTCGCGGGCGAGATCGCGCGCAATCGGCAAGGTCATCGCCGCGACGCCGCCCTTCGAAGCCGAATAGGCCGCCTGCCCGATCTGCCCATCCTCCGCCGCGACGGACGCCGTGCAGACGATGACGCCGCGTTCGCCGTCGGCGCAGACGGGATCGAGCTTCACCATCGACGCCGCGCAAGACGCGATCATGCGGAAGGTGCCGATCAGGTTGATGGCGAGCACCTTCTCGAAAACCGCCACGCTATGCGGCACGGGTTCGCCGGTGGCCTTGTCGCGGCTCACGGTCTTCTGTCCCATGGCGATGCCGGCGCAGTTCACGAGAATACGCTCGCGTCCATGCGCGGCGCGCACCGCCGCAAGCGCCATCGGCACGGACGTATCGTCGGTGATGTCGCAGGCCACGTACAGCGCGCCGATGGATTTCGCCACGCTCTCGCCGGCGTCGCGGTTCAAGTCGAAGATGGCGACCTTGCAGCCGGCTGCCGCCAGCTCGGCCGCGGTGGCGGCGCCCAAGCCGGACGCTCCGCCCGTTACGATCGCCGCAATATCGGTTCCAAGTTTCATGAGCGTCCTGTCATTCCGCCGGGGTTTCGTCAGGGGCGAAATTGAAGCCGGTTCCGTAGACCGTGATGGCGGCGCTGCCTTGGATCATGAACGGATTCGAGATGCGAACCGCCACGAGGCCATCATAGCCCTTTTCGGCGGCCCTCTCTTTTAGTATTTCGATGGCCTCGGCGGTGACGCGGTCGAGAAGGCGCGTGTAGCGCCGCATCTTGCCGCCGAGCGCATTCGTGATCGCTTCGCGCGCATCGCGCAGGAGATTGGCGGCGAGCACCGTGCTCGCGTAAATCAGCTCGCCTTCCTTGATGCGGCGGCCCGAGAGACTTTCAACCGTGTAGAGCTGCATCCGAGGCTCCGAATCGACAGATTGCCGAAAAACCATGCGGCCCATGGTTCGACAAGCTCACCATGAGGTTCAAGCCGTTGAAAACGCTCGGCCTCATCCTGAGCTTGTCGAAGGATTGAGCCTGAATTCCGCCATTAGCCGTTTCCTGCTAGCGCCTTGTCTTTCCTTGCTCCCTTATGATGACTTGAGGGCGGCCGAACAATAGCCTTCGCAGCCAGGACAGGAGGATGAGCAGAACGAACCCGGCGATGAGCACGCCGACCCAGTATCGCTCCCAGAACACCCTGTAGCTCACGAGCCCCTTTTCGACGAGTTCCACGTCATTGAACACGCGGCTGTAGCTGAACAGGCTCGCATCGTCATGAAGGATCATGTTGAGCGCGGCGAGCTGGTCGCGGCTGCCGAAAATGCCCTCGCGAATTCCTTCCGCCGTCAGATCGAGCATCACCGATGGGTCGTCGGAGACGGCGCGCAAAAGGCGCTTCGCGGCCTTTGCGTCGAGGTTGCGCTGGTAATCGGCGAAGGCGGCGAGCTGACCGTCGTTGAGACGGCGCGCGAACTCCCGCATCTGGTCCGCCGGGAAACTCAGGATCAGCTCGCGGGACTTCGCGTCGAGATTGGCGATGCGCGCGACCGCGATCCTGTCGTTGATCGAGAGAATCTTCTGGAGGGTCTCCGTTGTGAGCCCTTCCACGGGCAGCCAGCGATAGACGCCGAGATCGACCACGCGCGGCAAGTCCTTGCCCGCGAGCGCCGACCAGCGCAGCGCCTTGTCGATGGATTTCTGCTCCTCCGCGATCACAAGGCCGGCGTCCGAGAGATCGAGAAGCGCGCGATTGAGCGAACCGTCCGCGACGCGCTCCATCAGCTTCTTCTCGCCCTCGGTGCCGTAGAGGATGTCGACGATCTGGCCAAGCTTGCCGAGCTGGTCGAGGCGCCTGTCCCTCAGGAATTCGCCGAAGGTCGGGTTCTTCTCACTGAGGGAAAGCAGCCGGTTGTACTTCTGCTTGAAGTCGAGCCAGACCGAATAAATCCGCTCCGATGTCTCCTGCGCGATCTGCCCGACCTGCTGGCTCATGTCCGCCTGAATGGTCTTGCCGATATCGTCCTTGATCATGAGCTTCGTCTCGTCCGCCTTCATGCGCTCGGCGATGATCGGAAAGACGCCGTCGCCGGCGTCGTAGATGTCCTTTGCGATCAGCGCGAGGCCGACAATCCCCGCGACGGCGGAGACGATCTCACTCGCCACGACGCCCGCGATCCGCGTTCCGACGGTTTGCACGACTTTGCCGATGACGCGGCGCGTCACGACGAGCACCAGGCCCGAGATGGACGCGGCGTTCGAGACGACGAGGTCCGATGCGCCGATCTTGACCGGCTGCTGCTCGGCGTTCCCCTCAAGGTTCTTCTGGCTTTCCTGCGCGAACACCTGCGCGATGGCGACGCCGTAGCGCGATTGCAGGGCGGTCTGCACGCACGTAATGATCGGGTTGGAAATCTTCGCCGTGGCCTTCTCGATTTGCGCGCCCGCGTCCTTTGCGACGCCCGTCGCCATTTCGTTCAGCGCGTCCTTGAACCCTTGCGAATTATAGGTTTTCTCCGCGACGGCGGTTGCGTAGCCCTTGGCGGCCGACGAGCTTACCGTCGAGTAGGCGCGGTCGGTCCAGCTCGTGTCCGCGCGAACGAGCGCGATGGCCGCGTCGACTTCGCGGTCGATGCGCGCGTTCACGTCCGACTTCGCCCAGAATTTGTTCACCAGCGCCGCAAAATCGATGGCGGCGAGTTCGGTCTTGAGGCTCGTCGCGGCGACGTCGCGGATGCGGTCGCGGACTTCCGCATCGGCCAGGTTGCGGCATTCGTCGATGGTCACAACCGCCGGCGTTTGAGCGAACGCCACGCGCGGCGCCTGGCAGACCAAGCTTGCCATCGCGGCCCAGGTTAAAGTCCAGGCGACTAGCCTACGCATAATTGGCTCCCGGCTGTCTTAGTAACGGGCAAATCAGGACGATACGAATGGTTGCGCCGCGCATAACATAACCATGAATTGTGAAAGAAAAACAGGCATCGAACGCCACCGCGGCCTTGACCGCCTTTCAGTCGTCCCGGAAGCCCCTTGCGGCTATCCGGGCACATGCGAGCGCTTTCCGGGGCGGCGAAAGCCGGTCAAGCGGCCCCCTTCAGTTCAAGTTGCGGCTTCGAGCATTAAGCGCTCCCAGACCGGGCGGAAGCTTCGCCTGTGATGGCAGGTCACGCCGTGCAGCTTCAGCGCAACGGCATGCTCGGGCGTTCCGTAACCTTTGTTGCGCTCCCAGGCGTAAGGCGGGAAGGCCAACGCCAGTTCGCGCATGATCCTGTCGCGCGTCACTTTGGCGATGATGGATGCGGCGGCGATCGAAATCGAAAGCGCGTCGCCGCCGATAAGCGCCTCGGCCGGCATGTCGAATTTAGGGTGGCGATTGCCGTCGACAAGGACGGCGGCGGGAACTTCGGCCAAAGCCTTCACGGCCTCGAACATGGCGGCGTGGGTTGCGTGATAAATATTGATATCGTCGATCCTGTCCACCGCCACGATGCCGACGCCGACATGCGCGGCGTTCTGAATTTTGGGGAAGAGCGTTTCGCGCTGATCGGCGGTGAGTTGCTTGGAGTCGTTGATCCCGGCCGGCGGCTTGGCGATGAAAACCACCGCAGCGGCGACGACGGGGCCCGCCCACGGTCCGCGCCCCGCCTCATCGACGCCCGCGATAAGTCCGCCATACTTGCGCTCTAGGGCCAAGTCGGGTCGTCGCGTGGGCGTGGATCGGGGGGCGGCGGGAGGCATGGCCTGTTCTTGAACCGCCACGCTCTCGCAAGCAAGCGCCGAAAAGGCACAGTGAAGGCTTTTTCCAGGGTTCAAGAGCCGCATCCTCATAGGCGAGGCGTCCTCAAAAGAGGCTGAGCTGAGCTTCGTCCGGCCTGCGAAAAAGATCGCGCCGCAATTTAAGCTCACGCTGGTTCAACCCATACCGCTTCAGCGCCAGTTGAAAGCGGGCCGCGACCTGATCCGCATAAGCGCCGGTTCCGATGGCGCGCTCGCCGAAACGCGAGACGTAATCCTTGCCGCCGCGCATCGAGCGCACGAGCGCCATGACGCGCTTTGCGCGGCCGGGATACTCCGCTTTGAGCCATTCCTGGAAGAGCGGGCTTATTTCCAGCGGCAGGCGGAGCATCACATAGGCGGCTTCCCGCGCGCCCGCCGCCGACGCCGCTTCGAGGATGCGCTCCAGCTCGGAGTCGTTCAGCGCGGGGATGAGCGGCGCGGCCATCGCCGCGACGGGGACGCCGGCATCGGAAAGGCGGCGGATGGCCTCGATGCGCTTTTGGGGCGAGGACGCGCGCGGCTCCATTCGCCGCGCGAGCCGGCGGTCGAGCGTCGTCACCGATATCGCGACCTTGGCGAGGCCGCGGCTCGCAAGCCGGCCGAGGATATCGGCGTCGCGCAGGATCAGCGCCGACTTGGTGACGAGCGCGACCGGGTGGCTGAAGCGCTCCAGCACTTCGAGCAGGCTGCGCGTGATCTTGCGCTCGCGCTCGATGGGCTGATAGCCGTCGGTGTTGGCGCCGATCATGATCGTCTTCGGCGCATAGCCGGGTCTCGAAAGCTCCCGCTCAAGGGCGTCGGCCGCGTTGACCTTCGCCGTCAGCTTCGTCTCGAAATCGAGGCCCGCCGAATACCCCCAATATGCGTGGCTCGGCCGCGCGTAACAATAGATGCAGCCATGCTCGCAGCCGCGATAGGGGTTGATCGACCGGTCGAAGCCGATATCGGGGGAATCGTTGGTCGCGACGATCGCCTTGGCGATCTCCTCGCGCACTTCCGTCTTGAAGGGCTCAAGATCGCCAAGGCTTTCCCAGCCATCGTCGAACCGCTCCCGCCGGTCGGGCTCGAAACGGCCGGTCGCGTTGGAAATCGCTCCGCGCCCCCTGCGGCGGTCTTCGGCAACGTGCTCGTCCTCGCTCGCGCGCCTCGCTTCCTTCCAGGTCATTTGCGCAGTTTAGCCCGCCCTTGAGAACATTCAAGGAACATTTTGCGGCTTTCCACGGCGCGCGGTTTGAGCTACGCAAACGTCATGATCTCGGTCGTCATCCCCACCTTCAACGCCGCCAAGACACTGCCGGCCACGTTCCTTTCGATTTTCGACGCGGCGATCGATGGGATTGTGGGCGAAGTCATCGTTTGCGATGGCGGCTCGGAGGATGCGACGCGCAAGATCGCGGAGGAGGCCGGCGCGGAACGTCATCCAATCCGAGCGCGGGCGAGGCCGGCAATTGCGCGCCGGCGCGGAGAAGGCGCGCAAGCCGTGGCTGTTGTTCCTCCACGCCGACACGGCGCTCGAACAGGGGTGGACCGATGAAGCGCAGGCGTTCATGAGGAAGGGCGGTGACGCCGCCGCGGCCTTTCGCTTCCGGCTTGCGGATAAGGGCGTTCAGCCCCGCATTCTCGAAGCCGCCGTCGCTCTGCGCTGCAAGCTGTTCAGCCTGCCCTATGGCGACCAGGGCCTTCTCATTTCGCGGGCGCTTTACGACGCCGTGGGCGGTTTCGCCGCCATTCCCCTGATGGAGGATGTCGACCTCGTGCGCAGGCTCGGGCGGAGGCGCATCGCCATGTTGAACGCGGCGGCCGTCACGAGCGCCGAGCGCTTCCGCCGCGACGGCTACTTCCGCCGGTCGTTCAGAAACCTGTCCTGCCTCATGGCCTATTACAGGGGCGTTCCGCCGGAGCGCCTTTTCGACCGTTATCATGGCTAGGCAAAAATTTCTGGCGTCGCGAACGAAGAGGCGGCCTTAAAGCAGCTTGCTTCAGGCGATGGCCGCGAAGACAGGGTCGATACGCGATAGGCTTTCGGAAATGTGACTGGGCGGTACAGAAAAATCATTTAAATTGAGGGTTCAGCATGCATATTTGAATTGAAACTTATATCCCGGGACTGAAAGATCGGATGTTTTCAGAAACTGATAGTATTTCGATTTATAATAAGGTTTCTGCGACGGATACGGCAGCAGACTGCTCCAAAGCATATGTTGAAGCTCTTGCTCCACACGGTATCGATACCCTTGCAGCTGGAGAGATCGATCTCGCTGACGAGCAACTTGTAGTTTTCTTTGCAATCGAGTGGCCGGAAAGCTGGCGCAAGTTTTATTTGAGTTCAGGCCTGCAGGAACGCGATCCAGTTGTAAGATCGCTCGCACGTTACGGCAGCGTTCCGTTCACTTGGACTGATTTAAGGAATGATCGGAGTGTGCCTCAACTTGGCGCCAGGGCGCTCGATTTGTCAGCCCAGCACGGCTGGACGGAGGGGCTCGTTATCCCGTTACCGCGCGGAGGAACGCGCTATGGCTTAGTCAGTCTCGTGGGGCGGCGCGGTCCTTTCAGCGCCGCTGAAATTCCGCCCCTCGCCATGGTATCGATATGGTTTCATAACAGAGTCCGCACTCTGGCCTCCACAACGGGTTTTCCGGTTCCTCCTCTTGGATTGAGCGAGCGAGAAATTCAATGTCTGAGATTGGTTTCCCGCGGCCTTCCAGACCGCGAAGTAGCTGATAAACTCGGAATCTCCCATGCCACGGCTAAAGATTATTTTGAGAACGCCCGAAGAAAACTAAAGGCCGCTACACGCGCTCAAGCCGTGGCGACAGCAGTGTCTTTTGGCGTCATAACGTGCGACGCTGAACAACTTTGAGTAACGTTTTCGTTATTTTTTTAACCACCTGCGTTTGGGGGGATGCGACGATCGCCCACTTATATCATACTAACCTTTGTCGTGCAGGGAGCAGAGCTTTGCGGCCAAAGCCAGGTCGCTACGAAAATTGTTTCTCTGGGCGGATGAGTAGAAGTCGGTCAGTTCTTATACAACCGAGAGGCCGCAATGCGCGCTTCATGTGCATTTTTAGCAGCAATTTTTCTTGGCTTCAGTTCTGCGGTAGCCCAAAACACAATGGTCGCTGGGACGTGGAGCGCGCAGGAAACTTCAGGCGAATCCAGCGACTTGCAAACGCTTCTCTTGAGTGAGGACGGACAATACCAGCGCAGGATCGTGGCGCAAGGCCCCGGCGCCGCCGGAACGATTATAGACAGCGGCCGGTATAGTTTCAGCGCGCCAGAAACTTTTGAATATCGGCGCAGTAGTTGGGTTATTTGCACCTCCTTCGTGGCCTGTGCGCCAGCGCCATCGATCCCACCTGACGCAGGCGTACTTTCATTCCGTTTGACCGGGCAAAGCGAAGCCGTTTTCATAGGGCTTCATTGGACAAGAATACAGTAAGCATCGAATGCCCGCCTATACTTTCCTGAGGCGTTGGTTATTTGCTTTCTTAACAAGATTAAAGAGATTTTTATGATAAATTTAATTGTAATATTGAAAATAATCTCTTTATCGAGTAAAATTGTTTTGCATAAAGCAACAACTGTGCGCTCAGGGAGTAGGAGACGAATATGATCAGGGCATTTGGAATAGCATCGATCTTGGTGGCGGTATCGGCGCTTTTCGATACAAGCTACGCCTGCATAAATGGACAGCGTAAATGCGAGTACCATGCGATCTATGAATGCGTGAACGGTTATTGGGTTATACAAATGGGATCCTGTCATTCGGACGATTTGCGAGAAAATAAATCGGCTTCTCTCGCCATTGGGACGCTGAGGAAAGATGTGAAATTATCCATCTCTCCCAGCAAATAGCTCCTCCTGCGAAGCCCGTCACGCACGGGAAATACCGAAGCGAAGCCTGTCTGGGCGAACTTCATCCGTGCGCAGGCGGGCGACACAGTGAATTTTCGCGTACCGGGTGACGGTTGGGAACGGCAAATTGATCCCCCCATCATACGAAACAGGTCTAATATCCGCCGTCGGGAAATCGAACGCTCGATGCAACTGAAAGTGCTGGCGTGTTCGGCCAACTCTGCTTAGTTCGGGGAGGCGACTCGCAATGCGCGCTCAGCCGCTGCTCGTCATCATGGCGAAGGCGCCCGTGTGCGGAGCGGTGAAAACAAGGCTCGCCCGCGACATCGGCGCGGTCGCCGCCGCGAGCCTTGCCCGAACGCTCTGCGCGGCGCTTCTGCGAGAAGCTGCGCCAGATCCGCGCTTCCGCACGATGCTGGCCGTGTCGCCCGGCGCGGCTCTTCATGCGCCGTTTCAATCCTGGCGCCTCAAGCCTCGCCCCGTTCGTCATCGAGCTGTATCCAAGATCGCAAAAAGTTTGAATCCGTGGAGTGCATCAGGCGCTCAGATGGGCGCCAACGCGCATTCAAAAGTAAGCGCGACAACCCCTCGTCCAGTTTTTCTCCCCCTGGGAGAAGGGACGACATTGCAACGGCTGCGGCGGGACTCGCATTCGCAAGCGGACGCGGACATCCTGGAGTGGCAAGCTCGCCAAGGCGAGCTTGCGCGGGAGAGGGCTGGGGTGAAGGGGTGCGGCGGCGATATTGCCCGCATCGGGCAGGGGCGGGGCGGGCTTGGCGCGCGCATGCAACGCATCTTCGATTGCTGCGGGCGCGGCCCCCTCATCATCGTCGGCACGGACATCCCATTCGTGACGAGGGAGACCATCGCGCGCGCTTTCCGCCAGTTGCGCGGCGCCGATGCGGTCTTCGGGCCGGCCGAGGATGGCGGCTATTGGCTGATCGGCTTGCGGCGCCGGCCACAAACGCTATCGCCGTTCCAGAATGTCCGCTGGTCGTCGCCGCATGCGCTAGCCGACACGCTCGCGAACCTGCGTGGGCGCCGCGTGGCCTTCGCCGAGACGCTTTTCGATATCGACACGCTGGCCGGCTATCGCCGCTTCCTGCGGCGGCGCTACCGCTGAGGCTCGATGTGCTCCATGAGCCGCGGCATGATCTCGACGAAGTTGCAGGGGCGATGCCGGAAGTCCAACTGGAGGCGCAGGATCATTGTCCACGCGTCCTTGCAGGCGCCCGGCGATCCCGGCACGCAGAAAATGTACGTGCCGCCGGCGACGCCCGCCAAAGCGCGGGACTGGATGGTCGATGTGCCGATCTTGCCGTAGCTCAGCATGTGCATGAGCACGGAGAAGCCGTCGATCTCCTTCTCGAACAGCGGCCTCGCCGCTTCCGGCGTCACGTCGCGCCCTGTCAGCCCCGTGCCGCCCGTCGTGATGACCGCGTCGACGGCGGGATCGGCGATCCAGGCCCGAAGCTGCGCGCGGATCTGCTCCACATCGTCCTTCACGATGGCGCGGGCGGCGAGTTCGTGGCCGTCGGCGCCGAGCATTTCGGCAAGAAGCGTCCCCGATTTATCGTCTTTCGGCGTTCGGGTGTCCGAGACGGTGAGGATGGCGATGCGGACGGGCTTGAACGGCAGGCTTTCGTCGATGCGGGACATGGGCGCCTCTGCGTGGCTGGATCGTCCCCTTATTCCAACACTGCGCGAACGGCCGCAAGTCCTCCTTCGCTTTGGGAAAAATTATCGAAAATGTGATACGAAGCATAATGGTCCCCAGCAGCTTTGCCGCCGCGGCCAGCGTGGGATCATCGAACGCGGCAGCCGCCGGCGGCTGCAAGAGGAGGAGAGCGCCATGGGCGTCCGCCTGATCCTGATCATTCCGCTTCTGCTCGCCGCACTCTGGGACCTCTACACCACGTTCACGGGGGTCGCCGATTTCTTCGATCTGCCCTTAAACCCCAACATCAATGGGGGGCAGTTCGCCTTCGGCGTCGTCATCACCTTGACGGTGTTTGGCTTTGTGATTGCGAGCCAGCTTTTCTGGAATGCGAATCTGCACGATGCGCCCGCGCTTCTGTTGAAAGCGGCGTGGGCCACCTGCGTCATAATCGACCTCTACACATCCTGGGCGGGGACGAAGCGCGTCGTTTTCTACGACGACGACGATCCGGCGAAGGCCTTCGGCATAGCGGTGGCCGCGGCGCTGATCGTGGCGTCGACAATCTTGTTATCGAAGGTCCTGCTCGACAAGGACTTCCGGGGCAAGGCCGTTACGTAAGGCCGAACGGCAAAAGCGCGCGAAATGCGCGCTCTCACGCTTGCCAGAGATCGCCTCTCGCCAGAATTACTCGGCCGCCTGCGAGGGCTGCGTCGTCATTCCCTCAAGCCGCGGCGCCGTTGCGATCGGGTCTTCCGAGCGGCGCGACTTGCCTTCGAAGAAAGCGCCCTGCTCGATCGCCAAGGACTTGTGGAAAACGTCGCCCTCGACATGGCTCGATGCCTGCAAAGTGACGCGGTTGCCGCGCACGGAGCCCATCACGCGCCCGCGCACAACGACATCCTCGGCGACGATGCCGCCTGTGATCTGCGCCTTTTCGCCGACGATGAGGGACGAGCAATGGACATCGCCCTGGATCTGTCCATCGACCTGAACCTCGCCCCGGGAAAGCACATTGCCCGTGACGGTGAGGTCTTCTCCGATAATGGATGGAGCCATGCGATCTGGTCCCCTAAAGGCTGGCGGTTTCGGTGCAAATGTCTGCTGCCCCGGTGCGGGCGCCGGGGCCGGCCCTCCTATCGGCGCCAGGCCGGCGCCGGGCGCGGGCTGGCCGCCAATCGCTTTGCTTGTGGTCTTCGTTATAGGTTTTTGCTGGTCAAAATTGCTCATATCCGTCTCTGGCTTTTTACTGAACATCGGCGCGTCTCCGGAGCGATGCGGGGCGGGCGCCACCGTTCTAGGGCAGAGCCCGCGCTAAGGCAACGCCGTTGATACCCCAGCGCAGGCCCCGGAACGCTTATTCCCACGAACTTTGCAGCGTAGTGGCTTTTTAAATGCAGCCCGAGGCTGCGTCGCTGCCGGCTTGCGATTATTGCGCGTGCCGCTTCTTGATCGCGTCGAGCACGGCCGCCGCGTGTCCGGGAACTTTCACGCCTCTCCACGCCTGCGCGATCTTGCCGTCCGGCCCGATAAGAAAGGTCGAGCGCTCGACGCCCATATAGCTCTTGCCGTACATCTTTTTCTCGACCCAGACGCCATAGGCTTCGATCGCGCCCTTCTCTTCGTCGGAAAGCAGGGTCACTTGCAACTCATACTTGTCGCGGAACTTGGCGTGCGACTTCGGGCTATCGGGCGAAATGCCGATCACTTCGGCGTTCAGCTTCTCGAACTCCGCCTTGAGCTCGGTAAAATTTTGCGCCTCTTTCGTGCACCCCGACGTGTCGTCCTTCGGGTAGAAGTAGACCACCTTGAAGCGGCCCTTGAGCGCGCTCAGCTTCTTGATCTTTCCATCGGCGCCGGGCAAAGCGAAATCGGGGGCTGCGTCGCCTTCCTGAAGCATCGTTGAGCCTTCCTTTTGTCTTTTTTTCCAGTCTATAGAAGCGGAATGCCTGAAAGGATGGGCATCCGCAACCCGCCGGTGAGCACAAGATCGTTACAAGACGCGGGCGGGAGAAACGTGTGGGGCAAGGTTACCGGCCTATGCTTATTGGGGAAAGCGGGCGATGCTCGGGGCGCATTCCAGTCGTCTGCTGGCGCGATCCTGACAAATAGCCATGGATGACCGTTCTTTCTCGAAAGATACGCGCGGGGCGCTCGTTCCCCAGAAGAAGAGCCGTGCGGTAGCCAAGGGCTTCTCGGTGCAGGTGCAGCTTGGCCGCTTGTCTCAAGGGGGCAAGGCCATCGCGGGCGCCATCCCGGCGCCGATCAAGACAGCCTCCCGGCATTCGATTCGTTTTGGCGGCCGCGCCACGGCGGTCTTCGCCATCGCCTTTCTGCTGGCGGTCTCGGCGCTCTATGTCCGGCTCCTGAACGGCCCGATTTCCTTCGCTTTCCTGGTCCCCACTCTGGAGCGGAAGCTCAACGCTCAGCTTCAGGGCTACAGCTTCCGCGTCGGCGACGCCATTCTAAGGCTGGCCAACGATTGGGGGCTGGAGTTCCGGCTGGCCGATGTGAGCATCGTGGACGAGTTCAATCACGAGATCGCGAAGGCGCCCCTCGCGGCGGTGGATGTCGCCGAGCGCTCGCTGTTCAAGTTTGCTCTCGCGGCATCGCAGATCGACTTGATCGGGCCGAAAGTCCTTATCTTCAACCTGCCTGGAAAAGGCTTGACGCTTACGGCCGAAGCGCCGAATGCGTCCGCCGGCTGGGCGCCGGTGGCGCCGCCGCCCTTCGCAACGGCCACCGAAGCGGCGCAATCCGCCGAGCCGCCGGAGATCGCGGGCGTAAGGCGGATGGCCCAGCAGGCTCTGAACGCGCGCTCGCCCGCCCTCCCCTATAATCCGGCGCCGTTCCTGTCGAGCTTGTTCGCCGCTCTCGAAAAGCGAGACAGCGCGTCGTCGGCGCTGAAGCGCATCGGTCTGAAGGACGCCACCATTTACTTCGCCAGCGCGAGCGGCGTCACGACTTGGCGCGTGGACGACTTCCACATCGATCTCGACGAGAAAAGCCACGCGAGCGCTCTGACCGGAGAACTCACCCTTCAGCAGGGAGACGCCACGTGGCGGGGCTCCTTCAGGGCGGTCGACCGGCGGCAAGAGAAGCGATATTCGCTGACGGCTTGGATCCAGGACATCGTCCCGCGCGACATCTGGCGCAGCGTTCAATCCATCGAGCCGCTGAAACTCTTCGATTTGCCGGTCAGCGGCCAGGCGCATTTCGACATCGGCCATGACGGCGAGCTTCTCGGCGGCGAAGCCGACATCAAGCTTGGAAGCGGCCGGTTTTTCGTGCCCTTCGACAAGCATCCGGCGAGAATCGACCAGGGAACGCTCAAGGTAGCCTACGACAAGGCGAGCGAGACCATCCGCATCAAGCCGTTCGAGCTGCGCTGGGATGACAGCGTTCTCGACATCGCCGGAACGATCTCCCGGCGACAGGACCCGCGCACGAGCCATGCGCTCTGGTCGGTGGACCTTGACGGAATCGCAACGCGTTTGGGGGCGCCGCAATACGCTGTTCTTCCCATGCCGATCGACAGCTTGAAGATCGCCGGCGCCTATGACGCCGCGGCCGACAGCCTCACTCTCAACGACATCCACGTCCAGGCGGGCCGGTCGCGCGTCGAGTTTGCCATCCAGGCTTCGCAGGTCCGATCGGGCGGCGGTCTGAAGATGAACGGAACGGCCTCGCCGATGCAACTGCCCTTCCTGAAGGCCATATGGCCCGCCTTCATAGCGAACGGCGCGCGCGAGTATGTGGGCCTCAATGTTCCCTCGGCGCAAATTACCGGCGCGACGTTCTCCATGAACCTGTCGGGGGCCGAACTGGCCGAGCTGAACAAAGGCCGCGAGATTCCGGATGGCGCGTTTTCCCTGAGGGTCGGGGTGTCGGGCGCGAAGATTTATCACATCAAGGGCTTGCCGCCGATCCAGACCAAGGACTCCGTCGTGCACGTCAGCGGCCAGCGCGTCGTCTACGATATTGCCGAGGACGGCCGCATCGAGACGCCGAACGGGCGGCCCGTCTCGTTTACGAACGGCCAGTTGATCGTCACCAATCTAAGGGCGGACGACCCCGATGCCGAAGTCCGCTTCCAGGGCGCCGGAGAAGTCGCCAGCGTGCTGGAACTGCTGGATCAGCCGCCGCTCGGCTATGTGAAGGCCGTCGGCTTCAAGCCGAACTTCGTCAATGGCCAGGTGCAGGCGGCTTTTCAAATCAAGTTTCCGATGGCCGACGATCTCAAATTCAGCCTGTTCAAGATCTCCGGCAAGAGCCGCGTCTTCGACCTGAGGTCGAATAGCCTGCCGGGCGGGTTCACGATAAACGGCGGCGCGGTGAACTTCGACGTGTCCGATAACGCGATCAGCGCCAACGGCGAAATGAAAGTCAACAACGCGCCGGTTTCGGTCGCGTGGCAGCGCTTTTTCGACGCCCCGCCCGAAAAGCAGCCCACGCTTCGGCTGGCCGCGATCCTCAACGAGAAGGCGCGTGACGATCTTGGCTTGAACGTCAATCACATCGTGAAGGGCGATCTTCCCGTCGCGCTTGGCGTCGCCATGCAGAGAGACGGTCCGCCGCGCCTGTTCATGGAGGCGAACCTTACCAATACGGACGTGTTCCTGACCGCCATCGGCTGGCGGAAGCCGCCCGGCCAGAAAGCGACCGTGACCTTCGATCTCAGTCAGCGGCCGGACAACTATCTGGTTCTCGACCGCTTCGCCATGGTTGGCGACGGCCTTGCCATCAACGGCCGCCTTCTCCTGAACGACAAGCATCGCATCGCGGGTTTCGCATTCCCGGAATTCTCGACGAATGCGCTCACCCAGCTTTCCATCAACGGAGAACTCACGCCGCAAAACGTATTGAAGGTGCAGGCGAAGGGAGCTTCCTACGACGGGCGGCAATTCTTCCGTTCGCTTTTGAACGCCGGCAAGATCGCGGACAACGAGCCCGCTCCCCTGAAGGACGAGCCCGGCCTCGACCTCAATGTCGAGATCGAGACGCTGTTCGGCTATTACGATGCGTCGGTGAAGTCCGTCATCATCGACGCCAAGAGGCGCGGCGGCAAACTCACTTCGCTTGAGGTCGCGGGCCGCTTGAATGGCGAGGCGCCGGTGGCGGTCCACGTCGAACAGCGCGGCGGAGAGGCGCGCATTCTCGTCTCCGACGCGACCGATGCCGGCTCGGCCTTCCGCCTCGTCGGCTTCTACTCCGCCATGCGCGGCGGCGCCATGAACCTGCGCGTCAATCTCGACGGCGCCGGCGGAGCGGACAAGACGGGCGTCCTCGATGTGCGCCGTTTTGCCGTCGCCGGCGACCAGATTATCGGCAGGGTCGTTTCGGAGGCGGAGCGGGAAGGCGCCCGCTATAAGCCCGAGGCCCGGAACGCCCACCAATTTTCGTCGGAGTCGCCTCTGCAATTCGACAGGATGGTCGTCCCCTTCTCGGTTGGCGCCAATCAGTTCCAGTTGCACGACGCCGCCATCAATGGGCCGGTCCTCGGCGCGACGCTTCGAGGGCGCATCGATTTCGGGCATGAGACGCTCGCCCTGTCCGGCACCTATGTGCCGCTCTACGGCTTCAATGCGGTGCTCGGCGGCGTGCCTCTTATCGGCGATATCTTGAACGGCCGCGAAAACGAAGGCGTTTTCGGCATCACCTTTGCCGTGCAGGGAAGGACGTCGAACCCGGACGTGGTGGTGAACCCGGTTTCGATGCTGGCGCCTGGCTTCCTGCGGCAGATCTTCGAGTTTGAGAACGTCCCGCCGCAACCGGCGCAGCAAAGGCCGGCGACCCAGTTCGGCGGTTAGGCAAACGGCGGTTGCAGCGGCGAAACGCCAGCCATTGTCATGGCCGGGTCAAGCCCCATAGGCGCAAACGCAAGCAGCGCCGTCATCGCGAGGCGCCGAGGCGTCGCGGCGATCCAGCGCAAGAAACCGGACGTTTGTAAGCGTTGCTCTGGATTGCCACGGGGCTTTGCCCCTCGCGGGCGACGATGCGGCGCGGGTTTCCGCCTTATCTTGGCGCATATGCGGCCTGACCCGGCAATCCAGCAACGCGCGGATGGACCGGCCTGACCCACGCCTGTCCGGTTCGTTGTATTTACCGGGGTCTTCGCTCCCTTCGATGTCGCCCCGGAAACGCCGGAGGCGTTATTCTTGTTATCCCGGAAGCCGCTTGCGGCTATCCGGGACCGCACAAAACGCAGCCTGGGTGCTCAACGGTCCCGGCTCGCGCTTCGCTTGGCCGGGATGACGAAGGTCCGCGCTCTTCGCGTTATCCGGCATTGCTCTGTGCATGGGACGATCCCGTGCCTGCGCGGCGGCATTTCATGCCGCGGCGCGCACGGCTTGGCGGCAAGCGGCGGCGAACCGTTCAGCGGGATTCGGTATCGGCTTTGAATTCGTAAAGGCGCGGCGCAAGATGCGCCCTTTTGCATCGCCTCGTCTTAACGTTGTTTCGCGAATAGAGTTTTCAACTTGAGCGGGAAGGTTTAGCTTTGCTCTTGTCTGGTCGGCCCAGGCAGGCGAGCGCGAGCAAGTTTGAGGGTTGGGGCACAAAGCCGCGCTCGCCACCCTGGCCGATGGTCAAAACCCTATCGCCGCCGCGTCGCCGTCGCGCGTATCGGCCGCGCCCAGAAACAGCCTGCCCTTCTTCATGATGGAGTTCGCGCGGCCGAGCACGCGGTGCTGGAACGTCCCGTCCGGGTTCTTCGGCAGGATGAAGCCGCGCGCCTCCAGGATGCGCAAGGTGTCGTCCGATATGCCGCGTTCGGTGATGACGTTGTCCGGCTGCCACTGGTGATGGATGCGCGGCGCCGCCGTCGCCTCCGCGACATTCATGTCGTAGGTCAGCACATTCAGGATTTCCTGCAGCACAACGGTGATGATCGTGCTTCCGCCGGGGCTGCCGGTGATGAGATAAGGCGCGCCGTCCTTGAAGACGATGGTGGGCGCCATCGAGGAGAGGGGCCGCTTGCCGGGCTCAATCGCGTTGGCCTCGTCGCCGGTGAGCCCGAAAGCGTTCGGAGCGCCGGGCTTCGCCGAAAAGTCGTCCATCTCATTGTTGAGGAAGAACCCCGCGCCATCGACCGTATAGCCGCTGCCGAAAGCGAGGTTGAGCGTGTAGGTGTTCGCAACCGCGTTCCCCGCCTTGTCCATCACCGAGAAATGCGTCGTCTGCTCGCCCTCCGCCGAGGGCGGCTTGCCCGCCGAAACGTCGGCCGATTTCGTGGCGCGCTCCAGGTCGATGCCCTTGCGCAGCTCGGCGGCGTAGGCCTTGCTGGTGAGGCCCGCCACGGGAACCTGGACGAAATCGGGATCGCCGAGATATTTCGCGCGGTCGGCGTAGGCGCGGCGCATCGCCTCCACCAGCCTGTGAATGCTGTCCGCGCTGTCCTGGCCGAACTTTTTCAGGTCGTAGCCTTCCAGGATGTTCAGGATCTCGATGACATGCACGCCCCCCGAGGAAGGCGGCGGCATCGAGACGATCTCGTAGCCCTGATAGGCGCCGCGCACGGGCTGGCGCTCGGCGACCCGGTAGTTCTTCAGGTCTTCGAGCGTGATGAGGCCGCCCTTCTTCATTTCCGCCGCGATCAGTTCGGCGACGGGGCCTTCGTAGAAGCCGGCCGCGCCGCGGTCGCGAATGGCGATCAGCGTCTTCGCCAGCTCCGGCTGCCGGAAAATCTCGCCGAACTTGTAGGTCTCGCCATTGGGGTGCAGGAACATGGCCGCCGTCGAGTTGTCGGCCGATAAGCGCTCCGTGGATTTCGCAAACGCGTAGGCCAACCCATAGGGAACCGGGAAGCCCTCCTCGGCGAGCTTGATCGCCGGCGCCATCACGCGTTCGCGCGGCATCGCGCCATAATGGTCGAGCGCATGGAGGAGGCCGGCCACCGTTCCGGGCACCCCCGCCGAAGCGCGGCTGTAGCGCGCCTTGTCCCGGTCGACATTGCCCCTCGCATCGAGAAACATGTCGCGGCTGGCGGCCGCCGGCGCCATCTCGCGATAGTCGAGCGCCACCTTCCGCCCATCGGCGAGCGCGATCAGCATGAAGCCGCCGCCTCCGAGGTTGCCGGCTTGCGGGTGGGTCACGGCGAGCGCGAAGCCCACCGCGACGGCCGCGTCGACCGCGTTGCCGCCCGCCTTCAAGATATCCGCGCCGACCTGCGCCGCGATCTTTTCCTGGGCGGCGACCATGCCGTTTTCAGCCACCGCCGGCTGGAAGCGGGCCTCGGACCCGATAACCGCGTCGGCCGCCGGATCGGCGGCGCGTTGCGACGGGGCCGGCGCGGTCGCGAGGATCAGCGCCGCCGCGGCGGCCAGCATATGGAACAGGACTCTATTTTTTGACATGATGAGATGACGCGGGCGATCCGCGGGTCTTTGCGGAGAAGGAAGGATTTCCCTCAATATGAGGTAGGAACGAAATCTGGCCTCTTTTGCAGCAAGACTGAAACTTTTTTGTGGGGCGGCGCGTTCAAAAAAACCGAAAAGGGCGATCATGAAATACCGTAAGCTTGGCGACAGCGAATTGAATGTCTCGGAGATCGCGCTCGGGTCGTGGCTGACCTACTCGGGAGGGGTGGACGCGGCGACCGCAAAGGCTTGCGTGAAAACGGCGCTCGACCTCGGCGTCACCTTCTTCGACACGGCGAACATCTACGGACGCGGCGCGGCGGAAACGCTTCTCGGAGAAGCGCTGACCGGCGCGCCGCGCGAAAGCTACGTGCTGGCGACGAAGCTTTATTTCCCCATGTCGGAGACCGATCGCGGCCTCTCGGGGCTGCAAATTCACAAGCAGATCGACGCCTCGCTCAGCCGCCTCAAGACCGATTACATCGACCTTTACCAATGTCATCGCCACGACCCGGAGACGCCGCTCGAAGAAACCATGCGGGCGCTGACCGAGGTCGTCGCCGCCGGAAAGGCGCGCTATATCGGCTTCTCGGAATGGCCCGCCGCCGTCATCGAGGAGGCTTTGGCGATGCCGGGCGTGGCGCGCTTCGTGTCGAGCCAGCCGCAATACTCGCTGCTTTGGCGGAGGCCCGAGCAGGACATCATCCCGCTGTGCTCGAAGAACGGCATATCGCAGGTGGTCTGGTCGCCGCTCGCGCAAGGCGTGCTCACGGGCAAATATAAGCCCGGCGTGGATCTGCCTCAGGGCGCGCGCGCGACGAGCCGCACGATGGGCGGTTTTCTTCAGCGCTCCTGGCTGGAGCCGCGCGTCCTCGAAGCCGTCCAGCGGCTCAGGCCCGTCGCGAAAGACGCCGGGCTTACGATCGCGCAGTTCGCGCTCGCATGGGTTTTGCGGCAGGGCAGCGTGGCGGCGGCGATTATCGGCGCTTCAAGGCCCGGGCAGATCGAAGAGAACGCCAAGGCGTCGGGGCATAGGGTCGACCCCGCGCTGTTCCTTGAGGCCGAGCGCATCCTCGCGGGAGTTTCCACGCTCTAATTGCCAGCGGGCCCGGCGGCGCGAAGCATTCGGGCCGTGTGCGACCGTAACAAGCCCGCGCGTCCGGAGTTGCTTATGGCGCCGCGCGAGCGGCTGCCCGGCGTGTCCGTGTCGATTCACCATTTCAGGTTGTAGATTGCCGTTAACGCCTGTTATGACTTGCCGGTTCTTGGGCAACCGGCTATGACGACCCCGATCAAAACTTATTCCTTGGCCCGATCCGGCCGCGGTCTTCTTTGGCTCGCCATGAAACAGGTCTTATGCGCCTTCATGCTTCTCGCCGCGCTCGCTGCTCCCGCCCGCGCGGTGACCTGCGCGGAGGGAATGCGTGTCATCGACGAGATGGCGAAAATTCTGGACCTCTCCCCGAGCGAGCAAGCCAATATAGAGGCGCTGATTACGAAGGCCAAGATCGAGGAGGAGCAGGGCCGGCAGCGCAATTGCAAAATCATCCTGGCGGACGCGATCCGGTACTTCCTCATCAAGACGGTGATCGACTAGCGAATACTTCAAGGAACTGGCGCGCCGTCATCGCGGCCCCGCCGCTCGCTCACAGCGGAGACCCCTACCCGTCGCCTAGACCGGCAGAGCGAGAACCGGGCAGGGCGCGCGCTGCACCACCTGCTCCGTCGTACTCCCCCGCAGCGCGTCGATGAAGCCCTGCTGCCCGGCGGTCGGCATGACGAGCATATCGGCGAGATGCGTATTCGCCGCCGTGACGATGGTCTCGACCACGGGGCCGCGCAGCAGCGCGACATCGAGCCGCTCGCCCGTTTCGTCCGCGAGCGCGAACGGCTTGTCTCCGACATGGATGTAGGTGCGCGACGCGGGAACCCTGCCCAGAAGGCCATGCATGAAGCGAAGCGCGCGCTCGGGCGAGGGGTCCCGCGCGACGGGAACGACCACGTTCTCCAAATGCATCCCGCCTGTCTTCGAATCGACGAAGGGCCGCGCCTTCGGACCGAGCAGCAGCGACGGGATGCGCGTCTTCAGCGCGATGCCCTCGGAGACCGAGCCGGCCAGCCAGCAATTCAGCCCCTGCGCGCCATGCGTCGCCATCACGACGAGATCGGGCCGGTGCGAGATGAGGAAGTCGGAGACGCCTTGAAGCGCATCCGAGCGCTCGATCTCGATTTTCCTCACCTTGAGGCCGAGCTTCCCCTCGACTTCGGTCTTCGCGGCGTCCTTGGGCAGAAGCCCCCAGCGCGCCAGCGTCTCGCGCACCTGCGGGAAAAAGCTCCACTCCTTTTCGCCGCTCTGCGGCCGAATGTGCACAATGTTGAGCCGGCACCGAAATTCCAGCGCGAGCCGCAGCGCATGCGCGAAGGCTTCGGCGCTTGCCTCGGTGAAGTCGGTCGGATGGGCGATGGCTTCGATGGTTTTGACGGCTTGGATCGTGGCGGTGGCTTCGATGGTTTCCTGTCGCACGGAAGGTCCCCTAGTTTGCTTGTGCGGAATCGCACATCTCGGCGGCGTTTCTCTCTTACGAGCGCTCCCCGGAGGCGGCAACCTGAGGTTTCAAAACTTGAACAACTTCTTTTAAAAATGCTCCGTGGTCGCATTGAACGGTCAAGCTCCGCGCGCCAAATGTCCGTACACAACTCAGCGTCAAGGGTTGGGGCATGCCGCACGACGACGATATTCCGAACGCGCACGACGTGTTCATCTCCCACGCGCACGCCGATGCCGAGGACGATGTGGCGAACGCTGCAAGGCTCGGCTTGCGCAAGAGGGATATGGCGTTCGGTGGGATCGCCACATGCTCTTCGGCGACTGGCACAAGCACCTTAAGGAGAAGGCGGACCTCTGAAAAAAAGTTATCGCCCTTTGGTCGCCAAAGGCGGCGGCAACGAAGGTCGTCTACGCTGAATGCATGATCGCGGCCGCCACACTATCTTGATGGAATGCAGCTAATAGTGATCCTCGGACTTCTTTGCCTCCTCTGCTTCCTTCTCCTTTTCTCCATGCAGACATTCTATAACCCTGAAAACTAAAGTTGAGGGATTATCTTCTCCGGTGGCTTCAGCATCCTTGATCGCCTTCCGTGCATGCTTTTTAGCGGTAGGAATGTTCGAAATGAGGCGCTCTAGTAATTCATTCGATAGGGCTTTATTGTAACAACGAAGCTCATTAGATTTCTTAAATTCGACTAGCAAGCACTCACAAGGCGACTTGGTTCCGGACGCCACGAATGGTGTACGTGTATAATGAAAGTGATATAAAACCCAGATTTCGAAACAAGGCACAGAGGTTATAGCCTCAAAAGAGCCACCTGGGAATCGATCTCTTTTGCTATTTAAATCACAGACCTTTGATTTTGCTCTTTCATAAGATTCGTGTGTGTCGCGATCAAATACACAGAAGACAAGCTCGTATCCCCCATCTTCTGGCAAACCCTCGCCTAATGCCCTCCGCTCTGCGTATTCGACCACACTGATTGGAGCAGAGCCATCCTTACCTTCTGAAACTTCCACCTCAACGGCTTTGAGATCAAGCCCGTTCACGAACTTCAAAAAATAACGTTTTTCCGTTTCTTCTCCCTCACATACAATCAAGATGCGTCTATTTGGCTGCCGATTCACAACCCGCCTCTTCAGTGAAGCTTCGGTCGCCTTTTTTCTCCCGCGAAACAATTGATCACTTTTCGACACGGCCGAAGTCTCGAATTTTGGGAAGTGCGCCGAATTTCCCACTCAAATAGGATCGCTCGTATGCAGCACCTTCCCGGATTGAAAAGTCCGACAAAGGAAATAGGTGAGTTCCCCCATGCTTACCTCGCTCTATCAGCCAAATTTGATCGCGATTCAGGACCCCTCCGGCTAGAATAGTTGCATCGTGCGTTGTAAAAATGAGCTGTGCGCCATTTTTATTAGTTTCTGGTCGATTGAAAAGCTCGACCAAATGGCGCAATGCATGTGGATGCAAACTGGAATCCAGTTCATCTACTATTAAAGTTCTTCCATATGACAAAACATCCAAAAACGGCGATGCGAGATTGAATAAAACTATTGTTCCTGCCGATTCATCATTCAGGGAGAATTCAACATTATCACCATCTGAGTCTGAGTGTATTGTAGAGACTTCATATTTTTTCATACTTCTGTTTGTTTTTATATAATTTATCACATCTTCGGTAAAGATCTTCTCTATTTCCGGAAACGTGGCCTCCTCTTCCTTTACGGCAATGTCGCGAACCCCTAAATCAGTCGATTTAAGAAACTCAACTATCTGGTTCTTATAAGACTCGTCCATACACTTTTTTGCAGAGAAGTTCCCACTGAGTCCCTCCGGCGATCTTATATATCTTATCCCGTCTCTAATCCACTGATACGGCTCTATCAGAGACCTTGAATTAAGCAATATTGCTGTGGATAGAAATAGAGCATTATCACGGGTAGCTGACTTCCAGGTCTCACGCTCCCCTTTAACAAAATTTTCATTTACTTGCCAATCATAAGTTCCAGTATCCTTGTCGTACTCGCGCTGGAATAACTCGCGCATTCGTACTCCTGGAGAGCTTGGACGTGAAAAAAGCCACTCACCCCAAACTCTATTGCGGTCAATTGAAAAACCGTATTGATAAAAATAATTTTTTGTTACGAATTTTATTTCGAACTCGCTCGGTTGTGTCCTGAAATCCGGCTTCAGTTTAAATGGTGTGATTTCTATTTCTTCCCCTTCTGTTCGATCTTTTGCGGAAGATAGAACGAAGTTTTGGAAAAACTGAAAGGCGCGAACTAAGTTCGTTTTGCCTGAGGCGTTTGGACCTAAAATACTTGCGCTACTTAGAGCGTAAGGCGCCAACGAATTATGTGTTGCAATCCGATTCCGCCCTGGAGCTGCCTTTTCGGCAACCATCGATAATTTTTGACGTTGAGCGATCGATCGGTAATTCTTAATCGTAAACTCCAGCAACATAGCTCGCTCCTAAGCCGTCTTAAGCCCCTATTTGTGCAACTTTTCTACTGGAAAGTCCAACTAAATGGCATCCTGTGGCCATTTTAGCCGCTTCCACATTGCATCTGGGGTAGGTATGAAGATGGAAACTTGCGCGAGTTTGCAGAAGGGCAGCGCCACGCTCAATCAAGCGAATTTGTGAGGACGGTAAGTCGCCACGGGGCGCGTTGGATGCCTCCGCAGTCGACCTCGACGAGGCGCGCGCGCCCGCGCCGCAGCCTCATGCAGCGCCTCTTCGGCGCCGCCCCCGCCGCAGCCGCGCCCGCGCAGGAACCCGTCCTCCCGCCCGCCGATGCGCAAGCCTTGCGCGCCCGCGCCGGGGAGCATTACGCCGCCGCGAAAAAGCTCATCGACGACACGGGCTACAAGCGCCGCCTGTCCGAGCTGGACGCGATCCGCGCCTGCCTCGACGGCGCCATACCGGCCGCCTATGCTCGACCCTGACCGCGACCGCAATGGCCGCCCCGCCGCCGCCGTTTGACGCGGTGCGTGTGGCTCACCCTTCGACAGGCTCAGGGTGAGGCGTGTGCAGGTTCCCCTCAGGGTGAGGCGTGTGCGAGGTTGCCCTCATGGTGAGCCTGTCGAACCATGAGGCGCCCCACCTCGTCGTCCCGGATATTCTGCGCTTTCCGGGGCGGCGAATGCGGCTCGGCGAACGAGCGCGCCCTTACAGTTCGAGATTGTTGAACCGTAAGGCGGCGGCCGAATTTCGTACCGCCAGTCATGGTTAAAATCGGCACAGGTTAACGGCTAAAAATGCGAAGTCGTTCGCGCGGTTTTGCCTACGAATCGCGGCCCAAAACGCAAAAAAAGCCGAATCGGACGCGAAAAATGCGAGTCAGAAATCCTAGTTAACGGTTCTATTGTTGCGCGCGTTAACCACAAAACCTACCCCTGGATTGCCGGAGCGCCGTCCGCAACCGGCTCGGATCGTGCGCCGCCAGCGGAATTACTCAAGCAAAACCAATGAGATAGCCTCGTTTAAAGCTTCCGCAAGGCGACTTCGGCTATACTGTCAATAATAAGGGAAAAGAGACGAAAAACCGCGAACTGGCGTAACCTAAATGCGAGGCATCATGATTAACGGCAGCTTAACAGGAGTGGGCGCTTGTCTCCGGCTCGCCGCTCTCTTAATGCTTTGTGAATGCGACTCGCGAACCCCGCCCAAAGGAACGACGCGGACGCGCTGGCCGAAGAGGTGCGCGCCGGAAGCCGCGTCGCCATCGCGCGCGCCATCACGCTCATCGAGAGCAAGAAGCCCGAGCATCGCGGGCACGCGCGGCGGCTGCTCACGCTGCTCAACGGCGCTGCCGGGCGCGCGCATCGCGTCGGCATTACGGGCGTACCGGGGGCCGGTAAATCGACGCTGATCGACGCGCTGGGAAGCCAGCTCACCGCGCGCGGCCATCGCGTCGCCGTGCTCGCGGTCGATCCGTCCTCCAGCCGCTCCGGCGGCGCGATCCTCGGCGACAAGACGCGCATGGCCCGGCTCTCCGCCGACCCGAACGCCTTCATCCGCCCCTCGCCATCCTCCGGCACGCTCGGCGGCGTGGCCCGAACCACCCGCGAAACCATTCTCCTGTGCGAGGCGGGCGGCTTCGACATCGTGCTCGTGGAGACGGTGGGCGTGGGGCAATCCGAGGTCGCGGTCGCCGGCATGGCCGATTTTTTCCTGCTGCTCATGATCGCCGGCGGCGGCGACGAGTTGCAAGGCATCAAGAAAGGCGTCATGGAACTGGCCGACATGATCGCGATCACCAAGGCCGACAGCGGCAACGAGATGGCCGCGCGCCGGGCGGCGTCGGATTATCGCGCCGCGCTCAACATCCTCACGCCGTCGAGCGCGGCCTGGAAGCCGCCCGTCATCACGATTTCCGCGCGCGACGGGCTCGGCCTCGATGAGCTGTGGGGCAACGCGACCGCGCATCGCGCCGCCCTCGAAGCCACGGGCGAATTCGAGGCCAAGCGCCGCGAGCAGGATGTGCGCTGGATGCATGCCATGATCGAGGACCACATCCGCGCGGCGTTTCTTACGGGCGCGAGCGCCGCCGCCAAGATCGCCGAGCTTGAGCGCGCGGTGCGAAGCGGCGAAAAGCCGCCGTCCGTCGCCGCCGATGAAGCCGCCGCTCTCCTCCTGGGGCGCCCATGACCGTGGCGTTCGGCAGCTCTGTGCGCGTGCTGGCGACGGGGTTCGGCCCGTTCCCCGGCATCGAGCGCAACGCCTCGGAGGCCATCGTGCGGGCGCTGGGGCGGTTCCCGGAATGTGCGCCGCGCGTGGAGGTCGAAACCGCCGTCATTCCCGTGGCCTGGGCGGAAGCGCAAGGCGTCGCGCGGCGCGCCATCGCCCGCTTCGAGCCGCACGCGGTGTTGCATTTCGGCGTGTCGAAGCGCGCGCAGGGCTTCGAGATCGAGACGCGCGCCTTCAATATCGGCGGCCCCAAGGAGGACGCCGCGGGCGTGGTGCGACCCGTCACGCGCCTCGTGCGTGGCGCGCCGCGCCTCCTGGAAGCGAGCCTCCCGCCGCGCCTCCTGCTGCGCGCGTTGAGGAGCGGCGGCTATCCGGCCGAGCTTTCGAACGACGCCGGCCGCTATCTCTGCAATGCTTTGTTCTATTGGAGTTCTCATGGACGCGCAAGCGCACGGCCGGCTTGTCAGCTTCGTGCATATCCCCGCGCTCGGCGCCGGGATGCAGGTTCAGCCGCGCATCGCCATGGACGAGGCCGTCGCCGCAACGCGAATTCTCGTTCGCGCGAGCGCCGAAGCTGTGCTACGCGCGAAGCCATCGGGCGCAGCTACGCGCGGGGGACGCAACGGGAATGGATCGCAGGGCATTCATGGAAATGGGCGGCGCGGCGGCGCTGTTCGGCGCTTCGCGGGCTGAGGCCGCGCAGGCGCCCGTCGCGGCTTTCGGAAAGAGCGTCGCGGATTTCGGCGTGGAGCTGAACGCGGAGCGGGACCAAACCGCCGCCATGCAGCGCGCCATCGACGAGCTTGCCCCGGCCGGCCAGCCCATCGTCATCCCCGCCGGAATGATTTGCGCGGGCAGGCTGAAGCTGCCGGCGCGGGCGACCGTTATCGGCGCGCCCGGCCTCTCGATCCTCGTTGCGCCGCAGGGCGCGCCCGTCTTCGAAGTCCAGAACAAACAGGATGTCAGCCTGCGCGGCCTCGCTTTTATCGGCGCGGGGCTTGTCGCGCGCGAATGCCGCAACCTCACGGTGGCCGATTGCCAGGTGCTTTCCAGCGGCGGCGATGGCCTCGTCTGCGCGGGCGCCGGCCTGTTCGTGACCGGCAACAGGGCCGCGTCCTGCGCCGGCGCCGCGATCTGGATCGAGGGCGACGGGCTCGTCACGAACAACATCGTCAGCGGGCCGGGGCGCTTCGGCTTGCGGCTTGGCGGCCCGTGGCGCCTCGGAACCATGACCGTGATGGGCAACCGCATCGAGGGAACCGAGGTGGGCATCGGCGTTTCAAGTTCGGACGCGGGCTACGCCTTCATCGCCATGAACATGATCGCGGGCGCGAAGTCGGGCGGCATCCGTCCGCTGAACGGCGACGAGGTTTTCGGCAAGGACCTCACGCGCGGCGGCTCGGAGGCGTTCCGGGCGCTCGCCATAGCGGCGAACGTCGCGATTTAAAATCAATCCTCGCGCTGCTTTTTGCGCTCCGTCGCCTTGTCGAAGGCCTTCTCGGCGAGCTTCTGCGCGCCATTTTTCACGGCCTTGCGCGCGAGCGAATGATGCGCCGTGGCGCGCGCCGCCTGATGGGCCGCGTTATGCGCGATCGCCTTCTTGGCCGCGAACTTGCCGGCAAGCTTCACCAAGAGCAGGGGCAGCAGATGAATGGCCATGACGCCTCTCCGAAAAGGGAACGCTCAATCTAGCCTTTATTTGCGCAAAAGCCAAAGACGGCCACGCTTGCGTGTTCCACCGTGGGCGCGCCCGCGACATGGGGGCCAATAAGTCTCCGCCACTCCTGGAATTCCGCCGAGCCGCGGAAATGAACCATGTGGTCGTCGAGCGTCTGCCACTTCACCACGAGCCGGTATTTCGACGGCTTCTCGACGCCGCGCTGCAACTCCATCGCGAGGCAGCCCTTCGAGCGCTTGAACAGCGGAGCGGCCTCGGCCACCGCCGCCTCGAACGCGGCTTCGTCGCCCGGCTTCACCTCGATTTCGGCACTCTCGATAATCATCGCATTTTCCCTTGTGAGCCCTGCAAAAGCTATGATCTGAAAAGCAGGCGAAAAACCGGCTGTTAACCTTGGCGCCTCGGAATAAGGTTACGCCACTTCGCGCTTTTTCGCCTCTTTTCCCTTATTATGTTAATCATAGCCCAAAGCGCCTTGCGGAAGCTTTAAGCGGCGCTATCCTCTTGGTTTTCCAAGAGAAATCGCGTTCGCGGCGCGCAATCCGATGGGAGTGCGGACCGCGCTCCCACAACCTGAGATTAGGTTTTGTGGTAAACGCGCGCAACAATATAACCGTTAACTAGGATTTCTGACTCGCTTTTTTCGCGCCGGATTCGGCTTTTTTTGCATTTTTCGTAAGAAACGCCCCCATTTCGTAAGGTCCGCCGCCACCGCATGCGCGCGTTAACCCGTGCCGATTTTAACCATACGCGGCGATACGAAATTCGGCCGCCGCCTTACCGTTCGAGAAACTTGAACTATAAGGGCGCTCCGGGCGCCTCACCCGAAAAGATCGCTACGCGAACCAAGACGGGCCAGCCGCAAAGTGACCCGAACGCTCAATCGTCCTCATTCAAATCGGCCATGAGCGCTTCGCCGCCCAGGAGGCTATCGCCGAGTTGGATCGAGGCGAGGGGAAGAAGTTTGCCAGCGTCGGTCTCCGACGCGATTCGCCTGCTGTGTAGTCCTCCGCCAGTCCGGCCGCAATCCCTTGTCCGCAAGCAGCCCGCCGCGCGCACGTCAATCGGCGAACAAGTCCCGCAATTCGAGCGTAAGCCCCGGCGGGTCCAGCAGAACGCTGCCCTCCCGCAGGATCGCCGTCTGTATCGCCCCGCCCTCTCCGCGCTTGTGATGCAAGACAGCCCGGCGCTTGAGATCGAGCACGAGATAATGGTGCAGGCTCGGCAACGAAAAATAGTCGATGAGTTTCACGGAGAGGTCGGTGCGCTCCGTGGAGGGCGAAACCGCTTCGATGGCGATAAGCGGATCGGGAATCAGCGAAAGCTCGCCCGGCAGGCGCTCGCCGCAATGAACGGTAACATCGGGCACGTAATAGCTGTCGTCCTCGACCGCCACGCCCGGCCCGTCGATAAACGACTCGCAAGGGGCGCCCGCGCGCTTTATGGCCGCCGTCAGGGCGTCCGCGGCGGCGCGCTTCACTCGCGCATGCTGAATGGCCTCGCGGCCCATGGCGAAGATCTCGCCGCGCACCAGCTCGTATTTTCCGTTCCGCCGCCCGGCCCAGTCCAGGAACTCGCGAACCGTCAGCTTGTGTTTTGACAGCGCTGTCATGGGATCACTATAGCGGGTTTGCGGCGCGGGTGCGAGAGGGCGGGTCTGGCATCGAGCCGGCGCCGCAACCTTCCTCATGGTTCGACAGGCTCGCCATGAGGCCCCAAGCCCTCGAAATCGCTCGACCTCACCCTTGTCGAAGGGTGAGCTTCTCGACCGCGATCTCTCTGGTTCATGCGTCTAATCGCCACGCGCCGGGCTGAATATCGAGGACGTATGGTTTTGTGCGTTTTTCTTCCCGATTCGCCTAACGTCTCCAAGGAGGAGATCGTTAAGAGGCCGATGAAGGTTTAGGGGGGATGAGGTAGACATGACGATAGCGATTGTTGCCTTCCTTTCACTATTCTTTGTCTACGCCGCGAGGAATTCTTTCGTCATGTGGCGATTTAAGGACCGCTTTGCGAAGGCGTTCTTGGAGGAGTTCAAGCAGGCCTATCCCGATAGCGCCAGCCTATTGACGCCCGACCTCGGCCCACAGATTGCCTACGCCCTCATAAATAATAAAACGCTGGCGAAGGAGATCAACGCTCTGGAAATGAAGATCGCCAAGAGACCCGAAATAGGAAAAAAGTCATACGCATATTTCGATTCAGACTACTCGCCAGAGACGCAAGAGCTTATTATCGATTTGCTGAAAAACAGGATTGAACTTGCCGGTAAGATTTTCGATTCTCTTCCAACCAAGGTAAGATCGCAAATTAATAGAAAGGCGGAGTCGACCGATAAAGCAGAAGCGGAATCGAGCGATGAAGACTCTAAAAACGAAAGGAAAAAAGACGAAGAAAGGGCACAGCGTTTTGGCCTTTATGCCTGGAGGTATGATATACTTATGAATATTTACGATATTACGAGACGAGCAAACTTGGCGGCATCTTAATCTTGGTTCAAAGCGCGCGCGAGTCCGGAGCAGGTCCAGGGGCGCAACCCCGAACGGCGTTGCAACGGTTGCGGCCGGACTCCCTCTCCCGTCCGCATCCGCTTGCGGATGCGGACATCCTGGAGTGGCAAGCTCGCCAAGGCGAGCTTGCGTGGGAGAGGGCTGGGGTGAGGGGTTGCGACCTTGGCCGCCGCGCCAGGTGAGCAAATATTTACGGATAAAGCCGCGTCTTCGTCCAGCGCATGTCCGGGTTCTCGCGGGTGAAGCTGACGCGGTCGTGCAGCCGGTGCGGCCGGTCCGCCCAGAACTCGATTTCGAGCGGGATGACCCGGAAGCCGGACCAATAGCGCGGGCGGACGGGGTTCATGCCCTGGAATTCCTTCTCGAAGCGCGCCACCGCATCGATCAGCTCCTGGCGGCTGCCGAGCGGGCGCGACTGCTGGCTGGCCCAGGCGCCGATGCGGCTGCCGATGGGCCGCGAGGCGTAATAGGCGTCGGCCTCCGCCGTGCTGACGGGCTCCGCCGTTCCGCGCACGCGCACCTGCCGGCGCAGCGATTTCCAATGAAAGCACAGCGAGGCTTTCGGGGTCGCCAGCAGCTCCAGGCCCTTCGCGCTCTCGAAATTGGTGTAGAAGACGAAGCCGCGCGCATCCAGGCCCTTCAGCAGCACCACGCGCGCGTTCGGCATGCCGCTTTTGTCGACGGTCGCCAGCGTCATCGCGTTGGCGTCGTTGATCTCGGTGCGTTCGGCGTCGTCGAACCACTGGCTGAACAGGGCCTCGGGGCTCGACGCCTCGGTGAAATCTTCAGTGTCGGCCTTGGAAGGCATGGCAAATCCTGGGCTTAAGATCTGTGACGTTCGGCAGCTTGCGCGGGCCGTCCGCGAGCGGCATGCATGGTAGCGCGAACGGCGGCGCCGGTGTACCGAATTCGTCGCGAACGCCGAAGTTGCTTTTTTCGTTTCGCAAAGCAGCCCTGACACGCCACGCCGCGCTAAGTTTTCAGGCAATCGCTTTACGGCGCCGTTCCAATGTGTAGGATGGCCGCGGTCAACTTTGGGGAGTTAACGTGGCTGACGCAGCAGCATTGATGAGCGGAAAACGCGGCCTTGTGATGGGCATCGCAAACAGCCGCTCGATAGCCTGGGGGATCGCGAAGGCGGCCGCCGATCAGGGCGCGGAGCTCGCCTTCACCTATCAGGGCGACGCCTTGAAGAAGCGCGTGGAGCCGCTCGCGGCGGAGGCGGGCGCGAAGCTCGTCCTGCCCTGCGACGTGTCGGACGACGCTTCGGTGGATGCGGTTTTCGAGGCGTTGAAGACGAGCTGGGGAAGCCTCGATTTCGTGGTTCACGCCATCGCCTACTCGAACAAGGAAGAACTCGACGGCCGCTATGTCGACACCACGGCGGACAACTTCTCGAAGACGCTGCTGATCTCCTGCTACTCCTTCACCGCCATCGCCAAGCGGGCCGAGAAGCTGATGCCCAACGGCGGCTCGCTGCTCACGCTGACCTATTACGGGGCGGAGAAGGTCATGCCGCATTACAATGTGATGGGCGTGGCGAAGGCGGCGCTCGAAGCCAGCGTGCGCTATCTGGCCGAAGACCTCGGCCGGCAAAAGATCCGGGTGAACGCGATTTCGGCCGGGCCGATCAAGACGCTCGCCGCGTCCGGCATCTCCGATTTCCGCTATATCCTCAAGTGGAACGAGCTGAACTCGCCGCTCCGCCGCACGGTTTCGATCGAGGATGTCGGCGGCGCTGGGCTGTACCTTCTGTCGGACCTCAGCCGCGGCGTGACGGGCGAGGTGCATCACGTCGACGCGGGATACCACATCGTCGGCATGAAAGCTGAGGATGCGCCAGATATTGCCGTGGTTCAGTCATCGAATAGCTGAAATTGTAGGCGCAAAGAGACAACGTCATGACAGAGGCTGGGCTGATTCGGCCTTGAGGCGGTCACTTCCATGGAACCATTCAAAGCGTTGACCCTGGTGGTCGCTGCGGCCGTCGCCTCGCTCGTAGGCGCGGGCGCGGCGGGATTCTATGCCGGTTACTCGGCCGGGCGCGGCAATCTCGAAGAAATCAAGGCGCACATCGCGAGCGTGCAGCAGCCCGTCGTGCAGACCGGCGAGGGCGGCGCGGTGTCGCTGAAGCCCATCGTCGACGATATCCGCGCGCTCTCGAAGCAGGTCGACGCGCTCGCCTCGGCCAAGGCGCGCGCCGCCTCGGACAGCGAGCCCGGCCTGAAGCCCGTCCTCGAAGAAATACAGGCGCTGTCGAGCCGGATCGACGGGCTGAAGGCGGAAAGCCTCAAGGCGCAGCCCGCGCCGGTGGCCGTTGTGGAGCGCCCGGCGGCGGCGCCGGACTATTCCGAAACGCTGCGCGACATCCGCGAGCAGGTCCACGGTCTGAGCGTGAAGTTCGATAAACAGGAGCCGAAAGCGCCCAAGGCCCTCATCGACGACGTTCACGCGCTTAGCGCCTCGGTCGCGGCCGCGCCGGATTATTCCGAAGCAATTCGCGACATCCGCGAGCAGGTTCGCGGTCTTGGCGTGAAGTTCGATAAACAGGAGCCGAAGGCGCCGAAGGCTCTGGTCGACGACATCCGCGCGCTCAGCGCCTCGATCCAGGCGCTGGAGTCGAACACGCGCCGCGTGGTGGGCGACGAACTCCGCCAGGCTTTGCAGGCCGCCGAGCCGAAGGTCGCCAAGACGCTGATGGATGAAGTCCGCACGATTTCCGCCAACGTCCGGGCCTTGGACCAGCGCCCGCAGGTTTCGATCATCGATCAGCTCAAGGTGCTGCAAGCCTCGGTCGAAGGCCTGAAGGCCAAGCTGGCGGAAGACGCCGAGCGGGGCCGCGGCGGCGAAGCGGCCAGCTTCGACACGGGTCCGCTCCGCCAGTTGCTTGCCACAGCCTCCGATCAATTCGGCAAGTGCCAAACCCAGCTTGCCTCGCTTGCGAGCGTGGGCGCGGTTTCCCCGGCGCCAGCCACAAGCGCGATCACGGTCGCCACGGGCGTAAAGCAGGAGACTTCGGCCGTCGTGTTCTACGACAACGTGATGCTGAAGAAGGACCAGGAGAAGCAATATGACGAGATCGGCGTTCGTCTGGCGCTTCAGTCCGTCGGTTCCCGGCAGGTCCGCGTCGCCGTCAACCGCCAGCCTTTCGGCTTGTCTTTCGGCGAGCGCAAGGTGTTCCGCAGCCAGGATGTGGAGTGCGAGATCAACCTGATGGAGACCAACCTCAACAACTCGCAGGCGCGCGTCAGCCTGTCCTGCAAGCGCTAACCCCCGCATGCCGCTTATCTACTTCGTGAGGCACGGGCAGACGGACTACAACGCCGCCAAACGCATCCAGGGCGACCTCGATATTCCCCTCAACGCCACGGGGCGCAGCCAAGCGCAGCGCAATGGCGCCCTGTTGAATGAGCTTATCGCCGGCAAGCAGCGCTTCGACTTCGTGGCGAGCCCGCTTTTGCGCGCGCGCCAGACGATGGAGATCGTGCGCGCCGCCATGGGCCTGCCTCCGGACGGCTACCGCACGGACGACCGCCTGAGGGAGATCGGCTTCGGCGAATGGGGCGGCCTCACCTGGCCCGAAATCGCCGAGCGCGATCCGGACCGCTACGAGCGCCGCAACGCCGACCGCTGGAACGTCGCCGCGCCGGGAGGCCAGAGCTACCGCGAGGTGTACCAGAGCGTCGGGGAATGGCTCTCCGAGGCAGCGCGGGACACCGTCGTGGTCGCCCATTTCGGCACGTCGCGCCTCATTCGCGGCCACGTCCTCAAGCTTCCGCCCGAGGAGATCCTCCGCCTCGACGCGCCGCAAGATAAGGTGCTCATGATCGACGGCGATACGCTGAGCTGGCTTTGACGAGGCTTTCCCGACCAATCCCCCTTTTTTGGAAAACCGTGCGCTTGTGGGTGCAAGGCGTTTGCATGCCCTATCTCCGGGTTAGGCCGATAGCGGACCAAGCGGCATAAAAAACTTCGTCAGATCGGCATGCCCGCTTCCGCATCGCTTTGCGGACTATCATGGATTGAGATTCAGAGGGTGAAGGTGGGTGGTGAAGCGGAAGTGAGGTTGGGTCATTTCAGACGCTTTGCCACCGTAATCAGGATCGGCGGCGCGGGCTCCCGGCTCATTCCTCATTCGTGAATGGAACTATATATACTAGCAACAAATATTCTCGCTAGTGTGACAGACACGACAGTTGCAGAAACCTACATATTTATCTTTATCTTTATCTTGGCTATTCATCAAACCAAGCAAGAGTATTGCAACCACAATATGTTCTAGTGCCCTTATCGGTGTAATCTACTCGGATTTGTAGGCTTCCATCGGCGTGAGGTTCACGACCTCTTTTGTTCAAATGAGCCTGCAAAATTGTTTCAGCTCCAATACCGGAAAAGCGAACGACTAGAGCACGTAATAGGCTAATACGCATTTCCCGCGATATTCGGCATCGTGACACGTGCTTATGAAATTTTTCTGTATATTTACCTTCAAAATATTGTTGCACAACGAAGCAAACTTCAGAACTATTTAGATCTGGACATGATTTTATGATTTCATGCATCGGATTATCTTAATTTTGGTTGGTTTATCGGAGGGCCGTGGTTAATTTCTTATCTTAGCACATTTATTACGGCGACAAGTAATGACAAACACGCGCTACCTGTCCAATGAATAAACGTGCATCTCCCATAATTCTGTGCGTGCAATCCAGCTCTTTATTGTAAGTGCTCCATTCTCAATGATGAATGTACTGCTATCGTTGCCGAACTTTGCGTTACCATTGATTAGTCGACCGCTATTTTTCGTATCCCACATGACAGTGAAGACATCAACCCGCGTGTCCGCCTGCCTCGGCGTTGTTGCAGACACCTGTAGGCTGGCCGTCGTTGTAAATTGATAGGTAGATGCAGATGTCTTAATTATATTAACAAAGCCGTCCGAATAATATACGTCGCTTTTTGTTAATCTAATGGGACCCTTTTCAACGATGAAACTTGTCTGCTTTAGTATCCCTGTGGGGAACTCAGACGCGGATGCCTGTTTAAATATTCCTGTGGGGAATACTGATGCGGATGTTTGTATCGTAAACCATCGCATCCACATCGGGAAGCCAGTATACTGATAAGTGAGAGTGTAGCCCCCAAAGATCGCTGCAAGGATAGCCAGACCGGCGATGCTTGCGATTGCCTTAGGGAAAGCCTTTTCTTGTAGAGCCGAATAAGCTCCCCAGGCCGCGAAAAAAGGCACTGTAACCGCCAGCCAATTGATAGTGTCGAACAATTTTTCCTCCATATTTTCGGCAACTGCAAAGGCGCTCACACTTATAATCACCAATCATAATGGGGGCCTTCCGAAAGGCTAGAAATGGCCCTTATTGCGCAATAGTCCGCATTGGGTGGAAGGCGGGATTGCCTTGGGAATTCCCATGAGACCGGATTTGGATCTCAGAGCTGCCTCACCTCGCAAAGGAACGCAAGAAAAACCGGCACGCCCGCTCTCGACCCATAGCACCATTCGGCATCGAGCATCGACCTCCAAAAATGGCGTTCGCGTAGGAACGCGGGGGGCGACTTACCGATTAGGCGCTAACAGGTTTCCCGTCTGTGTCGAAAAGGGATGTCATGCGTATGGGCCGTAAGCGTGGCCAAGACCGAAAGAGCTTTTGCGGCTTGCATGTGCTATCAAACTTCCTGACACCGCACAGGATAGGTCATGTCCCATAACACCTTCGGCCATCTGTTCCGCGTCACCACCTGGGGCGAGAGCCACGGACCCGCCATCGGCTGCGTGATCGACGGCTGCCCGCCGGGCATCCCCCTGACCGAGGCCGACATCCAGCCCTCCCTCGACAAGCGCCGGCCGGGGCAATCGCGCTTCACGACGCAGCGGCGGGAGGAAGACAAGGTCCGCATTCTCTCCGGCGTCTTCGCGCGCGCGGATGGCGTGCAAGTCACCACCGGCACGCCCATCGCGCTTCAGATCGAAAACCAGGATCAGCGTTCGAAGGACTATTCGGACATCAAGGACAAGTTTCGCCCCGGTCACGCGGACTTCGCTTATATCCAGAAATACGGCATTCGCGACCATCGCGGCGGCGGGCGCTCCTCGGCGCGCGAGACTGCGATGCGGGTGGCGGCCGGCGCCGTCGCGCGCAAGGTCTTGCCGGGCGTCACAATTCGCGGCGCGCTGATCCAGATGGGCGCGGAGACGATCGACCGCGCCCGCTGGGACTGGGCGGAGGTGGATCGCAATCCGTTCTTCTCGCCGGACGCGGGCTCGGTTCCCGCCTGGGAGGCCTATCTCGACGAAATCCGCAAGACCGGCTCGTCCTGCGGCGCCGTGGCGGAGATCGTGGCGGAAGGCGCCGTAGCAGGGCTCGGCGCTCCGCTCTACGGCAAGCTCGACCAGGACATCGCTGCCGCTTTCATGAGCATCAATGCCGTGAAAGGCGTCGAAATCGGCGACGGCTTTGCCTGCGCCTCATTTTCAGGCGAAGAGAATGCCGACGAAATGCGCATCGGCCCGGACGGCGCGCCGGTTTTTCTTTCGAACCACGCGGGCGGCATCCTCGGCGGCATTTCCACCGGCCAGCCTATCGTCGCGCGTTTCGCCGTGAAACCGACATCCTCGATTTTGACGCCGCGCCGGACCATCGACGCGCAAGGCCATGAGACCGATATTGTGACAAAGGGGCGGCACGATCCTTGCGTGGGCATTCGCGCGGTGCCAGTGGGAGAGGCTATGATGGCGATTGTGCTCGCCGATCATCTGCTGAGGCATCGCGGGCAGACTAGTGGTCCGATTCCGGCATTTGCATCCGCTTGATGCACACTCGAGAGCAAATGCCGGAATCAAAAGGACCACTAGCAACTTTTCGAATCTAGTGGAGCGAATTTGACATTTGATCGAACTTGCAGCGAGCGGGAGTCAAATGTCAAATTCGCTCCACTAGCCGCTGAAAACACTTAATTGCATTGCATCGTTGTTCCAGTTGTTGGTCGGGATCGGCACATGGCGCGACGCCCAGAACTGCCGGGCTTTTTGCAGGAAGGCTTCATTCTTCCTTATAATCCCAAGGAAGCCGCGCGTTTTCATGTGCTCGCGCTCATCACGGCGGCGACGTTCGCGGCATGGCTGACCTGGGGGACGCAACTCCTCTCCGTGACGTGCATTCTGGCCGGATGCTCCGCCTATTACTTCTTTCCCTTTACCGAGAGCAGGCCGAGGCTCGGCGCCAACCAATACGGCCTGTTCGTGGATGGGTTCGGGCTGATCGCCTGGCGCGCAATCGGCGACATCGCGCTCGTCACCTACTCCGTCCGCACGCTCGATATGGAGGAGCTGCATATCAAGCTGCGGCAGCCCGTGGGCAGCGCCTTGCTTGTGGATTGGCGGCGCTTGCCCATCTGGCGGTTGCTCATGCGGCTGCCCTGGATGATGGGCTACGACAATATCGTGCGCATCAACCTGCAGCCCTTCGCGCCGCCGGCCGAGGAAATCGTCCACACCATGGAGCGCATGTGGCGCTACTACCGTTGACCCCGGATAGGGCTCCGCCTTTCCGGGGCGGCGAAGAGCGCGGACCTCGTCATCCCGGCCAAGCGAAGCGCGAGCCGGGACCGTTGAGGACGCAGGCTGCGGCGTTGTGCGGTCCCGGATAGCCGCAAGCGGCTTCCGGGACGACGAGGGGGAGCCCGCGGCTTCCGGGCTGACGAGGATAACGCCTTCGGCATTTCCGGGATCACGAGGGGTGAGCCGCGCGGCTTTCGGGATGACGAGGGGGGCGCCCGCGCCGCTTCCGGGGGTGACATCGAAGGTGAGCGAAAGCCCCGGCAAGTAAAACCGCCGGATTTAGGGTCAGGGGCAGGTAAAGCGAACCACCCGCACCATGCCGGTCTGCTTCACGATGCTGTCCTGAACGTCGCCGAGCATGAAGCCGCCGTCCGGGCTTACCGCGACCGTCGTCGCCACTTGCATATATCCGGCGTTCTGCGGGTTATCCTTGCGATTCACATTCATGGTTGTCAGACGCTTCGCGCCGCCGCCGTCCGGCTTCACGGCATACCAGTCCGTGCCGAGAAAAAATCGCCACGGATAGCGGTCCACCCCCCGCGTGCTCATATAAACGATCCAATCGCCGGTGGGCGTATCGATGACGACGGGATGCTCGTTGTAATCCTTCCCGAAGGTCAGCCTTCTGCTTTCACCGCTGGCCAGGTCGAGGCGGTAGATTTGGCTCTGCCAGAAATTGTGTGTGTCCTGATCGCTCGTATAAATCAGGCTTTTGCTGTCGCTCGTGAACGAACCCGGCTCATAATAGGATAAGCCGCCGGGTCGATACTGCCTCAAATTCTCAAGATGCGGCTCGGGGCTCTCCACGAAGTCGGCGAGGATCAGGATATACTTGCCGCCGGGCTGCCGCGCCGACCACGCGATCCGTTTGCCATCGGGCGAGAACACGGGAAGCAGGATGCCCTGATCCTTCTCGTTCGCGTCGTTCGTCAACTTCCAGAAGCGGCTCCCATCGGCTGTTGTCAGCCAAAGGTCGTCGTGCCGGCCGAAGCCCGGCAGAGCTTCGTAGTCCGGATTGCCAAACAGCTTGGGGCTGCTCCACTCCTGCTTCTGGGCTATGAACAGCAAATAGCGGCCGGAAGGATGCCAATACGGCGAGCCTCGATGTTTGTCCGGCAGGCCGGTCTTGCCGGCCGTGAGATCGACCTTATCGCTTCCATCGGGCCGCATGGTAAAAACCCGATAGTAACCGGATGCGCCGGCCTCCATGAAGGCGAGCCGATCGGTTGCGATATTCCAGCGCATCCCATAGCCGTGTACCATGAAGGGTTGTTTTTCGACAACCGTGCCCGTTGCGCGGTCCAGGGTGCAGCGCGATTCCGCCTTTGCCGGGGAAGGAACCCAGGCGAAAAGCGCGATTGCGAACAGGGCCGGGAACGATGAAGCAAATGAGGGGCGGCGGAGCGGGTGGAGGAGCATCTTATACCAGCGGACAATGGCGCCGACCCTTTTGTTGTCATTCCCGCGAAAGCGGGAATCCAGGTATCCCGGCGGCGGAAGCTATTGAAATAGAGCAGCGATACCTGGGTCCCCGCCGGAGTTTATCCCCGCGAACGAAGGCGGGGACGGGGACGACGCCGAGGAGCGGTCGAGACTTTTGGCCGCTGGTATGAGCCACTATCGGCGCTCGCCGCCTTGCCTGTCGAACTCCTTCAGGCGGGCGTAGGCGGTCATGCTGCCGAGCTCCGCCGCTTTCGAGTACCATTCGCGAGCCAGCGCCATGTCGGGCTCAAGCCCGCGCGCCGGGCGCTTCGCCAGAACGGCGGGATCGTAGGTTTCCGCAAGGCTGAAGGCGCCCTTGGGGCTGCCGTAATGCGCGAGAACCTCGTAGACGGCGCGCGCGCCCGCGCCATCGCCATGCGCCATCTGGTTCGACGCGCGCTCAAGCAGCGCGTCCTCCGTTTCGCGGCTCAAGACAACCGTTGGCGCGCTCTTGACCGGCGCCGGGGCCGGTTCGCTGGCCGCGCGCGGCATAAAATTTACGGCCTCCGCGTTCAGGACCGGATGGAGAATTTTCGGACCGAGAACGAGATAGCTCGACGCAACAGTGATGCTGGCGGACACGAGGGTGACGAGGACGTTTCGCCACGCCGAACGTTTGCGCGCCGGCGCCGGCGGGGAAACGGGGCGAGCCTTTTTCACAAGGACGGGCAGCGTTTGAACGCGGGGCGCCGCGGGCGGCGGCGACGGCGCTTGCGTCATCCGCTCTCGCGGCGGCTCTGAGATGGCCTGGAGTTCGCGGGCCAGCATATCGCGGCTCTGGGCAAAGGAGTGAAGGGAAGCAGCGGGTTCCCTCGGACGGCGCATGGGGGGCCGCGGATTTCCGTAAGGCTGCGCGGGCCTTCGATCGAGCTCGATGGAAAGGTTATCCGCCGCCCTTTCAAGAATGTTACGCCACAACTCGGCCATCGCAAACCTTTCAACGCATTACCGTGTAGATCGGTAGCGCATTATTGTGGCGATGCTGCGGAAAAAGTAAGATGGATCAGAAAACCTTTTTTATCGCGCAACTATAAGCTGTATTTCCGTAAAGAAAGATCAATTAATCTTAACGTATAATGATGAGTGCGCCGCGAGCGTTACGCGCGCGCGTCGTTTGGGCTCGCGATGAGCCAATAGATGCTTCCGGCGACAAATCCGGCCATGGCCAAGGACGCGGCGGGAGCGGCGGCGGCCGATGCGAGGTTCTGCGTCCATGCCGCGGCGAGCCCAGCCGTCAGCCCGCCCGTCGCCCCGGCATAGAACACCAAGGAGCGCGACCTGAAAACCTCGCTCAAGAGGACGCCGGCGATGGCGGCCGCGATAAAAACCGCCGATCCGCCCGCCATCGTATAAATCGCTCTTTCCATCGCGGCCGAGAGGATCTCCGCGTCGAAATCGGGCGCGGCGGCTTGGGCGGCCTCAAGGCGCTGCCAGATCTTTATCGCGTTGAAGGCGAGCAGCGAGACCCAGCCGGCCGCGCCGGAAATCGCGATCGCGAACAGCACCCACACGATGCGGAATAGGCTCATCGGCGCCCCCCTGTCTTAATCACGCGGCGGCGCTCCCGCCCCGAAGCGCGCTGGCCTTGAGTTTCTCGCTCGCCGACTTCAGCTGCCCGCAGGCCGCCATGATGTCGCGCCCGCGCGGCGTGCGGATCGGGCTTGCATAGCCGGCGCGGTTCACGATGTCGGCGAAACGCTCGATCTGCGCCCAGTCGGAGCACTCATAGGGCGCGCCGGGCCACGGATTGAACGGGATCAGGTTGATCTTCGCCGGGATGCCGGCGAGCAGCCGCACCAGTTCCTTCGCCTCGGCGACGCTATCGTTCACGCCCTTCAGCATGACGTATTCGAAGGTGATGCGCCGCGCATTCGACAGGCCGGGATAGGCGCGGCAGGCCGCGAGCAGCTCCGCGATGGGGTATTTGCGGTTGATGGGCACGAGTTCGTCGCGCAACGCGTCGCGCACGGCGTGCAGCGAAATCGCGAGCATGACGCCCATCTCTGCGCCGGCGCGCTCGATCATCGGGACCACGCCCGAGGTCGAGAGCGTGATGCGGCGCTTCGAGAAGGAGAGCGCGTCGGGATCGGCGGCCACCGCGACGGCGGCTTTCACGGCGTCGAAATTGTAGAGCGGTTCGCCCATGCCCATCAGCACGATATTGGTGATCTTGCGCTCCGACTCGGGGATGCCGCGCGCGTCGCCGGGGGCGCTGGCGCCGGGCCAGTCGCCGACACGGTCGCGCGCGACGAGGATCTGGCCGACGATCTCGGCCGCCGTAAGGTTGCGCACAAGGCGCTGCGTGCCGGTGTGGCAGAAGCTGCATGTCAGCGTGCAGCCGACCTGGCTCGAAATGCACAGCGTGCCGCGGTCGGGCTCGGGGATGTAGACGGTTTCGATTTCGGGGCCGCGTTCGCCGGGCCGCGCGGGATCGAGCCTGAGCAGCCATTTGCGCGTGCCGTCCTCGGAGACTTGCTCGGCGGCGATCTCGGGCCGCGCCAGCGTGAAGCGAGCGCCCAGATCCGCGCGCAGTCCCTTCGCGATGTTGGTGAGCGCGAGGATGTCCTGCGCGCCGCGCGCGTAGATCCAGTTCCAAAGCTGCGCCGCGCGCATCTTGCTCTGGCCCGCCGGAACGCCGGCGAGCGCCAGCGCCTCGAAAAGCTCCGCCTTGGTCATCCCCGCAAGCGAGGGTTTCGCCGCTGGCGCCGCGCGGGCGCCGGGCTCGGAGCAATGGGGAAGAGCTGTCATTCCCGGAAAATAGAAGAAGCGCGCGCCCGTAACAAGCGCTCGCTCATATTTCCCGCCCTCACCGCGCCGGGTCTTCGCTCACGCTTCGATGGCGCCGCATTCGTCTTTGCGAGGGGCAAAGCCCCGTGGCAATCCAGCGCAACGCTTACAAACGTCCGGTTTCCTGCACTGGGTCGCCGCGGCGCCTCCGGCGCCTCGCGATGACGGCGCGGGCGTGGAAGGCGCCCCTTCCGGGATGACGAAGGCGCGAAAGGCCGTGGAACTGGCCCGCGCCGGTCAATAAACTTCGGGCACGAAGCGCTGGTCCGACTTCTTCGGCCGTTTATAGCCGATGTCGTCTTGGCGCGGAGGCACTTCGATTTCGACCGGCGTCATGTCGCGATACGGAATTTGCTTCAAAAGATGCGCGATGCAATTCAGCCTCGCCCGCTTTTTGTTATCGGCGTTGACGACCCACCAGGGCGTCTTCTCGTGGTCGGTGTGGGCCAGCATCACATCTTTGGCTTTGGAGTACTCGACCCAGTGCCTGCGCGACTCCAGATCCATCGGGCTGAGCTTCCAGCGCTTGACGGGATTGCGAATCCGCTCCTGGAAACGCCGTTCCTGCTCTTCGTCGGCGACAGAAAACCAGTATTTCACCAGGTAGATGCCGGAGCGAACCAGCATTTCCTCGAAGAGCGGGCATGAGCGCAGAAACTCATGGTATTCTTCCAGCGAGCAGAAACCCATGACATGTTCGACGCCGGCGCGGTTGTACCAGCTGCGGTCGAACAGGACGATTTCTCCCGGCGCCGGCAAGTGGGCGATGTAGCGCTGAAAATACCATTGGCCGCGCTCGCGCTCCGTCGGCGTGCCGAGCGCCACGACGCGGCAGATGCGCGGGTTCAGGCTCTGGGTGATGCGCTTGATCACGCCGCCCTTGCCGGCGGCGTCGCGGCCCTCGAAAATGACGACGACGCGCAGGCCCTGCAGGCGAACCCATTCCTGCACCTTGATCAGCTCGAACTGCAAATGGGCGAGTTCGTCGAGATATTTATAGTTCTTGGGAGGCTTGCGCGGCTTCGGGCGGTCGGCCAAGTGCCTGTATTGCTCGATTGCGGCCACTTCCTTCACATCGCGCAGCACCAATTCCACTGGTTCCGCCGATTTGCGGGTCTTGCCCATGTCCATCTCCGGCGAACAGCCCTATCGAACGATCATGCGATCGTTTATACCGAATCCGGTTGAAAAGTTCGCCGCCGATCATCGTCGTCCCGTGCGCGCCGCGGCATGAAATGCTGCCGCGCAGACACGGGATCGCCCGCGAACGCCACCGCCTTGTACGGTCCCGGATAAGGCTTCGCCCTTCCGGGATGACGCTTGCTGAACCCTTCAACCGGATTTGGTATTATCCGCGAATGGCCCCGGCCGCTTTGCTTAAGATCAACGCCCACCGCGAACGCAAGGATGGTCATCGCTTGAACGGATTGGCGCGGCAGGTAAGCGTTTCGGCGAAGACACGGCTAAGCGTCGCGCAAACGCCAGAGATGAAACACAGGCCCGGCGCCGGCGCCGATATGGAGTTCATCGGCGTGCTCGATGGCCTTTTGCAGGTAAGCCTTGGCCTCCGCAATCGCCCCCTGAAGCGCAACGCCCTTCACAAGAAAAGCGGCGATGGCCGAAGCGAGCGTGCAGCCCGTTCCATGCGTGTTTTTCGTCGCGATTCTCGGCGCGGAGTAGGCGCGAAAGACGGCGCCATCGAAGAAAATATCGGTCGCGCCGGCGCCCGCGCCGTGGCCGCCCTTGATCAGCACGGCGGAAGGCCCGAAAGCGAGGAGGCGCTGCGCCTGGCGCTCGATCTCCTCGCGGCTTTGCGCCACGGGCAAATCGAGAAGCGCCGCCGCTTCGTGAAGGTTGGGCGTGATCAGCGTGGCGAGCGGAAAAAGCCGCTCCGCAAGCGCTCTTTCAGCGCCTTTATCGAGAAGCCGGCTGCCGCTGGTTGAGACCAGCACCGGGTCGACCACAACGGGCGCGTCCCGCGCAAGGCGCTCAAGGCCGCTCGCGACGGCCTCGATGGCGTCCTCGCCGCCGAGCATCCCGGTCTTGACGGCCGCAATGGAGAGATCGGAGAACACGGCGTCGAGCTGCGCGGCGATCATGTCCGCCGGAACGAGGCAAACCTTCGAGACGCGGAGCGTATTCTGCGCCGTGATGGCGGTGACGGCGGTTGCGCCATAGACGCCGAGCGCCGAGAACGTCTTGAGGTCCGCCTGGAGCCCCGCGCCCGCGCACGAGTCCGACCCGGCTATCGAGAGAGCGGCAAGGGTCCGGCTCACGGCCGGACTCCAGGCGCTGTGATGGGCAAACTCTTGCTGCGCCAATCGAGGTAGAGTTCGAGCGCGACGTAGTCCGGCGAATTGTCCGGCTGGCCCTCGGCGCGCGCGAGCTTGTTGCACATGCGAAACCTCTCGTGAAGCGAGATCACGCGGCCCTCGCTTGCCTTGTAAGCCGGATAAGCGAGAGGGTGGCCCTGGCTCAAGGTTTCGGCGCCGAATTTCTGGCCGAACTTCTCATTATGACACTGGGCGCAGGAAATCTGGTACAGCCCGAGTTTCGTGCGATAGAGCCGCCTTCCGCGCTCGAAGACTTCGGCGCTCGATCCTTCGACATCGACAGTGGAGGGCGATCCGCGCGCAAGCCACCTCAGATAGGCCGTCATCCCCATCGCGCGGGGATCGTCCTCGGCAAGCGGCGGAAGGCCCAGATTGTTTTTCCGGCAGAGGTTGATGCGCGTCAGCAGCGTGATCACCCCATTGGCGTCCGCGGCGTATTTCGGATAGCTGGCCGCGACGCGCTTCAAGGCGTTGTTCTTTCCGGCGCCGTGACACCCCTGGCAGGATTTGCCGCTTTCGTCCGAGCCCCAGGCGGTTTCACCGGCCTCGACCAGCGGGAAGGCCGGGTTGTCGAAGTCGTCCGCTTGCTGGGCGCGGATCGCGGGCGCCTGGAATTCCTCGCCCTGGATCAGAAACTTGAGCGGGTTGCCGGGCTCGGCCGGCGCCATGGAACGATGCTGCTCGGCCTGCGCCACATACAGCGCGCCGCTGAAGGCGCAGGCCGCCGCGACCGCAACCGCCGGACCGAGGATTCGCCGCACCGGAACTCCTCCCAATGCTTAAGAGCGTTATTTCAAGGTACGCAGGTAGGCCACCAGATCCTCGACCTCGGCGGCCGTCAGGATCGACGCCGCTCCGTCCTCGGCTTTGTAGTAAGAGGGCATGATGGTATCCGGGAAATAGGCTTGAGGCTGAACCAGCACCTGCCGCAGTTGCGCGTCCGAATAGCGGCCGCCAATACCGTCGAGCGGCGCCCCAATGGCGCCCTGATCCGCGACGTTGGAAACAAGGCTGAGCTTATGGCAGCTCAGGCAGTCGCCCTTCTGCCGGTTGGCGACAAGCTCGCGCCCGCGCTCCGGATCGCCCAAGCCTCCCGTCAGCGAAGACGGCATGCTTTGCAGCGAAACGGCGAGGCGCCGCTCAGCGGATGGATTTGCATCGAGAAGATAGAAGCCCGCCGTCTTTCTTTTGCATTCCGCGCCGAGCGCGCCATTCAAACCGGGGGCGAGCATCGCGGCAGCCAGACACGCCCTCAGGAAGAGCGAGGCGCAAATACGCAGTTTTACCATTGCGTGGTCTCGTGCGGCGGCTGCAACATCATCATGAAGGCGGTGACAATAATGCCGTTTCAGAAGGCGTCAACATATAGTTTGCTCCGATAGAGATGGGCAGGCGCTGCGTATAAGCGTGGCTTATCTCGCTCTATCGCTTCATGCTATTGAGGGCCGGGAACCATCGAGGAAGATCGCTCAGCGCCGGGATCACGGCGTCGGCGCCGAGCGCATCCGGCGCAACCTTGCTGTATCCGAAGGTCACGACAATGACGGGAATTTTCGCGGCGCGGGCGCAGGCCACGTCGGCCTCGCTGTCTCCGGCCATGAGCGCGTCTTCGGGCGAGGCGTTGAGTTCCGCCAGGGTTTCGAGCAGGGGCGCCGCGTCGGGCTTGCGCGCCTTGCCTTCGCGCTCTCCGAAGACGGCGCCGAAATATTTCGCGAGATCGAGCCGATCGAGGATCGCAAGCGTCAGCTCGTGATTTTTGTTCGTGCAGACCCCCAGACGGCGGCCCTCGCCGCGAAGCCGCTCCAGAAGCTCGCGCGCGCCTTCGTAAACGACAGTGTGGGTGGTGAGGTTTTCGCGGTAGAGGCCGAGAAAATCCTCGACGAGCGGCATCAGCTCGGAGCGGGGGAAGCCCCGCGCCACGAGCGCGCGCTCCACGAGTTGCGGAACGCCGCCGCCGATCATTTCCTTGACCTCTTCCAGCGTAAAGGGGGCGAGGCCGCGCCTTGCGGTGGCGGCGTTCAGCGCGTGGGCTATATCGGGGGCGCTGTCGATCAGCGTGCCGTCAAGATCGAACACAATTGCTTGCGGCCAATCCCGCGACCGGCTGTTCATCGAGCGCCCTCTCTATCGAGCAGGTTTCTGAAGAGGCGGCCCATGGTTCGACAGGCTCACCATGAGGCTTCGGCCTCATCCTGAGCTTGTCGAAGGATGGAGTTTAAATTTCCACCTTTTCAGCATTCCGTCAGTTTCACGAACGGGTTACGCTTTCGGAGCGATCTTCGGATCGAATTCGCCCTTCGAATAGCGTTTCGCCATCTCGGCCGCCGGGATCACCTTGATCTTCGAAGCGTATCCGGACGTACCGAACTGCTCGTAGCGCTCCTTGACGATCTTCTGCATCGCCGTGATCGCGGGCTTCAAATATTTGCGCGGATCGAACTCGCCCTTGCTGGTGGCGAGCACCTTGCGGATGGCGGCCGTCGCCGCGAGCCGCAGGTCGGTGTCGATGTTGATTTTGCGGACGCCGTGGCGGATGCCGCGCTGGATTTCCTCGACCGGAACGCCATAGGTTTCCGGGATTTGGCCGCCGAACTCGTTGATGATATCGATCAGGTCGGTCGGAACCGAAGAAGAGCCGTGCATCACGAGATGGGTGGTCGGCAGCCGCTTGTGGATCGCCTCGATGACATTCATGGCGAGCACGTCGCCGGTCGGCTTGCGGGTGAACTTGTAGGCGCCGTGCGAGGTTCCGATCGCGACCGCCAGCGCATCCACCTTTGTGGCCGCCACGAATTCCGCCGCCTGATCCGGATCGGTCAGGAGCTTGTCCCTTGAGAGAGAGCCTTCGAAGCCGTGGCCGTCTTCCTTGTCGCCCTTGCCCGTTTCGAGGCTGCCAAGGCACCCGAGTTCGCCTTCCACGGACACGCCCACCCAATGCGCCATCTCGGTCACGTGAGAGGTGATGCTGACGTTATAGTCGTAGTCCGAAGGCGTCTTGCCGTCGGCCTTGAGCGAGCCATCCATCATCACGCTGTCGTAGCCGATGCGGATGGCGCTGGCGCAGGTCTGCTCGTTGTTGCCGTGGTCCTGGTGGAGGCAGATCGGAATTGTCGGGTATTGCGATTCCAGGCCCTCGACGAGCTTGCCGAGAAGCAGGTCGCCCGCATAGGAGCGCGCGCCGCGGCTCGCCTGGATGATGACGGGGCTGTCCGTCTCCTTCGCGGCCTCCAGGATGGAGATGCCCTGCTCCATATTATTGATGTTGAAAGCGGGCACGCCGTAGCCGTGTTCGGCGGCGTGATCCAGAAGTTGCCTGAGCGTAATACGGGCCATCCGTGGTCTCCCAAATAAAGAGGTTTGATTCCGAAGATCTTACTATCGCACGAGCGCCGCGACGCCGGGAAGCGTCCGGCCTTCCAGCCATTCCAGAAAAGCGCCGCCTGCGGTGGATACGTAGGAGAATTTTTCCAGGACGCCAGCGGCGTTGAGCGCGGCGACCGTATCTCCGCCGCCCGCGACGGTGACAAGGCCGGCTGTTTCGGTGAGGCGCGCCGCTTCGCGGGCAAGCGCGAAGGTCCCCTCGCCGAAGGGCGGGATCTCGAAAGCGCCGACGGGGCCATTCCAGAGAAGCGTCTTGCAGTTCGCGATTTTCTGAGCGAACTCGGCCACGGATCGCGGCCCGATGTCGAGGATCATCTTGTCGGCCGGAACCTCGCCAACGCCGACGATTGCGGTCTCGGCATTCGCCTTCAGCTCGCCCGCGACCACGGCGTCGACCGGCAGCACGATTTTGCAGCCAGCCTCGGCGGCCGCGGCGAGAATGGCCTCGACGGTCGCCACCGCGCCCGCCTCATGCAGCGACTTGCCCACCGGCAGCCCTTGCGCGAACAGGAAGGTGTTCGCCATGCCGCCGCCGATGAAGAGATAGTCCATCTTCCCCGCGAGGTGGCTCAGAACGTCGATCTTGGTCGAAACCTTGGAGCCGCCGACGATGGCCGCGACGGGCCGCGCCGGGGCGTCGAGAGCGAGTTGCAGCGCGCCGATTTCGGCCAGGAGCGAGGGTCCCGCGTAAGACGGCAGGAAATGCGTCAGCCCTTCGGTGGAAGCGTGCGCGCGGTGAGAGACGGAGAAAGCGTCGTTGACATAGATGTCGCCGAGCTTTGCGAGCTGCGCGGCGAAATCCTTGCCGTTCGCCTCCTCGCCCGCGTGATAGCGGAGGTTCTCCAGCATCGCGATCTGGCCGGGCGCGAGTTGCGCCACAAGCGCCTCCGCCGCTGGGCCGATACAGTCCGCGCCGAACAGCACCGGCGCGCCGAGCAGCGAGGCGAGCTTATCGGCGACCGGCTTCAGCGAGTATTTCGCGACCGGCTTGCCATCGGGACGGCCGAGATGGGAGAGAATGACAACCTTGGCGCCGCGCGCGATCAGATCGCGGAATGTGGGAAGCAGCCTTTCGATGCGGGTCGCGTCCGTCACCTCGGTTCCCGACATGGGGACATTAAGGTCGGTGCGGATGAGCACGCGCTTTCCGGAAACGTCGATGCTCGCAATGTTTCCAAGAGATTCGAGCAAATCGGCTGTCATGTTACCTCCCCTGACGCGCATTGTTTCGCCGGCCTGGCGGCGCGGCCGCGCCGCCAAGCCAAATCGGCGTCTGGGCGTAGCACAAAGCTCCCGCATAATAAATAGCGGCAGTTGCATTGCGGTTTGTCGACGCTCGCGCGCACCGTGACACTTCTTAATGCGCGAGACAAGTCAGACATACTTAACGCGGCGTTCACGCGGTTTGCGGGCAACCGGGGGCCGTCGGAGGTTTGCTAATTGCGACGATAGAGTCTCACTCTCTTGACGGGGGCAAACTCCACGACTAGCTCACGTTCGGTAAGCAAAAACAGCTTTACAGGCTTGCGGAGGAGCAGCGTTCCGGCGGCGCCGGCGCAAGAGCGACCCACGCCCCAAGGCCGCTGGCGGAGATTTTAGCGTTCATGAGCAAGCTAATCGAACTATCGGACCTTCCGCGCGCGGCGCAGGGGCCTGTCCTTTTCTGGCGGCAAACGATCAGAAATCCCCTGCAGGTTTGCAGCCTGTTTCCATCGAGCCCGTTTGTCGGCCGTGCCATGACGGCGGTTCTTGGCGACAGGATCGACTCGCACGTCATCGAGCTTGGGGCCGGAACGGGCGCCGTGACGCAACAGCTCATCCGCAACGGCGTGCAGCCGGACAAACTCACCTTGGTCGAGATCGACGCGCAGCTTGGCGGCCATTTGAGACGCCGTTTTCCCGGCGTGGACGTTGTGATCGGGCCGGCGCAGGATCTGGCCAAACTCTGGAACGAGCGCAACGGCGAAAAAGTCGGCGCCATCGTCTCCACCCTGCCGATGCGGCTCTTCTCGAAGAAGCTCATCTACCTCGTGATGAAGAACAGCTTCAACGTGCTCGGCGAAGGCGGCATGTTCGTTCAGTTCACCTACCGGCAGACAAGCCCGGCGCCGCCTCGCGTCGTCGCCGCGCTTCGGCTGAAGGCATGGCGCTATACGCGCGTCTGGCTCAATCTGCCGCCGGCGGCCATCTGGGTTTACGAACGGGCGCGCGCGCCCCGCGAGCTGTAAGGCCGCCGCCCTCGCCGTGGCCTCTCGGCGCCGAAACCGGAGAAACAGCTCAGGCCTCCCAAGCGCGGCGGTCCGCTCTCCGTGCGTTCGCCGGGTTAGGCTTCTGTGGCTTACGATGTCAATCTGCCGAATCAAGGCTTACTGACCAAATAAGAACTTCAAGTTCGTTCCTCTCAAAAAGAACTTTCATATTTGATAGTGGGAATAGAAATAGGTTCTTGTCACCGAAAGCCGGAACCGAACGAGACTTAGATAGCGTTTCGTCTCGCTTCACATACCACTCAATCGAGTGCTTCGCGGTTTCTCGTCGATCTGGGTTTGGAAAAGCTTTCTCTAGGCCACGAAGCGCGAAGTCCGAAAACTTAACATCTGGCCGCTTCAGTTTCAATTTCGTGCCTAATGGCGCGAGCCTCTGCTACAGCATCTTCAACATCATCATCAGTTGCCACGCTGGGCAGTAATCCTAGCGCGGAATAATAAGGAAGCACCTCACCGATTTCAGCCGCCTTCCAAGGCTCCATGTGGCTCAGCTCGCTTATCTCCTTCGCAGAGCGCTCGCATACGAATCCAACTACATCATTGATTAGTGCTATTTCAGAATTGCTCAGTCTTGAGGGTGACGGGCTTTGGAGAGACAAATAATCAGTTTTCTTGAACCCGTAGTAGTCCCTTTTTTGAACCCTGAGAACACCTTCTTTGCAAAGCTCGTTTAGCGCCCAGCTTAGATGGCGGGCAACAGGTCCAAAGTTCTGCTTTTGATATTCAACACCAGTAAGCGGCTTGTTAACTGACAAAAAATGAAGCATGTCCGCGAAGTACAGGATTTTGTGAAGCTTCACATTGCCAAGTTCATCTTGACGGCAATGTGCGCACACGTAATGAACCACATCCTTTAGCTTTTGAAGGTTACCTTTTGGGTTCTGGTCAAGGTCCACGGTTAAATCTCCTTGTAAGGAGGTTGACATGGAACAAATCGCGAACGCAAGCAAAATCGGAAGTGCGAGCAAAAATGTTCACTGATTCCGCTGCCAGTAGCCAGCCCATATTCGGCTAACCAGGTGCGCCATCGCGACCGCAGCGGTCCGCTCTCCGTCCATTCACGCCGCCGCACGCGCTCGCAAGCAATTCAGAAGTGTGTCGATTAAGTTAATTGGCTTATATTCGCCTCGATTTGCGCAGTGTCGGCTTCGCAACAGTCGCCCGCAAAAAGCACGGGCGCGGCTCAGCCAATTTGACAAAATTGTCAAAAAAAACCGCGGAGACGCTTCATTCGCTGGCGCGGATCGTGTTTATACGCCTTTGATTTTAAGAGGTTTTATTGGGCGCCACGTCATCGGCGGCGGCGCCCGCGGCGCCTGTTTCTCCGCTTTACAACCCATCTTTCCAAAAAAACTGAGGGCATTGTCAGATCCGCGTTTCTGGTGATTAAGTATCGTCGCAAGAATTGGATTGGCAGGCGCTTCGATGCGCGCCGGGGGGAGAGCATGGGGAAATTGGGGATTCGGCTGGCGTGCGTAAGCGCCGCCGCGCTTTTATCGGGGCTTGGGTTCGCCGGGCAGGCCAACGCCGCCGACTCCTTCGGACTTGACGCACAGTCCGCTTATTTCAATAGCGTGGTCAACGCGGGCGCCGCCGCTGGCGGCGACATCAGCTCGATGTACTGGAACCCGGCGGCGACGGCGACGCTGACCGGCGTCAACTCCTCCTCCAACATCACCGGCGCTTTCATCGGCGTCAAGGAGCGCGCAACCGGCGGCGCTCTGGCGGCGGCTCCTTTTAGCCACACCACGGACGTCGGCGTCGATTCGCTTCCCTTGTCGTCCTTCTCGACCTATCAGGTTTCCGACCGGTTCTACCTCGGCCTGGCGATCGCCGCGCCTTACGGGCTGACCACAAAGCCCGATAATTTCTGGGTCGGCTCTCCGCTGGCCACGACCTCGCGGATCTTCACGGCCGATTTCACCCCAACGGCGGCGTATAAGCTGACCCCGACGGTCACCGTCGGCGTCGGCTTGCAGGTGATGTATCTGGAAGCGCGGCTCGACAACGCGGGCTTAGCGCCCAGCCTTCCCAACAAGGTTAGCAAGGAGGATGGCTGGGGCGTCGGCGCGACGGCGGGCATTATGTGGCAGCCCAGCGAGGTAACCTCCCTCGGCCTTGGCTATCGCTCGCGCGTGGACGTGGATTACAACGGCTCCCTGGCCTCGACGGGGTTCCTCGCCGCGCCGCCGGCCGGCCTTCCGTATTCCCAGGCGATCAACGGCACTGTGCCGCTTCCGGATCAAATCACTTTCAGCGCCCGGCAGGCTGTGAGCCCGCGCCTCACGCTGCTCGGCACGGTGGAGTGGCAGAATTGGAGCGGCCTTGGAAACGTGGTTTCGTCAAGCTCGACCCTTCCGGCGCCTTATACGTCGCTTCTTGGGCTTGTCGGGGGAACCGTCCATTTCAACTATCAGGATAGCTGGGCCTTGTCGGGCGGCCTCGAATACGCATACAGCCCCACGCTGACGCTGCGCGCGGGCGTCGGCTACGATTGGTCGCCCATCACCGCCAGCGTTCGCGATATCACGGTGCCGGATACCAATGACGTCAAGATCGGCATCGGCGCCTCCTATCGCTACTCCGACAGAATCACCATCGATCTCGCTTACAATCACGAGTTCTTCGAGGATGGGTCGTTCTGCATCGCCAACCCGGCAACCAACGGCGGGACGTTGCACTGCACGGGCGCTCCGACCGAGTTGGTGCTGTTGAAGGGTTCGGCTTCGCCAACGGTGGACGCGGTTTCCGTCGGCCTCCATTACAAGTGGTCGGGCGCGGCGCCGCTCGAGTCCTACAAATAAGGCCGAAACCGGTTGAGCGGTTCGCCGCCGGCCGCCGTCATCCCGTCCGCGCCGCGGCATGCAATGCCTCCGCGCGGACACAGGGTCTTTCCACAGAGCGCGGACCTCGTCATCCCGGCCATGACAAGAGGCGGCGGCGCCATGACGGCGGAATTGGCGGAGACATCGGCGTAATCAAGTTCCAGGACGACGCTTGCGGAACCGTTCAACAGGCCTTTTCCATTACGGGGCGCAAGAGCCGCGTCCTTACAGTTCAAGATTCTCGAACCGTAAGGCGGCGGGGAATTTCGTACCGCCGCATCATGGTTAAAATCGGCGAGTGTTAACGCGCAAACGCGGGGGCGGCGGCGCCTACGAAAACGGGGGCGCGCTTACGAAAAACGCGAAAAAACCCGGATTCGACGCGAAAAAAGCGAGTCGGAAATCCTAGTTAACGGTTATAAAGTTGCGCGCGTTAACCAGGAACCCCAGCCTCCGGTTGCGTCAAGGGCGTCCGCAACCGCGCCGCGGGAACGCCGGCAGCAGAATTTTCCTCAGTAAATCAATACGGTAGCGCCATTTAACGCGTCCGCAAGGCGCCTTGGGCTATACTGGCCGTAATGGGGAGAAAAGGGCGAAAAACCGCGAAGTGGCGGAACCTTATTCCGGGGCGCCAGGGTTAGCGGACGGTTAACGAGGCGCGGCTTCGAGGCCCCTCCCGGCGGCGAAAAACCAGCAGGATTTACGGCCGCCGCCATTATTGCTACTGTGAGACGCGGCCAAAGGTCTTTTGGCGCAGCGCTCAAGGGTAGATCATGGGCGTGCGACGCGATATAAAGCCTATGTGAGATACCGGGCAATCTTCCTCTCCGACATACACCTTGCCGCGCGAGCATGCCGCTCCGAGGATCTGGTGAGCTTTTTGCAATCGCACGACGCCCCCGCCATATACTTGGTCGGGGACGTTATCGATTTCTGGCGGCTGCGCCGGGGGCCGAACTGGCGTCCCTCTCAAACGCAGGTTGTGCAGGAATTGCTTGTGAAAGCGCAGAACGGCTGCCGCATCGTCTATCTTCCGGGCAATCACGACGAAGAAATGCGCATGGTCGTAGGCACGAAACTTGGTCCGTTCGAGATCCGCGCGCGGGAAATCTACGAAACCGCCGACGGCCGCCGCTTCCTTGTCATCCACGGCGACGAGTTCGACGCCGTCGTGAAAAAGGCGCGCTGGCTCGCGGTGATCGGCGACGTCGCCTATGACGCCGCCTGGGCCGTCAACGTCGCGCTGAACTGGGTGCGCCGCGGACTCGGCATGCCCTATTGGTCGCTGTCCGCCTATCTGAAATATCGCGTGAAGCGCATCGTCAATTACGCCGTCAAATACGAGACCTCGCTTGCCGCCGAGGCCCGCCGGGTCGGCGCCACGGGCGTGATCTGCGGCCACATCCATTACGCAACGTCTCATCTCGTCGACGGAATCGAATATGTGAACACCGGCGACTGGGTGGACAGCGGCACCGCGGTGGTGGAGCATTTCGACGGCCGCATCGAGATCATCCGCTGGACCGACCATCTGCGCGCGCTGCAATCGAACGCGTCCAAGGCGCCGGTCGCCTCCGTGACGCCGTGATGCGCATCCTGATCGCAACGGACGCCTGGAAACCGCAGATGAACGGCGTCGTCAACACTTACGTCAACCTGGAGCGCGAGGCGGAAAACGCAGGGCTCGGCCTGTCCTTCCTGACGCCGGCGGGCTTCTGGACCGTGCCGATGCCCACCTATCCCGAAATCCGCCTCGCCCTGGCCGGTCCGTGGGATGTCGCCCGGCGCGTGGAGCAAGACAAACCGGATTTCATTCACATCGCGACCGAGGGCCCCATCGGGCTCGCCGCGCGCCGCTATTGCCTGCGGGAAGGCCGACGGTTCACCACGAGCTACCACACCCGCTTTCCCGAATATCTCGCGGCGCGTTTTCCGGCGCCTCTGTCCTGGGGATATCGCTTCGAACGCTGGTTCCACAATGCTGGCGCGGGCGTCATGGCGGCTTCGCGTTCGCTCAGCGAAGACCTGACGGCGCAGGGGATCAAGAACGTGCACCGGTGGTCGCGCGGCGTCGATCTTGCCCGCTTCAGGCCGCGCGCCGTCGACCGTTTCGGGCTGCCGCGCCCGATCTTTCTCTATGCGGGCCGCGTCGCCGTCGAGAAGAACCTCGAAGCCTTCCTGAGCCTCGATCTGCCCGGCAGCAAGGCCGTGGTCGGCGGCGGCCCGCAACTCGAAGACCTCCGGCGCCGCTTTCCCAACGTGGCGTTCACAGGGCCGAAATTCGGCGACGAACTTGCCGAGCATTACGCTTCGGCGGACGTTTTCGTCTTCCCGAGCCTGACCGACACCTTCGGCAATGTGATGCTGGAGGCGCTCGCCTCCGGCGTGCCGGTCGCCGCCTACAACGTGATGGGGCCGAAAGACGTGGTGACGGACGGCAGGGTCGGCGTTCTCGGCGACGACCTCCGCGAGTTGGCGCTGGCCGCCCTCGAACTCGACCGCGGCGCTTGCCGCGACTATGCCGAACTTTTCAGCTGGTCTGCCTGCGCGGAGCGATTCCGCGATATCGTGGCCGAGGCCAACGGCGCGCCGCCCGCATTTTCTCAAATTCGTACCGAAACAAATAGTAAATGCGTTATAGTCGGTCCTATCAGCCGCGGAACAACCTATGGACACGCCAACGATTGACCATATTGCGGGCGCGGATGCGAGCATCCGGCCGTTCGCGGTGGAGACGCCCCTTCTGGAATGGGGCGTGCTGAACGAAAAGCTTGGCGGCAGAATCCTCTGCAAGGCCGAGCTTTTACAAAGAACCGGAAGCTTCAAATTCCGGGGCGCCTATCATCGCGTCCTGCAAATCGACCGTGCGGCGTTTCCGGGAGGCGTCGTCGCCAGTTCGTCGGGCAATCATGCCCTTGGCGTCGCCGAATTGGCGCGCCTTCGCGGCATCGGCGCCGTGATCGTGATGCCGTCGGATTCGCCCAAGGTGAAGATCGCGCGCACGAGCCAATGCGGCGCCGAGATCGTTTTCTACGACCGCGAAACCGAGGATCGCGACACAATCGTCCGCGACCTTTGCCAGAAACTCACCGCCGACTTCGTTCCGCCCGTCGACGATCCGGTCGTGATCGCCGGCCACGGCACGGCCGGGCTGGAACTCGCGCGGCAGGCAAGCGCGGCGGGCGCCGATGTCGACGCCGTCCTCGTGCCGATCAGCGGCGGGGGCCTTTCGGCGGGCGTCGCGATCGCGGTCAAGGACCGATTCCCCAACGCGGAAATCTGGTGCGTGGAGCCGAAGGGCTTCGACGACTACAAGCGGTCGCTCGCTTCGGGAACGCGGCAGCAAAACGACCCCTCCCACCGTTCCATCTGCGACGCGCTTCTGATGCCGGAGCCCGGCGAGGCGACCTTCACCCTGAACAAGACGCTTCTCGCGGGCGGCCTTACGGTCAGCGATAACGATGTCCGCCATGCGGTCGCCTATGCGTGGCGCGATATGAAGCTGGCGCTTGAGCCCGGAGGCGCCGTCGCGCTCGCGGCGATCTTGTCGGGCGCTTTCGACGCCAGGGGCCGCACCGTCGCCATGGTTCTGTCCGGCGGCAACGTCGATCCTCACCTGTTCGCGGACATTATTTGCAATATCAAGGAATTGGCGTCATCAGGCCAATAAAAAGTTGAAGCTTATGCGTTACGGTTCGGCATGATCTCACGACGCCGGTTTCTCACACTTAGCGCCGCGACCGCCGGAGCCGGCATGCTCAGCGCCGCGGACGCCTTCGCGGTGGAGCCTCGTTTCGGCCTGATTGTAAAGAGATGGGATGTCGTCCATCCCGCGTGGCCCGCCGGCGCGCCCCCGCTTCGCATCGGCGTGCTGACCGACATTCATGCCGTCAAGCCGTGGATGGATGCGCGGCGCATTGGCGGCATCGTCGAGCGCCTGAACGCCGAGCGGCCCGATGTCATCGTGCTTCTTGGCGATTACGTGAACGCCCTGCGGCGTGGATATTACAGCTCCCTTGTGCCGGTGGCCGAATGGTCCGCCGCGCTTCACGACCTGCGCGCGCCCCTCGGCGTCTATGCCGTGCTCGGAAATCACGACTGGTTGTCTGGCGAGGCGCCCGCCATCCGTTCCGCATTCCATAGGGCAGGGATCGGTCTTCTGGAGGGCTCGGCGATCAAGGTCGAGCGAGGACGCTTCTCCTTCTGGATCGTGGGGCTCGACGATCTGTTTGCCGCGGACACCCGGGGCTACGGGAATGTGCAGGTCGGGCTCGCTCATGTCACGGACGGCGCGCCCATCGTCCTGCTCGCGCACGAGCCGGACATCTTCAGCGTCGTTCCAGAAAAAGTCGCGCTGACGCTTGCCGGCCATACCCATGGCGGACAGGTTTACATTCCCTTCGTCGGGCGTCCCAGTCTTGCCCCCGGCATGGCGCGTTACGCGAAGTACGCCTACGGGCATATCGAGGAGCGCGGCCGGCATCTGGTCGTCTCCAGCGGTCTCGGCCTCTCGGCCTATCCCGTGCGCTTCCTCGTGCCGCCGGAGATCGCGGTCGTTACGCTCGGCGCGCCCGCGATCCGCGAAAGGTCTCAATCTTCCTTTAATGCGTAAAGCGCAAACTGAAGCTAATTGGAGCGGCGCCGCCGCTTCGGGGCACATGTTTTGGGGCACTGTCATGCGCAAATTCATTCTTACGGCCGCCGCCGTCCTGGCTTTCGGCTCAATTGCTTCCGCCCAGGACGCGGATGTGGTCGTTCGCGTCAGCAAGTGGCGGCAAACCATGTATGTCTATGTCGATGGCGCGTTGGAATATACTTGGCCCGTCTCGACCGCGAGAGGCGGCTACGCCACGCCGTCCGGCGTCTATCGCCCGACAGGGTTCGACCGCGACCACCGCTCGGCGCGGTATCACAATTCGCCCATGCCCTATTCGATCTTCTTCAGCGGCGGCTATGCGATCCACGGTTCCTACGACATCGGGAATCTGGGTCGCCCGGCCTCGCACGGCTGCATCCGGCTGCATCCCGAGGACGCCGCCGAGCTTTACGGCCTCGTCCGCCGCAACGGCGCCCGCATCATCGTGTCGCAGTAGCGCAGGCGTCTTCCTATCGTCTCATCCAAACGCCAAGCAACTGGCCGTCCGGCTCGTCGCCGTTGCCGGGAACGCAGGAATACATGGCGTGATCCTTCGCGACGGCGCTTCGCGCCTCCTCAGATGAGGCGTCGAGCTTTCAACGAGTCGAACCTCATGGTGGCGGTATCCCAACGCTCATCGAATACTGGGTCCCCGCCGGAGTTTATCCCCGCGAAAGAGCGTGTGAAAAAATCGGCTTCCGGCTCTGCCTTTGGTGTCATAGCCGCCCCTAGCCAAGGCCGCCACGACGACCGCCAGCCGCTCGCCGGCGCTTGCCGATCGTCGGAGCCTGGACGCCGGCGCGCGAGCGCCGCGATTAACCCTATTGGGTTCGTTTGGCAAAAAACATGTTTTTACGGTATTATAATACCGTAAAACGGCCGGTTTGGTTAATGCGCGGTTTCAAAGGCGGCCCCGGCAAGCCTTGCATGGTTAATGCGCCCGGCGGGGAGGACGGCGATCCGGCGCTGGAAAACCGGGTCAGGCCCGGCCATGACAATAAGCGGCGCGGCGATGACAAATGAGGCGATGCGGATTTTTTCACACGCTCGAACGCGGGGACGGGACGACGGAAACGAGCTGCGTCCGATTAAAAGCACGCCGCTCTGAGGAATCTCGCGCAGATGCGTGAATCGGCCGGCGTCGCCGCCGGCCGAAAGCCTCGTGTTATGCGCGCGGGCGCCGTGCTAGTAGTCCATTCCGCCCATGCCGCCCATTCCACCCATGCCGCCGGGCATAGCCGCCGGGGCATCCTTGCGAGGCCGCTCGGCGACCATCGCTTCGGTCGTGATCAGGAGACCGGCGATGGATGCCGCGCCTTGCAGAGCGTTGCGCACAACCTTGGTCGGGTCGATAACGCCTTGGCCCGGGAGATCCCCATATTCGCCAGACTGAGCATTGTAGCCGTAGCCATAGGCCGCCTTTTCCAGGATCTTGCCGGAGACCACCGCGCCGTCTTCGCCGGCGTTGGCCGCGATCAAGCGAGCCGGACAGGACAGCGCCTTGCGGATGATATTGATGCCGGTCTTCTGGTCCTCGTTCTCAGGCTTCAGCTTGTCGAGAACGACAGCAGCGCGCAACAGCGCCACGCCGCCGCCCGGCACGACGCCTTCTTCCACGGCTGCCCTTGTGGCGTGCAAGGCGTCTTCAACCCGGTCCTTGCGCTCCTTCACCTCGACCTCGGTGGCGCCGCCGACCTTGATGATGGCCACGCCGCCAGCGAGTTTCGCGAGCCGCTCCTGCAGCTTCTCTTTGTCGTAGTCCGAGGTCGTATCCTCGATCTGCGCCTTGATCTGGGAGATGCGCGCCTCGATGTCCTTCTTCTTGCCGGCGCCGTCGATGATTGTCGTGCTGTCCTTGTCGATGGCAATGCGCTTGGCGCGGCCGAGCATATCGAGCGTGACGTTCTCAAGCTTGATGCCGAGGTCTTCGGCGATCAGCGTGCCGGCCGTCACGGTGGCGATGTCTTCGAGCATGGCCTTCCGGCGGTCGCCGAATCCTGGGGCCTTCACAGCCGCCACTTTCAGGCCGCCGCGCAGCTTATTGACGACCAGCGTCGCCAGAGCCTCGCCCTCGATGTCCTCCGCGATGATCAGAAGCGGCTTGCCCGTCTGAACGATGGCCTCCAGCAACGGCAGCATCGACTGTAGCGAGGCGACCTTCTTCTCGTTGATGAGGATGTACGCGTCCTCAAGCTCGACCACCATCTTTTCGGCGTTGGTGACGAAATAGGGCGAGATGTAGCCGCGATCGAACTGCATGCCTTCGACCACGTCGAGCTCGGTCGCAAGCGACTTGGCTTCCTCGACCGTGATGACGCCTTCCTTGCCGACCTTGTGCATGGCCTCGGCGATCATCTTGCCGACTTCGGCGTCGCCATTGGCCGAGACCGTGCCGACCTGGGCGATCTCGTCGTTGTTGGTCACCTTCTTCGATTTCGATTTGAGCTCATCGACGACCGCCTGCACGGCAAGGTCGACGCCGCGCTTCAAGTCCATCGGGTTGGCGCCGGCCGCTACCGACTTAATGCCCTCTTTGACGATGGCTTGCGCGAGCACGGTCGCGGTGGTGGTGCCGTCGCCGGCGATGTCGGAGGTTCTGCTCGCGACCTCTTTCACCATCTGTGCGCCCATGTTCTCGAACTTGTCCTCAAGTTCGATCTCCTTGGCGACAGTGACGCCGTCTTTCGTGATCCGAGGGGCGCCGTAGCTCTTATCGAGCACCACATTGCGGCCCTTTGGTCCAAGCGTCACCTTGACGGCATTGGCGAGAATGTCGACACCGCGCAACAACCGGTCGCGGGCGTCTTGAGCGAATTTTACGTCTTTGGCTGCCATGAGCGATTACTCCAAATTTGGGGCCGCTTCGACCGGGGCCGCGGCGGCATGAATGTTAGAAGCAGAGTTTGAATGGGCGTCCGCGATCAGGCCGCGGCGCGCGCCGGCGCTTTACCCTCGATGACCCCGAAGATATCGGCCTCTTTCATGATGGCCAGCTCTTCGCCGTCGATCTTGACCTCCGTGCCCGACCACTTGCCGAACAGCACGAGGTCGCCCTTCTTCACGTCGAGCGGCACGATTTTGCCGCTCTCGTCGCGCACGCCGGGACCGACGGCGATGACTTCGCCTTGCATCGGCTTCTCCTTGACGGTGTCGGGAATGATGATGCCGCCGGCGGTCTTCTTGTCCTCTTCAATGCGACGCACGACGACCCGGTCGTGCAGGGGACGAAACTTCATGTCAGTTACCTCAATGTTCCAGGACAAATTCTCGAACAGACGCTGAAAATGCAGGAATTCTTGGCTTCACCCTTCGACAAGCTCAGGATGAGGCGCAGCGTTTTCAATAGGTTAACCTCATGGCGCGTTCGAACCATGGGCAACGTCGCTTTTTCAGCGTCCTGCTGACGATTTCGATGCGCCGGGCCGCGCGTGCGTTCACTCCCGCGGCCGGCCCATCCGCCTTGTATAAGGAGCTTTTGCCGGTAATATCAAGGATAGAGCGTCGAAAGGCGCCGTTTATGCCGGTCCGGCCATCGATGGAAAGGAGCGCCTCAGCCGGCGTCTCTCAGAAGGTCGGCGGCGATCCGGTCGCAGGCCTCATTATTCGTTTCCTGGCGCAGTTTGTTTTTCTGGATCAAGCCAAGCTGGTATTTCAAGTTGTCATGAGAATACTTTTGGCGGACCAGAACATGGATTCTGCCGGCCTGCTCCTGGAGCTTTGTGCGGCTTAACTCGCTTGGAATTTGCCAATGCTGGCGCAGGATCGCTTCAACTTTATCGATATCGAGTGTCATGGTGTAATCCGATCGTTCTCAGGTCTCAAGGTATGGCAAAAGGCGCGGTTCATCGCGCTATAGAATATTCATGTTTCATCTTCCTCAATATTACGCTCTCTTCGGTAAGCTTGGGCTTCCTGGATGACTTGCGTTCGGCTCTTGCCAAAAATGAAAGCAACGGCATCGATAAAACCCAACATGTAAGTATCAGGTTTATGTGGGATGTTGTCGTCGTATGCCTTGACGCACTCCTGAAATGTTCTCATGCGAGTCCCGTTGTTTGACACTATTCCACAGTCCCACGCATTCCGATCGAATGTATGGCATGCGCGGAAAAAGTTTTCCCCGAAGCGAAGGGCTAACGGCAGCCATCCTTCGCTTGTCACCCATGCGCAGGCACGCGCAAGCGAATAATAATACGGGCGATTCCAGCCTTGTTTTGGCTGGTTGCGCTTCCCATATGATTGCAATGTCAAAATCTAAATATGCCGTATTCTAGAACACTTCAAGACCCCGCCCAATAGTTCTTACATAAATATCAGGAAGGAATTTCAGCATGATCAGCGCTGCCGCCCGAAATATGGCTGACGCCTATAGCCACGACATCGTGGACACAGTCCAAAGCAATGGATCGTACACCAAGCTACTCGCGGCGCTGAAAGTTGCCGGGCTTGTGGAGACTTTACGGGGGAGCGGGCCGTTTACGGTTTTCGCGCCGTCCGACGAAGCGTTCAAGAAGCTTCCTGTGGGCGCGTTCGATGGCCTGCTCAAGCCGGAAAGCAGGGATGAGCTTGTCCGCATCCTGAAGTATCACGCAATCGCCGGGCGAATCACGTCAGAGGACATGGCCGGCAAAACGTCCAAGCGAAAGTCGGTTGAGGGCGCGGAGTTGTCGCTCGATGGAACCGCGGGCGCGACAGTCAATAAAGTGAAGATGGCGGGTTCCGAAATCGAGGCGTCGAACGGCGTTATTCATGCCATCGACAGTTTGCTCATTCCTCCGACGGCGTGATTGCCGCACAAGGGCGGCCATCCCGCGCCGCCTTTGTCTTGGCGGTCCCGCGCCGCCCGTTTTTCTGTCGCGGAAGGTCTTGTCCCTAATTTGGAGGAGGCAGTCTTGTCTCACAAGTTCGCCATCGGCCAAACAGTCCATCTCGTCCCGAGCAACGCGCATAATGGCGTTGAAGGAGATTACGAGGTCTGCCGCATCATGCCCGTATCCGACTATCAAAAAGAGCCGCGCTACCGCATCAAAAACATGACGGAACGGCACGAGCGCATTGTTGCCGAAAGCGATTTGATCGAGCGGCACATGACGGCGAACGCCTGAGAGATGGCTCATCCCAAATCCGCAACCGTCATCCCGTGCGCGCCGAGGCATGAAATGCCGCCGCGCGGACGCGGGATCGTCCCATGCACAGAGAGATCCCGGCTCGCGCTTCGCTTGGCCGGGATGACGACTTTCGGCGGCGAACTTTTCCGGGGGACTTGCCGCGCGCCGGGCACCGTATACAATGGGGTACTTTCCGTATCTACCTTTTGCGTTCTTAATAAGGTAGGACAAGTATCGGTATGATTTAGAGTAGCTAAGGAATAGAGGCAACCAATGTATTCACAGCCCTATCTTAGAATGGCCGGCGATGGGACTTATGAGCTTCTGGTCCCGTCCCGAGGCTCGGTGCATATTCTTCCCTACTGCTTCCATACAGAGGAAGACGCGGCGAGCTGGCTCGCCACCCTTAAAGGCCGGGAGCAAATCGAGCAAATCCGCAATATGAAAAATCGAAAGCGCGTCAGCCGCCGGTACGCCGCCCCAGCCAGCCATGTCGTGGGAGCGCTGAGCGCCTAGCGCCGCGGCCGGCCGGTTTTGACGACGATTTCCGCTCGCCCCCAACCCGTGCTCTGGGCTTTCGAAGCCATACGCACTTATGTCGACATCCCGGAAACGCGCGCCGCACGTTATCCGGGATCTCAAAAAACAGGAGCCGGAGCGATGTGCTAAGATCCCGATAGGGCGCAAGAGGCGCCCTTTCGGGATGACAATGTTGAAAATGCTGATGCGTTAACCAGCCGTGCACGCCCGCGCCCGGCATGCGCCAGAAAATCGGCGGCTGGCATCACCGGCCGTTCCCCTGCGATGACGTTATGAGCGCGGACTCGACGCCAGCTTCAGCCCCTATTTCCGCTTTGCCAGCCTGTCGAACTCCATCAATTCGCTCAGCAGCCCCTCAAGCGACGACAGGGGAACCATGTTCGGCCCGTCGGACGGCGCGCGATCCGGGTCTTGATGCGTTTCGATGAAGACCGCCGCAACGCCCACCGCCACGGCGGCGCGCGCCAGCACCGGCACGAAGCGCCGCTCCCCGCCGCTCGCCGTTCCCTGCCCGCCCGGCTGCTGCACGGAATGCGTGGCGTCGAAGACAACGGGGCAGCCCATCTCGGCGAGGATCGGCAGCGCGCGCATATCGGACACGAGCGTGTTGTATCCAAAGCTGGCGCCGCGCTCGGTCACCAGCACATTCGGGTTTCCGGCGCCTAGAACCTTGGCCACGACGTTCTTCATGTCCCAAGGCGCGAGAAACTGACCTTTCTTGATCTTGATCGCCCGGCCCGTGTTCGCCGCGGCGATGAGCAGGTCGGTCTGACGGCACAGGAAGGCGGGGATTTGCAAGACATCCACGGCCTCGGCCGCCACCGCGCATTGCGCGGCGTCGTGCACATCGGTCACGATGGGCAGGCCGAGCGTCTCGCGGATCTCGGCGAAGATCGGCAGCGCCCCGGCTAGCCCGATGCCGCGCGCGGCATCGGCGCTGGTGCGGTTCGCCTTATCGAAGGAGGTCTTGAAGACAAGCCCGATGCCGCGCCGCGTGGCGATCTCTTTCAAAGCGCCCGCCATTTCGAGGGCGTGCGCGCGGCTTTCGAGCTGGCATGGCCCCGCGAACAGCGCGAGCGGTAAGGCGTTGCCGATGCGCACGCCGCGAACATCGACGACTGCGTTTGGGCTTACGGCGGGCTGAGGCATGAGCGGCGAGACCTGACTTATACGAGCCGGCTCTGATGGACCGCCGCGCCGACAAAGGATGAAAACAGCGGGTGCGGGTCGAAAGGCCGGGACTTCAGTTCCGGATGGAATTGAACGCCTATGAACCACGGGTGGCCCGGTATTTCAACGATCTCCGGCAGCTTTTTGTCCGGCGACATCCCCGAAAAGCGCAAGCCGGCTTGCTCCAGGCGCTCGCGATAGGTGATGTTCACCTCGTAGCGATGGCGGTGACGCTCGCTGATGCGCTCGCGCCCGTAGATGCCGGCGGCCTGGCTCCCCTCGGCGAGAACCGCTTCATAGGCGCCGAGCCGCATGGTGCCGCCCTTGTCGCTGGCGGCGCTGCGCTGCACCGTCGCGCCGCCGCTCGTCCATTCGGACATCAAGCCGACGACGGGCTCGGCCGCTGGGCCGAACTCGGTCGAGCTGGCGCCGTTGAGCCCGGCGAGGTGGCGGGCAACCTCGATCACCGCCATTTGCATGCCGAAGCAAATGCCGAGATACGGCACCTTCCTCACGCGGGCATAGCGAGCCGCCTCGATCTTACCCTCCGTGCCGCGCTCGCCGAAGCCGCCCGGCACGATGATGCCGTGGATGTTTTCGAGATGCGCGCTCGGATCGCCCTTCTCGAACAGCTCGGCGTCGAGCCAGTTGATGTTTACGCGCACGCCCTGGGCGATGCCGCCGTGAGCCAGCGCCTCGATCAGCGATTTGTAGGCGTCCTTCAGGTTCGTGTATTTGCCGACGATGGCGATGGAGACGTTGCCGTCGGGATGCGCGCTGCGGTGCGAGATATCGCGCCAAATTTTCAAGGCTGGCTCGGGAGCGTTTTCGATGCCGAATGCGGCGAGCACTTCGCCGTCGAGCCCCTCCGCGTGATAAGCCAGCGGCACATCGTAGATGTTGGGCGCGTCCAGCGCCTGGATGACGGCGCTTTCGCGCACATTGCAAAACAAGGCGATTTTTGCCCGGTCGCTTTTCGGGATCGGATGTTCCGAGCGGCACAACAAAATGTCGGGCTGGATGCCGATGGAGCGCAGCTCCTTAACGGAGTGCTGCGTCGGCTTGGTCTTCAGTTCGCCCGCGGCTTGGATATACGGCAGCAGCGTCAAGTGAATGAAAATCGCCTGCCGGCGCGGAAGCTCGTTCCCGAGCTGGCGGATCGCCTCGAAGAAGGGAAGACCCTCGATGTCGCCGACAGTGCCGCCGATCTCCACGAGAACGAAGTCCGCGCCCTCGTTTGCGGTCAGGATGAAGTCCTTGATGGCGTTGGTGACGTGGGGCACGACCTGAACGGTGCCGCCGAGATAGTCGCCGCGCCGCTCGGCCGACAGCACATTCTGGTAAATCCGGCCGGTGGTGATGTTGTCGTCGCGCCGGGCCGAAACGCCGGTGAACCGCTCGTAGTGGCCGAGGTCGAGATCGGTCTCGGCGCCGTCGTCGGTGACGAACACTTCGCCATGCTGATAGGGGCTCATCGTGCCGGGATCGACATTGAGGTAGGGATCGAGCTTGCGCAGGCGCACGGAATAGCCCCGCGCCTTCAAGAGAGCGCCCAGCGCCGCCGACGCCAAACCCTTGCCCAATGAGGAAACCACGCCGCCTGTAATGAAGATGTATCGCGCCATGGACCCAAGACGTAATGCGTCGCTTCCCCGAGCGAAAGGGAAAGCTCCCGGTTTTCAACGAGTGCTTGACGGCGTTCGGCGGAACGCCGCGTCAAAGGCGCTGCGCGCTACTGAGATTGCGGCAGCTGGGGCTGCGCGGGCGCGGCCGGCGCCGGCGTCGCCGGAGCTTGCGCGGGCGCCGAGTTAGGCTTCAATTTGGGCAGCCTGAGCGCCGGGAGCGATTCGGGCGCCTTTTCAACCGGCGCCGGCTCCGAAGCGGGGATGGCCTCTCCCTTCTGCGCGGGGGCCGGGCTGCCCACCACCGCGGACGCGGGCGCGGGGCGATGGCTCAGTATGCCGAGCGTGATGCTCGTTCCGAAAAAAATCGCCGCCAGGACCGCTGTGGTCCGGGTTATGAAGTCCGTGGCCCCGCGCCCGGACACAAAGCCGCCGCCCCCGCCGCCGATTCCGAGCGCGCCCCCCTCCGACCTCTGAAGGAGGATCAGCACGATCATGGTGATCGCGACCGTGATATGAACGACAAGAAGAACAGTGGTCATGACCTTACCGATCATAATGTGGGGGAAGCTACGGTCATATGACCGGTTTTGGCTGGAAGATCAAGCCGGGAAACCGGCCTATTCTAGCGGCCGGTCATCGAGCCCGCCTGAACGGGCCTTTCGCGCTTCCGCGCCTGGGGCGGCTTGGCGGCCTTGGGCGCCGGGCTGTCGCTTTTCTCGTTCGTTCCCTTATCCGCGCCCGCCTGCGCCGGAGGCTTGGCGGCGCCCTCGTCGTCTTCATCCTCAAGATGCTTCAGGCGAACCAGCGAGCCCGGCGGCAGGCAGCGGAACTTCATCTGCTCGTCGAGATCGATATATTGCCGCACGAGCCCGAGATCCGAAGCGGACAGGTTCGCCGCGGCCCAGCTTGGGCCTTTTTCCATCAGCTTGTCGACGTTCGAGCGCTTTCAGGTTTTGCAGGTCTTGAGACAGCTTGGCGCACGCGTTCTTGTCCAGCGGGGCCGCCTTCAGAGCCGGACAGAGCACGAGAGCCCCCAAGGCAAACGCCGGGACCGCCAAACGCAAGGCCCGGCGCTGAAGGCGTCCCAGCGGCTCCATGGTCAGGCCGTTTTCGCTGCAAGTCCGCGCCGCCCGGAGGCTTCACGGCCCGCGGCGATAATGCCCAGGAACGAAGCGGCGTTCAGGCTGGCGCCGCCAACGAGAGCGCCGTCCACCTCCTCGCTCTCGAAGATCGACGCGGCGTTCGCGGCCGTGACCGAACCGCCGTAAAGCACGCGCCAGCGCTTGCCGGCGCTCGCGGGAAAGCGGCCATGCAACTCCCGGCGCACAAGCTCGTGAATCTCGGTAATGTCGGGCGTCGTGGGCGAAAGACCCGTGCCGATCGCCCAAACCGGTTCGTAAGCCACGATGACGCGATCCGGCGTGCTTTCCTCAGGCAAGCTTTCCGCAACCTGGCGCGAGCAAACGCTGCCGGCAAGGCCCGCGATCCGCTCGTCTTTCGTTTCGCCGATGCAGATGACGGCTGTGAGCCCGGCCTTCAGCGCGGCGGACGCCTTCGCCTTGACATCCGCGCTCGTTTCGCCGTGCAAGCTGCGCCGCTCGCTATGGCCGACGATCACGGCCGTGGCGCCGGCGTCCTTCAGAATGGGCGCCGAAATGTCGCCCGTGAAGGCGCCCTTGGCCTCCGCGCGGCAATCCTGCCCCCCAACGATGATGGGCGAGCCTTCGGCAACGCGCGCGGCGGCGCTGATGAGCGTGAAGGGCGGGAAGACCGCCACATCGGGATCGGACGGCTGAAGACCCGCCTTGACCGCCTCTATTTCCTTCAGATCGGCCTTCAGGCCATTCATCTTCCAATTTCCTGCGACGAAGAGCTTCTGTCCTGTCATAGTCTCTCTCTTCCCGGCGCGGGGCATTCCCACGAATTTGTTGAAGCGCGCGGGCGCGGCGATTCTTGATATTGCGCGCACGCTTTATTTCTCTAAATTACCGCCATCGCGGACCCTGCAAGAAATGCCCGCCTGAATCAAGGCCCGCTTTATCCAAGCGCGTTAGGACGTTCATTCCCAATGATGAAAATTCTTCGGAAAGCGGCTGTATTTACAATGTTCGCCGTTCTGATTGGCGCATTCGCGATCAGCATGGGCGGGAACAATTATTTCGAGCGATACAACCAGCAAACGGTGGCGAAGGTCGGCTCGGAGGCCATCACGCCGGAGCAGTATCGCCGTGCTTACGAAAGGGTTCTGGAAAGTCTGAGCCAACGGGCCGGGCGCAGGATTTCCGCGTCTGAAGCCAAGGCGTTCGGGCTGCCAAACCGCGTTCTGCAAGGGCTCATTCAGGACGCCGCGATCGATTCGGAGGCGCATAAGCTCGGCGTCGGGATTTCCGAGGCGGGCATAAGGCAAAGCATCACCACCGCGCCAATGTTCCAGGACCAGAAGACGGGCGCATTCAGCCAGGATAAATATCAACAGTTTTTACAGCAGATCGGCTATTCCGCCCCCGGCTTCGAGCAGGAATACAAGGGCGATCTGATCCGCCGCCAGATTCGCGGCGTCTTCGACACCAGCGGAGTGCTTTCGAAAACGCTGCTGGAAGCCTACAACCGCTATGGCAACGAACAGCGGACGCTCGCCTATTTCACGCTGGCCCCCGAGGCGGCGGGCGCCATCGACACGCCATCCGAAGATGCGCTGAAGGCGTTCTACGAAGAACGCAAGACGCAATTCATGGCGCCGGAGTTCAGGAAAGTGGCGGTGCTTTCGATTACTCCGCAGACCGTCGGGAGCAAAATCGCCATCGCCGAGGATGAGCTGAAAGCGGAATATGCGGCGAAGGCCAGCCAATACTCGGTTCCGGAGCGGCGGAAGATCGAACTCATTCCATTCAAGACGAGGGCGGCGGCGGACGCCGCCTACCAGCAGCTGAAGGCGGGCAAGGACTTCCTCGACGTGGCGAAGGAAGCGGGCTTCAAGCAGCCCGACCTCGATATCGGTCTCGTCTCCAGGAAGGAGTTCTCCCAGAAATACCCGACCAGCGAGGCCATTATCAAGGAAGCGTTCTCGACCGATAAGGGTTGGGTAAGCAAGGTGGCGGATGGCCCCGTCTCGTCGGTGATCGTGCGTGTGCTCGAAGTGATCCCCGGGCAAGAAAAGAGCTTCGAGGAGACGAAGGAGCAGATTCGCGCCGACCTCGCGGCTGCACGGTCGAAGGCGGAACTCTCCAAGGCGATCAAGGCCTTCGAAGAAGATCGCGCGACGGGCGTCGTTCTCGCCGACAGCGCCAGGAAACTCGGCCTGCCGATGGAGGAGGTCGCGTTCGACCGCACGGGCAAGTCGGCGGACGGCAAGGCGGCCGCTCTTTCGGGCGTGCCGGTTTCCACCGTCGTCGACGCGGCGTTCAAATCCGACGTCGGGGTGGAAAACGAGGCGCTGCGGCTGCCGGGCGGCGGCTATGCCTGGTTCGAAGTGCAGGACATCGTCAAGCCGAGGCAAAAGCCGCTCGACGAAGTCAAGGCGGACGTCGAGGCCGCTTGGCGCAAGGAACAGGTCCGCACGAAGCTCGTGGAAAAAGCGCGCGAGCTGGTGGGACGCATCGAGAAGGGCGAGGCGATCGCCGCAGTGGCGCAAAGCGTGGGACTTGAGGTCAAGACAAGCAAGCCCCTGAAGCGCGAAGGCTCCGAGCCGGGCGTGCCGCCCGCGGCTATCGCGCAGGCGTTTTCGCTCGCCGAGGGCGGCGCCGGTTCCGCGATGCCCGGAGACGGCGCGACCCGGACCGTGTTCCAGGTCGAGAAAATCGCGCTGCCGCCGCCCTTGAACGAGATCGAGGCGCGCGGGCTTGAGCAGCAGCTGGCGAACCAGATCGGCGAAGACAATTTCTCGGAATTTCTCGGCGGCATCACGAAGACCGCGGGCGTCTCGGTGGACCAGAAGACCTTCACCGCCGTCGTTGGAGGGGCTTACGATGGCGGCGATTAGATTTCGATGGCGTGCCGGTTCGCTTGACAGAAGAACGAACGCACACGCAACCTTACGAGATTGTAGAACCAATGAAGGTCGAACCTTCTTCCGCGGAGTTTACCGCCCTCTATGATGCCGGGGAGGCGCAGCTCGTTTCAACGCGGCTCGTCGCCGACCTCGAAACGCCCGTGGCGGCGATGCTCAAGCTTGGCGCCGGCCGCCCCTACTCCTTCCTGCTCGAATCGGTGGAGGGCGGCGCCGTTCGCGGACGTTACTCCATCATTGGCCTCGATCCCGATATTCTCTGGCGAGCCCACGGCGACCGCGCCGAGATCGACAAGGCGCCGCTGCAAGACGCTTCCGCGTTCGAGCCTTGCGAGGGAGGGACGCTCGCGGCGCTGCGGGCGCTTCTGAAGGAGTCCCGGCTCGACATTCCCCACCACCTGCCGCCGATGGCCGCGGGCGTCTTCGGCTATCTCGGCTACGACACGGTGCGCCTCGTCGAAAGGCTGCCGGCCGAGAAGCCCGATCCCATCGGCGTGCCCGACGCGCTCCTCATGCGCCCCACGATCATGGTCATCTTCGACGCCGTGAAGGACGAGATGACGCTCGTGACCACGGTGCGGCCGGACAAGCGCGTCCCCGCCAATGCCGCCTATTCGCGCGCCATCGACCGGCTCACGGAGGTGCAGGAGACGCTGGAAAACAAAAGCGCGCATGCCTCCTCGGCCAACGGCTTCGACGCCTCCTTCGCCGGGGCCGTCTCGAACATGGCGCCCGAGGACTACATGGCCATGGTCGCGCGCGCCAAGGAATACATCGGCGCGGGCGACATCTTCCAGGTCGTGCTCTCGCAGCGCTTCGCCTCGAAATTCGACCTTCCTCCCTTCGCGCTTTACCGCGCCCTGCGCCGCGTCAATCCCGCGCCCTTCCTCTACTTCCTGAACTTCGGGAATTTCGCCGTCGCCGGATCGAGCCCCGAAATCCTCGTGCGCGTCCGCGAGGGCGAAGTTACGATCCGGCCCATCGCCGGTACGCGCCGCCGGGGCGCAACTCCCGAAGAGGACAAGGGCCTCGCGGCTGAGCTTCTTGCCGACACGAAGGAGCGCGCCGAGCATCTCATGCTGCTCGACCTCGGCCGCAACGATGTCGGCCGCGTCGCCGAAATCGGCAGCGTCCGCGTCACCGACAGCTTCTTCCTCGAATATTACAGCCAGGTGATGCACATCGTCTCGAATGTGGCGGGCCGCCTCGACGCAAAGCACGATTCCATCGATGCGCTCATGGCGGGCTTCCCAGCGGGCACCGTGTCCGGCGCGCCGAAAGTCCGCGCCATGGAAATCATCGACGAGTTGGAGCCCGAAAAGCGCGGCGTCTATGCCGGCTGCATCGGCTATTTCGCCGCCAACGGCGAAATGGACACCTGCATTGCGCTGCGCACCGCCATTGTGAAGGACGGCGCCATGTATGTGCAGGCCGGCGCCGGCATCGTCGCGGATTCGGTCCCGGCGTCCGAGCAAGCCGAGTGCGAGAGCAAGGCGCGCGCGCTGTTCCGCGCGGCGGAGGAGGCGGTGCGGTTCGCGGGACAGGCGGGGCGCGGCCAGTAGAGGCCCGGAAGCGGACAGGAGTATCCATGAAGACGGTCACGCTCTTTCGCCACGCCAAAGCGGCGGACAAGGCCAACCCGAACGTCGACGATTTCGACCGGCCGCTCGCTGGCCGCGGCCTAAAGGCCGCCGCGAGGATGGGCGCCGCGCTGCGCAATAGGCGCCTGTGGCCGGAATTGATCCTTTGCTCGCCGTCGGTTCGCACGCGCCAAACGCTTGCGCTCGCCCAGGCTATGGCCTGGGATGCGCCGCCGAAAACGCGCTTCGAGAAGAAGATCTATGAGGCGGCCCCAGAGACGTTGCTCAAGCTCCTGAAGGAAGCGCCGGAAGACGCCGGGCACGTGATGCTTATCGGTCACAATCCCGGTCTCCAGGACTTGGCGGCGTCGCTCGCGCAGCCCGGCCCCTTACGGGAGCAACTCATGGAGAAGCTGCCGACAGGGGCCGTGGTAAGCCTCAAGTTCGACCTGGAGCGCTGGAAAGACATCAAGTCCGGGAGCGCGCGCGTCGCTCTGTTCCTCACGCCGAGCATGCTTTCGCCTTCGGGCCAGGAATAACGCCCATGATTACGATTATCGATAACTACGACAGCTTCACCTACAACCTCGTGCATTACTTCGGCGATCTCGGCGTCGACGCCCGCGTCTACCGCAACGACGAGAAGACGGCGGCGGAGGTTATCGCGGAGGCGCCCGAGGCCATCGTGATGTCGCCGGGGCCGTGCACGCCGAACGAGGCGGGCATCTGCCTCGGCCTGATCCGCGAAAATGCGGGCCGCATTCCGCTGCTTGGCGTCTGTCTCGGCCATCAATCCATCGGGCAAGCCTTCGGCGGGCGCGTCATCCGCGCGCCCATCCTGATGCACGGCAAGATGTCGAAGATTTATCACCGCGGAACGAGCCTGTTCCGGGGCTTGCCGGACGCCTTCGAGGCCACGCGCTATCACTCGCTGATCGTGGAAGCGGAGACGCTGCCGGCATGCCTCACCGCGACGGCGCGCACCTCCGACGGGCTCATCATGGCGCTGGAGCACAAGAGCGAACGCACCTACGGCGTGCAGTTCCATCCCGAAAGCATCGCAAGCGAGAACGGGCACGCCATCCTCGCGAACTTCCTTGCGATGGCGGGTGTGGCATGGTCGCCGCGCAAGAAGAACCTCGTCCTGCCCGATTTCGGCCGCGCCTTCGTGAGCGCGGCTGTGGCCTGAGGCGCGCGCCCATGACCGGCACGGTAATGCGCGATCTGGCGGCGGCCTTCCGGCCCCATTTCGAGAAAGCCGCCTCGGGAGGCCGCCTCTCCGAGGAAGAAGCGCGCGACGCGTTTTCCTGCATCATGCAGGGCGCGGTCTCCGAGATCGAGCTGGCCGGGTTTCTCGTTGCATTGAAGGCGCGCGGCGAGACCGTCGACGAGATCGCGGGCGCGGTCGCCGCGATGCGCGCGCTGATGACGCCCGCCATAGCGCCCGAGGGCGCGGTCGACGTGGTCGGCACGGGCGGCGACGCGAAAGGCACTTATAACATCTCGACGGCGACCGCCTTCGTGCTGGCGGGCGCGGGCGTCCCCGTGGCGAAACACGGCAACCGGGCGGTGTCCTCCAAGTCCGGCGCGGCGGACGTGCTCGAACGGCTCGGCGTTACGATCCAGCTGCCGCCGGAGCGCATCTCGCACTGTTTCGAGCGCGCCGGCCTCGCCTTCCTCTGGGCGCCCACGCATCACCCCGCCATGCGCCACGCGGCGCCTGTCCGGCAGGGGCTCAAGCTGCGCACGATCTTCAATTTGCTTGGCCCTCTCCTTAATCCGGCGGGAACGAAGCGGATGCTGATCGGCGCCTATTCCGGGCACTGGCTCATGCCCATGGCCGAGGTGATGAGGCGCGCGGGCGCGGGGCATGTCTGGGTGGTGCATGGCAGCGACGGCATGGACGAGCTGTCCACGACCGGCGAGAGCCGCGTCGTCGAGCTGAAGGGCGGCAAGCTTTCAACCTTCGAGGTCCATCCGCGCGATGCGGGCGTGCCGCTCGCCTCCCTTTCCGATTTGCAGGGCGGATCGCCGGAAGATTGCGCGGCGGCGATGCGGGGGCTGCTCCGCGGCGAGCCCGGGCCCTTCCGCGACATCGTGCTTTTGAACGCCGCCGCCGCCTTCATCGTCGCTGGCCGGGCCGCAACCCTGAAGGAAGGCGCGCGGCTTGCGGCGGTCTCCATCGATGAGGGGCGCGCGGAAAAGGCGCTCGACGCTCTGATCGCCACAGCCAAGCCTTAGGCTGCTGAAAAAGCGCGCGTTTCACAACAAATTGCAATATGTTGAAACAATTGCAGCGCTGGCGCCGAAAAAGCTTGAGTGTTTGCAGCGTTTTGCGATCTGATGGCTGCAGGTTCCGTATAATGTGAAGAAATGCAAGAAACGGCAGCGCTATGAGCATTCTCGATCGCATCGTGGCCTATAAGAAGGAAGAAGTCGCCGCCGCGAAGGCAAAGACGCCTTTGGCCGAGCTTGAGGAGCAGATGCGCGAGGCATGCTGCGTGCGCGATTTCTTCGGCGCCCTCTCTAAAAAGTGGGCGAAGACCGAGCCGGGCCTCATCGCCGAAGTGAAAAAGGCGAGCCCGTCGCGCGGGCTGATCCGCCCCGATTTCGATCCGGGGGCCATCGCCAAGGCCTATGAGCGCGGCGGCGCCGCCTGTCTTTCCGTGCTGACGGACGGCCCCTCCTTCCAGGGCTCGCCCGAAGCGCTGATCGCCGCGCGCTCCGCCACTCGGCTGCCGGTGCTGCGCAAGGATTTCATGGTCGACCCCTATCAGGTCATCGAAGCGCGCGCCATGGGCGCCGACTGCATCCTCGTCATTATGGCCTGCACCTCCGACACGCTCGCGGCCGAACTCGTCTTCACCGCTCGCGCCCTCGACATGTCGGTCCTCGTCGAAGTCCACAATGAGGAGGAGCTTGAGCGCTCGCTCGCGCTCGATTGCTGGCTGATCGGCATCAACAATCGCGACCTCAGCACCTTCGAGACGCATCTGGAGACGACCGAGCAACTCGCGCAACTCGTTCCGCCCGGCCGCATTATCGTTTCGGAAAGCGGGATTTTCACGCCGGCGGACATCGAGCGGCTGACGCGGTCGGGGGCCTGCGCCTTCCTCGTCGGCGAAAGCCTGATGCGCCAACCGGACATCGAGGCCGCGACGCGCGCGCTGCTGGCGGCCCCGGAGCTGGAGAGGCGCGCAGCGAGCGCATGAGCGACCTTTCGCACATCGACGCCAAGGGCGAGGCGGTCATGGTCGACGTGGCCGGGAAAGCTGTCACCGAGAGGACGGCCGTCGCCGAAGGCTTCGTTGTGATGGCGCCCGAAACGCTACGGCTTATCGAGGGCGGCGCCGCGCCGAAGGGCGACGTGATTGCCGCGGCGCGCATCGCGGGCATCATGGCCGCGAAACGCACCCATGAGCTTATTCCGCTCTGTCATCCTCTCGCGCTGACCAAGGTCGGGGTCGTTTTCGATTTGCTGCCGGAGCTTGCCGGCGTGCGCGTGCAAGCCACGGCGAAGGCGCTCGGCCGGACCGGCGTCGAGATGGAGGCGCTGACGGCGGTGTCGGTCGCCTGCCTCACGCTCTACGACATGCTGAAGGCGCGCGACAAGGCCATGAGCATCGAAGGCGTGCGCCTGTTGTCCAAGGCCGGCGGCGCCTCGGGCGATTACAGCGCCGCGGCAAGCCCGGAGGCGTAAGCCATGCTGATGCCGGTCGCGGACGTCAAGGCGCGCATCGTCAGCGGCGTCGAGCCCCTGGAAAGCGAGGCCGTTCCGATTTTCGAGGCCGGCGGGCGCATCCTTGCCGCCGGCTTGAAAGCGACGCTGACGCAGCCGCCTTTCCCGGCTTCGGCCATGGACGGCTACGCCATTCGCGCCGCCGACGCCGCCTCCGTTCCCGCTCGCCTGAAAGTCATCGGCAGGTCGGCCGCCGGCCATGGCTTCGATGGCGAAGTCGGCGCTGGCGAGGCCGTCCGCATCTTCACCGGCGCGCCTGTACCCTCGGGCGCCGACGCCATCGTCATCCAGGAGAATACGCGCGCGCTCGGCGAAAGGCAGGTCGATATTCTGGAATGGGCGCCGCTGGGCCAGCACATCAGGCCGCGCGGCTACGACTTTCTGGAGGGCGAGGTTCTGCTTCAGGCGGGGACGCGGCTCGGCGCGCGCCAGTTGATGCTGGCCGCGGCCATGAACCATGCAACGGCGCCTGTGAGGCGCAAGCCTGTCGTGGCGGTGCTGGCGAACGGCGACGAGCTTGCGCAGCCGGGCAGCGCGCTTGGCCCAGGCCAGATCGTTTCCTCGATACCCGCCGGCATGAAGGCAGCCATAGAGGCATGGGGCGGCCGTGCGATGCTGCTGGCGCTTGCGCCGGACGACAAGGCGGCGCTTGCCGCCCGCGTCGCCGGCGCGCGCGGCGCCGATGTGCTTCTCACGATCGGCGGCGCTTCGGTCGGCGAGCACGACCTCGTCCGCGGCGCGCTCGAAGGGGAAGGCGCCCGCTTCGATGTGCTGAAGGTTGCGATGCGCCCCGGCAAGCCGGTGATGTTCGGCTTTCTCGGCCCCCAGCGCGTGCTGAGCCTGCCCGGCAATCCCGCCTCGGCGCTCATCTGCGCCCGCGTCTTTTTGAAGCCCCTGCTCGACAGGCTTCTCGGCCGCGCGCCAGCGGAAGACCATCGGCTTGTCCCGCTTGCCGCCGATGTCCGCGCCAATGGCGAGCGCGAGCATTATATGCGCGCGACATTGTCCGCCGCCGGCGTCGAGCCCGTCGCCGACCAGGACAGCTCGCTGATGAACGCCTTCGCCAAGGCCGACTGCCTCATCGTTCGCCCCGCGAGTGCGCCAGCGCTCAAGAAAGGCGAATTTGCGACGGTTATCCCCCTCGATTTTTAGCACTGGTTGTCGAAATAGGCCCTTTTTCCTTGCGGAACGCAAAGCGAACGCTTATTCCTGTTCCCGGTTTGTACAAGCAGTTTCCGCTACGACTTGGGGCTTCCATGCTGACGCCGAAGCAAAAGCAACTTCTCCTCTTTATCAACGAGCGCATCGAGGCGACTGGCGTGCCTCCCTCGTTCGACGAGATGAAGGAAGCGCTCGACCTCAAGTCTAAATCCGGCATCCATCGCCTGATCATGGCGCTCGAGGAGCGCGGCTTCATCAGGCGGCTCCCCCACCGCGCCCGCGCGCTCGAAGTCATGAAGATGCCGGAACGGGGCCGCGCCGTGTTCGACGCAGAGCGGCGACGCGGCGGCTTCATGCCCACGGTGATCGAGGGGACGAAGCGTTTCGGTTTCGAGGAGGCGGCGCAAGCGCCTTTCATCCGCGACCGCGAGGATAGCGGCGTTTCGGTCCCGGTGATGGGCCGGATCGCGGCGGGCGTCCCGCGCTCCGCCATCGAGGATCATAGCCATGTGCTGGTCATGCCGCCCGAGTTCGTGTCTCAGGGTGAGTGCTTCGCACTGGAAGTGCGCGGCGATTCCATGATCGAGGCCGGCATTCAGGAAGGCGACACCGCCATTTTCAAGAGAACGCCCACGGCGGAAAGCGGGGAGATCGTGGTCGCATTGATCGACGATGAGGAGGCCACGCTAAAGCGCCTGCGCAAGAGAGGCCAGTCGATTGCGTTGGAGCCTGCCAACCCCGCTTTCGAGACGCGAATTTTTGGGCCGGACCGCGTGAAGATCCAGGGCAAGCTCGTCGCCCTTCTTCGACGCTATTAGAAAGGGCGCCGAAACCCTCACCAAACGACGATAAAATGTTATATGATTCCCGTAAGCCTGTGAGCGAAACGCAGGCAGAAAGCATCGACGATGTTTCGGGTGGGGAACGAGGAAGCGCCACATGTCTGACAAGCGCAAAATGTCCGAGAAGCGCAGGGTTGCGGATAAGCGCGCGAGGGAAACCGGCGCGGCTCACCGCCAGCCCGCCGACGGCTTGCACGGCCAGGAGCCGATTGTAGCGAAGCACGCCGAAAGGGTGGAACAGCCAGCGCAAGAGGCCATCGCGGCGAAAGTGGCCGGGAAGCCCGATACGCAGGAAAAGCCGGGCGGCGCCGGGCAAGTTTTCCCGGGCATGCAAACGCCGGAGCAATTCGCGGCCAACATGCTGCGCGCCTTCGAAGTGAGCGGCAAGGTTGTCGCGAAGATGGTGGAAGACAAGGATAAGAGCAACGGCGCTTTCACCGTCGCTGGCGGCATGGCCGACTCCGGAAAGTTGTTCGCGCCCATCTTCCAACACTGGATGGCGGACCCGCAAGGCCTTGCGGCCTCGCAGACGAAGCTCAGTCAGGACATGATCGAGCTTTGGGGGCGGACTTATCAGCGCTTTCTCGGGCAACAGGTCGAGCCGCTCATTAAACCGGCGCCCGGAGACTCGCGGTTCAACGACCAGGAATGGACGCAGAACGCGTTTTTCGATTTCATGAAGCAGGCCTATCTCCTGTCCGGCAAATGGGCGGAGAACATGATCGATAATGCGTCCACCGTCGACGCGCGGGTCAAGCATCGCGCCCAATTCTATTTGAACCAGCTCGTGAGCGCTCTCTCGCCCTCGAACTTCCCGTTCACCAACCCCGAGGTGATCCGCGCCACGGTCTCCACGGGCGCGCAGAATTTGGCTCAGGGCATGACCCAGCTTCTTGAGGACCTGAGCCAGTCGGGTGAACTCCTGCGCATCCGCCAGACGGATATGTCGGCTTTCCAGGTGGGCAAGAACCTCGCGGTGACGCCCGGCAAGGTCGTCTACCAGAACGAAATTATGCAGCTCATTCAGTACACGCCGACGACGGAAAGCGTTTATACAATCCCGCTTTTGATCGTGCCGCCCTGGATCAACAAGTTCTACATTCTCGACCTCACGCCGCCGAAGTCCTTCATCAAGTGGGTGGTTGACCAAGGCTTTACGGTCTTCGTCATCTCCTGGGTCAACCCCGGCGCCGGGCTGGCCTCGAAGACCTTCGAGGACTACATGCGCGAGGGGGTCTTGGAGGCGGTCGACAAGGTGCTGCTCGCCACGGGCGCGCCGCAGACGAACACGCTCGGCTATTGCGTTGGCGGAACGCTGCTTTCGTGCGCGCTGGCCTACATGGCGGGGACAGGCGATGAGCGCGTCCGGTCGGCGACGTTCTTCACGGCGCAGAACGACTTCAGCAAGGCCGGCGACCTTCTGGTGTTTATCGACGACGAGCAGCTGAAGGCGCTGGACGAGGTGATGTTCAAGGCCGGCTATCTGGACGGCGCGCGCATGTCGACGGTGTTCAACGCGCTGCGCCCCAAAGATTTGGTCTGGCCCTACATCGTGAACAATTACCTGCTCGGAAAGCAGCCCTTCCCGTTCGACCTTCTCTTCTGGAATTCGGATTCGACGCGGATGCCGCCCGCCAATCACAGCTTCTACCTTCGGGAGTTCTATCTGGAGAACAAGCTGGCGAAGGGGCTTCTCAAGCTCGGCGGCGTTACGCTCGATCTGAGCCGCATCGCCATCCCGATCTACGAACTCGCCACCAAGGAAGACCACATCGCGCCCGCCCAGTCCGTGCTCCTCGGCGCGAAGCTTTTCGGCGGACCGGTTCGCTTCGTGCTGGCTGGGTCCGGCCATATCGCGGGCGTGATCAACCCGCCGGCCAAACCGAAATACATGTATTGGATCATGGATGACGGCGATCCGAAGGTTTTGCCTTCGGTCGAGGCCTTCCTCGCGAAGGCCAAGGAGCATGCAGGCTCCTGGTGGCCCGATTTGGCGAAGTGGCTCGCCTCGCTTTCGGGCGAACGCATCGCGCCGCGCGAACCCGGCCGCGGCGCGCTCGCGCCGATCGAGGATGCGCCCGGCTCCTACGTCCGCGCTTAGCGCAGCGCCAATTTGCAAGTCCGGCGGCTGCTTCCCGATGGGGCGCCTGGGGGGCGAGATTGCCGATGCCCTCGGGTTTGCGCAACGCACGCGGGGAACGCCAAGCGCTGGCCAAGGTTTTGGCGAGACGATGTTTGCCGGGGCGCTTCCGGCCAAGCGGTCGAGAGGTGTAGCCGGGGAGACCCCTATGAATAGGATCGAACGCGTTATTCAAACCGCAATATTGCAAAGCCGGTGGCTCGCGGCGCCATTCCTGCTCGGACTCACCATTGGACTTGCGGCGCTGCTGTATACCTTCGCCATCAAGCTGACGGCATTCCTCGTGCTGGTTAAGACCGGCACGGAGGAGGAAGTCATTGTGGGGGTTTTAAAGCTCGTCGATCTTTCGCTGACTGCGAACTTGCTTCTGATTGTGATTTTTTCGGGTTATGAGAACTTCGTGGGACGGATCGATGTCGATGCAAATGCGGATTGGCCCGCAGGGCTCATTGGCATTGGCTTCTCTGGGCTGAAGCAGAAACTGCTCGGCTCCATTTTGGCAATCGCAGCTGTCAACGTGCTTGAATGGTTTCTCGACATCGACAGAAGCGCAGACAACGCCAAGCTCGCCTGGGTGGTGGGCATTTTGCTTGCCTTTGCGGTCGCGATGCTTCTGCTTGCCATCGCGGACCGGCTGGGGGGCGCCCACCAAAGGGAAAGCAATCGAGGACAGGGCGGCGGCAGATCGGGCGCCGCTCCTTGAGCGTCTCGGCATGCTACGACGTTTTTGCGCCTCCGTGTGCCGCGCAGCAGTGTAAACGCTGTAGTTCGCGTGGGGGATAAGCGCCGCAAAACCGCTTAAATTTGCGTCTGGCGCGCAAGCCATTCGTTGACGGCCAGTTCGATGACCCCCTGGACATCGGTGCCTCTTGCCACGGCTGCGTCCCTTAAGCGAGCAGCAGTCTCGCGCGGCATTGAGAATGTCATATTCGTATTTGTGTTTTCGAGTTTGCCCTGGGGCTTCGTCAAGAAATGCCTCAAATTCCGCTTTCTCACATGATCCTCGTCGCCATTCTTGGTTTCGCCGATTGCGGTTGTAGGCGCCGCCGCTCCAGCGTCGTTGTTTTCTCGGACATCATGAAGGCGAGCACTGCGGCGACCGCGACGGTTGCAAACCGTCGTACCCGCGCGAGACCGCGATGGCTCCGCGTTGCACGCTCATGCTGCTTTCCTTTTGTGGCTGCCCGATAAGGCCAGAGCCGCTTCAAGCAGGGCGGCGACCTCCGCCGGGAGGTTGGGCATGATGCGATAGCGCACCCACTGCGCGTCGCGGCGGTCGACCACGAGCCCCGCGTTTCTAAGTACCGCCATATGGCGCGACATGCGCGACTGACTGACGTCAAGTTCCCGAACAAGTTCGCAGACGCAATGTTCTTGTCCGTCGGAGAGAATATGCATCGCCGAAAGCCTCGTCGGCTCGGCAAGCGCAGAGAGTATCGAAATTGCAGACTTCATGGCGAATCATGCGCCAATCCGCATAAGCGGTCAACCGCGAAGAGCAGCGTTTGTGTTCCTCACCATCCTGGAAATCACGGCGAATGCGGTGGGCATCGAGAAGCCCGTGACGCTGCCCTCGCGACGGCAAAGGTTCGCCACGCGCCTGCTTGAAGCCGGGCAAGGACTTGGCAAACCATACTCGCGCCGAAAAAAAAAGGGCGAATCGCAAGGATCGCATGCAACTATCTGGGCGCCATTTGAAGTGGCGGGAGAAAGTTCACTTGGCAAACGCACAGATAGCCGTCAGCCGACGTTGTTCATCGATAGATCCAGGCGTATGGCGGCCTCCGCCAGACGCGGCGTGGCATCTGGCGGAGGCCGGCTGTCATGGTAGCTTCGCGCCGGCGGCTACCAGCGCGGGCCATAGTATGGGGCCGGTCCATAATAATAAGGGCCGGGGCCATAATAGTAGGGCCTAGGTCCGTAGTAGTAGGCGCCCGCCGCGACTGCGGCAGCAGTCCCCAACACAGCAAGCGGCACCCAACCATAGCCGGGCCGCCACCTATATCCCGGACGCCCGCCACGGAAGCCAGGACCAAAACGGCGCCATTGAACTTTGGCGACGGCGCCGTCTTGCGCCGCAGCCGCGGGCGAAGCGGCTATGACCGGGTTAGAAGGCGTGGCGTTCGCTTGCCGCACGTCGGCAATAGCATACAAGCCCAAGCTCCCAGCAAGGGCAAAAGCGATCATCCTTTTCATACGAAATCTCCCTTAGTTCGCTTTCCTTTCCTCGGCGCTGTAAATCTAGATCCGCAAAGCGACAAAAAAATGGGCGGCGTAAGCCGTGACTGTAACGGAAAATATCAGAAAGCAGAATTGGGACCGGCTGCGGACAAAACATAGATGGGCCTGCCGGACTGCTGCACATGGTCATGTGCAGCAGTTGAAATTTGTCCTTCCATGGCGATGGCGCGATGTCTCTTACCGGACCAAAGCGGGCGCGAAGCGTTACAATGCACCCGTTTGGCGCCCTCGATGAACACCCGCGCGGAATGGGCCTATTCGACCGGGTGGACCATGCCGAGGCATTGGCGCCATAGCCGCCACGCCTCCATTTTATGAGTTCCCATGGCTCGGCCGGCCACGACGGCCGGCGTTAAGGGATCGGCGGTCGAGGGCTCTCCCCAAGGAGTAAGCGGCAGGGCCGCACCCGATGCGTTTTTCGACTTTAGCCCCAGGCGGCGTCCAATCTATTTCCGTCCCGTTAGGCCAGCTTTGCGGAAAGCGTCGGCGAAGGCGCCGCCGCTTGCCTCGGCCTTGCCGCCCTTCGGCGCGGCGGCCATGTTCCTGGGCGCCGGGCCCTTCAGCGCGCCGCCTTGCGGGCGCTCGCCAGCGCCGCCCACCGGATCGTCGAGGCGCAAGGTCAGCGAAATGCGCTTCCGCGGCTGATCCACCTCCATCACTTTCACGCGCACAACGTCGCCGGGCTTCACCACCTCGCGCGGGTCTTTCACGAAGGTCTTCGACAGCGCGGAGACATGCACGAGCCCGTCCTGATGCACGCCGATGTCCACGAAGGCGCCGAAAGCCGCCACGTTCGTCACCACGCCTTCGAGCACCATGCCGGGCTTCAGGTCGGAAATCTTCTCCACGCCCTCCTGGAAGGTCGCGGTCTTGAAGGCGGGGCGCGGATCGCGGCCGGGTTTCTCAAGCTCGCGCAGGATGTCGGTCACGGTCGGCAGGCCGAAGGTCTCGTCCACGAACGCCTTTGGCTGAAGGCCGCGCAGTACCGGCGCGTTGCCGATCAGCTTCTTGATGTCGGTCTGGGCAGCCTGAACGATCTTGCGCACGACGGGGTAAGCCTCGGGATGCACGGAGGAGGCGTCGAGCGGGTCGTCGCCGTTCGGGATGCGCAGGAAGCCCGCCGCCTGCTCGAAGGCTTTCGGCCCGAGCCGCGGCACCTCCTGAAGCTCCTTGCGCTTTTTGAAGGCGCCTTTGGAGTCGCGATGGGCGACGATATTTTTGGCGAGGCTCTCGCTAATGCCGGACACACGCGCCAGAAGCGGCACGGACGCGGTGTTCACGTCCACGCCGACCGCGTTCACGCAGTCCTCCACCACCGCGTCGAGCGAGCGCGACAGCTGCGTTTCGGAGACGTCGTGCTGGTATTGGCCGACGCCGATGGATTTCGGGTCGATCTTCACAAGCTCCGCCAGCGGGTCTTGCAGGCGGCGCGCGATGGAGACGGCGCCGCGCAAAGACACGTCAAGCTCGGGCAGCTCCGCGCTGGCATAAGCGCTCGCGGAGTAGACCGAGGCGCCGGCCTCCGACACCATGATTTTCGTGAGCTTCAGCTCCGGCGCGCGGGCCACCAGTTCGGCGGCGAGTTTATCCGTCTCGCGGGACGCGGTGCCGTTGCCGATGGCGATCAGCTCGACCTTATGCTGGATGCAGAGGCGGCCGAGGATGGCGAGCGACTCCGCCCATTGGCGCTTCGGCTCATGCGGGTAGATCGCCGTCGTGGCGGCGACTTTGCCGGTGGCGTCGACCACGGCGACCTTCACGCCGGTGCGGAAGCCGGGATCGAGGCCCATGGTGGCGCGCGTGCCGGCGGGCGCGGCGAGGAGCAGGTCGCGCAGATTGCTTGCGAACACCCTCACGGCCTCTTCTTCCGCCGCTTGCCAGAGCCGCATGCGCAGATCGACCGACAGATGCCCCTGGATGCGCGTGCGCCACGCCCAGCGCACCGTGTCGTTCAGCCATTTGTCGGCGGCGCGGCCCTTGTCGGCGATGTTGAATTTGCGCGCGATGCGGTTCTCGTAGAGGCTCGGGCCGGCGGCAGGCGCCTGCGCCGGGTCTTCCGGCTCGAAATTCAGATCGAGAAAGCCCTCCTTTTCGCCGCGGAACATCGCCAGGATGCGATGCGCGGGCATCTTCGCAAACGGCTCGGCCTTGTCGAAATAATCGGCGAACTTGGCGGCCTCGGGCGAGTCCTTCTTGTCGTCCTTGGCCTTGGCGGCGAGGCGGCCCCGGCCCCACATTTCCTCGCGCAGGCTGCCGATGAGATCCGCGTCCTCTCCGAAGCGCTCGACCAGGATCGAGCGCGCGCCTTCGAGCGCGGCGGCCGCGTCGGCCACGCCTTTTTCGGCGTCGATGAAGGTCGCGGCGAGTGCGTCCGGCAGGTTCGCCGGATCGGCGAGCAGCGCGTCGGCCAGCGGCTCAAGCCCCGCCTCCCTAGCGATTTGCGCCTTGGTGCGCCGCTTCGGCTTGTACGGCAGGTAGATGTCTTCAAGCCGCGCCTTCGAATCCGCCGCCATGATCTGCGCTTCGAGCGCGTCGTCGAGCTTGCCCTGCTCGCGGATCGAATCGAGGATCGCGGCGCGGCGCTCCTCCAGCTCGCGCAGGTAGCGCAGCCGCTCCTCCAGCGTGCGAAGCTGCGCGTCGTCGAGCATGCCGGTGGCTTCCTTGCGGTAGCGCGCGATGAACGGCACCGTCGAGCCGCCGTCCAGAAGCTCGACCGCCGCCTGAACTTGGCCCGCCCGCACGCCAAGCTCGTCCGCAATCCGCTGTTCGATGCTCTTCATCTTACGCTCCGCATTTGTGGCGCCGGCCGCTGCGGGGGCCAGCTCGAATCGAGCGCCGATCATACAGGGAGGCGGCGGCGGGAGACAAATAATGCCCGCCGTCATGAATTAAGATTTCGTTAGTGCGAGGGAGGGGCGCCGCGGCGCTGCCTGCTAAGCTCTTGTTAACCCTGGCGCGTCCGATTTAGGTACCGCCGACTCGGGGTTTTTGCCCCTTTTTCCCTCATTATGGATAGTATAACCGAAAGCGCCTTGAGCAAGCTTTAAGCGGCGCTTTTTCGCGCTATCGCTTTGGTTTTCCTGGATAAATCCTGGCCGCGGCGCAGGATTCGCGGCGGTTGCGAACCGGCCCGCCACAACCCCAGGGCGCGCTTTATGGTAAATCCGCGCAAGAATAAAACCGTTAACTAGGATTTCCGACTCGCTTTTTTCGCGTCGAATCCGGCTTTTTTGCATTTTTCGTAGCGATTCGTAGGAAATTCGCTGGCGCCGCCGCCGCTGTTCCGGCCGTTAACCGGAGCCGATTTTAACCATGCGGCGGCGGTACGAAAATCGCCCGCGCCTTACGGTTCGAAAAGATTGAACTATAAGGCCTCGTAAGGAGGCGCTGGATGGCCGGGTCGAGCCTCGGGTCGAAGCCCGAGGGCATGGCCGGGCCATGACGGTTGAGCGGGCGCCCGCGCGGCGCGTCGCTCGCCCGCGCCCTCGATGCGCGCAACCTCGGCGGCGAACTCCGCGCGCAACCGCGCCGCTTCCTCCATTTTCACATGTCCTGTGCATCGGCGGGATGCGTGCTACAGGCCGATTACGGTCTTGGGACCTATCTCGAAGTGTGTCTGCTATTGATGGCTGAGCCGCCGTCCCTGATCGGCGCCGGCTAATCACGCGAAACGCTGCTTTCCAGAACTTTCTTCGCGTCCGCCGCCTGGGGCAAAAAGCCGTAACTCTTCCGAACAGAGCGCGATTTGAAGCAGAGGCCAATGTGCAGTCTTCAGTTCAGTGATCGGCGCTCTCCGCTAACTGGCCAGTAAGCGGACTGGAGGCCCCTCGGTATGCCCAGCCTCCATGTCCTTGAGCAGCCGGGCTAAATCGGCCACGAGGTAGTGCCTTGGCGCGAAAGTTTGCTTCGCGAGCGCATAGGCGTTTTCCGCCAGGGCTCTCGCTTTCTCATATGTCCCCAGCCGAAACAACGTCAACGCATGCACATAGTCGGCATAAAGCGTGTATCGGTGGCGAGGCCCTATATTGGGTGACCGTCGCAATTCGAGGCAGAGGGGCTCGATAATCTTCAGCGCCTCGTCATTTCTATGGATATTGCTCAAGATGTGGGCGAGCAGCCGCTCGCTGGCGAGTGTGTTGGGGTGCCGCTCGCCAACATCGGGATGAATGCGGCGAATCTCCCAATTCGGCCGAGCGATGGCCAACGCTTGCTCATAGCGGCCAAATCCGTTCAGGATATGCGCAACCTCATGAGCGCTGGAGAGCGTACGGGGGTGCCGCTCGCCAAGATCGGGATGGGCGCGTTCCGCCTCCCAATTCAGCCGGGCGACGGCCAGCGCTTCCTCATACCAGCCGAGGCACTCAAGAATCTGGGCGACCAGATTAGCGCTGAGGAGCGTACGGGGGTGCCGCGCGCCAAGATCGGGATGGGCGCGTTCCGCCTCCCAAGTCGGCTGAGCGATGGCCAGCGCGTCCTCATAGCGGCCAAGACTCTCCAGGATTGAAGCGACCTCATGAGCGCTGGCGAGCGTACTGGGGTGCCGCTCGCCAAGATCGGGATGGGCGCGTTCCGCCTCCCAAGTCGGCTGAGCGATGGCCAGTGCTTCCTCATAGCGGCCAAGATTGGTCAGGATTGAAGCGACCTGACTAGCGCTGGCGAGCGTATTGGGGTGCCGCGCGCCAAGATCGGGATGGGCGCGTTCCGCCTCCCAAGTCGGCCGAGCGATGGCCAGCGCGTCCTCATAGCGGCCAAGACTGGTCAGGATTGAAGCGACCTGACTAGCGCTGGTGAGCGTATTGGGGTGCCGCTCGCCAAGATCGGGATGGGCGCGTTCCGCCTCCCAAGTCGGCCGAGCGATGGCCAGCGCGTCCTCATAGCGGCCAAGACTGGTCAGGATTGAAGCGACCTGATGAGCGCTGGCGAGCGTATTGGGGTGCCGCTCGCCAAGATCGGGATGGGCGCGTTTCACCTCCCAAGTCGGCTGAGCGATGGCCAGCGCGTCCTCATAGCGGCCAAGGTGGTTCAGGATTGATGCGACCTGATGAGCGCTGGCGAGCGTGTTGGGGTGCCGCTTGCCAAGATCGGGATGGGCGCATTGCTCCTCCCAAGTCGGCTGAGCGATGGCCAGCGCGTCCTCATAGCGGCCAAGGTGGTTCAGGATTGAAGCGACCAGATTAGCGCTGGAGAGCGTACTGGGGTGCCGCGCGCCAAGATCGGGATGGGCGCGTTCCGCCTCCCAAGTCGGCTGGGCGATGGCCAGCGCTCGCGCAGAATGTCCCGAAAAGCTAAGAGCTTGGGCTTTGCAAAAATTGATTATAAAAACGAGAGGATCGTTCTCGGACAGGTTTCTTGCCGCAATCAGGCTCGCCCTGTCGGCGAGCAGATAGGCGTCCCAAAAGGCGCCTTCTCGAAGGCGCCTGTAAGCCAGGTCGTTCATTGCTTCCGCCTGGAGGCGCGCTTCCTCTTTCGAAAGGCCAGCCGGAAGGTGGAACGACAGCGCCGGCACGTCTCCAGCCTCAATTTTTTGCAGGGCCTGGTCCGTTTCCAGTTCCTCGGCCAGCGCCGTCCACTCCGAACGCGAGGGATTTGCTTGCGCCGCGATCAGAAGATGACGGAGCGCCAAAGCGCGGGCTTGGTCACGATTTTGCTGAATGCCTGCGGCGTGTAAAAACAAACTGCTGTCAATCGCAAACAGCGCATACCATTCGCCAAGCTGCCCGTTGATTTCCGCGATCGCTTCGCGCTCGCTCGCCCACCATTGCTCAAGCGTTGCGGCGGCCTCGGACCCGCCATCTTCAAGAGGCCGCAAAACCTCCGCAATCGCCCGATCTGGCAGCCTGTCCATGAATTCATGGCGCCGGTAGTTAGCCAGACGAAAGTCGGCGACGGTTTCCAGCCAATCTTGCTTCACGCGATCCACGCGCTCATGCTCTTTTCGCGTCGCCTCCCCGAGAACGTGAAGCCTTCCATAATCGCGATGGATGCGGGCGCGAAACCAAAGCCAAATCGCCAGCGCCCCGGCTAGCACCGAGGCTAAGAAATCCATCACATCGGCGCCGAGACCGATGCTTCCGCGGGACGACAGCCAGTTATGGAGAAGCTCGATCATGACGCTTTCCGTCCATCGTGGCCGGACGGAGCGATTAACGAAGCGATCCGCTTCAGGCGTTCGGTTTCGTCCGCCCTCTCACTGTCGTCTTCGCCCGTGTCTGCGCGCCGCTCGCGCGATTGGGCCAGAGCGCTGGCCGCTCCCGCAATACGCGGGCGTTGGGCTTCGAACCACGTGGCAAGCGCCCGCGCAGCGTGTTCGTGATTGCCTTCAGCGCGTTCTTCCGAAGCCTTTTCAAGAGCAACCTGCGCCGTTTCCTCACGGAGACGAGCGTTGACGCCTTCGATTTTCGCGAGGAGCCGCCTGTTTTTTTGACTGCGCCGCCGATAAGACGCAGCCTCCTGCTCAAGACTATCTTTTTCCGTGCGAAGACCAGCTAGCTGAGGTCCGAGCTGTCGAACCTGGTAACCCTTGAACGCCCTGACCACGGCATAGGCGCTGGCAAAAGCAATGCCGAATTTCACGAAATTGAAAAGTGGAGTGTAATGGGCTTTTAACCAAACGATGAAATCAAAAGTCATGCTAGCCATCCCTCAGGCTCTGCCTTCTGAACACTTATCTCGTCCAACTAATTTTCCAATATTCAGGCAGTTATGTGACGGAGGTGTGCGCGATCATGGTTTTGGTACGTCGAGACACTCGTTCCGTTTGGAGGCAGGTAGCGGATCACCGTGCCTCGCATTATCCGACTGGCCCAATGGCCCCTGCCGATCTTGGCTAAATTTGCGCCCTCGGTGCTGAGTCCGGTCCGGGAGGCTCAGCCGTCCAGATTTGCTCAGAACGAGCATTACAGCTCCCAACCCAACACACCTTTCGCGGAATTGCCCGCGGACCCGGCGCCCGCGCGGCGCGGCGTTCCTCGCGGCCACGCTCGCCTCCCCGCCGCCGGCCCCCGCTAACCCAGCTTGCGCCGGAACAGCCAGCTCGCCGCCGTCAGCGTGAACGCGGCGATGAACAGCATCGGCCATATCCGCTCCGCGACCAGCGCCATCGGCATATCGCGCAGGAAAACGCCGCGCACGATCACGAGGAAATGCGTCAGCGGGTTCAGGAGCGCAATCGGCTGCAGCCAATCGGGCATGTTCTGCACGGGGCTCGTGAAGCCGGACAGCATCATCGCGGGCATCATATACACCATCGCGCCCAGCATCGCCTGCTGTTGCGTCGAAACCAGCGACGAGATGAACAGCCCCACGCCGATGATGGCGAGCACGAACACGATCAGCCCCGCGTAAAGCACGAAGATCGAGCCCGTCAGCGGGATCCCGAACACCAGCGTCACGATCAGCGTTATGGCGGTCGCCAGCACGACGCCGATGATCAGCCCCGGCACCGCCTTGCCGATCATGATTTCCGCCGGCTGCAAGGGCGACACCAGAAGCTGCTCGAAGGTGCCAAGCTCCAGCTCGCGCGCGACCGACATCACCATCACCATCAGCACCGTCGTCATGGTCAGCGAGCCCACCAGCGCCGGAACCATCGTGTTTCGATACTCGCGATTGGGATTGTACCAGGACCGGTCCACCATCGCGCTGATATCGGGCCGCTCCTCGCCGAGAAGCATATCGGCCGAGAAATTCGTCACGATGTTCGCAATGTAGCTGTTGAGGATCTGCGCGCTGTTGGAGCGCCGCCCATCGAGCAGCACCTGCACGGCGACCGGCTCGCGCGCCGCCACGCGCCGCGAAAAGTCCTGCGGGATGCGCACCACGGCCAGCACGCGCTGGCTGTCGATGGCGGGCTGAATTTCGGTATCGCTCTTGAAATACGCGATGCCGGCGATTGCCGAGGCGCGCTCGAAGCGGCTGACAAGCTGGCGCGAACTCTCCCCCCAATCCTCGTTATAGACGCCGATGGACGCGTTCTTCACCTCCAGCGTGGCGGCGAAGGCGTACAGGAACACCTGCATCAGCGGCGGGACGATAAAGGCGATGCGGGTGCGCGGGTCGCGGAACGCCGAAAGCAGCTCCTTGATAATCAGCGCGATGAGTTTGGGCGGCATCGCTAGTCGAGCCTCATTTTTGAGTTGCGCGCGGTCAGCGCCATCAGGACGACGCTCATGAACGTCAGGATGAGGATGGATGGGACGAGCACCGAGGCGATGTCTCCGGCAAGGAAGATGGTCTGGAGGGCGGAGACGAAATAGCGGGCCGGAACGAGCATCGAGAAGACGCGCAGCGGCGTGGGCATGCTCGACAGCTCGAAAATGAAGCCCGAGAAGAACAGCCCCGGCAGAAAGGCCGTCATCATCGCGATCTGGCTCGCGAGGAACTGCGTGCGCGCCACCGTCGAAATCAAAAGGCCCGAACTCAGCGCCACCAGCAGGAAGGCCGTCGTCGCCGCCAGCAGGGCCAGCACCGAGCCGCGCAGAGGAACGTCGAACACAAACACCGCAACCAGCACCGAAATCGTCATCGCGATCATGCCGAGAAGGAAGTTCGGCACGACCTTGCCGACCAGGAACTCGGGCACGCTCGCGGGCGTCGCCAACAGCGCCTCGATGGTGCCGCGCTCCCATTCGCGGGACACCACGAGCGCGGTCAGCAGCGATCCGATCATCATCAGGATGAGCGCGATGGACCCCGGCACAAGGAAGCGCCGGCTTTCAAGCTCGGGATTGAACCACACGCGCGGCTCGGTCGTAATGAGGCCCGCCGCTTGCAGGCCGCTGCTCAGCGCGCGCTGGGCGAGCCAGGTCTGCCACGCGCCCTGCACATAGGCGGTGACGAGGCTCGCGGTGTTCGGGTCGGTGCCGTCCGTGATGATCTGTATCCCCGCCGTGTCGCCGCGCGCGATGCGCTGGGTGAAGTCGCCCGCGAGGATCACGACGCCCTCGATGCGCGAGGCCGTGAGGTCGTCGAGGAAGGCGCGCCGGTCATGGGCGACGCGCACCTTAAAGAAGGGCGTGTTCGCCAGCGACGCCTCGAACATGACGGTTTCGGGCGTCGGGTTCTCGATCACCACGCCCACGCGCATGTTCGTCACGTCGAACGAAACGCCGAAGCCGAACAGGAACAGCAGGAGCACCGGCAGCACCACCGCGACAACGAGGCTGCTCGGATCGCGGACGATTTGCAGCATCTCCTTGCGGATGAGCGCGCGCATGCGGCGCCAGCGGCCGCCGGTGTCGAGGCCGGCGGCCGAGATGACCCGCGGCCCCTCGCCCTGTCCCTCTCCCGCGCAAGCTCGCCTTGGCGAGCTTGCCACTCCGGAGTGTCCGCATTCGCCAGCGGATGCGGATGGGAGAGGGGACGCCCGGTGAGTCGCCTCTAGAGTATCGAAGTCGCTCATGCGGCCTCCCGCCTGTCCTGGGCTTCGATCAGCGCGATGAACGCGTCTTCCAGCGTCGGGTTCGGCAACGCCGCCGTCCGCACGCGCGCCTGGAGGGCGTCCGGCGTGTCGATGGCGATGCACGCGCCGCGATAGATGAGCGCGACGCGGTCGCAATACTCCGCCTCGTCCATGAAGTGGGTCGTCACCATGACGGTCACGCCGCTTGCGATCATGGCGTTGATGTACCCCCAGAATTCGCGCCGCGTGAGCGGGTCGACGCCCGATGTCGGCTCGTCGAGGAACAGCACGGGCGGATTGTGGAGGATGGCGCAGGAGAGCGCGAGCCGCTGCTTGAAGCCGAGCGGCAGCATGCCGGCATTCACGCCCATATGCGGGCCGAGGTCGAAGGCGGCCGCGGCGCGGTCGATGGCCTCGCGCTTCTTCGCGCCCCAGAGGCCATACGCGCCGCCGAAGAAATCGAGGTTCTGCCGCACGCTGAGATCGCCATAGAGCGAAAACTTCTGCGCCATATAGCCGAGGCGGCCCCGCGCGGCGGAGGGCGCGCGATAGAGGTCGTAGCCGTCGACGCGCGCCGTGCCCCCGGTCGGCCGGAGAAGCCCGCACATCATCTTGAAGGTGGTGGACTTTCCCGCCCCGTTCGGCCCGAGCAGGCCAAAGATTTCGCCGCGCTGGATCGAGAACGAAATGTGGTCGGCGGCGGTGAAATCGCCGAATTTCTTGGTCAGGTTCACGGCCTCGACCGCCGCGCCGCCGCCGCTTGCGGGCTGGGCAGGCGGCTTCAAATCCTGGGTGCGCTTCGGCTGGCCTCCGAGCATGGCGACGAAGGCGTCCTCGAACCTCGGCCGCGCGGGCGAAATCGTGAGGGCGCCCGCGCCTTGCAAATCCTCCGCCCTGGGCGGCGGCGCATGCTCCTTCATGACGAGCCGCACCGAATCGCCTTGCAGCACGCCGTCGATAATCTCGGGCTTCGACAGCGCCCGCGCCAGCAGCGCACGCCGCTCGCGGCCCGCGCCCTCGACCAGGAAGACCCGATGGCCGATCCCGGCCGTCATCGCCTTCGGGTCGCCCTGATAGAGAAGCGCGCCGTTGTTGAGGACGATCGCCTCCGCGCAATTCTCGGCCTCGTCGAGATAGGCGGTGGTCCACACGACGGCGACGCCCGTCTCCGTCAGTTCGCGCACCATGCGCCACAGCTCGCGCCGCGAGATCGGGTCCACGCCCACGCTCGGCTCGTCCAGCAGCAGAAGCCGGGGCGATTTCAGCATGGCGCAGGCGAGCCCGAGCTTTTGCTTCATGCCGCCCGAGAGATTTCCCGCGAGGCGCTTCGTGAAGCGCGCGAGGTCGGTGAAGGCGAGCAGGCGCTCGAACGTCTCCGCCCGCGCCTTGCCCACGACGCCGCGCAGATCGGCGTAAAGCTCCAGGTTCTCGATGACGGTCAAATCCTCATACAGCCCGAAGCGCTGGGGCATATAGCCGATGGCGTGGTGGAGCGCGATGCTGTCCTTGATGGTGTCGAAGCCGCAGACGGTGAGCGATCCTTCCGTCGGAACCAGCAGCCCCGCCATGAGGCGCATCAGCGTCGTCTTGCCCGCGCCGTCCGGCCCCGCCACGCCGGTAACCTGCCCGCTCTTTATCGAGAAGCTCAGGCGGTCGAGCGCGGGCGCTTCGCCCGGCGCGAACCGCTTCGTGACATTCTCGACGATGGCGACAGGCTCGCCGCTCATGGGGTTCGGCTCGCTACCGGCGTCCCCTCCAGCGCCGGCTTGAGGTCGATGGTGACAGGCATGCCCTGGCGAAGCTCGTCCGACCTGCCGTTCACCACCACGCGGATGCGATAGACGAGCGCGGTGCGCAGCTCGGTCGTCTCCACCGTTTTCGGCGTGAACTCCGCCGCCGTGGAGATGAAGCCCACCTTGCCGCTATACACCTTGCCGCCCTTCAGATCGGTGTGAACGCTCACATCCATGCCGGGCTTGATCCGTCCGAGATCGGGCTCCGAAACATAGGTGCGCACCCACACGGGAGAGGTAAGGCTCAACACATAAACGGTCTCGCCCGCCTGCACGATGGCGCCGGCTTCGCGCACGCGGCTCAGCACCGTTCCGTCGCTCGGCGCGATCAGGTCTGAGTCGGCGAGCTGCCGTTCGGTCACCTGAAGGTTCGCCTTGCGCTCGTCGAGTTGCGCCTTGGCGAGTTCGATATCCTCCTTGCGGAAGCCGATTTCCTGAAGGCGCAACGCCTCCTTGGCCGAATTGAGCTGCGCCTGCGCCTGACGCTCGGCGGCGGAGGAATCGTCGAAGGTCTTCTGCGATCCCGCGGGCGTGTTTAACAGCGCCTCGGCGCGGCTTCTGGTGATCTTTGCGTTTGCCAGAGTGGCTTCGCGCTCGGCCACCAGCGCCCTGGCCTCCGCGATTTCTTCGGGCCTGTTGCCGGCTTTCAGCTTCTCGTAATTGGCTTCCGACTGGCTCATCTGGGCGCGCAGTTGCGCCAGCGTCTCCTTGAAATACACCTTTTCGAGCGAGGCCAGCGTCTCGCCGGCTCGCACGGCGTCGCCTTCATCGACATTCAGGACCTCGATGCGGCCCGGAACCTTGAAGCCGAGATTCACCTGCCGGACTTCGACATTGCCTTGCAGGACAAGCTCGCCCGCGCCCGCGTGGCGGTGCGTATACCACCACGCGCCGCTAAGGCCGGCGGCGGCGATAAGAGCGATCGCGACGGCTTTGGGAGGACGCTTCATTTGGGGCTCTCCTCGTCCTTGAGACCGAGCATCAGCTTGCGATGGCTTTCGATCATGGCGTTGACGTCAAGCGGGTCGAACCGCGCGAACAGCGATCTCCATACGATCGCCAAAAGCAACGGCGCGAAGAACAGCTGCGGAAACTTGGCCATGGCGCCGGACGGCAGTTCGCCGCGCTCATGGCCGCGCGTGACGATGGCCCGGATGATTTCCCGGCCCTTGCAGATCACTTCGCGGTGATAGAATTCGGCAATCCGGGGAAAGCGCGGCCCTTCCGCGATGACAAGGCGAACGAGGCGCTCGCGCTTCGTCCCGACGATCTGGCTCGCAAACACCTGAAGGATGCGCTCCAGCATGACGCCGGCTGGAATCGTCTGGTCCGCCGAAAGCGCCGCGAAACGATCCAGGATCGGGCTCGCCAATCCGCGCAGCAGTTCTTCGAACAGCGTTTCCTTGTCGGGGAAGTAGAGATAGAGCGTGCCCTTCGCCACGCCGGCCTTCTGCGCCACGTCGTCGAGGCGCGCGGCGGCGAAGCCGTTCTCCGCGAACACGTCGAGCGCGGCGTCGAGGATCGCGGCGCGGCGCTCGTCCTGGCTCACCCGCTTCTTTTCCGGCGCGGGGGAGGCGTTGCGCGGCTTATCGTTGGCTTTCTCAATCATGCGGCCTTAGTAGAGTTTCCCAATTAAGCCAACGGATGGCCTTCGTTCGTCATCCCGGAAAGGCGAAGCCTTATCCGGGACCGTAACAAATCGCGGCGCTCTTTTTTTACGATCCCGGCTCTGCGCTTCGCTTGGCCGGGATGACGATGCGTTGGGCGAATCGGCGGAGTCTCCGTAGATGACTGACTGGCCAGTCATTATAGACCAACGCATCCCGCGCGCAAGTCCCTGTCTTGCGCCGCGACAGAAAAAACCGATATCAATGCGGTGATTAAGCTTCTTCGCCGCTTTCGGTTGTAAGCTCGCGAGCGGCGTTTCCGGTGGATGCCATGAGCCTCATTGAGACGCCGCGGCTTCAAGCGCGGGATGAGACGGAACGACAGCGCGCGGCTATCCGCGCCGCCTGCCGCACGCCCGAGCCGGAGTGCGTTCCGCCGCTCATCGGCGAGGCGCGGCTCGATGCCGAGACCGCTGGCGAGGCGGCCTGCCTCGCTTATGGCCTGGTCGAGCGCCTGCGAAGCGAGCGCCCGCATTCCTTCGGCGTCGAAGCGCTGATGAAGGAGTTTTCGCTGTCGAGCCGGGAGGGCGTCGCGCTGATGTGCCTCGCCGAGTCGCTTTTGCGCATCCCCGACAGTCCCACCCGCGACCTGCTCATCCGGGACAAGCTTTCGCGCGGCGATTGGGGCGCGCATGTGGGCGCCAGCCCGTCCTGGTTCGTGAACGCGTCGGCCTGGGGCTTGCTCGTCACGGGCAAGCTGGTCGCGACCAGCAGCGAGCGCGGCATGGCGGCGGCGCTGACGCGGGCGGTGGCGCGCGGCGGCGAGCCCATCGTCCGCCAGGCGATGGACCTCGCGATGCGGCTGCTCGGGCGGCAGTTCGTGACCGGCCAGACCATCGAGGAGGCGCTGGAGCACGCGCGGCCGTTCGAGGAGCGCGGCTTTCTCTATTCCTACGACATGCTCGGCGAAGCGGCGCTTACCGAGGAGGACGCGGCGAGCTACATGGCGTCCTACGAGCACGCCATCGCGGCGGTGGGCGCGCGGCGCGGCGCGAGCGTTTACGAGGGCGCGGGAATTTCCGTGAAGCTGTCGGCGCTGCATCCGCGCTACGCCTATACGCAGATGGACCGCGTGCGCGGCGAGCTTTATCCGCGCCTCTTGAAGCTTGCGCTGATGGCGGCGGAGCGCGGCGCCGGCTTCAATATCGACGCCGAGGAGGCGGACCGGCTGGAGCCGTCGCTGGACCTGATCGAGGCGCTGGCCCATGAACCCGCGCTCGCCGGCTGGCAAGGGCTCGGCTTCGTGGCGCAGGCCTACCAGAAGCGCGCGCCGTTCGTCATCGATTATCTCATCGGCCTCGCCGGGCGGACCAAGCGCCGCCTCATGATCCGGCTCGTAAAGGGCGCGTACTGGGACAGCGAGATCAAGCGCGCGCAGGTGGACGGCCTCTCGGGCTATCCGGTTTTCACGCGCAAATCCTATACCGATGTCTGCTATCTCGCCTGCGCCAAGCGCCTGCTCGCGCGCCGCGACGCGGTCTTCCCGCAGTTCGCCACGCATAACGCGCACACCCTCGCCGCGATCTACCACATGGCGGGGCGCGATTTCCGCCTGGGCGACTACGAGTTCCAGTGTCTGCACGGCATGGGCGAAAACCTTTACGGGCTGGTGGCCGGGCCGGAAAACCTGAACCGGCCGTGCCGCATCTACGCGCCGGTCGGCACGCACAAGACGCTGCTCGCCTATCTCGTGCGGCGGCTGCTGGAAAACGGCGCCAACTCGTCCTTCGTGCATCGGCTCGTGGACGAGAAAGTGCGCATCGAAGAGCTGATCGCCGACCCGGTCGCCGAGGCGGCCTCGCTCGGCGGCTTGCCGCATCCCGCCATTGCGCTTCCCGCCGATATGTTCGGCGCCGCGCGGCGCAACTCGAAGGGCCGCGATCTGTCGGATGCGGGCGCGCTCGGCGAACTCGACCGCGCCATCGCCCGGAGCCGCGAGACGGATTTCACCGCGGAGCCGCTTCTAGGGCGAAACCCCTCACCCCAGCCCTCTCCCGCGCAAGTTCGCCTTGGCGAGCTTGCCACTCCAAGATGTCTGCATCCGCGAGCGGATGCAGATGGGAGAGGGGACGACGCTGCAACGGTCGCTACCGAACTCCCTCTCCCAGGGGGAGAGGGCTGGGGTGAGGGGAGATCCGCTGGCCGATCTGGCGCGGCCTTTCCAGCCTCCAAGCCGCCCGCGAAGCCGATCCGCAACCCGGCCGACCATGCCGGCATCGTGGGCCATGCGTCGGCGGCGGCGGAAGCCGATGTTGAAGCCGCGATGGAGGCGGCGGCCGCCGCCGCTCCGGCCTGGGCTGCCGTTGACGCCGCGCGGCGGGCGGAAATCCTGGAGCGCGGCGCGGACCTTCTCGAAGGCGCCATGGACAGGCTCGCGGCGCTTCTCGTCCGCGAGGCGGGCAAGACCATGCCGAACGCCGTCCCGGAAGTGCGGGAGGCCGTCGACTATTGCCGCTACTACGCCGCCGAGGCCCGCCGCCTGCTCGCCGCGCCGCATACGCCGCTCGGCCCCGCCGTCTGCATCAGCCCCTGGAATTTCCCGCTGGCGATCTTCACCGGCCAGATCGCAGCCGCGCTCGCCGCCGGCAATCCGGTGCTGGCCAAACCGGCGGAGCAGACGCCGCTGATCGCCGCCGAAGCGGTGCGGCTTCTGCGCCAGGGGGGCGTTCCGCGCGACGTTCTGCAGCTTCTGCCGGGGCGCGGCTCGGTCGTCGGCGCGGCGCTCGTGGCCGATCCGCGCACGAAGGCCGTCGTTTTCACCGGCTCGACCGAGGTCGCCCGCTCGATCCAGCGCACGCTCGCCGCGCGCGGCGCCATTCCGCTGATCGCGGAAACCGGCGGGCAGAACGCCATGATCGTGGATTCCTCGGCGCTTCCCGAGCAGGCCGCCGGCGACGCGGTCGCCTCGGCCTTCAATTCGGCGGGGCAGCGCTGCTCGGCGCTGCGCGTGCTGTGCCTGCAAGAGGAGATCGCGGATCGCCTGCTCGCCATGCTGAAAGGCGCGATGGCGGAGCTTAGGCTCGGCGACCCGGCGCGGATCGAGACCGATGTCGGCCCCGTGATCGATGCGGGCGCGCAAACGGCGCTGGAAGCCTATCTCGCCAACTCAGGCCATCGCATCCTGTACCGGACGCCGCTTCCGGCTTGCGCCGCTTCGGGGACGTTCGTCGCCCCGGCGCTGGTCGAAATCGGCTCCATCCGCGAACTGACGCACGAAGTCTTCGGCCCGGTCCTGCATGTGGTGCGCTTCGCGAGGGCGGACCTGCCGAGGCTCGTTGGCGACATCAACGCCACGGGCTACGGGCTGACCCTCGGCGTGCATTCGCGCATCGACGAAACCATCGATTTCATCGTGTCGCGCGCCCGCGCCGGCAACATCTACGTCAACCGCAACATGATCGGCGCCGTCGTGGGCGTACAGCCTTTCGGCGGCGAGGGGCTTTCAGGGACGGGGCCGAAGGCGGGCGGGCCGCTTTACCTCCGGCGGCTTGTGCGCGATGGGCCGCCGGTCCGGGTCGACGGCGCGCGCGATGAAGCCAGGCTCGAACCGCTGGCGGCGCTCGCGGCATGGGTTGAAGGCGGCGCGGGCCGCGCCTTGAGCGATGAAGACCGCCCCCGCCTCGCCGAAATCCTCCGCCGTTATCGGGAAAACTCGCTTTTGCCGGTCGAAGCCGCGCTGCCCGGCCCGGTGGGGGAGGACAACCGGCTGCGATTTCCGCCGCGCGGCGCCGTCCTCGGCATTGCGGACACGGCATTCGAGGCGCTGCGCCAGTTCGGGGCGGCGCTCGCCACGGGCAATCGCTTCCTTCTTGTGGAAGGCGCGGCGTCAAACGGACTTCGCGAGCGGATGCCGGAAAGTCTTCGCTCTCGCATCGAGATGAACGCCGGCTTGCGAATAGCGGATTTCGATGCGGTTCTCGTTTCGGGCGAGGCGGCGGCCCTGGAAGCGGCGCAAGCCGTGGCCGAGCGGCCCGGTCCGATCGTCCCCGTCCTTTCCGGAAGCCCGGACTACGACTTGAATATGCTCGTGAAAGAGAAAACCGTCTCCATCAACACAACGGCCGCGGGCGGGAACGCGAGCCTCCTCACCCTCGTGAAATAGCCCTTATGGTCATGGCCGGGCTTGACCCGGCCATCCAGTAAGACTGGCATTAAAAATCAACAGCTTAGCGGATGGCTAGTGGATGGCTGGGTCAAGCCCGGCCATGACGGCGGCTGGCGTTTCGCCGCTACAACCGCCGTTTTTAGGTTAAATCGTCATCCCGGAAACGCGCGCCGCGCATTATCCGGGATCGTTGCAAACTCGGCGCCGTGTCCTGGGCGATCCAGGATCGCCGCAAGCGGCGTCCGGGATGACGAAGGGATCACGGCATGGCGAACGGAACGTTCCGCGCCTCCTTCGGCTTCAGGTCGACGGGATGCTGCAAGCCGCCCGTCAGCTCCTTCACGCGCTCCTTCACATAGAGGTTCAGCTCGTCCACCGTGACGATGCCGTCTTTCGGCAGCACGTCGGCCGCGCCGGCGAGCCCTTCGAGCAGCGCCTTGGTGAACGCGCCGTGCTGCCAGTCCGCGCTCTCCATGGAAAGTTCGGAGCCCGTGGACGACGCAAGCACCACCGCGTTCGCCGAGCCCGCGATCTCGTTGATGAGCTTGTTGTAGTCGAGCTGACCCCGGAACGACACGCCCGTCGCTTGGCCCGCATGGCAGGTGTCGAAGAAGAACAGCGCGTTGCCGGCCAGTTGCTTCAGCGTGTGGCTGATCTCGGTGTCGGGCACCGAGCTGCCCCGCGTCGGCAGCATCACGCCCGCGATGTTTTCGACGCGCGCGTTGTAAGGCACGTAGTAATAGTCGCCCGACGGCGCGGTGACGCCGTGGCCCGCGAGGAACACCACGCCCACGTCGCCCTGGCTCACCTGCCGCTGCAGCCAGGTCAGCCCGTCGAGGATGGCGCCAGATTCGGCGTCCTCGTCGGCGAGCAGCTTCACCTCCACCTTGCGGTAAAGCTTGCCCTGCTGGGCCTGAAGCGCCGCCGCGAAGTCGCGCGCGTCCTTGCCGGCCCAGGCGAGGCTGTCGATCTTGGCCTCCTTGAACTTGCCGACGCCCACCACGAGCGCATAGAGCGACACCGTGGAAGCTTGCTGCACCTGCGCCGGCGTCGGCTGCTTGGCGCCCTCATATTTCAGGCGCACGGTGGACGGCGTGCTCTCGACGCCGCCCGAGCTCGCAACCAGGGAAAGCGCGATGTCGCGCTTCGGAAGACCGGAGAGCGTGATCGTCGTCTCGGCGTCCGAGTTCGCGCTCACATTGGAAGGCCCGCGGAACTGGCCGCCGGGCAAGGGCCTGCCGTCGACCAGCGCCACAACCTGCGACACGGGCTGCCCCGAGGGCGAGCGCAGCGCGTAGCGCAGCGTCACGGTGTCCTCCGTAAAGCCCTCGCCCGGCGCCAGGATGGTGATGACGGGCGGCAGCTTCTTGCCGATTTCCTCGGCGGGCTTCGAGCCGCCGAGCCGGTTCGCCTCCGCGATGGCGCGGTCCTCGTCGCGGTCGTCGAGGATGCGCTTCACGATGTCGGGCCGATTGAAGCGGTCGCGGAACCGCGCGGCGGGGAAGAAGTCGGCGGCGTGCTCGAAATCGCGGTTCACGTTCCAGCCGATCAGGTCTTCGGCGCCGGGCGAAGCCGCGTAATAACCCTTCGGCGTCCAGGCCACGAAGCGCTTGTCCTTGGCCTGCACGAACAGCGCAAGAAGCTCCTTGCCGTCCGCCAGCCGATACCAGCGCAGCGTGCCGTCGCCGGTGGCCGCCACGATGAGCTTGCCGTCCCCGCTGATGTTCACGCCCCACGGAGCGCCGGGGGACTGCTTCTCCCACATTTTCGTGCCGTCCGCGCGATAGCCCCTCAGAGTCCAGTCGGCTCCGAGCGCGAAAGAAGCGGCGCCCGGCGCAACGGCCACCGAACGGGCGATTTCATAGGTCTGAAGGGGGATGGGCTTGCCGTTCAGCTTCGGCGCGGCGTTGTTTTCCCAATCGGTGAGGTTGAGGCCGGTAATATCGGGCGTGATGAAGCCGTCGGGCGTTTCCGGCGAATCGACCAGATCGAACGCCGTGAGATCGAACATCACGGGGCGGTCCTTTCCCTGGCCGAGGCCGAACCGGACCTGCTTTGTGTCATAGGACATGGCGAAGGCTTCGCGCTTCTTGTCGCGCATATCGGCCGTGACGTTCTCCTGCCAGCCGCGCTTGGCGCCGCTCAGGGCGAGAACGCCGAGCGCCGGATCGGTCGCCGAGGCGGCGATGCCGTCCGGCCCGCAAGGCAACAGCTCAAGGATGCTGTTTCGCGACAGGGGAACTTCGGCTTGCTTGTGGCCCTCATTGTCCCAGATCACGACGACATTCTTGCCGTTGACCTGGTAGCCTCGCCCGCCGGAATAGAGGCGCAGGCCATCGGCGGACCAGGTCACGCCATAGAAATTGCCGCGTGTAACGAACGACGTGTCCGCCTCCAGCACCCGCTTCAGGTTACGCGTATCGTAGATTTCGACCGCCTTGGCGTCGTCGTAGGTCACGGCGATCCGGCCGCCCGAGGGGTGCATGGCGATGCCGTAAGGCAGCTTGCCGGCCACCGTGGCCGCCTTCGCTTCAAGTTTTCCGGCGGCATTGTAACGGCGGATATTGCCGTCGTAGGAGACCGTGAACAGCCGGTTGCTGCGGTCGAAGACGGCGCCATAGGCGTCCTTGCCGCCATAGTTCCCGTCCTGGGCGATCAATTGCCAGGTCGCCGTATCCCAGAGCTGCATGCCTTTGCCGCCGTTCAAAGCGACGGCGAGGCGCGTGCCGTCGTTTGAGACGGCGAGGTGATAATAGGCTTCCCCGAGCGGCCCCAGCGTGGTGATGATGCGGCCGGTATCGGTTTCGAAAATGTAGATGTTCATGCTCCGTTCGATGGACCATTTCGCATCCCAGCCGCCGGCGGCGATCCATTTGCCGTCGGGCGAGATCGCCACGGCGTTGACGCGTCCTTCGTAGCCCTCGCCGAGAGGGACGCGCAGCGTGCGAACCAGCTCCATCGGGCCGCGTCCGCCCTTCGGCAGCGCCCAGATGCGCCCCGTCTTATCGTCGGAGGCGGACACCATGATTGAGCACGAAGCGTCCACGCTGATGCGCCTGATCATCGCCGTGTGCATTCCAGGCTCGATTCTGAGCATTGGCCGCTGATCCGGCGCATCCTGCGCCTTCGCTCCCATCGTCAGCGCCGCTAATGCAATTGCAGCCGCCACCATGCGCATGAACATCTCCCGCGTCGCGATTGAACCTAAGACGACAAACGACTTTGCGGATTTATCGACCTTCCCGCGGCCGGGCGCAAGAGCGCTCAGATCGCGGCTCGAAGAATTGACCTCACTTTCGTCATTCTTGCGCGCAATGGCTTCCGGCGAACTTCCACGGCGCGGCGGTCGCCGCGCAGGCGCGCGCCCGCTTATGAACGCGACTATAAAATGAGATGCCTTTTCTCAATGGATGGATGGATTTTGCGCGCCGCGACGCTTCAGGGCCTTGTTGGCGAATATGCATCCGGGGCCGGTGAAAGATGAGCGATTTCTCGTTTCTCGGCCTCTTCCTGCAAGCGCATGCGGTTGTGAAGTTCGTCATGATCGGGCTGACGCTGGCGTCCGTCTGGTGCTGGTCCATCGTCATCGAGAAGCTGATCGCCTTCCGCCGCGCGCGCAGCCAAGCCGACGAATTCGAGCGCGTTTTCTGGTCCGGACAGTCGCTCGACGAGCTGTATATGTCGATGTCGCAAAAGCCGGCGAGCGCGATGGGCGCGCTGTTCGTGGCCGCGATGCGCGAATGGCGCCGGTCCATCGAGGGCGCGGCGAAACCGCTGGCCGGCGTGCAGATGCGCATCGAACGCGTCATGGAGGTGACGATCACGCGCGAGATGGAGCGGCTGGAGCGGCGCCTTCTGTTTCTCGCGACCGTCGGCGCGGTCGCCCCTTTTATCGGCCTGTTCGGAACGGTGTGGGGGATCATGACCGCGTTCCAGGGCATCGCGGCCAGCAAGAACACCAACCTCGCGGTGGTGGCCCCTGGCATCGCGGAAGCCTTGTTCGCCACCGCGCTCGGCCTTCTCGCGGCGATCCCCGCCGTGATTTTCTACAATATGTTCTCGCAATCCCTGACGCGGCAGTCGCAGCGGCTGGAAGCGTTCGCGGACGAATTCTCGGCGATAGTTTCGCGCCAGCTCGATCTGAAAGCTTAATCGCGGCGGAGGTTCTTTGTATGGGCGCATCTCTTCAAGCTGGAACTGACGGCCCGAGCCGCGGGAGGCGCAGAAGGGGCCGGAAGCATCGGCCGATGGCGGAAATCAACGTGACGCCCTTCGTCGACGTGATGCTGGTGCTGCTCATTATCTTCATGGTGGCGGCGCCGCTGCTGACGGCGGGCGTGCCGGTGGACCTGCCCAAGAGCGAAGGCTCGGCGCTTCAGTCGGAGAGCGAGCCGCTGACGGTGACGGTGGATCCCCAGGGCAAGATTTTCATTCAGCAGGCCGAAATTCCGCTGGACGGTCTTAAGCCGAAGTTAGAGGCCATCACGCAAGCTCGGAAGGGAATGGACGAAGCCATCTTCGTGCGCGGGGACAAAGCCACAAACTATGGCGAGCTGATGCGAGTCATGGGACAAATCGCGGGGGCTGGATATAAGCATCTGTCGCTGGTGACGGAACTCGACGACAAACACTGACGGAAGGGTCGATCGTGCGGTACGGCCTTATTGGCTCCATTGTGCTTCATATTCTCGTTTTCGGATTCGTGATCTTCAACATCACGCTCTCCGGGAAGGATGACGCGCCGCCGCCGGCGCCCGTCTCCGTCGAGGTGATGTCGCCAAAGGATTTCAGCGAGCGCCAAGCCGGCAAGACCGACGGCAAGGCGGAAAAGCCCGCGCCCCCGGCCGAGGTGAAAGCGCCGGACGCGGCCGCGAACGCCAAGAAGGACGTTCGAGCAGAAGCCGTCTCCGAAGCCGGCCGAAAAAGAAGCGCTTGCGCCTCCGCCGCCCCCGAAAGCCGAGCCGCCCGCGCCAAAGCCCGTCGAGCAGGCCAAGGTTGAGCCTCCGAAGCCGCCCGTGGCCAAGAAGGAGCCGGCGCCAAAGCCGAAGCCCAAGGCCGAAGAGTCGAAGCGGCCCGACGCGCCGGTGGCCAAGCCCGTCGAGACGAAGCCCGCGCCGGAGCGCCCGTTCGATCCGAACCGCATCGAGTCGATCATAAAGAAGGAGGCGGCGCGCGAGCCGAGGCCGCAAACCTCGCAGTCCGCGATGGAGACGCAGCCTTCGAAGCAATACGCCGACCGGCAGGCCGCTGTCGTCAACCGCGATCCGAATGCCGGCCGTGTCGGCGGCGATTACGATCCGAGCCGCCCGTGGCGTCCGGCAAGCTCGCTGCAGGATCAGGCGATGGGCGTTCCGCAGGCGCGGGGCGCCATGAACGCCGGGACGTGCGCGGACCTCGTTCAGAGCCGGATCGAGCAGAACTGGGACTTGCCGATTGGCGCGCTCTCCGCCGAAACGACGATTGTGCGCCTGCGAATCGAGCTAAACCGGGACGGCACGCTCTTAAGGCCGCCAAATGTGATGGATTCGTCGATGTCGCCGTCCTATCAGGCCATGGCCGACGCCGCCGTGCGCGCCGCGCTGAGAGGCCAGCCCTACATCATTCCGCCCGAGCAATACGAACGCTGCCGGGACATGGTCTTGCGTTTCAATCCCCGCGATATGTATGGCGGCTGACATGAACTGGCGTGGGATGCTCCTCTTCATGGCGGCGTGCGCCGCCTTCGCCGCGCTGGCGTCCGCCGGCGCAAAGGCTCAGGTCGAGGTCGAAATCCGGCGCGGACAGGTGCGCGCCATCCCCATCGCCATCGCGGAGTTCGGCGGCGGCGGGTTCGCCCCCGAGACGACGCAGATCGTTTCCGCCGATCTGGAGCGCTCCGGCCTTTTCAAGCCCATCAACCCCTCGGCTTTCATCGAGCGCGCCCCGAGCGTCGATGCGCCGCCGCATTTCGAGAATTGGCGCGTGCTGAATGCGCAGGCGCTGGTCGTCGGCCGCGTCATGGATACGGGCGATGGGCGGCTCAGGGGCGAGTACCGGCTCTGGGACGTGTTTTCCGGCCGGCAAATATCGGGCGAGCAGTTTTACATTCCGGCGAACGCGTCGCGCCGCCTCGCGCATATCATCGCTGACGCGGTCTACGAGCGCATGACCGGCGAGAAGGGCTATTTCGACAGCCGCATCGTCTTCGTCGACGAGACCGGCCCGAAGAACGCGCGCGTGAAGCGCCTCGCCATCATGGACCAGGACGGCGCCAATCTTAGGCTGTTGACGCAGGGCGAGGATCTCGTGCTGACGCCGCGCTTCAACCCCCTTTCGCAAAGCATCGCCTACACAGCTTACCGCAAGGGCGAGCCGCGCGTGGTGCTCAAGGACATCGTGTCCGGTCAGGAGCAGGTGCTGGGCGACTTTCCCAACATGTCCTTCGCGCCGCGCTTTTCGCCACAGGGCGACCGCGTCGTCATGAGCCTTCAGGAAGGCGGCAACTCCAGCATTTTCGAGATGGATCTGCGCAGCCGGCGGCTCGCCCGGCTCACGCAATCGCCGGCCATCGACACCGCGCCCTGCTATTCGCCGGACGGCCGCTCCATCGTTTTCGAATCCGACCGCGAAGGAACCCAGCAGCTTTACGTGATGAACGCCGACGGATCGGGCCTGCGGCGCGTCACCTTCGGCCAAGGGCGATATTCCACGCCCGTCTGGTCGCCGCGCGGCGATCTCATCGCCTTTACGAAGGCGACCGGCGGCGGCTTCGCCATCGGCGTCGTTCGCCCGGACGGGTCGGGGGAGCGCATTCTCACCGAAGGCTTCCACAACGAAGGGCCGACCTGGTCGCCCAACGGCCGCGTGATCCTGTTTTTCCGCGACAGCCGCGGCGATGGCGGCCCGAAGCTGCATAGCATCGACCTGACGGGCTACAATGAGCGCCAGCTCCCGACGCCCTCCTTCGCTTCGGACCCAGCCTGGTCCGCGCTTCTGAAATAAGCCGCCGCAACTTCAGGAGGAGAAAAGTTTTGAACGCAATCTCATCTATGCGCGTGGCCGATTCGCATCAACCCGCGCGGAATGCGATTTAGCCGCCGGCGCCGCCGACGCGGCCGCTGAGCGACCCGCCCGCGAAACCGGGCCGGGGAAGGCAAGAGGCGCATTGCGCCGTCCGGACGGGGGGTCGCGAACGCGGCGCATATTTATTTGGGGTTTTCAAAGGGACTTTCGGCGGAAAGCCGCATTTCGGCCCGAGAAGCGGTTTTGGTGGTAAGCATTCCCTTACGTTTTCCTGGGCAAAGTTCGCGCGTAAGTTGTGCGATAGGAGGAAAATTCGAATGCGACCTTATGCTGTCTTCCTGCTCGCTGCGTTTTCCGTTGCGGCCCTGCCCTTCCTGGGCGGTTGCGATAAGACCGCGCCCGCGGCTGGCTTCGGGCTCGGTTCCGCCGGCAGCGCAGGCAATTTCCCTCCAGGCAGCAAGCAAGAGTTCAACGGCCGGATCGGCGACACCGTCCGCTTCGAAACCGACAGCGCGGAATTGACGCCGGAAGGCCGGATGATCCTGAACGCACAAGCCGTCTGGCTGCGGCAATACGCGAATTACCCGATCCTTATCGAGGGACACGCCGACGAACGCGGCACTCGCGAGTACAACATCGCGCTCGGCGGAAAACGCGGCGAGACGACAAAGAACTTTCTTATCGCGCAAGGCATAAACCCGCAGCGCATCCGCTCCATGTCCTACGGAAAGGAGCGCCCCGTGGCCGTTTGCGACGACATTTCCTGCTGGTCGCAGAACAGGCGCACCGTGACCGTTCTCGAAGGCGGGGGCTCCGTGGCGGCCTATTAGGCGGCGGCCTTCGGACCAAGGCGGTTGACAGCCGGGCATGGGCGCCGGAGAAGGAGGCAGATTCTTAAGATTGGGGGCGCCCATGAGAAGCTTTGCCGCAGCCGTGATTTCTCTCGCGATGACCGCGACGGCAGTTCCGGCCTTAGCCCAGGCCCCGCGCCCCGCGCCCGATGGCGGCGCCGCGCAGGCCGGCCGGCTCGAACGCCTGGAGCAGCGCGTTTCGGAGCTGCATGCGGTCGTCGCCGCGGTCGAGACTCTGGCTAAGAACAGCGGGGGCGGATCGGGATATGCGTCCGCCACGACAGGCGGCGCAAGCTCCGAGCAGGTTCGGCAGCTTTCCGAGCAACTCGCGGAGCTTCAGCAGCGTCTTGAGCGGCTGGAAGCGCGTCTCGGCGCGAATACCGATCCTTCCGGGGAGCAGCCGCGCCGGCAATCGGGCTACAATACCGTGCCGCCCGCGAGCGGCTTCGAGGAGAAAGAGCAACTCCCGCCGCTGGCCGCGCCCCCGGCGCCCGCGGATCGCTACGCATCGCGCCCGGCGGTTTCCGCGCCGCCTCCCCAGCAGACGGCCAGCGCCGCCCAGCAGTTTCCGCCCGCGCGTCCCTATGGAGCAGACCCCGCGCCGCGCCCGGTCACGGCGGCCGCTCCGGCAAACTCATCCGCGCGCACGCTGTTCGATCAGGCCACGGGTTCGCTCAATCGGCGCGAATATGCGGCGGCCGAGACCTACTTCCAGCAGTTTCTCGACCAATACCCCGCCGATCCGATGGCGGGGAGCGCCCAATATTGGCTCGGCGAAAGCGCGTTCCTGAGCGGCGAATACCGGGCCGCCGCCGACCGTTTCCTGAAGACATTCACGAGCTACCCGAACAGCGAGCGCGCGCCCGAAGCGCTTCTGAAGCTTGCGATTGCGCTTCGGCGGCTTGGCGAGAATGCGGCGGCCTGCGATTCCTTCGCCGAGTTGCAGCGCCGTTATCCGCAGGGACCGAAGACCGTCCTGCAAAGGGCGGATGTCGAGAAGAAAAGGGCGAATTGCACGTAACGCATTCGCCACACCAGTGCTGGTATGGCCATGCCGAGCATCGTTGGCGATGCCGCGCTCCTGCGCGCCTTCTCTTGTCTTGAGCCTTTCCCCTCCGCCGTCCTCGCCGTGTCGGGCGGACCTGACAGCATGGCCTTGATGAGCCTCGCCCGGCGCTGGGCCGCCCTCAAGGGCCGCGAGCTGGCCTCCTTCGCCGTCGTCACAATCGATCACGCGCTCAGGCCCGAAAGCGCCGGTGAGGCGGCATTCGTCGCGGAGCAGGCGCGCAGGATGGGATTTTCGCACGCCGTCATCGAATGGACAGGCGCGAAGCCGAAAACCGGCCTCCAGGCGGCCGCGCGCCAAGCCCGCTACGATCTCCTGTTCGCGTTCTGCGCCGCGCGCGCCATCGGCTGCGTCGTCACCGCGCACACCGCCGACGACCAGGCCGAGACCTTTCTCATGAGGCTGCGGCGCGGCAGCGGCGTCGATGGGCTCGCGGGCATGGCGCCGGTATCCAGCCGGGGCGACATCGCGCTCGTCCGCCCCCTCCTCGCCTTCTCGAAGGCCAGGCTCACGGCCTCCCTCCGCGCCTCATCCACGCCCTTCATTCAAGACCCGAGCAACGAAAACGAGGCGTTCGAGCGTGTCCGGCTGCGGCGCGCGATGAAGGCGCTGGCCGCCGCGGGGATTGGCCGCCCCTCGCTGACCATGGCCGCGTCGCGCATCGGACGGAGCCGCGACGCGCTGTTGAAGATCGCCAATGACTTTCTTGTGCATCACTTTCGCGTGTCCCCGCTCGGCCGCGGCGCGTGCGGACTCGAAGCCTTCCAGGCGCTTCCCGAGGACATTGCGCTGCGCGTGCTCGCCCGCGCCGTGGCTCTCATCGGCGGCGAACAGGAAGCGCCGAGGCTCATGAGGGCGGAGCGCCTTCTCGAACGCCTGCGGACCGGACAAGTCCAGGCGACGCTCGGCGGCTGCATCGTCCTCGCCGGACCGGGCGCGCTCCGCTTCTACCGGGAGCCGGGACGCTTTAAGCCCAGGCCCTTGCCGTTCATGCCGGGCGCCTCTGCTTTATGGGACTCCCGGTTCATTTTAACCTTTGATTCAAAAGGGGACAGCGAGACGGCGGTGAGGCAACTTGGCGCGGATGGCTGGCTTCTTTATAAAAATGTAATGAAAGAAAGAGGCGCGCCCGTGGAGCCGGATCGGCTCGCGGCGCTCACAACCCCAGCGCTCTGGAAGGAAAATCGCCTTGTCTGCGCGCCCGCGCTTGGCTTCGCCGCCGATAAGGCCGGCGATGCGCCGAATCCCATGGAGGCGCTTCTGGCGCCACGGCTTGCCGCCTTCTTAACCTCGGGCCCCGACTAAGCCGCGAGCATGCTTGGCAAAGGCGCCCCCATACCCTATCTTTGAACCAATTGGCTCACTTATCCTCGCTTTAATGGCTGGAAGGCAAGAGCTGGTCTTTAGCTTCGCCTTCACCCGCGTTTGAGTGCGGCACCAGGGGAAACATACGCCTCCATGAACTCCAACTTCCGTAATTTAGCGATCTGGATCATCATAGCACTGCTTCTCGTGGCGCTGTTCAATCTGGTTCAGAACAACCCGCGCAGCGCGCGTGCGAATGATATGAATTATTCGCAGTTCCTGAACGAGGTTGAGAATAGAAACGTTCGCTCTGTAACGCTTTCCGGCAGTTCGATCAGCGGCTCGCTGAACAACGGGCAGGCTTTCCAGACAATCGCGCCAAACGATCCGCAGCTTATCGAGCGGCTTTACTCCAAAGGCTCCGGCATCACCGTGAAGCCAGCCTCGGAGGACGTGCCGTCTATCGTCAGCGTGCTCGTGAATTGGTTCCCGATGCTGCTGCTCATCGCGGTGTGGGTCTTCTTCATGCGCCAGATGCAGTCCGGCGGCGGGCGGGCGCTCGGCTTCGGCAAGTCCAAGGCCAAGCTTCTGACCGAGAAGCAGGGCCGCGTCACGTTTGACGACGTGGCCGGCGTGGACGAGGCGAAGGAAGACTTGCAGGAGATCGTCGAATTTCTGCGCGATCCGCAGAAGTTCCAGCGGCTCGGCGGGCGCATTCCGCGCGGCGCGCTGCTGGTCGGCCCTCCCGGCACCGGCAAGACGCTGCTCGCCCGCGCCATCGCCGGCGAAGCGAATGTGCCGTTCTTCACAATTTCGGGTTCGGACTTCGTTGAAATGTTCGTCGGCGTGGGCGCGAGCCGCGTCCGCGACATGTTCGACCAGGCGAAGAAGAACGCGCCTTGCATCATCTTCATCGACGAAATCGACGCGGTCGGCCGCCATCGCGGCGCCGGTCTCGGCGGCGGCAACGATGAACGCGAGCAGACGCTGAACCAGCTCCTTGTCGAGATGGACGGCTTCGAAGCGAACGAGGGCATCATCCTGATCGCCGCGACGAACCGCCCCGACGTGCTCGACCCCGCGCTTCTGCGTCCGGGCCGCTTCGACCGGCAGGTTCACGTACCCGCGCCCGATATCGTCGGCCGCGAAAAGGTGCTGAAGGTCCACGTGCGCAAGGTGCCGCTGGCGCCGGATGTCGATCTGAAGGTGATCGCGCGCGGCACGCCGGGCTTCTCGGGCGCCGACCTCGCCAACCTCGTGAACGAGGCCGCGCTGCTGGCCGCGCGCCGCTCCAAGCGCGTCGTCACCCAGCACGAGTTCGAAGATGCGAAGGACCGCGTGATGATGGGCGCCGAGCGCCGCTCGATGGCCATGACCGAGGAAGAAAAGCGCCTCACCGCCTATCACGAGGCGGGGCACGCGCTGGTCAGCCTGATCGTGCCCGGAAACGATCCGCTGCACAAGGTGACGATCATCCCGCGCGGCCGCGCGCTCGGCGTGACCTATAACCTGCCGGAGCGCGACCGCTACAGCATGAAGAAGCACGAGATGGAAGCCTATCTCGCGATGGTCTTCGGCGGGCGGATCGCGGAAGAACTGGTGTTCGGGCCGGAGAACGTCACCACCGGCGCCGCGAACGACATCAAGCAGGCCACCAATATGGCCCGCGCCATGGTCACGGAATACGGCATGAGCGACAAGCTTGGCCGCATCCGCTACCGCGACAACCAGGAAGAGGTGTTCCTCGGCCATTCGGTGACGCGCTCTCAGAACATGTCGGCCGAGACGGCGCAGCTGATCGACTCCGAGATCCGCCGCCTCGTGGACGAAGGCGAGCAGACCGCCCGGCGCATGCTGACCGAGCGTATCGCCGACCTGCATGCGCTGGCGAAGGGCTTGCTTGAGTACGAAACGCTGTCCGGCCAGGAGGTGAAGGATCTGCTGGCGGGCAAGCCGCCGGTGCGCGAGTTCACCATGAAGGAAGATCAGCCGAAACGCCGTTCGGCGGTGCCGTCGACGGGCGGGCGCGCGCCGCGCAAGGACCCGGACCTCGGCGGGATGGAGCCCCAGCCCTCGACCTGATCGCTATCCAAGAAAAGCACAAAGCTCCCGCCGAAAAAGCGGGAGCTTTTTTTTGCGCAGGCGATATCGCGAAATCTTAGAGCGTCGGAGCTTAAGTCGTCATCGCGAGGCGGCGTTAGCCGCCGTGGCGATCCAGAGTAATATCAGCGTCTTAGTTCTGGATTGCTTCGCTTCGCTCGCAATGACGGCGGCTCCGATTTAAGGCACGATGCGTTTGCCGTCGATTGAAATCGGGATTGCCGGGACGGGGCCGGATCAAGCGCCGCCAGCGGCCCCCGGCGTGGGCTCAACCTCGGTCAGCGGGGGGATCGAAGCCGGCGGAGGCGGCGTCCACGTCTTATCGGCGTTGAACAGGAAGTCGCCGACCAGGCGGTGGCTGAAGGGGTCCAGCAGCAGGGGCGCGTGCCCTTCATTGCGGATGAGCGCGGACGCCAGCGCCGGATGACGCCCCTGCATTGCCAGCACGGTCGCGGGCGAAAGAATGTCCGAGTGCTCCCCCCTCAGAACCATCGTGGGAACCTTGTACAGCGACTCGAAATGCTCCCACATCGCGGGCACGGGTTTCGCAATATCGATGAGCGAAAGCGCCTTGCCGATATTCGGATCGTAAGCCGCCGCCGGCAGGCCATCCACTTCGTCGAAAAGCTGGCGCGTCAGCGTGCGCCATCCCGCCGTATCCAGCGCCGTGAACTGGCGTTTGTTGATCTCGCGCACGATGCCCATGGCTTCGTCCCAATCCGGCGGGACCGGGATTTTCCCCGCATAGCCCATGATGCGCGCAAGGCCCGCCGTTTCGATAACAGGGCCGATGTCGTTCAGGATCGCGCAGCCGATGGCGGCGGGCTGCATCACCGCGAGCATCATCGTGATGATGCCCCCGCGCGAGGTCCCAAGAAACGCCGCGTCATTGAGCCCGCGCAACGTAAGGAAGGCCGCCACGTCGAGCAGTTCGACATAGGCGGAATAGTTGCGCCAGTCCTTGTCCCATTCGGAGCGGCCGCGTCCGCGATAGTCGAGGCAATAGACGGGGCGAGGGCGGAGCGGATGCGTCGAAAGCGCCACCGCGAGGGCATGGAAATCCCGGCCGTTGCGCGTGAGGCCCGGAAGACAGACGAGCGGCCGGCCGGATGCGCTGTCGCTTCCATATTTGCGAGCGTAGAGAAGCAGATCGTCAGGGCTTCTGTAGAAAATGTCTTCCGAAACAAACCCGTTTCCGGCGTCCCACCCGCTGTCTGAAAACGTCATTGCTCCTGTTCCAATTCGCCGCTCCCGCTCAAATCGGCCAGATCGGGAACCTTGCCCGGACGCCCGCGATGCAAGTCTTCCACAATCTGGAATTTCCCCTTGCCGTTTTCAAACCGGCACCGATAGAGCTGCGTGCCTTCGAGAATGCGCTGAATATACGTGCGAGTCTCGCTAAAGGGAATGCGCTCGATCCAGTCCACGGGGTCCGACGCCTTGCCGCGGGGATCGCCGAAATCCTTGATCCATTGCTTCACCCGCCCTGGCCCGGCGTTATAAGCGGCGAGCGACAGGATGTAAGAACCGTCATAGCCCGAAAGCAGCTGCGACAGGAACGCGGACCCGAGCGTGACGTTGTAGGAGGGGTCCGAGATAAGCCGCGGCGCTTCATACTTCAGCTTGGCGCTCGCGGCGGCGAGCCTCGCGGTCTGCGGCATGAGTTGCATCAGGCCGCGCGCGCCCACCCGGCTGACGGAGCCGGTGTGGAAGTCGCTTTCCTGGCGCGTGAGCGCGTTCAGAAGCGCGGGCTCGATCTTGTCGCTGCCTCCGGCGGGATCGAATTTCGGCAACAGCGTCGGAAAGGCGTAGGCGTCCACCGCGAACCCGCGCAGCAGAGCGATTTTCGCGGCGCGCACCGCGAGATGCGGTGGGGCGATGCGCTCCGTCAGTTCGAGCGCCAGGACGATCTGCTCCGGGTCGTTGAGCTGGCGGGCGAGGTCCAGCAAATAGTTCGTGACGAGCGGCTGCAGATCGAGCTGCTTCGCGATAAGGACGGCCTTGAACGCGTCCTCCTTCACGAAAGCCGCGACCGCCTCCTTCGAAGGCTGAGGCGGCGCCCGGAATTCGCACGCGGCGCCTTTTTGAAGCGCCTGCTTCGCGAGCGAGCCGTAGAAGGTGTAGAAGCGGCTCGCCGCCTCCTTGAAGTGCTCCTCCGCTTCCTTGCGGGCTCTCAGCGCGAGCTTCGTTTGGCCGAGCCAATAGGCTGCGCGAGCCTCTTCGCGGGCGTAGCCCTTCGCGCTGGAAGCCTCGAAATGCGGCGCGGCGAGGCGCGGCTGTTTCAGGAAGCGGAGCGCCACCCAGCCCGCCAGGAACTCGGCTTCGGAGCGGCTTTCCTCATCGAGCGGGCCATGCGCTTTCGCGATCGCATAAGCGGTCGCGGGGTGATCCTCATTGAGCGCGCGCCGCACTTCGCCGCGCCGGAAATCCCACCACTTTTCCGGGTCGGCGAGATCCGCCTTCTCGACTTTGAGCGAACGCAAGAGCGACCAGAGGTCGTCGTCGGCTCCCTCGCGGCGCAGCGCCTTCAGCCGCGCGAGCAGCGTGGCGGGGCCGCCGGCGGTTTCTTTCGCGAGCTTGAAAGCATTCTCCACCGCTTTCGATTGCGCGGTTTTCTTGGCCTTGTCGTCCTTCGCCTCAGCCTTGCCAGTTGGCTCCGCGGGCTTCTGGGCGGTGGCGTCCGCCTTGGCGTCCTTGCCGTCCGATGGCGCCGGCTTTCCATCTTTGGGCTCCGCCGGGGGCGCTTCGGGGGCCTTGGCCTCCTCAGGTGCGCCATCGGCCTTGGCTTCCTCTTTCTCCGCCGCCAGTTCCACAAGGCTGCCGACGGAAAAAGCGCGCGCTTTTCCGCTCAGCGCGGCTTCCTTCCGCACGGCGGGGGCGAGCAAATCTCCGCGCCGCCTCCCCCTGCCGCGCCGGACGACCCTCGCCTTCCGCCGGCGATACCCGCGCGAGGCGACAGCGCCGGCGCGCTTCGCCCGCAAACGCGCGGCGCCTTTCAAACCTCTTTCCTCGGAAACCGACGCCAGCCTCTTGCCGGGGTCGTCCTGCGCCCGCGCGCGCGCTTCGATAAGCAACTCGCGGCCGCGCTTATCGCCCTCATCCAGCAGCGAACCGAACCTGGAGACGAAGCGCTCCTGGATGGCGGGATCGAAATTGTAGCGGCTCCAGGCGAACTTGATGAGCCTCAAGCCGCGTTCGCGCTCGCCGCTCTCCATCAGCGCCGCGCCGAGGCTCGCCTTTCCGGCGCCGGTCAGCGGATTGCGATTGGTGTAGTACTTCAAAACCTCGGGGGGCGTCGCGTCCGACAGGAACAAAGCCTTTTCGAAGCTGGTCTCCTGAGGAGGCTCGGGAAACAGCGGATGAGCCTTCCGGAACGCCATCGTCTCGTTGAAGCTCTCGGCAGGCGACGACCGCAGGCGCCTCCACTCGGCGAAGGACTTGGCGGCGGGGTCGCCGATTTTCTTGATCGCCGCCCGCGCGCCGGCGTCGTCGCCCTTGGACACGCTGGAGATCGCCTCCTTGACGGCGGCGGCGTCGCTGTCCCCGATCCTGAAGGAGAGGAGCGGCTGAAGCGCTTCGGTCATTTCCTCGGCTGAGAACGTTTTCGGGAACTTCAGCGTAACCGCCGGAACGAGAGCAGGCTGCGCCTTCTCGGGCTCTTTCGCCGGCTGGGGCGCGGCGGGAACGTTCGGCTGGCCTCTATCGTCCTTGCGCTCCTGGAGAGCGGCGGCGGGCTTTCCATCGCCGTCCGGCTTGCCGGCGTCCGCGGAGGCGGCTTCAATCGGCTTGGCGGAAACCGCGCCGGCAATCTTGACCGGCGTGGCCTGAAGTTCAGCCTCGGCGTAAGGAGCCGCATCGTCATGGGGCAGGATATAAGGCGCGGCGAGCACCGCGAAAAAGCCGAGCGCGATTCCGATCAGGATCGCCTTCAGAAATCCAAAGGGATTATGCGGCGAATTTGTATGATCTTCCGGCGTTGACATTTCCCTGTGGCGCTAAGAATTCCGTTGGCAGCTTGTTACATCGAACCTATGCTTCAGACCGCGATAGGATCGGTCCCTGCTGCAAGCATGCAAACGCCTGGATTTATAGCCGCCTTAATCCGGCAATAGAATGACAAGCTTCGCGCATGCTTCAGGGCGCTTAGGCGGGAAAGAGACACACTGGCCAAAAAGACGCAAGCCTCTTGGCTCAGGTCGATTCGAGGATAAGGACAGGACAACATGTTCAAAGGCTCTTTTACGGCGCTGATTACCCCTTTCGAGGGTGAGAACGTCGACTACAACGCCTACGAGCGGCTTGCGGAGTTTCAGATTCAATCGGGCACGCACGGCCTTGTTCCGGTCGGCACGACGGGCGAGTCTCCCACGCTCAGTCATGAGGAGCACCAGCGCGTTGTCGAGACCTGCATCGCGGTGGCCAAGGGACGCGTTCCCGTCATCGCCGGCGCCGGTTCGAACAGCACGCGGGAAGCCGTCTCGCTGTCGCGCTTCGCGGAGAAGGCGGGCGCGAATGCGGTGCTTGTGGTCACGCCCTATTACAACAAGCCGACGCAGGAAGGGCTCTACCGGCACTACAAGGCCATTAACGACGCCATCGGCATTCCGATCATCATCTACAATATCCCGGGGCGCAGCGTCGTCGACATGTCGGTTGCGACCATGGCGCGCCTGTTCGAGCTGAAGAACATCGCCGGCGTGAAGGATGCAACCGCGTCGCCGGTGCGGATAAGCCAGCAGCGGCTCGCGCTCGGCGAAAACTTCAATCAGCTCTCGGGCGAAGATGCGACCGCGCTCGCCTTCATGGCGCATGGCGGCCACGGCTGCATCTCGGTGTCGTCGAACGTCGCGCCGAAGCTCTGCGCCGATTTCCAGAACGCGTGTCTCGCGGGCGATTTCCGCAAGGCGCTCGAACTGCACGACAAACTGATGCCGCTTCACGAGGCGCTGTTCGTCGAAACCAGTCCGGGCCCGGTGAAATACGCCGCCTCCCGCCTCGGCTTCTGCAAGCCCGACACGCGGCTGCCGCTGGCGCCGGTCACGGAGCAAACGAAGACGCTGGTCGATGCGGCGCTCGAAAAGGCGGGCCTCCTGCACACGCGGGCCGCGTAATCGCCATGGCAGCCACCGCCGCCGCATCCGTTCGCAAGGTTGTCGCGGAAAACAGAAAAGCGCGCTTCTCCTTCTTCATCGAAGACACCTTCGAGGCCGGCATTGCGCTCGGCGGCTCGGAGGTGAAATCGCTGCGGCAGGGAAAAGCGAACATCGCCGAGTCCTACGCGACCGAGCAGAACGGCGAGATCTATCTGATCAACGCCTACATCCCCGAATATCTGCAGGCCAACAGGCTGAACCACGAAACGCGCCGCCCGCGAAAACTGCTCCTGCACAAGCGAGAAGCGAACAAGCTGATCGGCGCCATTCAGCGGGAGGGCATGACGCTCGTGCCCTTGCGCATTTACTTTAACGACCGTGGCCGCGCCAAGCTGGAACTCGCGCTCGCGCGCGGCAAGAAGCTGCACGACAAGCGCGAGACGGAGAAGACCCGCGACTGGGAGCGGCAGAAGGGCCGGCTGCTTCGCGACCGCGGCTAGCGGCGCTGCCGCAAGCGCCGGCTGCCCTCAGACGACTCAGCTGAAAACGCTTCCAGCTGGATCGCGATTTACCGAAATTTTGCAGGCATGCTTGTCTGAGCAATTCGTGCAGTTGCCTCATCCTTGCCAGCTGACGCCAGCTCACGCACGTTTGTTTCGACTACCCGCCGCAAGCGAAGACTTGGAATTTACCTCCAGTTAACATATCGATGACGGAAGGACACACTACACTTCATTACTCTTCAGGTAGCAATCCGTTAACCCTCTGGTAACCATGAGGGTGATTGTCTAAGCCCCATAACTATTCAGAGCTCACGGTAACTACGCCGCCGTTCAGCCATCCAATCGACAGGGGACAGATATGAATGACACCCAAACCAACATTCGGACGCTTGGCGTCCTTCTGGCGGGTTTCGTGGCGTTAGTGATAGTCGGGCATTCCGCCCAAAGAGTTCAGGTATCGCTTTCCGCGAGGGCCGTCCAAGCGCCAGTCGTAGACAAGGCGCCGGAAGTCGCTCCAGTTAAGGCCGAAGCGCCGTCGTTCTTCAAGAAGGCAGCGCCTCAGCTGGTTGCAATTCCTGCCGCGAAATGCGCCTCCACATGGATCAACGGAGGCAACTACGTGCTGGTCACGCCACAGACCTGCAATGACGTCAGCATCGCCTCCATCACGATCGGCGTCTCCGCGAAGTCCTGCGAGGCGAGCACGAAAGCCGATTTCCAGAGCCTGACCAACTCGACCGCCTTCAAGGGCGACTACGGCTTCTATGTCGGCCAAGGCCGGACCGTGAAGTGCCTGGCCGTGCAGGAAATCCTCGGCAAATACCTCTAATACCGGCAGACAATGACGCCGACCCTTTTGTTGTCATTCCCGCGAAGCTTGTCCCCGTGCAGACGGGGAGCGGGAATCCAGGTATCCCGGCGGAAGCTATTGAAATAGCGCAGCGATTACTGGGTCCCCGCCTGCGCGGGGACGACGCAGCGGAGCGGTCAAGACTTTTGGCCGCTGGTATAATTAGGATCGAGCAAGGCGGAGGCGCTTCAGCGCCTCTTTCCAAAAAGGGAAAAATGGGCGGCCAATCTCGGCCGCTTTTTTTTTTTTTTTTGCGCGCCGGTCCTTCACACGGCTGTCATCGAACGTGTGTAGCCATGGCCGGATTTGAACCCCAGAAGCTCAAGGACGCGCATGTCATCGCAGTTAATCGTGACCGGAGCCGTTACGGGCGCAACTTTGGCCGGATTGCTTGCCACAACAATCGTGAACGACAAATTCAGGTTCTGGCCGACGCCGGGTAAGGGAAGCTGGCAAAGCTTCGTGTTCTGGGGCCTCTTCCGCGGTTTGAATCTGATCGCGCTCGCGATTTCTTTTGTTGAATGGCGCCATTGGGACGGCCTTTCGCCGGACCGCCTTCTCGGCGCGGGCCTCGCCATAATATGCTTCTCCCTTTACGGCTGGGCCTGCTATGCGCTCGGCCGCAAGAACCTCTATTGCGGCCGCGACGGGCTTGTCACCGGCGGCATCTACAGTTGGACGCGCAATCCCCAGTACGCCACCGCGATCCCAGCCTATCTCGGCCTCGCGGCCGCCTCGAACTCCGCCGCCGCTCTGGCGGTCGCGTCGCTGCTCGCGCTTTGTTTCGCGCTGATGGCGTTCGCCGAGGAACGCTGGCTCGAAGCCGCCTATGGCGCCGAGTATCGGCGCTATCGGCGAACGGTGGCTCGCTTTTACAACTGGCGCTACGGCGTCGCGTTTCTAAAGCAGGAATTCGCGCGCGCCCGCGAGGCCGCCAAAGAGGCGCGGCTCTGACACTGTTCGCAAGCGCGGAACAGGTCGAGGGAGCCGATTTCGCGGGCGAGCGTTAAAAGGCCGCATTGAGACCTCGTTTCCGATTATAGTGCATTACCTCATTACCTTCGAATCGGCGGCTAGCCATGGCGTTAAGGAAGCAGGTTGCGGCGCTGCCCGTTCGCCGCGTCAACGGAATAACGGAGGTCCTCCTCGTCACCTCGCGGGACACGGGCCGCTGGATCATACCGAAAGGCTGGCGTCTCAAAGGCCTGACCTCGCGCCAGTCCGCGGCGCGCGAAGCCATGGAAGAAGCTGGCGTCAAGGGCAAGGTCAAGCAGCGCGCCATCGGCCGCTTTCAATACGTCAAGCGCGAGAGAACGACGGAGCGCACCATCGACGTGACCGTCTTCCTACTTTCCGTCCGGAAGGAGTATAAGCGCTGGCGCGAGGCCGGCCAGCGCCGGCGCGCATGGTTTGCGCTTGAGATGGCCGCTTCGCAAGTCCAGGAGCCGGAATTGTCGTCGCTCATCGCGGCGCTGAAGTAGCCCATCGCGGCGGAGCCATTTCATTAAGGTTTCATAATAGGCCATTACCGTCGCGGAGCGCCCCTTCCATGAAAACGAGCGGGCGGCATCGAGCGGAGCAGGCATTTGTAACCCGCACTGCCATGCCTGCTCCGCCTGCCGATGCCTCTTCGCGGCGAAGCTGGGGCGACAATTCGGCTCAATCTTTTTGCGCGAAAGACGGACAAGGCGATTGTGCAGGCCCGGTACGCATCCTAGATCTTGGCGGCGCGGCATAGGCTTCAACAGTGTTTCGGTCACTTTCTCTCGCGCGTAAGCATTTGGATGCGCGGATATGAGCGCGGCGCCGTCCCTGAACCCCACCGTCCATGACGGACGCTTCGAGCTTTCGGCTTCGGGATCGTGGACGGCCGTTCACGCGGAAAGGCTCGAAGCGCTTGTCGCGCGCGCCGGAGACGAGGCGGCGAAGTCCGAAAGCATCTCGATCGATATGCGCGATGTGGCCGCCTTCGATACATTCGGCGCATGGCTTCTGGAACGATTGGTCCGAAGAAGGTCCGGCGCCGGGCAGCAAACCGGCATCGTGGGCCTGCGGGACGAGTATCGGGGCCTCTTTAGCGACGTCGGCGCCGTTAACCGGGAGGCGCCTGCGTTAAGCGCCCGGAAAGGCGGATTGGCCGCCGCGTTCGCCGAGGCCGAGCGCATCCTTGCCCAAATAGGACGCGGCTTCCTGCCCTTCCTGCATATGCTGGGCGCCATCGGCATCGCCTTGGCGCGCGTCGCCCGCAGGCCGCTGACCTTCCGGCTGACATCGGCCGTGCATCAGCTCGACCGCGTCGGCTGGCAGGCCACGCCCATCATCCTGCTCATGACCTTCCTCATCGGCTGCATCATCGCGCAGCAAGGCTTCTTCCATTTCCGCCGCTTCGGCGCCGAGAGCTACGTCGTCGACATGGTCGGCATCCTGATCCTGCGCGAAATCGGCGTGCTGCTTGTCACCATCATGGTGGCGGGGCGCTCGGGCAGTTCATACACGGCGGAGCTTGGCTCGATGAAGATGCGCGAGGAGATCGACGCGCTGCGCACCATGGGGCTCGATCCCGTCGAGGTGCTGATCCTGCCGCGCGTGCTGGCGCTTATCGTCGCCCTGCCGGTCCTGACCTTTCTCGGCGCCATGTCGGCGCTTTACGGCGCCGGGGTGGTGGCTTGGTTCTACGAGGGCATGAGCCCAGCGATCTTCGTGGCGCGGCTGCACGAAGCGATCACCGTGACGCATTTCGAGGTGGGCATGATCAAGGCGCCGTTCATGGCGTTCGTCATCGGCGTCGTCGCCTGCGCGGAGGGCTTGCAGGTGAAGGGCAGCGCGGAGTCGCTCGGGCTTCAGACCACCACCTCGGTGGTCAAGTCGATCTTCCTCGTGATCGTGCTCGACGGCCTGTTCGCAATCTTTTTCGCCTCCATCGGGATGTGACCATGACAAGCGGCGGCGAGGCGGTGATTCGGGTGCGCGATCTCGTCGTCGGTTTCGGCGACGCGACCGTGCTGAACGGCCTCTCGCTCAACGTCTGGCGCGGCGAGATCCTCGGCCTTGTCGGCGGCTCCGGCAGCGGCAAATCCGTGCTGATGCGCACCATCATCGGGCTGTTGCCGAAGCGTGGCGGAACGGTCGAGGTGCTCGGCGCGGATCGCGACAAGGCGAGCGGCGAGGAGCTTCGCGCGGTGGAGCGGCGATGGGGCATCCTGTTTCAGCAGGGCGCGCTGTTTTCCTCGCTGACGGCGCTTCAGAATGTGCAGTTTCCGATGCGGGAATACCTGCGCATCTCAGAGACGCTGATGGACGAAGTGGCCGCCGCGAAACTCGAAATGGTCGGCTTGCGCCGCGCCGACGGGGCCAAATTTCCCGCCGAGCTGTCGGGCGGCATGACGAAGCGCGTCGCGCTCGCCCGCGCCCTCGCCCTCGACCCGGAAATCGTGTTCCTCGACGAGCCGACCTCGGGCCTCGACCCCATCGCCGCCGCCGAGTTCGACGAACTCATCCGCACGCTCCAGCGCACGCTCGGCCTCACCGTGTTCATGGTCACTCACGACCTCGAAAGCCTTTATCTCGTCTGCGACCGCGTCGCCGCGCTGGCCGACGGGAAAGTGGTCGCGCAAGGCCCCATCGCGTCGATGCTTCTTTCAAGTCATCCGTGGGTGAAATCCTATTTCGGCGGGGAGCGCGGCAGAGGGCTCGCCACGGCCGCGCATCTTCAAACTCAGGGCTAGGTCCAATGGAAATCAAGGCGCGCTATGTTCTCATCGGGCTGTTCACCCTCGCCGTCATCGTCGCGGGGTTCGCCTTCGTCTACTGGCTCGACACGCAGGGCGGGATCGGCAAGCGCACGACTTACGAGGTCCGTTTCCAGCACACGGTCTCGGGCCTGCTCAAGGGCTCGGCCGTGCTGTTCAACGGCATCCGCGTTGGCGAGGTGACGGGCCTGGCGCTCGTCCCCGATCAGCCGAAAGAGGTCGACGCAACCATCGCCATCGACGCCACAACGCCCGTTCGCGCCGACACCCAGGTTTCGCTCGAATTCCAGGGACTGACGGGCGTGGCGGCGGTCACGCTGACCGGGGGCTCCGCGGATGCGCCCCTCATCGCGGCTTCGCCGGGCCAGCCTCCCCGCCTTGCCGCGAACGAAGCGGCGGGCCAGACCATGAGCGAAGCGGCAAGGCAGGCGCTCGCCCGCATCGACCGCATCCTCGCGGAAAATGCCGGCGACCTGCGCACCATGATCTCCAACCTCTCGTCTTTCGCCGAGGCGCTGGGGAAGAATTCCGGCAAGGTCGACGGCATCCTGGCCGGGCTTGAGCGCATGACGGGGAGCGGCAAGGCGAGCGGAGCGGCGTTCGATTTGAGCGCGCTTCCGCCCGGCGCCGCGCTCGCGAAGCCGCTCGACAAACAGCTCGTCGTCGCCGACGTGAATGCGCTTCTGACCTACGATTCCGATCGCGTCTTGACGCAGGTTGACGGCGGGCAGCTGACGGGTCTCGGAAACGCCAAATGGAGCGACAACCTGTCGAAGCTGATGCAGGCGAGGATCGTTCAGAGCTTCGAAAACACGGGCTCGCTGGGACTGGCGAGCCGCCCTATAGAGGGCGCGGCGCCGGATTTCCAGCTCCTGATCGAGATTCGCAAGTTTCAGATCGCGCCCGGTCCCGAGCGCGCCGCGGTGGCGGAGATAAGCGCAAAGCTCGTGTCCGCCGATGGACGTATCGCCGCCGCTCGCATCTTCGACGATACGGCTCCCGTCAAGTCGCAGGAGGATGCGGATGCGGTGAAGGCGCTGAACGAGGCTTTCGGGAAAATCCTAGGGAAGCTCATCCCCTGGACGGCCGAGACGACAGCGGGCGGCGCCGAGAAGCCTCAGCCGCAGCCCGCACAGCCCAAGCGGCGCGGTCAAGCGCGCGGATAGCTTCGGCCCGCGCTAATCCTAAATCCGGCGGTTACAGCGGCGAAACGCCAGCCAAGGTCATGGCCGGGCTTGACCCACGGCTGTCCGGTTTAATTTCGCAGCGTTTTCAACATCGTCATCCCGGCCAAGCGAAGCGCGAGCCGGGATCGTCGAGAACTCAGGCTGCATTTTGTGCGGTCCCGGATAACGCCTTCGGCGTTTCCGGGACGATGGGGTACGACATTGCTCTATCGCGCAAACTCCACCCAGCCCGCGCGCGAGAGCCTATTCGGTCAGAAGCTATGTCCGTAGCGGAGGCCGACCGTTTCCATGCCGCCATTGTACTTCGCCAGCCCGGCGTTGCTGATATGGTCCAAAAACGCGGAAACGCTGTTCACCGCGTCGAACTGGACGCCCAGCGACACGGATTCGCGAAACAGCACGTTGGAGCCCAGAGCCTTGCGATCGGGGAATTCCTTGTCGAGCTTGCCGTCGTTCACTGACGGTCCGAAGCTGAACTCGCCAAAAAGATTGCGCCAGAAATCGCGCCTCCAGGTCAGACCGGCGTAAACCTGGTCCGTATAGCCGTCGGTATTGAGGGTGCCGCCGATGTGGGGCCGGGGCGACCAAAGCGCGGAGAGAAAATCTGGCGAAGCGAACAGCACCTCCGCGTTGACGTCGACGCCCTTCTCTTTAGGGTTTCCGAAAATACCGGGATCGTGATCGAGAACGCCCAGGCGCACCTCGAACTGGCTCGTGGTCGGCGCCGGCCAAGGAGCGTAGTCTTTGCCGCCGCCGTCATAAATGTCGGCCGCTTGGGCGGCCGTGGCGCAGATTGCCATAAGACCCGCCGCAAAAATTCTAAGCATTAATAAAGGCCCCCCAATAAATCGCTTCCCTGTCACTATGCAATCCACGGAACGGAAGCGCAAGAAAACCAACCTTGGGTTGCATGGAGCCGGGGGTATGGTTGCAGGCCAGTCCAGGGCATGCGCCGATGCCAAAATAGCGTTATATTTCAATAATTTGCGGGCCAGAAAGAGACTGTATCTCTAATGTAACAAATTTGGATTTTCTTCTATTGCGCCTCCGGCGCGCGACGGGTTCGGCGCTAGCGCTCCAGCAGCTCGAACGTGACGCCGGCGCGCTCCCGCAGCGCCTCGATGAGCGCATCGCCGAAGATGCTGGCGGGCGTCCAGAAACCGCCCGGCTTGCCGGCCTTGTCGAGAGCCGCCAGGCGGAGCGCGGCTTCGCCAAGGATCTTCGCGGTGGAGCCGTAACCCGGATCGGCGTCGCCGGCAACCTTCGCCCGGATCGTGTCGCCGTCCACGGTCTTGCCGAGGAAACGCAGGTCGTAGAAGCCCTTCTTCCGCGCTTCCGGAGGGGGGCCTTCGCCGGGGGATGGCAAGACTTTGCCGAGCCCCCACCGCACCGGAGGGATCGCGCTGGCGGCGACAAAAGCGCCAAGCGCCGAAGCGATGGCGTAGGCCTTCGCCCGGCCGTTCATGCCCTGTCCCGTCAGCATGGCCTCATCGTAGCGGAAATCCGCGCCATAGGCGTAATGCGAGAGCGCATTCGAGCGGTGCACGATCTTGGTGTTGACCGGCGCCATGACGAAGGGCGCGCGCCACGCGTCGAAATCGGGGTCGAAGCCCGGGCTCGAATTGCTGTCCTGCCGAACCTTGGGAGCGTTATCCGCCGGACAGAGCGCGTAGGGGTTGGCGAGATCGCGCCTGAGCGCGGAATTCGCCGCGGCGTCCTTCACTGCGTTCAGCATGCTGGCGATGGTGCCGCCGGAGACGCCGCCGCGAATGGCCTTCACGCGCATTTTCACGTGAAAACATGGCCGGCCGAAGCGGGCTTTCGCCTCGCGCTGCAAAAAATGAACGCCGAGGTCGGAGGGAATCGAATCGAAGCCGCAGCAATGCACGATGCGCGCGCCGGAGCCTTTCGCCTTGGCCTCATAAAGCGAGATCATGCGGCGGATCCAATCCGGCTCGCCGGTCAGGTCGCAATAGTCGGCGCCGGTTTCAGCGCACACCTTGACGAGAGGCTCGCCATAGAGCGCGTAGGGGCCGACCGTGGAGACCACCGCCCGGGTTTTCGCGCACATGGCGGCGAGCGCCGCCTCGTCGCCCGCGTCCGCGATTTCGGCCGGAAGGAGCGCCTCGCCGACGCCGAGCAATTCCCGCAACGCCCACAGCTTCTGCGGCGAGCGGCCCGCCGCGGCCCAGCGCACGGCGCCGTTGAAGCCGAGTTGCTGCGCCAGATAGCGGCACACGATCTGTCCCACGAAGCTCGTGGCGCCGAAAATAACGATGTCGTAAGGCTTTGCATTCATTGGATGGAACCCGCTCCCCCCCTTCTTTACCCGCAGCCGGCGCCGATCACAACACCGCAACGGTTTGACGGCGGCGCATTGTGACCTTAAGTTTAGAAGGTTGAGAGAGGGAAGCGAAGGCGATGTCGAAACGGCAGGAATTGCGCTCGCCGGCCCTGGATTTGAAGGGCGCAAGCGGACTGCGCGAGCTCAACGAGCGCTACCGGGAGATTTTCCGGAGCATCGTCGAGACTTATCTCGCGACGGGCGAGCCCGTGGGGTCGCGCAATCTCTCCCGCGCCCTTCCCATGACGCTTTCTCCCGCTTCGGTGCGAAATGTGATGTCCGACCTTGAGGCGCTCGGGCTGATCTACGCGCCTCACCTGAGCGCCGGACGCATCCCCACGCATACGGGTTTGCGGCTGTTCGTGGACGGGCTGCTTGAGGTGGGCGCCATCGAGGACGCCGAACGCGCCCAGCTTGAGCGGCAGCTGCACAGCTACGCCCGCGAAAGCGCCGCCGTCACTTCGGAGGTGTTGGCGGAGGCGGGCGACCTTCTGTCGGGCCTGTCGCGCTGCGCGGGCGTGGTGCTCGCCGAGAAGCAGGTCAGCCGCATCAAGCACATCGAATTTGTGAGCCTCGACAAGAAGCGGGCGCTGCTTGTGCTCGCCGGCGAGGATGGCGGCGTCGAGAATCGCGTCCTTAACCTGCCCGAAGGCCTGCCGCAGCAGGCGCTCGCCGAAGCCACCAACTATCTTAACGCCAAGATTCGCGGCGCTACGCTTCCCGAAGCGCGCGAGCGCATCGAGGCGGAGCTGAAGGAAAGCCAGGCCGAGCTCGACCTTTTGACCGCGCGCCTGATAAGGGCGGGGCTTGCGCAATGGTCCGGCGGCCGCGACGACAACAAGAGCCTCATCGTGCGGGGTCAGTCGCGCCTGTTGAACGACCTCAAGGCCGTGGAGGATGTCGACCGGATCCGGCTGCTTTTCGAAGATCTGGAATCGAAAAAATCGCTCGTTCATCTTCTCGACCTTGCGGAAAAGGCCGATGGCGTGCGCATTTTCATCGGCTCCGAGAACAATCTGTTTTCGCTGTCGGGCTCCTCGCTTATCGTCGCTCCCTTCCAGGACCAGGAGCGGCGGATCGTCGGCGTTCTCGGCGTCATCGGGCCAACTCGCCTCAACTACGCCCGGATTATCCCCATGGTTGACTTCACCGCGAAGCTGGTCAGCCGCGTGTTAGCTTGATAATCGCACCGAAACCGCCGATATAAACCGGGAAGCACGGCGGATCGTAAGAGAGGATTTAGCGGATCCTCATCCTAACGGAAACGGCATACGCACAATGAACGATACACCGGACGCGCCCGCGAATTTGAACGGGCTTGAGCAGAACGATTCCAACGCGGCGGCCCAGGCGCCGGAAGACGGACGGTACAAGGCGCTTCTCCAAGCCGTCAACGACCTGAAAACCGAGAACGCCGAACTGCGCGACAAGCACCTTCGCATCATCGCGGAAATGGAGAATTTCCGGCGCCGCGCCGAGCGCGACAAAGCGGAGGGCATGAAATACGCGGTCTCCGAATTCAGCCGCGATATTGTGTCGCTCGCCGACAATCTGAGGCGCGCCATCGAGGCTGTGCCGAAAGATGCGGTGGAGCAGAATGCCGGGCTGAAGTCCCTGCTTGAAGGCGTCGAGGTCACGGAGCGCGAGCTTTTCAAAGTCTTCGAGCGCCATGGCATCACGCGCTTCGACCCTCTCGGCGAGAAGTTCAACCCGCACAATCACGAGGCCGTGGTCAAGATCAACGTCCCGAACGTGCCCGCCGACGTGATCGTGCAGGTGCTGCAGGCCGGCTATAAGATCGGGGAACGCGTGCTGAGGCCGGCGACGGTGATCGTCGCCAAAGGCGGAAACGTGGCCGCGAAGCCAGCGGAAAGCGCCGCCAGACCGGAAGCCGCAGCCGCGCCCCCCAGCGCCGGCTATCCCCGCGACGACAGCTTGGAACACCATCCGGACGCCGTCCGCGATAACGCGGTGACGCCGAGGGGCGCTCATGGCGGCCGCAAGGAACGTCCCGCCGAAAAGCGGGCCTCGACCGTAACGCAGCCGGTCACGGACACGGGGCCGATCACGAAGGACGACTTGATTTCATCCTTCGGCAAGCGGATGGAAAACGGCAACTGACGGGCGCGGCCGGCGCCGCGCGTCATCTTCCCTGAACCCCTCCCAACCTCTCGCTCCCGCCCTCTCCCCAAGGAGAGGGCGTACCCGTCCCCACGCGAGCCCCCGCGGGAGCACGGAAACGTGAGGGCGCGACGTTAAGGCTCTACGATTTTCCGGGCGAAGTCAGGTTCTGTTGCGCGGCTGCCACTTGCCTTCGGCTTGCCGATAATTTTTCTACGGAGGCCGCGTTTTAGCCCCACACAAAATTATAAGGGCCGCCGCGCTGAAGGGAAAATTAGCGCCAATCCGGCGATCATGGTGTATTGTCCATTAAGAGTTTCTACAGAAATTGGTTCTTATAACTGTTATGGCAGATGCGGATGAACCGCATCAAGAAACCACAGGGGACATCCATGAACATTCTTATCGAACGCTTATCGACGCTTGCTTCCTTCATCCGGGAAGTCTTCGACATCGATCCCGCCAATCTTTGGACACGCTAGAATTTGTGGCGTTAAATTTCTATTTTGTTTCCGGTCTATCTCCCACAGCCGGACCTCTCAAAGTAAAAGAGTTGCAATGTGCGTGATAGTCTTACCGAACGGCACTACACAATGAAATTAGCGGCGCGATCCGGGCCATTCCACCAGACGAAGGCCGGGTCCCGCCGGTCATCCTAAATCCGGTCGCTCACCCTTCGATGTCATCCCGGAAACAGCGCGGGCTCCCTCCTTGCCATCCCGGAAGACGCTTGCGGCTATCCGGGACCGCACAAAACGCAGCCTGAGTACTTAACGGTCCCGGCTCGCGCTTCGCTTGGCCGGGATGACGAGAGCCGCGATCTTCGCCGCCCCGAGATACAATCCGGAGCCTTCCTATTCCCGTCCGCGTCATTCCCACGAAGCTTGTCCCCGTGCAGACGGGGAGTGGAATGTAATCCCCGCGCTCATTAAATACTGGGTCCCCGCCGGAGTTTATCCCCCGGGGTTTGAACTTTAGCCGCGCCCTGCTCCAGGTTTCCCACGTTCATCCTTGAAAGCAGTCCCCTCAACCGTCCATATTGCTTAAGGCATTGCCCGGGACCGGCGGCAAGGGGTCTCGGCGTATGTCCGCTGAGCGTGTTGGCAGGGAGCATCGGCGACATGACAAAAAGCGAATTCAAAAGCTGGATGTGGTTCGAGGCGGTCGATCGCCTTTCACGCGCGCAACGATTGAATCAGCAGTTCTTCGTGCTTCACCCGCACGGGGCCGGCCCGGTTTGGGAGCCGCCCGTCGACGTGCTCGAAACCGAAACGGAAATCCTGATTTTCTTCGCATTGCCGGGCGTCGACCCCGAAAGCGTGGACGCCGCGATCGAAAACGGCGCGCTTGCCGTTACCGGCCGCCGGGTTTTCCCGGAGGAGCTTCGGACCGCGATCATTCATCAGCTGGAGCTTCCGCAAGGGCGTTTCGCGCGGCGAGTCCCGCTTCCGCGCGGCAGTTACGACACGGTAAAGCGAACGACGGTAAACGGTTGCCTGCTTATCAGCCTTCAGAAAACCGAGTGAGCGGAAGGGAAGGGCGCCATGGATAATCGCCAGATTGAGCAAGCGCCCGAAGTCGAGGCGCAAATCGTTGAAAGCACGGCCGCCGACGCCGGCGCGGAGTTGCTGCTGATCCTGCCGGTCCGCGATACGGTGCTGTTTCCGGGCGTGCTGTTCCCCATCGCCATCGGACGTCCCATGTCGATCGGCGCCGTGCAGCAGGCGATGCGGGAGGAGCGGCAGATCGGCATCCTCATGCAGCGCGACGCCGAGGCCCTTGAGCCTTCCGCCACGGACATGAACCGCATCGGCACGGCGGCGAACATCGTGCGTTACGTCACCGGACCCGATGGCGGCCATCACGCCATCGTTCAGGGCATCGAGCGTTTCCGCGTGGTGGACTTCGACCAGGAGCGGCCTTTGCTGATCGCGCATGTCCAGCGCGTCGTGGAGCCCAAGGACGAGGGACCGGAAATCGAAGCCCGCACCATGCTGCTCAGGCAGCAGGCCATCGAGGCGCTTGAGCTTCTGCCGCAAGTCCCGACCGACCTCATCGCCGCGATGCAGAACGCGCAGTCCGCTTCGGCCCTGACCGATCTCACCGCCGCCTATATGGACATCCCGCCGGAACAGAAGCAGGAAATCCTGGAGACTGTCGACCTGCCGCTGCGCATGGACAAGGTTTCGCGGCTCCTTTCCCAAAGAATCGAGGTGCTGCGTCTCAGCCAGGAAATCGGACGGCAAACCAAGGCGGTCTTCGATGAGCGGCAGCGCGAAGCCGTGTTGCGCGAGCAGATGGCGGCCATCCAGCGCCAGCTCGGCGAAGGCGACGGCAAGACCGCGGAAATCGCGGAGCTGAACGAGGCCATCGCGAAGGCGAAGATGCCGCCCGAGGTGGAGACGCAGGCCCGCAAGGAACTGCGCCGCTACGAGCGCCTGCCGGAGCAAGCCGCCGAGTCGGGCATGATCCGCACCTATCTCGACACCATGGTCGAGCTGCCCTGGGCGCTGCCGGAAGAAAAGCCCATCGACATCGCCGAGGCGCGCCGCATCCTCGAAGAGGACCATTTCGGCCTTGAGAAGATCAAAAAGCGCATCATCGAATACCTCGCGGTTCGCAAGCTCTCGCCGCAGGGCAAGGCGCCCATCCTTTGCTTTGTCGGACCGCCCGGCGTCGGCAAGACCTCGCTCGGCCAATCCATCGCGCGCGCCATGCAGCGGCCGTTCGTGCGCGTGAGCCTCGGCGGCGTCCATGACGAGGCCGAGATCCGGGGCCACCGGCGCACCTATATCGGAGCGCTGCCTGGCGCCATCGTCCAAGCCATCAAGAAGGCGGGCGCGCGCAACTGCGTCATGATGCTCGACGAGATCGACAAGATGGGGCGCGGCTTCCAGGGCGACCCATCGGCGGCCATGCTGGAAGTGCTCGACCCGGAGCAGAACTCGACCTTCCGCGACAACTACCTCGGCGTGCCCTACGACCTGTCGCGCGTGACCTTCATCGCCACCGCCAACCTGCTCGACACCATCCCCGGCCCGCTTCGCGACCGCATGGAGATCATCGAGCTGTCGGGCTACACGGCGGAGGAGAAGCTGCAAATCGCGCGCCGCTATCTCGTGGCGCGACAGCTGGAAGCGAACGGACTAACCGCGGAACAGGCGCGAATCGACGACGAGGCGTTGCGGCAGATCATCCATGACTACACCCGCGAGGCTGGCGTGCGCGCGCTCGAAAGGGAGATTGGGAAGGTTTTCAGGCATGACGCGGTGCGGATTGCGGAGGCGCCCCACGAAAAGGTTCACATCAAGGCTCGGGACTTAAATGACATTCTCGGCCAGCCGCGCTTCGAGAATGAAGTCGCCATGCGCACGAGCGTTCCGGGCGTCGCCACGGGCCTCGCCTGGACGCCCGTCGGCGGCGACATTCTTTTCATCGAGGCGACGCGCGCGCCGGGCAAGGGGAGCTTGATCCTCACCGGCCAACTCGGCGACGTGATGCGCGAGAGCGCTCAGGCCGCGCTCAGCCTCGTGAAGAACCGCGCGGCCTCGCTCGGCATCGATCCGGCCATTTTCGAGAAAAGCGACATCCACATCCATGTGCCCGCCGGCGCCACGCCGAAGGACGGGCCGAGCGCGGGCGTGGCCATGTTCACCGCGCTGTTCTCGCTCTTGAGCGGCCGCACCGTGCGAAGCGACACCGCCATGACCGGCGAAATCAGCCTTCGCGGCCTCGTCCTCCCCGTCGGCGGCATCAAGGAAAAGGTGACCGCGGCCGCGCGCGCAGGGTTGACGCGCGTCATGCTTCCCGCGCGCAACCGCCGCGACTACGACGACATCCCGGAAGACGCCCGGAAAAGCCTGGAGTTCATCTGGCTCGAACGCGTGGACGACGTGGTCGCCGCCGCCCTGGAGGACGCCAAGGATGTCGCGCTGAAGGAAACTCTAACGCCGGCGGTTTAGGGCGCCAAAGCGGGCTTGGCGCGCATGAGATAGCCATGAGGCCGCGACAGAGGCGGAGCGGTTTATCGCGGGCGGTTGCGGCCGGCGTTTTGCTTACGGTTCGGGTTTTTCGAACCGTAAGGCGCGCATGCGGTCCTTGGCGGCGCGGCATGGTTAATTCCGGCATGGGTTAACGGCCAAAAAGACGGGGCGTTTCTCGCGCCGATCCTTACCAGCGCCTACGAAAAGCGCGGAAAGAGTCGAAAAAGACGCGAAATGAGCGAGTCGGAAATCCTAGTTAACGGTTATAAAGTTGCGCGCGGTAACCATAAACCCGATCCTGAAGTTGAAGAAGCGAATTTTGCAACCGCTCCGGCGCCCGCGCGGCGAGCGGAAATTTCCAAGCAAATGCAATGCGATAGGCGCAATCGACGCCGCTTAACGCGTCCGCAAGGCGCTTTCGAGTATATTAATAATAATGATGGGAAGGACGCGAAAACATGCGAGTCGGCGGAACCTTAATCGGAGGCGGCAGGGTTAACGCGAGGTTAGCGGACCCGGCGCCCGCGCGGCGTGGAATTATTCGCGGCCATGCTCGCCTCCCGGATTCATCTCCTGTGGAAAACCGGCGGCGCGAAAAGACGGCGCCCGTCCTCAATTCGATGCAAAGGAATGCCAAACCCCGTCCCGGCCAATTCCAACGCTGTAATAGGCGTACTTCCCAGCCGCGGCCATCTCCTTCACGCGCGCCGGCGTCAGGAACCTGTAGATCTCGACCTCCTGGCTTGGGCTCAGCCCGCTCAGCGAAATCGCCGCGTGATAAGGCCATATTATCATTTCATTCTTGGTTCCGGCGTCCTTGATCGCGTAGCCCGTCGTGAGCAGGTTGTACAAAATGGCGAGCATTTCCCGGCCATTGCCGTCGGCCGAGACCGATTTCAAATAGGCGATCGGGTCGGGAACGCGCTCTTTCGCGAACACGGGGGGAAGCTCATTCATATCGATCGGCACGCGCAATTCCTCAATCTCGCCGCTTGTCGCCGCTTTAAGAATGGCCTGCCGCATGCGCTGAACCTCGGAAGGCAGCTTCGAAACGTCGCGCCCAAGCTGAACCCCTTCCGCATGAGCGCAGGATGCCGCAAACATAAGCGCGCTAAACATAAGGGCGGCGGCGAGGGCGTCGGCAGCGAAGCAAAACTGCTTCAGACCGTAGAAGAAATTTGCTGCTGGCTTACCTTTCACATTCGTCTCCTGTTGCAAGGCATGACCGTTTCACGGCATGGATTGCTGGCGGCAGGCGCGTGGCGAATCCATGGCGTCGCGCCCGGCTATTTAAACGCGGCCGCGCTTTAGGGCGCAGCTTCGGCATAACGGAATTTTGAGGGCTACACAGGTCAATGCTGGCGCAGATCATCGATCCGACGAGATTTGCCATCATCGGCTTCATCATTGGCGTGCTCATTGCCGCGCCGGTCGGACCCGTGAACATCGTCTGCATCCAGCGCACATTGGAGCGCGGCTTCTGGGGCGGCTTCGCGGCGGGGCTCGGCGCGGTGCTCGCCGATGGCGTCATCGCAACGATCGCGGCCTACGGCGCCTCGGCCATATCCGGCTTCATGCGCGATCACCAGCTCAAGATCGAGCTGATCGGCGGCTTCATCCTCACGGGTTTCGGACTGAACGTCTTCTGGGCTCAGCCGAAGATCGTGGCGACGGCCACGACGAACATCGCCCGGCTGAGGCGGCTTTCCAACAGCATCCCCACATTCATGCGGCCCATGCTCCGCTACAGGGTCTGGCGAATCATGCCGCATCTGAACATCGTGCCGCAGACTTTTTTCCTCACCATCACCAATCCGGGGGCCATTCTCGGCCTGTTCGCGCTGTTCGGCGGCGCAACATCCATGCTGGGAGGCCTCGACACCCGGGTTCAGGCGCTGACGGCCGTCTCCTCGATCATGGCGGGGAGCCTGATCTGGTGGGCGAGCCTGTCGCGCCTCATTGCCCGCGTGCGGCACAAGCTGACGGAAAGCCGGCTAAAGGTCATCAACCAGGTGTCCGGCGTCGTGCTGGTCATGTTCGGGGCGGTGCTGTTCGTGCAATTCGCCTATGGCCTTGCGGGGCATCGCATCGCGGAGCAAGGCCCGTCGCCGCTTTTTGCCTTCGGCGCGTTCGGCCGCTGAAGGCGTCCGCCGAACCCTACTTTTCATTGGCGATGAGACCGTCGGCGATGGCCGCGGCTTGGTCCATGTAGCGCTGGATCGCGACGAGAGCGGGCTGAGTGCAGGTGCGGTACGTTCTGGAATAGTCGCGATAGCCGCGATTGAAGCTTTCCACGAGCTTGGCCCGGCGCAGGGCGCTCGTGCCTTCGGACGCCGCCAGTTCGCGCATCTGCTCGCGCCAGACCTGCGCTTCGTTTGCGCCGCACAGCTCGCGCAGGTAATGCAGCGTGCCCAGGATCTCGGCGAGCCGGAAAAGCTGTCCGTCATAGGGGCGGTCGTCCGAGCCCAGTTGTTTTGGCGCGGCCGAAGGCGCGGCAGGCTGTTTCTGCGCGGGCGCGGCGCGTTGGGCGGGCGCGGGCGTAACGGCGGCCGCAATCGCTAGCGCCGCAACTCCGGCGAACAGCATTGGCTTCGCTCGGATCGCGGACGTCCTCATGGAATGCTCTTATCGAGCGCCCGTTTCGCGTTCTCTATCGCGGTTTCGAGCCCCGGCGTGCATTGGAGCCGCTTTCTCGCTTCCGCGCCGAAAAAACCGAGCGCATCCGCGTCGGAAGCGGCGGCAAGCGCGCCCTCCACATCGCGAGTTGCAAAAACGATGACCGCGTAATGCGCCAGCACGATACCCTCGGCGTCTCTCAAGATCCCGTCCGCAACATCTCCCAAAGTGAGATTCGAGGCAAGCAGCCCGGTTTCCTCCCGAAGCTCCCGCCTCGCGGCCTCCGCCACGGTCTCCCCCCATTGCAAGGCGCCGCCGGGAAGCGACCAGTAGCCTTCGAAAGGCGGCTTCCCGCGCCGGACCAGGAGCACTTCATTGCCCCGGAACACCGCGACGGAAGCTCCGGCGCTTGGGTAAGCTTTGGCGTCCGGCATTCGCGTCCTTTCGTTTCATTTCCGCTATCGTGAAAGCCCGGGCATGAGCGAAAGGGCTCCGCTTCGCGCGCTTCGTTCGAGCGCATCCGTAGGTCCGGCGCCCGGCAAACGCAAGTCCGCCATGCAAGGGCGGCTCGAAAGGGCTATGTTTCTGTCTTGCAAAAAAAGACTGCCGGCGCTTTAAACGGCCTTTGGCGCCGTCGGCTCAGGGAGGCCTTCATCCATGACCCTTCGGGTTGCGTTCATGGGAACCCCGGACTTTTCCGTCCCCACCTTAAGCGAAATCGTGGGCGCGGGGCATGATGTTGTGGGCGTGTACACGCAGCCGCCCCGCCCCGCCGGGCGCGGGATGGAGCCGAAAAAGTCCCCCGTGCATGCCTTCGCGGAAGAAGCCGAGCTTCCGGTGTTCACCCCGAAGACGCTGCGCCGCGCCGAGGTCCAGGACGAGTTTCGGGCGCTCGGCGCCGATGTCGCGGTCGTCGTCGCTTATGGCCTGATCCTGCCGAAGCCTGTCCTGGAGGCCCCACCGCTGGGCTGCCTCAATTTGCATGGGTCGCTTCTTCCCCGCTGGCGCGGCGCGGCGCCGATCCAGCGCGCAATCATGGCGGGGGACAGAGAGACCGGCGTCATGGTAATGAAGATGGAGGAGGGACTCGATACGGGGCCGGTCGCTCTTGGAGACCGACTCTCGATTGGGCTCGACGCCACGGCCGGGGAGATCCACGATCACCTCTCGCTCATGGGAGCGGCGCTGATGTCGAACGCGCTCGACCTTTTGGAACGAGGGAAGCTGACTTTCACTCCGCAGCCGCCGGATGGCGTGACCTACGCCGCGAAGTTGTCGAAGGACGAGGCGCGGATCGATTGGTCCAAGCCTGGCGCGGAGGTGCACAACAGGATTCGCGGCCTGTCGCCCTATCCCGGCGCCTGGTTCGAGGCGCTTTTGGGCGGCAAGCCTGAGCGTATTAAGGTATTACGGTCGGTGCTCGTGCCTGGAAAGGGCGAACCGGGGCAGCTCCTGGACACGAATTTGACGGTTGCTTGCGGTTCGCAGGCTGTGAGGCTCACGCAAGTCCAGCGGCCTGGCAAGCGGCCCGTGGGCGGCGCCGATTTTCTGCGGGGTTTTCCGCTCGGCAAAGGCACCCAGTTCGAGTAAGCGATGACAGAAAATTGCGGTTGTGCGAACCTGAAGCAAGCACATGTGACTGGAAATTGAAACTGGGCTCCAGATAGAGTGACGGCGCAGATAAAGTATCGATTGGAGACACGTGTGACGACGTTTTCGTCTCTCGGCATCCTAGCGCTTGCTTGGGTTCTGTCCGTAGCGCAAACGCCCGCTTCCGCGGGGGAGCGGGAAATGGCATGGGGGAACGCCTCGGTTATCGAGCTGTTCACCAGCCAGGGCTGCTCCTCATGCCCAGAAGCCGATCAACTTCTTGAACAACTTTCTCACCGCCCGGATATCATCGCTTTGAGTTTCCCGGTCAGTTATTGGGATTACCTCGGCTGGAAAGATACCCTGGCGCGGCCGGAAAACACAGAGCGGCAGCGTAACTACGCCAAGTCCCTCGGCGATGGCGAGGTCTACACGCCCCAGGCCATAATCAATGGCGTGCGAAACTGCGTCGGCAGCAACCGCGAGGAAATCGAAGCCGCCGTGGAGGCGACTGCCCCTGTCATTGGGGAGAACGCCGTTCCCATATTCGTCCGCCGGGAAAACGGTAAGCTTATCATCGATGTCGGCGGCGCGCCGGAGGGGTCGCGGCACCGGAAAGGAAAGGTTTGGGTTGCGACGGTTCGCGAGCCCTTGGCCGTTCCGATCCATCGCGGCGAGAACGCGGGTAGCGTTGTGACTTACACGAACGTGGTGCGGAAGCTGACGGAGGCGGGCGACTGGGAAGGCGCGCCGGCGTCATACGCGTTGCCGCTTAGCGCCATCGCCGCGGATGAGGAGTCGCTCGTCGTCTTCCTGCAGTCGGAACAATTCGGCCGCATCTTTGCCGCCACGCGCGCCGGCGAATGAACGACGGGACACGAGCGCATGGCCTTTTGGCTGTTCAAGACCGAGCCTGAATCCTTCGCCTGGAGCGATCAACTCAAGGCGGGCGCGAAAGGGGAGGAATGGAGCGGAGTGCGCAACGCGCTTGCACAGATGAATATGCGGGCCATGAGACGCGGGGAACTCGGCTTCTTCTATCATTCGGTGAAAGAGAAGCGGATCGTCGGGGCTGTGAAGATCGTTCGCGAAATCCATCCCGATTCCACCGACGCCACTGGGCGTTGGAATTGCGTCGACGTATCCGCGGCGGGCGCCTTTCCGAGGCCGGTCACGCTTGCTGAAATCAAGGCTGAGCCGAGACTGGCGAATATGGCGCTCGTCAAAAACTCCAGGCTATCCGTCCAGCCGGTGACCGCCGAGGAATGGGCGCTGGTCTGCCGAATGGGCGGATATGAACAGCAGGGCTGACGGAGCGGCCCATTCGGACGCACTCATCCCCTCAGCGTCAGCGCGGCTATTTGTTTAGCTCCGTACAAAGATGTAAACGAAGTAGCCTGCAACCGCGATCAGAATGATCGCCAGCAGATAGAGAAAAGGAGCCGCGGCGGAGTTGAGGCGCTCATCGAGGATCAAGTCCGGCCCAGGGGGAAGGGGAACGCTTCGAGGCTCGAAGGCTCCCGCGGTTTCCGGTCCAGGCTCAGCCTCTTGCGGCGGCGATGCGGGCGTTTCGTCCCGCCGCGATTTTGCGTCCTTTCCCGCCTTCCCGTTGTCTGCCATCGCCGTTCTCCCGTTTCCATCTGACAAATCGTCGTTTATGGATACGCTCAACTTGGCTAAATCATTGAATAGCTAATATCCTCACTGGGAACGCACCTTGGCTAAAAACTCTCGCTTCTGGGCGCCGATCTTAACCTTGGCGACCGCGATCGCTCTTACAATAAATCCTTTGTGCGCGGCGGAAAAGATCAGGTTTGGGCTAAATTGGCTGCCGGAAGGCGAGCACTGCGGCTTCTTCCAGGCTAAGGCCGCCGGGCTTTATGAAAAGGCTGGGCTCGATGTCGAGCTGAAGCCGGGAGGCCCGGACGTCAATATCCCGCTGCTTGTCGGCGTCGGCCAGCTCGATCTGGCGATGGGGACCGGTTTCACCACGTTGAACATGGTTGCGGAGGGAATTCCCGCCGTGACGGTCGCCGCATTCTTTCAGAAGGATCCGCAAACCCTGGTGGCGCATTCGGACCAGGGCGTTGCGACGCTTCCCGACGTGAAAGGCCGCCCGGTGATGGTGTCAGCCGAAGCCCGGCAGGAATTCTGGCAGTGGCTGAAATTCAAGTTCGGTTTCACCGACGATCAGCTGCGCCCTTACACTTATTCCGCCGCGCCATTCCTGGCGGACGTGAAGGCCATCCAGCAGGGATATGTGACGGAGGACGCGCTCCTGCGCGGGTCGCAGCTGCCGAAGCCGCTCGTGATCCTTCTCCTGGCCGACTACGGGTTCGACAACTACACGACGACCGCATTCGGCCTTCGCTCCTACATCGACAAGCATCGCGATGCCGTGCGCGCCTTCATCCGCGCCACGCGCCAAGGGTATGAGGCTTGCATGGCGGGAGACTATGAGGCGGGCATGAAGCTCGCGCTGAAGATGAACCCGGATCATGGCGAGGCGCTCTTCCACTTCAAGGTCAAGGAAATGAAGGCTCGCGGCCTTGTCGACGGCGGCGACGCGATCCGGTTCGGCATCGGCGCGATGACCGGCGAGCGCTGGCGGTCGTTCTTCGAGACCATGGCCGCCGCCGGCGTCTACTCGCCGAAGCTCGACTACAAGGCCGCCTACACGCTCGACCTCCTGGACAAGTAATGCTGGACCGCCCCTCCCCGCCAACGGTCGCGCCGCCGCTCCTGTCGATGCACGAGGTGCGCAAGACGTTCGCCAACGGCGTGCTGGCGCTCGACGGCGTCACGCTTACGCTGCCGGCGGAGCCGCAATTTCTCGCGGTGGTGGGGCCATCGGGCTGCGGGAAAAGCACCCTGCTGCGGATCGCGGCTCAACTCGAAGCGCCGAGCGCAGGCGGCGTCGAATGGCCCGGCTTCGACGGACGCGGCGAAAGAGGCGGCTACGGCTCGAACCTTTCTTACGTTTTCCAAGAGCCGACCTTGATGCCCTGGGCGAGCGTGTACGAGAATGTCCGCCTCCCACTCCGGATTCGCGGCTTGCCTGCCAGCGCCGTTTCGGAGCGCATCCATGAGGTCTTGGCCCGCGTCGGCCTCAAGGACTTCGCGCAAACCTATCCGCGCGAGTTATCCGGCGGCATGCGCATGCGCGCCTCCGTCGCCCGCGCGCTCGCGACCGAGCCGCGGCTGCTGCTCATGGACGAGCCTTTCGCGGCGCTGGACGAAATCACGCGCGCGAAGCTCGAACGCGATCTGCTCGGCCTTTGGCTCGCCGCCAAATTCACCGCGGTCTTCGTCACGCACAGCGTCTTCGAGGCGGTCTTTCTCGGAAGCCGCGTCGTCGTCATGACGCCTCGCCCTGGGCGTATCGCCGCCGACATCGCCATCGATGCGCCCTATCCGCGAACCGAGGAGTTCCGCACGTCGCGCGCCTATATCGATCGCTGCCGCGAGGTTTCGGAGGCGCTGGCGCGGGCGATGAGCGAGCCGGCGCCATGTTAGCCGCGCTCGAACGCATCGCGCCCCTGATCGTCGGCGTACTTTTGCTCGGGCTGTGGCAAGGCGCGGTGCAGTGGTACGAGCTGCCGCCTTATGTTCTGCCGTCCCCGATCCTGATCGCGCAGACGCTCGTCAGCGACTTCGCAACGCTGCTGCCGAGCTGGCTTTTCACGCTGAAGATCACGGTGCTGGCGTTTCTTGGAGCGGCCGTGGGCGGCTTGGGGTTGAGCCTGCTGCTGGCGTCCTCGCGCCTGCTCGAACGCAGCCTCTTTCCCTATGCGGTGATCCTCCAGGTGACGCCCATCGTGGCGATTGCGCCGCTCATCATCATCTGGGCGAAGAACACCACGCTCGCGCTCTTCATCTGCGCCTGGATCGTCGCGTTCTTTCCGGTCGTCTCCAACACCATCGCCGGGCTCAACAGCGCCGACGCCAACTTGCGCGATCTCTTCAAGCTGTACGGCGCCTCGAAATGGCAGACCATGCTCTGGCTGCGGCTGCCCTCGGCATTGCCCTATTTTCTGGCGGGATTGCGCATCTCCGGCGGGCTCGCGCTGATCGGCGCCGTCGTCGCCGAATTCGTGGCGGGCACCGGCGGAACCGAATCCGGCCTCGCTTATCGCATCCTCGAATCGGCGTACCGGCTTCGCATCCCGCGCGTGTTCGCGGCGCTCGTGCTGATTTCCGCGACGGGGCTGGCGATCTTCGCGCTGCTTTCCTTCGTGAGCAACCGGCTGCTGCGGCGCTGGCGCGACAGCGCCCAGTAGCACGCCTTATTCGCGGGAAATCCTGGAAATTGGCGGAGGCCGCCAGCCCGCGAACCCGAATCGCACAGCGCCCGCGCCGGCATGGCGCCGCGCAATAAAAAAACCCCGCCACGACGGGCGGGGTTTTCCTTAGCAGGGACCGAGACGTTAAGACACCGCGGACAGCTCGCGCAGGCTGTCGTCGTCGGTCCCGAACAGAAGCCGCACATCCATGTAGCGGATGCGGCCGGCGACTTTGGCCTTCTGCACGCCGAGGTCGCTGAACCTGCGCGTGAAGATCGGCAGGCCGAGCGGCTGCTTGCCCTTGGCCTCGCACCATTGGCAATAGTCGTCGTAGAGCGCGAGCGCGGTGACGCTCGACCCATTCTCGCGGCCGACGCGCTCGTCGCAATAAAGCTCGACGTCGGTCTTTGGCTGCGCGGGCGTCAACTCGGGATCGAGCGGGCCCGGCAGCGCGGGCAGCATGGTCGCGGGCGCAAACGCCGGAATGGGCGCCGCCGCGCGGGCCGGCGGGAAGGCCCTTTACATCGAACACGCGCCAATAGGAGAACGCGGTGTAGAAGCCGAGGCTGGCGCCAAGCTCCACGAGGAGCGCGATCAGCACGGTGAGGCTCGTCTGAACCTCCTCGGTGCTGCGGCCCGTGAGGCTCGCGAGCATCTGGCTCTGCGGATCGGTCGCGCGCGCGGCCGATTCCATGTCGAGCTTGCCAAGGCGCGTGTCGATCTGGACGACCTTCGCCTCAAGCTTCTCGGCCTGCTCGGCGACCGCCAGCTCCGCCTTCAGCTTAAAGAAGCCTTCGCAGTAGGACATGCTCTTTGTCGCCGTGGCGTTGGCGCATTCGCCGCTCGATAGCCAGCGCCCGTTCTGCTTGAAGGCCTCGATCTCGCCGACGACGGTGCCGGAGGGCCGGTGTGCCGGCAGAGCCTTCAGCGCCTCGCGCGAGCGATCGAGGTCGGCGCGCAGGTCGGCGTGCGTCTCCACCTTAAGCAGGCGGAGCCCGGTGATGTCGGCGCGGTTCAGCGCGGCGAAGCCGAGCGATGAACTGAGCGAGTAGGAGAAGCAAACAGCGAACAGAAGCGCCCCCCCGAGCGCCTGGCTGTAGCTCCTGTTTCGCAAGGCGGCGAAGATGAAAAACGGCAGCAGAGCCTTGAAGCAATCCGCAGCCGCGCTTGCGCCGCCATAGAGCTGCGATTCGAATTCGGATCTTCCGAGCGTGTACCCGAATCGCCAATTCATCGCGGCGGAAACGAGAAGAAGCACCGCCGCCGCGATTACGCCTGCAATACCAAGAACGTGTCTCATAATAGCCCCCAATAAATAACGCCGCGTCGACGGCGCGTATGCCGGGGGCATGGTCTTGTCATTCGCGAACGCATAACTTGAGCGCGTCCGCGACAGGCGCGATACACAGGTGAAGAACAGTTCACTTTAGCTTGACTTGCGTGGGCGGGACTCTCGCCCAGTGACTGCGATCCGCCGCTGGCTCGCAATCTTTTACCACACGATTCAAGCGCTTAGTTAGGCCCCCGCGTCACCATGAATGATTCGCTGTGTGTTAAGCGAGCATTAATTTTTCTCCACAAGATATTGTGGATCGGCTACATTGGAGGGGCTCTATGTTGTTGTGCGGGGCGCTGCGTGAATTGCGCTGAATAAGCAGAGTTGGGGCTTGCGTTCGATCGCATCGACTGCCACCCTCACAACACCGTAAGGTGGCGGCGAGCAAAGAGCAGGCTGCAGGTGGGCGCCAGTTCGGTGACTTGGAACGCTTGAGGTGGAGGTTGCCATGCGCGCCTTGGGTCTCGGTGTCTGCACCGTAGCAGCGTTGGTCTCGCTGCGCCCTGTGTCGGATTTGTTCCGCGAGCAGGAGCATGCGGCTGTCGCCAATGCTTTTATCGAGACGCCCGCCAACCCGCCGCCAAAGACCTCCCAGGCGTTCGCCCCGCGAATCGGCGCAACAAGCGCGATGTCCCTCACGGCGGACTCTGCGATCAAACCCCGCGAGGCGGGTCGTGACGGGGCTTCGGCGGCGTCCCTCCCGGGTGGCGAGGAAGAGCGCATTGTCGCCGTCAAGAAGGAGCTTAAGAGGCTCGGCCTCTATAACGGCCCGATGACGCCGGTGTGGGGCGAAGACGCGCGCAAGGCTGCCCGGAAGTTCACGCGGGTCAACTCCAAGCCAAGCCAGAGGCTTCTCGCCGACTTGCACGCGGCGAACGCGGTCCCTGCGCGGAGCAGCGAGAGTGGCGCGGAGCAATCCACGAATAGGAAGGTCCGGCGGAAACTCGCCGAGGCGCCGGCCGCCGCAATTCCGGCTCCGGCCGATGGCTTGGTGAGCGACGGCTACCTGCCTCCATGGCCGATGCTGCGAGGCAGGGAGCTCAAGACAGCGCAACGCCGGTCTTTGGATGAAGGCGGTTCGGCGGCGCGCGAGTCCGCAAGGTTGGCGCGCGTCCATCGCCGCAAGAGCGAGGCCGCGATCCGGCTGGCGAGCGCCCGCCGGACGAGGAGAAACATGCTTGCGGACGCCGCCTTCTTCTGGCCGGGCCTGTAGGATGCGGCCCATGGTTCGACAGGCTCGCCATGAGGATCTGCTCGTTGAAAACACGCGCCTCACTCTGAGCTTGTCGAAGGGCGATGTTAGGGCCGGATGTGCTTCAGAAGTAAATCCTTGGCTTCGTTCACTTGGGCGGCAAGGTAGGTCGAGCCGCCCTGATCGGGGTGGAAACGCTTCATGAGGCTCCGATGCGCGGCAAGCACCTCGCCGCGGGTGGCCCGGCGGTTTAGGCCCAAGACCATGTACGCCTCCTCGACGGTCATGGCCCGCGAAGGCGCCGCCCCACGGAACCCCGGTTCCCCTCCCGCCCTCCATCCTGGAGAAACGCGGTCGAGGTAAGCTTCGAAGAGTTGCGCCCCTTGCGCGTCGTTTGCCCGAAGCTCGGCAAGGAACTCGGTCCGCTCGGCTTCAGAAAAGTCCGCAAGGGCGCGTCCGGCGAAGCGGCTGCGCAGCGCGCGGCCCTCTATCGCCCCGGTAGCATGGTCGAGGGTCATCTCAAGATAGGGCGAACGCACCGAAGATTTTCCGGCGCCCGCGTCTTTGCGCTTCCCCGGATGCCACCCCGTCCGGGACATGACCGTGTAGGCGAACATCCCCGCCAGTATCGCCAGCCCGATATTCCGTGTAATGGCAAACGCCCCGCCGGCCACCAACAAAACTCCGCTGCTCTTGCGAATCCAGGCCGCGACTTGGGCGACTTCGGCCTTGGTCAGCCACCCGAGGAAATACAGGGTGAGCCCCAATATTAGCAGAGATAGGAAAAGCGGTAAAATCGACTGTCTCCGGGCGAAGAAGCCGTCAGGGCTTCGACATCTGTTCGAGCAGCAAAGTAGGCCCCGCGCGGCCTTTTGCAAAGTCTTGAAGTGCGGCGCGCCCGCCGGCGGCGTAAACGGCGACGGCTTCGAGCAGTTCGCGAAGCTGCGACGCCGAGCCCGGGCCGAAGCGGCAGGTCGCGCCCCGCGTCAGCCTGGCGATTTCGCGGAACGCCGCTTGCGCCCGGCCGTCATCGCCTTCCTGAAACAGGAAAACCGGGATTGACAGGAGGCCGAGCTGGCCCGCGAGGTTCGCGAGCTCGTCCACGCTCTCCTCCATGGCGTCGCCCACATAGACGAGCGCGCCGACGCGGCCTTTCTCAGCCTCGGCAAGCGTGTGCTTCAGCACCTTGCGGATCTGAGTATGGCCGCCCTTGCACTCCACCGCCATCATGAGCCGCGCAAGCGCGCTTGCGTCGCCGACCCATCGGCTCGCCCGGCACTCGTCGAAACCGCGAAAGAAGACGAGCTTCACGTCCAGCCCGCCCACGGCCTTCACCGCGTTGAACATCTCAGCCTGCACTTGCAGCGCCATGTCCCAGGTCGGCTGGCGGCTCATGGTGGCGTCCATGGCGAAGATCAGGCGTCCGTTGCCGGAAGCTGGCGCCGAAGGCGCGGCGCGCATCTTGGAGAGGAATGCGTCGACCTCGGCGCGGCTCGATCCTTGCTGCGCGACCTCATGGCCTTTGGGCGGGGAAGGCTTGGGCGGCTGCGCCATGGCAACTCCAAAAAAGGTCCGCCCTTATATGGTTTCCCCTCGCGGTTATGGAATGGCGAAGTATTGGGCGCGGGAGCCTTGCCGGTGGCGGATATAGGCCTTTGGAGAATTCGCTTGCAGCGGGACCCGCGATATTGAAAACTTGGCTTCAACTTCAGGGGCCGCGTGGCGGCGATGTTCGCGGTCGGCAATGGGAAACTCATCGGTTGAACGTTTCATAGAAGAGTCGAACGAAGCCAAGTCCACGCAAGACGTGGCGAGGCTTTTCGGAAACGCGCTCGAAAACCTTGGGTTCGACCGGTTCTGCTATAGCCTGATAACAGATCACCCATCGCTTGGCTTGGACGCGGGCCATGGCGTCGTCCAGAATTATCCCGACGATTGGATGGCGCATTACAATGCGAACAACTATCAAAAAAAAGACCCGCTGCCGCGATATGGTTTCAACACGATGCGGCCGTTCACATGGGAGTCGCTCGAACAGACCTGCGAACTGAGTCCGGAAGAAAAGAAAGTCATGAACGAGGCCCGCGAGGCGCGGCTTCTGAATGGCGTCGCCATCCCCATTTGCGGAACCGCCGGCGAACTGGCGGGAGTGGGAATGGCGAGCAGTTCCCCCATCGGCCGCCCCGGCGCCACGCTGCTCGGCAAGTTGCGAGCCATAGCGATGCAATTTCATCTCGTCTACACGGAGCTTGAAATCAAGGATCGCCCAACCCCGGCTGCCCGCCCGGTCAACCTGACGGCCCGCGAGAGAGAAATTCTGCACTGGGCCGCGGAAGGCAAGAGCGACTCCGTCATAGCCGAGATCCTTGGCGTGTCGCACGCAACGATCCGCTTTCACATGAACAACATTTTCAAAAAGCTAAACGCCAACGAGCGCACCCTGGCCACGGTCAAGGCCATACGCACCGGCCTGATCCTTCCTTCCTACATAGGATAGGCGCCTATCAAGGTTGCTAGCTGAAAGGCGCCGCCAGAACGCAGTCTACTGCCTCGGAAAAGGTGAGTTTACCGAGGCGGGCCAATGTTAGATTGCCTATGCATCAGCGCCAGCGACTTGTTCTCCACCAGCGTCTCGTCGCGGCTTTATCCGGCGGACCGGCCGTGCCCTTACCTCGCAAAAAAGATTGCGCTGCCACGGAGCTTTGGGCTTTGGGAAGGCAGCCGCTTTTGCGTCGACGCCAGCTTGAGCCCGGAGATGCGCCTGCGGATCATCCACGAAACCGTTCTCAACTATGGCGAAGAAACCAGAACACAGCGTGAAGCCAAGCAGAGTTTCCCAAGTACGCCAACGGATGGCCATTGTTTGTCATCCCGGAAAGGCGAAGCCTTATCCGGGATCGCAACAAATCGAAACGTTTGCTTTTTTGCGATCCCGGCGCGCGCTTCGCTTGGCCGGGATGACGATGGGTTGGGCAAATCGGCGGAGTCTGACTAGTGCCAAGCCATCCCCAACTCATGGAGATCGCCATGGAAGACAGAAACGTCGAAGGCATTCTGGCGGCCTTGCGCTACCTCTCGCGCGAAGCGGAGGGCGCCGGCCTCATGGAGCTTGCCAAGGCGCTGGCTGAGGCGGAGTTGAAATGCGGCCGCCCCCCCGCGAAAAACGCTCAAGGCAACCGCCAAGCTTAACCGAATCGGTGACGGAACTTTGCATAATAGCAAGGATAGGAAAATGACATTGCGATTGGAACCAGACGCTTTTCCGGAAGAGGAAGACGAGCCCTGTCCGTGCCCGCCCAAGCCTCCGGTTACGGACAGGATCGCCGATGCGTTGCAGTCGCATATCATCAGCGCGTTCGAGGCGGCAATCGACCAGGGCATGCAGCCGGCGGAGGCGCTTGGCGTCATCCTAACCTGCGTGTCCTCGGAGATGGCGCGCATCCAGCCGGACAAGCGTTGAACCCAAATCCGGCGGTTGTGGCGGCGAAACGCCGGCCACTGTCATGGCCGGGGCATGCCCTCGGGCTTCGACCCGAGGGTCGAAGCCTATGGCTGTCCGGTTTTATTCCGCGGCGTTTTCAACATCGTCAGCCCGGAATGGCGCCTTTCGCGCCCTATCCGGGATCTTTCAAAACCTCGAACCGAAGTATTGCGGAAGACCCCGGATTATCCGCCTTTCCGGGACGGCGAAGAGCGCCGGCCTCGTCATCCCGGCCAAGCGAAGCGCGAGCCGGGACCGTTGAGAACGCAGGCTGCGTTTTTTGCGGTCCCGGATAACGCCTTCGGCGTTTCCGGGATGATGGGGGAGCCCGCGCGGCTTCCGGGGTGACATGGAAGGGTGAGCGAAGACCCCGGTCAGTAAAACGAACCGGACAGCCGTGGGTGAAGCTCGGCCATGACAATTTTACGAGCTACATCGCCAGCGTCACCGAAACGGGGGTGTGGTCCGAGGGCTTGTCCCACGCGCGCGGGCGGCGGTCGATCTCGGCGGAGGCGAGCGTGTCGAGAGCCTGCGGCGACAGCAGGATGTGGTCGATCCGTAGCCCAAGGTTCTTCTGCCAGGCGCCGGCCTGATAATCCCAAAAAGTGTATTGCCCGCCGCGCGCGTCGCACGCCTGCACCGCGTCGGTCAGCCCCAAATTCACGATGCGCCGGAACGCCTGCCGCAACTCCAGCCTAAAAAGCGCATCCTCCGCCCAGGCGGCGGCGTTATACACATCGCCCGCGCGCGGGATGATGTTGTAGTCGCCGGCCAGAACCAGCGGCTCCTCGTAGGACAGCAGCGTTTGCGCATGCGCCTTGAGCCGCGCCAGCCAGGCGAGCTTGTAATCGAGCTTGGGCGACGGGGCAGGATTGCCGTTCGGCGCGTAGATCGAGGCGACGCGGATGGCCTTTCCGTCCGGCAGCGAAATCGCGGCTTCGATGTAGCGCGCCTGCTCGTCGCTCGCGTCGCCCGGCAAGCCCGCGACGATCTCATCGATTGGGAACTTGGAAAGGATCGCCACGCCGTTGAACGACTTCTGCCCGATGAACGCGCAGTTATAGCCGAGGTCTTCGAAGGCCCCGCGCGGAAACCCTTCAGTCTGGCATTTCAGCTCCTGCAGGCACAGGACCGCGGGCGCCGCCTGCTTCAACCACGCCGCGCACGCGTTCTCGCGCTGCTTGATCGAATTGACGTTCCATGTCGCAACCGTCAGCACGGCTCAGAAGACCGCTTTGCCGGAATCGGGACACGTCATCGCGAGGCGGCCATGGCCGCCGCGGCGATCCACATTGCGGTTGGCGGCTTGGCCCTGGATTGCTTCGCTTGGCTCGCAATGACGATGCATGGCATCTCTCCTCAGACGGAGAAAGACGTGCCGCAGCCGCAGGACGCGGTCGCGTTCGGGTTCTTGATCTTGAACGAGGCGCCGATGAGGTCGTCGACGTAATCGATCTCGGCGCCCGACATGAAGGGCGCCGACACCGGGTCAATCGCGACGCGCGCGCCCGATTTCTCGATGACAATGTCGTCGGCATTGGTCTGCGGCACGATGGCGAACTCATAGCGGAAGCCCGAGCAGCCCCCGCCCTCCACGCTGATGCGCAGCGCGTTCTGCCCCGCTTCGCCCGCCATGATTTCGCGAATACGGTTGGCGGCGCGGTCGCTCACGCTTATGTTGGCATTCGCGGTCATATCGATTGTTCGCCTCTCTTGAACGTTGCTAGAAGTTTGGCTGTTCGAGCGTCAATGTCAACCGCCGCGGGCGGCGGGGATGGAGCCCATGACGGATCTCGCGCCCTACGCAGCGCATCCCGAGCAGAGCCTCGGCCGCCTCTACCCCGAGGCGCCCTGCCCGACGCGCAACGTCTACCAGCGCGACCGCGACCGCATCGTGCATTCGACCGCGTTCCGCAGGCTCATCCACAAGACGCAGGTCTTCGTCTATCACGAGGGCGATCATTACCGCACGCGGCTGACCCATAGCCTGGAGGTGGCGCAGATCGGCCGCACGCTCGCGCGCGTGCTCGGCCTCAACGAAGACCTCGTCGAAGCGATCTCGCTCGCGCACGATCTCGGCCACACGCCCTTCGGCCACGCGGGCGAGGACGCGCTGAACGAGGCGATGGCGGGCGCCGGCGGCTTCGACCACAACGGCCAATCCTTACGCATCGTTACGTTTCTGGAGCATCGCTACGCGGCGTTTCGCGGCATGAACCTGACCTTCGAGACGCTCGAAGGCATCGTGAAGCACAACGGTCCGCTGATCGGCCGCGACGGCAGGCCGATTGCGCGCTACGCCAAGACCGGCCTGCCCTTCGCCATCCGCGCCTCCATGCAGGCCCAGGATTTGCGCCTCGACACGCAGGCGCCGCTCGAAGGCCAGATCGCGGCGCTCGCCGACGACATCGCCTACAACAACCACGACATCGACGACGGCTTCCGCGCGGGCTACATCGCGGTCGCGGAGCTGGAGGACGTGCCGATGGCGGGGCGCACGCTCGCCGCGGTGCGCGCGCGGCACGGCGATCTGCCCGGCGCGCTGCTGGTGTACGAGATGAACCGGCGCATGATCGCCGCCATGGTCGAGGACGTGCTCAGCGAAACGCGCGCGCGCATCGCCGGCGCGAAGCCGCGGACCATCGAGGACATCCGCGCCGCGCCCGCGCCGCTTGCCCAGTTCTCCGAGCGCATGGCCGCCGGCATCGCCGAGCTGCGGCGCTTCCTGTTCGCGAAGGTCTACAAGCACCCGGCCATCGTGGCGAAGATGACGGAGGCGCAGCGCATGGTTCGCGAACTGTACGCCTATTTCGCCGAGCATCCGGACGCGATGCATCTGGAGCCGGGGCGCGAGGCCGAACTCGCCGACCCCATCGCGGGGCGCCGCGCCGCCGGCGATTTCGTGGCCGGCATGACCGACATGTTCGCCCTGAAGACGCACGCCGAGTTGTTCGGCTCGCCCCGCTGACGGGCTTTTCATCGCCGCGCGCATCGCGTGAGGCGAAGGCCGCCGGTTAACCCTATTGGGTCCATTTTGCGGTATTTCGATACCGTAAAAGCCGCATTAAGGTAAAAAGTTCGCTAATTATGCGGCTGAATCCGCTCGATGCGGTTAACCCGTCAACCCTTGCCTCGTCGTCCCGGACCCCGTTTGCGGCGATCCGGGATCGCCCAAAAAGCAACGCCGGGTCCGCAACGATCCCGGCCCCGGCGTTTCCGGGACGACGAGTGGCGGCGCTTTGCGGGGGCGCCGTTCCGTTAACAATTGTGAAAAATTGCGTTGACAATCTTAGGTTGCGGTGGTGAATTGCGGTTCAAGTTCGCATCCCCCGCGCGTCAGAGGTCAGATGTTATGCCGGAAGATGTCCGTGAAGCAGAGTCAACCCTGTTCGAGGTCGTTCTGTATTTCGAAAACAAATCTTGGGCTTTCTCAACCTGCGCATATTCAACTCATTTCGAAGCTGCGCTGGAACTTGCGGAGAAAGACTTTTACGTCCATGCGCTGCATCACAATCTTGGCGCTATAAAAGCCGATTTCGCTTGCGTCCTCAATTCGGCCGACGATCGTTACTTCTCGAAGAGAAATGGCCGCTGGGAGATTGAGAGCGATCGCTTCGAGCGAGATCCGCATGGCCGGAATCGGCGTCATAGCCAGCCCCGGCTCGGAGGCCTGGGAAAACTCCGCGAAGCAGCCCAGGGCTTAAGTCGCTAAGCAGACTCCGCCGATCTGGCCGACGGATCGTCGTCCCGGCCAAGCGCAGCGCGAGCCGGGATCGCAAAAGGCAAGCGCTTCAATTCGGCACGATCCCGGATCCGGCGCCGCTTTTCGGGGATGACGGCTGCGGCGAAGCCGGAAAAACCTGCTTAGTTCGCCACGGCGGCCGAAGCCGCCCCGCGATGACGCCGCGTCCGATTAAGCGCACGATGCTCTGAATGCGGCGCTCGCGGCAATCCATTCGACGAAAGGCGGCCGCTCTTTTCTTAAGCACAAAGCGGGATTGTGAGGCGGGCGGGATTGCGCGCGTCCCAAAAATCCGTCAATAAATTTCCCATGAATATCTTCGCTCTTTTTGAAGACCGCATTCGCTGCGTCCTTGAGGACCTCCGCGCGGAAGGGGTTCTGCCGGCGGACATAAAGCTCGATGGTTTCGCGGTCGAGCCGCCACGGGAAGCCGCTCACGGCGATCTTGCCACCAACGCCGCCATGACGCTCGCCAGGCACGCGCGCCTCAACCCGAAGGAACTCGCCCAGCGCATCGCCGAACGCCTCGCCGGGACGCCCGATGTCGAAAAGGCGGAGGTCGCCGGCCCCGGCTTCATCAACCTCACGCTCAAGGCCGATTTCTGGCCCGAGGCGCTGCGCGCCGTGCTTAAGAGCGGCGACGACTACGGGCGGAGCGCGCTCGGCGCGGGCGAAGCGGTCAACGTCGAATTCGTTTCGGCGAACCCCACCGGCCCCATGCATGTCGGGCATACGCGGGGCGCGGTGTTCGGCGACGCGCTCTGCAATCTTCTCGCGTTTGCGGGCTACCGGCCCACCCGCGAATACTACATCAACGACGCGGGCTCGCAGGTCGATGTGCTGGCGCGCTCCGCCCACCTTCGCTACGCGGAAGCGCTTGGCGAGGACATCGGCGAAATCCCGCCGGGCCTTTATCCGGGCGATTACCTGAAGCCCATCGGCGAATCGCTCGCGGCCGAGTTCGGGCGGACGCTTCTGGATGCGCCGGAAGAATCGTGGCTTCCCAAGGTTCGCGAACGCACCGCCGCCGCCATGCTGGACATGATTCGCGACGATCTGGCTTCGCTCGGAATCAGGCACGACGTTTTCTTCTCCGAGCGCTCGCTCACGGCCGGCGCGACAAACGAGATCGCGGTCACCATCGAGAGCTTGGCCAAGAAGGGCCTGATCTACGAGGGCCGCCTCGCGCCGCCCAAGGGCAAGCTGCCGGACGACTGGGAAGACCGCGAGCAGATCCTGTTCCGCGCCACTGCGTTCGGCGACGACACCGACCGCGCCCTCGTCAAGTCCGACGGCTCCTATACTTATTTCGCGGCGGACATGGCCTATCACCGTTCGAAGATCGAGCGCGGCTTCAAGAGGCTCATCAACGTGCTCGGCGCCGATCACGGGGGCTATGTGAAGCGGCTGACCTCGGCGGTGAAGGCGATTTCCAACGGCGAGGCCGATCTCGATGTGAAAGTGTGCCAGCTCGTGCGCCTCTTCCGGGGCGGCGAGCCCGTGAAGATGTCGAAGCGCTCAGGCTCCTTCGTGACGCTCCGCGAGGTGGTCGAGGAGGTTGGACAGGGACCCGTCCGCTTCATGATGCTGTCGCGCAAGAACGACGCCACGCTCGACTTCGACTTCGACAAGGTGCTTGAGCAGTCGAACGACAATCCCGTCTTCTATGTCCAATACGCGCACGCCCGCGCCTCATCGGTGCTCGGCAAGGCGAAGGAGGCGTTCCCCGCGATGGATCTCAGCGCGGCGTCGCTCGCCACGGCCGATTTCAACTTGCTGTCCGATTCGGCTGAGCTTGCCCTGATAAAGAAGATAGCACAATTTCCGCGAGTGGTCGAAGCAGCGGCCCAGGCACACGAACCCCACAGGATTTCCTTCTACGCTCATGAACTTGCGGCAGTATTCCACAGTCTTTGGACGCGTGGCAAAGAGTTGCCACATTTACGGTTCATGGTAACAGCTAGCTCGGACATTACCCAGGCGCGTCTGGCGCTCATTACAGCGACCGCCCAAGTACTGCGCTTATCCTTAAATCTTCTTGGCGTAGAAGCAATCACTGAAATGCGTTAGTCCGCCAAGGTCCGTACTATCACAGGTGGAGGAAAACAGTTCGATGTCTACGAATGACAATTCGGCATCGCGCCGCGGACGTCGCGCCGACCAAGGGGAACGCCGTGGCCCCGCGAGGCAGGAACGCGACGAGAGGTGGGAGCAATCGTCATCGCGCGAACGGCCCGCCGCCGGCGGCTATCAGGATCAAGCCGCCCGGGACAATCAGCGCGCGGCCTATTCCAATTTCAGCCGGCACGCTTATGCGCCTCAGGAGCCGGCCCGAATCAGCCGCAAGGCTTTTATCCCGAGCCCGCGCCCCGGAAAGAACCGCCGCGCTATGTTGAGCCAGCGGGTCCGTCCTTCGCGCCTCCATCATACGAGCCCGAGGCGCCGCATTTGAATTTTCACGAGGCGGGCCGCGACGATCTTTTCGCCCGCGAGACGCCGCCCGGCGGCTACGAGCAGCCCGTCTACGGAGCGCAAGGCGCCGGATACCAGGGCGACCCTTACGATCCGAATCGCGCTCATCAATCCATGACGCAGCCCGTCGGCGCCAGCCGGCGCGACGAGCAGCAGCACCTTCCGCGCGAACCTCTTCCTTCGCCGGCGGACGAATACGATCGCAATTTCCCCGCGCGCATGGGAGAGGAAGCGCAGGCGTCGCGCTTTTACCTGCCCGAGGACGAGCCTCTGAAGGCGCGGGCGCAACAGGGCGCCTATGCGCCGCCGCCCCCCGCCGCGCCGCAATATTCCGCCGGCGGCTACCCTCCCCAGGATCCCTTTAGCGCCCGGTATGGGAGCCAGGACAGCTGGGCGGACGAGCACCCCCTCCATGATGAGGAGGACGGCGCCGCAGGTCTTCAGCATGATGAGCACGGCAATGAGCTCGACGAAGACTTCTTCGCGGACGAGGACGACCTCGAACAGGATCACGATCGCCTCCCCGCGCCCAAAAGCGGCCGCAAGAAACTCATCGCCGCGGCCCTTGTCGGGGCCATCGCGATCGGCGGCGGCGGCGCGTACCTCTATAAGTCGGTGAAGGGCGGCGGCGACGAAACGGCGACTCCCATTCTCCGCGCCGATAATCGGCCCATGAAGGAAGTGCCGGGCAATCCAGGCGGCAAGCAGTTCCCCAATGGCGAGAAGATGATTTACGACCGTCTGACGCCGGACGGACAGCAGGTGCAGACGGCGGCCTTTGCCACGGTGGCGTCCGCCGCTCAACCGGCGCCGGCCGCCGCGCCTGCTCCCGCGGGCAACTCGCTCGAAGAGAGAATCGACGAAGCCTTGAGGAAAGCCCAGCGCGCCGGCGACGCGTCTCAGCCCTCCGCCTCTCCCAGCCGCGATCAGCCGACGGTGGTGCGGAGCGAGAGCTACCGGCCCGACGGCACGCGGGTCGATGCCGCGCGCCCATTCGTGACGCCGAGCGTCGTCGATACGAGCAGCGGCCAGCTGCCTGCGCCATTTGGAAGCGCCTCTCCGGCGCCCGCTCAGCCGCAGCTCGCCGCGCCGTTCAGAACCACGCCCGTGGCGTCTTCGTCCGCGGCGATTCAAGCCGTCGCGCCAGCGCCAGCGCCAAGGAATGCTCAGCCCATCGCGCGGACGGCTTCCATTACGCCGGTCGAAGCAGCCGCTCCGGCTGGCGGGTTCTATGTCTCGCTGAAATCGGCGCCGGATGAAAAGGCGATCCAGAAGGATCTGGCGCTGCTGACGGACAAATATAAATCCGTGCTCGGCGACACCCAGCTCTCCTCCAAGATCGCCGACCTCGGCGCGAAGGGCGTTACCTACCGCGCCGTCGCGGGACCCCTCGGCACGCGGCAGCAAGCCATGGATCTTTGCCAGAAGATCAAGGGCGCGGGCGGCTCTTGCTTCGTCACCAATTAGGGGCGGGAGCAGCTTAAATGTCGCGAGGCGGCCTCGGCCGCCGATTGCAGGCTGTTGTTTCGTCATCCCGGAAAGGCGAAGCCTTGTCCGGGACCGTAATAAATCGCAGCGCTCGTTTTTTTGCGATCCCGGCTCGCGCTTCGCTTGGCCGGGATGACGATGCGCGCCGTTGGCCGGGATGACGATAGCCAAGAATTCCTGCTTTTTCAGCAGCCTGCCCGTCCGCCCCATCCACCGCGCCGCGCCGAGGCCGCGGCGAATATAAAACCTGACATTAACGCGCGCGCGTGTTAATCCGCACTGGAATCGGTCCCGCGCGCGAAGATGCTCAACGCAATCAAGAACACTTACCGTCTCACGAAGGCAGGCGCGACGCTTGCGTGGCATGGCGTCGGCTTCGTTCCCGATTCGGTCACGCTGCCCGCGCCGTTGCGCATTTTGCGCGGAACGATGGACGAGGAGCCCGCCGCGCGGAAGAAGGCGAAGGGCGAGCGGCTTTCCCGCGCCATCCGCGCGCTCGGCCCCACCTATATCAAGCTCGGCCAGTTTCTCGCGACGCGCCCCGACGTGGTCGGCCCCCAGCTTGCGAACGCGCTCAGCTCGCTGCGCGACCGGCTGCCTCCCTTCCCCGTCGATCAGGCGCATGCGGAAATCGAGGCCGCGTTCGGCAAGCCCTGGCGCGGCGTCTATGACGAGTTCGGCCCGCCGCTCGCCGCCGCGTCCATCGCGCAGGTGCACAAGGCGGCGGTGCGCACGAAGGACGGCGGCTCGCGCGCGGTGGCCGTGAAAATCCTCCGGCCGCACATCGAGCAGCGCTTCGAGCGCGACCTCGAAAGCTTCTATTTCGCGGCGAACATGGCGGAGGCGCTCTCGCCGAAAACGCGCCGCCTTCGCCCCGTCGCGGCCGTCGACACGCTGGCGCAATCGGTCGTGCTGGAGATGGACCTTCGGCTGGAAGCGGCGGCCATTTCCGAGATGGCGGAGAACATCGCCAAGGCCGGCGATACGGGCTTCCGCGTGCCGAAGGTCGATTGGCAGCGCACCGGCCGGCGCGTGCTGACGCTCGACTGGATCGACGGTATCCCCATGGGCGACCTCGAAGCCATCGACCGCGCCGGCCTCGACCGCCGCACGCTCGGCCTCAACGTGATCCGCTCCTTCCTCAAGCACGCCATCCGCGACGGCTTCTTCCACGCGGACATGCATCAGGGCAATCTGTTCGTCGATCCGCGCGACGCGAGCCTTATCGCCGTGGACTTCGGCATCATGGGCCGCCTCGGCCCGAAGGAGCGCCGGTTCCTCGCCGAAATCCTCTACGGCTTCATCGTCAAGGACTACCAGCGCACCTCCGAAATCCATTTCGAGGCGGGCTACGTGCCGGCCAATCAGAGCGTCGCCGCCTTCGCGCAATCGCTGCGCGCCATCGGCGAGCCGATCATGGGCCGCCCGGCCGAGGAAATCTCGATGGCGCGGCTGCTCACGCAGCTTTTCGAGAACACCGAAGTGTTCCAGATGAAGATGCGGCCCGAGCTTCTGCTTCTGCAAAAGACCATGGTCGTGGTGGAGGGCGTGGCGCGCTCGCTCGACCCGCGGCTGAATATCTGGATCGCGGCGGAGCCCATCGTGCGCGAATGGCTGACCGATCAGCTCGGTCCGCGCGCGCGGCTCAAGGACATGGCGGAGAATGCGGGCGCGCTGGCGGCAGCCTTGAAGCAGGCGCCGCAACTCGTCGAGCGCGGCTTGAGGATCGTGGAGGCGCTCGACCCCGAGAACGCTCCGGCCGCCGGCGATGGGCGCTCGCGCGGGCGCTTGGCGATTGCGATTCCGCTGTGGATCGCCACCATTGCGCTGATCGTCATCGCCGCGCATCTGCTGCTGGGCTGATCGCCGCCCGCCCCTTTCAGCATCCTGCTACCGGCCGAAAAGGCCGCCCCGGTAGCCCGAGAGGAGGTAAACGTCGTAGAATCCGTCGGCGTCGGGCGCCGTGTCGCGTGCAACCGTGGCGATGCGGACCACGCTTGCGAAGGCCGAAGCGGCGCGCGCCGGATCGGCGCCCTCGCGCACGACGAGCAACGCGGGCGCGCCCTCGATTTCGGCTTCATTGGGGGGCGGAGCGTTCGCATAGCGGATGCGCTCCGAGATTTGCGCCACTCTGTCCGCGTTCGAGCCGTAGAACGCCAATTCGCCCGTAATCCCGTAGCGTTCGGTCAAGACGAAGGCGGCGCCGCGCTCCCGCCTCAAGCGCTCGACTTCCGCGCCGAGCTTCGCCCAGCCTTTCAAGCGCGCGGTCGGGTCAATTCTTGCCGGGAGGGGAAGCGGCCCGAGGCCGAGCTGGAGGAAGGCCGCGAGCGTGAACGCCACGCCCACCCATGGCGCCGCGCGAAAGCTTTGCCGGAACCAGCCGCCCCTCTTCCGCTCCCGCGAATAGGCGAGAACGCCGTGCACCGCCGCGAGGATCGCGGCGGGATAGACGAGGCCCGGCCAGTTCGGCTGAATCTTCTGGTTCGCGGCATGCAGGAAGAAGAATGCGAAAATGGGGGCGGACATCGCGCCAATGAGAAGCAGGGGCTGCACGGCGCGCTTCAGGCCGCGCGCGAAGGCGTAGAAGCCGCCGAACAGGCAGAAGAGGAAGATGAGGGGCGTCGCAAGGCCGGCCTCCGCGCCGAACAGCTCGGCCACGCTCGCCAGTGCGTTCGCGGGCTTGTCCTTGATGCTATGCCCCGCCTGTTTGGCGAAGGACGCCCAGTCGTGAGTATAGTTCCAATAGAAGACGGGCGCGACGACAAGAAAGGCGATGGCCGCGCCGAGATAGGGCTCGGGCCGCGCGAACCAGCGCCGGCCTTCGGCGGTGGCTATCATCCAGAGGAAAAGGCCCGGCAGCAGCAGCGCGGCGGTGTATTTGCTCATGAACGCCAGCCCAAGCGCCGCGCCGATGAGGAGCCACCAGGCGCCGCGCCCCGTCTCGATCAGCCTGGCGAGCGCGAACAGCGTGAGCGTCGCGAAAAAGGCGAGCGGCGTGTCGGGCGTGGCGATGATGGCCGCCGCGTTGCAAAGGAGGGTCGCGTTCATCCAGATGACGCAAAGCGCCGCCGCCGCGGGATCGCGAAACAGGCTGAGGCTCGCGCGATAGAGGAGGTAAGACGCCGCGATCGCGCTCGCCATGCCGGCGAAGCGAACGCCGAACTCCGTCTGGCCGAAGAGCGCCGTCCCCGCCGCAATCCAAGCGGCGACCATGGGCGGGTGATCGTAATAGCCCGCCGCCAGATGCCTCGACCAAAGCCAGTAATAGGCCTCGTCCTCGGAGAGATTCGCCGTCGCGGCGAGCAGGATGCGCAAGAGAACGATAAGAATGGCCGCGGCGCCGGCCGCGCGCAGCCCCAAGGCCGCATCGGCCCTGAATGCGCCTGGGCGCAGGACCACAACATTCGAAAGCGAACCGTCTTTCATCGTGGCCATTACGCTCTTCCTCCGCAATCGCCGGTCGATACCCGACGCGGGGGACCGCCGCAATGACAAAAGCGCGGCGCTTGGCTGCGCCATTCAAGGCTTCCGTTCCAGTTGGCGCCGTGTTAGGGCGAAGGCCCTCATGCAATCGAACATGACATCATGACCGAGCTAAGCCCCACCCGACAAAACGGCGGTCTCCCGTGGCCGCATCCCTTGCCCACCTGCTGGTGCCTGACCGATGGCCGTCCGGGCATGGAAAATCAGGCCGTCGGGCTGGCGGAGGCGATGGGGCTGACGCCCGTCGTCAAGCGGGTGTTCCTCAAAACGCTGTGGCGCATCGCGACGCCGCACGTCATGGCGTTCAAGCAATTCGCCTTCAGCAGCAAAGGCGACCCCGTGGCGCCGCCCTGGCCGGACATCCTGATCGCGACGGGCCGCCCCAGCATCCTTCCGTCGCTCTATGTCAAAGGCCAGAGCGGCGGGCGCACCTTCACCGTGCAGCTGCAAAACCCCGTTTCGCTGCGCTCGCGCTTCGACCGCATCGTGGTCCCCGCCCATGACGGGCTGACCGGCGAGAACGTGATCGTCATGGATGGCGCGCTGCACCGGATCAACCCGGAGAGGCTCGCGGCCGAGGCGCCCCGCTGGGCCGAAGCGTTCGCGGCGATCCCGGCGCCGCGCGTTTCGGTGCTGCTTGGAGGCGGCAACTCCCGTTTCATCTTCGGCGAGGCGGAGGCGCGAGCGCTTGGCCGGCAGCTCAGGGCGCTCGCGGCCGAAGGATACGGACTCCTGATCACGGGCTCGCGCCGCACGGGCGAGGCGACCCTGGCCGCGTTGCGCGACGAGTTGGCCGGATGCGCCGCCTTCATCTCCGACGGCACGGGAGACAACCCCTATTTTGGCGTCCTCGCGCATGCGGACGCCTTCATCGTCACCTGCAATTCGGTGAACATGGTCACGGAAGCCTGCAGCACGGGAAAGCCGGTTCACGTCGTCCAGCTTCCGGCGAAAGGACGCCGGGGGGGCGAGCGCGACAAGTTCGCCCGTTTCCAGCGCAATCTCGTCGAGACCCGACGGATTCGATTCTTCGATGGCCGCATCGAGGCGTGGTCCTATGAACCCCTGCGCGAGATGGAGCGCGTCTCGGGTCTCATCCAGCAGGCTTATCTGGCCCGGCGCGACGCAACCTGACGCCAGGCTGCCCTGTAACAACCCTTGCGACAAGTTCATAGTGGACACCGGATGCCCGACTCACCTAGCACAGGTAGAGCTGTGGCTGAATTACATGCTGTCATCCGCATTTTCGCGAATTCCACAACTAGGCCGCGAAGCTGTAGTTTGATGCAAACTTGAAGTAGAGAAGGGAACTTACATGAAAACTCTGGCGACTGCTGTTTCCGTATTGGCGCTTACGTTAGGATTTGCCGCGTCCGCCGACGCCGGCGTCCGCGTCGGCACGTTGCACTGCCATGGCGCGAAGAAGGTCGGCGCCATTATTGGATCGTCCGAGGAAGCGCGCTGCGTGTTCACGCGCTACAATGGCCAGCACGAGCGTTATGTCGCGCTCATCCAGCGCGCGGGCGTCGACATCGGCGTAACCGAGCACTCGGAACTTGTCTGGGTCGTCTACGCCCCGACAGCGCTTCATCATCATGCGCTTGTTGGCGACTATGTCGGCGCCTCGGCCAACGTCACCATCGGAATTGGCGGCGGCGCGAACGTGCTCGTCGGGGGCAGCAGCCAGACGATTTCGCTTCAGCCGGTCAGCGTGAAGGCCGAGACGGGCCTCGCCGTCGGCGCGGGCGCCGGGCGGCTGCAACTGCGTTAGCGCATCGGACTTGAAGCCGCAATCGGTCATCGCGAGGCGGCTCATGCCGCCGTGGCGATCCAGAATAATGCCGGGCGCCTGGCTTTGGATTGCGGCGCTTCGCTCGCAATGACGGCGGCCTCGATTTATTGCGCGATGCGCTGGAAGCGCCGCGAGGCGCATTGAAAATTGCGAGGGTCCCGGTGCTTATCCGGGCCCTTTTTTTTACCGGATGACGCTCGCACGCCGTCCGGCCGCGAAGCCCTGCGCGGCGGCGGACACGCTCAGAACATCGCGGCGTGCACGCGGTCCGGCGGGTTGTGGCCGTCGAGGAAGGTGCGGATGTTGATGATCACCTTCTCGCCCATGTCGAGCCGGCCTTCGAGCGTGGCCGAGCCCAGATGCGGCAGCAGCACGACCTTGTTGTTTTTCAGAAGCTTGGGATTGATCGCCGGCTCGTTCTCGAACACGTCGAGGCCGGCCCCCGCGATCTCGCCCGCCTCGACCATGCGGGCCAGCGCGTTCTCGTCGATGATTTCGCCGCGCGCGGTGTTCACGACATAGGCCGCCGGCTTCAACAGCTTCAGCCGCCGCGACGACAGGAGATGGTACGTCGCCGGCGTGTGCGGGCAGTTCACCGACACGATGTCCATATTGGCGAGCATCTGGTCGAGGCTATCCCAATAGGCGGCGCCCAGCTCCGCCTCGACGGCGGCCGGCACGCGGCGGCGATTGTGATAGTTGATCGACAGGCCGAACGCCTTCGCGCGGCGCGCCACCGCGCGGCCGATCCGGCCCATGCCGATGATGCCGAGCTTCTTGCCCCAGATGCGATGGCCGAGCATCCAGGTCGGCGACCAGCCGTGCCACTCGTTGCCCTGTTGCAGATAGTCCGCGCCTTCCACGAGCCGGCGCGGCACGGCGAGGATCAGCGCCATCGTCATGTCCGCCGTGTCCTCGGTGAGGATGCCCGGCGTGTTCGTCACAATGATGCCACGGTTGCGCGCCGTTTCGAGGTCGATATTGTCGACGCCCGTGCCATAATTGGCGACGAGCTTCAATTGCGGCCCCGCGAGCGAAAGAAGCGTCTTGTCAATCCGGTCGGTTACGGTAGGAACGAGCACGGTCGCCATCCGCATCGCCGCTCCGAGCTGATCCCGCGTCATGGGGAAGTCGGAGGCGTTGAGCGTGACGTCGAAAAGTTCGCGCATGCGCGACTCGACGAGTTCTGGCAGCTTGCGGGTGACAACGACTTTTACATTTTGTGGCGTCATGGGAGGCTCAGGACCGGCCGGCTCGGCCTTTAGGAAATTGTGCACTGCGAGTACTCTTTCGTTATTAACAGATACGGCGCTCAATGACAAAGACTCGGATCGGTTGCGTGACATTAATCGCTTGCGCGTTCGCTTTCTCCGCGCCGCTGCTCGGCGAGGACAACGGAGGCCGCGCCGCCGGGACCGTGACGGGGCTTCCCCTCCCGCGTTTCGTGAGCCTGAAGGCCGATGAGGTGAACGCCCGCGTCGGCCCCGGCGGCGACTATCAGATCGCGTGGGTTTTCCGCCGCGCCGGGCTCCCCGTGGAGGTGCTCGCCGAGTACGACACGTGGCGGCAGGTGCGCGACAGCGACGGCGGCACGGGCTGGGTCGCCGCCGGGCTGACAAGCGCGCGGCGCACCGCCGTGATCGCGCCGTGGGTGAAGAATGGCGCGCTGTTCCAGCTCACCTCCTCGCGCGGCGGCTCCACCGCCGTGGCGCAGATCGAGCCGGGCGCCATCGTGGACATCGTGCAATGCAACGGCGACGACTGCGAGGTCTACGCCGGCAAGCAAAAGGGCTGGGCGCCGCAGAAGACCTTGTGGGGCGTGTATCCGGGGGAGAAGGTGAAATAGGCTTCGCCGTGGCTCATCCTTCGACAGGCTCAGGATGAGGCCGAGCGATTTCAACGGCTTGACCCTCATGGTGAGCGTGTCGAACCATGGGCCTCATCGGTTCGCGGCGCCTTGGCCAAACGGATCGCCGTCCCGGCCCCGCCGCCCCCCTTTGTCATCCCGGAAGCCGCTTGCGGCTATCCGGGATCGCAAAAGGCGCGCATTTCAATTGTTACGATCCCGGATTGCGCCGCCACGCTTCCGGGACGACGGCTGCGGCGCGACTTGGGCTTGGCGCTGTTACTTAAAAAGTGTATGGATCGGGAAACGAAGGCGGGAGCGGGTTGGCCGTGCGCGTGCTGGCATTTATTTTTTGCGCTTTAACGATGTGCTGGGCCACAGCCGCCCCGGCCGAAAAGCGCGTCGCGCTTGTCATCGGCAACTCGAACTACACGCTGGCCCCGCTCGATAATCCGAAGAACGACGCCGACGATGTCGCCGCCGCGCTCAAGCGCCTGCAATTCGATGTCACGGAACGCAAAGACCTCACCGTCCGCGAGTTCGACCAAGCCGTCGACGCCTTCGAGGCCGCCGCCAGGAACGCCGACGTGGCGCTGTTCTTCTTCTCGGGCCACGGCGTGCAGATCGACAAACGCGGCTTCATTGCGCCCGTGGACCTCAAGGCGGAGAGCGAGAGCAGCGCGCTGCGCGAGCTTGTGGCCATCCAGGAGGTGGTTTCGCGCATCGAGAACGCGGCCAGGGTGAGCGTGATCGTGCTCGACGCCTGCCGCGACAGTCCGCTTCAGGAGCGCTTGCGGCGCATTTCGGTGGAGAAGAACAAGGCGGCCATACCGCCAAAGGGCTTGCCGCCGGTTTCGGTCGTGGGCAGCAACACGCTGATCGTCTATGCGACCGTGCCCGGCGAAACGGCGAGCGACGGGCCGGGCCAGCGCAACAGCCCTTTCACCGCATCGCTTCTCAAGAACATCGAAACGCCGGGCCTCGAAATCGAGCTGATGTTCAAGCGCGTTACCGCCGAGGTTCTGAATGCGACGCGCGGCAAGCAGCACCCGGAGCGGCTGTCGCGCCTGCAAGACGAGCTTTTGCTGTCGCCGGCGAGCGGGGGCGCGAAGGCGCAATCGCCGGATGAGGTGGCGAAGCTCAAGGAGCAGTTGGCGCGGCTTGAGGAAGCGCTGAAGGCGCGCGAGACCAAGCCCAGTGAGGAAGCGGCGCTGAAGGAGCGTCTGGCGCGGCTTGAGGCGGACTTGCAGAAGAAGCAGCAACAGCAGCCAGAAGCGCCGAAGCCTGCGAAGCCGCAGGTGGCCGTTGTCGCGCCGCCGCCGCCGCCGAGCCCGTGCGACGGCTTGCTGGTGTCGGTGGCGCAATCGGGCGCGCGGCCCTGCATCGTGCCCGGATCGGGGGAAAGCTTCAAGGATTGCGCCAACTGCCCGGAGATGGTGATCGCGCCCTCGGGCAGTTTCATGATGGGATCGCCGAAGGACGAGCCGGAGCACCAGAAGGAGGAGGAACCGCAGCATAAAGTAACCATCGCCAAGCCCTTCGCGGTTGGGAAATTCGCCGTGACCTTCGCGGAATGGGACGCTTGCGCGGACGATGGCGGCTGCGGCGGCAATAAGCCCAGCGACAGTGGTTGGGGGCGCGGCGACCGTCCGGTCATCAATGTGAACTGGAACGAAGCCAAGGATTACGTCGAATGGCTGTCGAAAAAGACCGGCAAGGAGTACCGGCTGCTTTCTGAGGCCGAGCGGGAATATGCGACGCGGGCGGGGACGGCGACGCCGTTTTGGTGGGGCCGGTCCATCACGCCCGCGCTCGCCAATTACGATGGCAGCTATGTTTATGCTGGCGGCGGCTCGAAGGGCGAGTATCGCCAGAAAACGCTGCCTGTTAAATCCTTCAAGCCGAACCCCTGGGGGCTTTATCAGGTCCACGGCAATGTCTGGGAGTGGGTGGAGGATTGCTGGAACGAGAATTACAACGGCGCGCCCAGCGATGGCTCGGCTAGAACAACCGGAGATTGTAGTCGGCGCCTTCTTCGCGGCGGTTCCTGGGACGACATTCCGCAGTTTCTCCGCGCGGCCCTGCGCGTCAGGTACAGTCCTGACTACCGGATCTACGTTATCGGTTTCCGGCTGGCGAGGACGTTAAATCCTACCCCTTAGCATCCTTAAGTCCTGAAACTCCGGCGACGCTTTTTTCCGTGAGCCGAACCGTCCGCCGAAGGCGGAAATTTTTTTTCCACAGCGTGGCCAAGATTGCGGATAACAAGCAAGACCGCGTTTTCACAGCGATGTCGAGCGAGGGAATCGCATAGTCTAGCTTTGGGTTTGACCTAGTCACCCCCCTGAACGGCCCCTTGTCGGCGCCTTCTTCGCGGCGGTTCCTGGAACAACAATCCGCAGAATCTCCGCGCGGCCCAGCGCAACAGGAACAATCCAGACAACCGGAACAACAATATCGGTTTCCGGCTGGCGAGTACGATATTCCCTCCACCACGCCCGGCATTCGCCGGGAAGCGGGGGATTGCCAGAGCTTCCGGGTTCACGGACCCGGAGGGAGCGCATTTTTTCGTCCAGGGCCGTTCATGACGATCATGGCCGGGGCAAGTGGTTTGCGCCCGTAACCGCCTTGGTCCCTGCTTTGGGAGACGCATGGGCTCCGGCAGGGACCAAGGTTTTTCAGGGGCGGCGCCACCGCCCACAACGTCGTTGCGAGGCGTATCGCCCTCAACGTCATTGCGAGCGGAGCGAAGCAATCCATGGATTTGGTTGCGGATTTTCTTGGATCGCCGCGGCGCTAACGCCGCCTCGCGATGACGATTTAAGCTCCGATGCTTTAGGCGCCCTGGCAACCCAGGAAAACATGAAACAAGGACGGAAACCGGAACCTGCGCGAGATTAAACAGCCAGCCGTGTACATTATGGCGAGCAAACGTAACGGCACACTGTATACGGGTGTGACTTCCGCTCTTATCCAGCGGGTTTATCGGCACAAGACCGAAGCGGCTGGAGGTTTTTCCGCAAAATATGGATGCAAGATGCTGGTATACTACGAGCTGCTCGACCGGATGGAAGGCGCCATCGCCCGTGAAGAGCAGATCGAGGCCGGATCGCGTGCGAAAAAAGTCGCGCTCATCGAGAGCCTCAATCCAAGTTGGAGCGACCTCTATGAGACGCTCCGGTGATGCGCGCCACTCCCCCGTCATCGCGAGGCGGCCTTGGCCGCTGCGGCGCTCCAGTGCATCATCTGTAACCCTGGATTGCTTCGCTTCGCTCGCAATGACGGAACTATTCCGGATTGCCGCTCGGCCGCGCCGTTCCGAGACCGCGCGGCGCGTTCGCGGCAAGCACACGGCCTTACGGTTCGAGATTCTCGAACTGTAAGGCGGCGGCGATTTTCGTACCGCCGCGCCATGGTTAATTTCGGGCCGGGTTAACGGCAAAAAAGCGATGGCCGATTGCCTACGAATCGCGGGCTTTTCCTACGAAAAACGCGAAAAAACCCGGATTCGACGCGAAAAAAGCGAGTCGGAAATCCTAGTTAACGGTTTTATTCTTGCGCGCATTAACCGAAAATCCGAGCCTGAGGTTGAGGAGGACGGCTCCGCAACCGCGCCGGTTCGTGCGGTGAAAGCGCATATTACCCAATGAAATCAGCGAAATAGCGCCGTTTAAGGCATCCGCAAGGCGCTATCGGCTATACTGGTCTTAATGGGGGGAAAGAGGCGAAAAACCGCGAAGTGGCGGTACCTTATTCCGGGGCGCCAAGGTTAACGGCGGGTAAACAGGGCGCGGCTTCGGCGCCCCTCCCCGCGACGAGAAATCGGTTATATACTTTGTTAGGCCTTCGAGCGGCGTCAGCGGCGGGGGACTTGGATGCGGCCGATCTCGCGGCCGCTCCGCGCGTCGATGGTGACGATTACGTCGTCCGCCTCGCCCTTCCAGTGCAGCACGATCAGGCCTTCGCTGAGCGAAACGCCGCTCGCCTCGCCCGGCCCGAGCGTAAGCGCATGCCCATAGAGCGACCCCGCCGAAAGCGTCGGCGCCGGGCTTGGCGACGCGCCGATCTTCGACGCCGTCCGCGCCACCCCATACACAAGGGCGAAGATCCCGAGTATCAAGAGCGCGGTCAGGATCGCCACCGCGATCTTCAGCATGCGCACGCGCTCGGGCGTCCATGGGTTTCCGGGGAGGGAGCTTGAACCGTTTGTCATTGAAACCGCGTGTCGTTCGGCTGGCAGGGTCGCGCGATGCCGGATGAAGGCGCGCCCGCCGCTTCCCGCCTTGTCGCTGAGGAGGCCGACGCCGGCGCAAGGCTCGACCGTTTTCTTGCAAGCCGGATAGAGACACTAAGCCGCGCAAGGCTGCAAGAGCTTATTCGCGGCGGCCATGTGCTGCGCGCCGGCGCGGCCGAGCCCGTCGCCGACCCCAACACGAAAGTGCGCGCCGGCGATAGTTTCGAGGTGCGCGTCCCCGCCCCCGAACCTTATTCGATGGCGCCCGAACCAATCGCGCTCAAGGTTGTTTACGAGGATGACAGCCTCATCGTCATCGACAAACCGGCAGGCCTCGTGGTGCACCCCGGAGCGGGAAATTGGGATGGAACGCTTGTGAATGCGCTGATGGCGCATTGCGGAGAGAGCCTGTCCGGCATCGGCGGCGTGGCGCGGCCGGGCATCGTCCACCGGCTCGACAAGGACACGAGCGGCCTGATGGTCGTCGCGAAAACGGACGCCGCCCATAAGGGCCTCGCGGCCCAGTTCGCCGATCATGGCCGCACCGGCGCATTGCGCCGTCAATATATCGCGTTCGTCTGGGGCGAGCCGAAACCCCGCGCCGGGCGCATCGAGACGCTGATCGGGCGCAGTCCCTCCTCGCGCACCAAGATGGCGGTCGTCGCGCAGGGAGGCCGGGCGGCGATCACGAATTACGAGACGGAGCGCACGTTTCGCGTGTCGGAGGCTAAGGGGAAGGGGAGCAACCCGCTCTTAGTGAGTGTCGTTCGATGCAGCCTCGAAACCGGTCGAACCCATCAGGTCCGCGTGCACATGGCCCATCTGGGCGCTCCCATTGTCGGGGACGCGCTCTACGGGGCCGGCTTCAAGACGAAGGCCTTGGCGTTCCCCAAAGAGGCGGCGGAGGCGCTTTCAGGCATGAAAAGACAGGCTTTGCATGCGCTTAGCTTGCGGTTTAAGCATCCGGTCACGGGCAAAATCATGGCGTTCGAAGCCGATCTTCCCGACGACATCGCGAAATTGTGTAACTCTATCGTAAGGCTGGAGACGAAACTGTCCAAGAATTAAGATGCGGATGGCGGGTAGGCAGCGTAAGGTATTCGTCGTCGTTCCAAAAAGGCGAACGAGTTCTCCAAGGGCAGCGGCGCCGCCGTTGCGGAGGGTATAAGCATGAGTTCATTGCCGTCAGTCGCCGCAAGCGGAGGTCTCGCCCGGTATCTTGAGGAGATACGGCGTTTTCCCATGCTTGAGCCCCAGCAAGAATACATGCTGGCCAAGCGTTGGCAAGAGCACGAAGATGCCGCAGCCGCCCAGAAACTCGTAACCTCGCATCTGCGCCTCGTGGCGCGCATCGCCATGGGCTACCGAGGCTATGGCCTTCCCATCGGCGAGGTGATCTCCGAGGGCAATGTGGGCCTCATGCAAGCGGTGAAGCGCTTCGATCCCGACAAGGGCTTCCGCCTTGCCACCTACGCTATGTGGTGGATACGCGCTGCCATTCAAGAATATATCTTGCGGTCTTGGAGCCTCGTGAAAATGGGCACGACCGCGAGCCAGAAGAAGCTTTTCTTCAATCTCCGCAAGGCCAAGAGCCAGCTCCAGGCATTGGAGGAAGGCGATCTTCGCCCCGATCAGGTGAAGACGATCGCGACCAACCTCGGCGTGCCGGAGGAAGATGTCGTCAGCATGAACCGCCGCCTCGGCGGCGACGCCTCGCTGAACGCTCCGCTTCGCGCCAACTCCGAAAGCGGCGAGTGGCAGGATTGGCTCGTCGACGAAGGGCCGAGCCAGGAGACGATTCTCGTCGAGACCGAGGAAATGGATCGCCGCCGCGAGTATCTCGAAACCGCGATGGAGAGCCTGAACGAGCGCGAGCGCCGTATTTTCGCTGCTCGCCGTCTCTCGGATGAGCCTCTCACGCTCGAAGAGTTGTCGACGGAGTTCAATGTCAGCCGCGAGCGAATTCGCCAGATCGAAGTTCGCGCGTTCGAAAAAGTGCAGAAGGCGGTGCAGAAGGCCGCACTGAAGGCCGAGACTCCGAGAGCCTCCGCCGCTTCGAATGCGCACGCACTTTCAGCCGTGCGTTAGCGTTCTTCCCATATACCTCAAAGCCAGCGCCGCAAGCGCTGGTTTTTTTGTGCCTCCGCGAAGGAGCGCAAATTTTATCCGGCGCCGCTGGATGCGCCTATGGACATCGTCCGCACCGGCGCCTTTCTATACGCTCATTTGAACGCAAAGGGGAGGATGACATGCCGGACGAAGCACCATCGATCGCACTGAACCTTCCCGGGGGCGTTGCGGTGTCTGGCGCCCTGAAGCCCGGCTACGAGCGCATCCTTACGACCGACGCGCTCGAATTCGTGGCCGCGCTGGCGCGCCGTTTCGAGCCTCGGCGCAGGCAACTCTTGGCGGCGCGCGACGAGCGGCAGGCCAAACTGGATGGCGGCGCCCTGCCCGACTTCATCCCCGAGACCCGCAAGATCCGGGAAAACGATTGGACAATCGCCGACATCCCGGGCGATCTCCTCGACCGCCGGGTTGAGATAACGGGGCCGGCCACGCGCAAGATGATCGTCAATGCGCTGAATTCGGGCGCGAAAGTCTTCATGGCCGATTGCGAGGATGCGCTTTCGCCGACCTGGGCGAACGTGATCGAGGGCCAGATCAACCTCAAGGATTATTGGCTGGGGCAGATCGATTTCACCGAGGAAGAAACCGGCAAGACTTACGCGGTCGGACCGAATCCCGCCGTTCTCATGGTGCGCCCGCGCGGCTGGCATCTCCTTGAGGACCACATCGCCGTCGATGGCGACAAGGTCGCGGGCGCCTTTGTCGATTTCGGCCTCTATTTCTTCCACAACGCTGGGGCGGCGCTCGCCGGCGGCGCCGGACCCTACTTTTATCTGCCCAAGCTCGAAAGCCACCTCGAAGCGCGCCTCTGGAACGAGGTTTTCCTGTTCGCGCAGGAGACGCTGCAGCTTCGCACCGGAACCATCAAAGCCACTGTGCTGATCGAGACGCTGCCCGCGGTCTTCGAAATGCACGAAATTCTCTACGAACTGAAGGACCACATCGTCGGCCTGAACTGCGGGCGCTGGGATTACATTTTCTCCTACATCAAGACGCTGCGCGCCAAGCCCGAATACATCCTCCCGGATCGCAGCCAGGTCGTGATGAGCAAGGCCTTCCTGAAAGCCTATGCGGAGCTTCTGATCAAGACCTGCCACAAGCGCGGCGCGTTCGCCATGGGCGGCATGTCCGCCTTCATCCCGAACCGCCGCGACCCTGAAGTAAACGAGAAGGCGCTCGCCGCCGTCCGCGACGACAAGCTGCGCGAAGTCCGGTACGGCCATGACGGGACGTGGGTCGCCCACCCCGGTCTTGTGCCAACCGCGCTCGAACGTCTTCAATGAGCATATGCCGCAGAAAAATCAGCTCGATAAGCTGCGCGAGGACGTGAACGCCGGCCAAAAGGAGCTTTTGGAGCCGCACCAGGGGACGCGCACGGAGGAGGGGCTTCGCGCCAACACGCGCGTCGCGGTGCAATACATCGAGGCATGGCTGCGGGGGAACGGCGCCGTTCCGCTCTACAATTTGATGGAGGACGCAGCCACCGCCGAGATCTCGCGCACGCAGAACTGGCAGTGGGTGCATTATGGCGCCGCGCTCGACGACGGCCGAGAGGTCACGCCGGAACTGGCGGAGGCGGTGCTCGCCGATGAGATGCAGAAGCTGCAAGCGACGCTCGGAGAGGCTTACGAGCGCGGCCGTTTCAGCGAGGCGATCGCGCTTTTCCGGCAGCTCGTGCTCTCGAATAAGCTCGAACCTTTCCTCACGCTGCCTGCTTACCAGCTCATTTCCTAGCGCTCACGATAGATCGCGGACGCGGCCAATGGCGCTAAAGTTGGGGCGGGGTGCGAGAGCAAATCATCAGGCGATTCCATGCGTTGATTTCTGCAACGGCGAAGGAAAGATCGGCCACTTCCCTCTCCGAGAAGTGCTGGCGCATCTCGGCGTATACCTCATCGGAAACGTCGCCTCCGGTCAGCTGCGTCAAAGCTTCCGCCCAAGCCAAGGCGGCGCGCTCCTTCGGGCTGTAAATCGGCGCTTCGCGCCATGCTACAAGAAGATGCATTTGGTCGTCGCTGACCCCATGTTTACGAGCCAAGGGAACGTGCATGGCGATGCAAAAGGCGCAGCCGTTGATCTGCGATGCACGTATCTTGACCAGTTCCAGCAGCCCGAGCGGCAAGCCGCTGTTTTGCACATACGAATGCACTCCCAGCATGGCCTTAAAGCCTTCGGGAGAGATTTTGCTAAGGTCGAGACGTTGTTCCATTGTTTCCTCAAATTGTTGAGTGATACCGCCGTACCGAAAGACCGACTCCTGTTGCAGCGAGGACGAGCACGTGGCGATGATCCTCGATCAAACTGGCTGGCATGGCTCGAACGCACTGGTCGTTCCCGCCAACATTACCCTGGTCCCGCTGCCGGCTTACTCGCCCGAACTGAACCCCGTCGAACGCGTCTGGCTCTTCCTCAAGGAACGATTCCTCTCACATGGGCTCCTCGACGATTACGACGCAATCGCCGATGCCGCTTGCAATGCCTGGAACAGGCTCCTGGCGGAGGCCGGAAGGATTAAGTCGCTATGCTCCTACCCCTGGATTCCAAAGGTCAAGACTTAAGCTCGGCGGTATTATAGGGGCTCTCCGGCGAAGTGGCGGCAATTTAATCGCCTTTCCCCGCGTCAACGATCGCTACGACGGTTCAAAGTTCGTTCCTCCAGCCACATCGCGATTTGGTGGGTGAATGTGGCTGGCGCCTTGGCGGCAACCCGCGCCGAGCGCACTTGTGCTTGTGATAATGCCAAGCGCCACTAGCCCTAATGGGGGCTGCATGTTATGAACGGTTAGCTAGGCCTTGGAAATGCCGGAGGCCGGTCCAAAACGTGAATTAAAGTAAATTTTTGGCAAATGCGAGTATGGCTTAGGTGCTCATGGCAGTGCGTTCTGAACCGGACGGCACCGTGAATATCGGTGTATCGAAAGCCTTGTATGACGTCAAGTCCGGTCTTGTGGCGGCGGGGGGAGACCTTGAAAACCTCGTTCATAGCCGTGTTTCTTGGCTCGTGCGGGACATGCGCGCCGCCCTGGAGTTGAGCACATGTAGAATCGCATTTGTCGGTCAGATTAAGGCGGGGAAAAGCTCGCTCATAAACGCATTGATTAATAAGCCGGGCTTCCTGCCAACTGACATCAATCCTTCGACTGCCGTCGTGACGAAAGTTTTTATTGGCGGCTCCGATGAGAAAGACAATACTGCTCTTTTTCACTTCTTTACCGAAAGCGAGTGGGACAACATCATGTCCGCCGGGCAGGCGGGCGCCGGCGGGCGGAGCCTGCTCACGCTTCCAAGTTCGCGCGCAAGGCTCCAAGAATTGCAGCGGAGGGCCGAGAAGCGCCTCGGCCCTAATTATTCGAAGGCGCTCGGCAAGCACCATCTCTTTTCGGCGGTCACGCCGCAAATCCTGGATCAGTATGTCAGCGCCTCCGACTACAAGCCCGATGCGCCCGATGGTCCGGCGCTCTATTCGGATGTGACGAAAATGGCGGAGGTCTTTCTCAAGAGCCCTCCTTTTTCTCATCCCACGGTGATGATCGACACCCCAGGCGTTAACGATCTGTTCTTCATCCGGGATGAGATTACCCATTCGAACCTTGCCGACGCGGACATCTATATTCTTGTGTTGTCGGCGCAAAATCCGCTTTCTTCCGCCGACGTTTCGTTGTTGCGCCTGTTACGAGGCCTCCAGCGCGACAGGATCATCGCCGTCATCAACCGCATCGACAGCCTGGACAACATCGCCGATGACTCGCGAAAGGTGGAGGCCTTCGTCCGGGAGAAGCTCAAACAGGAATTCCCGCATGCGTCGATCCCCGTGCTCCTGGCAAGCGCGCTGTGGGCGAACGCTGCGCTCTCTTCCGACGGAACCCTGGTCAAGCGCGTCTGCAACGCGAATTTCGACCGGTACGTTCAGGAAAGCGGCATCGTGAGACAGGCCGCCGAAGACCTGCATTGTCCCTCGACCCTGCTTGCCTCCTCCGGAATACCGAGGGTCGTCGATTTCATCAGCCGGTTCATCATGAACTCAGTGACCGAGGACCAGTTGCTGCCGACCGCCGCCACGTTCGCCGCGATCGCTCACAACACCGCCATGTCCTCCCGCCTTGCCTTACGGGCGCTCGCTCCCGACAGGCTCATCAAGAACACCCTGCCCGCCCTGCGCGACGAGTTGAAACGGCAAGCGCAGCTCAGTCTCGATCAGCTGAGCGAAGTCGTCAGGGAGGTCGACGACTTCCTCAATGGCATCCTCAAGGAGTGGGAGGCCCACGCAAACGAGGAACTGGTCAATCTCGAACGCTACCTCTTTTATTCGATCGATATTTTCGCCGACACCCAGGCCAAGGCCTTCATGTCTTTGAAGGACCCTCAGAGTTTCACGGCCCGCTTCTTCAAGGACGCCCTGCAGTTTCGCTCGGAGCTATCCGATAAGTTCGCCTGGCATCACACGCAAATCAGCAAGGGGCTGCTCGATAGGAAGACGGAAGCCGAGGCGGCGTTGCGCGAGACGCTTCAAGCCAAATTGCCGAACCTCGACACCGTTATTCAGTTCGGGCTCTCGTCGAGAAAGACAAGAGCGCTCTCCGTAATGGCCCTGGCGAAAGCGACCTCTCTCGAAACGGCGGAATTTTGGGCCCTGCTGAAGCATCCGTCGGAGGGCGACGAGGCCGCGAGGATACGGGAGATCAAGCTCGTGATCGCCTCCGAGTTCGTGCTCATCGTGAAGGAGCTCCTCGATACCGCGCAAAGCGACTTGAAGATGACCGCCAATGAAATGATGATGAAACTCCGCGTCCTGGCGCTGAGCGCAATCTTCCCGCTGATCGACAATCTGTCCTATCTGGCGGACGAATTTCTCAAGCGAAAAGGGCTAAGCGCATCCGGGTCGCCGATCGATGGGGACTTCCTGCAGGACTTCCAGTCCCGTATAAGGTCGAATGTCAAGCGGCAGCAAGAAGTCGCGGAACGTCTGGTGAAAATCAAGAAACAGTCTTTGCAGGTTCCCGCCGGGTAACGACATGCATGTGCCTAATGTTGCGAGCGCTTATCCCAAAGAATTGATGGAGATGGCCAGGGACGCAAAGCAGCCGGAAAACAAACAGAAAATCGCGGCTCGGCTTGCCGACGCCCTTGAGCGCCCGCTGCTTCTCGGCCTATTCGGCGAATTCGGCGCTGGCCAGTTCGCGCTCATCAACAGCCTCCTGCGACATTCAGCTTGCCCTTCGCAGTTCGCTTTGGGCAAACGGCCGCCGACCCTGATACGCTATGCGGAGACGCCGGCGATGTTCTCGATAAATAAAATCGGGACGAAAAACCGGCTAACGTCGCGCGAAATTGCGCAGCTCGCGCAGAGGCGGGCGGCCGCCGGGCCAGCCGGCGCAAGGATCATCTACAAGTCCCGCACGCACGCGGCCGCCCACCCACAGGAGGGCGAAGATACGGACTTGCCGTTCGCGCTCGAATTTCAGCTTCCGCTCCCCGTCCTTGCGCAATTTGAGATCTGCGAACTCGCCGCCGACGAGCCGCTGGTCGAGCGGCCGTGCTTCTCCCTGCTGCCCACTCGGCGGCAGCCGGATATCGCGGCCTGGGTTACTTTGTCGAACGGCGCCTGGAGGCGCAGCGAATCCCTGACATGGAAGAGCCTGTCGATTGCGCGCGCCAAACCCGCGCTCCTTGTCATTACCGACAGTGAATCACTAACAAACGACAGCAGGGCGCGTCTGGAAGCGCGCCTCAAAGACACCACGCAATCGGCGTTCCTTGAGCGGCACTATCTATCGCTAAAGGATGCGGCGAAGATATTGGGATCGGGCAAACCGGTCTCCCACACGGAGTGGCTGACCACCGGCATCCCGCAGTTCGAGGCGCGGCTTTCTGCGCTTTGCGCGCACGTACGCGCCCGCAATCTCGAACGCGCAAAGCGGACTCTCCAGGCGCTGGACCGCAAGCCAAGAAACGACAATGCGCCGCCGCTGAGACTGCCGGCTTGAGAGGGCGAAGGGGGCTAGGATATGGAAACACGACAGGAGGTATGCGCGACATGCCGCTTCTTTTGTCAGGATGTCGATCCGGAAAACCGGCTGTACTTCGATGAAAAGTGCGGCGAGTGCAGATTCGGGCCGCCGCGCGATCACTTCGTCTGGCAAAAGACAAGGCTCTACCATTGGTGCGGCCAATGGCAGGCTAAAAAGACAGGCGTCGCTGAATGGCGGAAAATCGGCGCCGGCGCCGGCGCCGACAGCGAGGAGGCATTGCTCCTTTTCCGAAAGGACTCTTTCTGCCAAGGCGCCGGCATCATCGTCGGCTACTGGAACAGGGGATTTAAGAAATGGCATGACGGCGGCGATCAACTGCTCGAACGGGAACAGGTCAGTCATTGGATGCCGCTGCCAGACCCTCCGGCGAGTTGAGGCGCCGATGCAGACGAACATCGCGGGGTTTGCGGCAGGCGCGCTGTTCGCCGCTCCTCTTGCGGCGGCGGCGATCTCGGATCTGCGCAGCCTTCGTATCCCGAACTGGGTTTCCCTCGGGCTCATCGCCGGTTTCTTCGCTTACGCCTGGATCGTCGGCGGCGCTGTCGACCCGCGCGCGCATTTCATCTTGGCGGCGGTCGCATTCGCGGCGATGTTTTGCCTCTACGTTCTGGGATGGTTCGGGGGAGGAGACGTCAAGCTGATGACGGCGGTCGTGCTGTGGGCCGGACCTCCGCATGCGGCGCGCTTCGTTCTCGCCGTGGCTTTGGCCGGCGGCGCAATCGCAATCCTCCTCGTTCTAACGGAGAGGCTGCTGAAAGCCCGCCCGAAGACTGGCGACTATCTTCCGCGCCAGGTGAAGCAATGGGCGCGCCGGGGGGTGTTTCCCTACTCCATCCCGATTGTCATTGCCGCGATCTCGATCTTGCCCGGCATCGTCGGCCTAGCCGTTTCCGGCGCGCCGGCCAGATGAAGGCGGTCGCCTCAGCCGGATCTGCCGGCGTTCGCCTTCCATTCGTCGAGCAGTCTCAGGTTGGTTTGAATTTGCGGGTTCGCCGGATCTGCCCGCTCCGCCGCGCGCAGGCTGTGCTCGGCCGCCGCAAACTCTCCCTTGAGCATGTAATGATAGCCGAGATTGTTGAGAACGGCGGGGGTATTGCCCGCCATTTTCGTGACGATTTTATAGGCGCGGTCGGCCTCGTCGAAGCGCTTGAGGTGATCGCACGCCGCGGCCAAGCCGATCCACGCTTCCACATTGTTGTATCTCTCCTCGACCGCGCGCCTGAAGTAACGCTCGGCAAGGCCGTACTCGCCATTGCGGAAATTTTCCTTGGCTTTGTCGAGCCACACCTGCTCCGGCGCCGCGCCAAAGGTCGAGGCGGCCGCCGTATCGCCTTTTGGATCGGCCGCAAGCGGCTCCTCCATATCAAAATATCGGCATCCCCCCGCCATGACCGCCATAGCGGTTGCGAATACAATGCAAATAAAGCCCTTCATGATAGCCCCCAAGCAAATCTCACATTAGCGCTTTTTTCACGCGCAGGACGACCGGCAACAAAATAACCACGAGCACCACGGGAAAGATGAAAAATCCGAGAGGCAGCATGAGCTTGACCGGCAAGGCATGCGCCTTTTCTTCCGCGCGCATCAGCCGGCGCTCCCGCATTTCGTCGCTGTAGATGCGAAGCGCGTCGGAGATGCTTGTGCCGAGCGCTTCGGTCTGCTGAAGCAAGTTGGCCAGCGCCGTCGCCTCTTCGACCTCAGTACGCCGGCCAAGGTTGAAAAGCGCGTCGTGAAGCGAATTGCCAGCGCGGATTTCGAGATTAGCAATGTACAGGTTCGCTCCGAGATAGGGATAGGTCTGCGCCACCTCGCGGCTGATCCGGTCGATGGCGGCCCGAGGGCTCAACCCGCCTTCCGCGCAGATCACCAAGAGGTCGATGAAATCCGGAAAGCCATCGCTGCATTGACGAACGATCTGCACACGGCGAAAAGCGACATAGCGGCTTGGCAGAAGAAACCCCAATGCCGCGGACACCGCGACGGCCAACAACGCGCCGGCGCCCGTGATCGCGGGAAATGAACGCCCCACCAGAATATAGGCGACAATACCGAAAGAAACGCAAAGAGTAAACCGCAGCGACTGATACCAGAGAACCGCATTTGCGCCGAAATATCCCGCTTTCAGAAGGTCGCGCTTGATCTTGGACGCTTCGGTCTCTTTCTCCTTGGCCTGCCGCTCCACATCTCCAAGGAGCGCCGAGGTCGCCGAAAGGCTCTGGTAGCGCAGCGAATTCGTCCGGTTGAGCCAAGCCTCGTCGATCGCGTTTCCTTCGCGCGTAAATCCGCGATCGATGAGCGCGCGACGCCGGATGTCGCTCCGCCTGCTCCCCATGTCCAGAAAGGCGAGGACGAGGAAGAACACGCACGTGAAGGTGAAGAACATGGCGCCAAGGGTCTCGGCACCGCCAAATCCGCCTACGCCGGCTATATCAGCCAAAAACTCGGTCATCAGATTCGGATCCTCACCATGCGATACATAACGTAATCGCCGGTCAGCATCCAGGCGACTGAGCCAGCGAGGACCGGCTTCACATAGGGATTGGCCCAGACCTCGCCGTAATAGTTCGGAGAGATGATGCACAGCACCCCAAAAATCGCGATTGGCAGGAGGCTGAGCAGGATCGCGGAGAACCGGCCTTCGGCCGAAAGCGCGTAAGCGCGGCGCCTGAGCTTCAGCCGTGCGCGAACCACGCGGGCAAGATTTCCGAGAATCTCGGCCAGGTTGCCCCCGGTCCTCGACTGGATTGACACGGCGAGGACCACGAGCGCCAAATCCGGCTGACCGACCCGCGAACTCAGGTTCACCATCGCCGTTTCGAGGTCGAGGCCGTAAGCGACTTCCGCTTCCGCCAGACGGAATTCAGCGCCGGCGGGATCGGGCATATTGCGGCCGACCGAGGCGATGGCTACGGAAAGGGCGTGGCCGGCCTTGAGACTTCTGACGACGGTGTCGAGCGCATCGGGGATCTGCTCCTCGAACTTGCTCTGGCGGCGGTCGCGCATGCTCCTCAGCACGGACAGCGGCAGGGCGATGCCGGCAATTGCTGAGATGAGCGCCGAAAGCGCGTGACCCAGCGCAGCCGCCTCAGCCGCAAGGAAAGCGATTGCGGCGATCCCCGCCATGATGGCGAAAAGCCCAGGCAGGCCGAGCGAAGCGCCCGATTGCAAGACGAGCTTGTTCAGCGAGATCGCCGGCAGCATGTAATGCCCTTCCGGCGACAGGCTCCGGCTCCGTCTGATGGTGATCAGCTCTTCCTGCGACTTGATTTTCGGCAGAACGGACCCGTGCAAGCGGCTCTCGACGCTGCCCCGGTAGCTCGTCCTCCGGCTAACCACAAGCAGCAGTGCGAACAGGAATGCAAAAACCGCCCCGAAAACGATGACGGGCAGTAAGATGGTCTTGGATAAGACGATTGCGTGCATGATCAAATTGCCGGATCGAAAAAAGCGGGCGGAAAGGAAAATCCCTTGACCTGCAGATCCTCCATGAACGTCGGACGCATGCCTGTCGCGACGAACTCGCCCTTGATCTGGCCGTCGCTGGAGGTTCCCGTCCGGATAAACCGGAAGATTTCCTGCATCTGGATCACGTCGCGCTCCATGCCGGTGACCTCGGAGATATTCACAATGCGCCGCCTGCCGTCGCTGAAGCGCTGCAACTGCACGATCAGGCGGATGGCCGAATTGATCTGCGCGCGGATGCTCAGCTCGGACATGCTGAACCCCGCCATTCCGACCATCTGCGACAGGCGGCCCAGCGCATCGCGCGGGCTGTTCGCGTGGATGGTGGCCATCGAACCCTCGTGACCGGTATTCATGGCCTGGAGCATGTCGAACGCTTCTTCGCCGCGCACCTCGCCGAGAATGATGCGGTCGGGCCGCATGCGAAGCGCGTTCTTGACCAGTTCGCGCTGCCGTATTTCGCCGCGTCCCTCCAAATTGGGCGGCCTCGTCTCAAGCCGGCCGACATGCGGCTGTTGAAGCCTCAGCTCCGCCGCGTCCTCGATCGTGATCAAGCGCTCCTTGCTCGATATGTGGGCGGAAAGCGCATTCAGGAGCGTGGTCTTGCCGCTGCCCGTGCCGCCGGAGATCAGGATCGTCAAACGGGCCTTGACGCAGGGCGACAGGAACGCGGACATCTGCGCGTTGAGGCTGCCCACGCTCACGAGCCGTTCGAGGTCGAAGCCATGCTCGGCGAACTTGCGGATCGACACCAGGGGGCCATCCACCGCAATAGGGCGAACCGCGACGTTGATGCGAGAGCCGTCGCCGAGACGCGCGTCGACCATCGGCTGGGATTCGTCGACGCGCCTGCCGACGGCGCCGACGATTTTATTGACGATGCGCAAGAGATGAGCTTCGTCCTTGAAGCGCATCGGCGCCGGTTCGAGCTGCCCGAACCGCTCGACATAGACCTTCTCATGGGTGTTGATCAGAATGTCGGTGATCGCCGGGTCTTTCAGGAGCGGCTCCAGCGGGCCGAGGCCTGTCAACTCGTCGAAGACCTCGGTGGCGAAAGCCTCCAATTCGCGAGCGTTGAGCAGGATCCGCTCGGAGCGGACATAGTCGGCAACGATGTCATTGATCTGCCGGCGCAGTTCGTCCGGGGGCAGCCGCTCCAGAGACGCGAGATTGAGATCGTCGATGAGCTTGCGGTAAATCCGGACCTTGGCTTCGAGCAATTCCTGCTTCACGAACTTGGCGTCCTGCGACAGCCGGTCGAGTTCGGCGAAGCGCCGCTCGATGCTCGCCGCGGGGTTTAACTTCGTATCGGAGGCGTCGGCGCCGGGCTCTTTGAAAAACCTGTTCAGCATGATGTATCGCCCATTCTCCCCGCGGCGCGGCTATTTGCGAACCTTGTCCGCGAAGAGGATGTTCTCAAGCCGTTTTTCAAGCTTGCTTCCGGAACTGATCTCGGAAACTGGAAGACCCCGGTTGATTGCTTCCGCGACGGCGTTTCCCAGGTCCGGAACGAGGCCGCGAAGGCGGCCTCCGAGAACCCGCTCGGCATCCTTGCGCGTGAGACCGCCGCCGAAAATAGACTGACTGTACCTATTGATGATGACCGAAACCTCTGCGTTTGCGTTGGCCTTCGCGGCGATGGCGTCGGCCACAAACCGCGCCTGGCGAAGCGCGGGCACGGTGAACGAAGACACGACGTAAATCTTGTTCGACCCCCAAATGACGTTGTCGGTCCACGGACGCCAATTCTTCGGCAGATCGATGACGATCGTGTGGAAGGACTTGGACAACAAGCCGAGCACGGAACCGACGATGCCCTCGCTCACATCGAGATAGCGGGCCGGCACGCGGGGCGTCGCAAGTACGGCGAGACCGGAAGGGTGCCGGGAGATCATGACGTTGAGCAGTTGACGGTCGAGCCGGCCCGGCGCCGTCGACAGTTCCTCGATCTTGAAGGAAGGGGTAAGGTCGAGGTAATCCGCGACCGTTCCGTCCTGCAGGTTGAGATCGACAAGACAGGTGCGGCTCAACTGGCCGCTTTTCTTGCCAAGCAAAAAGGCCGTCTGAATGGCGAGCGTGGTATTCCCGCAGCCGCCGCTCACTGGGAAGAAGGCGTGGCAGTCCGCGTCGTGGAGGGGCTTCTCCGGAGTTGGCCGGCGGAGCGCCCGCTCGCAGGATTTATAGATGTCGGCGCTGCCGCAATCGTTCGGCAGCCAATCGTCCACCTTGATGCGGACGAGGCTGCGCACCGTGTCCTGATCGAGGTAGTTCGAAACGACGAGGATGGGAGTGACCTCGAACTTCACCTTCTTAATCCGCTCCAGCGCCTCGGTATCCACGATGCTGGCTTTGTCGAGATCGATCACCAGGAGTTCCGGGGGCTCGATTTCAGCAAGGAGGTTTTCGAATTCGCTCACGCGGGCGTTGATCACGCGAAGGGCAAAGCGATCCGTCTCGGTGAACACCTCGACGAATTTCTCTTTGAGTTCCGCATCCCGCGTGACGAGAAGGACGTCCACCTTCTGATCTGTTCTCAGCTCGTTCTTGATCGCCATCGCCTCTTCGTCGCTGGAGGGCAGCGGACCAAAAAGGCTGGCATAGGGTCCCGAGCCGCCTTCTGGTTCGATATTTTCCAACATGCTTTGCCCCACGAACGCCGAAAATCGCGCAACCCGAGTCGATGCGCCGTACCTCAGTTTTGAATCGAAGCGCCCTGCTGCGGCGGCGGTGGCGGCTGCTGGACAGGCGTTTGCTGGATGTCACTCGTTGTCGCGCCCAGTCCCCTGGGTTGAATGGATCTGTTTTGCTCGTAGAGCTTCATCGCCACCTCCGCGCGCTTGCCGTCAACGTCGAGTTTGCGGTTTTTCGCTTGTTTCGGCCACGGATCGATGGTCTGCGCGGCAATGTTTGCCGCGACGGCGTCGCCTGCCTGCCGGGTTATGAAGTCGCTATGACCGAAATAGGTGTCGTCGCCGGCGACGAGCATCGTCGAGGAAGCGGACAGCACCATGGCCGTAAACCCAAGCACACGCCATTTGAACGCTTTCATCACTTCGCTCCCTTATAGCTCGTGTCGACCTGTGGCCCAGGCGTATAATCGATAATGTGTCCGCCGAGGTCTTGAGGGGTCTTTGTAACCTGAATCTCCTGCTTGCCTTCCAGGAAGAACTCCGGGTCGTTGGCCGGCTTGCGGTTGTCAAGCGGAGTAGCCTGCTTGTCGCCCGGAATGAGCGGCCTGACGACGCGCGGCGTCACGATGATGACGAGGTCGGTTTCTTTCTTGATGAACGACTGGCTTCTGAAAAGCGTGCCGAGTACCGGGACGTCGCCGACCCACGGCATCGACCTTGTGTCGGCGGTGTGCGATCCCTGAAGAAGCCCGGCTATCATGAAGCTCTGACCGTCGCGCAACTCGACCGTGGTCGACGCGCGCCGCACGGTGAGACCGGGTACCGGCATGTTTCCGACCATGGTCTGCGTATTCGTATCGATTTCGCTGACCTCCGGTTCGATCTTCAGATTGATCTGCCGCCCGGCGAGCACCGTCGGCGTAAAGGCCAGGCCGATGCCAAATTTCTTGAATTCGGTGGTAACGGTGTTATTCGCGCCCGCGACGGGGAATGGGAATTCGCCGCCCGCGAGGAAGCTCGCCGTATCGCCCGAGAGCGCGACGAGATTCGGCTCCGCGAGGCTGCGAGCCAGCCCTTGCTCCTCCAAGGCCTTGATAATGACATCCACGCTGGTTTTGCCGATGCTGAAACTGCCGATCCCGGCGCCGAATGGGACGAGGCTGTTGCCAAGGCCGGTGGCCATATTGTAAAGGGTCTGTCCGGTGCTGGCGTTCGTTGTATAATTTTCAATGCCCGTCACCCCGCCGGCGTGCCCGCCAGCGGCGGATACGTTGACGCCTAAGCCGCGATTGAGCGTGCGGCTCGCCTCGATGAAACGCACCTCAAGCATGACCTGCTGAGGGGAGGCCACCGACATGGCGTTCGTGACCTCGCCCGGCGCGAATTGCTCCGCGAGGGCGAGCGCTTTCGACAGCGCGACGCTATCCGGCGCCTGTCCCGTCAGCATAATGCGCCCATTCACGGAGGTGACGCGGAGATTAGAGAAGGCCGCAATGTCGCGCATGACGCGCTTGAGAGTTTCGATGTCGTGGGTGACTTCGACATCCACGATGCCGAGAACCTGTTTCTTTTGGTCCAGCAGGGAAAGCCGCGTGACGCCAATCTTCTTGCCAAGGATGTTGATCGACGCATTCGTGAGCGGCACCACGTCGGCGATTTCGGGATCGCCTACGAGCGCTTCGCTGAACGGATATTCGACCCTGACATTTTCGGATTTGTGGAGGGTAATATGAACATCGATGCGCTCGTTCTGAAAGTCGAGACGATAGATCGGAGCCGGTTTCGTCGAAGCCGTCTTGTGAACAGCCGGTTTGCCGTCCCGCTGCTGAGCCTGCGCCGTGGCAGGCGCGCAGCAGCCTATAAACGCGACCGCTAGAGCCAGCTTTGCGCAGCGCGGCACACGCTTAAACCTGCCCTCGTCAAGAATTTGCCCAACCATGATATTGCCCCGCATTCGCCGAATCAAACCATTACAAATATCGGACATTTTCCTCGTGACGTTCTGGCGCCGCGCTAACGGCGAATCTCATCGGGAACCTTGTAGTCCCTGCGCTCGACCAAGCGCGTCACCGTTACCACTGGATCGATATCGATCGGGGTCGCGTTGACGGGCTTCTGTGGCTGGATGCGCAGAAGGTCGTTGATGTCGATGAGACCGCTGTCGACGCTGTTCCAGACGCCGCCCGGATTCAAAGTCAGCGAAAGCTGCCCGATCGCCCCCCCGAGCGTCAGCTTCTTCGCGTCATCCGCCGTTACCTCAAGGGTCACGGTCTTCGGAGGCTGCGCCTGCGGCCGGCGAAAGGTCTGCTGATCCACCGCGAGCACTCTGACATTCCGCAAGAGAGTAACGGTGTACGCCCTTCCAGAGGTCGACCCTTCGCTGACGCGGTCAGCCTGCGTCATCAGCACATCGACCTTGTCTTCCGGCTGGACGAATCCCCCCACGCCGCCCGTATCGCTCACGCGAATTGTGACGCCGCCCATGCCATCGGAAAGACGCCCCGAAAGCAATGAATCGGAAGAAACGAGCTTCGTTTGAAGCACCGGCTCGTTTTCCGCGAGAGCGACCGAAATCTGCCGCTCCGCGCTCCCTTTAAGAAGCGCGTCCTTCGTCGCAAACGCGCCTTTCGGCACGCTGTTTTGAGGCCAAGCGACCTCGCGGACGGCGTCGGCGTTCAATTTCTCGCCGGCCCTTATGTCCCGCGCCGCCACGACCACCTGCGCGGCGCTCGATTGGCTTACAACCGCGACGACCACGGGCTCCGGCTTGCTCAGCAGGCCGCGCATGAGCAACGCGGCGATGCCGGCGCAGACAAAAGCGATGGCGAACATGACGGCGGTGACTGGACGCATTTTCTATCCTGGAACGTATAGAGGACTGTGCCGCTCGCTGTCCGGCTGAGGCGCCGGGCCGCAGCGATTGAAGGAAGCCAAGCTCTATCCGTTGGGGATCTTGCCCGCAAAATAGGTGAAGGCCGTAGAGAGATCCGTTCCCAATCGCGTTACGGCAGTAATGCCGACAGCGGCGATCAAGCCGACGACGATCGCATATTCAACCATTGTGGCCCCTCTTTCGTCGTTAACGAAAGTTCTGAGCCAGCCTTGAGGAAACTCAGGCATGTAATGCTCCGAAGCTCACTGAGTTACGTTGAACGGCTAAATCACCGAGGCTGCCGAACGCATTTTCTAACCCGAAGGGCTTAGAGGACCGTGCCGCTGGCTGTCCGGCTGCAACGCCGGACAGCCAGCGATTGACGGAAGCCAAGCTCTAGCCGTTGGGGATCTTGCCCGCCAGGGTGGTGAAGGCCGTAGAGAGATTCGTTCCAAACAGCGTTACGGCAGCAATGCCGACAACTGCGATCAGGCCGACGACGATCGCGTACTCGACCATTGTGGCCCCTCTTTCGTCCTTAACGAAAGACTTGAGCCAGCATTGAAGAAAATCGTGCATGTAAAGCTCCGAGACTAACCGAGTGACAAAGATCAACCATCGTCCGTTGCTTAACTTGTTAAGACAACGGGCTGCGCCCTTGGGAACAACTAGGTGGAATGATAGTGGAACAGCTACCCGCGCCAAGAAACAAACTCTTGGTTGTGTCGACATTTTTTATCGCCTTAAGGCTGCGGCGGCCGGGGAGGCATATGCCGGTCGGCCCAGAAGCGGGAAGGTTACGAGCTCGTTGAATGCCGGCTTCGGGAAGCATGCGGCAGACATTCAGGCATGACGCGGTTCAGAGGGTGTGGTGTTTCTTCCGAATATAAGGTTCATTTATTATTCTGATGCGGATTAATTCTTGAAATTATCTCGACAAGCTGCGTTCGCATCAGTAATTTGTCTTACCGAGCAGGCGGCTTGCACTCACCTAAAGAGGCTTTGTACACAAACCAGGGTACTGTTGCACATTTGCTGCGTGAGGGAAAAATGCGATCGAGCGGGGAATTTCTGTGAAAACTTATTCACGATTTGTCACAAACACGACAAGCAAAATGCACTTTTACTCATCCGAATGAATGTATTTCATCCATTTATTGTTACGGTTATTCCAAAAAGGAACAATTAAGTCACTGCTTCGTGACGGTCTGGGAGCGGCGCGGCTTGAAATAGGAAGCGCCGGTGAAATGCACTCCGCTCACCAAGAACTCCCCTATCGCAGGCGTGTAGGTGTAGGAGGTCTGGCCGACGATGACGCTGTCCGTGGTGGTGGCGAACAAACCGGAAGGCAGGCCGCTGAAAGCGCCGCCCGTGGAACAGGTGGCGGCGGCAAGGACGTTGCTCCAGGTGCAACCCCACAATATCACCGGGTTGCCTTTGTTATCCTGGCCGACGTTTGTGATCGTCAAAGTCAGCCCGGTCGTGGAGAACGGCAACATAAGCTGCGCGCCGATGCTCGCTATATCATTCAGATCCGCGGTGGTGACGGTTGCGTTTTGCGCAACGAGGTCGGCCGCGGTGCTGGCAACGGCCTGAACCCGGCGCCGGGCTGTAAAGGCTTGGCTGAATTCGAACATTCCGAGCAGCATCATGACAAGGACCGGAAAGACGATGGCCGCCTCGGTCATGATCGCGCCCCTCTCGTCGGACGCCGCGCGCACGGCCAGCCGCCGGAATGCCCCGAAATAAAGCCGGATCGCTTTGCGCATCTAACGCTCACCCATCATGACAAGATTCGCCGCCAAGCAGAGTTTCCCAATGACGCCAACGAATGGCCTTCGTTTATCATCCCGGATGGCCTTTGTTCGTCATCCCGGAAAGGCGAAGCCTTATCCGGGATCGTAGTAAATCGCAGCGCTCATTTTTTGCGATCCCGGCTCGCGCTTCGCTTGGCCGGGATGACGATGGGCGCCGATAGCCGGGACGACGATGCGTCGGGCAAATCGGCGGAGTCCGATTAGGTTGGGGGGAAAGGTTCGTTCTTGAATGCGGCCGAGGCGCGAAGCAGCGTATTGCCGTCGCCGAGATTGGCGAGAAGGCTGCTCACCAAGGGATTGATGAGCTGCCACTCATAAAAAGCCGTGACAAGCACATACACGCCCGGGCCGCCCTGTTCGAACAAGAAGCTGGTATTCAGGCTGCCGTCCGCATTAATCGGTTTCGGCGCGTGAATTCCGGAGAGCGTGCCGGCGGATCGCACGTCGATCATAACGGCGGTATTGCAGTTTGTAAGGATGACGACGTTGTTGCACAGGTTCGTCTGAAATGTAGACAAGCTCCATCCTTGGGCCTGGCCGGTGCGGATGTAGCGCGCGGCTGCCATGGTGGCGTTTTCCAGTTCGTAGGCCGCCCAGAAAATCAAACCGACTTCGATAATCCCAAAAATCAGCATAAACAATGGAATGGCGACGATCACAAACTCGACATAGGCGGCGCCTCGTTCGCTTCCCAGAAAACCCCGCAGGCGAGCGCGCCGGCGGCTCTTTCGCTCGCCAGCGGCTTCGCAGCCGCCTTTGTTTACGCCCTCTCGCACGACTGAACTCCTGTTAAAAAACAAAATTTAACCCAGCGGCTCCCCATTGTCCCGGCGAGCCAACCTGACCGCCCCTTGATTTTCGCTCAGTTCAGGCTATAGGCTCGCCGTTGGTTCTTCTAATTCAAAGCGCGGGCGGGCTGCAACCATGTTGCGTAGGATTGCTGGGAAGGCATTGTGTCTCGGACGGGACGAGAGGGGCGTTGCACTTGTTCTGTTCGTCATTGTGATCACGCCTATTTTGATCCTTATAGCAGTAGCGATCGATTTCAGTCAGTTCCTCGTGATGAAACAGCAGTTGCAGGCGGCGGCGGACTCCGCCGCGCTGGACGTTGGCAAAAATCCAAGCCTGACCGATGCCCAAGCGACCGCGCAAGCGCAAGCCTACATAGCCGCGAACTATCCCGCCGCGAAATCCATCGGGACGTTGACATCGGTGTCTGTAACGCGCCCCACAACCACGACGGTCAATGTGACGGCCAAGGCAACGATGAATACGAGCTTCTTGCAATTTATGGGCTACAACACGCTGCCGGTCACGGTAAGCAGCCAGACGAGCATCGCGCAGAACAAGATGGAGGTCGTGCTCGTCCTCGATAATACGGGCTCGATGAAACAGAACTACGGGAGCATGACGGGCATCGCCGGGTTGCAGGCAGCGTCGACGGCGCTTGTCAATACGCTATTCTCGGCCGACCCCACGGGGCAATATGTGAAAATCGCCGTCGTGCCGTTCACCGCGGCGGTCAATGTTGGAACTCAATATAAGACCGCCTCCTGGATAGACACAAAGGGCTTGGGAAGGCTGACGCGGGAGAATCTCAATGTTCCCGCCGGAGAGGGTCTGATCACTTTCGCCAGCCAATTGAAAAACGCATCCTGGGGCGGCTGCGTTCGCCAGCGCTACGAGCCCTATGACCTCGAAGACGTGGCCCCCAGCTCCGCCACTCCAGATACGCTCTTTACCCCCTATTTTGCGCCCAGCGAACCGCAAGGCTTGTATAACCACTATTTGCCGGACGGCGGTTTTCCGTCTGGGACGACCCAAGCTCAAATTCAATATGACGTCACAAAGTACCAGAACGGCGTCGTGCAGGGCCAGCCGAATTATGGACCGAATTTCACCTGCGCCGTGCAGCCGATCATCCCTCTGACGAACGATCAAACCGCTATTCTGGCTGAGATCAACGCCATGCAGGCTTCTGGCGCGACCGTCATTCCGGCCGGGCTGGTCTGGGGGTGGCATGTTATTTCCCCCATCGTTGCTCCGGTGCTTTTTCCGAGCAACGCATACCAGCCGGTCAGCTATACCGATACAAACACCATAAAGGTCATCATTCTGCTTACGGATGGCGAAGCCGATGTGCAGCTGACCTACAATTATCAGCCGCCGACCGGCCCGACCAACGGCTTCGACAAGTCCATCTATAACGCCTATGGCTACGGCACGGGGCCTCACCTTAACATCCTGGCGCTGCCCGGAACGCTTTTGGGAGTTCAAGATCAGCCCGATTACAATCTCGACCAGAAGGAAATCGCCCTCTGCAACAATATCAAGGCCGTGGCGGGCGCCAGCGGGAATCCGGGCCGAATCTTGATTTATGCGATCGGCTTCGGCTCCGTGATCGACAATAGCAGCCTTCAGCTTCTGCAGCAATGCGCGACAAACTCTTCGACGTATTTCTATAATCCCACGTCCGATGAACTTGTCACGACGTTCCAAAGTATCGCAGTCGGGCTCAATGAGCTTCGCCTCTCGCAATAGGCGAAGCCAGCTGTTTTTTTATCCAATACATGGCAAGTGATACGCACGCGCACGCAGCAATTCTTGAAATCGATTGGGAAGTTGCATCGTCAACCACCCCGATATCGGGCGGGTCCTTAATGCGCGAGCGGAACATCGACCGGGGTGGCATAGTGTGTGCGCGGAACAGACGACGAATCCTGTCCCCCGGATGTGCCGGCTCCATCGGCTTTGACGGTTCCGAATTGTGTGAAGGGCCGATATTCGGTCAGAATAGTGGAGGCCACGCCCGGAATCGAACCGGGGTACGCGGATTTGCAGTCCGATGCGTCACCACTCCGCCACGTGGCCTTCGTGAACAATGTGGTATCATGATCGACGGCGCATGGAAAGCGGGGATACGCTGCGGCTATACACCCCCCTTAACAGCTGGAATGAATTTTGATAGGCACTCCCGGTAGTTTCATTTTGAGGCACAGCGAAAACGATGGACTTTCAGGCGGCGCGGCTCGCGATGGTGGAATCGCAAATCAGGCCGAATGCGGTGCGCGATCCAAATATCTTGAACGCGTTTGCAACGCTACCGAGAGAGGGTTTCGTTCCCGAAGAGCAAAAAGCCCTGGCCTATATGGATGAGGCTGTGCTTGCAGCGGCGGGCGCCGCCGATTCGCCGCCGCGTTATCTTCTGCCGCCCATGGTTCTGGCGCGGATGCTGCAAAGCGCAAATCTTTCGCCAGCGGATCGTGCGCTCGATGTGGGCGGCGCGACCGGCTACTCGGCGGCCGTGCTCGCGGGGCTCTGTGAGAAGGTGGATGCCTTGGAGGTGTCCGAAGCGCTGGCCGAGGCCACGCGGCGAAACCTGCATGCGGAGAACGTCGAAGGCGTGACCGTCCATGTGGGCGCTCTCAATCGGGGGCTTGAAGCCCGGAAACCATTCGATTTCATCCTTGTCAACGGCGCCATAACGGAAGAGCCGAAAGAGCTTTTCAGTCAACTCGCGGAAGGCGGCCGGCTCGTCGCGATCTTAAGGAGCGGCTGGCTGGGGCGCGCCGCACTTTTCTCCAAGAGTTCCGGCGTGGTGTCGGGACGGCCGATTTTCGACGCCGGCGCCGAGTACCTTCCCGGATTCGAACCAACTCCCCAGTTCGTGTTTTAGCCGGGGCTTGGCGCCGAGGTAAATCGGCAACGCCTTCCCGCAAAACAGCCTGAGCAAGTCTCTCCCACGGCGTTTTGCCTTTTGCATCTGACGCCCTTGCGATTAATTTGCGACAGGCAAACGCTGTGCCTGCGTCTAGCGTGTGATGTGTGTCAGTTGCTGCGGTTCCGAAACAACGGAAACATCCCATGCCGAGAAAAAGCGCTCCCCGTTTCCGGAACTTCTTGTTTTTGCGAACCTGCTGTGCGGCGGCCCTCCTTGCCGCCACAAGCGGGCCCATACACGCGGAAACCCTGAAGGAAGCGCTTACCGCAGCCTACCTCTACAATCCGACGCTGAAATCGGCGCGCGCTCAGCTCCGCGCGGCTGACAATCAGGTCCCGCTCGCCAAATCCGGCTACCGGCCAACCATCACGGGCACGGTGCAATACGGTTACGAGGACATCCGCACCCAGCTGACCCCTTCGAACCTGCCGAGCGGCAATCTCGCACTATGCCCCAACGGAATTAATCCCAACGGCTCCTGCACCTCGGGCATCGCGACGCCCCTGCCGCTGAGTGCGCTCACCAACAGCGCCAGTGCCGCAAGCAACGGCAAAGCCAATCCGCGGCAGGCGCAAATCGCACTTCAGCAGAATGTTTTCGACGGCTTCCGCACCTATAACAATGTCAAGGGCGCGGAAGCTCTGGTCGAGGCGGGACGTGAAGATCTCCGCAACTCCGAGGAGAGCGTCCTTCTCAACGCCGCAACCGCCTACATGAATGTGGTCCGAGATCAGGCCATCGTGAACCTCCGGCAGAACAACGTGAAGGTGCTGGCGGAGCAGTTGCGCGCCACGCAGGACCGCTTCAAGGTCGGCGAGGTGACGCGCACCGACGTGGCGCAGGCGCAATCGGGGCTTGCGCAGGCCCAGGCGGATTTGAGCATCGCGCAGGGTACCCTTTACGGCGATCAGGCGCTGTTCGGCCAGTTCATCGGCCATCCGCCGGGAACGCTTCGCGATCCAGGCCCTCCAACGAAGCTTCTTCCCACGACCTTGCAGCAATCGATCGATATTGCGGAATCTGAGAACCCCGGCATCATCGGCGCTATCTTTCGCGAGCGCGCGCAGGAGCATCAGGTCAAGGAAGTGAAAGGTCAGCTGCTTCCGACGCTCTCCTTCAACGCGAGCTACACGAAGGCCGAGCAGCCTTTCGGCGAGCCCAGCGTCACCGATCTCGAGGATACGCGCGTCTTCGGTCAGCTTACGGTCCCGCTCTATCAGGCGGGCAGCGTTTCGGCGCAAATCCGGCAGGCCATCGAAACTCTGTCGCAGCGCCGCCAGCAGATCGACGAGCAGCGCGAACTCGCGCGGCAGAACGTCAGCTCGCAATGGGGGCTTCTCATAGCCGCGAGGGGCAACGTCGCCGCCGGCAAGTCGGCTGTCGAAGCCAGCCGAATCGCCCTGCAAGGCGTGCGGGAGGAGGAGAAGGTCGGCCAGCGCACCATCCTCGACGTGCTGAATTCCGAGCAGCAATATTTGAATGCCCAGGTGAACCTTGTGTCGTTCCAGCGCGACCTCGTTGTGGCGTCCTACGGCGTGCTTGCCTATATGGGCCGGCTCACCGCCTCCGACATCGCCTTGCAGGCCGAGCTTTACGATCCGGCCCGCTACTATGGCGAAGTCAAGGATGCGTGGTTCGGCTGGGGGGCTTCGCTCGAAAGCGAAGAGGATCCGCGCGTGGCGCCCGTGAATGACCCGGCGCGCACACCGGCCCAGAAATCGACCGACGGCCCGGCTTATACCCAGAAACTGCCGCAGATCCCGTGATACGGGCTAGCGCGCCACAGCCGATCTCACTAGTACAGCCGGAGGCGAGTTCGCGCGCGATTTGCAGCAAGCGCCCGCGCTAACCTGCCGCCGATAAGCTGTACGAGAATCAAAAGTTGCTCGTGCGCCTTATCCGTGGGAAATCCTGGGAAGAGCCTGGGGCGAACGCGTCAGGTTTTCTCGTGGCGCGTACTAGTCTTGATTTTGGCTCGCTTGAGTTGTACGGCTCTTGCCGTGCATTTGAAATCGGGTCCGAGTGACGCGCCGCGATCTTGGGACGCGAGTGTTCGAGGTGAGATGCAATGAACCGAGCAGATCAGGCTTCCGAGCCTTCCATGGAGGAAATCCTTGCGTCCATCCGTCTTATTATTTCGGACGACGCCAAGAAAGCGCCTATGGATAGGCAAGACGTTCGGGAGCCGCATCCCGCAGCCTTGAGGAAAGATGCCGCGCCGCAGGAGGAAGAAGTTCTCGACCTGACCGAGGAGCTTGTTTTCCCGGAAGAGCAGCCGGCGCCAACCCCAGCGCCCGCCATAGCCGCGCATCCTGCCGCCGCCGCAACGCCTTCCCTCCCCGAGCAGCCGGCCGAGACCGAGGAGGAAGCGATGGTTGCGGAAGAACAGCCCCATGCTCAGGAACAGGCCGAGGAGCCAAGTCCTGAACCGTCGATGGCCGTGGAAACGCCGCGCGAGCCATTTGCGCAGACTGATTATCAGGCCCGCCATGAGAGTGCGCCAGAGCCGCGCCCGGAGCCGGTCTATCGGCCAGCGCCGGCCCCATCGCGCACGATTTGGTCCCGGCGCGAGCTTCCGGGCTCTCCGGCGCCCGTTGCTTCCGCAAGGCCAAGAATACCGCCCGATCCTTCGCCCGCAAGGCCGGCGCAACGGAGCTGGGCGGAGGATATTCAAATGCCGATCCCGGATCGCGGGCCGGCCTCTCTGATCGCGACGGGCGAGACACAGGCCCAGATCAAGGAAATCGCCGAGGAGCCGAGCCTGGCGGGCCTCGATCCCGACCAGGAGATAGACGCCGCGCTTGAGGCGCTGGGCGAGAAAGAAGAGGCGGCAGTGGCCGCTCTCGCGGAAAGTCTCGCCCGTTCGGCGGCGAGCGCCATGGGCGAGGAAGAACTTGAAACGGCGCGCGACGTGAATTTCGCGTATCTCCATGAGGAGCAAAAGGCCGAGGTCGCGGAAAGCTTCGCGAAGGCCATCGAGCGCGAGAGTGCGCCCCGTGACCGGAGCACACTTCCGACTCTGCTCGACGAAGTGTTCCGGGACGACTTCGCTCACGAGCCGGCGGTTGCGGCGCCCGAGCCCGTACCGGAAGCGGTTGAGACGCCCGCGGCCACATTTGCTCACGACGATCGCGCGCCCTCCGAGCAGGAACTTGAAGCGCCGGCGACGGCTGAGCCCGGCGAAGCCGGGCGCGCGGACGACACGTGGCGTTTTTTCTCTCCCCGCCCGACTCCCAGCGCTCCGCCGCAGACCGCCGAAACGCCATGGCCGGAGAGGCATGTCGCTCAGGCGCAGTTTGTCGGAGCTTCGCAGGCGCCAGCGTCGCCCACGCCCGAAGGAAGCCTGACGCTCGAAGGCGCCGTGCGCGAAATGTTGCGTCCGATGCTCAAGCAGTGGCTGAACGACAACATGCCGCGCATCCTCGAAACCGCGATCCGCGAAGAGATAGCCACGCGCGGGCTTCTGCCTAAAGTAGACTAATAGGCGGCGGGAAACCGCCGTCTTTCCACGCCCGGACTGCATTTGCGGTTGCCGGGCATAAGCCGTTTTTCTAAACCTAACGCAATCCTTGACCCCCACATCATCGCCATGCTCGAAAAAACCTACGACCACGCCGCCATCGAACCGCGCATCTTGGAAGCCTGGGACGAGGCGCAAGCCTTCCGCGCGGGACATGCTCTCTCCGAGAACCCGAAGGCGAAGCCCTATTCCATCGTGATCCCCCCGCCGAACGTCACTGGCTCGCTGCACATGGGCCACGCGCTCAACAACACGCTTCAGGACCTGCTCGTCCGGTTCGAGCGCATGCGCGGACGCGACGTGCTGTGGCAGCCGGGCACGGATCACGCCGGCATCGCGACGCAGAGCCTTGTTGAGCGGCAATTGATGGAGAAGCAGGAGCCGGGGCGCCGCGACTTGGGGCGCGAGGAATTCCTGAAGCGCGTCTGGGCCTGGAAGGAGCATTCGGGCGGCACGATCGTCAATCAGCTGAAACGGCTCGGCGCGTCCTGCGACTGGTCGCGCGAACGCTTCACCATGGACGAGGGGCTGTCGCGCGCCGTTCTGAAGGTGTTCGTCGACCTCTACAACCAGGGCCTCATCTATAAAGACAAGCGGCTCGTGAACTGGGACCCGAAGCTCTTGACGGCGATTTCGGATCTCGAAGTCATCTCGGTTGAAAAGCGCGGAACCTTCACATGGGATGAAAAGACCAAGGAGGAGAAGCCGTTCGACGCCGCCGCCTTCGCGAAGCTCATGGCCCGCGATCCCGATGGGCACCTGTATTATTTCAAATACCCGCTTGCCGCGAAGGTGAAGGGCTATAAGGCGGATCACATCGTCGTCGCCACGACGCGCCCCGAGACCATGCTCGGCGATATGGCGGTCGCGGTGAACGCCGCGGACAAACGCTATGCGGCGCTGCTGAAGGCCGGCGCCAAAATCCTGCTGCCGCTGGTCGGCCGAGAAATTCCAATTATCGCCGACGAGCACGCCGATCCCGAACAGGGCACCGGCGCGGTGAAAATCACGCCCGCGCATGATTTCAACGACTTCGAGGTCGGCCGCCGGCACAATCTCACGCCGCTCAACATTTTCACGCCCGAAGCGAAGCTCAACGACGCGGTGCCGGAGGCGTATCGGGGGCTGCCGCGCTTCACCGCGCGGGCCAAGGTTATCGCCGATCTCGTGAAACTCGGTCTTTTGGAAAAGATCGAGCCGAACGCCATGAAGGTGCCCTATGGCGACCGCTCGCACGAGGTCATCGAGCCATACCTGACCGACCAGTGGTATGTGGACGCGAAGACGCTGGCGCAGCCCGCGCTCGCCGCCGTGCGCGAAGGCAAGACGCAGTTCATCCCCGAGAACTGGCGCACCGTCTACTTCCAGTGGCTCGAAAACATCCAGCCCTGGTGCATCTCGCGCCAGCTCTGGTGGGGCCACCAGAATCCCGGCGTGGTACGGCCCGGACAATCGCATCTTCGTCGGCCATGACGAGAAGGAAGCGCACGCGCTTGCCAAGAAGCATTATGGCGAGGCTGTGGAATTGCGGCGCGACGAGGACGTGCTCGACACATGGTTCTCATCCGCGCTGTGGCCGTTTTCGACGCTCGGCTGGCCCGACAAGACGCCGGAACTGAAGCGCTATTACCCGACCTCCGTGCTCGTCACCGGCTTCGACATCATCTTCTTCTGGGTCGCCCGCATGATGATGATGGGCATGCACTTCATGAAGGAGGTTCCGTTCGACGACGTTTATATCCACGCGCTCGTCCGCGACGAGAAGGGCGCGAAGATGTCGAAGTCGAAGGGCAACGTCGTCGATCCGCTGTCGGTGATGGAGGATTACGGAGCCGACGCGCTGCGCTTCACCATGGCGGCGATGGCGGCGCAAGGGCGTGACATCAAGCTGTCGATGCAGCGCATCGAGGGCTATCGCAACTTCGCGACCAAGCTTTGGAACGCGGCGCGTTTCTGCGAGATGAACGGCTGCGTGCGGCGCGAGGGCTTCGATCCGGCCAAGGCGAAATCTACGCTCAACAAGTGGATCTACGCCGAGGCCAACGCCACGGTGGCGGCGGTGACGGAGGCCATCGAGGGCTATCGCTTCAACGACGCCGCGAGCGAAGTCTACCGCTTCGTCTGGAATCGCTTCTGCGACTGGTACGTCGAATTCGCCAAGCCCGTCTTCATGGGCCAGGACGAGGCGGCGAAAGCCGAGACGCAGGCGATGGCGGCGTGGACGCTCGACGAAATCCTAAAGCTCCTGCATCCCTTCATGCCCTTCGTCACCGAGGAGCTGTGGGCGGTGCTCGGCGAAAACGGGCCGAAGCGCGAATCGCTTCTCTGTCTCGCCGAGTGGCCAAAACCCGCGAAGAAAACGGATCGGAAGTCCGTCGCCGAGCTGAACTGGGTCATCGACCTGATTACCGAAATCCGCTCGCTTCGGTCAGAAATGAACGTGCCGCCGGTCTCCATGCTGCCGCTTGCGATTACCGGCGCCGGCAAGGACACCAAGGCCCGCGCGGAAGCCTACGAAAGCTTCGTGAAGCGAATGGCGCGGCTCTCCGGCATTGCGTTCGCCGATACGCCGCCGCAAGGCTCGGCGCAGTTCGTGCTCGGCGAGGCGACCATGGCGCTGCCCTTGGCGAACGTCATCGACCTTGGCGCCGAGAGCAACCGCCTCTCCAAGGAGATCGGCAAGCTCGAACAGGAGATCTCGAAGATCGACGCCCGCTTCGCCAACGCGGAGTTCATGGCGAAAGCGCCCGAGGAGGTGGTCGAGGAGAACCGCGAGCGGCGCGCGGAAGCCGAGGCGGCGGCGCGGAAGCTCAAGGCGGCGCTGGAGCGGCTGAAGGCCGTGGCGGCCTAGAGCAAACTCCGCCGATTTGCCCAACGTTTCGTCATCCCGGCCAAGTGAAGCGCGAGCCGGGATCGCAAAAAAATGAGCGCTACGATTTATTGCGGTCCCGGATAAGGCTTCGCCCTTCCGGGATGACAAACGAAGGCCATCCGTTGATCGTTTCGAGGCAAGCACGCCAAGGCGTGCTTTCTGGGAGAGGGCTGGCGTGAGGGGTTGCAACGTCCGGGACGGAGCTTTTTGGTCGATCAAAAAGGCGCGGCTTCAGCCTTTTCAAGCGGATGATCGGATGGAGATCGAGGCATGGAACACAATACGGACTGTTCATTCTCGTCTTCACACCCCCATTCCTTGTGAAGCCAGTCGCTCATAAAATCGAATGCGGCGAAGGAGTGCCACGCGCGCTCCAGGACCATCGATCGCAGCACGAACCCCGGTTTGCAGCGGCCTTTGGGGGAGAAGCTCTCATCGTACGATAGTTTGTAACCATATAAGACGCCCTGAGACTCGAAAGTCAGTTCTACGGCGGCGACTTTGCCGCCAAGGAGCAAGCCCCAGACATATGCTCTTCCTGTCCGTGAAAATCTCTCGGTTAAGCCATAATAGTAGTCGCGCACGAGCGGGGCATTGATCAATGCTTGGCCGCCAGGCGTGACGGCCTTCCAACTTTTCCCGTCGATGTCGACAAATGCGGGGAACCCCTTCGTGAGGGCCTCCGCCCCGGTCCACAACTCAACCGATATCGGGCCGAAATCCCTCTCCAGTCTTCTGCGCGCCCCGTGCACGCTTTTGCGTAAACTCGGTCTCGATAACAAGTATTGGTCGAAAGTCCCGTTGAAACGCATCCGTAAATTTCTGCGCACCTTCGTCGATACGGGAACCAATATTGACGCCAAGGCGGAATGCAGCACTTTCTCAGGCGGAGAGGATTCTGGGGCGAAACCTAAGTGAATGAATTGTTCGCCGAGGGAAGGTATCAGGGCAGCAATGACATCCTTCGCAAACTCGTCGCATCCTTGTCGAAATAGAATGTTTGCATAGTCGGAATGAGCGTTGATAAGTCCGCGGAGGAGATGGGCCGGCCTTTCGCGCAGTTCTTGCGGATATTCGCTTGGTGGGAGCGTCCAGTTCGCAACAAGCTTAAATGCCAGATGCGAAGGCGGTGTAAGCGAAATGCAGAGTGGTAGAACTAAATCCAATCGCCCCCGTTGTCTTGCTAGCACCAGAAGCGGTTGTGCCCTCAGGTTTTCTTTTATGATCTGCGGCGGCGAGCCAATGTCGGCGTCGTAGCCGAAATGATATAACCAATTAAGACAGTAGTGCGGCTCCGCATACAACCATTTATACGAAGCATTTCGGTAAAGTTCCTCCCATTCCTCCTTGCACGCTTCCATGTCCGCAATAGATTTTAATACTTTGACATCGATGCCTTGTGTGCACCCTGATAGAAAGTCGAATTCGGTATGTGAATTCCTGTCGCAGGCTGCAACTTTCGGAACAGGAATACTCTGTGCGCTATCATTCCCTTGAGCTAAGTCGTCGATACCGGAATTATCGAGCTGCTGCCCGGAAGTACCTTTATAGCAAACAAGTAACTTATTTAACCGAACGCCAAGTAATGTGGTCCAGTCTCGCCGTTTCTTGCTTAACATGTTTATCGTTTTCCGTAATAGAGGAGAGCGTAACTGTTCAACCTCATTCTACACCGGCGGGGACACGAGAAGTCGGCGACCGCCGAGACGCCCAGCGTGAAACGTGTCTCCCTATGGGGCAATTTGCAGGTTTATTTTCAATTGTGTCGGCGCCATGGCGAGGCGCCGGCCGCCCAATCGGGCGGAAAAGGCTGTGAGACACAGTTGCGATAGAGCCCGGCGCGGATTTGTCCCTATCGCCGCCTTGATCATGACATTTTCCGGTAAAGAAGAATAGTTTCAGTGCACGAGCCAAAGCGTTGCGTTAGCGCTGCCGCGAATTTGCTGTGGCGTCCTCGCCACAAAAAGGAGGAAATCTCGGGTTGAGTCCTCGCATTCAACGTCATGCACTTGCGTTTTTGATTTTGGGCAATTGTTATCTGGCTCACGATTGACGGGGTATCGTACTATGGCGCTTATCACGCGACGCATCGCGGACGCGCCCTCGCGGTGAGGGGCTCCGCACATATGGATCATGAGACGCTGCAAGCGCTTATAAAAGTCTATAAGGCTCGCGCGAGCGCCGATCTGTTATCCATCATCATGGACGAGGCTGAAGGACCGCAGGCCAGAACCGCCGTTCTGGAGCTGTTGCGGTCGCTTGTCCCCGAGACGCTATCGGAGGAGGCCTTCGCTCCGGTTCGCCGCAAAGCCTGCCATTTTTGTCTCGCCGCCGAGGATTTCGATCTGGCGGAGCGCCTCGCCCGTGCGTCGGAACTTCCCGAAGACCGGGCGCTGCGCGCGCGCGCGCTTCATGCCCTCAGCCGCGAGCAGGAAGCCGTTGCGCTCTACCGGCAGGCGATCGCGCAAGATCCCGCCCAGCGAAACCGCGACTTGGAGCGGCTCCTCGGCGTCCGTCCTGGGACGAGTGTGAACGCGCCAGCGAAAGTCATTTCGCTCACCTCCTATTCGTCCAGGCGGGAAAACAAGCCCGAGGCGGATCGGCGCGACATCCCGCCCGACGCGTTCCTTGAGGATTTCGACGACGCTGCCGTAACCTTCGGCGATGTTGCGGGGCTCGACGACATCAAGGCGGAGATTCGCCGGCGCATTGTCCTTCCTTATCTCAAGCCGAGCCTCTTCGAACGTTTCAAGCAAAAGGCCGGCGGAAATCTTCTGCTCTACGGGCCGCCCGGCTGCGGCAAGACGCTGATCGCCAGAGCGACCGCCGGCGAGAGCGACGCACGGTTCCTGTTGGTCAATCCCGAAGACATCATCGACCGATATATCGGCGAGGCGGAAAAGCGGGTTCGCGCGCTTTTCGACGAGGCGCGCTCCGATACGCCGGCCATTCTCTTTTTCGACGACTTCGACGTGCTGGCCTTCCGCCGCGCTGGCCTTCCCCCCGAAGCAGCGCCGGGACTTGTCGCCGCCTTGTCATCCGAGCTCGACGGAACGCAGCGCAACAACGCGGGTGTGCTGATTGTCGTCGCGTCGAATGCGCCGTGGGTTATCGACGAGGCGCTGTACCGTGCCGGGCGCTTCCAGCGGGTGCTGTTCGTGCCGGCGCCGAACGCCGAGGCGCGCAAGAAGATCCTGACCGCCGCGCTCGCCAACATCCCCGGCGCGGACAAGGTTTCATTCGACAGAATCGCGAGAAAGACCGCCGGCCATTCGGGGGCGGATCTGCGGGCGCTGGCAGACTGGGTCAGCAATACGGCGCTCACGAAAGCGCTCGCGGGTTCGTCCGAAGCGGCGATTACGCATGGGCTTTTCGATGAAGGGCTTAAGCTCTTCGGCCCGTCCACGATCCCCTGGCTGAACCGGGCCAAGGCCGAGATGAAGCCGATGCAACGCCACGAGACGCTTGGGCGCCTGTTCTATCCGCTATATCGCGCGTGAAGAGCGTCCTCATGGACGCATTTTCAAACTATCGATTGTCCTAGGCTCGGGCGGCGGATCCTAACGCCTTTTGTGGAAGCTATTGACGTTTAGACCTCGTGGAGAGCCACATTCGCTTGGGGCTGCACGCCGCTCCTCGGAATGACAAAGGTAAAAATGGCGCCTTGTGGCGTGGCATTCTCGGCCCAAATCCTGCCGCCGTGGGCTTCGATTATCTTCTGGCATATGGCGAGGCCAAGGCCGGTTCCGCCGGCGCCGGTTTTCGTTTTGCTGCTTTGAATGAACTCGTCGAATACGGCCTTGAGTTCGTTTTCGGGAATGCCCGGCCCCTGATCTATGACCTTGCAACGCAGCCCCGGCTTCTCATCGGGCAGACGTTCCTCCGAAAGTTCAATCGAAATCTCGCTGTCCGCGTTTGAAAACTTGATGGCGTTGGAGAGAAGATTAACGAGCACCTGGACCATGTGATACTTGTCGAATATGGCATCGGTATCCTGCTCTCCAAGCTTTACGCGCACTTTCAGGTTCTTCCCCTTGAGCAGGGGATCGAGTTCCACCAGCGTGCGCTCGACAACCTCCTTCAAGTCGCCATGGTCGCGCTTGTACACCATCTTGTTGGCGTCCATCTTGGAAAGATTAAGAAGATCGTTCAAAAGAATGAGCAAGCGTTTTCCGGAAAGTTGGATGTTCTCGAAATATTTTTGGGTTTCCTGAGTGTCGCCCTCGCCGATGGCCAGGAGTCCGATCTCCGAGTAAGCGAGAATGGCGTGCATCGGCGTTCTGAGTTCATGCGACATGTTTGACAAAAACTCGGACTTCGCTTTGACTGCTTGCTCGGCCCTTTCCTTCCGCTCGATCAGAAGTTCGGTTTGCTCCCGCACTTTCTCCTGAAGCATCCGCTGCTCGATCGCATTCTGGCGCAAAACGTCAACGGCCTCGGTAACTTCGCCGAGTTCGGATTGTTCTTTCCCATCTGCGGGAGGGATGTTGAGGTCGCCTTTCGCAAGCCTTCTTATTTTAAAGAGAATTGTTGAAAGCGGCCCGGTAATGGACCGGCTGATCACGAGACAAAGCAGCGTGATGGCGGACAGCGCAAGAGCGAACCAGAAAAGCTCCTTGAGAAGCCTGTCTCTCAAGAAAGCATTCAAGTCGTCGAGGTAAACGCCAACGCCAACCAAGCCAGCCATTTCTGGTACGTTCTGCACAAGCGAAATCTTGGGCGTTATCGGGCCGCCGACACCTTTTTCGTACATGTATTCGACAAAGCCAATTCCCTCCGGACCCTTCGCTATTCTTATGAACTCCTGGATAATTTTGACGCCGTTCGCATCGGTAAGATCGATGCGGCTGCGACCGACGAGGGCTGAGTTATTGAGGACCGTCGTAACGCCATCGTAGTCATAGGCAAAAAGATAGTTAGCTTGGCTGGGATCGCCGAAACGAGCGGAGCGAAGCGCATGAAAGAAGGCGTCTTGTCCCGCTTTGCTTTCGGGGCCGCCGGCAGCGATCATTTCGCCGCGGGCGATGGACAGGGTCAGATCGAGAAGATGGCGGAGCTGGATACGCCGGTCTTCCAGCATATGAGAGTGCGAAGTCCACAATCCAATGCCGACGCAAGCCAACATGCCCAATGTGGCTAGGATCAAAATCAGGTGGATACGCAACCCGATCCTAAGCCGGGAAAGCATGCCAATGCCTCCACTCAAGATTGCAGGACGCCAATACATATGCGCCACTGAGGTAAAGACTGCGTTGTATATTCGCCCTGAATTGGCGGATCACATCATCCTCAAGCGGACTCCATTCGTTGAAGTCAGCAAACGGCGTTCTCCGGCCGAAAATCGAGCGCGTCGATCTCACCCGCCATCCACACATCCCTGCTTAGAACTTCGTATCGAGAACCCGCCGCCAGCGCAGGTCGGCCTTGTTCTGGCACGCTATGACGGGGGAGGGAGCGCAGCCCGCAAGGCTTTCGGTCTCAGCCCTCGCGTAAATGCGCAGCCGGGTAGGGCCCTGGCCGTTCAGATCGATGCCGTCGACGCATCCGAGGAAACGCGGCGCCTGCCCCGCCTCCTCGGTGAACGCCTGTTCGAACTCAGGACTTCTTTTCGAGGTGACGAAGGCGACGCTTGCTTCGCCGGCGGCGAGCTCTTTGCCGAGCGTCGTGGGATAGGCGTACAGCGCTGTGGTCCCGGTCAGGAAATAGAGACTCGGCTCCGTGAAGCCCGCGAAACCGGCGGGCGCGTTTCCGCATCCTTTCAGGGCATTAACCGCGCTAGCCGCCCTTTCGCTGATCCAGATCGGGTCAAGGGCCGGCAGAGCGACGCGGAAGCCGGCGGCATAGAACAGGACGCCGCTAAGAATCGCGCCGAACAGCGCAGCATTCCAGCAGGAGCGCCACGCCGCGAGCAACGTCGCCGCGGCCACGGCGAGGAAGAGGGCGAGGAGCACGGCCAGAAGTCCGGTTTGCGGCGCCTCCGCGATCCAAGACATCCCGAGCAGCAGGACAGCCTGCACAGCCGCCAGAGTAGCCCACAGGATCGCTGTCAGGCGCGAACGCGGCCTTGCAACCTCGCCCCCAGCGCCCCAAAGCGCCAGGACGAGCGCCATGGCGATGGCCGGGTAAAGCGGCAGCGCATAATGCGGCAGCTTTGTCGGGATCGCCTCCAGGATGACCCAATAGGGTACGATCCAGGCCATAAGGAAAAGAAGGCGGCGGGATTGCCGCCCGCGCCAGACGGCGAAGCCCGCGCCCGCGGTCGCAAACAGCGCCGCGGGCCAGAAGGTCCACCAGAAGGCAAGGATGTAGAAACCGGGCGGCGACCCATGATGCTCGTTGCCGCTCTGCAGTTTCTCCGCGAAATCCTGCGCCACGGAGGACCGGAAGAATTCGCCGCCGGAGGCAATGCCGATCGCCGTCAGCCAGGGAAGCGCGACCGCCAGCATCAGGAGCGGACCCCATCGCAGGTGGAGATTGGCAAGCCAAACGCGGCGCCGGTCCACAAGAAGCACCGTGGCGGACGTGATGAAGGCGAGCGCCGGAGCGACGGGGCCTTTCAACAGGATGCCGGCGCCAAGGCCTAGCCAAAGCAGCGCCGCCAGCCCGCGCGTGCGCGTCCCCTTCGGCGCCATGTAGAGGCGGAACAGCGCGCCTTGCGATAGCGCAACGGCCGCCATCAGCGCGGCGTCCGCCTTCGCGATGCGCGATTCGAAAGCCAGCATGAGGCAGCTCGCGAACATGGCCGCGGCGGCGAGCGCGCGCTCCCTGCCCATGACCGCGCGTCCGGCCCAATATGTCAGCAGCACAGCCGCCAGCGCGCTCAAGAACGAAGGGATGCGGTACGCCCAGATGTCGTTCAGCGCGGCGCCCGCGCGCGTGGCCGCCGCCGCCGAGGCGGCTTGCAGCCAATACGTGCCGATGGGCTTTTTGTAGCGCGGCCTTTCCTTGAAGCGGATGTCGATGAATTGCCCGGTCTCAAGCATCTGCTTGGACGCTTGGGCGAACAAAGCCTCGTCGCGGTCGGTGACCGGCAGTGTGGCGATGCTGGGGAGATAAAGGGCGCAACACAAGAGCGTAAGCGCGATTGCTGGCGCCCGAGGCCACGCGGCGAGAGCGCGCAAAAAGTCCGCCGCCTTGGCCTCGGCCAAGTCGAGCCAAGGAGTGCGTCCGGTTTCGAAGCCATCGGCAAGTGCCCGCATGCGACGGCACTAAATGTCGAATCGGACGAATGCAACTAAAAGTTTACGCGCGCCTATTCGGCGGCGCGCAAGGCAGGCGCCGTCATGGCGACGTCCGACGCGACCTGCGCCTGGAACTTCTGGAAATTGTCCGTGAACATGCCGACAAGCTTGCGGGCCTGCGCGTCGTAGTCACCCTTGTCGGCCCAGGTGTCGCGCGGACGCAAGAGCAAGGAATCCACCCCCTCGGCCGCGGTTGGCGTGAACAGCCCGAAAACGGGATCCTGCTCCATCGGGATCGAATCGAGCTTGCCGGAAAGGGCCAGATTGACGAGCGCGCGGGTGTCGGGAAGCGACATGCGCTGGCCCACGCCGTACTTTCCGCCGGTCCAGCCCGTATTCACGAGCCAGCACGTCACTTTATGGGTCGAGATCAGCTCGCGCAGCATGGTCCCGTAGACGGTGGGATGGCGCGACATGAACGGCGCGCCGAAGCAGGTCGAGAATGTGGCCGACGGTTCTTTCACACCTTTTTCCGTTCCCGCCACCTTTGCCGTATAGCCTGAGAGGAAGTGATATTCGGCCTGTCCGGGCGTCAGCCGCGAAATCGGGGGAAGCACGCCGAAGGCGTCGGCGGTCAGCATGACGATGTGCTTCGGATGCGCCGCCAGCCCCGCAAGGCTCGCGCCTGGGATGTAGGACAATGGGTAGGCGCCGCGCGTGTTCTCGGTAAGCGCGTCGCTCATATAGTTCGGCGCGCGCGTGGCCTTGTCGAGCACCACATTCTCCAGCACCGCGCCCCAGGCGTTAACCGCCTGTGTAATGCCCGGCTCGTTTTCGGGAGAAAGCTTGATCACCTTCGCGTAGCAGCCGCCTTCGAAGTTGTAGAGGCCCTCCTTCGCCCAGCCGTGCTCGTCGTCGCCGATCAGGGCGCGGTGCGGATCGGTCGAGAGCGTGGTCTTGCCCGTGCCGGAGAGGCCGAAAAAGATCGCCGAGTCCCCGGCCGCGCCCTGGTTCACCGAGCAATGCATCGGGAGCACGCCCTTCGCGGGCAGCGTATAATTGAGATAGGAGAACACCGACTTCTTGATTTCGCCGGCATAGGACGTGCCGCCGATCAGGATGACGCCGCGGACGAAGTCGCAGGCGATAACCGTCTCACTGCGCACGCCATGCCGGGCCGGGTCGGCCTGGAAGCTTGGCAGGTCGATGATGGTCAGTTCCGGCGTAAAGCGGTTGAGATGTTCGAGCCCTGGCACGAGAAGCAGGTGCCGGATGAACATCGCGTGCCACGCATATTCGCAGAAAACGCGAACGGAAATGCGATGCGGTTCGGATGCGCCCGCGAAAAGATCCTGAACGAAAAGGTTCTTGTGCGAGGCTTGCTCCAGGAAATCCTTGTGCAGCGCGTCGAACTGCTCGGGCGATAGCGCCTTCGCATTGTCCCACCACACCGTGCCTTCGGTTTCTGCGTCGCGGACGACGAATTTATCCGCGGCCGAGCGCCCCGTGTGCATTCCCGTGACGACGGCAAGGGCGCCCGTCGCCGTGATTTGTCCTTCTCCGCGCCGGATCGCTTGCTCGTAAAGCGCCGCGATCGGCGCATTATGCAACAGCGCGGTCCGCAGATCGGGAGCTGTCAACCGGTTACGATCATGGATAGGGTTAGCGGAAGCCACGGTAAATCTCCAAACGGAATGTTAGTGCTGCCCGGGTCCGGGAAGGTTGTGCATTGAGTAAATAACACCCGAAAACCCGAAGGAACCCGTACTTATCGCCTACAAGGCCGGGAAACAGGCCGGAATCGCGCGCCAGATTCATCCCTTGCCGTCGCCGCTTGAGGCTAAGTTTCTCTTAATGCAGCATTAAATGAATGTTTGGCTCGTCCGCGCAATGCAGCCATGCGCCTGCCGGATATCGCGACCGATTGGCGCGCCCTACCGCCGCCGCCCGAGACTTCGGCGTAAACCGGGCCGCAAAGCCAGCTCACGCTTGCGGGGCGCCTTGCCCGTTCGCCGCCCCGAATCGATTTGCCCGCAAGACCGCAATAAGGCGTAAGCCGGCGCTCTCCCCATGCCAGGCGATTCGGCGCAAAGGTTTCATTGCGCATTCGGCATCCAAAAAACCTAGCTTAATGAACAGCTAAAGTGAAATTTGACTTTGACGACGCATTTCAGCCATGATCTGCCGCTGCGGTGGTTGCCTATATCGAATCCTTCTGCTTAGAGGCATTTCGGCAACAGGCATGCCTCGTGTCCTGAAACAACCTTGGATCTCTGATGCCCACAATCGCACTTGTCGACGATGACCGGAATATTCTGACATCCCTGAGGATGCTTCTTGAGGCGGAAGGATACAAAATCCTCGCATATACGGACGGGGTTTCAGCGTTCGATGGGATCACCAGCGATCCCCCGGATCTTGCGATCCTCGACATCAAGATGCCGCGCATGGACGGTATGGAGCTCTTGAGACGGCTTCGCCAGAAAAGCGAAATGCCGGTCATATTCCTCACCTCGAAGGATGAGGAGATCGATGAGTTGTTCGGCCTGAAGATGGGCGCGGACGACTTCATCCGCAAACCGTTTTCGCAACGCCTCGTGGTCGAGCGCGTGCGCGCCATTTTGAGGCGCAGCGCGCCCCGCGAAGCCACCGCCGTGGTGGAAGATTCCTCGAAGATCATCGAGCGCGGCAAGCTGAAGCTCGATCCTGAGCGCCATACGTGCATCTGGGACGGCAAGCAGGTGACGCTGACCGTCACGGAGTTTCTCATCCTGCAGGCTTTGGCGGCGCGCCCCGGTGTCGTGAAAAGCCGGGACGCCCTCATGGACGCCGCTTATGACGACCAAGTTTATGTCGACGACAGAACCATCGACAGCCACATCAAGCGGCTGCGCAAAAAGTTCAAGGTGGTCGACAACAACTTCGACGTCATTGAAACCCTGTACGGGGTAGGGTACCGTTTCAAGGAATAGCAGGCTTCTGAGAAAGCTGGAATTCTTGGCTTCATCCTTCGAGACGGCGCTTCGCTCCTCCTCAGGACGAGGCGTAGCGCTTCCAGCGAATTAACTCATGGCGAGGCCATCGAACCGTGAGCGGCGTCACTTATTCATGAGCCTGATAGCGCAGCGTGTTGCGAGCCATTCCGGAAAATGGAATCATGATCCATCGTGAACGGTTCAAGGCGTAAGCCGTCCTTTGGATTTGAGTTCGTCTATGGCAACTGACGCGTCCCGGTGGTGGGAAACAGCCAGCGTTCGCCGGCCAGGGCGCATTTTGCGTTTGCGTGTTTATCGTTTAGCCCGGCAGTTTTTCAGCCAATACCGCTTCAACAGTATCTGGCGGCGCATCATCGTCATCAACATTATCGGCGTGGTCGTTCTCGTCAGCGGCATTTTCTATCTCAATCAACACCGCTCGAAGCTCGTGGAGATGCGCGTCGATAACCTCACGACGCAGGCTCAAATCATCGCGAGCGCCATCGCTCAGCTGAGCAAGACCAACGCGGACGCGAGCGCCGAGGCCGCGCAGCCCGCCGACGAGAACAAGATCGTCGTTCCGTTCGGGCTTTCCAACACGGAGCTGTCGTTTCGGATCGACCCCGAGGTGGTTTCGCCCCTGCTGCGCGACCTCGTCGGGCCGACCAAGACGCGCGCGCGCGTTTTCGACACGGAAGGCACGCTCATCTCCGATAGCCGCAAGCTCTATCGCGGGTATGGGAGCCGCCTGGACGGCGCCCCGGCCCAGAGCGGCGGCGGCTTCTTCGGCGCCATTTGGGCTTATCTGAGGTCTGCGTTCTGGACGCCGGCCCTGCCGCTCTACAAGGACCTCGGCGTCGACGGGAAAGCCTATGACGAGGTCCGCGTCGCACTCGCCGGCAGCGTCGCTCCGATCATTCGCGTGACCGAGACGGGGGGAACCGTCATCTCCATCGCCGCCCCGATTCTCCGCGAGGACGCGGTGCTCGGCGCGCTCTTGATGACGGCGCAAGACACCGACATCGACGAAATAATTGCCAAGGACCGCTTGCAGATCGTGGAAGTCGCGGCGCTGGTCGCCATCGTTACCGCGGTCCTTTCGCTGCTTCTCGTGGGCGGCATCGCCGAGCCCATGCGCCGCCTGGCGGTCGCCGCTGAGCGCGTGCGCAGGAACATCAAGAACCGGGAACAACTCCCCGATTTCAGCGACCGGTCGGACGAGATCGGAAATTTGTCCCGCGCCTTCCGGGATATGACCAATGCGCTCTATACCCGGCTCGATGCGATCGAGAGCTTCGCCGCGGACGTCTCCCACGAATTGAAGAACCCGCTGACCTCGCTGCGCAATGCGGCGAGCCTGCTGCCTTCCATCAAGGCGGACGCGGACCGCAACAAGCTCGTCGACATCATCAACCACGACGTGCGCCAACTCGACCGCCTCATCACCGATATTTCCGATGCGTCGAGGCTCGACGCGGAACTTGCCCGCGAAACCGCGCGGCCGGTCAACATGGCCAGTCTTCTCTACACGCTCTGCGAGGTGATGCGCGAAAGCAGGCGTGGCATCGGGATCGGCATCGTGCTCAGCGTCGAGGGCTGCAAGACGGCCGGCGATTACGCCGCGAGCCGGGACTATATCGTAAGCGGCCACGACAGCCGGCTGAGCCAGGTCCTCGCCAACCTCCTTGAGAACGCCATCTCCTTCTCGCCCAAGAACGGCAAGATTTTCGTCCACGCGATCCGGCTGCCGAAGAGCGGCGAGATCGAAATCAGCGTGGAAGACGAAGGCCCCGGAATTTCAGACGAGAATCTCGAAAAGATTTTCGAGCGATTTTACACCGACCGGCCGGAATCGTTCGGTCAGAATTCCGGCCTTGGCCTCAATATCTCGCAGCAGATCGTCGCCGCTCATCGCGGAGCCATCTGGGCCGAAAATCGGCTGTCTCCCTATTGCTCCGGCTCCAAGACCGGCACGGACCGGGGGAAGAGCATTCCGCACGCGGCCGAGCCGGTCCCCAAGGGCGAAGTGGCCTTCGCCTGCGGCGCCAGGGAGCGCCTCTCATGGGGCGCCCGCTTCGTCATTCGCCTGCCGGTCGGTTCTCGAAGCTGATCGGAGAGCGAAGCCGATGAAAAAAACGACCGTTCATGGGACCTGCGTCGCTCTTGGAACGGCCGGCGCGCTCATCAAGGGGTCCTGCGGCGCCGGCAAGTCCGACCTCGCGCTTCGCTTCCTCTACTTGCCGGCGGAGCGGCTTGGCGCCGTTCCGGCGTTGGTCGCCGACGACCAGGTCGCGCTGCGCCGCGACGGCGATCGGATCCTCGCGTCCTGTCCGCAACGGCTTGCCGGCAAGATCGAAGTGCGAGGCTGCGGCATCGCCCGCCTCAAGGCGACGGTCGAGGAAGCGGAACTGAAGGTCGTCGTCAACCTCGATTGGACAGGCGACGAGCCGCGTTTTCCGGAAAAGACCGAGTGGGAAACGGTGCTGGACGTGGCCGTCCGCAGCGTTTTCATCGACCCTTTCGAGCCCTCGGCCCCGATCAAGCTGGCGCTGGCGATCCAAGATTGCTTTGGGGAGCCGGTGGATAACGGAATCTGATGATGGGAAGTCCCATATTGAGCTTGAACGTTTAAGGGTTGAGCCTCAAAATATAACTATCGGGATAAGTCTCCCAGCCGCCGCCAGTTTCGGGAACGATCATGATCGGCCTCATCATTGTGACCCATGGCAACCTGGCAAGGGAGTTCGTTTCGGCGCTGGAGCACGTCGTCGGAGCGCAACAGTGGGTCGCGACCGTCTCCATCGGGCCGCACGACGACATGGAAGAGCGGCGCAACGCGATTCTGGACGCGGTCAAGACCGTGGAGAATGGCGACGGCGTCATCATCTTGACGGATATGTTTGGCGGGACGCCCTCAAATCTGGCAATATCGGTTATGGAAGCCGGGTCGGTCGAGGTGATCGCGGGGGTCAATCTCCCGATGCTTGTTAAGCTGGCGCGGGTCCGCGAAGAGGTCACGCTGACCGACGCTCTGAAGCAGGCGCAGGAGGCGGGCCGCAAATATATCCACGTCGCGAGCTTGGTTCTGAACCCGCACTCATGAGAATCGCCATCGACGCGCCTGAACGCCTTCGGCCGGGCAGCACCCGCCACAAGACCATCGCGGCGGCCGACGGCATCTATCAATGCCTCGCCGAAGTGACCATCGTGAACAAGCGCGGTCTTCACGCGCGCGCCTCAGCCGCTTTCGTGAAAACTGCGGAGCAATTCGACGCCGAGATTACCGTCACGAAAAACGATCAGACAGTGCCCGGAAATTCGATCATGGGGCTTTTGATGCTCGGCGCCGGCCCTGGCTCCACGATTTCCATCGAGACCGAGGGACCGGAAGCGGAGGAGGCCCTTGAGGCGCTGACCTCCCTTGTCGAAGCGGGCTTCAACGAGGACGAGTAAGACCAATCGCAATTGATTCGTTCGGCGTCATTCCCGCGAAGGAGCGTGTGAAAAAATCGGGTTCCGGCTCCGTCTTTGGTGTCATAGCCGCCCCAAGCCAAGGGCCGCCACGACTGCCGCCAGCCGCTCGCCGATCGTCGGAGCCTGGACGCCGGCGTGTGAGCGACGGGATTAACCCTATTGGGTTCGTTTGGCAAAAAACATGTTTTTACGGTATTATAATACCGTAAAACGGCCGGTTTGGTAAATGCGCGGTTTCATTGGCGACCCCGGCAAGCCTTGCATGGTTAATGCGCCCGGCGATGACAAATGAGGCGATGCGGATTTTTTCACACGCTCGAAGGCGGGGGCGGGAACAACGTCGCGACCGGTCAGGCCTTTCGGCGCGTGGTATAATACCGCTGAGCCTAAGTCTTGACCTTTGGAATCCAGGGATAGGAGCATAGCGATTTTATGCGCCCCACCTCGGCGACGAGCCTGTTCCAGGCGCTGCAGGCGGCGTCAGCAATGGCATCGTAATCGTTGAGCAACCGCGGCGAGAGGAATCGTTCCTTGAGGAAGAGCCAGACTCGCTCGACCGGGTTCGGTTCGGGCGAGTAGGCTGGCAGCGGAACCAAGGTGACGTTGGCCGGAACGGCGAGGTCGTTAGAGCCATGCCAGCCGGCTTGATCGAGGATCATCGCCGCATGTTCATCATCAGCGATGGTTTTCGCAAAGCCGTCGAGGAAGATCTGCATCGCCGCAGTATCGGCATAGGGCATCGCCAACGCGAAGGCGTTGTCCGAGCCAGGCTCCACGGCCGCGAAGATATAGGCGAAGGTGAAGCGCCTGTCGCAAAGCCCCGGCGGACGCTCGCCGCGCTTCCACCAGACATGACAGACGCGGCCCTTTTGGCCGATGCGCGCCTCGTCCTGGAAGAACAGACGAATGAGTTTGCCTTTATGACGCCTACGGATTAATCGCAGCAGCGCCGGGGCTCTTTTTAATCCGAAGTTCTGACGGGGAATGGCGGATAGTCTTCGCATTTCAATAGGGTGCGCCTATAGGGGTATCGCAATGTACCCATGTAATGCGTCAGCATGACTCAGGTCAAAGCGCTGCAAATCAGCTAAGCTTCACCGCATGTATATCGACCTTGTGCCCAATCGAGGCTCCAAACCGGCCATCCTGCTGCGCGAGAGCATTCGGGACGGCAAGCGCATCAGGAAGCGGACCATCGCCAACCTCTCGGCCCTGACGCTGGAGCAGGCTGAGACCATCCGGCTGGTTCTCAAGGGCGAGAAGCTTGCGCCGGCGGGCGGCGGCCTCGAGTGCATCCGTTCGCTGCCGCATGGGCATGTGGAGGCGGTGCGCATCGCCATGCGGCGGCTGGGGTTCGAAAAACCGATCGACGGCAAGGCTTCGCGCGAGCGCGATCTCGTTGCAGCGATGGTTGCGGGCCGCATTATCGCGCCCGAGGCCAGTAAGCTGGCCATGACGCATGCCTTTTCAGACACAACGCTGGCGGAGGACTTTGGCGTCGCTGACGCCCATGAAGACGAGCTATACGCGGCGATGGACTGGCTGATTGAGCGGCAGGAGAGCATCGAAAAGCGCCTTGCCAGGCGCCATCTGAAAGAGGGCGGCCTTGTTCTGTTCGACCTTACGTCCTCAAGCTTCGAGGGCGCAGCCTGCCCCTTAGCGAGGATCGGTTACAGCCGCGACGGCAAGCCCGGCACGCTGCAAGTGAACTACGGCCTGCTTACGGACGCCCGAGGCTGTCCCGTCGCGGTTTCCGTCTTCGATGGCAATACGGCCGATCCCAAGACGCTTCTGCCGCAAGTCGAGAAAGTGCGCGACAGCTTCGGCATCGCCTCGCTGACCATGGTCGGGGACCGCGGCATGATCTCGAACGTGCAGATCGAGGCGATGCGCGCCATGGAGGGCGTGGACTGGATCGCGGCGCTGAAAAGCGGGGCTATCGCCAAGCTCGCGGAGGGCGGCGCATTGCAGTTCGATCTGTTCGATGAGCGCAATCTCATCGGCTTGACCAGCGAGGACTACCCCGGCGAGCGGCTTGTGGCCTGCCGGAACCCGGAGCTTGCCAAGCTGCGCGCGGCGAAACGCAAGGACCTGATCGCGGCCACGGAGCGTGAACTTCAAAAGGTCGCGGACATGACTTCCGGCCGCACGCTCGCTGGAAAGGATAAGATTGGCCTGCGCATCGGCAAGGTCCTCGGAAAATACAAGGTTGGCAAGCACTTCGACCTTGATATCCAGGACGCTGCCTTCACCTTCAGCGTCAATGAACAGCGCGTCGCCGCCGAAGCTGCGCTGGACGGCATCTATGTCATCCGCACCTCCGCCGCCGAGGCGGACATGAGCGCCGAAGCCGCAGTCCTGAACTACAAGCGCCTCGCCGAAGTGGAGCGCGCTTTCCGCACGCTCAAGGGCGTGGACTTACACGTGCGTCCGATCCGCCACCGGCTTGAGACCCGCGTCAAGGCCCACATCTTCCTCAGCATGCTGGCCTATTACGTGCAATGGCATCTGGCCGAAGCCTGGAAGCCGCTTCTGTTCGCGGCGGATGAGGCTCCGGCGGACGGGGCCCGCGAGCGCGATCCGGTGGCGCCCGCCAAGCGCTCCGCCGCCGCGAGCGAAAAGGCGCAGACCCGACGCCTCGCCGACGGCAGCCCCGCCTTCAGCTTTCGCGGCCTACTGACCCATCTCTCCACCATCGTGCGCAACACTATGCGCCCCAAAGACGCAAAGCCAGGCAAGGGGACATTCACCCTCGTCACCGAGGCCAACCCAAAACAGCGGCAGGCCCTCAATCTCGCCGCCGCTATCGCGGCGTAGACATCGCCGCACTCTGCCGTTTCAATCGCAAACAATTGAAATGGAAGAGAAAACTTCAGTTCGGCTGCAGGAACTTCGGTCTAGCGTGGATCGACTCCGATGGTTGGAAAAAACGCCACGCGAGGCGGCATTTGCTGCGAGATTGGCGGCTATCCCGGCCAAACTCACCGTCGCGTAACCGAATGGCTTGCCCGCCATTCGGCTCCGTGCGAAGCGGTCTGGACTGCTTGAGAAGCCGAATGTTCTCTTGAAAGCCGCTGAAATTGGCGCGGCACATAAAAAAAATTGCCGTCCGGGGCTGGCGCCGGGAACCGGATCCGGTTAACGCCATGCAAAGCGGGCCAACATCTTGTCAACGCTTGAGGCGCCGGTCTATGCAGGCCCGCAAAGAAGGTCCGCGCCACCTTGGCGGTCCGTGGCGAAAGCTCCAAGCGTTGGCTAGAAGATTGCAAAGATGCAGAGGGGGATCTCAATGACGAAGACCAAACAAGCAGCGACGAAGACCAAGTCGGCAGCGGCAGCCAAAACAGCGGCCTCGCTTAAACCTGCCGCCAAAGCCAAGACAGCGGCTTCAGCCAAAGCGCCCGTAAACGCGGGGAAGGCAGAGCTTATCACGCTTCGGCAGATCGCTACCACGATTGGCGAAGCGAATGGGCTTTCGCAAAAGCAGGCGAACGATGTGCTGGCCGGCGCCGTTGCCTTGATCGGCAAGCACCTGAAGGAAGGCGCGCGTATCCGCGTAGCTGGGCTTGGAACCCTTGAAGTGCGCAAGCGGGCTGCCCGTACGGGACGCAACCCTGCCACGGGCGAGCCGATCGAGATTAAGGCGAGCAAGAAAGTGGCGTTCCGCGCCGCGAAGGATCTCAGCGAGGCGATTTAGGCGGCGCTGTTCCACGGTAGGCCTGTCACGCGGATTACCGCCGGGAAAGGGCATCCTGTTCTGAGATCGGCGAGCCTCATCATGGGGCCTATTCCTGGGGCTGGGACATCATGGTGCTGACTGGCGCGGACGAAGCTTCCTTTGAACCGGGCACAACCACGAATTTCCAGGCCCGGTTGTCTGTGAGATAGGCCGCGGCGACGCGATCGATGTCTTCGGCGCTTATGCTTTCGTAACGGGTCAGGCCTCCCCGCGGACGGTCGAGTCTGCGCGGATCGGCTTGGCTCCCCGCAAGTTCCTGAAGCCAGTATTCGTTGGATAGCTGCGCTTTTTTCAGCCTCTCGACGATGGGCGTCTTCACGCGCAATAGCTCATCCGCGGTGACGCCGTTCGTGCGCATATCGGCTGTAATCCGCGACACATTCGCAAAAAAGCTCGCAATCTTCTCAGGCGGCGTTTCAACCGAGCACCAGACATATCCGTAGCCGCGGAACACGTAAGAGGCGAACGAACCAGCTCTCGGGCTGTAGGTCGCGCCTTCCGCCACGCGGATCTGATCCGTGAGCCGGCTCTTCAGCACTTCCGCCGCCAAGACGAGAGTGGAAGAACGGGAGACGTCCCCGAAGTAGTCGTCCGTTTTCCACGCGACATAGGCAATGGACGCATCGGCGCGCCCGGCGTGAGTGCGTTCCACGGGGACGCCGGTCGCGGCGGGGAAATCGATGCTTGGCTCGCCCGCGGGCAGCGCCGGAGCTGGACGCGGCGAAAGCGCGCCAAACGTCTCCGAGACGGCTTCGATCGCCGCATCCATCGTGACATCGCCGACGATCGTGACCTCAATCGCGCCCGCCGCAAGCGGCACTTGCAGCATCGACTTCAGGCTCGACGCCTTGGCCGTCTCGACTTCCTCCCGCAATGGCGCCCCCCAGCGGGCATCGCCCAAATGCAGCAGCCGCTCCCGGTCGCGAGCATCGACGCCGGAAGGCGTGGCGCCCATCTGGGCGAGCCGCGATAGCTGCTTCGCGCGCTCGCGCGTGACGGCATCGGACCGGAAGGCCGGATCCATGACATAGGCAGCAAGCACCTTCAGCTCCACAGCTAAATCCTGTGGCCGCGTGCGCCCATCGAGGACGAAAGCGCCGTCGCCCACGCTCAGCCTCGCGCTGAACGCCTTTCCGGCCAGAACACGCGCCATATTCTGCTCGGTAATGCTTTTCAGGCCGCCTTCGATGAAGGCTTCCGTCAGCCAGACCGCGCTATCCTTCTTAAGATCGATCCGCCCTTTGCCAATGCGGACATTCACCAGAATTTCGTTCGACTTAAATGGCGCCGGCTTGACGCTGAGCCTTACGCCATTGGCGAAGCGCACGGCCGTCACGCCCAAATCCGCGATCTCGTTCCGCTCGGCGACGGCGCCCGCGGGGCCGAAGCTTTCATAGGGCCAGACAAGCGCCTCATCCGCCTTCGGCGCGCTCACCTCGGAGGCATGGGCCTTCTTGTATTCGGCTGCGAGCGCCTCGTCGCCGCCTTCAAGCCGCTCAGGCGATATCACTTGCACGAGAGGGCCTGCTCCGGCAAACATTCTGATAAGCGCGGCATCGACCTCCGCGACCGTGACGGTTTTCACGACGCGCTCGAACCTTGCGAGATCGTCGGCGGGCGCGACATAGACCCGGTTCTGATCGATTTTGTCGACCAGCGAGGACGCAAAATCCTTCGTCTGCCGCGTCGCGGCGCCCGCCGCCCATTGCTCATAGTTCTTTCGCTGTACAGCGATTTCGCGGTCAAGTTCTTCCTGACGAACCCCAAACGCAACGATGCGGCGCTGCTCCTGGTCGAGCGCGGTAAGCGCCTCGCGCCAGCCGCCTTCTTTTGAGGATGCCGAGACGCTTGCCACCTTGGCCGATCGCATGAAGTTGCCGAAACTTGCGCCCGCGCCGAAGAAAAGAGGGTTCTTGCCGGCAGCGAGCGCACTGAAACGGCGCTTCAGCACGGCGAGCCCCAAAGAGTCCACAAGCTCCTCGCGCTGTTTCGCCTCTGTATCCGGGGCGCTGTCGTAAGGTTGCACCCAGGCGATCTCAACTTTCGTCCCCGAGCCTGGCTCAACCACGTACTGCACCTTCAGGCTCTGCAGTTTCGGCTCGCCAAGATCGGGCTCCGGCGTGGCTTCGCCGGACGCCTTCCAATCGCTGAACGCCGCCTTGATCTTCGCCTCCATGGCGGCGGGATCGGTGTCGCCCACCGCTATCAGCGTGGCGCGATCCGGGCGGTAATTGTCCCGGTAATAATCCCGGATCAGGCTAATCGGCGCGCTCCGGATGACATCCACCTTGCCGATGGGAAAACGCCTTGCGGCCAGCTGGCCTTCCAGGAGCAGCTTCGTCCGCGCCGTATAAGCGCGGTATTGCGGCGTGTCGCGCAGCCGCTCCTCGGACAAAACAACGCCGCGCTCGGGCTCCAGCGCGGCGCCGTCCAAGGTCAGCTCGCTTGCGGTTTCGCGCAAAAGCATGAGAGCCGTGTCGATGGTCTCGGCGTCCGCCTCAGGCAGGTCCAGCATATAGACCGTCTGCCTTTGTCCCGTGAAGGCATTGGTATCGGGGCCGAAGGCAAGACCCTTGCGCTGAAGGATCTTGATCATTTCGCCTTGCGGCACATGCGTGGACCCTTTGAACGCCATGTGCTCCAGAAGGTGGGCAAGACCCTGTTGTGCATCGCTTTCTCGAAGCGAGCCCGATGCGATGCGGAGGCGAAGCGCGACTTGTCCAGCGGGCGTTGCATTTTTCACAATCGCGTATCGCAACCCATTTGGTAGCAATCCGAACAGAATTGCAGGATCGGGCTTAAGATCGCTCGCGCTTTGCGGCCAAACCGCTGGCTGGTTATCCGGGGCAGCCTGAAGAGTTAAGCTATTCGCCATGAAGAGGGTCCCGGCGGCCAACATAAAAGCCGCGCACTGAGGGAGTTTCGTTACCTGGGGCTTAAATTTCATCGTCGCATCCGTGAAGATGGAGCCAAAATAAAAGAGCGCACACGGCTCCGCACAAGACCTGCCGAGGCCTAATCTTTAGTGGCTTGACAGGTCCTCAGGGTTCACCGCATAGCGCGCCTGGCCATGCTATCCTTTCCAGCGCAGGAGCACCCGCGCGCCGGCATAAGTCACGGCAATGGAGCCGGCGATCATATACATGCCAAACGAAATCGCCTCGCGCCCCGTTGCGGCGCCGCTGGCGAAGGGGAGAAGGATAAGCGCCGCCGCGGTGCGCCAGCCCCAAAGCGCGACATCGCGAAGGATCATGGCGGGGTAGAAGTCGCTTGCGCTATGCGCCATGCCGTCCATGGTCTTCAGGTCGATGACATGCGTCGAGACGCGGTACATGGGCTGCATGATGCTGCCGCCGATGGTGTAGACGATCAGCGCGGCCAGCGTCAGCGAGGAGCCGAGCAGGGAACTGAGCGCCATCAGCGCGATGGAGCTCACGCCGAGGATGAACAGCCGGTTTTCCGGACGGCGCCGCGAGCCGACCGCCAGCAAAGCGAGCGCGCCGGCAATGGCGAAGACCGTATTGAACCCGCCCACGCTCAGCGCGGTGCCGAGCACGACGATCGACGCCAGCGGAATAAGGGTTTGCGTAAGGATGTGCGACGCCGCCCCGCCCATGAGGTAGATCTGGGCCGCCTGATTACGACGGTCCGCGAGGAAGTGTACGAGATCGTGCTTCCTGATCGGCTCCGGGCGATAATCGGGCAGCGCGCCAATGGATGGCAGCCCGAGCAGGAAGATCGGCGGCGTAACAAAAAACAAGAGCGTGAAATCGCCGGCTCCAGACTCTGCGAGAGCCAGATGAGAAGCGTCGCAAAAGCCGGGCTCGCCACGGTCACGATCTGGTCGCCCGTTGACGCAAAGGTCGAATAAACGTCGCGTTCGTGATCGCGCGTTTCCATCAGCTCATAGGTGTGGATGGTAAGCCAGAACAGCCCGAAGCCGACGCCTCTTACGGTTACAGCGGCGCAAGCTTCCGTCACATCGCGCGCGAGCGGCAGAAGAATAAGCCCCAAGCCGGTGACGATAAAACTGAGGACAAAGCCATGCTTGGCGTTGAGGCGGCATTGCGCGGCAATAGCGCCATAAACACAAAAGCCAATCATACAGCCGGTGAACATCGCGATGCCTGCGACGATGTTCAGCTCGACGCTGCTGAAAACCTGGTAGATATAAATCTGCGTAAATGCGGTAACGGCCCTGCTGACAAAGCTATAGATCCAAAACAGGTAGACCAGCGACCGCACCGGACGCCGCATCGACCGGAAGTGCGCAATGGAAAGCATGCAAGCAGGTTAGCACGGAAAAGCGGGCGGGCGAACCACTGTTGCGCTTTCGACGATGGCCTCAACTTCCGGGCGCGCGACCTTCACAAACCCCAACGCAGCCCGCGATAAAAAAGCATCGGCAGCAAAGAACTGTGATAAGAATGCTCAATCGGCTATTCTCTATTATCAGACTCTGTAATACGCCTCAGGCGGTATCAACGAATCAGCGCGACATAAGTAATTTTTGTTTGCGCCCACGAAACAGAACTCAGGACTCATTATGACAGACAGCGCCGAAATCGATCTAACTCCGCTGACAGCAGATATCGTGGCGGCCTATGTTGCGCACAACGCGCTCAGCGCCGACAAACTTGCGGACCTAATCGGGTCCGTCCATTCAGCTCTAAGCAAAGCCTCAACGCAAGCGGTCGAGCCCGAGAAGGTTGAGTTGGTCCCCGCCGTCTCGATCAAGAAATCGGTCGCTCAGGACTACCTCATCTGCCTTGAGGACGGTAAGAAGTTCAAATCTCTCAAGCGCCATCTCAAGACCCATTACGATCTTTCACCCGAGGAATACCGCGAAAAGTGGGGTCTGCCGCGCGATTATCCGATGGTGGCGCCAGCTTATGCAGCCGCTCGCTCAGCCTTGGCCAAGAGCATGGGGCTTGGCCAGCCGCGCAATGTCGCCAAGGCGGCTTCTACCGCACCTGCGGCGAAAGCCGGCGCGAAACGCGGCCGGAAAGCGGCGGCATGATCATGGTGCGCTTAAGAGGTTCTCCGGCGGAGCGCCCCTTAGCAGTCGCGGCCGCGCCAAGCCGCTACGCCACTTTCCATTGGCTTCGATTATCCGGTTCGCCGGCCGCCCCGCGCCCAAGAAATGAAAAGTCACTTATCGCAAGCATATAATCTTAAGCGGGACGGCAAACGCGATGCGCGAGATACGCCCGCCCATGACGGAACCGCGCGCTTGTGGCGCTGGCTCCGGGGCGAAACTATGGTATAGAAAGCGCCGCGAAACCGCGCCGTGCGGGCGTGGCGGAACTGGTAGACGCGCTGGATTTAGGTTCCAGTGACGAAAGTCGTGGGGGTTCAAGTCCCTTCGCCCGCACCATCGCGCATGCCCTCCCCGCCAGCCCCTTCGCCGCAACGCTTGCGCATCGTCGTCCCGGAAGGGCGTAGCCCTATCCGGGATCTGCCTAGGGATCCCGCGTTTGCGCAGCAGCATTTCATGCCGCGGTGCGCGCGGGATGACGTCAGGCCAGGGGCAAGCTCATCCTTCGACAGGCTCAGGACGAGGTCGAGGTTTTTCAACGGGCGATACCTCATGGTGAGCCTGTCGAACCATGGGCGGTAACGCCCTTCAGCATGCCGAGGGGCGTAAGCTATTTCCTTGCATCAGCCTTGGGCGTAAGAATTGCAACATCCGCCGCATGAGGCGGGCAACGCCGAATAGGGAGGGCGCGATGATACGCCAAGGTTTATTCGCGGCGCTGTGCGGGGCCGCCTTGATGCTGGGGGCCGCGCCCGGCGCCGCCGAGGATGCGAAACAGCCCACGGCGGCGGAGGCGCAGAAGCCGACAGCGGCGCCGGTGGCGCCAGCCGCGCCCGACGCGGCTCCGTCCGTGATCGCGAGCGGCAGCGGCAACGTGGTTGTCGGCGGACAGGACGCCGCCCGCAAGGGCGACGCAACCGACACAGGCCAGGCCGTTGTGGAGGGCTCCTCCAACGTGTTCATCAACGGCCGGCCCGCCGTCAGGGTCGGCGACCGCACGAACTGCGGCGGCATCGTTGTCGGCGGCGCGTCCAACGTCTTCGTCAACGGCAAGCCGCTTGCCCGAGCGGGCGATCTCGCCGCCGGCTGTCCCGGTAAGTGACGCAACGGAAAATTGTTCGGCTAGAGCTTCCGCATCTCGCCCGCTTCCGCTAGGAAAGCGAAAACTTAAAGTTTCGGGAGCGGGCGCATGACATGGTTTGGCGGGGTTTTCTTGGCTTTCGCGCTGTTCGGCGTGGCCGCCGCGAGCCCTTCCGGCGCATTGCCCGCGGAGGTTTCGGCGAAGCTTGAGGCGCAGCAGAAAAAGGCAACGTCGCTCTACCAGAACGGGTTCTATCGCGAAGCCCTCCAAGCCTCCCAGGAAGCACTCAAGCAAACCATCGAGGAATTCGGCCCGGACCACGAGCAGACGGGCATCCAGGCTTTCGGCGTGGGCTACGCCGCAGAAGCCGCGGGCGATCTCGCCGAGGCCGAGCGCCGTTACGCCAATTCGGTCCGCATCCGCGAAAAGGTCTACGGGCAGGACAGCGCCGGCGTGGCGACCGCGCTGGAGCGGCTGGCGCGCGTCATCCTCGATGAGGGCCAGGCGGAGGCCGAAGCGCTGTTCCTGCGCGAGCTGAAAATCTGGCGCGATACCGTCGGCGAGCACGCCATCGCCGCCGACGCCTATGCCGGGCTTGGCGCGGTCAACGCCATGCGGGGCGATTATGCCGCCGCGCTCTCCTATTATCGCAAGGCAGTGGAGCGGCTCGCCAGCCAGACGGCCGCGCAGGCCACCGCGAAGTCCGTGATCGAAGCGGACATCAAGCGGCATCGCGATGTCTTCATCGGGCTGGCGCGGGCGGCCGCTGGCGTCAAGCGGCAGCCCGGCGCGGATCAAGCCGCGCTGATGGACGAAACATTCGCGGCGGGCCAGCGCGCCTGGGCGACCTCGGCCGCGTCCGCGCTCGCGAAGATGACGGCGCGGCTTAAGGCGGGCGAAACCGAGCTTGGCCGCTCCATCCGCCTCCTCGAAACGCTGAGCGGCCGCATCCTCGCCTTGAATGACGAGGACATGAAAGCGCTCGCCGCGTGGAGCAAAGTTCAGCAGGCCGGCCCGGCTTACCAGCAAGCTCTCGAAGCGTTCCGCGGCGCAAGCATCGCAAGCGCGAAGGACAACGCGCCGGTCGTGAAGCGTCAGAGGGAGCTTGTCGATCGGTTGCAGGATGTTCTGAAGCGCTGCCCGCCCGCCGAAATGAAACCGGGATGCGAGGCCAGCGAAAGCGAACGCAACGGTATCGCGAAGGAGCTTGGCGCGCTCTCGCAGGTGGCCTCGCAAGGCGCGCGGCAGATCAATGAGCTGAGCCACCGCATGCAGGCCGAGGAACAGAAGCTTCCGGGATACCGCGAATTCAGCGTCGCCCGCGCCGCGCGCATCGACCAAAGCCAGCGCCTCGAAGAGGAGCTTGCCGTCACCCGCGCCGCCGTCGTGCAACGCTTTCCGGATTTCCTGTCCCTCGCTGAGCCGGAGCCTCTTTCCGTGGCCGAAGCCCGCCAGTTGCTGCACCCGGATGAGGCGCTCGTGGCGATCCTGACCGGCGCGAAAAGCGGACTTGTCTGGGTGGTGACGCGGGAGCGCGCCGACTGGGCCGAGATCGAAGCGGGCGACGCGGCGCTCGCCGCGGAGGTTTCCGCCCTGCGGCGCGGCCTCGATCCCACGGCGGAAGGCAATAGCGACAGCGTCCAGCCCTTCGACGCCGCACGGTCCCACCGGCTTTACAAGCTCTTGCTGGAGCGCTTCTCGCCGATACTGGAAGGCAAGCGGCATCTCCTCGTCGTGCCGGCGGGGCCGCTGAGCAGCCTGCCCTTCCAGGTGCTCGTAACGGAGCCGCCCCGCGAGGGCGTTCCATCGCAATGGCTCATCCGCCGCCACGCGCTGAGCGTTCTGCCATCGGTGCAATCGCTCAGCGCTCTTCGCAGGTTCGCGGCGAGCGGTATCGCGGCGAAGCCCTTCTTCGGCATGGGCGATCCGATCTTCGGCGATCGGTCCGCCGCCCCCGACAGCGCCCGCGGCGTCAAACGTGCGCCGCCGCCTTCGCTGGCCGAGGTCTATCGCAACGGGGCGCCCGATCTTCGCCTCTTGGCCGGGCTCGCGCCTCTACCGGAGACGGCGGCCGAACTCGAAGCCGTCGCGCGCACGCTGAATGCGCAGAAGGAGGACATCAATCTGCGCGAGGCCGCCACGGAGACGCGCGTGAAGTCGGCGCCCCTGAAGGATTACCGCATCCTTCATTTCGCCACCCACGGCCTCGTCGCGGGCGACCTCACGGGCCTCGACGAACCCGCGCTCGTGCTGACGCTGCCTTCCGTCCCAACCGAAGCCGACGACGGCCTTCTGACCGCCTCCGAGGTGGCGACCCTGCAGTTGAACGCGGACTGGGTCGTGCTTTCGGCCTGCAACACGGCTTCGGGCGACAAGATCGGCGCCGACGCGCTGTCCGGGCTGGCGCGGGCCTTCTTCTACGCCGGCGCGCGCGCGCTGCTGGTGTCCCATTGGCCGGTCAATTCGCAAGCCGCGGTGGATTTGACGACGCGCACCTTCGCGGCGCTCGCGGCGGAGCCGAACCTGTCGCGGGCGGAAGCGTTCCAGCGCGCCATGCTTCGCGCGATCGACGAGGGACAAACGCCCGACTATTGGGCGCCCTTCGTCATCGTTGGCGAGGGCGGCGCCGGCATAAGGCCGGGCCGCTGATGGGGCGGCCAAGCAACCGTGTCAAGCTCGGCGCCGGCTAAAACGGCATCTTATTATGCAGCACTCGTGAGATCGACGCCGCTGAGATTGGCCCCTCGAAGATCGGCGCCGCGCAGATCGACGCTATCGATCTCGGCATCCCGGAAATCGACGCCGCTAAGATTAGCCCGGCTCAGAATGGTCTTTTCGAACCGAGTCCCGAAAAGGCTGACCCCACGAAGATCGGCGCCGCTAAGATCGGCTTTAGAGAGGAAGGAAGTATCTAACGAAGCCTCTCTAAGATCGGCGCCTGTAAGATTGCTCTCGCGGAGATCGGCCCGATTGATATGCGCCCCATAGAGATCGGCCTCTGTGAGATTGGCCCCGCGCAGCCTGGTCGAGTTAAGCTTGGCGTAGCGAACGCTGGCGGCGCTGAGGTCGGCCTTCAAGAGATCGGCGCCGATCAGAATGGCGCCGGTGAGGCTGGCTTTGACAAGGATGGCCGCCGGGAGAACGGCATCTTTTAAGTTAGCCAGCCTGAGATGCGCTCCGCTAAGATTAGTCCCTCCGAGCTTGGCCCTTCTGAGATCGGCCTCTTCAAGATCCGCCCGTTTAAGATTGGCTTCTCTGAGGTCAGCCTCGTTCAAATTGGTTTGGCAGAGAATAGCCTCGCTCAGGTCCGTCCCGCTGAGATTAGCGCCGGCGAGATTGGCCCGTCCAAGATAGCTCCATCGAAGGTCGGCTCCGGCCAGATCGGCTCCTTGGAGATCGACGCCTCCAAGATCGGCTCCGCTGAGATCTATAGCGAGTTCCCCATTTTGTAGCCTCCAAGCGTTCCAGATATTCACGCCGCGCAGGAGGATACTAGCGTGGTCGAATTCACCATCGCCACAGCCATAAGGCTTCAGCAGTGCGGACATTTCCGGCTCCTTTGAGTGGCAATGGGACGCTCACCTAATTCGTTTTTCAAGATACCCCACTGGTTTGAATTGTTTCCTAAGCGGGATGACGGCTTTTACAAAAACGGCAAAGAACTCCGATTCGCCGGCCACGTCGCGAAAGCCGGGCTATGTTTTGAGGAGCGCCTCTGCGGGGCGCGCCGGCTTTCCCGCTCCGCATGGATCGCAAGCGGGCGCATCGGCCCAAGGGTCGGGCCATTGAATGCGCGGCAAGCGTTTCAGCCCCGCAATTGTCCCTTAACCACTCTCCGGTAGATCCGGGCTCAGCTGTAGGTTGCGGGAGTTTGCGTTTGCCATGTGCGGGGCGGGCGAGTTTGAGCTGAAAGCGGAAAAGCCGGCCCGAGAACGCGGGGGAGAAACGCCGCGCCATCCTCCGCGGCCGCGCCGGGCGCCCAGCATTCGCCCGAATCGGGCCGTGGGCTGTCTATCGCTGCAAGGTGGCTTTCAGTTGCAGCGTATCGTCAACGTATCCCGAAGCCGGATCATGATCGTTACAGCGCTCGTTGCATCGCTTTGTGCGTGTTCAGTTTCCAAAGACTCGCGCTCTCACGTCGACGAGACGCAGACGCTCAGTCCGAGGGTCATCAGGGTTGGCGATCCCGTCCCGAAAGGCGGCGGCGTTTTTAAGATTGGCGACCCCTATCTCGCCGGCGGGAAGTGGTATCATCCCGTCAACGATACGTCTTACGACGAGGTCGGGCTGGCTTCGTGGTATGGCGATTTTTTCCATGGGCGGAAAACGGCGAACGGCGAAGTCTACGATATGAACGCGCTGAGCGCGGCCCATCCCACCCTGCCGATGCCGACCTACGCAGCGGTCACAAATCTGTCCAACAATCGCACGGTGGTCGTCCGGGTCAACGACCGCGGCCCCTATCACGACGGCCGCATCATCGACCTCTCGCATAGGGCCGCGGAACTGCTCGGCTTCTATGGCCACGGCACCACCGCCGTCCGCGTCCGCTATTACGCGCCCGCGCCTCTTGACGGAGACGACAGCCTTGAGCGCTCGATCCTCGCCCGGCAGCCCTGGGCCACTCACGTCTCGAACGCCGCTCCGCCTCCAGCCTCCGCCACGGCGAATCTTTTTGCGGCAGCCGCGATGAAGGCGGACCCGCCTCTGGTGGTCAAGAAAGGCGACTTCGAGAAACCGTCACGGCCAAACTCCGGCGGCTGGGCGACAAGCGCCCGTTGACAAAGCCTGCCGCTTTCAATCTTGCGCGGAGAGATTATTTAAAGGCTCGGTAGCCTAAATCTTAGCAAATGAGCACCCAGTTTGATATATATGCGGTCGAGTAAGCCGGGATCAACGCCCATGCGCCTTGTCATACTTTTATCGATCCTGATTATCGCGCCGCTGCAAGCGACGGCACAGACTGCCGGTTTCCAGACCTCTGCCGGGCAAGCGCTCCTTGTCAACGTCAACTCCGGCGCCGTCCTTTTCGAGAAAAATGCCGATAAGCTTTTCGCGCCGGCCAGCATGAGCAAGATCATGACGCTTGAGCTTCTGTTCAAAAAGCTCAAAGCAGGCGAGATCTCGCTCGATACGGAGTTCCCGGTGAGCCTGCATGCCTGGAAAACGGGCGGCGCGCCGTCGCGGACGACGGCCATGTTCATTCCGCTCAATCAGTCCGCGAAGGTCGGCGAACTGATCCAAGGCATCGCCGTGCAGAACGCGAACGACGCGTGCATCGCCGTCGCGGAAGGCATGTCCGGGTCGGAGGACGGGTTTGCACAGGCGATGACTGACGAAGCGCGCGCGCTCGGGCTCGAAAAATCGACGTTCGGGAACGCGACTGGGCTGCCGCATCCCGGCAACCAGATGACGGCGCGGGAACTGGCCAAGCTATCGATCCATGTGATCAAGGAGTATCCCGAATACTACCGCTATTTCGGGGAGAAGGAATTCAAGTACCGGATTTACACCTTCAAGAACCTCAACCCGCTTTTCAACGCGGCCATTCCGGCTGACGGGCTGAAGGCTGGCTTCACCGAAGGCGTCGGCTATGGCATCGCGGCCTCCGCCGCGAAGGACGGCCGGCGTCTCGTTGCGGTCCTGAACGGCTTCGAGTCCGAGCGCGAACGCCGCGACGAAACGCTCAAGATTTTGAGCTGGGGCTTCGCCAGTTTCAAAGCCTATAAGGTGTTCGACAAGGACCAAACGATCGGCGAGGCCAGGGTTTGGGGCGGTCAGAAATGGACCGTGCCGCTCAAGGCGAAAACGGACGTGACGATTTTCCTTCCCGTGAACGCCAAGGATCACCGCATCAAGGCGCAGATCGTCTATAAAGGCCCGCTGAAGCCGCCGGTCAAGGAAGGCGACAGGGTGGGCGAAATCCGGATCACGTCTGAAACCACCGGAACGTCGAGCGCGACGCCGCTCTACGCGGCAGCCGATCTGGAGGCGGGCGGCATGGTTTCGAAAGGCATCGATTCGGTGCTGCTTGGCGTGAATTCCTACGTTTCGCAGGCCGTGACGAAACTTCTCAAGAAGCCGCCCCAGCCGGCGGCCGCCGCGGCGCCCGCCCTCTCGAAGCCCAGCTCGTGACCGTAGCAGGCAAATTCATCACGCTCGAAGGCGGCGAAGGCGGCGGCAAGACCACGCAAGCGTCCATGCTCTGCGATAAGCTTCGGCGCATCGGCCTGAATGTCCTTCAGACCCGCGAGCCGGGCGGCACGCCGCGCGCGGAAGCGATCCGCGACGTTCTCTTGTCCGGCAGGGCAAAGAAGTTCGGCCCCCTCGGCGAGGCGGTGCTGTTCTACGCGGCCCGGGAATCGCATCTCCAACTGACCATCAGGCCGGCGCTGCAGCGCGGGACGTGGGTCGTCTGCGACCGTTTCAGCGACTCGACCCGCGCCTATCAAGGCGCCGCGGGAGGCCTGCCCCTCTCCGTCATCGACACCATGGACAGCGCCGTGGTCGGCGCGACGCGGCCCGATCTGACCCTCATCTTCGACCTTCCTCCGGAAATCGGCCTCAAACGCGCGGCGGAGCGAAATGCCGGGAAAGCGAAAGATGACGCCGGCGAGAGCGTCCTCGACCGGTTCGAGACCATGAACTTGGCTTTCCATCGCAGCCTTCGCCAGGAGTTCCTCGCCATCGCGAAGGCGGAGCCGGAACGCTGCGCGGTTGTCGACGCGGCCGATAGCCCCCGGCGCGTGGAGGACACTGTCTGGTCGATTGTCCGGGAGCGGTTCAAGCTGTAGAACCCTATCTCATCGGAGCATGAATCGTCATCGCGAGGCGGCTTTTGCCGCCGTGGCGATCCAGGAGACCAGCGCCAAGCCATGGATTGCTTCGCTCCGCTCGCAATAACGTCTAGCGCGAGGCTTTAAAGCATGGCGAAGCGCAAAACCGCCGAAACCGGCGCCCCCGGAGGCGAGGATGGCGCCCCGGAGCCGCTCCATCCCCGGCTGACGGGGGGCTTTTACGGACACCAGGCGGCGGAAGAGCTGTTCACGAGCGCGTTCAGGGCCGGCGCGCTGCATCACGCCTGGCTGCTTGCTGGCGAAGAGGGGATCGGCAAGGCCACCTTCGCCTACCGCGCCGCCCGCTTCCTTCTGAGCCGCGACGGCGGCGGCGCGCCCCCCGGCGAGCCGTCCTCGCTCGACGTTCCGGCAAGCCATCCCGCGGCCCGCCAGATCGCGGCGGGCGCGCATCCCTCGCTGTTCGTGCTCGACGCGAAAACGGGCGGCGCCGCTTCGATCGGCGTCGACGCCGTGCGCAAGCTCCGCGCTTTCCTGGGTCTGACCAGCCCCGGCGGCGGCTGGCGCGCCATGATCGTCGATCCCACCAACGACCTCACCATCAGCTCGGCAAACGCGCTTCTGAAAGCCGTCGAGGAGCCGCCGCCGCGCACCGTCATCTTCCTTGTCAGCCATGGCGCCTCCGCCGTCATGCCGACGATCCGCTCGCGCTGCGTGAAGCTCGCTTTTCGCGCGCTCGATCCGGGGAATTTCGCGAGCGCTGTTGCGGCGGCGTGCCTCGCCGGGGACTTGACCGAGCCGGGCGAGACGGAGATGCAAAAGCTATTTGCGCTGTCGTCGGGCTCGCCGGGCCGCGCGTTGGATTTTCTGAGCGGCGGCCTGCTTGCGCTCGCCGGCAAGCTCGAACGCATCGTGGACGGCTTGCCGGGGCTCGATCATGCCGCCATCCATGAGCTGATCCAGGCCGCGAGCGGCGCGCGCAACGCGGAAACGTTCGACCGGCTTTGCGATCTGATCGAGGAGGAGATCGCGGCCAAGGCCAGGAAGATAGCGCTGGCGGGGCCGGGCGCCGCGGCCGAGGCGGCGGCGTGGGCGGAGCTTTGGCAGGGCTTTCGCGAGCGCCGTCTCGAACTGGAATCGCTGAATCTCGACAAGGGCGCCTTCCTCGTCGCCGCCTTTGCCGCCATGGAGCGCGCCGCCAAAACGCGGTGAGCGGGACCCGCCGCCCGGATTTGGCATGACGCGCGCCGGGCGATGGCGAAGACGAGGCGGCTTATCGATATAACAAAATACATAACCAATTTCCTATCGCGGGAGCGGCGCCGATGCCGCTGGCTGCTTACTCTTCGTTTACTCTGCGCAAAATCATCGAAAGTGCACAGGCGTTTTCATCCAAGATGCACAGTCGTTTTCATCGAAGGTGCACACCCATTTTCATGAAAGTGCACACTCGGGGAGCTGTTCTATGGGCGCACGCGAGGGTTGATTCCGGCGTCTGACCATTTCTTAAGCGGTTAACGTTTTCCTCGGCTTTTGCCGGGGGGCGTTAATGCCGCAGAAACGGTCGGATATGAGACGCGTGAAGGAAGTTTTGCGGCTGGTCCACGAACTGGGCTACTCGCTGCGGCAGGCATCGAGGTCGGTGCGGCTGTGCTCAACGTCGGTGCGCAATTATCTGGCGCGCGCCGAAGCGGCCGGTGTGCGCTACGAAGACATCGCCGGCAAAAGCGAGGCGGAGATCGAGGCGTTGCTGTTCGCGGCGTCCGAGCCGCCGCCGTGGCGGCCCCAGCCCGACTGGACGGCGGTGGCCACGGAGTTGCGCAAGCCCGCGGTGACGCTGCTGCTGGTGTGGCGGGAGTACCGGGATCTGCATCCCGACGGCTACAGCTACAGCCAGTTCCGGCGGCGCTATCGGGAGCATCTGCATCTTGGGGCGCCCGAACCGCGGATGCGGCGGACGCTTTTGCCTGCGGAGATGTGCGAGGTCGACTACGCCGGCATGACCATGCCGGTGGCGACGGCCGATGGCGTACGCCAAGTCAGCATCTTCGTCGGTACGCTGCCGTTCTCGACCCTCATCTACGCGGAAGCGACGTGGACACAGACCACCGAAGACTGGCTCGGCAGTCATGTGCGGATGTTCAACGCCTGGGGCGGCTCGGTCCCCAAACTCGTGCCGGACAATCTGAAGACGGGCGTCACCCACGCCAGCTTTTACGATCCGGTCTTGAACCAGTCTTATCTGGCGCTGGCGCGGCATTACGGGATCGGCGTCGTCCCAGCCCGCGTGCGCCATCCCCGGGATAAACCGCTCGCGGAAAATGGAGTGCAGCAGGTCGAGCGATGGGTGCTGGCGCCGTTGCGGAACCGCACCTTCTTCGGCCTGGATGAGCTGAATGCCGCCATGGCGGAAATGCTCGCGGACCTGAACAATCGGCCGTTGAGCGCCGGCGGCGCGCAGACCCGCGCCAGTCTGTTCGCCGAACACGAGAAACCGAAGCTGAAGACGCTTCCCGGCGAACCCTTCGAGATCGGCCGCTGGCGGCGTTTCAAACTCGGGAGCGACTATCACGTTTGTATCGATGGCGTCGCCTATTCGGCGCCATTCGGGCTGATCGGCAAGGCGGTCGATGTGCATTGCACAGCCAGCCTGATCGGCATTTTCCACCAGGGCGAACGCATCGCCTCGCATCCGAGGATCAGGCCGCAGCCCGGCGTGCTGCGGCCGGCCGTCACCCTCGATAGCCATCGCCCGCCCCAGCACCGCGCGGCGGCGCGGCTCACGCCCGAGGCGGTGCGCGAGAAGGCGGCGGCCATCGGCGGAGCGCTGACGGCGCTTTCGGACAGGCTCTTTCTCGCCGCCGATCATCCGGAACAGGCCGCGCGCCAGGTGGCCGGGCTGATCGCGCTCGGCGAGAAGTTCGGCGCCGAAGCCCTGCAGACGGCGGCGAGCGCGGCTCTGTGCGCGAACGTGCACTCCTACGCTTACGTCCGCCAATGGCTGGCCAGCGGCCGGATGGCTCTTGGCAGCGAACCCGCCAGCTCCGGCGCCGGCGCCCACGAGAATGTTCGTGGCGCCGCCTACTACCATTAACCCGCAAGCCAACCTGAAAGAGGAACCCGATGCATTACCAGAACCTCGAAAAGCTCAAGCGCCTGAAACTGTTCGGCATGGCGCGCGCGCTCGAAGACTTGCAGCGCCTCGCCGATCGCAGTCAGTTGGATTTTGCCGACCAGCTCGCCCTGCTGATCGACCGCGAGGCCACCGACCGCGCCAACACGGCGTTGCTCTCCCGTCTGCGACAGGCGCGCCTGCGTCAGACCGCCTGCTTCGAGAACCTCAACATGAAGGCGGCGCGCGGCTTGGACAAGGGCGTGATCCGCGATCTGTTCACCTGCCGCTGGATCGGCGAACACCGCCATCTGATCCTGACCGGAAAAACCGGGACAGGCAAAAGCTGGATTGCCTGCGCGCTTGGCAATCAGGCCGCCCGCGAGGGGTACAGCGTGCTGTACACGCGCCTGTCGCGGCTGCTCGACGATCTCGCTGTCGCCCGGCTCGGCAATGGCGTGGGCCGGCTGATGCGTCAGGTGAGCAGGGTCAGCGTCTTGATTCTGGACGACTGGGCGATGATCGACCTGACCGCGGCCCAGCGCCGCGATCTCATGGAGGTCATCGACGATCGCCACGATCGCGGCTCCATCATTCTGGCCAGCCAGCTTCCGGTGGACCGCTGGCACGCCACCATCGGCGATCCCACCTACGCCGACGCCATCCTCGACCGCCTCGTCCACAACGCCATCCGCCTGCCGCTCAAGGGCAAATCGCTGCGCGAGCCGGAGACCGATGCCGGCGGCGACGCAGAGAGCGACGCCACAAGCTAACGACAGGCTTTCTTAACGCCAAGGACAACTCTAAAATGCAGCAAGGGTCAGACGCCGCTCGCACACACCGCCCCGCGGGGCGGTGTGTGCGGCAACCTCAAGCGCCGCGCCCGCAGGACAGCTTCACGGGTGTGCACCTTCGTGGAAACGCTGTGCACTTTCATGAACATGCGCAGTTTACTCTGGCGCGCCTGAATAAGGTTACGCCAATTCGTGGTATTTCGCCCCATTTCCCTTATTATGACCATCATAGACGAAAGCGCCTTGCGGCCGCGTTAAGCGGCGCCTTTTCGGCCTATATCATTGGTTTTTCACGTGAATTTACCGCCACGCCACGAACCGCCAGCGGTTGCAAAATTCGAGCGGCGCAACCCAAGGCTTGGTTTTTCGGTTAACGCGCGCAAGAATAAAACCGTTAACTAGGATTTCTGACTCGCATTTTTTGGGGTCGAATCGGCTTTTTGGGCGCCTTTCGTAGGAACATTGTAGGAAACGCCAGCGTGAAATCTTTCCCGCTTCGCCCGTTAATCTGTTGCGATTTTAACCATACCGGCGCTCCGAACGCCGCCCCGCGTCCTACGGTTCGAGAATCGTGAACCGTAATGCCACGGGCGCATCCCTCGACAGGCCCCGGTAATAAAACGAACCGGACAGCCGTGCCTCAGAGGCGGCCAACACAAGCGCGCGCCACTAGCCGCCGAGCCTGCCGCTGATATGGGCCAGCACGAAGTAGATGCGGCCCTCGTCGGAACCCAGCCGCATTTGCACCGCCGAGCCGCGCGGATCGCTGCGGCTCAGATCCTGCAGCATCTTCTCGAAGTCCGCGAGATAGCGGTCGACGATGGCGCGGAAGGTGGTGTCTGTCTCGTAGCGCCGCTGCACGCGGTCGACGATCGGCTGTCCCTGGCGGGGATACAGGCCCCGCTGCTTCAGCACGTCGGTTTCTCCCCGCTTCAGCCGCTGCCAAATCTCCATGACGCGGCGCTCATCGATGCAGGACGCGATGTCGGACATGGAGAAGTCCATGGCCGGCTCCTCGGGCTGCGCCGGCGCCCCGGCGCCCCTCGGCGCGAAAGGCTGCGCAACCGGGGGCAGCCCATAAATTCGTCCTTGTCGTAGAAGGGCGCGTCGTCCTCGGAGGCGCGGGCCAGAAGATCGCCCAGCGACCACTGGTTGCGGCGCTCCTGAGGCTGGCTCTCCTGGAACGGCTGCTGTTGCGGCTGTGGAGGGGGAGGCAACTCGGCCTGCGCCGGACGCGCGACGGGTTGCGGTTCGGACCAGGCGGGCTTTTCCGGCGCCGGCGGCTGTCCATAGTTATCGAATGCGGCGCTCCGTTGCTGGGGCTGGAACGTCTCCTGCTGCGGCTGCGGGGGCGGCGGAATATCCCGCTCGCGCCGGATCGGTTCGATCTTCTGTTCAGGCGCGGAGACGGCGCTGGAATAGGCGTGGCGGTTTGCCAGATCGGACAGCGCGTCGAGCGCCGAGAGCTGATCTTGCAGGGCGCGGCGCATCGCCGACGCGCTCTGCTTGGCCGTTTCCGGAAGGACCTTCGCGTGACGCTGCAACTCGTTCTGCGCCGATTCGAGGTCGACCGCGGCGCGGCGCGTGGTGTCGCGGACGACGCGGGTCGTGTCCGAGAACTTGGACGACAGCGTCGAAAGCTGCGTCGAGACCTGATCGGAGAGCGACGTGAAATTCGCTTGCAGCTCCGACACCGCCTTCTGCGTGTGAGCCTGCGCGTCCTGCCGCAAACGCTCGATCTCGCGGATCGCTGTCTGGGACTTCTCGGCCGAATCCTTGGCGAGCAGTTCGGTCACCTTGCGGGCGCGCAACTCCGCCTGGCTCAGCGACTGCTCAAGCATGTTGGAGTAGCTGTTCATCATGCGGTCGAGTTCGGCCGCACGCGACGTGACGCTCTCCATGAGTTTGCCGAAGCCTGCCTGACGGGCTTCCATCATGGCGTCGACCTTGGAGTTCGACACCTCGAAGGTGCGGGACGCGGTGATCAGCGCCGCGCTTTGCTCCTCGAAGCGCTTCGTAAGGCCGCCCAGCTGGCCGACGAGGTTCGCGGACACATCCTTGAGCACCCGCGCCTGTCCGGTCAGGGCGTCGGAGCCGCTGCTGGAGCGATTTGCAAGCTCTTCGACGGCCCTGGTGATGTTGGAGGCGTTGGTGGCGACCACGCGCTCGATGGAGGCGGCCTGACGCGCCAGCGTGTGCTCCATGGAGCCCGAATGCTTGTCGAGCGTGTCGCGGATCGTGCCGGTGTGCTTTGAAACCGTGACCTCCAAAGCTTGGGCGCGCTGCGTCAGCGTTGCATCGAGCTGCTTGGTTCGCTCGCTCAAGCTGACTTCGAAATTCTGCGTCCGCCGGCTGAGAATCGTCTCAAGGGCCTGGATGCGCTCCGCGAGCGAGGTGTCGATATGGCGCGAATGCTCCGTCAGCACCGTCTGCAGCACCGTGGTCTTGTCGGTGAGCGTGGAGCCGAGAGACTGCGTCTTCTCGGCCAGAGCGGTTTCAAGCGCCGAGAGGTTGCGCGTCGCTCCGTCGATGATCGTGCTGAGCCGGGTCTGCTCCGCGCCGAGCTTTTCGAGCAGAACGGGGATTTCGCGGCCTACGCGCTCGCTCATGCCGATCACGGAGGTGACGAGGCTGTTTCCCTTCGCCGATATGGAGGCCGCGGTGCGGTCCAACGTCTCCTGGATGGCGCGGGTGACTTCGAGGCTGGATTGACGAAGCAACTCGGCCGCCTGCGCGCCATGTTTCACCAGTTGCTCGGTGATGCGCGCTCCGCGCTCCGCCATCTTCTCATCGATGGCGGCGCCGGCGGCGGTGACCGCTGCGGTGATCTTCTGGCCGCGCGTCGCGAACGCCTCGGTCATGGTCACGCTCGCATGGCCCAGCGACTGAGACGCCTTCTCGCTCGCGGCGGTGATTTCGCGCGTCACTTGGCTGCCGATGCCGCGCAGGGCCTCGCTCACGCGCTCGCTGTTGTTGGCGAGGGCTTCGCGCTCGCTCGCAAGCTCGTTGATGAGGTTGCGGATGCGGTTCTCGTTCTCGGTGTATGACCGTTCCAGCGCGGCGACTTCATTATGGACGAGCGCCTCCAATTCGCCGGCGCGGCCAAGCGCGCGCGAGATGGCGTCGTTCATGGCGGCGACCTGCCGGCGCACGGTCTGGCCGAGCGAGGCGACGGACTGCTCCGCCATGCGATCCGGCTCGGCGAGCCTGACCGCGACCTCGGTCATGGCGGAGGACATCAGCCGCAGCTCTTGCGCGCGCCAGACCAGGATCGCCAGGAACCAGAACAGCGCGATGGGGATGATGACGGTCGCGACGACGGCGACGGTGGCGGGATTGGAGAGCAGATCCGCCGTGCTGCCCGAGGTTTCCAAGGTCTTCTGGAAGACGGCCCAGGACAAAATCAGGCCGAGGATGAACCAGGCGACCGAGGCGCCGAGAGCGATCAAAAACGGCGACCGCGAAGGCCGCTGCTGCAACGCGTAGATCAAGCCGCCGATGGAGGGCATGTCGTCGTTGGCGGGAACGTGAGAGCGCGCCGGAGCCGCCGGACGCTTCTGCCCGGCCGGGCGCCCCGTCTGCCCCGGAGGCGTTATCTGGACGGTGTTGTCGCCATCGTCATTAACGCGGCGGGGGGCCGGCCCCCGCGCCTGCTTCAATTGCTGGCGCTGGTCGCGGTTGGCGATGGACTGCGATTCGCCCGCGGGCGCCTCATGACCGGCCTCCGCCGGAGCGCCGCCGGCTTTTGGCTTAGCCTGCGCCTCATCCTCAGGCTTAAGATCGATGGGCGTCTGGGAGATCGCTTGTTTTTGACTCATCAGACCGTCCTGACCTCATGTGCTGTGACCGAGATATCGCCAATGCCGCGTTCAGACGTTTTGGGTAAAGGACTCGCGGCAATACACATCAACTCCAGGCAGATCCTCATAGCCCCTCAAACGCACGCTTGGACAGCGATCTGAAACAACCCCCAAAGCTGTGCTTTCGCTAATGCATTTTTAAGGCCAAAAAAAGATTTCACAGGCGCCCAAAGCTATCTACATCCTCCACACACACTTCCAAAAAAACGCACGCGTACCGCTGCTTAATATTGCGATTCGCGCTCAACAAAGAGGTTCGTATACCCTGCCTGCACGAAAACCACAGCTTTTTTTGCAGGCTTTGTTAACGATTGCGGCGAAGCTGGCGCTGGAACGCTCCAAAGAGGCTCTTTGAATTTTCCGGCGATCTCCCTTATGCCAGGGGCGAATCTCATGAATGGGAAGGCGGCATGGTGAAGGTGACTTACATCGAGCATAACGGAAAGGCCCATGAAGTCGAAGGCGAGGCGGGCCAGACTGTGATGGAGACGGCGATCAAGCACGCGGTTCCCGGCATCGTGGCCGAATGCGGCGGCGCTTGCGCCTGCGCCACCTGCCACGTCTATGTGGACGACGCCTGGAAGGAAAAGGCGGGCAGCCCCTCCACCATGGAGGAGGACATGCTCGATTTCGCCTTCGACGTGCGCCCGAGCAGCCGGCTCAGCTGCCAGATTCGCCTGAAGCCAGAACTCGACGGCCTTGTCGTCCGCATCCCCGAACACCAGAATTAGGGTTGCGCACGCCATCGAACCTGTCCGTCATGGCGGGCGAGGCAATCCACGGCACGGATCGCCCCGGGCGGCTGAGGCCGCCTCGCGATGACGACGCGTTTCATCGATCGCATTAAGCCTTGAGCGAGCAGCCGGCCTATGACGAACGCCATTCAAACTGACGCCCTCATCATCGGGGCGGGGCCTTCCGGCCTTTTCGCCGTGTTCGAACTCGGGCTGCTCGACGTGAAGGCGCATGTGATCGACGTTCTCGACAAGCCGGGCGGACAATGCGCCGAACTTTATCCCGAGAAGCCGATCTACGACATCCCGGCGCTGCCCGTCGTCACCGGCCAGGAGCTTACGGACCGCTTGATCGAGCAGATCAGGCCGTTCGGCGCGGTCTTTCACTTTGGCGAGCGCGTGGACGCGCTCAGGCGCGCAAACGGCGGTTTCGAGATCGAGACGGATGCGGGCCGCGTTTTCTTCGCGAAGGTCATCGTCATCGCGGCGGGCGGCGGTTCGTTCACGCCGAAACGGCCCCCGCTCGCCGGCATCGAGGGCTTCGAGGGCGTGTCCGTCTTCTATGCCGTCCGCAAGATCGACGCCTTTCGCGGCAAGAAAGTCGTGGTTGTTGGCGGCGGCGATTCGGCGCTCGATTGGGCGCTCAATCTCGAACCCGCGGCCGGAAGCGTGACGCTCATCCACCGCCGGGACGAATTCCGCGCGGCGCCCGATTCGGTGAACAAGATGCGCGCGCTTGTCCAGGAAGGCCGCCTCAAATTCATTCAGGGGCAGGTGACGAAGCTCCACGGCGCCGATGGCCAACTCGCCTCGCTTACCGTTCGCGGGCCGGCCGATGGCGGCCCGGAGCGGGAGTTCGAGATCGAGGCCGAGCGCCTTCTGCCGTTCTTCGGCCTGACCATGAAGCTCGGCCCTATCGCGAATTGGGGCCTCAACCTTCATGAGAACCTCATCGCCGTGGATACGGAGAAGTTCGAGACATCGGAGCCGGGCATCTTCGCCATCGGGGATATCAACTGGTATCCGGGCAAGCTCAAGCTCATCCTGTCGGGCTTCCACGAGGCCGCGCTCATGGCGCAGCAGGCCCAGCGCATCGTCTATCCCGGCAAGCGCGTCGTGTTCCAATACACAACGTCGTCGTCGAGCCTGCAAAAAAAGCTTGGGGTTATATCGTGACGTAAAGAGCGCCGGGGCGAGCCCGGCTGAGCCGGGAGCGCCTTCGGGCCGGCGCCGATGCGCCGCGCGTGGCGGCTATTTACCAGCCTCGATTTCGGCGACAGCTTCTTCCATGAGGCCGATCAGCTTCAGCTTCAGCTTGCGCTCATCGGTAGCGACGCCCTTCGCCTTCAGATCGCCGAGCACCGCTTCGATGATGGCGCTGTCGCCCGGGTGGGCCAGATCGGCGCGGACGACTTTCTTCGCATAGTCTTCCGCGGCGGGGCCCGAAAGCCCAAGCTGAGCCGCCGCCCACGCGCCGAAACGCCTGTCGCGGCGGGACTTCGCCTTGAAATGCAAATCCTGGTCTTGGGCGAACTTCGCCTCGTAGGCGTGCTCGCGTTCATCGAATGTGGTCATGTACGGATACAACCTCCCTGCCAGACCCTTTAATCGAAAGACCCGCGCAGCCATCTTCCGATGCAAGCATTGTTTAAATACCATAGCATGGAAAGCGTTCGTTTGCGCGAAGTCAACAGAGCTTGATCGGCTTGTTTAACCGGCGGCCGGGGAGGAGGTAAATTGCTTTGGCGGCATGGAGATCTCCGGAAGAACGTCCCGTCGATCGCGGATTGACGGGAATGCGTGACAATGACGCAAATATGCGCTTCAAGTACGCTCCAAACGTTAGCCTCGCTTATTTCCTTCACGAGAAGGGGGTCACCCATGAATAACCGCCGCCGCCGCATTTATGAGGGAAAGGCGAAGGTTCTTTATGAAGGACCGGAACCCGGAACGCTCATCCAGCACTTCAAGGACGACGCCACCGCCTTCAACGCCAAGAAGCACGAGCGGTTCGAGGGGAAGGGCGTCCTCAACAACCGCATTTCAGAGTACATTTTCAGCCGGCTGAATGAGATCGGCGTGCCGACGCACTTCATTCGCCGCCTCAACATGCGCGAGCAACTCATCCGCGAGGTGGAGATCATCCCGGTCGAGGTCGTGGTGCGCAATGTCGTGGCCGGCTCGATGTGCGAGCGCCTCGGCCTCGAAGAGGGCATGCCGCTGCCGCGCTCGATCATCGAGTTCTATTACAAGGCCGACAAGCTCAACGATCCGATGGTGACCGAGGAGCACATCACGGCCTTTGGCTGGGCCGCGCCGCAGGAAATCGACGAGATGATGGCGATGGCGCTGCGCATCAACGACTTCCTGACCGGGCTGTTCCTCGGCATCGGCATCAGGCTTGTCGACTTCAAGATCGAGTTCGGACGCATCTACGAAGGCAACGACCAGATTCGCATCTTGCTCGCCGACGAGATCAGCCCCGACAGCTGCCGCCTCTGGGACATCGAGACCAAGGACAAGCTTGACAAGGACCGCTTCCGCAAAGATCTGGGCGGCTTGATCGAGGCCTATTCGGAGGTTGCGAAGAGGCTCGGCATCCTCGTCGAGAATCCGGCGCCGAAGCCGAAAGGGCCAGTGCTCGTGCAATCGAAATAAGCGGCGCGAAACAGACAAGCGGAGACGGCGCATGAAGGCGCGCATTACGGTGACATTGAAGAATGGCGTGCTCGACCCTCAGGGGCGGGCCATCGCGAATGCGCTCCATTCGCTCGGCTTCGACAATGTCGAGGACGTGCGGGCGGGCAAGCTTATCGAGGTCCAGCTCAAGGCCGCCGACGAGGCGTCCGCGAGGGGCGAGATCGACGCCATGTGCCGCCAGCTCCTCACGAACCCCGTGATCGAGAACTACCGCGTGGAGCTGCTGTGAAGTCCGCCGTCATCGTCTTCCCCGGCTCGAATTGCGACCGCGACGTGGCTGTAACGCTCGCCGAAGTCGCGGGCGGCAAGCCCGTCATGGTCTGGCATGGGGAAACCGATCTGCCGAAGGTCGATCTGATCGTGCTTCCCGGCGGCTTTTCCTATGGGGACTACCTTCGCTCCGGCGCCATGGCCGCGCATTCGCCGATCCTGCGTTCGGTCAAGGCCGAGGCGGCGCGCGGCGTCGCGGTGCTCGGCATCTGCAACGGCTTTCAGATCCTGACCGAAGCCCAGCTCCTGCCGGGCGCGCTGACGCGGAACGCCTCGCTGCATTATATTTGCCGCGATGTCGGCTTGAAGGTCGAGCGCGCGGATACGCCGTTCACGAACGCTTACTCGGCCGGCGAGTTCGTCACCATGCCCATCGCGCACAAGGACGGCGCCTATTTCGCCGACGATGAGACGCTCGACCGGATGGAGGGCGAGGGGCAGGTCGTGCTGCGCTATGCCCCGGCGCCCGGCGTTGGGGATAACGGGAATCCCAACGGATCGAAGCGCGACATTGCTGGCGTCATTGACAAAAACCATCGTATCATGGGGCTCATGCCGCACCCTGAACGCGCCGCGGACGCCGCCCTTGGCGGAACGGACGGGCGCCGCCTCTTCGAATCGCTTACACGAGGACTGACTTGATCGAGCGTTGGGAAATTGGCGTTTAAGGGCAACCGTTCCAGCGAAAGGATCGCATGATGAGTTTCGACGACGAAGTTGATGAAGTGAAGCGCGAAATGCGGACCGCCAAGCTCGATCCGCAGGCGAGGCGGGAGAGCGCGGCCAAACTTGCCGAGCGCCTGAAGGAGCAGGTCGCCAGCAAGCGTCTCGACTTTACCCTGGCCGAAGATAACGGCGATCCCATCGTGCAGATCAAGTACAAGCCCGATGGCGAGACGCTTGCGTCCGTCTGTGTGAACGATGACGGCAGCATCACCTTCCAGGCGGCGGGGGCCTCGGACGAAGCCGAGACCGATGATGAAGACGACGATGTCGGCTACTTCCCGAGCTATGTCGAGTACATGGACGAGGAGGAGTTCCTGGAGGACGCCTACGACATGCTGAAGGTGGGCATCGCCGAATACGAGATCGACCGCGAGAGCCGGGCTTAAGGCTCCGCGCCGCGCCCCGGCATTTTTCCGGCTCCCCGCCCCATAACGCGGAGTCTCATCCCCGCCGCATGAGCGATCGCAAGGCGCGCGGGCGAGCGCCCGGCGCCCGCCCGCGAAGTTTTCAGTGAGCGCGGCCCTGCCGAGGCCGATGACGCGCCTTACGGCGCTTGAGCTTCCGCCACCGGCAATCGAGCTGTTTTGAGGCGCGGGAGCGCGAAGCGAGCCTGAATCTCGCTGAATCTCGATAAAGGCGCCTTTCTCGTTGCGGCGTTTTCCGATATGGAACGTAATGCAAGGAAGCGGTAGCGGGCTTCCCTCGCTTCGCAACGCGCTAACCCCCAATAGATATGACAGAGACAGCAAAACCGCATTTTACGATCACAACGGCTATTTCCTATCCCAATGGCGAGCCGCATATCGGCCATGCCTACGAGGACGTGGCGACCGACGCGCTCGCGCGCTTCAAGCGGCTCGACGGCCATCCTGTGTTCTTCGTCACGGGCGTCGACGTGCACGGCCTCAAAATGAAGCAGACCGCCGCGAAGCTCGGGATCACGCCTGAGGAGCTGGCGGACCGCAACACGCCGAAATTCAAGGAAATGGCGGCGGCGCTGCAGGTGAGCTACGACGATTTCATCAGCACGCGCGAGCCGCGCCATTTCGAGTCCGTCACCGAGATCTGGCGGCGCATGGAGAAGGCGGGCGACATCTACCTCGCGGGCTACAAAGGCTGGTACTCCGTCCGCGACGAGGCCTATTACGCCGAGAACGAGACGGTGCTCGGCGCGAACGGCGTGCGCCTTGGCCCGCAAGGCACGCCGGTCGAGTGGACCGAAGAGCAGACCTACTTCTTCCGGCTGTCCAAGTATCAGGACAAGCTTTTGAAGCTGTACGAGCGGAACCCGGACTTCATCCTGCCGCCCGAGCGGCGCAACGAGATTGTCAGTTTCGTGAAGCGCGGGCTTCAGGACCTGTCGATCTCGCGGACCACGCTCGACTGGGGCATTCCCGTGCCGGACGCGCCCGGCCACATCATCTATGTCTGGGTCGACGCGCTGACGAACTACATCACCGCGTCGGGCTTCCCGAAAACGCGTTCGAAGGCCTGGAAGGAGCGCTGGCCGGCGCAGGTGCACGTCATCGGCAAGGACATCACGCGCTTTCACGCGGTTTTCTGGCCCGCCTTCCTGATGTCGGCGAAAATCCCCTTGCCGGAGCGCGTGTTCAGCCACGGCTTCCTCTACAGCAAGGGCGAGAAGATGTCGAAGTCGGTCGGCAACGTGGTTTCGCCCATCGATTTGGTGAATGCCTATGGCTCCGATCAGGTGCGCTACTTCTTCCTGCGCGAGGTTCCTTTCGGGCAGGACGGCAACTACACGCACGAAGCCATCGTGAACCGCATCAACGCCGATCTGGCGAACGACCTTGGCAATCTCGCCCAGCGGTCGCTGTCCATGATCGCGAAGAATTGCGGCGGCGCCATCCCGGAGCCGGGCGCGCCGAACGAGGCCGACGAGCCGATCCTTGCCGCGTCGGCGGCGCTTCTCGGCGTCTGTCGCGAGGCGATGGACCGGCAGGCGATCCACAAGGCGATCGAGGCGATCTGGCAGGTTGTGGGCGACGCGAACCGCTATTTCGCGGCGCAAGAGCCGTGGGCGCTCAAGAAGTCGGACCCGGCGCGCATGGGCACGGTTCTCTACGTCACGGCGGAGACGATCCGGCGCATCGCGATCCTGGCCCAGCCCTTCGTGCCGGCGGCGGCGGCGAAGTTTCTCGATCAGCTCGGCGTGGCGCCGCGGGAACGGACGTTCGCCGCGCTTCCGCCTGAAGGCGCGTTGAAGCCTGGGACAAAAATCGCTTCCCCGCAACCGGTCTTCCCGCGTTATGTTGAGGATGAACCGGCGGCCGCCGTGGCGGAGTAGGGTCGCAACCCCTCACCCTGTCCCTCTCCCATCCGCATCCGCGCTCGCGGATGCGAAGATCCGGGAGTGGCAAGCTCGCCAAGGCGAGCTTGCGTGGGAGAGGGCTGGGGTGAGGGGGAACCACGGTCGAAAGCGCGCGCGCAACCTTGGAAGGAACGATGCTCGTCGATAGCCACTGCCATCTCGACTTTCCCGACTTCGCGAGCGACGCAGCCGGCGTCGTGGCGCGGGCGAAAAGCGCCGGCGTCGGGCACATGCTCACGATCTCGACCAGCATGCGCAGGTTCGGCGAGGTTCTGGCCATCGCCGAGCGCTTTGCCGAAGTCACCTGCTCCGCCGGCACGCACCCGCACTCCGCAACCGGGGAGCGCGACGTCACGGTTCGCGACCTCGTGGAGCGGACGCAGCATCCGCGCGTCGTCGCTATCGGCGAGACGGGGCTCGATTATTTCTACGAGAAGAGCAGCCGCGAGGATCAGCAGGTAGGCTTTCGAACGCACATTGCCGCCGCGCGCGAGACGGGCCTGCCGCTTGTCATCCATACGCGCGACGCCGACGCCGACACGATCGTCATCTTGCGCGAGGAGATGGCGCGGGGGTCCTTCAAGGCGCTCCTGCATTGTTACACGGGCGGGCGCGCGCTTGCCGAGGCGGCGCTTGAGCTTGGTCTCTTTATCTCGTTTTCGGGGATTTTGACCTTTCCGAAATCGGCCGAGCTGCGGGAGCTCGCGTCGTCGCTGCCGCTCGACAGGCTGCTCGTCGAAACCGACGCGCCCTTCCTCGCGCCGCAGCCGCATCGCGGAAAAACGAACGAGCCCGCCTTTGTCCGGCACACCGCGAAGGTTCTGGCCGATCTCAAGGGCGTGAGCGAAGCGGGCATCGCCGACATCACGACCGCGAACTTCTTCCGGCTTTTCGCCAAGGCGAAGGCCGCGGCGGGCGCGCCGCAAAGCAGCGCCGCATGACGCTGCGCGTCACCATCCTTGGCTGCGGCTCGTCGATGGGGGTTCCCCGCGTCGGCAACGACTGGGGGGCGTGCAATCCCGAGAACCCGAAGAACCGGCGCAAGCGCAGCTCTCTACTGGTGGAGAAGATCGGGCCCGCGGGCCGCACCGTGGTCGTGATCGACACGTCCCCCGATTTCCGCGAGCAGGCTCTGCAATCGCGGGTGCGGCATGTCGATGGCGTAATCTATACGCACGACCACGCCGACCACACGCACGGCATCGACGACCTGCGCATGTTCTCCTACCTGCAGCGCCGCCGCATCGATGTGTGGGCCGATCCGCGCACCCTGTCGCTGCTTCGCAAACGCTTCGACTATTGCTTCGAGACGCCGCCGGGATCGAACTATCCGGCGATTTTGCAGGGCCACACGATCGAGAATTACGCCGCCATCGCCATCGATGGGCCGGGCGGCGCGCTGCATTTCCAGCCCTTCCGGCAAATACACGGGGACATCGAGTCCGTCGGCGTGCGCGTCGGCGGCGTCGCTTATTCCTGCGACCTGAGCGACCTGCCGGACGACGCGCTGCCGCACCTGCGCGGCCTCGACGTGTGGATTTTGAACTCGCTTCGCTACGCGCCCCATCCGAGCCATCTCACCTTGACATCGGCGCTCGCCTGGATCGGCAGGATCAAGCCGAGGCGCGCGATCCTGACCCACCTCCATGTCGACCTCGATTACGATGAGCTGGCGTCGAAACTTCCGCCCGAGGTCGAGCCGGCCTTCGATGGCATGGTGACGGAGTTTCAGGAGTAGCAGGCGGCTGATAAAGCCGGATTACTTGGCTTCATCTTTCGACAAGGATGAGGTGAGGCGCGCGATCTCCTCGCGCAGCGCCGCGTTCTCTGCCTTCAGCCGAGCGACCTCCTCGAAAGCCCGCGGCGCCAGCGATGCTCTAACCTTCCATTGATGCGGCGCCTGTGCCCGATGACGTCCCCCCGGAAGCGAAGCTGCTCGCCGCTCTTCAACGAGCGGCTTGCGACGCGCACGCACCCGCTATCACGGAATATATCTTTATCAATTTTTTATAAAATATAAATCCGAGGTGGCAAAGATCGATGGCCTGTTAAGTTTCAGAGCCACATTTACAACCAACGCGTGATTAATTCGTGGCGGCCCGGTAATTACGGCGCGCACTAATTTTTCGATTAAAAATGCAATGCGACGGCCAACGTATCCGCATTCTTTGCGACCCATATTAACCGCCGCCGAATACAAGTCCACAGTTCGCCACAATTCCACAGTTTCCCACAGGCGCTCCCGGCAAGAGCCTTGGGTGCTTATTTACTTGCGTTCGAATCGGGATACAATTATCAAGCTTTCCTGGTTTGCATGGGTTGATGCGTGACAACTGTCGTAGAAAATTTTGTTAAATGTGAAACTCGGCTTGGAGAGATGTTGATCCCGGGCGGGAACGACCTGATTTCGCGTTTTTTACTGGAGTACGGTGAGTGGGCCCATCTGGAAGTGCTATTTCTAGCCGATAATATCGACGAAAACGCGCAAATCCTGGATATGGGCGCTTACCTCGGTACGTTTGGCGCCGGCTTATCTCAGGTGAAGAGCGTAGAAAGTGTCGCTTTCTTTGAAGCCAATACCAATGTCGTGCCGGCGCTTAAGTACAATGTCTCGGCAAACTGCAAAGCAAAAGCGACCATCTGCAACGCTGTTGTTGCTCCCGAAAACTTCGATCGCCAGTTCGGCTATCTGGAGCGCGGAAATCTAGGCTCTCTATCGTTTGCGGCGAACCCTCGAATTAATTCAGTCGCGGTTGCGTTGCCCGCACGCAAGATAACCCTCAGAAAAGCATTGGAAGTGAACCCCGATGTGGATCTCGTCAAGCTTGATATTGAGGGTATGGAATATCCGATACTGGAAGAAGCTAAAGATATTATTAAGAACTTGAACACATCTTTTTGGATTGAGTGCAATGACAATGCAGAAGCTTTTAATTCTGCGGAGCTTTTACTGCAAAGCGGTTATCAATTGTACTATTTTGCGTTTCCCAGTTACAACCCCGAAAATTATAATAAAAGTAAGAAAGTTATTTTTCCAATGGCGTATGAGGCCGGGCTGCTTGCTTCACGACGTAGGGCAACAATGAGCGAACACCTATCTAAACTGGGTAGCATTGGAAAATCGGTTGCTAACACGGAAGAGCTAGCAGAGGCGTTGCGGCTAACGCCGCGGTGGATTCCTGAGCGTTGGCAGCATTTATTGCCCCCGGAGATCATAGCGGTTGCGCTGCGGGAGCTGCAAGAGTCGTCGGACCAGGCAAGCACTTCGGTAATCAAGAGTGAAGCATTTCGCGAAGCCCATGATGAGGCGCTCGCTCGCCTCGAAACTCTGGCTGCCGAGAAAGGGCTGCTTGCACAAAAGCTGGAAGCGATCGCCAATGTTCGTTCTCAACTGCTCGGCGATATCGATAGCCTGACCGCACGCATCGAGAACCTTCGTTCGAGCAAGGAGGCGGCGGAGGCCGAGCTGCAAACTTCCTTGCACGAGAAAGCGCGATTGGATGCGAAGTTGAGGCATAAGGTCGCGGAGCTTCGGGCGTCGGCGAGACGGATCGAAGCTGTCGAGAGCGCCGCCCTGGAGAAGGTTGCCGCGGCGGAGAATGCGGTTCAAGCGAAGGTCGCGGCGGCCGAGAATGCGGCTCTTGAAAAGGTCGCGGCGGCCGAGAATGCGGCCCGCGAGAAAATCGCCGCTGTCGAGGGAGCCTTCAGGGCCAGCGAAGCGCGCGCCGAGTTTTTCGAAGCGAGGCTCCGGGATGCGCTGGGCAACCCAGTTTGGAATTTGAGGCGTCATTTGCGCTGGCGCGCGAGCCGCCTCTTGCTGACCTTCGAACCTTTGCTTGGGGAAAGCTTCTCAAAGCGCATGCGTCGAAGGATGCAAAAGAATGCTCCTGACTCACTGTCGCTTTCCTTCCGGCGAGCGCCAACTCCCGATAAACCCCAGATCGGTAGGTCACACCCCGTTCTTTTGAAGGCAAAGAGGCCAAAGTCGCTGCGCGGTATGCCAAATTGGTTGGCCTATAGCATTCTCAAGACCGCAAGCCGCCAGAAGTGGCTGCTTTCCGAGCGCAGCCGCCAAAAGATCCTGAAGTCCGCAAACAAACGGGCCGCCAATCTGAATACAGTGGCTCGGTTACGATATGTGAGTGCAGACGCCGCGGCTGAGCCGTTAACCGCCGCTGCAACCGCCCCTCCGGCGCCCGCTTCGTTGGAGCCGCAAGAGGCGGCGCCCATCCCTTTTCAGGAAACCGAAGCCAGTCCGGACGCCACGCATTCCGTGGTTCCGGAGGCGGTTACTGTGCCACGGGAGGTCGATAATCATCCAATCGGTTTCCGCGCGGAAGCCCTTGCCAATCTACGGCCTTTGAACGATGTGATAGCCGAATGGATAGACAACTCCGAACGCCGGAAACTGGATCGTCAGGATGTTCTCGAAGCGCTGAGGAGATCCCTTCAAAAGTCGAACGGTAGCGGCGTTATCGCGCTCAGCCATGACATTTACCGCAAATCGGTGGGCGGAACACAGCTTTGCCAACTCATCGAGGAGGCGGCCTTCGCGAGGCCGGGCGTCAGCTACATTAATGTGTGCCCGGCGCAACCGCTGCCCGTTCTCTCGCCAGAAGATGACCCGGCCAGCTTCGATTATCACGTCACCCTCGACGGCGATTGTCTGGGTTACGTGTCAGCCCAAGACCTGCTCGACGCTCTCGCGGCAGAGACGCGCCAAGGCTCTCGCTTCGGCCTCACCGTACACAGTCTCCTTGGTCACTCACCGGAGATTACGGCTGAACTTTATGCAGCAAGTTCAGCAAAGCAGGCTTTTTTTTGGCTGCACGATTACTTCTCAGTTTGTCCAAGTTACAACTTGATGCGTAACTCGATCACAAGCTGCGGCGGCCCTGCTTATGGGTCTCCGGCTTGCAATATCTGCACCTTCGGCGAGCACCGCGGCGCACATCTCCAGAGGTTCAAATTCCTCTTTTCTAAAATTCCGTTCGTGGTCGTCGCGCCCTCTGAGGTTGCCTTGAAAGTTTGGAAAGGGGCAAGCGACCTGCCAAGCGCTGGAACTCTCATCCGCGAACATTGTACGATCGAGCAGTCCGATACCGGCCCTCGCGACGCCGCTGGCGACCGGTCCGGCCCCATCAGGGTGGCGTTTCTTGGCATGCCCAGCTATCCAAAAGGCTGGAATTTGTTCACCGAGGCGGTGAAAATAGCGGCGGATAGTCCCGATTTCGAGTTTCATCATTTCGGTAGCTATGAGAGCTGGAGGCCGCCGAAAGGGGTTTCTTTCACTCAGGTATCCATGACGGCTCAGGATTGGAGCGTCATGTCCAGGGCTGTGCGGGAGAAGCAGATCGATGTTGCGATGCTGTGCTCGCCATGGTCGGAGACTTACAATTTCACGGCCATGGAGGCGATCGTTGGCGGAGCGTTGATTGTGACCTTGCGGCGCTCCGGAAACATAACGGCTATTACTCGAAAATTCGACCGCGGCATCGTCTTCGATGACGAAGAAGCGCTGTGCCGCGCTTTTGCAGACTCGTCGCTTGCGACCGAAGTCCGTCAGCGGCTGCGTCAAGATAGGCCCAGTTTCCAATCGTCTTTTGCGAATATGTCAGCCGATCTCATTTCCCTGGGAAGGCGATCAGAATCATGACGACCTACTGCTTCACGAGCATCTCATTTAGCTATCTTTCCAAGGCTCGCGTGCTTGCCTGGAGCGTTAAGCAACAACACCCAGACTGGCGGATGATTTTCTGCATTACCGATCTGCCGCCGCCGGGCTTTCATTTTTGTGTTGAGTTTGAGGACTATATCGATGAGGTCATTTGGGCGGGCGATCTTCCCATCGACCCCATAAACGGCTGGCTGTTCAAGCACGATGTCGTCGAAGCTTGCACCGCGGTGAAGGGACCGGTCCTTCTATCTCTTCTTGAGCGCGGCGCGGAGAAGGTGGTTTATCTCGATCCCGATATCGCGGTGCTCGGGCCTTTGACGCCCATTGTGGATTGGCTCGACGAAGTCTCAATTCTCCTAACGCCTCATCAACTGGAACCCGATGACGAGGGAGAAGCCATCATCGACAACGAGATTTGTTCCCTGATCCATGGAATTTACAATCTTGGCTTCGTCGCTGTGCGCAACGACCAGAACGGCCGTGCTTTTGCGAAGTGGTGGGATAAACGCCTGCGGAACTTCTGCTACGATGAGAAGCACAGAGGCCTGTTTGTCGACCAGAAGTGGTGCGATCATGTTCCATCTATGTTCGACGGGGTCAAAATCATCCGGGATCCCGGTTACAATGTTGCGAGCTGGAATTTGAGCCGCCGCAGGATCTGCATCCCATCTACAGGCGAGATTCTTGTTAACAACGTTCCTTTGCGCTTTTTTCACTTTACGAAGCTTGGTCCCATCGGCGATACAATGACAAGGCGTTATGCCAAGGACAACGTAGAGGTCTACGAGATTTGGTCCTGGTATAAGCGCAAGGTTGACCAGTTTTCCGAGCCACGGATACCGCACGGCTATTGGCATTATGGGCGTTTCAGTAACGACCAGCCCGTCCAGAAAGCCGTCCGTGTTCTTTATCGCCATCGCCGCGACCTGCAGGAGCACTTCAGGAATCCCTTCGATGCCGAGGGCGGGGATAGCTTCTTTAGTTGGCTAAGCTTTAACGAGAGGCAGCTGCTTGCTGCCTAACTTTGTTTTCTTCGCACGATATGGGGGCAATCTTGTACAACACTTTTGTAACAGACGCTGAAAAAGTTAGACTGACACAAAGCATCAGTTCTGCGGCAATCATCCGCCTAAGCTGTTATGCGGCGCTGCTCGTGTTGTTCGCTCATGCATCTGACGCTATAGGCGCCGGGACCCTTTCTATCCAAGGCAACTTATATCGCGTCGCTGACGCAAAAGCCGGCGATAGCCCTGCCTCAGCCGAAACAAAGTTTGGCGGCGCTTGCAGCTTTGACCAGACAAAACCCTCTTCTGACAACAAAGAGCTTATCGCATCCGGCTGGGCAATTCTGTCGAAGGACGGCAGTCTCGCCGATGACGTCTATCTTGAGGTGGAGTACTCAGGCGGCAAGGAGCGCATAACAGTACAACGGGATGCACGACCGGACGTGGCCGCATTCTTCAACAGCGATGCGCTGCTGCGGTCGGGGTTCATAGCGGTCTTGAAGCGTGAAACCGGAGCAAAAGTCAAGGTGCTGCAGGTGGCCCACGGCTCGCTTTATCAATGTGAAGTGCAGCATGTGATGAAATAGGTAGTTGTTCAGATAACGTCTAGATCGATCTTCAAGCTTTGACGATGTTAAGCTTCGTCTTCTTGGAAAATAGATCATGATTATCAATCGCCTTTTTGGCTTGGACTTCCTTAGAGCGCTTGCCATATCGTTTGTCTTTTTTGGCCATTGGATGGCTCAATGCTTCCCTAATGCCGCCGAAGCTATGAACGCAGTTTTTCACGTTCCGGATGGCGTCGCTTTATTTTTTTGCTTAAGCGGTTACTTGATTGCCACGTCGTTTCTCCACCACGTTTCAGCTCCAGGAAAAGCTTCATTTCTGCATTTCTGGTGCAGACGCGCTATCCGGACAATTCCGCCTTATATAGTCGCTATTTCTCTCTACAATATTCTTGTTATAGCTTTCAAGGTGGAGGGCTTGTCTGTTTCCTCGAACAACTCTTATTTCTTCCTCCAAAATCTAGCTTGGCCGATTTACGGGGGCTACCCGGAGTCATGGAGTCTCAGTGTTGAGGAGTGGTTTTATGCGCTTCTCATGGCGTTATCTTCCCTGTCGCTCGTTGCGAGGCGCGGGTCGAAATGCAAGAGCCAAGACCTCGCATTTGCGGCCTTTGTTCTGATTGCCATATCTTTCTTATACCGAGTTCTGTTCATTGCTGGATCGGTGCCGCATGTCGACTCTCAGGAGCCTGGCTGGGTGTTGGGGAATTATGTTATCAACACCGTGCTCGGCCGGCTGGATGCGCCGGGTTTTGGCGTGCTTGCCGCAGTCGTCGCATTTCGCTATCCAAACCTGTGGAAGTCGCGCGCTGTAATGTTAGGCTGTCTTGTGGCGGGCATTCTCCTTATTGTTGCGCTGCACCAAGCTTATTTTTCATATCCTATAGCCTTCGATTATTTCCGCCGCTCTATGATCGGCTTGGGTTTTGTATTGCTTCTACCCTTCTTTTCGCAGTGGGCGACGAGGAAGGCGTCTTTGTTGCGGCAAATGGTTTCTCGGCTGGCTGCGAGCGCTTTCTCGATTTACCTATGGCATTATTCTATCGGGATGCTCGTGTTAGCGCCCTTGGTCGGCCAAGCGATGGGTCTTCCCTCCAACCTTCATTGGATTCTTTACTTGGCGATCGGGTTGGGAGGCGCGCAGATATTTTATGTTCTCGTTGAGCGCCCATTTGTCCAAATGAAAGAAACGGTCAACTATGTCTTCAGTCCTCGTTCTTTCCAAGGCGCAGGAGACGACAGCCGGCCCCCTGCACTCAAAAGGGTTGAAACCGGCCAGCGATTGGCAAAGCTGTCCTGGCGGCCCCTTCTTCTAATTGTTTTTTCGCCGGGGGCCTACGTCGTATCTCTGATGATCGATGATTATCTTCAGAATGCCGCTAACGCGGCGGTCGCGGAGAAGTATGCCGCATCCGAGATAAGAATAGGTGGCGTTTGCGATTTCGAAGCTCCCCAAAAAGGCAACCGAGGCACGGTAATCGCCGGATGGGCGGCCTTGCCGTCACAGCACGCCGTTGCCGACGTCATCTTTCTTCAACTCGATCATCCCTCCTCAATTCGACGGATTAAAACGCAGAGGAATGAACGCGCCGACGTGGTCGAGTACTTCAAAGACAATGCATTGCTGATGGCAGGCTTCAATGCCGTCTTGGAATACAAGGCGGGAACCAAGGTGAAGGTGCTTCAAGCCTCCGACGGGATCCTCTACGAATGCGAGGCTGAGTTGGTATTGCAGTGAGCGCCGAATTAACGAGAGTGTGGAAAGGGCTTCAAAACGTGCTTTGCCGGCGGACAGCGCCTTATTTGGCTTACCGAGACAGGATACACTTTGTAGCAGAGGACGAGGTGGGATAATGCTAAAGCATCTGCAAAGAGCACTTGAAAATGCAAGAGTTTACTCTTTTTTCGCTCACGTGTCCCCGAACCCTCGCCTCAGTGCAGCCAGGAATGGATTAAAAGCAAGTGCGATCCCTATAAATGCACTAGCGTTCAGATCGAGGTCGCAGGTCTTTTTCGTTGCTTGTGCCGCAGTATTCATTTTTTTTGTTTTCGGCTATACATATCTCGGCGCTCCGCACTGGCTCCGTATCGACTCGGACTCTCCGAGCTACCTGCAACCCACGCTGTGGGGGTCCTACTCCGATGGACGGAATTCCGGTTACGCTACCTTTTTGCGTGTCGTGCATGCCCTGATGGGCTTGGGCCGTTTGGATGAAGTCCAGCTTGCTCTTGAGCTTTTTGGGTTTGCGATTGCCGTAGGGATGCTGGCGTATGCATATGGAGCATGGATAAGTGCTGGTATTGTTCTCCTGCTGTTTTCCTACGTCGGAATTTTTTCGTATTACTCATCTCAAATACTGACGGAGCCCCTATATATCTTCGGTCTTTCGCTTTTCGCTTTAGGTTTAGCAGCCTCCGTGCGGCGTCCCGCGTGGGGACTGTTCGCTTTGACCGGTATAGGTTTGGCGGCTGCGGTTCTCGCGAAGAGCGTCGGGATCGTATTTCTGGCGCCCTCGCTGTTGGGGCTTCGCTTTCTGCCCAACCAGGTCCGCGCGAAAGCAGCCGCTTCGATCATGCTGCCTGCTTTATCTATTTATTTGATTATGTGTGTGCACGGCTATTATCGTTTTGGTGAATTTCGACCGGAGGCGATCTCGGGCGTACAGTTGACCGGAATAGCCGCCAGTTTTTTGGAACCCGCATCGAGCAACGATGAATTGGCGACAGTCATAAAGGAGGCTGCAAAGCCGTTGCTTGAGAAGCGGCCCGCCGACCTCAGGCACATCCGTTCCGTCGATGATCTAAACCGCTACGTCGACTACGTTACCCGCGAATTCAATCAGGTTCTTTGGCTTGCTATCTATCCCGCTGCCGTAAAACAAACGAATAACCCCCCCTTCCATGTCATCAACAAGAAGCTGTATAAGATTGGCATCAGAAGTATCCGCGCTCACCCCGATCTTTATTTTCTAAATGTGTTGGCGAATTTTTATGGCATATGGCGTGAGATGGGGATGGTTTGTGGGCCGGACGACACTCGTGATAGTTGCCATAATGGCTGGTTCTCACCAGACATTATCTCCATGGGCAAAGTCATTCGCCTTCAACACGGGGAATTCCAATGGCCAAATATAATTGAATTTACTGACACTCACTCACCCGCACTCGGACTTACGAAACTTCCATCTTCCGAGGAACTCGCTTACGCGGTGGCTGAACAAAACAGAGTTCCGACCATGGGGCTTCGCCCTCTGTACGAGCTTATCGATGGATTTCGCAGTCTCACCATCGCGATAGGAGTTGCGGCGCTCGTCGCCTCGGCGTTGTTCCTGCTCCCGCTTCGTTACATCGGCGCTCTTGCTCCCTCAATCGTGCTCTCGCTCGTCTTGAATGCTCATGTCGCTGGACATGCTTTATTGGGAGGTTATGCAGATCTGAGGTACGCAACCGTTTTGATACCGATTGTGGTTGGATTCTTGTTTTGCATCGTAAAAGATATTGGCGAAACGTCCTCCTTCCAGCGCCTCATAGCCGGGTCGCTGAACCTCAAGGGGAGCGCGCCTCGCTTCGCAAGCAACTTGCGGCCGACGACGACAGCACGACAATGGCCAAGCGACAGTTAAGGGTAGCGGCTCAGTCGATATGGGCTTTGCCGGTCAGGCCGGCGCCATAAGGCGCGGTGGAGGACGCAGCTGCCGGCTGCCGGGCCAAGATCGCGCGGCATGGGCGAGAATCCAGCGCCATCGCTGATCGGCTGTCAAATGCTCCGCGGATAGGACAAGCTCGCGGAGGAAGCGGGCAATGGCCGAGAGCACGTTTGCCGCCCCTCCGGCCTTGGCGTGCGAGTTGGCGCCACGGAGCGTTGCCTGCCCCGCATCGCGGCTGCGCTCTGTACATCGCGACACGATCCCTGAAATTGTCCTGCCGAGATAAAAACTAGAAAAAACAATAGCTTATACGGATTTATTGGCGCCCCCTAGGGGAGTCGAACCCCTCTTTCAAGATTGAAAATCTTGCGTCCTAACCGATAGACGAAGGGGGCGCATTCGGCCTTGGCGAGCCGCGCTACGATATAAGTCGGGTTTGTTCGGATTGGCAAGTCCAACAACACGGGAGCGCCAAATTGGCTTAGCGCCGCGCCGCCGCTATGTCCTCGATCTGAAATTCGATGCGGTTGCGGCCGCCCCACTCGTCGCGCTCGATGCGGCCCGCCACATGGCAGGGGAAGTCGCGCGCCTCGGCGAGCGCGGAACTCATCTCGGAATTCGCGGCGCGGAAGGCGACGGCGCTGATCTGGCTGCCGTCCACGGCCTGGAGAGCGCAGCGCAAATGGCCGCCGGCAATCTCCTTCGCCATCGCGATGCGCACGGAGGGCAGACAGAAGCGCGGCGCCGGGTTGCCCTGGCCATAGGGGCCGGCGCTTTCGAGCTTAAGGACGAAGTCCAGCGTGGCCGCCCGTGGCGTCAGCGCGCCGTCCACTTGGAGCACCGGGGCGGCCGCGGCCGCCCGATAGGAGGGCTCGAGCGCCTGGCGCAGATAGGCGGCAAGTTCATGCAGCCGATGCTGCGCGACCGTGACGCCCGCCGCCATGGCGTGTCCGCCGCCTTTCTTTGCGACGCCAGCTTCGACGGCGCCGCGCACGGCCGCGCCGATATCCACCCCCGCCACGGAGCGCGCGGAGCCCGTGGCTTCGCCCGCGCGCTCGTCCTGCGAGAAGATCAGGCAAGGGCGCTGAAAGCGCTCGGTGAGGCGGCTCGCGGCGAGGCCCACGAGGCCCTTATGCCACGCCGGAGATCCGGCGATGATGATCGGGCAGGCAGGGTCTTCGAGCAGCGCGCGGCCGGCCCAGGCGGCGGCTTCCTCGACCGTCCTCAGTTCGATCTCGCGGCGCTCGCGGTTCAGCCTATCGAGGGTCGCGGCGATGGTTGCGCATTCGCCGGCGTCGTCCGAGGCGAGCAGCCGCGCGCCAAGGCTTGCGTCTCCAATGCGGCCGCCCGCGTTAATGCGCGGACCGAGGATGAAGCCGAGCGTATAGGGCGAAGGCGGCTTGTTGATTCCCGCGGCGTCGGACAGCGCCTTCAGGCCCGCATTCTGGCGGTTGCGAAGCACCTTGAGCCCTTGAACCACAAAGGCCCGGTTCACGCCCGTTAGCGGCACGACATCGCAAACGGTGGCCAGCGCGACGATGTCGAGCCACTCCAGCAGGTCCGGCGCTTTTTTCTTCGCATAGGCGCCCTTGGCGCGCAGAAGGCGCTGGACGGCGATGCACAGAAGGAAGACGACGCCGGCGGCGCAGAGATGCCCCTGGCCGCTCAAGCAATCCTGGCGGTTGGGATTCACGATGGCGTGCGCGGCGGGAAGGTCGTCGCCGACCTGGTGATGGTCGGCGACGATGACGTTGACGCCTCGCTTCGCGGCCGCGTCGAGCGCTTCGAAGCCCGTGGAGCCGCAGTCGACCGTCACGATCAGCTGGGCGCCGTCCGCAATCAGCGCGGCGATCGCCTCGGCGTTCGGACCGTAGCCCTCGGCGATGCGGTCGGGGATATAGATGCGCGCGGAAAGGCCGTGCCAGGCGAGAAAGCGTGAAAGCAGCGCGGACGAGGAAGCGCCATCGACGTCGTAGTCGCCGAAAATGGCGATGCGCTCCTTGGCGAGGATGGCGCGCGCGATGCGCTCCGCCGCCTTTTCCATGTCGGCGAGCGTCGAGGGATCGGGACAGAGCGCGCGGATTGTCGGGTTGATGACGGTGGGAACGTCCTCCAGGCCGACGTTGCGTGCTGCGAGGATACGGCCGACGATCTCAGGAAGATCGTGACGCTGGGCGATGGCTGCGCCCAGATAGGCCTGTGACGGCGAAAGCCGCTCAACCCACTTGAGGCCGCGCGCCGATCGCTCTACGCCAAGAAAGGCAGCGTTATCGCGCGCAGGCTGTTGCAGCGGCAGGGACAGGGAACGCAAATCGCAAGCTCCAAAACGAGATTGGAGGGAGAGCTTATCTGATTCGCCTTGCGCGGGGTTGGCGAAGCCCTGGCTCTGTTAACAAGTCGGAGCGGGAGCCCTGATTCATTGGTCGAAAGCTGCCTATCGTCACCCCGGATACCGTCACCCCTAAGAGAGGGCTGAGATTGGGGACGCGACCCTGACGCAGAGCCACACGGCCGGCGAATCGGATCTCTTCGGTTCGGTTTCGGTCGTATTCGATATCTTCAAGTCGTTGCTGCCGATCACGATCGCCTGGGCCTGGACGCATAGGACGGGAGCTTACGTGATGGTAGGCTCGGCGCTGTCTCTCCCGCATTGCGTCTCGTGGTTCGACTTAATTTAATCTGAAGGCCGTCTTCAGAAGAAACTAATGAAAAGCGCCGACCGCGAAAATGATTTTTTGTGACAAGGCCGATAGACGCTGAGTATTGTGGGAATTAAGTTGGAGCGATGTTCTCTTTCGCGGGGCGCGATAGAACCGCTCGGCAATACTAAAAGGTAAAAAGGTAATGGACAAACGCGCTCTCGGTGCGTTCCTTACTATCCTTGCTGTCGCCAGCGGTCTTATAGCTCTTCCGTCGCCGCATCATGGGAAGGCCTTAGCGGCAGGATCCTATTGTTCCAAGCAGTTCGAACTTTTGAGGGATGCCCTCGATCAGGTGCGCGCCGATTACGTGGTGAAGCCCGACGATGCCAAACTCGAAGACGACGCCATTAAGGGCGTGCTGACGGGGCTTGAACCGCATTTGGCCTCTCTCTCCCAAAAACAAGTGGAAGAAAAGCAGGAGAAAACGCGGAGTATCCTTATCGCTCTGCGATGGCCGCGGCAGGGAACGGCCGTAGCGGACGATGGCTACAATAAATTCAGGGATGCGCTCGATCACGTGCGCGCCCATTATGCGGTGAAGTGCGGGGATGCGAAACTCGTAGAATACGCACTAAAGGGAGCGCTGACCGGACTCGACCCGCATTCAACCTACCTCTCCCCGAAAGAAGTCGAAGACGAGCAAGCGGAAATGCGCGGCGGCTTTGGGGGTCTTGGCGTCAGCATAGAGATGGCAATCGGCGGCGCTAAGGTCATCGAGACGCTCGACAATATGCCGGCGGAGCGGGCTGGCGTGCTCGCGGGCAACGTCATAACCGCTATCGACGGGAAATCCCTTGCAAGCCTCAGCATGAGCGCCGCAGGAGATAAAATGAGCGGGCCCGTCGGTTCTCACGCGACGCTGACGCTCGCCAGAAAGGGCGCCGTCAAGCCGATCTCCGTGAATATCGTCCGCGCCGTCATCCGGGTCGATCCCGTGCAATACAGCATCGAAGGCGACGTGGGCTGGATAAAGCTTAAGTCGTTCGAATATAGGAGCACCGCCGATCGTCTTCGGTGGGCCGTGGAAGACATGAAGAGGGCTCTCGGGTCCAAAGTCTCCGGCTATGTCCTTGACCTCAGGAACAACCCGGGCGGCTTTCTCGATCAGGCTATCGAGGTTTCGGACGCTTTTCTCGACGGCGGCGCGATCGTCGTCATGAAAGGCCGTAACATCTCCGATGTCCGTCGAATCGAGGCGAAGCCTGGAGACATCGCGGATGGAAAGCCGATTGTCGTGCTGATCAATGGCGGATCGGCTTCCGCCGCGGAAATCGTGGCGGGCGCGCTACAAGACAACAACCGGGCAACGCTTCTTGGCGCCAGATCCTACGGAAAGGGCTCGGTTCAGACCCAGATCCCGCTCGCGAACGAAGGGGCAATTCGCCTCACAACAGCGAGGTACTACACGCCCTCCGGCCGCTCCATCCAGGCGACAGGCATCGAGCCCGATTACGATCTCAAGCCCGATATTCCGGCGGATTTGAGGTTAGAGCTTGCCGCGCCGCCGGCCGAATCCGAGGCGCAACTGCGCGGGCATCTGAAGAACGACGGCGTCCAGGAGAGAACCGGCGGCAGTACGTATGTGCCGAAGGAAAAGGAATTGGATGACCAACTCAATGCCGCTATCGCACTTATACACGCCCAGCTTCCGGATACGAACACGAACGCAATGGATCGGCAATCGGCGGCTAAAACAGATGCGGCGCCAGCGAGCCCCAACTCAAACCGCCTGGGGCGCGCCGACCACCGCTCGTAAGCTTTGAGACCCAGGAAAGGACGGCGGCGAGAGCGCCGCCATCTTGGTGAGATGAGAAACTGCCGAAAGAGGCAGTTCTCTTAACAGGGACTGCACGTCTAGCGGACCGAGCCTTTGCGGCCCGCATGAGCGGTAATGTTCGACTCCCGATATCCGCCTTCGCAGATAATCCGGTAGGCGATGTCCCAGCTCTTGGCGAGCGGATCATCCGCGGCCGGTTGGAATTCCGGGATGTATTTTGCGCCTGGGTTCGAATGAATGAAGCGCACGACCTTTCCCGCCTGAGCGATCTCTCCACAGTTAAACGAGACTTGGTCGAAACGGACTTCATGGCTTGACATAACGCCGTCGGCCGCAAGAGCGGGCGTAGCGGTGACAATGAGCACTGCGAGAGCTTGCTTTAGCATCGGGATACCTCCTTTGAGTCCCGCAATCTTTGGCCAGGGTATGGCTCGAAACCGGAATTCGGGCGCGAAGGGCCGATTAGGGCCCAGGGGCCAAAACTCAGGCCAGGTCGAGGCTGGCCGAATTCTTGCGAGTCAGCCTCAAGCTTTGACTTAAGGCAAACTGAATGCTGACTTAAGTCAATCTTAATGCGAAGCGCTATTCGGCAAAATCAAGTTCCAGTGAGGATCTTGACCTCCTGCCGCGAGCGAGGCCGAGTTGGCGGCATTGGTAGCGCGTTTCTTTAGCGAATGCTCTCCGGATGCTGTTCGATGGGCTCAACCTTAATCCTCCGCATTGGCGCGGCGGTCGGGTCTCCCGCCGGGCGGACGATAAGAGCATCGGCCAACACGGAGCGCCGGCGCCCCTCACATCTTATTGTCCCGTGCGCCAAGTTAGGTCTATAAGCGCCACTCGAAGCTTTGCATCTTTCGAGGAGAGAGAAAGTGGTTCGCGGAGAGGCTCTCAAGCCCCGGCCCGGCGTGCTTGCCATCGACCCTTACATTCCGGGCCGGTCGAAGCTCGCAGGCCTCGGCCCCGTCATCAAACTGTCGTCGAACGAGACCCCGCTCGGGCCGTCTCCCCGCGCGATCGAGGCCTATCGCGACGCGGCGCACCGCCTCGACCGCTACCCTGACGGCGCCTATGCGAGCCTGCGCGATGCGCTCGGCGCGGCCTATGGGCTGAATCCCGCGCATATCGTCTGCGGCAACGGCTCGGACGAGCTGTTCCACTTGCTGGCTCAGGCCTATCTGGGTGCTGGCGACGAGGCGATCTACACCGAGCACGGCTTTCTTGTGTACCGCATCGCGATCCTCGCGTCGGGCGCGGCGCCTGCGATCGCGCCGGAGCGCAATCTCACGACCGACGTGGACGCGATCCTGGAGCGGGTCACGCCCCGGACCAAGGCCGTTTTCATCGCCAACCCCAACAACCCCACGGGCACGTATCTGCCCTATCCGGAGGTTCGCCGCCTCAGGGCCGCGTTGCCTGAGAACGCACTTCTCATTCTCGACGGCGCCTATGCCGAGTATGTGAACCGCAACGACTACGAGGCCGGCATCGAGCTTGTCGCGACCACGCCCAACACCATCATGACGCGCACGTTCTCGAAGATTTACGGGCTGGCGGCGGCGCGCGTCGGCTGGGCCTATGCGCCGGCGGCCATCGCGGAAGCGCTGAACCGCATCCGCAGCCCGTTCAACGTCGCGCAAGCCTCCGCGGAAGCGGCGGTTGCGGCGCTGGAGGACCGGCAGCATATCGAACAGGCGAAGGCGCACAATGAGCTGTGGCGGGATCGCGTGACGCGCGAGCTTCGCGAAATCGGCTATGAGGTGGGGGAAAGCGCCGCGAATTTCGTGCTGATCCCGTTCGGCCCGGAGCCGGGGCGCACCGCGCAGGATGCCGACGCTCATCTCAATTCGAAGCGCATCATCCTTCGGCAGGTCGGCGCATACAAGCTGCCGCATGCGCTGCGCATGACGATTGGCCTCGAACACGAGAACCTCGCAACGCTCGACGCGCTTCGCGAATTCGCAAGATTGTAGGACGATGACAAAACCCATGTTTGAAAAGGTCGCGCTGATCGGCGTGGGCCTCATCGGCTCGTCCTTGAGCCACGCCATAAGGCGCGCGAACCTCGCAGGCCGCATCGTGGCCTCAGCGCGGACCGAAGCCACGCGCGCCGCCGTTCGCCGCTTGCACCTTGCCGACAACGTCTTCGAGCATGCCGCCGGCGCCGTGAAAGGCGCCGACCTCGTGATGCTGTGCACACCGGTCGGCACGTTCGCCGCGCTGGCCGAAGAGATCGCGCCGCATCTCGAAAAGGGCGCGATCCTCACCGACGCGGGCTCGGTCAAGTCCGCCGTCGTTCGCGACATCGGGCCTCACGTGCCGCCCCACGTTCATCTTGTGCCGGGACACCCCATCGCGGGCACCGAGTTCTCCGGCCCGGAATCCGGCTTCGCCGAGCTATTCGACAATCGCTGGACCGTTCTAACCCCGCTGCCCGGCGCGGACGACAGCGCGGTCGAAAAGCTGAAGGCGTTCTGGGAAGCCTGCGGCGCCATGGTCGAGATCATGACGCCGGAGCACCACGACCTCGTGCTCGCGGTCACCTCGCATGTGCCGCATCTCATCGCCTACAACATCGTCGGCACCGTCTCCGACCTGGAGCGCGTCACGGAGAAAGAGGTCATCAAGTTCTCGGCGTCCGGCTTCCGCGATTTCACCCGCATCGCCGCCTCCGACCCAACCATGTGGCGCGACATCTTCATGAACAACAAGGAAGCCGTGCTCGAAATCCTGGGCCGCTTCACCGAGGATCTGGCGGCCTTGCAGAAAGCGATCCGCTGGGGCGACGGCGACGCGCTGTTCGACCTGTTCACGCGCACCCGCGCCATCCGCCGCGGCATCATCGACGCCGGCCAGGAAACGCCCGAGCTGTCGAAGAAACGGCCTCATCCTTCGACAAGCTCAGGATAAAGACGCGCTGTTCAAAGCGCCAAACCTCATGGTGAGCCTGTCGAACCATGGGCCGCATAGCCATTCGACCGACGTTTTTGAGATTTGCCTTGGATTTATGGGTCTTCGCATATGGATCGCTGATGTGGCGGCCCGGTTTCGTCTTCGAGGAAGCCAGTCACGCGCTCCTGGAGGGCGGGCGCCGGGCGCTTTGCATCTATTCCGTGCATCACCGGGGCACGAAATCGGCGCCGGGGCTGGTGTTCGGGCTCGACAAGGGCGGCAAGTGCGAGGGACTGGCGTACCGCGTCGCTCGGCGCCGCGCGGCGAACACGCGGGCCTATCTGCAGCGGCGGGAGAACATCACGCACACCTATCGGGCGACCCAGAGGCCGGTGAAACTGCTCGACGGCAGCCACCGGACCGTCAACGCCCTTTGCTTCATCGCCGACCGCAATCATTCGCAATATGCCGGCCGGCTTCCGCTCGAAACGCAAGCCTGGCTGGTGCGGCGCGGCGCAGGCCGCTCGGGCGCGAATATCGAATACGTGGTCAGCACCATGCTGCATCTGCGCGAGCTTGGCGTTCACGACCCGGAGCTTGAACGCCTCATGGCCATGCTCGGCCACGGACCCGCCAAAAGCCGTTAGCCTGACGGGTTGAAGGCGGGCCGGCCAGCGAATGGATGGTGAGAATGAGCCGTCCTATCTCCAGCCGAAAGAGGCCGCGACCGGCCGCGCAAGCGCCGGAAGCGTCAGAGATATTGCCGCTGCTTTACGTCAGCCGGCGCCGGAATCGGTTTAGCGCTTTATCTTAACTCGATTTATAGTTGTACCGCTTATCCTGCCGCTCAAGATTTCCGCCCCGGCGGGGTTGTATTGCATGTCAAGCCGCCGCCCGGCATGTCAGGATATCATGCGATGCAGCACCAGGTCCGGCTCGGCACGCCGATCTATTATGTGCCAAACTACGACGAGAGGCTCGCCGGATATTTTCCCGTAACGCGGCTTCACCTTTCCCTGCCTTCCCCCCTCGTCACGGTCGGCCATCACTTCGTCATTGCGCCGAAGCCATCGGCCGACGGAAACATCGCGCGCGACAAGGTCGGCGGTTACTGGATCTCGAAAGACGCCTATGAAGCTTACAAAGCGCGGAGGACTGGGTCCCTGTGGCGCCGGGTTCGCGGCGCGCTGAGCCTCGATCGATAATACCGCCGTGTCGAAAGATCAACTCCTGTTGCTTTGCTGCGATTCCGCAGACGGGCCGGAAATCATGACGACGCTAGGCATCGGAAGGGATCGGACTCCAACGGCGTTGCGGAAGCTGGCCAAGGCTGAAGCTAATCCACGGGTGGCGCGGCGTCTTTTGGCGATCGCCAACGCGCTTTCAGGCATGAGCCGCAAGGAGGCCGCCGCCTATCATGCTTCTAACGCGCCTCCCCAGGCGCGTGGCCGCGCTTGAAGATCAGGTTCTTGGAGGTCATCACCTGCACGGTTTCCCCATTCTGATTGGTCGTTGTCGTCCGCAGCGTGACGATGGCCTGATGGGGCTTCGACGACGATGGCTTGATTTCGACGATTTCCGCCTCGACGACGAGAGCGTCGCCGGGTCTCACGGGCCGCGGCCATGAAATCTCAACGCCTAAACCGATGGCGCCGCCCACGAAAGGCATCGCTCCGTCGACCAGCATGCGCATCGTGACGCACGCCGTGTGCCAGCCGCTTGCCGCCAGCCCTTTGAATAGGGTGGCCTTGGCCGCCTCCGCGTCGGTATGAAAAGGCTGCGGGTCGAACTCGCTCGCAAACGCAACGATAGCCTCCTCGCTGAGCGCGATGGGGCCGGCCGAGAATTTCGAGCCGATTGAAACATCCTCAAGATACAGTCGCATGAAGCCAAGTCCTCAAGACAGGAGCGGCGCCTGAGAGCGCATTGCCGCCAAGCCTCGCCGCGTGCGCCGCGCCGGCCAAGGCGAGGGGCCGCAGCGGGGGCCTGACATCGTTGACCAGCTTGATGAGACTTGGCTGGCGGGCCAACTTCATTTTCGCGAAAATGCTCCGCAGGTGGCTTTTTACCGTGTTTTGCGCGATGTTGAAGGCGCTGGCGGCTTCGGCGACGCCGCCTCCCGCCAGCAGGTGCTGGAGAATTTTCGTCTCCATGGGGGTCAGCCCGAAGCACTCGGCGACGCCTGGAGAGACGGCGCGGCCGTCGAGGCTCTCGATCCCGGTCACGAAGACGGCGACGAAACAGCCGCCATCCGCCTTCAGCGGCAGAGGCTTCAAGGCCGCGACCGCGGCGCCCTGTTCGGAAGCAAGGCACAGATCGAGGCAGCCGCCGCGAAAGGGCGCGCCGCGGGGTTCCGAAACGCGCCGCAGCGCTTTCGACAGGGCCTCCGTGGTCCGCCGCCCGTCCCCCTGCAAAAAGCCGTCCTGCATGCGGATGGGCCAGCCGCGGTCCATCATGTCCCGCGCCGAGGAATTGGCGAAGAGGATTTCGCCGCTGGCCAAGACCGCGACGAACCCTGCCTCAAGCTGATCGAAGGCGGCGCACAAAGCGCCCAAAAGCGCGCCGGTCATGAAGCTCCCCTTTGGCCTCTCCCCAAGAGACAACGAATCGGAATCAGGAAACAAGCTGGAGGCAAGTCGCACGTTGTGGAGTTAAGCGCAACCGCAAGAGATGTGGACACGACGCCGGGACCGGCCGGGACTTTCGGCGTTTGGCATTATTTGTGGCCAAGCCCGCGATTTGAGTAAACTACTCCCCTTTTTCTTCCATGAGCAGATTGCGCAGCCGGCCGAGCGAAAGGATCCGGATGTCCGCTCCTTCCCGGCGAACGATCCCTTTCTCCTGAAGACGGCTGATCACGCGCGAAACGGCTTCGCGATGGGTGCTCACGCGCGCGGCCAGATCGACAAGGAGCGGCGCCGGCGAAAGCAGCGCATGCCCCTCCCTTTCGCCGGCCAAAGCCGCAAGCCTGAGAAGCTCGGCGTGAACCCGGGCTTGAACGCTGAGCGTGCTGAACTCGTACACGCGCTCGGTGAGACGGCGGATCTGCGCCGCAAGGTGTTTCATGACCGCGAAGGAAAACGCGGGATAGGCTTGAACGAGCTTCTGAAAATGCTCCTTCGGCAGAATGGCGAGCGTGCAATCGTCTTCGGCCTCGACTGTCGCCGAGCGCGGGTTTCCGTCGATGGCGGCCATCTCGCCGAACATATCGAACCGCCCCAGCGTTGCGAGCAGAACGGGCTTCCCCTCGACAGCGGAGTAGAGGAGAATTCTGATCTTTCCCTCGATCACGAAATACACCTCGCTGGTCGCCTCCTTGGTGAGCAGGATCTGCTTTCCGGCCTTCACGGACTGCCAGCTGCAACCGCGGGCTAAATCGTCCAGCGCCGCCGCCGGGAGATCTCTGAAGATATCGAAGCGCTCGAAAATCGATGAGCGGTCGTCAAGCATTGAATGGCCGATCCCGAATATCGCCTGCCCAGGAGCCGTCGTGCGAAGCAAGCTTGGCCCCAGCTTTGCACTCGCATTCGTATTGCCTATTTGCAATCAAGGTTAGCTATCTAAGCAGCAAAACTTGTAACAAATTGTATCAAAAATCTTTCGGGCGGCATCGAGTTTGTGGCCACCGGCGGGCTTTGTCGCTCCAGCGCCGCCGGCGCTTACCCTTTTTTCACGAATTTCTTGCCTGCCGCCAAGTCTGCTATCATGACCTTGCGCATACATGTTATGACAAGTTTGAATACAGGACGATCTTTCGACGATGGCTTACGAAGAGCGTTTCGAGCGGTGGGAGCCCATCGACGGCTTGACCGCGAAGATGTTTATCGACGGGATGTATGACGACCGGGAAGGCTTCCGGCTCATACTCAAGTCGCCGGACCCGAAGAGGAGGTCGCTTCGCATCCTCTTCGACGCGCCTCTCTGCTACAGGGGCGCGCAAGAAGCCTATCTTCTTCGTCAGATCTACCGGGAAAACGACATCTACCCTTGGCCGATCTTCATCGTGCGCAATTCCCGCTATGCAAAATGGTTCTACGCGCAGGCGACCGACGCTATCGACAAGGACGGGCATCACTACCACATCGCGGCGATGGACGTGATCGTTGACGTGCTGTCCGCCCGACCGCCGATCCTCGCATGGCTGAACGACGCGTGACGCGGGTTCGCGCATTACGCCGAAGCCGGTTGAGAAGTTCACCGCCGATTGCCCTCATCCCGTGCGCGCCGCCCAAGCGGCTCCCCGTCCATCATTGCGCCGCCGCCGCCGCGGCTTTCCCCTGCGCGCCTTTTTCGGCTTCCTTCAAGAGCGCCTGACATTCCTTGGGAAGATCCGACACCAGCATGGGCTTGGGCGGCGCCGGAGGCTTTGAAGGTTTGGGGGGCTTCGCCCTCAGCTTCTTGAACCAGTCGTCAAGTTCCTTGCCGCAGCCGTCATCGGCGCCGAGCGCCGGCTGAGCGACGCAAGAAGGGCTGCCGGGCGGGCAGGCAAGGCGGACATGGAAGTGATCGTCGTGCTTGAACCAGGGCCGGATTTTGAACAACCATCCCCGCTCGGCGCCGGCGGCATCGCACAACGCCTTTTTCACGGCCGGATGCACGAAAATGCGGGCGACCTCCGGGTAGGACGCCGCCCGGCGCAAGAGCTTTGCGTGCGCTTCCGTCCACAGGGCCTTGTCGACGGTCAGCGTCGCCTGATCCACGACGTTTTGAGCGGCGGTATGCTCGCGCTCCACGGCGGAAAGCGTGTGGCCGGGCATCGGCGCATACCAGAAATCGGCGTCGAGGCCGGTTTGATGGCTGGCGTGCCCTCCGAGAAGCGGGCCGCCGATGGGCTGGGCCATGTCGCCCACAAGGAGGCCGCGCGAGCCATCCAGGCGCATGAGGTCTGCCGCCAGCTTTTCGATATACGCGACGAGGGTAGGGTGGCCCCAAAAGCGGTTGCGGGAAAGGCGCATGGCCTGCCAGCCCGCGCCGTCGACCGGGAGTTTCCGGGCGCCCGCGACGCAACCTCGGTCGTACTGGCCGATGGCTTGCGCGACGGCGCCCGCCGGTCCCTGCATCGCGCCAAAGACCTTCTTCGCCTCCCGGTTATCGGGCGCCGCCGCATCCTCGGCGCGGACCAAGCCCGCGAACAGCAGGAGGGCGCACGCGATGGCGCAAAAAAGCCCGGCTTTCACCTTATCGCCCGAGCGAGTTCCAGGGCGCGCCCATGCCGGGACGCTGTCCATCGGGCGCCCCATCGGCCGAAGGTTCGCCTTGCAACGGCGCCTTGGCGAGAGGCGGTTCCGCCGGGGCGGGCGAAGCGGGGGACGGCTGCTGGGCCGCGGCGGTTTGGGAGGCGGCCGGCTTCTGCCTTTTGGCCGCGGGCTTCTTCGCCGCGGCCGGTTTAGCCGGCGCTGGCGCGGTAGGCTGGCCGAGATCGATCCGAATGGGCTTCGACTCGACAAACTCGGTCGTCCGGCCCGGCGGAGGCGAGGGCGCCGCGAAAACCTGCGAGCCGTCTCCGGGCGGCGTCACGCTGACGGCGATCGCGGCCAGCATCCATTGCTCGCCATTCAGCTGAAACGCCAGATCGAAATTGACCTGCTCGGGCGTCGTCGCGAAGTGGCCCGTCAGCCTCAGAACCTGCCCCTCCTGGATCGCCGGCTGGGACGCGAATTTGGGGTTGAAGAACATGATGGGCGAGATGTCGAGCTTGCGCGCGCGGAGCGAAGCGAAGGCCTCCGCGAGCCGCGCGGAGGTGTTCGACAGCTGGAAATTGGGCGTGCCCAAATCCCGCAGAACCGAGTAGTTGCCGGTCAGGTTCGCCTGATTGAGCGCGATGATCGCATTACGGACCATCAGGACGAGCCGGGGATCGTCCGGCGAGAAAGCGGGCGGCGATTCCGGGGCTTGCTGGTTCGTGTAGACCGCCCCCAGCTCAGCTTTGGCGGCGTCAGGCCCGAAGGAGAACGCGGCCAATCCGCAAACGAGCCCCAAAGCAATTTTCTTCAACACGGCTTCCCCCGAGCTTCGCTCTTCGAGCATCGTGCGTTTAATCGGACGCAGCCGCTTCTCCGTCGTCCCCGCCCCCGCCTTCGCGGGGATAAACTCCGGCGGGGACCCAGTATTCAATGAGCGTCGAGATTACTGGATTCCCGCCTTCGCGGGAATGACGCCGATGGGCATGAGGCCGATCCCGACTTCAAGTCCGATGCTCTTGAGGAAACTTAACGGCGGGAAAAGGCGACTTCAAGTCGAAACGGGGCGCACGCGCGGAGTTATACAACGCTGAGCACACGCGGGAGTAGCGCTCAGCTTCTGCTCCGGGCGTCCATGGCCTCGATTTCTTAGCACAGTTCCGCGATGGCGAGCCGGAGATCCTCGATGCCGCTGCCCTCGACCGCCGAGGTCGCGAGCACCCGCGGATGCGCCGCGGGATGCTTGCGCAAAGCGTCCTCCGTTTCGCGAATGACCTGCGCCAGATCGCCGGACTTGGGCTTGTCGGCCTTTGTCAGCACGGCTTGGTAGGAGACCGCGGCCTTGTCCAGCATGGTCATGATTTCCTGGTCGGAGCTTTTCAGCCCATGGCGGCTGTCGACGAGGAGCATGACGCGCTTGAGTTGCGCGCGTCCGCGCAGGTAATCGTGGATGAGCTGGGTCCAGCCCTTCACCAGCGATTTCGGCGCCTTCGCGTAGCCATAGCCGGGCATGTCGACGACGAACAGGCTCTCGCCGACGGAGAAATAGTTGAGCTCGCGGGTGCGGCCGGGGGTGTTCGAGACCCGCGCCAGGCTTCTACGCGCGAGCAGCGCGTTCAAGAGGCTGGATTTGCCGACATTGGAGCGCCCCGCGAAGGCGATTTCGACGCGGCCGCTTTGAGGCAGCGCTTCCACCTCGGTTACGCCGAGCACGAATTCGGCCGGCGCCTTGAAAAGCGCCTGCGCGCGAGCGGCAAGCTCACGCGCGCGCGCATCGTCCGCGGCCGTCATCGCCTCACTCGGCAGGGGTGCGGCTCCGGCCATTGTTTTTCAGCTTCGAGCCGGCTTTCCTGGCGGCGCCGTGCATTTTCTTGATGCCGACGTTGTGCATGATGTCGATGTCGACGCCCTGGCGCTTCATGATGTACGCCTGCTGGCTAAAGGACAGGATGTTGTTCCACGTCCAGTAGAGGACCAGCCCCGCCGGGAAACGCGCCAGCATGAAGGTGAAGATGACCGGCATCCAGGCGAAGACCTGCTGCTGGATCGGGTCCGGCGGAGGGGGATTGAGGCGCATCTGCACCCACATCGAAATGCCCATCACCAGAGGCAGCGCGCCAAGCATCAGGAACTGCGGCGGCGTCCACGGGATCAGCCCGAACAGGTTGAAAACGGAAGTCGGGTCCGGCGCGGAAAGATCGGTGATCCAGCCGAAGAACGGCGCGTGCCGCATTTCGATGGAGACGAGCAGAACTTTGTAAAGCGAGAAGAACACAGGGATCTGGATAAGAATAGGCAAACACCCCGCCATGGGGTTAACCTTTTCCTTCTTATACAGGGCCATCAACGCCTGCTGCTGGCGCGCCTTGTCGTCCTTGAAGCGCTCCTGGATTTTCTTCACCTCCGGCTGCAGCTTCTTCATCTTGCTCATCAACTCGAAGGACTTGCTCGCGAGCGGGAAGAAAAGAAGCTTCACAAGCACGGTCGTGAGCAGGATCGCCACGCCAAAATTGCCGATAAGCTGGTAGAACCAGTCCATCAGATGGAACATCGGCTCCGTCAGGAAGGAGAACCAGCCCCAGTCCACGAGCTTGTACAGGCGGTCGATGCCGTAGTCGGTCGTATATTGTTCGAGAAGCTTGGGCTCCTTCGCGCCCGCGAACAGCCGGCTCGTTACATTCTCTTTCTGGCCAGCCTGAACCGTTACGGGGGCTACGCGCAGGTTCGCATAGAACTGCTTCTTCTCGTTCCCGAACATGCTCGCGTCGTATGACTTCGCCTGATCGGGAATGAGGACGGCCGCCCAATATTGGTCGGTGAAGCCGAGCCAGCCGCCCTTGTCGGAGTAAGACTGCTTGGCCGTGTTGGTCGCCGGATCGTAATTCTTGATGGCGTCGGGATAGGTGAGTTCCTTGAGGCCGGTGGCGCCAAGCACCCCGATCAACCCTTCATGAAGCACCGAGTATCCCAGAAGCGCCGTGGGCTGCGTCAGGCGCGCGACCTGACCGGAGGGCCAGAGGGTGACGGGCTGTCCCGTCTTGTTCTCCACCTCGTCGACGATGGTGAACATGTAGTTGGTGTCGATGGAAATCTTCCGCCGGAAGATGAGGCCTCCGCCGTTATCCCACCGGAGCGAGACCGGCGAGATCGCCGTCAAGGCGCCGGACCCTTCCTGCTCCCAAACCGTGCTTTCGCCGGGAATGGCGACCCCCGGCTGGTTCGTCAGCCAGCTGGTGAAGGCGAAGTAGGGCTTGGGGCTGCCCGACGGAGAAAAGAGAACGACTTTCGGGCTGTCGGGATCGACCGTTTCGGTGTAGCGCCGCAAGACCACGTCGTCGATGCGGCCGCCCTTCAGGTTGATGGAGCCGAAGAGCCCGGGGCTCTCGATCTTGACGCGGGGCGATGCTTCGAGGGCCGCGGCGCGCGAGACGAAAGCGGGGACCGGCGCCGATGGCGCATATTCGGCTGGCGAAGAGACCGGGGCGGGCGCGCTCGGAGACGGCGTCTCCGTTCCGGCGGTTTGCGGCTGCGTCTGCGCCCTCCGCAAGGCCTCGGCGGTTTGCTGCTGCCGCATTTTCGGGCCTAAGTAGAAGTATTGCCAGCCGACCAGCACGGCAAGCGACAGCGCAATCGCAACAATGAAGTTTCTGTTTTCCATAACCCGCTCAAGGGAGAGTTTCGCGGCGCCCGAAGCGCTAAGCGAAGCAAGACAGCCAAGACAGCTTTAGCCGGTTCCCTTCCCGGATGGAAGCCGAACCGGCATAACCGGCGCAACATTCACCCCAAAGGATTGCGATCCTTTTCGGACCGGGCCGGCTGGCCCACTTTATGGAATGCAAGCCGCATGTCCGCAAGTAGGTCCGGGAAATTTCTAGTCAAGGCCGAGGCGCGGCCAATGATCACGTAATCGAATCCGGCGCCCGCATGCTCAAGATATGTAAGCCGCGCGGCCTCCTTCAACCTTCGGCGCGCCCGATTGCGATCGACGGCCTTGCCTCTTCTTTTCTCGCCCTTGCTTTCCTTGGCGACGGACTTGCTTGAAACCGTAAAGCCAAATCGCGGTTCCGCGTCCGCGCCGGCCTTGCGCGCAAGCCCCTGCAAGATGAACGCCGGCGTCACCCATTTGCGCCCTTTCTGCACGCGCTGGAACTCGGCGCGCGTCTTCAAGGTCTCCATCGGGTTCGCGGGGCGCGCGCTTGACGCGTCAGGCCGAGAGCTTCTTGCGGCCGCGCGCGCGGCGGCGCGAGAGGATGGCCTGCCCCGCTTTCGTCGACATGCGCTCCCGAAATCCGTGACGGCGCTTCCGGCGCAGATTGCTGGGCTGATAGGTTCTTTTCGACACTGCTTTCCAACTCCTTCGATCGAGCCTCATAGATAGGGCGTTTCGGACAGCGGCGTCAACGCCGCAACCATGCGAGAGCGCCTTTCGCCGCCGCCGCGCCCGTCGAGAAGCAGCCTTGCAGCAGATAGCCGCCGGTCGGCGCCTCCCAGTCGAGCATTTCGCCCGCGACGAAAACGCCGGGCTTCCGCCGCAGCATGAAGCGCGCGTCGACCTCGCCGAAGGCGACGCCGCCGGCGCTCGATATGGCGCGCTCGATGGGCGCCGGCGCGGTGAGGCGCACAGGCGCGGCCTTGATCAGCGCGGCGAGGGCGCCGGGCGAAGCCGCCGAAAGCGGCTCTGCTTGACGCCGCGCGGCTTCGTGGAGAAGGCCCGCGCCGATGGGCGCCAGCTTCGCCGCCTTGCGCAAGACGTTCGAAAGCGACTGTTTCCCGCGTTGCCGGGCGAGCGCGGCTTCGAGGTCGCCGGCGGAAGCGCCTGGGCGCAGATCGATGACGAGCGCGGCCTCGCCGTCGCGCTCGATGGCGTCGCGCAAGTTCGCCGACAGCGCGTAGATGGCGCCGCCTTCAAGCCCGAGCTTGGTCACGACCGCCTCGCCGCGCAGTTTCGCGCCGCCGAAGCTGAACTCCGCGCCCTTGATGGGCTCGCCTTCGAAGCGCGCGCGGAAATGCCCGGAGAAATCGGCGGCGAACCCGCAGTTCGACGGCTTCAAGGGCGCGACCGCGATGCCGGCTTGCTCGAAAATCGTCGTCCAATAACCGTCCGAGCCGAGGCGCGGCCAGCTCGCGCCGCCGAGCGCGAAGATGGCGGCGCCGGCCTCCGCCGCGACGCGTCCCTCGGGCGCTTCGAACAGGAGCCGGCCGCTTTCGTCCCAGCCGATCCAGCGATGGCGCGGGCGGAAAGCGGCATCGAGCGAGGCGAGCCGCGCAAGCCACGCGCGCAAAAGCGGCGACGCTTTCATCGCCTTCGGAAAGACGCGCCCGCTCGTGCCGATGAAGGTGGGTTGACCGAGGCCCTCGCACCAGGCGATCAGCGCCGGCGGCGGGAAAGCCTCGATGGCCGGGCGAAGATGCGCCGCCGCCTCGCCATAGCGCGCGAGAAAGCCCGGAAGCGCTTCGCTATGCGTGAGGTTGAGGCCGCCGCGCCCCGCCAGGAGAAACTTTCGGCCCGGCGCCGGCATATGGTCGTAGAGTGTGACGGCGACGCCCTCGCGCGCCAGAACCTCCGCCGCCATCAGCCCCGCCGGCCCGGCGCCGATCACGGCCGCGGTCTTGCTCATCGCTTTCACGGGTCGCGGAGGAAATCGACGATCGCCTTCGTGTAGGCGTCCGGGTCTTGCAGAAGCGCGAAATGGCCGACGTCCTTCAGGACGATCAGCTTCGCGCCGGGGATCGTGCGCGCGATATACTCGGTATGCGCGCGCGCGATCGCCTCGTCGCGGTCGCCGAGCACGATGGCCGCCGGGACGCGGATTTTCTCAAGCCGCGCCTTCGTCCAGTTCGGCTGCGTCGCCCACATGCGCCGGATCGAGGCGAGGAAGGCCTTGATTTCGCGCGGCGAGGGCGCGAGCCGCCGGTGCTCCCCGGCGCCGCGCTTGATGAAGGCGGCGAAAGCGGGCGCCTTGGCCATGTTGGGCTGCACGCCGTCGGTCGTGACATTGGCGGCGTTCGCGAACAGCTTCGTCACGCGCTCCGGATGCGACATGGCGATGTCGAGGCCGATGATGCCGCCGTCGCTCCAGCCCACAATCGCCGTCTTCTCGATTTTGAGAGCGTCGAGCAGCGCGAGATAGTCCGACGCCATGAGATCGTAGCCCATCGGCGCATTCGTGCGCGAAGAGCGGCCATGCCCGCGGCTATCGGCGACGATGACCTTGTGCGTCTTCGAAAGCGCCTCGACCTCGTTCGCCCAGTAGTCCGAATTTGCGAGCCCGCCATGAATGAGGAGGATGGGGTCGCCCGCGCCAAAGACGGCGTAGTACATCTCGATGCCGTTGACGGGCGCGAGGCCGGACTGCGCTGGCTTCGGCATCGGGGCCAAGGGCGGCAGCGTGTTCCAGCGCTCGGCCGCGGCGGCGCCGAACGCCAGAAGCGCCGCGATCGCGAACGCGGCCAGGGCTTGGATTTTTGTTTTCATGGAACTCTCTTGCCACAAATGCAAAGCGCGCTCCATCCCTGCGTCGCCTGCGGAACCGGGCGGGGCCTCGCGCTTTTGGCTGTCATGCCTGGAAAGCCGTTCGCGCCTTTCGCCGCCGCCGCGCCACGCGTTCGCGCAGCGTCCGGCCGGCGGCTTTCTGTTTTGAGCGGTTGTCCCCGGCGGTCACGATGCTGGCGCTTCCCCGCCCCAAAATTGTGGCAATTCCCGGCTAGGCGCCAGCTCGCACCTCAAGCCGCCAACAACGCCGACGGCGGATTTCTAACAGGAGAAACGTGATGAGCATGCGTATATTGAGCGCCTTCGCATTTCTTTGCGCTTTCAGTTTTTTCACCGTGGGAGCGATGGCCGAAGACCTGCCCTGCGCCAAGGGAAGCGAGAAAGAACGCCTGAAATGCCTTTCGCAGGAACTCGCCACCCTGAAGCGCACGCCCGGACCGAAGGGCGATCAAGGCGAAAAAGGGGAGAAGGGCGAAAAGGGAGATAAAGGAGACAAGGGCGAGCCGGGCGAAAAAGGCGACAAGGGAGATAAGGGAGACAAGGGCGAGCCTGGAGAGAAGGGCGAAGCTGGAGAAAAGGGCGAGAAGGGCGAGCCGGCCGCGCCCGCGCCCGCCGAGACGAAATAGCGCCGGCCTGCTCGCGTTTTTCCTCGCGGGCGGAGTCCCGCCGTGGAGCTTGAATGAGATGCGTCGCCTTGGCGCTTGCGGGGAAAAGCCCAAAAGCGGCCGAGGCGGCGGTTGGTCTGGCGCCACTAATACCAGCGGCCAAAGTACTCGACCGCTCCTCGGCGTCGTCCCCGTCCCCGCCTTCGTGGGGATAAACTCCGGCGGGGACCCAGGTATCGCTGCGCTATTTCAATAGCTTCCGCCGCCGGGATTATTGGATTCCCGCTCCCCGTCTGCAAAGCTTCGCGGGAATGACAACAAAAGGGTCGGCGCCATTGTCCGCTGGTATAAGAGACGTTGCGGCTTTCAATAATCGACCTTCATGAAGGTGAGGCCGCAGGCGGGCGCCACCGGCCCGCAGGCCGCGCGGTCGCGCGCATCCAATGCGGCGCGAAGCCCCGCCGGCGTCCACTTGCCCTCTCCCACGAGCTTCAGGCTCCCGGCCATCGAACGCACCTGATGATGCAGGAAGGAGCGGGCGCTTGCGGCGATGAGAATGTTCTCGCCCTCCGCTGAAACGGCCAGGCTATCGAGCGTTCGCAGCGGCGAACTCGCCTGGCACTGGGCCGAGCGGAAGGTCGTGAAATCGTGCCGGCCCAGCAGGCGCTGAGCCGCTTCGTGCATCGCGCCGGCGTCGAGCGGCGCCCTCACCTGCCATGCGCGGTTGCGGTCGAGCGCAAGGGGCGCGCGCCGCGTCACGATGCGGTAGAGATAATGCCGCGCCTTCGCCGAGAAGCGCGCGTCGAAACTTTCGTCGACGGTTTCGCAGGCCACGATGGCGATGGGCGCGGGCCGCACGTGGAAATTCAAGGCGTCGCGCACCGTCTCGGGCGGGTAGGCGCGCGGCAGGTCGAAATGAGCCGCCTGCCCGCGCGCGTGAACGCCAGCGTCCGTGCGTCCCGCCCCGCGCGGGACCGCGCGGCATCCGCTGAAGCCTTCGATGGCGCGGGCCAGTTCGCCCTGAACGGAAGGGCCGTTGGCCTGAATTTGCCAGCCCGCGAAGGGCGTGCCGTCATATTCGATAACGATCTTATAGCGGGGCATCGCTCACCCATAAACGCGCAAGCGCCGCCGCCGCAAGCGCGATTGCAGGCGCCACGCAATTCGCCAGCGAATCTCCCCTCACCCTGTCCCTCTCCCCCTGGGAGAGGGCACGCCTTCTCGACGGGCATGGCGGAACAGCGCCGGCCTATCGTGCAACCTCTGCTTAAGTCCGGTCGCCGGGCTGGGTCGGGCCGCCTCGCGGACCGAAGCCGCCGCCGCGCACCGGAGGCATGATCACGCTATCGGAGTTGCAAAGGGGCCGGCTCTGCTCGCCTTGCGAACAGTCTCGCGGCGACAAGTCCTTCGAAAAGCAGATGCGCAGTTCGCGCAAGAGATTCCTGGAGCACACGACCTGGATCATCCCGGCGCCGAGCTGCGGATTGACCTGGAGGAAGGCGCGGCGGATCTCGTCCGGCGATACGGTCAGCGGCTTCGAAAGATCCCGGAACTCCTCGGGCATGCGAACGCTGTCATAAGCGCTGCGCGCCGCCTGGAAGTAGCGGCGCGGATCGAGCCCCGAGCACACGCCGTGCTTCTTGTATTCCTGGATGACAAGCCTGCGGCTCGGCATGATGTCCATCATCTGGCCGATCAGCTCGTCCGGCACCCAGGGGCGCTCCCGCGCTTCGCACGTCTCCGGCCATCCTCTGCGCTCATATTGCGGCCAGAGGCCATGAAGCACGAAAGCGTAGGGGCGAACGCCGCTGCATTGCTCGTCCGAGTTGTCGCGGCCCCGGCCATAGCCCCGGCCGCCGCCGCCCCAGCCGCGCCGCTCGTATCCGCCGCCGCGGTCGTCATATCCGCCGCCCCCGTCGTCTTCGCGTCCGCCATAGCCGCCACGGTCGCCATCGCCGCCGCCGCCGTTCCCGCCGCCATGGCCATCGCAATAGGTCGGCGACCAGCTCAGCGCCAGGATGTAGTAATCGAAATCGCCGGGCGCCGCGCCACGCTGGCCCTGCGCGCGCGAGGCGGAAGAAGTGGCCGCGACCAGCGCCACAACACCCGCCATGCACACTACGAAGCGGAAAAAGCTCTTATGTCCCACGCCCATGGCTATCGCCCACTCTCTGGAACCAAAATACGCAATAGAGAACGAAGCCGGAACGTAGCGGCTTCCTGGACAATGTCAAGCGCGCTTGTCGATGCGCGGGCGGCGCATCAAGGCTTGCTTGCGGCGGCCGCATCCTTCTTCATGATCGCCATCAGACTGTAGTCGGGGTTCTTGCCCGGAACGCCCGCGACCTGATTATAGATCAGGAAATCCCCGGCCTTCCGGATGGAGATGTCGTCCACATTGTCGTTTTCGATGGGATTGAGCGTGCGCAGAGCGTCATCCTTCACGGAGCCGACCTTCGTGCCTTTGGCAAGCTTCGTGTTCGTGCCGCCCTCGAAGGTGATTTGGCCGTCCTTGATGGCGAACCCATCGACGGCCGTGAACTCCTGCTTCGGCGCGTCGCCGCAAATCATCGAGGCTTCGCGCACCACATAGGTCTCCTTCGAGCCGGAAAACCGCATCTTGATTTCGCGACAGGCGACGATATCCGCCCCCATCTGGAAAGACCCGGTTCCGATCCAATCGCCGTTTATGAACGTCGCGCCGTCATCCGCGAGCGCGTTCGAAGCGAACAGAATGCCCGCCGCGACCAAGGAATATGAAAATCTCATCGCTGTCTCCCATGCCGAATTCGCACAGCTTACTGCGCTTTTCCGCTTACGCATCGTCCGATTTTCGCCTCGGCGATAAGTTCGACCGCTTCGTTGCGCCTGCTCGGGCATCGAGCTTCCCCGGGCGCGCGGTTATGAACCGGCGCCCCCCGTCAGGCGCATGGCTTGGCGCGAATCGAACGGTATTTTGCTGGATTCACCGCGAGGCTTCCTCGCGCTTGGGCGCCGGGCTCTCATAGTGAAGGCGAATATACATCAACAAAAATAGGGTGATGGCGGTCGCCAGCGCCAGCCAAAATTCGCCAACATCGGGAACCGTAAGGGTTGCGGCGGTAGATAAGATAAGAACTGCGAGGCCAATGATCTCCACGGAAATGGTCTTGAATACCTGCATGTACACTCCTTCTAGCGCGGGACCCCACGCTAAACTGGGTTCGATCGAATTTCCCAATCGGAAGCATCATTTATTTACAGGGCAATGACAGTGCAAGTCCCCGGCCAACGGCCATGCTTAAAATGCATACCTCGATTTGCCGGAAAAGAGGGCTCAGTCGCCGGCGAGGAGCGGCCTCCTCACGCCCCATTCCGTGAGCACGGCTTGCATATCGCCCGCAACGAAATGCCGGGCGGCTTCCTGCTCATAGCCCTCTTCGAGGAGCGCATCGTAATCGGTGAGAACGTGGCGGATGAAGCTCACCATGGAAAGCCAGGCGGCTGTCTCGGGCGCGGCGGCGCCAAGGCCTTTGCTGTCCATGGCGCGATCGGCGACGGCGTGGAACTCGTAATCGGGGATGGTGGGCGCGAGATTGCGAATCGCTTTTTCTATTGCGGCTCTCCTGGGCAAGGGGACCCTCCCGGTCTTGTGTGTCTGCCCTGCAAAAATAGGGGAGTTTTAGCGCGTTTGCCTATGCCGCCCAGGCAATTACGAAAGCGGCGCGGCGGCCTGGAACGAAATGCGGCGCCTCGGGGCCTTCACAGATTTGACATGCGCATGTAGTATGCAAATTGAACAAGAGCGACGTGGTGCGAGCGTGGCCCTTAACTTAACGGCAACCGTTGAGGAAAGGTGAACGTGACGGCACCAGCAACGTCATTGGCATCTCCGCCGGGCAACTTTCCGGCTCTTGTGCTCAACGCGGATTACCAGCCGCTGAGCTACTATCCCCTGTCCCTCTGGAACTGGCAGGACACGATCAAGGCGGTGTTTCTCGATCGGGTGCACATCGTTTCGTTTTACGACAGGGTCGTCCACAGCCCAACCTTCGAGATGAAGCTTCCGAGCGTCGTCTCCCTGAAGACCTTCGTAAAGCCCGCGCTTTACCCCGCTTTCACGCGTTTCAACGTGTTCCTGCGCGATCGCTTTCAGTGCCAGTATTGCGGCTCGCCTCACGATTTGACGTTCGACCACTTCATTCCGCGCTCCAGGGGCGGAGAGACGCGCTGGGACAACGTCACCACGGCCTGCGCGCCGTGCAATTTGCGCAAGGGCGGCAAGATGCCCGCCAAGGCGAAAATGTTTCCGGCGCTGAAGCCATACCGGCCGACGGTGCACGAGCTGCATCGCAACGGGCGCTTCTTCCCGCCGAATTATCTGCATGAAAGCTGGCTCGATTACCTCTATTGGGATACCGAGCTAGAGCCATAGCCGCGGTCCATCCGCATCGGCTTCCGCCTGACCGCGCCGCGCGCGGTCAGTTCGGGGTCGCGCCCCGGAAGCGGTATTCGCCGTTTTCCAGCTCGTCGAACAGCTCGCCAAGCTGCGGATGCCTCAGCGGCTCGTGGCTGTCGTCCGGCAAAAGGTTCTGCTCCGAAACATAGGCGATGTATTCGGTCTCCTCGTTCTCGGCGAGCAGATGATAAAAGGGCTGATCCTTGTCGGGCCGGATGTCTTCCGGGATCGCGAGCCACCATTCCTCGGTGTTGTTGAACACGGGGTCGACATCGAAAATAATGCCGCGGAACGGGAAATGGCGATGCTTCACCACTTCGCCGATGGCGTATAATGCGCGCCGTTCCTTCATCATGGCGTTTCGAACACCGTTCCTAAAAAACGTTTCAACGGTCACGCCTGTCCCGCCGCGCCCGAACTTAACCCGCGGACCCATCCTTTGCCTTGACCATATCCGCCAAGTCAACCATCACTTTGGCCTGTTTCCACGTGGCGTCGTCCTGCATCTTGCCGTCGACCATGACGGCGCCGCTTCCGTCAGGCATGGCTTCCAGGATGCGGCGGGCGAACGCGGCCTCGGCCGGGTCCGGCGTGAAGACGCGCCGCGCGATCTCGATCTGGGACGGGTGCAGCGTCCAGGCCCCGGCGCAGCCCTGCAAGAAGGCGTTGCGGAACTGCGATTCGCAGGCGGCCGTATCGGAAAAGTCGCCGAACGGGCCGTAGAACGGCTTGATGCCGTGAGTCGCGCAGGCATCCACCATGCGCCCGACCGTATAGTGCCAGAGGTCCTGCTGGAAGAAGGCGCGCGGCGCGCCATCGCCGGCCGGATCGGCCAGCACGCCGTAAGAGGGATGCCCGCCGCCGACGCGCGTCGTCTTCATGGCCCGGCTCGCGGCCAAGTCCGCCGGCCCGAGGCTCATGCCGTGCATGCGGGGGCTCGCGCCGGCGATCTCCGCGACATTGTTCACGCCCTCCGCCGTCTCCAGCAGGGCGTGGATCATGATGGGCTTCGTGACGCCGTGCCTGGCTTCGAGCTGAGCGAGAAGCTGATCGAGATAATGGATGTCCCACGGCCCCTCGACCTTCGGCAGCATGATGACGTCGAGCTTGTCGCCGACAGCCGCCACGATCTCCACGATGTCGTCGAGAACCCACGGGCTGTTCAGCGCGTTGATGCGCGTCCACAGCCCCGTTGCGCCGAAATCGTTGGCGCGCGCCAGCTCGATGAAGCCGCGCCGCGCCGCTTCCTTGTCGCCCGCCGGGATCGCATCCTCAAGGTTGCCGAGAACCACGTCCACCTGCTCGATCAGTTCGGGGACCTTGGCGCGGATTTTCTCCACATGCGGCGCCACGAAATGGATCATGCGCTCAAGCCGGATGGGCTTCTCCACGAACGGGGCCGGAGCGCCCGCCGCCAGCGGCTTGAAGAATTTCGAGGGAGTGCGTGTCTGCGCCATGGGAGCCTTTCACTTATGCAAATCCGGCCAGATTATCGAGCAGCCGGTTTAGATGCGGGCGAAGCGCGGCGCAATGCCCGATGCCGGCCCGGATTTCGTCCGGCTGCTGCTGGGTGGGGCCGCCTTCGATGTCGCCGGCCCCGAATTCGATCAGCGCGTTTACGCTCTCCTTCGTGGCTTCCATATGGAATTGCAGGCCGAGCGCGCGCTTTCCCACCGCGAAAGCCTGATTTTCCGTGGCGGGCGTGCTTGCAAGCCGCACGGCGCTTTCGGGCAGGCTGAAGGTTTCGCCGTGCCAATGAAAGGCCATGAATTCCGCCGGAAGCCCTTCGAACAGCGGATGGGAGGTCTCGGTCCGTTCGACCGCAAACCAGCCGATCTCCTTCTGGCGCCCCTTGGCGACGGCGCCGCCCAGCGCCTTGGCGACGATCTGCGCGCCAAGGCACACGCCGAGAACGATTTTGTTCGCGGCGATGGCGTCGCGCACGAGAGCGATTTCAGGGGGAAGCCAATCGAGAACGGCTTCGTCGTTCGCGCTCATCGGCCCGCCCATCACGGTCAGCATGTCGAATGCGTCGAGGCCGGGCGGCGCGTCCCCGCGATAGAGATGGGCCGTGTTTGCCGCGATGGCGCGGGCGTCCGCCCACTCCGCGATGGCGGCTGGACCTTCGAACGGGACATGCTGCAAAACAGCCATTCTCATGATTACGCCGTAACGCTCTTTGTCGAAGCCTGCCGCGAAACTGAAGGCAAGGCCGCGGTTTCCCTCGCTTAACGCATTATCTGCCTTCGCGTGCGACCCCGGTCAAGCCGGGCCGCCGCCGGTAAGCCCGCGGAGTCCCTTCTCGCGCGCCCGGCCGAATCGCAAAAGCGCCGCCATCGCCGAGACTTCGCCGGATCGAACGGCGGGCGCGTCCTAAGCGCCTGCGACATCGGCGCCCACCGGGCCGCCGCGCGCTCCGCTCCCGATTTCGCATTGGATTGACGCGTCCTCTCCTGGCGCGCATTCCTCTTAGCCGCTATGAACGCGATGCCGATATAAGAGCAACGAACGCATCCTTTTCCACAGGCCGTTTCATGCCAGACCTCCTTCTCGAACTCTTCTCCGAAGAAATTCCCGCCCGCATGCAGGCGCGCGCCGAGGCCGACCTCGCGCGCATGATGACCGACGCGCTCAGCCAAGGCGGCCTTGGGGCCGGCTCGACGCAATCCTATTCGGGGCCGAGGCGCATCGCGTTCATCGCGGAAGGCGTGCCCGCTCAATCGGCCGGCACGGTCGAGGAGAAGAAGGGTCCGCGCGTCGGCGCGCCGGAAAAGGCCGTCGAAGGCTTCCTGCGCGGCGCCGGCCTCAAGACCCTCGGCGAGTGCCAGGTCGTGAAGGACCCGAAGGGCGACTATTACCTCGCGAAGAGCGAGAAGCCGGGCCGCCCCGCGCCCGCGATCATCGCCGAGGCCGTGCCTGAGATCGTCCGCAAATTCCCCTGGCCGAAGTCCATGCGCTGGGGCAGGAGCCGCATCCGCTGGATCAGGCCCCTGCATTCGATCCTCTGCCTTTTCGACGGCAAGCCCGTCGAATTCGAAGTCGATGGCGTAAAGAGCGGCGACATCACCTATGGGCATCGTTTCATGAGTGGCCAAAAGGTCACGCAGCCCAAAACATTGAAGATATCGCAAAACGCGCACTATTCGGAGGCGCTTTTGCACGCTAAGGTTGTGGTCGCAGGAGAACATCGAGCAAGGACCATTCTTGAGGGCGCGCATCTTGCCGCCTCGGATGCCGGGCTCGCTCTTGTTGAAGACCACGGGCTGCTGGCTGAGAATGCGGGGCTCGTCGAGTGGCCCGTGGTCCTTTCCGGCAAATTCGACCCAAGCTTCCTCGATGTGCCCGAGGAAATCCTGATGACGTCCATGAAGGCGCATCAGAAGTGCTTCTCCCTGCGAGATAAAAAGTCGGGAAAGCTGGCCAATCGCTTCATCCTCGTCTCGAATTTGGCGGCGGAGGATGGCGGCAAGGCCATCGTCGCCGGAAACGAACGCGTGATCCGCGCGAGGCTTTCCGACGCCAAGTTCTTTTGGGAAAACGACCTCGCCCGCCCGCTCGAAAAGCTGACCGGCCTCCTCGGGCAAGTCACCTTCCACGAAAAGCTCGGAACGCAACTTGAGCGTGTGCGTCGCATCGAGCGCCTGGCGCGGGAGCTGGCGCCAGCGGCCGGCGCCGGCCCGCACGACGCGGAGCGCGCGGCCCATCTCGCCAAGGCCGATCTCATGTCGGAAACGGTGGGCGAGTTCCCGGAGCTGCAAGGCGCGATCGGGCGCTACATCGCGCTCGCGCAGGGCGAAAAGCCGGCCGTCGCCGGCGCCATCGCCGAGCATTACAAGCCGCAGGGGCCTTCGGACGCCGTTCCCTCGAACCCGGTCGCCATCGCGGTCGCGCTCGCCGACAAGCTCGACATGCTGGTCGGCTTCTGGGCCATCGACGAGAAGCCGACCGGCTCGAAAGACCCGTTCGCGCTGCGCCGCGCCGCCCTCGGCGTCATCCGCATCATCCTCGAAAATGAAATCCGCCTGCGCTTCACCGAGCCGCTGTTCCATGCGAGCGGCCAGCTTGAGGCCGCGCTCGAACGCCACGCGGAGGAAGGCTTCGAGGCTCGCGAGGAGCTTATCCGGAAGTTTCTGCATCACCCGCATATCGAGCGCAAATTCAAGGCTGCCCGGAACGGCTTCGCGGCGGGCTATAACGAAGCAAGCTTCCATCGGGCGATGGGTTACCTGCACAACCTCATGGAATTCCTTGCGGACCGGTTGAAGGTGTATTTGCGCGACAAGGGCGCGCGCCACGACCTGATCGACGCCGTGTTCGCGCTGCCGGGGCAGGACGACCTCCTGATGATCGTGCGCCGCGTGGAGGCGCTCGGCCGCTTCCTTGAAACCGAGGACGGGGCGAGCCTTTTGGCGCTCGTGCGCCGCGCGCTGAACATCCTCAAGATCGAGGAGAAGAAAGACGCGAAGGCCTATGACGGCAAACCCGCCGCCAAGCTTTTGAAGGAGAAGGAAGAGAAGGCGCTCGCCGCCGCCGTGAAGACGGTCGGCGAGGCGGTGGAGGCGGCGCTCGGCCAGGAGGACTTCGAGGGCGCGATGGCCGCGCTCGCCAAGCTGCGCGCGCCGGTCGACGCCTTCTTCGATAAGGTCACGGTGAATGCCGACAACGCCGGCATCCGCGAGAACCGGCTGACGCTGCTCGCGCAAATCCGCGCGCTCACGCTGCAAATCGCCGACTTTTCGAAGATCGAGGGGTAACCCGCGTCATCCCTGCGCGGCGATTCAGGCAGAAACGTCATGGCCGCCCTTGAGGCGGCCATCCGGAAAATTATTAATATCGTCAATAGGTTATGGATGGCCGGGTCAAGCCCGCGGCTGTCCGGTTCGTTTTACTGACCGGGGTCTTCGCTCACCCTTCGATGTCATCCCGGCCAAGCGAAGCGCGAGCCGGGATCGCAAAAAGGCAAGCACTTCAACTTGTCACGATCCCGGATAGTGCGCGAAAGGCGCCCTTCCGGGATGACGATGTTGGAAACTCGGCGGAATTAAACCGGACAGCCGTGGGTCAAGACAGGCATGACAAATTCTGGCTTAACCCTGGTCTTGTCCTTCTTGAACTGTCTCATCCTCGGGATCGTCGGCATTTAGCTCCGCAAGAAGCCGATCCACAGTCCCGACCCTGACGAGCTTCCCGGCGCGCGCCTCTTCGATCGCTTCAATCGTCTCCTTGTTCGGGATGAAGTAGTCGAAAGGCATCGCTCCCTCGCGGGCAATCCCGATCATCATCAGGCGCACGGCGTGGGAAGCCGTGAGCCCGATCTCCGCCAAAACAGCTTCCGCCTTTTCCTTCGTCTCCCTGTCGATGCGCGCGCGGACAATGTAATTCAACGACATTTCTTGTCTCCCGCTACTGCGGCTTGCCCCAGGGCGAGTCGGCGCGCTTGGCGTTGCTGGCGCCGCCGTTCTGGTCGCGCGGCACTTCGGTGAACTCCACGTCGATCACATCCTCGGCGCGCTTCGGTTTCTTCGGAGGCTGCTTGAACCCCGGCTCGGGGCGCGGCTGCGGTCCCGGAGCTGGCCGGGCGCGTCCCTGGAAGCCATAGGAAACGCCGCGCCACATATATGAGCGCACCGCCGGGATCAGAAGAAGCACCGCCACGGCGTCCGAGACGAAGCCCGGGATCATGAACAGCACGCCCGCGAGCGACACCGTGCCGCTGTCGAGCAGCGTCTTTTCCGGCGCCGCGCCGGTCCGCATGGCCTCCATCACGCGCATGCCCACCACGCGGCCTTGCGTGCGGATGAGGAACGCGCCGAACGCGAAGCCCGCCGCGAGCAACAGGAAGGTCGTGAGCGGACCCACCCATTTGCTCACCTGGATGATCGAGGCGACTTCGAGCACAGGCCACGAAATCATGAGGAAGAAGATGAAAAAGGGCATGCCGGCGCCGTCCTCGTCAAAAAGTCCGAATTCGATTCCTGTAATATGGTAACGGATATTGGAATGCCGAGTACAGTCGCCGCGATGAGGCGAAGCTTGCGGCAAACGGCGCCCGGCTATAGCCAGCGGCGCCCGAACCCCCTATATCACGGTCAGGCGTTCACAACATTCAAGGGCCTCAGGGTCAGGAGCGGCGGCTTTGACGATGAGCGATATCTTTGACCTCACAAATCTTTTGCTGATGGCGGTTGCTGTTGCAATTTTCTTGCGGCTGAGGAGCGTGCTTGGACGGCGGACGGAAGACGACCGGGCGCGGCTCGATACCTATGCTGCTCGCGAGGCGGCCGCCGCCCGCGACAATAACGTCGTCCCGATGCCGCGCGCGGATACGGCGCCGCCGGCCGCTCCCGCTTCCGCCGAGAGCGTCGACCGCCGTCTCGGCGCCTTGCCCGAGGACAGCCGCGCGCTTGAGCCTCTGCGCGCAATCGCGGCGGCCGACCCCGCATTCGAGGCGGCCGCCTTCCTGAACGGCGCAAAGATCGCCTACGAGGCCATCGTGACGGCCTATGCGCGCGGCGACCGCGACACGCTGCGCGGGCTGCTCTCGCGCGAGGTCTTCGATAGCTTCAACGCCGTCATTAAAGAGCGCGAGGCGCGCGGCGAGACGAACGAGTTCAGCTTCGTCGGCATCTCGTCGGCCGGCATCGTCGATGCTTCCTTCGCCGGCCGCATCGCCCATGTGACCGTCCGCTTTGTGAGCGAGCTTGTCACCGCGATCCGCGACAGGTCGGGCAATGTCATCGAGGGCGACATCAAGGCCGTGCGCCAGGTCACCGACGTCTGGACCTTCGCGCGCGACATCTCTTCGCGGAACCCGAACTGGCGGCTGGTGGCGACCGACTCGCCCGAAGCCTGAGGCGTGGGCGGCGCAATCGACGACGCGTTGTGGCGCTGGCAGCATGGCGGGGCGCCGGCCGCGCCGTTTCCCGCCGAAAGCATAGGCTTCGGCGACATCGAAGGATGGCGCGGCGACGATGCCAGCGCCGCGCTTGCCTGCTACATGCGCTCCGTGGATCTGGCCGCGCGGCCCTTGCCGAAGCCGGGAGCGGCGAGCCTTCCGGCGCTGCTCGCGGACCGCTCCGGGGCGCGCCGCTTCTTCGAAGACACTTTCGCGCCGTTCCGCATCCTCGCGGAACCCGGTCTTCTCACATCGTATTTCGAGCCGGTTTTGCGCGGGTCGAGAACGCCATCCGCCCGCTATCGCATCCCCGTCTATCGGAGGCCGCCCGATCTTGAGCCGCTCCCGCGCGGCCATGCGCTCGCGGCGCTGGGGCTGACGGCGGGGCGCAAGACCGGGGGCGGGTTCGCGCCCTACCCGGAGCGGGCCGAAATCGAGGCGGGCGCGATCCGGGGCCAAGGCCTCGAACTTCTCTACCTCGACGACGCCATCGACGCCTTCATCATGCACGTGCAAGGGTCGGCGCGCATCGCGTTCGAGGATGGCTCGGCGGCGCGGCTGACTTTCGACGGCAAGAACGGCCATCCCTATCGCTCCATCGCGCAGCTTCTCATCGAACGCGGCGCGCTTGCGGCCGGGGACGCGGACCTCGGCGGCATGATCGCGTGGCTGCGCGCCGAGCCGGATCGCCGCGCCGTCCTCGCCGAAAACAAATCCTACATCTTCTTTCGCGAGCTTGCCGCCAGCGCCGCCGGGCCGCGCGGCTCGCTCGGCGCCGAGCTTTGCCCTGGCCGAAGCTTGGCGGTCGATCCGCTTTACCACACGCTGGGAATGCCTATATGGGTGTCTTCTCCGCGGCTCATCTTCGAGGGGCGGCCCTTTCGCCGGCTTGGCATTGCGCAAGATACGGGTTCGGCCATTCGAGGGCCGCAGCGGGGAGACATTTTCGCCGGATCGGGCGAGGAAGCGGGCCGCGTCGCGGGCAGGATTCGGCATTCATGCGAATGTATCGTCCTTGGGCCGAAATGACGGCCGGGGCGCAAAGGGTGCGTGGGGAGCGAGATGGAAGGCCGCAGCCGCAAGCGGGCGCTGTCGCGGGAGGAGATGGAGCTTTGGGCGCATGCGACGCGCCGCGACCAGCCTTTGGCCCGGCGGCGCGCGGCCGATGGCGCCAGCGCGGCCGCGACCCCCTCGGACAAGCAGGCGGCGATTGCCGCGCCGCCGCCCGGCGCGTCCCCTGCCGCCGCTCCGAAACCCGCCCCCGGCGCCACCGGCAAGCCAACACCGCCGCCGGCGCCCGAGCCCTTCGACCCTCGCATCGGCAAGCGGATCGCGCGCGGCGCCCGCGAGATCGACGCCCGGCTCGACCTTCACGGCCTGCGCCAGCACGACGCCTATGGCGTGCTTAAGCGCTTTCTCGCGCGCTGTCAGGCCGAGGGGCGCCGGCACGTGCTCATCATCACCGGCAAGGGCGGAAATTCCGAAGGCGCCGATACCGACTTCTGGCGCTCGCCGGAGCGCGGCGTGCTGCGGCGGCTCGTGCCGCATTGGCTTTCGGAACCCGCCTTGCGCCCCTATGTCGTGAGCTACACGGAGTTGGCGCACAAGCATGGCGGCAGCGGCGCGCTGTATGTCACCATCCGCAAGGGCGGGCGCGATAGGCGGAATGGGCGCGACTAAGGCGGCTTCCCGATGGCGCGCGTTCGCCGTTATTGCGGCGTTCGCGGGAGGATTCTGTCCTAGGCTGCTTGGGGTCGCTAGCGGCTGTGGCTTTGATAAGTTCCTACATTCGCGATGCCCCAGAAAGCAGACGATCTTCGGCGCGTGAGGATGGCAATCATCGCGTCATTCAATGCCGCTTGCTTTCCTGTCACAGGTCTAGGCTACCTGCTTTTGCGGCGTGAGCGTTACTGCGCCTGTTGGCAGTGTTGCAATAATCGTATAGAAAACTACGCTTGACTGAGGGCGCTTCGATGGCGGACGTTTTCTTTTCTTATTCAAGCAAGGACCGCGAGCGAGTGCGGCCCATCCATAATGCGCTTGTGGCCGACGGCTTCGATGTATTCTGGGATCAGGAAGTCCCTCCGGGGCGTAACTGGGACGAATGGATCCGCCAACATCTCGAGGCCGCGCGCTGTGCTGTGGTGTTCTGGTCAGTAGATTCCGTGAGGTCGGATAACGTAGTGCACGAGGCCACTGTCGCTAAGAACGCCGGGAAGCTGATCCCGGTTTTGCTTGACGGACTTGAGGCTCGTCAATTTCCAATGGGCCACTATACGATACAGGCTATCACGCTTAGCGCGGAGCCAAATGGAGCCGATGCGTTTTCTCTTTTGAAGGAAGCAATTGAAGCGAAGGCAATGCGGCGCTGGATGTGGCGGAAGCTTGCGGAGGCGGAGCGTCGCGGAATCGATTCAACCATTAAAGATCAAGAGATGCAGGACACAAATGCGGCTCTTGTTAAGCAGATTAAAGGTCTGCGCGAAGAATTGCTGAAAGCTAAAAACAAGATCACGGAGGATAGTAAGAATTTCTCTAAGACACAGGCCAGACATCTCATCGATGTAGTTAAGATTAAATCTCATTACGAGAAACAAAAGGAAGCAGGCGATCAGCAGATAGAAAAACTAAGTGCTAACTTGAATGCTATTTACGAACACGTGTTGTCGAAGCTTTCAGTTAACGCTTTGAGCGATCTTCCACCTGATTTCGTTTCCGAAATTCCTGAAGAGGTCCGCGCGAAGATGCTCAGGCGGTCTATCAAAGCCATGCGGTGAGAGACATGCTTAAGTTGAAGTGGAATGAGGGTCGAATCCGCAATTCTTTGAACTCTTGGTTCTCCCTGACAGCGCGCTGAGTCTGCTGCTCCTCCGATCGCGCTACAAGGTTCAACAAGTCCGAAGTACCGCTTTCGGCCTTAAACGTCAGTTCTGGCCTCCTTTATGCCGGCATAACGCTATTCGAACCATGCGGTCCAAGCGGCGGCTTGCGCGCGTCCGGCTCCGGTTCAGGCCGCGCGTCATCGGCGGGCGCAAGCCTTATAGTTCGAACTTTTCGAACCATAAGGCGGCGGCCGAATTTCTTACCGCCGCGTATGGTTAAAATAGCCGGAGGTTAACGGCGGAAATGGCGGCGATCTCTCGCGGGAATTTCCTACGAATCCCTACGGAAATTTGAAAAAAGCCGGATTCGACCCGAAAAAAGCGAGTCAGAAATCCTAGTTAACGGTTTTATTCTTGCGCGCGTTAACCACAAACCCCATCCCAACGTTGCAACGGACGGCTTCGCAACCGCGCCGTTTTGGCCGCAATAAGCGGAATATCCCTTTTAAATCAGAGCGATAGCCCCGTTTAAAGCATCGGCAAGGCGCTATCGGCTATACTGTAAATAATAAGGGGAAAGAGACGAAAACACACAAATCGGCGGGAAGAAAATGCGGCGCAACAGAGTAAACAGAAGCTTATCGCAGATCGAGCCTCAGGCCGCTTCCCGCCGCCGCCCGCCGCCGGAAAGCGCCGGGCCGCGCTCCCCGATCCGGCTCAGGCGGCGCGCGAGCCGCGCTGAAACAGAGGCGCGGCCATTGCGATGGTTTGCTGCGCGCCATCGGAGAACAGGGCGACGACGCTGTTATCCGCCTGAAGCCACAGGCTCAAAAGACGCCGTTTCGCCCATCCGTCGGCTTGAAGCCGCGTCACCTTCACCCGCCCCGAGCGGCAGGGGAAGCTGGTCAGCAATCCTTCCGGATGGAGGAGCTTGAAAGAGAGCGCGGCGCCCCGGCCAAGCGGCGCTTTCACAAGCTGAGGCGCGTTCAACGCCGCCCCGCCGCCCGCTTCGAAGAGATAGTCGTGTCCCACGGCGCGCCAAAAAGCCCCGGATGCGCGCGCGCCCACCCGCATGAAACAGCGCCAGACGGCGCCGATCGCGGCGTTCGCGGTCACGCACAGCCAGCGAAATTGCACGGCGATCCTTTCGCCATCGGCGCCAACGATGGCGGCCTGGCCCCCGGGGAGCGAGGCGGCGAGAAAGTCTCCCTCGGCTTCCGGGCCTATCGAATTGGGGAGCTGGCCGACGAAATCGAGCGGCGCCGGGAGGCCTCCTCCGGGCCGAAGGGCGGGGAGATTGCACGCATAGACCAGGGTCGTCGTCGGCGAGGCCTCAAGCAGATCGCCCGGAAACAGCAGCGGATGCGGCGCGCCCTGGCCGTGCCCGGCGGTCCACCCAAGCAGGGGTTCGAGGCGCAAGGCGATTCGGCCGCCATTATCGAGGCCGAGCTCTCTGGGGGGCGCGGCGCGCTCCATCATGGACACCGGGGTTGAATGGCACGGGTTCTGGTTTCGAAAATGTCACACAAGCCGTCACCAAATCATGAATGACGGGTCCTATCGGCCATGCCTAATTGTGCCGCGCTCCCAAAGCCTGCTATGAGCTAAGGATGGGCGTTGACAAAGCGTGAAGCGGAAAAGAGGCGCGGGCGCACATGACCGTTGCAGTGGTAATCCCTGCATTGAACGAGGAGGGCAATATCGGCCGTCTCGTTCATGAGACGTTTCGGGTGCTGCCGCAGGAGATTCTGAGCGAGGTTATCGTCGTCGACGATGGCAGCTCCGACGGCACCGGCGGCGAGGTGAAATCGCTCATCCGGGCCTATCCAAGGCTCCGTTATATCCGCCACGCCCGGAGGACCGGCCAGAGCGCCGCCATCAGAACCGGCGTGCTCGCCGCGACCTGTCCTATCGTCGCCACCATGGACGGCGATGGGCAAAACGATCCCGCCGATATTCCGAACCTGTTCAAGAGGCTTGGCGCTCCCGGCCGGGGCGGCCCGGCTCTTGTCGGCGGCATCCGCCAGAACCGGCAGGCGCGGAGCGACCGGCGTGTCGCCAGCGCGCTTGGAAACAGGGCGCGGCAGGCGATCCTGAAGGACAAATGCGCGGACTCCGGCTGCGGCATCAAGGTTTTCTGGCGCGAGGCCTTTCTGCGCCTGCCCTACTTCACGAGCATGCATCGCTTCATTCCGGCCTTGTTCCTCATCTACGGTCACAAGGCGGAGTTCGTTCCCGTGAACGACCGTCCGCGTCTTGCGGGCCAGTCCAAGTACACGAATATCGGCCGCCTTTTCCTCGGATTCTACGACATGGTCGGGATTGTCTGGCTGCGAAGGCGCACGCGTCTCCCCGAGATCTCGGAGGATACGCAGGGCGTTGCGCGTATGAGGGAGGCTCGCGCGCCGCGTGTGCTGCCGCTGGCGTCGCGGCAAATCCACTGAAGCATTGGAAAGCGAACCATGGATGTGGCAAAGCTGAACGAGTGGTGGGCGGCGGTTTCGGGCGTGGAGACCGCATGGGTTGTGTTCGGGCTTGCGGCCCAGAGCATGTTTTTCATGCGCTTCCTCGTCCAGTGGATCGCGAGCGAGCGTGTTAAACGGAGCGTCGTGCCGGAAACGTTCTGGTATTTCAGCCTGGCCGGGGGGGCGATGCTCCTCCTCTACGGCGTTCATCGCGCCGACCCCGTGATCATGCTGGGTCAATTCGCGGGCCTGTTTATTTACGCGCGCAACATCTGGCTTATCCGGTCGCACAATCGGCGGGTGGAAGCGTCTGTCCGGCTCAGCGCCGCCGCGGAGTAGCAGCAGAAGTTCGTTGGGCAAAATGCGAAATTTTGCTCGATACGCAAAGGTATGGGTTGCGATTTGCGCGCAAACAGCCTATGTCAATTTTGTGACGCGGGGTGGAGCAGCCCGGTAGCTCGTCAGGCTCATAACCTGAAGGCCGCAGGTTCAAATCCTGCCCCCGCAAGACTTCTGTCCAAGCTGCTGATTCACGCTTTTTTCCCCGCCTTGTTGAAAGGCGCCGCGCGAGATAGCGGCAATTAGCCCAGACGGCTAAAGTCCTTCCCTGCGCCCCGTCTGCCAAGCCTGAGCTCCGGTCCGCCATAACCGCGATCAGATAATGCTGCACGCCCGTATGGCGGAAATAATTGGTGAACTCGCCTGGCGCTGGTTGGCGAAATCACTTCCACCACGATTACCTGATTGGGCGCGATCAAGCTCCCGCGCCGCATGGGCGGACCGCAATTAACGAGCGCATCCGGCTCGAAGACGGTCTCATCGTCGATCTTTACGCCGAGACCGTCGACAAAGGCGCGGCAAGGCAGATTCGCCGCGGCGATGGCCAATGCCGCGCGCGGCGCCCGCGCGAACCGGCTACTCTACGAAAAATGGATACGGAAGAGGTAGAATCGCCTCTTTTTTGGGGCGATAATGCCAGAACGACATCATGGCGGGCATCGTGAGGCTCGTCGACCCGGATTTGCGCGCTTGTGTCTTAGCGCGGAACCGAATCCGCCGCTCGATACGTTTTTTGGGGAAATGCGGCTTCTAAAAGCCGAAGGGACGATCGCCATGATCCGCTGGGAAGACGCCGATCGGCCGCGGGAAACCGGACGTTCGATGCAGTTCGGTGAGCGCGGACGATGACGCGAACGATCCGAATTGCGGCGGCGCAATACCCCATCGACGAGATAACCTCTTTCGCCGCCTTCGAGGAAAAGCTCTTGCAATGGGTTCAGCAAGCGGTCGCTCACGGCGCGCAGCTTCTTGCGTTTCCCGAATATGGCGGCATGGAGCTGGCGCGCATCGCCGGCCGCCATGTCTCGCGCGACCTGCAAGGCTCCGCCGAAGCCGTGCAATACTATATCGGCCATTACGAAGCCGCCTATGCCGAGCTCGCTCAGCGCCATGGCGTGTTCATCCTCGCGGGAAGCGCGCCGGTGCGCCTCACCGACGGCCGTTTCGTGAACCGGGCGCGGCTGTTCGGCCCGAAGGGCGGATCGGGCTTTCAGCAGAAGCACATCATGACCCGCTTCGAGGCGGAGCAATGGGGCATCGGCCCGTCGAGCGGGCTGTGCGTCTTCGACATCGGCGTAGCAAGGATCGGCGTCGCCATCTGCTACGACGCCGAATTTCCCCTGATCGCGCGGGCGCTCGCCGAGGCCGCGCCGAAATCCTGCTCGTCCCCTCCTGCACCGAATCGCTCGCCGGCTATCATCGCGTGCGGCACGCTTGCGCGGCGCGCTCCCTCGAAAACCAGATCTACGTGGTTCACACGCCAACCGTCGGCGATGCGCCCTGGCTCGCCGCGCTTGTCCGCAATGTGGGCTCCGCCGCGGTCCTCGCGCCGCCGGACAGCCGGCTCCCAGCCAACGGAATCCTGGCCGAAGGCGCGCTGGGCGAGCCGCAATGGGTCTACGCCGCTCTCGACCTCGACCTTCTCGCCGACGTGCGAAAGAACGGCGATGTGTTCAACGCGCGCGACTGGAATTTGCAGCCGGGCGCGCCGGTGTTGCCCCAGGCGAAGGCTGTCACGCTCCGGTAACGCCTTCGCCTTTGGCCTCCCTGCCTTGGGGGGATGGCCCTCCGTTCGTCATCCCAGAAAGGCGAAGCCTTATCCGGGACCGTAATAAATCGTAGCGCTCATTTTTTTGCGATCCCGGCTCGCGCTTCGCTTGGCCGGGATGACGATGGGTTGTGGATGGCCAGGACGACGATGGGCGCCGATGGCCGGGATGACGATGCGCCCGGCAAATCGGCGGAGTCTGCTTGGGTCATTTTCAGCGATCTAAGCGAAGCACGGTGAAACTGTTGGCTCATCGTCGATCCGGGCCTCGACGTCGATCTGTGTTCTGTCGATCCGGGCAAGCTCGCCAAGGCGCGCTTGCGTGGGAGAGCAGGGTGAGGGGGCGCGGCGTTGGCTTGTGCGAATTCCGCTGTGCATCGAGCCGGCGCTTAGCCCGCTGTCCCGTGTCAGCCTCGCGCAAAGAGTCGCTTGGGCGCAAGGGTTGAACACTAGCCCTGGACCTTGGGCCATGCTAGGCATACATCGCACCTCGAACCTTGGACTTCACGCTCCCTTCTCCCATGCGCACCTATCTCGACTTCGAAAAACCTATTGCGGAACTCGAAAGCAAAATCGAGGAGTTGAGCGCGCTTGGCGAAGGCGACGCCGCGGTTTCGATCAAGGAAGAGATCGGGAGGCTTCGCGAGAAGGCGCAAGCCGCGCTTGAAGAAACTTACGGCGCCCTCGATCCCTGGCAGAAGACGCAGGTTGCGAGACACCCGCAGCGCCCGCACACCTTCGACTATATCCGCGAGCTGATCGTCGATTTCACGCCGCTCGGCGGAGACCGCTATTTCGGAGAGGATTCTGGCCATCGTTGGGGGGCTCGGCCAATTCCACGGCCGCACCGTCATGGTGATGGGCCACGAGAAAGGCGCCGACACCCAAGGCCGCTTGCGGCACAATTTCGGCATGGCCAAGCCCGAAGGGTATCGCAAGGCCGTGCGGCTCATGCAGATGGCGGAGCGCTTCGGCCTGCCCGTGGTGAGTCTCGTCGATACCGCCGGCGCCTATCCGGGCATCGAGGCCGAGGAGCGGGGACAGGCCGAGGCCATCGCGCGGTCGACCGATTGCTGCCTGTCGCTGACCGTGCCCATGATCGCGATCATCATTGGCGAGGGAGGCTCGGGCGGCGCCGTGGCCGTGGCTTCGGCGAACCGCGTGCTGATGCTGGAGCACTCCATTTACAGCGTCATCTCGCCCGAAGGCGCCGCGTCTATCCTGTGGCGGGATAGCGCCAAGGCCCGCGACGCCGCGGCGAACATGAAGATCACGGGGCAGGATTTACTCGCGCTCGGCGTCATCGACGGCATCATTCCGGAGCCCGTCGGCGGCGCTCACCGCGACCCCGAGGCCGCCATAAAGAATGTCGCCGACGCGCTCGAACTCGCCTTGGCGGAGTTCGATGCCCTGGATGGAGCGGAGATCCGCAAGCAGCGTCAGGACAAGTTTCTCGCCATCGGCCGGACGATTACTCCGGCCCGTTAAGTTCGGTTGCGTTCTCACGTCGCATTTTAGCCCAAATGAAGCTGGAAGTTGCGCGGTGATGAGTGGCGCGAATCAAGGGCTTACAACCAGGGGGCGAGCTTCTTGCAATTTGCACGTGGAACTCAACGAAATCTTAAGGCAAACTCCGCATTGTCGGTCGCAAGGATAAGTGCGGGGTTTGTTTCGATGAAAGTTGTCCTGCGTTTTGCGATAGTTGCTCCTTTGCTCATCGGCCTTACGGGATGCTTCAACTTCCTGGGCACGAGCAGCGGCGACACAGTTCCCCCGTCGGAGCGCCAGCTTCCGGCCTCGACACAGGCGATGCTCGCCATCAAGGGCATGAAGCAGGAATCGCCGATTTTCGTCCGCATCTTCAAGGAAGAATCCGAATTTGAAGTGTGGAAGTTCAAGGACGGCCGTTTCCAGCACTTCCGCACCTATCCCATTTGCGCGTGGTCGGGCGAGCTTGGCCCGAAGGTGCAGCAGGGCGACCGGCAGGCGCCGGAGGGGTTCTACACCGTCAGCCGCGGCCAGATGAACCCGCACAGCCTCTATCACCTCGCGTTCAACATCGGCTTTCCCAACGCCTACGATCAAGTCAACGGTCACTCCGGCTCCGCGCTCATGGTGCATGGCGACTGCAAGTCCGCCGGATGCTACGCCATGACCGACGCCTATATCGAGGAGATCTACATCCTCGCGCGCGAAGCGTTCAACGCGGGCCAAACCCGGTTTCACGTCCAGGCGCTGCCGTTCCGCATGACGGGCGAGAACATGCAGCGGCATCGCGACAATCGCTGGTATGCCTTCTGGGTGAAGCTGAAGGAAGGCTACGACGCCTTCGAGGCGACGGGCAAGCCGCCGGTCGTCAAGGTGTGCGGCAGGCAATATCTCGTAAACGTCAGCTTCCCGGGCCAAGCTGCCGACCCGGCGCCGGACGCGCCATGCCCGCTCTACGCGAAGGTTGCTCCTTCGAGCATCGACGGGGTGCCGCCAACGCTTCTCGCCAGCTTGGCCAAAGGCGAGACGCCCTCGCAGCCGGCGGCCCAGCAGACCCAGGAGCCGGTCGCGATGGCCGCCGCTTCGCCGCAACAAACCGCGCCGAAGCCCGAGGCCCCGCACGCAACCGCCGCCGTCCTTGCCGACATGTCCGCTTCTCCGGTCATTACGCGCTCGGCGCCGAGCCAAGTGGCGAGCGCCCAGCCTTCGAAGGCGCCGGCGCACGCACGCGCGGCCGCGCTTAAAGGTCCGGCGGCAGCGCCGGTTTACGCCGCCGCTCCGGCCGCGCCGGTGGCTGCGCCAGCCACTGCGCTCGCTTCGGCGGCAAGCTCTGTGCAAACGGTCAACTATAGCCTGAGCTCAGCCACCTTTGCCGCGCCGCCGCCGGAGCCGGCTGAGGCGCCGAAGGCCGTCGACCCGGACTCGCTGCAGAAGCCGAACCGCTCTGGCAAGGGTGGGAAGCTGAGCCCCGCGCCAGCAGGCGACGCTCAACAGTGATCGCGGCGGCGACTTTCATAGCAGGGCACAACCCCTCACCCTGTCCCTCTTCCGCGCAAGCTCGCTAATCTAGCGCGGCCTAGTGAGCAATTTGCACGGCGGGATAAAGGGCGTCTTGACCGGAATTGCTTTTATTTGCCCGACGGCGCAGAAGACGCCGTCGCTGTACGGGGCAAAGCGATTGCTGCCGGAACGCAAATCGCCGCCGCCGAGGTCTTCCTCGGGGTCTCATCCGCCGCGCTAAGGTTGCTTTGAACGGAGCCGAGAGGCGCATCCTCCGGGCGGCATCGCTTGAAGCTCGACGCCGGCGTCTTCGAGGGCGCGGCGGATGGCGTGGGCGGCGGCGGCGGCGCCCGGCTCATCGCCGTGGACGCAGAGCGTATCGACTTCAAGTTTCAGCCGCGCCCCCGACCCCGTGACGACCTCGCCGTCGCGGGCGAAGCGGACAGCTTGCAACGCGGCGGCCTCCGCGTCCGCGATCACCGCGCCCGGCTGCGAGCGCGGGGCGAGCGAGCCGTCGTCGCGGTAGAGCCGGTCGCAGAAGCCTTCGCGCGCATAGGCGAGGCCAGCGCCCTCCGCCGCCTTCTGCATTTCGCAGGCGGGCAAGCCCACGAGGATCAGCCGCGCGTCCACCGCCGCCACGGCGCCGGCGATGGCGCGGGCGTAACCGGCATCCTTCGCGGCCATGTTATACAGCGCTCCGTGCGGCTTCACATGCCGGAGCGGCGCGCTCGCATAGGCCGCGAGCGCCTGCAGCGCGCCGATCTGATAGGCCACCATATATTCGAGGTCGCGCGCATTCATTGAAATCGCGCGCCGTCCGAAGCCCCATTTGTCGTCGAAGCCGGGATGGGCGCCGAGCGCCACGCCGCGCTCCTTGGCCAGCGCCGCAAGCTCGCGCATGATGGTGGCGTCGCCCGCATGGAATCCGCAGGCGACGTTGGCCGAGGTCACGATGCCGAGCAACTCCTCGTCGTGCCCCATGCGCCAGGCGCCGAAGCCCTCGCCCATATCCGCGTTCAGATCGATGCGCACGCCGCGCTCCTCTTCCATAAATCCGCTTTCCGGCCGTTGCGCCGTCAAGCATACGCTTGGCCCCTGTCTCGAACCCTATGCGCGCGCCGTTTTCCGGTTATCGCGGTTCCTTGTCCGCCGGAGGCTTGTGACGAAGGGGGCCGAGGTTTAAACCCTCGCACAGAGGAGATTTGCGCCATGAGCGAGAAGTCAACCGCGCTGCCGAACGAACTCGACCTTGCCGCCTATTGGATGCCTTTTACGGCGAACCGGCAGTTCAAGGCCAATCCGCGCAACCTCGTGTCGGCGAAGGGCATGCATTATACCGCCGCCGATGGCCGCGCGATTCTCGACGGCGTGGCGGGGCTCTGGTGCGTGAACGCGGGCCACGGCCGCCGCGAGATCGCCGAGGCGGCGGAGCGCCAGCTTCTGACGCTCGACTACGCGACCGCCTTCCAGATTGGCCATTCGGGCGCGTTCGAACTGGCGTCGCGGCTTGCGCGTCTCGCGCCGGAAGGGCTCGACCGCATCTTCTTCGTGAACTCGGGCTCGGAGGCGGTCGATACGGCGCTGAAGATCGCGCTCGCCTATCATCGCGCGCGAGGCGAAGGCCAGCGCACGCGCTTCATCGGTCGCGAGCGCGCCTATCATGGCTGCGGGTTCGGCGGCATGTCGGTTGGCGGCCTCGTGGCGAATCGCCGGACGTTCGGGGCCATGCTGCCCGCCGTCGATCACCTGCCGCACACGCTCGACATCGCGCGCAACGCCTTCTCCCGGGGGCTGCCGGAGCATGGCGCCGAGCTGGCGGACCAATTGGAGCGCATCGCCGGCCTGCACGGCGCGGACACCATCGCGGCCGTGATCGTGGAGCCGATGTCGGGATCGGCGGGCGTGCTGCTCCCGCCGCAGGGCTATCTCGAAAGGCTGCGCGCGATTTGCGACCGGCACGGCCTGCTTCTCATCTTCGACGAGGTCATCACCGGCTTCGGGCGGCTCGGCAAGCCGTTCGCTTCGCACTTCTTCGGCGTTGCGCCCGATCTTTTCACGGTGGCGAAGGGCCTCACCAACGGCGCGGTCCCGATGGGCGCGGTGTTCGCAAGGCGCGGCGTCCACGACGCGCTCATGCAAGGGCCGGACGCGGCCATCGAACTCTTCCACGGATACACCTATTCGGGCCATCCCGTGGCCTGCGCGGCGGCGCTCGCCACCTTGGACATCTATCGGCGCGAAGGGCTTTTCGAACGCGCGGCGTCGCTCGCGCCGATCTGGGAGGACGCGGTGCATTCTCTGAAGGGAAGCCCGCGCGTCATCGACATCCGCAATCTCGGCCTCGTCGCCGGGATCGAGCTGGCGCCTCGGCCGGGCGAGCCGGGCAAGCGCGCCTTCGACGTGTTCGTGGACTGCTTTGAGAACGGCGTGCTCGTCCGGCAGGCGGGAGACATCATCGCGCTGTCGCCGCCGCTCATCGTCGAGGAAGGCCACATCCATCGGATCGTGGACGCGCTCGCCTCCGCGCTTCGCCGCGTCGCGTGACCGCAGACGCCCAAAATCCTGCAAATCCGCGGGATCGCCTTCCTCCCCGGCCGCCGGGCGCATTAACCATGCAAGGCTTGCCGGGGTCGCCAATGAAACCGCGCATTAACCAAACCGGCCGTTTTACGGTATTAAGATACCGCAAAAACAGGTTTTTTGCCAAACGAACCCAATAGGGTTAATCGCGGCGCCCACACGCCGGCGTCCGGGCTCCGACCATCGGCGAGAGCCGGCGAGCGGCTGGCGGTCGTCGCGGCGGCCCTTGGCTTGGGGCGGCTATGACGCCAAAGGCAGAGCGGCGTTCGGAGCGTAAACGCCGATGCCGCCGGCAAGCCGGGCGCCGCGGCCTACTCGTTGCCGTCTTTATTCCGGCGCCCCTTAGGCGCTGGCGCCGGTCTCGCCCTGATCCGCATGGCGCGGCCTTCCGGCTGATCGAGATCGAAAGCTCCAGTCTTTCTGACCAGATCGCTGAGCTTGCGATACCCATAAGTCCGAGGATCGAAGTCGGAGGCGATATTGGCGAGGCGTTGCCCCACCAGACCCAGACCCACCCAGCCGTCCTCCGTCTCGATCTGCGCGATGGCCTTGTTCAAAAGGGGAATGGCGGCGCCCGGCAGTTCGAGAGCCTTGGGCGAGACCCCTTCTTCAAGGGCTGCAAGCTGCGCCTCCGGCAGCAGGTTTTCAGTGTAAATGAACCTGCGGCACGCCTGACGGAAGCTCTCCGGGGTCTTCTGCTCGCCGAACCCGTAGACATCGGCGCCCTGTTCCCTAAGACGCGACGCAAGGCGTGTGAAGTCGCTATCCGATGAGACGAGGCAGAATCCGTCCAGCCGCCCGCTATGCAAAAGGTCCATGGCGTCGATCACGAGCGCGATGTCGGACGCATTCTTTCCCGTCGTGTAGGCGAATTGCTGGTACGGATCGATGGCGTATTTTGACAGAATTTCGGCCCATGACTTCAAGCGCTGGCCCGAGAAATCTCCATAGATCCGCCGGACGCTCGCCTCGCCGAATTTGGCGACCTCTTCAAAAAGCCCGGCGGCGATGCGTGGCGACGTGTTGTCGGCATCGATGAGAACGGCAAATCGAGGCGAGCGGTTTTCTTCTGCCATGGTCTGCGCCTTTTCGTCGGTCGCTGGGATTGGGTCCGGGGGTGGAGCTGTTATCCAGCACGGCGGGGATCTGTGCAAGCCTTGCTGCTTCACGGAATAGGCAGCGATGGCCCAGGAGCCTCAGCACTGCGTCAATTCTTGGAAACCCTGCCCGGAAAAGATATCTCGATGACCCCGCTGTTTCCGCCAATTCCGCCGTCAAGACCACGGCTGTCCGGTTCGTTTTACTTACCGAGGTCTTCGCTCACCCTTCGATGTCGCCCCGGAAAGCGCCCTCGCGCTTATCCGGGGCCTTCCTCAAGACTTCGATCCGAGGTTTTGAAAGATCCCGGATAGGGCGCAAAAGGCGCCCTTCCGGGATGACGATGTTGAAAATTCTGCGGAATTAAACCGGATAGCCGTGGGCTATGACAGTGGAACGAGAATTCGCCAATTTTTTCAAGGCTTCTTCTGTTAGCGGAAACATCCGGGTCATCAAGTCCGGCATGACAAGCAGCGAACGCCGCGTCCCACTTTGTGTTTTCGCGCGGTTTCAACGGTGAGCGAATTCCGGCGCCTTCGGACTGGCTTCGGGAGGGACCGCGGGCTTCTTGCATTGAAAGGCGGTCTTGATCGCGGCCTGGTTTTCGCTGACCGCGATCGTCACCAGCACCGCCAGCGTCACGGCGAGCACATGCGCGAGGTCTTGCGCCTCGGGCAGAGGGCTGCGGCGAAGATAGTAGAAGATCGCGCGCAATGTGGCGAGCGACGCAAACAAGACATGCCCTTCATTGCTCGCGATGAAATGCCACGCTTTCTGAAACGTGCCGGCAACGGCGCCGGCGCAAGGCTGTATCGCCTCTAAATCGAAGATGAACGGCGACATCGTCATCCCTTTCGTAATATTTCGACATCGCCCGCGGCCCTCGGGAACTCGCCTTATCGCTTGTGCTCCGAGCGAGAATAAGTATACTCAACACTCGTGAGGTTTTTCCCTGGGGCTTCGGGCTCTCGGTCTCATGAAGACCTCCATTTGGATGGCGGGGGGAGCCAAGCCGGCCAAAGCATTCGGCTCTCTTCGCCCTCCGTCTCGCAAGCGAGCGCTTCCGGCGGTCTATCTTCGCTGCTTCTCTATGCCATGCGCGCTCCTTTCTCCCCGAAAGCGCAGGGGCGTCTCTTTCATGCGACAAAGCCGTCAGCGCGTCTTACGCGCGTGCAAGCGGGCTCGGGGGCATTTCTGGCCTTCCGTCTCGCGCCGGGTCTTTCGCCACGGCTGCCGTCTTGCGGCATTCTCGGCTGAGACAGTTATAGATGCTCTTCATGAAGGCTATGTGACGCCTATTCGCCGTCAATTTCTAGAAATCAATGCCGGTGCGCCATCAATTCGGGCGCACCGGTCGCAAGACTGTCACTAAGCTGCTCTATAATCCGGCAAAATTTGCACCGGGGCGGCGGCGAAGAACCATGTCACGCGAGACTTCAGAGTCGGATTGGCTTGAAGCGCTGAGCTGGATCCGGGCGCACAAAATAAGGCCGAATCCGCCGGAAACGCGCCTGCCCTCGGAGGAGGCGCTGGCGAAGGAATCGGGCTTTACCCGCGCCGTAGTGCGCCGGGCGCTGCGATATCTCGTGGAAATCGACGAGTTGATCAGCAAAAAAGGAAGCGGATATTACACGATCTACAATCTGAACAGGACCGTGACCATGGGAAGGTCCATGGAGCCCAACACGGCTATTGTCGACGACACCGAGGTGAGCGAGGTCGTAACAGTGCTCGCCGATGAAGATATAGGGCGAATCCTGAAGGTGAGGCCGGGCGAAGACATCGTTTTCTTCACGACCAAGCGTTTCATTCATCACAATGATCAAAAGCGCCCATGCCTTATTAGCAAAAATTACGTCAGGGCCGACAAGGTCGACATCGACAGGTTTTCTTCGAACTTGAGGCAATATCGGTCGGTTTCATCCGCCATAAGGCACGAACGCGTATCCGCTTATCTCAGAGCCTACACGAGCGTAACGTGCAGGTTTCCCACGCCTGAAGAGCGGGAGCAGCTCAAAATCGGCGCCTTCGACTTCGTGATCGAGACGCGCAGCATCAACGCCGACGCGGACAAAGACCCCGTCGAGCTGACCATGACCTGCTGGCCCGCGCATATCTGGACCATGCGGTTCGAATTCTAGCCGTCGCCAGCGGGAAGCAAAAAAGGCGATCCCATCGTTCGACAGGATCGCCAATAAATCGCCGCCTCACCCTTCGACAGGCTCAGGGTGAGGTGAAAGTTGCGGCTTAATACTTATACAGCTCCGACTTATACGGCCCCGTGACCGGCACGCCGATATAGTCCGCCTGCTCCTTGGTCAGCTCGGTGAGCTTCACGCCGAGCTTCGCGAGATGCAGCCGCGCAACGCTCTCGTCGAGGTGCTTCGGCAGCGTGTACACCCTGTTCTCGTACTTGCCCTTGCCGGCGTTGGTCCAAAGCTCGATCTGCGCGAGCACCTGGTTCGTGAACGACGCGCTCATCACGAAGCTCGGATGGCCGGTGGCGTTGCCAAGGTTCACGAGCCGGCCTTCGGACAGGAGGAGGATGCGGTGGCCGTCGGGGAACTCGATGAGGTCCACCTGCGGCTTCACATTCGTCCACTTCAGGTTCTTCAGGCTGGCGACCTGGATCTCGTTGTCGAAATGGCCGATGTTGCAGACGATGGCCATGTCCTTCATCTTGCGCAGGTGCTCGATGGTGATCACGTCGCGGTTGCCGGTCGCGGTGACGAAGATGTCCGCCGTGGCGACCAGATCGTCGAGAGGCAACACCTCATGGCCGTCCATGGCCGCCTGCAATGCGCAGATCGGATCGATCTCGGTGACGGCCACGCGCGCGCCCGCGCCGCGCAGCGACTGCGCCGAGCCCTTGCCCACATCGCCATAGCCGCAGACCACGGCGACCTTGCCCGCCATCATCACGTCGGTGGCGCGCCGGATGCCGTCCACGAGGCTTTCGCGGCAGCCATAGCGGTTGTCGAACTTCGACTTCGTCACGCTGTCGTTCACGTTGATGCAGGGGAAGGACAGCGCGCCCTTCTTCTCCATCTGGTAGAGGCGGAGCACGCCCGTCGTCGTCTCCTCGGACACGCCCTTGATGGCGGCCTTCACCTTGGAATACCAGCCGGGGTTCCGCTCAAGGCGCGCTTTGATGGTGCGGAACAGGCTCGCCTCTTCCTCGCTCTTCGGATCGGAAAGCACGGCCCGGTTCTTCTCGGCCTCCGCGCCGAGCTGCACGATCAGCGTGGCGTCGCCGCCATCGTCGAGGATCATGTTGGCGGGAACGCCGCCCGGCCATTCGAGGATGCGGTCCACGAAGTCCCAATATTCGTCGAGGTTCTCGCCCTTGAAAGCGAAGACCGGCGTGCCGCGCGCGGCGATGGCGGCGGCGGCGTGATCCTGCGTCGAGAAGATGTTGCACGACGACCAGCGCACCTCGGCGCCGAGCGCCTGCAGGCTTTCGATCAAAACGGCCGTCTGGATGGTCATGTGCAGGCAGCCGGCGATGCGCGCGCCCTTCAGCGGCTGCGCCTTGCCATATTGCTCGCGAACGGCCATGAGGCCCGGCATTTCGGTCTCGGCGATGTCCATCTCCTTGCGGCCCCATTCCGCAAGGCTCAGATCCTTCACGTAGAAATCGGTCGATTTGACTGCTGCGGACACTGCGTCCTCCTGATTGGATTGCCGAAGGGGCGATAAAGTTGTCCAGTGGTAGCCTGTGCGCAATCGAAAAGCAATAAAGACATAAAGATCGCTTTATGTCATATCTGCCGCAGTCTGCGTCCGCCCCGGTTGGCGCCCAGCGTTCTCGCCCGGACTAAACCCAATGGAGACTTACCATGCGCGCCATCGCAGCCCGATGTCTGGCCCTCGCCCTGCTCTTGCCGCTCTCGCTTCCAGCGCGGGCGCTCGACGATACGCCGCAAAATCGTGAAATACAGGCGGACCGCTATCTTGAGGCCATCCCGCCGCAAGGCATGATCGATGAGTTGCTCGCACGCACGGCGGACACTCTGCCCGCGGACCAGCAGGACCCGTTCAAGACGCTGGTGTCGAAGCATCTCGACCGCGCCGCGATAACGGCCGCGATCCGGGCGGCGATGGCGAAAACCTTCACGGCCGACGAACTTCAGGCCCTGGCGGATTTCTACGGATCGACGCTCGGCAAAGCGGCGATGACGAAAATGCAAAGCTATCAGCAAGAGGTCGCGCCCACGCTGATGAATGAATTCCAGTCTGCGGTGACGAAGGCCGAGGAAGAGGCGCACCAAGCAAGCAAGGCCGAGGAAGAGAAGAAATAAAGGCGGCGCCTCGAAGGCCGGTCCAATTTCCGCCCAAGCGGCCCCCTAGTGTTCCTTATGGCTCCGAATTGCCGTGCACGTTTGCTGCAATCTGGGCGGCGTTCGGAGATGGAGCACGAGCAGGTCGCTGGAAAAAGCAGATGCCCATGGTTCGACAGGCTCACCATGAGGTATAACGCTTTGATAACACTCGACCTCATCCTGAGCTTGTCGAAGGATGGAGGCGAAAATTCGGGTTTTTCAGCGGCCTTCTAGACTGCGCGCAAACAAGCTGCATCCGATGGGGATACCGATGAGAATCATTGCCGCCTTGGTGTTGTCCTTTGCGTTGATGTCCGAAGGGCAAGCCCAAATAACGATATACAAGATGGCGAACATTTGCGGGTTCGACATACAACAATATTGCAAGGACATTCCGTTGAAGAAATTGAAAGACATGAAGCAATGTCTCGCCAAGCATGAGAAGGATCTCCTTCCCCGCTGCCAGGATCATTACAAGGAAGCCTTGCAATAGAGGTCTCATATTATGGGCCTGCCGGGCAAACCCGAGGGCATCGACGGCTCCGAAGTGAGCCGATACTTTCAGGAAGGCAAAATTCAGGAGATCGCGGATTACTGCGAGACGGACATCGTCAACACCTATCGTGTCTGGCTTCGCTACGAGCTATTTCGCGGAAGGCTTGGCCCGAGCGACTTCGAAGCGAGCGAGCAGGGGCTCGCGACATTTCTCAAAGGAAAGGAAGACACGAAACCGCATCTGATTGGCATGGCCGGATAGCGGCTCATGTCAGTAACTAGGCGGTTTTGATCGCCCGGACCTCCGCGGCGCGCTCATCGACCGGGATCGTGGGGAGTTCACCCTGGCTTTTCACCGGAATACCGCGCAGGTGATCCATGATCGCCTGCCATTCCTTGATCTCCTGGTCTGCACCCTTCTCCGAAACTGTCTCGACACTGCTCTTATCCAGCACCGTGCCCGCCGGGGGCAGCAGGTAGGGCGTGTCGTGGCGGGGGTCGTCGCCACACCATAGACATAGGCGAACCGCGCGCTATCCGGATCGAGGTCGGCAGCGCGGCGAAATTCGGCGAGCGCCTCATCGGGTTGCTTGAGCCGAACCAGAGTAAGACCAAGCGCATGGTGCAATCCGCCATCGCGCGGCGCCAGGCCGATTGCGGTGCGCAGAATTTTTTCGCCCTCTGCTTCCCGCCCCGTTTGCCGGTACAGATCGGCAAGATTGATCGAGGCCGCAAGATATTGCGGACCCAATCGAAGCGCTGCTTTATACTCCGCTTCGGCTTCAGCGATCTGTCCGCGCCGGGCGAGAAAGGCGCCGAGCGTCGAACGCGCCTCCGGCCTGTCGGCATTGAACTTTTGAGCCGCGATAAATTCCGCCGCCGCGCGTTCGAAACGCCCGCGGTCCTTTTCGGGCAAACGGGCGACCGGCGCCTCGGCCAATAGCGAGACAGCGCGGATGCGCACGCCGCGGACCGAATCCGACAGGAGGGGCGACGCGAGCGGCCACCGTTGCTGCAATGGCAGGGTCTCAAGCATCGCGAGTGCGGCGATGCGCACCGTCGGATCGGGATCGCCGAGGCCCGCTTGCGCCAAACCGAGAGTCGCGGAATTTGCCCGTGAACTGAGTTCGTTCAGTGCGCTCGCTCGTGCGAAGGCCGGCGTGGCGCCATCGGCTGCAACGGCGGCAAGAAGCTTCGCAGCCTCAGGCTGATGAGTCCATGCTGCATGGAACGCGGCTGCATAGGTTTGGAAACCTTTGCGGTTTGGCCCGTGCCAGCGTTCGATGGCGGCTGCCGACCACTCCGCCGGCTTATCGATGTGACAATCGTTGCAGGCATTCGGCGTTCCTAACTTGACCGAAAGATCGGGCCGGGGAATGCGGAGGCTGTGATCGTGGCGTGCATGAACGACCATATAGGTCCGAACAGGCATATGGCAGGAAGCGCAGGTCAACGCCGGCGTCACCCCCTCATGCCGGTGATGGGCCGCGACGGCGTATTTTTCTGGGCTGTGGCACTGGAGGCAAACGCTGTCCCCGGATACGCGCAGCTTTGCGCTATGAGGGTCATGGCAATCGCTACAGGTGCATTAGCTAAGACTTAACCTGACAGACGGCGTTATGGGAGCAACGAGTCGCAACGCAGCCAAAGCACGGCGCGGAGCGGTCGGGTGGCTCAAGCGCCGTGCTTTGGCGTCTTCAGGAACACAACGTCATGACCAAAGATCAGAAAGTCATCCGCGCCAAGGTTGGCTTGTTAGAACTGGCCAAGCAACTCGGCAATGTGAGCCAGGCCTGCAAGATGATGGGGTATAGCCGGGACAGCTTCTACCGTTTCAAGGAGCTTTACGACAAAGGTGGCGAGATCGCGCTGACCGAAATCTCAAGGCAGAAGCCGGTGCTCAAGAACCGCGTCGCCGAGGAAATTGAGACCGCCATCGTGGCGCTCGCCATCGAGCAGCCAGCCTTCGGGCAGGTGCGCATTGCCAATGAACTGAGAAAGCGCGGGCTGATCGTGTCGCCCGCCGGCGTCCGCTGCGTGTGGCAGCGCCACGATCTGGAAACCATGAAGAAACGCTTGAAAGCCTTGGAAGCCAAAGTCGCCCAGGACGGCGTCATCCTCACCGAGGCCCAGCTTGCGGCCTTGGAGAAAGCCAAGACGGAAAAAGAAGCCCATGGCGAATTCGAAAGCGAGCACCCAGGCTATTGCGGCGCCCAGGATACCTTCTATGTGGGCAATATGAAGGGCGTGGGCCGCATCTATCAGCAGACCTTCGTGGATACCTACTCGAAAGTCGCCTTCGCCAAGCTCTACGACCGCAAGACGCCGCTCACGGCCGCCGATCTCTTGAACGACCGCGTCATTCCCTTCTTCGACGAAGAAGGCGTCAAGCTGCAGCGCGTGCTGACCGATCGTGGAACCGAATATTGCGGCAATCCCGAGCATCACGAATACGAGCTCTATCTCGCCGTCGAGGACATCGATCATTCCCGCACGAAAACCAAAAGCCCCCAGACCAATGGCATCGTGGAGCGGTTCCACAAAACCATGCTGAACGAGTTCTACCGCATCGCCTTCCGAAAGAAGCTCTACCGCTCAATCGAGGAACTGCAGGCCGATCTCGATCAGTGGCTCGATGAGTTCAATCGCAACCGGCCGCATCAAGGGCGCTGGTGTTTTGGTAAGACGCCGATGCAAACCTTCCTTGACGCAAAGCCGATTGCGGAGGAAAAAATGATCGCTGCCTGACAACAGCGGAAAGATAAACCCGGCCGCCCATCTGAACGCTGACTGTCAGATCAAGTCCTGGCTTATACACTACAGGTGACCCCGGCGGCGTACATTTTGCTCTGCATGAACGGGCCGTAATTATAGACCTCGTCCAGCATTTGCCCGTCGGCTTCATAGTGGCCGCGATTGAGCGTCGAGACCATGTGCGTGCTGGCAAGCCGTTGGCCTGGAGCCCAAGCCTCGGAGAACTGGCTGCGACGCGCATGACAGAGACCGCATGTCTCAACCTCGGTTCGTAACGAGCGCAGCTGACTGCTGCGACTAACGGCGCCTGTGGCGGCATTGGGCGACCAGATCGCATCGCGCCGCTCGGTAAAGCGCTCCATCAGCCCCATCGCCGGGTCGTCATCTTGGCTAAACGCCCACCATCGCGTTCTTTTTTGCGCCCAGCCAACATGCCCCGATCCTGCCCCATGGCATGCTTCGCAGCCTACGCTGATTTCCGCAAAGGAAGTCGCAAACCGGTCCCTCGCCGCATCGTAATTCTTGCGAACGCCGGTCGAATGGCACTCCGAGCACATGAAGTTCCAGTTCTGGTTCAGTTTGGTCCAATGCAGGACATCGTCGTGCCGAATCTCCTCCTTTGGATAGAGGTGGAACCACCGCTGGCCGCCCTGCTCCTTCGCGCGGGTGTCCCACGCGACCGGCAACGCCTGAACGCGCCCGTCCGGAAACTCGACCAAATATTGCTGAAGCGGATAGACGCCGAATGTGTATTTGACTTCGAACTGCGCGAGTTTGCCATCCGCTCCGTCGGTCTCTACGAGAAATTTGCCGTCTTTCATGAAAAATCGCGATCGCACATCGAAATAGTCGAAGCTCGTGTCACCGAAATCGCCGAGCACGGTTTTCCCGGTCGCGTGATCCATCGCCTGCTTGTGATGCGATGTGCGCCAAAGCTGCGCCTCGGCCTGATGACAACCAGCACAGGCTTCGCTGCCAACATAGGTTGCCGATGCCGAAACGTCCTCAATGAGCCCGCCCTGTGGTTCGCCGCGCAAACCTCCGGTCGATAATTGGAGAGCCAGACCGCTTGCGAAGACCAGCGCCGCTGCAACCACGCCTGGGATGAAAATCGTCCTTCGTGAAGAATTCCCCTCTGCCGCGCGGTCCGGCAGTGGCTTTGCTATTGTCTTTCGCTTGCGGTTCGCTCTAGCCATCGGCGAAAACCTTCACTTATTCGAATCGCGCCCGCAATCCAGGCGAAGGGCACATGCTAACTCTGCCTTGTGAAACGCTTGCTATTTAAACACCAAAACGTTCTGCTAGCGGTAGTGTGACAATTTCAACCGGCCTTTGCCGGTATGTCTACTCCTCGCGCTTCAGCCGCGCCTCACATCTGGCAGATTGGCCGACTTGCGCCGGCATCGACGAGAGCAGAGTTTGCCGCCGTTGGCCGGGGAAATCTGGGAAGACAGGGACGACGTGGGCTTGGCGCTCACGCGGGAGGAGGTGGCGGTTCTGTCTTTCACGGTGTCGTTTGATGTGGCGGACGAGGACGAAAAGAAGCCGGAGTTCTGCGCCAATCTGGTCATCGAACGGGAAGGAAAGACGGAGGGAACTCTCACCCTCGTCTGGCGGGCGCGCGCGCCTGGGGATCGGTCAACCGGCGCGCCAAGGCGGCGGGGATTAAAACCGCCGTCTGCAATCACACTTTTCGGGGCACCGGGATCACGGCTTATCTTACCAATGGCGGCACGTTAGAGCGCGCTCAGAACATGGCGAACCATGCTTCGACGCGGACAACTCAGCTTTACGACCGACGCTCGGATAAGGCGACGCTTGATGATGTAGAACGGATACGGCTTTCTAAGTGTCCATCCGGAAACATCTTGAGTCCTTTGAATCGCTTGTGATTCCCTGTTGGCGGCTGATTCGGAGGAGCCGCCAATGTGGACGAACGAGAACCGCGCTCGCTATGACAGGAGCAAGCTTGGTTATCCGAGCGATCTGACCGACGAGGAATGGGCGATGATCGGCCCTATGATCCCGCCCGCGAAGCGAGGTGGGAACAAACGCACGGTCAACGAACGCGAGGTGGTGAACGGGCTGATGTATATTCTCAGCACCGGATGCCAATGGGCAGCCCTGCCCAAGGACCTGCCGCCCCGGAGCACCGTCAACGATTACTTCCGCCTCTGGGACTATGACGGCACGCTGGACCGCATCCATCATGCGCTTTATGTCAAATGCCGCGAACTTGCCGGGCGCGAGGCCAGCCCAGCGGCGGCGATCATCGACAGCCAGAGCGTGAAGAGCGCGGAAAAAGGGGGCTTTGCATCGATCCGCCGGGCTACGATGCCGGCAAAAAGATCAAGGGAAAGAAGCGCCACATCCTTGTAGATACGCAAGGCTTGCTGTTGTGCGCCATCGTTCATGCCGCCGATATCCAGGATCGCGACGGCGGCGTTTTGCTGATGAGCGCGCTGTTCGGACTGTTTCCGTTCCTGCTTAAACTCTACGCGGACAGCGGCTACCAAGGGGAAAAGTTTCAAAAGGGGCTGAAACGGGTCTGCGGCCGGATCAACGTCGAAATCGTCAAGCGCTCGGACGCGGGCAGGTTCGTTGTCCTCCCAAAACGCTGGATTGTCGAAAGAACCATCGCATGGCTCAACCGCTGCCGGCGCTTGACCAAAGATTGGGAATGCCTCAATCGCAGCGGTCTTGCTTTCCTGCGCTGGGCCTCCATCCGGCTCATGTTACGAAAGCTTTGTAAAAAAACAAGATGATCCCGGATAGACTCTTAGGCGTTCGATTCGTATCGCCGGTTGCATGCCCTCAGACCTGCCTGGTCCGCCCCTGCTCATTTTCACCGCTGTTCAAAAACAGCAACTGCTGGCTCAGCTCAGGACATTCGCGTAGACGCGATCCGCGAATTTGTCGATGTCGGTCGTAGGCTTGAACACATTCACGAGTTTCAGTTCTTCGGCGTAGAGAGCCAACTGCTTTTTCAGCTCGGCGCCGAGGGGATGGTTGCCGTGCGTATGATAGCGCGCGAGCGTCGCGATATCCTCTTTTGTTGCTTTGCCCGCCGCAAAGGGAAGGTATGTCTCGGCGGCCTCGTCTGGATGATGACGGGCGAACTCGGCGGCGTCGATGAGCGCGCGCACGATCGAGGCGGCAGCGGCCTTGTCTTCGCGAAGCAGGCTTCCGCGCACGCCGACGATGCAGCACACGCGGTCCGCATATTCGCCCGTCAGGTTCGAGGAAATCTCGGCGAAGTGTCCGTCTTTGATCCAGAGATAGGTGATCGGGTCGTTATCGGCGAGCGCGTGCGCCTCGCCTTTTTCCACCGCCGCCCGGAGCAGCGGGCCGGGAAATTGCTTGAAGTCGACCTCGGTCACAGGGTCGACGCCGGCCTTCTTGAGGCGAACCGAAAAAAAATTCTTCGCCGGGGAGTTCATGTCGCTGACGGCGACCGTTTTGCCCTTGAGGTCAGCCAAGCTTTTGACGCCGCCTGCTACCGGCGCGAGAAGACGCAAGCAGCCGCCATGCGTGCCCCCCACGATCTTCACATCGAAGCCCTGCTCCAGCGGCTTCAGCCAGCGAAGCGCCATGCCGACCGCCGCGTCCGCCTTGCCCGTAGCGATGGTTTCGAGCAGCTGATCTGTGGAGCCGGAGAAGTTGATCAATTCCACGTCCAGGCCATGCTTGGCGAAGAAGCCCTTGTCCTTGGCGACGGTGACGCCGATCAGGCACGACGCTCCGGCGTTCCAGGCGAAGTTGATCTTTTTCAGCGGGCCGGCGGCGGCAGGCGTCTCAGCCGCCTTGCAGACGGCGCTGTCCGGCAGGCCTGAAGGAAAAGCCGGGTTCGGGCCGGCGAGGCCGCTTCTTGTGCGAAGGAAGAACGGCGCCGCCAAGCCGGCTGCGCCCGCCCCGGCGATAAGCGCGCGGCGGCTAAGCCGCGGCGCCGCTTTCGGTGAAGGCGTCTCTCCTGTCATGGCGACATTCTCCGTTTACGCGCAGTTAGGGCGTTAGCCGGGTATCTCCGTAAATTTAATCAACATAGCTGGTGTCGCAGCCAAGTCAAAGGGATTTGACGACGGATCTATCGGGAAACCTACAAAAATGGCATGTCGTATGGCATATCTTTGCATGACAGTTGGCATTTGTAGATTGATATTGCCGTTACAGACAGCCAACTGGAGAACTAATACCAATAATTGGCGTGTGTTGCGATGATTTAACTTCATGAAATCGGCGCCTCTGAGAATGTGCGCTGACTTTATGGTCGATTTACTATTTTCTTGATGTCGAAAACTGCAGAAGATACGGTTGACCGCCGTTGCCTGCCCCCAGGACGGGGAGCGGCCTCAGCCAACGCCCGCAACCGAAGCTCCGATAAAGGGTCATCCATGTCGTCTGTCACAACCGCTTTCGAGGACGCCTCATCGGGCAGAGCGCGATCCTTGGGCTTTTGGCGCCGCGCTCGCCTGGGCGGGCTCTTGCTTGTCTCAGCTGCTTCCGGCGTTTGGCTCGCGGCGGCCGCGATCACCTATTACGCGCCCGATCGAGGCGAGTTTGGACGCGGCCCCGAATTCGCCGCGCTTTGCGCCGCATTCGCCGCCCTTCTCGCCGCCGCCGCCATACTCGGTCGCTTCCGCCAAGGGCTCGGCGCCCAGTTGCGCCGCTTCCAGCCCTGGTCGGTGGCGCTCGGGCTTTTCGTCATCGTCTGGGAGACTTTGGCTGCGAAAACCGGAGTTCTGCCTCAGCCGTTTTTCCCGCCGCCACAGGCCATGCTGGAAGTCTTCACCGACGACTACGCAAAACTGACTGAGAGCGTCGTCGCTTCCATAAAGCTCGAACTGCTGGGTTTCCTCCTTGGTGGGGCCGGCGGCTTCGCCATTGGCGTGCTGCTCGGATGGTCGCGCGCCTTCGGCTACTGGGTTCACCCGGTCATGCGCGTGATCGGGCCTTTACCATCGATTGCGTGGCTGCCCATCGCCTTTTTCGCCTTCCCATCGAGCTGGAGCGCAAGCATTTTCCTGATCGCGCTGACCACCGGTTTTCCGGTCGCGGTGCTGACCTGGTCGGGCGTCGCCAGCGTCAACACGGCCTATTACGACGTCGCACGTACGCTCGGCGCCAATCAGCGCTTTCTCATTTTCAAGGTCGCGATCCCGGCCGCGCTGCCGCATGTCTTCGTCGGCCTTTTCATGGGGCTCGGCGCCTCCTTCGCGGTGCTGGCGACGGCGGAAATGATGGGCGTCAAGGCGGGCCTCGGCTTCTATCTGCAATGGGCGCAGGGCTGGGCCGCTTATGCGAACATGTATGCGGCGCTGCTCGTCATGGCGCTGATGTGCTCCGGCTTCATTACGCTGCTGTTCAAGGCGAGAGATCGCATCCTGTCCTATCAGAAGGGCGATTTGAAGTGGTAGCGGCGCTCGCTTACGAGCGTGGGCCGGGCGCCCGCTCGCTCCACATCGACGGCGTCTCTCACGGTTTCAGGCTGGACGGCAATCCCTTGCCCGTGCTTGAGGACATCTCGTTTCGCGTCGATCCGGGCGAATTCGTCGCGCTGCTCGGTCCGAGCGGCTGCGGCAAGTCTACCCTCCTGCGGCTTGTGGCGGGGCTGGAGAAGCCGCTTAAGGGCGAGATCCGCACGGGCGCCGCGCGGGTCGAAGGGCCGGACCCGTCCCGCGTTGTGGTGTTCCAGGACCCGACGCTCTATCCGTGGCGGCGCGTCTGGGACAATGTCGCGCTTGGGCTCGAAGCGCAGGGCCTCTTGAAAGCGCGGCGGCCGCGCGTCGATGAAAGCCTCGATCTCGTCGGCTTGAAAGCCTTTGCCAAGGCCTTTCCCCATCAGCTTTCGGGCGGCATGGCCCAGCGCGTCGCGCTCGCGCGCGCGCTCGTCAACGATCCCGAATTCATGATCCTCGATGAGCCTCTTGGGAAGCTCAACTCGCTCACGCGCATCTCCATGCAGGGCGAGCTCGTGCGCCTTTGGCGGCGGAAGGGGTTCACCGCGCTGCTTGTGACGCACGATGTCGAGGAGGCGCTGATCATGGCGACGCGAATCATCGTGCTGAGCGACAGGCCGGCGACCGTGAAAGCCGATATCGCCATCGAGAACGCCTACCCGCGCCATCGGGACAACCCCGAGCTTATCAAATTGCGGCGCGAAGTTCTGGGCCTCCTCGGACTTGAGTACTGAGCGCCCAAGCGGCTGACGTCAAGGGATGAGACATCATGAAATATGAAGACCCGGCATGCGCGCTCTGTCCTTCCGCTGTGCAGGCGTGCCGCCAGGGCGAGGCGTCGGACCGGGGGCCGGGTTTCTGCCCGAGCAAGGTCGATCCCGCCGCGCTTGAGACCGGCCACGCCTTCTATTTCGCGGACGACGAAACCCGCAAAGTCTCGCTGGAATCCGCGCGCGTCGAGGCGGAGGGCTATTGCAAATGGACCCGCGTCGAGGAAATCGTGCAGTTCTCCAAGCGCATGGGCTTTAAGAAGCTCGGCATCGCCACCTGCATCGGCCTTATGCAGGAGGCGTCGCTCCTGTCGCGCATTCTTGAGAGCCACGGCTTTGAGGTGGTCTCGGCGGCGTGCAAGCTGGGAAACATCCCCAAGGAGGAGGTCGGCCTTGGCGACCATGAGAAGGTCAAGCCCGGCGGCTTCGAGCCCATGTGCAACCCCGTCGCGCAGGCCGAAATGCTGAACCGGCATGGCAGCGAGTTCAACATCGTGGTCGGCCTGTGCCTCGGCCATGACAGCCTGTTTTTCAAATACGCCAAGGGGTTGAGCACCGTCCTCATCGCCAAGGATCGCGTCCTCGGCCACAACCCGATCGCCGCGCTGCAATTCGCCGACACCTATTACGCCCGCGTCTGGGGACCGAATAAGCCCGAAGCCCCCGCGAAGAAAAAGGCGGCGAAGCGCGGCAAATAGCGCGCCCTTCGCGCATCCCGTTCAAGCGCGGCGCGAGCCGGAATTGCGCAACCCGGAATGAGCCGTTGAAACCGGAGAAGCGGCGCCGCGCCTTGCTACCGCTCCGTTAACCCTGGCGCCCCGGAATAAGGTGCCGCCACTTCGCGGTTTTTCGCCCTTTTCCCCTCAATATGACCAGTATAGCCCAAGGCGCCTTGCGGACGCGTTAAATGGCGCTATCCCATTGATTTACCGGGGACAATCAGGGGGCCGGCAAGCCCGCGGCGCGATTGTAAACGCCCCTTGGCTCAACCTCAGGCTCGGGTTCGTGGTTACCGCGCGCAACAATAAAACCGTTAACTAGGATTTCCGACTCGCTTTTTTCGCGTCGAATCCGGCTTTTTCCGCGTTTTCGTAAGGCGCGCGCCCGATTTCGTAAGCGCCGCCGCCATCGCACGCTTGCGTTAACCCGGCCGATTTTAACCATGCCACGGCGGTACGAAAATCGGCCGCTGCTTAGGCGCGCCTTACAGTTCCAGAAAGGCGAACGGTAAGAGCGATAAGACATGCGCGACGCTATCCCTTTTCTCGGTAAAGATCCCCTTGCTACGGTGCCGGGCGCGTTCCTTCCCTGACATCGGTCTTAGTACGCCACCTGGTGCTTGCGCCAATCGTTTCAGCTCTTCATCCAAGGGGTTGCGCAGCAGGTCGTCGTCTACCGCTTCAGAACTACGGCCGAAAGGCGTGGAGACTTCACCCATTCCGTATAGGTGGTGGAGAGCGGGACCCCAGCTCTCCGCAGCCAGCATTTTGTTGAACACTTAAGGTAAGCTTCAAAAACGTCATGAGTAATTTTCACCAGCTCCTCTCAATCTGTGACACGTCACACTGCTGCTGTGCGCATTCCGGGCGTCGCTTATTTCACCACGTTTATTCGAATCTGTCCGTGGCCCTCGCAGCGGGGCGCGGTTCGAAAGCATCTTGGCGCACTCGACAGTTTATGAGACTTCATGTAATGTACGTACCGGATACGGGCGACAGGCCCGTCAGCACCAGGAGGACGCCAATGCCGCGCTCCAGCACACCCCGCGATGACCGTTTTGAGTTGCGCGCAACTAAAGAGGAAAAGCGCCTGCTGGCTGCGGCCGCTGCCTACGAGCGGCTCGATGTTACGACCTTTATCATGCGCCAAGTATTGCCAGCAGCTCAGAAGGTTGTCGATCGCAACGAGCGGATAGTGCTGTCAGAGCGCGACACAGCCCGCGTTCTGGAGCTTTTGGAAAACCCGCCGAAGCTCACCCCCGCTTTGCTTGCCGCTGCACGCGGTTTCCGCGAACAAACCGGCCAATGAAGACGCCGCACTGGCGTGAAGAATCTATCGGCCGCCAACATGATCGTGCCGGGTTCGATTGCGGAACATCCGAACTAAATGAGTATTTGCGCCGATACGCCCGTCAAAACCATGAAAGCGGCGGGGCCAAGACCTTTGTTGCCGTGCAGTCCGAAGCCCCTGCGAAGATTCTTGGCTATTATTCGATCAGCCCCGCGTCGGTGGAGTTCGCTCGCGTCCCCGCTATGCTCACGCATAAGCTGGGACGCTACGATGTCCCAGTATTTCGCCTCGGCAGGCTCGCGGTAAGTATCGCCGCCCAGGGCCACGGCGTTGGTTCGGCTTTGTTGTTTGCTGCCGGGCGGCGGGCGCTTCGGGTTGCCGCCGAGGTAGGAGGCGTGGCGCTAGCCATAGATGCGAAGGATGAGCGGGCTGCCAATTGGTATGAGCGTTTCGGAGCATTGCGGCTGCTTGATGATCCGCTCCGGCTTGTATTGCCACTTTCGGCGATCCGGGATGCGCTGGCAGGCGCATGAGCATGCGCGATCGGGCCACCCCCGATTTTCCGTTCCTAAAACCAGAAACCCGATCTGGTATTGAGGTTGAAGCGGCATTTTGGCTCCGCCCATCGCGAAGACAGAGTGGGCACAATCCTTTGGTCGGTTAAATTTCGCTGCGCACAAGTGCAACGGGAGACGCCATGTTCGTGTCCGGCTCATAGCCCCTCGAAAAGCGCGGTCGATAGATAGCGGCCGGCAAACGAGGGAACGATAATCACGATGGTCTTGCGCTCGGGTGGTGCGGGGGCGCAAGCCCGAGGATATGCCGACCGGAATGCCTTCGAGCCTGCCAACTCCCGCGCGGTCGCAATCGCCGTTTGGCTGTTCACTTTCACGACTTCGTCGACCACGCCCAGATCGAGCACGCCCGGCACGAAGCCCGCGCCGATGCCTTGGATGCCTTGCGGACCAGGCGCCCCGCCCGATAGCACGGGTGATTCTTCCGGCTCGACCGCGATGATTTTCAGGCCAGGCTTGCATTGGCGGTCACGCACCTGCATCTTAAGCGGGAGCTCAAGGCTCTGAGCCCTGAAGAACTGACGAAAAGGCTCTGGATTTAAAGGGCAGCATCGAATTTGCCGCACTCGGAAAAGCTGCGCAGGGAAGCGGATGAGATCGAGCGTTGAGAAGCCGCCATCGAGCGCAGCCGGCGGGCGGTCGCCGCATTCGAGGGACAGCCGTTGAATATTGCAGCCTGAGATTAGCGCTCAACGAGTTTATACGAGATTTGATGACTTTTTGAAAGGTTCTGAATGATTTGATGAACTTCTCGGAGTTTCTCCGAGTTTCTCGGAGATTTTACGCCGTCAGGCGCGCGAGCCGCCTAAGATACGCGACACGCCATCCCTGAATTGCTCCAGCTGCGGTCGCGATGTGCGTCCACAGTGCGTCCACAGCAAATGCACCGCTAGCCTGGAAGTCGCCTAACCCTTTGATTTGATTGGTGGGCGCACAAGGATTCGAACCTTGGACCCGCTGATTAAGAGTCAGCTGCTCTACCAACTGAGCTATGCGCCCGCCTAACGCGTTCCCTACCTATAAAGCGGATGCCGGCGCATGTCCACGCCTGCGTTCGTCGATTTGACATGCTGGCGGGTCACACCCGCCCCGTTTTTGCGAGAAAGGAGGGCCGCGGCCCCTGTGACGTCTCCGCAATCGCGAGCGTAGGCTCGTGCTCCGAAGCCCTCGGCAAAACTTCCGGCGCCAGTGCGCCGAGCGATACGTAGATTTTCAAGAGATCGTCGACTTTCATGTCAGGGACGGGCGTGATGGCCGCGTCCGATACAAAGACGAGACCGCCAGACATGGGGATGGGCGCCGCGGGCAGGTAAACCAGCCTGCGGCGCTCGCCCGCGATCATATAGAGGTGCTGGCTCGCAAGCAGGGCAAGCACGTCGACGCCATTCTCGCCCGAGCCGAAAAAGCGGCAGGACACCACGCTCATGCTCGAAAGATCGCCGGGCGCGCCCGACCTGTTGGTGGCCATCCGCACGACGCGCGAGACGGGGCTATAGATGGACCGGATGAGCGGGACGCGGTTGAACAACCTGTCGAGGTAATTCTGGATGATGCTTTTCGCGCGCGTTTTTACGATGAGCCCGAGAAGCCAGATGCCGGCAAGCGCGATGGCGACGCCGAGCCAGAATGCAAGCGTGTCCTGGCTTCGGCCAAGAAGGTAATTGCCGCCCTGGGTGAAGAGGTCCCCGATGAATGTTCCCGGTCCGATCGCGCCGCGTACGAAGCCGACGATGTAGGCGACGATGAAGACAGTCAGCACGATGGGCAGAAGAAACAGGAGGCCGGCAAGGAACGAGCCGATCACGCTGGTCCGCCAGAATCGCGAAATCCTGTTCAGCATGCGTGACACTCCTGCGTCCAAAGGGCTGTGCATCGCGACATCGGCGGTTTGCTCTTTCGGGTTCAATATACCCCGAAACGCATGACGTATGTGTGATTGATCGATGCGGGACAAAAGCGCATCGCGTTTTCAGGATTCGAAAACACTGTTGGACCGCATGGCGTTTCCGCCGGGGCGGGAAGTCCCATCCGCGAAGCGTCGCCCCTCGCCGAGGCTTGGCGTCAGGGGAGTTTGGGACGGCCCAAATTCCCGGAGCTTCGGCGGCATATGGCATCCAATTGTCGCGCGCCGGCGTATCATCGGGAGGAATGGAGAAAGGATTGATGCGCATCCTAATTGGCGGCGGCTTCAAAGCGCTCGCGGCCAGGCGAGATCTCCGCGAAGCCAGGAGACGAAAAGCCCGACCCACTCCTTGGCGGCAATGTCGACGCGCCTCAGCCCGTCGGAGGGTCTCGCGAAAATCTCCCAGCGGTCGCGGTCGCCTCTGGTCCTGAAATCTGCGGGCGCCGGGCAGATGGGAAATCCTTGCGCCTCGAAAAGCGCCTTGGCCCGAGGCATGTGAAAGGCCGAGGTGACAAGCGCCCAGCGCTGGTCCGGCCGGGGCTCCACAAGCTTGGCCGTGAAGACGGCGTTCTCCAGCGTGTTGCGCGAGCGGTCCTCAAGCTTGAGGCGCGGCGGCCTGATATTGAAGCCTTCGAAGAACCTTCGGGCGAGTTCCGCTTCGGTCTCTCGCTCTTCGAATTCGAAGAGGTCGCCCTTTCCGCCGGAAAAGATCACGGGCGCGGCCGGATATTTCGCGGCAAGCCGGACCGCCTCTATCATCCGGTCGGCGGAGTCGTTCAGCATCACGCGGCGGTCGCCGTGATCCGCCGCGCCGCTTACGGCTCCCCCGAGGACGATAATTCCCGCCGGGTCCGCCAACTCATCCGCCGCAGTCGTCTCGTAAGCGTGCTCAAGCGGGATGAGGAGCCAGTTGGCAAGCGGAGAGAAGCCCAGGATCGCATAGAGAGCCGCCCCGGAGACGACAAGGCGAAGGCCTTGCCGCCTGCCGAGCGTCATGAGGAGGAGGCCTGCGCAAAGCAGGACGGCAATCAGAGTCGAGGGCTGGAAAAGCCCCCACAAAATCTTGGACAGATAGAACATTGGGGCGGGCGAGGGCGCTAGCGCAGGAGAGCGTTGAGAGAATCGACGGGTATGGCCTTATCGAGGTTATGGAACTGGCCGAAGGCGAGCAGTTCCTCCGCCTTGAAGCGAAGCATTCCGAGAAGCGACCGCATCAGCGCCGAGCCGAGCGCCACGGCGGACGCGCCCGCCGCGCCAAGCGTCTTGAGATCGGGCGCTGGCGTGAGCCCGACTGTGATGCAGAGCGGCCCGTCGATCTGCCCCGACAGACGCTCGATGATCTGGATGTGCTGCGCCCCCGGCACGGAGATGCAATCGGCGCCGGCCGCGAAATAGGCCTCGGCGCGCTCCACGGCTGTCTCGAAGGGGGAGGCCGGCGGCGGCTCAAGCAGAAAGGCCTCCGTGCGCGCGGTTATCACCGACGGGACTTTCGCTTCGAGCGCCGCGGCTTTTGCGGTGCGGATCGCCGCCGTCATATCCTGCATGGAGGCGATGCCATGGGCGCCGCCTCGGCCTCCATCGCCGATGACGACGCCGACGCAGCCCGCTGAGACGACCGCTTCGACCGCACGGCCGACTTCCTCGACCGAACGGCCCACGATGCCTTCCAGGTCGGCGTTCACAGGAACAGGAAAATTGCGCACGATTTTTTGCGTGGCTGCCACCAACTCGTCGAGCGTGAGCCGTTCTTCCTGTTTTAGCCCGATCGCCCAGGCCAGCGATATGGGGGAAATGCCGATCAACTCGAACCCGGCGTCGGCCATGACGCGCGCGGAGACAACGTCCCAGACCTCGGGGAGTATAAAGGCCTCCCGCGATTGCAATCGCTTTCGGAAGCGCCGGGCCTTTTCCTTTTGATCTCGGAGCCTGCTATCGTCGAGACTGGCCGCCTGATCGGAAACAAAAAACTGGTCTGTGGCCATGCGCAACGCTCTAACTTGCGAGGTACCGGGAGAACGGCTAACGAATTCGCCAGCCGAGATCTCCTTGGTTAGAACCCTCTTGCTTCCGCCGCAAGCAAAATTGAGCGGCCATCCCTAAGCTTTGCCTATTGAGGGAGTGCGAGGGCCTGGGCTCGCGCGGCTGGAGGCAAGTTCGTCCTCACTTCGCCGCACGCTCGCGAGCGAACTTGCCTCCGATAAGCTGTAAGAGAATCAATGAGTTGCTCGTACACCTTCTCCAAGGGAAATCCTGGAAGCGTGCGCCGCAAGCGGGGCAGAATTTCTCGTGGGGGGGCGGGCGTACTAGCCCTCGGGCTCGGCCTCGGACCGCAAGGCGCGCATGTCGACGTAGCCGACAAGGCCAAGATAGCGGATGTGGCACCACTCGGCGCCGCATTCGCCTATGGGCACGATTCCGGCGGCGTAGAACGGGATCTCGCCGACAATATCGGCGTCCGGTCCGCCGAAGTTGAAGACCTTGAGGTCTTTAGAGCCGTCGATGCGGTATCGTTGAGCGGCGGTTTCCGAGCGCGCGAGAAACCGGCTTTGCACATAGCCCTTGACGCCGTTGTGCTCGACGAGCCGCCATTGGCGAACGCTGGTCTTGAGGTCGGCGATGCCGCTCGCCGACGATGGCAGAACGCCGACAATGCGGGCGCTGTCGAGGGGGCCCTCCCTCATGGGAAGGAAGCCGTCAGCGCTGAGCCCGATCAGGCCATAGGGAGCGCCTGCCTTCTCGTCTGGGGAACTTTCAGGAGGCGCTTCGGCCGGCGGGGCGCCAGGTTCAGCGATGCCTCCATGGCGGGCTGCTCCGGCAGAACCGGGACCTGCGCCGGTTTCAAGGCGGCCTGGACAAGGACCTGCCGATACACCCAGCCACGCTTGCCGTTGTACTCAACGGCGCACCAGACGCCCGCACAGGGGGCCTGGGAGGTGAGCAGCGCATTTCGGGGCACCAGGGCGATCGCAGGCGAGCCGCCCGACGGCGCGGCGCGAAGATGGGCGGCGGCCGCCGCCTTCCAGGACTTGGAAGGCTGCGCCTTCGCTGGCGCCGGGGACGCAAAGGCGACGGCGGCCGCAAGCCCGGCGACGATGGCCGGACCAAACCTGGCTGGATGCGGTTTTGTCTCTTTTCGCCAGTTTTGACGAAGAGCGCCAAAAGAAGATCGCGACAGCGTTAGCTCACGATCGTAAGACGCGCGTCCAGCGCATTGCTTCGATTTCCCAAGCGTCATAGAAACATTTTTCTTAAAATTGAGCAAAAGCCGGCTAGACGCTTAAGCTCAATGTGCCCTACCCTTGGATACCGCTCGGCCGGAGGCGAAATGAACGATAGCCTAGGCTGAAGTATACAAGGTTAAACTCGTTTGGAAACTAAAAAATCCAGGCTACATTAATGCAACCAGGAGCTTGGTTTCGAGGGAGGAACAGCGACATCATGAAAGTCCAGCAAGCCGTGGGACGCTGGCAGTTCCTTTTCTTTACTATTGCTTTACAAGTGATCTCATTGCATGCCGAGGAGGCGCCTCAGAAGGCTCCCGCCGCGGCGCCTGCGTCCCAAGGCGCGGCGGCGCAGCCGCGCCCCGCCGCGGTCCAGGCCTCCGGCTTGCAGTCCCAGGCGCTCCTCGCCGAGATCGATAGGATCCTGAAGCGCGCCGCCGCCGAAAGGGAGGCCGCCAAATCGCTGCCCGCCCGGGAAAAATTCTTATTCGATCCGGTATGGACCGAGACGCGCGAGGAGCGCGAAAAGTCCATCCGCGAGCTTCTCAACAGCGCGCTCTCCATCGTCACGGATGCGCCGATTCTGAAGCTCCAGGACGATATGCAAAAAAGCCGCGAGAAGATTTCCGAAGACCGCGAGCGCATCGGGGCGCTGCGGGAGAGGAGACTCGAAGCGCCGAAGTCGGGGCTTTTGCCGGGCCTCCTCACCCAAACGCAGGATTCGATCGATAGCTCCATCGAGGCGCTGACCGTGGACATCAAGACCAGGCAAGCGGAAATCGCGCGGATCAAGACCGAAATCGGCAAGGCGCTGGCCGCTTCTGGGGTCGCACTCTCCGAGGAGCAACTCGACCTTCTGCTCGACAGCGTTCTCGGCGGCGACCTCTTAAAGCTCCTGGCGGCTTTCGAGGTCGCCAAGATCGCGGATCAGCGGCTTGGAACGCTTGTGAAGCAATCGAACGAGGATCTGAAATCGGCGCGCCGCTATTTCGCGATGCATGCGGCGCTCTTCGCTCTGCTGGTCCATGCGCAGGATATCTTGATCGAACGAATTGATAAATCGTATCTCGCGCGTCTGGACGCCATCGCGGACACGATCGAGAAGACCCGCGCCGCGACCCGCGAGCTGTTGCAGTCCCCAAGCCGCGCGGACCAGCGCGCCGCCCTTGAGGCGAATCTAACCGCGCAAGAGGTTTCCAGGAAGGTTTCAGCGTTCTATCGGGACTATCTCTTGAATCAGCGCCGGCTCTTGGCGCAAGCGAGGTCGAAGACTCTGTACGACTTGAAGGTGGCCGATAACACTTACGAAACCGTGGAAGAAAGTTTTCAGCTGAAGGCGCTCATGGACGAGGCGAGGACATCGTTCGACGCCCTGCAAAAGCTCGATCAGCCCGGTTTCGAGCAGATTTTCCGCAACGAAAATTTAAGGCGGGAATTTGAGAATCTAACGCAGAAACTTGGCCCATCCTCCTAACGGAGGAGCCTGTCGCCCTGAATCAACAGGACCGATAAATCTGCATCGGGCCGCCTGTTTAGCCTTCGTAAAGAAGGAGCTTCGGGTCTATATTAGAACATGCGGTGGCCAGAACGGGTGTGCGGGATGAGAGTAGTTTTTGCGCTTATGGTTCTCGGAGCGGTTTCCTCTCAGACGCTCGCTGAGGAGGCCGATTGCGCCTACAATCCGAAAACGACCCGCATAGCTCGGATCGTAGCCGCTGATTCGACCGGCGGCCCGATTTATGGCCAAGCCCTCAACGACGCTTCGGACAAGGCACAGAGCCGGACCCTCAATCTCCGCGACCACGAGGTCGTTTTGACCTTCGACGACGGGCCTCTTGCGGCGAATACCCAAACCGTCCTCGACACGCTGCAAAAGCATTGCGTGAAGGCGACTTTCTTTTCCGTCGGCCGCATGGCGCAGCAGAACCCTAAGCTGCTCCAGGAGCTGGACCGCAGGGGCCACACCATCGGCAGCCACACCTGGTCGCATCCCCGCGCCATGCACCTCATGAAGCCGGAGGACGCCAAGCTCGAAATCGAGAAGGGCTTCGCCGCCGTGAGCCAGGCGCTGGGCAAGCCGATTGCGCCGTTCTTCCGCTATCCGGGCTTGCGGGATTCTCCTGAAACGGTGGCCTATCTTGCAAGCCGCAATATCAGCGTCTGGTCTGTCGATGTGATTTCGGGCGATACCGAGCCGGGCGCAAGCTCGCCGCGCATTGCGAGCAACGTCATAAGCCGTCTCAAGGCGACTGGAAAAGGCATTATCCTCTTCCACGACATCAAGAAACCGACGGCGGAAGCGCTGGACGGCCTCCTCACCGAGCTGGAGAAGGAAGGCTATAAGTTCGTGCATGTGGTGTCGAATACGAACTATCAGCCCAATCCCGAGCTGATCGCCCGCGCGGATGCGTTCAAGGCCACGCCGGAAACAGCCACGATCACGGGTCAATGGGTGGCCTCCGCGAAATCCGCCAAAGAAGAGATCAAGGACGGCAGCGTCGAGGTCATGCATACGGAATGGGTCGACCTGAAATACGCGAGCGACCAGCTTGCCAGCCAAGCTGAAGAGACGGCAAACCATGCGCGGGCGGACGCGAAGCAAGGCTCGGCGCTTTCAGCGAATGGCTGGCTTATCAGCGGCCAGATTCGCTAGTGTCCCTTAAGTCTCGCAATTGCCTATGAGCGCGCGCGGTATAGATGGTAGGCGATTGCGAGACGCTACACGAGCACAACCTTCGCGCGACCATGAATGGGGGTGGGCGCTTTTTAGTATCGACCCTTGAGTGAGCCAAGCCTCCAAGGTCATAGTCCCAAATCGATTGACGACTGCGGGCCTGCGGGAAGCGGCAATTTCGCTCATGAAACAAGATCAAGCCCTCCAGATCCTGAAAACCGGCGCCAGCGTGTTTCTCACGGGCGAGCCTGGAAGCGGAAAGAGCTATGTGGCCTCCCGCTTTGTGAGTTATCTGCGGCGCGAGGGCGTGCCTGTCGCGGTGACGGCCTCCACGGGCGTCGCCGCCGCTCAGCTCGGCGGAACCACCGTGCACGCGTGGAGCGGGATCGGCGCGCGCTCGCAGGTTTCTCGCGTCGACATGGACGCCATCGCCAAGAGCCGCCGCGTCGCCGACCGCATCAAGAAGACGCGCGTGCTCATCATCGACGAGGTTTCGATGATGGCGGGGCGAACCCTGTCGGCGGTCAGCCAGGTTTGCCAATACATACGCAAATCGAACGATCCTTTTGGCGGCTTGCAGGCCGTCTTCGTCGGCGACTTTTTCCAGCTCCCCCCGGTGATCCGCCGGGACGAGCATGCCGGCGCCGAGATGGACAGTCAGGACGAAGACGACCTCTCGCCATTCGCCTATGCGTCGCGCGCGTGGCGCGATCTCGATCCTTCGATCTGCTACCTCACGGAGCAGCACCGTCAGAACGACGCCGAGTTTTCGTCGCTTCTGGCCGCGGTCCGCGGCAACAGGTTCGGCCCGGAGCACAGGGATGTGCTCGCCAGCCGCAAGCTCAAGGTCGACAGCCTGCCGAGAAGCGTCACGCGGCTTTTCACGCATAACATTGACGTCGACCGCATCAACCAGGCCGAGCTCGTGAAGCTTCCGGGCGAGGCGAAAAGCTTCATCATGACGTCGACGGGCGACAAGCTCCTCGCCGAAGGCCTGAAGCGCGGCTGCCTTTCGCCGGAGCGGCTGGAGCTTAAAATCGGCGCCATCGTGATGTTCACCAAGAACGATCCCGAGGGCCGCTTCGTGAACGGCACGCTCGGCGTTGTGACCGAATTCGACGCTGAGGATGGCAACCCCGTCGTCCTCACCAAGGGCGGCGCCTCCATTCTTGCGCAGCGCGCGGAGTGGAAGGTCGCGGAGGACGAGCATGTCAAGGCCGGCATCGAGCAGGTCCCGCTGCGGCTCGCCTGGGCGATTACCGTGCATAAAAGCCAGGGCATGTCGCTCGACGCGGCCGTGATGGACCTGTCGAACGCCTTTGAGTATGGGCAGGGCTATGTCGCCCTGTCGCGCGTGCGCACTTTGGGCGGGTTGCATCTCCTGGGCTGGAACGAGCGCGCGCTTCGCGTTCATCCGGAGGCGCTGGCGAAGGATGCGGATTTCAGGCGCGCGTCGGAAGCGGAGGCGGAACGCATCGCACGTTTCGGGCACGCCAGGACCGAGGACCTTCATCAGGCTCATTTGCGAGATTTGAAAGGGACCGCGCCTGCGCAAAGCCACGAAACGGCGCCCGCCGCCGGTTTGCGCACAGCCAAAGCATATAAGAAGTGGTCCGCGGAGGACGATGCCGATATCGCGGTCCGGCACAAGCGCGGCGAGACGGTTAAGGCGATGGCCTCGGCGCTTGGCCGTCAGGAAGGCGGCGTCCGCGCGCGTCTGGTCAAGCTGGGCCTGATCCTGAAATAGAGCTTCCCGACCGGCGCGCGCTTATCGATGCGACGCGACGCGGACGATCTCGCAGCCGAGCGCCGCGCCGGGAATGCGGTCGAGCTTCTCGACCACCACCCGCACCGACACCGCGCGCCGGTGAGAAAGGCAGTGCTCCGCGACCCGCTCGGCCACGGTTTCGGTGAGCAGGACATGGCCGCCGGCCAGCGCTTCCTCGATGCCGTCGATGATGAAATCGTACGAAACCACGCTCGTGAGGTCGCCCGGCCGATGCAATCCCGGCAAGACCGAAAGCTCGACGGTGAAGCGCACGCGCTGGGAAACGCCTTGCTCCTCGCTCCACACGCCGATGCGCGCGGGTAGGATGAGATCGCGCACCCAAACCTTGTCGTAAGGCAAAGCTTCCAGCTCCGGCTCCTGCCGCTCCTTCAATCCGTATCGTATCGGCGGCATGCGCCTTCTCCTGTTCGCGCGTTCCCTGTGCGCCTCGGCTCTTGAGAGCAATCCTTGCCAGCCAGTCCGCCGGGCCGGCGCGGCTATCTCATCCGCATAGTCGGGGAATGGCGCCCGTGTCGAGCCCTACCTGCTCTCGTGTGGCGTCTCGCAATTGCCTACCCCCTTTCCTCATGGTTTCAAGGGCGCTGCAACAGGATGCATCCCGCTGGAATTGCCAACTCATGCCGGTCGTCAGATGATAACCGTCGATTAACTCTATTGGGTTCGTTTGGAAAAAAACATGTATTTTAGGTATCATAATACCACATTAGAGCCGATTCCTATCAGACTTATAGGAAAAGCGCCATTTCGCCCGCGGATCGACGCGCGAAACCGGCAGCCGCGCCACATCCGCGTTCGAAAGCGCGGCGGCTGAGGGCGGCCAAGCTTCTCCGCCCGCTCTACAAAACGAGATCGTGCGCGATCTCCTCCGCCTTCTTCGTCTTGGCGGCGAGATCGTCCTCAAGCTTCTTCTCCTCGGCGGCAAGCGCCCCCAGCCGGTCCTCCTGCGACTTCAGCGTCTCGATATAGCGGCGGCCAAGATCGGAGGATTGGCCGACGCTCGCGAGGTTGTGACGGATGCGCTCCTGATCGCCGGCGATCTTCTCGCGCTCCGCATCGATGGCGGATTTGCGGGCATTGATCTTGGCGATGTCGCCGGCGACGGCGCCGAGCTTCGCCACGGCCTCCTTCAGCGCGGGTCCTTCATTCTGCAAGCCTGAAATCGTGGCGAGGATCTGGTCCGGCGCGAGCGAGACGAGGCTCACCGTTTCGCTATCGATGTGCTCGCGCACGAGCGTCGCCTTGGTGGTCTTGGCCTTAGGCGCATCGACCCTGAATCTCAGGCGCGTCGCGGTCTCCTCGATGTCCTTCGTTTCGCCGGCGGGCTTCCAGCCAGCGTCGCGTTGTTCCTCGATGAAAACTTCGCGGTCCTCCTCCACGGGCGGCGTAATCTCATAGTCGATGGCCCAGCGCGACTTGGCCGTCACCGTGAGTTCGCCCTTCACCGCCTTTCCGAGCCGCGTCTGCGTGACGCCCTTGTCCTCGCGGCGGATGTCCGTTTTCGAGTTCGAGCGCAAAGGTGATGAACTTCGTCGATCCCTTGGCGAGGAGGGGCAGCTGCGCATCGCCCGCGAAATTGGCCGCGCCGTCCGCGCCCGTTTCGTAGGAGGTGACGAGCCCGGCAGGAAGCGCGGAGTCCCCGTCATTGGTGAGGCGGACGGCCGCGAGCGGGCGGACGGCGCTGGTTTCGGGCTGGTAGATGTAGGTCCGCGACGCCGTCACGTCGCGGTCGACGAATGGGATCATCATCGTCGAACCGGAGGCGAGCGTCACCTTGCCCGGGAAGCTGTAGAGCACATGCGTCGCGGCTTCCTCCGCCACGGCCGTAACGGAGGATGGGCTAAGCTCCTCCTTCAGTTCGAGCGCGCGCGCGGCCTCGGCGCGAGGCGCGGGCGGGGGCGCCCCGGCGACCGCGAAGCCCCGCGCCTGCGGTTGCTTGCGGAAGATGCCGCCCGAAGGTTCTTCAGCTTCGTCTTTCCGCGGGACGATGCGCAGCGACGACGTGACCGGGATCTCGGGCCGCTGCACGAACACGGCCGAGTAAAGCGCCTGCTTCAACGCCACCGGATTGCCGGAGACGAGCGTCAGATCGACGTCCTTCCAGTCGCCGCCGGTGAGGTTCTCAAGGATGCCCCAGCCCTGGAGCCTCGCCTTCCCGCCTTCCTTCGGAAGAACGAGCCGGTAGGAGGTCTTCCAGACAGGCGCCGCGACCACATAGCTGAACCCGGCCTTGCGCGTTCCTTCTCCGCCGAACGCGATGGCGAGCGTGCGCCGGTCCTTGGCGCGATTGGCGGCCAAGCCGGACAGCGCCCGGTCGATTTGCGCGCGCGTCCCGGCATCGGCGAAGCGAACCGCGGTCAACTCTTCGAGAATGGCTTGGACAAACCCTTTGTCGGTCAGCAGCGTGAGGCGATGGCGGCGCGTCTCGCCGCCATTGTCGGGCAGCCGGACGGTTTCCTCCTCGACGCGGAAGACGCGGCCCGAGGCGGTAACGGCGCCCTCGATCTCCACTTCCGCGCCGGTCAGCGCGTTCAACAGGGCGGGTTGCGAGTCGAGCGCGGCCTTATCGAAGGGCAGGTCGCGGAACAGCTCGGCGAGCGGGGTCTTTCCAGGCAGGCTGACGGCGCCGGCCGCGCCCGCCGCGTCGAAGACGGCCAGGCTTTTCAGCACGTCGTCCACCTGGTCGATGCGCACGGGCAGTTCGATGACCGACCCCGCCTCGGCCTCGCCCGCATGCGTGAACTGTGCGAGCCCCGACGTCGAAAGGACCACGCGCTTCAAAGGGAATTCGGCGGCTTGGCACATCAAGGGAACCCCGGCAAGCGCGGCTGCGACTATCATCCGTCTCATGACATCGACCCAAAAGTGAGTTGAATAAGAGCCCTTCTACCAGCCAGGGGAATAGCCGCGCAATTGCGGAAAGACTGCGGCCAAATATTGTATCGGAAAAGCTTAATTGCGGCATGCGCCGGAAGCGACGGCCTCAGCGCGGCGCCCTCGACGGAGAAGCCTCGGATTTGCGCGCAGGTTTCATTCGGCCGCGCTGGCGCTGACATTCGTAACGCTGTATATTCCTTCAAAATAAACAGATTGGGAGGAATTTCATGCGTGCATTGGCTGCGGCCGCCGGACTATCGTTCGCCTTATGCGGGGCTTCTTTCGCCGACACGAACACCGACTGCGCCCTGGACTCAGACCTTGAGCTCTCCATCCGCGCCTGCTCGACCATCATCGCGGATACGCGGGGCAGCAATTCGATCGCGTATTTCAGCCGCGCCCGCGCCTACGAGCGCAAGGGCGACCACGCCAGCGCGCTCGACGATTACGACCAGGTGGTCCGCCTCAGCCCGCAATTCACCAACGCCTATTCGGGCCGCGGCTTCGTCAACCTGAACAGAGGCTCGTTCGAGGGCGCGATCACCGACTTCAACAAGGCCATGAGCCTCGATCCGAAATATCCGGAGCCGTATTTCGGCAGGGGGATCACCTATTTCGCGGTGTCCGACTATGGCCGCGCCGTGCAAGACCTCACGAAGGCGATCGCCCTCGATCCGAAATTCGAGGCGGCCTACATCAAGCGGGGCGCCGCGCATGCCGCCGAGGGGGCGTGGGAACCCGCCATCGCCGATTACAACACCGCAATCGGCCTCAATCCCTCGAACCCGGAGACTTATGACCTCCGCGGCATCGCGTTGATCGAGGGCCGTGGCGATAACGCCGGCGCCATCGCCGATTTCGACAAGGCCATCGGCATCGATCCGAAGCATGCCTCGGCCTATGTGAGCCGCGGCCTCGCCAATCAGCGAAAACGCGACTACGCGCAAGCCCTCGCCGACTTCGACAAAGCGATCGGCATCAATCCCAACGATGCGGCGGCTCATAACGCGCGAGCCGGGCTTCTGCTTGAGACACAGAAGGTCAAGGAAGCGAAGGCGGACGCGGACAAGGCCATTTCGCTGAAGGCGAACGATTGGCGCTACCTCGACAGGAGGGGCCACATCCTTCTCGCGCTCGGCGAGACCGACGCCGCGCTCGAAGATTTCAATGCGGCGCTCAGGGCCAATGTCGACAGCATCAACTCGCTTTGGGGCCGGGGACAGATTTACGAGGAGCAGGGGCTGCCCGCTCTCGCCATCATCGACTTCAAGAAAGCCATCGAGTTGAAGGCGCTGGTCAACTCGAACCGCCTTGCTCAACAAAAAGCCCGCGCCCGCCTCGCGGTGCTGGCGCGATAAAATGCCGTCCGGCCGCTTCCGCCGCGCGAATTTGCGGCGGAAGCGTTTCCCAATGAAGCCGACAGATGGCCTTCGCCTGTCGTCCCGGAAGGGCGAAGCCTTATCCGGGATCGTAATAAATCGTGGCGCTCATTGTTTTGCGGTCCCGGCTCGCGCTTCGCTTGGCCGGGATGACGGTGGGTGTCGATGGCCGGGATGACGAAACGGCGGGGTCTGCGCCATGCGCCTCCGCCGCCTACGCTTGCAGCGCCCAGCGCGACAGGAAAAATGCCGCTTCGGCTGACGCGAGCCCAATGAGAAGGTTGCGGCGGCTTGCGTAGAAGGCGGCGACGCCTGCGGCGAAAGCCAAAAGGCTGACCGAGGCGCTGACGTCCTTCAGCGCGCCCGTCGGCGCCAGAAGAAGAAGGCGCGCGACCAGCGCCGCCACGAGCGCGGTCGAGACGTCTTTCACCCAGAGCATCAGGGGGCCGTTCGGATCGACGCCGCGCGACAGCCAGACGCCGGCGATGCGCCAAATCTCGTTTGCGGCGGTCGCCCCGATGAGGACGAGCCAGACGCCCCAAGCGTTATCCATCGCGAGGATCCGAGGCGGAACGAGGCTTCGAGGGGTCGCGCCGCCTGAATGCAAAGAACGAGAGCGTTCCGCCAAAAAGCCCGGCGGCAACCAGATCGAAACTCGGCGCGATCCTCATAAAGATGGGCGCGGCGCAAAACCCGAGCAGGATCGGCGCATAGTCGGCGCGGGCGCGCGCACTGCCGAGGAGGCCGAGAGTAAAATAGATGGGCGTCAGAAAGATGAGCGCCGCCGCGACCGTTCGCGGCAGCAGGTCCGCAAGCAGATATCCCGCCACGGCGCCGGCAACGCTCACGCCAACAAGGATGACGGCGAGCCCAAAATAATAGGACACCCGCATGCCGCGCGGCAGGAAGGGAATGCGGCGCAAGCTTTCGATCCACATGGTGACCGCTATGAAGTGCGCGGCCAAATAGTCGAGCGGCTTCGGCCGGCCCGCGCCGCGCAGATGCGGCATCAGCGACACCGTCATCGGCAGGAGCCGCACCCCCGTAAAGCCGACGGCGAGAACCGCCGTCCAGAGAGGAACCTCGCGCGCGATCTGGTCTGCGAGGATCACCTGCGCCGGCAGCGCGAAAATGAAGATCGTCGAGTAGACCGCCGCGGCGAGCCCGATGTGATCGCCGTGGCAGAGGACGCCGAAGCCCACGAACGAAGCGCACAGCACCGTGGCGGCGGGAAGGGGCGGATGGCGGAACGCCTTGATGAACCCAGCCTTTTCGCGCGTCATGCCGCCTTCGGGGAATGCAAGGGGGCGCCTTTCATGAAAATGGCCGGGACAGGCCCGGCCACCAAGCTTACTCCCGCGCGCGCTACCAATTCAACGGCACCTTTGGGATGAGCGCCGTCGGCGTGCGGTCGCCGCCCTCGCCGTCGCTCCCCCCGTCGACCTCCTCGACCTTGACCGGCGGCTTGCTCTCGATGACCTCGAAGGCGAGCGCCTTCTTGCCCTCCTTCTCGGCCACGACCACGCGCACGGTGCCGCCGCCTTCGAGCTTGCCGAACAAAAGCTCCTCCGCGAGCGGCTTCTTGATGTGCTCCTGGATGACGCGGGCGAGCGGCCTTGCGCCGTAATGCTCGTCGTAGCCGTGGTCGGCGATCCAATCCATCGCCTCTTGCGACAGCTCGATCATGACGTTTCGGTCGGCGAGCTGCGCTTCGAGCTGGAAGATGAACTTCTCGACCACCTTGCTGATCATATCGCGGGACAGGCGCGCGAACGGAATTGTTGCGTCGAGCCTGTTGCGGAACTCCGGCGAGAACATGCGCTTGATCGCCTCCTCGTCCTCGCCCGTGCGTTGCGTGCTGCCGAAGCCGATGCCGGCTTTCGCCATCTCGGCCGCGCCCGCATTCGTGGTCATGATCAGGATCACGTTGCGGAAGTCCACCTGCTTGCCGTTATGGTCGGTAAGCTTGCCGTGGTCCATGACCTGGAGCAGCACGTTGAACAGGTCCGGATGCGCCTTCTCTATTTCGTCGAGGAGAAGCACGCAATGCGGGTTCTGGTCGATGCCGTCCGTAAGAAGGCCGCCCTGGTCGAAGCCCACATAGCCGGGAGGCGCGCCGATGAGCCGCGAAATGGTGTGCCGCTCCATATATTCCGACATGTCGAAGCGCAGGATCTGCACGCCGAGCAGGCTCGCGAGCTGGCGCGCCACCTCGGTCTTGCCGACGCCGGTCGGGCCGGAGAACAGGTAGCAGCCTATGGGCTTCTCCGCGTCGCGAAGGCCGGCGCGGGCGAGCTTTATCGCCGCCGAGAGCGCATGGATCGCCTGATCCTGGCCGAACACCACGCGCTTCAGGTCGCTTTCGAGATTGCGCAACAGCTCGGTGTCGGACTTCGACACTGTCTTCGGAGGGATGCGCGCCATGGTGGCGACAGTGGCCTCGATCTCCTTCACGCCGATGGTGCGCTTGCGCTTCGACGGCGCCACGAGCATCTGCGAAGCGCCCGTCTCGTCGATCACGTCGATCGCCTTGTCCGGCAGCTTCCGGTCGTGGATGTACTTTGCCGAAAGCTCCACCGCGGCCTTGATCGCCTGGTTGGTGTATTTGATGTTGTGGAAGTCCTCGAAGTAGGGTTTAAGCCCCTTCATGATCTCCACGGCGTCCTCGACGGTGGGCTCGGCAACGTCGATCTTCTGGAAGCGGCGAACCAGCGCCCGGTCCTTCTCGAAGTGCTGACGGTACTCCTTGTAAGTGGTGGAGCCGATGCAGCGCAGCACGCCCGATTGCAGCGCGGGCTTCAGGAGGTTCGAGGCGTCCATCGCCCCGCCCGAGGTCGCGCCGGCGCCGATCACGGTGTGAATTTCGTCGATGAACAGGATCGCGCCGGAATAGGCCTCGATTTCCTTCATGACTGCCTTCAGCCGCTCCTCGAAGTCGCCGCGATAGCGCGTGCCCGCGAGCAGCGTGCCCATGTCGAGCGAGAACACGGTGGCGTTGGCCAGCACCTGCGGGACCTCGCCGCGAACGATCTTGCGCGCCAGGCCTTCGGCGATGGCGGTCTTGCCGACGCCCGGATCGCCCACATAAAGCGGGTTGTTCTTGGAGCGGCGGCACAGCACCTGGATGGTGCGCTCGATCTCCTTGTCGCGCCCGATCAGCGGATCGATGCGGCCGTCCTTGGCCTTCTGATTGAGGTTGACGCAATAGGCCTCAAGCGCGTCCGTCGAGCGCTTCTTGTCGTCGGCGCCCTCCACCGTCGCGGCGTCGTCCTCGACGCCGCGCACGCCGCGCGGTTCGGACATGCCGGCGCGCTTCGAGATGCCGTGCGAGATAAAGTTCACGGCGTCGAAGCGCGTCATGTCCTGCTCTTGCAGGAAGTAGGCGGCGTTGCTCTCGCGCTCGGCGAAGACCGCGACAAGCACGTTCGCGCCGGTCACCTCCTCGCGGCCCGAGGACTGCACGTGCACCACCGCGCGATGGATGACGCGCTGGAAGCTTGCGGTCGGCTGCGCCTCGCTGTCCTGGTCGAGGACGAGGTTGGTCAATTCCTTGTCCAGGAAATCGGTCAGCTTCGCCCTGAGGCGTTCGATGTCGACGTTGCAGGCGCGCATCACGGACGAGGCGTCCCGATCGTCGATCAGCGATAAAAGCAGGTGCTCGAGCGTCGCATATTCATGATGACGCTCGTTGGCGTATTCGATTGCGCGGTGAAGCAACTCTTCCAAGCTGTTCGAGAATGATGGCACAGCCGCACCTACTCCTTTTCCATTGTACACTGCAAGGGATGCTGATGCTGGCGTGAGAAATTCATCACCTGCGTGACTTTCGTCTCAGCGACCTCATAGGTATAGACGCCACATACGCCGACGCCCTTTTGATGCACGTGAAGCATGATACGGGTCGCCTCCTCCCGAGGCTTGTTGAAGAACCGCTCAAGCACGTAAACGACAAATTCCATCGGAGTATAATCGTCGTTCAAAAGGAGCACTTTGTACAGGCTCGGCCGCTTCGTCTTCGGTCGCGTTTTTGTGACGACCCCGGTCTTGAGGTCGTTATCGCTTTTGAAGCCGTTATTGCCCGCCATCGCTTCAATCATAAAGACCCATCTCAATGCCTTAACTTTTCGAGCGCCTGGCCGCCGGGCAGCCCCAGCCGCATGGGAAGCCTTGGCCGCCGTCACTCACCATTCTCCCGTTTGTCGGTTTCTTCTGTCAAGGCCCGCAAGTGGTATGACTGGCCGAATATATGGTTCGTTTCCGGCCTTGAAAGAGGTTCGCCAAACCATAGCGCGCCGGGAGCGAAGAAATCCTCAAAATGGGCTTCGGGTTCGATGGTCCGGTCATGATCTTGGCGTCCGGATGGGTAAGGAAGTATTAAGGCACGCAGAGGTATAGCAGGATTTACGAACAACCTTGCATAGGGGTTGTTCGGGAGTGCGCCTGTGGCAGCGCTGCCATGCTCAAGCCAAGTTTGCGTGTTTTCAGGGCATAATGATCCGGAAAAATCGATGTCTTTCGTGATGCGGGAGGAAAGTCGAGCGCCCGGCGCCAAGCTCGCGGGACCGGCTCTTCTCGTTTGCGCATTGGCCGCGCTGCTGCTCATGCCGATGAACGCGGAAGCGCACCGCCGTCATCGCTATCGGGAGGAGTATTCGCCGCCCGCCTCCGCCATGGCGGTCGATGTCTATACGGGCCGCATTCTCTATGCCAAGAACGCGAACGAGCCGCGCTTTCCAGCCTCGCTTACGAAGGTGATGACCCTGTACCTTCTGTTCGACGCGCTTCGCGACGGCAAGCTCACGATGCAGTCGAAGCTCCGCGTTTCGGAGCACGCCGCCGACCAATCCCCGACGAAGCTCGGCCTTTCACCCGGCGACACGATCACGGTGGCCGACGCCATCGGCGCCATCGTGACGAAATCGGCGAACGATATGGCCGTGACTGTCGCCGAAGCCTTGGCGGGTTCCGAGGAGGAATTCGCGCGCAAGATGACGCAGAAGGCACGGACCATCGGAATGCTGAACACGACTTTCCGCAACGCTTCCGGCCTTCCAAACCCCGACCAAAAGACGACGGCGCAAGACCTCATTGTGCTGGGCAAGAACATCCTCGCCGACCATCCGGAACGCTCCAAGGTCTTTTCGACCAAGTATTTTCAATACGACGGCGAAATCTACCGGAACCACAACACCATGCTCTTCTCCTACGAGGGGATGGAAGGCATGAAGACCGGCTTCACCACGGCGTCCGGCTTCAATCTGCTGGCGACCGCGCGACGCGGCGACAAGCGGCTTCTGGCGGTGGTGCTGGGCGGGTCGTCCTCTGGCGCCCGCAACGCGGCGATGCGCAACATCCTCGACGCGTCGTGGGGGAAGGCGATGACGCAGATGGCGGCCCGGAAGACGGGCGTCTTTGCCGCCGCCGCGAAACCGAAAGCGGCTGAGCCTCTCCAAGCCAAGCCGAAACCCGAGGTCAAAGTGGAGGTTGCTTCCTCCGGAAAGCCCGGGAAGGCGGCGCCGTCGCCCAAACCGGCGGCCGTCGCCCTCGCGCCGCCGCCCTTGCGAGAGGCGCAATGGCTCGGCCGGAAGGTGGATCGAACCTCCATCGCCATGATCATCGCATCCATCGAGTCCGGGCTTCACGCCAGGGCGCCCTCGCCGGTCTCGCAACAGGAAGCCGACGCGACGACGGACGAGCCGGAAGACAAGGCCGAAAGGGCCGCGAGCCGCAGCCAAGCTTACGTCCCTCCGCCAGCGCAAGAAATTGCGCGGAACGAGACGCTCGTAGCCCAGGCGCAGCCCGCGCGCCTGCAGAACGTCTCGGTGCATTACAAGACGGTGCGGCCGCCCGAGGTCCAACCGCTGGACGCGGTGGCGGTCGGGGACGCCTCCCTGCCCGAACCGACGCCCACGAAGTTCGCCGAGGCATCCCCGCCTGAACCGAAGCCAGCCAAGGCCGAGGGCGCCGCGCGCGCCGCGGAGCCGGAGGAGCCGAAGAAACCGCAGACGCTGGCCGCCGCAACGGTCGCCGTATCGCGCGACCTGGATCAGCCAGGTCCCTTCCACGTCCAGGTCGGCGCCTTTCCAAATGAGGACCAGGCTCAAGAGCGGCTCCAAAGCGTGAAGCAAGCGCTCGGCCTGGCTGTCATAAAGGCGCACCCCGAGTTCATCATGACGGTGGCGCTTCCGACGGGGGTCACCATGTTCCGCGCGAGGCTCAGCCGCTTCGCCAGCGAGGCGCAGGCCAAATCGACCTGCAAGCAGCTGAAGCGGAGCGGTTTCGATTGCTGGGATATCCGCGCTCAGTAAAGCTTTCAGCGAATTCTCAGGGCAGCGCGGCCGTAATAAGAGCGCATACCGGGGGAACGGCCATAATGCGCCCGCCGTCGTAGGCCCAAAGCCTTTCAGGCAGAATGACCGCCGCGACGCAAGCCGCTTCAAGAATGCACTGCCGCCACAAGGATTCCCGGCCAGGCGCCACCTCCCTGCCTGAAGCCGTGCGCGGAGAAGCCGTCATCGCGAGCGATGCGGCGCAATCCAGCAAGAAGGCCGGCGTCGCATCCCATGACCGCACGCTACTCCTGGCAATCCGGCGCCGCTCCCGCGGGAACCCAGCGCGCGCCCTCAGGCTGAACCGCGACGTGCTCGCGCGACAAGGCGATGGCGGGCCGCTGAAAATGCGCATAGTTCTTGTAGGGCCGCAGCAGAATGCGCCGGTGCGCCAAGCCAACCGAGGATAGCGTCCGCTCCACCCAGCGCCGGCCGCGCCGGACACGAACGCGCTTCTCGACCGTCGCATGCGCCCACCCATAGACCGATGGCGAGCGCGTGACCTCATAGACGCCGGGCTCGACCACGTCGCGCCGGATATAGGTGCGGTGCACCGGCCGCAGCGGCGCCTGCACCGAGCACTCGGCGCGCGCCGTCTCCACCGCTGCGCCTGCCAAAGCCAGAAAGCCCACGATCGCAACGCTGAACGCTCGCGCGCATTGTCTCATTTTCGTTCCCTGCTTCGCCTTCGCGAGAAAATTGCCGCCGTCGGGAAGTAATAGCTTGTGTTCGCTGCGCCCGCCATGCGTGAGCGGGAGAAAACCTGTTTGCTATTGCACTCCTGCAACATGAGTTGAGGAACGTGCACGGCGCGGGCGCCCGCGCTAGCGAAGCTATGGGGCAAAGCGATTGCCTTTAAGGAGAATTGTAACATCCCATGTCAAACTCCCGTTACCGATCCCGATTGCGGCCTTATCCGCGTAGCCAAGTCCGGACACATCGCTATTGTGGTCTCCTGTTGGATGAGTCGCGCATCGGCTTGGCTCGAAATTTGCGAGCTTAGGAAACCCAGAAGGAGACAAGCGCGTTGGTCGCTACGGGCGTAAGACGGTGCATCGCGTGAACCGGGCAAGCAAATCGGCAAAAGTCTTTAGATCGAGATGGCTGCCCATCCTGACGCCGGCCGGCTCGTACGGCGCCGAGCGCGCGGAAAGCGGAACGCCAGGCCGGATTTCGCCGGTGGAGAAGCCCCATTACGATTACCGGATCGACTTCTTTCGCGGCCTTTCGCTGATCTTCATCTTCATCAACCACATCCCTGAGAACGCATTCACCTACCTCACCTCGCGGACCTTTACGCTGTTCAATTCGGCCGAGGTGTTCATGTTCCTCGCGGGCTATTCGGCGGCGCTCGGCTATTACGGGCTCGCCCCGCAGGGTCTCCAGGCGTTTTCCAGGAAGGCGCTCGCCCGCGCCCGCGCGATCTGGACCTATCACCTCGTATTGGTGGCGGTTCTGATGGCGGCGGCCTTCGTCCTCCGCGACGCCTGGGGCGTCAGAACGGACTATGAGATCTTCCTCGACAGGATCGAAAGCGATCCTATGCGGGTGCTGATCGGAACGCCGCTGCTCGCCTTCCAGGCGCCGCTTCTCGATATTCTGCCGATGTATGTCGTCGTCATGCTGCTCGCTCCCTTCCTTATCTGGATGCGGGCGCGCAGCGAGCTTGCCCTGCTTGCGGCTTCGGGCCTTGTCTGGATGTTTGCGGCGCGCTTCTTCCCCAGCATCCCGACCATGACCTATGACGTGGCCTGGTTCTTCAATCCGTTCTGCTGGCAGTTCCTCTTCGCCATCGGGCTCGCCTTCGGCTGGCGCGCGCGCGCCAATCTGCCTCCGGTCGCGGCGGGCGATGGCCGGCGCATTCTCGATATCTGCTGCGCGGCGTTCGTGGTGTTCAGCGCCTTCGTGCTGATGACGATCGCATCCCACACCATCGACGACGTGGGCGCCAACCGCCTTCGCGCGATGTATTTCAGCCTGAACAAGCAATGCCTCGATCTTTGGCGCGTGGTCGGGCTGCTCGCTTCGGCCTATCTCGTCGCGCGGCTCGTGCCGAAAGAGGCGCTTTGGCTGAGACTGCCGCTGTCGAGATGGGTCTGCGCGGCGGGCGCCGCCTCGCTTCCGATCTTCGCCCTGACCGTTGTGCTTTCCTTCGCGGGCAAGTTTTTCGTCCAGGCGCTCGGCGGGACAGTGGCGGCCGACGGCATCGCGACGGGCGTGGGCGTGGTCGTCATTCTCGGCGTCGCGCTGGCGCTGAAGGCTGGTCTTTTCCAGGCGCTGGCGGACAGGCTTTTCGGCCCTGCCGCCCCTCGCGCGCGGGCGCCCCAGCAATAAGGACTTTCGCGTTTTTCGGCCCCGCCTCGGCGGCGGGCCGCGCGCGGCCTAAGCTGTGTGGCGCTTCAGGTCGCGTCGCCGTTACTGGACCGCGAGCCGCATTTGCAGGATCGGGAGAATTTTCGCGTCGATTTGCGTCAAAGCTTCCTCGCGGAGCCGGTTGCGGCGTTCTTCCGGGTCTTCGTCGTAAAGATACTTTTGCGACAGATTTTTCAACGCCAGTGCGACCGTCTCATAAAGATGATGCATCTTGCCAACTCCGCCCATGAACCGGCGCAAACATATGAAGAGAATTCTTTGGTTTTCAACCTACCTAAGATTGTAAATGCAAAGTCGCGCCAGTTCTACCTCAAGGCGAAGGCCGCGATCCTTGCAACCGATTGAGCCGTTAAGCCTTCGCTAACCGTGGCGCCTCGTATTTAGGTACCGCCAGTTCGGGGTTTTTCGCCCTCTTCCCCTCATTATGGACAGTATAGCAGGGAGCGCCTTTGGGATGCGTTAAATGGCGCCTATCGCCCTGGTTTTGCTTGAGAAATACCGTCCGCGGCGCACGATTCGAAGCGGTTGCATGCCGCGCGCCTGCAATCTCAGGCTCGGTTTTCCGGTTAACCCGCGCAACTTTAAAACCGTTAACTAGGATTTCCGACTCGCTTTTTTCGCGTCGAATCCGGGTTTTTCGTATTTTTCGTAGACGCATCGTAGGAAAAGCGCGCGAAAAACCGCCGCTCCGGCCGCCGTTAACACATGGCCCTTTTAACCATGTCGCGGCGGTACGAAAATCGCCCGCTGCATTACAGTTCGGGGATCTTGAACTATAACGGCCGTCGCCCTCGATTGCATGCCCGGCCTCATGGCGGCGCTCGCGCTCAAAGGCGCCAAGCCCCGCATTTGAGACGGAGTTGCGCAACATACCAAGGTCGCAGCCCCTCACCCTGTCCCTCTCCCTCTGGGAGATGGGACGGCGTGGCAACCGTCTCGGCCTGCTCCCTCTCAGCGCTCAAGAAGCGCGCCCGAAGGCGACAGCGCCAGACAGGTTCGGCGTTCAATGACAGGTCGATGACAAAACGATGTCGGGTTGCGGACGGCGTAAGCGTGAGCGCTGCGACGTGTTGGCGCGCGATAGTATCGCTTACGAGTATCGAAACACAAATTCCGTGTAAAGATCTTCCGCGCCTTATGCCGGACGATGATTTTGCGCGCAAAGTGTCGTCGCCATTCGCTTTTTCCAATCCCGTTCCTGGCGCGGCCGCAGAAAATCTCCAGCTTTCAGGCCTTGCCGGTTATCGCCGCCGGTATACAAAACCGTGTCTTTCTCACAATGGCCCGGCTTTTGCTTCATCCTATTCGAGTTTCTGTCGATTGATTCTTATCCTCAAGGATGGGTTAATAGGGCTTGAGCTTGACGGGAGCGGATCGGCATTTGAAGGAGAGCGACCAGGCGATGATGAGAGTGTCCCTTCCGATGGCGCTGGCGGCCATGTCCCTTGTTTTCGACGCAGGCGCCGGCCGCGCGGCGGCGCTTCTGCAGGTGCAAGGTCACACGATGCGCTGGGCGCCTGAAGCGGCGGCCCCCGTCACGTCGATCACCTACGCGATCTTGAAAGGGCCGTACAGCGTCCAAAGCGACAGGAGCATCCTGAGCCCCAGCAATTGCTCAAAGATGCACGCCTTCGCCGGCATCCTCGCCGCGACGCCGGAACTCTCGGAGGAGGCGGCGAAGAGGGAGTTGCACTCCGCGTTCCAGGCGTGGGAGGCGGCGGCCAATGTCGAGTTTGTCGAGGTCGCCGATCCGGGGCGCGCCAACATCGTGATCGGCGCCGCGGACGATCCGGGCGGACGCGCTTTCGCCAATCTCAGCTATCGAACCGGGAAGGGCGTCACGCCCATCGCCATGGCGCTCGGCAGGCCGCGCTCCGCCTCCTCCGGCGCCGATGCGGCGGGCGACGCTTCGCCCGTGGCGATCGATCAGGCCTATGTCTGCCTGAACGGCAATTCGCGCTGGAAGGCCGGCTTCGACGGCAATCTGGACGTCTACGATCTCAGGCACACCTTCACGCATGAAGTCGGCCACGCGATCGGGCTCGACCACCCCGACAGCACCGGCGCCGTCATGGCCTTCCGCTACGACGAGCGCGTTCGCGAGCTGCAAGCCTCGGACGTCGCCGCCGTGCAACGGCTTTACGGCGCGCGGAACAGCCAGAAATAAAGGCCTCGGCGGTCCCCCTCTCCCGTCCGCATCCGCTTGCGGATGCGGACATCCTGGAGTGGCAAGCTCGCCAAGGCGAGCTTGCGCGGGAGAGGGCTGGGGCGAGGGGTGGTTCGCTGGCCAACGCGGCCGAGCATGCTTAACCGTCTCCGGCGCGCCGGCGGAAGGAAAGTGCGGCGCCGTTCGCGCCGATCCGGCATGCCTCATCGGAAAAGCTTGGTCAGCGCAAGGACGAGGCTGCGGGATTGCAGTCCCTTTTCCGAATATACTTGAATTTTTTACTCAAATTGTTCGCGCGGAATTAGTCCGAACACAAGCATTTCCAAAATTACCGCCTGCAATTAACTTGAACCTTGGGGTTTAACTTTGCATTATTTACGGCGGCGACAACGAGAGAAGCGAACGAACACCGGGATGTTCCGAGGTTCCCCATCCGCTCGCAAGGTTGAGGCGCTGCCATGACGCATTCCCAGGGAGTACGACAAGCCTTGCCGACGAAAACGGCCGGTTACGTCAATGACGCCGTGGCCGTAACCGATGGCGGCGGCCTCGATATCCGGGCGAACATCGATTCGCTGAAACGCCAGCAGGCCGGGCTGGAGGAGGCGCGCATGCGCGCCGAGGCGGCGGACCGCGCGAAAAGCCATTTCCTGACGAATTTGAGCCATGAGATCAGGACGCCGATGAACGGCATCATCGGCTTCAACGATCTGCTGCTCGCCTCGGATTTTTCGGAACGGCAGAGGGAATACGCGACGCTTATTCAATCGTCGTCCCGGGCGCTCATGTCGCTGATCGACGAGCTTCTCGACCTCGGCAAGATCGAGCGCGGCGTGCTTGAGATCGAAGCGCGTCCCTTCAAGCTCGCCGAGCTGATCGCGGCGGCGCGCGCGCTCGAAGCCATGGCCGAAGCGAAGGCGCTGAAGTTTTCCATCGCGTGTTCGCTGCCGGCCGAAACCGTCGCCGTCGGCGATCTGAAGCGCATCCGGCAAATTCTCGTCAATCTCGTGGGCAACGCGATCAAGTTCACCGAAGAGGGCGCCGTCAGGATCGCGGCGTTCAAGGAGAAGGACGGCCTCTCCCTCGTTGTCGCCGACACGGGGCGGGGGATTTCCCCGGAACGGCGGGAAGCCATCTTCGACAGGTTCTATCAGGGCCAGGAGCCCGGCGCCGGCAAGGTTCAGGGGAGCGGCCTCGGGCTCGCCATCGCCAAGGACCTCGTGCAGCTCATGGGCGGCGACATCGGGGTTACGAGCGAGCGCGGGCGCGGCGCCGCGTTCAAGGTTTGGCTGCCGCTCCGGCTCGATGTCGAAAAAGCGCCCGAAACCGCGCCGGCTCGCGCCGCGCTGCTCGAACCGGCCCCCGCGCCGGCCCGCGCCTACACGGTGCTCGTCGCCGAGGATCACCCCATCAACCTCAAGCTTGCGATGGCGCTCCTCCAGGCGGCGGGCTGCGAGGCGCACTCCGCCGGGGACGGGCGGCAGGCTCTCGCGAAGCTCGATGAGAACGCCTACGATCTCATCGTCATGGATAGCCAGATGCCGGCGATGACGGGCATCGAGGCGATGGAAATCATCCGGCGCCGGCAGGATTGGAAGCGGGCGACCCCGATCCTCTCGCTGACCGCCGACGCCATGAAAGGCGCCGAGCGGTATCACGCCATGGCCGGCGCGGACGCCTATATGTCGAAGCCGCTGAAGAGCGACGCCTTCATCGAGGCCGTGAAGCGCCTTGCGGAGCGCGGCCGCGCCTTGCGCGAGAAGCATGCGGCCGGCGCGCTCGAAGCCATTTAGCTTCCATCGGCCTGACCAGCGGCTCCAACCCCTTACCCAGTTGCTGTCTTGTTTTCCTTTATCTTGCGCATATAACGAAGCGCTGGAGAAGGCGTGCGCGCGGGCCAACGGCGAGGCGGCGGGATGAGCGGACCGCTGAAGGGACTTCGGGTGGTCGAAATGGCGGGGCTCGGCCCCGGGCCTTTCTGCGCCATGCTGCTTTCGGACATGGGCGCCGAAGTGATCCGCGTGCAGCAGAAGGGCGCGAAACCGGCCTTGCCGGCGGTCAACACGAAATTCGACGTGCTCGCGCGCGGGCGGCGCTCCATGGCCATCGACCTGAAGAAGCCCGGCGCCAGCGACGCCGTGCTCGCGCTTATCGCAAAGGCCGACGCGCTCATCGAAGGCTTTCGTCCCGGCGCGATGGAGCGGCTCGGGCTCGGCCCCGATGTCTGCCTCGCGCGCAATCCGAGGCTCGTCTACGGCCGCATGACCGGCTGGGGCCAGACCGGGCCGCTGGCGCGCGCCGCCGGCCACGACATCAACTTCGTCGCGCTGTCCGGCGTGCTGGGCGCGCTCGGCCGCGCAAGCGCGCCGCCAGCGCCGCCGCTGAACGTCGTCGCCGATATGGGCGGCGGCGGCATGCTGCTCGCTTTCGGCATCGTCTGCGCGCTGCTCGAAGCGAAGGCGTCCGGCAAGGGGCAGACCGTGGACGCGGCGATGACGGACGGCTCGGCGCTGCTCGCCTCCCTGATCTACGGGTTCAAGGGCGCGAAGCTGTGGAGCAACGCGCGCGAAGCCAACCTCTTGGATGGCGGCGCTTATTTCTACGGCGTCTATGAATGCGCGGACGGCAAATGCATCGCCATCGGCCCGATCGAGCCGCACTTCCACGCGCTGTTTCTCGATAAGCTCGGCCTTGACGCGCGCGAGTTCCAGCAGGCCAACCCGGCGCTGTGGCCGCAATACAAGGCGCGGCTGGCGGAGGTGTTCAAGGCCCGCCCGCGCGACGAATGGGCGGCGCTCTTCGAAGGCGCGGATGCTTGCGTAACCGCCGTGCTCGACTGGGACGAGGCCATCGCGCATCCGCATAACCGGGCGCGCCAAACGTTCGTCGAGATCGCCGGCGTGCCGCAGCCCGCGCCCGCGCCGCGCTTCAGCCGGACCGCGCCCGCAACGCCCGCGCCGCCCGCGCGAGCGGATGAACATACCGCCGCCATCCTCGCCGATTGGGGCGTCGCCGAATCCGAAGTCGCGGCGCTGAAAGCCAGCGGCGCGATCTGATACGAGCGCAACGTCGTTCCCGCGCCCTGGAAAGCGCCCTCGCGCCGCAAGCGTCGCCCCGGAAAGCGCCCTCGCGCTTATACGGGGCCTTCCTCAAGATTTCGGTTCGCGGTTTTGCAAGATCCCGGATCGGCGCCCATCGTCATCCCGGCCAAGCGAAGCGCGAGCCGGGATCGCAAAAAATGAGCGCCGCGATTTGTTACGGTCCCGGATAGGGCTCCGCCCTTCCGGGACGACGAACAAAGGCAATCCGTCAGGTCCCGCCGCGCCGGTGGCGGGCGCTTCGCCGCCGCAACCGCGGATACAGGCTGAAGGGCGAGCTTGCCTACTTCACGGAGATCTCGATTCGTCCGGCGTTGATATCCTCGGCCGCGCCGGCCCCTTCGAACCTGCCGCCGACGCGCCTGTCGTTGAGGAGTTCGCGCGCGAAGAATGCCGTCAGATAGCGGACCGAATAGCGGAGGACCGTCGGCGCATCGGCGGACCCCTCCAGGCATAGCCAGCACAACGAGCAGTTGGCGGGGTCTTCGAACATCGTGTGATCGGCTCCGGCCGCCTCGATCATCACGGCGCCGCTGGCGGCATGGCGAAAAAGCATCTGGTAATTGTACCCGGACGGAGCGCACGACATCATCGAGGAATCCGTGGTTTCGCCGAGGAGAACCACAGGGACGCCGATTTTCGCAAGAGTGTCGCGCGCCCTCGGACCGAACGGCAGATCGACCGGATCGAGCCCGAACACGCCCTTGATGCGCTTGCGCAGGCGTTCTCCGGCCAGAAGCGCCGCCTGCCCGCCGTAAGAGTGTCCCGCCAGACCGATATGATCGCGGTCGACCTTGCGATACAGAGGACTCGCCGGGTCCGTGCTGGCTGCTCCCACCAGCCACTCGAATTCAAACACGAGATCCGAGGCGATCCTGTTCGTCATTCCGGTTGCGCCGATTTTATTGGCAAGAGTGGGTTTGTGGATGCGGTCCGGATGGCGATCCGTCAGATCGACCGTCTGCGCCAGGTCGCTGAAAATGGTGGGATCGTCGCGCAGCAACGCGATGATTCCCCAGCTGGCGAGGCGCCTTGCGTAAGGGGCGTAAGCGGCGCCTTTCTGCAAAAAGCCCGACGACACGATGACAACGGGAAAAGGCCCAGGGCCGCGCGGTATGTAGGCGGTTGTGGCAAATGAGCCATTTGGCGAAGGCACGCTGAGCGTTTCGATGCCGACCGTGCGCCGCCCATCCGCGTCGTATTTACCGCCGCCGCCGGCGGCCTTCGAGCCCGCGCCGCCCAAAAGGAGCAAGATGCAAAGCGATAGGATCGGCGCGCGCATATCGTATACCCCCAGCATGTGGCCTGAAGCGAATCCCGTCCGTAAACGACCTTGCAGATAATTAAGCAGAGTTTCCCAAGTACGCCAACGGATGCCCTTTTTTCCCGGATGGCCTTCGTTCGTCGTCCCGGAAAGGCGGAGCCTTATCCGGGACCGTAACAAATCGCGGCGCTCATTTTTTTGCGGTCCCGGCTCGCGCTTCGCTTGGCCGGGATGACGATGGGCGCCGATAGCCGGGATGACGATGCGCCGGGCAAATCGGCGGAGTCTGCTTAAATGCTTCTTCCACCGAGCGCAATGCGGCGCTCATCGGCCATATCCCCCGCCGGCGCGCAAGCTGGCATTCTGCTCGCGCTTCCTGACGGATCTCGGGGCCGGACTTCGCTAAATATCGAGCGCGTCGGGTTCCGCGAACGCGGCGCGATCCTGGATGAAGCGGAAGCGCGCTTCGGGCTTGTTGCCCATGAGCTGCTCGACGATTTCGGCGGCGGCGGCCTCGTCCACTTCGATGTCGAGGCCGTTCAAATCGCCGCCGCGCCCCGCGATCTCGACGCGAAGGAGCGTGCGCTTGCCGGGGGCCATCGTCGTTTCCTTGAGCTGCGCCGGCATCATTTCGCCCAAGCCTTTGAACCGGCTCACCTCCAGCTTGCCGCGCCCATTGAAGACGGTCGCCTTCAGCTCCGCGAGGTGAGCGTCATCGCGCGCATAGGCCGTCTTGCCGCCCTGGCTCAGACGGTAGAGCGGCGGCACGGCGAGGAAGAGATGACCGTTGCGGATGAGTTCGGGCATCTGCCGGTAGAAGAAGGTGATGAGCAGCGATGCGATATGCGCGCCGTCCACGTCGGCGTCGGTCATGATGATGACGCGGTCGTAGCGAAGCTCCGCGTCGTTGTAGTGCTTGCCCGTGCCGCAGCCGAGCGCCTGCGTGAGGTCCGCGAGAAGCTGGTTCTGCGCGAGCTTGTCCCGCGATGCGCTGGCGACATTGAGGATCTTGCCGCGCAGAGGCAGCACGGCTTGCGTGGCGCGGTCGCGCGCCTGCTTGGCGGAGCCGCCGGCCGAGTCGCCCTCGACGATGAAGATTTCCGTGTCGTCCTTCGCGTTCTTGGAGCAATCGGCGAGCTTGCCCGGCAGGCGCAGCTTGCGGGTCGCGCTTTTGCGCGCCGTCTCTTTCTCGCGCTTGCGGCGCAGGCGCTCCTCGGCCCGCTCTATGACGTATTCAAGCAGGCCGTTGGCCTGCTGCGGAGAAGCGGTCAGCCAGTGATCGAACGCATCCTTGACGGTGTTTTCCACGATGCGCGCCGCTTCCGCCGAGGACAGCCTGTCCTTCGTCTGGCCTTGGAACTCCGGCTCGCGGATGAAGACCGAAAGCATGACGCCCGCGGAGACAAAGACGTCGTCGGGCGTAACCTGCGCGGCGCGCTTGTTGTTGGTCAGATCGCCATAGGCGCGCAGCGATTTCGAGAGCGCCGCGCGAAGCCCCTGCTCATGCGTGCCGCCCTCCGGCGTCGGCACGGTGTTGCAGTAGGACTGCATGAAGCCATCCTCGTCGGCGAGCCAGGCGACGGCCCATTCGACGCTGCCATGTCCGCCTTCCTTCTGGACGCGGCCGGCGAACACGTCCTTCGTCACCGGCGTGAAGCTGGCGACGCGCGCGGACAGGAAGTCGCGAAGACCGCCGGGGAAGTGGAAGACCGCCTTTTCGGGCACATCCGCTTCGCCGTGCAAAAGCTCGGGCGCGCAGGCCCAGCGGATTTCCACGCCGCCGAACAGGTAGGCCTTCGCGCGCGCCATCTTGAAGATGCGCAACGGCTTGAAATGCGCGCGCTCCTTGAAAATCTCCGGGTCGGGCCGGAAGCGGACGGTGGTGCCGCGCCGGTTGCGGACCGCGCCGAGGTCTTCCAGTTTCGTCCGCGGGGCGCCGCGCGAGAAGGTCTGGCGATAAAGCTTGCCGCCGAGCGCCACCTCGACTTCAAGATGCTCGGACAGCGCGTTCACCACCGAGACGCCGACGCCATGCAAGCCGCCGCTCGTCGAATAGACGTTCGAGTTGAACTTTCCGCCCGAATGCAGCGTGGTCATGACGACTTCGAGCGCTGACTTGCCGGGATATTTCGGGTGCGGATCGACCGGGATGCCGCGCCCGTTGTCGGTCACGCGCAGCGTCCCGTCCGCTTCGAGCGACACCTCGATGAAGCTCGCATGGCCGGCCACGGCTTCGTCCATGGCGTTGTCGAGCACCTCGGCGAAGAGGTGATGCATCGCCTTCTCGTCCGTGCCGCCGATATACATGCCAGGGCGGCGGCGGACGGGCTCCAGGCCTTCCAGCACCTCGATGTCGGCGGCGGTGTAGCTCTCGCCGGGTCTCTGAGCGGGCGGGCGCCCTGCGCTCGCCTTCGGGCTTTGAGGCTCATCCCCGCCGAAGAGATCGCGTGTCGCCGCCATGCCTTGCTTGCTCATTCGCCACCCTCCGACCGGCTTCCCGCCTGTACCCGTCCGCGAATCTTGAACCGGAGCCGAGGCCCACAAGTTGCAAGCTGAGCGGCATTTGGCAAGAGGCTGGCGCCCGCTGCCCACTTGTTCGAAGCCGGCGGCAAGGCGCGGGCAGGCTTGCCGGATGAATAAACTTGCACGCCTCGCCGCCGCGCTGGCCGCTGGCGCCGCCATCGGAGTCGAGCGGCGGCGGCATCGGAAAATGGCCGGGCTTCGCACCGACGCGCTCGTCGCCTTGGGATCGGCGTCGGCCGCCTGAGCCTGGAGCCCTTCGCGACGGCGGTTTCATGGGAGGCCAGCCGCGTGAATGGCGACGTTTGAGCTATTATTGGCAAGGGAATGTTGACTTTCATCAAAGTGTCATATGCGTCGGACATGAGTTCCCAATCAAACAGTGTGGGAGAGTGAAATGTCCGATTTAGCGGAGCCGATGCTAGGGCAGGCGTCGCCTAAGCCGAATCTCGATGCGAATGCCGGCCCGGCAACCGCGATCATTTTCATCGTGTTGCTGGCGGCCGGACTGCTTGTCACAGTCTACGGCATTTACAGCGACATCTCGGAAAGCGGCGTGCCGGTCACGACCTATCTTCCCTTCTTGCTTTTGGGCGTGGCCCTTCTGATCGCGCTCGCCTTCGAATTCGTGAACGGTTTCCACGACACGGCCAACGCCGTGGCGACGGTGATCTACACTCACTCCCTGCCAGCGCAATTCGCCGTGGTGTGGTCGGGCTTCTTCAACTTCCTGGGCGTGCTTGTCTCCTCGGGCGCCGTCGCCTTCGGCATCATCTCGCTCTTGCCGGTCGAGCTGATCCTTCAGGTCGGCTCGGGAGCCGGCTTCGCGATGGTGTTCGCCTTGCTGTTCGCGGCCATCATCTGGAACCTCGGAACCTGGTGGCTCGGCCTTCCGGCGTCGTCCTCGCATACGCTGATCGGCTCGATCATCGGCGTCGGCATCACGAACGCCCTGCTTCGCGGACGCGACGGCACTTCCGGCGTCGATTGGGGAAAGGCCGTCGATATCGGCTATTCGCTGCTGCTGTCGCCGCTTGTCGGCTTCGTGGCGGCGGCGCTGCTCCTCCTCGTTCTGAAGTTCGTCCTTCGTAATCCCAGCCTTTACGCGGAGCCGAAGGGCAATCAGCCCCCGCCGTGGTGGATTCGCGGCATTCTGATCCTGACCTGCACCGGCGTCTCGTTCGCGCACGGCTCCAACGACGGGCAGAAGGGCATGGGCCTTATCATGCTGATCCTCATCGGTACGGTCCCGACAACCTACGCGCTGAACAAAACGCCCGCCGCGGATCAAATGCAGGTTTTCGAGGCGAACTCCGCGGCCGTGGCGGATAGCATCGAGAAAAGAACGCGCGGCCGCATGGTCGGCGGCGATCCGCGTCCGTTGATTTCCGCCGCGATCGCTCTGCATGAGATCGATAACAATACGCTCCCGGCGGTTGGCGACCTCGTGCGGCGCATCGCACAGCAGGTCGAGCAATACGGCTCGGTGGCGAAGGTGCCCGTCGCGGTGGTTTCGAACGTCCGCAACGACATGTACCTCGCGTCCGAGGCGGTGCGCTTCATCCTGAAAGACAACAAATACGGCCTCTCCAGCGAGGAGGTCGCGAAGATGAAGGCCTACAAGGTCTCGGTGGACGACGCCACGCGCTTCATCCCGCTGTGGGTCAAGGTCGCCGTCGCCATCGCGCTCGGCCTCGGCACCATGATCGGCTGGAAGCGGATCGTGGTCACGGTGGGCGAGAAGATCGGCAAGCAGCACTTGACCTATGCGCAGGGCGCCTCGGCCGAACTGGTGGCGATGTCGACGATTTTCGCCGCCGACATATACGGGCTTCCCGTGTCCACGACGCACGTGCTTTCGTCGGGCGTCGCGGGGGCCATGGCGGCGAACAAATCCGGGCTGCAATTCGCTACCATCCGCAATCTCCTGATGGCGTGGGTTCTGACGCTGCCGATGGCCATTATCATCTCCGGCGGCCTCTTCTACCTGTTCACCCGCATTTTCTAATCGGCCTTGCGACGGGCGGCCCAGCCCGCCCGTCGTAACTTTAAGAAATATTTAGCCAAATCATGTGTTTGCGCCGCCCGGCTCACAGAGCGCCCTTGATGCGCGACGGTGACTTCCCCTATAAATCAATACAGTCGCAGAAAGCCCGCAGAGACGCCTGATGACGTTCAGAGGCGCCGCTCGCGAATAAAGAAAAAATCTGCGCTCCTCTTCACATATTTTCGTCACGTCTTGCGAGGTCCTATGAGCGCCGATCTCGAAGTCTTGCCGGCGCGCGGGCGCGGGCGGCCTACCCGATACATGGCCGGCTATTGCGATCGCGTGCTGGAACTCGCCGGCGAGGGATGCGGAAAGGCCGAGATCGCCGCCGATCTTCGGATCGGCAGGAAGACGCTGAACGCCTGGATCAAGGCGCACGCCGATTTCCGCGACGCCATGGCGCGCGCCAAGGAGCTTGAATACGCCTGGTGGCTCGGAATCGGGCGGAAAAAGCAATTCGACAAGAACTGGAACGCGGCGAGCTGGACGCTTCAGATGCGCAACCGCTTCGCCAGCCGCTTCTCGGACGGCGCCAAGAAGCCGGCGAAGGAGAAGCAGAAGGAGCCGTTGAATGCCGAAAGGCTTCGCCAAGACATGGAGCGCAAGCTTTCTCGCATCGCTGACGCTATCACAGAGGAAAGAGTTTCTCGCGAGCCTAACTCCGAAGCAGCTGGAAACCCTGAGCCATGACTGGCTGTTCTGGGCGAGGCCCGAGCAGCGCGAACCGTCAGGCGATTGGGATGTCTGGCTGATCCTCGCGGGCCGCGGAGCGGGGAAGACACGCACAGGCGCCGAATGGATCCGTTCGCGCGTCTGCGGGTCGACCCCGCTCGCAGGCGGGCGCTACAAGCAGATTGCGCTCGTCGCCGAGACGGCGGCGGACGCACGCGACGTGATTGTCGAAGGCCCGAGCGGCCTTCTCGCCATCCATCCGGGCGCGTTCAGGCCCAAATTCGAGCCGTCGAAACGGCGGCTGACCTGGCCGAACGGCGCCATGGCGACGCTCTATAACGCGACCGAGCCGGACCAGTTGCGCGGCCCCCAGCACGACGCCGCGTGGTGCGACGAACTCGCCAAATGGCGCTACGCCCGTCAAACCTGGGACATGCTGCAATTCGGGCTGCGCCTCGGCGACGCGCCGCGGCAGGTCGTCACCACCACGCCGCGCCCCATTCCGATCGTTCGCGACCTCATCGCGCGCGAAGGCAAGGGCGTGGCTCTCACGCGCGGCACGACCTACGACAACCGCGCCAACCTCGCCCAGACATTCTTCGAGACCATCGTCAAACACTACGAAGGCACGCGCCTCGGAAGGCAGGAACTCAATGCAGAACTCGTGGACGATAGTGACGGCGCTCTTTGGACGCGCGCTCTTCTGGATCAATCCCGCGTTGCTGGCGCTCGTTCGCTTCCCCGGATGCAACGCGTTGTCGTGGGCATCGACCCGGCGGCGAAAGCCAGCGCCGAAGGCGATCGAACGTCCGAAACCGGACTCATCGTTGCCGGACTGGGTGAAGATGGGCGGGGATACGTGCTTGACGATCTATCGTGCCGTCTGTCGCCCCGGGGCTGGGCGTGCAAAGCCATCGCGGCCTTCGACCGTTACGAGGCGGACGCCTTGGTGGTCGAGATAAACCAGGGCGGCGCCATGGTTGAGACGGTTCTGCGCTCGGAACGCGCGGGTCTGCCGCTTCGCCAGGTCCGTGCGTGCCGTGGCAAGACCGTGCGCGCGGAGCCCATCGCGGCCTTGTATGAGCAGGGCCGCGTGAGCCATGCCGGCGCCTTCCCGGCGCTTGAAGACCAGATGGTGATGTTCACGCCGTTCGGCATCGAAGGCGGCGGCGCGGCGGATCGCGTGGACGCGCTCGTATGGGCGCTGTCGGACCTGTTCCCGCGCATGATAAAGCCGCCGGCCGATGTGGACTGGAACGGCAACGCGGGCGGCGGCAGGGGCAGCTGGATGCTTTGAGGCCCCCGCGTTCGCGCCCCCGGATGGAATGCCCGGCTCCCGCCGCGAAGACTCGACATCGAGGTAATTTTCAAATAATTACGATGCCGATCCTGGTGATGAACAAGGGCTTCCTTTGTCATGCGTTATCGGCACGTTTTTGGCCTCTTTGCCATCGTGTGTTTGCTCGGCGCGGGCTATGTGGCGTGGCAAACCCCAGCGCCGCCACCCCCGGCTTTCAGCAGCCGGTCCCTGACGCCAATCAAAAAGAACGACCCGCTGCAAGAGAGGGTCGATCGGCAGGGACGGGAAATCGCGGCCCTGAAGGAAATGATCAGCCATGGCGCCGAGCTCAAGCTGAGCAGCGCCGGCGACCTTCTTTCGCTCCTCGGCCTTTTGTCCGGCGCTTTGCAGATGCTGGTCTACGTCTTCCTCGGCGGGAAATACCTGTTCCGATTGATCGGCTAGAACTGTTTCACTGGCTTCGCGCTATCGGCGCTTTACCTTAACCAGTTCTCAAAATTCAAACCGTCGACGCGTGCGAACTCACGTTCGTTGGCAGTTACAAGCGTGCATCCCAGGGCGATCGCGTGCGCGGCTATGAAGAGATCATTGGCGCCGATTGGACGTCCCATCTTTTCAAGGCGGCTACGGATAATGCCGTAGGCGGCATCAGCCGGAGCCTCGAACGGCTCCACACGAATTCGAATCAGCACGCCTTCCACTCGGGCCGTCAATTTCGGGGAAGCCCTCTTGGCGGCTCCATAGCGCAACTCCGCCGCGACGATAATGCTCGTGCAAACGGAAGTACTGCCGACCTCCTGAATATGCTTCGCGACAATGCCGTTCGGATGACGGACAAGATCGGACAGGATGTCCGCGTCGAGCAGATATTCCATCACAGATCGAAAGGCTCGGGCGGAAAATCCTCAATTTCAGGGAAATCCTCATCAAGAGGCTCAAGCGTCGCCAAGTATTCCAACAGCGATTGTTTCGGAGCTAGCTCGATGATGAGCCTGTCTCCTTCTTTCCGCATAATGGCGTCCTCGCCCGGCAGCTCGAATTCGCGCGGGATACGGACGGCTTGATTTCTTCCATTTTTAAAGAGTTTCACGTGCCGTTCCATTCCCATACCCGACTCCTTTGGCATATGCCGCAGCATAGGCCAATTCGCAGTCCTCGTCCACACAAGCGTTGATCGAAAGCGCCGCAGAGCGCCAATGAGGTTCCCTTGCCCAAAATCGACATCGTCCAGCGCCTCGAAGCCGCGCGATCTGGCTTGCGGTAAAAGAAAAACCTCGCTATCGCGAACTAGCGAATGGAACAAACTCGCCGGGAGCGCTCAATGAGCGATAGCGCCACGCCGAACGCCGCCAGTTTGCCTGGGTCTTGCAATGCAGTGCGGAAAGCGTGGATTTGGATTGCCGCCTATGCCTTGGCCGAAATCTGCTTTTATATCTATTTCGAATGGCGCAACGCAGTATTTGGCTCCGTGGATGAATACCCTTTTTTTAGGGGTATAGCTCTCCTTTTCTTCTTAGGCGCCAGCATGTATTTACTTATTAAATCGCTCTTTAAGCGCCAAACGGCGGCTTTACTTCTTTATGCGGTACTGTTTGCGATTAATCTTGGTTGGCCAAGGATCGGCACGGCGCTCGATCTCACGGCGAAAGCCTATTTCTTTTCCGCTTTTCCCGAGATGTGTCCCGAGGGCAGCCCCAAACCGGGCTATCGCGTGTTTCTTTGTTATAAGTATTGGTTCATGGAATCCCGCACGGCGCTCGTTCTTAATCCCGGAGACGAGATGGGAGCTCTATCAATAGCTTGGCCAGATGAAATTAAAAGAGAGTTGCTTGGAAAAGGGCAGCCCGAAATAATTCTATCGGCTGCAGACGAATGCTTTATAAGAAAAACCAGATTGATTGTTAACCATGTCTACCTCGTGTCAGACGATTGCTGGTGGACGTTTGACTAGCTACTCTCGATGCGACGGGTTAAAGAAAGGCGGCCGCTCTTATGGAGGTAAACGCTCCCTTCTATGTGGAAAATACCGGTAGAAAACTCGTTCCAGCTAAATTTCTAGTTGGACCGAATGGCAATATGTAACCAATCCAAATAGGAACTTGAAATACCATAAGCGGATTGAACAATCGCTATTACAATGCAGACGGGTCTGAGATCCGCAATGCAAATCCGGGCAACTATCTCGTCGTGCCGTATAACTATACGCTCGGCCACGCGATGCAATTTGCCAGCGATGTTAATAATGCCGCGTCACAAGACATTTCGCCTGACATGATGATGGCGGCTGCATTCACAGGAGCGGGCTTGCGGGAGGGGCAGATTTTGCCAGAAGCTATATCCCCGGCCCCAATCCGTTCAATCCGGGCGGAACGATCGAGCAAGGATACGCCCCGCAATCGAATGTCGACCTGGATCGGAATGCATTGAATAACTTCCTCAATCCGAGTTCCGGAAGCATCGGAAGCAACGCTCTAATCTTTTGATTCTCTAAACAGCCGACCCTACCTGAAACACACCTCCTTATCGTTGGCGCCTTACGCCGGAAGAGGTTCCCTTGCCCAAAATCGACATCGTCCAGGAGGCGCAGGAGCGCCTCGAAGCCGCGTGGATGCAGGATCGCGAGAACCGCGAGGACGCCTTCACCGACCTGAAGTTTCTCGCCGGCGACCAGTGGCCGAACACGATCCGGCTGCAGCGCGAGGCGCAGAACCGCCCCTGCCTCACCATCAACCGGCTGCCGCAATTCGTGAACCAGGTCGCGAACGCCGTGCGCATGAACCCGCCCGCGATCAAGGCGATCCCGGCGGGCGGCGAGGCGACGCAGGAGCTGGCCGAGATTTACTCGGGCCTGTTCCGGCAAATTCAATACCGCTCGAACGCCACCCATGTCTTCGCCCACGCGGTCTATTACGCCGTGGCGTGCGGCATCGGGCATTTCCGGCTCGTCACCGACTACGTGGACGACGATGCGTTCGACCAGGAAATCCTCATCAAGCGCATCCAGTATCCGCTCTCCGTGTTCTGGGATCCCGCCGCCGTCGAGCCGAGCCGCTCGGACGCCGACTATTGCCTCGTCTCGGAGATGATCGGCCGTAAGGACTTTGAGAAGCGCTATCCGGATGCGGCCATGACCGATTTCATGGCGCCGTCCGACCTCGATGCGGAGAGCGGCCTGTTCTGGGCGACCCGCGACGCCGTGCGCGTCTGCGAATACTGGGTGAAGCGGCCCGTCGAGCGCACCATCGCGCGGCTTGCGACGGGCGAGACCATCGACATCGCGAAGGTGGACGCGAAAGAGCTTGAGCGCCTCGCCATCGTGGCGGAGCGCAAGGTGAAGTCGCACAAGGTCGAGCGTTATCTCCTCAGCGGCGAGGAGGTGCTCGAAGGGCCGAACGAGTGGCCGGGGCGCTACATCCCGATCTTCCCGGTGATCGGCTCGGAGACGGCGCTTGAAACGAAAACGATCCGCAACGGCTTGATCCGCTTCGCGCGCGACCCGCAGCAGCTCTACAATTTCTGGCGCTCGGCGGCCGCGGAAGCCATCGCGCTCGCGCCGCGCGCGCCTTTCCTCGCGACGCCGGCCATGATCGCGAAGTTCAAAGGCCAGTGGGATACGCAGAACACCGTTACGCGGCCCTACCTGCTCTATGAGCCGGACCCGGATGCGCCGGACGCGCGGCCGGTACGGGAGCCGCCGCCGGACATTCCGGCCGCGCTCATACAGGAGGCGGCCATCGCCGCCGACGAGATGAAGGCCACCACCGGCATCTACGACGCCTCGCTCGGGGCGCAGTCGAACGAGATTTCCGGCGTCGCCATTGTCGCCCGCACAAGCCAGGGCGATACGTCCGCGCTGCATTATCAGGATAACCTGATGGCGACGCTCAATCACCTCGGCGCCGCGCTGATCGATCTCGCGCCCAAGATTTACGACAGCGAGCGCACCGTTCGGATCATGCGCGAGGATGAAAGCCACGAGCCCGTGCGCATCAACGTGCCGGTCATGGGCGTGGACGGCAAACCGATGCTGCTGAACGACCTCAGTCAGGGCGCCTATGACGTGCGCGTGAAAATCGGTCCCGCTTACGCCACGCGCCGCGCCGAGGCCGCGGACAGCATGCTGCAATTCATCCAGGCGGTTCCGCAGGCCGCGGGCGTCGCGGGCGACCTCGTGGCGCGGAATATGGATTGGCCCGGCGCCGACGAGATCGCGGACCGGCTCAAGCGCACGCTGCCGCCGCAGATTGCCGGCGATACGCCGCCGCTCGACGTCCGCATCGCGCAAATCCGGCAGCAGGCTTACCAGGAGGCGCTCGCGCAAGCTCAGTTGAGCCAAGCGCAGGGCCTCGCGGCGAAGTCCGAGGCCGACGCGCGCAGGGCTTACGCGGAGGCGGACGATGCGGCGGCGCATGCCGCGTCGACGGCGGCCGGCCTTCTTTATGGCGCTCCGCTCGCTCCTGAAGACCGGCTGAAGACCGCGCTGCAAGAGGCGGCGCTGCGCGAGCGCCAGGCAAGCGCCGCCAAGGCCGAAGCCAGCCTGGTAAGCACGGCCATCGATGTCGAAGCGAAGCGAGCGCGCATCGCCGAGCAGCCGCCTTACCACTCTTAGCCGCCGAACGAAGTCCGTTCGGATCGAGGATTTTCTCGCCCCGGCGCGCCGTTTCGGCTGCACAGCATCCTGAATAACAAATCCGCAAAGCACAGGACCAACGATGAGTGAGCACGACGATGTCCCGTCCGTGGACAATGACGCCTTGGCGTCCACTGCGCAACCAGACAACGCCGATGTCGAAGGCGGAGCAGGCGCCCGGGCGGCGCCGTCTCAACACACGGGCCGCTTGCAGCAACTGATCCGCGACAAGCAAGCGGCGGATGCGCTGGCGGCGACCAGCGCAGCGCAGGCCGCGGCCCTTCGCGAGCGGCTGCAGAGCCCTCAACGCCCGCAGGATTATCGCGCGGCTGAAGATTACACGCGCGCCGTAGCCGAACAGGCCGTGCGCGAGGTGGGCGCCGAAATCCTCGCCCGGCAGGCGTGTCAGGCTCAGGAAGCCGCGGCGCGGGCCGCCCAGGAGGCCTGGGCCGAGGCAACGGCGGCTTTTCGCGAGAAGGCGCCGGATTTCGACGCGGTCGCCCACAACCCCGACCTCGCTATTACGCCTGTCATGGCCAACGTCATTCGCGAATTGAGCCGCGGCGCCGAAATCGCCTATTACCTCGGCAAAAATCCCGCCGAAGCCGCCCGCATCGCGCAGCTTTCGCCCGTCTCTCAGGCGGCCGCTATTGCCCGCCTGGAAGCACGCATCGAGGATCCGCAAACCTCCATCAGCAAAGCGCCGCCGCCCGTTGGCGCCCTGTCCGGGCGTTCAGGCAGCGGCGGCAAGCGCCTCGAAGACATGAGTTTCGAGGAGTATCGCCGCGCCCGCGGATATTAAACGACAGATTATCTTCTCCAATACTCAAAAAAAGACGGCGCCCGGCTTCAAGGACGGGCTGGAAGCGCCGGTATTTTAATATTTTATTTAAGGAGACTGCACACAATGGCCTCAACCCTGCTTACCCCGAGCATCATCGCCAAAGAAGGCCTGATGCAGCTCGACAATAATCTTGTCGCCGCCAACATGGTCTACCGCGCTTACGAGTCCGAATTCGGCGAGGCGAAGATCGGCGATACGCTCACCATTCGCAGGCCGGTCAAGTACGCCGTTCGCACCGGCCCCGTCGCCCAAATGCAGGACGCAACCGAAGGCAAGGTCCAGATCACGATCGACACGCAGCGCGGCGTCGACTTGCGTTTCCCGACAAAAGACCTGACGCTCACCATCGACCGCTTCGCCGAGCGCTATCTGAAGCATCCGATGATCGCGCTCGCAAACCAGGTCGATCTCGATATCCTGTCCATGTACAAATCTGTGTGGAACTGGGTCGGAACGCCGGGCCAGACGCTTTCCGGGTATAAATCCTTCATAAAGGGGCCGCAGCGCCTCGATGAGATGGCCGTGCCGACGCCTCGGACCGCTTGTCTGTCGCCGTCCGATTTCTATGGCATGGCTTCGAGCTTCACCGGCCTCTATGTTCAGGATATCGCCAAGTCGGCTCTTGAAAAATCGAAGCTGCCCATGGTTGGCAACACCGACTGTTACTCTTCTCAGAACGTCTTGAACTACACCGTTGGCGCTTATGCGGGCACCCCGGTTATCTCCGCGACCGCTTCGGCGAATGGCGTGACGAACACGGGCGTGACCACCTATCTGGCGGCAAAAGATACGAACCAGACCGCAATTCTTGTCGATGGCCTGACCGCGGGCGCCACGCTGAACCAAGGCGACATCTTTACCATCGCCGGTGTTTACGCGGTGAATCCGGTCACGAAGCAGGTTCTGCCTTACCTGCAGCAATTTGTGGTGGGTGCGCCTGTTACCGCCGCCGGGACAGCCGACGCCGTCACGATTTCGCCCGCCATCATCGTCTCGGGACCGTATCAGACTGTCAGCGCCGCGCCCGCGCAGAACGCCGCGCTCGCTTTCTTGGGAGCCGCGGGCGCCACCTACCCGCAGAACCTCGTCTTTCATGAGAATGCATTCGCGATGTGCATGGTCCCGATGGAGCTTCCCGAGGGCGCCGTCAAGAAGGCGCGCCAGAGCTACAAGGGCCTGTCGATCCGCGTCATCTGCGACTACGACATCGTGAACGACATCAACATGTGGCGTCTCGATATTCTCTATGGCGTGAAGCCCATCTATCCCGACCTCGCCACGCGGCTTTCCGGCTCCGTTTAGCGCTTATTGCCGTGGCCGGGCTCAAACCCGGCCATCCAGCTTCAACAACCGCAGCCATGTCCAAACCCTGGATGGCCGTCTCGCAGACGGCCATGACCCTATCCATTGAGGAGTCCTTCCATGCCCGTAAGACAGCTTTCCGACGGCAATCCCGACGGCACCGTGCTCGGCCAGAGCGCAAGCGACCTCATCTCCTTCTACAACGCGGCGCCGGTCTCGCAGCGCACGGGCGCGGCGCAGGCGGCTGTTCCCGCGACCGCGCCCACGAATGCGTCTCCCTACGGTTTCACACAGGCGCAGGCGCAGGCCATTATCACGCTGCTCAACGAGATCCGCGCAGCTCTCGTTGGCCTTGGCCTGATAAAGGGCTCGTAATGAGCGGCGACACGCGCCTGTGGATGTACCGGAAAGGCGAAGCCCGCCTTTTCGAGCACCGCGATCACGTGCCCCGCGACGAGGACTGGCAGCGGTTCCCCGTTGCCGGGGCCGAAAGAGGCGAAATTTCCAAAGCGCCGGCCGAGGCTCCGCAAGACAACGAGCTCTCTCAGGAAGAGAAACTCGACAGCATGTCCCGCCAGCATCTCATGAAGATCGCCGCGGATTGCGGGATCCGCTTCGGGATTGCCTGGACCAAGGCGCGACTGAAACAAGCGATTATCGAGGTCCTGCATGACAACCGCGCGTGATATCGTGGCAGGGGCATATCGGCGCCTCGGCCTCCTGCCGCTTGGGGCGGATCTCGATCCCGATCGCGCCGCCGCCGGCCTCGCCACCTACAACGACATGCTCAATGCATGGTCCGCCGACGGCATTTTCCCCGGCGGTCCAAACCCGCCGATCCAGGAAACGGACGGCGCCTACCTGATCGGCGACTTCATCAACGGGAATGTCCCCGACACCGCCGGAGCATACCCTCCCTATGGTCCGAGCGATGCATCGACGCCTCCAGCCGGCGCCGCGTTGTCCCTGGGGCTCGGCGACCCGTTCCCGTTCCCCGCGCAATTCCTGGAGGGGACGAAGGCGATGCTCGCCGTAGAGCTGGCGCCGCAAAGCGGGATCGAACCGCAACCCTCGATCCAAAGGCGCGCGGAGAAAGCCTATCAGGCTCTGCTCGCCTATTACGTGGTCGCGCCCCGCGCCGGCCAGGACACCGGTTTGACCTGGCTGCCGAGCCTTCGCCGGTATGGGTTCCGCTAAGCAGGTTTTGCCGGCTTCGCCAACGGATCGCCGCAGCCCTCATCCCGGAAGGGCGGCGCCGGATCCGGGATGACGATCCGTTGGCCAGATCGGGCTGGCGCGAATCATTTCGCGCTGGCCGGTCACGGCGACGCAGCGTTCACCGGCGAGCTTTTTGATTATTAATACGACAAATCAGAGGTATACATGGAAACTATTACACTTCAGATTACAGACGCCGAGAAAAATGCGCTCCAGCAGCTTCTCGATCTTGCATTGCGTAATAACGGCATGGGAGCATTCCCTGTCGTTTCTCATTTCGTCGCGCTTTTGAATCAGGCCAGCCAGCAAGCGGTTGCCGCTCAGGCGCAAGTCAAGACTCCGGCGGCTCCCGCAACTCCCGCGGCTCCCACAACTTCGGCGGCTTCGGCGGCTCCTGTTGCCAAGGTCTCACCGCCGGCCGCGCAGTCTCCGACGAAACCGGCGGCGCAATCCGTAGCGCATCCGGCAGCGTCTCAGCCTCAGCAGCCCGCGCAGCACGGCGGCGGAATTCTAGGAACGATTGAGAGCGCGCTTGGCCTTGGCGGCCAGCAACACCCCGCCAATCGGAACGCCGCCAATCCGCATCATCCGGCCACCCCGCAAACGGCAACGCAGGCTACCCCTGCGCCGGCCGCCGCGATTCCCGCGGCTCAGCCCGCAACGGCTCCCGCCGCAACGGTAACTTCCGCGCCAGCCGCAACTCCGGCTCCAGCGGCCGCGACAGCTACGCCGACAGCGCAAACGCCGCCGGCGCAAGCGACCGCAAAAACGCCGGCCGCCTCTTAGGCGGTCATGAGGGATAGGCGTCGAGGCGGCCAATGGGCCGCCTTTTTCTTTGAAAGCTTTCCTGGCTGACAATTGCGAGCGCCGCGTGCGGCGAGCCGGAACGGCAAAGCGCAAAAGCCTTCGTTGGCGAACCGACAGAGGCCGTCGGAATTGACCGCGGCCATGACAGCAGGAGCCATGACATGGTCGCGATCGAGTTTGGGCATACGTCGAACCCCGACAAGAGCGGGTTCGCCAGCGCGCAGCGCCTCTTGAACGGATATGCGGAGCCGCAAGGCCAAACCGCGAAATCGCCGCTCCCGGTTTATGCAACTCCGGGCACGTCGCGCTTCGACGCCGGCAACTCAGGTCTGACAGGCCCGTGCCGCGGCATGCTCTACGTCTACAATACGGGACTTTATGTCGTGGCGGGAAATTCGGCGGCGCTTTTCGACGACAACGGCAACGCCACGGCCGTGACGGGCTCGATTCCGGGCTCGTCCATGGTCATCATGGCGGCCAACCAGGAGACGGACCCGCAAGTCGGGATTGTCGCCGATGGCGTCTATTCCGTCCTCGATACGGCGGCAAACACAGTTACGCAGCCCAGCATGCCCGCGCTCCCCGCTCCCAACAGCGTAACCTTCATCGATGGCTACCTCGTTTTCTCGATCGCGGACGGCCGCATCTTTCAAACGAATCTGAACGATGCGCTGACGGTCAACGCCTTGGCTTTCGCCACGGCCTCAAGCCGGCCGGATGGGCTGCGGCGGATCGTGACCCATCGCGGCGCGCTTATCGCCCTCGGCGAGACGAGCCTTGAGATCTGGGAGGACGCAGGCACAACGCCATTCGCCTTCGCTCCCATAAGGGCGGACATCGACATCGGGTGCATCGCCGAGAACACGGTCGCGAGCGTCGCCGACGCGCTCATGTGGGTCGATCAAAACGGCATTGTCCGGCAGCTCGCCGCGTCCGAGCCAGTCCGCATCTCGACGTACTCCGTCGAACGCGCGATCTCCAATCTCACATGGGACGAGCGGCGCGCGCTCCGCGCGGTCTATACCCACTTCAACGGCCACGATTTTTATGCGGTCACAAGCCCCTATTGGACCTATGAATTCGACCTCGCCACCGGACTTTGGCACGAGCGCGCGAGCGGCGCCCTTGCGAACTGGTTCGCGCAAGGGTTCGAGTCGTTCAATGGCAAGGTCGTGATCGGCTCCAGCCTCGACGCCACGCTTCACATGCTTGACGACGCTTCACAAACCGAAAGCGGCGTGCCTTACCTCTTCCTCGCGCAATCATCTCCCGTGCACGCCTTTCCAAAGGGGCTGATCATCGATCAACTGGACGTGGACATCATCCCGGGCGTCGGCATCACCGGATCGACCGACGAAGCCGCCAATCCGAAGATCATGCTGGATTGGTCCGACGATGGGGGGAACACCTGGACCGGAGGCCGCGTCGCCTCGCTGGGGCGGCTCGGCGAGCGGTTCGCGGTGGCGAGCTTCCACCAGCTTGGCTCGACGCGCAGAGCCGGCCGGACCTTCCGCCTCTCCTCTTCGTCTCCGGTCATGCGCGGCATCCTCAACGCAGACGCACGGGTGAGGCCCATACTCGCATGACAGGACAATCCAATCTCTTCAGCCGCTTCGGGTTTCAGGTCGGCCCCGATGGCAAGATCGATAACTACACGCGCGCCTTTTTTTCGAAGTTCAAGGGCCGCGTAGGTCCCGCCATTCCCGATCTGGCGACGGATGCGCCTTGGGCGCAAGTGGCGGCGGCGACCAACGCGCTCATCAAGGAATTCGTGGCGCAAGGCTGGGTCCAAAAAGGCTTCGACGCCGACGAAACCGCTTTCGCCAATGCGATCCAGGCTGTGGCAATGATCCCGGCCGCGACGGAATGGGGTTACGCGCCCTATGAAGTGCTCCGCGATCAAATCACAACGGGCGTCGAGTTTGTGGCGACGGAAAACGCCTACAGCGTGTATGACCCCTCGCTATGGGTTATCCAGTACGCCGAGGCGGCTAAAGCCGGCAGGATCGGCAACCCGGCCTGCGATTGGGCGATCTCGCTTAACAGCCTTCAAAATCAGCTGACGAGCCTCGGCCTCGTCAACCTCTATGTCGCCTGGTACGGAAACGACCTTCGCGCAGCCTCCTGCACGCTGATGCCGGGCGTCACGCGCCCGGACTTCGGCGAAATGCCCCATGAATGGGCATGCAACGGCCTGAACCGCGGCGAGGCGCATCTGGTTTCGACCGTCAACGGCTCGGCGGCCTTCGGCGGAACTCCGGACGATCGGAGCGTGGTCGCGGCGATTAAGGACCTGAAGGCAAGGGGTCTGCAAGTTTGCCTCACGCCCTTCATTTTGATGGATATTCCGGCTGGGAACACGTTGCCCGACCCCTATGGCGGCGGCACGGGGCAATCGGTCTATCCCTGGCGCGGACGCATCACGAAGCAATACACGACAGCCGACAAGACAAGCGCCGTGGCGAGCGAGGTCGCAGCCTTTGTGACGCAGTACAGGGCGTTCGTTCTGCATTACGCCAACTTGTGCGCATCCGCGGGCGGCGTGGAGGTGTTTCTGCTTGGCACGGAGCTTCGCGGCCTGACCTGGCTGCGGGATGCGGAAGGGAGCTATCCCTTCGTCTCCGCGCTGGTGCAACTCGCCGCCGACGTGAAGGCCGTTTTGCCGAACGCCCAGATCGCTTACGCCGCGGACTGGTCGGAGTGGTTTGGCCACCAGCCGCCCGACGGCTCGGGGGACGCGTTTTTTCATCTCGACCCTCTCTGGTCGGACGCCAACATCGCCGCGGTCGCCTTCGACAATTATTGGCCGCTTTCGGACTGGCGCGATACGGCGCCAAACATCGATGAGGTGGTGAAGTCCGACGGAACGCTGACGGCAATCACGGATTACGATTATCTGATGGGCAATGTCCGCGGCGGCGAAGGATATGACTGGTACTATGCGAGCCAAGCCGACCGGACCTCGCAAACCCGCTCGCCCATCGGCGATGGCGCGTATAACAAACCCTGGATTTACCGCTACAAGGACATCTGGAACTGGTGGTCGAACCAGCATTTCAACAGACTGGGCGGCGTCGAAAGCACATCGCCGACAGCATGGGTCCCGCAATCGAAGCCGATCTGGTTCACTGAACTCGGGTGCCCTTCCGTCGACAAGGGATCGAACCAGCCCAACGTCTTCTACGATCCGAAGTCCTCGGAAAGCGCGCTTCCTTACTTTTCGGATGGCGTTTGCGATTATCTCATTCAGAGGCGCCATCTCAACTCCATGCTGCGCTTCTTCACGCCGAGCGACCCCGAATTCACCGAGGACCGCAATCCGCAAAGCTCGGTCTACGCTGGGCGCATGGTCGATCTGACCCGCGTGACGATCTACACCTGGGACGCAAGGCCCTACCCCTATTTCCCATTGTACACGTCGGTTTGGAGCGACGGTCCGAACTGGATCTTCGGCCATTGGATAGGCGGCAAACTTTCAACCTATGCCCTCCCGCAGGAGCTCGACAGCATGCCACTTGCAACCACATACGCTCCGATGAGCCCGTACATCGTCGATCCGGCGACGGGAAAGCTCGACAAACAATACCGCGATTTCTTCGAGGGGATTGAATTCATACAGGGCGACCCAATCGCTAGCGTCTCGCTGGACCCAACGACCGCGGAGGCAGCCAACGCGATCAATTCCCTGCTTGCGGTGCTGCGCTCTCAAAACCGGCTTGCGACATGAGGACGAGCAAACTCATACGGAGCGCGACGCTCGACGATGTCGCGAGAGTTGTCGAGCTTGGGCTGCGGTTCTACGGCGAGGAGGGAGGCCGCCCGGCCTCTCCGAAAGCGCTGGCGAGCTTCATGCTCTCGCACATCGGCGTCCCCGATCGCGTCCTCCTCATCTCCGGCGAGCCCATCGCGGCCGGTCTCTGCGGAATGATTGCGCCGCATTACCTCACGGGCGAGCCGACCGCATTCAAGACCGCGTGGTACGCGATCCCCGAGGCAAGGGGATACGGCGCCCATCTGCTTCGAGCGTTCGAAGCCTGGGCGAAAGCGAAAGGCGCCCGGCGTCTGATCGTAGCGGGGCGGAGCGAACGAACCTTGGCCCTTCTCGAACGGCTTCACTTTCAGCCTCTTGAAACCGTCTATTCAAAGGATCTCCCATGGCAGAAGCAGCCCTTCCCGTCCTCCTAGGCGGCGCGGCCTCCGCGCTTGGCACCTATTTTGGCGCACAGACGACAGCGAACGCCGCCAGTCAATCCGCGGCCCTTCAGCAGCAGAGCTTCAATCAAGCGGCCAGCCTTCAGCAGCCGTTCATTCAAAGCGGCCAGAACGCGCTGAACCAATACAACAACGCCATCGGCGCCAACGGCGCGACGCCTGAGCAAAGCTATTACGCGAATTTCCAGAACGACCCCGGTTTCCAGTCGAGCGTGAATTACGGTCTTCAGCAGCTTCAGGCGAGCAACGCAGCGCAAGGGATGGAATTGTCTGGAAACACGCTCGCCGCGCTGCAGAACTATTCGCAGCAAGCGCTGTCGCAGGAATATCAGACGCGTCTGCAAGATCTGTTGCAGGGTGCGCAGCTTGGCGCGTCCTCGGCAAACTCGCTGACTTCCGCGGCTACATCGACCGGCGCCACTCAGGGAAACTACAATTTGCTATCTGGCCAATCTCTGGGGACTGGCCTGACGAACACAGTGAACGCGCTCTCAGGCGCGGCGAACAACTACGCGAACTACTATTACGGCGCCTAAAGGAGAGTTCTCGATCATGATCGCCACCGTAAATGCCTCGAACAGCGCCGCCCGTGAGCCTCGCAACACTCTTGCCAGAGGCGCCCAACACCATTCGCCGGGGCGCGGCGGCCCGCGCCACCTGTCTCCGGCAGTTCACGCTCAGCTCCTAAGAAGCGCCATCGGACATGCCGCCGTCCTATCGGACACGCCCGAGAAATGGGCGTCGACAATCGCCCTTCTCAAGCAGCATGGCGTCGATCCGGCGGGCTATGACGACTTCGACGAAGGCCGGCCGCTTGCAATCGCCGATTCGGGAGTGGCGCCGCAGCCGGATGTCGAAGAGAACGATAGCGGCCGCTGATAGCGCCCCTACGCAGTGCGCCTCTCATCCTAAAAATTCGATACCCAAAACAGGAGAAGCACGAAGCCCGCGATTCCGACAAATGCGTGCGTGGCGAGCATGAACTCGCCATTGCGCCGCGATCTCTGACCGAGCAACGGCGCGGAGAATCCCGAGAGCATGGCAAGCGCGAACAATCCCGCGGCCGCCGTTCCAAACGACCCGGCCTTCAGGATGACGCCGCTCGGCGCGCCGCGGATGAGAATAGCCACTTGCTCCAGCCCGCCCATGCCCAGCAGAATGTGAGCGCCGAGCAAGATTTTCCTCGGCCGAACACGGCGAAGATAGAGGAGTCCGAGATAGACGCCGATGGTCACGGCGACGGTGATCATGAGGAGGGCGGGGATCGCGATCATTGTCTCTTGTGTCAGGCCGCGAAGCGGCGGCGGGCAAGCTCGATCTTCGCTTCAGTTGAGCGCGAGACCTCCTGTCCGTCAATCGGATTCACTGGAGCAAATCGTTCTCACGCAAAAGTGCGCCGTGCGGCGAGCGGATTCCAGCCGTGACATTTCGGAGGCGATCCGTCAGGGTGTTTCCGGGAGCGCGATGGCTCCGTGACCCTCTAATCTCCCGCGAGACATGCATGACGGCCGAAAGCCCGGTTGAGGACCTGTTGTTCGACGTGAGCGGCGGCGTCGCGCGCATCACCGTCAATCGGCCAGACGCGCGGAACGCCTTTACATTGGAGATGTATGAAAAGCTCGCGGGGTGTTGCGAAGCTGTGGACGCGAACGTGTCGGTTAAGGTTTTGATCGTCACAGGCGCGGGCGGAAAAGCTTTCTCGGCGGGCACCGACATTTCGGCGTTTCGGGACTTCACGACGGCGGAGGACGCGCTCGGCTACGAGGCCTTCATGGACCGGGTGCTAAGCGCGATCGAGAACTGCCGCGTCCCGACGGTTGCGGCGATCTCAGGCGCCTGCACGGGAGGCGGCGCGGCGGTCGCGGCCTGCTGCGATCTGCGGATCGGCACAGCGGATACGAAGCTTGGCTTTCCTATCGCGCGCACCTTGGGCAATTGCCTTTCGGTCGCAAATCTCGCGCGGCTTTCCGCGCTGATCGGGCCGTCGCGCGTCAAGGACATGATTTTCACGGCGCGTCTCATCGAAGCGAACGAGGCGGCGCAAATCGGTCTTCTTACCGAGGTGGTTGAGGATCTTGCCGCGCTTAACGCACGCATCGGCGCACTCGCCGGGGAAATTGCCAGCTTCGCGCCGCTGACGCTTCGCGCGACGAAGGAGGGCTTTCGCAGGATAGCGTTGCGCGCGCGGCAGGACCAAGAACAGGACCAGGACCTCATCCTCATGTGCTACATGAGCGAGGACTTCCGCGAGGGGATGGCTGCATTCCTCGAAAAGCGAAGACCCCGGTGGAAAGGCCGGTAAACGAGGACCTGAGCCTTCGTGCGAATTGATGCCGTCACATAATGCTCCTATCGTGAACGAAGGGGTATCGACGAAGGGCGCAAAGATGACACAGCCGCAAAAACCGGCGCGCGATGCAACCTGGGACATAGCACGGGGCATCGGAATGATGCTTGTGATCTATGGCCACCTGCTCGAATCCATGTATCCGGCCAATCCGGCGATGGGGCGGGGGATAATCGAATCCGCGGCCGTTCAGTGGCAGGTCATGTACTCCTTCCACATGATGCTGTTCTTCCTCGTTTCCGGCGCCGTCAACCGCAACCTGCCCAAGAAGGCATGGCCCGATGTCCTTCGTGGCTCCCTGCGGCTGTTGGCTCTGGCCTGGGTCGTTCACATCATCGGCGCGTTCTTCGCCCTGGCGGCCGGCTACGCTCCGCCCGATGCGACGCGCTCGGTCTGGGACGCGGCAGTCTATGTCATCGAGCCCATTCTTGAAGGCTATTGCTGGTCCGTCGGCGTGCTCTGGTTTCTCACGTCGCTGTGCTGCGTGCAGTTTCTCGCTTACGTCCTATTGCGCTACTTCCCTGCGCTCATCGTGATCCTGGCCGCTGTAGCGGGAACCGCGGCCGTGGTCTACTTCGACGCGCCGAACTACTTCCTGTTCAGGACATGGATGCCGGGCCTTGCCTTTTTCGCGCTTGGGTATCTTTTCTCGCAATGGAATGTGCGCTGGCCCTTCTGGCTTTGCATTCCCCTGCTCGCCGCCGTCATTTTCCTCGCTCCCCTGAACAGCGGCTGCTCGTTCTCGTTCTCCGGTCCCTGCGAGATTTACGGCACCAGGCCGTTTGGCATAAGGATGTTTGGAGGCAGCTATGGCTTCTTGCCGCTGTTCTTCCTCTCTTCGCTGCTCGGGTCCATCATGATCGTGAGCCTGAGCGCGGGGCTCGCCCGATTTCGCGCTTCCGCGATCTTCGCCTATGCCGGAAGGCAGAGTCTCAACCTGTTCATTATCAACGGTTTCGTGGCGACGTTCCTTCCGCCCTATATCCAGCAGATCCCCTGGCCCCCCTTGACGGCGACGATGTATGCCGGGCTGGCGGTTGTCGTGATCGCGGCGCATCTCATTACGCTGCAGGCCCTGAAGCCGGCGCTGACTTTGCTCGATGAGGCGGCGGTCGCGATAGCCAACGGGCTCGTGAGGCTGGTTGCCGGCGAGAAGCATGCGGCGGCGTCGAAGCCGGCGTGATCTTCAGTTCACCGCTGAAGCGCTTTACCGACGCTGTTAGTCCGCCATGGCATGGAGCGCTCGCGGGATGATGCCGGTTATGAGAACGCCAGTAGCCCTATCGGCAAAGTTCTCGACTTGCCGTGGCGTTGTCCTCAAGCAGTGAGATTACGCAGTCGCGCTTTTTCTGGTTGTAGCTCGAATACACTTGACCATCGAGAAAGGCTTGAAGCGGAGGAGACAGCCACCAGCTCAGGGAAACGCTCTTGTACTGCAATTGCTTCCGCGCCTTCTCGCGAATGTGCTGAATGCGTTTCTGCGTCGCATCGGGGTCGCTTCCACCGAAGTCTTGAACCGCTTTCAAAAGGAAGCTTTCCTGTTTCTGCGGACATATGTGGATTTGCGCCGATGAGTCGATGCCGCCGTTGATTTGGCTTGCCTGCCGCGGAAGTTCGAGGATCGTTTCATAGCCACGAGAAACGCGGGTTGCATTCACCGTCAGAAGATCGGTCAAGGCGCCGAGTGGCATGAAATCGGCCTGATCGGGAATCTTGGGCCTGTCGTCGGGGCTGTCCTCAAAACCGCAGCTCTTGCTGTCCTTGAACCAATCCGGCTCGCTCGACACCTGCAGAATGAAAGGCTTCAACCTCGGATCGACAGACTTCAACCCATTGGCGATCTCCAGCGCCGTAACCGCTCCGGAACTGTCGAAATAACCGCCGTCGACAACGCTGTCGGCGATTTGGGCCCTGCGATCCCTTATGTTCGCGTGAGGGGAGACGAAAGGCGAGCGGGAACTCGCGCCCGCGGCGGTGCTGAGGCGGATGTCGATGGATGTCGGCTTTTTGTTTTCGCACGCCGCTCCGGCGATGGGGCTGAATTGCAACGGGAGAAAGCGCGCGATCTCATCGATGGCGCCGATGGCGGGGTAAGCCTTGGTGTTCGGATCGGGATAGGGCGAGCATAAAAGCTCGTGCAAGTCGTAAGCGTCGATGAACAGCGCGGCGCCGGAGCGCGTCGGCTCCGTCATTTTGACGGGCGTAACGATGACGCGGCGCCCGGTTTCATTCGAGGTCGCGTTCAGGAAGAGAAGCGGCGTCCAAGAGGCTGGGGAGGGCGCAATCGTCTGCAGGGGCGAGGAAAGCGGAGAAGTATCGCGCGTCGTTCCGTAGATGCCATTGAACGCGTCTTCCCATGAGATTTCGAGGATGCCCGCACGATCGAACACCATCGGAATGCGGGACAGCATCAACACATCGCGCGCGAGGAAGGAGATGGTCTCCGGCGAAAGGAAGTCATTGGAAAGCGCGGCCTGCAGCGCGTCCTTGTAAGTCACATGTTTTGTAAGGAATTCGCGCGTGATTATGTCACCGCCGGATTTGTTTTCGTTCGCCCTGGCCGGGTTCGCGGCGCCGACGTTCCGGAACCAGAGCCGCTGCCTGAACAGCGCTTTCTTCAATGTTTCAAGGTCCATGCCGGGATGGGTCTTAAGCGCGCTGATGAAAAACGCAGCGCCGACAGAGCTTCCCGAAACGCCTGAAATCGCAAAGAGCTGGTCGTGAAACGGGCGCGCGGAAGGATGCTTGGATTTATCGAGGCTGTCGTCCTCAAGAGCGCCGAGCACGCTCGCCAGAAGGAAGGCCGCCCGGCTCCCGCCGCCCTCGCCAGCAACTACGATGGGGCGCGGGCAACTCGCCAGAGCCGGCGCGTTTCCGGCGAGCCATTCGCAGCCCTTGGCGTCCCAGCCGCTGGAAATTTTCCAGGCCTTCACCGCATCGGCAAATCCGATAGGCCGCAGCGCGGCCTGCTGATCCGGGGGAATTTTTGCGACGCGGATATCGTGGCCGTCGCCGATGAACAGCGTCAAGCCCACGCTGACGGTGACGATCGCTGTAATGAAGGGAAACTGGTAGCGGTTGGACAGCAGGGCGAGAATGGTCGCGAAGGGCAACCACGCGCCGAACACGACGAACAGGAAGGTCGCGCGTTTGATGTAAAAAGTGTCCGCGATGTAGTCGAGGACGGGTTGATTGGACGTCAGATCGTTCAGCGAAAAGAAGCGCTGGACAGACTCCCAATAGGAAAGGAAGTGGATCGCCACAAGCACGAGCAGAAACCAGGTTAGGCGAACCATGTAGCGCCACATGAACTCCTTCACCCGCTGGGCCGCAATCCAGGTCTCGTTGCTGAGAAAATCGGGCTTCAGCGCTGTCAAATGGAGGTCCAGATCTTCCAGCTTCCGATTTGGCTTTCTTGTAATCCTCTCGATGCGAATGAGAGACTTCTTGAAGGCTTCGGGGTCGCTTTTCTCCATCCGCTCCATCGATCGGCCATAACCTCGAAGAAAGAGGTTGCGGAGAATGACCAGGAGCAGAACGGCAGCCGTGGCGATGAACAGCGTAATCAAGTGCGCTTCCACCAGTTTGCGGATGGGCTGCTCATATTGATTGCCGCCATCGTCCTGGGGCACGGGCAGATTGTCGGCCGCGGCCAAAACGCCAATGAAAACGGCGATGAAGGCGAGGACGACGAAGTAGCTCGGCAGCCGGAAAATATAAAACTTGAACCGTTCTTCGGTATCGATGCCGATCACGTCGAAGTTCTGTAAGAGGAGCAGTCTCGCCGTGAAAACAAGCGGCAAAGCCCAGATGAAAATGCCGAATGCGTAAAAGCCGAACCAATAGATCAGCTCCTGCGACCAATATGGCTTGGCGTCGAAGAGCAAGTCTTGCGCCTGGGGCAGCCCATAGAAGGCGTAGAAAGCAACGGCGAGGCTCAGAACGCTGAAAAAGGAAGTTCCAAGGGCGCGGATGAACAAACGGATGCGCGAGACGCGCCGCGGATTGTGGGCGGCGGGGCTGTAGGCTGCCTGAGCGTCTGACATGAGAAACCGCACTCCTGGCTCAATCGGCTTAAGGAACGCGGCGAGCCTTGAGACAAGGTCATGTCCCGATCAAGGCATGGCTGGCGATTGTATCGAATTTGGGCAGAGTGTGCCCCAAAGGCAGCGCTGCTAACGCTTTAGAGCCGGGGCCGGAAAGAAAGCGCCGCCAGCCCGAAAAGCGTGGGGTCCACTTTTTCTATGAGGGCCAGAGGGATGCGCCTCATCGACTCCTTCATTGGCCCTTTGTCTTCGAACGCCTCCCGTAATGCGGCGTGGTCGGCGGCGTGAGCGAAGCCTTTGGCGACGCTGCCGACAAGGAAGACGCCATCCCAGGCAGCCAAGGCCAGCGCCAGGTTTCCAAGGACGTCGCCCGCGATTTCAGTGAATACACGAAGCGTGGCCGCGAACTTCGGTTCCGACCGCGTGCAAATCTCCTCCGCCGTGTATCGCGACGCGTCGCCGCTGAGGGCGGCATGCAGATTGGGAAGGCCACGCCCGGACAAGGCGTCCTCAACCGACTTGAAATTCGGCCGCAACAGGGCTTCATCCCCCTCGGAAAGCGGAAGGGACATATGACCCGCTTCGCTCGGAGATGACATCCAGCCCGCGGCAGTCCTGACCAGGCCGGCGGCTCCGAAGCCCGTGCCGATATTGACGATCAGGAGCCTATGCGCCGTCCCAAGGTTCGGCGACGGGCCGCCAAGCGCAATGTACTCGCTGTTCGATAGCGCTGGCATGCTGTGAGCAGCGGCCTCGACGTCGTTGATCACGGTGCAAGGCGCGCCGATTTCGGCCGCCACCTCTGCTTCGTCGATGAGCCAGGAGAGGTTCGTCAGTCTGGCGGAGCCAAGCGCCACCGGACCGGCGGCGCCAATAGCAGCGCCGCGGCAGCCGTTGAGCCCTCCCGTTTCATCGGCGTAGGTTCGAAGCGCATCGAGAAAGCTGTCGAATTGGGTGACCGGGTAGGAGAACCGCCGAACGATGTTCTCTTGGTCGAAAACGCGCGCGAACCTGATATTGGTGCCGCCCACATCGGAGATAAGCCGCCAGCCGGTCATGATACGGCCCGCGGAATGCGGTTGCTCAAGACGTCCATGAAACTTTCGCGCCAGAACCGGACATCGTGGACCTTGATGCGAGCGAGAAGGGCGGCGTGCCTTTCCTTCCGCTCCTCGATAGGCATGCGCAGCGCAATCTGCATGGCGTTCGCCATGTCGTCGATGTTGTAAGGGTTCACGATCAACGCCTCATCGAGCTCCTCGGCGGCGCCGGCGAACTTAGAAAGGATCAGCACGCCGGGGTCTTCCTCATTTTGAGCGGCGACGTATTCTTTCGCCACCAAATTCATGCCGTCCCGAAGGGGCGTCACGAGGCCGACCTCGCACCCTCTGAACAACGCGGCAAGGGTGTCGCGCGGCATAGCCCGGTGGATGTAACGAAGCGGCGTCCAGTCGAAATCGCCGAACTCGCCGTTGATCGCGCCCGAGAGGCCCTCCAACTCGGTGCGAATGTTCACATAGGCCTCCACCTCGATGCGCGTCGGCGGGGCGATTTGCATAAGCGTGACGGTTTTCCAATGCTCCGGGTGCATTTCGAGTAGTTTGCGGAACGCTTTGAAGCGTTCGGGCAGCCCCTTCGTGTAATCGAGGCGGTCGACGCCGATGATATGAGATCGGACGACGGTGCGGCGGTTGAGCCTTTCGATCTGAGACGCAGCTTCGCGCGTTTGCGCGGCGGCGGCGAAGTCGTCCACATCGATGCCGATTGGAAAGGCGCGAGCGATGACGGTTCGGCCGAAGGCTTTGACCCGGCCGTCGTCGGAGACCTCCCCGGCGACATGATCGGCCACGAAGCGCCTGAAATTTCCGACGTCGTTCGAGGTTTGAAAACCGATGACGTCGAACTGGAAAAGCGATTCGATAAGCCAATTGTGCGCCGGCACGGCTTGAAAAAGCTCCGGCGGCGGAAAGGGAATGTGCAGGAAGAAGCCGAGCCGCTGCTTCGCGCCGGCTGCGCGGAGTTCTCCTCCGAGCGACATGAGGTGATAGTCGTGGCACCAGACGAGGTCGTCGGACTTGAGCAGGGGCTCAAGGGCCGTCGCAAAGGCTTTGTTGACGCGCTTATAACCTTCTAAATAGGCAGGCTCGAAGTTTACGAGATCGAGCCTGTAATGGCACACGGGCCAGAGAACCTTGTTCGCGAACCCCAGGTAGTATTCCTCATAATCCTGCCCGCTCATTGGGATGGTGGCGATGGTCACATTATTTTGGACCGTGCTGCTCACCTCGATGGGAGTCCCCTCCTCGGCGATGTTTCCATCCCAGCCGAACCAAATGCCGCCGATCGATCGAAGCGCGTCGCCGAGCGCAACCGCAAGCCCACCCGATTGGACCTGGGTGTCGAGATCGGCCACGCGGTTCGATACAATGATGAGACGGCTCAAACGAATGCCTCCCAAGGTTTGGACAGCCTGGTAGCCCCGTTGATAATGCCGACCATCGAGTAGGTCTGAGGGAAGTTCCCCCAAGCCGCGCCCGAGACCGGATCGGTATCTTCAGACATAAGTCCCAAATGATTGCGAGCGTTCAAAAGAGACTGAAAGATTTCTCGGGCCTGGTCCTTTTTTCCGGCGCGAGCCAGGGCGTCGAGGCGCCAAAAAGCGCAAATGTTAAAGGCGGTCTCGGGCATGCCGAAGTCGTCCGCGGCTTCATAACGCATCATGAAAGGCCCGCGACCCAGCACATTCTCCATCTGCGTGACGGTCGATAAAAAGCGTGGGTCCTGGCCATCCAGGAAGCCGAGTTCGCCCATCAACAGGACGCTCGCATCGAGATGCTCGCCTCCGAAGCTTTCGACGAAGGCTTTTCGCTTGTCGGACCATGCCAGAGTCAGAATTTTGTCCCTGATCAATTCCGCCCTCTGCCTCCAGAATTCCGCCCGCTCGGGTTTGCCAACGTAGGATGCGATTTTGGCGAGGCGATCGCAGCCCGCCCAACACATCACGCTGGATGAGGTATGAACCCTTGCACGCGATCTAAGCTCCCAAATGCCGGCGTCAGGCTTATCGTAAAGCCCAAAAGCCTGCTCCCCAACCAGTTCCAGCCTTAGAAAATCATCGATGCCTGCCCTGGTCGATAGCCGCTTATCGATGAAGGCTTGAGCCGAACCCAGAATAAGGTTGCCGTAGGTGTCGTGCTGGAAATGCTCATACGCCTGGTTGCCGATCCTCACCGGCTTATTGTCGAAGGGGCCATCGCTCTGAAAACCGGGCAGGTGATTGGCCGTTCTTTCGAAAAGCGCGTGTTCAAGCGCAATACCATAAACGGGCTGGATGTGGCCGTTGGTCGATGCGACGACATTCATGATCCAGCGGTAGTAGTTTTCGAGGGTTCGCCCAGCGGCCAAGCTGGTGAGCGCGCGGATCACGAAGTACGCGTCGCGGACCCAGCAATATCGGTAGTCCCAGTTCCGGGCGGTGCCGGGCGCCTCGGGGATGCTCGTGGTCATGGCGGCGACGATGGCGCCTGTCGGCTCATAGGAGCAAAGCTTGAGCGTGATCGCCGCCCTGATGACAGCCTCTTGCCATTCAGGCTGCAGCGCGAGCCGGTGGCTCCAATTGAACCAGTATAGGACGGTTTGCTCTTCGAATTCACGGGCGATGCCGAGCGGGCTGTTTGTTAAGGTTTCATCCGGCCCGACAACGATGTTGATCGGGTCGCCGAGGTTGAACGCTGTTTCCTTGAGAATGTAATCAATCGGAGCGTCGGTCGTGACGCGCAGCGTCATCTCCGGCCCGCAATAGCGGATATGATTGGAGCCCGACGTGATCGATGGGCCGCATTCGCCATATCTGAAGCGCGGCCTTATTCTGATGCGGATGCGAGGCCGCCCATCCTTAACAGCGATCCTTCGTATGAGGGTCTGCGGCCGGAACGGTCTGTTTCGGGTGTAAAAGCGGGGGATGAAGTCCGTGACCTCAATAGATCCGCTTTCTCCCTGCAGGACCGTCTTAAGGATGGCGGTGTTGGGAACGTAGGCTTGCTCCGAACTCTTGAAGCCCACCAGTTCGACCGCAAGCGCGCCGTCGCTCGGGTCCCGGCTCTCGCTTCCGAGGAGCTGATGAAACACGGGATCGCCGTCGAACCTTGGAAGACAGCACCATACGATCCGGGCCTCTTTGTCGACGAGAGCGCTTATGCTGCAGTTACCGATAAGCCCAAGATCGAGATTCCCCATCCATCAGGTTCCTTTAAGCGTTTGAGCCGTAGCGAGAAGCCAGGTCAGGAATTCGTCGACATTGGCGGCTCGCGCTCGCGCCGCCGTTTCACCGGGTCCGACCTTGACCGATATTCCGTCGCGCGCGTTGACTGCGGCGAAAGCATCCTCATCGGTTACATCATCGCCGGCAAAAAACGGAATGCGGCCTTTGAACGGCGCTTCCTGAAGGAAATCGTTGATCGCGGAGCCTTTTGTCGCCATGTGCAGCCTCATCTCAACGACCATCTTGCCGCGCGTTAATACAACATCGGGCAGACGGAGCGCCAAATCCTCAACAAGCGAAAGGCACAGCAACTCCGTCTCGGGACGAAGGCGGTAGTGAAGCGCGAGTGCGCCTCGCTTCTTCTCCAGGAGGACGCCCGGGTTGTGACTTGCGAAAGACGCGAGGATTTTTTCAATCGCCCGGGTTGCACTTTCTTCGGCGGCTCGCGCTGAGACGGTGGTTCCTCCATTTCGCCGCTCATAACCGTGAACTCCGGCGGCCGGAAGTTTCAGCGGCGCCAGAAATTTGTCGATGGCCTCGATTTCCCTGCCGGTGACAATGGCGACGGCGCCAGACGCGTCTTTGAAAAGAATCTCCAGCGCCCGCCGTGCTCGCGCTTCGACGATGACGGCGCCGGGCGTCTCGGCGATCTCGGTGAGAGTGCCATCAAAATCGAAAAAGAAAGCGTAGGCGCCCGCGTCGCGCAAAGTGGGCAGAATAGACATGGCCGATTTTCGGAGGGCTTGGATCGCTTGGGCGATCAGCTAAGGCCGCCGAAGCGAAGCTGTCAATAGAACAATGACGATATTTTTGCCCGCTATGCATTCGCAACTCTCAGTTAAGCTTGCGGTTTCGCCCAAAGAATAAGCGCTTACGGCTGATTTTTTAGTCAGCTTGTGCTATTTTTTGAGTTGCGGTCACATTTCCGGCGAGAGTGTCCCTATTTTCGCTTCCGCGAAGGTCGAGGACGGCAAAGTGAGGCCAGCAGAGAGGGTTCGTCAAAGCGGGTGCGATGATTTTGATTATTAGAATAGGCTGGGCCTTCATTGCGCTCTTTGCTTGGCAAATGGCTCTCGCTCACGCCGGCGAAATCCGAACCGAGGCATTTCCATCCAAGGCTTTGGGGCGTGACATGCGCTACGCCATTTACCTGCCGGATGGCTACCAAAATGGACGAAGGCAATACCCCGTGCTCTACCTGCTGCACGGCGCGGGCGGAGATGAGCGCTCCTGGATGGAGCGCGGCCAGATCGAGGAGAAGGCGGACAGTCTTATCGCCAGCGGCGCCATTCCGCCTGCAATCATCGTGATGCCGGGGTGCCCCGCATGCTGGTGGGTGGACGGCGCGAAAGATAAGGCGGAGACAGCTTTCTGGTTTGATCTTGTTCCAATGATCGACAGGCGTTACCGGACGATCGAGGCCCGAGGCGGCCGCGTTATCGCCGGGTTGTCGGCCGGAGGCTATGGCGCGGTTCGTTTTGCACTTCGCTATCCCGACCGCATCGCGGCGGCGGCCGCGCTGAGCCCTGCAGTTTATACCGAGTCTGTGCCGCTCATTTCGGCGGCCCGTCAGCAACCCCCCTTCCTCACTCCGGACGGACGCTTCGACCAAGCGGCCTGGGACGCACACAATTACCCGGCGCTATTTGATCGCTACTTCGCGCAATCGTTCCGGGTTCCGCTCTATCTCGTGTCTGGAGACGCGGACAAGTTCGGCGTCGCATTCGAGACGGCGCTCTTGTTTGAAAGGATGTCCGAGCGCCAAGCAGATCAGCTTGAACTTCATATCGTCGGCGGCGATCACAGCTGGAAGGTGTGGGAAGCGACAATCGACCAGGCGATGCGGTACATATTTCAATTCGCAGAGGGACCGAAGCCGGCGCCGCTCACGGCAACGGCGACAAAAGGGTTGGACGCTGCGCCGGTTTCCGCCAATCCTTAAGACGGAGGTATCTGAAGCGGGCTGTTTCCGCGAATGATCAGCCAACTGTCGCAGACACGCCTGAACCCAAGCTTGGTATAGCAACGCATCGACGCCTTGTTGCCGACGTCCGCGTAGAGACACGCGGCGCTGCGACCCTCGCGAAAGATTTGGCGCGCAACATACGCCGTGATCGCTGCGCCGAAGCCCTGATTTCTGCATTCCTTCGGCGCGAATACCGAATTGATTGAAGCGGTTCGTCGAGTTCGCCGCGCGATGGCGGCCATCGCCACGGGCTTGTCTCCATAAAACCACAGCCAATAACGCTGCGATTTCACGAGAGCCGCGAGTTCCTGATCGTCGGGAATAGGATCCGAGGGAATGGCCTCCCGGATAAAGGATGTCACCCAGGCGCGAAGGAGCCTGAAGTCCGCCTGGCACGCAAGCCGGGGCCATCCGGGCGCACTTGGAACCTGCGGCGGGTCCGCAAGCCCCAGTATCTGTTGTTGGACTTTTTCTGCAAAGCGTTCGCCCAACTCCTCCGCTCTATCAGCGAAGGCGAGGGCAGCGTCATCGAGCCCAAGGACCCCAGGGTAATCTTCGCCGCTCACAGCCTCCGCGAATGAGCGGCACTGCGTCTGAGACAGATTTCCCAAAACGATCGGGTACCCTGGCGTCTGCACTGCGCATTCTCCCGGTTCGCCCAGCGTCCAGGTTCTGATCCTGCTCGGTTCAACGGCGCCTCGCAAACGGTCGAGGATGCACAGAAGAAGGCCGTGCCTCATTTCATCGGCTTCCAGAGCCGGTCCATGAATGGCGGAGAAGTCGAGTTGCCGTAGATCCGTCATATGACGCTCACACCTATAAGACGCGGGCTAATATTTCCAGAGTTACTTGGTTTACGGAGACCTCTCCACAATTAGAACCTCTGGAACGGCACAGCCGGGCTGTTTGGAACCAGTTCGCCCAACCCGGTTCCCGGGTTAGCCATCCAATCAACAGCTGAAGCCTAACTTCAGTTCGTGCGCTGCCGCGGGCTCCCGCGCAACCAACAGAAGCGCCGCCTTCAATAAGGGCGGCTGCTCGAATGCTGCCGGATTGGCCAGCCCCTCATCCGAGCAGAAACTATACTCTAAAGAATTGAGGACGAAATGGCTACTCGCCTTCGCTACCCCAAAGGGTCGTCGAACCAGGACCATCGCTTCCCCTGCGGACACAAATTCTGATGCACATCAGGGCAAAATGGCGACTGCTATAACGCCACTTCTGAACGCCTTTGTAAGTCCAATTATCTCTATGTGCTTTTTGAAAAAACAGACAGATCAATCATCGAATAAAAGCAGAGATTATGCCAAAAACACTTGCAGGAGTGCACGAGTTGATTGCGAAGTAAATTGTTATAATTCAATGCTGGCGGGAAAATTACCTTCTTATAATGTCAACATTTGATGGGTGAGCCAATGGCTTCTGATAATTTCGAACGATGCCTTGCTATTACTTTGAAATGGGAGGGCGAATACTCCAATCATCCCGACGATCCGGGCGGACCAACCATGCGGGGCGTCATCCAGCGCGAATACGATGCATGGCGCAGAAAACACAAGAAAAGCCCACGTCCCGTCAAGCAAATAGACGAAAGTGAACTTCAAGAGATTTATCGCGTCGAATATTGGGACGCCATGGACTGCGATGCCTTGCCGACCGGCTTCGATCTTTGCGTCTTCGATGCGGCGGTCAATTCCGGCGTCGACCGGGCCAGGGCGTGGCTTCAGGCAAATCCCGCCCACGACATCGAAGCCTACTGCAATGCTCGCCTCGAATTTCTTCAGCGGCTTGGCAGGCTCTGGCGCGTATTCGGCGCGGGCTGGCGCCGACGGGTTCTGTCCATAAGCGCCCAGGCTCGCGCCATGGCCGGGCGTGTCGAAACGGAAACGCCGAGCGATGATACGTTGCACGCCGGAATGAAGGGGATGGGGGTCGCATCTCTCCAAGAAAAACTACGCGGCCTTGGCTATCCAGCGGGCGCCGTCGACGGAATTTACGGAGAGCAGACCCATCGCGCCGTGGTCCTCTTCCAGCATGATAATGACCTTAGCGGCGATCCAGGGATCTGGCAGCCCGAGTATAATGGCGTTCTCGCGCGGGCCGAACCGATGCTGCAACGCCGCCAGGACGCCACGCACCGGGACCTGGAGGAAGCCGGCGACAGTCCCATGCAGCGAATGAACCTCCTTCAGCGCATCTTCGCATGGCTGTTCGGCGGCGCGGCTGCGGCGGAGACTTTCGGAAGCGACAACGTGCTCGACAGCCTCAATGGAGCGCGGACCGCTTTTGAGCCTCTCCGCGGGATCTGGCATTGGGCGACGGCCAACCGCTGGCTTCTGCTCTGCGCCCTCTTCATCGCTGTCATCGCTCTCATCCGGCTTTTGCGCCAGGAGTATGTCCAGGCCTATCGGAACTTCGATTATCAGGGCCCGGCGCACGGCCAGACTTCAACCGCCACAACGGAGATTGTGTCATGAGCACTTTGCTAGCACTTATTGCATCGTTTTGGGCGCGCGTTGCAGGCGCCGCGGTTACGATTGGCTTGCCGGCCGCGCTGGCGTTCCTGGCTCCGCTGTCCCCGATTGTAAGCGGAATCGCACAGTTCTTCGGCGCCGTTGTCACGGCTATCGGGGAAATTCTGGCGGCTTTGTCCAAGAGCGCAGAAGGGCGCGTCGCTCTTTGCCTACTGGCAGCTTTGCTCGCTTTCCTCTATCTGCGTTTCCATTACATCGAAGAAGGCAAGGCGATCGAAAAAGCGAAAATTACAGCCACTTACAAGCCCTGCCACCCATCGAAAATCGAAAGGCGCCGCCGATGACTTCCATCGCGCCTCAGGGAGCACGGCCATCGGCCTGTCCAAAGGCCAGTTCCAACGCGCGCGACATCCCTTTAACCCGGGTCTACTTGCCGTTTGCGATGGTTGTATCTTTCGGCATTTTCCTCCTTGTTGGAGGCTATACCGTCGGCAGTATAATGTCCGGAATTGCGCGGGACAAAAACGAGACCGAAAAGAGACTGTCCGCTATAGAAAAGGAAGTTACTGCTATCAAGAACATCCTTGCCGACCGCGCTGCAACCCCGCCGGCTTGCCTCGGGCGGCCGAAATAGGAAGCAAGTAACCGCGTCGGCGCGCCGGGGGACGCCTGTATGTTAGCTTTACTTTCTAGATTGCCTCACTCAAGTCCTTAGCTGCGCGAAAGGCCACTTTCTTGCTCGCCTTGATCTTGATCGCTTCGCCAGTGGCTGGATTGCGGCCCATCCTGGCGGCGCGCTTGCGAACTTCGAGGGTTCCAAGTCCCGCAATGCGGACGCGCGCGCCCTGCTTCAGATGCTTGCCGATGCTGGTGATCGCATCGGCAAGCACCTCATTCGCTTGCTTCTGAGAAATGCCATGCGATTCGGCAACTTCCGTCGCGAGATGGCGAAGTGTGACAATGTCGGCCTTCACCGGTTTTGCCGCCGCCTTAGGCGCCGCCGCTTGCGATTTCGTCATCTTGGTTCCTTCATAATTCATGCCTCTAAGGAGAATCCGGCGCTCCTTCGCGATAGCTTTCGCACAACCGGCCCTGCGCAAATCCATGCGGGATGTTGTACCGTCAGTCGATCCGATCAAGAGCGTCGCTTATGTTGACGCCAACAGAATCAGGCAAAAATCCCCTGTTGACTGCCAAAACCTTCGAGCCGCACGTCGCTGCCCGTCAACAGCCTTTCGCAGGAATAAGGCCGGTTTGAACGCTATCGCCGCCCAATTTATCGAGCGGTGTGGTTTTTCGGCCCCGAAGTCGTGCGAAGCGAGGGACTTCCGCCGCCGATCGATGCCCGGGCTCTTCGACAGAAGGGCGTCGCGCCGGCCTTGACATTCCCCTATGTCTCAACTAGAACATATCAAGAACAATAGGTTGGCTCGTATGTGGATAACAAGCCAGAACGAGTTCATGTGCGTCGCTCGCTTCGTGTAGACTAATCGACAACTCAGCGCTTTTTTGGAAGGGAGCTCACATGGCGGGCTCAGTAAACAAAGTTATCCTCATCGGCAATCTCGGCGCCGACCCGGAAGTACGCCACACCCAGGACGGTCGCTCCATCTGCAATTTGAGGCTGGCGACCACAGATAGCTGGCGGGACAAGCAGTCGGGCGAGAAGCGGGAGAAGACCGAGTGGCATAGCGTCGTCATCTTTAACGAGCAGCTCGGCAAGGTCGCTCAGCAATATCTGAAAAAGGGCGCGAAAGTCTACATCGAGGGTCAGCTTCAAACCCGAAAATGGCAAGACAACTCGGGGAACGACAGGTATACCACCGAAGTTGTTTTGCAAAACTATAATGGCCAGCTTACGATGCTTGATGGCCGCGGGGCCGCTTCAGGATTCAATGATGGCGGACATTCCGATTTTGACGGGGGAGAGAGCGGTCGCGGCGGCGGGCTCAAAAGTGGCGGCGGAAAAAGCAGGGACGCCTCTCCGAAGTCATTGGAAAAAGACCTTGATGACGAGATTCCGTTCTGATTTTCCATTGGCGATGGGGCGGCGGTTCCCCTTCTTTCATGCTTCCTCTATATAGGCGCGACTAGGTTTAAGAGGCATAGGACGACGGTCCTTCCTCAAAGCCAAGGGTATAAGTTTGGCAGGCAACTCCGACGGCAATAAAGGCGATCGCGGCGCAGGGGAAATTCGCCCGATCCTCATAACCGACGAAATGAGGCGCTCGTATCTCGATTATGCGATGAGCGTCATTGTTTCGCGCGCGCTCCCCGATGTGCGCGATGGCCTGAAGCCTGTCCACCGCCGCATTCTCTATTCGATGCACGAGAACGGCTATCAGTGGAATAAGCCCTACCGCAAGTCCGCGCGTATCGTCGGCAACGTCATCGGTAAATACCATCCTCACGGCGACCAATCGGTCTATGACGCGCTGGTGCGCATGGTGCAGGACTTCTCGATGCGGGTCCCGCTCATCGATGGCCAGGGCAATTTCGGGTCCGTCGATGGCGATCCTCCCGCGGCGATGCGGTACACTGAGGTCCGCCTCGAAAAGATCTCCGAAATGCTTCTCCAGGACTTGGAAAACGACACGGTCGATTTCCAAGACAACTACGACAATTCCGAGCGCGAGCCTACGGTTCTCCCCGCGCGCTTCCCTAACCTCCTGGTCAATGGCGCAGGCGGCATTGCCGTCGGCATGGCCACCAACATTCCACCGCATAATCTGGGCGAGGTCATCGACGCCTGTCTGGCCTATCTCGATACGCCCAACCTAACCGTAGAACAGCTCATGGAGCACGTGCCCGGCCCGGACTTTCCGACGGGCGGCATCATCATGGGGCGCGCCGGCATCCGCGCTGCCTATCTCAGGGGGCGCGGCTCGATCGTTGTTCGCGCCAAGATCCACGTCGAGACGATCCGGAAGGATCGCGACGCGCTGATCGTCACGGAAATCCCCTATCAGGTCAATAAGGCGGTGCTGCAAGAGCGCATCGCCGAACTCGTGCGTGAAAAGCGCATCGAGGGCATTTCGGATGTGCGCGACGAGTTTGATCGCGACGGCTACCGCGTCGTCATCGAGCTGAAGCGCGACGCCATGCCAGATGTGGTGCTAAACCAGCTCTATCGCTTCACCACGCTGCAATCGGTGTTCGCGGCCAACATGATCGCTTTAAACAGCGGCCGGCCCGAACAGCACACGCTCCTCGATTTCATCCAGGCTTTCACTCGGTTCCGCGAAACCGTCGTCACACGCCGCACCAAGTTCCTACTGGCGAAGGCGCGCGATAGGGCGCACGTGCTGGTGGGCCTCGCGACAGCGGTCGCGAATATCGACGAAGTCATCAAGCTGATCCGCACCGCGCCCGATCCGGCGACCGCCCGCGAACAGCTCATGACACGCGATTGGCCCGCGGAAGACATCGAGCCACTATTGGCCTTGATCGACGATCCGCGCTCGAAAATCCACGAAGGCAATGTTTATCGCCTGTCCATCGATCAGGCGAAGGCCATTCTCGACTTGCGCCTCCAACGCTTGACCGCGCTTGGGCGGGACGAAATCGGCGACGAGCTAAAGGGCCTCGCCGACAAAATCCGCGACTATTTGGACATTTTGAGTTCTCGGGCGCGCGTGATCGGAATCGTGCGCGACGAACTGATCGCCATCAAGGAAGAATTTGCCACACCGCGACGCTCCGAGATCCTCGATGTCGAGGGCGAGGTGGAAGATGAAGATCTCATCCAAAAAGAGGACATGGTCGTCACCGTAAGTCATCGCGGATATATCAAGCGCGTGCCACTATCCACATACCGCGCACAGCGTCGCGGCGGCAAGGGGCGCGCGGGCATGACGACGCGCGACGAAGATTTTGTGACGAGGCTCTTCGTCGCCAACACCCACACGCCAGTGCTCTTCCTTTCGTCGCGTGGCATGGCCTACAAGATGAAAGTTTGGCGACTCCCATTGTCGGCGCCTCAGGCGCGCGGAAAAGCCCTGATCAACCTCCTTCCGCTACAGCAGGATGAGACGATCACCTCCATTCTGCCCCTACCGGAGGAAGAGCGTGGCGACGGCGGCGTCTTCATTCTTTTTGCCACCCGGTCAGGCAACGTGCGCCGGAATGAGCTCGCGGATTTCGCGGAAGTCCGTCAGAATGGCAAGATCGCCATGAAGCTGGACTCGGGCGACGAAATCGCGGGCGCCCAGCTTTGCCGCGAAACCGACGATGTTCTGCTCACGACCGCCGACGGCCAAGCGATAAGGTTTCCGGTCACGGATGTCCGCATTTTTAAGGGCCGCGAATCCACCGGCGTCCGCGGTATAAAGCTTGACGACGAAGATCGAGTCATTTCGCTCGCGATTCTTCGGCACATGGATGCGACGCCCGCCGAGCGCGCCGCCTATCTCAAGCAGGCGAACGCGATGCGCCGTGCAGTTGCGGGTGAACGGGCGTCGCTCGAATCGGGCGAGGCGTCGGATGCTGACTTCGCTATGGCTGAAGCTGAGGTCCTCGACGATGCCGAGTCGTTGGAAAGCGCCGATATCGCCGACCTGACGCCTGCTCGCTACGCGGAAATGGGCGCCGCCGAGCAACATGTCTTGACCGTTTCCGCAAGGGGCTTCGGAAAACGCACCTCCTCCTACGAATATCGGACGTCCGGACGCGGCGGCAAAGGCATCATCGCAATGGCGGTCAACGAACGCAATGGCCGGCTTGTCGCCTCTTTTCCCGTTGAAGATACCGATCAGATCATGCTCGTCACCAATGGCGGAAAGCTCATTCGCTGCCCGGTCGAAGGTATTTCAATTACCGGGCGCTCCGCCCAAGGCGTTACCATCTTCAGAACGGATCAGGAGGAGCGGGTCGTTTCGGCAGAACTCGTCAACGATGACGGAAACGGCAATGGCGGCGCGAACGGCGCCGGCGATCCGGGCGACGCCGACGCGGGTGACGATTTGTCGGAGTAGAAGCGAGCTTGAGGCGGCGCATGCGTTGCGGCTTTTATCCGGGAAGTTTCGATCCCCCGACGCTCGGCCATCGGGACATCATGAGCCGCGGCCTCGGCCTGTTCGACCGGCTTGTGGTCGGCGTCGGCGTTCATCCGTCAAAGGCGCCCATGTTCTCCCCAGCCGAGCGCGTGGCCATGCTGAAGGACGAACTCGAACGCCTTGGCGCAGGGACGCGTGGCGACGTTGTTCTGTTTCAAGGGCTCACGATCGATGCGGCGCGCGAGCACGGGGTGCAGGCCATTCTGCGAGGTCTACGCGATGGCGCCGATTTCGGCTATGAAGTGCAGCTTTTTGGGATGAACAGAGCCATGGCGCCTGAACTCGATACGGTGTTTCTCGCCGCGTCGCCAGGAACCGCACACATCACTTCGACGCTCGTTCGACAAATTGCGAGCCTTGGCGGAAACGTCTCCCCCTTCGTGTCGCCCTCGATCTTGCCGCTCATCAACGACAGAGCCAAACGCCTGTGAATGAGCGCGCGAGAGGCGCGCGCCGCTTGCGAAACGCATTGTGGCGGTCTGATCTGCGGCGCGGCCCGGAGTTCCGAGGGGAGCCGCCGCCGCTCCGTTTTGACCCTTGCCGGAGCGTGGACAAAGCTGTAGCGGAACAAGAAGGAAATGCGCACGATGGCTTTTGCGGAGCCTTCCGCGGCGGCGCGCCCTCTGGATGCGCGATCGGAAAGCTTCGTTTAAGAGGTTAAGATCATGCCCGATTTGTTCACGCCGCTGAAGCTCGGCGACCTTGAGATCCCGAACCGCATCGTCATGGCGCCCTTGACCCGTTGCCGGGCGGACGAAGGCCGCGTGCCGAACGATCTGATGGCCGAATATTATTTGCAGCGCGCGTCGGCGGGAATGATCATTTCCGAAGCTACGTCGGTCGATCCTATGGGCGTAGGCTATCCCGATACGCCCGGCATCTGGGCGCACGCGCAAGTCGAGGGCTGGCGGCACATCACAGACGTCGTTCATAAGGCCGGGGGCCGCATCCTCCTGCAGCTTTGGCATGTCGGCCGCATTTCGCATCCGAGCTATCTGGATGGCGCGCTTCCCGTCGCGCCAAGCGCCATCGCCGCCGAGGGACATGTCGCGCTTTTGCGTCCTAAGCAGGACTATCCCACGCCGCGCGCGCTTGAGATCGAGGAGATCTCCGCCATCGTCGCAGCTTATCGCAGGGGCGCCGAGAATGCGAAGGCGGCGGGCTTCGACGGCGTCGAAATCCATGGCGCGAACGGCTATCTACTCGACCAATTTTTGCAGGACCGGACGAACAAGCGCACCGACGCCTATGGCGGCTCGATCGAGAACCGGGCGCGGCTGATGCTGGAAGTCGCCGACGCCGTCGTGGGCGTGTGGGGACCGGGCCGGGTTGGCATGCATCTGGCGCCGCGCGGCGATGCGAACTCGATGGGCGACAGCAACCCGAAGGCGACTTTCGGCTATGTCGCAAGCGAACTTGGCAAGCGCAAGCTCGCGTTCCTTTGCACCCGCGAATATACGGCGGAAGATTGGCTCAGCCCGCATTTGAAGAGGGAGTTCGGCGGCGTGTGGATCGCCAACGAGGGCTTCATGCCCGAGTCGGCCGCCAAGCTCGTCGGTGATGGCGTCGCCGACGCGGTCGCCTTCGGAAAGGCTTTCATAGCCAACCCTGATTTGCCGGCCCGTATTGAAAAGGGCGCCGAGTTGAACCAGCCAGACCCGGCCACCTTCTACGCGCGCGGTCCCAAGGGCTACACCGACTATCCCATTCTTAACGCGGAGGAGTTCATCGGATAGGCGCCTCCGCAGCGTCCGCTTCCCCCGTTACGACGCCCACGAAAGGAAGCTCGCGGAACCTGTGAGCGGCGTCCATCCCATAGCCGACCACGAAGCGATCGGGGCATGCGAAGCCAACGAATTCCGCTTCGATATCCGTCCGGCGGCGCCCGCGCTTGTCGAGCAGCACGGCGATGGACACGCTTTTCGCTCCCCGGCTCAGAACCAGATCGCGGGTGAACTTCAGCGTATTCCCGGATTCCAGAATATCGTCGACGATGAGAACGTCGCGGCCCTCTACAGCGGCGTCGATGTCGCGTAGGATCCGCACGGCGCCGCCTTCCGTTCCCGCGCCATAGCTCGAGATCAGAATGAACTCCACCTCGGGCGCCAGACCCGCCGCATGCAGGCAGCGGATGAGATCCGCAGCGAAAATGAATGAGCCTTTCAGGACCGAAATGACCAGAAGATCGCGGAATTTGCGCGTGGCCATTTCCCTCGCAAGTTCGAGATTGCGGCGCGCTATCGCCTCCGCAGGAAAGAGCGTCTCGATGATTTTTCCTCGGACTATGGGCATCGCTCAAGCCTCCGATCCCGGCCCCCAACGGCTCTCGACGCCGCACTTTACCGGAATGCCGCGCGCGCGGGCAGTCTATCTCGCGCCCATGTTATAATGAGTCGATGCACTTCACTTTGCATGCATATGCCGTTCGAATCCAGTTCGGTTCGCGCCAAGGTTCGCAAGGACCATATTTCTGCTTTGAGTAGCGGCGCAAGCTCCGGCTTCCTTCAACGGCGAAGATCGGAAACATACGCCTGCGTTTGGCATTTTCCTCGCCTCGTTGGACGGTCCGGAACCGCAGTCGCTCTCGCTTATTGATATCTATCAATTCACTCGAAGAATTGTCTTGGGATTGTGGCGTTTGGGGCCCTTGCAAGCGTTTTTGATGGCGCCGGCTATCCGAAGAGCACGCCATGGCGGAAAAGCACATCGTCATCGAACCGTTTGGCCTGCGCGGCGACCTTCATCGGCCAGCGCCAGCTGAAGCCCTTATCGTTTTCGCTCACGGAAGCGGCTCGGAGCGGCTCAGTCCTCGAAACAGGGCGTCGCCCGCGCGCTCGATGAGCGAGGCATGGCGACGTGGTGGGGGCGCTCGAAAAGGTAGTCGAACTCGCCGCGGACTGGTTCGAGCGCGGTCTCGGCGAAGGCTCGACTTGAAGAGGCGGACCCCATGATTTACAGAGACCGAACAGACGCCGGACGGCGGCTCGCCAAAGAGCTTGCCCGCTTTGCGCGTGAAGACCCCATTGTGCTGGCTCTGCCGAGGGGAGGCGTGCTCGTGGCGGCGGGGGTCGCCGAAGCGCTCGACGCGCCGCTCGATCTTCTCTTCGTTCGGAAGATCGGCGTGCCGTACCAACCTGAGCTTGCAAGCTTAGCTGATTTGCAGCGCTTTGACCTGAGTCATGCTGACGCATTACATGGGTACATTGCGATACCCCTATAGGCGCACCCTATTGAAATGCGAAGACTATCCGCCATTCCCCGTCAGAACTTCGGGTTAGCTCAGCGTGTTCTGCGCCTGCGGAGCCGCGTGCGCTGTTCGGACTCGCTCGTCTTCGCATCGGCCGCGGACGGCTCCGCGGAGGCGACCACCGGCTCCATGGGCTGAAGCTCGCAGCGCGCTTTCCTGAGTTCGCTCATCGCCTGCGCGCGAAAGCTTTCGCCGCGAAGGGGCGCGCGGATCGCGACGACGCCCGCATCGCTCGGCGAGACCACGATGTTTTGATCGTCGCCCTCCTCCGTCTTCTCGGTGCTGGCTTCGTCGGAAAGCCGGTCGCGCCGGATCAACAGGAGCCGCGCCTCGGACTTTTTTGCGTCGGCGCCGGTTACGACATAGAAATTCTCGCCTGAACGGGTCGAGATGGCCAGCGACCAGGGCCCCTCGGGCAGCGGCGAGCGAACGAGGAGGTTGCGCTCGCTGAGGTCGAACAGGCAATAGGCCGTAATCTCATCTGGAGAGGAGTACGGCAGAGGCGCCACGGTTTTTCCATCCGCTATGGCGAGCGTATTCGGCTTTAGCGAGGCGGAGAGCCGGGACCAGGCGTCATGCTCGGCAAGCGCGGGGATGCCGAACACGCACAGAATGTGAAGAATGCCGCCGGCGACCAACGCTCCGGCGATCCAGGGCAGGTTCCCCATTACGAGCACTCCGTCAACGCGATCGAGGGGAGGATGTCCGCGCCGGACTTGAGCAAACTGTCGGGCGAAAGCGGCCTGAGGATGCTGAAGCGAAGCACGACGCGGGCGCCGCGTTCCGCCGGGAGCCAATTCCCCGGTTGCACATCCGGAGACACGCGCACCAGAAACGCACCGTCCGGAGCGGTCTGGATGTTGGCGCTTGTGAAGCCCGCGCGACCAGTCTTGTTCGGCATGACCTGCCCGTCGGACCGGAACGCGGCTATGCTCCACCAGAGAGACGGGATGGGGGCGCCGCGCACCTCGTAGGTGCAATCGCCGGAGAGTTTCGAGCCCGCGCTGTCGCGCGTGGCCGTAAAGGTCATCGCGCTCGCAGCCGTGACGGGAAGCGTCCCTTCGCGCGCGCTATGCGCGATGGTGTAGGGGTCGGCTTCGCCCGTGCCTTCCCGGAACCAGAAGGCCCAGGGGCCGAATCGAAGCGTGCTGGCGAAGAACCCGTGATTGACCGACCGCCATGCGGACCCGAGCCCTAGGATCAGGGCGACGCCTGCGAACAGCAAGAAGCGGGTCAGGAAAGGCATGGGTCCAAGAACCTGAGAGATTGCGGTTTTGCGCTAGAGAGGCGCGCCGTCGAGAAAGCCGTTATTGCGTCCTTACGGCCGGTTTGTCCAGAACCGCTCCCTTTTCGGGGCTGGCGGCCTGCAGCTTGGGCGCCTCCTTCAACAGCTTCGAGAGCGAGGTCAGCATCTTTCGCGTCCTGACGGCCAGACGCTTCGCCGGATCGGTCAAGCCGCCGACCGCCATCGGATCGTCGCGCCGGATTTCCGCCAGCCGCTGCCGCTCCTCGACTTGCCGCGGATGCAGCGGTAGTCCCGGAATCTGCGGTATATCCATGCTGGTGTGAGCCGCTTGCATATATTCATGCCAGGCGGGCGCCGACATGTGGCCGCCCGTGGTGCCGCTCGCCATTTCGCTGAAATCGTCGTTCCCGAACCAGACGCCGGTAACATATTGACCGGTAAAGCCCATGAACCACACATCGCGCGGGCCGGAGCTCGTTCCCGTCTTCCCCGCAACCGTGGTGAAATCGAGTTTCGCCGCCTGCCCCGTTCCCTCGCTGACGACCTTTTCGAGCATCGTATTGAGGATCTCAATGTGCTCGCGCTTGAAGAGCTGAGCGGGCGGCTGCTCGTCGCGCTCGCGGGAGTAGACGACTTCGTCGCGCGTGTTGCGAAGCTCAAGGATTGCATAAGGCTTGACCGCCTTGCCGCCATTGGCGAACACCGCGAAACCCGCCGTATGGTCGAGCGGCGTGACGCCCGAATCTCCGAGCGCCATCGAACACGTCTTGCGGACGGACATCAGGCCGAGCTTGTGGGCTGTCTCAAGCACTTTTTCGCGGCCGACATCGAGAGAAAGCTTAACCGCGATGGTGTTCACCGACTTCTCCAAAGCCTCGTAGAGCGTCATGGAGCGGCCGCTGATGCCGCCGCCGTAATTATGCGGAGACCAGTTTCCGCAGGTGGGCGCCACGTCCGACATCACCTTGTTGGGGCGGACGCCGTTCTCTATGGCGGTGAGATAAACATAGGGCTTGAACGAAGAGCCGGGCTGCCGCTCCCCGTGCGTCGCGCGGTTGAACTGGCTGTCGCCGTAATCGCGTCCTCCGACGATCACGCGGACGGCGCCGTCGGTGTCCATGGACACGAGCGCCGCCTGGCTCGCCCGCGCGCCCCGGCCTTCGCGCTCAAACGTCGTGTCGATGGCCTGCTCGGCGAGCTTTTGCAGCGGCACGTCCACGGTGGTCCGCGCCGTCAGCACATACTCGCCCTTGCCTTTCATCAGCCGCTGCACTTCCTCGAACGCCCAATCGAGGTAGTAGTTCGGCACGTACACCTCCTGGCGGTCCACGATCTTGGCCGGATTGAGCCGCGCGCTATGCACCTGGCCCTCGGTCATATAGCCCGCCTCGACGAGGTTCGAGAGAACCTGATTGGTGCGGGCGTGCGATTCGGCCGGGTTCGAGTGGGGCGCGTATTTCGTCGGCGCCTTGAACAGCCCGGCGAGAACGGCGGCTTCGGCGAGGTTGATGTCCCGCACGGACTTACCGAAATAGAACTGGGAAGCCGCCTCCACCCCAAAGGTTCCGCCGCCGAGATAGGCGCGGTCGAGGTAAAGCTTCAGGATCTCCTTCTTCGTCAGATGCGACTCGAGCCAAAGCGAAAGATAGACCTCGCGAACCTTGCGCTGGATGGAGCGCTCCGAGGAGAGGAACAGGTTTTTGGCGAGCTGCTGGGTGAGGGAGCTTCCGCCCTGCACGACCTCGTTCGCGCGCGCGTTCTGGATCAGCGCCCGCCCCGTGCCGAGGATGTCGATGCCGAAGTGCTCGAAAAAGCGGCGGTCCTCCGTCGCCATGGTCGCCTTGATGAGGGTGTCGGGGATTTCCTCAAGCGGCACCGCATCGGAGAACTGGATGCCGCGCTTTCCAATCTCGTTTCCGTAGCGATCGAGGAAGGTGACGCTGAATTCGCTGCCGGTCCGCCAATTCGGGTTCTTGGTCAGTTCGATCGCCGGCAGCTCGAACATCAAGACAACAACGACCCCCGCCGTCCCGAGCGTGAGCGCTTCCGAGACGATCTCGGCGGCGAAGCGCCTGGAGCCCGTTACGCGGAAACGGGCGAAGAAGTTGTTGTAGTTTGCCCACCAGTCTTTAAATCTGGCGTACAAACCATAAAGGGTGGAGTTGATCCACGAATCAAGCGCGAGCCAATTGACGTGACGATTGCGCCGGTTCGGTTTGGTAATCCAGTCCCGCACCTTCTTATGCCGCTCCTTTCAATCGACGGGTACTATGCCAAGAATCGCGCCTGCAAAACAGTTAAAACGGCGCGGCAGGTCCGCCCCTCCAGAAGATAAATTCGAGAAATGCGGCGAGGATGCGCCGTTCTGGAAGCGCAAGACGCTTGGCGAAATGTCGGCGCGGGAGTGGGAATCGCTGTGCGATGGCTGCGGGCAATGCTGCCTCATCAAGCTCGAAGACGAAGACACGGGGCAGATCGCGATTACGCGGCTCGCCTGCAAGCTTCTCGACCTTGGGTCGTGCCGGTGCTCGAATTATGGCGAGCGGCAGAGCCACGTCTTCGATTGCGTGAAGCTCACGCCTGATGATATCGGCCGCATCGCGTGGCTTCCGGAGACCTGCGCCTATCGGCTCCTCGACGAAGGCGAGGACCTGCGCTGGTGGCATCCGCTCGTATCGGGGTCGGACGAAACCGTCTTCGAGGCCGGCGTTGCGATCCGGGGGCTCGCGATCAGCGAGGAGAAAGTTCCCGAGGAGCGGTTTCCGTCCCATATCGTCGGCTGGATCGAGCCGGGCTAAAGAGGGGCGCGGAGATCGCCGATGGCGCGCCAAAGGGTCTCGTTCATGTTGCACCGCGAAAAAACCGTGGAAAGTGTGTTAGAGTCCTGTCACCCTTCGCTCCAGGGGCGCCCCATGCAGTCCGGCAGGAGGAGAGCATGAGCTTCGATCCACACACAACCCACAAGCCAGAAGCAACGGCGCAGGCTGGTTCCGCGACGCTCGCCTTGCATGGCAAGCAGTACGAGTTTCCAGTCATCTCAGGCCCCAGCGGGCTGAATGTGATCGACATCAAGCAGCTCTACGGCCTGACCGGCGCTTTCACCTACGATCCCGGATTTGCTTCGACCGCAAGCTGCAAATCCGACATTACCTTTACCGATGGCAAGCGGGGCATTCTCCTTCATCGCGGCTATCCCATCGAGCAGCTTGTCGAGGACAGCACCTTCCTGGAAACCTGTTACATCCTGCTTTACGGCGATTTGCCGGACAAAGAGCGCTACCTCGATTTCAAGAACCGCGTTAACGCCCACACGATGACGCATGAGCAGTTGAACCGCTTTCTGTCCGGTTTCCGGCGTGACGCGCACCCGATGGCCGTGATGATCGGAACCGTCGGCGCGATGTCCGCCTTTTTTCACGACTCCATCGACATCGGCGATCCGGCCCAGCGCGAACTTGCCTCGATCCGAATGATCGCCAAGATGCCGACGATAGCGGCGATGGCTTATAAATATTCCGTTGGGCAGCCGTTCATAGCCCCGCGGAACGACCTCGATTACGCCTCGAACTTCTTGCGCATGATGTTCGGGGTGCCGTGCGAGACGTACAAGGTCAACCCGGTGTTGAGCCGCGCGATGGACCGCATCTTGATCCTTCACGCCGATCACGGGCCGAACGCGTCGGCTTCGACGGTGCGCCTCGCCGGATCCTCCGGGGCCAATCCCTTCGCCTGCATTGCGGCGGGCATCGCCTGTCTCTGGGGCCCCGCCCATGGCGGCGCCAACGAAGCCGGCCTGAAGATGCTCACGGAAATCGGCACGGCCGACCGCATCCCGCATTACATCGCGCGCGCGAAGGACAAGAAGGATAAGTTCCGGCTGACCGGCTTTGGGCATCGCGTTTACAAGACCTACGATCCTCGCGCGCGCATCATGAAGGAAATATGCAAGGAAGTGCTTGAGGTTACCGGCGTCGAGAATGACCCGATCATGCAAGTGGCGCTGGAGCTTGAGCGCATTGCGCTAACGGACGAGTATTTCATCGAGAAGAAGCTTTTTCCCAACATCGATTTTTGGTCGGGCATCGCCTTGAAAGCGCTGGGTTTCCCCCCCTCCATGTTCCCGGTGTTGTTCGCCTTGGGACGCACGGCGGGCTGGATTGCCCAGTGGAAAGAAATGATCGCCGACCCGGAGCAGAAAATCGGGCGGCCCCGCCAGCTCTATATCGGCGAGAAGGCCCGCCAATACGTGCCCATGGAGTTGCGCGCTTAAGGATGCCCCATGCACTCTCCGCGTCCGGAAGCAGCCACTCAAGAAACGCGCCCTAGCGGTTGGGACTGAATTTCGATTGAAGTCTGGATTTTTGCGCTATCCGATGAGAAGAAGAATTACGTTTGGACCCCGCCCGCTGAGAGACGCCCTAGCCGGGGCCGTGGCGCTTATCCTGATCGGGTTCCTCGCATACTCCTATTACGAAGCCGGGTTTTATCAGCCGCTTGTTATCGAGCAGGGCTCCGTCGTTGCTTATCGCGGGATAAACCGCGGTCAGAAGGTTACGGCGCAAACGCGGTTCGTCCGGATCGGGCGGGGAACCTTCTGGCAAGTGGAGGCATCGCCCGGCGATTGGCGGGATTGCGGATCGGATTGCGCCGCGGTCCTGCGCCGTCTCGCGTTCCCCGAATAACGAGTTCCAGCGCCAGCGGCGCTTGACAAGCCACAAGTCGGGGAGGCTGTTCCTGCTGCTCCCGCCTTACTCCTATCGAATGGTTGAAAGCGATCCCATGCGAGGCATGAGCGGCCCGGCCGAGACCGCGTTGTTAACGCCATGGCAAACAACTCTTCTCTAGTATCGGTTGTATCCACTCCTTTCATTCAATGGAGAATCCATGCCCCAAATTCAGTTTTCGCCGCCCCCGCCCACCGCGGCGCCCGCGCCAAAAAGCACCGCCGGCGCGGTTACGCAGCCCGCCCCAGGAAGCTCTCCCATCAAGGATCCTGACGGGGACAATGATGGAGGAGCCAAAAGCTCTGCCGCGCCCAAAAGCTTTGGCGCGCCCAATATGTCAACCGGCGTGCACGCTGCCCTGTCCAAGCTCGATCTTGGCGGCTAAGCTAGCGCATTATTTTTAAGCGATAAGAATAGACTGGTCCGGAAAGCGAGATCCCCGGCTTGAAATCCGCTGGGGGTCCTTTGTTTATGGCAGGCGGCGGAGAAGGGGATCGTCCCGGAAGCGCCCCAATTCGCTGGCGAAGCCAAAAATGTTTTCTTGGCGGGCCGCCGGCCGCGCGACCCTCCTTGACACGCCCGGCCGAAAAGCCGGAACTGGATGACCGAGCATTCGGCGCGCCGCCGCGGGATGCCGTCATCCGGGGGCTGAGATGCGCTTTTCGATCCGGCACGAAACACACTACCGCTACTCGGCGCCCGTGGCTTTTGCGGAGCATGTGCTGAGGCTTACGCCGCGCGCCGAAAACGCCGTTCTCAAGAGCCGCGTCCTGATCGTCGATCCCGAGCCGAGCGTCAGGCGGGAGCTGACGGACCGCTATGGCAATTCCCTCACGCGATTGGAGTTCGAGGGCCTTTCCGGCCATCTGCGCATCGAGAGCCGCTTCGACATAGAGACGCGCGCGGCCGTGGCGCCGGCCCATCCCGCGCAGCCACAGCTGCCCTGGCTCTCAGGCGCAAGCGAAGAGATCGCGGATTATCTGCCGGCGGGCGAGCAGCACGAAAGCGTCCGAAGCTTCGCCGCCGGACTGGCCTCCGAAAGCGGGTATGACGTCCACGATTTCCTTCAGCGTCTCAACGGCGCGCTGTTCGCCCGAACGAACCGTCATATCCGGCCCACCGGCGCCGCCCAATCGCCCGAGCACACGCTTGCGACGGGCCGGGGGGCTTGCCGCGATATCACGATGCTTTTCATCGCGGCCTGCCGCAGCCTCGGCGTCGCCGCAAGGTTCGTCAGCGGCTATCAGGCCTATGCGGAGACGCCGGATGGGCGCCGCCATTTGCATGCGTGGCCGGAGGTCTTTCTGCCGGGCTCGGGCTGGCTGGGCTTCGATCCGACGCACGGGCTTCCCGTCGCGGACGGCCATGTGGCGCTTTGCGCGGCGCCGGACCAGGCCGCGACCATGCCCGTGGAAGGCGGGTATTACGGCGATGCCGTATCCTCTACGCTCGACTACGACGTGCGGATTGCGATCCAGCCGTGACGCGCGTTCAGGGCTCGCCGATGCGCCCGGCCAGAAGCGCGATGGCCTGGCGATAGAGCAAGGCCTGGTTCCAACTGCGCAAGACCTCGAAATTGGCCGTCCCTTCGCCGAAGGGCTCGCCCTGCCGCCACCCGTTCGCCTTGAGGTAATTGGCCGTCGAGGCCAGCACGTCCGGCGCGCTGCTCCTTAAATTCACGCGCCCGTCCTTGTCGTAGTCGACGCCGTATTTGAGATAGGACGTGGGCAGGAATTGCGTTTGGCCCATCTCGCCGGCATAGCCGCCGATCATGTCGCCCGGCGAAAGGTCGCCCCGCTGAAGGAGTTGCAAGGCGGCGATCAGCTCGGGCTGAAAAAGCTCCGTCCGGCGGCAATCGTGCGCCAGCGTGGCGAGCGTGCGGATCACGGGCCGGTCGCCGAGGTCGGATGTCCCATAATTGGTCTCAAGGCCCCAGATCGCGACAATGAGGGGAGCGGGCGCGCCGAAGTCGCGTTCGATTTTTGAAAGGAGCGCGCGGTGCTTATGCAAGAGCTTGCGGCCGCGCTCGACGCGCCGGGGCGTCACCGCAATCGCCGCATAGTGCTCGAAGCTTCGGCTGAACGCGGCCTGCTGGCGGCTGTCGAAGGCGAGGACGCGAGGATCGGGCGTAACGCCGGCGAAGGCCCTGGCGGCGGCGCCGGGCGACACGCCTTCCTTCCGGGCCTCCGTGGATATTGCTTCGATGAAGGCGCGAAAGTCTCCGCCGCATTGCGCCGCCAGCGCGGCGGGCGCCATGAGAAGCGCCAAACAGAACGCGGCGATGCAATGCCTCAAGTAGCGCTTCCCTTCAGACTGCCGAAACTTTTCATTAACCCTGAGCTCTCGCATTTTCTTCCCGCCAATTCCCGCCTTTTTGCCGCTTTTCCCTCGATTAGGTCTATTATCGCCGAAAGCGCCTTTTGGCCGCGTTAAAGGACGCCTTTCGGGCTATCATGTTGGTTTTGCACGCAAATTCTGTTCGCGCCGCGATTTCGGCGCGGTTGCAAACCGGCGCCCGCTCAACCTCAGGCCCGGTTTCTTGGTTAATCCGCGCAACAATAAAACCGTTAATTCCCGAATTACAGGATTCTCGAATCGGTCCAAATCGCGCTTTTTCGGCTCTTTTCGCGTTTTTCGTAAGCATTCGTAGGACTAAGGAAAGACATTCGCCTGCATCGCGGCGCGTTAACCTGCCCCGATTTTAACCATGGCGCGGCCTTGGAAGCTCTCGCGCTTCCCGCCGCGCCCTTACAGTTCGGAAAAATCGAACTATAGGGCGATACGGCATGCGCCTGTCCCATCGTCGATTTCGTCGAGGCGGCCTTGAGTGCGAAGGTGGAAATGGGTCGATTGCGGAAAGTCTTGGGACGAGCACATGAAGCGGGCGGTACCCCCGAAACCAGACATAGCGCCAGCCGCGCATCGGATTACCATTGCATCGTTATCGAGATGCAAAGCCTGCCCGCTAGCCTTTCCCAGTTTTCTGCGACGCAAGTCGTAGTAACTTGAGAAGCGCGAGTGGGTTTCTACTAAAGTTGCTCTATACTTAATAGCTTGGTCCAGCCTATTCTCTCATGCAGCATTCGAAAAGCCAAGCCGGCCTCATCCGGTGCACTCTCATTGTAAACGCTTTGGCAGGTTCTTATTCCTTTGTAAATTTCTTTTTCTGTGCTTCCAAAAGCGATTAGGTAAGCGCCAAGTGTGTCTTGCACTGCGGCGTACATTGTGTCTTCTTCCTTTATAGTGTTGAGTTCTAGGTCAGCGATAAGATTTTGACACTCTTCCTTGTGCCTTAAAAATTCATCCGAGGTCTGGATCATCTCTGAGTGACAAATATAATTTATTAAGTTAAATTTAATATACCAATCCGTGTCAGTTTTCGAGATTTGACCGCTAAGATATTCACGCATTATCGCAATGGCTGCCCCCATCTCGCCAATGGTGTAATAAACGCTTGATCGCCAGTAGGTAGCCTCAGCCTTCTCTTTCTTTGTGTACCCAATCCACTCCTCCATATATTGCTTAGTGATATCATTAAGATCTCCCTTTCTGCGCATTGCCGCAGCAAGGAGCATCAATCTAAAAGCGGGTACTATTCCATCTGGTTCCTTCCTGATTTCATCTATTTCCTGTACTATTGAGACCAGTGTGGCATCGTCAATCGAGCATTCCAAAAGATATGCCTCAGAGTTAACTAGTTTCTTATATATTTTTCTGAAATGATCTGTTAGAGCCTCTCTACCAAACTCCCGTTGATCTAACTTTCCAAACATTGCTTTGCTCGCGGCATAAGCAATCAGAACTCTTTTGTCGAAGCTTCGATGCTTCCCGTTCTTGAGCCCACCGCAACCTGAGCAACTCGCTTTGCGCTTCCAAGGCCTCCACACCATCGCCAAAGGATTGCATCATCCTAACATCAAAGGGGCTTAGCTGGCTGCGAGGCTTGTAAGTGAAGCCATGGGTCTTGGCTGCCCACGCATCATGGAGAACCGTCTTAACTTGTACCTCGCACCGTAGATGCTGCAGGTCTTGATGCTTCGAACTCAAAACCAAATGATGCGCATGATAACCGTCCTCATCCCGATACTCATCGTCTTCGATTTGAAGCTCGCAGCTGCACGCTGTGCTACGTATTTTTTGAACAACAAGTTGAATCTGATAGCGATAGTAAACTATAAATCTGCATGCGACTATATCATTGACATGAATAGCCCTTCTATTCGGTCCTTTATTGTTAAGCCGTTCCAGCTTTTCTACTAAACTTTGGATACTCTTGAGTTCACTTATTTGACCCGAACTGTCCTTTCGTGAATAAATTCTGTAGACATTCTCCCTTCCAGTGCTGTCTGCAGTGAATAGACCCTCTAAATAACGTTTCACTATACTTAAAAGCTGTAGGTAACGCGATTGATATTCAGCGATAAAGTGGCTCGTTTCTAAATATAGCTTTTCACTGCCCACGCGAGTCATAGATACGCCTTTGTACGGGGTTTAGGATGTATGCCCTCAAACTTCGGGATAGATGGCTTTGCAAACCTGAATCAAATTTTCATAACATGAAATTCCCGAAACTGAAATCGAGCGGGACCTTGGCTTCTTACGCGCCCACGTCTCGTGGTTCGAGATCAGCCTTGAGGCGAAGAGCGGCGGTTTCACGTCAGAGAGGAGAAGAGACAGGCATCAAGTCAAAGGTCGGTTTACGGCTTCTCCCGCCGAAGACAAAGCGCTCATCTCCCCGTCCCTTCGGTCGAGCGCGCTGAAGAAGAGAGCGGCGTTGCGCGCGGCGCGGGGCATCGCGTCGAAGGCTCCGACGATGCTATGAGCCGGCAAATGCAGCGGCTGGCGTCACCCGGCGTTCGAGAACAAGCCGCCATAAGCGTCGCGCAACAGGTTTTTCTGCACCTTGCCCATGGAGTTGCGCGGCAGCTCGTCCAAAAACAGCACGCGCTTCGGCAGCTTGTAGTTGGCGAGCCTTATCTTGAGCGCGTCGATGACTTGCCGCTCGTCCAGCGCGGCGCCCTTCGCCTGAACGACGACGGCGACGACCCCTTCGCCGAAATCCGGGTGAGGCGCGCCGATGACGGCGCTTTCGGCGACGCCGGGAAGCGCGTCGATCTCGCTTTCGACCTCCTTGGGGTAGACGTTGAAGCCGCCGGAAATTACGAGGTCCTTGCCGCGCCCGGCAATGTGGACATAGCCGCGCCCGTCGATCGTGCCGAGGTCGCCGGTGATGAAGAAGCCGTCGCCCTGGAATTCCGCTTTCGTCTTGCCGGGCATGCGCCAATAACCCTGGAACACGTTCGGCCCGCGCACCTCGATCATGCCGATCTCGCCGGGTCCGAGGATCGCGCCCGTCTCGGGGTTCGCGATGCGCAGTTCGACGCCCGGCAGCGGCAGGCCGACCGTTCCCGGCACGCGGTCTCCGTCATAAGGGTTCGACGTGTTCATCCCCGTTTCGGTCATGCCATAGCGTTCGAGAATGGCGTGTCCGGTCCGCTCCTCGAAAGTGCGGAAGGTTTCGGGGAGCAAGGGCGCGGAGCCCGAGATGAAAAGGCGCATCCGCGCGGCGCTCTCCCGCGTGAGGCGGGCGTCGTCGAGAAGGCGGGTATAGAAGGTCGGCACGCCCATCATGACGGTGGAGCGCGGCAGAGCCCGGAAAACCTCGTCGGAGTCGTATTTTGGCAGGAATAGCATCGACGCGCCCGCGAGCAGCACGACGTTGGTCGCGACGAAAAGGCCATGGGTGTGAAAGATCGGGAGCGCATGAAGGAGCACGTCCGCCGGCGTGAACCGCCACGCCTCGACGAGCGCGCGCGCGTTCGAGGCGAGATTGCCATGCGTCAGCATCGCGCCCTTCGAACGGCCGGTGGTGCCGGATGTGTAAAGGATGGCGGCGAGGTCGCCGGCGCCGCGCGGGACATCCTCGAACGCGTCCGGCTGCCCGGCCGCGAGCGCCGTCAGCGTCCCTTCCATATCGGCGCCAAGAGAGAAGCCGTTCGGAACGCCCGCCTTCTCGCGGATTTTCGTGCAGGAACATTCTCCGGCGGGATTGGGCCTGCATACAAAGACCGCCGGCTCCGCGTCGCGCAGGAAATAGTCGACCTCGGCCTCTGTATAAGCGGGGTTGAGCGGAAGGTAGGCGGCGCCGGCGCGAAGGCACGCCAGATAGAGGAACAAGGCTTCGGGAGACTTTTCGACCTGGACGGCGACGCGGTCGCCGGGCTTCACGCCGCGCGAGGCGAGCGTATTGGCGAAGCGCGCCGCGATGGCGCGGATGTCCTTGAACCGGTATTGCCGCCCGGCGCTTGTTTCAATCGCAACCTTGTTTTCGTCAGCCCACCGCGAACTGAGTTCAAGAAAAAGATTGTTAAATTCGTCCACCGCACTGCCCTGCCGCTCTTTCTCCAAATTGTAACAACACTTCGCGGAAAACGCTATTAACGAAAGTTTTACGCATGATTGGATTGCGCTGATAGCAACAGCGAGGGCGGCTCAGGTCCGCGCCATCACCAGCGCGACGCCGACGAAGATGAGGCCGACGCCGATCCAGCGCGTCCTCGTCACGTGCTCCCTGAGGAGGAGCGCCGACAGGACGGTGATCATGATCAGGTTGAGGCTCAGGATCGTAAACGCCACGCTGACATCGAGGAACTTCAGCGCCTGCGTATAGATGAGCGCCTCCATCGTCAGCACGGTGAGGCCCGCGGCGATCCAGAACCGCCAGCGCGTCCTCGCCAGCGTGGACTTTTTCAAAAACACCTGGCCCAGCCCTTCGAGAAGCGCGGCGATGACGACGAGTACGATGCCAATGGTGGTTGCGGTCATGGGAGCTTGGACGCGTTCCTTGTGGATGGCTCTGTTTGGCCGATGAACCATACTCCGGCAACAACAAAAACAACACCGAGGATCTCAACGGCGTCGAGCGGTTCGTTCAAGGTCAAGGCCGACAACGCCGGAACGCAGGCGTAACTCAAGGAAGCGACCGGCTTGGCGTAGCTGAGATCGGCCTTGGCGAGCACGAACAGCCAGTTGAAAAGCTGAAAGATCATCAGCGCGACGATCCCGATGAGAAGCGGATTGACCAGGAGCGAGCCGGCGAACGCCGCGAGATTTGCCGGACCGGACGGCGTTTCAAGCACGGCCGTTTTCCAGGCGAGCTGGAGAAGCGTGTCCGATAGCGCCGCCGCGATCAGCCCGGCCGTCAAACTCCATCTCAGCCGCTTGCTCATTGCCGTGACCCGGTCCTGCGATGTGCGGGAGACAAAGCGCCCCGGCTTCTTTCGCTTCCTGCCCTACCCATCCAATCCGGTTTTTTTATGCCAATCTTTGGATTGCAACCATGAGGCGCGGTGTTTTTGCGCCGACCCCCATCGTCATCCCGGCCAAGCGGAGCGCGAGCCGGGATCGTAAAAAATGAGCGCCGCGATCTATTACGATCCCGGATAAGGCTTCGCCCTTCCGGGATGACGAACGAAGAGCATCCGGGACGACAAGCAAAGGGCATCCGTTGGCGTAGCTGGGAAACTTCGCATCGGCGCTCGAATGAGAGGCAAGCGGATGCAAATGCCGGAACCGCGATGCTCGTGTGGCGTCTCGCACTTGCCTTCGCCCTTTGCGGCAAGCTCACATAGGCGATTGCGAGACATAAGCCACACGAGCGCGCGGCTCTCCCGCTCTTGCCCGCCGCCCTTGCATTTGTTATTCAACCTCGACAAGCGCGAACGGTCCGGCCCTCGGGCAGCTCTTGCGTTTTCCTTCCGGAGGGGTGCTAGAGTGGTTGAATAGACCGGTCTTGAAAACCGGCGTGCGGGCAACCGTACCGTGGGTTCGAATCCCACCCCCTCCGCCAGGGCCCTTGATAAGGCATTGTTTTGCAGAGGAAAAATTTGAAGGCGTATTTCAGACCATGCTCCAGCCCATGGTGATGCGCGACGCTGGAAAGCAAAGGGGGCTGGCATTTGCAGCTTTGCGGCTTCGTCGGTTTTCCACAGCGAGCGTATCTGATTGGCGCTGGGGTCCACGTTTCCAGACTCCTGGGTTACTTTTCGCTGATCCATTTGCGCCTCGGCGGGCGGCGCCGCATTGATCTCGTGTCTTCCGGCCTGAAGGCCCTCGACGTTCACCCCTCGCCCAGATCGCGGATCGGCTCGATGTGTCCATCCTGAAGGTCTCGGACGTGATGGATCTGCCGACGATCAAGCGGCGAGCGTCTTCCCGGGGCATGCCGCGCATCCATGCGCTGTGAGCCTTCGCCGCCCATGAGGCGGCCTTATGCGAGAGTCGGCGCTCCGTGTCCTTTCAGGGGGGCGGACGATTGCGCGGGCGCCGAGTATCGCGCGACAATCTGGATGAGAAGAGCGGCAATCAAGGTGAGAATGGGCGGATCGCCGAGCCTTACGATGATCGCCGCTGGCGCGGTGACGCGCAAGCGGGTTTTGCTTTCAGATTGACGCGGAGCGTCACTCCGACGTTGTTTTGATTGTCGCGCGCCCGGCCGGGCGGCCCTTGCCGCGTTTACGCTCAAGCGCTTCGTTGCAGCGGTAGCTCTTGACGTTCATCTCCAGGATAGTTGCATGATGCACGAGGCGGTCGACGGCCGCGAGCGTCATCGCCTGGTCCGGGAAGACCTTGCCCCATTCGCCGAACGGCTGATTGGCCGTGATCAGCATAGAGCGGCGCTCGTAGCGCGAGCCGATCAACTCGAACAGCACGCTGGTCTCGGCCTGGTCTTTGCTGACATAGGCGATGTCGTCGAGCACGAGCAGGTGATACTTGTCGAGCTTCGCGATGGCGCTTTCCAGCGCAAGCTCGCGGCGCGCCACCTGCAACCGCTGAACGAGATCGGTGGTGCGCATGAACAGGACGCGCCAGCCATTTTCGATGAGCGCCAGGCCGATGGCTGCCCCAAGATGGCTTTTTCCGACGCCGGGTGGGCCGAACAGGAGGATATTGGCGCCTTGCTGGATCCAGCCATCGCCGGAGCTCAGCGCCATGACTTGGGCCTTGCTGATCATGGGTACTGCAGCGAAGTCGAAAGCGTCGAGCGTCTTGCCGACGGGCAGGCGCGCATCGGCAAGGTGGCGTTCGATACGCCGCCGTCCGCGATCGGCAATCTCCAGCTCAGTGAGCGAGGCAAGGAAGCGGGCCGCGGGCCAGCCTTCCTTGTCCGCTTGCTCCGCAAGCTTTTGCCACATCAGCTTGATGCCCGGCAGGCGCAGTTCGGTAAGGAGAAGTTCGACACGTACAGTGTCAATGGCGGAGTTCTTCGTCATGCCGCCGCCTCCAAAGCGCAGGGTTGGGCGACAACGGCCAGCTCGTCGTAGGCTGAGAGCGACGCCAATTCCACGGTAACGTCCGGGATGGCCGCTGCATCGGGCTTAAAGCGGTCCCGCAACCGGGCGGGATCGGGCAGTTCTCCGGCATTCAGAGCGGCCTCGATGGCTTCCGCCAGCTCTGCCTCGCAAGCCCTGTCGTGAGCGAGCTCCAGGAGTTCGACGGCAACGCGGCAGGCGCGTTTCTCGCCCTCCTGGGCCAGCAGCGCCTCAAAAGCGCGTGCGTAAGCCTGACGCGGGAAGAGCTGCTCGCGATAGACAAGATTGAGCAGCGCCATCGGTTTCTTGCGCAGGGCATGAATGACATGCCGGTAATCGACGACATGGGCGCGCTTGCCGCTCGCCAGCGGCGGTTGCCCCCTTCGCAAGGTCAGGATGGGCGTGCCGCCGAGAAAGCATTCCAGCCTCTCATCGTAAATCCGCACCCGCAGGCGATGGCCAATGAGGCGCGACGGCGTCGTATAGAAGACGCGGCGCAGAGTGAAGCCGCCGCTCGATGTAACCCGGACGACCGCCTCCTCAAAATCGGCGGTGCGCCTTGCCGGCAGCTTTTTCAGCGCGGCCCGCTCCGCGTCGATACGCTTGCTGTTGTGCGCATTCCGGCGCCCAACGATCTCGTCGATGAAGCGCCGGTAGACCGCCAGATCGGAGAAATCGCGCGAGCCGCGCAGAAGCAGCGCATCGGCAATCGCTCGCTTCAGATGCCCATGTGCGCTTTCGATGGCGCCGTTCTCGTGCGCGACGCCGAGATTATTGCGCACCGGCTCCATGCCGTAATGCGCAACCAGCGCCTCGTAACGCTGCGTCAGGTCTTCTCGCGCTTCGCGGTCGAGATTACGGAACGCCGCTGACAGGCTATCGGTTCGATGCTGTAACGGCGCGCCGCCCAGCGCCCAGAGCGCATTCTGCAGTCCTTCGGCAAGCGCGACGAAGCTCTCGCCGCCAAAAATGACATGAGCATGCTCGAAGCCGGAGAACGCCAGGCGAAAGTGATAGAGCCGATGATCGAGCGGCTGACCGGCGATGGCTATGCCGAGCTCGCCCATGCTGGTGAAATCGGACAGCCCAAGCCGGCCGGGCGCCTGGCTCTGCAGGAAGATCACATCCCGCTCAGGGCCCTTGAGAGCCCGCCATTGGCGAATGCGCCGCTCGATCGTCCGGCGCACGCCAGGGGCGATCTCGGGGTGACGGCGCACAATCTCTTCAAAGACGGCGACCGCGCGCAAATCCGGCGTCGCCTCGATCATCGGCAGGATCTCCTGCTCCCAAACGCCCTCAAGCGGATCGGGACGTCGGCGGCGCCGCGGCGCCTTCTTTTGCGACGGCAGCCGTGGATCGTTCTCGATCCGGTAGCCGGTCGCAGTGCTGAAACCGGCCTTGGCGGCGGCTACAGCCGTGGTGTGTGTCTGGCGAAAACTCATGAACAGCCTCGTCTGGTGGTCGTTGATGTGGAGGCCGGACAAGCGTCGATCCCTCTTTGCTCCGAAGAATCATATGCTTGACCAGCCTGCCGGTGACCGCCAGACGCCGTTCCATCTGAGTGAAACGAGCGCCGCCGCTGACGTCGCGCCTTCGGTCGGGCTACGCCCTCCCTCCGTCACGCCGTCAGCGGCATTCTCATCCTGATTGACGCTGGGTTCTCACGTTGATTGTCGCGCGGCAGCCGAGCGCGGGCGTTGCCGCTGGAGCGGTTTCTTGATAGGAAGGTGGGCCATTTTGTTATGTAATTGAGGGCCGCCATGCGCTGGGTTGCGATTGCTGTGATTGCCTTGGGGTTCGTGCTGGCGATGGGCGCGCGGGCGCAGGAGGCCGGCTCGGGCTGGCTCGGCGCCGAGCTGCAAGACGTGACGAAAGAGGAGGCGGACGCGCTCGGCTGGGAGGGGCCGCGCGGCGCGAAGGTGGTGAAGGCCGTTGCGGGCGGGCCGGCGGAGGCGGCGGGGATCAAGCCGGGCGACATTCTTGTGGCGCTCGACGGCTTTGAGTTCGAGAACGTCAAGGCGCTTGATGAAGCGATCGGCAAGAAGGCGGCGGGCGCGGAGGTGAGGCTCGCGATCCTGCGCGACAAGCGCGAGAAGCGGCTCGCCCTGAAGCTCGGCGCGCGGCCTGTGCAGCCGAAGGTGGCGGAGGACGCGCCCTTTCCGCAGCTCGACACGGGCGGCCATATGGCGATCATCAAGGGCCTCGCCTTTACGCCGGACGGCAGGTTCATCGTCTCGGCGGGCGACGACAAGGTCATCCGCGTGTGGGACTGGCGCGCGGGCAAGACGGTGCGCACGATCCGCGGGCAATCGGGGCCGGGCGACGACGGCAAAATCTTCGCCATGGCGCTGTCGCCCGATGGGCGCTGGCTCGCGGTGGGAGGAAACATTGGGGATCGTGAAGCTCGCGTTGCAGCAATCCGCCTCTACGACTTCGCCAGCGGCGAGCTGAAGGCGCTGCTGAAGGGACACTTCGATGTTGTGCTGGACCTCGCCTTCTCGCCCGACGGCAAGACGCTGATCTCGGGCAGCGCGGATAGCCGCGCCATCCTTTGGAATGTCAAGGCGAAGACGCTCCTGCATCGGCTTGACCATCGCGGCCCAATCTATGCCGTGGGCTTCACGCCCGACGGCGCGCGCGCTGTGACCGGCAGCCTTGATGCGACCCTCCGTCTCTGGAGCGTAGCCGATGGCGCGCTTATCGAGAAAATGCCGGGGCATGGGGACAAGGTGCGCTCGCTCGCCGTCTCGCCCCGCGACGGCGCCATCGCCAGCGGCGACAGGAGCGGCGAAATCCGCCTCTGGGATGGAAAGACCGGCGCTCGCATCAAGGTTTTCGCCAACCAGGGCGGTTCTGTCGGCGCGCTTCGCTTTTCCCCCGACGGCCGTCTTCTGCTTTCGACCTGCGGGGGCTACGGATGCAGCTTTACGCAGCGCATCTACGACGCCGCATCCGGCAAGGAGCTGATCGCCTATGCGAAGCACGACAATACCGTGGTCGCGGGCGCCTTCTCGCCCGATGGCGGGCTCGTTGCGACCGGCGGCGGGTTAAGCAACGAGATCCAAGTATGGGACCCGAAGTCCAGCGAAACGAAAGCGGCGCTGAAAGGCGTGGGCAGGCCAGGCTTGGCCGTCGGCTTCTCCGCCGATGGGCACAGCTTCGCCTGGGGAAACAAAGAAGCAAATCCCGGTGGAACGGCACCCGTTAACGATCGTGGTCCCCTCGAAATCGCCATGCGTCTGCCTTCGTCCGGCGAAACGCTGTCCCCGCCCGAGGCCGTGAAAAGCGCCGAAGGCTGGGTCCGGGCCAAGGAGAGCTTCGGCGCCTTGTCCTTGCTGCGTTATAAAGGTGGCGACTACGGCTTAGGCGCCATCCTCGATGTCTTGAAGGACGGCGAATCCACGGGCGTCGTTATCGAGCGCGGATCCTCAGATGGCTACGATCACAGGTCATATAGCTTCACGCCCGATGGCAAGGCGATCATTTCGGGCGGAATGGGCGGCTTTCTTTCCGCCTACGGCCTCGACGGCGAAGAAATCGGCAAGTTCGTCGGCCACGAGGGCGATGTCTGGGCGGTCGCGCCATCGCTCGATGGGCGCTATCTCGTCTCCGGCTCGGATGACCAGACCGTGCGGCTGTGGAATGTCAAGACGCGCGAGCTGATCGTCACCCTCTTCCGCGGCGAGGACGGCGAATGGGTGGCCTGGACGCCGCAAGGCTTCTTCGCCTCCTCCGGCCCGGGCGGCGAGCTGATCGGCTGGCAGATCAACCACGGCCCCGAGCGCGCCGCGGAGTATGTCACCGCCGCGCAGCTCCGCCAGCATTTGAACCGGCCGGACATCGTGGCGCGCGCGATCCAGCTCGCCTCGGCGGAAGCGGCGGTAAAAGAGGCGCATGGCGCCGATTTCACGGTCGCCGATCTGCTCGCGAAGCCCGTGCCGCGCTTGCGCATCCTCTCGCCCGAGGCGGGCGCTGCGCTGCGCGGCGGCTATGCCGAAGTGAAGGTCGAGTTCCAGCCCACGCCCGATCCCATCAAGCTCGTCCGCATCCAGGTGAACGGCCGCCAGGTGAAGGAGCTGCCGGCGGACGCCGCCGCGGCCTTCACGGGCAGCCATACCTTCACCGTGCCGCTCGCGAAGGGCGCGAACAAGATCGCCATCGCCGCCGAGAACGATGTGGGCGAGACGGTCGCCTCCGTCAGCGTGACCCATGACGGCGAAGGCGCGCTCGACAAGCGCGGGACGCTCTACATCCTCGCCATCGGCGTCGACAAATATCCGAACTTCCCCGGCAAGGACCTCGATTTCGCGGGCGCTGACGCCAAGGCCTTCGCCGACGCCATGGAGAAGGATGCGGGCCCGCTGCATGAGCGCGTGGTCAAGCGCGTGCTCGTAAACGGCGCGGGCGGCAGCGACGCCCCCACTACAGCGAACATCCTCGACGCCCTTGAGCTTTTTGGCAGCGCCACGGAGAACGACACGGCGATGTTGTTCGTCTCCGGCCATGGCGAGAACGAGGGGCCGAACTATCGCTTCGTGCCCACCGACGCGGCCGGGAGCGCGGGCGGCCATCTGCGGGCCGCCGCCGTCGTGCCGTGGTATGCCTTCCAGGAGGCGCTGACGGGCGCGAAAGGGCGGCGCATCCTGTTCCTCGACACCTGCCATTCCGGCAACGCCTTCAACCAGAAGCTCCTGATCGACAGCTATCAGGCGAACATCGTGGTCTATTCCTCGGCGCGCTGGGATCAGCTTGCGGGCGAGGATAAGTCGCTCGGCGGCGGGCACGGGCTGTTCACCTATGCGCTGGTGGAGGGCGTCGACGGCAAGGCGCGCGACGGCGCGGGCGAGGTGCGCGCCGAGGGGTTGCGCGATTTCCTGCGCGCCCGCGTGAAGGATCTCGCCGCGAAGCTCCACCACGAGCAGGAGCCGCAATATTTCCGCGCCCGCGACGCGGAGAACGTCCTCCTCGCCCGCGGGCATTGACGCCGCGCCGCCCGCAGATCGCGCGCGCAAAAAAAGCCCCGGATCGCGTCGCCGCGCCGGGGCTTCATCGTTTAGCGCTGCACTTTCACCCGCGAACTCTTGCGCGGCGCGGGCGGCTCCCTCTCAGCGCTGGGAGGCGGGAGAGCGGCGGCAAGCCGCTTTTTACGGCGGCTTGGACGCGGGCGGCTCGCAAGGGCCTTCGCCGCGGCGGTGATGTCCGGAGCGCTAAGCGGCGTGAGGTTCACAACGGGACTGCTGCCTGCAGGGCCGCGCGCTTCCAAGGTCGTAGCGCTAAGGCTAGCGCTGGGCAAAGGCGCGGCGTGGGCGACCGCAAAGAAGCCGAGCGATGAAACAAGCTCCATGACGACGGCGACCGAAACGGCAAGCGCGGTCGAGATCTGCTCGACCTTGAAGCCGGTCAGCGACGCAAGCGTTTCGGCTTGCGGGTCGACGGAAGCGGGGCGGCCCGCATCCATGTCGCGCTTCGCGGCTTTGATCTCCGCCTCCTTGGCTTTCACCTCGGCGCAGAAATCGGCCTGCCGGTAATGCGCATCGGCGCATCCGGCGGCTGCCTCGTATTTCGGGCTCGCCTTCATGGCGGCCAGCTCGCCCGTCAAGCGCTCATGATCGGCCTTCGCCCGATCGTAGCGCTCCGAGCTTTCCTTGCGGCCGGCGCCGGTCTCTGCCCGGTGCACGGCCGAAAAGCCGACGCTCGAAACCAGCGTGGAGCCGGCGCACGCGATCCAGAGGAAGACGCACGCCGCCTGTTGCAGCCTTGCCCGGCGAGAAGCAGCGTGAGCCGCCGCGCCAGGCAAGATCCAATTGAGAGCCACAAGCGCTACGCCGAGCGCTCCAAACAACATGCCGTCGAGTTCGGTGTGACCCAAGGTTTGGCCGAACCGCCAGTTCATCGCCGCCGCGATGGCGCCGATGACAACGATGGCTGGGATGCCCAGCATAGTTTGCGCCCAAGAGCGCGAAGCAGTATTTTGAGAATGCATGTCCGAGGCCTTTCAGGGATGGACGTTGCAGGCCCGGCCGCGTGTTCGCGCACGCGCCGGGCGTCTCTATGAAAAGAGACAAAACAGGCGGCCGTGGCGGGCCGCCCTTGCAATCGGATCATGATGAATTGGGGAGCGCTTTGCGGCGCAGCCGCGGATCGCTCCGCGGCTGCGATGGCTTTCGAACCTACTTCGGCCCGGCGAGGCGCTTCGCCTGCGTGGCCGCGGCGTCCAGATGCGGCCGAAGCTTTGTCCAGATCGCCGCCGCCATCGCGCCTCTATCTGCGATGGAGTAACCGGCGGCGACGCCGATCACGACGCCGGCGAAGAATTGGCCGATGAAGGACGCGACGACGAGCGCAAGCACAAGTCCCGCCGCAACGGAGAGTTCTTTATCCATGGGAAGGCCTCCAGGGCGCAGCTCCGCAGCGGGGGCTACGGCAACCGGCTGCGCCGGAAAGCGTTCTCGATGAAAGATGTTCCGCTTACCCTGGCTTTCGCTCCCTGCCGCCCTGGCGCCATGCCTTTTGTTTGACGGTTGCCCGCGGGCTGCAGTTCGGTTGGGCCATCTCTTCATCATGGCATCAAACGTAGGGCGGATTAACTTGGGTGATAAGCAAAAGCTTCAGTCATTCTTCACTAAGATAGCAATAAATCTTGAATTATTCACAAGAATATTCAAACATACGGCGATTTTATATGTTGAACTCAAATATTGCTGGAATTAAACCGGCTTTCTTGCTTTCGCGATATGATACTGCGCTCCGCCCGACAGGCCGAGCGCGCTCATGCCGCCGCCGAAGGAGCGCTCAATCTCCGAACCGTTTCCGACGCCGCTCCGGCGGTCATGGCTTATTCTCGCTCGTCGTCGTCATCAGCTTGTCGAGATGCCGGATTTCGTCCGCGACGCGGCTCGAGATGTCATTCAAGCGAGCCGACGTGCAGCTATCGCCGGCATAGAAGAACGCTGAACTTACGCCCGCGATAAGCGTATGGGCGCGGCGCAGAAAGTTCTTGGCTGTCGCCAACTCTTGGATGGAAAGCTTCACGCGATACTCCCTCCAGGCAAGCCTGCGCCTTCGCCGAAATCTGTGGATTTTGGCGTTCACGGTGAGAAGGCGTTACCAATATTTGTACAGGGTACAAACTAGCTGCGGCTGCCGTGTTGCGTCAATTCCTATGTTTGTATAGCTCCACAACATGTTGACAGATACACAATGCCGGATGGCGAGGGCCGCGCTTGGCTGGGGAGTGAGGGAGCTTGCGAAGGCCGCGGGCGTCAGCGCCAATACGATCGCGAGATTTGAAAGCGGGAAGAAAGCTAACCCGTCGGCTGTGAAAAATAGACCAGTTCACCGATTTTCCGGACGGAAAGCCGATTGTAGCGGCAAGGGAACTGCAAGTTTTGGCCGGTTTTCCCCCGGTTTTCTTGCAAATTCAGTGGTTTCTCCGCCGCCCCAAATCGTGATTCCCTGTGACGGCATTGATTTGCGGGGGAAGCGATGAAGCCACCGGAGCAACGGGAAACCGGCCAAGAGGACCTGTTCAGATCGCGGCTGGACCAGATCATCGATCTGAAACATCCGCTGGCGAAGCTCAGGCGCCAGATGGATTGGCCGTTTCTCGAAAAGACCTTCGGCGCCGTTTATACGGACGTTGCGGGGCGGCCGCCCTTGCCCACGCAGCTCATGGCAGGGCTTGAGATCCTGAAATACGCCTACAACCTCTCCGATGAGCGCCTTTGCGAGGCTTGGCTCGAAAATCCTTACTTCCAATATTTCTGCGGCGAGGAGTTCTTCCGGCACGCACTGCCCTTCGACCGCTCGTCGATGACGCGCTGGCGGCAGCGCATGGGCGAAGAGAAGCTGAAAGCGCTTTTGCAGGAAAGCCTGGCGGTGGCGGTGAAGACCGGCGCCTTAAAGCCGGCCCAGCTTACCGAAATTGTGGCGGACACGACCGTGCAGCCCAAGAACGTCATGTTTCCAACGGACGCAAAGCTGATGAACCGGGCGCGCGAGCGCCTCGTCCGTCTCGCCAAAAAGCATGGCGTGGCGCTGCGGCAAACCTATAGCCGCGTGGGCAAGTTCGCCCTCATCAAGCATCAGCGCTACGCCCATGCCAAGCAGTTCAAGCGGGCTGGCAAGTCTTTGAGAAAGCTCAAGACTTATCTGCGCCGCACGATCCGCGACATCGCGCGCAAGATCGCGGGCGACAAGCTTTTGAAGCCGGTCTTCGCAAAGCCTTTGTCGCTGTCCTATCGCGTGCTCACCCAAAAGAAGCGGCAGAAAGCCCCGAAAGTTTATTCGCTGCACGCCCCCGAAGTGGAGTGCATCGGCAAAGGCAAGGCGCACAAGCCTTACGAGTTCGGGGTCAAGGTAAGCTTCGCCACGACCATCGCGCCATCGAAAGGCGGCCAGTTCATCGTTCACGCCAAGGCTCTGCCTGGAGCGCCATACGATGGGCATACGCTTGAAACCGCGATCCCGGACATCGAGGCCACAACCGGCGCCGCGCTCAGCCGCATCATCGCCGATGCCGGCTATAAGGGCCACAAGACCCCGCCCGGCTACACGTTCAAGGTGTATACGCAAGGCCAGAAGCGTGGCGTCACAGACGCGATCAAACGCCTCTTCCGCAGGCGCGCGGCCATCGAACCCGTCATCGGCCACACGAAATCGGAGCACCGGATGGAGCGCAATTATCTCGCCCACCGGGCTGGCGATGCCGCCAACGCCATCCTCGCCGCCGCCGGATACAACTTCCGCCGGCTAATCCGGTGGCTCGCTTGTTTTTTGCTGCAACAGTTGCGGGCCTACGCCCCCGCGTAAGCTTGGACTTTGCTAAACGGCGGCCCTTCTTCACGGACGACTAACCCCGCGACGCTGAAGGTTATTAGGCAGGCATTTGAGGCCGCCGGCGTCGAATTCACCAATGGCGATGCGCCCGGCGTGCGCCTCCGGCGGCGGAAGGAATAGCGCTATGATCAAGAGCGCGGCGGAAATAGTGGCTTCCCTGCAGGAAGACAGTAGGGCGAAGTCTCAAAGAGCCATCGAAGCCATAGAGGCCATCAGGGCGGCGCATCCCGTGGAGATCACGCGCCGCGCCGTGCTCCTCGGTCTGACGGCCATGATCGCGGCGCCCTATGTCGTCCGCAACAGTGGGATCCTGATGCCGGTGCGGGACCGGACGTTTCCGACCCTGGCCGAGGTGCGGGGATGGCGGGAGGGCATCGCGCTCCTGCGCGAGCAAGGCGCCATGGTGAGCTACACCGCCGAGGGTTTTGCGGAAATAGCGCGCATGGCGGATGCGGAAAGGCGCTACCGCGATCGCGGCCTGTTGTAAGCGTGATGTCGAGGTCGATGGCGAACGGTACGTCTCGGGAACGCCGTTTTTACCCCGGAGCATCGACGCATGACAGACGACCCTGAAAGCCTAACCCTGCATCTCTTGCGCGAGATCCGCGCGGAGCAAAAGGCGACAAACGAGCACCTCGACAAGATCGCGCTCGAAATCGGCGATCTGAAATCTGACGTGAAAGAAATCCGACTTGCGACCGCGCTGCTCGAAGTGCGGGAGGCGCAGGCGAGTTAGGCGCCGCCCTGATCCTTCGGGTTCCCGATTGTCTCAAGCGCTTTTCGACAATCCTCCGCCAGGGAAGAGCAGCCCTGTATGGCCTGCCACAACAGGTAGTCGTCGAGCCCGTCGTAGCCGTGACGCAGGTGGTTGCCGATTCCGCGAATGCCGTTCCAATCTTGGTCGGGTATAAGAATTTCGGCCTGCTCTTCCAACTTCTTCGCCGCCTCCGATATGCGCTGCAAACAGCGTTCGACGGCGTCCACGCTTTTCTCGTCGGCGAAAAAGGCGACCATGTCTCTGCCGTCGATATACCGCACGACCTTCCCGGCATTGGCGATGATGTCCCGCAGGCGAAGGGCTGGGTTCTTAGAAGGCAAGCTTGCGATCCCGGTTTATTTCGCTCTGTAGGCTTGGCTTGCGCGTGGGCTCGGTGACAACGTCGACATGACGTCCAAGCGTTTCCTGCAAGCGTTCGCGCAATTCTTCAAGGCGGCCAACACAGGAGAAGCCGGTCGGCATCCGGCTATAATCGAGCGTCACCGCGATATCAACGTCGGATTGGTCCGTCGCTTCGCCGCGCGCCGTGGAGCCGAATATGGAAAGGCTCTCGACGCCGAGCGTGCGGAACTCGGTTTCGTGCTGCTTCAATGTCGCGATGATGGCGTCTGTTTCCATGCCGCGAATATAATCCGAACGCAGGGACAACGCCACTGTCGGACCCTACCGCCGGTAACGCAGAAACTCGCGGATGCGCGCGTCGGACTGTTCGTGCGCGATGACGTCGAGCGCGCGGCAACAAAGGCCAAGGTTCAGCACGAACACGAAAATGCCCGCGACGATGCTGAAAGCGTCCTGGAGGGCGTTGTACGACTGGCAGCCATAGTGGTTCAGCGCGCCGGTGAAAATGGCGTAGGCCAGGCGAAGATCAGTCTGAGCAGATTCCCGTCCATACGCCCCTCCACGATCGAGGCGCGGAGCATTTCACCGCCGGAAATTGTATGCAAGGGTCAATGAGCCGGCGCCGCTTCGGCCAGCGGCTTTTTGAACAAGCACATATGCGACCGCATGAATGCCGGATCCGCCCACAGCGCTCTGTTCACATAGAGGGCGTAGCGGCGGGCCTCGTCCTCCGGAGCGGAGTCGAGGATAGCGCGCTGGCTCGAAACCGGCAGCCCTTGGAACATCAAAATGTCGCCCGGCAGCGTCGGAACCTCCGCCCCGGTCTTCGCGATCTCCGCGATCGCCTTCGCCTTCGCCGTCCCGTCCTTGTTTCGGCGGCGAGGCGATAGTCCTGCCGCGCCCGCCGCTCGGCGTCCCGCGCCGCCTCTTTCGGCAGGGGCTTCGAATTCGGCGCGACGAAGCGCTGATAGAGATAAGCGACGCGGTTTTACGTCGGCGTCCGCGCCGCGTAAGAGGGCGCAGGGCCGAAGCCCAGCATGGCGAGCAAGGACGTCCCGCAACCAGCTTCCGCCCGTCTCCAGAGCCCCGCCGCACCTGAGACGGTGGTGAGCATAGCCGTCGGCCACACGGTCCCAAGGAGCCCGGTTTCTTCCGCGTCGGGTCGAGAGCGGCTGTGGCGGTTTTCTCGCGACCCCGTGCGCGCCATGTCGGCTTGGGGATCTCAATGCGGTCGTCTCCGAAGAAGTCAAGACAATCCCGCCCTTGCCCCGAAAATTGTAATAAAGGTCACGTGTCCGCCATAAGCTCCGCGACAATCACGCGCGCCCCTTATGACGCCCATGGCAGTGGTAGGAAATTCATCCTGTCACTTGATGCAACGCACTGGCCTATCCAGTTTGGTGGCAAGATCAAGCTGGGACCGTAAATATGGCGAGCGCCCGCGCGTTTATCGGCTTCGTCATTCTTATTTTTTGCAACCATTCCGGCGCGGCCGCGCGCGCGGAGACAGCGCAACCTGGCCTGCGGCAGTTCGAGGAGGCGAGCTGCTTTCACGGCGTGCAGCAGGCGGGGAAAAGCCTCTGCATTCGGCCGGGCCCGGAGGAATTCTTCAAGGACTGCCCTGACTGCCCGGAGATGGTGGCGGCGCCCGTGGGCGCGTTCCTAATGGGGCGCCCGGAATCCGAGGTCCCCGCCCTGGCAAGCGCGTCGGACATGCATTTCGAAGATCAAGAGATATTCGCTAAATGGGAGACTCCTCAGCGCAAGGTGACGATTCCGGCGCCCTTCGAAGTCGGGCGCACTCTTGTCACGCAGCGGCAATTCGAGGCATTCGCATCGGCGACAAATTATAGGCCCAGCCATCGCTGCTCGGAGCGCGAAGGCAAGGAATTCCGCGAGCTTGCGGGCGTCTCCTGGCAAGAGCCTCCCTTTGGTTGGCGCGGCGATAATCCGGCTGTCTGCCTCAACTGGTACGATGCCGAGGCTTATGTGCAATGGCTCTCCAAGATCACTGGCGAGCGCTACCGCCTCCTGACAGAGTCCGAGGCGGAATATGCCGCGCGGGCGGGGGCCTGGACGGACGCGCGGCCGCGGATTTTTCTGGGCAACTCCGCAAAGGACCGCTGCCTTTATGCGAATAGCAGCGGCGCTGCAGCCTCACCGTCCTATGAAAATTGGCTTGTTCGCAACGAAGCATGCTGGGGGCAAATTGCTCCTGCGATGAGCTTCGGGCCGAATGCTTGGGGGCTTTACGACGTACGCGGCGATATATGGACCTGGACCGAGGATTGCTGGAGCCCGAGTTATAGCGACATTCCTTTGGACGGCTCGGCCAATAAGACCGGCGATTGCGGCCGCCATAGCCTCCATGGCGGGTCATGGCTCTCACTCCGTCATGGCCGCACCGCCTTTCGTGACGCGGGCAGGGCGGAATTCAGCACGGTCGCCTTCGGCTTACGCGTCGCGAGGAGCCTGACTGCTCTCCCGCCTGCTCGATAACCGCTTGCACGTGTCTCTTATCCGGGCGCACCAATCCAAGTCGTTCTCGGAAATGGTAAGAACGGAGAAGCCCAGCCGCTCGCCCTCCAGGCGGACGCCTTCGGAGTCATCGATCAAAAGATCGATGCCGAAGGCGGGAGGGTATTTAGAGCAAATAAACCGCCGGTCCGGGATTTTCGCCATCGCGGCGTCATGCGTTGCCTGATTCACAACGCCATCTAGCGCCACGCCGAAGGATGCAAACCAGAGACGCAGCTTGAAGGGACTGCGCAAAGAGGTCGTATAAAGCCAGACCTCGTGGCCTTCGCGCCACAAGAGCTTCATGAGAGAAGGCGCGCCTTTGCGAAGGGGCTCCGAGGAAATCAGGCGCGCCACTCTGCCAATAGGTTCGGCAGCCATCGGAGATCCCGGCGCCGGAATAATCGTATCATCGAGATCGAAGGCGATTCTCATGACCGTGCCGCGCAAATTCCCGCTTTGAAATTGCTGCTTGCCGCCCCATGCCTGCCTCTGCCGTCCTGTCAAGGTTCAACGCCAAGCCGTTGCAATGCCTCTTTCGCGTCTTTGTCATTCGGGTCTTTGGCGAGCGCACAACGGTAATCGGCGATGGCGTCTTTGCGCCGCCCCGCTTCCTCGGAGATAAGACCGCCGTTATAGCAGGCGTTCTCCAAGACCAGTCTGTTCGCTTGATCGAAATCGGCTACGGCGCGTTCGTCATCGCCTCGCTCGCTATAAAGGAAGGCGCGCCGGTAATAGGGCGAAGCATTTTTCGGAGCAAGCTTCATCGCGCGATTGTAATCGGCGACAGCGCGGTCGTAATCGCCTTTCTTCCTATTCGCGAAGCCGCGGTTGGAATATGCAAGCGCATCTTCTGGCACCAGCCTGATCGCCTGATTGAAATCGGCGATGGCGCGATCGTCATCGCGCAATTCGCGATAGGCGTTGGCGCGGTTGAAATGGCTGGCGGCGAGATCAACCCCATCCCAGATAAGCATGCTGCATCCCAGAATCTGCACGTCCGGCGAAGAGACCCCCCGCCATTTTGGCACCAATCCATTACAGGTTCTGTTTTCGCTGCGGGTTGCGCCCAGGCTTCGCTTCTTAAGGCGCCGGCCGAGACAAAGAGAACAAAGAGGACGGCGGCCCCTATGAATTGGATGAGCCGAGCCCGGCCGTTTGGCCGACCGCGAGAGAAAAAAGGGCGTTGAACACTATCACGGACCACGACTATATTCTCCAGCGCGCATTGCGGCCTCGAATTTCCTCCTTCTCGAAGAGGAAAAAATCAGTGAGCTCTACGCGCCCGCTCGATCAAGAGCGCTAGCCCCACGATAGCTTTTACAGTCTCCGCCTTGTACGGCTTTGAAATCGCGAATGCCGGAGCCGGTTTGTCGCCCTTAAGGTGTCCCTCGATAAACGCCGAAATCAGTACCACGGGAATTTCCAGGTACTCAAGAATCTCCTGGGCGGCTTCCACGCCTGAGCTTCCATCCGCCCGCATGACCGATGTCAGAACAAGCGCTGGCCGCTCGCTCCGTGCAAGCTTTACAGCCTCGCCATGCGTTTTGGCGACGCCCACGACGCGGTGACCGAGTGCGGTCATAAGCTCCTTGAGCCAAGACGCCTCCTGCGGTTCGTCCTCGATAATGAGAACGGTGTCAACTTCGGCTCCGTCCGCAAACTCCTCCCCCTCCGCGGACAGCGCAGCAATGCTTGCGCGATCCGCATCGAGAATGACGGCGATTGCCTCCGGCTCGAAGCCCTCGACATGCAAAAGCAGATAGGCTTGTCTCGCCTTCGGCGCGAGCTGCCGTAAGGCGCCGGCGCCGGCTTCAATGTCGAGGCGCGCATCCGCCCCGGCATTCCACTGCCGAAGAAACGGCCGGTAGAGCGCAATTTTGGCTCAAGGCCTTCCGCAATCGTCGACGGGTTCTCGACGAGCTGTTCCAGAAAATTCGCCACCAGCGCGTCCCCGGCCTCCTGGGAGCCCGAGCGCGTGCGGGCAAACCGCCGAAGGTATGGAAGGTGCGGTTCGATCGATCGCCATTTCCACATAGATCAAACCAAGGTTACAAAAAACTATAAAACAACAATTGCGGAAGTGAACATGCTCGCCTTACTGGAAGGTGAAACGGCGCCTGTTTCGATGCCTGCCAGCCCTCTCTCGATGGTCATCCGGCAGGCCTCCTTCACGTCAGGCGGCGCTAAAGCCACTATATACAAATCTGCAACGTATATATAAGATTTCTTAAATTAGGAAAGACCCGTGTCCAAAGACGCAACCCTGACGCAACTAAGTCCGTGTAATGTATACTTTTTGCGTATGTTTAGGCACACATTGCGACTGCTTTTTCCCGCTTGCGTTGTCCTGTTCCTCTGTTGTCTGGTTGCTGCCGCGTCGCCACCCGATATCGCCCAATCGCCCAGCGATGCTGAGCTGGAAACCTTGAAAAGTCGCGTCGACGAGCTTTACGAAGTCGGCAAGTTTAATGAGGCAATACCCCTGGCAAAACGATATGCGTCCGGAACGGCAAAACGTTACGGCGAGGACGCGCCCAAATACGCGACAGCGCTCATGAATTTGGCGGTATTGCTTCGCTCTACGAACCGTCTTGCCGAAGCCGAGCCCTCGATGCGCCGCGCCCTTGCCATTGCGGAAGAGAAGCTTGATCAGGATGATCCCGAAGTGGCCCTTGACCTTAGAAATCTGGCCGAGTTGCTACAAGCTAAAAACCGTTTTATCGAAGCCGAGTCCTTGGTACGCCGCGCGCTCGCCATCGACGAGAAGAACTCGGGACCCGACCATCCCAGGGCAGCAAGAGATCTAACCATTCTAGCTCGGCTGCTTCAGACGACCAATCGTCTTTCTGAGGCTGAGTCCTTGATGCGCCGCGCACTCGCTATAGACGAAAGCTTTGGCCCCGATGATCCAGATGTCGCCACGGACCTCAACGATCTGGCGCAGCTGCTCAAGGAGACGAACCGTCTTTCCGAGGCCGAGCCCTTGATGCGACGCGCGCTCGCCATTGATGAAAAAAGTTTGGGGCCCAATCATCCCAGTGTGGCCAGAGACCTCAACAATCTGGCGCAGCTGCTCAAGGAGACGAACCGTCTTTCCGAGGCCGAGCCCTTAATGCGTCGTGTCATATCTATCTTTGATAAGATTGGCCCAGAAACAGCGCCGAATTACGGGGGTGCCCTCAACAATTTGGCAATATTGCTCGAAGAGAAATACGGAAACTACGAGGAATCCGAAAAATTAAAGCGTCGCGCGCTCGCTGTTTTGGAAAAGAGCTTCGGCCCCGAGCATCCTGTTGTGGCCAAAGCACTCAACAATCTGGCGTTCATGCTCCAGAACAGTAACCGTCTTTCCGAGGCCGAACCGCTTTATAGCCGCGCGCTTTCGATCAAGGAGAGGAGTTTCGGCCCCGATCATCCCGTTGTGGCCATGGCCCTGAACGAGTTGGCCGGCTTGCTTGAGGATGAAGGGCGTTGGTCGGAAGCCGTGGTTCTCCGCGGGAGAGCCAAAGCAATCACGACGGGCCTCCACATCGATGCGGACCGCGGTGAACTGCGGAAGGCGGCGCTTGCTGGGAACACAGGAGGTTTTAGAGCCCACGTGCGGTCGCTTTACCGTGCCGCAGCAAGTAGTGATGCCACAAACCGCGCGGAGGGTTTTGAGTTGGCGCAATGGGCGCTCCAAAACGATGCAGCGGATGCGCTCTCCGCTATGGCCGCACGTTTCGCCAAAGGGGAGCAGCAGCTTGGCACGCTGGTGCGCGAACAACAGGATTTGCTTGCTGCACGTGAGGCTGCCTATCGCAGCCTCGATGCGGCGGTGGGCAAAGCTGATGCCGAGGCAGCGGAAGCGACGCGAGTGGTCATTGCGCAGATTGAAGCCACACTTGTGAAGAGCCAGACCGTGTTGCGCCAAGTCTTCCCAAATTATGCAGAACTCGCCAATCCGAAACCGATTCCCCTTGGGGACGTACAAAGGCTGCTTATTGAAGGCGACGCGCTCGTATTGTTTCTCGATATTCCTCATTGGGGGCATGTGTCTGAGGAGACAATTGTCTTTGTGCTGACAAGAGAGGCGACCCGCTGGACAAGCATCCCGCTGGGCACCCCGACGTTGCGGAAGCGTGTGACCGCCTTGCGCTGCGGGCTCGACAGCAGCAATTGGCGGTTTGGAAAACAAAGCCGCAACTTCTGTAAGGCACTTCTCGGCACAGAAGTGACGGAGGAGCAAGTTCCGCCCTTCGACGCAGTCGCCGCGCATGCGCTCTATAGCGATTTGTTCAGCGGCATCGAAGATCTCATCCAGGGCAAGCGCCTGCTGATCGTGCCATCGGGCGCGTTGACCCAGCTTCCGTTCGAGGCGCTCGTCACCGCCAAGCCCGAAGAGACGCTGCCGCGCTTCGAGGCGTACAAGAAAGCGGCATGGCTCGGCCAGCGGCAGGCGATTACCATCCTGCCGTCGGTTGGCAGCCTGAAAGCTCTGCGCGCCGCCAAGGCCAGCAGGGCGCCCGAACCTTTCGCCGGTTTCGGTAATCCGCTTCTGACCGGCGAGGACGGCAGAGACCGGAGCGCGTGGGCCAAGCAGGAGTGCGGCAAGGCCCCGCCGCCGAAGCAGAGCCGCATTGCCAGCCTTGCGGCGAGCATCGCCTCGCTGTTCCGGGGCGGCGCGGTCAATGTGGAGGATTTGCGCCGTCAGCCGCCGCTGCCCGAGACGGCGGATGAGCTTTGCACGGTCGCGCGCGACCTAAGGGTGCCCGAGACTGGGCTGAACAAGGCGGTTTATCTGGGTGAGCGCGCGACCGTCAGCGAGGTGAAGGCGCTGTCGGCAAACGGCGAGCTGGCACGCGCCCGCGTCGTGCATTTCGCCACGCATGGGCTGCTCGCGGGAGAGACCGCGATGCTTGCCAAGAACAAGGCCGAGCACGCGCTGCTGCTTACGCCGCCCGCCGAGGCGAGCGAGGAGGATAACGGGCTGCTCACCGCATCCGAGGTGGCGCAGCTCAAGCTCGACGCCGATTGGGTGGTGCTGTCGGCCTGCAACACGGCGGCCGGATCGGCGGAGGGCGCGGAGGCCCTGTCGGGGCTGGCGCGGGCGTTTTTCTATGCCGGGGCGCGCGCGCTGCTCGTCTCGCATTGGAAGGTAGATTCCGAAGCCGCCGTCGCCATCACCACGGGGGCGGTGAAGGCTATGAACGCCGAGCCCGGCATAGGCCGCGCCGAGGCGCTGCGCCGCGCTGAATCGGCCCTCATCGCGCGCGGCGGGCGCTTTGTGCACCCCTCCGTCTGGGCACCGTTCGTGCTGGTGGGCAATGGCGGTCACTAACGTCGATGCTATTACGCCGGGTCCCAAAAAACTCGTGGGGTTCGACGCCCTGGCAGCGGCTGGTGATTTCACGAGTTGTCGGCATTCAGATCCAAAAGCACCCATGGCCGCCTAAGTATTTTACAGGAACCGCCATTTCCGCAACCGTGATGAGTTTCAGATGGCGGCCGGATGGCTGCGCGCAGGTCATCTCGACCCGGCCGGCGTCTGAAAGCCCCCGAGGAAGGAAACCGCGGGCAACGACGGCGAGCTATGGAGATTTGAGCGAGATGGCAGTGGTAACGGGGAGCAGCTTCCGCCCGATTTTCAGTGCGGCACGGCCGATGCCGGCGGCGGCGGCGTGCAAGACTGGGGTCGGAAGGCAGCATCTTGGGGCCGAACCGGCGAACGGCGCGCTCTTGAGGTAAAGGCCCCGCAACGCGGCGCAGGGGCCGGTGATCGAAAACGGCATTTCCCTCAACTGCGGATCGCAGCTCATGACGTATCGAACCAGATGGCGAGGGATGGCGCGCGGTATCGCGGCTGCATCCCGCGCTCGAAAAACTCGATGACGATCATGCGCTCGCCGCAACACGGGCACGGCGGCAAGAGCTTTTCCTGCTGACCAGCTTTTTCGTGGCGATCATGCCGCCTTATCTGCCATGGCATTACGCTGCGGTTTACGTGAGCGGCGCCTTCGAAATCGCAGGAGCGGTCGGATTGCTTCTCCCCGCCCATCGCCGCGCGGCCGGCATAGGGCTTTTTGTCCTCACCATTCTCGTGACGCCCGCCAATATTCACATGGCGCTCAATCCGGAGCTGTTCCCTGCCTTAGCCACGCCACATAGGCCTTGGCATCCTCCCAGTTCACATTGATGACCGGACGGTCGCCTCGCCCCCACCCTTCATCAGACGGTTTGTGCCCGCCGCAGCCGCCGCCCGCCACGCAGGCGTCCCATTCCGCGAAGGTCACCGCGAACCGTCCCACCGCGAAGGGCTTGGCAATGGTCACTTTATGCTGTGGCTCCTCGTCACTTTGGTGTTCCGGCTCGTCCTTAGGCGAGCCCATCGTGAAACTTCCCGCGGGCGCGATCACCATCTCCGGGCACTCCGGGCAGTCCTTGAAGCTCTCGCCCGAACCGGGCTTGATGCAGGGCTTCGGTCCCAACGCCACCGACACAAGCAAGCCGTCGCAATTGCCTTCGCTCACGGCGGGCTTCGTCTTGACCGGATCGGACTTTGGGACATTCATGGCTTGCCGGGAGGCGAGAAGCTCCTGCAGCCGCGCCTTCGCGAAGCCCGCATAAACGCTCTCCGGAAACCGCCGGATGTATTCCTCGAGAACCGCTGCGCTGGATGTGTTTTGCACGGCGGCCCATGCCAGCCCCGCGTCGTCCGGCGGAGGCTTGGGCTGCCCGGTCAGATAAACGCGCCGCGCGAGACCATCCGTCGCCCAGGGCTGCTGCACGCCACGCGTCGCGGCGAGAACCGCTTCCTTCACGTCCTGAAACAGATTGAGGTGATCGAGCCCCGGCTTCGCGAATTCCGCCGCCAGCGCCGCCGCGTAAGGCCCGCTCGTCTCGCCGTCGTCGAGCGCGGGCTGCCCCGGCGCGGTCGTATAGGCCACATAAATGCCCGGCTGCTCGCGCACCGGCTCGAAGCCCTTCGCCCCTTTCTGCGGAAGGCGCAGCTCGTTGCGGCAGGCGTCGAACACCACAAACTTCGCCGCCCCGCTTGCCCCGTTGAGCAAACTCAACACGTCGTCGAGCTTTACGCTTTCATCCCAGAAGCTTTCCGTGCCGGGCTGCTTTGCGTCGATGGGAATGAGATAGTTGCGTTTGGTCTCCGCCTCGGCCGCTCCATGGCCGGAATAATAAAGAAAGCCGACCGCGCCAGGACCGGCCGCGTTCAGCCGCCGGACCAAATCCCGCACCGCGGCGAGGAACCGCACGCGCGTCGCGTCCTTCACCAGTGGCAGCACCTGATAGCCCTGGCTTTCAAGCGCCTTGCCCACAAGAGCGATGTCGTTATGCGGGTTCTTCAAGACGCCGACGGACGGCTCGTAGGACTGGTTGCCAATCAAAAGCGCGATGCGCGCCGACGGCTGCTCGGCAAACGGCGTACGCGCCGCGAAAAGCAGCGCCACGGCAAGCACGATTACCAACAAAACAACCCGCATGCGGCGCTCCGTCCGCCTTTTCAGCGGCGCGACCATAGCGCGCGGCGTTGCGCCGGTCTAGCTTTCCATTTATGCAGGCGGTCAAGTTTTCTCCGGGGGACCCGATGGCGCCGAGGCTTTTCCTGTGCGTGGTTTCTTTTCTATTGTTGACGGTTGGCTCGCCCGCTCAGACGCCGGCCGACAAGGTGAAATGCGCCGACACCGACCCGCCCGCGCCCGCCGCCGGAACCAAGACCATCAACGGTTCGCCCGCCACGAAAGGCGCGTGGCCCTGGTTCGCGGCGCTCGTCATCGACAGCGACAAAAGGAAGGAGACCTTCGCCTTTTGCGGCGGGACCGCGATCGCCCCGCAATGGGTTCTGACCGCCGCTCACTGCCTGCAGTTCATCGGCAAGACCACGCTGCGCAGCGATCCCAAGGAGTTCGACCTCGAAGGGCGGCTCAAGATCGTGATCGGCGTCGACGATCTCCGCGCCGCTTCTCCTGAGAACATTTTCGAGGTCGAGGCCTTCCGCATGCATGAGGGCTTCGAGTCCGCCTATGGGCGTTGGCTGACGGAGCGCGAGCTGGCGAAGTCTACTGAGAAGCCGGAGCCTCCAGAGCCCGCGATGGCCGACGGAAACGACATCGCGCTCATCAAGCTGTCGCGCCCGTGGACCGGCGCGCTGGCGCCGCTTCCGGCGCCGCAGGAAGAGCGTCTCGCCGGCGGCCCGGTTAGCGTCGCGGGCTTTGGAACCGTCGAGCTTCTGGCCAAGGGCGGAGAGTTGGTCTCCCGCGTGAGAAACTATCCGCTTCCGGGAACCCGGACCTTGCGCGCGGGCTGCGCGAGGCTCATGCATGTGACAATGCCGCTCGTCGATGCGCAGAAATGCGCCAAGCGCTACGCCGAGCCCGGTTTTATCCCCGTCATCGGAGAGGCTCAGCTCTGTTCGGGCTTCGAGGAGCCGAACCGGGATTCCTGCGCCGGCGACAGCGGCGGCCCGCTCGTGAAGGGGGCCGGCGGCGCGGTTCGCCAAGTCGGCGTCGTAAGCTGGGGCGCCTCGAACTGCGCGGGCGTTCCGCAATCCTACGGCGTCTACACCCGCGTTGCCGCCTACCGCCAGTGGATCGAGAGCGTCACCGGGCCTCTGCGAACGGAGCGGGAGCAGGCTGCGGCCGCCGACGACTTCCTCCGCCGCGCGCTCGGAGATTTGCATGTCGACCTGCCTCAGGCCAAGGGCAAGGTTCGCATCGCCGTCGAAGGCGGAAACCGGGTGAGCGTCGGCCAAGTTTATCGCTTCGGGGTCAAAAGCGAGGTGGGCGGGCGGCTTGTCCTGTTCGACATCGACGCCGTCGGCAAGATCACGCAAATCTTGCCGAATAAATTCACAGCGCCCGGAGGCGCCCGCATTCGCCCCGGCGAAGCCGTCGTGGTCCCCAATCCCGATTGGGGATTCACAGGCTTTCGCGCCGACGAACCGCTCGGCAGCGGAACGCTTGTGGCGCTCGTCGTTCCCGAGGAATTTCCAGCAACGACCATCGGCGCCGAGGCCGCCGAGCAGCGCATCAAAGGATTCACGCCCGTCCAGGAACCCGCAAGCTACCTCATGAACATCCTGCAGCAGGTCGGCGAAAGAGCCTCTCGTTCCACTGCGAGGGGCTTCGCCTACGATACGGCCGACTACGAAATCGCGCGCTGAAAAAGAACGGCTCGAACCCGAGATTCTCCTCACCGGCGCACTGCGGACGCCAAAACGCATGATTGCATCGAATCCATGAGATCCGGTTATGGCCCAAGTTCCCATATCTCGCAGCTGCAGCATTTCTTTCGGCTTTGAGGGCTCAAGCGGCTCACTTCGATAGCATGCAGCGCATGAGGCTCCACAGGAGCTGAGCTCCCTGGTATACTTCATGCATTAGCGGACCTTGATCGATACCCGACCGTCGATGCGGGAAGCATCACCGGCCACGTCCGCTGATTGGGGGATCGCGTCAAAGCTTCAGATGTCGATCTGAGGCGCCACCACCGCGCCATCGACCTCGATGCCGAGGCTATTTGCAGTTGCACCAATTCCTTCGGCTGATCGAGGGTAAGCGGCCTTGCTGATTTTCCTGAATGAAACTCAGCCTTTGCCCCTTTGCAGAGTTCGCGGCTTACTGCTTCGCGCCGCCTTTTTCGTGTGGGCGCCGCTCGCGGCAGACTTACGCACGGTGGTATTTTTCGACACCTTGCTCGTAGTGGCGGCTCCTGAAGTCCTAGCGGCCGCTGCTATTGGCTTTGCGAGGGTTCGCGCCGTTCCCTTCGCCGCCGGCGAGCTTCGAGCCTCTATCCTGCGCTCCAGATCGGGGGCCGCTCTTTGAGCCGCTCTGGCCCGCGACAACGGCTTGGCGGCCGGGGCGAGATCGGTCGGCGGAGACTTGGCTGACTTAGACCTCGCGTTTCTCTTCGGCGCAGGCGCGACCACAGCCGCCACAATCTCTGCCTTTGCAGGCGTCTTTGTGCGGGCTTTTTTTCTCTGTCCTTTCTTAGAGTATGCTTTTGGCGCCTGAGCGTCCACGCGGTCGCCGGTTTCCGCCATTTCCATGCCGAAGAGTGCGCCCAGATCGCCACCAGCCATGACACGCTTGCTGGTTATCGGCTTCTTTGCCGCCGCCAATCCTTCACCTGCTTTCGCCACCAGCTCCGTGCGATCCACGCCCCGCAAGACGAACAGCAGCTCAGGACTTGCGTCCAGGCGCGCGCCAACGCCGTAAAGCACCGATGCCACATGCTTACACATGTCAGCCCAGTCGGGGCAGCTGCAAGACAGCTTGATCTCTTTCGGAGACGGGAAAAGCCCTTTGCCGGGAAGGCAGACGCGCTCCATCACGCTCTTGGAGAAGCACCCCTGGAGCAGTTCGACGATCGAATCGATGCTGCCGGCGCAGTCCTTGCACAATGCCTTCCACAGAGACGGCGAGGCGGGCTCTATGGTAATTCGCACTGTGTAGACTTCCGAGCCGCTGACCATGGCCGCGATTTCGCCTCGGGCGATCTTGAGGTCGACGACCGAGCCGTTACGCACATAGGTGCGGCCGCGGGGCAGGCGGCTCTCATAATCGCTGTAGCGTTCGAGATTTTCGCACCAGGACTTGCCCCAGAAGGTTCTTGCTATTGTCCGGCCTTCCACGATCACGGGCGTAACCGCCTGGCCTTTCTTCGCAAGTTTCTGAATACAAAGCGCGGCCTGCTGACGGCGCTTGGCGACAGGCACATAAGGCTTCCACGCAAAGAAGGCCATGGCCTCATCCCTCCCTCGCGGCTGCGGCCAAATCCAGAGCCACTATCCTCAGCAAAGCTTCGTCGTCCATTTCCGTCAGTCGCACATCGGCCCCGCCTTCCAGAAAATCTCCGGCAAGACGGCTCTTCAACTCGATCATTTGATCTATTTTATCTTCAACCGTGCCCCGGCAGACGAATTTGTGCACAAGAACGTTGCGCGTCTGGCCGATGCGGAAGGCGCGATCGGTGGCTTGGTTCTCCACGGCTGGGTTCCACCAGCGGTCGAAATGGATCACGTGCGAGGCGGCGGTCAGATTGAGGCCGGTCCCGCCGGCCTTCAGCGATAAGATGAAGAACGGAACCCTTTCGTCTTCCTGAAACAGCTTCACGAGTTCCTTTCGCTTTTTCACCTCAACGCCGCCGTGAAGGACGAGGCCGGAGCGTCCGAATACTCCGCCAAGAAACGCCTCAAGCGGCCCGGTAGTCTCCTTGAATTGAGTAAAGATCAGGACTTTTTCCTGCCGCGAGGCGATAACCTCGGCGATGTCGCGCAGACGCGCCAGTTTGCCGCTGTCCTCTTCAGCCCAGTCGCCGTCGCCAAGCCATTGCGAGGGGTGGTTGCAAATCTGCTTGAAGCGCATCAGCGCGGCCAGGATAACGCCCCTGCGCTCGATGTTGTCAGCGTTTTCGAGCCTTTCGGCGAGGTCAGCCACCGCCTGCTGATAAAGCGCCGCCTGTTTCCGGCTGAGCGGGCAGTAGGCTTTCACTTCAGTCTTGTCGGGAAGGTCGGCAATGATGCTCTTGTCGGTCTTCAGCCGGCGCAAGATATAGGGCCGCGCCAGATCTCGCAGCGGGCCGTGGGGGTTATGAGGCCGGTCCTCCAACCGCTTGACGAACTGGGCGAATTGCTTGGCCGTGCCAAGCAGGGAAGGGTTGATGAAGTCGAACAGCGACCACAGTTCGGCAAGCCGGTTTTCGATGGGTGTCCCGGTCAGAGCGATACGCGAGCGGGCCTTGAGGCGTTTGATGGCCTTGGTCTGTTTGGCGTCTGGGTTCTTGATCGCCTGTGCCTCGTCCAAGATCACAAGGCGCCAAACGATCTCGCTCAGCCATGGCATGCGGATGGCCGAACCATAGCTGGTGATGACCAGATCGGCGCCGGTCAAACTGCTGCTGGAAAGCTCTTTGAGATCGCCGGCCGGCATCGCGGATGGGTGAGCCACCAAGGCTTTCAGCCCGGGCGCAAATTTGGCGATCTCGCCCGCCCAGTTTGCCAAAAGCGAGGCGGGCGCTATCAGCAGGCTCGGTCCGGACGGCTCACGCTCGACTTTCGATTTTTTGCCTTTCGTAGGTTTTTGCGCCTGCTGCTTGAGCACCAGCAGCAGCGACAAGACCTGAATGGTCTTGCCCAGTCCCATGTCGTCGGCAAGGCACGCGCCAAGCCCCAATTGCGTCAGCAGATGAAGCCACTCCACGCCGGCGCGTTGGTACGGACGCAGCGTTCCACGCAGCGCTTCGCCAGGATCGGCGCCCGTCCGGCCGTCCGGCTGGCGCATTGCTTTGAGGGTATCGGCGAACCACGGCCCGGCGGCAATTTCACCCCAGCCGCCGTAAGTGGCGTCACTGGCGTCGTCTGTACCGCTGGCGCCTGCCAGCAAGCGCATGGCCTCGGCGAACGTCAGGCCCTCGGCCTCAGCACGGCGCTCTATCGCTTCGAATTGCGCCAGCGTCTTTTGCAGGCGATCGCGATCGATTTCCACCCATTTGCCGCGCACCAGCGCCAGCCCATCGGAGCTCCGCAAAATCTCGCGGATTTCTTTTTCGCTAAGCGTTTCGTCATCGAGCGTCACTTGAATGCGGAAATCCAAGAGCGCTTCGGCTCCAACGAAGGATGGCTCCGCGCCGCCAACCGATGCCTTGACCGCGGGACGCGGCGGGCGGTTCATGCGCCAATGCGCGGGTGTGCGGACAACCACGCCTGCGCTTTCCAAAGCCGGAACGTCATTCAAAAATTGCAACGCTTCCGCCGCGGTCCAGCGCAAGGGATAGTAAATCTCGCCCTCGTCCACCATCGCTTTAAGCCAAGGGCAAGAGGCGGCGGCGGTTTGGACAGGGGTCAGGAGCGATAAGAGCCCGTCCTTGTTCGCTGCGCCCGCATACTCCCTGAGAGCCTCGCCCAAAGGCAGATGCTGAGCCTTGGCCTGCGCGGACAGGCGCGGCGTGTAGGTTGCGAGAAAGGCAAAGGGCGCTTCCGGATCCTGGCGATTCTCGGCCAGGTTGAAATGCACCCGGCCTACCAAATTGCAGACCGGGTTGCGACGCTTAAGGAAGTCCTGCAAGGGACAGTTGGTTTCGGCAAGCTCTGTATTGAAGGCTTGGCCCATATCGCGCCACAGCGAGGCAAGAACCTCGGCGGAGAGGTATTCCGCGCCGATCATGATTGGCGGCGTGCTTGCCAGCCGGGCCAGTTCCGCGGGATCGTGCGCGGGCGGCCGAACCGCCGCGCCGTTCTCGTCACGGCTCTGGGAAGCGCAGAGGGCGGCGGCGAACCGGGCGCCAAAATCCCGCCACCAGGAAAATCCCGGCGGGAGAATTGCTCCTGCGTCGTCGACGCCAAGCGAGAGCAGGCCGTGTCCGCTTCCCCGTGCGAAGGCGCGTTGGAGGCGTTCCGACCGGTCTGCATCCAGAACGCCGCCGTCATCGGCTTTCATCAGCGCCAAGGCGCCGTGCGGCGTCAAAACCGGGGTGAGGTGGATCATGGATCGAGATTTATACGCCGGCGCGCCGCCGCAGAAGACAATCGTTGTGAACCGGACAGGTTTTGCACGGCATTGCGCCACAACCGCGTACAGTCGCCATAGCCCGCTTCACGCTTACTATGCCCACCTTCCCAAACAGGCGCTATCCCGCCTTATATCGGCGCTAATGGCTAAGCTATTAGAATGATTCCTGCGGTCATCCAAATTGAGCGCGGCCTAGCCCGGAGATGACATACAATAGCGGACGTCGGGGCGGCGTGGAGAACATCTTAAAACGGTTTGGGGCGCACGTCCGCACCTGAAGGTGCTGCGGCCATCGCCGGCCCGACGCGCTACCGAAATAGCCCGCCGTCGTCGGGGGTGCTGCTCCATCCGAAAGAGCTGTATCGACGCTGTTCTTCCACGAGCCGCAGGCCGCGCGAAGCGATCGCGATCCATCGTTCATCCGCTACAACGCAAACAAAATCCAATGCCGCACCAGGTTGACGGGCGTCAACATTCAGGCAAACCTCTCGTGTGGTGAGCGCCAAACAGTCTGGGTGCCTGGACACTCCCGCCGACAACCGGCAAAGCACGAGCAAAACTATGAGTAAGAAGATCGAGACGAACTCCGAGCCGTCATGGCTCGATCCACGCAATGACCGCAATACGCCGATGAACGAACACGCTACGCGCGAGTTTGCTGCTGCGCTCGCGGTGGCCTGAACTGGTGTGGTAACCATCTGAAGCTAAACCGGTAACGCCGGCAGGCGTCCTGTCCTGAGGATCGAGAGGTTCGACACTTCCACCCTCAAGACAAGGACCTCTCCGATGAACCAGAAGCCCATCAGCGATCTGCGCCGCCGCATGCTGGAGGACATGGCCGTCCGCCGCCTCGGCGAGAAGACACAACACGATTACATCAAGCACGTCGAGACCTTCGCCATCTTTCTCGGCCGCTCGCCGGACACGGCGACGGCGGAGGACCTGCGCCGGTTCCAGGTGCATGAGATCGAGCAGGGCTCGAAGCCGCCGAAGATGAACACTCAGGTCTCGGCTCTGCGCTTCTTTCTCAAGATCACGCTCGGCCGCCTCGATCTCGCCCACCAACTCGCCCGCGTCGACTATCCGAGGAAGCTGCCGCGCGTGCTCTCGCCGGCGGATGTGGCCCGCCTGCTGGAGGCTGCGCCTGGACCGGGCCTCAAGTACAAGGCCGCGTTGAGTGTGGCCTACGGCGCCGGACTGCGCTGCGCCGAGGTTGTCGCTCTGCGCGTGAGCGATATCGACAGCAAACGGATGCTGATCCGCGTCGAGCTGGGCAAGGGACGCAAGGACCGGCACGGGATGCTTTCCGAGCAGTTGCTCGCGATCCTGCGCGCCTGGTGGTTGCAGTGCCCCTCGAAGGGCTGGCTGTTCCCGAGCCGGGATCCCCTGCTGCCGATCACGGACCGCCAGCTTAACCGCGCCTGCCACGCCGCCGCCGATGCCGCCAGTCTCGGGAGCTGGATCTCGCCGCACACGCTCAGGCATTCCTTCGGCACTCATCTCATGGAGGCCGGCGTCGACATAAGAATCATCCAAGTGCTTCTTGGACATTCCAAATTGGACACGACCGCCCGCTACACGCACGTGGCTACGAATATCCTGCGCACCGTCGAGAGCCCGCTCGACCGCCTTACGCTGCCGGCCGCCAAGAGAGAGCCGGAGCCGGTCAAGTAGTCCGGTCCGGCCTTGCCCCGTCCATCTCTGGAGGTCGCGGATATTTTCCACGGCCACGGGGCTGCATGGCGCCAAGCCAATCGCGGCCATGTCAGCCTCGGCCAGCTCAAAGTGATGAGCGCCATCGAGCGCTGCCGCACCGCGGCGCTCGGCGGCCATGTTGCGCGCTGCGAGAACCCCGCCTGCGGCCACAGGCATGTGGCTTATAATAGTTGCCGCAATAGGCACTGCCCTAAGTGTCAGGGCGCGGCGGCGCGAAAATGGCTTGCCGAACGTGAGGCGGAGCTGCTGCCGGCGCCGTATTTCCACCAGGTCTTCACTTTGCCCGAGGCCATCGCGGATATCGCCTATCAGAACAAAGCGGTGATCTACGATCTTCTGTTCAAGGCTTCCGCCGAAACGATGCTGATCATCGGGGCCGATCCCGAACATCTTGGCGCCAGGATCGGCTTCATCTCCGTGCTTCATACCTGGGGTTCGGCGATGACGCACCATCCGCACGTCCACATGATCGCGCCGGGCGGCGGCCTTTCCGCCGACGGCCTGCGCTGGATCCCCTGCCGCCGCGGCTTCTTCCTGCCCGTGCGGGCTCTTTCCAAGCTGTTCCGCCGGCTCATGCTGGAAAAGCTCGCCGCAGCCCACAAGGCCGGCAAGCTTAAGTTCTTCGGCGAGCACGCGCATCTCGCCGCGGCGGACGCTTTCACCGCCTTCCTGGCGCCGCTCAAAAAGACCAAGTGGTTCGTCTATTCCAAGCGTCCATTTTCCGGACCAAAGGCGGTCCTTTGTTACCTGTCCCGCTACACCCACCGCGTGGCCATCTCCAACCGGCGGCTTGTCGCCGCCGATGAGAAGAGCGTGACCTTCACCTTCAAGGATTACCGGATCGAGGGACCTGGCCGCTATAAGAAGATGACGCTGGACGCGGGCGAGTTCATCCGCCGTTTCCTGATCCATGTGCTGCCGAAAGGCTTTCACCGCATCAGGCATTATGGCCTCCTGGCCAGCAATGTCCGCGCCGGCAATCTCGTAGCGATGCGGGCGTTGATCGCGCTGTCCTCGCTGCTGCCCCAGGTGAACGCCACGCCAAAACCCGATACTGCCGGCGAGCCAGCGGAGCGCTGCCCAAAATGCGGCAGCCGCATGTTCGTCATCGAGCGTTTCGAAGGGGCCTGCCGTCCGCGCAAAATGCCATCCCCGCCAGCGGGGTTCGATACGTCATGATCGGCGCCAAGACGGCTTGCAGCGTATCGATGCCCGGCTTGAGCCGCCGTTCAAAGGCTGGCAACGGCGGCGCTTGCTTGAAGGGCAAAATCGAGCTCATTTTCGAGGCCTGCCGCCATAGCTTCGCCCCCGGTCCGGCGCCGCCATTCCCGCAAGCGCGCTTTGCTTGGCTGTGCGCGCGGCTTTTGCCGCCCCAGAGCCACTGCGCGCTTGGCGTCTAAACTGCTGAAATCCCCATAAGCTGAGAGGGCGTCCGTGCCCTGCTCCCCGCGTGTTCCTTCCCCGGACGTTTTCGAACACCGGCCCGCGGCGCACGCTGAGCGGTTCGGCATGGGCCGGTATCCGAAAACGTTCACATTCACGGATGCTGAGCTGGAAACCCTGACTGATGATTTCATCGCCGCTATGGCAGATACCCGAGCCTGGCAGGATCTTGTCGCTGAACTTGGCGAGCAGCAGGCCAGAGAAGTGGTGAAAATGCGATTGGCGGCTCAAGACTCAAACAGCCTTCTCGATTGGCAACCCGACGGATCTCCACATTGATTGGTGACAAGCGCCATACGCGGATTTAGGAGGCTGCCAATGGCGTCGGTCAAAGCATCTGGTTGGACGTTTCGCTCGCAATTTCGGGCCGGCGCATTTGGTTGGCGATCGGAACTACCGATCAAGCGTATCAAAGAGGCTGTGGCGGAAATCAAGAAAGCGGCTCGCAAAGACCAGGTTCTCGGCGCCGAAGGCGCGGTGATCTTTCTTGAGAAAGTATCAGGTGCTCTTGCGCACGTTGACAGTTCCTCCGGCGCCATCGGCACGGCGGTCAATCGTGCAATCGACACGCTGGCGCCGATCGTTTCGCAAGCTCCAGCAAGCGACGACGTGAGAGACCAGTGGCTCGAGCGTCTATGGCGCGCCATCGAGGATGATGCCATCCCCTACATCGAGTTGCTCCCTGATCATTGGGGCGCCTTGTGCGTTACGCCAGAGCGCGCGTCGCGGTGGGCGGATCGCTTTATAGAGGTTGTGCGATTGACGTGGAGCCCGGATCTTCCACGTGGCGGGGTATTCAAGGGCGTCACCGCCTGCCTGAGCGCATTGTTTTCCGCCGGACGGCATGAAGAGCTTCTCGACCTGTTGGATCTCGCGCCCTACAAATTTTGGCCTGATCGCCGCTGGGGTGTACAAGCATTGGTTGCGCAAGGAAAAGCCGCTGCAGCAATTCAATACGCAGAACACTCGCGCGGCCTTAACCAACCCAACAGTTGTATCTCAGCGGCATGCGAGGAAATCTTGCTGGCCCAAGGCCTGTGGCGCGAGGCGTATGATCGATACGCCATGGAAGCGAACCGCCACAGCACCTACCTGGCCACATTCCAGGCGATAACGAATAAGTATCCGCAGGTTGAGCCCAAGACGGTGCTTAGCGACCTCGTCAGCATAGCTTCCGGCGATGAGGGTAAGTGGTTCGCCGCGGCGAAATCAGCAGGACTTCTTACCGAAGCCGCTGAGCTCGCGCAGAGGTATCCATGCGATCCAAAAACACTGACGCGCGCCTCGCGAGACTTCGGAGCCAGCAACCCGGAATTTGCTCGCGCGGTCGGTCTGGCGGCACTCCAGTGGCTACTACGCGGCTACGGCTACGATCTTACGACGCTGGATGTCGTTGCCGCATTGAACCACACCTTGGAGGCAGCTCGAAACAACGGCAGCGAGGCCGACACGTTGTGCACAATCCAACGGCTTGTTGTCGAATACCAAGGCGCAGATCCCACCACCGCTGCGCTGCTGCGCCGAAAACTCGACGAGTTGAGCAAATCTCTTGCGCCCTGAATCCGCTCCCGAGGAAGGCGAGTTTTGCCGGGACTAAGCAACTTTGAAGTTCGAGAAACTCACACTTCAGGCCGATTGCGGAATGACCAAGGGATCCCACGGTTCGTCTGTTGCCGGGAGATGAACCGCCGTGGGAGTTGTCTCTCCCGGTGCCATCTTGGAATTGTTCACCGCTCTCCATTTCCAACCAGCACGAACGGCGCCCACACGCTCGGATGCGCGAAGCGCCCGCCCCGCGCGATGAGCGCCGCCTCCGCGCTGCGCAGCGCTTCGGCGCGGCCGATTTTCGGGTTGGCCTTCATGGCGTTCACCGCGCCCGTGGTGATGGCGACGGCCGCCTCGGAGTCCACGGCCCAATGCGAGACCAGCAGCGACCGCGCCCCCGCATAGAAGAACGCGCGCGCCAGCCCCGACAGCGCCTCCGCCCCCTCCGCCGATCCGCCCGCCGTGTTGCAGGCCGACATCACCACCCAATCGGCGTTGAGGTTCAGCTGCGCAACCTCCGACGCGGTGAGGAGGCCGTTATCCTCCTCGCTGGCCTCGGCGGGCGGCGTCAGCAGCAGCGCGGGCTCGGCCTTGGCCTTGGCGAACAGCGCGGTTTCGCCCGCGAGCAGGCCATGGGTGGCGAAATGCACGACGCGGGCGCGGGCGAGATCGCCGCTCGCCGACAACGCCTTCACCTTGCGGACGGTCGCCCGCTCGCCGAGATAGACCGCCTTGCCGAGCCCCGCCTCGGGCGCGCCCAGCCCGCGGGCGACGGCGCAAAGCTCGTCCGCCGTCTCGGGCAGCGGCGGCTGGCGGCGCAAATCCTCGACATTCACCCGCGCCGCCCCGGAACAGCGAGGCGATGCTCGCGACGATGCTGGCGATGCGGCTCTGCTTCGGCGGTGCGGGCTTGCCGCACTCCTGCTTGGCCCAGGCGCTCTTGTCGACGCCATTCACGCCGGTCAGAAGCGGGTTGCCGAAACCGGCGAAAGGCTCCGGCGCCTCGCTGGCCTTTGCGGCGCGCAAGGCCTTTAGGCTGCCCACAGACGGCAAGATCGTAATCGCTTGCCGCTGGCCGAGCCACGCCGCGGTCTTATAGGCTTCGAAGCGTGGGAGTTTCTCGTCCGGCTTCTCCGTGACAAGCGCCTCGAACGGGAATTGAGTTAGCGCGCCCGAAGGCACGATAAGCAGCGCTTTGTTCTGGATGAGCTCGTCGATCCCACCAAACAAATAGCGATAGAGCCCGTGGGCGGCTGTAACATCGAAGGGCGGCAGCTCGTTTTCTGTGGTTTCTATGCCAAGCAGCGTTTTGCAGGTCTCGCGGCTTTCTCCTCCGAGGTGCCAATTAGTATTATCCAGCCCACAGCGAAAGAAAGTCACAGCCTCTTTGAGGGCATCTTCACCGAAGGGAATACTCACCCAATGGGCATCTTTTTTGGTTAAAGCGCAGACAATTGTTTCTTCAGGCACGCTGCCATATTGCGGCATGTCTAAAAACAAGACGAGCACTTGGTCTTCGCCGAGCAGAGCCTGCGTGGCCGATAAGGAGAGCGGCTCCGGATTGGCTAACTCGGCATAATGGGGGAAATCCTTGCGCAGTTGCTTTTGCTCTTCGACAAGTTTGTCCTCGATCTCCACGATCACAGCGCGGGCGGCTTCAGCCGCCTTTGCGTCTGCCTTGCCAGCTGCAGAATCGAGGTTGCGATAAGCGTTTTCGCGGGCGCTTAATAAATCCTGCTGCTTGCGCACGAGCTTCGCTAGTTCGCGGTCGCCTTTTGCAAAACGCGCTGCCATGGAAGAGAGCGCGTCAGCGGCCGAGTTCTGTAACGCCCATTGCGCAAGTCTGAACGCTTCGGCACGGTTTGCGATGTTGCTCGCGTCCGCACGATAAAGCGCCCTCGCGTGGGCTCGCAGATTTCCAGCATTCCGCGCAAGAACCGCTCTGCTAAAGCTGTCGCGCACAAATTCTCCTAACCCAAGGGCATCGATGCTGATGGACTTCGCGCGGTCAAAGAGAGCCACAGCGGCAGACCACTGATTTTGATCCGCCGACAAATACGCTAGGTTGTTGAGAGCCGTAGCTACATTTGGATGATCTGGGCCGAGAGATTTTTCATCGATGGCGAGCGCGCGGCGATATAGTGGCTCCGCCTCGGCAAGCCGGTTCGTGAGACTAAATAACTCCGCCAGGTTGTTGAGAGCCGTGGCCACGTTCGGATGATCGGGCCCGTAGCTTTTCTCGATGATAGCGACTGTCCGGCGCATCAAAGGCTCCGCCTCCGCAAGCCTATTCATCTTTGCGAGCAGCTGCACCAAACTGTTCAGGCGTATTGCAACGTCTGGGTGATCTGGGCCAAGGGATTTCTCGTCGATAGCGAGCGCGCGGCGACATAAAGGCTCGGCCTCGGCAAACCGGTTCATGAGGCGAAACAGCACCGCCAGATTGTCGGCAGCCGTGGCCACGTTTGGATGATCGGGGCCATAAGTTTTCTCGAAAATCGTGATAACACGGCGCATCAACGGCTCGGCTTCGGTAAGCCGGCCCGTGGCGGAAAGCAGAGCAGCGAGATTGTTGAGGCGTATTGCAACATCTGGATGATCTGGGCCAAGAGAGCTCTCATCGATGGCGAGCGCACGGCGATACATTGGTTCCGCCTCGGCAAGCCAATTCGTGGCATTAAGCAAGGAAGCTAGGTTGCTCAGGTCTCTGGCCACATTGGAATGATTGGGACCGGACCTTTGCTCGTCGATGGCGAGCGCGCGGCGCATCAAGGGTTCCGCCTCGGAAAGACGGTTTGTGTCTTCAAGCAGCGCCGCCAGATTGTTGAGGTCTCCGGCCACCTTAGTATGATCGGGGCCCAAATTTTTCTCGTCGATAGCAAGAGCGCGTCTGTAAAACGGCTCCGCTTCGGATAGCCGGTTTGTAGCCCGAAGCAATTCAGCGAAATTGTTGAGGGCGGTCGCAAATTCGGTGGCGTTCTCCCCGTAGCGCGCTTTCGTACCGGTCGTGAATTTCTCAGCGAGGTCAAGTGCTTCGCCATATTTACCAGCCCGAGACAGCGCCAAGCTGCGATCATTGATTGCTTTGAGATCCTCATCGCCGGGCGTTTGGGCAGAGGTCGGCAGCGGTATCAGGGCGGTTGCGAAGATTAGTGGCAGCAGGAACGTCTTAAATGCATGCAGCCGCATGGTCGGCCGGCGCGGAGATCGCCGTGCAGTTTTCGCAGGCGGTCGAAAAAGTGAGGATCCGTTTTGGAGGCCGTTGGCTTCCCCTGTTTCATGATGTCTCAGCCTCTCGCGATGAGCCTGTCCGGAAATTTCTACCCGGCCGCCGCAAACATATCGGAGATTCTCGCGGAGAGCATAGGGGCCGATGGCGGCGCAGCCCTGTCTGTGGATTTCTATGCTCACGCCGCAGGAGTTTGGGGAGGCTACTGGGCATTTTGGCCATTGCGCGAGCAGAGCAGCGTGGACGGCGCCACGCCCACATACAATAGCCGACATCAGGGCAGGCTCGACGAGCCCGTCGAGACCTGCGCCGCGCACTTCCGCATTGAAGGGCTGCGGTCATAATGGATTTGCCGAAACGATTCTGAAATTCAGGTTCCTCGCGAGCGCAGCGATTCTGTCGGCTACACATGAAAGCGGAACGATAGAAATTTTCGTTGAAACAATCACTTAAGACCGGGAGCCGAAGTTCGAAACTCGCGAACCAATGGCGACAAACCCAAGGTAAAGCCGACTTTGTGGCAACAGATTCAGGCCGACTTTATGAACGTTACTTTCAAAGGTATGGCCGGATTTGATTGGGTCGTTTTCAGAGAATCTGCCGACTTCAGGGGCATAGCGGCGGAACGCAGTTTTACGCTTTTCGGTGCCACGTTCGGGCGAGTACCTGATTTTGCTTTAACCTCATTTGCAGTAGCTGTTTCACTTGACAATGTCCGACTACCTCTCATCGGTCGCTGGTCGTTGGGGCGTGATACCAGCCTTGGCGGAAAATACCGCGCTCTTCAGCGGCTTGCAATCCAGGGATACGATCAAAAGAGCGAGCAATTATTCTTCATAGGGGAATTGCGCGCACGGCGTTTCGTTGAAGAAAAACCCTGGGACCCAGAATTTTGGTTTGGTATCATCTATGAATTCTATTTCGGATTCACTCACTCTCTCTTGCAGCCGTTAATAGCATGGTGGCTCTGCATCGTTGTTTTCGCTTTATACTTTCTGGCGCAAAATCCTGATTTACAAAAGGAAATGCATCTCAACAACATATTGAACCAGCTGACGAGTTACTCAACCGTCGCTCTTAAGCTCGGAAGCCAAACGCCGCCGCCTTGCTATGCCAAAACACTTCCCGCCGGGGATATCGATAAAGATAGCCAAAACGGCTTCACTGGCCTCGTTGAATATGTGCGAAACTCGACAAATATCGTGAAAGAAGCCTTCAGTCTTTCATACCATAACGCTCTCGTCGGGTCACGTCCCCGGTGGTGGTGTAACTCGACGGTAGCGAGCCGCTCGCTAAGCGCGCTTCTCATGGCGCTGTAGCGTGCGAGCGGCTTGCGGCGGTCATCGGCAACTCACCAGTATGATCGGGTTGCGACACCAACGCAACCGGGGAACCACCGATGACCGACGACATGATGAGCCTTCGCACGCTGATTGAGAAGACGCCCGACGCCGATATTCTGCGCGAGATGATCGGCTTCGCCGCCGAACGGCTGATGGAGATGGAGGTCTCAGGCCTCACCGGCGCCGCTTTCGGAGAACGCTCGCCAGAAAGGTTCGTCCAGCGCAATGGCTACCGGAGCCGCGACTGGGAGACGCGGGCCGGTACGGTTGAGTTGCGCATCCCCAAGCTTCGTAAGGGGAGCTACTTCCCGGGCTTTCTTGAACCGCGCCGGCTGGCGGAGAAGGCGCTGACGGCCGTGATCCAGGAAGCCTACATCCAGGGCATCTCGACGCGCTCCGTGGACGATCTCGTCAAGGCGATGGGCATGAGCGGCATCTCCAAGAGCCAGGTGAGCCGCTTGTGCGAGGACATCGACGGCCGCGTCAAAACCTTCCTCGACCGCCCCATCGAGGGCGACTGGCCCTATCTTTGGATCGACGCCACTTATGTGAAGGTGCGCCAGAACGGCCGCATCGTTTCCGTGGCGGTCATCATCGCCGTGGGCGTGAACAGCGACGGCAGGCGTGAAGTCTTGGGCATGGACATCGGCCCTTCGGAAGCCGAGACATTCTGGACCGGCTTCCTGCGCAAGCTCGCGCGCCGGGGCCTGCGCGGCGTGAAGCTCGTCATCTCCGACGCCCACGAAGGCATCAAGGCCGCGGTCTCGAAGGTGTTGAACGCCACCTGGCAACGCTGCCGCGTCCACTTCATGCGCAATGCGCTCGCCCATGCCGGCAAGAGCGGACGCCGCGTGGTCTCGGCCTTCATCGCCACGGCCTTCGCACAAGACGACGCCGGGGCCGCCAAACAGCAATGGCGCAGGGTCGCCGATCAACTGCGCCCCAGACTGCCAAAGCTCTCCGCCTTCATGGACGAGGCCGAGCCTGACGTGCTCGCCTATATGGGATTCCCGGCGGCGCATCGGACCAAACTGCACTCCACCAATCCCATCGAACGGCTGAACGGCGAAATCAAACGTCGCACCGAGGTCGTTGGCATCTTCCCGAACGAAGCCGTATCGCGCGACAATCTGGATGAGAAGAGCGGCAATCAAGGTGAGAATGGGCGGATCGCCGAGCCTTACGATGATCGCCGCTGGCGCGGTGACGCGCAAGCGGGTTTTGCTTTCAGATTGACGCGGAGCGTCACTCCGACGTTGTTTTGATTGTCGCGCGCCCGGCCGGGCGGCCCTTGCCGCGTTTACGCTCAAGCGCTTCGTTGCAGCGGTAGCTCTTGACGTTCATCTCCAGGATAGTTGCATGATGCACGAGGCGGTCGACGGCCGCGAGCGTCATCGCCTGGTCCGGGAAGACCTTGCCCCATTCGCCGAACGGCTGATTGGCCGTGATCAGCATAGAGCGGCGCTCGTAGCGCGAGCCGATCAACTCGAACAGCACGCTGGTCTCGGCCTGGTCTTTGCTGACATAGGCGATGTCGTCGAGCACGAGCAGGTGATACTTGTCGAGCTTCGCGATGGCGCTTTCCAGCGCAAGCTCGCGGCGCGCCACCTGCAACCGCTGAACGAGATCGGTGGTGCGCATGAACAGGACGCGCCAGCCATTTTCGATGAGCGCCAGGCCGATGGCTGCCCCAAGATGGCTTTTTCCGACGCCGGGTGGGCCGAACAGGAGGATATTGGCGCCTTGCTGGATCCAGCCATCGCCGGAGCTCAGCGCCATGACTTGGGCCTTGCTGATCATGGGTACTGCAGCGAAGTCGAAAGCGTCGAGCGTCTTGCCGACGGGCAGGCGCGCATCGGCAAGGTGGCGTTCGATACGCCGCCGTCCGCGATCGGCAATCTCCAGCTCAGTGAGCGAGGCAAGGAAGCGGGCCGCGGGCCAGCCTTCCTTGTCCGCTTGCTCCGCAAGCTTTTGCCACATCAGCTTGATGCCCGGCAGGCGCAGTTCGGTAAGGAGAAGTTCGACACGTACAGTGTCAATGGCGGAGTTCTTCGTCATGCCGCCGCCTCCAAAGCGCAGGGTTGGGCGACAACGGCCAGCTCGTCGTAGGCTGAGAGCGACGCCAATTCCACGGTAACGTCCGGGATGGCCGCTGCATCGGGCTTAAAGCGGTCCCGCAACCGGGCGGGATCGGGCAGTTCTCCGGCATTCAGAGCGGCCTCGATGGCTTCCGCCAGCTCTGCCTCGCAAGCCCTGTCGTGAGCGAGCTCCAGGAGTTCGACGGCAACGCGGCAGGCGCGTTTCTCGCCCTCCTGGGCCAGCAGCGCCTCAAAAGCGCGTGCGTAAGCCTGACGCGGGAAGAGCTGCTCGCGATAGACAAGATTGAGCAGCGCCATCGGTTTCTTGCGCAGGGCATGAATGACATGCCGGTAATCGACGACATGGGCGCGCTTGCCGCTCGCCAGCGGCGGTTGCCCCCTTCGCAAGGTCAGGATGGGCGTGCCGCCGAGAAAGCATTCCAGCCTCTCATCGTAAATCCGCACCCGCAGGCGATGGCCAATGAGGCGCGACGGCGTCGTATAGAAGACGCGGCGCAGAGTGAAGCCGCCGCTCGATGTAACCCGGACGACCGCCTCCTCAAAATCGGCGGTGCGCCTTGCCGGCAGCTTTTTCAGCGCGGCCCGCTCCGCGTCGATACGCTTGCTGTTGTGCGCATTCCGGCGCCCAACGATCTTGTCGATGAAGCGCCGGTAGACCGCCAGATCGGAGAAATCGCGCGAGCCGCGCAGAAGCAGCGCATCGGCAATCGCTCGCTTCAGATGCCCATGTGCGCTTTCGATGGCGCCGTTCTCGTGCGCGACGCCGAGATTATTGCGCACCGGCTCCATGCCGTAATGCGCAACCAGCGCCTCGTAACGCTGCGTCAGGTCTTCTCGCGCTTCGCGGTCGAGATTACGGAACGCCGCTGACAGGCTATCGGTTCGATGCTGTAACGGCGCGCCGCCCAGCGCCCAGAGCGCATTCTGCAGTCCTTCGGCAAGCGCGACGAAGCTCTCGCCGCCAAAAATGACATGAGCATGCTCGAAGCCGGAGAACGCCAGGCGAAAGTGATAGAGCCGATGATCGAGCGGCTGACCGGCGATGGCTATGCCGAGCTCGCCCATGCTGGTGAAATCGGACAGCCCAAGCCGGCCGGGCGCCTGGCTCTGCAGGAAGATCACATCCCGCTCAGGGCCCTTGAGAGCCCGCCATTGGCGAATGCGCCGCTCGATCGTCCGGCGCACGCCAGGGGCGATCTCGGGGTGACGGCGCACAATCTCTTCAAAGACGGCGACCGCGCGCAAATCCGGCGTCGCCTCGATCATCGGCAGGATCTCCTGCTCCCAAACGCCCTCAAGCGGATCGGGACGTCGGCGGCGCCGCGGCGCCTTCTTTTGCGACGGCAGCCGTGGATCGTTCTCGATCCGGTAGCCGGTCGCAGTGCTGAAACCGGCCTTGGCGGCGGCTACAGCCGTGGTGTGTGTCTGGCGAAAACTCATGAACAGCCTCGTCTGGTGGTCGTCGATGTGGAGGCCGGACAAGCGTCGATCCCTCTTTGCTCCGAAGAATCATATGCTTGACCAGCCTGCCGGTGACCGCCAGACGCCGTTCCATCTGAGTGAAACGAGCGCCGCCGCTGACGTCGCGCCTTCGGTCGGGCTACGCCCTCCCTCCGTCACGCCGTCAGCGGCATTCTCATCCTGATTGACGCTGGGTTCCGCATTGCTTCGCTTAAACTGTTCCTGACTATTGCTTCGTTGCCTCATCTAATTTGCTCCTCGGCGCCAGTTAGGATGGGGAGCGGCGATGAGGCGGGTAAGCATGGCGACGCGGGATGAGTTGATTGCAGCGGTTATCAACCGGTACGGCGGCAGTAACCGCCGAGAGAAGATACGCATTCTGGATGAGTTTGTAGCGGTGACGGGTTTCCATCGTAAGCACGCGATGCGTCTGCTCGGCGGAAAGAAGCCACGCCGATCCGCGGCGCGACTGTCGCGAAGGATTTACGGCGATGATGTCCGCGCTGCGCTTGTTTTGGTCTGGGAGGCGTCGGATCGCGTCTGCGGCAAGCGTTTGAAGCCGCTTATTCCAATCCTCGTCGATGCGATGGAGCGGCACGGGCATCTTAAGCTCGCTCCCGAAGTCGGCGCTCGGTTGCGCTCCATGAGCGCGGCGACGATTGACCGGGCGTTACGTGAGGTGCGTGAGACAGTCGGCCGAACCCGGCGTCGGCGGACCGCGTCCTCGATAATCAGGCGCAGCATACCGATTCGCACCTTTTCGGATTGGCGCGATCCGCCGCCAGGCTTTGTCGAAGCCGATCTTGTTGCGCACAGCGGCCCATCGACACACGGGAGTTTCGTTCAGACGCTGGTTCTGACCGATGTCGCCACAGGTTGGACGGAGTGCGCGCCGTTGCTGGTCCGTGAGCAGAAACTTTTAAGCGAAGTTCTGACGGAGCTTCGCAAGCTTCTTCCGTTCGATCTTCTCGGGTTTGACACGGACAACGACAGCGTCTTCATGAACGAGACCGTCCGGGATTATTGCCAGGAAGCCGGGATCGAGTTCACGCGATGCCGCCCCTATCGCAAGAACGATCAGGCTTTTGTCGAGCAGAAAAACGGAGCCATAGTCCGCCGAATTGTTGGCTACAGGCGCCTTGAAGGGCTTCCGGCGGCTGAAGCCTTGGCACGGCTTTATCGGATTGTCAGGCTGTTCGTGAACTTTTTCCAGCCGTCGTTCAAGCTGTGCGGAAAGGAACGCTATGGAGCGCGGGTACGCAAACGCTACCATGCTCCGGCCACGCCATGTCAGCGGGTTTTGGCGGATCTGCGCACGCCTGAGGAAGTGCGCCGCCGCTTGAAATGCGTTCAAGCGGGCCTGGACCCGGTGCGGCTTTTGAGCGAAATGCGAACAGCGCAGCAGCATCTCGTCGATATCGCGGACAGTCCCAGCGTTGCCTTCGATGCGACTGCGCCTTCGATTGAAGAATTTCTGGCCGGCCTGAGGACCGCCTGGAAAGACGGCGAGGTCAGACCGACGGCGCGACCGAGGTCGGCGCAAAAGCGCGGCCGGCGACGGCCAGATCCCCTGGCGCAGGTGAGCGGCCAATTGAAATCCTGGTTCGAGGCGGAACCTTGGAGAACGGGACGCGAATTGCTCGTGCGGCTCCAGACAGAACATCCCGGCGCTTATGCCGACCACCTTTTGCGAACGCTCCAGCGCCGCTTGAAAATCTGGCGGGGTGAAATGGCGCATGCTGTGGTTTTTGGTCTTTCGCATGACTTGGTGGCCGGGTTAGGCGAGAACGAACCTGGACTGACTGTATGAGCCGCAGGTTCCACTCCGACAGCTAACAGACTACCGCCGTGCTCGCGTCTATCAAGGACAAGCCCTTCGGGCGACCGCCAAAAAAGCGGCCGTCCTTGACAGCCGCTGCGCGCGACGGCAGCGCGTATGTGCTGATCGGGGCGGAAGAATGCTCGCGGCGCGGATCGAACTAAAGAATGTCATGACGGCATCCGAGGCCAGGATAACTCGGGGAACATTCCCGATGAGGCAGACGGCTTCTGCTCAGGAACATTATTGAATGAGGCAATACGGGTTCTCACGTTGATTGTCGCGCGGCAAAGCCGCCATCACCCGCCTCGTCGGCGCGATCCTCCTCGAACAGAACGACGAATGGGCCGTGCAGCGCGCCCGATACATGACGCTGGAAACCATCGCGCCTTTGAGCGATGATCCCATCGCCGGGCTGCCCGCTGTGGCCGCCTGACCTTCCCGGCCCTGCCGGAGCTTCGGCGATGCCAGCCGTCAGCTACACCACGCCTTGGGACACGATCCTCTCGTCGTGGTAGACAGTAGTGGCGATAGTGCGCATCGTACCTTTGGCTGCCTTTATGGTGTGGAACGTTACGGCGGTAATCCAGTCGCTTATGTTCCACGCACTGTGGCAATAGCGTCTGGATTACAGAAGCTAGTGTCATTGCTTCTTATTTTTCTGGGAGGTCGAGCAATTCGTAACAAGTTGACATCGATGGGTATTCGTACATTCTAATCTTCCATCTAATGCAAGACAAATTTGCTCTGGGGCATCAGGACTGATGCGGCCTTCAAAGCTGGGTGTTTGTTTTTGATGGTTCCGCAGTTGGGGGGCAACCCCTCGTGCCTATTTCTCGACGCCATGTCTCTTATCGACCCAAGTTTCTATTTCTCGCGGCTGCAATATTTCGTCCCGCTTCGAGGGGACGAGCGGCCTTAAGGGCTGTCGGCATCAAAGGTCTGGTCTCTGGTATACTTCATACAAAAGCCGACATAGAGGACGTTTGACGAGAGCGGACAAGGTCACCTGCAGGACTTCGGCATTTGGGTGCGGAGCTGTCCGAGCCGTCCCGCGCGGCCCCGGCTGGGGCACAGAGTGTTCATGGTGGGTGAGTGGGTGTCGCCGCGCAGGTTGTGGGGCAAAAGCCGGTTGCGCAGCTAAATTGCATCGGTGCGAGCTGATCAAACACACCGTCGGCTCTCGTCACAACCCGAAGCGTCTTGCCCCGACCTCAGCCAGCTCGCTTAACGGCTGCTCTACGAGAGGAGTCGAGCAATTCTTCGGCTTGGCGCTTCTTAATATCGTCTATGACTGGCTTTCTGCCTTTGTATAATTTGCTATTACGCAGAAAACGGTTTCCAATCAAATGTAGCGTCGGGGTCGAAACCAGCTTTGTGTCTGCCAAACGCTGCAAGATTTCTGAGAAAGTACTCGCGTCTAGAACCGAGCTTGTCAGCTCATCTGCAATCTTCCGAGCGAGCGGCTGATCAGCGGGTAAAGGTATTGCAGCTTTCTTCTGGCCGCCAGATTTGCCAGAAGTGTTAACAATAGCCGCCGTTATCCGATAGACATATTCGTTAATAGGTCCGTCGAAGTCTCCACTCAACTTTGACAGTATGGCCTGCACATCAGCGGCTTGCTTTTTCGCACCAGCTGCAATGAAACCAGCCTCAATCGCGTTTAGACTTGCTTTAACAGAAGGTGGAATACCAAACTCTGCGGGTATTTTCTTCAACCGCGCGCCGATTGTTTCCGCCTTGCCACTACCGAAAATACTGGCGAAGCCTCGCAACTCTTCGCTTCTACGTTCTTCTGCCATCGGAGCAAATGCCATGAGTGCTGCCGATAATTCTTGCGTCTTCATATTTTCGTCTTTCTTGACGGTGCTTTACTCTCGACAACTGCCGCAAGGGCATCGAACATGGGGCGCACTTCCGAATCGTTCAAATAGGCTATACCCGCCTCAGCGGCGCGAGCGAGAGCAGAATCGCGCTTGATAACAGGTTTGCGGATAAAGAGTGGTTCTTGAGTTTTCAGGCCCCTCTGAGCAGCCCGCTCAGCGATCCCTGCATCTGCCAATGCGTTTTGCGGCAACGTCATAGGATCGCGAGGATTTACAAAGGTCATCGTCCCGATGATCCCAGCCCAACGAATGTGCGGGTTGATAATCGGCTTCAATTCACTGAATTTGTCAGCAAAATTCGCCACTGCATACGTTGACAAACGATCGACCACTGTTGGGATATACAGGTGGGTTGCGGCACAGAACCCATTAACGAAGCCCAAAGTTAGTCTGGGTGGGCCGTCTATGATTATCCTATCAAAGTTCTCTTGAGCGTAGGGAGACAAAAGAGCTCGTGCGAGCCTATATCGCACATCATCCTTCGTCATACCCAGCGACCACTCATACTCCAGTTTGCGCTCAATCCTCTCAAACGTATAAAAGCAAGGAATGTAGTGAAGAGCTTCTGTAATCCTTTTTATGGTGAGCTTCGGCCAATTTTGATCCAGCTCCTCCTGGAAAAGAAAATCAACTAAAAACTCCGGCTCTTTTTCCTGTTCGCCAAGCTGTAACTGGGCCAGAACTGATTGGGAGCCCTGATAGTCTAAATCAACCATCAATACACGCTCACCCCTGGACGAAAACGCGGCCGCTAAATTTGTCGCCGTCGTCGACTTTCCTACACCCCCCTTTTGATTTCCAAAAAGGAGGATTGGTATGCTTCCCGCAATTATCGAGTCATAGTCTGCGACGCGCGCACCGACTGAGTGGGTCCAAAACCCGGCCGTTCCCCTGTCCGACAAGCTAAGAGCTGCCGAAATCCGCAGCCTGGTTTCTGTCAACAATTCTTTCATAATAGCTTGCTCTTTGACAAGCTGGTCATTTCCCATCAAAAGCGTGGCCCGGCACACATCCAGTGCTTCCCGGTCACGAGTTGAATTCGCCTCAGCGAGTTTTGTGAGGTGGCTGGCCTGTGCTGCGAAGTTCTCCGCTGCAATCCTAGCCTCTTTCTCTTTTGAAAGATCGCTTTCCCATCTGCCCAAATCCTTTCTAAGCCGCTTTAGCATCCAAATGAGCAAAGCAATAAGCGTCAGGGAGCCAACGCCGATCAGGTCGCGAGCAACATCAAGCCAACGACCAGCAACGTGAATGCAAACCGCAACTTCCTCTGGCGAGCCCCACCCGCATTCCATCTGACACTCCTCACTGATGGTATCCGTTGCGGCGGCATCACCTTCAAAATCGGCTTTTTCCGCGCGAGAGTGTGGGCTGAGGCGGGAACGGAAGATGAGCGCTTATGCAAAGTGACAGGCATCGGCACAGTCTCTTACGGCAGGACAGCTACCGGCGGATCGAGGCGATCACGGGGCAGCGGCGGCGCCGGCAATGGAGCGATGAAGAGAAGGCGCGGATCGTTTCGGAGAGCTTTGCTCCGGGCGCCAACATCGCCGCTGTGGCGCGGCGTCATGGCGTGAGCTGCGGCTTGCTGCATAATTGGCGCGGTCAGGCCCGGCAAGCGGCTGCATCCACGGCGCCGTTCATTCCGATCGCACTGGCGGAGGAGAGCGGCGGCGGAGAGGAAGATCGGGCCATCGCGCCGTGCGGCGCGATCGAGATTGAGCTTTCGGGCGCGCGCGTCCGCGTCGAGGGCGCGGTCGGCAAGGCGGCGCTCAAAACCGTGCTGGCGGCGTTGCGCGAAACGGCATGATCGGGATATCCGGCGGCCGGCGCATTTTCTTGGCTGCAGAGCCGATCGACTTCAGAAAGGGGATGGACTCCATCGCCGCGCTGGTGGCGGAGGCGCTGAAAGCCGATCCATTTTGCGGCGATATGTTCATCTTCCGTCCGAAGCGCAGCGACCGTTTGAAAATCCTGGTCTGGGACGGCTCCGGGCTGATTCTGGCTACCAAGCGGCTTGAGGAGGGGCGCTTTTGCTGGCCGCCGGCGCGTAACGGCACGATCCAGCTCAGCGCCTTGCAGATGTCCATGCTGCTCGAAGGTCTGGCGTGGACCAACGCGCCGGTCAAAGCCATGAGGCGTCCAATAAAAGCTGCTTAGAGCGAGCGATTTTACTGGATGAACGGCGACGCTCCCGCATAAGTTGCAGTCATGATTCTCGCTCTCTCCGATTTGCCATCCGATCCGGAGCAGCTCAAGGGAAGGCTCATCGAGCTGGCCAGCGCTGCGGAGGAGGCGGCCGCCCAGCGCGACGCGGCGCTGGCGGAGAACGAGAAGCTCCTTTACATCCTGGCTGAGTTCAAGCGCGCCTTGTTCGGGAAGCGTTCCGAGAAGCTCGATCCCGATCAGCTGCAGCTCATCTTCGATCTGGCCGCGGCGGCGGCCGCAACGGAGGGGGCTGGTGAAAGCCGCGACGCCTCCGCGGCAGTTCGCAAAAAGCCGCGCAAACCCGCCGAACGCAATCGCGGCAAGCTGCCCGGGCATCTGCCGCGCATCGAGATACGCATCGATCCCGAGGCCAAGACTTGCTCCTGTTGCGGCGGGGCGCTCCACGTCATTGGCGAGACCGTGAGCGAGATGCTGGACATCGTGCCGGTGCAGTATCGGGTGAAGCGCATTATCCGCCCGCGCTATGGCTGCCGGGCTTGCGAGAATGCCGTGGTCCAGGCGCCTGCGCCGGCGCGGCCGGTCGATGGCGGCATCGCCACCGAAGCGCTGCTTGCCGCCATCGCGGTTGGAAAGTTCGCCTGGCATCTGCCGCTGAACCGCCAGCTGCGCATGATGCGGGCGCAAGGGATCGAGCTTGACCGCTCGACGCTGTCGTTGTGGATCGGGCGGACCGCCTGGTGGCTGAAGCCGCTTTATGCGCTGCTGCTCGCTTCGATCCTGGCGCGGCCGAAAATTTTCTGCGACGAGACGCCGATGCCGGTGTTCGCCCGCGGCGGGACAAGGCGCTGCCAGTTCTGGGCGGTCGCCGTAGATGATCGTCCCTGGGGCGGCCCGGCCCCGCCCGCCGTCGCCTACGCTTTCGCCGAGGGCCGAAAAACCGAGCATGCCATGACGCTGCTCGATGGCTTCTCGGGCATCCTGCAGGTGGACGGCTACGCCGCCTACAAAAAGCTGGCGGAGACGCAGCGCGAGGGCAAGCCCATCGTGCTTGCCTTCTGCCTCGCCCATGCGCGGCGAAAGTTCTTCGAGTTCCACAAAGCCACGAACTCGCCCATCGCCTTCGAGGCCTTGCGCCAGATCGCGGCCGTTTATGCCATCGAGACGCGCATCCGCGGCCTGAGCGCCGCGGAGCGGCTGGCCGTCCGCCAGGTTGAAAGCAAACCGCTTATGGAAGCGTTCAAGACGTGGGCGGAGGAGCGGCTGAAGGAGGTCTCCGCCAAATCGCCGCTCGCCACAGCGATCCGCTACACGCTGAACCACTGGCGGGGGCTCGCCGTGTTCCTCGCCGATGGCCGCGTGGAAGTGGACAACAACACCGTCGAGCGCGACATGCGCCCCATCGGCCTCGGCAGGCGCAACAGCCTCTTCGCGGGCAGCGAAAACGGGGCAGACTCGTGGGCGGTCCTCGCCTCGCTTATCAACACCGCCCTGCTCAACAACGTCGACCCGCAGCCCTGGCTCACAGATGTCCTCGAGCGCATCGTCTCCGGCCAGACCAAAAGCCATCAGCTGGCCGAACTCCTGCCCTGGAACTGGAAAGCCGCACGCGCGGCGCCCGTGCAAGACCTGAAAATGGCGGCCTGAACCGCCTCAGTGGCAGGCTCATAGCGGATACGATCTATCTGTGTGTCCGAAACGCGCAGCAGCAATTCCTGGACGATTGCGCGCAAGGCGCGCCCAGCCTCTCCCGGATATTTGTTGTGATAGGAGCGCTCTTCGCTGGAGCAGAGCGCCGACTTCTGGATGTGCTGGATCAGAGGGATTGCGACGGGAAAGCAGGCCAACTCGCGACTGGCGAGCAGCAGTTCATGGATCGCCGCGTCCGCCTCGGACCCTGCTTGCTTCATATTGACCACAACCCCGAGATGGCGCGCGAAGGGGATGTCAGGCGAACGATACCTGAAATTCATCAGATACTGGCACCCGACGACCGCGAGGATGTCGGGTTTAACTGGAATCAGATGCCAATCGCATTCCCTCAGCCAGCATTCGGTCGCCGCCGAAATACCGGGGGAGCAGTCGACAAGAACGAGATCGAACTTTTCCGTCGCATCGCGCAGCAGCGATCTGCAACGCTCCCGCATGTGTCCCGTCAGCCGGGCGGCGGCGAGATCGCGCTCCACAACGGCCAAGTCGAAATCGCCCGGAATCAGGCATAGGGTGCGCGCATCGTAAACGTCCCCCGCCTCGCCGGCGATGAAATACCGCCAATCGATCTCCTTCCTGGAAGGCAGCAACGAATCCAGGAACCCAGCAATCGTCCTGCCCTGACTTTGAAGGTGCGCAAGCCTCGCCATCGGCAGCGCCATGGCGCTGAGGCTCATCTGGCCGTCGGCGTCGATCATCAGCACGCGCTTGCCATGATACGCAGACAGCGTCTCGGCAACAGCCATCGTCAATGTCGATTTCCCGACACTGCCCTTCGCGTTCATTATAGCAATCGATATCAAAAATTACCCCTTACCCGGAAGAGAGCCATTGGCAACGGCACGGCGCACCTCGCACTCAACATTGAGGCAGTTTGCGAGGCGTCCCGGAGAGCCGCCGGCAATCTGCTCGATTCCAATAACGAGGAACAGCCGCGGATATTCTGTATACACCTGTGGATAAGCGAATGCGCTTTGGGGATAACCGCGACCTGTCCGGCGATTGTCGCGCCTTGCGCGAAACGGCGGCGGGTGCGCGCTCGACTTTGGCGAACATGAGGTCGCGAAGACCGCCAGGATTGCAACGGTTGCTCCCCGGACTGGAGCGTTCGGGTCATCCGTAGCGGCGCCAGAAAACCGCCATGACAATGCCGGCGTTGATGCAGGAAATCGCGATGCGAGCGTGAACCGGGTTCAGCCTCCGGCCGAAAAGACTGGCGAGATAGCCGCCGATGGTCGAAGTCATCAACAGCACCGCCATCTGCTTCCCGTAGACGAGTCCGCCGAGGATGAACAGAAGCGACGCCGTTGCGTTCATTGCGGCATTCAACAAATTGCGCGTGGCTTGCATCGTATTGATCGACGCCGTCGTGAGAACGCTCCAAGCCGCCAGCATCATCACCCCGACGCCGCCGCCGAAATAGCCGCCGTAAATCCCCAGAGCGAATTGCACCGCCGGCAGGGAGCGGGGATCGATGGTCATCCTCTTGCGCAGTTCCTCGCCGAGTTTGCGGCCCAAGGCGAAGACCAGCACACCGAACAGCAGCAAGAATGGAAACATCTCATCGAATGCGCTTTGTGAGGTGTGCAGCAGCAGAACCGCGCCAATAGCGCCGCCGATAATGCTTACAATCGCCATAGGCAAAAGCTTCACGCCCGGGAACCCCTCAAAATCGCGGCGATAGGCAAAAGCCGATGCGAGCGCGCTCGGCACGAGGGCGACCGTATTGGTGGCGTTGGCATTGAGAGCGGGCACGCCAGCCGCAACGAGGACGGGAAGGGTCACAAAAGAACCGCCGCCAGCCAGGGCGTTCATGGCGCCGCCCAGCAGCCCGGCAGCGGCGACAATGAGGAGATCGTTCATCCAATGCCTCGATGACGTTTCGACGATTTCCCGTTCGGCGTTTCGTCTCACGCCCCTATACGAGTTCCGGGAGGCTGGAAAACGCGAGGCGCGATTCGGGCGCGGTCTGGCGGGCAACTGTGGATCGGGAGGGAGATTGCTTCGATTGCGCCTCTTTGTCCACAGCAAGCGAAGGCGCTCCGGTCCAGCCCACCTCAAAGGGGGGCGCGCCCTTGGCCCTCGCCTCTGCACGGGGACAGGCTTCGGTCGAAGGATGGAGCCCGCGGCCTTACAGTTCATGATTTTCGAACCGTAAGGCGGGGGCGAATTTCGTCCCGCCGTGTCATGGTTAAAATCGCGACAGGTTAACGAGCGAAGCGGGTAAGGTTTTTGGCTACAATTTCCTACGATTTTCCTACGAATTTCGCCAAAAAGCCAATTCGGACGCGAAAAATGCGACTCAAAAATCCTAGTTAACGGTTTTATTCTTGCGCGCGTTAACCGAAAAACCGATCCTTGGGTTGAGCGGCGCGCATTCCTCAACTGCTGGCGGGCCGGGGCGCGGCCGGATTTTCACGAGAAAAACCAATGCGATACAGCAAAAAGGCGCGGCTTAACGCGGCCGCAAGGCGCTTTCGCCTATACTTAACATAATGAGGCAAAAGAGCCGAAAAACCGCGAAGTGGCGTAACCTTATTCAGCCGCGCCAGAGTAAACAAAGAGTAAGCAGCCGGCGGCTTCGGCGCCGCTCCCCGCAACAGGAAACCGGTTATGTATTTTTCAATCGCTCCAAGCCGCCGCCCTCAAATCTCCCGCTCGTCGAGCGGCGCGCGATTGCCCTCGGCGACGGCGCGATGCGTCGAAATCATGGCCGGCCGCTATTTCGCCTCGGCCCTCAGCCTCTGAAGCAGGTCCGTGATCGGGTGATCGGCCCAGGCCTTGGTTACGAAGTCGCGATGCTCCGTTTCGGGAGACGTCGAGATGAAGGTCACGGTTCCGCCGCGCAGCGGGCCTTTCAGCTGCGTGCCAACGGTCACGTCGCGGCCGCCCTTCAGCATTTCAGCGAATTCAGTGTTTCTCGCCCTCGTCGAATTGGCGTAGGCGCTGAGGAAGAATGCCTTGTCGCGTGAAGAAATCCAGTGCGCAAACGTATCCACATCCCCGTAGAGCGCATCGAGAAGAACGATGCCGCGCACCCGGCCGGCGGCGGCGCCCTGGCGGATGCATGAGGCGGCCGTCGCATAGCCTCCGCTATAGGCGACGATCACAATCGGCATCCGGTCGAACACCGCCTTGGAGCGCGGGTCGCCATGGGCCTTGGCGAGTTCCTGGCTCGCTTCCTCCAGGAAACGCTGGAAGCCGCCCGGCTCCCAAAGCTTTCCCGCGCTCGAATCCGAGGCGTTCGACGCGAGTTGCGGAGCGACGAGGACCGCGTTCACGCCAGCCTCCGACACCTGCTCCGGCACGCGCTGGCGCTCGATCACGTCGCTCTGCAGCGTGGCGCCGTGCCCATGAAGGAAGACGACCATGAGCGATGGCCGCCTCAGATCGAACCCTCTTGGAATATGCAGAAGCGTGCGGCTATCGCTGTAGGTCTTGTCTTCCCAGTAGACCTCGCCGCTCGAAGTCCGGTGGCCGCGCCGGCCGTCCTCGCTTACATCGAGGAAGGGGCGGCCTGTATGAGGAACGGCGCCGCGATAGGGAAACGGCGCGTTCTGGAGTGCGACGAGCTTTGTTTTCGTGTGCTTCAGGGGAAGGAGCGGCGGCTCTGTTTTTATGGGCGACGCCTTCTTCACCGTCTTGACCGGGATGACCATCGATTCAATCATGATGGGCGTTTGCTTGACGCCCTCTTTCAAGAACGCCTGCTTGGCCGTGCGGTTCGGCCGATCCTCGCGCGCGGGGGCGCTCGCCTCTTGAATCGCGGGGGGACTTTCACGCACGAACTCCGCGGTCTCGGCTTCGTTCCTGCACCCGCAAACAAGGCCAGCGAGGACCGCCGCCACGGGATAGCTCAGCTTACGAAGCGCTCCTCTCGTTGCAAACCGGCTGTATTTCACGGATGCACGCACGTTTCGGTTCGATCCACTCTCAGAGTCACTTTTTCTTGCGCCGCCCTTCCGAATAAACTCAAATCATGACCATATCGTGAGCTCAAGCCGCGAGTCTCTCCCGAAGGACTTTCTAAAGTCTTCAAGTGTACAGTGAAAATGGCTCCAGGTTAAGCCTAAGTTGCCATATGGCAACTACCGGAACATTAACCCGGATGCGGATTGGCGAAGCGCGCGCGAGTTGGTAAGAGCAGCCCATGAGCGATATAGTGGCAACCTTGCAGGAAGCGCCCAGCGCGGCCGAAAAAGCAGCACGCGTTTTTGAATCCGCTAAAGTCTCCGCGCTGACGGCGACGGCCCTTGCGGTCGCCGACATGATCGGGACCGGAGTCTTCACCAGCCTCGGCTTCCAGGTCCGAGACATCCCGTCCGCTTTTTCGCTGATGATGCTATGGATCGTCGGCGGGATTGTCGCGCTCAGCGGCGCCCTCTCTTATTCCGAACTTGCGGCGGCGTTCCCGCGATCCGGAGGCGAGTACAACTTCCTGTCGCGCGCTTTCCGGCCCGCCCTCGGCTTCATGGCCGGATGGATTTCGGCGACCGTGGGCTTCGCTGCGCCTGTCGCTCTCGCGGCGATGGCGTTCGGCCAGTACTTCGCCGGATTCGCGCCCGGCGCGCCGGTTCTGGTTCTTGGGCTTGCCGTCACATACCTCGTATCGCTCGTGCATCTCTACGGCATCCACACCGGGAGCCTGCTGCAAAACGCATCCACCCTCCTCAAGCTTGGGCTCATCGTAGTCCTGATCGGCGCCGGTCTTCTGTTCGGCAACGTCCAGCCTATTTCCTTTGCGCCGTCATCAGCCGACATCGGCTATATTACCGGGGCGCCATTCGCGATCAGCCTCGTTTTCGTCCTCTATGCATACTCGGGCTGGAACGCGGCAACCTACATCGCGGGCGAAATCCACGATCCGGAGCGCAATCTTCCGCGGTCCATCCTGGCGGCCGTCCTGATCGTGACGGCGCTTTACCTAGGCCTGAACGCCGTCTTCCTGCGCACCACGCCGGTCGGCGAACTTGCGGGCCAGCTCGATGTCGGGCTTATCGCGGGCCGGCACATTTTCGGCGAGGCCGGAGGACGCGTCGTCGCCGCCTTGATTTGCTTGGGCCTCATCTCCTCGATCAGCGCCATGATGTGGGTCGGTCCGCGCGTGACCATGGCGATGGGCGAAGACACCTTGCTGCTTAGGGTTTTCTCGAAGACCGCGAAGAATGGCGTACCGTCGAATGCGATCCTGTTTCAGCTCGTTGTCGTGACCGCGCTCCTCCTGACGCAAAGTTTCGAGGCGGTGCTCGACTTCATCCAATTCAGTCTGACGCTATGTTCGTTCCTAACGGTTTTGGGGGTTATTGTCTTACGCTTCCGGCAGCCCAATTTACCAAGACCGTACCGGGCGTGGGGATACCCGATTACGCCGTTCATTTTTCTTGCCGTCACAGGCTTCGTACTTTGGCACCTTGTTACCGGCCGGCCTCTTCAATCCCTGGCTGGCTTCTTGACAATGATGGCCGGTCTTCTCGTCTATGCGTATTCGCTGAGCCATGCGCGCGGTTCTCGATAGGGACTTAACTTCATGACACAGATCCACTCGCTCCCGCGGTTCTTTTTCCTGTGCGCCCTGCTGCTTGTGGCCGCGCCAGCGATGCTTCGCGCCGCCGATGGTCAGGCTTCCGACGACATCGCGCACTTCCTGGCCGGATTGCCGCCATCGGAAAATTCGCCGCTCGCCGGCTTGACGAACGATCCGGCCTGGAAAAAGCACGCCGAAATTTTAGGCGCCGACTGGAAATCGTTGGAGGAGCGTCAGCTCGATAAAGTCCGCGCCTGGTCCGCGGCTAACGTCAAGCAGTCGCAAGCGACGCTGTTCTACATGTTCAGCGGCCCCGACTACCTCTATGCGAACGCCTTCTTCCCGCACGCGAAAACGATCGTCATGAGCGGGCTGGAGCACAGCGGCCCCATTCCCGAGCTGAGCGACTTCTCCGCCCGGACCGTAGGCTCCGAGCTCGGCGGCATTCGAGCGGCGCTGGGAAATCTTCTCAAGCACAGCTATTTCATCACGAGCGAGATGGGCACTCACCTCTCACGCCGAGGCGCCCTTCCGATCATCTATGTGTTCCTTGCGCGGTCGGGCAAAACGATCCGCGAGGTCAGCCTCGTTGCGCTCGACAATGAGGGAAAGCTTCACGCGCAGGGCGAGGCCGGCTTCGAGCCCGCGAGCAAGGGCGCGAAGATCGTCGCCGCCGGCGCCGACGGAGAGGAGCAGACGATCTATTACTTTCGCACGGACCTCTCGAACAAAGGCGCGCCGAACGCGGGCTTTCTGAAATTCTGCGAAGGCTTCGGACAGGGAGACAGCTTTGTGAAAAGCGCCTCCTACCTCCTGCACACCCCTGGCTTTTCGCTGGTTCGCGAGTTCCTGCTCAAGAATACCGTGTCCCTCATCCAGGACGACACCGGCATCCCGGTCAAATATCTGGGCGCTCCGGAGTGGCAGCTCCATCCTTTTGGAACCTATCTGGCGCCGATCCGGCAATTCCGCTACGCACAGCAGCAGAAGCTTGTCGAGCTTTTCAAGAAAGACAGCCCCAGGCCGCTCGACTTCACCGTCGGCTATCGTTGGGGCAAGCCGTCGAATCTCCTGCTCGCGGTAAAAGCCACGACACAGGCGCAGTAGCCTAAGCCTTTCGGCGAGGCCTTAGGTAAACGCCATTGGCGTCATGCACCATTTAGACTTACATTGGGCTTCGTCGCGGAAGCATCGAGCAGCGAAGCCATTATGACGCGCACGCCGTTTCAGAAAATTCTAATCGCCAACCGCGGCGAGATTGCCTGCCGGATCGCCCGCACCGCGAAAGCGATGGGCTACGGCGCCGTTGCGGTTTTCTCCGATGCCGACGCCGGCGCCTTGCACGTGAAATGCGCGGATGAAGCCGTCCGCATCGGTCCCCCGGCGCCTCGGCAAAGCTATCTCGACATCGGCGCGATCCTCGACGCAGCAAGGCGGACCGGCGCCGACGCTATCCATCCCGGCTACGGCTTTCTCGCGGAGAACGCCGGCTTCGCGGAAGCCTGCGAGCGCGAAGGATTCGCCTTCATCGGACCGCCCGCTAGCGTAATCCGGCAAATGGGAGACAAGGCCGCGGCCAAAGCCCTGATGCAGGCCGCGGGCGTGCCCTGCGCGCCCGGCTTTCTGGGAGAGGATCAGTCCGACAAACGGCTTGCGCAAGAAGCCGAAAAGCTCGGTTATCCGCTCCTCGTCAAGGCCATCGGCGGCGGCGGCGGCCGTGGCATCCGCGCCGTTTACGACGCGGCGGATTTATCAGCTCAGCTCGCGGCGGCGCGGCGCGAGGCCAAGGCCGCGTTCGGCGACGACCGCCTGATGCTGGAGCGGCTGATCGAGCATCCGCGCCACCTCGAAGTGCAGGTCTTCGGCGACGCGCACGGCGCTGTCGTCCACCTCTACGAGCGCGATTGCACCACGCAGCGGCGGCGGCAGAAAATCATCGAGGAAGCGCCGAGCCCCGTTCTTACGCCCGCCTTGCGCGAAAAGCTGACGGGCTACGCGGTCGATGCCGCCCGCGCCGTGGGCTACCGCAACGCGGGCACGGTCGAGTTCATCGCGGATCGCGACCTGAACATTTATTTTCTGGAGATGAATACGCGCCTGCAAGTCGAGCATCCGGTGACGGAGCTTGTGACGGGCCTCGACCTCGTGGAGTGGCAGCTGCGCGTAGCCGCTGGAGAGCCGCTGCCCTTGAGACAGGATGAAATTGCGCTTCGCGGCTGCGCCATCGAGGCGCGTCTGTGCGCCGAAGACCCATACGATGGCTTCAAGCCGCAGACGGGAGCCGTGCTGCGCGTTCCGCAAGCGCGGAACGGCATTCGGATCGACACGGGCGTCGAGGCGGGAAGCGAGGTCTCCTCCTATTACGATTCCATGATCGCCAAAATCGTGGCGCATGGCCGCGACCGCGAAGAGGCCGCGCGCCGTCTCGCATGCGCGCTGGAAGACGATCCGCTGCTCGGCCTGCCGACAAACCAAGGGTTCCTCGCGAGCCTTCTGCGCAGCGATGCGTTCCGCCAGGCGGCGTTCGCCACGAATTCGCTCGACGCATGGGCGGAAGAAAAAGCCGCCCTCTTCGAGCGGCCCGCGCCTTCGGACGAGATTTGGGCTCTGGCGGCGGCGCTCTATGCAGAGCGGGGAAGCGCCGGGGAATGGTTCTGGTCGGGGAACGCCCTCGATTTCTCGCTCGACCTCGCCTGCGGGGAGGGCCGCAAGCTTTTGCGCTACAGCCGCTCCCGCGACGGCTCGATCGCGGTGTCCTTCGACGGCAGGGCGTCTACAGTGACGCTCATCGGCGCCGAACCGCCCGCTATCGTTTACGAGGCCTCGGGCGTAAGGCGCCGCGCCATCGCGATTTGGAGCGGCGCAATCCTCTATTTGAGCGTGGGCGGAGCCTCCTTTGCCTTCGAAGAAGCGAACAGCCATAGCGCCGCGGATGAGGCGTCCGCCGGCGGGGGCGTCAAGGCGCCAGTCGCCGGGCTTCTGAGTAAGATGCTCGCCGAACCCGGCCAGACGGTCGAAGCGGGCCAAACTCTGGCGCTCATCGAGGCCATGAAAATGGAGACGCGCGTCACGGCTGCTTGCGCGGGCCGCGTCGCGGCGGCGCACGCCAAGGCGGGAGAGCAGGTGGCCAACGGCGCGCTTCTGTTCGAAATCGAAAAGCTGGAGTCGCCCGCCGATGTCTAAGGCCATCCTCACCTGCGCCTTGAACGGCGTCCTCACCGATCCGCGCCAGCATCCGATGGTGCCGGTTACGCCGCTTGAGATGGCGCAGTCGGCGCATGAGGCCTTCGACGCCGGCGCTTCGATCATGCACATCCATTTCCGCAGCCAAGCGCCGGGCATGGGGCATCTGCCGAGCTGGGAGCCCGAGGCAGCGGCGGAAGCGGTGGACGCGATCCGGGCGCGCTGTCCCGGCGTGATCGTCAACCAGACTACGGGCGTACTTGGCGCGGACATTTCCGGTCCCGCTGCCTGCATCAAGCGAACCCGGCCCGAAATCGCGGCCTGCAACGCGGGCAGCCTGAACTACCTGAAGCTCAGGTCCGACGGGCAATGGGCGTGGCCCCCGCTCCTGTTCGACAACCCAGTTTCGAAGGTGAAGGCTTTCCTCGACGCCATGGCCGAGAGCGGCTCGCTGCCCGAGTTCGAGTGCTTCGACGTGGGCATCGTCCGTTCCGTCGGCCTTTACGTCGAAAACGGCATGGCCAAGACCGCGCAATACAACTTCGTGATGGGCGTCGCATCGGGCATGCCGGTCGACGCGGACCTCCTTGCGCTGCTCCTGAAATACAAGCGGGCGAACGCACACTGGCAGACGACGCTGATCGGCCGCACCGAAATCTGGCCGGTGCATCAACGCGCCGCCAGCCTGGGCGGCATGTTGCGCACCGGACTCGAAGACACATTCTATTTGCCGAACGGCGAAAAAGCCGAAAGCAACGGCGCGCTTATCGAGGCTCTGGCCGCGTGCGCGCGCCGCGCGGGCCGCGAAATCGCGTCGCCCGAAGAAGCAAGAACAATGCTGAATCTGGGAGGAGGAGCGCATGGAAGGGAAGGCGCCGCCGGGAGCTGACCGCTCGAAGCCGTTCATATCCGCGCCTCGACGCTTCCTGCAAATGGCGGCGCGCAGAGGGGAAGCGCCGGCATATTATGTGCGGGGGACGGAAGGCTGGACGCCAACATCGTGGGCCGCGTTCGGCGAGGAAGTGCGGCAGGCGGCGCGCGCCCTCGTTGCGCTCGGGGTGAAGCCGGGCGATGCCGTGGCGGTCCTTGGCTATAACAGGGCGGAATGGGTCGTCATGGACGTGGCCGCGATGATGATCGGGGCGTCGGTCGCCGGCATCTATTTTACCGCGTCGGCCCACGACGCCGCCTACATCATCAATCACGCGCAATGCGAGATCGCGCTGGCGGAGAAGGAGGAGCATTTCCAGAGGATCGCCTCCGAACGCGCGCAGCTGAATGCGCTTCGCCATGTCGTGATGATGAAAGGCGAGGTCGCGAGCGATCCCTTGCAGATGACCTGGGAGACCTTCCTCTCCTACGGCGAGAAGAGTTTCGATCCGGAGGTCGAGAGGCGCTCGCAGGCCATCGAGCCCGCGGATGCCCGGCTGCCTGATCTACACATCGGGTACAACGGGGACGCCGAAGGCGGTGCAGCTCAGCCATGGGGCGCTGACCGAAACGGCGGGCCTTATTCGACAGCTTTGGGAGGTGTCCGAGGAAGATTGCATCATTTCCTATCTTCCGCTGGCGCACATCGCCGAGCGGATGATTTCGGTGCATTTCCCGCTGACCGTCGGCAGCGCGGTGTATTTCGTCCCCGACATTCTGAAGCTCGGCGACTTCCTCAAGGAGGTGCGGCCGCATCTTTTCTTCGGGGTGCCGCGCGTGTTCGAAAAGATCGTGGCGGCGGCGCAGTTGCAGATCGTAAACGCGAAGGGCGTGAAGGGGAAGATTGCGCGCTGGGCCGTGCGCACGGGGCAGGCGTGGCACGAGAAGGAGCAGGCCGGTCAACGCATCGGGGTGAAGACCGCGCTCGCCAAGGCCGTCGCCTCTGCGCTCGTCCATAAGAAGGCGAAGGCAGCCATGGGCTTCGACCGCGCTCGCTACGTGGCCTGCGGCGCGGCGCCGATCTCCGAGGAGACGTTGCGCTTCATGATGGGACTCGACATTCCGGTCCGGGAACTGTGGGGGATGTCGGAGACTTGCGGGGCGGGAACGACGAACCTGCCGGGGGCGACGAAGCTCGGTTCGGTGGGGCGCGCCCATCCCGGACTCGACCTGAAGATCGGCCCGGACGGGGAAATTCTCGTCAGGGGGCCTTACATTTTCTCAGGCTACGCGCGGGACGCGGATGCGACTGCGAAGGCGCTGGAGGGCGGCTGGCTTCACACCGGCGATCTGGGCAGCCTCGATGAAGACGGCTACCTCACCATCACGGGGCGGAAAAAGGACATCATCATCACCGCCGGCGGCAAGAACGTCGCTCCCGCCAATCTGGAGATGGAGCTTGCCGCGCTGCCCCTTGTCGAGCATGCCATCGTTTGCGGGGACCGGCGGCCCTATCTGAGCGCCCTGCTCACGCTCAACGCCGCGGCCGCGGACCATTTCGCCGCTGAGCGAGGCCTGAAGGCGAACAGCCCTCAGCATGAAGCCGCGATACGGCAGGAACTGCAGAAGGGTATCGATGCGATCAACGAGCGGCATGCGCGGGTCGAGAACATCCGGCGCTTCACGATCCTGCCGGAGCCGCTGTCGATCAAGGGCGGCGACTTGACGCCAACCATGAAAGTGAAGCGGGCAGTCGTGATAAAGAAGCTTGAGCCGACGATCGATCAACTCTACGAATAGGCGCGGACGTGCGCATGCCCTTCGGAGACCCCGGCGCCACGGCAGCCGCTCCCGATGTCCCGTATTCGCGCGAAAGCCGCGAAGCATCCCTGGCAGCATTTGTATGGAGCGACGCGTTCTCACCGAATCACGGCTTGCCGCCATCGGCTTGCTATGCACGGCCTCGTTCTTGTTCTCCTTCCTCGATGCGAGCGCGAAATATCTCGCGACCTCCGCCCATGTGCCGGTCATGGAGATCATCTGGATGCGCTTCCTCGGGAATGTGCTGTTGATTGCGGCGGTGCTCGGCCCGAGAACGGCCATCAAGGCGCTGCCGTCGCGCAAGCTGAAGCATCAGCTCCTTCGCAGCGTGTTCCTGATCGGGGCGACCGCGTTCAATTTCGTCGCGCTCAAACACCTTCAGCTCGATCAAACCGCGACGATTTTCTTTCTTTCTCCCTTCATCGTGGCGGCGCTCGCGGGACCGTTTCTTGGCGAGTGGGTCGGCTGGCATCGGCTGGCCGCCATTTGCGTGGCGTTCTCTGGCGTCCTGCTCGTGACCCGGCCCGGCTTCGGCGGCATCCATTGGGCCGTGTCATTGTCCCTGATGGCGACGCTGAGCTACGCCCTTTTCAGCCTCCTGACGCGCTATCTCGCCCACTTCGACGACGCCCGGACGACCCTCGTACATACGCCTCTGGCGGGCGCCGTTCTGGTCGCGCCTTTCGCTTTTGCCGGCTGGCAGACGCCAGAGAGCGCCTGGGCCTGGTTCGTGCTCGCCTGCACCGGACTGTTTGGCGGCTTCGGCCACTGGTTTGTCATACTTGCCCATGAGCGCGCGCCCGCCACGGTGCTTGCGCCGTTCGGCTACGTCAACATCGTTTTCATGACGGCGCTCGGCTATTTGTTCTTTGGCGATGTTCCGAACGAATGGACGCTCGCGGGAGCGGCCATCATCGTTTCATCCGGCGTCTATCTGCTTTTCCGCGAGCGTCACGCGCCCGGTTCTTCCGCTCCCGCCTCTTCGGCGACCGTCCCCGAAGGATAGGCGGCGCGAACGCGGGCGGCCAGTTCGGCGAAGGCGCCTTCGCGAATGGATTGGCGGATCGACGCCATCAAGTCCTGATAGAAGTGCGTGTTAGCCCAGCTCAGGATCATCGGCGCGAGATACTCCCCGGCCCGCAGCAAATGATGGATGTAGGCGCGGGAATAGTCGCGCGCGGCGGGGCAGGCGCTCGTCTCGTCGAGGGGACGAAGGTCTTCCATATGGGACGCATTGCGCATGTTGAGCTTGCCGGCCCAGGTGAAAGCCTGGCCGTGCCGCCCCGACCGCGTGGGCATGACGCAATCGAACATGTCGACGCCGCGCTCGACGGCGCCGACGATGTCGGAGGGCGTGCCGACGCCCATGAGATAGCGCGGCTTCGCAAGGGGGAGGAGCGGCGTTGTGCGCGAGAGCGTCTCGAACATGAGCTTCTGGCCCTCGCCGACGGCAAGGCCGCCGACGGAATAGCCGTGGAAGTCCTTGGAAACGAGGGCTTCGGCGGAGGCCGCGCGTAGCTCCGGATAGACGCCGCCTTGCACAATGCCGAACAAGGCGCGTCCGGGCTCGCCGTAACGCTGAAATGCGTCGAGCGAACGCTCGGCCCACCGAAGCGAGAGCTGCATCGAGCGCTCGGCCTCGTCCCGCGTGGCGGGAAAGGGCGTGCACTCGTCGAACTGCATCTGGATGTCGGCGCCGAGCAGGTTTTGAACCTCGATGGAGCGCTCCGGCGTCAGCTCGTGCAGGGCGCCGTCGATGTGCGAGCGGAAGCTGACGCCCCGTTCCGTAACGGTGCGGAGCTGGGCGAGCGACATGACCTGATAGCCGCCGGAATCGGTCAGGATTGGCCCGTCCCAGCGCATGAAGCGATGAAGGCCGCCGAGGCGCGCGATGCGCTCGGCGCTCGGCCGCAGCATCAGATGATAGGTGTTGCCCAGGATGACGTCCGCGCCCGCCGCCTTGACGTCGTCGAGGAACATCGCCTTGACCGTCGCCGCGGTGCCCACCGGCATGAAAGCGGGCGTCCGGATCGCGCCCCGTGGCGTTGCGACCTCGCCGAGCCGCGCGCCGCCATCCTTGGCGAGAAGCTTGAAGGAAAAAGGCGCGGTCATGAGGACGAACTCTCCGCACGGCTGAGCAGGCAGGCGTCGCCGTAGGAGTAGAAGCGAAAGCCCGCGGCGATGGCGTGGGCATACGCTTTTTTCATGAGCTCTGTCCCGGAAAATGCGCAGACGAGCATGAAAAGCGTCGATTTCGGCAAATGGAAATTCGTAAGGAGGAGGTCGGCGCCGCGAAAGCGATGGCCGGGACGGATGAAGATTTCCGTCGAGCCTTGGGACGGCCGCAGGGCGCCGTCAGGCTGCGCCGCCGTTTCCAGCACCCGAAGCGAGGTGGTGCCAACCGCGACGATCCGGCCGCCCTCCGCGCGGGCGCCGTTAACGACGCGAGCGGCGTCTTCGGAAATCTCATACCGCTCGGCATGAAGGGGATGATCGCCGATCTTCTCAGTCTTGACGGGGAGGAATGTTCCTGCTCCGACATGCAGCGTGACGAAGGCGCTGCGAATGCCCCTCGCGGACAGCCGATCCAGAAGTTCCGGCGTGAAATGCAGGCCGGCTGTCGGCGCGGCCACGGCGCCTATGGCCTTGGCGTAGACTGTTTGATAGTCGATGCGGTCGCGGTCGTCCGCAGCCCTCGCTCGCGCAATGTAGGGAGGCAACGGCATGGCGCCGTGCCGCTCCATTATTCCTTCGATGGTGTCGCCGCCTTCGGCCGCGACGACGATTTTCCCCTCCTCGCTCTTTGCCGCGACGCTGAGGACCGAACGAGCGCCGTTTCCGCCGCAGACGACAACGTCTCCCACTCGCAGACGCCGAGCGGGGCGTGCGAACGCTTTCCAGGTCCCGTCCGCTTGCCTTTCGATCAGCGTGAGGCCGACTTCGACCTCCCGCGCCCCGGCCTCTCGCGGGGGCCGGCGGCCATAAAGCTCGGCGGTGAGAACCTTCGTGTCGTTGAAGACCGCCACGTCCCCGGGGCGCAAAATCGAAGGCAAATCCCGAACGGCCGCTTCGGAAAGAGGATTGGAGGCGCCCGGGTTAACGCGCAAAAGCCTCGCCGAATCCCTAGGCGAGGCTGGCCGAAGCGCAATCGACGATTTTGGCAGCTCGAAATCGAAATCTTGTAGGAGCACGGTCGATCGAGCCGCTTGAGATAATGGGAAAGGCGCCTGTCTAGGGCATCGGACTAAGGTCGGAATAGGCCTCGGCGTCATTCCCGCGAAGGCGGGAATCCAGGTATCTCGACGCTCATCGAAGACTGGGTCCCCGCCTTCGCGGGGACGACGAAAATGCGGCTGCGTCCGATTAAAGGCACGATACTCTAGGCTTCGTCTCCAACGCGAATGGTGACGATTTTATCCGGGTTCTTGACAGGCTCGCCGCGCTTGATCTTGTCGACGTTCTCCATGCCCTCGATAACCTTGCCCCATACGGTGTACTTGCCGTCGAGGAAGGTGGCGTCGTCGAAGCAGATGAAGAACTGGCTATCCGCGCTGTCGGGGTGGTTGGCGCGGGCCATGGAGACTGTGCCGCGCACATGCGGCTCTTTGCTGAATTCCGCTTTCAAATTCTTCCCGGAGCCGCCCCTGCCTGTGCCTGTCGGATCGCCCGTTTGGGCCATGAAGCCCTCGATGACGCGGTGGAAGACAACGCCGTCATAAAATTTCTGTTTTGCCAGATCCGTGATGCGGGCGACATGGTTGGGCGCGAGATCGGGCCGAAGCTCGATCACAACGCGGCCTTGGGTCGTTTCCAGTACCAATGTATTTTCTTTGCTTGGAGATGCCATGTTGTACTCTTTCTAGCGCTATCTAGACGGGAAAACTCACCCCGAGTTGGCGCATGCGATACTATTATGACGACGAACGAATGTGGTGATCAACGGGCGTCTGACGCAAGCTCCATTTTTACGATCTTATCCGGATCGGCAACGCGCCCGCCCGGCTGAGTTCCCTTCTTGATCCGATCGACGATCTCCATGCCTTCGATGACCTGCCCCCAAACGGTGTAGCCGCCATTGAGGTGCGCAGCGTCCTCGAAACAGATGAAGAATTGACTATTGGCGGAATCGGGGTTGTTGCCGAGCCTGGCCGCGCCTACCGTTCCACGCTTGAACGGCGCCGAGCTGAACTCCGCCGGCAAGGCCGGGTATTTCGAACCGCCGCTGCCATCTCCGTTCGGATCGCCGGTCTGAGCCATGAAGCCGGCTATGACGCGGTGGAAGGCCAGACCGTTGTAGAAGCCTTCTTTCACGAGCGTCTTGATCCGCTGCACGTGCTTGGGCGCGAGGTCCGGGCGCAACTCGATCACCACCCGGCCATCCTTCAGGTCCAGATACAGTGTGTTGTCGGGAGTGGCGGCGCGCGCACCTATCGAAACCAGGCTAAGCGCGAGGGACGCAAGAAGCGTTGCAAGAAATCTGGAGCGGGCCATGATCACCTTTGCAGCTGTTGTTACTTGAGCGTTTGAGCGCCTAGCCGCGCATAAAGGCGGGAATTTGGCCGCGACAATTCGGCGACGCGCGGCACTGGCGAAGACGACGGCGCAATGGGCCGAGGCCGCAAAGGAACAGAAAGCATAAGTCTGTGGATCAGCTTCCAATCTTCTTCCAGATCGAGGGCAAGCGCGTCGCGGTTGCAGGCGGCGGGGCGGTCGCGGCGCGGCGCGCGGAACTGGCGCTGAGGGCCGGCGCCAGGGTGAGCGTTTACGCCGAGACGCTCGGCGACGATTTCCGCGTGCCTGCTTCTCGCGACGGCTTCAAGCATGTCGCCCGCACAGTCACGCTGTCCGACATTCAAGGTTGCGCGCTGGCCTTTTGCGCGACCGGCGATCCGGCTTTCGACCGGGAGGTTGCGGGCCTCGCCCGGCAGGCGCGCGTTCCGGTCAATGTCGCCGACACGCCCGAGCTTTGCGATTTCATCATGCCGTCCATCGTGGACCGCGACCCGCTCGTGATCGCCATCTCGACCGGCGGCGCTTCGCCCGTTTTCGCCCGCATGATAAGGGCGCGGCTCGAAAGCGTGATCCCCGCTGCTTATGGCCGCCTCGTTTCGCTCGTTGGCGCCTATCGGGCACGGCTCGGCGCGGCGCTTGCGGACGGCGCCGCGCGCCGCCGCTTCTGGGAGCGCGTTCTCGAAGGCCGCGTGGCGGATGGCTTTCTGTCCGGCCACGAGACCGAAGCGCGCGCCGATCTCGAACGCGCGCTGGCGAACGCGGCAGGCGGCGAGGAAAACGAACCGCAGGGCGAAGTCTATCTCGTCGGCGCAGGGCCGGGCGACCCGGACCTCCTGACCTTCCGCGCGCTCCGGCTCATGCAGCGCGCCGACGTGGTGCTTTACGACCGGCTTCTGCCGCACGGCATCCTCAATCTCGTGCGCCGCGAGGCCGAGCACATCTATGTCGGCAAGCGCCCGGACGACCACACCCTGCCGCAAGAGGCCATCACGGCGAAGCTCATCGCGCTGGCGAAGCAGGGCAAGCGCGTGCTGCGGCTGAAGGGCGGCGACCCGTTCATGTTCGGGCGCGGCGGCGAGGAGATCGAGGCTTGCATCGCGGCCGGCATTCCGGTGCAGGTCGTGCCGGGCGTGACCGCGGCGACAGGCTGCGCCGCTTACGCCGGCATCCCGCTCACCCATCGCGACCATGCGCAGGCCTGCGTGTTCGTCACCGGCCATTCGCGCGGCGACGGCTTGAGCCTCGATTGGACCGCGCTGATCCAGCCGCGGCAGACGGTGGCGATTTACATGGGGCTCGGCAAGCTCGGCGCGCTGATGCAGGAATTCGTTGCGCACGGCGGCGATCCCAAGCTGCCCGCCGCCATCGTGGACAACGGCACGCGGCCCAATCAGCGGGTCGTGACCGGAACCGCCGAAACCATCGCCGAAGCTGCGGGGAAGGCGAATCTGCATGGCCCCGCGATCGTCATCCTCGGCACGGTCGTGAGCCTGCGCGGCAAGCTCGCGCCGGAAGGCGGGGCCGAGCCGCATGCGGGCGGCGCCTTCGCGAGCGAGGCTGCCATCTCCTCGCTGCGCTCGCCCGTTTAAAAGCATCGTGCTTTTAAAAGGACGCAGCCGAAGGGCATGAGGCCGATTTCGGCTTTAAGTCCGATGCTCCAAACGGGGCGATTAAAGTCGCGCGCCGATATTGGATTTGCAGGAAATTGGCCCAAATTCCCGATACGTCAGCATCGATATCGCGTAAAGTGAGGCTCCTTATGCCCTCAGGCCAGCCTGGAACGCACGCAGATTTTGAGGCGGCCGCTCAGGCAATCTGGGACGGTCTGCCGAAGGAATTCCGCGCGGCGCTCGGCAATGTGGCGGTTCATGTGGCCGATTTCGCCGACGCGGAGACGCTCAGGGCCATGCGCATCCGCGATCCCTACGATCTCCTCGGGCTGTATGAGGGCGTGGGACTGCCCTTTAAGAGCGAGGGGTATCCCGTCAGCCTGCCCGACAGGATCTTTCTCTACCGTATCCCCATCCTCAGTTACGCCCGACAGAACGGCGACCCAGCAGCCCGCGTGATCCGCCACGTGCTGATCCACGAAATCGGTCACCATTTCGGTTTCTCAGACGCGGACATGGCCCGGATCGAGTCCGCCGCGTAGCCCAACCTCTACGCCATCGGCGCGCCGGCCGCATCTTCTCGGGCTTGGCGGGAAAAGGCATGGCTCCCGCCGCTGAGCAGGGATCGTATCATTTAGCAATCTAAGGACTTTCAGAATGCAATCTTCACCACCCACACGTATAGATCGGAGTTTATTTATACCCTAAGCGGAGCTTTCACGTGCTCTCCCGTCTCAAGATCGCCGTCCGCATCAACCTGCTGCTCGCCCTGCCCGCCTTCGGAATGCTCGTGTGCGCGGGCATAGGCTTGTGGGCCTTGCGCACGCAGATGCTTGAGGACAAGCGCGTTCAGCTTAGCTATCTCATGGACTTGGTCCTGAATGACGCTCGGGACGACATGAACAGGAACGGAGGGCCGCAAACCAAATCCGGCCGCGCCGCCTTTTTTGAAAACCTTAAATCAGCGAAATTCGGCGACAGCCCGGCCAATTATTTCTTTGTCTACGATTATGACGGCATCGCCGTTCTGCACCCCGATCCATCGAAGCAGGGGCGAAACCGATCCGATGTCGTTTACGCTAACGGCGTCAAGATGATTCCAAAATTCATCGAGGCCGGCAAAGGCGCTCCCCTCGGAGGATTTCTTGAATACGACGGGCCGGACGGGCGGGGTAATTTCGCACCCAAGCTCTCTCACTTTCGTGACGTGCCAGAACTAAATATCGTCGCCGGCGTTGGCGCTCACATCAAAGATATCGATGTAGTCTTTCTGAGTCGCCTTCAATCGATGGCGGAGCTGTTTACTTTCGCGATGCTTGCCATTGGTCTTGCCGGCGTGGTCATCAGCCGCTCGATCGGCAGCCCGCTTTCGAATACCGTCAGAAAGATTACGAGGCTTGCGATCGGAGACCTCGACATCGCTCCCGCCAATGCGGACGAGAAATCCGAACTCGGCGACGTGGACAAAGCGCTGGATATCTTGCGCGCGAACGCCATCGAGCAGCGTGCGCTTCAGGAAAAAGTTCGAGAGCAACACGAGCTGTTGCTGAAGCAGCATGAAGAAGCCTCGGACACTTTGCGTAAAAGCGAAGAGCTGTGGCGGCAATTCGTGGACCAAGCGCCGGTCGCGATGCTCATACTCGATCGCAATATGGTCCATCTGGCCTGTAGCCGCCGCTGGGTTGAAGTTCACGGGGGCGACGCGGGTATTGGACGCAACCATTACAACGTCTTCCTCCAAATCCCTGCTCATTGGAAAGAGGCGCACCGCAGAGGTCTCGCTGGCGAGACCGTGCGCGCAGACGAAGAAATGTTCGTGCGTCCGGATGGCGGCGTGCAATGGCTGCGCTGGGAAGTTCGCCCGTGGCTGACGAGCGACCAGTCGATTGGCGGCATTGCGATCATGACCGAGGACGTGGCCGACAGGGTCTTGGCCGCGCGGGCCTTGCGCGAGAGCGAAATGCGCATGCGCCTGGCTCAGGAGTTGGCGAAAGCCGGCGTTTGGGAGCTGAGCCTGGCCGACAACCGCCTTGTGTGGCCTGATTACCTTTGGAGCGAGTTTGGGCTACAAAAGCCCGAGCTATGGGAGCCCACTTTAGAAGCGTGGGCGTCGATCATTCATCCCGCGGACCGCGAATGCGCCGCGGCGGCGATCGCGGCAGCTGGGCTCGGCAGGGATATCGAGTTTCAATGGCGCGTGAACCTGCCGGAAGGCCAACCCGAGCGCTGGCTTCTCTGCCGGGGCCGCCCCGTTCCAAACTCAAATGCCTCTGTGGATCGCTATTTCGGCGTCGTCATCGACATCACCGAACAAAAGCTCATGGAGCAGGCGTTGCGCGAGAGCGAAATGCGCATGCGCCTGGCCCAGGAGGCGGCTAAAGCCGGCGTGTGGGAGTGGCGGCTCGCGGACAACTCCGTGCAGTGGGCTGACTCATTGTGGGGCCTGTACGGCGTGCGGAAGCCCGAGCATTGGACGCCCACTTCGGAAGCGTGGTTATCGATGCTTCATCCCGCGGACAAAAAGCGCGTCACGAGGTTACTGAGCGAAGCGGCGGCGCATGGCCGTGACGTTGAGTTTCAGTGGCGCTTCAATGTGCCGGAAGGAGAAGCAGAGCGCTGGTTTCTCTCTCGGGGCAGACCGATTGCCGACGAAAATGGCGCGTTGGATCGCTACTTCGGCGTCGTCATCGACATAACCGAGCAGAAACTTATGGAAGAGGCCTTGCGCGAGAGCGAAATGCGCATGCGCCTGGCTCAGGAGGGGGCCAAGGCCGGGGCCTGGGAGTGGAGGCTCGCGGACAACTCCCTACAGTGGTCCGATTCCATGTGGGACTTGTACGAGATGCAGAGACCCGAGGGATGGGCGCCCTCTATCGAAGGGTGGATGTCGATCATGCATCCTGCGGATCGCGAGCGCGTTATCGCGGCGGTCATGGAAGCGGTGGCGCTCGGTCGTGACTACGAGGCGCAATGGCGCTTGAACAAGCCGGAAGGCGAACCGGAGCGCTGGTGTCTCACTCGAGGCAGGCCGATTGCGAACGCTGTCGGAACCCCGGATCGCTATTTCGGCGTCGCCATCGACATAACCGAGCAGAAGCTCTTGGAAGGGGCCCTGCGGGAGAGCGAGGAGCGTCAATCCTTCCTGCTCTCGCTGAACGATGCTCTTCGCGCCACGGCCGATCCGGATGAGGCGATTGCGATCGCCAGCGAGATGCTCGGACTAAAGCTCGGCGCCAGTCAGGTTATTTACGGCAAGAATGAAGAATCGGGAGAGCATGCGTCCGTCGTATGCGATTGGAACGACGGCGTGGCTCCCGCCACCTTTGCGCTGCACAGGACTGACGATTTCGACGCGTCTTTTCTTGAGGACCTCAGATGTGGCGAAACCGTCTCGGTCGGCGATGTGCGCTCGGATACGCGCTCGTGTAAGCCTGAAGCGCTGGCGCTTTTCGAGCGCGGCGCGGTGGCCGCGTTCATCGCTGTGCCTCTCGTAAAGAATTCCACGTTGGCGGGTGTCCTCGCCGTGCATAAGCGCGATCCGTATCCCTGGCGGAAGAACGAGGTGGCGCTGGCGCAGGAGGTTGCGGAGCGCACGTGGGAAGCAGCTGAGCGGGCGCTGGCAATTAAGGCTCTCCGGGTTAGCGAGGAGCGCCAATCCTTCCTGCTTGCCCTGAACGATACTCTGCGCACCGTGGACGATCCGTTTGAAGCGATAGCAATCGCGAGCGAAATGCTCGGGCATAAGCTTAACGCCGCTCAGGTGGTGTACGCCAAGACCGGCGAAACGGGAGAGCGCGCCAGCATCACGCACGAATGGAACGACGGCGCGGCCGCTGGCGCTCTTGCGATGGCCGGGATTAACGATTTTGCCGTGTCTTTGATTGAAGAGCTTGAAACGAGCCAAGCCGTCCTTGTAAATGGCCAAGCCGTCGCTGTCGGCGACGTGCGCTTGGAAGCGCGCTCGTATAGCCCCAAAGCGATGGCGATTTTCGAGCGCGGCTCGATAGCGGCATTCATCGCTGTGCCTTTCATCAAGAATTGCAGGCTTGCAGGGACCTTGGCCGTGCACAAGCGCACTCCGCATGCCTGGAAGGCGGAGGAGATTGCGCTGGCGCAAGAGGTCGCCGAACGCACCTGGGAAGCAGTTGAACGGGCGCACGTTTCGCAGGCCCTCCGTTATAGCGAGGACCGCCTCACTTTTGCGCTCGACGCCGGCGACGTTGGAAGTTGGGAATTGTCGCTTGAAACGAATAAGTTTACGGCGTCGGATCGGGCGCTGTTTTTCTGCGGTCTGCCCGCTGGAACGCAGCCGAGCGTCGAAGAGATCGTCGCCCGTATCCATCCAGATGACCGGCTGGCCATGGACAAAGCCCTCCGGGGCGCCGCTGAAACAGGACAGCCGCTTAGGATTGAGTTCCGAAGGGTGCTGCCAGACGGCTCGATCCGTTGGTTCGGCGCGCGAGCTGAGCGCCGGTCTGTTTCCGGCAGGCCGGTCATAGGCGGATTGATTCAAGACATAACCGAGAGAGTAAACCAGAAAGAAGCGATTGAAAGGGCGGCCAGAGCGAAGTCGGAATTTCTCTCGAATATGTCGCATGAGCTCAGAACGCCGATGCATGCAATTCTCGGCTATTCAGAAATCTGTACGACCGCAATCAGAGAAGGTGGAGGCGAGGATATTGAAAGATACCTCAATAACATCACAAAAGCCGGCGAGCGCCTGCTTGCTCTTCTGAACGATCTTCTCGATCTGTCAAAGATGGAAGCGGGCCGGGTGAACTATAAGATCGAGCGCGCCGATCTAAAAGATGTCGTCGCGCACACATTGATAGAGCTCGATCCGCTGATCAAAGCGAAAAATCTCGAGATGCAGGTCAGGTCGGGCGAGCATACAGAGGCCCTCTTCGATAGACCCCACCTCATCCAGGTGCTGATCAATCTTGTCTCCAACGCCATCAAATTCTCCAAAGCTGGAGGCCATATCGTCATCGACCTTTCCGAGGATCGTCTCGGAAATGGCGAGCAAGGCATTCGCTGCAGGATCGTCGACGATGGGCCCGGCATTCCCGACGAAGAACTGAAGTCGGTGTTCGACAAGTTCGTTCAAAGCACGAAAACGCAAACCGGCAAGGGCGGCACGGGGCTCGGCCTCGCGATCTGCGATCACATCGTCAAAGCGCATGGCGGCGCGATCTGGGCGGAGAACGCCAAGCCTCATGGCGCCGTATTCACCTTTGTCATTCCCAAAGACCGCGATGCACGGGGGAAGGCCGTCCACGGCGCCCATTCCCGCAACGAATTGGCTCACGGCCAGCTTTAGCAATTTGGCCTTGTTCGCCGCGGCGCGCGCCGATCCTCACAACTCAATTTAAAGGCGCAACCTTAGCTTGTATTAACTTGGCTCTGCTACAAAAGCTCCGTTTCACACGTGGAGAAGGCGGTATGGAAGTCTGGATCGCATCCAAGCTTTACGCGAGTTCTGGCGCGCTTGTGCTCCTGAGCGGAGTCGCGGCGAAACGGGCCTCGGTCTTGCCCTTTGCAAAGAAGCCTTCGGCTTTGTCATTTTCGGCAAAATTTCAAGCGAATTGAGGATTTATTCATGAAAACAAAGCCCAAGCTCCTTGCCGTCGATGATGAAGATTTCAATCTCGATATCATGGAATGTCACCTGACAAAGGCAGGCTTCGATGTGATCCTGGCGGAGGACGGCGCCGTCGCACTCGAACGGCTCGAACAAAACCCCGATGTGAAAGTAATCGTACTCGATCGCATGATGCCGAACATGAATGGGATGGAGTTTTTGGAAAGAGTTCGTAACGATGAACGCTACCAGGACATCCCCGTTGTCATGCAGACAGCTGCGGCTATGACCGACCAGGTGCTTCAAGGCGTCAAGGCTGGCGTCTATTATTATTTGACAAAGCCTTATAAGGCGTCGTTGCTTGTCGGGATCGTACAATCGGCGTTAGAGGACGCCCACAACAAGAAAAGAATGAAGGAGGAGGTGCGGAAGGGCCAACTGGTTTTCGGACTTATGCGCCAATCGAGCTTTCGATTTCGCACCCTCGATGAGGCGAAAGCTCTGGCCCTGTACATCGCCAATTGCTTTCCAAATCCCCAAGAGGCTGTCTATGGCCTTCATGAGTTACTCATCAATGCTATAGAGCATGGCAATCTTGGTATTACTTACGATGAAAAAACAAACCTGGTCTTGCGTGGTGAACTCCAAAATGAGATAGAGCGCAGATTGGCCAGTGAGCGATATAAGGACAGAGTGGCCACCGTTACTTTCTCTGCGATGGAGGAATCTGTTAGCGTTACGATAAAGGACGAGGGCGAAGGGTTCGAATGGAGAAAATACCTGGAGCTTGATTCCAGCCGCATGACCAATCCAAACGGAAGAGGCATTGCGACCGCCCGCACATTTTCTTTCCACAATATGGAATATCTCGGCTGCGGAAATGAGGTCGTTTGTAAATGCAATTTTAATTAGAGCAGACTGCTAAAAAAGCAGGAATTCTTGGCCTCATCCTTCGAGACGGCGCTTCGCGCCTCCTCAAAACGAGGCTTCGACAAGCTCAGGATGCCCAGTATTCGATGAGCGTCGAGATTGATGGGTTTAGCCCCGCGGAAGCGGGGCCGGGAATGACGCCGAAGGGCATGAGGCCGATTCCGGCTTTAAGTCCGATGCTCTAATCCTACTGCGTCATAAGCTTAGCCTGTAAGCTGGACTTTGTTTCAAGCCGCCGCAGCATGGACATCGCGGCAGGGCTCTGGCCAGGGCGGCCGCGATCCTGCGTTTGAGCGTCGCGATGGAATTAGGGATGTGTCTCTCGGGCCTGAGCGGCATGTCCCCTTGGCTTGTAACTTTCGGGAAGGCAAGCTTTTTCGCGGCGCCCGGCGGCACGGCATCCTGAGGGGGGAATCGTCTCCCGTTCGGAGATGAGGAAGGCGTAGGCGGCGATGCAGAGCGTGGCGTGGTGGTGGAAGCCGCGCCATCCCCGTCCTTCGTAATGTCCGATGCCGATTTCCTGCTTGAGGTCGAGATAATCGCGCTCGATGCGCCAGCGCAGTTTGGTTATGTCCACAAGCGAAGCAAAATCAATGTCTTGCTGAAGGGTGGAGAACCAGTATTTGGCGGGCTCGGCTTCGCCCTCCGGCCACTCGATCAAAAGCCATTCTTCCGGCCTTGGCGCGGTCAGATCATAGTCTCGATGGGCTGGACGGACGCGGACACGGGCAAATCGGGAACTCAGCGGCTCGCAAGCGCCTTCCCGCCAAGTTATTGTCTTCCAATCCGCTTCCGGCAAACCCAAGGCAAGGTTCTTGACAGATAAAGGCCGGTGTTCGCCCTCGCGGCGCATAAGCTTTGGCGGCCGCCCCTGTCCCGTCCATGGCTTTGGCGGCAACGGCCCCTCGCCCGGCGCCCAGACCGATGTTTGCGGCAGAATGCCCGCGGCATAACTTAACCCCAGCGCAGTCACGCCTTCGCGCAAAGCGGTATCGGCGCCATAGCCTGCGTCCATCAGGACCACGCCTTGCGGAACGCCATCCTTGAGGGCTTGCGCGATCTGAGCCAGCGCGATCTCTGGCTTGGTTGCGAACTTAAGATCCTCAGGCACGCCCGCGCGCCGCCGCCGGTCCTCATCGTTCGCCCATTCCTTAGGCAGATAGAGACGGTACGCGATGGGAAGGCTCGCATGATGGTTGGCGATCGAGAGAGAAACGGCGATCTGGCAATTGTCCTGCTTGCCGAGTTGACCGCAATACTGCCGCGACACGCCCACGGAATGGCGGCCCTTCTTTGGAAAGCCTGTATCATCGATGATCCAGGCTTCAACCTGCCCGTGCTTTTCGAGGACGGGAAGCGTGAGCTTGCGAACCTTGCCCAGAACGGCCTCATCGGACCAGGACGCCTTGCCCACGAAATGCAAAAGCGATTGATGCTGCGCCGAAACCCGCGCCGGCGCCGTAAGTGCGGCCAGCGGCTCAACGCTCTTGCGCTCGCAGCCGGCAAGCAGGCCCGTACAGTAATCGTGCAGCGGCCCTATCCGGTCGCGATGGCCGATAACTTCGTTCAAACTCCCGGCGAAGGCCGCAAAACGCGATTCACTCTCCTCCAAAGCCAAGCGATCCATATCCGCCATCCCATCCCGATGCGTGAATCGCTTTCATGAATCTGTTCGCAGCCCTCGTGCAGTCCTGACAAATGCGGCTTTGTGACTCAGTAGCTTTGTGACTTAGTAGGACTAATGCCGGGCCGTTCGGCATTGCTTCTCTTTTCCCCGGGTCGGCCAAGCGCCGCCCCTCGGATTTCGACCTCTCACAAGGGCGGCGCGGCCCCTTCGGGGGCGGGAGCGCTTCTTGCAGCCAGGGTCCCTTCCTCTCTTGGGCCGGTGAGCATCGGAATCTTAAGATAGGGGATCGCGCGGATCGAGCCTGTTTCGCTGAGATGATTGCTGTCCGCCATCAAGAGCACGTCGCCCTCTCGCGCGCGGCAGCGCTCATCATTGCAAAGAGCGTCCGCCGATGAGGCGACGGTAAAGCGATATGTCTTCTTGAGATAATCGAAATAGTCGTCGAGATCGCGATGTTGGGCAAGGAAGCGATCGTGAGGCAGCACCACGCAGGGCTCGCTGTCGCGTTGGTAAAATGCCGCCCTGGCGACGCAGAGGCTGACGTTTTTCGGGAAGTAGGGCGCCTGATCCAGCACGGAGGCCTCGATCCCCCGGCTGTTCAGAAAGGCAAGCGTCTTTGCGAGGCCGCCCGAATTTGTCCCGGCGCCGGCTTCGGCCATATACCCGCGAATGTGTTTGCGATGGGTGGTCCAGCGGCCAGCGAGGATTGCAAGCTTGATGCGGCGCTCAACGGCGAAGCGCGCGACGGCGGCATTGAATTCCTGGCACGTTCTTGCGGTGTGCGAGTCGTCGAGGAAGGGATGGCAGCCCGGCATCCAGAACAGAACGCCGGATTGGTTCCGGGCCTTCGCCATCGTGGCGATCGCGGGAACATAATGGTGCGCATGGGAGTCGCCCCAAAGGATCAGATCGTAAGCGCCGCCGCGGTCCTCGCCGAACTGGCAGGCCGTGCCGCCATTGACGCCGGGAGCGGAAATGGTCCGGCAGTATTTGTGAATGTAGACCGGCGGCGCGGCCATGCGAAAGATGTCCTGGTCGATGCGCGAGGGGAATCCTTTGGAGATTGAAAAAGCAAAGCCCGCTATGCACAGGCAACTCATGGCGGCGGCCGCCCTCCCAAAGACGGCAAGGCGTGAGACGGACGCTGCGCGGAACGGCGTCTCGATGAAGCGCCAGGACAGATAGGAGAGAAGAAAGCTCGACGCCACGATGACGAGGCTGAGAGCGGGCGAAAGCTCCTCGCTCGAATAGAGGTGCGCGAAACTGAACACCGGCCAGTGGATCAGATAAAGCGAATAGGAAATCAGCCCGATCCGCCGCATCGGGCCGAAGGAAAGCAGGCGGGAGACCGGGGCGCCGGCGCCCCCGGTTGCAATGAGCAGCGCGGCCCCGCCGCAGGGAAGCAGCGCGGAAATGCCAGGGAAGCGGGTCCCAGGGTCGTAGAGGGCGACCGGCAGGGCGATCCCGGCAAGGCCGATAGCGCCCAAGGCCGCCGCAAGCTTCCGCCGCTCTCGCGAGAAGGGCGTTACCGCGAGCGCCGCGCCGAGAAGCAGTTCCCACATGCGGCACCAGGGAAGATAGAAAGCGTCCTTCTGATAGTCGGGGAGCCGCGCCTCCGCCAGGATGAGCGAAACGGCCGCCAGCCCGGCGATGGCTTGGAGGATCCTTCGCGGCGCGACCGTCCGGCTCAGCAGGAGCAGGACCAGCGGCCATACCGCATAGAACTGCTCCTCGACCGAGAGCGACCAGGTGTGGAGCAGCGGCTTCTCGATCGCTGGCCCGTCGAAGTAATTCGCGAGCTTGAGGAAGTGGAAATTGGAATAGAAAAAAATCGTGGCGTTGAGCGACCTGCCGTAATCCGCGAGATCCCTCGGTATCAGCAGGAACAGGGCCGCGATCGAGGTGAAGAACAGCACGGCGAAAAGCGCGGGAAAGATGCGCTTGATGCGGCGGACATAGAACCCCCGCAGCGAGAAGTTTTTTGCCTCGATTTCCGACCAGACGATCCCGGTGATGAGGAAGCCCGAGATGACGAAGAAAACGTCGACGCCGACGAACCCGCCCGAAAAGCCTGGCAAGCCCGCATGGTAAAAAACCACGGCCAGAACGGCGACGGCCCTCAGCCCATCGATGTCGGGGCGGTAATTCGGATGATCGTGCGTCGAGTGGAATGCCATGACCGCGTGCGGCAATAAGGCCTTCTCTCAGCTTGCCAAAATAGAGCGCCGCCTCGCTGGTTAGCCGCTCCTAAAGTGGCGCGCAAGCCCAAAGTCGTATTCATCGAAGGCGCGCGCGAGGGCGACGGAGGATTTGCGGTCTTCTCAATGCGCCGGGAGAAGGCTACAGTTATTTATCCACAGTACATAAAAGGGGAGGAAGACGACGTGACCGATAACCAATTTGAAATCCCGCAAAGCATGCGCGATATGGCCGAGCAGAATATAAGGCAGACGCACGCCGCCTATGAGCAGCTTACGGAGTTCATGACCCAAGGCATGGGGTCGTGGATCGGCGCCATACCCCAAAGTCCTCTGACCGCCGGCTTCAAGGAGGTCCAAAACCGCGCGATGGAATTGGCGACAGAAAACGCCGAGGCGATTTTCGCGTATGCCGGCAAAATCAGCAGCGCCAAGACCGTTCAGGAGCTTCTTGCGCTTCAGACGCAGTTCACTCAGGAGCGGGTGATGGCTTATGTCAATCACACGCGGGAATTCTACAGCTTGCTCGATGGGTTGCTGCGGAACATTCAACACGGCTGATTGAGTTTCCCGCCGCAATTGCAAGGCGGCGGTAGCGGCAAGCCGGCGGGCGCAATGCCCATGCGCTCGCACGCGCTTGGCAAACTGCGGCCTATCGGCGAGCTTGTCGAAGGCATGAACCAGCTCGAACGCGAGCAGCCGCCGTTGGCGTCACCGGCAAGACCTTTGCCATGGCGAAGGCGATCGAGGAGGCAACGGCCGGCGCTCCCGCCGAACAAAACGCTTGCCGCGCAGCTTTACGGCGCGTTCAAGTCCTTTTTTGGCGGCGCCCCCGCAATACTCAGGTCAATGAACGAACGCTTGTTGCAAGGCAGTCAGCGCCGCCGCCCGGTCGGCCTTGCACAGCGCGCCGATTTTTCGAGCCGCCATGCTTTCCTCAAGGGTAAAGCATTTGAGGCGCACAACCGGCGCGGTTAACAGCCCAGCATCGTTCAGGCCGGCAATCGGAATGTCGCTCGGCCATTGGGTCCGAGCCGCCGTGGCGATCATCAGCAGGATGACATGGCTGTGGTCAGCGTTGAAGGCGCGGCTCGATATAACCAGCGCCGGGCGCGGTTTCTGCTTTGCCTTGTCCGTAAACGGAAACGGCACGACGACCACGTCGAAGGGCTCATAAACCGTCATAGGCCGCGGCGTCTTCGGGCGTGTCCCACTCGCTCAGTGTCTTTTCGAGTTGCGCCAGATGGGTCATTTCGATTGCGGAAACCTTCGTAAGAATAACGCGGCCGTCCTCGACTTCGTATTTTACAAAATCGCCAGGCTTGAGCTGCAAACGGTCCCGGATCCGCTTGGGGATTGTTGTCTGCGACTTCGATGTGAGGCGGCTGTGCATTGCAGGCTCCTTACCTCCTTACTGTAAGGAGGATGTCCGGTCCTGTCAAAGAGGCGTGTCGCGCCGCCGCCTGGCGCCGAGTAGCCGAATCCGCCTGCGCATGGCATATAAGAGGCATGGCACGAGCGCGCGCGACGAAATCGGCAAGCGGAAACGCACAAAAGCAAAAGATGGCGGAGCAGCCCGTTGGCGGACTCGCCGAGGCGCCGCAGGCCGCCTTCGAGGGCGAGGCCTATACCTCCGAAAGCACGGCGCATCTCATCCCGGCGCTGCGCAACCTGAAGCCTTCCGGCGCCATGCCGATGCCGTCGTACCTCCAAGGCAAGCTGCCGCCCATCGGCGAGCATCCGCTGCTCACCGGCCAGGACATGCCGGCGTTCATGCCGCATCGTCCGCCCCGGCCGGAGAAGAGCGAGGGCGGCAAGCGCTTCGTCATCAAGGCGGACTTCGAGCCGCGCGGCGACCAGCCCGAGGCCATTCGCGAGCTTGTCGAAGGCGTGGAGCAGCTCGAACGCGAGCAGGTGCTGCTCGGCGTCACCGGCTCCGGCAAGACCTTCACCATGGCGAAGGTGATCGAGGAGACGCAGCGCCCCGCGCTCATCCTGGCGCCGAACAAGACGCTCGCGGCGCAGCTTTACGGCGAGTTCAAGTCGTTCTTCCCGGAGAACGCCGTCGAGTATTTCGTCTCCTATTACGACTACTACCAGCCCGAAGCCTACATCCCGCGCAGCGACACCTATATCGAGAAGGACAGCTCGATCAACGAGCAGATCGACCGCATGCGCCACGCCGCGACGCGCGCGCTGCTCGAACGCGACGACGTGATCATCGTGGCCTCGGTGTCGTGCATCTACGGCATCGGCTCGGTCGAGACCTACTCGGCCATGACCTTCACCATCCAGGTGGGCGACCGCGTGGCGCAGCGCCAGCTTTTGGCCGATCTCGTCGCGATCCAATACAAGCGCAATAATGTCAGCTTCGCGCGCGGCGATTTCCGCGTGCGCGGCGACACCATCGAAATCTTCCCGGCCCACCAGGAGGACCGCGCCTGGCGCATCTCCATGTTCGGCGACGAGGTGGAGAGCATCGCCGAGTTCGACCCGCTGACCGGCGAGAAGACGCAGGACCTCGCGCTGGTGAAGGTCTACGCCAATTCGCACTATGTGACGCCGAAGCCGACGCTGCATCAGGCCATCAAGGGCATCCAGCAGGAATTGCAGGAGCAGCTTCAGCGCTTCAACGCGGCGGGGCGGCTTCTCGAAGCGCAGCGGCTGGAGCAGCGCACGCAGTTCGACATCGAAATGATCGAGGCGACGGGCTCCTGCAACGGCATCGAAAACTATTCGCGCTGGCTGACGGGCCGCGCGCCCGGCGAGCCTCCGCCGACGCTGTTCGAGTACCTGCCCGATAACGCGCTCGTCTTCGTCGATGAAAGCCACGTGACCGTTCCGCAGATCGGCGCAATGTTCAAAGGCGACTTCCGGCGCAAATCCACGCTCGCGGAATTCGGCTTCCGGCTGCCGTCCTGCATCGACAATCGCCCGCTCAAATTCGAGGAATGGGACGCCATGCGTCCGCAGACGACGTTCGTCTCCGCCACCCCCGCCAAATGGGAGATCGCGCAGACCGGCGGCGTGTTCGTGGAGCAGGTTATCCGCCCCACGGGGCTGATCGATCCGCCGGTTGAGATCCGCCCGGTGAAAACCCAGGTGGACGACCTCATCGACGAATGCCGCAAGGTCATCAAACAGGGCTACCGTGTGCTGGTGACGACGCTCACCAAGCGCATGTCCGAAGACCTCACCGAATACGCGCACGAGCAAGGGCTCAAGGTGCGCTACATGCACTCCGACGTGGACACGCTGGAGCGCATCGAGATCATCCGCGATTTGCGGCTCGGCGCCTTCGACGTGCTGATCGGCATCAACCTCTTGCGCGAGGGCCTCGACATCCCCGAGGTGGCGCTGGTCGCGATCCTCGACGCGGACAAGGAAGGCTTCCTACGCTCGGAAACCTCGCTCATCCAGACCATCGGCCGCGCCGCCCGCAACGTGGACGGCCGCGTGATCCTCTACGCCGACAGCGTCACCGGCAGCATGGAGCGCGCCATCGCCGAGACGAACCGCCGCCGCGAGAAGCAGGTGGCGTACAACGAAGAGCACGGCATCACGCCGCAATCGATCAAGAAGAACATCGGCGACATTCTCGCGAGCGTCTACGAGCGCGATCACGTGACGGTGGATGCTGGCTTCGCGGAGGGCGGGCAGACGCCGCTGGTGGGCCACAATCTGCAGGCCGTTATCGCCGATCTGGAGAAGCGCATGCGCGAGGCGGCGGCGAACCTCGAATTCGAGGACGCGGCGCGGCTGCGCGACGAGGTGAAGCGGCTGCGCGAGGTCGAGATGACCATCATGGACGATCCGCTCGCCCGGCAATCGCAGGTGGAGGATCGCGCGGGGCGCTACGAGGGCGGCGGACGCACCTCCTATGTGCCGCAGCTTGGCGTGGATACGACCGAGACAAGCGGCGGCGGCGTTGGCGTGAAGCGGCGCAAGGCTGGCTCGGGCGACAGGGGAGCGCGCGCCGCGCTGGCGAAAAGCCCGCTGTTCAACACCGGCGAGACCTCGGACAATCCCGAGGAGTGGGAGATCGCCGCCGGGCAGAATGCGGATGTGCCGGGGACGCGCATCGCCCCGCCGCCGGAGAACAGCAAGGAGCGCAAGATCGGCGAGTGGAGCGTGACGACGAAAGCGGCGGCGCGGTCCGGGCAGCTCTCGCGCCCGCATAAGCCGACGCTCGACGAGATGGGACCGCACGCGGAGCGCCCGCTGCCCGGCGGCAAGCAGAAGCCCGCGCGCGCCGCGCCCGATTTGCGGACGCTCAAGCCCGGCAAGACCATCGTCGTGGCGGAGGAGGGCGAACCCGAGCGCCGAGGCAAGCGCCGCCGGCCCGTCAAGACCGGCCGCCCCGGCGGCTGAGTTCAAGCCAGCCCGGTGCGCAACCTATCATCGTTCCTCGTAGATCGCTTGGCGTGCGCTCAGAGTTTTCAGCATGGGAACCCGTTGGCCTTAATTTGGCTTTCGATCCGGTTCCATCGCATCCGCAACCATCCCGGCGAGCGTGGACAATATTGCGATGAAGTTTCGCAGCTCATCCTCGGAAATATCTGTGTTGAGTTCACCGTGGATGAACGCGTTTCGAGCCTTTGCAAGATCCCGCATGCGGTCGGCTTCGCTTGGCGTCAGATAACCAGCCTCCGATAGGAGGCCGATCAGCCGGCCAGGCGTTTGCGGCTTTTGAAATTCTTCCGTCATGAGGGCGCGCGCGAGAGCTTCAAAAGTCGCCCAACCCGACAAAAGCGCTGCCCTCAGGAAACCCCGCGCGGTCAGTTGCCCCATCTCTTCTATATTCTCGGATATCGCTTCAGCCGATTGCACGGCAAGCGACCTTGGCGTGGCGGCAGGCGACACCAGCACCGCGCGCAGCTCCCAGTCCGGCCTATCCTTGATCAGGCGGCTAATGCGCTCCAGCTTCCCACCGTTTGGAGACGCCTCATGGACGAACTCGATCAGAAGGTTTTTGTGCTTGCCGAAAGCGATGACATCCGCCCGGAAATCCTGAAGAAATGCCGGAGCCAAAGGGGGCATTGGAGACACATAAACCTCGTAACCCTCAGCCTCAAGCTCGGGGATCATACCTCTTAAGATCTCTCTTTCGGATGGGTTGAGGCTCATGTCAGCTCCTCGAAAGGGTCATTGCTAACGCCATCATCGGCAAGTTGAATGCGCACCGCGCCGAGCTTCAAGGGCTGGGCGTTGTGCGCGCGTCCTTGTTCGGGTCCGCGGCGCGGGGAGACAATGCGCCCGCATCCGACATCGATATAGCAGTCAAGCTCGATCCCGTCCGGACGCCGCGAGGCTTGGATTATATCGGCTTCGTGGATGCAATTCAGGAGCGCCTCGAAGCCCTCCTTCCGAAGGAGGTCGAGGTCGTCCCTGAGCCGGCCAACAAACAAAGGCTTCAGGAGCGAATCGATAAGGACCGCGTCGTTGCCTTCTAAGAATCCGATCCTCAGGCTCGAAGATATTCTCGATCGTCTACGCGCTAATGCCGGAAGTGGCGGACGCCGGTGAAGACCATGGCGAGGCCGCGCTCGTCGGCCGCCGCGATCACGTCCGCGTCGCGCATGGAGCCGCCCGGCTGGATGATGGCCGTCGCGCCCGCATCCGCCGCCGCCAAGAGGCCGTCCGCGAAGGGGAAGAAGGCGTCCGAAGCCGCCGCCGTGCCCGCCAGCGCCTGCTCCGGGTCGCGCTTCGCCGCCGCCGCGACCTCGCGCGCCTTCCACACCGCCAGCCGCACGCTGTCGACGCGGCTCATCTGGCCCGCGCCGATGCCGGCGGTCGCGCCGTCCTTGGCGAACACGATGGCGTTCGACTTCACGTGCTTGCAGACGCGCATGGCGAAAACCATGTTCGCGCGCTCCTCCGGCGACGGCTCGCGCTTGGTGACGGTGCGCATGGTGTGAAGGTCGAGCCCGCCCGTATCGGCGTCCTGCACGAGGAAGCCGCCGGCCACCGACCGGAAAGTGGGCGCCCGCTTCGTCCTCGGCAGCAGTCCGCCCGTCACGAGCAGGCGCACATTGGCCTTGCTCGCAAACGCCTTCCTCGCCTCGGGCGTGGCCGAGGGCGCGATGACGACCTCGGTGAAGATCTTCAGGATTTCGCGCGCGGCCTCTTCGTCCAACTCAGCGTTCAAGGCCACGATGCCGCCGAACGCGCTCACGGGATCGCAAGCGAGCGCGTTGCGGTAGGCATGGGTGAGCGAAGAGCCGACCGCGGCGCCGCACGGATTGGCGTGCTTGATGATGGCGACTGCCGGCTCCTCCGCCGGAAACTCGGAAATCAGCTCGAAAGCGGCGTCGGCGTCGGTGAGGTTGTTGTAGCTCAGCTCCTTGCCCTGCGCCTGCTCGGCGCCCACGATGCTCGGGCCGGAATGACCGCCGAACTGGTAGAGGGCCGCCTGCTGGTGCGGGTTTTCCCCGTAACGCAAAGCCTGCTTCAGCGAGCCCGCGACGGAAAAGGACGCCGGCGAAGCCTTGGCGTCGAGCGAGGCGAACCATGCCGCGATGGCTGAATCGTAGGCGGCGGTGCGCGCGAAGGTTTTCGCCGCGAGGCGCCGGCGCGTCTCAAGCGTGGTCGTCCGCGCTTCGCCTGAAAGTTCGTCCGCCACCGCATCGTAATCGGCGGGATCGCAGACCGCCGTGACGATGGCGTGGTTCTTCGCCGCCGCGCGCAGCATGCCCGGGCCGCCCACATCGATGTTTTCGATCATGGTCTCGATGTCGTGCGCGCTCTTCTTGACCGTCTCCTCGAAGGGATAAAGGTTGATGACCACGAGGCCGATGGGCGCGATGTTATGCGCGGCCAGCGCTTCGAGCGCGCTCGATTGCGCAAGGTTTGCGAGGATGCCGCCATGGATCGCGGGGTGCAGCGTCTTCACCCGGCCTTCGAGGATTTCGGGGAAGTTCGTCACCTCGGAAACCGGCGTCACCGGGATGCCGGCGTCGCGCAAAAAGGTGGCCGTGCCGCCCGTCGATACGATCTCGATGCCGAGCAGTTCGAGCTTTTTCGCAAACGCGGCGAGGTTCGTCTTGTCTGAAACGGAGATCAGCGCCCGCCGGACGGGGAAATCGTGGTGCTTGGACATGGCTCGTAGGTGTGGTGCTGGCAATGAAGATCAAGATGACGCTATTCGGGGCGGATGGCCGCCGCCCGCGCCCGGGCGCGGTTGCTGTACCGCCTTCTCGAACTTCCATAGCACCGATGTCGTCCTTGTGCACGGCCCCTTCAGCACAATCTGCAAGGAGCGGCGCAGACAAATCGGGTCCGCGAAAAAGATGCTCTCCTCAACGTCGAGGTCGGCGCCCTCGGCGACGAAGCGCCAGGTCTGGCCGCCCGGCGTCGTCAGCGTCACCGCATTCGTGTTGCGCGAAAGGTGCGCGGCGACGCGCGGGTGCAAATGAAAGCGGATGGCGAACCGCGCCGGCGACGCGGCGGCGCCGTCGCTCAAAGTCGAAAGTTGATCGTGCCCCTCGAATTCGAGGCCGGACTTGCGAAGCGTGAGGCGCCTCCGATGCAGGAGGCCGAAGCGCTCGCGATAGCCGTCATGGCCGATCCGCACGCTCTGCGCCGCTTCGTGGTCGGCGGCTTCATGCTGGACATGCTTCGGACCCGCAAGCCAGAACAACTCGCGGCCGGCGATCTGCTCCGGCGCCTTGATGAGGCGCGACGACGACAAATCCTCAATGGAAAGCGTCGAGTGCGCCGCCGTGGACCGGGACACCACGTACCAGTCGCCCGTCTCGTCCTGAGGCGCTCCGCAGTTGACGATCAGCGGTTCGTGGCCGACGCTCATCTCGAAAGCGCCGCAGCCCGCGTGAGCCCTGGAACTCAGATGCATCGGCGGCGGCCCGCCCGCGTCGGCGACGACCACGACCTCGCCTGCCGAAATCCTTGCATAGCCGGATTGCGGCGCGATAGCGCCCTGGTACATGCAGCCCGTATCGTCATAAGCGAGCACGGTCGAGACTTGGTCGAGGAGCGTCGGTCCCATGCCGTTGAAATGCGCGAGGCTGCCGTCGCCGAGGCGCAGGAAGCGCAGCATGGCGTGCATGCGGTTGAGCGCGGCGTATAACGAGGGCGGCGGCTCGATCTGGCGCGCGACGAAGCACTGCTTCAAGGGGAGCAGTTCAAGCAGAAGCTCGATGACATCGCTCGGATCGCGCGATGCATGCCCGCCATCTTCGAGGATTTGCTTGTCGATCTCGGCGATGAACGCGGAAAGATAAGACGAAAGATAGGTTTCCTGCTCCGCGATGCAGAGCCCCGCGAGCAGGATCGCGATCAGCGCGCGCAGCTTCGGCACGCCCGGCCCATCGGAGTAGATCACCGTCAGGTCATGCAGATCGCGGCTCAGCATCCGCATCACCGAATCGTAGAATTCGGGATCCGCGCCGTCCAGGAGGAACGCGGCGTGCGAAAGAAGCGCGATGACGCGCCTCGCCGTGATGTCGCGGTTCCGCGCGAGAGGCGGCGCATTCCGGCTGAAGGCGATCCACTCGGAAGCGAGCTTGCGCGCCCTTTCTTGGGCGATGTGGTCCTCGGCGGCGTGGAGGTGCCTGAGCCAGGCGAAGGCGTAAAGGTCTTTTTGCCAAGGCAGGGTCGGCGGCATGACATGAAACGGCAATTCGGAGCCGATGGGCGCGGCGGCTCCGGCAAGCCCGAAATAGCCGTCATAAAGTTCGACGGCGAAGCTTGGGTCTCCGGTCCTCAGGTCCTGCGGAAGAATGAGAAGGTGATACGCGGTCGGCACCCCCGCCATCCAGCGGGAGAACGGCGACCGCAACGCAAACTTGAAGGCCGAACGCCCCGCTTTGTGGACAGCGAGCGCCGCGAGCCGCGCCTGATCTGAAATCTGAGCCTGCATCGAGTAACTTTTATGCGATCCGCCGAGCGGCAGGCAAGGACTTATCTCAACCTGCGGCGAGCGCCCCCGCACTCTCCGCTCGCGAAAAGCAGCTTAACCGCGATTCGCGCCGATTTGGGTCTTCTTTTGCATTTCCAGCATGCCAAGGCGGAAACCAAGTATGGATATAACCGTTCCGCCTCCCCTAATTTTGTCTTAAGCCTTGGCGACACTATCGAGGCATGGCGCAGTGGGAGCATAGGACATGGCGCAGGATGGGATCCCGCCAATCGGCGAAGCGGCCGCGCTTGTGAGGGCAGGCGCGGGCAGGGCGCCTGGCGCGGCAGGCTCGGCGCCGCGTTGGCTGGCCGAACTCAAGGCGTCGGCCGGCGGCATGCGCAAGCGGCGCGAGCGTCCGCCCGGCAGACCCTTCGGGCGCTGGCTCGGCGATTTTCTCGACCAGGATACGCAAAGCGGCCTCCTTCCGGCGGAAGAGAAGCTTTTGTTCGCGGCGGCGAACGGCGAGCCCTGCGTGCTCGCGCCTCGCGCGGCGCGGCTTTGGGCCGGCTTCGAGGAGTGGCGCAAGACGGCGGCGCCCCCGCAGGCCGAGGAGATGGGCTTTGTCGCGCAGATGGCGCGATTCACGGCCGCGGCGCCCGAGGCCGTGCGGGACGTCATCATCGATGCGACGCGCCACGCGGTGGCGGAGCTTGAGCTGCCGCAATATTGGGAGCCGAGGGACGCGGGCGAGGTCGAGAGGTTCGCGACCGCGCAGCGGGCCTATCTCGCGCGCCTCGAAGGGGAGGCGGACCCGGCCAAGACCGTCGAACGCGCCAAGAAAAACCCGAGCTTCTACGAACTTGCGGTTGAGGTCGTCATCGAGTCGCTGTCGCCGAAGCCCTACCTGCCGCTGAAGCTCAACGACGAAACGCTCAATCCCCTGTTGCGCCGCGATCCGCTCGGCCTTTCGCTTGAGACGCGCGCCAAGATCGATGCGCAGCCGCGGGTGCTGCGCGGTTTCTTCGACGAGCTTTTGCGCGAGGCGAGGCGCGCGCCGGCCAATGGCGAGAATTTCCTCGCGAAGCTCAAGGCGGCCGTGAAGACGCTGCGGCCCTGTTTCGACGCGGCCTTCGCAAGGTACGAGCGCGAGGCCTGGCGCTGGGTGAACCCGGATGACCCGGAGGTGCGCGTGCGCGCCGCCTTCCTGCGCTTCCTGGCGCTTGGCGGCGACGATACGGCGCCGGTCCACGAAAGCCGCCTGGAGCTGCACGGCGCTTATATCGGCGAAGACCTGAACCTGTCCGGCTGCACGATCCCGCAGCCGCTCGTCTTCTCCCGCAGCCTCTTCCCCGGCCGCGTTTCCTTCAAGGGCGCCATGACAAAGTCGCTCGATTTCTCGGCGAGCCGCGCCGGCTTCGTCGATGGAGAAAACGCGCATGTCCAAGGCGGCGTCTTCTTGCGCGGCACGTTCCGGGCCAACGGCGTGTCATTCCCGAACGCGACCGTCAATGGCCGGTTCTCCGGCGAGGGCGGCGTGTTCCTATCGGGCGGCGCGTTCGCAATCGATTGCGGCGGCGCGCAGATTACCGGCGACGTTCTCCTGAGCGAGCGTTTTTTCGGCGAAGGCGGCGTGTTCTTCAAAGGCGCAAGGCTCGGCGGAGGTTTGAACTGCGCCGCCGGCCTTTTTTTCAATCGCGGCGAAGACGGCGCGTCCTGCGCGCTCGGCTGCGATAACGCCCAGGTGGCCGGAGACGTTTCGCTGTCGGATGGCTTTCATTCCGAGGGCTTGGTTTCCTTCTCCGGCGCGCGGATTGGCGGCGTCCTGAACTGCGTGCATGGATCGTTCGCCAATAAGACTGCGGACGGCGCCGGAGGCGCGCTCGATGTCTCGAATAGCGAGATCGGGGGCGGCGCTTATCTGTCCGACGGGTTTTCTGCGTTCGGTCAAGTCCGCTTGCACGGCGCGAGAATAAACGGGAGCTGCGCCTGCTTGGGCGGCCTCTTCGACAATGCTGTTGCCGCCGCGCCGGATGACGGCGCCAAGAAAGCGCGGGTCGCCGCTGCCGCGCTGCATCTCCAAGCGGCGAAAATCGACGGCGCTCTTTGGCTCGGGCCGACGACGCGAGGCGCGCATCAAAGGGCCGACATCAGGGGATCGCTAAGGCTCGACGGCTGCCATGCGAATGAAATCGCGGACCATCCCAACTCCTGGCCGAGAAAGCGAATCGTAGGCCCGGAGGGCAAAAAGCTGCCTGCCTTCCTCTATTTGGATGGCTTCACCTATAACCGCATGATGGGGCAGGGCGATTACCGGACTGGCGCGCGCAAGCGCTGGCTGAAACGGCAGCCGCCGGACCATCTCGGCGTAAACTTCCGCCCGCAGCCGTTCGAGCAGCTTGTCAAGGTCTATCGCGAGATGGGACACCATGGCCGAGCGCGCGAGATCGCCAAATTCAAGGGGGGCGTCCGCTACCGCTCGCTGTTCATCAAGCTTTGGCATGGCTGGCGCGACCGGCCGAAATTCTCGAAGCGCTTCGGCGGGGGCGCGCAATTCGCCTCGCCGCTCGACTTTATCGCGTGGCCGCTCACGCTCGCCGGGCGAGCGACCACACGCGCGGCGGCCTCGATCCCGCTCGCGCTCGCCTGGGCCTTCGTCGGCTTCGGCACGGCCTATTGGTACGGCTGGGGCCGCATCCTCGCCTTCCTGTTCGTCATGTGGATCGGGGGCGTCGTCTTTTACGCCGGGGTGGCGAACGAGGGCGGGTTCGCGCCCTCGAACCCGGCCATCTACCTGAACGAGAAGCTTCAGGCGAAATGCGGCAAGCACTGGACGGAGTGCGCTGGCGGCCCCGTGGAGCTTCCAAGCTTCAACCCCCTCATTTATTCGCTCGACATCATGCTGCCGGTGCTCGATCTCGGGCAGAAGCACGTTTGGCAGCCTATCGATCGCTCCGACAGGGCGGCGGGATTCGAGCTGCCCATCGGCGAGGGCAGCGTGGGCGCCATCGTGCGGGCGCAGACGCTGCTCTCCTGGGGCGCGCTCGGGCTTCTCATCGCGATGCTTTCGGGGCTGATCGAGAAGGATTGAGCAGTATCGTCATGGCCGCCCGCCGAGGCGGCCATCCAGGAGAAAAAGCTCAACGTTTGCAATAGGAACTGGATGGCCGGGTCAAGCCCGGCCATGACGAATAAGCCGCGCGGCGAAGAAGCCGTCCATGCCGCCCGCGTGAAACGGGAGGGTGCGCAGCATTCCCGCCGGCGTGACGGCTTCGGGCGGAGCGCCGAATTCCTCAGCGTGGATCGGGGACAGGGCCGCGTCGCTTCTCGCCGCGAGCAACGCCTCGATTTGCGCTTCGCCCTCTTCGGGTTCGAGCGAGCACGTCGCATAGACGAGCCGGCCGCCGGGCTTCACGAGGTCCAGCGCGTGGGACAGCAGGCGCGCCTGGACGCTTGCGAGCGCGGCGATGTCCGCGTCCGACTTGAGATAGGCGATGTCCGGATTGCGGCGGATGGTGCCGGTGGCGGAGCAGGGCGCGTCGAGAAGCACGGCGTCGAAAGGCTCGGGCGGCGTCCATTCGGCCGCGTTCGCCTGGACGATTTCGGCGTCGAGATGGAGCCTTTCGAGGTTTTCCCGAAGGCGGCGCAGGCGGGAGGCGGAGATGTCCACGGCGGCCGGCTTCGCGCCGCGCGCCGCAAGCTGCGCGGTCTTGCCGCCGGGCGCCGCGCACAGGTCGGCGACGCGCAAGCCCTTCACATCGCCAAGCAACAGCGCCGGCATGGCGGCGGCGGCGTCCTGCACCCACCACGCGCCTTCGCCGTATCCTTCGATGTCCTCGATGCGGCCCTTGGCGAAAAGCCGCACCGTTCCCCAGGGCAGCGCCGCGCCGGAGAGGCGCTCGGCCCAGGCTTGCGCATCCGCCTTCACCGACAGGTCGAGCTGCGGCTCTTCCAGATGCGCCGCCGCGATTTTGGCCGCGGTCTCCGCGCCGTAACGGTGAACCCAGCGCCGCCAAAGCCACTCCGGCGCGTTGAGCTTGCCGGGGTCCTGGCTCGCCAAGATCGACGCCTTTTGTCCGCTCACGCGCCGCAGCACGGCGTTGAGAAGCCCAGCGAAATGGCCCCCGCCGCGCGTGCGCTTGGCTTGCTCGACCGCAAGGCCGATGGCGGCATGCGGCGCGACATCCATGAAGGCGAGCTGCGCCGCCCCCGCAATCAGAATGAAGCGGGCCTCGAAGGCGCCGGCGGGCAGCGGCCTCTCAAGAAAGCGGCCGAGCATGTCCTCGATCTGGCCGAGCCGGCGAAGGGCGGTGGCGGCGATGGCGCGGGCGAAGGCGCGGTCGCGAAAGGCGAGGCTCGCGAAGGCCGGCTTCGCGATGGCGCCCGCGAATGCGTCGTCGAAAGGCTCCCGGTCGTGCAATACGGCTTTCAGAAGCCGCGAGGCGAGCTGCCGGGCCGCGAGGCCCGATGCTTCCTCGCGATCTGGCTTGTTCGGAGGTTTTGAATGCCGCAAATGCGCCCTCGTTCGGAATCGCTCCTAAGGTCGCCGTGAGCCGAAGCCGCGCCTCACGCCGCGAGGCTGAAGGCGCGATCGTTGATGATCAAGCCATCCGCGCCCGCCGTGGCGTGAACCGTGTCGCCATCCTTGACCGCGCCTGACAAGATCAGCTCGGACAGCGGGTCTTGCAGAGCGCGCTGGATCACGCGCTTCAAAGGCCGCGCGCCATAGGCCGGGTCGTAACTGCGATCCGCGAGCCAAGTCCGCGCCTTGTCGTCAACGTCGAGCGCGATCTTGCGCTCGTCGAGCAGCTTTTGCAGGCGCTTCAGCTGGATATCGACAATCGCGCCCATCTCATCGCGGCGGAGGCGGTGGAACAGGAGAATGTCGTCGATGCGGTTCAGGAATTCGGGCCGGAAATGCGCGCGCACCACGGCCATGACCTGATCGCGCACCGCGTTCACATCCTGGCCGGGCGGCTGGTTCGCGAGATATTCCGCGCCGAGGTTCGAGGTCATGACGATGATGGTGTTGCGAAAATCGACGGTGCGGCCCTGGCCGTCGGTCAGGCGGCCGTCGTCCAGCACCTGCAACAGCACGTTGAACACATCCGGGTGCGCCTTCTCGATCTCGTCGAACAGCACGACCTGATAGGGCCGCCGCCGGACCGCCTCGGTGAGCGCGCCGCCTTCCTCATAGCCGACATAGCCCGGAGGCGCGCCGATCAGCCTCGCGACCGAGTGCTTCTCCATATATTCCGACATGTCGATGCGCGCCATCGCGTGCTCGTCGTCGAACAGGAAGGCGGCCAGCGCCTTCGATAGCTCCGTCTTGCCGACGCCCGTCGGCCCGAGGAACATGAAGGAGCCGATGGGCCGGTGCGGATCTTGCAGGCCGGCGCGCGAGCGCCTGACGGCGGTCGAAACGGAGCGCACGGCCTCGGCTTGCCCGATGACGCGCTTGCCAAGCTCATCCTCCATGCGCAAGAGCTTGTCTTTCTCGCCCTGGAGCATTCTCTCCACCGGGATGCCCGTCCAGCGCGACACGACGCCCGCAATGTGATCGGGCGTCACGGCCTCCTCCACCATGCCGCGATGAGAATCGGCGGCGGTTTCCATCGCCTTCAGCCGCTTCTCCAGATCGGGAATGACGCCGTAGGACAGCTCGCCCGCGCGCGCGAGGTTGCCCTTGCGCTGAGCCTGCTCCAGCTCGTTGCGCGCCGCGTCGAGTTCCTCCTTGACCTTCTGCGAGGAGGCGAGCTTTTCCTTCTCGTCCTTCCAGCGGCGCGCGAGCGAAGACGAGCGCTCCTCAAGATCGGCGATTTCCTTTTGCAGCCGTGCGAGGCGATCCTTCGACGCCTGATCGCTCTCCTTTTTCAACGCTTCGCGCTCGATCTTGAGCTGGATGGTTCGCCGGTCGAGTTCGTCCAGCTCCTCCGGCTTGGAATCGACCTGCATGCGAAGCCGGCTCGCCGCCTCGTCCATCAGGTCGATGGCCTTGTCGGGCAGGAAGCGGTCGGTGATGTAGCGGTTCGACAGCGTCGCGGCGGCGACGAGCGCCGAGTCCGTGATGCGCACGCCGTGGTGCAGCTCGTACTTTTCCTTGAGGCCGCGCAGGATCGAGATGGTGTCCTCGACGGTCGGCTCGGAGACGAAGACGGGCTGGAAGCGCCGGGCCAGCGCCGCGTCCTTCTCGATATATTTGCGGTACTCGTCGAGCGTGGTCGCGCCGACGCAGTGAAGCTCGCCGCGCGCGAGCGCAGGCTTCAGGAGGTTCGAGGCGTCCATCGCGCCCTCGGCCTTGCCGGCGCCGACGAGCGTGTGAAGCTCGTCGATGAACAGCACGACGCCGCCCGCCGCCGAGGTGATTTCCTGAAGAACGGATTTCAGCCGCTCCTCGAACTCGCCGCGATACTTCGCGCCCGCGATCAGCGCGCCCATGTCGAGCGCGAGAAGCTTCTTGTCCTTGAGGCTTTCCGGCACGTCGCCGTTCACGATGCGAATCGCCAGACCCTCCGCGATGGCGGTCTTGCCGACGCCCGGCTCGCCGATCAGCACGGGGTTGTTCTTGGTGCGGCGCGAAAGAACCTGCATGGTGCGGCGGATCTCCTCGTCGCGGCCGATCACGGGATCGAGCTGGCCCTTGGCGGCCGCGTCGGTGAGGTCGCGCGTGTAGCGCTTCAGGGCATCGTAAGCCTGTTCGGCGGACGCGCTGTCCGCCGTGCGGCCCTTGCGCAAATCGTTGATGGCCGCATTCAGGCCGACGGGAGTTGCGCCGGCGTCGGCCAGGATTTTGGCGGTGTCGGCGTCCTTCTCCATCGCCAGCGCGAGGAGCAGCCTTTCCACGGTGACATAGCTGTCGCCGGCTTTCTCCGCGATCTTCTCGGCCTGGTCCAGCACCTTGGCGAGCTGCGGCGCGACATAAACCTGGCCCGCCCCCGCGCCCGACACTTTCGGCATCTTGGCCAGCGCCTGCTCGACCCGGGCGAGCGCGTCCTCGGGACGGCCGCCCGATCTGGAGATGAGCCCCGCCGCCAACCCCTCGCTATCGTCGAGCAGAACCTTCAGGAGGTGCTCCGGCGTCAGCCGCTGATGGCCTTCGCGAAGGGCCAGCGATTGCGCGCTCTGAAAAAAGCCCTTGGAACGGTCGGTGAGTTTCTCGAAATTCATTGTCGCCTCGATGGCTGCGGCGCGCGCCGCAAATCTGGAAGAAGTAGCATCGATTTGTCCATATATGGCGCTATTAAAAGGGATGAAAAGGTCTTTACCCGATGACGGAAGCGCCAAAGATCGCAATGCTCGCCGGCTATCCCGTCAAGGGTTTAGGGGGCATGGCGCCGCCCTCGCCCCAGGCGAGCCGATGCCGCTCTTAACGCCGCGCGCCTCGCTTACGGGCGGACGCCGCCGATTAACTCTATTGGGTTCGTTTGGAAAAAAAGTACATTTTGCGGTATTTAGATACCGCAAAAGCCGCGTTAAGGTAAAATATCTCTGAGTTTTAAGACCGAATCCGATCGACGTGGTTAACCGGCGAAGTAAGGCGCCTCGCCAGCAGCCTTGCCTTGCCGTCCCGGACGCCGCTTGCCGGCTCCGGACTTCGGAGCGGCGATCATGAGCGGCGTCCGTCAGGACGCCTACTCGTCTGGCTTGGAATCGTCGCCGGGAAGAGGCGCGCCGCTTTCGCCGGGATGAGGAGCCCCATTCCCGTTCCGCCCATTGAGCGCTTTCAACGGAAGTTCGCCAATGGGACGGCGCCGCCGCCGCCTTGGCAGCCTGTCCCCGTCCTGGGGACCGGCGTAAGGTTCGCCGCCATGACCGGGCGCGCCGTTTGCCGGCGCAATCGGTTGGGGCTGGATTTGCGGGAAGGCGTTCTGCGGGATGTAGGGCTGAGGCTGATTTGGATTGTAGGCGGCGCGCTCTGGAATCTGCCGCTCGGGGATCTGCCGCTGGGGCTGCTGCGGGGGCAGATAGTCGCCATCGTCGCCGTCGTCCGAATCCCCGTCATAGTCCCGCTGGTAGGAGTCGGATTGGCCGAACCTGCCGCCGTTCAGGGGCGGCTGCCCTTCGAAGCCCGGTAGCCCCGCGCTCTGCGCGGCGAGGATGATCCGGTTATAGTGCTCCGCATGCTGCAAGTAGTTCTCGGCCGCGACCGTGTCGCCGGAAGACATGGCGTCCCTGGCCAAAGAAGAATATTTTTCGGCGATATGCATCGCCGTTCCGCGGATTTTCACATCGGGACCACTCAATTCGTAGTTCCGGGTGATTGAGTTCTGTGGCTTACGGCCGCCGCGATTACGGCCTCTGCGGCTTTGCTGTCCTTGCCTCATGGGTCCTATCTTGTCGAGGTCACACGCTGTCAATCTACGCAAACGCGCCACTCGTCACGTTTGCGATGTCAAAACTAACTGTCTAGCCTGCCGGCCGGTGAACTGCGTGACGCCACTTCAGAAGCGGATGATGCAGGCCATACGTTGCCACGAAGGGGCCGCCAATGACGCCAAACCGACGCCTACCGCGGTAGGTTCAGGTCGTCTCGCCAAATTTTAGGTAGCCCTACGTCCCATGGTCCTCGTCCCTTCTTCAACCCTCTGCGGGGTTCATGACGAGGTCGCCTCTCACAACGACCCTATCCCGAAAGAGCAGGATTTCCAATCTTTTTTTTGGCCTCCGCCTCGCGCGGCCCGGACTGTCGCACTCCTGCAACGGCTCGCTCCACCCCATTCAAATCGCTCAAAATCCAGGCTGTGAAACCTCCGTTTGAAGGAGCGGCGCCGGCCGCCATGCCGCGCACGGATCGCGCTTGCGAAGCGCCGGTTTCGAAAACGAGAAACCCATCCTCGCGAAGCACCCTGAATGCTTGGGCCAGAATGGACCGGTATGCTTCCAGTCCATCCCCGCCCCCGTCGAGCGCGAGGCGCGGATCGTAGGCCCTGACTTCGATTCCGAGCCCCGCTATATCGGCGGACGCGATATAGGGCGGATTGCTGACGATGATGTCGAAAGAGGCATCGCCAAGAGCATCGAGCCACTTTCCACATAAGAAGGAGGCGCGGGGAAGCAACCCCAAGGCGCGCAAATTTTCCCGCGCGGCGAAGGCGGCGCCTTCGCTCAGGTCGACGCCGACGCCCTGGGCCAGCGGCAACTCGCGGAGAAGCGCGCCGAGAACGCAGCCGGAGCCCACGCCGAGGTCGAGGATGCGCAGGCGCTCGCGGCCAAGCCCCCGCTCGCGCACATGGTTCAGCACCGCTTCGACCAGAAGCTCCGTCTCCGGCCGGGGATCGAGCGTATGCGGCGAGAGCTTGAACGGCAGGCCCCAGAATTCCCGGCGCCCGACGATGCGCGAAACCGGCTCGCCCGAAAGACGCCGGGCCGCCGCCTCATTCAAGACCGCCGCCATCCCGGGCGAAAGCGAAAGCCCGGCATTCGCGATGGTCTCTTCCTGGGAGAGCCCGCAGGCGTGGGCCGCGAGGAGGCGCGCGTCGAGGGCCGGCGACGGCAGGGCCGCCTTTCGAAATTGCTCCGCGAGCTGGCGCACCGCCGCGCCAACGGTTCGCGGCGCTTTCCCGGCCACGCCCGCGTCAGGCATACGCCGCCGTCCCTTCGGCCGCGAGCAGGGTCGCCTGGTGCTCGGTGATGAGCGCGTCGACGATCGTGTCGAGCCCTTCGCCCTCCATGATCTGCGGCAGGTTATAGAGCGTCACGTTGACGCGATGGTCGGTGACGCGCCCTTGCGGAAAATTATAGGTGCGGATGCGCTGCGAGCGGTCGCCCGAGCCGATCTGGTCCTTGCGCTCCGCGGCGCGCGCGTCGGCCGCCTTGGTCCGCTCCATGTCGTAAAGCCTCGCGCGAAGAACCTGCATGGCGCGCGCCCGGTTCTGGTGCTGCGACTTCTCGCTCGACGTGACGACGACGCCGGTCGGGAGATGGGTGATGCGCACCGCCGAGTTGGTCGTGTTCACGTGCTGGCCGCCGGCGCCGCTCGCGCGCATGGTGTCGATGCGGATGTCCTCGGCGCGGATCTCGATGTCGATGTCCTCGGCCTCGGGCAGGACCGCGACGGTGGCCGCCGATGTGTGCACGCGGCCCTGGTTTTCCGTTGCCGGCACGCGCTGCACGCGGTGCACGCCCGACTCGAATTTCATGCGCGCGAACACGCCCTTGCCGGTGATGCTGGCCACGATTTCCTTGAAGCCGCCCGCGTCGGCGTCGCTCGCCGACAACACCTGAACCTTCCAGCCCTTGATATCGGCGTAGCGCTGGTACATGCGAAAGAGGTCGGCCGCGAACAGCGCCGCCTCTTCGCCGCCGGTGCCGGCGCGCACTTCGAGGATGGCGCTTTTTTCGTCCGCCGCGTCCTTCGGCAGAAGCATGACCTGCAATTCGTGCTCCAGCTTCTCCACGTTCGGTTCGGCGGCCTCCAGTTCCTGGCTGGCGAGTTCGACCATGTCGGGCTCGGAGGCCGGATCGCCGATCATCTGGCGAAGGCTGTCGCGCTCGTGCTCGGCGCTCTGAAGCGCCTTGATCGCCGCCACCAGCGGGTCGAGCTCCGCGAACTCCTTCGAGAGCTTAACGAACGTGTCGTGATCGGTTTCGGATGCGAGCTGCGTCTGAACCGTTTCCCAGCGGGAGACGAGCCGGTTCAATTTTTCTTTTGGAATTGTTGTCATGGTTCCCAGCTCCGCCTCGGGGCGTGCTCTTACGCGGGCGGCCGTTAAATATCAATGTTTTCTTTCTGCGCGTACTCCGCGAGATCGCGGCGGATGTTGGGACTGTTCTTATCCACGAGTTCCAGCACCGTTTCGGCGAGCTTCTCGCAATTGAGCGACAGAACCATGGCCTTGACGGGGCCGACGGAAGCCGGCGCCATGGATATCGAGCGGTAGCCGAGTCCAATCAAGGCCATGGCCTCGATTGGCCGGCCCGCCATCTCGCCGCACAGAGCGAATTCGGCGCCATGCGCCTTCGATTTCTCGGCGATGCAGCGCAAGGCCCTCAGCGAGGACGGGTTCAGCGGATCGAAGCGGCGCGCCACCCGGTCGTTTTCGCGGTCCGCCGCGAAAAGAAACTGCAGGAGGTCGTTGCTTCCGACCGAGACGAAGTCCACGAGCGGCAGAATGTCGTCGAGCTGATAGAGGATGGAAGGCACCTCGATCATCACCCCGATGCGCGTCCTCGCCGGCAGCTCGTGGCCATGCCGCTTTGCGTACTCGATCTCCTTGTCGATCAGGGTCCTCGCGGCCAGGAACTCGGAGAGGTCGGCGATGAAGGGCAGCATCACCGAAAGCTCCCGCCCCGCTCCGGCCCGGAGCAGCGCGCGCACTTGCGTCCTGAACAGGCCGGGCCGGTCGAGGGAGATGCGGATGGCGCGCCAGCCGAGCGCCGGGTTCTCCTCGTGATATTTCTTGAGATAGGGCAGGATCTTGTCGCCGCCGACATCGAGCGACCGGAACACCACGCGGCGGCCCGGCGCCATGTCGAGCACGCGCGCATAGGCCGCGCGCTGGTCCTCCATCTTGGGGAACTTGGTCGCCACCATGAATTGCAGCTCGGTGCGGAACAGGCCGATGCCGTCGGCGCCGCTCTGGTAGAGGTGCGGCATGTCCACGAGCAGGCCGGCGTTCATATTGAGGTGGACGCGCTCCCCATCCCGCGTAACGGCGGGCGCATGCCGCAGCTTGAAGAAGCGCGCTTGCCGCCGCGCGCGGAAGCGGGCCTTGTCGGCGTAGGCCCGGATCAATTCGAGCGACGGGCGGACGTGAAACTGCCCGGTGGAGGCGTCGAGAATCGCCGGGTCCCCGTGATCCACGGCCGAGACGACGTCCGGAACCTGAACGAGCACGGCGAGATTGAACGAGCGCGCCACGATCGTGACATGCGCGGTGGCGCCGCCCTCTTCGATCACGAGCCCGCGCAGCTTCTTCGGGTCGTAGTCGAGAAGCTCGGCCGCGCCCATGTTGTGAGCGACGAGGATGGCGTCGTTCGGAAGCCTGCTCAGCGCGGCGGCCGGGTCGTGCCCCTGCAAGGTGCGCAAGAGCCTGTTGGACAGGTCGTCGAGGTCGTGCGCCCGGTCGCGCCAGAAACTCTCGCCCGTCCTCATGAGCTGCGTGCGCATGTTCTGCTGCACGCGCTCGACCGCCGCATCCGCCGTGAGGCCCGCGGAGACCGCCTCGCGCATGCGCCGGGCCCATCCCCGGTCGTTGGCGAGCATCTGCACCGCTTCGATGATTTCCTTGTGCTCGCCGTTCGTCGGCGAGTCATCCTCAAGGAGGCGATCGATGTCCTGCCGGACGCGGTCGAGAGCCTCGTCGAGGCGCTTCAGCTCGGCCGGAATGTTGTCCGCGAAGAATTTCAGAACCGCGGGCCGCGGCTCGTGCAGCGCGATGTGCCCAAGCGCCAGGCCGTCGGATAGCGGCGTTCCCTTCAGGGTCAGGGATATGTCGCGCCGCCCGGGAGCGGTAGCCACGGCGCCCGCGAAGGCGCCCGAGGCTATCATTTCCGCCAGCACCATCGCCGTCGTCTCAAGCGCTTCGACCTCTTCGTCGGTGTATTTGCGCTCGATCTTGTTCTGAACCGTCAGCACGCCGATGGTGCGCCGGTCGCGAACGATGGGCACGCCGAGGAAGGAATGATAGATCTCTTCGCCCGTCTCCGGCTTGTAGGAAAAGGAGGGGTGCTTCTGTGCGTCGGAGAGGTTGACGGGCTCGCCCCAGGCCACGATCAGGCCGACAAGCCCCTCGCCCTTGCGCATGCGCAGCGCGTGCACGGCCTCTTTGCGCAGCCCCTCGGTGGCGTAAAGCTCAAGCGCGTCGTCCGGAAGGCGAACATAGATCGAGCTCACCTCGGCAATCATGTTCGAGGCTATGACTTTTACGATGCTGTCCAGCTTCGCCTGGGGCTCCGCGGCGCTCGCCATGATCGCCCGCAACTGCCGGATCAGCACCCAAGGTGCACGCTCAGTCCAGGGCATCTGCCCGGTTCCAATAGCCTTTTGGTTGAGAGAGTATCGGCGCGTTCTTCGCCAAAGCGCCTTCTAATGTCCGCTTTCTTATGTTCGATCCAAGCCGAATAAGCTGTGGAGCGTCTTGACCGCGTCCTCCGTATGAGCAGCGCCGAGCAAGACGCTAATCTTGATTTCGGACGTCGATATGGCCTGTATGTTGATCTTCTGCTCCGCCAGCGCCTGAAACATCTTAGCGGCCACGCCCGCGTGGCTGCGCATGCCGACGCCGATCACCGAAACTTTCGCCACGTCGGTGTCGCCGCGCAGATCGCTGTAACGGATGCTCTCCTTGCGGTCGCGAAGCACCTGGAGCGCGCGCGGAAGCTCCGAGGCGGCGACCGTGAAAGTAAGGTCGGTGGTGCGGCCATCCTCCGAAATGTTCTGGACGATCATGTCGACATTGATGTTGGCTTCCGAAAGCGGCATGAAGATGCTGGCGGCGACGCCCGGCTTATCCTCGATCTTGAGGACCGTGACTTTGGCTTCATCTTTTGCGTAGGCGATGCCGCTGACAACGTGATGCTCTAACATGTCCATTTCGTCGCAAACAAGCGTCCCGCTCTTTTCGGCTACGTCAGCACGGGCAGGTTCGCAGGTTTCTGGTGGATCGAAGCTAGAACGCACTTGTACACGCACCCCTTGAGTCATTGCAAGCTCTACCGAACGGGTTTGAAGCACTTTCGCCCCCAAGGAGGCCATTTCAAGCATCTCCTCGTAGGAGATCCGCGAGCGCCTTTTGGCTGTCCGCACGATGCGGGGATCGGTGGTGTACACGCCGTCAACGTCCGTATAGATGTCGCAGCGGCCGGCCTTCAGCGCGGCCGCAAGCGCCACCGCGCTCGTATCCGACCCGCCGCGCCCGAGCGTGGTGATGCGATTGGCGGGGCTTACACCCTGGAAACCCGCAACGACGGCGACCTCGCCTTGATCGAGGCGGCGGCGAAGCTCGCCCGTTTCGATCCGGTCGATCCGCGCGACGCCGTGAGCGCCGTCCGTCACGAACGGGATCTGCCATCCCTGCCAGGAGCGCGCGCCGACGCCCATCGATTGCAGGATGATCGCCATGAGGCCGGCCGTGATCTGCTCGCCCGACGAAACGACGGCGTCGTACTCGCGCGCGTCGTGGTGCGGATACGCCTCCCGCGCCCAGGCGACGAGCTGGTTCGTGTGTCCGGCCATGGCGGAGACCACGACGGCGACGCGATTGCCCGCATCCGTCTCCCGCTTCACGTGCAGGGCGGAATTTTTTATGCGGTCGATGTCGGCGACGGAGGTTCCGCCAAATTTCATGACGAGGAGCATGGTCTTAGGCTATGGTGCAAGAGTGAAATCGGGCGCCGCGGCAGGCCCGCCGCCCGGCGCCAAGGGATACGAGGTACGCCATCGATGGGGATTGAGGCAGAAACACGGCATAGTCCCTCGCTGGACGCGGAGGAGTTGCGTCATTTCGAAGGGCTCGCCAAGGATTGGTGGGACGAGCGCGGCAAATTCGGCGGTCTTCACGCATTCAATCCTGCCCGGCTCGCCTTCATCGTCGCCGAAGCGCAGCGCTGGCGGGACCGGCAAAGCCGGGCCTTTCGCCCGCTCGAAGGCCTCGCGATCCTCGATATCGGCTGCGGCGGCGGCATCCTGTCGGAACCGCTGGCGCGGCTCGGCGGCGCCGTAACGGGGATCGACCCCGTGGAGGAGTCGATCGGCGTCGCAAGGGCGCATGCCAAGAAGCAGGGGCTCGCCATCGATTACCGCGCCGCGGCCGCCGAAGAGCTGGCCGCCGAGGGGCGCGTCTTCGATGCCGTCGTGGCCTCCGAAGTCATCGAGCACGTCGCGGACGTTGCGTCGTTCCTGAAGACCTGCCGCGCGCTCGCAAAGCCCGGCGCTCTCCTCATCGTCTCGACCCTCAATCGCACGCCTAAAGCCTATGCGCTGGCCATCGTCGCGGCGGAGCGCATCCTCGGGATGGCCCCGAAGGGGACTCACGATTGGAAGAAGTTTATCAAGCCTGAAGAGTTGGAGGCCGCGCTGAAGCTGGCCCAGTTTCAGCCGGGACGGCGGCGCGGGATGGTCTTCAAGCCGCTGATGGGCGCGTGGTCGCTCTCCGACACCGATCTGTCCATGAATTACATCATGGCGGCGGAGGCCGCGTGACCGGTTTTCTTGTACGCGAGGCCAGGGCCGGGGATGAGCCTCAGTGGCGGCGGCTTTGGCGCGCCTATTGCGACTTCTACGCCGTCACGGTCGCGCCGGAGGTCACGAGCGAGCTGTGGCGCAGAATCCTGGATGAAAGCTCGCCGATCCACGCGATCGTCGCCGAGGCCGGCGCGGACGCGGCGAGCGGGCCGCATTCGTTCGGCTTCGCCCATTATGTGCTGCATCCTTTCACCTGGGGAACCGAACCGATCTGCTACCTCGAAGATCTGTTCGTGGAAGAGGGCGCGCGCGGCGAGGGCCTGGGCGGCGCGCTCATCCAGGAGCTTATCGGGCTTTGCGAGGAGAAGGGCTGGCCCCGGCTCTATTGGCATACGCACCAGGACAACCAGGTCGCGCGATCCCTTTACGACAAGTTCGCGCCCGTCGACCCCTTCGTGCGATACGTTGTAAGACTGCGTTAAAAAGGCGGCCGAAGCCGCCTTGAGCGCGCGCGGTCAGGACAGCGCCATGGTCCTTTCGCCGAGGAAATGCTGGTCCTGGCCGGCCTCAACCTCCAGGACCCAGATGTCCGGGTCGCGGCTGGCCTGCTTCGCGAGATAGGCGTCGGCCTCGGCTTCGCCCGCCTGCGATGCATAGACGGGCTGCCAGGCGCGGCCTTCCTCGACGATGAGCGTATCGCTCGGCGTCATTTCGGCAAGCTCCGCCGAGAGCGGCGCAAACACCTGCGCCGTGCCGTCGAGCGCCGCAACCTTGATGTAGATGGCGCCGGCGTCGGCGTCGCCCCGGCGCACCAGAGCCGCATGGACGAAAGCAGAATTGACCCGCCTCAGATAGGCGCTTACCCAGATATGTGACTTTACGCGCATGGTTCCCTCTCGACTGAAGGCCAAAGCGAAACGCCCGCCAGCGTTTAGCCTCGGCCGGTTTTTATGAGCAGCCGGCTGGCGAAAGCCAGAGCTACCCGAAACCCAGAAAAAAGGTGTTATCGAAAATCGCGGCTTTTTAAGGCATCCGTCCAATACGGCTTAACTTTTGACGGCCGGTTTTCCCCACCCCCCGATGCATGTGCTGCCTCGTCGCCGCGCCCGAACCTTAACCCGAAGACGCTTGCCTCGGGCTTGAGCCGGCGAAGCAACGGGGTCCAATCGTCGAGGCGGCGGCTGATCACGTGGATCACATTACTCTCTTTTTGCAGAATTCCCTCACAGAAAATCACCTTTGCCCCAAAGACGGCGCGGCGATGAGTTTCCGCCACTTTCGGCCAGACGATGAGGTTGGCCGCGCCCGTCTCGTCCTCGATTGTGACGAAGATCGTGCCCTTCGCCGTGCCCGGCCGCTGGCGAAACAGCACGAGCCCCGCGATCTTCACGAATTTGCCGTTAGGCAGCGTCTTCAGATCCGCCGCCGTCGCCATCCGCCTGGCCTTCATCTCCTTGCGGAAGAACGTCATGGGATGATTGCGAAGCGACAGCCCGAACACGGAATAATCCTCCGCGACCGCCTCTTCCTCCCGAAGCGGCGGCAGCGCCGCGCGCTCGCCCCCGCTCCCGTCATCCCGGAACCCGCTTTGCCGGTATCCGGGATCGTTGCAAGCGGAAGCCTCCGCATGTTGTGCGGTCCCGGATAACGCCCGCGGCGTTTCCGGGATGACGACCATTTCCGTCATGGCCGCACTCGATGCGGCCATCGGCGCGCGCCCCGCCATGACATTCAACGGCAGCTCATCCGCTTCGAGGCCCGCCACATCCCACAGCGTCTCGCGGCGGCCAAGATCGAGCGAGCCGAAAGCGTCCGCGCGGGCGAGGGTGAGCATTGCGGGCAGCCCAAGTTTCGCCCGGCGCATCAGCTCTTCCGGGCTTTTGAACGGCCCGCCGAATGTCCGCGCTTCGACGATGCGGTTGCCGTCTTCCTCGCGCATGCCGGCGATCAGGCGCAGGCCGATCCGCAGCGCGTGCGTATGTTTTGAAGGGCGTACCCCCTCATCCCAGCCGGGTGAGGGGGTGCGAGCCTCCAGCGTATGATCCCACTCGCTCGCATTCACATCGGCGGGGCGCACCTCGACGCCATGCTCGCGCGCGTCGCGGACCAGCTGCGCCGGGGCGTAGAAGCCCATGGGCTGGCTGTTCAGGATCGCGGCGGCGAACACGTCGGGATAATAGCACTTCATCCAGGCCGAGCAGTAGACGAGCAGCGCGAACGAAGCGGCGTGGCTCTCCGGAAAGCCGTAGGTGCCGAAGCCCTGGATCTGGCTGAAGCAGCGCTCCGCGAACGCGCGATCGTAATTTTTTGCAACCATGCCGCCGATGAACTCGTCCTTGAACTGCCCTATCGTTCCTACCTTCTTGAAGGTGGCCATCGCGCGCCGCAACTCGTCGGCTCGGCTTGGCTTGAACCCGGCAGCTACAATGGCGATCCTCATGCATTGTTCCTGAAAAAGCGGCACGCCGAGCGTTTTTTTTAGAATGTGTTTTAACTCTTCGCTAGGGTATACAATCTTTTCCAGTCCCTGGCGGCGGCGCAGGTATGGGTGCACCATGTCGCCCTGGATCGGGCCGGGGCGCACGATGGCGACCTCGATGACGAGATCGTAGAAGCATTTCGGCTTGAGCCTCGGCAGCATGGTCTGCTGGGCGCGGCTTTCCACCTGGAACACGCCGATGGAGTCGGCGCGCGACAGCATCGCGTAGACGGCGGCGTCCTCGGCGGGGATGGTCGCGGGCGTCAAGTCCACCCGGTAAGCTTTGCGCAAAAGCTCGAAGCCCTTGGCGAGGCAGGTCAGCATGCCGAGCGCGAGCACGTCCACCTTCAGCATGCCGAGCGCCTCGATGTCGTCCTTGTCCCAGGAGACGATGGTGCGGTCCTCCATGGACGCGTTCTCGATGGGGACGAGTTCGTCGAGCCGGCCGCGCGCGATGAGGAAGCCGCCGGGGTGTTGCGAGAGGTGGCGCGGGAAGCCGATCAGCTGGCGCGACAGGTCGAGGCACAGCGCGAGCCGCCGGTCCGATGCGTCGAGGCCGAGCGCGGCGGCCTCCTCCGCGCTGACGCCGTCCTCGCTCCAGCCCCAGATCGAGCCCGCGAGCGCCGCCGTCACGTCGGGCGAAAGGCCGAGCGCCTTGCCCACCTCGCGCACCGCGCCGCGCGTGCGATAGCAGATCGCGGTGGCGCACAACCCCGCGCGATGCCGCCCGAAACGCCGATAGACATACTGGATCACCTCCTCGCGGCGCTCGTGCTCGAAATCAACGTCGATGTCCGGCGGCTCCTCGCGCGCGTCCGAGATGAAGCGCTCGAAAAGGAGGTTCGAACGGGCGGGGTCGACTTCGGTGATGCCGAGCGCGTAGCAGACGGCGGAATTGGCCGCCGAGCCGCGCCCCTGATGCAGGATGTTCTCTCCCCGGGCATAGCGGACGATGTCTTCGACGGTGAGGAAGAAGGGCGCATAGTTATGCCGCTCGATGAGCGCGAACTCGTGGCGGATCTGCTCCGCCACGGCTTGCGGCGGGCCATCCGGCCAGGCATGGGGCGGATAGCGGCGCGCGAGGCCCTCCCAGGTCAGGCGCTCCAGCCGCGCTTGCGGGTCTTCGCCGCCGGGCGCGATCTCGTCGGGATATTCGTAGGTCAGCTCCTTGAGGCTGAAAGCGCAGCGGCTCGCAAGCTCCGCCGTGTTGGCGATGGCGTGCGCGTAATCCGCGAACAGGCGCGCCATTTCGGCGGCGCTTTTCAGATGCCGCTCGGCGTTGCTCGCGAGGCGGAAGCCCGCTTCGTCGATGGTGCAGGTATGGCGGATGCAGGTCAGCACATCCTGGAGGCGCCGCCGCGAGGGGCAATGATAGAGCACGTCGTTCGTGGCGAGGAGCGGGACGCGCGCGGCGGCGGCGAGGCCGGCGAGGCGATGCAGGCGTTTGGCGTCGTCGCCATGAAAGCGATGCGAGGCGGCGAGATAGACCCGGCCCTTCAGCCGCGCCGCCAGATCGCGCAGCCAGCGCTCGAAGCTTTTCGTCTTTTCCGGGCTTTGAAAGGCGCCGTCCGGCGGCAGAACCGCAAAGATCTGCCCTTCGGAAAACGTGAGGAAATCCTCGAACCTGAGATGGCATTCGCCTTTGGGGATCTCAGTGTTATGGCCACCTTCAAATGTGTCGTCACGGCCGCTGCCGTCTTTGTTGTCATGGCCGGGTTTAACCCGGCCATCCAGGGAAGCGATTGTTGCGCTGGATGGCCGGGTCGAGCCCGGCCATGACGGAGGCGGCGAAAAAACCCGGTCCGACTTGCCCACCGTGAGCAGCCGGCAGAGCCGCCCATAGGCCGCGCGATCCTGCGGATAGCACAAGAGATCGGGCGAGCCGTCGGTGAAGGTCAGGCGGCAGCCCACGATCAGCTTCACGCCAGCCTCGCGCGCGGCGAGATGGGCGCGCACGATGCCCGCCAGCGAGTTGCGGTCGGTGATCGCGATGGCGGAAAGGCCGAGTTCGGCGGCGCGCGCGATCAGCTCGTGCGGATGCGACGCGCCTTCCAGGAAGGAAAAGTTCGTCGCGACCTGCAATTCGGCGTAGCTACGCATGGGGCTTTCTCCTTGCTATCGAGCGCCGTGCCCCAGCAGGGAAAAAACGATGCGGCCCATGGTTCGACACGCTCGCCATGAGGGTCGAGCCGTTGAAAGCGCTCCGATCATCCTGAGCCTGTCGAAGGATGAAGCCAAACGCTCCACCTTCTCCAGCATCCTGCCAATCGTCGCCCCGGAAAGCGCCCTCGCGCTTATCCGGGGCCGCAAGACATTGCTAACGCTCGTTATTTGCGATCCCGGATACGGCGCAAGCGCCGTTCCGGGATGACGATGGCGCGTCATGCGAACACCCCGTGCAGGAACCAGCGCGGCAGGCGCTCGCCGCCGTAAAGCCCCTCGCGGAACACCCAGAAGCGCATGCCGTGCGCGCTCTCCACGCAGTAATAGTCGCGGACCTCGCCGTCATCGCCGCCGCTGTCGCCGCCCTCGCGCCACCATTCAGGCGAGATGCGCTCGGGTCCGCCGGCGCGGATGACGCGATGCACCACCTTGCGCCAGCGGAACATCGCGGGCGGCGCGTCGGGGATCGCGGCGGTGACCTCGATGGGCTGCGGCCTCGGGAACAGCCGGATGGGCCGCTCCGCCATGCCCGGCCGCTCCGCTGTCATCCCGGAACCGGCTTGCCGGTATCCGGGATCTTTACGGAGATTGCGCTTCGAGCTTTTTGCGGTCCCGGATAAGGCTGCGCCTTTCCAGGATGACGGTTGTCTCATCGTCCCGGAAACGCCAGCGGCGTTATCCGGGACCGTACAAAACTCGGCGCCGGGTGTGGAACGATCCCGGGTAAGGCTGCCCGCTTCCGGGATGACGGGTGTGCGCTTCACGGCGCGTTCGGGGACGTAGCTTTCGCGCGAGGCAAGCCGGTAGACGCGGCCCTCGCCGAGCCGGTTCTCCAGCGCGTCGATGAGAACGGCCAGTTCCTCGGCGCAAGGCCCGTTGTTCACCTTGCGCAGGATGTTGGCCTGCCGCGCCTCCAAAGGCTCGGCATGGAGCGCCGCGACCGTCACGACATCCACGCCAAAGCCCGGATCGATAAGCCCGAGCTTCTCGCGAAACAGCCGGAAGATGCGTTCCGCGTCGCGGACGGGCAGGGCGGTTTTGATGGATTGCGTCGCAACGCCGCCGTCGGAGCGGAAAAAGCTTGCCTCGAACAGCTTGCCGCCCTGGCGCTTGGCTTGCAGGCGGACGCAGAGCCCATGCAGAAGCTTATGCGCGACCCGCTCCAGGTCTTCCGGCGCCGAGACCGGTTCGGCGAAGCGCATGCGTTCGACGAAGGGCGTGGGCGGCTGCAAGAACTCGATGGCTTCCGGCGCGAGCCCCATCGCCTTGTCGAGTTGCGGCAGAAGATCGGGGAAGCGCCGGGCCAGGCCTGCGCGCGGCAGCTTCCCGGCATCGCCGATGGCCGCCAGCCCGAGCTTGCGCAACACGCTCGCCGTCCCTTCCGAGATGCGCAGCCGCTCCACGGGCAGAGGAGCGAGCATCGCGGCTAAACCGCCATCGTCATCCCGAAAGCGCGCTTCGGTACGATCCCGGATAAGCGCGGAAGCGCTTTCCCGGATGACGCTGCTCCGGGGCACAATCAAATAACTCTGGGCGTGATGGGCGAGCGCATAGGCCGCGCCGAAAGTGGGCGCGATGGCGGCGCGCGAAGGGATGCCGCGCGCTTCGAGCCGCGCGATCAGGTCTTCCGCAAGCGCGTCCTCGCCGCCCCAGAGATGGGCGCTTCCCGTAATGTCGAGCCAAAGGCCGCAAGGCGGAGCGGGGGCGGTGGCGGGGGTATAACGCTGCGCCCAGTAGGCGAGCGCGGTCAAAGCCTCGCCCACGGCTTCGGGGTCTGCGTCCGCGCAAACGAGGCCGGGATGGACGGCGAGCGCGTCCGCCAAGGGTTGATGCAGGTAAAGGCCGGCGCGAATGGCCGGTTCGTCGAGCGCGGCGATGCGCCGGATGGCGCCATGCTTCTCAAGAAGCGCGAGCGGTTCGCGCGCGCCCGCGAGCGGGGGCTTTTTCAGCCGGACGAGCGTCATCGCAAAGTTCGGCAACCACACGAACATGGCCCGCTTCTGTCCCTTCGCCATCTGCGTCCTCCAACGCCTCCACGATCCACGATGCGGTTCCGCCATTGCGGCAATAGTCGAGATCGAGCCGCCAGCGGGGCGGGCCGGCGCCCCCGTTCGTCATCCCGGAACCGGGCGCACCCGGCGCCGAGTTCTGCACGGTCCCGGATAACGCCGCTGGCGTTTCCGGGACGACGATGAGGCAACTGTCATCCCGGAAAGGCGCAGCCTTATCCGGGATCGCAAAAGGCGAAGGCGCTGCGTCCTTGACGATCCCGGATACCGGCAAGCCGGTTCCACGACTTGAGAAGGCGCAGACGCGCCAGCGGGTGGCCGCGGCGCCGCTCGGGGCTTCGCTCGCGCGGGATGGCTTGGAAAAATGCCGCCGCAACAGAAGCGCGGTCGCGCCCGATTGCCGGGCCGCCGCGTCGAGCCTGCGCCCGGTCTTCAAGCTCAGCGCGCCCGCTTCGCCGAGCACCGCCGCCAGCGCCCGCGAATGCAGCGCCTCTTCCATGACGCCCAAGACCTCGGCGTCCTTCCGGCAGTCGATCCAGACGATGCGGCGCGGATCGAGGCCGAAGCGCGCGAGGCCCGGCGCGTAGCAGTCGCCCCGGATCGACGCCCAGAGGAGATGCCCCCCGCGGCTGCGAAGGATGCCCGCCGCAATCGTCGCGGCGAAACCCGTGACGGCGGGCGCGAGTTCAGCCTCCAGCCCCAGCGCCGTGAATTCATGGAGCGCGCCGAGCTGCAAGCCGCCGCGAGGGAAGGGCGCATTCAGGCGGGCGTCCGCGAAAGGCAGAACGCCGCCGTCTTCGGCGGTCTCCAGGCGATGGCCTTCCAGGGCGCGGACTTGCATCCGCAGGGCTTCGAGCTTATTCATGACACAATGCGATCCTGCTTTGTTCCCGTTTTGTACCATAACTTGATTGCGGTCAACCAGTTTTTCCAGGGGGTTCGTAACCGGGGGGCGGAGCCGCCAGCGACACACGATTTTCGCGTTACGGGTATAATTTCGGCCCCTTGCTGCTATGCAATGGGAGGGGCGAATGGAAACTCTCGATACATCGCGGACGCTCGAAGTCAAATCGAGTCGTCTCCGTGGAAGATGGTCGGCTTGGCGATTTTGGGCGCGATCATGACTTTAATTCCGCTCGCCTTCGCCTTGCATTGGGTCGAACCGAAAACTCCCCTTGAGCCCGGCGCGGAAACCGCAAGTTTCGCCGCCGCCGGTTTTTTCGCCCTTTGTACGCTCGTCATCGCGTGGCGCCTGTTTACGGTGTCCGGACCGGTTGTAACGATCGGCCCGCAAGGCATTCGAGACACGCGCGTGACTTCCGAGTCGATCCCTTGGGACGCGATCGCAGGGATCGGAACCTGGACGCATCAAGGCCAGAGAATACTGGTATTGCAGGTTACGCCTGAAGCTGAGAAAAAATTATTGGTCGCAAAATTTGCTCGTCTCGCAAGATTAGCGAATAAAGCCGTCGGCGCCGATGGGATCTGCATTACCGCCACGGGCCTGAAAATCTCATACGACCGGTTGTATGAGTGCGCGATTGCTTATGCAAATGCCGCTCGAACACGCGTGGAATGAGCCCGGAGAGCGGCTTTCAGATCTTCAAGCAGGCGATCTTGAGTGGGGTTCTTGATCGCAGACCAAATTCGTATATATTATTCTAACCGGTCAGAATGAGTGGTGCGATGATAGAAGTCCAAGCAACCGAAGCCAAAGCGCATTTTGCGCAGCTCCTCGATCAAGTGGAGCGCGGCGAGACAATCGTCATCACACGCCACGGCAAGGCCATTGCCACGCTCGTCCCCCAAGCCATCTCCGAGCAGCGGCGGCGCGAGGACGCCATCGCCGCGATCAAAGAGTTCCGCGCGAGCCAACCCTCGGTGTCCGTCGAAGAAATTTTGGATTTTAAACATGAAGAGCACCGCGCGTAATGGCGCTCGTGGTGGACGCATCCTTGGTGGCGCATTGGCTGCTGCCGGACGAGGCGGCCAAACCGGGCATCCCCACAATTGACGGCGTCAAAGGAGAAGCGCTCTTCGTACCCGCAATCTTCTGGTATGAGTTGCGCAATATTTTTATCGTTTGCGAGCGCCGGTCCCGGCTGTCGCCTGAGGGGACGAGCCTCGCGCTTTCATACGTGCAAGCGCTCGACATCTCCATCGATTTTCGGCACGATGACTCCCTCATTTTATCGCTTGCCCGCGCCCACGCCTTGACAGTCTACGATGCCGCATACCTGGAATTGGCGCTCAGAAAGCGATTGCCCCTGATAACGCTCGACACAAAGCTGAACGCGGCGTTTTTGGCGACGCCGGCCGATTATTGCAGCCATGCGGATAACAAGTAGAATATCGGCTACAATAGGGGAGTCCGCGTGCGCCGTTCGGAGGGCGGGAGAAGGCCAGGAGCAGCCCGTCGCCATGTCTCTTCCTTGGAGTCAAGCGGAAAGGAGGCCTCGCGGCTCAGGTGAGCGTGTCGGACATTCTGTTGCAAACTTTAAACTCAATTCGTTGGTAAAAGGCCGTTTGGATAACGCAATTCAAGCCATCATTGTGAGCCATGTGGTTTCATACTTGGAAACTTTTTTTGTTGTCGGTTTCGATAGCGATTGCCTCAGCTCTGACGCCCACGCTAGCCCAATCGTTTAGCGACGCCGACCTCAATGCTTTAAAAAGGAATGGCTTTGAGCTTTTCTATGCGGGCAAGTATGCGGAGGCGCTGCCGCTTGCCAAGCGATACGCCGAAGTCGTGGAAGGCCGCTACGGCCATGAAAATTCGGAATACGCAACTGCGCTTTACTATATTGCCGAAGTGCTCAGGGCAAGCAATAGCTTCGCTGAAGCTCTACTGTTTTCCTCGCAAGCCCTGGCCTTAGACGAGAAGATATTTGGGATAGACAGCCCCATAGTGGCCAGAGACCTTATTACTCTCGCCTCGGCACTTCAGGCTTCTACCAAGTTCTCCGAGGCCGAGCCGCTCATCCACCGGGCGTTAGAGATCGATAAGCAAAGCCTTGGGTCGGATTTCCCAGACTTTGCCAGAGACCTCAACAACCTAGCGCTGCTGCTTCAGGCTACAAACCGTGTTGACGAGGCCGAACGGCTGCTGCGACGCGCACTCGCCCTCGACGAGCGAAACCGTGGGAAAGAGCACCCAGAAGTTGCTAGAGACCTCAACAATCTGGCGGCGCTTTTCGTTGACACATACCGCTTTGACGAGGCCGAACCTCTTTATCGTCGCGCGCTTGCCATCAACGAAAGAATATTCGGACCCGAAAACACCGCGGTCGCAATGAATCTCAGCAATCTGGCGGTGGCGCTTCAGGAAACAAAGAGGTTTCCTGAGGCGGAACTTTTGATGCGCCGTTCTCTCGACATTGACGAGAAAATACTTGGCCCAACTCACCCTGACGTCGCCATCCGGCTCAACAACCTAGCAAACCTATTAACGAACTCTAGCCGTGTTGACGAGGGCGAACCGCTGCTGCGACGGGCGCTGCAAATAAACGAGGCTAATTTTGGTCCAAATCGCATTGAGGTGGCAAAGAATCTAGGAAATCTGGCGACGTTGCTACAGAAGATGGACAGGACCGCAGAAGCTGAGCCGCTAATGCTCCGCGCGCTTGCGATCAAGGAAAAAAGCCTCGGTGCCGGTCACCCACTGGTCGCTGAAGAATTTGGTAATTTGGCTAATCTGAATGAAGAACGCGGTCACTGGGCGGAAGCGGTGAAGCTCTTCAATCGAGCGAAACCAAGCATGACCGATTCCCATCGCTCATGGGGTGCAGGACATGGCGATGTCGGCAAGTCCGTTCTGGCACACTATTCAGGCGCCTTCAGAGATTATGCGCGTGCGCTTTTTCGTTCCGATGCTGCCGCTGCGGGAAATCTTGCCGAGGGCTTTGAACTTGCCCAGTGGGCGCTCCAAAACGAGGCGGCATCTGCGCTTACATCGATGGCGGTTCGGTTCGGCAAAGGCGAACAAAGGTTAGCCAAGCTCATACGCGAGCAGCAAGATTTGCTCGCAAACCATGACGCTGCTTATCGCAGATTGGATGCAGCTGTAAGCAGGGCAGACATTGTGGCCAGCGAGGCCACCCGCGCGGCCCTGGCTGAGATTGAGGCGAAGCTGAGCGAAAAGCTAGACCGCCTGCGCAAAGACTTCCCCGATTACACCGAGTTGGCCGATCCGAAGCCACTGCCCATAAAGGAGGCGCAAGCACTGCTCGGTGATAACCAAGCTCTCGTGCTGTTTCTCGATTTGTGGCAGATGGGTAGGATTCCAGAGGAGACGGTCGTATTCGCCATTACTAAAAATGAGGCGCGTTGGGCAGGCGTTTATCCGGGAACCAGCCTCCTTCAGAGGAGTGTTGCGTCTCTACGCTGTGGGCTCGACGGAACCAATTGGCGCTTTGGAGAGCAAAGTTGGGAGGCTTGCAAGACACTGCTTCGCGTCGAAGCCACAGAAAATGAGCTGCCGCCCTTCGATGCCACCGCCGCGTATTCGCTTTATCGCGAACTGTTCGGCGGGATTGAGGATCTCATCAAGGACAAGTCGCTCCTCATTGTTCCGTCGGGAGCGCTAACGCAATTGCCCTTCGAAGTGCTCGTCGCCGAAGAACCGGATGAATCGCTGCCCCGGTTCGAGGCCTATCGAACAGCCTCTTGGCTCGGCAAGCGGCAGGCAATTACCATTCTGCCGTCGGTTGGAGCACTAAAGGCGTTGCGGGCCGCCAAGTCAAGTGAAGCGCCAGAGCCTTTCGCCGGTTTCGGTAATCCGCTTTTGACCGGCTTGGATGGCGCCGACATAAGCGCCTGGGCCAAGCAGGATTGCGGCAAGGCCGCACCGCGGAAGCAAAGCCGCATCGCCAGCATCGTCGCAAGCATTGCCTCGCTTTTCCGTGGCGGCGCGATCAGCGTCGAGGATTTGCGCCGCCAACCGCCGCTGCCCGAGACGGCGGACGAACTGTGCGCCGTTGGCCGCGAGTTGGGCGTGCCCGAATCCGGGCTGAGGAACGCCATCTATCTTGGCAAGGAGGCGACCGTCAGCAAGGTGAAGGCGCTGTCGAGAAGCGGCGATCTTGCCCGCGCACGCGTAGTACATTTTGCTACTCACGGCCTGATTGCGGGTCAGACCGCGATGTTCGCGAAAAACAAGGCGGAACCCGCGTTGTTGCTGACACCGCCCGAGGCGGATAAAGCTAGTGAGGAAGACAATGGTCTTCTCACCGCGTCCGAGGTCGCGCAGTTGAATCTCAACGCTGATTGGGTGGTCATGTCGGCGTGCAACACGGCGGCAGGATCGAGCGATGGCGCGGAAGCGCTTTCTGGGCTGGCGCGGGCATTTTTTTATGCGGGCGCGCGTTCGCTTCTCGTCTCCCATTGGGAGGTGAATTCCGATGCCGCCGTCGCCATCACGACGGGCGCGGTAAACGCGATGAAGGCCGCGCCAATGATTGGGCGCGCCGAAGCGCTGCGCCGCTCGATTGCTGTTCTAATTGCGAAAGGCGGCATATATGCGCATCCTAGCGTATGGGCGCCATTCGTGCTCGTGGGGAACGGAGAGCAATGAGTGGCCAGATGCGATATCCCCTGTTCCCACAATTCCGCTCAGTGAGGAGAACACTTGTCAGCCCACGAAGTGGGTCCTGCTCGTATAATCACCCGTCACGATCCCCATATCGCTCGGGCCTTCTCCCACCGGACCGCAAAAGGCGCCCGCGTAAGCGGCTGGCGCCCGAAGTATAGTTAAAATCGGCATGTGTTAACGGCCGGAAATGCGACGGCCTTTCCCTAGCATTTCCTACGAATCGCCTACGAAAAACGCAAAAAACCCGGATTCGGCGTGAAAAACGCATGATGAAAATCCTAGTTAACGGTTTTATTGTTGCGCGCGTTTACCGCGAAACCTAACCGGAGCGTGCGCGAGCGGCGTCCGCAACCGGTTCGAATCGCCCGGCGCGACCTGAATTACGCCATGAAAAACAACGCGCTAGGCGCCGCTAACGCATCCTCAAGGCGCTTTCGGCTATCATTAAGAGAATGAGGGAAAAGGGGCGGAAAACGGCGATGTGGCGGTACCTTATTCGCAGGCGCCAGGGTTAGCGAAAGGTTGACGGACGCTCGCTTCGAGGCGGACCTCGCCGCCGCTTCCACCTTTCCCCAGACGCAACCCGCCCCTATTGCGCGGCGCCTCAAACCTGCTTAGCGTGGCGCCATGAGCGGACGTTTGATGGACCGGGAGCGGCAGGACGAGGACGCGGGCGAACTTTCGCTGCGCCCGCAGCGCTTGGCGGAGTTCATCGGGCAGGCGCAGGCGCGGGCCAACCTCAAGGTTTTCATCGATGCGGCCCGAGCGCGCGGCGACGCCCTCGATCACGTTCTGTTCGCCGGGCCGCCGGGCCTCGGCAAGACGACGCTCGCGCAGATCGTGGCCCGCGAACTCGGCGTCAACTTCAAGATGACGTCCGGCCCCGTGATCGCGAAGGCGGGCGATCTCGCGGCGCTGCTCACCAACCTCGAAGAGCGCGACGTGCTGTTCATCGACGAAATCCATCGCCTCAATCCGGCCGTTGAGGAAATCCTCTACCCGGCGATGGAGGATTTCCAGCTCGACCTCATCATCGGCGAGGGGCCGGCGGCGCGCTCGGTGCGCATCGACCTGGCGAAGTTCACCCTTGTCGGCGCCACGACGCGGACCGGCCTTCTGACCACGCCGCTGCGCGACCGCTTCGGCATTCCGGTCCGGCTGAATTTCTATACCGAGGATGAGCTTGAGGAGATCGTGAAGCGCGGCGCCCGCGTGCTCGCCATGCGGACGACGCCGGACGGCGCCCGCGAAGTGGCCCGCCGCAGCCGGGGAACGCCGCGCGTGGCGGGCCGGCTCCTCCGCCGCGTGCGCGATTTCGCTTCCGTGGCCGGCGCGGGCGAAGTGGACCGCGCCGTGGCGGACGCGGCGCTCGGCCAGCTCGAAGTCGATGCGCTCGGCCTCGACTCGATGGACCACCGCTATCTGCGCTGCATCGGCGAGAATTACGGCGGCGGCCCCGTGGGCATCGAGACCATCGCGGCGGCGCTCAGCGAGGGCAAGGACGCCATCGAGGAGGTGATCGAACCCTATCTTCTTCAGCAGGGGTTCATAGGGCGCACGCCGCGCGGGCGTGTGCTGACGCTCAAGGCTTTTCGTCATCTCGGCATGACCGCGCCGCAGACGGCGCCGGGGCAGCAGCTGCCGCTTTTCGAAGGCTCCCGCGACCGAAGGGGGGCCGCAGAAACCTGATTTGCCGTCATGTCAAACGTCGTGCACAGGATACGCACAGGAGAACGAAGGCGGAATCCTTTTTCAGGTGACATTTTTCCGGGAATGGCTTTTTATAAAGTCAAGCAGCGTAGGTCTGCATCAGTTCCTAATCACGAGGACTCAAATGCCTCGATGGTTGGAACAGAACGCCTGACGAGAACAGTTTCGCGTACGTCAGGCGATTTCTGTTGCGACTCCTTAAGCGTACACTCACATATTTTTGTTTTATGAGCGTGTCCGATTTCGGCGCTACCGTTAATTTGCCTTCATTCGGCACGACCGTTGCGGACGTAGACGGAGGCAGCTTCTTTCGATTATAATAAACCATGACCAAAGCGACGAGCATCACCTTCGAAAAGTCCTGGGCCGCCGTGGCGGCGGCGAGCCGTACCCTTTTTTGCGGCCTGCTTATGGCTCTTCCGTTGTGCGGCCTGGTGCTCTTTTTCGAAATGACCCGCCCCGCCAAAGTGACGTCGACGGGCTTCTTTGCAACCCAAATGGCGAGCGCCGAGCCGCATCAATTCGCAAGCGAGAGCAAGCCCTGGCTCCTGCGTGGGCTTTCGCCCGTTGCGCGGTTCAAGGGGATCAGCGCCCAGCGCCGGCCGGACAAGCCCGAGCCCACTTCGCAGCTCTTCAGCGCGAGCGAAGCGCAGAAGGTTCTCGCCGAGGCGCCTGTCCTCGCCTTGAACGCCGGCTATTACACCGAGTTTCTGACGCAGGAACGTCATCGCGTTGCGCTTCTCATTTTGAGCCGCGAGCCGATTCTGGACCGGGCGATCCCCGACAACCACAAGCTCATGAGCGTGACAGAGGCTTCCACGGCCAATGTCGTTTCATTTGCCTGGGGACGGTGGATCTACAGGGCTGAGATCGAGGACAAGGGCGTTGAGCCCGACATCGTGGTTCAAAAGGTGCTCTGAGGCGTCTCGCGCATCAACCTGCAATAAAAGTCGAGTTCGCGCTCAAGGCACGCGATGATGGTGTCCGCTTTTCGGAAGCCATGCCCCTCTCCTTCAAACTCATGATACTCGACCGTTACGCCTTTCAAGCGAAGCGCGTCCGCGATCATGACCGACTGCTCTTTCGGGACGACGTGATCGTCCGCGCCTTGGAACAGGATCAAGGGCGTTGCAATGGCGTCGACATGGCTGATCGCCGAACGTTCGCGGTAAACCGCCTCCTTGTCCTCAAGCGTCCCGCCGAGAAGCGCGGACTGGTAGCCCTGCTCGAATTTGTGGGTGGCGCGCTGAAGGGCCACGAGATCGCAAATCCCGTAATAGCTGGCCGCGCCCCGGAAAAGGCCGCTCCTAGCGACCGTCATCAGCACGGTGTACCCGCCCGCGCTTCCTCCCGTGACGAAGATCGCGTTCGCGTCCGCAAGACCTTGCGAGACAGCGAAGCGCGCGGCGGCGATGGTATCCTCCACATCGGCGACGCCCCAGGCGCCCAGGAGGCGGTCGCGATAGGCCCGGCCGTAGCCGACGCTTCCCGAGTAGTCGAGATCGAGCAAGGAAAAGCCCCGGGAGGTGAAGAACAGCGTCTTCGGCTTCAGCCCGCGCAACGCCGCGCTGGTCGGCCCGCCGTGGAGGTTGACGATAAGCGGGGGCGGCGCGCCTTCCGGCCCCGCGGCGGCGGGATTCATTGGCGGATAGAGAAGGCCGTAAACCTCGCCTTGCGCGCTCGGAATGGCGATGCGGCGCGGCTTCGAGATCGTGGCGCCGTCGATGGCGAGCGCGCTCGCGCGGCGGATGATGGCCGGCGCGCCTTTCACGGCAGGCGAGACCGCGTCGGAGACAATGCATAGCCCGTCGCCGTCCGTCATTCCGGCAAGCGCGGCGGCGCCGCCGCCCCCGGCCACGCTGGCGACAGAAGTGAGTGCGTTATCGCGGGCGGCGACTGCGCCGGATGAAAGATCGAGGATCGCCGCGCGCGCCTCGCCCTTGGTCACGAAAGACAAATAGGCCTTGCCGCCGTCGAGAAGCGCATAGCTGGCGGCGTTCAGGCTCCAAAGCGGCATCGAAAGGTCGCCGTCGAGAGCCGCGATCCGGCGGGGGGCGTCTCCGGCCCGCCACCGATACAGCGCGCCAGCGCCCCCGGCGTCCCAAACAAAGTAAAGCGCTCCGTCCTTGTCCCACTCGGGCTGGAAGCACGCGCTTCCATCGCCGCCCGCGATGGCGGCGGGTTCGGCAAGTGCGCCGTCCGCGCCAACCTCGGCAACGAAGAGCCGCGCCGCGTCCCAGGGCATGTGCGGCAAATCCCAGGCGAGGAAGGCCAGGAAGCCGCCGCAGGGGCTCAAGCGCGGGCTGGCGTAGAAGTCGCGGCCCGAGAGCAGCATCGCGGCGCTTTCTGCCGGGTCCGAGCTAGCGGGAATGGTCCAAAGCGCGTTTTCAGGAAGCGCCGCGCCGCCATGCGTCTCCCCGGCCGCGATCAGCCGCGCCCGCCGGGCGTCGTAAGCGAAATCCGCAAAGCGCGTGTTGGAGACGGCCGTCATTCGCACGATGCCGCCACCCGCGAGACTCGCCGCGTAAACCTGCTGATCGTCATCGTTCACAAAATAGAGCGAGGCGCCCGCGACAAGGAATTCGCCGCCGCCATATTCGTGCACGCGCGAGCGCACGGAATAGGGAGCGGGGATAAGCTCCGCCGCGCCGCTCTTCGCGCTCCAGCGCATCACGGTCGCGCGGCCCTTTTCCGCCGGCCGCGCCTCGCTCCAGAACACGGCGCCATCGGCGATCTGGACGCGCCCGAAGCGAAGGGAGCTTCCCGCGACGGCTTCAGGCGTAATGGGCGATGGCCAACGCCCGAAGGGGAAAACAGCCTTATCCATCCGCAGCCGCCTTTCATTGCGCCAAGCTTACGTTCACCCTTGTAAGCCTCGCCTGCCCCGGTCATTCTCCCGGCGACCCACGATATGGAGCCGGAAATGGCGACCTTGCAAGACTTCGAGCCTCTGAAGCCCGCCGAAAGCAAACTTCTGGACGTGGCTCGAACCGGCAAGCAGTGCTCCTTCGGCCGGACGCGTCCCGAGGCGCCGTCGGACGATAACGAAATTCGCGGCGATTTCCTGCGCTTTCTCGCGCTCGGCGGGGACGCGGCTGCCCTGGTTTACGAGGGCGGCCTCAGGGTGCAAGGCGCCTATGTCGACGGCGCGGTCAACCTCGACGGCGCAAAGAGCGTCCGGCCGCTCTGGCTCCAGGACTGCTTCATATCGGGCGATTTCACCTTCTCAGACGCCGAAACGAAAGTGGTGAGCCTCGATAGAACCGCCGTTTCCACGATCCGTGGCGATGGCGTCGCGGTCGATGGCAGCCTTTTGCTGCGGGGCGCCCTTATCGATGGCAGCCTGCAGCTTTTCGGCGCCGATATTGGCGGCTCCCTGTCCTGTACGGGCTGCGCGATCAAGGGCAGGCGCTGGCGCTCCCAGCGATTGGCGGCGGACCTCGCCACGGTCACGATAGGCGGCAATGTCGAGTTCCGCGGCGGCTTCAGCGCCGACGGCTTGATCCTGTTCGATGATTCGGAGATTGGCGGAACCTTCGATTGCTCCGAGGGCGCGTTTCGCGCCGCTTTCGATGAAACGCGATCGCGGGAGGCGAACCGCTGGGACGGCGCCATCCGCGCGCTCAAGGCTCACCGCTTGAGCGTCAATGGCAGCCTGTACTTGAGGGATTGCGAAAGCGATGGCGAATTATCCTTCTCCGGCGCGCAGATCGGCGGCGACCTCGATTGCCGGAACGGCCATTTCCGCAGCGCCGGGCAGGGCGATGCGACGGCGTTGCGTTTCACCCGCATCGAGCTGAGCGGCAACATCTATTTGTCTAAGGGCTTCAAGTCTGAGGGCAAGGTCCAGCTCAACGGCGCGCGCATTCGCGGCAATATCGACTGCCGGGGCGGCGTGTTTTCGGTTCCCGCCAATCTTGCCTCGAAGGACTTCGCCGCGCCGGGCGAGGCCTTTTCCGAAGACGCGATGTCGCTCGTGAACGCCGAGGTGCTGGGCGCGCTGATCATGGCCCCCATCGAGGGCAAAAACGGCGACGCGGCTGAGTTTCACGGCTCCCTCGATCTGAAAAGCGCCCATGTGCGAGTCCTCGTCGATGACGAACGGTCGTGGCCGAGGTCGGAGGGTCCGATCCGGAACGTGATCCATCTCGACGGCTTCACCTATGACCGCTTTGCCGGGATTGCGCCCATCGAGGCCCACATTCGGAAGAAATGGCTCAATCGCCAGCCCAAGGCGCATATGGGCCGCGATTTCCGGCCCCAGCCCTTCGAGCAGCTGATCAAGGTGCTGAAAGCCATGGGGCATCCCGAGGAGGCGCGGCGGCTGGCCATCGAGCGGCAGGGCTTTCTCATCCGGCGCCGCATGGCTGGGTGGCGCAAGGGGCCACGCGGCGCGCTCCGCGCTTTGGCCGCGCTGGTGTCGGCGCTCACGGCCGGGCTGCTGATCGGCCACGGCTACCGGCCGCTGCGTGTGCTCGCGATCATGGCCCTCGTCGGCGTCGCCTGCGGCTTCTACTTCAAGCTTGCCGCCGAGAGGGGCGTGTTCGCGCCGCGCGATGCGCAGGTTTTCCTGCAGCCGGACTTCGAGAAGTGCCGCCCGCTCGCCGGCGGAAATTGGACCGCGTGCGCCGCGACGGTGGGCGACAAGTTCGCCGAATACCCGCAGTTCAACCCGTGGGTTTATTCCTTCAACGTGCTCTTTCCTGTCGTGGACCTGTATCAGGAGAAGAGCTGGGTTCCGATGCAGAAGGAAGTCCGGTTGGAACTCGCGGATGGACTTTCCATCGAAGTTCCGAACTGGGGCACCAAGGCGCTCGTCTGGGCGGAGCTGGTGTTCGGCGGCGTTGCGAGCCTGCTCGCGGTGGCCGCGTTCTCCGGGCTCGTGAAGACAGATTGAGACTTACGGCGATTATGCCAAGCGCCGAAAGTCCCGGCCGGTCTCAACGCCGTTCCCGCGACGGAGCGTGAAAAAAATTGGGTTTTGGCTCTGCCTTTGTTGTCATGGCCGCCCTTGAGGCACGCCTGTCCGGTTCATTTTACTTACCGGGGTCTTCCTCAATACTTCGGTTCGAGGTTTTGCACGATCCCGGATAGGGCGCGAAAGGCGCCCTTCCGGGATGACGATGTTGAAAACTCGCCGGAATTAAACCGGACAGCGGCGCCTCGGGAGCGGCCATGACAACAAAGGCGGGAGCCGGAACCCGATTTTCCTCGTTTCTCATGGTCTTGGAATTCTTCCCGATCCTCGCGGCTTTCCCTGGATAGCTTGCGCCGGCCGGCTTTAAGCTCACAGCCCAAGCTGAACCAGGAATTTCGAAACCCCATCTTCCAGGGCTGGCCAGAATTCAAGTTCCGAATGCGTGTCCGATGCGCCGGCGCCGTAAACGTAGAAGACCATCATCGCGAGAAAGACCGGTATAAAGCCGACGTGAAGCAAGGCAAGCGTCCGCCTCAAGTGGAGAGTTCCCGCGATGAACTTATTCACGCTCAGAATTGAGATGCCAATCATGAGACTGAACATCATATAGTTGAAAACAAATATTCGATCCAACAGGGTCGCGGTGTCCGAATCGACTTTCGGGGTGGTAATATAGAGCGCGACGGCCGATAGGAATGCTGTAACCTGGATGGTTACAATCGCTTCGAAGTGGTGATTCGAGATGAAGATGGCGAGATAGGCGACGATCGCGATGAAAAACAGCGGAATTACAACACGCAGGTAGAAGTCTGTCGCGCTGCGTTTCATCACCCAGACGAAGTTGCTCTTGTAGAATGGCACCACGCTCGGTTCGAGCTTTTTGGTGTCGAAAATCGAGATCGTGTCCTGATCGTAGCTGACATAGGTGTCCTTGACGTCCCAGCCGTCGGCGTCGAACGCTCTATCGCGCAGTTCCCGCTGAAGGGGCTGAACGATGAACGGATATTGTCCCCGCTTGGGCCGCAGCTCGATGGTGAAGGGCTGTACGTCGAAGGGATAGCTCTTGTAGTCGGGATCGAGCATGAATTTGCCCGACACCATGTAAATCTTCATATTGTCAGGAAAGGTGTCGCTTTCCTCGCCCTCATGAAGAGGCTGGATCGTGACTTGCTTGCCATTGGTCTTGAAATCGAGAAATGCATTGGCGAAATCGATCATATCGGGAGAGGGATTGTTCTCCGCGTTCATCGACAGATAGAAATCCGCGCTGAAACTTTTCTCCGTGTCGTCGATCCGGGACAGGCGGATGAGGTCGATGTCCAGGTAGAAGGTCGGGATTTTCCTGAGCTTTTCGTCCTTCAGCGGCACATATTGCATGGGCGCAAGCTGCTGCCGGCGAAGATCCTTCGGGCGCGCGATGATGAAAGGCGCCCTGACTGTGCTTCGCGACGAAGGCCGGAACGACCAATCCTCAAGCGACCCCTTGTAGACGCCCTTGCCCGCGGAGAACGAAGCGGGGATCGCCTTGAGAACCGTCTTGCGAAGCGACGCGACGTTGTTGGGATCGGCCGCGGGCTTCGCCGTGCTCAGCACATCGGCGATCATCGCGATCATGTCCCTGGTTTCCAAGCCGATGCCTACGGCGCGCAAGTTTGAGGTCGATAGAACGTCGAGCGCCGCTTGGGGCGAACGCTCCTGGCAACCGTTCTCGATGCGGTCGAACGCGTCCTGGTTGCGCGCGCCGTCCCTGAAATCCCAGGCCTCCGCGCGGTCGCGAAAAAGACGCTTGCGAACTCTGTTATTGTAGAGGCTTGGGAGTTCGTCCCTCGCGATCTGGTAGACGTTGCCCGAATAGGAGACGGAAGGGGAACGGAAGATATCCTCGATGCGGCCGCTCACAAACAGAGGCGCGGATACCCCGGCTTTCTCCATTTCTTTCAGAAAGTCCGGGATGCGCCAGCCGCCGACGCTCAAGAACACAAGGTCGGGATTGGCGGCCTTCAGATCCGCGACGGCTTTTGCGATTTCGGAAGGATCGAGATGGGCGTTGAGTTTCGCCTTGCTGTCCGCCCCGGACAGCGCGAAAAAATGCTTGTCCACGAAGGCCGGGAAATCCTTCTTTCCTTCCAGGCCATTCACCAGCGCCTCGATGCCGGCCTGCCCCTTCAAACCGATGAAGGCGGGGCGCGCAAATTTCCGCTCCTTCACGAACTCGGCGATAACGGGGATGCTTTCCTCCTCCTGGGAGCCGCGCATCGAGAAGACGTTCGAATAACCGGCGAACATGCTCGTCGTCGAGATGCTGGAAATCCAGGGCAGGCCGCTTTCGGCAATCTTGGGACCAAGCTCCTTGAAGACCTCCTTCGCTCGATCCGAGCTTTGGAGACCGATCAGCGCGATGGAACTCGGATCGGCGAGCGCCTCGTTCACGATGGCGACCGTCTTGCCCCCATCGCCTTCGTCATTGCGGAACTGAATGTCGACGGGCCGGCCGCCAATGCCTCCGGCCTTGTTGATACGCTCGCGTTCGCTTAGGGCGAGCTTCTCCACGGCGTCGATGTGGTCCGAGTAACAAAAATCGTTGCGGGGACCGACCAGCACCGTGATTTTCAAAGGAGGTCTGCCGATGCTGAAAGCCGCGGCGGGAGAGGCGAGCGCCATCGGCGCGGACATGATGGAAAGCCAGGGCATCAGAAGCAGAGCAAGCAGCACGCTCGCACGCAGCCTTAGGCTGCGGCCGGTTCGGACGCCAGCATCGTAGAGATCCGCGCGCAACGCTCTTCTCGCTAGGCTAAAGCCAAGGGCGGCACACCTTAGCGTCTCTTTTGGCCGAATCTAGCTTAATTTCAAATGCTCTCGCTCACGTTGGCTTGATGAGGGCGCCCCAGCCACGGCGGCGCCCCTCACGCCGCAAGCGAAGCTTGCCGCGCCTTGAGCGGGACCGGCCTGGCGCAGGCCCATTTCGCCACCGCGCCCACGTCGTAGAAGCGGCAGGCCTCCATCAGCATCCGGCATTCCGTCCAGATGTCGCCGTCCACCATCGGCATGAACAGGTCGTGGATATTGTCCACGCCGAGATAGCAGCGCACGCCCGCCTGCCACATCTTCGGGAACGGCGCGATGGAGTTGTGCAACGGCGCCGTCATCGGCAGGCTCGCCATGCTGAGCGCGGCGGAGGGACAGATCACGATGCCCATGTCGGCCTCGAGGATCTTGGCGATGATGCGGTCCTGCTCGCGCTCGGTTTTGGCGCCGACGGAAATCGCGTGGATGCCGAACACGCGGCCCTGCATGCCATGCTCGATAGTCTTGGCGGCGAGCAGTTCGGTCTCGTTCTCAAGCGGGTTGTTCTCCTGATCCACATGCACGTCGACCGGCTTGCCGAGGCGGCGCGCCAGATCGAGCACGATGTCGAGATGCGCCTCGGGGCGCGGGCGGTCGCGCGAGGGCAGGCCGCCGCAATAGTCGGCCATCGCGCAGGCTTCGGCGTATTGCTCGTAGGACGCGGGATCGAGCACGCCCTGGAGCGGCTGAACGCCGATTTCGAAATGGATCTGGTCCGCGTAGCGCTTTTTCACCTCGACCGCCGCCTGGATCGGCAGGAGCCCGACGGTGCTGTCGGCGTCCACCATGGTTCGGCAATAGGTGACGCCCTGGCCGATCATGGTCTCAAGCCCGCGGCTGATGCGCTCGACGAGATCGTCGTAAGTGTAGTTCTCCTTCAAGTAGCGGTAGATTTCCCACTTCTTCTGCATGTCGACCTGGCTCATGCGCAGATTCTCCGCGTTGACCAGGTAGGCCTTGTCGAAATGGGCATGGTGATTGGCGACGCCGCCGAGCCGCTCAACGGCTTCCATGAAGTGAAGGCGCAGGTTCCAGGGCTCGGAATTGTCCGCGAGCTTGTAGCGGAACGTGCCCTTCGAAGTGTCGGCGACGATCTGTTCGAGGGTGGCGATGCCCACATCGCAGTCGGTGATGAGCGGAATGCCGTTCTCGATGCAGAGCTTGCGGATCAGCTTCGCGTCCGAGGCCTCGTCGTAATCGTCGTCGCCCGTCAGCACGTTGATGACGAGATCGAAGCGATTCTCTTTCAGGAAGGTGAGGATGTTCGGGGAGCGGCGGTCGGTGATCTTATGGATTTCGGTGGTTTCGATGCCGCGTTCGATAAGGAATTTATGCGTTCCGGGCGTTGAAAAAATATCGACTTCCAAGGAAAGGAATTGTTGGATCGCGGGCAGCATGCGCCTTTTGTCTCCCGCCTTGCCCGCGCTGATCAGAACCTTCTTGCGGCTCTTCTTGCCTAGCAGCTTCAAATTGAAGGCGAGCATTTCCAGCGAAATACCTTCGTTCATCACGATCCCCTTGCTCCAGTCCCCCCTTCTCTTCGGCGCTCGCGCCGCAAGCGGCCGTAAGCGCGCCTTGCGCCCCTCCCTTTTCGCAAATTGCCGCATGGTGAAGAAATAGGCGCCCGTAGTCAACGCCGAATTCGCGCGATGCGCGATTTTGGACTGAAGCCGCCGCTTGCCGTCAATCCCGTGCGCGCTGCGGCATGAAGTTCTGCTGCGCAGACACGGGATCGTGTAAAATGCACAGAGAGATCCCGGCTCGCGCTTCGCTTGAGCCGGGACGACGCTAGCGGAACGGCCGGGGCGGCATCGCAGGCCGCCGCCCCGCGCATACATCAGGCGAGGTCGAAGCGGTCGGCGTCCATCACCTTCGCCCACGCGGCCACGAAGTCCTTCGCGAACTTCTCCTTCGAGTCCGCGGAGCCATAGACCTCCGCCAGCGCGCGCAGCTGCGAGTGCGAACCGAAGATCAGGTCGACGCGCGTGCCGGTCCATTTCACCTCGTTCGTTGTCCGGTCGAGCCCCTCATAGACGCCGTCGGCGCCGGCGGCGGGCCGCCACGCGACGCCCATGTCGAGCAGGTTGACGAAGAAGTCGTTCGTCAGCGCGCCGGGCCGCTTGGTGAACACGCCGTGCGGGGATTTCCCGGCATTGGCGCCGAGCACGCGCAGGCCGCCGATAAGCGCCGTCAGTTCCGGCGCGGTCAGCGTCAGGAGTTGCGCCTTGTCGATCAGCAGTTCCTCGGGCGACAGGCGCTGAGGGCCGCGCAGATAGTTGCGGAAGCCGTCGGCTGTCGGCTCCAGCGGAGCGAAGGAGTGCGCGTCCGTCTGCTCCTGCGACGCGTCCATGCGCCCCGGCGTGAAGGGGACTTTCACATCGACGCCCGCGTCCTTCGCGGCTTTCTCGATGGCCGCCGAGCCGCCGAGAACGATCAGGTCGGCGAGCGAGACCTTCTTGCCGCCGGACTGCGCCGCGTTGAACTCCTTCTGGATCGCTTCGAGCGTATCGAGGACCTTCGCGAGTTCGGCCGGCTGGTTGACGTCCCAGTCCTTCTGGGGGCTAAGACGGATGCGCGCGCCGTTCGCCCCGCCGCGCTTGTCGGAGCCGCGGAACGTCGACGCCGACGCCCAGGCGGTCGAGACGAGCTGCGAGGTTGAAAGCCCCGAGGCGAGGATCTTGGCCTTCAGGGCCTCGACATCGTGCTCGCTGACAAGCTCATGATCGAGCGCGGGGATCGGGTCCTGCCAGATCAGCGTCTCCTTCGGGACGAGCGGGCCGAGATAGCGCACGACCGGGCCCAGGTCGCGGTGGGTCAGCTTGAACCAGGCGCGGGCGAACGCGTCGGCGAACTGGTCCGGGTTCTCGTAGAAGCGGCGCGAGATTTTTTCGTAAGCCGGATCGAACCGCAAGGCGAGGTCGGTCGTCAGCATGGACGGCGTGTGGCGCTTGGACGGATCGAACGGGTCCGGCACGGTGCCGGCGCCCGCGCCATGCTTCGGCGTCCATTGATGCGCGCCGGCCGGGCTCTTGGTCAGCTCCCAGTCGTAGCCGAACAGGTTCCAGAAGAAGTTGCTGCTCCACTTTGTCGGCGTCGTGGTCCAGATGACTTCGAGGCCGCTCGTGATCGCGTCGCCGGCCTTGCCCGAGCCATACGCGCTGGCCCAGCCGAGCCCTTGCTGCTCGATGCTGGCGCCGTCCGGCTCAGGCCCCACCAGCGCCGCATCGCCCGCGCCGTGCGTCTTGCCGAAGGTGTGGCCGCCAGCGATCAGCGCCACGGTCTCCTCGTCGTTCATCGCCATGCGGGCGAAGGTTTCGCGGATGTCCCGCGCCGCCGCGAGCGGATCGGGCTCGCCATTCGGGCCTTGCGGATTGACGTAGATCAGGCCCATCTGCACGGCGCCGAGAGGATTTTCGAGCTGACGGTCGCCGGTGTAGCGCTCGTCCGCGAGCCACGTGCCTTCGGGACCCCAATAGATGTCCTCGTCCGGCTCCCAGGTGTCGGCGCGGCCGCCGCCGAAACCGAAGGTCTTGAAGCCCATCAACTCGAGCGCGACGTTGCCCGCGAGGATCATGAGGTCGGCCCAGGAGAGTTTGCGGCCATATTTCTGCTTGATTGGCCACAACAGCCGGCGCGCCTTGTCGAGGTTCGCGTTATCCGGCCAGCTGCCGACCGGCGCAAAACGCTGCTGGCCGCGCCCGCCGCCGCCCCGGCCGTCGCCGATGCGGTACGTGCCCGCGCTGTGCCAGGCCATCCGGATGAAGAGCCCGCCATAGTGGCCGAAGTCGGCCGGCCACCACTCCTGCGAGTCCGTCATCAAGGCATGGAGGTCCTTGATCACCGCATCGAGGTCGAGGCTCTTGAATTCCTCGGCGTAATCGAACGCCTCGCCCATCGGATCGGACAGGCTGGAGTGCTGGTGAAGAACCTGAAGGTTCAGCTGGTTCGGCCACCAGTCGCGGTTCGTGTGCGCCCGGGTCCCGCCCGGGAACGGGCACTTGCTTTCGCTTGTCATGGTCTCTCCCTTCGCATTTTGTCCCTTGCTATCTCGAAATGCCTGTACAATTCGCCGGGCCTATCCCAAAGCACGGCTCCTTCCGTCCAGCACAACCAACTCGCTATAATAGTAGTATTGCAGCACGCCAGCCTCCTTTTGCTGGCGCGCGAGGAGAGGGCAGATCAACTTCGTCCGGAAAGCAAGGTTTTTCCGCGAGCGTTTTTTCAAATTCTTCACACTGGCCTGCATCCGGCTCGGAATAGGCGCATCTGGATGTTGTATCAGCTTATGAATCCGCCAAGCCCAAGGCTATTCAGAATTTCTAATCATGAGAGGGACGAAGTCTTATCGGGGAGCCGGCTGGCCTCCGCGCGCCGCGCCGCGACAGCGGTCGCGGGTTGATTGGGATCGACCGTGTTGCACAGGCCATAGTCAAGACATTTTTTATAAAATAATGGGAAAATGAAGGGCGTGGGAGACACTTCTTAGCAAGGACAGCGATGCAATCCACATCCACACTGTATGACGCAGACCTTTGGCGTGAATACGCGGAGCAAATGCGTGCGTTGAGCGGAGCGATGCCGGACTCGCAAGCCAAGCAGCAAACTCTCGACGCCGCGGCCGGCTTCGACCAGATAGCGCTGCTGGCGGACAAGCTCGGCTCCACGGAGAAGCGGTCGTTGATGCGGCTTCTCAAGCGGGCGGCTTGACGAGGGCCGCAGGCCCCGCGCGTCTTCGAGGCGGGCTTCCGCCAGATGGCCAACGCAGTACCCCCTCACCCCAACCCTCTCCCCATGGGAGAGGGAGTCCTGGCGCGGCCGTTGCAGCGTCGTTCCCTCTCCCAGAGGGAGTGGGACAGGGTGAGGGGTTGCGGCGCTGCTCTATCTCTGCCGCGCGATCCTTGCGGCCATGTCCCTCACCTCGGCGGCGGTTTTTCCGGCCTCGCGTAAGCCGCGCAGGGTGACATCCCGGTCCCGCTTGGCAAAGCGCCGGCCGGCGGCGTCCGTCAGAAGGCCGTGGTGATGATAATCCGGCGGCGCGTAGCCCAGCAGAGCTTGCAGCAGCCGCTGAATGTCGGTCGCGCGAAACAGATCGGCGCCGCGCGTGACAAGCGTGACGCCTTGCCGATGGTCGTCCACGGCGACAGCGAGATGATAGCTGGCCGGCGCATCCTTGCGGGCAAGCACCACGTCGCCGAAATCGAGCGGCGCCGCCTCGATGCGTCCTGCGGCCCGGTCGCTCCAGAATAACGGCCCCGTCATCGCAAACGCCTTTGCCGCGTCGAGCCGCCAGCTTGCCGCCTCGTTCCGGCTCAACCGCGCCGCGCGCTCGTCCGGCCCCCGGGCGCGGCACGTCCCCGGATAGACCGGCCCATCCGGCCCGTGAAGCGCCAAATGAGGCGCGGCGGCGGACGCCGCGACCTCCGCCTCGATCTCGCGGCGGGTGCAGAAGCAGGGGTAGAGCAAGCCCATGGCCGAAAGCTTCGCCAGCGCCGCCGCATAATCCTCCATATGCCCCGATTGCCGCAGGACCGGCTCTTCCCACGTCAGCCCCAGCCAGCGCAAATCCTCGAAGATCGCTTCGGTAAATTCCGGCCGGCAGCGCACGGGATCGATGTCCTCGATCCGCAACAGGAACCGCCCCCCTCCGGCGCGCGCCGCCTCGGAGGCGAAGAGCGCGGAAAAGGCATGGCCGAGATGCAGAGAGCCGGTGGGGCTCGGAGCGAAGCGGGTGACGAGAGGCATGAACCTAAAGACGGCTGTTGAGCTTATGTCATACCTGAAAACTTGGGCTGGCGCAGCGCGCCTTGCGTTTTTCTGCCGCCGCACAAAACGCGGCCTGAGTTCTGAGCGATCCCGGCTCGCGCTTCGCTTGGCCGGGATGACGAGAGCCGCGCGCTTCGCCGCCTTCAGATTTCATAGTGATTGAGCGGCGCAATAACTCCGCCCGTATGCTTCGCGATGACGAGCGTGATGTCGTCGTCCGCTTCTATCGCCGGTTTGGACAATTCGCCCAGCAGGCCCTCGCGCAGTTGCAGCGAGGTGGCCCCATTGGTCTTGTTGAGAAACTCTCTCAGAGAATCCGCCGTAAACAGGCTGTGGGGCGGTTTGGGCGTCTCGACCAGCCCATCGGTGTAGAGAACAAGCCCCCCGCCGGGACAAAACGCAACCGTTTGGCTTTCATAGCCCGCGTCGGGGATGATGCCGAGCGGAAAGCTTGGCTGGCAAATGACTTCAAAGGGGTCCTTGGACGACCTGCGATAGAGCTGAGGCGGCGCGCCAGCGAAAGCATATTCGATTTTTTGCATGTGGAAATCGATCGTCGCGCAGAACATGGTTGCGAACTGGCCGGCGGGCAGCACCGCGAGCAGTCTGTTGTTCAATCTCCGCAGCAGCCATGCGGGGTCGGCCGCGTTTCGGAGTTCCATATGCACAAAGGAATGGAAACGAGCGGTATTAAGAGCGGCGGAAATGCCATGACCCGTGAAATCGGCGACATAGATCATGACGCGTTGAGGGCCGATCGCTTCTATGGTCCAAATATCTCCGCCGACAGCATCGCGCGGCTTGTAATAGGTTGAAAGGTCCAAGGGGCAGCGGCTTTGAATTTGCGCCACCCGCTCCGAACTCGGAAGCATGTCGCTCTGGAGGTCCATCGCCGCCGCAAGCTGGCGCTCCATTTCGGATGTCACGGCCATAAGCGCTCGCCCGATTAGAAAGCCCGCGGCGCCGATGGCCGCGAGAACTGCGGCAAGCATGGCGCCTTCAATGACAAGCTGGCGGTAAAGTTCCGCGTCAATGTCATCGACATAGGCGCCGACGCCAACCAGTCCTTCCATCTCAGGCACATTTTGTATCAGGGAAAGCTTGGGCGTAAGCGGACCGCCGGCGCCTTTCTCCATCGGATACTCTATAAATCCAGCGCCTTCCGGACTTTTTGCGATCCGAATGAATTCCTGGACCTCTTTAACGCCGTTGGCGTGGACGACATTGAAGCGGTTCTGCCCCACGTTTTTGGGATTGATGTCCGCTCTTTTAACGCCATCGTAGTCAAACGCAAAAAAGTAGTTTTGCTCCTTCTTGTTACCGAACCGTGCCGATTGGAGGACCTCGAAGAAAGTTTTCCGTCCAGCCTCGCTTGTGGGGCCGCCAGCCTTCGTCATCGCGGCGCGGGCAACCGCCAGGGTCGCATCCAGAAGGCTTCGAAGCTGGGCTTGCCGGTCCTCAAGCATCCGCGACCGCACCGACCAAAGCCCGATCCCCGACAATGCAAGAAGGCTCAGCGTCCCCAGAACAAGGAGGAGACGAATGCGCATCGAGATATCGGGCCGCGCGTGCATACAAATCATCGCCGCTTCTGGTTTAGATCAACCATCTATGCACGCTTCACATTAAAAATGTCCCGCGCGGTCGCCCCCAATTTTGAACGGGTTAGTCACACACAGTGTCATGGCCGGGCTTCGACCCGGCTCTCGTCATCCCGCCCAAGCGAAGCGCGAGCCGGGATCGTTGAGCACCCAGGCTGCGGCGTCGTGCGATCCCGGATAGCCGCAAGCGGCTTCCGGGATGACAAAGGGGGGACGCGGAGTCGCCGCCGGCCCCGGCGCTCCCGATAAGAGTGGAAAGCTCGCGCCCTTTGGCGTAAAAAGGGGCGGCCGGGTTCTGTCGGCGCGTGCCCGGGCGCGGAGGTCTGGATCGAAGGTCGAGAGCGGCCCTGGTCATTGAGCGAAAAGCCGCGGCCCAATCGCGGCGCTCTTCGCCTCCAAACTCCAGCCGCGGCCGATGCAGAGTAATGGCATTCGAATCATGGAGGATACTATGATCAAAGTCGAACCCCTGATTAACGCGAAGGATTACCCAGCCTTCCAAGCCATGATGCCGAAGGAACCCGCATTCAAGGACGCCCCCACCGGGGTCTACCTCGACTTCGCCACGTTTTCCATCCGCGAAAATATCCGTATTCAAAGCGGCGCAAAGCCTAGCAAAACCATCATCCTGGTGAGAGTCCAACCCGATAAATTTGAGCAATATTGCGAGAACCATGATAAAGACCGCAACTGGCAATCCCTTGCCCATTTCGCCGATGCGAAATTCGATGCGGTTGAAGCCATGGGTTCGGGCGACCGGGAGCGCGCGCAATGCCATGCCGTTTAGCACAAACGAAAGGAACGCTTATTGGTAGAAATCTCCATCGCAGGTCCCGAGGATGCGCGTGGTATTCGAGCGGTACAATATAAATTATGGCTTGCGAATACCGTGAACGAACCATCGAGCCGTAGCATCGATGGCGCCAATAAGATGCGCTCGGCCTCTTGCCGCGAGACTCTCCCGAAAGAGGACGGCTCAAAGCGCGAAAACGATGGTCGCGATTCACGTAAAAACTCGCTGCCGGAATCGGGAACCGTTGTCGCCAAACTTAACCGGACACTGGTTGGATTCTGTACCGTAGTTCGCGGCTCAGAGCAGAACAGTTTATCCGAGATTTATGTTATTCCCGCATATCAAGGGAAGAAGATCGGACGGAGACTTTGGGATTCAGCGCGTCAATTTATCGATGAGAAAAAAGATACCACCGTTGCCCTGTTGCGCCTTAACACTCCGGCAAAAAAGTTTTATGAAGGCCTTGGATTTGCAGAAACGGGCGTTTCCTGGGAAGGCGAAAACGTAAAGCATGGCGACGGCGCCACAGTGATCGAAATGATCCTGCGGGCCTAAGCAGACTTTCCCAGGTACGCCAGCGGATGGCCTTTGTTTTATCGTCCCGGATGGCCTTTGTTCGTCATCCCGGAAGGGCGAAGCTCTATCCGGGACCGTAACAAATCGAAACGTTTGCTTTTCTGCGATCCCGGCTCGCGCTTCGCTTGGCCGGGATGACAACGGGCGTCGATAGCCGGGATGACGATGAGTGTCGATAGCCTCGGCGATGGGGCCGGTCTCTTGGGTGAACCGCCCAGATGGGCTCAACGTAAGTAAGGCGGAGGCCTTGGGCCTCTTGTCGAGAGCGGCCACGGGCGCGCGGGCGACACAACCGTCTGGCGGAGATTAGCTTCCCGCAAGTGTCGGCTGTTAAGCTTGCGCCGTGTCTTGAGCCAAAAAACACGCTTGCGGAGAGCTCGTTCGCCGGAAGCAAAAGCATCAATAAAAATGTCATCATCGTAAGCTAAAAAGTCGATGACATATCTTGGATAGGATCGATGGAGAGCGATTCGCGTCCCGGGCCGTGAAGCGGCGGAACGCATGGAAGCTGGTCAGCAGCTCGATCGCCTCATCATCGAAAGCATGTATGAAGGAAGCCGCCTGATGTCCGTTACTATTCTCTACTCAATCTCCGATCATGACTCCGCCAAGGACGGCGATGCCGCATTCCACGAAGAGGCGGTGCTGCCAGACTGGGCGGACCAGATCGGCACCGGCATAATCGCCGCTGAAATCGTTGTCCAAGAGCATTTCTCGGATTTCGAAATGTGGCGCGACGAATACAGCGACGACACCGATAGCGCTTGTGTCCGCGTGGCGATCATCGAGCCGGATTGGATCGCGGGAACATACGAGGTCGATTTGGCGGTCGTTTCCGAGGCTGGCCTTGGGCGGCAGGTCAAGGCAATCAGAGGGCGGCGCCTCCACAGGAACGAGCCGCAAAGATGCACGGCCTGAAATCATAGAGCCGTTGCGGACTTTCCGCCAAGCGCAGCGGCTCCGTTTGGCGGCATAGTGCATTTATTCGGACACAGCCACATTTCCGTCGTGGACGCCGTCCGGCAGCCGCCGCTTGGCGAGCATGTCGTCAAAGGCCTGCTTGATGTCGCGCACAAACGGAATCTTATAAGGAAACCTCTGGTTATTCTGGTGGACCAGCATCGACGCGTTGACTTCGAAAACAACGACATTGCCGTCCCGGTCCAGCCCGCAATCGATGCCGAAATAATCGAGGTCCACGGCCGTTTGGATCGCGCGCAACACGTCGTACTGACCCGCATTGAAAACCGCTCGCGGATTTTCCAGAAACGCCCGTTCCTCGTCTCGCATCCAGGCGTGGTCGACCATATCGGTCGTGGCGTGATGCACTTTCCAATCCTGGCCGATAGCGAGATGGTACGGCAGGATTTTTTCGTCGACGAAAATGAAGCGATATTTCCGGAAGTAGCCGTCGGGCGATGCATAATCCATGTATTCGATGAGGTAACGATCGGCCCCGCGGTGGCGTTCGGCGAACGCCGATAGGGCAGGGCGATCGTGGATTTTCTCAAAAGCATCGCCGCCATGCGTGCCGGCCGGCCGCGCGAGGAGCGGAAAAGGCATGTCTATCGCCGCTTGCCGCGCCTCCAGCGACGGATCGGCGCTTGCGGGGCGCCGGACTGTGCGCGGCGCCCGGCAGCCCTCAATCGATTGCAGCCGCGCGGCGACGATATCGCGCGCCGTTTGCTGGACCTTGCGGGGATGATTGATGACCGGCAGATCGATGTCATCGGCGAGATTCGCGGCCAAAGCCAGGAGATCGCCGGCCTGATCCGCGTCCGATATGAGATTGAACAGAATATGGCCGCTCCGCCGCAAGAGGCCGGCATCGTAGGAAACACCGGGCACAAGCGCCAAAAGCTGGGTGTCATAGGCGGATTGAGCGGAGATATAGGTGACCGGCGTATTGCCTACCGTCGGCGCACAGAGCAAGAGGACCGAAAAAGCGGGCAGCGTTTGGCGCGCCGGCTGTTTGAACAAAGGCTGGATCTGCACCGCGCGGGCATAATCGGCCTTGGCCGCGTCGAGATCTCCCATCGCCTCCCTGACGCCGCCAATCCAAAAAATGCTATCCGAATCGAGCGGGTTGAGCGCGGCGGCTTTTTGGAAAAATCCAAGCGCCGTTTCGAACTCTTGCGCTAAAGCATGAAGTTTGCCGAGTTGATTAAAGACGAAGCCATTGCCGGGCTGCTCGGCCGCCAGTTCCAGCAAAAGAGCTTTGCATTCGCCAAAGCGATGCGCGGAACGCAGTGTGAGCGCAAGATTGATACGCGCCTGCCAGTGATGCGGCTCGACGGACAGCGCGGCGCGATAAAGCGTGGCGGCCTCATCGAGGCGCATCATTTTGAAAAAGATCGCCGCAAGATCGCAAAGCCTGCCGGTGGACCAGGGCTCCAAATTGAGCGCGGCCTCAAAGCGAGCCGCGGCTTCGGCCATATTGCCCTGGGCCGCAAAAGCCTTGCCGAGCGCGGTATGAAGCTGCCGCTGGGCCGCATCGCCTGTTGTGGCGAGGGGCATCTCCATCAGAACCCGCCAAGCGGCAGGTTTTGGATGGCCGACAGCAGGCTTGTGCTAATGCCCATGCTGCTGTCCGACGACAGAAGAAGCACATTTGTCGTGTCTGCCGTTGGATTGGTTGCGTCGTTCATTGCACAGTATTTTTCGACGAACTGCTGTAATTTTTGCGGATTTTTGAAGTCCGCGATATTGACAGCGCTTGACAATTGACTGGCCTGCGTATCGATATCCTCTTCAGACATGTATTGAGAAAGACCAAGAGCGGTCTGCACCACTGTTAGGAGGTCTTTGTCAGCCAGGATACCATAAACGCTTGATACGTCCGGAGCATTTTGTTGAAAATACAATGCCAACCCGACGGCGGAATTCTGTTGGCTTTCATTGGAGTCAAGCGTCTGGCTGACATATTTGCTCACAACGTCAGTTGTCGCCGCTGCCGTCGATGTCGTACTGGCGCCATACGAGGCGAAATTGAAGGCCTGCGCGAAGGCGAGAATATTTGGATTGTTGAGGGTGTAGGCAAGATTGCTTGTGCTCCCAGTGCCCTGTTCAAGTACCTTTTGCATGAGCCCCTTCCCATAACTCACCATGCTCCCAAGCCCAAAGGCCGTCATCGCATAAGAAAACAAGCGATAATTGTTTACAAGATCGCTTGCGCTTTGTACGTTGCCGATATTGGCATTGTAGTAGGACGTCGCCATTTTAACACTAGGCTGAGCTTGTGTTATTGCCTGATACTGGCTCATATTATTCGCTACGAGCAAATAAGAACTCAGCGTGGTCATTGATTTATCCTGCCAATCGAGTGCCGAACTGCAAGGATCTTATGGAGCGAGCCTACGGATCGCCGCAGCCGTCATCCCGGAACTTGATTGCCCCGATGTTTCCGCCAATTCCGTCGTCATGGCCGCGCCGCCTCTTGTCATGGCCGGGCTTCGACCCGGCCATCCAGAAAATTGCCAATGCCTTCAATTGTTAGCTGGATGGCCGGGTCAAGCCCGGCCATGACAGTGGAGACGAAATTCGCCATCAAGTCCCGGAAATGCGGCGCCTGATCCGGGATCGTAACGAATCGAAGCGCTTGCCTTTTTGCGATCCCGGCTCGCGCTTCGGGCCGGGATGACGATCCGTTGGCCACCTTGGCGGAGTCTGCTTGGCCTGCGGATCGCGTCCAGGCACGCTTTGGGGATAGCGGCTGTGCGTAGACGCTTGCCAAGTTTGCACCCGATCCTCCGGATAGAATCATTGCGATCCTGATGAGCATACAAAAACAAGCGTAGGCCTAGCCGATGAACCTTGCGTTAAGTTCGCTTCGCGGAAATGATTCAACAATCCGTGCTTGCAACCGTCGCGCGAAACAGACGCTCGCATCGGCATGCCGGTCGGAGCTGACAGGCTGCTGAAAAAGCAGGAATTCTTGGCGCCATCGCTTTTTCAGCAGCCTGTCAGTCGCTTCGGAGCAACCCCATGATAGTCGAGTCCATATAAACGCCATTTGCGAATATGGCCCGCTTGAATACGCCTTCCTGTTCAAAGCCAACCTTCTTGTAGGCCCGCATGGCAAGCTCGTTGCTGCCGGCAATCATCAAGGAAAGCCGCTGAAGATTGAGATCGTTCCAGGAAAACGCAATGCATAACCTGAGGGCTTCCTGTCCGTATCCTTTTCCGCGGTTGGCGGGGTCCCCAATGGTGACGCCAACGACGGCCGACCGGAAAACAGGATGGATGTCCGTGAGTTGAATGTAACCGAGCAATGCAAGATCGCCCTGTTTGCGGATCGAGAAGACAACCCGCGAGGAGTTTTTTCCGATGGCCCCGTACCATTCATCGAAAGACCGCTGGCTGACCGGCATGTAATGACCGTTCAAGTGCATCAGGCTCACGGTATTGAGCCAATTGAAAAGAACCGCCGCATCGGCTTGGAGTATAGGACCGAGGCAAACTTTTTCTCCGATCAGCATGCGTTCTTGCACTCCAAGGTTGGCGATCCGCTTTCGTTTTTGGGCGCCGGGCCAAACAGAGCTTTGTTATCGGGGAATCATTCTATCGGGCTTGGCGCAAGCCTAGCGAACGGTGCTTGCGCTAAATTCGTTCGAGGTTCGTATCAGGATGTCCTGTTTGCGTCAGCATGTTACAAACCGCCCGCCCGACCTGACGCGCAGTCTTAATGACCCTTGGCGTATTCCGCCATCACGTCGACGCGGCAATGCGCGGCCGCCGACCTGGACATGCTGCCTTGCCTTGCGGCGTAGGGAGCGTTGCAAGCGCCGATGGCGGCCTCGTAGGCTGCGCGCTTCGGCCCGCGCAAATGCGAAAGCCACGCCTTCTCGCACACGTCATTCACACGCAACGCCAAGTCGCCGTCGAGACGCGCGCCGATCGCGCATCGCCTGAAACGGCGGGCGGCCTCCTGACAAGACGGCGCCGCTGCCACAAACGCGAGCTTTTCCTCCCGTCCGGCCGCGGGACAATCGCGCGCCGCGGCGGGCAGCGCGATGGCGAGCGAACTCGCTATGAAAAAAAGAATTGCTGGCAATCGCATCGATGCCCCCCTTCTCGGCGCCGATCCTCGTCATCCCGTGCGCGCCGCGGCATGAAATGCAGCCGCGTAGACACGGGATCTTACCACATGCAACATGGAGATCCCGGCTCGCGCTTCGCTTGGCCGGGATGACGCTTGCCGAGACGCCACGCGAGCGGACACAAAAAAGGAGGGAGACAAGCCTCCCTCCCCGGTTGCGGTTTTGCGCGTTTGCTACGACCCGAGAAGCGGGGCCGGATCGACCGGCTTCGAGTTCTTGCGGATCTCGAAGTGGAGCTGCGGCTGGCTCGCATCGCCGGTCGCGCCCGCCTTCGCGACGACCTGCCCGCGCTTCACGACATCGCACTTCTTCACCAAGATCTCGTCCGCATGGGCGTAAGCCGTGATGTACTCGTCGGCGTGCCGGATCAGGATCAGGTTGCCGAAGCCCGGCAACTCGTCGCCGACATAGGCCACGACGCCATTCTCCGCCGCCTTGATCGCCGTCCCCTTCGGGACCGAGATGGTCACGCCCTCGTTCACGCTGCCGTCGCGCTGCGGGCCGAACTGGCCGATGATGAGGCCTTCGACGGGCTTGCGGAAATTCTTGCCCATGCGCGGCAGCGGATTGGCGAGCGCCGCATCGCAGGACGGCTCGGCTTTTGCGGATACAGGCTTCGCCTCGGTCGCGGGCTTCAGCGGCTCAGGCGCTTTCAGCGTTCCGCCGGACGGAGCCGGCGCAATCGCGGGCTCTTGCGGCTCTGGAGCGGGGGCCGGAACGCGCGTCTGCGGCGCGGCGTCGGCGAGCGCCTGTCTCGGCGCCTCCTGGCCCGGGATCGCAATCGACTGGCCTGCCCTCAGCGAGCGCGCATCCGGCAAGTTGTTGGCTTGCAGGATTTGCGCCTCCGGCACGCCATGGGCGCGCGCGATGCTCGCGACCGTCTCGCCTTTCTTCACCGTGTAGCACTGGCCGCCGGCGCACTGCGCAACTTGCGCCTTGGGCGTTTCGCCTTGCGCCTGGCCGAACTTCGCCGGTCCGGCCTGCGGGATCAGAAGATCGGTGCCCGGCTTGACGTAAGTGTGGCTTGAGAGCCCGTTCGCGCGTGCGATCATATCGACGGTCACGCCGTGGCGGATCGCCAGCGCGTAGAGCGTCTCGCCCGGCTTTACGGTCACGACCTTGCCGTTCCCGCGGCCGGACGCGACAGGGTCGTTGGGCCTGTCCGCGCCGCCAAGCGAAGCGCTGCTCCTTTGGCGCTCATAGAAGCCATAGCGCTCATCGCCGCGCCGTTCTTCCTCGCGGTAGCGCGGCGGCCCGTCCCGGTAATCCGGCGGGGGCGCATCGCTATCCGAGCGCCGGCGGTACTCCGATGGCGGCGGCGGAGGCGGAATGTCGCGATCGAGGCGCCGATCCTCATCGGGAGGCGGCGGCGCGTAGTCGCGCGGCGGATCGTAGGGCGTATAGATGCGCGGGCCGGTGTAGGCGCCGTCCTCGATCGGCGGCGGGCCGTAGCGGCCATAGCCGTCGGCTGTTCGCGTCCCCGAAGGGGCCGGCGCGGCCTGTTGCGGCTGCTGAAGCGGAGGAAGATCGACCCTCGAAACCTGCAAATAGCCCGCGCCCTGGCTTGGCGCGGCGCTCGCAAGCTGATAGCCGCCGTCCCGCGACGGCTGGTAGGAGGCCGTCTGCTGGTAGGGGACAGCCTGCTGGCCGGCTGGGTATTGGGGGGATTGCGGCGCCGCATAGGGAGAGGGCGCATTCAGCGCGGCCCTTGAAACCTGCGAGGGAGGCGCCGCCTGATAGCCGCTTCCGAAATCGAGGCTGCCGAACCTCTCGCCGGTGCTGCACCCGCCCAACAGGACACAACCGAGACTCAACTTTACAACAGCGCGAAGTACTCCGGGCACGCGCTCGCCCGCCGCAACTAACATACTCATCGCCGCACACCTCACTTTGAAAAAAGTATATGCGGCGGAACGCTTAATATTAACTTAAACGCGGGCGCTTTTTTACGATGGCGCCGGGGAAGCCTTTCGCAACGATGGCTGGCATACGAGCGGCACGAAGCGAACGAAGATGAGGCTCTGATAGGAGTCGCGCCCGTTTTCGCGGGTGACAAGGGTGATCCGCTGCGCGTGGCGCGGACCGAGCGGCGCGATCAAAGCGCCGCATGGCGCGAGCTGGTCGAGAAGCGCATCCGGGATCTCGCTTGCGCCGGCCGTTACGATGATGCGGTCGAAAAGCCGGGCGCCCGGCCATCCTTCGGCGCCGTCGCCATGAAGGGAGGAGATGTTGCGAAGGCCAAGGCATTCGAACCGCTCCCGCGCGAGGCGGTGAAGCGCGAGGTGGCGCTCCACCGTGCAGACGTGGCGCGCAAGACGGGCGAGGATCGCGGTCTGATAGCCGGACCCCGTTCCGATTTCGAGCACGTCGTGATAGGGCGCGACGTTCAGCCGCTCGGTCATATAGGCGACGATGAAAGGCTGGGAAATCGTCTGCTCGCACTCGATCGGCAGCGCCTCATCCGCGTAGGCATGGCTTTTCAGCGCGCGCTCCGTGATGAACAGCTCGCGCGGCGTTTGCGCGATGGCGTCGAGAACGCGGGGATCGGAAATGCTGTTGCGTTGCAGCTCCCGCAGGAGGTCGACGAGCGCTTCATCCATCATAGGCGCCTCCACCGAAGCGGCGCCCGTCCCCGTCAAGCGCGTGCTTCTTTCTATGTCTCCAGAACGCCGGAAAGCTTCTGAAGCGTATCATGATGCGTTAAATTTAGATAAAGCGGCGTTACCGAAATCGCTCCGGATTTAATCGCACACAGGTCGGTCCCCTTCCCCCCATTCATGGAGCGCGGCCTGAACCCGAGCCAGTAATAGGGGTTGCCGCGCGTATCCATGCGGTCTTCTATGCGCAGGTAATCCTGGTCGCGCCTGCCTTGTTCCGTGACCTGAACGCCCTGCACTCTGCCCGGTTCCCGGTCGGGAAAATTCACGTTCATCAAAACGTCGCGCGGCCAGCCGGCGTCCAGCAATTTGCGTATAAGGGCCGCGCCATGCCGCGCGGGCGTTTCCCAGTGGATTTTAACCAGGTTCTCCCAATCGACGGCGAGGCTCATGGCGATGGAGGGGATGCCGAGCATCGCGCCCTCGATGGCGCCCGCTATCGTGCCGGAATAGGTGACGTCATCGGCCATGTTCGCGCCGCGGTTCACGCCCGAGAGCACGAGCGCGGGCCGTTCATCCTGCATGATGTGGAGCACGCCCATGATCACGCAGTCGGTCGGCGTGCCCTTCACCGCGAAGACGCGCTCCGACAGCTTGCGGAGGCGCAACGGCTCGTGCAGCGTCAGCGAATGCGCCGCGCCGCTCTGGTCGGTTTCGGGCGCCACCACCCACACATCGCCGGAGAGACCGGACGCAATCTTTTGCAGGACTTCGAGCCCGGGCGCCTCGATGCCGTCGTCGTTCGTAATGAGAATCCGCATGCAGCCCTTGTACATGAACGCCCGCGCCGTGCCTACCCCTGGCAGGCAGCTGAAAACGCGGAAATTCTTGGCTTCATGCTTCCACAAGCTCAGGATGAGGCGGCGCCTTTTCAACGGGTTACCCTCATGGTGAGCCTGTCGAACCATGGGCGACATCGCTTTTTCGAGTGCAGCTCGAACGCGCCGCGGAAATAAGATGTTTCGCCGAAACGGTCGAACGCGGATACGGGAAGCATCTCCTCCTCAGTCTCGCGAATGATTACGAAATGTTCGCAAGAGAATTGACGGGATCGGCAGCCGGCGCCTTTTCGGCTTGGCCGCAATCTTCCTTCCGGGGCAAAGGATCGCCCCGAAGCCGAGCCGCGATGTCGGCAAGTTCCTTGCTCAAATGATCTAGGCTTTTATGGGAGACAGGATGATCGAGCGGAATATGCCATAGCACTATCGAAATGGCGCGGAGCCTTTCCGCAAGATCCGCACACTCCGCCTTGGGTTCGTTCATCGGCGGCATGCCTTCGGCTTCAAGTCTCGATGGTGACAAAACCCACCTTGCCATCAAGGTGTAGAGAAACTCCTTAAGCGAAGCATTCGATTTTACCGATTGGCGCGCTTGCTTACGGGGGCGAGCGGGCAAAGTCCGTGGCGATTTGCCTCCGGCCATCGCTGTTCGTCATCCCGGAAACGCCGAAGCCTTATCCGGGAGCATAATAAATCGTAGCGCTGATTTTTTTGCGATCCCGGCTCGGCGCTTCGCTTGGCCGGGATGACGATGGGCGCCGACAGCCGGGATGACGATTGCGTTGGGCGGGAAGTCCTCCCGCGCGGCGTAGCTGAAGGGTCAGCGAGCGCTCGAACGCGGCTTCTTGAAAGCGGTTTTGCCGGCGGCTTTGATGTCTTTCGCGGCCTGCTTCTCCGCCGCATCTTCGGCTTCCTTCGCCAAGCGGAGCTCGCGCAGCTTGGTTACCTTATCGGCTCGCAAGCGAGCTTCGACGTTGATTTCCTGCTTCAAGCCACGCTCGCGCTTTTGAATTTGCGAGTAGCGCTCTTCGGCCTTCGATCGGGATGCGGTCATTCAGGGGCTCCATTTCATACAGGGTGCGCCGGGACTTCCAAACGGAGTCGCTAAGTTATCGGCGGCTTTGAGATAAAGGGCAAACCGGGCGGGACAGATGGCTGAATAAGTATCCTGCCGGGCGGGTATCCGTCCGATTGCAAGCATACAATCGCGACGCCGGCTTAATAACTTAATATCGGCGCCCGAATGCTTATCCGCAAGTCTCGTGACCCTTTATTTCGACTTGATCTGAATTCGATCCTCCCTATCGCTAAGTCAGGTCATCCGCTTTATTGGCGCCGCGCGGCATGGCGGCGCTCCCATTCGGTAGCGGCGCGAAATGTCAATTGGCCTCAGTTTAAATTCCCGCGAGGCCGCACCATGTCACGGTAATAGAACCGCTGAAAGAAAGCGAGATCATGTGCTGCTGCTTTCCGAGGAGATCCTAAAACAGCTTGCTGGCGTCGAAGGACGCTATATCGAGTGGGAGTGGGATATCCGCACTCTGACAGGCGACCTCGTCGCCATGCGCGAGTCCGACGGCTTGCCGGTGAATATCGACAACGCGGATGGGCGCAACCACACCCTCAAAGTGCCTCTCAGGGCCTTGGAGGAATTGATCCAAGCAGACTTCGTATCTGAGGATCCGTCAAAAAGAACGGCAGGGTTCCGTCTGTATCGCGTCAATGCGGAAGGGCGGAAACGCTGCGCCCGCGACCTTTTATCGTAATCCGATTTGCGGCGATCCAGCCGCCACTCCAGCCAAGTCGATCTCTTAATCCCGCGCCGTCTTCGTTGGACGCCGCCAAACAAAAGGCGCTGAGCATGCATGTTCCGATACAGATTTCTTTTCAGGGCGTCTCGCACTCCGACATGATCGAAGGGTGCATCCGCCAGGAATGGGAAGATTTGAGCGATATCGGTTCGCTTGTAACCTCTTCGAATATTGTCGTCACTCAACCGCGTCCTAAGCATTTTTCCGGAGACCCATTCCGGCTCAGGGTCCACCTTACGGTCGAAGGCTGCCCCGATATCGACGTGAATCACGATCCCGGCCCGGGAAAACGCGCCGACGCCATGACCTTGGCGGTTCGCGACACATTCCGCATTGTGCGCCGGCGCCTGGAGAATTCCATGCGCAGAAGAGACGCCCTGGTATAGCGGCGATGACAGACCGGGCGGACCGATTGAGGGTAGCCTCTTGTAAAATCTAGATCAGCCTATATTTGCGATAGATGAGAAAGTCGAAATATGCGCTCTTCTGATATAAGTTTTTCTACTTCATGCATTACACGAAACTGAACTTATAGAAAGGTTTGCGTCATGAGCGCAGGTGGCAAATCTGTTCAAACACCGCCCGACCTTCTGGAAACCCTCAAATCTTCCGGATCTCTCCAAAAATTTGTCACCGCGGTGGAAGGTGCAACCCTCGTCGATATGCTGACTGGAACGGGGCCGTTTACAGTGTTCGCCCCCTCCGATGAAGCTTTCGAAAGCCTTCCCGCTGGAACGCTGGAGCGCTTGCTTCAGCCTGAGCATCGCACCGAACTCATCCATTTTGTGAAAAACCACGTCGTTTCAGGCGAGGTCTTCACGGATGGGATCAGGGGCAAGAAATTCTCGCGGAAATCCCTTGCGGGCGTCGAGTTGACGATCAACGGGAACGACAACATCAAGGTGAACAAGGCTCACATCAACACGGCCGACATTGCCGCGTCGAATGGCGTCATTCACATTATCGACGCAGTTCTCGCGCCGAAGGCATAGCTCTACGGGAGACCGGAGAAAAACAATAAGCGGCCCCGAGCCGCCTATTGTTTTAGGACGCCGTGCAAGCATATTGGCTGCATGCGCCTTAATTTGCGGGAGGATCGGTCATGCGCATTCACGTTGGCTGTGAGTTGACATTCGACTTTCCGCAGTCGACGCCGATGATTGCTTGCCTCAATGTGCATTTCTCGCGCTTTTCCGACCTTGAACGCCCGGATTATCTCGTGACGGACCCGGCCGTGCCCATCGGAGGCTACCGTGACAGTTTCGGCAATTGGTGCAGCCGGGTTGTCGCTCCGGGCGGCCGTTTCACTTTAGGAACAGACACGATCATCCGGGACAGCGGCGCATCGGACCCCGTCGATGTGAATGCCTTGCAGCATCAAGTCCAGAATTTGCCGGGGGACACGCTTCAGTTTCTGCTCGGCAGCCGCTATTGCGAGACCGACGTTCTATCGGACGAAGCCTGGCGCCTTTTCAAGCACACGCCGCTCGGCTGGCCGCGCGTTCAGGCGATTTGCGACTTTGTTCATAACCATCTCGTCTTCGGTTACGAGCACGCCCGCCCTACGCGCACGGCGGCGCAAGCCTATACCGAGCGTCAGGGCGTGTGCCGCGACTTCGCCCATCTCGCGATTGCGTTTTGCCGGTGCCTCAACATCCCGGCGCGTTATTGCACCGGCTATGTGAGCGATATCGGGCTTCCTCCTCCCTACGCCCCCATGGACTTCGCGGCTTGGATGGAGGTCTATCTCGGCGGGCGTTGGTACCCCTTCGATCCGAGAAACAATGCCGTTCGGTTTGGACGCATTCTGATCGCGCAGGGCAGAGACGCCGCCGACGTTCCCTTGACTCAGATTTTCGGCCCCGGCGCCCTTTTGGGCTTTCGAGTCTGGACCGAAGAAGTCAAGTGATTTCCACCGTTAAATGCCGCCGAGGCTGAGCAGGCGTGGCATTTCCCGATTATTGCCTTGTTATCGACACCGGGCGAGACTATATAAGCCCCATCGAATTTGGCCAGAAGACTAGTCTGCTGAACCTTGGCGTAGCCGGGCGCACTCTGAAATCTCTCCAAAAATCGACGAAACGAGACACGGCAGCGCACCGCGCCGCCATTCTCACCAGCACCCAGTTACAAAAAGGAATGTCCATGAATACGGGCACAGTGAAATTCTACAACGGTCAAAAAGGCTTTGGCTTCATTCAGCCTGATGACGGTGGTAAAGACGTGTTTGTGCACGCAACCGCGCTTGAGCGCGCAGGCATCCGCAATCTCGTGGAAGGCCAGAAGGTATCGTTCGATACCGAGCAAGATCGCCGCACCGGCAAGACCGCCGTGGCCAATCTCCGCGCCGACTAAAGCGCCGCTCGCAGCCGCGACCGGATAAGGTTGAGCTGCTCAAATTACGACAAAGCTCTCGCCAAGGCGGGAGCTTTTTTGTTTCAAGTGCGATACATCAAAATCAGCGCGATCGCCACGGCGATTGCGATGGCGACCGACCATGTGGCAAGACCGGGTTGCCTTAACACGCGCGCCACAGTCTCCTGGCGAGCCAGATTTACAGCGCCGACCGGCGACGGCAAAAGATTGATCAACCGGTCGGAAACCGCGCTGTCGTTGAGATAGGCCGATGAGACGCCGGGCGTGGCCACAATTAAATCGACAAGCCGTTTAGCCGCGGCGGCGCGCGGCAGGCGAGCGAGTTTAGCCGCTTCCTCCCAGGGATCGATATCCAGCCGGGCCAGCATCGAAAGCACGCTCAGCGGCGTTGTCCCGCTCGCATCGTCGATGCGCGCAAATAGGAAATCGTCGAACTGGTGCGTCAGATATGCAACCGAAGAAGAACTCGCCATCGCACTCTCCTACCGCCCAAGTTTCCGCCTCAATTACTGGAATTGCCGAGGACAAAATTCACTCTAGCATGGCGGACCGGATTCCACAGGATAATGTTCGGAGAAATGCCGGATAGCTCAGGGCAAGGCCACGCTGAAGCCGCCCGGCATGGCCCGTGCCGCCGCATGCCCGGCCGCGTTTGCATCGCTTGCGATCCAATCGCGTTTCTTTTTTTTGCGTTGCCGCTATCGAATACCATATAAGGAGCCATGGCAAGAGAACATCCGCATACCGGCGCTTCCTACCGGATCGTTACTCAGGAAAACGCGACCTATGGGGTCGAGGTCATCGTGCCGGGCAGCTACCCCGCGCTGGTGACGAGCTTCGCTTCGGAGGAACTCGCGGAAGCCTGGATTACAGGTCATAAGCAACGCGTGGCGGAGAATGTTCCTCGCGGATTTATGCGAGCGCGAAGAGGCTGACGGGCCTCGGCGTTGAACCCGCACTCCATGGGCTTCAACGGCGCGGCGGACCGCCAGGGCTCGGAGGTAGATCGTCATGAGCGTCAGGCCTGAAAATTCCGGCTCCCATCTGCGCGGACTGAGCAAACTTGCCTTCGACGCCGTTGCCGGCATGACCGGGCTGGTGGAGGCCATGCATGGGAATATAGCCGGCCTGCGGAGCCCGTTCTCGCGCGCGAGAGCAAGGACGGGAGGCGTAACGAGACTGGTCTATAACAGCATCCGAGGCGTAACCCGCTTAACCGGCGCCGGCGTCGATGCGGCTCTCGGGATGTTCGATCCGCTATTGGCCGCCGAGCCCTCCACGCCGGGGCGCGAAGCCGCGCGGGCCGCCCTGAACGGCGTGCTGGGCGATCACCTCGCGGAGACCGCCAACCCGCTTTCGATCCCCATGCGCCTGCGCCACAACGGCCAGCCCTTTCGCCTGGAAAAGCAATGCCTCGCCGAGACCCTTGCCCCGATGACGGGCCGTGTCGCCGTGCTGGCGCACGGCTTGTGCATGAGCGACCTGCAGTGGAAACGGGATGGGCACGATCACGGCGCGGCGCTGGCGCGCGATCTGGGCTTCACGCCGGTTTATCTGCATTACAACACCGGCCTGCATATTTCCGCCAACGGGCGCGCGTTCGCCGATTTGCTGGAGCGCCTCGTCCAGGAGTGGCCGGCGCCGGTGGAGGAGCTTGTCATCATCGGGCACAGCATGGGCGGCCTCGTTTCGCGCAGCGCGTTGCATTATGGCGATGCCCAGGGACATGGCTGGCCGCGGCGCCTTCGCAAACTCATTTTCCTCGGCGCGCCGCATCATGGGGCGCCCATGGAGCGCGGCGGCCAATGGCTCCATCTCGCGCTCAATAAAAGCCGGTACACGGCGGCCTTCGCCCGCCTTGCGCGGATTCGCAGCGCGGGCATTACCGATCTGCGTTACGGCAACCTGCTCGACGCCGATTGGCGGGACCGGGACCGGTTCGAACACATCGGCGATACGAGGCAGGCGGTCCCGCTGCCGGAGGGCGTCCAGTGCTTCGCCATTGCGGCGTCCACGGGGAGCGAGGCCGGGGCCTTGCGCGACCGGCTCCTGGGCGACGGCCTTGTGCCGGTTCATAGCGCGCTCGGCCACCATGAAGACCCGCGCCGCTCGCTGGCCATCCCCGAGCATCGGCAATGGGTCGGCCGCGGCATGAATCACTTCGCCTTGCTCAGCCGGCGCGATGTCTATGAGCAAATGCGGCTTTGGCTTACGCCATAGCGATTGAGGCGGTCCCATCCTTGTCGAAGCCTCCCAACTCTCGAAGATGTGTTATCGCGCGCGCATTGCGGGCTTAGAATCCGTGCTCGAACTCGATATTCTGTCCCACAAGCAAACGCGGGAGGGAATAGCAATGGACCCCTTTATTCAGTGGTGCGAGAACGAGCGTAAACAGCAACGCGCCGCCTTGGATCGCATCGACAAGAACAAGCTGCGGCTTTTTGAGGATGACGGTTCGGGAGCGGTCGATTGCACTGAAGAAAGAAAGAAGGAAATAACCCGCAAAATCGCGGAGCTTGACGAACTCCTCACCCATGCCTGGGGTCATCGGCATATATAATCGCACATATCCAAAACACTCATTTTAGCAATTCCCCCAAACGCTCGGGCGACCAAGCGCTCGAAACTTACATTCATCCTGCAAATGTCCGAAATGGCTCCGGCGACCCGGCGTCTTTGTCATCGCAGCCAAATGCGGAAGCGGGGCTTCGAAACGCTGCTTGACATTTCTATAATTCGGTATTTATAGAATTATGGAACCCTCCAGGAGTTTGCCTTGGCCGATCCCCCGCACGACGATCAGATCGCTCGCTACGCCGACATGATGGCGGCGCTCGGCACGGAAACCCGGCTCAGGATCGTGCGGCTCCTGCTTTCGGCGCACCCCTATGGCCTTGTCGTCGGCGAGATCGGCTCCGAGCTTGGCGTGCCGCCGTCGACGCTCTCCCACCACCTCGAAAAGCTGAAAAACGAAGACCTCGTGAAAGTGCGCCGCGAGAGCACGTACCTTCGCTACACCGCGAACACCCAAGCGCTGCAAGACATCCTCGCCTTCCTGTTCGCCGAGTGCTGCACGCGCAATGCGGCCATCAAACCCGAAGACATAACCTGTTGCTAGGAGCGATCCATGAGTGAGACCGATGTCAAAGAAGCCGTGCGCGAGCGCTACAGCCAAGCCGCGCGGCGCGTGAGCGAAGGGCGCTCCTGCTGCGGCGGCGACGCGGCGCTTTCGGGCACGAACCCGATCACCTCCAATCTGTACGACGTGTCGGAGAAAAGCTCGCTGCCGGAGGCGGCGGTGCTGGCGTCGCTCGGATGCGGCAATCCCACGGCGCTTGCGCAATTGCAGCCGGGCGAGACGGTGCTCGACCTTGGCTCGGGCGGCGGCATCGACGTGCTGCTTTCCGCGCGCCGCGTCGGGCCTGAGGGAAAGGCTTACGGCCTCGACATGACCGACGAAATGCTCAGCCTTGCTCGCGAAAACCGGAAGAAGGCGGGCGTCGATAATGTCGAATTCCTGAAAGGCGAGATCGAGGCCATTCCGCTGCCCGACAATTCGGTCGATGTCATCATCTCGAACTGCGTCATCAACCTGTCTGGCGACAAGGACAAGGTGCTGCGCGAGGCGTTTCGCGTGCTGAAGCCGGGCGGACGCTTCGCCGTCTCCGACATCGTCACGCGCGGCGACGTGCCGGAGGACATCCGCAAGAACGTGCTCGCCTGGGCGGGCTGCATCGCGGGCGCGCTCGACGAACGCGACTATGCCGGCAAGCTCGCGAACGCCGGGTTCGAAGCCGTCGGCATCGAGCCGACGCGCATCTACAAGGGCGAGGACGCGCGCGAGTTCCTGAGCGGCAAGGGCGTGGATGTGGACGCGATAGCCGGACACATCGACGGCAAGTTCATGAGCGCCTTCGTGCGCGCGGCGAAGCCGAAGAAGGCTTCAGCCTGCAACTGCTCATAAGGAAGCCGCCATGGAAGGCAAGACCTATAACGTGCTGTTCCTCTGCACCGGCAACACCGCGCGCTCGATCCTGGCGGAGGGCATCTTGCGCAAGGACGGCGCCGGGCGCTTCAACGCATTTTCGGCGGGCAGCCAGCCCAAGGGCGTCGTGAACCCCTATGCGCTGAAAACGCTCGCCGCTTACGGCTATCCGGCGGAGGATTACCGCTCCAAGAGCTGGGACGAGTACGCCGCTCCCGGCGCGCCGCCCATGGATTTCGTGTTCACGGTTTGCGACAACGCGGCGGGCGAAGTCTGCCCCTTCTGGCCGGGCCAGCCCATGACCGCGCATTGGGGCATCGAAGACCCCGCCGCAATCGAAGGCGGCGACATCGAAAAGCAGCGCGCCTTCAACGAAGCCTTCCGATATTTGCGCAACCGCATCGTGGCTTTCACCGCGCTGCCGCTTACAAGCATCGGCAAGCTGGCGCTTTCCGCGCGGCTTCGCGAGATCGGCCACATGGAAGGCTCTACGCCAAGGACGGAGCAAGATCGATGACTGAAGCTACAGCGAACGCGGCCCCGGTTGACGCCCCCAAGGCGGCCGGGCTCGGCTTGTTCGAGCGCTATCTCACGCTCTGGGTCGCTCTTTGCATCGTGGCGGGCATCGTGCTTGGCCAATCCGCGCCTTCCGTGTTCCATGCAATCGGCGCCGCCACCGTGGCGCAGGTCAATCTGCCGGTCGCAGCCCTGGTCTGGCTGATGATCATCCCGATGCTGCTCAAGATCGACCCCGCCGCGCTCGGCGAAGTCGGCATGCATTGGCGCGGCATCGCCGTAACCGTTGGCGTGAATTGGCTCGTCAAACCGTTCTCGATGGCGCTGCTGGGCTGGCTGTTCATCGGCTATCTGTTCCGGCCCCTGCTCCCGGCCGACCAGATCGACAGCTACATCGCCGGGCTGATCTTGCTTGGGGCGGCGCCCTGCACGGCGATGGTGTTCGTCTGGTCGCATCTCGTCGATGGAGAGCCGCATTTCACCTTGAGCCAGGTGGCTCTCAACGACGCGATCATGGTCGTCGCCTTTGCGCCTATCGTCGGTCTCCTGCTTGGGCTGTCGTCGATTGCGATCCCATGGGAAACCCTGTTTCTCTCAGTCGTCCTCTACATCGTTATTCCGGTGATCGTCGCGCAACTCTGGCGCGCCGCGAGGCTGCGCTCGGGCGGGCGCGCCGCGCTCGATAGAACGCTCGCCGCGCTGGCCCCGCTTTCGCTGAGCGCCTTGCTGCTGACGCTCGTCCTCCTTTTCGGACTCCAGGGCGAGCAGATCGTGCGGCAGCCTTTCATCATCGCGCTGCTCGCGGTCCCCATCATCGTGCAAGTCTATCTCAATGCGGGACTGGCCTATTGGCTGAACCGGCGTCTGGGCGTCGATTGGCGCGTCGCCGGACCGTCCGCCCTGATCGGCGCCAGCAATTTCTTCGAGCTGGCCGTGGCGACCGCGATTGTGCTGTTCGGCTTCCAATCCGGCGCGGCGCTCGCCACAGTGGTGGGCGTGCTCGTGGAAGTGCCGGTCATGCTGACGGTCGTGCATCTCGTGCGGTCGACCCGAGGCTGGTACGAAGGCGCACATCGATAAAACCTCAACCCGGCGCCAACCTGCGCCCATGAAGTTTGCATCGACGAAGAGATTATTATGACGCACCTTCAATGATATAGGTCTCGCAGCTTTGTTCCAGCCGCAACTCGCCAGCTGCGGCAGCGGCGATCTCAGCGCAATTCGAGCTTTCGACCCCGAGCGGCTCCGCCTTTCCCGCGGTTGACGCTGGCGCCGGGGGCGGGCAATACAGGTTCATATCATGCACTGAGAAAGATGCGCGGTCATGCAGCGGACGTTGCTTTCAATCTGGACGTGGTTCGAGATCGCGTTCTGCGCGTTCGCGGGATTCTTCATTCTGCTGGCGCTCGCGGCTGTCACCCTGCCATTCGACCGGCGCCGCCTGATCGTCGGGCGCTGCTTCCGGCTTGTGGGGGTTACGGCGGCGCGCCTGACGCCGTTCTGGAGCTTCGGCGTGTACGGCGAGATCCCGGCGCGCATCGAGGGCCGGACGGTGTTCGTCTCTAACCACGAGTTGCAGGCCGACCCCTTCCTCATCTCGTTCCTTCCCTGGGAGATGAAATGGCTTGGGAAGGCGTCGCTCTTCAAGATTCCGTTCGTCGGCTGGAACATGGCGCTGGCGGGCGACATCCCGATCCATCGCGGCGCGGGCCGTTCCGCCAGGGACGCCATGGAGCGGTGCAAGCAGTGGCTTGAACGCGGCGTGCCGGTGATCTTCTTTCCCGAGGGGACGCGCTCGCCCGACGGCAAATTGGGACCGTTCAAGGATGGCGCCTTCAAGCTCGCCATCGACAGCGGCGCCCAGATCGTCCCGATCGCCGTGTGCGGCACGCGCAAGGCTCTCCCCAAGCATTCCTGGAAATTCGGCTTCACCCGCGCCCTGGTGGCGGTGGGCGCGCCCATTCCCACCATCGGCCGCGGCGCCGGCGACTTGGAGGCTATCAAGGGCGAAGCGCGGGCGCAGATCGAGGCGCTGCGGGCGCAGATGCTCCCGCTCCTGGCGCCGGGAAGGCTACGGAGCGCGGCCGAAGCGGAAAATCCAAGTCTACCCAAGTCAAACGCGTAACATTCGAGTCCCATGTCCTCCCTGAAATTCATTTACTTCAGTTTCCAAGGCCGCATCGACCGGCGTACATGGTGGATCGCCTTCGTGCTGATTCACCTGGGGATCGCAAGCTTCAACTATGTGCTTTCGAAGCTGATGAACGACGATGCGCCCTTCCTCGACGGCACGTGGCCGAACCTCGTCCGCCTCCTCGGCGACCGTTCGGGTTGGATCACCGCGATGGCGTTCCTCGTTCCGCACATCGCGATCAACACGAAGCGCTTCCACGACCGGGGACTGTCGGGCTGGTGGTGGCTTGTCTTCCTGATCCCATTTCTTGTCGCGACCGTCATCTCGATCTCGCCGCTCGGCGGCATAGAGTACCCGTCGCCGCTCGCGGGCTGGACGCAATTGATCTGCGGCTTCACGGCGATGTGGACATTCATCACCCTCGGTTTCCTGCCGTCGAAGGCCCCGCGGCGGCCACTCCCGCTTGTCCCTGATACCAGCGGCCAAAAGTCATGACCGCTCCTTGGCGTCGTCCCCGTCCCCGCCTTCGCGCGGGGATAAACTCCGGCGGGGACCCAGGTATCGCTGCGCTATTTCAATAGCTTCCGCCGCCGGGATCCGATCGTCGGAGCCTTCAAAACCGGACGCCGGCGCGCGAGCGACGCGATTAACCCTATTGGGTTCGTTTGGCAAAAAACCTGTTTTTGCGGTATTATAATACCGTAAAACGGCCGGTTTGGTTAATGCGCGGTTTCATTGGCGGCCCCGGCAAGCCTTGCATGGTTAATGCGCCCGGCGGCTGGGGAGGACGGCGATCCGGCGCTGGAAAACCGGGTCAGGCCCGGCCATGACAATAAGCGGCGCGGCGATGACAAATGAGGCGATGCGGATTTTTTCACACGCTCTTTCGCGGGAATGACAACAAAAGGGTCGGCGCCATTGTCCGCTGGTATGATACAAGCCCGCCGCCTCTCCGAGCGCTCGGCAATCGATATTTTCAGCGCGCGTTATGCTTACGCCGCATCCGGTTGAACAGTTCGGCGCCGATTGGCGTCATCCCGTGCGCGCCGCGGCATGAAATGCCGCTGCGCGGACGCGGGATCCTGCCACAGATAGATCCCGGATAGGGCTTCGCCCTTGCGGGATGACGGTGGGCGCCCCTTCGGCGCAGCCGCGTGAGCGGCAGCCTGCTGCCCGCCATGCACGGATGGCGCGTCAGGAAGTCGCCCTGCCAAGCTTTTGAGCCACCAAGGCATTGAGCGTAATGCCTGCTTTTGCCGCCTCCATTGCCAGCGCACGGTGGAGGCGCTTATCGATACGCACGTTGAATTGCCCGCTATACTCCTTCTTTGCGGGCGCGATAGGAATTGGCGCGCCTTCATCGCGGCAAACTTGCTTGACTGCCTCCCAAGCGGCGTCAAGCTCTTGCAACGCCAGTTCGGGCGAGGGGCCAAAGGCGGAGATCTCCGGGTGCTCGTTGAAGTGCGCGACCCAATCGCCTGCATCGTCCTGAAAAAGATTGACTGTAAATCCATCGAAGCGGTCAGTCATCGCTGCTCTCCATAATCTTCAACGCTTGGCGGACCTGATGCTCCTTGGCTTTGCCGCCGGAAGCTTGGATCGGCACGATGTGGCCTGCCGGGGCCTTCCAAACCCGGTGTGAACCGCTCTGCCGCTTGAATATCCACCCGCCCTGCTCCAGCAATGCCTCGAATTCCGCGAAGGAAAGGCCGCCCGGCTTGCTGCGCGCCTTTTCCAAGAGCTTTTGCCGCGACGGCGGCCTGTCAACTCCCGCGCGGCTTGGCGCGAGCGGTCGGCGCCGCCGTGGCGGGATCGTCGGGCCAGGGGTGGCGCGGATAGCGCCCTTTCATCTCCGCCTTGACCGCCGCCCAGGAGCCTTTCCAGAAGCCCGGCAGATCGCGCGTGACCTGGATCGGCCGGTGCGCGGGCGAAAGCAGATGCAGCGTGAGCGGCAGCCTGCCGCCCGCGATGGTGGGATGGCGCGTCAGCCCGAACAGCTCCTGCACGCGGATGTGGAGCGCGGGCGCGCCCGCCGTCTCATAGTCGATGGCGTGACGGTTGCCGGCCGGCGCCTCGAAATGCGTCGGCGCCTCTTCGTCGAGGCGGCGCTGCAAGGCCCAGGGCAAGAGCGCATCGAGCGCCGCGCCCAGATCGTCCGCGCCGATCTCGGAAAGCTTCGTCTTGCCCGCGAGGTATGGGGCAAGCCACTCCGCCGCCGTCTTGGAAAGCGCCTCGTCCGAGAGGTCCGGCCATTCGTCCTCCCCCGCCGCGCGCAGGAACCCGGCCCGGCCGCGCAGCTGGATTTGCGCCTTGCTCCAGGGCAAGCGGGCGAGGCCGAGCTTCGCGATGCCCTCGGCCAGGAGCCGCGCGGTTTCCTCGCTCGCCACCACCGGCCGCGGCTCGCTTGCAAGGACGATGGCGTCGAGCCGGCGGACACGGCGCGACCGGAGCGCGGCCGCGCCTCGATCGAAGTCGATCTCGACCCTCTCGCTTATGCGCTGGCCGGCCACAGCCAGAATATCCGCTTCATCGGCCGCGGCCGCGAGCAGGATGCGCGTCGACGCCGCCGATCCCGACAGTTCGGCCGCGACGATGTAGGGTGAGCGCGCCAAGGGATGCGCCGGATCGAGGTTGGCGCCGCGGCCATTGGCGAGGAGAAACTGGCCGGGGCTGCCTCGCGCCTTGCCGATGCGCTCCGGAAAAGCGAGCGCCAGCAGGCTCGCGAGCGATACCCCGCCCCCGTCATCCCGGAACGGCGCTTGCGCCGCAGAAGCGCCTTGCGCTTTCCGGGGCGACGGCGACGAGTTCGCCATCCGCTCCCAGCCGCCCGCCAGCTTTCGCATGTCGCCGCCGCGCCGCGAACGGTCGCGTCGAAATTCTTCCAGCCGGCGCGCCAGATCGGCGTCGCTGCCTCCAAGCCCACGCTCCACGATAATCGCGGCGACCTCGGCGGCCTCCCTTGCATGGCCGAGTTCCGCCGCGACAAGGACCATGCGAGCGAGCCGGGGCGGCAAGGGCAGCGACCTCAGCCGCCGTCCCATGGGGGTGATACGGCCCTTTGCATCGAGCGCCTCCAGCTCGGTCAACTCTTCGCGAGCGGCGTCGATGGCGGCGGCCGCAGGCGGATCGAGCCAGGACAGCGAGCGCGGATCGGCTGTCCCCCACTCCGCGCAGTCGAGCAGCAAGCCGGAAAGATCGGCGGAGCGGATCTCGGGCTCGGCGAAGGGCGGGAGGCTTTGCGTTTGCGGCTCGTCCCACAGGCGAAAGCAGACGCCGGGTCCGGTGCGGCCCGCGCGGCCCCGGCGCTGATCGGCGGCGGCGCGGGACACGCGCACCGTTTCGAGCCGTGTCACGCCCACATCCGGCTCGAAACGCGGAACCCGCGCGAGCCCCGAGTCGATGACGACGCGCACGCCCTCGATGGTGATCGACGTCTCGGCGATGGAGGTCGCGAGCACGACCTTGCGCTGGCCCTTCGGCGCGGGTTCGAGCGCACGATCCTGCGCGCGCGCGTCCATCGCGCCATAAAGCGGGGCGAGCGTCACCGCCGGATCGCCGATGCGCTCCCTCAGCCGCTCCTCGACGCGGCGGATCTCGCCCTGCCCCGGCAGAAACGCCAGGATCGAACCTGCTTCGGCCCGCAAGGCCCGCATCGCCGCGTCCGCCATGCGATCCTCGATGCGCGCGCCATCGCCGCGGCCGAGATAGCGCGTCTCGACCGGGAAGGCGCGGCCCTCGCTTGCGATCACGGGGGCATCGCCGAGAAGCCGCGCGACGCGCGCGCCGTCCAGCGTCGCCGACATCGGCAGGATGCGCAGGTCGTCGCGCAAGCCGCGCTGGCAGTCGAGCGCGAGCGCAAGGCCGAGATCGGCGTCGAGCGAGCGCTCGTGGAACTCATCGAACAGCACCGCGCCGACGCGCGCTAGCTCGGGATCGTCGAGGATCATCCGGGTGAAGACGCCCTCGGTGACGACCTCGATGCGCGTTTTCGGCCCCGACTTCGAAACCATCCGGGCGCGCAATCCGATCCGCTCGCCGACAGCCTCCGACAGAGTGCGCGCCATGCGCTCGGCGGCGGCGCGCGCTGCGATGCGGCGCGGCTCCAGCACCAGGATCTTGCGGCCCCCGAGCCAGCTCTCGTCCATCAACGCGAGGGGCGCGCGCGTCGTCTTGCCGGCGCCGGGCGGGGCGACGAGCACGGCCGAGGCGTGCGCGGCCAAGGCGTCGCGCAAATCGGCGAGCACGGCGTCAATCGGAAGCGGCGCGGCGAAGGTCATGGCTGGCGTATGGAGTGTGCGTCTTGCAATTGCCTACCATCTTTGCGGGCGGCGCCGGACAATGCCAACCGCTGGATTTGTCGCCTCATGCATATCGGACGAGAGGCGTGCGAGCGTACACCGTCGATTAACGCTATTGGGTTCGTTTGGCAAAAAGCGCCCAATTTTTCCCGTAAAGATAGAGTGTTGAGATTACTTTATACCTATAGTTGTAACGCTCTTCCGCCTTGCGAAAAGGTCGCGACTTAAGACAATCCGCACAAGATTTTCGATGATGACCTCCAAGCTGCTCGCGACGCAACCGCGCCCCTTGTCCAAGTTGTCACATTCGTAATTTAGAAGTAGTGTTCGCCGCGATCGGAAGGGGCCTGAGCCTCACTATCCGCAGAACTATTGCTGTGCGGCCGGTTCACGGGTTTTAGAGCGGCGGGACGATGCCTTACGAAATCGAACGGAAGTTTCTTGTCCGAAGCGAGAGCTGGCGTGGGTTCGCCGATGGCGGGCGCCTCATCCGGCAGGGCTACCTCACGCGAAACGGCAGCCTTTCCCTTCGCATCAGGATCATCGACGACGAAAGCGCGATGCTCACGATCAAGTCCGCGACCGCGGAGATCCGGCGGCTTGAGTTCGAATATGAGATCCCCCGGAGCGATGGGGCGATCCTTCTTGGCATGAGGGAGGGCGGGCTGATCGAGAAGATGCGGTACAAGCTTCCGTGGCAGGGCCTGACCTGGGAGATCGACGTGTTCTTGGGCGAAAACCAGGGGCTGATCGTCGCCGAAATCGAACTTCCTCACGAAGAAGTCGATTTCGACAAACCGGATTGGCTTGGCCCGGAGGTGACGTCCAATCCGCGCTACTCGAACGCAAGCCTGGCCAAGACGCCGTTCCGCAGATGGAGCGAAGATCCGGCGGCCTGATTTCGCGGAACGACGGCGCGCGGCGCATGCAATACTTCGATTTAGAGCATCGTGCATTTGACCTAAATCCAGCAGTTGAAGGCAAGCAAGGCGCCGTGGCGTCATCCCCGCGAAGGTGGGGACGGGAATGACGCCACAGCGCATGAGGCCGATCCCGGCGTTAAGTCCGATGCTCTAGCCGAGATGGGCGTGATCGTTGTAGATCCAGAGGCGCCACCCCGTTTCGCCTCGCCAGCGAAGCACGGTCAGGCCCGTATTCTCCATCGACGCCACGCTTTGGAAGCGCTTGAACGCCTTTTCGGTAAGCATGTCCGCGAACAGGGCCCGCGCTATGAGCGTTCGCAAGAAGAAGCCATGCGTGACCACCGCGAGGGCAGCCTCCGTCCGCTCGCCGAGAAAGCCAAGCGCCTCATCGGCGCGCCCGATGATATCCTCGAAGTTTTCGCCATCCTCGACGCGCATGGAAGGCGTGTAGAGGCTCTCTTCCCATCGTCTCCAGGTCTCCCGGGCCGCCTCGTTTTCGATAGGCGCGCCATTGATCGAGGACGGCTTGATGCGTTCCACGAAGAGCTCGGAATATTCCGGCTCAAGCCCCGTTTCCTCGGCGATAGCCTGGGCCGTTTCCTTGGCGCGGCGGAAGGGGCTTGAAATCAGCGCTCCGAAGGAAAGCTTCGCGATGCGCCTCGCGATGCATCGCGCCTGCTTCCAGCCTTCGGCGCTCAACGGAGAGTCCGGCGGCTGGTACACGGCCGAGATATTGGCGACGCTCTGCCCATGCCGAACGAAGTAAACGACCTTCTCAGCCTTCATGTCGAGCGCCCCCAACGCTTCCCCTCTATGCAACCTTTTCGCCCAGGCGCCATATATCGCGCACGAGCGGAGCGGCGTCCGCCGGGCGCACGCGAAGGCGGTTGCTCGCCGGGAATCGCCCGGAGTTGCGGGTCCGGGTGTGGATAAATTCGGCCAGTTCCTCGTCCGTCATCCGGTATTTGCCCTGGTAGTACTCGGCATGGCGCGCGCCATCGACGAACTGCCTCTGTCCCGGCGTGCGGTCCATGACGGAGATGAGCCCGAGCCTCGGGTTGTCGATAAGCGGGTCGAGAAGCTCGCGCAGGGCAGAATAGCTGACCTCGCAGCTACGCGAAACTCAGGAAATTCCGCTCCATTGCCGCGAGAACGAGGATCGATCCGCGACTCGTTGAGCAACTTCTCTCGGTTGGCCCCGAGCCTGCTGTAGCGTCATCGCCGCGCGGACTTTGCAAAGCTCGACAAGATGGCAGCCTGCCGCTGCGGAACTCTAACTACAAAGAATTCCCCGCAACCTGCTAAAAACCGCCAGAAATTATTTTCTACTAATTCAGATGACTTTAGGTTTGTTGTATCAAAGACACAGCCACTTCTTCAAACTGTCACAAAACTCAATCAGCCGATTGATCGCCGGCCGCCCATGCCTTAAGCCTAATATAGGCATGAAGCTGTTGTGCGCCGCCAGATTTGGCAGGATGAAGCGGTCACACACAACAGCGGGGAAGGCGAGTTCCTGTCACAATTTCCAACGTCCAAGCGCCGGTGGAGATCCGGGTGATGAGCCCGATTGGTCCGTCGCATCTAGGGGGAGATTAACGGTGAGAAAACAAGTTATCTGCGCTCTTGCATTGAGTGGCGTCGCTGTCTCCGCGCAAGCAGCCGATCTCAACATTGAAAGCATGAAGGACCCGATTCCGGACACGCTGACCTATGCGGGCGTGACCATCTACGGTACGGTAGACGTGGGTTATGCCTATCAAAGCGCCGGCGTGCCTCTCAGTGGCTCTTACCCGGGCGGACTTGAGTATCAGGCATTCACGACAACTCGTAATTTCCACGGTTCGCAGTCGACGCTCGCCGAAAGCGGTCTGGAACAATCCAAGATCGGCGTCAAGATCGAAGAGAATATCGGTTACGGCTTTACCGCCATCGGCAAGCTGGAGACCGGCTTCAACCCGCTTTCGGGCGAGTTGACCGACGCCTGCGCGAGCATCGCGCGCAACAGCGGCGTTGGCACGCCTGCAAATCCGGCTGGTCAGACCGCGAACGGCGACAGCAGCCGCTGCGGTCAAGCTTTTAACAGCGTCGCTTATGGCGGTATAAGCAGCCCGGTGTACGGTACGCTCACGATTGGCCGTCATAATTCGCTCGAATTGGAGACGCTGGCGAGCTACGATCCGCAGGCGCTTTCCTACGCCTTTTCGTTCCTCGGCTATTCGGGCTTTAATGGCGGCGCGGGCAGCACGGAAGCCGCGCGCTGGGATAACTCTGTGAAATACGCCATCCAATACGGCCCCGTCCACGCAGCGGGCATGTATTCGGACGGCGGCGCGGATACCGGTATCCTTGGCAATGCCTATGGCGCCAATGTGGGCTTCGCTTACAGAGGCCTCTCCATTGACGGCGTTTATCAGAATGTAAATGGCGCCGTGAATTTGAGGAGCTCTTTCGACGACGTTTCCAGCCCCCTGACCAACCCTCCCGCGGCGCCGGGTCTCGCGGCTTACATCTCGAACAACGAGTTGTGGAATATCATGGGTAAGTATACCTTTGAATTCGGCGGCGGGTTCAAGGATGAAGGGCCAACTTCTAAGTTGACGTTCTATGGCGGGTACTCGCACCTGGAGAAGTCGCACGCCGATTATACAACGGGCGGCGCGCAGGACGGTTATCCGATCTCGGTTGGCATCAACATCAACAAAGCAGCCGTCTACGATATGGAGTGGACCGGCGCGAAATATCAAACCGGGCCTTGGAGCATAACCGGCGCCTATTATCATATCGATCAGAACAGCTGGACGATTGGCCTCGGCACCAATGGCAAAGATAATATAGGCTGCGCGGGCGCCGGCTTGCTCTGCGCAGGCGACTTCAACGAAGCATCGCTTGTCGTCGATTACGCCTTTAACAAGCACTTCGACGTTTACACCGGCGTCAACTACTCGCGGGTTACCGACGGTCTTGCTAATGGCTTCACTGGCGCGCTCGCGGGCGGCACCACCGGAAGCCAAGACCAGACGACTTGGATGTCGGGTCTGCGCTTGAAGTTCTAACGTCAATAACCTCAAGGGCGGCGCGCCGCCCCCACTCGAAGCAAGCGGTATCCCTTTTACCGCTTGTTTTTTTTTGTGAGGTGTTTGGACGACTTCCATTACGGCGCCCGTCACGAGGCCCGATGGGGCGCCGCTGGCGATACAGCTGGTCTCGTCATAGTCGCCGCTGTGTCCGTCATCCCAGATGAACTGTGTCCGTCGTCCCGGAAAGGCGAAGCCTTATCCGGGATCGTAATAAATCGCAGGCCTCATTTTTTGCGGTCCCGGCTCGCGCTTTACTCGACCGGGATGACGATGCGTTGGGCGAATCGCCTGAGTTTGCTTGGGCGATTGCCGGGATAGAGCCCGCAGCCCCGACTTAAAATGTTGGCGAAGCCGGGGACTCTGCTTAGATTGGGCGGCGGAGAGGCAATCGGCAACGCATGGACGAGACCCAGCAGCGCATCCTATCGCCGGACGAAATCAAGCGCTACAAGCGGCACCTTCTGGTGAAGGACATCGGCGGCCAGGGCCAGCAGCGACTCAAGGCGGCGCGCGTGCTCGTGGTGGGCGCGGGCGGGCTCGGCTCGCCGCTTCTCATGTATCTCGCGGCGGCTGGCGCCGGCCATATCGGCGTCATCGACGACGACCGCGTGTCGATCGACAATTTGCAGCGGCAGATCGCGTATCGGACGGCGGATGCGGGCGCGCTGAAAGCCGAGCGGGCGGCTGCGCTGTGCGAGAGCCTGAATCCCCATGTCGCGGTCGAAGCCATGCCCTACCGAATCACGGCGGAAAACGCGCTGGAGATCGTTTCGCGCTACGACATCGTCGCGGACGGTTCGGACAATTTCGCCACGCGCTACCTCGTGAACGACGCCTGCTTTTTCGCCCGAAAGCCGCTGGTGTCCGCAGCGCTCGGCCAACTCGACGGCTATCTCTCCACATTTCGCGCCTATGAGAAGGATGCGGCTGGAAAACCCTTGCCGAACTATCGCTGCCTTTTCCCCGAGCCGCCGCCGTCCGGCGCGGTCGCGACTTGCGAGGAAGCGGGCGTGCTCGGCCCCGTCGCCGGCGTCGTCGGAACGCTGCAGGCGGTGGAGGTCGTCAAGGTCATCCTCGGCCTCGGCGACACGCTCGTGGGCAAGCTCCTCATCTACGATGCGCTCTCCTCGCGGTTCCAGACCATCGCGCTGAAATGGGACCCGGACAATCCGCTCACCGGGCGCGCGCCCACGATCCACGATCTTTCCATCCACAAACGATCCGTCGACTGACGCGGCGGAACGTCTTCATATCGCCCAATTTTCAGGCGCGATTGCGCCAACGAACTCGCAATTTCCAGATAATCCGAAATGGAGGCGGCCCATGAGAAGGCCCTTGATCCCCGCAATTCTCGTCAGCCTGGCGCTCGCCGGGTCGGCCGGCGACGCCGCCGCCTGCGCGAATACCGGCAGCTTCGAGCGATGGCTTTCGGATTTTAAGGCGGAGGCGCGCTCGAAAGGCGTCTCGGCGCGCGCCTTGTCCGCGCTCGACGGCGTGACCCTCGATCAGGGCGTCATCAACAGCGACCGCGGGCAGAAGGTGTTCTCGCAGACCTTTCTCGAATTCTCGGACCGCATGGCCGCGAAATACCGCATCGAAAAAGGCCGCGCGCTGATCCAGAAGCATAAGGCGATTTTCAGCGAGATCGACAGGCGCTTCGGCGTGCCGGCCCCGGTCATCGTGGCCTACTGGGCGCTGGAGACGGATTTCGGCGCGAACAACGGCAATCTTTCGACGCTTCGCTCGCTGGCCACGCTCGCCTACGATTGCCGCCTGCCCGAGAAATTTCACGACGAGTTGCTCGACGCGCTGCGCATCGTGGAGCGCGGCGACCTTAGGCCCGACGAGATGCGGGGGCCGTGGGCTGGCGAAATGGGTCAAACGCAGTTCGTGCCGTCCATCTATTTGAAATACGGCATCGACGGCGATGGCGACGGCAAGGCGGATCTGATCCACAGCGTGCCCGACGTTCTCTTGTCGTCGGCGAATTATCTGCACGGCCTCGGCTGGCGGCGCGGGGAGCCTTGGCTGAAGGAAGCGCGCGTGCCCGAGAACATGGACTGGTCGCAGGCCGATCTTAATGTCCAGCACAGCTTGAGCGAATGGTCGCGCATCGGCGTGACCCTGGCCGATGGCGGCGTGCGCGGCGATCTCCCCGCGTCCCTGGTGCTGCCGATGGGACGCAACGGGCCGGCCTTCCTGGCCTTCAACAATTTCAAGGTCTATCTGGAGTGGAACCAGTCGCTCGTCTATTCCGTGACGGTCGCCTATCTCGCGACGCGAATCGACGGGGCGCCCGCCCTCAATCGCGGGCGGGGCGTCGTCCCGTTCGGCTATGAGCAGACCAAAGAGCTTCAGGGCCTGTTGAAAGCGAGCGGCTACGACGTTGGCGAGCTGGACGGCAAGCTGGGCCTCGCCACGCGCGCGAGCATCAAGAAGGTCCAGCTGAAACTCGGGCTGCCCGCCGATTCCTATCCGAGCCCCGAATTGCTGGCGCGCCTTCGTTCCCGGTAGCGTTCGCCAATAAAGGGTCGCAGCCCCTCACCCCGGCCCGCTCCCACGCAAGCTCGCCTTGGCGAGCTTGCTACTTTGGAGTGGCCGCATTCGCGAGCGAATGCGGATCGGAGAGGGAGTCAGGTCGCAGCCGTCGACACGTCGTTCCCTCTCCCAGAGGGAGAGGGACAGGGTGAGGGGTTGCGGCCTGAATTGACCGCCGCTACTCCGCCGCGGCGTCGACGATGGCGCCATGGCAGTGCTTGAACTTCTTGCCTGAGCCGCATGGGCACGGCGCGTTGCGCGCCACCTTGCCCCACGTCGCGGGGTTGTTCGGATCGACCGCGGGCGCGCGGCCGCCGCCCTTGCCCTTGCTTTGCTGACTCGCCCGGCCGGCGTCCTTCGCCGCGCCGCCCCTCCTGGCCGCCGGCGCCGCGCCGCAGGCCCTTGTTTGGCGGCAGCCCGCCGCTCCTGCCTCGTCGCGGGCGGCGCCTGTCGCGGTTCGACGGCGTCGAACTCGTCTTCGCCCGTGATCGGATCGAAATGGTGCGCGCGCATATCCGGCAGCTCGGCCTCGCCCAGGAATTCCTCTGGCGCTTGCTGAGCCAGCACGACATGCATGAGCTGCCCCGTCACCTCGCGGCGCAGGCGGGCCAGCATATGCTCGAAAAGCTGGAACGACTCGCTCTTGTATTCATGCAGCGGATCGCGCTGCGCATAGCCGCGCAAGCCCACGGCCTGACGCAGATGCTCAAGGCTCAACAGGTGATCGCGCCAGAGGTGATCGAGCGTGCGCAGCAGGATCTCCTTTTCGATATGCCGCATCACCTCGGGGCCGACCTCGGATGCCTTTCGCGCCGCCGCTTTGTCGGCGAGGTCTTGCAGCCGCTCCTCGATCTCCTGGTCGGCGATGCCCTCCTCGGCCGCCCATTCCTCGACGGGGGCGTCCACGTCGAAGGTCGCCTTGAACTCGGCGCGCAGCCCCTTCGCGTCCCATTGCTCGGCGAAGGCCTTGGCCGGGATGTGCTCGGTGACAAGCTCCTGGACGACTTCGCGGCGCATGTCGGCCACCGCCTCCTCGACGGTTTCTTCCTGCATGAGGTCGATGCGCTGTTCGAACACCACTTTGCGCTGATCGTTCATCACGTCGTCGAACTTCAGCACGTTCTTGCGCATGTCGAAGTTGCGCGCTTCGACCTTCTTCTGCGCGTTGGCGAGCGCCTTGTTGATCCAGGGGTGGGCGATGGCCTCGCCTTCCTTGATGCCGAGCTTGCGCAGCACAAGGTCCATGCGCTCGGCGCCGAAGATGCGCATCAGGTCGTCTTCGAGCGAGAGGTAGAATTTCGAGCCGCCGGGGTCGCCCTGGCGGCCCGAGCGGCCGCGAAGCTGGTTGTCGATGCGGCGGCTTTCGTGCCGCTCGGTGCCGAGCACGAAGAGGCCGCCGGCCTTCAGCGCCCGCTCCTTTTTCTCCTCGACGTCGGCGTTGATCTTCAGGCGCTCGGCCTCGATCTCCTCGGGCGCCGGCGTCTCCCCCGCCGCTTCGCGCTCCTCGATCCAATCGGAAAGCCGCATCGACGCGTTGCCGCCGAGCTGGATGTCGGTCCCGCGGCCGGCCATGTTCGTGGCGATGGTGACCGCGCCCGGCACGCCCGCTTGCGCGATGATGCGCGCCTCCTGCTCGTGGAAGCGCGCGTTCAGCACCTGATGCGGCACGCCATGCGGCTTCAGCATTTCGGAGAGCGTCTCGGATTTTTCGATGGAGACCGTGCCGACAAGAATGGGCTGACCCCGGCGCGCGCAATCCTTGATGACTTCGATGATCGCGTTATATTTCTCCTTCGCCGTCCGGTAGACCTCGTCGTCCACGTCCTTGCGGATCATGGGCCTGTTCGTCGGAACCTCAAGGACTTCAAGCTTGTAAATATCGCCGAATTCTCCGGCTTCGGTCAACGCCGTGCCGGTCATGCCCGCGAGCTTGTCGTAAAGGCGGAAGTAGTTCTGGAAGGTGATCGAAGCCAGCGTCTGGTTCTCGGGCTGAACGTCCACGTCTTCCTTCGCTTCGAGCGCCTGATGCAGGCCTTCCGAATAGCGCCGGCCTTCCATCATGCGGCCCGTGAACTCGTCGACGATCACCACCTGGCCCTTGCGGACGATATAGTCGCGGTCCTTGAGGAACAGCTTGTGAGCCCGCAGCGCCTGGTTCACGTGATGGACGAGCGAGACGTTCTCCACGTCGTACAACGAGGTCTCGGGCTTCACGAACCCCGCTTCCTCAAGCAAGTCCTCGATGCGCTGGTTGCCGTCCTCCGTCAGGGTGACGGTGCGCATCTTCTCGTCGAGATCGAAATGCTCTTTCGAAAGGAGAGGGATGAACCTGTCGATGGCTTTGTAGAGGCTGGCCTTGTCCTCGATGGCGCCCGAGATGATGAGCGGGGTGCGCGCCTCGTCGATCAGGATCGAATCGACCTCGTCGACGATGGCGTAGGCATGGCCTTGCAACTCTTGGGGGCGCCCGCCGAACTGCACCATGTCGGAAACGGAATACTTCATATTATCGCGAAGATAATCGAAGCCGAATTCATTGTTGGTGCCGTAGGTGATGTCGCAGGCGTAGGCGCGGCGCCGCTCGTCGTCGTCGAGTTCATGCACGACGCAGCCCACGGAAAGGCCGAGGAACCGGTAGATCGCGCCCATCCATTCGGAGTCGCGCTTGGCGAGGTAGTCGTTCACCGTGACGATGTGCACGCCCCGGCCCGGCAGCGCGTTCAGATAGGCGGGAAGCGTCGACACGAGCGTCTTGCCTTCGCCCGTCTTCATCTCGGAAATCTTGCCATCGTGCAGCACCATGCCGCCGACAAGCTGAACGTCGAAATGCCGCTGCCTCAGGGTTCGCTTCGCCCCTTCGCGCACCGTGGCGAAGGCTTCGGGCAGGAGGTCTTCGAGGCTTGCGCCCTTGGCGAACCGCTCGCGGTATTCGAGGGTTTTGGCGCGCAATTGCTCGTCGGTGAGCGCCTCGAATTTGGGCTCAAGCGCATTGATGGGCGCGACCCGGGCATTGTAGCTCTTCAGGCGCCTGTCGTTGGAACTGCCGAAGATCTTGGTTGCGAACGCGCCAAGAGAAATCATGATAGCCGAGCCTCACTGCCTCGCCGGGAAAACGCAGCCCGAAAATGACGGGCGGCAGCCAGAGCGCCTTTCTGTCCGGCGGTGGCTTTTCCAGGGAGCTTTTTCGAAATGACCGAGGAGAAGCGTCCTCCTCCTCCATTGCAGCAGAAATAAGCAGACGCATCGGCGCTGTCAACGCGAGCTTCCCGCGCATTCGGGCCGCCGGGACCGCCAAGCTTTATCGCATGCGATCCTGTTTCCCCAGCTTTGAGCGGTTGTCCTTGGGAAATCGCGCAACTTTGTGTTCTCGCTGGCGCAAAAGGCGCCGTATATCTACGATACGGAAAATCTTTTTTGGCGAAAAGGATGTTAAAGCAATTCATTCGTTATAATCGCAAGGCGGCGCGCCTGCTCGAAAGCCGCTTCCCCAAAACCTTCGGGTGGCCTTCCTTTGTGGACGAGCTGAAGGCGGCCGTCTCCTCGGATATCGAGGCGTCGTCGCCGTCGGTCGTGCTGGAGGTGGGCGGGATCGACAGGCCGCTTCTCGAAAAATCCGGCGCCTACGATTATGTCGGCCTCGACATCGAGGAGCAGCCGGCCTGCCATCGGGTTTACGACCGCTTCATCGTCCAATCCATCGAAGCCCCTGTTCCGGTCAGCGCCGACCTCATTCTGTCCATGACGCTGATGGAGCATGTGCCGGATAACGCGGCGGCGGTTCGATCCATGTTCGGCGCGCTTCGCGAAGGGGGATCGACCCACCATTACATCCCGTCGAGATGGCACCCTTACTCGATAGCGACGCGGATCCTGAGCCCCGGCATGCAGAAGCGGCTGATCCGGCATTTACGCCCGGAAGCGGTCGAGGTGACGGGCTACCGGGCTTTTTTCAATCGCTGCTCGCCAGCATCGATGCGCGCGCTTTTCGAGGAAGCCGGCTTCGTCGACGTGAAGGTCACGTCCTACTACCGGGCGAGCGACTATTTTTCCTTCTTCCTGCCGGCCTATCTCGCCATCGTTGCGTTTGAGAACCTTTGCAACGCCCTTTCGCTCCAGACGCTCGCATCCGGCTTCATCATCAGCGCCCGGAAGCCGGTCGCGGCGCCCATGGCGCGGGAGCCCGCGCGGAGCGAGAGCCGCGGCGGAAATAGCGGCTTAAGGATCCTCTTTTCACAGCCGCGCCAGACGCCATTGCAACCGGAGATGCGGCAAATCGGCCTTTCCGATCGTGAAAAGTTGCCCATGGTTCGACAGGCTCACCATGAGGGTAACCCGTTGAAAAGGCGCCGCCTCATCCTGAGCTTGTCGAAGGATGAAGCGAAGAATTCCTGGCCTTTCAGCAGCCTGATTGCCAGCGGCGCCGCAATCGCGAGAGCCGCGGCGCGGCTCACTCAAATCTTGCCTCGCCGTTGCAAAGGTCTTAATAACGGCCAAACCATGCTTCCCATTGAGCGCGGGCCGTTCTACAAGCGGCGGCAATTGCGCGCGGCGGAGCCGGGCGCGCGGCAAGCAGGTTTCCCGAAAGGCGAGGAGCTCCAACCGTGACTGTTAGGAATTTGTGCATCGGCGCGGTGGCGCTCGCGTTCAGCGCGCAATTTGCGCAAGCAGCCCCCGTCGCCCGCGTGAATGGAACCGACATAACCGAGGCGGAACTCGCTTTCGCCGAGGCCGAAGTGGGCGCCGAGATCGCCGGCCTGCCCATCGAGAGCCGCCGCCGCGTGCTGGTGGAATATCTCGTGGAGGCTCACCTGTTCGCCGAAGAAGCTGGCAAAAGCAAGCTCGGCGCGGGCAAGGATTTCGAGGACCGCCTCGCTTACTACAAGCTTAGGGCGATGCGGGACACCTTCTATGAAAAGAGGGTGCGCGAGGCCGTCACCGAGGCGCAGGCCAGGACCGCCTATGACGAACAGATCGCGAAGGTCAAGCCTGAAGCCGAAGTGCGCGCGCGCCACATCCTGGTCAAGACCGAGCAGGAAGCCAAGGACCTCATCGCGCAGCTGAAGGGCGGCGCCGATTTCGCCGAACTCGCCAAGAAAAGCACCGACGGCCCCAGCTCGACCACCGGCGGCGATCTTGGCTATTTCTCGCGCGGGCAAATGGTGAAGGCGTTCGAAGACGCGGCTTTCGCGCTGGAGCCCGGCCAGATTTCCGCGCCGGTGCAATCGGATTACGGCTGGCACGTCATCAAGGTGGAGGACAAGCGCAATCGCCCGGTCCCGAGCTTCGATGAGGTGAAGGACCAGATCACGGCCTCGCTGATCCAGACGCAGCTCCGCGATGTCGTCGGTAAGCTGAGAAGCTCCGCCAAGGTCGAAATCGTCGACGCGGATCTTAAGAAGGCGATCGAGGAGGACGCGAAGGCCGCGGCCGTCGAAGCAACCTCGCAACAGAAGTAGCGGCTGAACCGGAGATCGCCGTGGCGAGCATTCAGAAGGTTTCGCCGTTTGCGCCCGGCGAGCTTCCGGCGCTTCACCCCATCGCGGGCGTGCGCATGGCGGTCGCCGAGGCGGGCGTCAAATACGCAAACCGCACCGACGTGCTCTTCATGCTGTTCCCGGAAGGGACCGAAGCGGGCGGCGTGCTGACGCGCTCCAAGACCTCGTCCGCGCCGGTCGATTGGTGCCGCGCGCAGCTTGCACATGGCGCCGCCGGCGCGCTCGTCGTCAATTCCGGCAACGCGAACGCATTCACCGGCTGGCGCGGGCGCGAAACGGTGGAGGCCACGGCGGCATTCGCGGGCGAAGCGGCCGGGTGCGACCCGGAGCGCGTGTTCATCGCGTCGACGGGCGTGATTGGCGAGCCGCTCGACGCCGGCAAGTTCAAGGACGTGCTGAAGGCGATTGCGCCCGGCGCCCGCGAAGACCTCTGGGCCGAGGCCGCGCGCGCCATCATGACGACCGACACCTTCCCCAAGCTCGCCACGCGCCGCGCGCTGATCGGCAACGTACCCGTGACGCTGAACGGCATCGCCAAGGGCTCCGGCATGATCGCGCCCGACATGGCGACCATGCTCTCCTTCATCGTCACCGACGCGCCCATCGAGAGCCACGTGCTGACCAAGCTCGCCCAGCGCCACGCGAAGACGACCTTCAATTCCATCACGGTGGACAGCGACACCTCCACCAGCGACACGCTTCTCATCTTCGCGACTGGCGCCGCGGCGGCGCGCGGGGCGCCCAAGATCGCCTGCCCGGACGATCCCGAGGCCGCCGCCTTCTCGGCCGCGCTGCTCGGCCTGATGCACGATCTTTCCTTGCAGATCGTGAAGGACGGCGAGGGCATAAGCAAACTGATGACCATCCATATCGAGGGCGCCGAGGACGACGGCGCCGCGCGCCGCATCGGCCTTGCCATCGGCAATTCGCCGCTGGTGAAGACGGCCATCGCCGGAGAGGACGCTAATTGGGGCCGCATCGTCGCGGCCGTCGGCAAATCGGGCGAGGCCGCCAATCGCGACCGGCTTGCGATCCGGTTTGGCGACATTTGCGTGGCGAAGGACGGCCTGCGAGATCCCGATTACCAGGAGGCGCAGGGCGCGGCCTATATGAAGAACCTTGAGATCGAGATCCGCGTCGACGCCGGCACGGGCGGTCCCGGCCGCGCGACCGTCTGGGCGTCCGACCTCACCCACGGCTATGTCGACATCAATGCCGATTACCGGAGCTGACGCGCCCGCGCGGCGCCTGTTACTGGTTGTCGCGGTGGCGCTCATCGACGCGGACGGCCGCGTGCTGCTCGCGCGGCGCCCCGCGCACAAGCAGCTTGGCGGGCTTTGGGAGTTTCCCGGCGGCAAGCTCCATGAGGGCGAAACGCCGGAAGCAGCCCTCATCCGCGAGCTGAAGGAGGAGCTTGGCATCGAAGTGGCGCCGCGCTGCCTCGCGCCGCTGACGTTTGCGAGCCACGGCTACGAGACGTTCCATCTGCTGATGCCGCTCTACGCCTGCCGCAACTGGGAGGGCGAGCCGGAGCCGCTCGAAGGCCAGAAGCTCGCCTGGGTGAGGAAGGACAAACTTCGCGACTATCCGATGCCGCCCGCCGACCTGCCGCTCATCCCGATCCTGCAAGACTGGCTTTGATGGGGCTCGCGCCGTTTCACTCGCCCGCGTTTTGCGCGCGACACTCCGCGAAAGCGACATAAGCGTCGTCGAATTTCTTCGTGTGCGCCGCGAGCCAGCCTTGCAAATCCGAGCCCATGCGAGCCGATACGGGGAGGCGCCCGCCACTCAGAGACGAGGCGAAGCGGGTAAGCTTCTTGAGCAAGTCGTCATGATCGCGTTTGTGAAAAAAGAGGCCGCGAAATCCATCTTCTTTCATCAGAGTTTCTTCGTGATAAAAGTGCGCCTCGGCTGTCTCGATGAGTTCTCCCAAAATACGAACCAACCTCCTGACATCGGATGGGCTTTTGGTCGGCGCCGAGAAAAACTTATCGATCTCCAGGCAGGCCAAATCGACCTGTTCCGCGAGAAGCCGATGCTCCTCGGCGATGGGCGCCTGAATTTCAGGCGATAAGCTTCGCGCTTCGTTATGGATGCCCAATCTGTTTCCTCCCCGGCCCGCTTGGTCCTTTATCGCCAAGCCATTATAACGCTTTAGGAAACTGTCACATGAGGAAGCTGTCAAAACACAAAAATGTCAGGAGGAGGGTTAACATAGACTCGCGCCCGAAGCCGCTCCGGACCGCGAACTGAAGGAGAAGCTTGGCGTCGAGGTTGCGCCGCGCCGCTTGCGTTTGCGAGACACGCACGCCCAGAATCGCCGCGAAAATCGCGCCCGCCGCGACGCCGTAAACGATGCGCTTATCCACGGCGCTTGTAACGCCCAAGGCGAGACGCGGTTCCGGATTCATCAACCGCGCCATGAGCTTCGCTTTTGACGGCGCCGCCTGTCTCAACCGCACGACAACGTAAATTGACATCCCTTTCCGGCGGCCATACATCGCCTAGAATTGTTCTAAGGAGCGCGCCGTGTTTGCCGGATTGATCCACCCTCCGAAAAGATTTGCGGACTTGACCGAGCGGGAGATTCTCGCCGTCGCCATCTCGGCCGAGGAAGAGGACGCGCGCATCTACATGACGTTCGCCGAGGATTTGCGCGAGCGCTATCCCGCGTCCGCGAAGGTGTTCGAGGACATGGCGGAGGAGGAGATGGGCCATCGCCACCGCCTTCTCGATCTTTACGAGAAGCGCTTCGGAGCGCATCTGCCGCCCATCCGCCGCGAGGACGTCAAAGGCTTTATCCGCCGCCGCCCCGTGTGGCTGACGCGGAACCTCTCCATCGACAAGATCCGCGAGCAGGCCGAGAACATGGAGTTCGAAGCCCAGCGCTTCTACAATCGGGCGGCCAAGCTGGCGACGGACATCGACATCCGCAAGCTTCTCGGCGACCTTGCCTTCGCCGAAAAGAAGCACGAGAGCCTCGCCGCGAAGCTTTCGGTCAGAGAACTGACGCCGGACATCAGGAAGGAGGAGGACGAAACGGCGCGGCGCATGTTCGTGCTTCAATACGTGCAGCCGGGGCTCGCCGGGCTGATGGACGGCTCGGTCTCGACTCTCGCGCCGCTGTTCGCCGCCGCCTTCGCCACGCACAACAATTGGCAGACCTTTCTCGTCGGGCTTGCGGCCGCAATCGGCGCGGGCATCAGCATGGGCTTCGCCGAAGCGCTCTCGGACGACGGTTCGCTCACCGGGCGCGGCTCGCCGCTCCTGCGCGGCGGCATCTGCGGGCTGATGACGGCGCTTGGCGGCCTCGGCCACACGCTGCCCTATCTCGTCCCCGATTCCTGGGCGAATGCATTTTGGATCGCGACCGGGATCGCCAGCGTCATCGTGCTGATCGAGCTGTGGGTCATTGCCTGGATCAGGGCGCGCTACATGGACACGCCATTCCTGCAGGCGGCTTTCCAGGTGGTGCTGGGCGGGGTGATCGTGCTCGGCGCGGGCATCGCCATCGGCGCGGCGTAGGTTTCGCGGGCCGCTCACGGACGCAGCCGCCTTTCTGTCGTCCCCGTGAAGGCGGGGACCCGGTATTCGATGAGCGTTGGGATACCTGGATTCCCGCTTTCGAGCGTGTGAAAAATCGGGTTCCGGCTCTGCCTTTGGCGTCATAGCGGCACGAGGCCGAGGGCCGCCACGACGACCGCCAGCCGCTCGCCGTCTCTCGCCGATCTTCAAAATCGGACGCCGGCGCGCGAGCGACGCGATTAACCCTATTGGGTTCGTTTGGCAAAAAACCTGTTTTTGCGGTATTATAATACCGTAAAACGGCCGGTTTGGTTAATGCGCGGTTTCATTGGCGGCCCCGGCAAGCCTTGCATGGTTAATGCGCCCGGCGGCTGGGGAGGACGGCGATCCGGCGCTGGAAAACCGGGTCAGGCCCGGCCATGACAATAAGCGGCGCGGCCATGACAAATGAGGCTATGCGGATTTTTTCACACGCTCTTTCGCCTACCGGGGCGATCTACATCGAAAGGGAGCCTTCGCGGAACGACGTGCGGTCGAGCCAGACGTTGACGAGCGCGGGCTTTCCGGCGGCGGCGGCGGCGCGGGCGCGCGCAAGAGCGCCGGGCACATCGGCGTTCGATGTGACGAGAATGCCTTCCGCGCCGAAGCCCGCCGCGACCTCGTGGTAGGCGCTCCGGGCCAGCACGGTTCCCACGCCGTCCCCCAGCGCCTTCACCTGCTCGCGCGCGATCTGCGTCCAGCCGGCGTCGTTGCCGACGACCGCGATGACGGGCACGCGGTGGCGGACGAAGGTGTCGAACTCCGCGAGGCTGTAGCCGCAGGCGCCGTCGCCGAAGATGATCCACACCTCCGCGTCCGGCCGTGAAATCGCGGCGCCGAGCGCAAACCCGGCGCCGGCGCCCAGCGTGCCGAAGGGGCCGGGATCGAGCCATGTGAGCGGGCCGCGCGGGCGCAGGATATAGGAGGCCGTGGCGACGAAATCGCCGCCGTCGGCCACGAAGATCGCGTTGTCCGGCGCGGCGCGGTCGATGGCGCGGAACAGCGCGATGGGGTTGACGAATTCGCCGCCCACGGCCGCCTCCCGGTCGATCCCGGCCTCCCGCGCCGCATCGCGCCCTCTAAGCACGCCGATCCAATCCTGCCAGCGCTCGCTTGCGGTCGCGCCAACGCACTCCGCGAGGCGCTCGAGGAAAAACGCGGCGTCGCCAATCGCGGCGATATCGGGCTTGCGGTTCAGCCGCGCATCCTTCGCGCTCCGGTTCGCGGCGATCAGCGTGGCGGAACGCCGGATCTGCTTTCCATAGTCGAGGCGGAAATCGCAAGGCACGCCCGCGAGGATGACGCAATCTGCCTCTTTCAGCGCGTTGCGGCGCTGATGGCGAAGCTGGAGCGGATGGTCTCGGCCCAAGAGCCCGCGCGCCATGCCCGAAAGATAGACGGGGATGCCGAGGCGCTTGACGGCGGCGGCGAGGGCAGCCGGATCGGTCCCCGCCGCGAGCGCCTGGCTGCCGATAATGGCGAGCGGGCGCGAGGCTTGCGCGATGGCCTTCGCCGCCGCCGCGATGGCCGAGTTCGAAACCGCCGGCGCCGGGACTTTCGCGGATCTCGGTTGCGGCGCGGTCTTGCTTCCGCCGAGCAGCTTTTCGAGATGCCGGCCGATATAGAAGCGCAGCAGCGTTTCGGGGATCGATTTGCCCTTCGGCGTCGCCTCCGCATACCACTGCCGCACGAGCGCCCCGGGATAGAGGAGATCGACCGGAAGCTCCACGAAGGCCGGCCCCTGCACGCCTTCGAGCGCCGTGGCGAAGGCCTCTTCCAGCGCGCCTTCGATGTCGCGGACGCGGCGCACGCGCTTGAACAGCTTCGCGTTCGGCGCGGCGAGCGGGCGCTGGTCGATGTCCTGCAGCGCGCCGCGCCCCTGCAACAGCGTCGGCGCGGCGCCCCCGAGCACAATGACGGGCGACTGCGCGAGTTGCGCGTTCTTCAACGCGGTCACGGCATTGGCGACGCCGGGTCCCGCCGTCACCGCCGCGACGCCCGGAACGCCGGAGAGACGCGCAACCGCGTCGCCCGCGAAAACCGCCGCCGCCTCGCCGCGGGCATCGACGATGCGCAGCCCACGCGCCTTCGCGCCGGTGAGGATGGGCGAAATGTGGCCGCCGCAGAGCGTGAAAACGGCCGTCACGCCTTGCGCCACGAGCGATGCGGCGACCCTGTCGCCTCCGTGCGCCGCCGCTTCCTCGCGCTGGGCGCGCGCCGCCGCCGTTTCCGCGTCTATCGCCGATCTGGCGCTGAGGGTCTCTGCCGCCATCGTCTCTCTCGCTGAAGAATTTACCTGGTATTCGCTGGGCCGGTAGGGGAAGAAACAGGCGCGCCGCGAAAAGATGCGCCGGAAGCGCGCAGCCTGACGCCGACGCCGCCGCCATCCTCCGGCCCCAGAAACTCGACGCCGCCCGCCTCCAGCGCCTTTCTGATCGCGCCAAGCGATGTCTTGCGCGGCTGCACCGTTTCGCTTTCGATCATGTTGAGCGTCACCACGGACAACCCCGAATGTGCGGCAAGCATGGCTTGCGTCCACTTCAAAAGCCCGCGAGCGGCCCGAATTTGTGCGGCGGCGATCATGTCCGCATCATAGCCCAAACTTAAATAAACTTAAAGTTTTGATTGACGGCCAGCTCAGCTTGCGTCATAAACGGGGCGCTGGGCCGGAGCCGTTGCGTTATCATCCCCCTGAAAACCGCATCGGCGCACTGCATGTCCGGCAAGAAAAAGTTTTTCGGCGCGGGCCGGAGCTTGAGGATTATCCTCCGCCGCGTTGGGGGCGCGAGCCGGGAGGCTCGCAAGCGCCTCGGCGCTCCCCGTCCTTGGGCAAGATATGTCCGCGCCGAACGTTTTCTCCGGGCGGCCCGGAGACCGAAGGTTATGGCGCGGCGCCGAATTCCCTTCCGCCGATCGCACGGCCGCCCGGCCGGATCAGGGATAATGAATTGGGCGCGGGCCGGAGTCCGAAGGTTACCGCTTTTAACGGGGAAATGCTGGCCGCGAGGCAAAGCGCCTAACGCCTTTGGACACAACATGTCCGCGCCCAAGCAGGTTCAATTCGCCGCACCATACGGTTCGCCCGGACGCTTGGTTTTGTGATTACACACTCTATTCAGGCGGAGAGAAACTTCGCGGCGACAGGATTTACGAACGGAAAGGTACGGGCGGGCCGGAGATTGAGGGTTATCCCTATGGTGGAGCAGGTCGTAGGTTCGAATCCTATCGCGGGGACCGTTGCCCTCGCGTAGCTCAGCGGCAGAGCGGCTAAAACATCCTTGGTCATAACACGTCCGCCGTGCCTTTCTCCGTTTCCGGAGGCAGGCCATGTTCAGTTACAAGAAGTTCTTCACGATGCATCGCGTCGGGGGCACGGTTGCGAACTCGGCCGGCGGCTATTCCTTCCCGGTTGACGAGTGGACGCGCTTCGACCGCTTCCTCGTGCTCGGCTCCGAGGGCGGCAGCTACTACGCGAGCGAGCGGGCGCTGACGCTTGAGAACGCCGAGGCGACGATCAAGGTCGTCAAGTCGGACGGCGAGCGCGCGGTCGCCCGCATCGTCGAGGTTTCGCAGTCGGGCCGCGCGCCCAAGAACGACCCCGCGATCTTCGCGCTCGCGCTCGCGGGCTCGCTCGGCAATGAGCGCACGAAACGCGCCGCGATGGCCGCGATCCCGAAGGTGTGCCGGACGGGCACGCATCTGTTCCAGTTCGCCGAAACCGTCGAAGGGTTCCGGGGCTGGGGGCGCGGGCTCAGGCGCGGCATTGCGGCGTGGTACGCCGATAAGAGCGTGGACGATCTCGCGCTGCAAGCCATCAAGTACCGGCAGCGCGGCGGCTGGAGCCATCGCGACCTGCTGCGGCTTGCGCATCCCGTGACGAACGAGCCCGCCCGCAAGGCGCTGTTCGATTGGATCTGCCGCGGCGCGGCGGGGCGCGCGCTGCCGGAGCTTGCTTCCGCGTTTGTGGCGGTGAACAAGGCGAAGGACGCGGACGAAGTGGCGGCGCTGATCCTGAGCCACGATCTGCCGCGCGAGGCCGTGCCGACCGAATGGCTGAACGACGCCAAGGTCTGGCGCGCGCTGCTCGACCGCATGCCGATGACGGCGCTGATCCGCAACCTCGGCAAGCTGTCTTCGGTTGGCGTGCTGAAGCCGCTCGGCGACGGCCTGCCGCTCGTCCTCTCGGCGCTTGCGGACACGGGCCGCATCCGGAAGGCGCGCGTGCATCCCATCGCGATCCTCCTGGCCCTGAAGACCTATGCGCAAGGCCACGGCGAGAAGGGCTCGCTGACCTGGGAGCCCGCGCCGCGGGTGATCGACGCGCTGAACGCGGCCTTCTACACCGCCTTCGCCAATGTGGAGCCCACCGGGAAGCGCATCCTGCTCGCGCTCGACGTGTCGGGCTCGATGGCGGGCGGCGGGATCGCGGGCACGTCGCTTTCGCCGCGCGAGGGTTCGGCCGCGATGGCGCTGATGACGGCCGCCACGGAGGAGAATTATCACATCGCCGGCTTCACGGCGCTGGATGCGACGCATGGCTGGACGCAGGGCGCGAAGCTGACGCCGCTGCCGCTCTCGCCCGGCATGCGGCTCGACGACGCCGTGCGCGCGGTGGAGAACCTGCCGTTCGGCGGCACGGACTGCGCGCTGCCGATGCAGCACGCGCTCGAACAGGGCCTCCAGGTGGACGCTTTCGTGGTCTACACCGACAGCGAGACCTGGGCCGGCACGATCCACCCCGCGCAGGCGCTGCGCGAGTACCGCCGCCAGACCGGCATCCCCGCGAAGCTCATCGTCGTCGGCATGGTGTCGAACGGCTTCTCCATCGCCGACCCGGGCGACGGCGGCATGCTGGATGTGGCCGGCTTCGACGCCGCCGCGCCCGCGCTGATCGCCGACTTCATCCGCGCTTGAACATCAGCCTGCCCAACCGATCTTGGCCCGCGTCCCAGCCAAGAGTATTGTGGAGCGAAGAAGGGCAGAAAGATCAGGCTATGAGCGTAACAATCGAACTTTCCGGCGACGCTGAAAAGCTGGCGGCCAAGGTCGCGAAGAATCGGGGCCTGTCCATCGCGCAAGCCGTCGAAGAAGCGATTACCGAAAGCGCGCGGAAGGTGGGCATTCTGGAGGAAGCCGCAAAGCCGTCTCCCGAGCAGATCGTCCGAGCGCTGGATAAGCTTTCCCGCGAATTTGTGGCGCTGCCTGAGCTTGACACGAGGTCTATCGACGAAATCATCGGCTATGACGAATTCGGAATACCGCGGTGATCGTGCTCGATTCATCGGCGATTATCGCCATTCTGCTGCGCGAACCGGAGCATGAGAGGCTGCGGGAAGGCATTGCGGCCAACAACTCGCAATGTCTGCTTTCCGTACTGAACTATTTCGAAACGGCGATGGTAGTTTTTGCGCGCCGTGGTGAGCCTGGCCTGGAGAAGCTGAGAGAATTTCTGGAGGTGACAGGGACCGAGCTTGTTCCGTTCGACGCCGGGCAAGCTGAGGAGGCGCTCCGCGCCTTCCGCCGTTACGGCAAAGGGTTCCACCCCGGAGCACGGCTCAATCTCTGCGACTGCGCCGCCTATGCTCTTGCGAAGAGCCGGAACGCGCCCCTGCTCTTCAAAGGCAACGATTTTGCGGAAACGGAAATCTTACCGGCGGCTTGAGCCATTGGGATTTCCCCCTCGATGCGCCTCGATCCGCGCGTAATCCACAATGAACGGTTGCGTCGGAAGGTCTAGCTTGCGCGCGCGTCATGGCTGCCATTACAAACGGGAACGTGACTGTATGGCACGAGGCTTGCTGTTATGCAGGCAGCAGCGTTCAGACCGTAAGGGATATTTCATGTTAGGAATTGGCGATAGACTGCCGTCGTTCGAAATCACAGGCGTGAAGCCGGGCTTCAACCTGCACGAGGAAAAAGGCCAAAGCGCTTTCGAGAAGCTGACCGAGGCGAGCTTTCCGGGCAAGTGGAAGGTCATCTTCTTCTACCCGAAGGACTTCACCTTCGTGTGCCCGACCGAGATCGCCGAATTCGCCCGGCTCGGGCGCGAATTCCAGGACCGCGACGCCGTTGTGCTTGGCGGATCGACCGACAACGAGTTCGTGAAGCTCGCCTGGCGGCGCGATCATAGGGACCTGAATAAGCTCGCCATTTGGCAATTCGCGGACACCAACGGCTCGCTCGTCGATGGGCTCGGCGTCCGGTCGCCGGCCGGCGTGGCGTACCGCTACACTTACGTGGTCGATCCGGACAACGTCATCCAGCACATCTATGCGACGAACCTCAATGTTGGCCGCAACCCGGCCGATACGCTGCGCGTGCTCGACGCGTTGCAGACGCAGCAGCTTTGCCCGTGCAACCGCGCGGTCGGCGGCGAGACGCTGAAGGCCGCTTAAGCAGGCCCCCTAGCGCCGCAATCATCGACCCCTTATTCTCGAATGTCGGGAAACCGACATTCGAGATGTTGCATATCCTCGAACGCGGCGCCGGGACGCCGGTTTCGCTTCCCACAATTCAGTTGCGCTGCGGCGCGTCGTCCGGCTTCTGGCGCGCGCCCGCCGAAATCGTCTCCCCTTTGAGCGCCGAGACGGCGGCCCGTATCGTGGCGGCCGTCAGGCGCCCGCCTTCGGCATTAAGATGATGGCCGTCGGCGTAGAGCCAGCGCCCGTTGCTGGAGGCGTAGCAGTAAGCCCGATCGCAGAAGAGATCGATCGGTGAATAATACGCGACATCCCTGTTCTGGGCGGAAGCCAGTACGGCCTCGGTCGCCTCATAATTCGCGCCGATCTTCGCTCTTTCGATGCGCCCGCAATCGAGGTTCGGCAAGCCGAGATACAGGCGGATGCCTTCGCAACGGAGCGACTGGGGCGACTGGGGCGGCGCCTCGCCGAGGATGAGAACCTTCGAGCCATTGCGCGCCAGCATCTGCGTCATGGCCTTCAAGAAATCGGCGAGTTCGGGCGCATTCGTTACGCGGCTCCAAACGCCGGCGAGCACGACGACGGCGGGCCGCTCGGCGAGGATGGTTCGAAGGGCCTTGGCGTTGTTCCCGGCGCAATTTTGGATGAGCTTTGCAAAGCCGGGGCTGCGATCCGGCAGGGCGACGGGCGGGCAGCTCGGGGTCATGAGGAATTTGCCGGAGCCGAAAACCTCGACAATGCCGGGAAGATAGTGATCGGCGTGGGAATCGCCCCAAAGGATCGCGGGCAGTTCGCCGCGGCGCTCGGGCTTGCCCCAGGAACATTCATAGAAATTGCTCTCCGACTTCTTGTAGCTTCCGCAAAACGTCACGAGCTGGAAATCGCGTTTCTGGGCGGCGATGGCGAGCGCTTCGGGCGAAAGACGCCAGCTCGCGCCCGCGCTCGACTGGAAATACGAGCCGCAGGCTATCAGCATCGCAGCGGCCGCGACGCCTTGCAGAACTCTCGGGTTGCGGATCGGGGCGAGAAGGCGAGACGCGCCGGAGACCGGTAAAACCGCCGGCTGGGGCTTTCGGAAGGGCCGCTCGACAAAACGCAAGGAGAAGGCGGCGAGCGCAACCGACAGCGCGATGGCCGCCGCCGTCTCCGGCCCCGAGGGCTTGCGCATCAGCACATAGGACGGAATCGCGATAAGCGGCCAATGCCACAGATAGAGCGAATAGGAGATTTTGCCCAGATAGACCACGGGGCCAAGGCTCAGCAACCGCCCCGCCGCGAGCGGGCGACGCGTCGTTGCGTGGATGACGAGCGCGCAGCCGAACGTGGGAAGCAAGGCCGCGAAGCCGGGGAACGGCGTTCCGGCATCGAACAGGAACACCGAAATCGCCATCATGCCAAGGCCGGCCCAGCATGCGGCCTCCGCGATGCGACGCGTTCCGAATTGCGGGACGAGGCCAAGCGCCAGCGCCGCGCCGGTCAAAAGCTCCCAGCCGCGCGACGGCAAATGATAGAACGCGCTGCGCGGCATCCAATGCACGAGCGCCGCCGAGACCGCGAAGGAGGCGAAGAAGAGGCCGAGCACGGCGGCCCCTTTCAAGCTTCGCATCCTGACGATCAGGAGCAGCAGCACCGGCCACACAAGGTAGAACTGCTCCTCGACAGAGAGCGACCACATGTGCAGAAGCGGATTATCGCGCGTGTCTTCGTCGAAATAGGCGCGCTCGGCCGCAAGCCTGAAATTGGCGCCGAAGACGATGGTGAAGACGAGGATCTTCCCGTATTTGTAGAGGTCGGGAGGAAGAAGGAGAACGAAGCAGACAGCGCTGACAATGGCGGCCATGAAGAAGAGCGCGGGCAGGATGCGCCGCGCGCGCCGCGCGTAGAAGGCGACAAAGGTGAAGCGGCCTTCCTCGATCTCGCCGGCGACGATTTTCGTGATGAGGTAGCCGGAGATGACGAAGAAGATGTCGACTCCGGCGTAACCGCCGGAGAAGAGGGAGACGCCCGAATGGAACAAGATCACGGACGAGATGGCGATGGCGCGCAACCCGTCGATCTCGTCGCGATAGTGCAATCCCCGCTCCCGGTTCGGCGAAATGAAAAGCGTGCTGCGGCTTAGCACCCCAAGGCTTGGCGCGCAACTTGAACGCTGCTTTGCGAGACGCGAGGCGGGGATCGGGAAATGCCATGCGAACCGGCCGTCCGCCGATTGAGGGCGAAGGGGGAACGACAGCGCGACAGCGGCCTTATAATCGGGCGGCTCCGGCTCTCAAGCCACGGCGACGCAAGGCTGCGCATCGAATTCCCAGCCTTCGAGCGTCGCCGCCAGCGCGGCAAAGCTGCGGGCGATCATCTTCGCGCCCGCGCGCTGCAACTCGGCGGCGGTGTGATAGCCCCACGCCACGCCGATGCCGGGCACGTTCGCGGATGCGGCCATGAGCATGTCGTGGGACGTGTCGCCGACCATGACGGCGGCGCCGGGGGAAACGCCGGTTTCCTGCATCGCCTGCAGGAGCATGGCCGGGTGCGGCTTCGACGGCGCGTCGTCGCCGGTCTGGATGGTGGCGAAGACGCCGCCGAGGCCGTTCTGTTCGAGAAAGCGCAGCACGCCGCGCCGCGATTTGCCGGTGGCGAGGCCGAGCAGCAGCCCGTCACGCCCTGCCAGGCGCATCAGAAGCGGGGCCGCGCCGAGAAACATGGGCTCCGGCGCGGGCGCGTTCTGGCGGAGCGCCCGATACTGCTCGCGGTAGGCGCGCGCGAGTTCATTCCTGATCACGGGGCAATGCTCCGGCGCAAGTTCCGCCATGGTTTCCGGGAGCGAGAGGCCGATGGTCCGCAAGATCGCCGCGCGGCCGGGCGCCGCGAGCCCCGTGTTCACGAAAGCGAGCCGCATGACTTCGGTGATGATATACTGCGTGTCGACGAGCGTGCCGTCGCAGTCGAAAACGATGAGCCTAGGCGTAGAGGCCATAGTTACACCATTGCGCAGGTCGTGTTCAGCGCCCAAACCTCCCACCTCGATGCCCTCGTCCTGTTCCATATACAATACGCCCAGCTAACCGGAGATAAATTCTCACCGTCTATTACTGGAGAATCCGAATTTATTCGCCGTACCGCTGGGCGTCAAATCCCAGAATATTGAAGGTGTTCGCCATGTGGGGCGGCAAGGGCGCTGAAATGTCGATCTCTCCCAGTGTGGCGTCTTTCAAGGTGAGACGCCTAGCGTGAAGATGAAGCTTCTTTTCAACCTCGTCCATAGATAATTCTGCAACAGCGCCATATTTCTGGTCGCAGAGGATGGGCGTGCCAAGAATATCCATGTGCGCGCGAAGCTGATGCTGGCGCCCGGTCACGGGCTTCAGCGAGACCCACGCGATATTTCCCGAGCGGTCGATGACGGAATAGTGGGTCGTTGCATGCTGCGCGAGGTCCTGCTCGCCGGGCCTCGCCTTGCGCACGCGGTCGCCCTCCGGCCCGGACGCCTTTACGAGCGGCGCCTCCACCTTGCCCTGCGGCGGCTTCGGGATGCCGCGCGTCACGGCCCAGTAAATCTTCTGCACCGAGCGCGTCTGGAACAGCCGGCCGAGCCGCGCCGCCGTCTGCCGGTCCTTGGCGACGACGAGGATGCCGGTCGTGTCTCGGTCGAGCCGGTGCACGAGCCTTGGCCGCTCGCCGCCGAAGCGGTCGGCCATGCCGGCGAGCAGCCCGTCGATGTGGCGCGTGGTGTTGGTGCCGCCCTGCACGGCGATGCCGAACGGCTTGTTCAGGATCGCGATCCGGTCGTCCTCGAAGATGATCATGCGCTCGATGAAATCGCGGTCGGCCTTGGAGAGGCCCGGCGGGGCTTTAAGCGACGGCCGCGGCTCGGCCGGCGGCGCCGCGAAGTGCGCGGGCACGCGGATTTCCTGGCCCGCCGAAAGCCGCGCCTCGGCCTTCATGCGGCCGCCATCGACGCGAACCTGCCCGGTGCGCACCAGCTTTTGCACCAGCGTATGCGGCAGCGAGGGGTAGTATTTCTTCAGCCAGCGATCCAGGCGAAGGCCATCGTCGTCGGGGCGAACGGCGCGTTTTTCGATTGTCATGGCGCCAGTTTCGTCAGCGGGCGCGCAAAGTAAAGGGGGATGTCGACGAAGTGGCTGTCGCGGGCGCTCCGCTCATCGTCATCGCTGGGCCGCCGCTCGCCGGACCTTTTATGAGCCCATAAAATTTTTCTCTGGAAACCGGGAATAAAATAGTTTGTCTCAAAATTTACAATTTGAAACATTGTTCCCGAAGAGAGACAGGCCGCCAAGGCGGCATAAGCCTTTCAAGCATCGAACAAATTTCGTTCGTGGCCCGTTTTCCCCGCCCCTGCGGAGGGTAATGCGATTGTTCCCCGCGCAAAGCGCAATCCCAGGTTGATTGAAACCGGCCCCTGTTTAAGGCCTAGTTGGAATTGCATACACCGTCAGCCCGGCGCCGCTCAGGCCCCTTCGAGGGAGGCCGGGCCGGAGCTCTTCGTTGGCTGGGAAGCGGGGCCCAGCCAACGAAGGCGTTGTTCTCTTTAGAGAAACTGCCTGATCGGCCTCTCTCTCCGGTGCGGCGCATCGAAGTCGAGATCGGGGCCAACCGGCACGACGCCGCTCGGATTGATGGTCTTGTGGCTCTCGTAATAGTGGTGCTTGATGTGCACGAAGTTCGTGGTCTCGCGCACGCCCGGCCATTGGTAGAGCTCGCGCGTATAGCCCCACAAATTCGGGTAGTCGGCGATGCGCCTTATATTGCATTTGAAGTGGCCGTTATAGACGGGATCGAAGCGCGCCAGCGTCGTGAACAGCCGCCAGTCGGCTTCGGTGACGCGCTCGCCGCAGAGATAGCGCCGCTCGCTAAGCCGCGCCTCCAGCGTGTCGAGCGTCTCGAACAGCGGCCGCACCGCCTCCTCATACGCGGCTTGCGCGGTCGCGAACCCCGCTTTGTAGACGCCGTTGTTCACGAAGGCGTAGATCTCGGCGTTGAGCGCGTCGATCTCGGCACGCAGGTCTTCCGGATAATAATCGCCCGGCTTCGCGCCCACGCCGTCGAAGGCGCTGTTGAACATGCGGATGATTTCGGACAACTCGTTGTTCACGATGGTTCCGGTCTTCTTGTCCCAAAGCGTGGGAACGACGACGCGGCCCGAGTATTGCGGGTTTGCCTTCACATAGACTTCGTAGAGGCGGCTCGCGCCGTTCACACTATCGGGAACGACGCCGGGGCCGTCGTCGAAGGTCCAGCCTTCCGCGCCCATGAGCCAATTCACGACGGAAACCGAAACGAAGCTGTCGAGGCCCTTCAGCGCGCGAAAGATGAGCGAGCGATGCGCCCAGGGGCAGGCCAGCGACACATAGAGGTGATAGCGGCCCGGCTCCGCCGCGAAGCCTCCGGCGCCCGTTGGGCCGGCGCTCCCGTCCGGCGTGATCCAGTTGCGGAACTGGCTATCGGCGCGGATGAAGCGGCCGCCCGAACTTTTCGTGTCGTACCAGCGGTCTTCCCATTTGCCGTCGACCAAAAGGCCCATCTCACACCCCCAAACGCGTTCCGCGCCGCCAGCTCTTGCGCCGCTGTCTAAGGTTACGCCGGCTCGCGGCTTTTTGTTCCCTTCGGCCGAAAGCGCCTCTGGAGCATCGGACTTGAAGCCGGAACCGGCGTCATTCCCGCGAAGGAGTATGTGAAAAAATCGGAATCGCCCCTTTTGTCATGGCCGGGCCATGCCCTCGGGCTTGACCCAGGACTTGACGCGAGGGTTGAGCCGGCCATCCATCAGCCATCCGCTAAGCTATTGATTTTTAATACTAGTTTTACTGGATAACCGCGTCAAGCGCGGCTATGACAACGAAAGCTGGGCCGCAACGCGATTTTTTCACACGCTCGAAGGCGAAGGCGAGGACGACGAAAATGCGGCTGCGTCCGTTAAAGCGAACGATGCTCTAAGGCAAGATCGAAGATGAGCGCGAGGGCGGGCCGGCTATCCGGCTACAGCTCCGTTTTCGAGCGCAGTCGCACATACGAAAAAGGCGGCGTTAAAAGCCGCCTCTTTGTTAACTTCATCAGTTGCCCGGCTTCTTTTCCGGGGGCGCCTTTTTGGCCACTGGGCGTGCATGGGGATTCGCGCCGCCGCCCCCGGCTCTTGGCGGGTTCATTGCGTGTCTTGGCTCATTGCGGTCGGTCTTGAGCGAGGCGGCTCTTGGCGGGTTCGCCGCGTTTTTCAGCTCATTGTGGTCGGTCTTTGGCGAGGCGGTTTTTGGCGGGTTCGCCGCGTTTTTCAGCTCGTTGTGTTCGGTCTTAAGCGAGACGGGCTTGACAGGCTTGCCGGCGTTACCGGCGGATTTCGCGGCAACGGCGCTTTTCTTGCTGAAATCGCCGGCGGTTCTTGTCGCCGCGATGGAGGGCTTGCCCCCATTTCTGGACCTTCTGAGATCGGGATTTTTGCTTGCAAGTTGCTGATGTTGCAATTGTTGCCCGGTCGGCGGCGTGTGAGGCTCCCTCGCAGCCGCAAGTTCTTGGGCGTTAGGTTGGGCCTGGATGCCCCCTCTGCCATTGAAGCTGACATTCGTGGTATTGTTGACCACGACCTTCTCATTATAGACATTGGTAATAGATGCCGATGCGCCCACATTCACGACGGCCCGGTTGTAGCTGAACGAACCGCCCACCCACCGCCCGCCAGCAAAACCGGAGCCGGTATACCCAAATCCATAGGATACGCCGCCATAGAAGCCCACATGCGGTCCCCAGTAGCCGGCGTTCCAAACATACACGCCATCGCGCCAGCCCCAATATCCCGGGGTCCACAGGAGCCCTGGCGCGGGCGCGGAAACCCACGCTCCGGGCACCCAGTAATAATCGCTCTCGTCTTCGTCCCAAGCCCAATATCCCGGAGTCCACATATAGCCGGGGCCAGGAATCGGCGGTTGGACGTAGACGGGTAACACCGGGGGAGCGACGCTAATGGAGATAAAGAGCCCCGCGTCCGCTTTCTCCGCCGTGCAGACCACGGCTAACACCGGCAGCATGAGTGCAGCCACTGTGCTTATACGCATTTTACTCCCCAACATCTTGAGTGCCCACACAAAACCAGTATGAAAAGAATTCGACTAAAATACGCCCGAGATTTTATTGTTTCCGCGGGTTTGTCGATATGCTGGGCCGCTCACGGCTGCCTGCGCGCGTTCATGTTAAAAGCGCCGTGACGATCCGGGGAGCCTGCTGACGAGGGTGTGAAAAAATCTGCAAACGCCGGAATTCGCGCCGCCTCTCCCTCAATCTCGCCTTGGCGAGCTTGCGAACTCTTAAGCGGCGGCGGAACGCCAGCCGTTGTCAGGCCCGGCCATGACACCGCGAGTGGCTTACCCGGAGTGTGGCGGCATAAAAACGCAAGGCGCGCTGCGCCAAAGAGCCCACGGAGGAATAATCCGATGCGATCCCGGATAGGGCGCAAGAGGCGCCCTTCCGGGATGACGAGGTGCGTGACGGCGTGAGCGCGGCCTAACTCGCGGCGGGCTCCGTCGCGGGCGCGGGCTGGTCGCCCGGCGCGGCGGCGGTCTCCTTGCCGGTCTTCTGGTCGATGCCCTTCATGGCGAGGCGGACCTTGCCGCGGTCGTCGAAGCCCATGCACTTCACATAGACCTCCATGCCTTCCTTCAAGACCTCGGACGCGTGCTTCAGCCTGCGGTCCGACATCTGCGAGATGTGAACGAGACCGTCGCGAGAACCGAAGAAGTTCACGAAGGCGCCGAACTCGACGATCTTCACGACCTTGCCCTTGTAGATCACGCCGACTTCCGGCTCGGACGCGATGGACTTGATGCGGTTGATCGCGTCCTTGATGGAGTTCTGGTTCGCCGCCGCGATCTTCACCGTGCCGTCGTCCGAGATGTCGATCTTCGCGCCCGACTCTTCCACGATGGAGCGGATCACCGAGCCGCCCGAGCCGATCACCTCGCGGATCTTGTCGGTCGGGATGGTGATGGTCTCGATGCGCGGCGCATGCTCGCCGAGGTCGGTGCGGGCGTGGCCAAGCGCCTTCGCCATCTCGCCGAGGATGTGGATGCGGCCATGCAGCGCCTGCTCCAGCGCGGTCTTCATGATCTCGGTGGTGATGCCCGTGATCTTGATGTCCATCTGCAGCGCGGTCACGCCCTGAGACGTGCCGGCCACCTTGAAGTCCATGTCGCCGAGATGGTCCTCGTCGCCGAGGATGTCGGACAGCACCGCGACGCCGTCCGATTCCTTGATGAGGCCCATGGCGATGCCCGCCACCGGCGCCTTCAGCGGAATGCCCGCGTCCATCATCGCCAGCGAGGCGCCGCAGACGCTCGCCATCGAGGAGGAGCCGTTCGACTCGGTGATCTCCGAGACGACGCGGATGGTGTAGGGGAACGCATCGGCGCCGGGCAGCATCGGATGCACCGCGCGCCAGGCGAGCTTGCCGTGGCCGATTTCGCGCCGGCCGGGCGAGCCCATGCGGCCCGTCTCGCCGACCGAATAGGGCGGGAAGTTATAATGCAGCAGGAAGGTTTCCTTGTAGGTGCCTTCCAGCGAGTCGATCCACTGCTCGTCCTCGCCCGTGCCGAGCGTCGCCACCACCAGCGCCTGCGTCTCGCCGCGCGTGAACAGCGCCGAGCCATGGGCGCGCGGGATCACATGCACCTGGCAGTCGATGGGGCGCACCGTCTTCAGGTCGCGGCCGTCGATGCGCTTTCCGGTCTTGAGGATGCTGGTGCGGACGACGTGCTTCTCGATCTCCTTGAAGGCTTCGGCGAGCTTCACCTTGTCGCCGGCCGTCGCGCCTTCCGGCAAGAGATCGGCAAGCACCTTGGCCTTGGCCTCGCCCACTTTCACGTGGCGCTCCTGCTTGCCCGTGATCTGGTAAGCCTTCTTCAGATCCTTCTCGACGAGCTTCTTGACCTTGGCCTCGAACTCGTTTTTCGCGTCCGGAACAGTCCACGGCGCCTTCGCCGCCTGCTCGGCAAGGCCGATGATCGCGTCGATCACAGGCTTGTAGCCCTCCTGCCCGAAAACCACGGCGCCGAGCATGACTTCCTCGGAAAGCTCCTTCGCTTCCGATTCAACCATGAGCACCGCGTCGCCCGTGCCGGCCACCACGAGGTCGAGCTCGGTGGTCTTCATCTGGTCGACGGTGGGATTGAGGATGTACTGGCCATGCGCGTAGCCGACGCGCGACGCGCCGATCGGGCCGAGGAACGGCAGGCCGGATAGCGTCAGCGCGGCCGACGCCGCAACCAGCGCCACGACGTTGGGATCGTTCTCCATGTCGTGCGACAGCACCGTCACGATCACCTGCGTCTCGTTCTTGAAGCCCGGCGCGAACAGCGGGCGGATCGGACGGTCGATGAGCCGCGAGGTGAGCGTCTCGCGCTCCGTCGGGCGGCCTTCGCGCTTGAAATAGCCGCCAGGGATCTTGCCCGCGGCGTAGGCTTTTTCCTGATAGTTGACGGTGAGGGGAAAAAAGTCTTTCGAGGGGTCCGCCTCGCGCTCGCCGACGACGGTCGCGAGCACCGTGGTCTCGCCATAATGCGCGAGCACCGCGCCATCGGCCTGCCTGGCGATCCGGCCCGTCTCAAGCTTCAGCGTGCGTCCGCCCCATTCCACTTCTTCTCGGTAGATTTCGAACATATCCGTTGTTCCAACAGCTTTAGCCGGAGGCCTGTCCCCCGGCTCTTCCTTTGCGTCATTTTGTGCGCGGAAACGAGGTGTAGCGCAGAATCGCGCGCGCTCCTAGCGGAGAAATCGGCTGCCGCGCCGCGTGCGATAAAAAGCGGGGAGAACGCCCCGCCGAGCTTCCGTTTCGCGAGCGTAGGCCGGCCTCTTGATTGTATTAGTATATTGCCGGGATGCAACGCAGCACGGCCAACATTGCGGACAGGATGAAAGCGCACGCCGGGGAAGCGGCCGGGCTTTTGAAGGAACTCGCCAATCCCGCCCGGCTTTTGATCCTGTGCCAGCTTGCCGGGGGCGAGAAATCGGTCGGCGAATTGCGCCAAACCGCCGGGCTTTCCCAATCGGCGGTCTCTCAGCATCTGGCGAGGCTGCGCGAGGCCGGCTTGGTCGACGCCGACAAGAGAGGTCAGATGGTCTACTACCGCCTGTCGAACATGCCGGCGCACGCGCTGTTGTCGACCCTCTACCTGATCTACTGCAAAGACTAGATCCATTAGCAATTACGAATATAAGGAGCCTTCGATGACTGTCGAAACCGTCGATCCCGCCACGCTGAAGAAATGGCTCGACTCCGGAGAAGCCGTCCTCGTCGACGTTCGCGAGCCGGGCGAATTCGAGGCGGAGCATGTGGAAGGCGCGGCGCTCGTTCCCCTGGGAGCCGTTTGTCGCGCGGCGCTGCCCGAACGCGAGGGGCGCAAGCTCGTCATCATGTGCAAATTGGGCGGGCGCGGTAACTCGGCCTGCCGCAAGCTCAGCGAGGAAGTGTCCGCCCCTGAAACGGTCTACAATCTCCAAGGCGGCATCGAAGCGTGGAAAAGGGCCGGACTGCCCGTCGCAAGGCCCGCGCGTTCCGCTTCCCCGCGCAAGGGCGGCTTTTTCGCGCGCCTGTTCGGCGCCGGCGCTTGATAGAATTCACGGGGTGAGATTGCAAGGACGAACCTCGGTTCGCCGGTCGAAAAGTTTGCCGAAGCCTTGGAACATTGGTTAGCATAACGCCCCTTGCTTTCGACAGGCGGCCTTAGCCCGCCTTTTGCATGGGAAAAAGCGCAAGAGACCAGCAAGGCCCCCATCCATGATTTCCGCCGCGCACCTGACCCAAGAGCTGATACGGTTCGAGACCATCAACCCGCCGGGCAACGAAAGCCCGTGCGCTCATTATCTCGGCGGCATTTTGGAAGCGGCCGGCTTCGAGACGCACTATGTCGGCATGGGCGACAACCGCGCCAACCTCATCGCGCGGATCGGCGGGAGCGGCGGCAAGCTGCCCCTTTGTTTCTCCGGGCACACCGACGTGGTTCCGCTCGGCGCCGCGCCCTGGAGCGTCGATCCGTTCGGAGGCGAAATCGCGGACGGCAAAATCTATGGGCGCGGCGCGAGCGACATGAAGTGCGGCGTGGCGGCTTTCGTGTCGGCCGCGTTCAGCCTTGCGCCGCGCCTTGAGAATACGCCGGGGCTCGTCCTCGTCATCACGGCGGGAGAGGAGCGCGGCTGCCAAGGCTCCAATCTGCTCGCGCGGGAGCGCCTTCTGCCGGCGGCGGGCGCCCTTGTCATCGCCGAGCCCACGGCCAACCAGGTTCTCGCCGGGCACAAGGGCGTGTTCTGGCTCGAAGCCACGTCGAAGGGCGTGACGGCGCACGGCTCGATGCCGGAGCAGGGCGATAACGCCGTCTACAAGGCCGCGCGCGCGGCGCTGGCGCTCGAAGCTTTCGACTTCTCGAAGGACGCTCACCCGGTTCTCGGCAGCCCGACCGTGAATGTCGGCTGGGTGAGAGGCGGGCTGAATGTGAATTCGGTTCCTGACGAAGCGCGCCTTGGCGTGGATGTGCGCCTCGTGCCGGGCGTCGACCGCGAGCGCCTCCTCGCGCGCTTTCGCGAAGCGGTTGGCGTCAACGCGGTTTTCGAGGTTTTGAGCGCGTCCGACGCGGTGTGGACCGACCCCGGCGATCCCTGGGTGCGCAACGTCGCCAGCGTCGTTAAAGCCGTGACGGGCGCCGCTTCGCGGATCGGCGGCGCGACCTATTTTACGGACGCGGCCGCGCTGAAGCCTGGGATGGGGAACCCGCCAACGATCATCCTCGGCCCCGGCGAGCCCTCGATGGCGCACCAGACCGACGAGTATTGCGCGATCGAGCGGGTCGAGGAAGGCGAGGCGATCTTCGCGGAGCTGATCGTTCGCTGGTGCGGGCTCTGATGCAGGCCGGGGCGCGGGCGCCGCGCGTCGAGCGGCGGCGGGCGCCTCCCATAGGCTTGCGCTCCTATTTTTGCGACACGGGCGCGGCCGGATTTTGCGTCACCGACGCCGACACCGACACGTCGCCATAACCCAAATAGACAAGCGCCCCGAACACGAGGCCGAACACCACCGCACTCACCAGCGCGCTGAGGTAACGGTTGACGAAGGTGATCGAGTTTCCGATCAGATCGATGACGAACACGACGACGCTCGCGACGAGCACCGGTTCGAACCAAGCGTATTGTGCCGGTAACAACATTCTTCGTCTCCTTAAACATTACGGTGCAGGCGGACTTTTAAAGCATCGGAATTAAAGCCGGGATCGCCCTCTCTCTCCCGGCGTCATTCCCACGAAAGTGGGAATCCAGTAATCTCGACGCTCATCGAATACTGGGTCCCCGCCTTTCGCGGGGACGAAGCAAGGGCAGCCGTCGTCCCGGAAAGGCGAAGCCTTATCCGGGACCATAATAAATCGCAGCGCTCGTTTTTTACGATCCCGGCTCGCGCTTCGCTTGGCCGGGATGACGATGCGTTGGGCAAATCGGCGGACTTTGCTCAGAACCAGCGGCCCCGGCCATAATAGCCGCCGCCGCCAAGCAGGAGCAGCACGATCACAATGAGCAAAAGTGTCTGGATATCCATGGCATTCTCCTAACGATTGTTGGAGGAGCAGACCGCACAAATCGATTGCCGTTGTTTTTTTGTGCAAGCGAGGAACCCTAAATAGGGGCCCCAAAGTTGAGACCCCTACGCAGTGGGTCAGTTACAGCGAGCTGTGCCACGCGTTGAGTTGGCGCTCGGCTTCCTCTTTTGTAATGCCGTAGCGTTCCTGTATCTTGCCCGCCAATATTTTCTGGTCGCCCTTCGCGTGCTGCAAATCGTCATTGGTGAGTTTTCCCCACTGTTTCTGCACTCTACCTTCGAATTGCTTCCAGTCACCGGTTATCTGATCCCAATTCATGACTTTTTTCCCTGTTAAAAGCGGTATGCGAACAGTTGAGCAAAGGCCTGAAGGTGGACCCTTACTTCGCAACCTTCGGAAGTTGCTTTGCCGCCTCTGCCGTCAGGTCGAGCTGGACGCGGTCGTTGTGCAGGGCAAACTGGGCCGCCGGGACAGCGATTTCATGCTCGCCGATGCCCAGGAAGCCGCCGATATCGGCGCGCAATTCGGTGATCTTGTTGTCTGCCGTTCGCCGGATCGACGCGACCTCGCCGAGCTTCTTGCCGTCTTTGCTATAGACGGGCTTGCCGATCCAGGCCTCGGCCTCTTGCGCGCTAATAGCCGTTTCCGCGGTGACGAGCGTACCGGACGTGGCAGGTGATTTGACGTCTTGGGCAAGCGCCGGGAGCGCGATTGCAGCGGCGAAAGCCGCCGCAAATGTCAGCGTGCGTATCATGGTATGAACTCCTAAATTGAGAGATGAGAGCGATTTGCTCACAGAAACGCCTAAGTGTATAGACTCGGAAGTTACTCAGATTTTGTGGAACCGTATTGCTGCATGCCGGAAGCTATACAATACGCGGGTGTATAGTGTGTATAAACAGTCGCTTACCAATGGGTATATTCCGAATCTTCTCAATCGGCATCATAGTAGCCATCTCCTCCGCATGCGGATGAAGTGCGCTCAATGTACGATTTTGAACGGGCGCGTTGCGGCAAAGTTCATCCAACCCTCAAGGAGAACGCTATGGACACCAATACTCTTTTGCTCCTCGTCATCGTACTGCTCCTGCTTGGCGGCGGCTATTACGGCCGCAAGCGCTGGTTCTAAGCTTCGAGGGGGGGATAGCTATTTTCTCGGTCAGTTCCCGCCACCGCTCAGCGAAAGGAGGCCCGCAAAGCGCGAGCCTCCTTTTTTACAACCGATAAGTCTTAGTGCGTGTCGAGCCAATTTTTGACCTGGCGGTCGGCTTCCTCTTTCGAAATGCCGTAGCGCTCCTGTATCTTGCCCGCCAATATCGTCCGGTCGCCTTTGGCTTGCTCCAGATCGTCATTGGTGAGTTTTCCCCACTGCTTCTGCACATTGCCCTCGAACTGCTTCCAGTCGCCGGAGACCTGGTCCCAGCTCAAGGCCATTGCCGGCAGCGCGATAGCCGAGGCTAGAACGGCGGCAAGTGCGAGAGTACGCTTCATAACTTTAGCTCCCTTGTTTGCGAAAAATTCAACTGCTCGATCCCGGCCTAGAGGCGCGAGGGCGCTCCGCCTCTCCGCACAAGGCCGATCAAAAAGAGCAAGAGGACCGCGCCGAGCGTGGCGCTAACGATCTGGCCGACGATGTCGCCGCCAGTAAACAGGCCAAGGCGCGGCAGTAACGCCCCTCCCACAAATGCGCCGAGGATGCCCACGACGATATTTCCTACAGTTCCGAAACCGTAGCCCGTGACGAGGAGCCCAGCCAAGAATCCCGCGACTGCCCCAATAAGCAACCACACAAGAAGTGACTCGATTGCCATAACCTTCCTCCAAATTTTGAACCGCTGCACAATTCAAGGCATTCGGAGGGGCTTCGTTCCGCGATCTGCGAATATTTGTCCGCGAAGCGCCGCGGCGCGCGACCGGTGGCGTCAGGGGGCCAGAATGTTGCGCAAAACCGCCAGCACGTCTTCCTCGCGGTAGGGCTTGGTCAAAACCGGATATCCGGCGAAGCGATCCGGCATCACGATGCTGCTCGCAAAACCCGTCGTGAAGGCGAAGGGAATGGCGCGCGCGGCGAGGACCTCGGCGATCGGCCAGCACCGCACTCCGTTGAGGTCCACATCGAGAAGAGCGGCGTCGAGGCTCTGCTTTTCCGCCTCGGCAAGCCCCCGCTCCAGGCGCCCTACGGGGCCGACGACAATGGCGCCCGCCCGGCTCAAGCTATCCTCCAGCTCCATGGCGATCAGCGACTGATCCTCGACCACCAGAATTCGCCGGCCTTCAAGCGGCAGGCTTTCCTGCCTTTCCGTGGGTGACGCCATGACTAGTCCTTGCGTTCGAAAAAATGGTCGATGGGGATCAGCGCCGTGCACACAAGCCCCTCCGGCCTGAAGTCGAGTTCCACCTCGCCGTCGACATCGTAGGCCAGGCTGCGCTCCAGCAGGATACGCCCGAAGCCCCTGCGCGATGGCGGCGCAACCTTAGGGCCGCCGTGTTCGATCCAGCGGAAAACAAGCCAGCGCTCGCCTTTGCGGGTTTGCGCGCTCCAGCTTACGAGCACCCGTCCCTCCGGGGCGGACAGCGCGCCGTATTTCGCCGCGTTCGTTATCAGCTCGTGCAGCGCCAGAGAGATGCTGAGCGCCGCCTTCGGCTTCAGGATGAGCTTCGAGCCCTTGAGCGCGATGCGGTCTCCGAAGGCCGCGGTCTGCGCGGCGACGATCTTCCCGAGGCCGACCCCTTCCCAGCGGTTTTGCGTGAGGAGGCTGTGCGCGCCCGCCATGGCGTGCAGGCGCTCCTTGATGCCGAGGATGTAGCCTTCGAGGCTTTGCGCGCCCGCGGACGAATATGCGACCAGCGCCTGGATGGTGGCGATGGTGTTCTTCACCCGATGGTCGAGCTCGGCCATCAGGAAATTCTGCTGCATGCGCGCCTGCTCGCGCTCGCGCATGATTTCGTCCTGGCGCCGGAGCACGACATCGAGGATCGACACGCGCAGCGCCTGCGCCGCCTCCTTCACATGCTCGCCCCAGGGCCGCGAATGCTCCTTCACCGTTTCCTTCCACGCCGCGAAGGATTTTCGCGGTCCGATATGCACGCCGTCATCGCAGATATGCGCCGGCTTGTCCGGGTTTCCGGCCCACGTCACCGTTAGCGACGCCTCGGCCCGGAACCAAAGCACGTAGTCGCGCGGAGTCCGGGACACCGACAGCGCGACAAGGCCGCTCGCCGTCTTCGCGTAGTCCTTCGCGGGCGGAAAATGCGCGGACAGGCAATCCGTCATGAACACCGCTTCCGGCGCCGACGCGCTGAGCCAGGCCAGCAAAGGCTCAAGCTCTTCGTCGTCTGGCGTTCGCCCGCGCTTCGTGGGCTTGCCTTCCCACCACACCACGACGCCGTCCGCCGCAATGTAGTCCATGAGGTTGGGGTGGCTTTTGATCAAAGTCTCGCCGAGGGGCCGATGCCCCACCATCGCCTCGACGAGGCGGGCGCGGACATCCTGCATGCGCAAGCGCTCGGCCTGCGCCTCATTGGCGAGTTTCTCGGCGAGTTGCAGGGAAACCATCTGCGCGAAAAGCTCGCAGGCGGAGCGCACCGCCTGGTCGAGGTATAGCGGCGTTCGATGATGGCAGGCGATCAGGCCCCAGAGCTTGCCATCGATCACAAGGGAGAGCGACATCGAAGCCGCGACGCCCATGTTGTGAAGGTATTCGACATGGACCGGCGAGACCGAGCGCAGCACGCTATGGCTCAGGTCGAGCGGCCGGCCCGTGAGAGGGTTGAGCGGCGGCAGAAGCGGCGCGGGCGCGTAATCCGCATCCGGGATCAGGCGCACGCGGTTGCGCAAATAGAGGTCGCGGGCCTGCTTTGGGATGTCGGAGGCCGGATAATGCTGTCCAAGATACGGTTTCAACTTTTCGGCCTGGGTCTCGGCGATGACGGCGCCGCTTTCGTCGGGCAGGAACCGGTAGGCCATGACCCTGTCGAAGCCGGTCGCCGCGCGAATTTCACGCGTCACCGCCTGAAGAAAGCCGGGCGGCTTCGCTTCCTGCTGCACGCGGCCGATCATGCCTTGCACGAGCGCCAAGGGATCGGAAGGGCGCTCGCTCCTATGCGGCTCGATCTCGACGATGAGAACGCCGCCGCTCGTGTGGGCGACCGCATCGAGCGGGCCGTCCTGGCCTTGGCGCCGCACGTCGAGCGCGACGCCAGACTTGGAGAGCGCCGCGTCCTGCATCGACGGCTCTCTCAATCGCGCGACCGCGCTCTCGCCGATAAGCGCATCGAGCCTTTGTCCAAGCACTTCTTCCGGCGCGCGGCCGAGCAAGCGCCTTGTATCGCCGCCGAGTTGAATGACCGTGAACGAAAGAGGGTCGGCCGCAAGAAGCACGCCATGCGGCTGGATGGCGCCCGGAATATGGATCGGCTCGGATTCGCAATTCGAGAGGTCGATCGCTCCAACCGGCGGCGGAACCTCACCCATGGCGCGCCGCCTTTTGCGAAAAGGCCATGCTTAAGCCAGCCTCGGCGCCGAACGTGTCCCGCGCCACGCACCCCGCGCGACGCCTCTGTTTGCGCAACCCCGCCGGCGACGTATGCCGGAAACCGACCATGCAAGACCTTCGAAAGCGCCTTGCGCGCAACGATAAACCCATCCTCCCCGCGGGGCAAATCGACCTTTGGACACACGCGCCGCGGCGCTTTGGTTCGGCTCAAACACAATGCCGCGTTTACAATTGCGCGGCGCTGCGTCACAACTGCGGCGACTTATCGCTTCCGGAGCACGCATGTCAGCCTACGACCATAAAATCGAGAGCCTTGGCTTCCAGGGTTTCGTCAACACCGTTTTCGGCCGCGTGGCGACCCGCTACGACCTCATGAACGACCTGATGTCGGCCGGCGTGCACCGCATCTGGAAGGACGCGGCGATCAATTGGCTTGCGCCGTCGCGCTCCACCGCCTCGCTGCTCATCGACGTGGCGGGCGGCACGGGCGACATCACGCGCCGGTTCCTGCGCGCGGCTGGCCCCGGTTCGCGGTCCATCGTCTGCGACATCAGCGGCGAGATGATGGAAGAGGGCGAGCGCCGCCTCGCCGCCGAGCACGCCGCCGGGCGCGTGCGCTTCGTGCAGGCCAACGCCGAGTCGCTGCCGATCAAGGACAACACGTCGGACTTCTACACGATCTCGTTCGGTATCCGGAATGTGCCGGGAATACAGGCCGCGCTGAACGAAGCGTTCCGCGTGCTGAAGCCGGGCGGCCGCTTCCTTTGCCTTGAGTTTTCGCGGGTGGAAGCGCCGCTCCTCAACTCCATTTACAGCGCCTATTCGGACGCGGTCATCCCGGCGCTGGGCAAGTTCGTCGCGGGCGACGCCGAGCCCTATCGCTATCTCGTGGACAGCATCCGCAAGTTCCCCGACCAGCGCCGCTTCGCGGGCATGATGGAAAAGGCGGGCTTCTCGCGCGTGCAGTATCGCAATCTGTCGGGCGGCATCGCGGCGATGCATTCCGGCATCAAGGTCTGAACGGGGCGGCGCAGTAACAACCACCCCTGCCCGCTTGGGGGGCAACGTCATCGCGAGGCGGCCATAGCCGCCGTGGCGATCCATCCTCAAAAACAGTGCCTTAGCCCTGGATTGCTTCGCCGCGCTCGCAATGACGCCGGTTCCCTTTTGCGGAACGCACCGCGCCGGATAGCGGCCGCCGGCTATTGCGGCAAGGGGACGCGGCACGCCTCGAAAGCCTCGCGCTGGCGGCTTTCGATGTCTTCGAGCCTGAAGTCCTCGATCACCTCGTGGAAGATCCGATAGAAGTTCATCTCGGCGGCGAGGTGCAGGAACACCGCGCCAAGCCCGATGGCCGCGCGGTCCATGAACACGAATTCGCGCGGCACCTTCACGGGGCCCTTCTCCTTCAAGCCCATATGCACGCGGTAGACCTCGCGCCGGCCGTATTCGTTCGGCGCCACGCCATCGGCGACGGGGCGCACCCGGTCGTCGAGCAGCGGCCCGTAGATGAAACCCGCCCAGATGTTCAACACGTCGATCAGATCGTTCGAGAGGCCCTTGAAGCCCCAGGTCTCGTAGGCATGCACGATGAGATCGCGGTTCCTGGTGCGGATGCCGTGATAGAGGTCGATCACGCCGCCGACGAATTTCGGGTGGAACGTGCGGATGCAGCCATAGTCGAGCAGGTTGATGCCCGCCGCGCGGCCGTCCCTTTCGAAAATGGTGTAATTGCCGAGATGCGGGTCGCCATGGATGACGGCGTAATGGCTGAAGGGATACCACCAGGCGCGGAACAGCGCCTTGGCGATGAGGTTCCGCTCCTCCAGCGGCCGCGTCTTGAAGGCGAGGAGCTTGCCGCCATCGACCCAGGTCATGGTCAGGAGCCGCTTCGTGGACAGCTCCGGCAGAAGCTCCGGCACGACGATGGTCTCGTCGCCTTTGAAGATGCGGCCATAGAGCGCCATGTGGCGCGCTTCGAGGTCGTAGTCCAGCTCCTCGCGGAGCCTCGCCCCGATCTCGCCCACGATCTCCGAGGTGTCCAGCGCCGGGTCCATGCGCTTGTAGATGCTCATGACGATGCGAAGCTGGTTGAGATCCGCCTCGACCGCCGACTGCATCTCCGGGTATTGCAGCTTCAACGCGAGAGGCCGGCCGTCCAGCCCGGCGGCTTTATGGACCTGCCCCAGCGACGCGGCGGCGGCCGCCTGCTCGCCGAAAGCCGAAAATCTGGCCCGCCAATCGGGTCCAAGCTCTGCCGCCATGCGCCGGCGCACGAAAGGCCAGCCCATGGACGGCGCCATGTTCTGCAACTGGCCGAGTTCGGCGGCGTATTCCGGCGGGATCGCGTCGGGGATCGTCGAAATGAGCTGCGCGACCTTCATCAGCGGCCCCTTCAGGCCGCCAAGCGCCGCCGCGAGCTGAGACGCGTTCTTCTGCCGGTCCGCGCCCGCGCCGAGCAGGAAGTTCGCGCCGATCCGCGCCGCGATGCCCCCGACGTTGGCGCCGACCTGCGCATAGCGTTGCGCCCGCCTGGAGAAGCGATTGCCCTCCAGGTCGCGCGGGGTTTCGGGGGATTCGCCATCCCGGCCGGAACTGTCTGTCAAAATGTTCACTCCGCTTGCGTGTTGCGCCGCCAGCCGCCGAAGCCCGATGGGACGCCGCACAGCTGGAGCATAAGGCATAGATAGGATCGCTTTGCGGAGCCGGCGATAGGACGCTACCTCCCGCGCCCTCTCCTCTTGACATCAGACCTTCCGCACCGGGCAAGGATAGCGCGCAACCAGGGGATCGGCGGTCAGCAACATGACGCCTTCAACCATCGCTTGAGCCACGAGAATGCGATCGAACGGGTCCTTGTGAATTGACGGCAGGCCGCCGATCGCGACTGCGTGCTCCCCTTTGATAGGAAGCTCCTGATAGCCGTTCTCAAGAAGCCCTCTGCGCAGGAGGCGCGCATCCACCTGAAAATCCTCTCGGCCGAGGCCGCGCTTTATTGCAATTTCCCAAAGACTGGCCACGCTGAATACAACATCGGTTTCCGGATCTTCGAGCAAGTTGCGTGTTTCGGGAGGCAATTTCTCCGGCTGGCCTGCCGCCCAAAGCAACAGATGGGTATCCAGAAGAACTTTCATCGATCATCGAAAAGATGTTCGATTTCTTCCTGCCCCATCCGGTCGAAGTCATCCGGGACGGCGACAAGCCCCGCCATAAAGCCTAAACGGCGCTTGCCTTTGACGGGAGGCGTATCGATAGCCGTCACTTTCACCAGGGGCTTGCCAGCCTTGGCAATGATGAACGGCTCGCCTTTGGCGGCCTGCTCAACGAGGCGCGACAGCTGGGTTTTGGCTTCGTGAATGTTTACAATTTCCATGATACCTACTCGACTAAGTCTAGTAAACTTAGTTTAGTTCGCCGCCAGGGAGAACGCAAGCGCATCGACTTCCTCACGCTTCGAGCGCTTCCAACTCCGAAATCATATCCTCGATCACCTTCAAACCCATGGACCAGAAGCCGGGATCGGTGGCGTCGAGCCCGAACGGCGCAAGCAACTCCTTGTGATGTTTGGACCCGCCCGCGCGCAGCATATCGAGATAGCGGCCTTCGAAGCCTTCGGGCGCGCGTTCGTAAGCCGCGTAGAGCGAGTTCACGAGGCAATCGCCGAAAGCATAGGCGTAGACGTAGAAGGGCGAATGCACGAAATGCGAGACATAGGTCCAATAGCTCTCATAGCCGTCGTTCAGCCGGATAGCCGGGCCTAAGCTCTCGCCCTGGACCTTGAGCCAGAAGGCGCCGAGTTGGTCGGCCGTCAGCTCGCCCTCGCGGCGGGCCTCATGGACGAGGCGCTCGAACCGATAGAACGCGATCTGGCGCACGACGGTGTTGATCTTGTCCTCGACCTTTTGCGCGAGCAGCGCCTTTCTGTCGCGCGGGTTCCGCGTCTGCCCGAGCAGCGCCTTGAAGGTGAGCATCTCGCCGAACACGCTCGCGGTCTCGGCCAGCGTCAGCGGCGTATAGGCCATCAGCGCCCCTTGCGCGTTGGCGAAAACCTGATGCACCCCGTGGCCGAGTTCATGGGCGAGCGTCATCACGTCTCTCGGCTTTCCAAGGTAGTTCATCATGATGTAGGGGTGCGCCGAGGGCACGGTCGGATGCGAGAAGGCGCCCGGCGATTTGCCCTCGCGCACGGGCGCGTCGATCCAGTTCTTCGCGAAGAAGCCGTCCGCGATCTGCGCCATGCGCGGCGAGAAGCGGCGATAGGCCTCGATGACGGTCTTGCGCGCGTCCTTCCACTCGATGACGGGCTCGGGATCGCGGCTGATCGGCGCGTTGCGATCCCAATAGTTGAGCTTGTCCATGCCGAGCCACTTGGCCTTGAGCGCGTAATAACGGTGCGACAGGGCCGGGTAGCTGTCGTGCACGGCTTTCACGAGCGCATCGACGACTTCCGGCTCGACGCGGTTGGCGAGGTGGCGCGACGAGGCAACGTCCGGAAAGCCGCGCCAGCGATCGGAGATTTCCTTGTCCTTTGCGAGCGTGTTCATCACGAGCGTAAACAGGCGGACATTGTTTTTCAGCACTTTCGCCAGCGCTTCGGCGGCGGCGGCGCGCTTGTCCGGGTTGGGATCGCTTAAGAGATTCAGCGCGGGTTCGAGCGTCAGCGTTTCCCCTTCCAGCTCGAAGCGAAGGCTCGTCAGCGTTTCGTTGAAAAGACGGCTCCAGGCGGCGGGGCCGGTCATCGCCTTTTCGTGGAACAGCTTTTCGATGTCGTCGGCGAGCTGGTAGGGGCGCTCCTTGCGCAGGTCGGCGAGCCAGGGGCGGTAATGGTCGAGCGCGGGGTCTTCGAGCGCGGCGTCCATGACCGCGTCGTCGATCCGGTTCAGCTCAAGCTCGAAAAACAGGAGCTTTGTGCTGACTCCGGTCAGCTTGTCCTGCGCATCGCCGAACAGCTTGGCGCGCTCGGGGTCCGCGGTGTTCGTCGCGTAGTTGAGGTACGCGTAGGAGCCGATCCGTCCCATGAGGTCCGACTGCGCCTCATAGGCGGCGATGGCCTTCGCAAGCTCGCCGGGCTCTTTGCGCGCCAGGTAATCGAGCCTGCCCGAATAATCCTCGTGGAACTGGCCGGCCCTGTGCGCGGCCTTTTCCAGATCCGCGCGAAGGCTCTCGCCGTCGGGGTAAAGATCGCGAAGGTTCCAGCCGGGCATCTCTTCCGCGGGGCTCGGGGCCACCGTGAGAAAGCCTAAGTCCGCTTCGAGCCCCTTTGCCGGCATGGCCCTGAACACACGAAAAAGCCCGCTCATGCGGCTGTCCTCCCTGTCGCTTCGATTGGCTATGCATTTGGCTATTTGCGCCGGCTGGTCAACATCCCCTCGACCATCGGGCCGGGCATATTTCACAGGCGCCCGGAATGAAACGGGTCGGTTAACGTTCTGTTTATGGTCGATTTTTTCGTGAGTGCGCATGCGGCTGGGCGGCCGTTAACCACAGAGGGAAATTTGGGCGGAGAAATCAGCGATTTAGCTTTGGGCGATGCAGAAATGCAATGTGCGGGAGGGGCCTGCCATGTTTTTCTCTCATTTGTTTTGTAACGAATTGGTAACCAGATCGGCGTATCAACGTAAGCGTGCAGCCCTCCGGCTTACACTGCCGCGGGGGGGCCGAGTTGGTCAGTATAGCCCTTTCGGGCGCGTCATAGGGTTCAGTTGCGTGAAGTCAGTGTTGTTTGGCGTAGCCAGGCTCTCGGTGGGCTGGCGCGGTAGGCGTATGCGTGGCGTTTTTCCTGATGCCGATCTCGCCCTCCTCGGCCGAGGAGCGGACGCTTGCGATGTACAACATCCATACGCAGGAAACGATCAGCGTAACCTTCAAGAAAGACGGCAAATTCATCCCCGAGAGCTTGCAGAAGCTCAACCGCTTCATGCGCGATTGGCGGCGCGACATGGAAATCAGGATGGATCCCGCGCTGATCGACCTCATCTGGGAGCTGCATGAGGAGCTTGGCTCGAAGCAGCCCGTTCATTTGATTTGCGGATACCGCTCGCCGGGCACGAACGAGATGCTCCGCCACACCTCCGGCGGACAGGCGAAGAACAGCCGTCACATCACCGGCCAGGCGGCCGACCTGATGTTCCCCGATGTGCCCTTGAAACAGCTCCGCTATTCGGCGCTTGTGCATGAACGCGGCGGCGTCGGCTATTATCCCGCCTCCGGCCTTCCCTTCGTGCATGTCGACACCGGCAATGTGCGCCACTGGCCGCGCATGGCGCGCACCGAGCTCGCCGTGCTGTTTCCGCGGGGACATTCGCTGCATGTGCCGTCCGACGGCCGGCCCCTGACCCCCGACGATGCGCGCATCGCGCTCGCAAGATGGCAGGCGGCCGGAAACGAGCTGCCGTGGGTCCTCTCGCATAAGCGCGTTCAGGGACCGATGCTGGCGAGCTTCGTTCCGGCGGACGCCAATCTCCTGAAGCGCGCGAGCCTGTCCGCGCCCGAACCCGCCGCCAAGGACGCGGCGCGGTTGCCTCAGAGCGTGGCCAAGCCTGAGAGCCTCGCCGGCGAGGCGCGGGAGCAGCCCGAGCCGCAGCTTGCCGAGGAAGGCGAGGAGAACGAGGACGAGATCGCGTTCGAGCCGCTGCCTGCCGCCTTCCTCCTTGAGGAGAAGCCGCTCGCTTCGCTCGAACTGGCCGGCGGCGAGGATCGCCAGCCGGTGCTGCAAAAGTTCGCGGTCCTGATGTCGTCGCCGAGCGCGCTCGCAAGCGAGGAGTTCGACCGCCGGCTTCAGGTCGAAAACCTCTACGAGGCCCACACTTTCAAGGGCGCGGCCATCGCTTTCATCAAGCGCCGGATGGCGCGGATCGCCGCCGCCGCCGGGACCAGCCAGGCAATGCGCTGACGCGCGCCCTGCCTTCACGGCCGGGCTTCGACCCGCGTTTCCACGATCGTCATCCCGGAATGGCGCCTTTCGCGCCCTATCCGGGATCTTGCAAAACCTCGAACCGAAAGACCCCGGATTGCGCGAGGGCGCTTCCCGGGGTGACGAAGAACGCGGACCCCGTCATCCCGGCCAACGCGTTTTGTGCGGTCCCGGATAAGGCTTCGCCCTTCCGGGATGACAAAGGAGGAGCGCTCGGCCGGGATGACGGCTGCGGCGGCCAAAAAATCCGCGCGCGGCGCGCAGGCGGCGCTTGACGCAACCGGCGCTTCGGCGTTCATATGGCATCACGTGGTCCTTTGCCGGCCGGCTTGCAGCCACGCTAAACAACTCGCTAAAAGGCCGTCTGCCCTCTGGCGCGCGGCTTTCGATTTCGCCCCACAGGAGGGGATATTGGACGACACCGAGCACTCCCAAAAGCTTCATCCCGAGACGCTTCTCGTTCACGGCGGCACGCTCCGCACGCCCTTTGGCGAAACCTCCGAGGCGCTGTTCCTGACCTCGGGCTTCACCTATTCGAGCGCGGCCCAGGCGGAATATCTCTTCAAGAACGACGGCGAAGGCTTTACCTACACACGCTTCGGCAATCCCACGACAGCCATGTTCGAAGCGCGGGTCGCGCTGCTCGAAGGCGCGGAGGAGGCGCGCGCGACCGCGACCGGCATGGCGGCGGTAACGTCGGCGCTGCTTTGCTGTCTCAAGGCGGGGGATCATGTCGTCGCGGCGAAAGCGATGTTCGGCGCCTGCCGCGCCGTGATCGAAGACATCCTGCCCCGCTTCGGCATCGCCTCCACGCTGATCGATGGGCGCGACCTCGACGCGTGGCGCGGCGCCATCCGAGACAACACCCGCGCGCTGTTCTGCGAAAGCCCCTCGAACCCCATGCTGGAGCTTGTGGATTTGGAGGGCGTGGCGAAGATCGCCAAGGACGCGGGCGCCTTCTTCATGGTCGACAACGTGTTCGCGACGCCGGTGCTGCAAAAGCCGCTGCGGCTCGGCGCGGATGTGGTCATCTACTCGGCGACCAAGCACATCGACGGCCAGGGCCGCTGCCTCGGCGGCGTCGTCCTCGCGGGCAAGGCGTTCGTGGAGAACCACCTCAAGGGCTTCGTGCGCCAGACCGGACCTTCGATGAGCCCATTCAACGCCTGGGTGCTTCTGAAGGGGCTTGAGACGCTGACGCTGCGCGTGGCGCGGCAGACGGAGAGCGCGGCGAAGATCGCGGATTATCTCGCGGCCCGGCCCGAGATCGAGCGCGTCATGTATCCGGGCCGGGCCGACCATCCGCAGCGCGCGCTTGCCGAGAGGCAGATGGCGGCGGGCGGCCCGCTTGTCGCGTTCCGCCTCCACGCCGACAAGGAGGAGACCTTCCGCTTCATGGACGGTTTGCGCGTCATCAAGATCTCGAACAATCTCGGCGACGCGAAAAGCCTGATCGCGCATCCCGCGACGACGACGCATTCGAAGCTCAGCGACGAGGCGAAGGCGGAGCTTGGCATCACGCCCGGAGCGGTGCGGCTTTCGGTCGGGCTGGAGCATGCGGACGACCTCATCGCGGACCTCGGCCAGGCGCTTTCGGGAACGGGAGCGGCCCGGTAAAGTCTCCATGAGACTATCGCGCGCGCTTCGGAGGCTTCGTGACCGTATTTTACGACATCGGCCACTCAACCCGGCCCATCGGCGATTTCATCCGGCTGCTTGAAGAGGCCGGCGTCGAACGCGCCGTGGATGTGCGCACCATTCCGAAATCGAGGTTCAATCCGCAGTTCAACGCCGACGCGCTGGAGGGCGCCTTGCGCGCGCGCTCCATCGGCTACCGGCGCATGCCTGAACTTGGCGGCCTTCGCAGGCCCCGGAAGGATGGCCGGCCTTCGCCGAACGGGTTTTGGGAGAACGAGACTTTCAGGAACTACGCCGATTACGCCGCCACGCCGCCGTTCAGGGCGGCTCTTGACGCGTTGCGCGGCCTTGGCCGGGAGCACGCCTGCGCCATCCTATGCGCCGAGGCTTCGTGGCGGCACTGTCATCGCCAAATCATCGTGGATTACTTGCTCGCGGCGGGCGAGACCGCGATCCACATCGTGGGCGGCGGCAAGCTTGAGCCCGCGCGGATGAACGAGGCGGCGGTGCTCGGCCCCGATGGCGTCATCGTCTACCCGCCGGCGCAGCCGAGCCTGTTTTGAGCGTCACGCGGGCCGGCGCGCGCCAAGCGCCCGCAGCATGCCTCCCGCATTCTCGACCGGCGCCACAGTGTCCGGCGGCGCGCCGCCCCGCAAGCGCAAAACCGCCGCTCATACGCTTGTTGCAAACCGCGCCGCCAGTGATAATGTAACCACGATGCGGGTGTAGCTCAGCCGGTAGAGCATCAGCTTCCCAAGCTGAGGGTCGCGAGTTCGAACCTCGTCGCCCGCTCCAATAAAATCAAGGGTTTATCCAGCAAAACCCTCCAGCGAGTTTCCAGAGAATCGTCACTGTATCGTCACCGTGAAGGAAATTCGCTCCCCATTCGCCATGCACAGCGCCGTGCCAGCCGGGCCAATCATTCCGGAGATGTTGCGCCTCACTCTCCCATGTCGGACGGGTTGCTCGCAATCTCCCTCGGTCTATAGTATCCGCTATGAGCCTGCCACTGAGGCGGTTCAGGCCGCCATTTTCAGGTCTTGCACAGGAGCCGCGCGTGCGGCTTTCCAGTTCCAGGGCAGGAGTTCGGCCAGCTGATGGCTTTTGGTCTGGCCGGAGACGATGCGCTCGAGGACATCTGTGAGCCAGGGCTGCGGGTCGACGTCGTTGAGCAGGGCGGTGTTGATAAGCGAGGCGAGGACCGCCCACGAGTCTGCCCCGTTTTCGCTGCCCGCGAAGAGGCTGTTGCGCCTGCCGAGGCCGATGGGGCGCATGTCGCGCTCGACGGTGTTGTTGTCCACTTCCACGCGGCCATCGGCGAGGAACACGGCGAGCCCCCGCCAGTGGTTCAGCGTGTAGCGGATCGCTGTGGCGAGCGGCGATTTGGCGGAGACCTCCTTCAGCCGCTCCTCCGCCCACGTCTTGAACGCTTCCATAAGCGGTTTGCTTTCAACCTGGCGGACGGCCAGCCGCTCCGCGGCGCTCAGGCCGCGGATGCGCGTCTCGATGGCATAAACGGCCGCGATCTGGCGCAAGGCCTCGAAGGCGATGGGCGAGTTCGTGGCTTTGTGGAACTCGAAGAACTTTCGCCGCGCGTGGGCGAGGCAGAAAGCGAGCACGATGGGCTTGTCCTCGCGCTGCGTCTCCGCCAGCTTTTTGTAGGCGGCGTAGCCGTCCACCTGCAGGATGCCCGAGAAGCCATCGAGCAGCGTCATGGCATGCTCGGTTTTTCGGCCCTCGGCGAAAGCGTAGGCGACGGCGGGCGGGGCCGGGCCGCCCCAGGGACGATCATCTACGGCGACCGCCCAGAACTGGCAGCGCCTTGTCCCGCCGCGGGCGAACACCGGCATCGGCGTCTCGTCGCAGAAAATTTTCGGCCGCGCCAGGATCGAAGCGAGCAGCAGCGCATAAAGCGGCTTCAGCCACCAGGCGGTCCGCCCGATCCACAACGACAGCGTCGAGCGGTCAAGCTCGATCCCTTGCGCCCGCATCATGCGCAGCTGGCGGTTCAGCGGCAGATGCCAGGCGAACTTTCCAACCGCGATGGCGGCAAGCAGCGCTTCGGTGGCGATGCCGCCATCGACCGGCCGCGCCGGCGCAGGCGCCTGGACCACGGCATTCTCGCAAGCCCGGCAGCCATAGCGCGGGCGGATAATGCGCTTCACCCGATACTGCACCGGCACGATGTCCAGCATCTCGCTCACGGTCTCGCCAATGACGTGGAGCGCTCCGCCGCAACAGGAGCAAGTCTTGGCCTCCGGATCGATGCGTATCTCGATGCGCGGCAGATGCCCGGGCAGCTTGCCGCGATTGCGTTCGGCGGGTTTGCGCGGCTTTTTGCGAACTGCCGCGGAGGCGTCGCGGCTTTCACCAGCCCCCTCCGTTGCGGCCGCCGCCGCGGCCAGATCGAAGATGAGCTGCAGCTGATCGGGATCGAGCTTCTCGGAACGCTTCCCGAACAAGGCGCGCTTGAACTCAGCCAGGATGTAAAGGAGCTTCTCGTTCTCCGCTAGCGCCGCATCGCGCTGGGCGGCCGCCTCCTCCGCAGCGCTGGCCAGCTCGATGAGCCTTCCCTTGAGCTGCTCCGGATCGGAGGGCAAAGCGGAGAGATCGAGAATCATGACTGCAACTTATGCGAGAGCGTCGCCGTTCATCCAGTAAAATCGCTCGCTCTAAGCAGCTTTTATTGGACGCCTCATGGCTTTGACCGGCGCGTTGGTCCACGCCAGACCTTCGAGCAGCATGGACATCTGCAAGGCGCTGAGCTGGATCGTGCCGTTACGCGCCGGCGGCCAGCAAAAGCGCCCCTCCTCAAGCCGCTTGGTAGCCAGAATCAGCCCGGAGCCGTCCCAGACCAGGATTTTCAAACGGTCGCATCGCTTCGGACGGAAGATGAACATATCGCCGCAAAATGGATCGGCCTTCAGCATCTCAGCCACCAGCGCGGCGATGGAGTCCATCCCCTTTCTGAAATCGATCGGCTCTGCAGCCAAGAAAATGCGCCGGCCGCCGGATATCCCGATCATGCCGTTTCGCGCAACGCCGCCAGCACGGTTTTGAGCGCCGCCTTGCCGACCGCGCCCTCGACGCGGACGCGCGCGCCCGAAAGCTCAATCTCGATCGCGCCGCACGGCGCGATGGCCCGATCTTCCTCTCCGCCGCCGCTCTCCTCCGCCAGTGCGATCGGAATGAACGGCGCCGTGGATGCAGCCGCTTGCCGGGCCTGACCGCGCCAATTATGCAGCAAGCCGCAGCTCACGCCATGACGCCGCGCCACAGCGGCGATGTTGGCGCCCGGAGCAAAGCTCTCCGAAACGATCCGCGCCTTCTCTTCATCGCTCCATTGCCGGCGCCGCCGCTGCCCCGTGATCGCCTCGATCCGCCGGTAGCTGTCCTGCCGTAAGAGACTGTGCCGATGCCTGTCACTTTGCATAAGCGCTCATCTTCCGTTCCCGCCTCAGCCCACACTCTCGCGCGGAAAAAGCCGATTTTGAAGGTGATGCCGCCGCAACGGATACGATTTTTGAATGAGGCTTTGGAGGTAATCTTGGTTAACAGGCGATTTTCCTTCTGAGCTTTAGGCTTTTTTTGTCTGGCGCTGCGCGGACAAGATTGATGGCGAAGTGCCGGACGACGGCCATGTTTTTGGCGCCGTGGCCCTTTCGGACGCGGGCGAGATGGTACCGGAACGTGACGTCGAGCACCCAATGCAGCGCGTTCTCGATCTGCCAGTGGGCGCGCACGGCCTCGCCAAGCAGCTTCGCAGTCATGGCGCGCGAGGTAATATAAAAGCGCCGCTCGGTTCTTGCGCCTGCGTTGGTCTCGACCTTGCTTTCGATCATTGCGATGGCGGCGAGTTTGGGAAAGCGGTATTCGCCTGGAAAGCGGCGTTCGCCGTCCATCCAATCGATAGCCGTACTCACCAGGCAGCGGCGTTCCTCGATGCGGCCGTGGCCCTTGTCCGCATCGGTGTGCCGATCCAGGGCGGCTTCGTCCGCATCGTCAAAAAAGCGTTGTATTTCAGACAGAAGAGTTGGCTGGTTGCCTTTAACGGCCAGGAGATAATCGGCTCCGTGGTCAACGATGTCCTGGGCGATGCCTGGATTGCAAGCAATATCGTCGATGGTGACAAGGGCTTACACCAAAGCGCCCGATGCGGCGAGGCGTTCGAGAAGCGCCGGAATGGCTACGATCTCGTTCGATTTCGCGTCCACGGCTTCCTGGCCAAGAACCAGCCTCTCACGGGTGGCGAAGGCGGAGACAGATGGAGCGCGGCCTTTCCCGCGGCGCGGTCATGGCTGCGGCGCGAGGTCTTGCCATCGAGCGCGATGAGGCCAGGAGCGTCCGGGCGAAGGTCGCGCGCCCAGTTCATGAAGCAGTCCGAGAACAAGTCCGGATCGATGCGGTTCATAAGGATGTTCAACCAGCGCGCGCCGGGAACGCCATGATGATAGGGCAGAAAACGGCGCAGAAACGGCAGATGGTTCTCGCCCCATTCGGCGATGTCGTCGAAATCGTCGCACGATGCAACGCTGGCGCAGACGACAAGAAGAAGCACTCCCAGGCAGCGGATGGGCCACCCCGCCAAGCCTCGCGCGGGTCGTCAATCCCGGAAAAATGGTCCAAAAGGCTCCGAAGGCGCGGCTTAGGGCCGAAATCGTCCATCTCAAAGGCTCCCCAAATCAGAAAGCCAGATGAGATCACACAACACGCAATGGTTAAATGATCGTTAACCTGAGTTC
>CAWEFZ010000005.1:0-820563 GCA_963808505.1 uncultured Alphaproteobacteria bacterium
CCAAAGGTATCGAAGAGGCCTTCATTCAGCTTCTTCCCGAAGCGCTGCGCGCCGGTCACAAAGCCATTAAAATACCGCCGCGAAAGCCGCAATCCGGGCCGCCCGCCGTTATTGCACGGGAGCTTACCCGCAAATTCGGCGATTTCACCGCAGTCGACAACGTCAGCTTCACCATCGAGCGCGGCGAAATTTTCGGATTTGTGGGGTCGAACGGCTGCGGTAAAACCACGACCATGAAAATGCTCACCGGGCTGTTGCCCCCGACCTCCGGGGAGGCCTTTCTCTTCGGTGAGCCTGTCGACGCGGGGGACATCCTCTTGCGAAACCGCGTCGGTTACATGTCGCAGGGCTTTTCCCTCTACGGCGAGCTGACCGTCATGCAGAATCTGGTGCTGCATGCGCATCTCTTCCACCTGCCTGAGGAAAAGGCACAAAAACGTATCGCCTATCTTTTGGATCGTTTTGAACTCAAGAGATATGCGGACGATCAAGCGGCAAGCTTGCCGATGGGCATCCGTCAGCGTCTATCGCTCGCGGTGGCCGTCGTCCACGAACCCGAAATGCTGATTCTGGATGAGCCGACCTCCGGCGTCGATCCCATCGCGCGCGATCGTTTCTGGGAATTGCTGATCGAACTCTCGCGCGATCGAGGCGTGACGATCTTCGTTTCAACCCATTTTATGAACGAGGCGGCGCGCTGCGACCGTATCGCGCTCATGGATGCGGGACGGGTGCTGATAACGGGAACGCCAGCCGAGATCGTCGCATCGCGACACGCGGATAATCTTGAGGACGCTTTCATCGCCTATTTGGAGGAGGCCGAGGCCGCAAGAACGCACGCGTCCGGCGGAAACGAAAACGCGTTCGCCGCTCAGCCGATGGCGCCCGCGATCGGCAGCGCGACCGCGCCCTCGCGCCTTTTCAGCTTCAGGCGGCTCTCCGCTTACAGCATCCGTGAGACGCTTGAGCTGCGACGGGACCCAATACGTTTGGGGTTCTCCTTGCTGGGCACGGCGTTTCTCATGCTGATTTTCGGATTTGGCATCACGACCGACGTGAATAATCTTTCGTTCCGAGTGCTCGACCGCGATAACACCCCTGAAAGCAGAGCCTACTTGGACGAGATCCGTCATTCGCCCTATTTCACAGAGAAAGAGCCTTTGGCCAATGAGGACGACCTTCAGAGCGCTCTCAAGACCGGATCGGTAAACGCGACCATCGAAATGCCGCCCGGCTTCGGCCGCGACCTCAAAGCCGGGCGCGGGACCGAGGTTGGCGTTTGGGTCGACGGCGCGATGCCGTTCCGCGCCGAGACGATGCGGCAATATCTGACCGGCGTTCACCAGACCTATCTCAGCGACCCCGTTCTCAACATAACGCCGCAGCCGGCCAAACCGCTCTCAAATACCGAGATCCGTTTTCGCTACAATCAATCCTTCGACAGCATCTATGCCCAGGTGCCAGGGACGATGGCTATGATGCTCATGCTCATCCCGGCGATCCTCATGGCGCTGGCCGTCGTTCGCGAAAAGGAACTCGGCACGATCACCAATCTCTATGTGACGCCAGTCTCACGGCTAGAGTTCCTGATCGGCAAGCAACTCCCTTACATCGGGCTGGCCTATTGGAATTTTTTGATGATGGCCTTGATGGCCTGGTTCATTTTCCACGTTCCGCTGAAAGGCAGCTTTCTGGCGCTCGCGCTTGGCGCGCTTATTTACGTCGCGGCCACCACGGCCTGGGGGATGTTCATTTCCTCCTTCACGCAGACCCAGATCGCCGCTCTTTTCGGCACCGCAATTCTTACCATCCTGCCGGCCACGCAATTCTCCGGGATGCTGACCCCGGTCTCGTCGCTCTCCGGCATGCCGGCCTTTATGGGCAAGATATTCCCGATGACGTATTTCGTGCCGATCTGCGTGGGCGCCTACACGAAGGGGCTAGGATTTAGCGACCTTTGGGGCCAATTCGGATGGCTATCGCTTTTCCCCCCCGCACTTATTTCGATGAGTTTGCTTTTTCTAAGAAAGCAGGAACGATGAGAGCGAGGCTCCTTTTCACCCTGTCGAACATTTTCTGGCTCGGGACCAAGGAGCTGCGCAGCCTTATGCACGATTACGTGCTTCTTGGCCTTGTAATTTATACGTTTACGCTTGCGGTCATCGCCCAGTCTCAAAGCAACAGCCAAGAGCTGCGCAACGCCTCCTTCGGAATCGTCGACGAAGACCGGTCCGCGCTCTCTCGCCAGATCGCGGGCGCATTCTTGCCGCCCTACTTCAAAAAGCCGGCGCCGATCGCAGAGGGCGACATCGACGGATTCATGAATAAGGGTCTTTACACCTTCGTTCTCGATATTCCGCCCGATTTCGAGCGGGACGTGCGGGCCGGCCGCAGCCCGAGCCTTCAACTCCTGGTCGACGCGACAGCCATGACGCAGGCCGGTATCGGCTCCGGCTACGCTGGGCAGATCATCGACACCGAAGTCAACAATTTCATTTCGCGGTCTGAACCCATCGCGCCGACGCCGGTCAATCTCGCCATTCGCGTCGCATTCAACCCGAATGAGACAACGGGCTGGTTCACAAGCGTAATGGGCATCGTCAATAACGTCACGATGCTCGCGATCATTCTTGCGGGCGCGGCCGTGGTGCGCGAGCGCGAGCATGGCACGATGGATCACCTCCTCGTCATGCCGCTGACCCCGTTCGAGATCGCCATGGGAAAAGTGTGGGCGAACGGTCTCGTCATCGCCGCAGCCGCATTTCTGTCCCTGGAATTTGTCGTGAGGGGTCTTCTGCACGTCCCGATCAACGGCTCGGTCCCGCTCTTCATGTTCGGCGTCTGCCTCTACCTTTTCTTCTCGACGGCGGTCGGAATTTTTCTCGCGACCATCGCGCGGACCATGCCTCAGCTTGGGCTTCTCTATATTCTCGTCGCGATGCCGATGAATATTCTATCGGGCTCCAATACTCCGCTCGACAGCCAGCCCGAGTGGCTGCGCACCGTGATGCAGGCATCGCCATCCACCCATTTCGTTTCATTCGCCCAGGCCATTCTTTTCAGAGGAGCGGGCTTGAGCGACGTGTGGCCGCGCTTTTTGGCGACCGCCGTCATTGCCGGCTTGTTCCTAGGGCTGGCTGCGATGCGCTTCAGGCGCGTGGCAGAACAATCTAACTAACCATCGCGACCGGAAATAGAAAGCATGACGCGAGGCGCATGCGCGTCCGGCAGTTTAGAGCATCGGACTTAAAGCCGGAATCGGCCTCATGCCCATCGGCGTCATTCCCACGAAAGAGCGTGTGAAAAAATCGGCTTCCGGCTCTGTCTTTGGTGTCATAGCGGCACGAGGCCAAGGGCCGCCACGACGACCGCCAGCCGCTCGCCGGCGCTTGCCGATGGTCGGAGACTGGACGCCCGCGGTCGCGCGACGCGATTAACCCTATTGGGTTCGTTTGGCAAAAAACATGTTTTTACGGTATTATAATACCGTAAAACGGCCGGTTTGGTTAACGCGCGGTTTCATTGGCGACCCCGGCAAGCCTTGCATGGTTAATGCGCCCGGCGGGGGAGGACGGCGATCCGGCGCTGGAAAACCGGGTCAGGCCCGGCCATGACAAATGAGGCGATGCGGATTTTCTCACATGCTCGAAAGTGGGAATCCGGTAATCCCGACGTTCATCGAATACTGGGTCCCCGCCTTCTCGGGGACGACAAAAATGCGGCTGTGTCCGATTAAATGAACGATGCTCTAAGCCGGGTTCAAGCCGCCGCTCTCTGTGGGCGTGGCGGCTTCGGCTTTACCGCGCCGACCATGTTCGCGGCTATTGGCCGGCCAGCTTCGAAATCGCTGATATTGCCGAGGGTGATTTGAGCGATTTCCGAGAGCGCTTCGCGCGTCAGAAAGGCTTGGTGCCCGGTGACGATCACATTCGGAAAGGTGGTGAGACGTTCGAAGACGTCGTCCTCAATGATCGTGGACGTGTGATCGGAGAAAAAGATCGGGCCTTCGCGCTCATACACATCCATCGCGAAATAGGCCAGCCGATCCCTTCTCTTCAAAGCTTCCATGACGGCGCGGGCATCGACGATTGCGCCGCGCGCCGTATTGATGAGCATGGATCCGGGCTTCATAAGCCGAAGCGTTTCATCATTGATAAGATGCGTCGTTTCCGGCGTAAGCGGGCAATGAAGGGAAACGATATCGGATTCCGCCAGCAATGTTGGGAGGCTGGTGTAACTCATTCCAAGCTTGGTGCAGGCGGGGTTATGATAAACGTCGTATCCCAGCAACTTGCAGCCAAATCCGTTCATGATGCGCGCAAGCGCGGCGCCGATATTCCCCGTGCCAACGATGCCGACCGTCTTGCCCGACATGTTGAACCCGATCAGATGGTCGAGTTTGAAGTTGCCGTCCCGCACCCGGTTGTAGGCTTGATGGATGCGGCGGTTCAACGTCATCATCAATGCGACGGCGTGCTCGGCAATCGCGTCGGGCGCATAGGCTGGTACACGCATCACTGTCAGGCCGAGCTTTTCGGCTTCGGCAAGATCGACATTGTTGTACCCCGCCGCTCGTAATGCGATCAGCCGGACGCCGCCCGCCGCGAGTTCGCGAAGAGTGGCGGCGTCCAATTTGTCGGTGACGAACGCACAAACCGCAGGGGTTCCCGACGCGATGGACACAGTATTTTGATTAAGAGGCTCCTTATAGAAAACTATTTCGTGGCGATGCCCGGCGTTCGCTTGGACGAAAAAATCCCGCTCAAAGTCGTGTGTGCTGAAGAAGGCAATTTTCATCGGTATCCTTACGCTTTTGTCATCCACTGCGCCAAGCGAACCTGTTGCCGGTTCCATTAGATTTTGACGAGTAACGGGAAATTGAGCAACAGCTCGATGGCGCGAGAGACAATTACTGGCTGCACGAACCGTATCATTGAGCTCGGCCGCGCACAACCTGCATCGCTGATTAGCAGGTATGCTTTGCGCAAATTGCGGTCGATCTTGCGCAACACGCTGCACTCGGAAGCATAGGTCGCGATGGGGCGACCGTTTGGCAAACAGCTCGGCCTTGAGCTGAAGCTATTCCGCAACGGAGACTTATCTGAACTTAAGCGCTGTCCGGGCAAACGTGAGAAGGATGCGGCTCCCCGCGCGAATAGTCCCCGGAAGCGAGCCCGCCACTTTGGAACGGCCTCCCACCCTCCGAGCGTAGGGCGAAGGCAACTCCAGAATGCGCAGACCGCTTCGGGCAGCCTTCATCTGCATTTCGAGGTTCCAGCCGTAAGTCATTTCGCGCATGCCAAGCGCGAGAAGGGCGTCTCGCCGGATGGCGCGGAAAGCGCACATGTCGGTGTAGCGGAAGCCGTACAGCACGCCGACGGCCGCTCCGATCAGCCTGCCCGCAAGAAGCTGATGCCATGCCATGGCGCCCGGCTCGCGCGCGCCGCGAGCGCGCGAGGCGATCGTGAAATCCGCCGCCCCCGCGGCGATGGGCTCCACAAGCGCGGGGATCATCCCGGGAAAGTCGGCGCCGTCGCCATCCATGGTTACGACGACGCCGCAGGCGTCGCCCGCCGCGAGCGCGCCCAGGAGGCAGGCGCGGCCATAGCCTTTGCCCGCGTCGATGACGCGCGCGCCCTTCGCTTTCGCGATTTCCACGGTCCTGTCGGTCGAGCCGCCGTCGGCGACGATGATTTCGTTCACCGCATCGCGCGGAATGCGGTCGATCACGCCGCCAATCGATTCCTCCTCGTTCAAGACAGGGATGACGACGCAGACGCCGGCCTTGCGGCCCTGGCTCGACAGAGGGACAGCCATGACATCGACGCGCTGCATCTACAGGCTCCAGCGCAGGCCGCATCCCGCGCAGGAGGGCGGCGGGGCGTCGCCGAGCAGCGCCTCGCGGAAGCTCCGGTAGGCTGGCCCGTTCCAGATGTCGCGCAAGGTTGCCGTCCGCGCGTCGCCCAGCGTGAAATTCTCATAGCCGCGCATCGAGAACGGCGCGATGCAGCAGGGCAGCGCGCGGCCATGCGCCGTGAAATACATCAGCGACCAGGGCCTCCGGCAGAGCGACCACGGCGCGCTTCCGTCGAGACGCCGCAGGCTCGTCTCAGGCTCCCCCGCGCCCGACGCATCGAAGAACACGCCAAGCTCGGCGGCGAGCCGCTCAGCCTCCAGCATATGGCGCCCCTCCTCCATGTCGCGCTTTTCGAACAAGGACGATTCCGGCCTTGCGAAGCCGATCTGGTTGGACTCGAAATAGACGAGGCGCTGCAGATGCACCGCCGGCACGCCGATGTCATGCGCCAGCCGGATGAAGGCGGGAAGCTGCTCCAGCGTCTCGCGAAGCCCCGTGAGCCAGAGCGACAGCCGCGGCTTCTCGGCGCCCATCCGCGTCTTCAGCGCCACGAAGGCCCGAACATTGCGCACGATCCGGTCGAACAGGTCGCGCCCGCGCACGGCCTCGAAGCTCTTGCGCTCGGCGGCGTCGAGCGAGATGCGCATCTCGTCGAGACCCGCCTCGATCAGCTCGCGGCTCTTCTTCTCGCGCATGAGCGTGCCGTTGGTGTTGAACAGCACATAGACGCCGCGCTCTTTCAGGTGGCGCACCATCGCCGGCAGTTCGGCGACCATCATCGGCTCGCCAACCCCATGCAGCACCACGCGCTCGATCCTCGGGAACTGATCCACGATGCGCGCGAACAGTTCGAAGCTCATGTCCGCCGGCGGCTCCAGTTCCTCGAAGGTGCGCGGACAGGTAGCGCAGCGAAGATTGCAGCGGTTTGTGACTTCGAGGTAGAGGCAGACGGGGTCCTCGGCGGCTACGGCGGCGCGCTTTTCGCCTATGGCCTCGAAATAGCGGCGCGGATCGATCTTTCGCGGTTGCGCCAGGGCGCCCGGATCAGGCAAGGGCGCGTTCATGCGTCGTCTCCTTTCGGCTGAAGGGAACAAGGTTCTCGATGATGAGAAGGACGGCGAAGGGCGCGTATTGCACGCTGGCGCCGAGAATGCTGGGCGGCCATCCGAGCCGGTACAGCGCCGGCGCGGAGAGCGTCAGCCAGAACACGGACGGCTTCGGACAGAAGCAGAGGAAGGGAACGAGCCAGAGGAAATACCAGGGATAATGCGGCGACAGGAACGCGGTGAATGCCGTGGCGATGGCGAACGCTCCTTCGAGGTCGGGCTTGGCCGGATCGCCGCGAAACCCGCTTCGCCAGGCGAGCGCGAACAGCGTCGCCGCCGCGAGCGCGAAGGAAACGGGCAGCGCGGCGCCGCCAAGGCCGAGCGTTTTCAGGAGCGCGGCGAGATAGAGCCCGTCGCCCGCGCCGTACTCCTCGCCCGCATAGCCGCCGAGAAACCCGAAAACTTTGGAGCCTGCCGAGAGATAGGGCAGATACAGAAGCCCGGCGGCCGCGGCGAAGCCGGCCGGCGTTTTCCAGTCCCAGCGGCGGTAAAGGGCGGGCGCGAGCGCGAGCGTGAAATATTTCGAGAGCACGCTCGCCGCGAGCGCCGCGCCGGAAGCGAACCGCGCGCCCTTCTCCGCCGCGAGGAACGCGAACAGCATGAACGCGATCATGACGATGTCGACATGGCCGCTGCCCGCCACTTCCCAGATCGGCAGGGGGTGCAAGGCGTAGAGCGAGGCGAGGATCGCGGGCAGGCGGCGCGCCTTGAGCAGCCCGATCAGCGCGAAGACGGCAAGCGCATCGAAAGCGAGCATCGCCGCCTTCATCGCCGTGGCCGTCTCGCCCGCGCGGGCCGCGAGAAGAAACACGGCCTGCGCCATCGGCGGGTAGATCGTCGGCGCATACTCTTTGCGATTCACGCTCTCATAGATCGCCTCGTCCCGGAGCGGAGCGAGCGCGGGGTCGGCGGGCACGTGAGCGTAAGGGTTGACGCCGTGGGCCTGCACGCGGCCGTCCCAGATGTAGCGGTAGATGTCGGTCGAGTGGGGCGGCGCGAATAGAAGCGCCGCGCGCATGGCGACCGCGAGGCCCATGAGGAAGAGGAAGGAGCGGCGGCTTTCACGTTCGCCGAGCCGGTCCTTATCGCGCCAGAGCAGACACGCGAAGGCGGCGTAGAGCGCGCCCTGCGCGACGCTGAGATAAACGACGGTGTCGTGCTCTTCGGTGAAGAGCGCAAAGGCGCCGCCGATCATGGACAGCGCGAGCGCCGCCGCCGCAACGGCGAAGGCTTTCGGCGCCGGCGTCCGGCTCACGCCGCGGCCTCGCGCAACGGCGCCGCGCCGCCATCGGCAAGGAAGCGGTCCAACCGCTCTCCCAAGTTCGCGCTTGCGAACATCGTCTTGAGTAACGCAGTGGAATGCGGCGCGGGACTGGCGCGAAGCCTGGGCGAAAAGCGGCGGCCCTCAAGAAGCTCGCCCGCGAGCAGCCTCAGCGAAGCCGCGTCGTCAACGTCGTACCATTCGGCGAGCACATGCACGGGAAGGCCGATCTCGGCGGCGCGCTCCAGCGTCTGCGCGAACACGCGCTCGGTGCTCCAGTCCACGTCTTCGAACAGGCGCGGGTGAAGCCTTTTGCAGGCGAGAAGATAATAGCCGCCGTCGGCCGAGGGTCCGAGCACGGCCCTCTCGCCCGGCTGGGCCAAAACGCGGACCATCTCCGCCAGGAGAGAGGCGGGCAGGGTCGGGCTGTCCGAGTTCAGCACGCAGGCCGCGCCGTGCCCGGCCGCGAACAGGCGCGTCGTCGCTTCGCTGAGACAGTCTCCGAAATTCGGGCGCCAGACTTCGTGCAGCGCCATGCCGGGAGGAAAATGCGCGCGAAAAAACGCCTCGCTCTTCGGCGGACCGTATGCGAACGCGCCAGCGAGGCTCGCCTCGGCCGCCGCCGCCGCGAGGTTCTCCGCGATGTCCTTCAGGAAGGCCGTGTTGAAGCTTGCCGCTTCTTCGAAGGTCAGCGGCGGACACAGCCGTGTTTTCGAGAGGCCCGGCTTAGACGCCTTCGCCATGACGGCGACGCCGCAAAATGGAATGCTCGATCCGCGCGATGGCATGCTGCTCCCATGACTTGCTTCACACTGCAAAGAATGTTTTGGCGGCGATTTTGTGCCATCCAGAACGTTCCCGGCGCAGGAGAGCGCGAAAGCGAAAATCTGCGCGCCAAATTCCAAGTTCAGGAGAAATGGCTTTCGCGCGCCTTGGGAAAGAGGTAAGGCGTCGGTCCGCAGGCTGCCATTATCGTGTGCGGATCGAATCCATAGCTCAAAACTATTGCCTCAGGCGGCGCCCGGCGCGGCGTCGCCTGCGCGGTTCTCGATCATGTCCTGCACCGCGGCGGCCGGCTTCGAGAGCCAGGTGCTTCGCATCGCCTCGGCGACAAGCGCGCCAACCGCCGGGGAGCGCGGCCTGCCGCGCACGGTGACGAGGCAGACCTGCCGCGAGAAGCGCGGCGACAGCGGCCGCGCCTCGACGCCTTCGTGCTTCACGCTCGAAATGGGCATGAAAGCAAGGCCGAGGCCCGCCGCGACCATGGCCAGAATCCAGTCGTCGCGCTCGCTCTCGTAAACCGCCGGCCACTCGACCGCCTGCTCTTCGAACACATGGTCGATGCTGTCGCCGAATTCGCAATTGACGCGCGACAGATACCGCTCGCCGTCGAGCGCCTTGATGGGGATGACGGCGTTCGCGCAAATGGGGTGGCCGCGCGGCGCAACCGCGACGAAGTCCTCCTCGAACAGCGGGAGGTAGTGAAGGCGGCTATCCTGCGGCCTTCCGGGCGCGGCGTAGATCGCAACCTCCAACGCGCCCGCCAGGAGATCGTCCTCCAGTTCTTGCGCCGGCGCATCGGCGATCTTGAGCGAAAGGCCGGGGTGGCGTTCGAGAACCGCCTTGATGAAGCCGAGCAGATTGTCGGGCGCGATCGTGCACATGAGGCCGAGGCGAAGCGGCGTTTTCTTCAGGTTCGCGAACTCGGCGGCGCGGCGCTTCGCGTTCTGGGCTTCCGCGTAGACCTGTTCCAGATAGGGCTTCATCATCCGCCCCAGCTCGGAGAGATGCGTGTTCGAGCGTTCGCGATGAAAGAGCGGGCCGCCCAGCTCCGCCTCAAGCATCTTGATGGCGCGGGTGATCGAGGGCTGGGACACGTTGCATCGCTCCGCCGCGCGCGTGAAATTCAGCTCGTCGGCGAGAACGAGAAAATACTTGATCTCGTGCATTTCCATGGCGGGCGCCCTACCGGATGAGTCAGTAAGTCCCCGCCATGTTCGCGCTTTTGGATCTCCGCGCAAAACAATTCTCGTTCATAGCGTGCCTGCATCGAAACGATTTCCAATCGGCATTTACACAGCGTGCGTCCGCCGCTTAGATGTTTTGTACCTTCTGGAACTTTCCGCGCGCCCCGCCACAATCCGCGCTCTGGAGCGTTTCCGGTGAATACGGGATGGGCTTCCGGCTGAAAATTGGAGCGGCAAAGATGCTTTCAGAAGTGTCATCGAGCCCGCCGGCCAGGGAATTGGACCGGGAACTGCGCATAAAGGTACATTCGCCGTTCGTGCGCGCGACGCATTGGATCAACGCCATCGCCATCCTCATCATGATCGGCAGCGGCTGGCGCATCTACGACAACGTGCCGATCTTTAGCTGGCTTGTCTTTCCCGAATGGGCGACGCTCGGCGGCGATCCCGAGATCACTTACAAGCTCAACAAGGATGTGGGCTTCTCCAACGCGCTGCTGTGGCATTTCGCGGCCATGTGGCTGTTCTTCGTGAACGGCGCCGCGGCGCTCGCGGCCGGAATCTTGAGCGGGCGGCTGCGCATGAAGTGGCTGCCGGTGACGATCTCCGAACTTGTTCACGACATCCGGCAGGCGCTCAGCTTCAACCTCGCGCACGAGGACATCACGGTCTATAACGCGGTCCAGAAGCTCCTCTATATCGGCGTGACGGCGGCGGCTGTTCTGATGCTCGTGTCAGGGCTTGCGATCTGGAAGCCGGTGCAATTCCAGACCCTGACCTGGCTTTTCTACGATTTCCAGGGCGCGCGGCTCGCCCATTTCATCGGCATGGCCGCCATCGCGCTATTCGTCCTCGTGCATGTGGCGCTCGCTCTGCTCGTTCCGAAAACCATCGCCGCCATGACGCGCGGAAGCATCCTCGCCGAGCCGAAAAGTGTGGAAGCCATGCAGGCGGGAGAATAGCCATGCCCATCCTTCGTCCCTGGGGCTCGGTCAACAGGCCGAAAGGCGGCGCGGACCGGCCGGCGCTGATCGAGCATCGCAAACTCATCGCGGGCGTCGAGCGGCGCGCTTTCCTGCGAGGCTCGGTAAGCCTCGGCGCGTTGACGCTGCTCACCGGCTGCGACATCAGCAACGACAGCGCCTTGCAGAGCGTGCTGCGCGCCATGTCGGGCTGGAACGACCGCGTGCAGGCCTTCCTGTTCGATCCGAACAAGCTCGCGCCCACCTATTCCGACGCCGACGTGCTCCATCCGCCGCGCTTCAACGCTTTTTACGGCATCGACGAGGTGAAGAAGGTCGACGCCGCGACATGGCGCCTGGAACTCGCGGGCATGATCGAAAATAAGCAACCCTGGACCAAGGAAGCGCTCTACGCGCTGCCGAGCGAGACGCAGATCACGCGGCATGTCTGTGTGGAAGGCTGGGACTATATCGGCAAATGGTCCGGCGTTCCGCTTCGCGTCTTCCTCGACCGCATCGGCGCCGACAGAAGCGCCAAATATGTCGGCTTCAAATGCGCGGACACTTACTGGGGCAGCATCGACATGGCGACCGCGCTGCACCCGCAAACCATCCTCGCGACGCATTACGCGGGCGAGCCGCTGTCCGATCCTTACGGCTTCCCGCTGCGCCTCAAGACGCCGCTCAAGCTCGGCTTCAAGCAGCCGAAATGGATCCACGCGATCGAGGTGACGAACGTCAATCCCGGCGGTTATTGGGAGGAAGGCGGCTACAACTGGTTCAGCGGCCTCTGACTTGGCAACTCGATTACGGGGAAGTCGCCTGTTCGGCCTAAAACTGCCAGTGAAGCCGCCCGCTGAAAACGTTTGCCGGCCCCCGGTCGGTGTTGTAGCCGGGATTGCCGATGAACTGGTAATCGACGCTCACCTTGGTTGAAGCGTCCCAAGAGTAGCTGTAATAGGACTCGACGATCTTTTCGAGGCCTGGATGAGCCAGTTGCCCATCGCCGACAAGGACGCCTAATCCTCCGAGGTTGAAGAATTGCTCATGGATGCCGGAAATGCCATTGAGAATTCCGGAAAGGCCGAGCCGGTCGTCCGGCCTGCCCCATTGTTTGCCGGACAGCGAAACGCCCGCGGACACCGTGTTGTCGATGTCGGTGAAATCCCAGGGCTCCAGTTTCCCGTCAGCCCACCCCGCGCGAGCAAATATCCCAAGATCCTCGGTCACTTGCTGCTCAAGGTTAAGGCTTACGCCCGGACGGATGTTCCAGCGGCGCACCATGTCGATGCTTGAACCCGGGTCCGCGCCCGGATGGGTCTCGATGTAGGCGATGGAGTCCGAGAAGGCGCCGATGCGGCCGTCTTCGAGAAAGCCGGTGATCTTGAGTTTGCCGGGTTGTCCCCACAGCTCATGCCGCTCTTCCAATTCGCCAACAAACTCAAGCTGCTTGAAAGTTGGATCGTTGGTTCCGCCAAGCGGACTGATCCCGCCGGCGGGGGTCGTCGAGAGGTCGAAGACCCCGCCACGCAGCGTCCAGCGGCCCTGATACCATTCCGCCGCCGCGCCGTAGGTGGTGCCCCAGCCGTCGCCGGCGTAATCGAAGGCGCCGGCATTGACATTCGCCCAGTTCAGGAAATCGGTCCTGGGATTGTTTGCATATTTGTTCGTGTCGAAGAGGTCGGTGATGAAGAACCTGCCCGCCGTCAGCACCAGGCGGTCCGCCGTCGTTGAGTTCGCAAACTGAAACTGGTCGGCGTCCACTTTCTCGGCCGCGCCGCCGAGGTCGATCGTTTGCCGGATGAAAAAGCGCTCCACGCGAGCATAGGGGTAATCCAAACCGAGCTTGTAAGCTTCGGCGCTTGGGAAGCCGGCCACGCCATGCGTGTTCGAGAGGCCGAAGCCTTGATCGATCTCCGGGTTGAACCAGAGTTCCGCTCCTTGCCACAAGCGGAAGCCCAAATAGAGCGAGGCGTCCACTGTTTCGCGGCCCTGCCCGCCGCCGGGCAGGCTATTTAGGCCCTCATAGGGCGAGCGGATCGCGGGATAGCCTTGCCAGACCAGCGTGGACTGGGCATGAATGTTGATACGGTCGGAATCCGCAACCGATGCCGCCGGATCTTTCTTCGATGCCGCGCTATCGTCGCCGAACCGATAGTTCAACCCCAGGCGGATCTCCTGCAAGGCAAGATCGGAGGTAAACCGCTGCGCGGCGGATGGAAATGTGACGCTGCTGGAGCCGTAATCCTTGTACAGATATTCGACCCGGGCGGTCCAGTTCGGCGCGACCGGACCTTCGATGCCGGCTCCGGCAGTCCAACCCAATCGAAACATGTAGGACGAGTCCGTTGCGCCGCTCGCCGTCTGCGTCAGCGCGAACTGGCTGTCGGTCCAGGCGAGGCCGCCGGTCGCATAATACAGCCAGTCGCCGGGCGCATAACCGATACGGGCCCGCGCTGTGCCCGAAGCGTACACATTCTCGCTATAGCTCTCCGCGCCATGCAATAATGTCGAGGCGCCGCCGATGGAGAGGCCGTTGGATGGATCGGGATAGGCGGGAAACGTGGCGTCGGCTTCGGCGCCGAGAACGACACGGTTCGGCAGCATGCGATTATAGCCGATTTGAACGCCTTCGAAAAAGCTTCCCGATTCCTTGAAGATATCGATAGGTTGAGCAAGATCCAGCGAGCCGCTGGCGATGGTTTGCCCTGGCGCGGCAAGTTCCCTGCCGGTCCAATTCGAGCGCCCCCAGGCATAGCCTATATGGCCGCCGAGGTAAAAGCCGGTCCAGTTGTAGCTCGCCGCCGGGATGGGATCGTTATCCGCTCCCCAGACGGGGCCATGCGATCCTAGCAATACAGCTGCGCTTGTGAGCGCGACGGCTCCGGCAATCGATAAAGGCTGTGAGCCCGAAGCGCCGCCATGCATCCTCAGCTGCGGCAATTTTTTTCCGTGGAGAAGCTTCCCGAGAAGTCTCATGGTTCCACTCCGGCATCGTTCCACGGACCGCCGAAGCGAACGGACTGGCCGCCTGCGTTTGGGACGGAACCGGACACCCAGCACTACCCATCGGGCTCTAACGCTACGGTTTGAACGGCGTTGCCATAAGCAGCATCTTTTGCCGGCGCAACCCCGGTACTAGGGCGCAGTTCATTATGCTTGCTCAGGCTGGGCCGCGATTGGCGGCCCGGCCAACGAGCGTCGGGGCGCGGCAAGGATTCGTGACGAAGCCGGCCGCACGGCAGTGAGGCTATATGCAGCCTACGACAGCTGTCAACGGGATAGGCGCCCGCCTATGTGATTGTTTGGCAACAGATAAATCGCGAAACCCGAACCTTGGCCAGCGCCGGCCCAAGGCAAGAGCGCATCGATGCGCGAGGCGCTGTTTGCGGAGCCGGCCACGCTCCGCCGATCAGATGGTGTAATGAAAATGTCCGAACGTTTCCTGCTCCAGCTGCTGGTTCATGGTCTCGGCGGGGTTGCTCGATCCCGCGCCTTCGATAATATGGGCGGGGACGCCAATCGCTGTGCATCCTGGCGGGACAAATTCCGCGACAAACGAGCAAGGGGCGATCTTGGAGTAGGCGCCGATCTCGATAGGGCCGATAAGGTGAGCGGAGGCGCCAAGAAGAACGCCGGTGCGGATTTTCGGATGGCGGTCGACTTTTTCCGTCCCGGTGCCGCCAAGGGTGACGCCTTGCAGAATCGAGACGTTGTCTTCGATGAGGACAGTTTCGCCGGCGACAAAGCCCGTCGCGTGGTCGAGAAAAATCCCCTTCCCGATCCGCGCGCCTGGATGAATATCGGCCTGGAAAATCTCCGATGAACGGGATTGAAGATACAAGGCCAAGTCTTGCCGGCCTGCCGTCCAGAGCCGGTGCGAGAGACGATAGGTCTCAATCGCGGCAAAGCCTTTTGAAAACAGGAAGGGGTCGAGAACCCGGTTTGCGGCCGGATCGCGCCGAACCGCGGCGATAAGGTCCGAACGAGCGGCTTCGCCGAAGGATGCATCCGAAAGCGCCGTCTCAAGCAACACGCCGTTCAATACGTCTGCCGGTAGCGCCGCATGGCCGAGCTTTGCGGCAAGAACACGGACAAGCGCCTCCTCGAAACTCCGCGCTTCGATCACGTCCGCATAAAGATAAGAAAGAAGCTGCTCGGCGGAGCGATCGCCCGCGGCCTGCGCTTGCAGTTCCCTCCAAACGGAATCGCCGGGCGATATCGCTTCTGGGCGAGCGGCATCGCGCGCGTCGGTCTGCGTATTCAGGCCGCTATCTGTATCGCCGGGAGCTTCATCGCCATTCACAGCAGCGCCCCGTAGAGACTATGCATAACAGAAGATAGCTTTTTTGGCGGCCGATCGAAATACTTTTCCAGGAGGATGGGGCTCGCGCCGAGTAAAATAAAAATATCGACTAAAAATTCGATGCAAATTGGGTAAATACACTACATGTAAGCTGTATTGTAAAATATTATAACGCTCGGAGTCCGAAAATGAGGATATTCAAGCGCCTCGCCCCGGCCCTCGTTTTTCATCTATGCTTAGGGGTCGCGGCGGCATCCCTTGGGCAGAGGCTGTCCACATCCACCGCGGCGAGATTCTCCGGCATTTGGCGGGGCCGCCCGATTAAGACCTGCCCTCGCCCGCGTCCCGCCCGCGCGCATCCATAAACGCGACGTAGGCCTCATCGTATTTCTTAATGTGGTAGCTTAGCCAGCTTCGCAAATTCACGCCGATGTCAATTGAAACTGGCACGGTTTCATGACTGAGAGATGAGGCAAAATCCATCAAACTCCTGAGCAAGTATTCATGATCGCGCTTATGAAATAGGAGCCCCGGAAATTCATTTTTCGTCATTATTGCTTCCTCATGCTGGAAATGCTCTTGTGCTGTTACGATCAGATCTTGAAGTAGATTAGCTATATTGCTAACTTCTGAAGGGTTTCGATTAGCGGCACTCGAACAGAATCCGACGATCCGCGCAGAAGCAAGATCGATTTTTTGTTTAAGAATACGATGTTCTTCTGTAATAGATTGTTGGCTCTCGGCCGACAAGCCGCCGGACTCGGAAGAAATAGTCATAGCAATTTCCTTCTCATTCAGGCTTCGGCGGCTTGTCGCCAAACCGTCATAAACGATCTAGGGAATTGCCAAACAAAGGAGCTGTCAACGCACAAGAACGTTATTACGCGAACGGGATCGCCACGGCTCATCGATTCTGGCGTCTTTCTCTAGCAAGCTCATCCCGTTGTAATCGCGGTCGAGATATCGCTGGGATCGACACTCTGGCCCAATCGCACCTTCAGCCGATCGTGGTCGAGCTCATTCTCCCATCGGGAGACCACGATTGTCGCGACGCCATTGCCGATGATGTTCGTCAAGGCCCGGCATTCGCTCATGAACTTGTCGATTCCGAGCAGAACCGCCATGCCGGGCACAAGCCGGGGATCGACCACCGCAAGCGTCGCCGCCAGAGTGATGAAGCCCGCCCCCGTGACGCCGCTTGCGCCTTTCAACGTCAGCATCGCCACCACAAGGATCGTCAGCTGCTGGGTGAAAGTGAGGTCGATCGCAAGGGCTTGCGCGATGAAAAGGGTCGAGAGCGTCATGTAGATGTTGGTGCCGTCCAGGTTGAACGAGTAGCCGGTGGGGACGACGAGCCCCACGACCGACTTCGAACAGCCCAGACGCTCAAGCTTCTCCATAAGCTGCGGCAGAGCGCTTTCCGACGAACTCGTGCCGAGCACGATGAGCAGTTCGTCCTTGATGTAATACAGAAACCGGAAAATATTGACGCCCGCGAAGCGCGCGATCGTGCCGAGCACAATGACAATGAACAGCGCCGATGTGAGGTAGAAAACGGCGATCAGGCTGACGAGATTTCCGAGCACCGTCGGACCGTACTTGCCGATCGTGTAAGCCATCGCCCCGAATGCGCCGATTGGGGCCACTTTCATGACGATGGCGATGACGCCGAAGATGGCGTGCGCGGCATCGTCGATGAAGGTGCGCACGACGGTGGCCCGGTCTCCCATCGCCATGAGCGCGAAACCGAAAAGGATCGCGAACAGAAGCACCTGCAACACATCGCCCTTGGCGAAGGCGCCAACGACGCTATCCGGGATGATATTGAGGAAGAAGTCGACCGTGCTCTGATGCGCGCCCGGATTGACGAATTTGGCGATGGCCGCTTCATCGGGCTTTCCGGTGAAGCCCGCGCCCGGCCGTGCGAGGTTTCCGATGATAAGGCCGATGGCGAGCGCGAAGGTGGAGACCACCTCGAAATAGAGAAGCGCCTTGACGCCGACCCGTCCGACCTTCTTCGCGTCCTGCATATGGGCGATGCCGGAAACCACGGTGCAAAAGATGATGGGCGCGATCACCATCTTGATAAGCTTGATGAAGCCGTCGCCGAGCGCCTTCACGCCGTCTTGCGTCGCGAACTCGGGAAACCGCCATCCGACGGCGGCGCCGAGCACAATCGCGAACAGCACCTGGACGTAAAGAAGCTTGTAGAACGGCTTCCTGGCCCGAATGGCCGGGGCGTATTCCATCGTCGCGGTTGTCATGGCGCGTCTCGTTCCCGTCCCTATGCGTTGTTTTTTCTTATACGATCAGGTTAGTGCAGCACGCACGTCTTTGCACCTCCCTTCTTCTTGAATTGTGCACAATGCGACCAAGGTCGCGGCGCTCACCTTCGGGCGCCACACGCCGCAACCTGGGAGGGCGCCGCCGCTTGAAGGGGCTCCGCCTTTCCGGGGCGACACTTGCGGCGCGAGGGCGCCTTCCGGGGCGACGATTGGGTCATGATTAGCGGGATGCTGAAAAAGCGGGAATTCCTGGCTTCATCCTTTGACAAGCTCAGGATAAGGCCTGGCGTTTTCAACGGGTTGACCTCATGGTGAGCCTATCGAACCATGGGCGGCATCGCTTTTTCAGAACGTAACCTTGTTGCGAAACGCCAAGCGCCCGCTTCTGCGATATTAGCAGCCGGTGGGCGAGTAAGTTGAAAAGATTCAGCTGCGCTCCGGCGAGAAACCTCTGCTGGTCCTCCGCACGGTTTCCCATTGACGTTGCGTCGATGTTTAGCCGGAGGGCGCGTCACTCCAGCGAAGCCGCTGGAGTGAGCCAGTTTTCGACAGGCCTATTTCTTCGGATTCCAAACAAGGAAGCCGGTCGTCACAGCAATTCCGCCACCGAGGATACCAACCCAAATCCATACTGGGTCGGGTTGAGCCCCTACATTTTCTGCGGCGAGCGCGGGGACGGTCATGCCAACGAGAGTTGCAAGGCTCACGACTTTCGACATCCAAGACATGGTGCGATCCTTTTGTCATTGTGGGGGGCTTCGGAGGCCTCGTTCGCCATTTGAGCCTCCGCTGATCATTGTACAACCAAGTTGAATAAAACCACCCTTTCCGGCAACTGACGAATGGCGAGCCGATCTCTTCAACGCCGCCTGCCTATTACCAGGTGCATGATATTCAGCCTGTTGAATAAGCTTATACCTGCATCGGTATCCTGTAAATACCCACACCCATGGCGCAACATGCCGCACATTATGGCATAGGTTCAGCTTAGGCCAAAATAGCGCAATGTTATCAGCAACCAATCAGGAGGAGCTGAGCCTTAAAGAGCAGTCATTCAGGATCGAAAGAACTCACGTTGCGTTTTATTATGGACCCTGCACAACTGCACGCTTCTTCAGCGTGTATAGTGCATCCAAAACTTTTTGCCGAACGAACCCAATAGGGTTAACCGGCCGTGCATGCCGCAAGGGCGGGAGCGATGGCGGCGGGAGCAATCGCTAGAGCAAGCCCTTCAGCACATAAAGCCGTTCCAGCGCCTCCCTCGGGCTGAGGCTATCCACATCGAGCGCGGCGAGCTTCTCCAGCGCCGGATGCGGCGCCTTCTCCTCCGCGTGCTCCACCGCCAGCGCAGGCGCCGAGAACAACGGCATGTCGGTCGGCAGCGTCAGCGGCCCATGCGGCCCGGCCCCGCTTTCGAGCTGCGCCAAAATCTGCTTCGCGCGCGCGAGCACGGGCTTCGGCACGCCGGCGAGCTTCGCCACCTGCACGCCATAGGAGCGGTTCGCGGGCCCTGCCTCCACCGCATGCAGGAACACGATCGTATCCTTCCACTCCGTCACGCCCATGCGCACATTGCCGGCGCGCGGCAGGTCGCCGGCGAGCCGCGTCAATTCGTGGTAATGCGTGGCGACGAGCCCCCGGCAGCGCATAACGTCGTGCAGATGCTCCAGCACCGCCCAGGCGATGGACAGCCCGTCGAAGGTCGCCGTGCCGCGCCCGATCTCGTCGAGGATCACGAGGCTCTTCGCGCTGGCGAGGTTCAGGATCGCGGCGGTCTCGGTCATCTCCACCATGAAGGTGGAGCGGCCGCGCGCGAGGTCGTCGGCGGCTCCGATGCGCGCGAACAGCCGGTCGGCCACGCCGATATGCGCGGACGCGGCGGGCACGTAGGAACCCATTTGCGCGAGCACGGCGATGAGCGCGTTCTGGCGCAGATAGGTGGATTTGCCCGCCATGTTCGGGCCGGTGACGACGAGGAAGCCGGGCGCGCGTTCGCCCGCGCCGTCGAGCTTGCAGTCGTTGGCGATGAACGGCTCGCCCGAACGCGCCAGCGCCTGCTCCACCGCGGGATGGCGGCCGCCTTCGATGAGGAAGGCGCGGCTTTCGTCGACGCGCGGGCGCACGTAGTTCTGCGCCTGCGCCAGTTCCGCCAGCGCCGCGAGGCAATCGAGCGAGGCCAAGGCCGCGGCGGCGCGCGCGATGGGCGCCTCGGCGGCGAGAATGGCGGCGGCCAGTTCCTCGAACAGCGCCAATTCGCGGGCCAGCGCCTCGCTGGTGGCGTTCAGGATGCGGCTTTCGAGCGCCGCCAGCTCGTCCGTGGTGAAGCGCACGGCGTTGGCGAGCGTCTGCTTGTGCCGGAACAGGCCCGCATGCGGCTCGCCCTGCAACACAGCCGCCGCGGCGGGGCCGACCTCCACGAAATAGCCGAACACCTGGTTGTATTGGATTTTCAGCGACTTGACGCCTGTCCGCGCCGCGTAACCGGCTTGCAGCTTGGCAAGCACCACCTTGGAGCCCGACGCCAGCCCTCGCAGCTCGTCGAGCTTGCCGTCGTAGCCTGTCGCGATGAAGCCGCCATCGCGCGAGAAGAACGGAAGCGCCTCGCTCAGCGCGTGGGCAAGCTCGGCGGCCAGCCGCGCCTCCCCCCCAGATGAGAAAGGCGAAAGCGCGGCCACGATCTCGGCGAGATGCGCGGGCTGCGCCGGCGTCTCGGCGATGAGCGCCGTAAGCTCGCCCGCGATGGCGAGCCCGTCGCGGATCGCGCCCAGATCGCGCGGGCCGCCGCGCTTTAATTTCAGGCGCGACAGCGCCCGGCTCATATCCGGCGCGGTTTTGAGGATGCGCCGCACCCGCTCGCGCAAGGCCCAGTCCTCGATCAGCGCCGCCACCGCGTCCAGCCGCCGGTTGATCAGCTCCACATCGGCGGACGGCGAGACGAGCCGGCTCATCAGCTCGCGAGCGCCCGCCGCCGTCACCGTGCGGTCGATGGCGGCGAACACGGTCGGCGCGCCCTCGTTCCTTGGCCGCAGCAGCTCCAGGCTCGCGCGCGTGGCCGCGTCGATGGAGAGGAGCGCGGAGGCCGCTTCGCGTTTCGGCGGGCGCAGCGCCGGCCGCTCGCCCATCTGCGTGAGGTTGACGTAATGGAGGAGCGCGCCGATGGCGGCGAGGTCGCCGTCGGCAAAATCGCCCAAGCCGTCGAGCGCCGCGATCTCGAAGGCCTCCTTCAGCCCGCGCTCGCCCTTCGCCTTCGTGAAACAGGCGCGCGAGAGCGGCGACAGGGGCGCGCCCGCCGCCTCGCTCGCGGCCTTGGCGGCCTGGTCCTCGGTCTCGTCCTCCTCGATCAGGAGCTCGGCCGGGCGCAGGCGCAGAAGCTCGCCCGCAAGGTCCGCCGCCGCAGCCTCGCTCAGCAGGAACTCGCCCGTCGAAATGTCGAGCGCCGCCAGATGGTAGCGCGCGCCAGCTCCCTTGCCGGCCTTGGCGACGGCGGCCAGAAAGTTGTTGCTGCCCGAATTAAGAAGCGCGTCCTCGGTCAGCGTGCCGGGCGTGACGAGCCGCACCACGTCGCGGCGGACCACGGCTTTCGGCCCGCGCTTCTTGGCAAGCTCCGGGTCTTCGAGCTGCTCGGCCACCGCCACGCGGAAGCCCTGCCGGATCAGCTTTTGCAGATAGTCGTCGGCGCGCGCCACCGGCACGCCGCACATCGGGATGTCCTCGCCCGCATGCTTGCCGCGCTTGGTGAGCTGGATGCCGAGCGCGTTGGCGGCGGCGATGGCGTCGTCGAAAAACAGCTCGAAAAAGTCGCCCATGCGGTAGAACAGCAGAAACTCGGGATGCTTCGCTTTCACTTCCAGGTATTGCGCCATCATGGGCGTGGCGTTCTTCGCGTCGCCGGCGTCGCCTTTCGCGTTCATTTTCTGCATGGCCGACGCCACTTCTCCCTCTCCGCCGCGATTCGAAACCCGGCGTCGAAGTCTACGGCATGCGCCGGCTCAGAGAAGCCGGGCGGCGCGGGTTATCCCCGCCTCCCGCGCCAATCGCCATCCGGCGCTGCCTTGCGCTTCCACATGACCTAGACTAGTCTAGTCCATTCTGTGGAGGCCGAATGAATATCGAACCGCGTAAGACCTGGACGGTCGCAGAAGCCAAGGCGAGACTGTCGGAGATCCTGAGGCTCGCCAGCGAGGAAGGCCCGCAGCGCATCGGCGCCAAAACGCGCTACGTGATCGTACCGGAGGAGGAGTGGCTGAAGCGCGCCGAGCCGCGCATCCCCTTGGGGCGCTGGCTCGTTGAGAACATGCCGCGAGGCTACGACCTCGAACTGCCGGACCGCCGCGAGCCCGATCGCCCGCTTCCCTTTCAAGAGGAGGAGTTCCAGGATAGCGAAGACGATAAATGAGCGTCCTTCTCGACACCAACGTCATTTCAGAACTGGTGAAGGAAGCGCCGAATGAGCAGGTTCTCATCTTCGTCTCCGAACTGCGGTCCGCTTGGATCTCCGCGATCACCACACACGAACTCGATTACGGCGTTGCGGTGCTTCCAAGAGGCCGTAAACGAGCTGCCCTTGAAGCCAAGCTCGCCAATGCGCTGATGCAATACAGCGATAGGGTCCTCCCTGTAACCCGCGCCGAGGCTCAAGCAGCGGCTTTGCTTCGAGCCCAAGAGCGGAGACGGGGCCGCGTGTTGCATCTGCCCGACGCGCTTATCGCCGCCACCGCGATAGAACGCGGACTTACGCTTGCGACGCGCAACGTCGCCGATTTCGATGATTTGGGCGTCGACGTGGTCGACCCGTGGAAAGGCTGACGCCTTCGATCGATGCGGGATTGGCGCGCCTCGCAGAGGCAGGCGCACCTTAAACGGCGGCGGGCGTCTTGCGGTTGGCGATGCCCTTCTCGTCGAGGAGCGTCTGCAGGTCGCCGGACTGGAACATCTCCGTTACGATGTCGGCGCCGCCCACGAACTCGCCTTTCACATAGAGCTGCGGAATGGTCGGCCAGTTCGTGTAGGCCTTGATCCCGTCGCGCACCTCGTCATTCTCAAGGACGTTGACGTCCGCGTAGTCGACGCCCAGGAAGGAGAGGATCTGCGTGACGCGGCCGGAAAACCCGCATTGAGGGAAGTTCTTCGTCCCCTTCATGAAAAGCACCACGTCGTTCTTGGTGACTTGATCCTTGATCCAGTCGTGCACGTTGCCTTCGCTCATTATCGCTCCTTTTCAAGCTCGTCCTTAAATGCGCCGGCTCATCGATATTGCAAGCCGCCCTCGTCAGGCCGCTTCCGGCGTTTTCGTCTGAAGCGCAAGCGCGTGCAGCGCGCCGCCCACATTTCCGCGCAGCGCGTCGTAAACCAACTGATGCTGCTGCACCCTCGTCTTGCCGCGAAACGCCTCCGAGACGACGGTCGCGGAGTAGTGATCGCCATCGCCCGCCATATCCTCGATGATCACTTCGGCGTCGGGCAGGCGCTCCTTGATCAGGCGCTCGATTTCCTCGGGTTGCATCGGCATGGGAGATTGTCCTTCGTGTCTTGCGAAAGCGTACAGGCGAATGGCGTCCCGGCGCAAGCGATGGAACGAAAAGCGGTTCAGGCAATCGTTCCCATGAAATTCGGAAGCCAACCTTCGTGCGCCTCCCGGAGCTGCCTTAAGCTAACCCTGTCGCCGCCGGAAATCACAATTTCGTCGCCTTCGATGTCAGCGGCGACGCGGGCGGCGAGGCCGAGCGCGTGGGCTTTTTCGACGATGCTTTGCGCGTTCCCCCTCGTCAGGCCGACAAGGTAGCGCCCCTGATCCTCGCCGAAGGCCGCCGCGTGGCTGGGCAGGCCCGGATGAGCCTCATAGCGGAAGCCGCGATTGCCGGCGAGCGCCATCTCCGCGAGCGCCGGCAGGAGCCCGCCGTCGGAGATGTCATGGACGGTGGAGGTCAGGCCCGCCTCGATGAGTCCGCGCACGAAATCGCCCGCCTTGCGCTCGGCGGCGAGATCGACGGGAGGCGGCGCGCCCTCGAAGCGGCCCGTGGCGTAGTCCTGATAAAGCGATTGCCCAAGCCAGCCCGCCTCGCCGCCGATGAGGACAACGGCCTCGTCCCGCGCCTTGAACGCGAGCGTCGCCACGCGGCGGTTGTCCGCGATGAGCCCGACGCCGCCAATCGCGGGCGTCGGCGGGATGGCGATGCCGTTCGTCTCGTTATAGAGCGAGACATTGCCGGACACGACGGGGAAATCGAGCGCGCGGCAGGCCTCCGCCATGCCCTCGATGGCTTCGGCGAACTCGGCCATGATCTCGGGCCGCTCGGGATTGCCGAAATTCATGCAATCGGTGAGCGCGAGCGGCTTGCCCCCCGAGGCGGAAATGTTGCGCCATGTCTCCGCGACCGCCTGCTTGCCGCCCTCGAACGGATCGGCGTAGCAATAGCGGGGCGTCACATCGCAGGAGAGCGCCAAAGCTTTGCGCGTTTCGTGGACGCGGACGACGGCGGCGTCGGAGCCAGGGCGGACCATGGTGTCGCCCATGACCATGTGGTCGTACTGCTCCCAGATCCAGCGCTTGGACGCGAGCTGCGGCGAGCCCATCAGCGAAAGGAGCGCGGGCGCGAGGCTGTCCGGCGCGGGCACGGCGTTCGCGGGAACGGCGGCGGGCTTCGCCCTCGGCGCGATGGGCCGCTCGTAGACGGGCGCGTCGTCCGACAGCATCGCGGTGGGAAGGTCGGCCTCGGTCGCGCCCTTATGCTTGATGACGAGCCGGCCGGTGTCCGTCGTCACCCCGATGATGGCGAAATCGAGCTCCCATTTCCTGAAAATGCGCTCGGCCATCGCCTCCGATCCGGGCCTGAGCACCATGAGCATGCGCTCCTGGCTTTCGGACAGCAGCATCTCATAGGCGGTCATGCCCTCTTCCCGCTGGGGCACAAGGTCGAGATCGATCTCGATTCCCGAACCGCCCTTCGCCGCCATCTCGACGGAGGAGGAGGTCAGCCCCGCCGCGCCCATGTCCTGGATCGCGAGGATCGCGTTCTCGGCCATGAGTTCGAGGCAGGCTTCGAGCACAAGCTTTTCCGTAAACGGGTCGCCGACCTGCACGGTGGGGCGCTTTTCGTCGGCGCCCTCGTCGAACTCGGCGGACGCCATGGTCGCGCCGTGTATGCCGTCGCGGCCCGTCTTCGAGCCCACGTAAACGACCGGGTCGCCCACGCCGGACGCCGCCGAATAGAAGATGCGGTCTGTGCGCGCGAGCCCGACGCACATGGCGTTGACAAGGATGTTGCCGTCGTAGCGCGCGTCGAAATTGGTCTCGCCGCCGACGGTCGGGATGCCCACGCAATTGCCGTAATCGCCGATGCCGGAGACGACGCCCGCCACGAGATGGCGCGTTTTGGGGTGATCCGGCGAGCCGAAGCGCAGCGCGTTCAGCATGGCGATGGGCCGCGCGCCCATGGTGAACACGTCGCGCATGATGCCGCCGACGCCGGTCGCCGCGCCTTGGTACGGCTCGATATAAGACGGGTGGTTGTGGCTCTCCATCTTGAAGATGACGGCCTGGCCGTCGCCGATGTCGATCACGCCCGCGTTCTCGCCCGGCCCGCAGATGACGTGGCTCGCGCTCGTCGGCAGCTTCTTCAGCCAGACGCGCGACGACTTGTAGGAACAGTGCTCGGACCACATCACCGAGATGACGCCAAGCTCGGTCAGGTTCGGCGCGCGGCCCAGTTTCTCGCAAGCGAGCCGAAACTCGTCCCTGCCCATGCGATGAGCGAGCGCAATCTCCTCCGTCGCGATGATGGTCCCGGTGTCTGCGGAGGCGCTGGGCGGCATGACGATCTCGACTTTTCCATTGGCAGGCATGGACGCGGCCGGTGAGCCGCCGTCAACCTCCCGTTACTTGGCATGGCTTCGCCCTGCACGCAACCATTCGCGAAAGCGCGCGCGGCCGCGAAGGCTCATGCGCGCGCGCGACCGGCTGTGACGAATCCGGGCGCCCGGACCGGCGCCATGCTTTTGCCAGGAAATGATGCGGGATAGACTTCTCGTGCGGTTGTCAAACTGGGGGCGATCACGATGAAGCACGTTTCCTTGTTGGCTTTCATGCTGGCGGCTGGACCGGCCTTCGGTCAGTCGCTTCCAAACTTCTCGATTGAAAAACACTGCCAATCTGCTGGCGAAGGCTACGATTATTGCGTTCAGAGAACGCAGGAGATCTACGGCCGTCTTCAGGGGCAGTGGGAGTCCGTCCCGCCGGAGATACGCGGGCGTTGCCTGAAATGGCTCAAAACCTCAGGCAAACCCGATAGCTATTATCAGCTGGAAGGGTGCGTGCTCGGATCGGCTACGCCCCCGCCTCCGCCAGTCTATTATGGGTACGCGCCGCCGCCTCCGCCGCCTTGGGGGTATTACCGGTATTAGTTGCACACCGATCGCCACGGCTGACCCAAATGACTGAAACTGGTTGGGCTGGCCGGGCGCATTGCTTAAGATAGTAGTCGACGCCGGCAAAGAGGCCGTTTCTTCCATGGTGCGCAAGAGCCCGGGTCTTAGCTGGGTCCGGCGCGCCTCGAATACCTCCAATGGAGCCAAAGAGCGGCAATGCTTCTGGAGCACGTTTCTTAGAGTTTTCTTCATGAGGTCCCCACGCTGGCGGCAGTCCCTCAACCGCAAATCTTCAGCTTGACCGGCGCCCTCTTGTTATTGCCCCGCGTTCTCGCCTATACAGCCTTCGTCACCTGGACTTTCCGCGGCAAGATCGCCGATGGCGGCGGGTATCGTTGAAAGACCGGCCTTCACGGCCTGTTGAGATCGCAGCCTGCGCCCACGGGACCGCTTGAACTTCGCTCCGAGCCGTTTCACATAATCGAAGGCGGAGGCGGCGCGGCTGTCCCGCACCGATCGCTTTGGAGAAGCCGCATGTTTCCGGCCCGTTTTCGACTTTTTACCCTGCTGGGCTTCAGCGTCAGCATCGATTTTTCGTGGTTCTTTCTCGCGTTCTACCTCGTCTTGAGCCTCACGCGCTATTTCCCGGCCGTCGTTCCGCACCAAAATACTTACACGTATATCGTCATGGCGATATTGGGCGCTCTCGGGCTTTTCATCTCCATCATCCTGCATGAACTGGCTCACGCCGCGATGGCGCGGAAGTTCGGCCTCCCCATCGGAGGAATTACGCTTTTCATCTTTGGCGGCGTCGCCGAGCTTCGGCAGGAGCCGAAAACGCCGCGTTCGGAGTTCTGGGTGGCGCTTATGGGGCCGGTCGCCAGCGTCGCGATCTCGGCCTGCTGCTACGCCGCCGGGACCCTGACACGCGCCGCCGAACTTCCGGCCATAACCGGAGTTCTCGCGTTCCTTGCGCTCACGAACACGGTGCTCGCTCTGTTCAATCTCGTCCCGGCCTTCCCGCTCGACGGGGGACGGCTCTTGCGTTCGATCATCTGGTGGCGGACCGGAAACCTCAAGCGGGCGACGCGCGTCGCCTCGACATTCGGCTCGATCTTCGGCGCATTCCTGGTCGTCACGGGCCTCGTTCAGATCGTCAGCGGCAATTCGCTCGGCGGCACCTGGCAACTTCTCATCGGCGTCTTCCTCGCCGCGGCCGCCTCGCAGGCGCGCAACCAGAACAATGCCGGCGAAAACCTGAGGGGCGTCTCGGTGGCGGACCTTATGGACCGTTCGCCCTTGTCCGTCGCTCCGGACATCACGGTCGAATCGCTGGTCAAGGACTTCATCTACCGGCTGAACCACAAATTCGTAATCGTCGCGGAGGACGGGAAAGCGTTCGGCTATATCGGGCCGGATCAGATCAAGCGCGTGCTGCAATCGGAGTGGCGCGATACGTTCGTGCGCACCATAGCCGAGCGGTTCACCCACGATACGGTCGTCTCGCCGGCGGCGTCCGCCATCGAGGCGCTTCGCAAACTTCAGTCGAACGGCGTCCGCCACCTCGCGGTGCTGGAGGGCAACGCGCTCGTCGGAACGGTGTCCGAGACGAATTTCTTGAACTACATCACCGTGCGGGAGGAACTCGCGCCGCCGCCGAAGGCTCTCCCGCCCGCCGGAGCCGCCGCGTCGGGCGGCTAGCGGGTCATCCCGGCCATCGGCGCCCATCGTCATCCCGGCCAAGCGAAGCGCGAGCCGGGATCGCAAAAAAAACGAGCGCCGCGATTTGTTACGGTCCCGGATAACGCCTTCGGCGTTTCCGGGCTGACGAACGAAGGCCATCCGCGATAACAAAGGACGGCCCGCATGCTCGCACGGGATTTCCCGCCTGAGCCGCACCGTCAGGCGGCGAGCATTTTGTCGACTTCCTGGACGAGGTCCTTCAGATGGATCGGCTTCGACAGCACGCGCGCCCGCTGCGGGGTCTCGGAATAGTGCTGCAAGGCGACGGCGGCAAACCCGGTGATGAACATGATTTTCATGTCGGGGTTGAGTTCGGCCCCGCGCTTGGCGAGTTCGATGCCATCCATCTCCGGCATCACGATGTCGGTCAAGAGAAGCGTGAAGGGCTTCGCTTTCAGTTCCTCGAAAGCGTCGGCCCCATTGCCATAGGAAACAACGTCATAGCCCGCGCGCTCAAGGGCCTTTTCGAGAAAACGGCGCATCGAGTCGTCATCTTCGGCAAGCAGTATCGATTGCATTTTTTTACTCGCAAGCAACAGACTGGCGCCCCGGCCGCTCGTGCCACTGGCGGTGGGCGCATGGCCGGATGGCCGAACCTTGACCTCATAAGCTTTAGCGCATCTTGGAGCAGATTCGAGGCTCAACCTTGTTTTAACCTTACCCCGCGCACATTTTTCGTAGGAGCAAGCTTTTGCTGGTTTTTTTTGGCGAATCAGCGCGCAAAACCGCCTATGAAATCGACCTCGATCCGGCGCTCGTGACGGCCATCGCGATGTTCGATCAAATAGACCTCCTGCCAGATCCCGAGGGCCGGTTTCCCGCCCCTCACGGGAAGCGAAAGCGAGGTCGCCGTGAAGAGCGTCTTGATGTGCGCCGGCATGTCGTCCGGCCCCTCCGTATCGTGGCGGTAATGGGCGTCCTCGGGGGCGAGGCCGCTCAAGGCGCCGGCGAGGTCCTCAAGGACGGTGGGATCGGCGTTCTCTTGAATGCACAACGACGCCGAGGTGTGCGTGCAAAACACCGTCGCGACGCCATCGCCCGCGCCCATCTCCTTCAGCCGCCTCGAAATCGCGTTTCCAAGACGATAAAAGCCCCGCCCCTTGGTCGCGACCATAACCGAAGCGCTGGCGTGCTCGATGATCGTTCTGGATGCGCTCATCGCCGAACCCTAAAAAAAATTCCGATTTTTACCTGCCGTTTACGTCATGTTTGCACATCTAGGACAATGATAACAACCGCATAGGCCTTCGACCCTTCTGTGCGCTCGCAAATTTTGCTCCAAGCCCTCGGTCCAAACGAGTGCGCGCGCTAAAACCTTGAGGCGGAACCGATCAGTGAAAGCAGGGCGCTTGAGTAGCGGCGACTTGAACCTCGATGGGGATCGGGGCCTTGCCGGGCGCGCGCTCGATGCGCTGCCCGACCCGGCGGCCTCGATGCACGCGCCGGCCGCCGTCCCCAACTCCGATCCGGACGAAGCCGGCGTGCACGACCAGCTCCAGTCCTATCTCGATCTTGCAAAAACGCCAAAGCTGACGGGGTTCCCGCCCATGGAAGCCCTGTCCGCGCGCCTTAACGAATTTCCGCCGCACCCCGAGAATGGCGGCGCGGCGCGCCCTGCGTTCGCCGATCCGGAACCTCGCGGGGCGAGCGACCTCGCCTGGTTCGAGGAACGGTTCTCGGAGCTGAAGACCCTGCTTGAAGGAGACCGGCAGGTCGAAAAAGGCGAGATCGTCTCCATCAACGCGAAGCTGGCCGAGATCATCGGGCAAGTCGACCGGTTATCGTCGGCGGCGCCCGGAGAGAAGGCGATGGCGGCGGTCGAAACGCAACTTGCCGCGCTTCACCGCACCATCGAATCGTCCCGCGACCAGGGCTTTTCCGACGCCGACCGCATCGCCCGCGCCGCCAAGGAAATCCTCGCCGCCACCGAACGCGCGGAGGAGGCCCGTGCGGGCTTCGAGAACGCGGCGCGCCACACGGTGCAGGAACTCGGCCAGACGGTCAGGGTCGCCGCGACGCAGGCCGCTGTCGTCACCGCCGAACGTTTCGCGACGGCGATGCAGCGCTCCGCCGAGGACGGCGGCCTCGCCCGCCTGGAGCAGCAGCTTCGCGATCTGAACGCCCATTCGAAGGAAAGCAGCGAACGCACCACCGCCGCGCTTGAGCGCGTGCACGAGACGCTGCGCGCGTTCCTGGAGAAGGGCCTGCAGGACCGCGCCAGGGCGGGGGCCCCGAATAAACGCCCCGCGGTGCATATGCCCATCGCGGCGGGCGCCCCGGCCTATTCGCGTCCCGACGCCCTCTTTGGCATCGAGCCGGCGACCAAGCCGCGGCTCGACACCATCACGCTGCGGACGCCCCCGCCCCGCGATTCAGGCCTCCTCAAAGCCTTGCAGGAGGCCACCGAAAGGCACGGCGCCAGGAGCGCTTCCCCCGCGAAGACCGAAGCTGAAAACGAGCGCCCGCCGGCGCACGCGCCCCACGGCGCCCTCTTCCGGGATGAGGAGAAGTCGCTGCCGCTGTTCGGGCTCTGCGTCGTCGCCGTGGTCCTTTTGATCGCGAGCGCGGCGCTCTATTATCTCCAAACGAGGACGCAGGTTCCCCCGTTTCACCTGACGGTGCTGCCCGACCTGCAAAACGCCAGAGCTTTGCCCGCCCGCTGGCCCGCCGCTTCGGTCACCCAAGGGCCCGCGGAGGATAGCCCCGGGAAGCTTCCGGCCGCTGCGCCCAAGCAAGCGCCGGGACTGTTCACCGCGGCTGAACTGGGTCGCTCCCCGGCGCCGCCGCAGCCGGAGTCCCGCGAGGATCTGCAAGTGCTGACCTCCGCCGCGAGCCGGGGCGACCGCGAGGCCCAGTTCCGCATCGGCGCCCGTTTCTTGAACGACGGCGGCGCCCAGGGCGATCCGGCGACCGCGGCGCGCTGGCTGGCGAGGGCCGCCGGCCAAGGCCATGCGGAGTCGCAATTCGTGCTGGCGTCCCTGTTCGAGCGGGGCGCCGGAGTGCCGAAGGATGAAGGCCAGGCGCGCGATCTGTATCGCAAGGCGGCCGGCGCCGGGCACATCCGCGCCATGCATAATCTCGGCGTGCTGTTGTCCGCGCAGGATACGCCTCAGGACTACACCGAGGCCGCCGGCTGGTTCATGAGCGCCGCCTCGTCCGGCCTTGCCGACAGCCAGTTCAACCTCGCCCTTCTCTACGAGCGCGGATTGGGCCTGCCGCAGGACAGCCGAAGAGCCTATTTCTGGTATCAGGTCGCCTCGCTCAATGGCGACAAGGAGGCGGCAAGGCAAGCCGAGAGGCTGAAGCGCCTGTTGCCGGACGCCGAATCGCAGGCGGCGAACGAACTGGCCGGCTCGTGGCGTCCGGCGCCGGAGCAACCGCCGCGCCTTGCCGGCGCCGGCGAGCGAGGCTGACCGAGCCCCGCGCGCGCTGCGTTGCAAAGCCGCCCGGCCATCACGCGGCGCGGTCTTCCATGAGCTGGGGCGACGCAACCGCGGACACGCGGTCCTGCGCGATGAACCAGACGAACAAGCCGCCCTGGCCGAGAAGCGGATCGAAGTCGGCGCTGAGCACATTCGCGCCGGCGGAGTAATCGCCGAGCGACGGCAGGATCATGCGCATGCCGTTCGAGACGAAGCAGCGCCCGCGCACGAGATGCCCATATTGAGACAGCTGGGCGACGGGATGCAGTCCGCCGGCGATTTCATTCGCCACCGGCGCCCGCACAGGCTCGGCGCGGAACTTGATGCCGCCGAGCGCCATATGCGGCGCGGCGGTCCCGCCGATGCCGTCCGGCCGCCCGCTCAGGTCGGACGCGACCCAGTACCAGTCGCGCCCTTCCATCATATCGTGAAGCCAGTCGCTCTGATGGGCGCCGAACCCGCAGGACGGAACGCCATCGAAGCTGTTGCCGAGCGCGATGACCCGTTCCGGATCGTAGCGGTCGAGCGCATCCTCAAGCTTCTCGAAGGACGACGACGTATCGTAAGGCGGAAGGACCACGTCCTCCCCATGGAGATACGAGCATTTGGAAAGCCGGAGGTCGGCGACGATGAGCGTGTTCTCGGCTGGCCAGAACAGGGCGCCGCTTGGATCGGCGACGAAGGATTTGCCGCACAAGAGTATCCGCGAAGCGCCGGAATCGTGAAAGACAGCTATGGAGTCGCGTTGGAGCGTTGCTGCAAGCATGTGTCTGCCCTTAAGGCGGACCGGCTGAGAACTCGCGCCGTGAGCCGCACACTGTCCGGACTGACAATCCACTCGGACAAGCATTGAACCTGTTTAGGTTTCTCACGATGTCTGATTCGCGTGAGTTTTGTTACAATAAAATCACTTTTCCCGGCATTCGGGTGAAGATGGCAAAATTCCGGCAATTGTTGCGCCAAGAACACAGCGATGTCTCACCTTTGCCGCAATAAGAACAGGCGCCCCCGATCGTGACCGCCTTTGAGGCGCGTCGAGGTTGAAAACGCTTAACAATCGTGAAGAGACGTTAATCGCTCAGGTTGCGCTTGGCCGCGCCCGCGGCGTTGCACGGCACGATGCCGCACAACTTAAGCGATGCCAAGCGGCTTGCGCCCGGGGTGTTGTCGCGCGGAGCGGCTTGCGCATGGTCATGCTATCTCCTCGGCGACGGGGCTATCTCCGTTCCCGCAGCACCTCGCGCATGGTTTCGGCGATTATGCCGGGAAGGTCGCGGCGAAGGCCCGCGATATCGGCCCGGACACCTTCAAGACCAGCTTCAAGCCTATCCATCCGGACCTCAAACTTATCCATACGGACCTCAAGCTTCTCCATCCGCGCCTCAAGCGCGCCCAGCCGCTTGTCGATCTCCTCGACCTTCTGGCCGGTAGAGATGGCGTGGCGCCGCAAGAGCGCCACATCCTCCTTAAGCTCGGTCAGGAGTTCGGTAACCCGCGCATTGTGGCTATCCTGAGCTTTCGCCGACTTTTCGAGCGCGGAAACGCGGCGGTTGAGGTCGGCGATTTGAGCTTCAACGTCCATATTAGCGCCTCAAGCGGTATGATTTTCACATTATTCCGGGGGATCCGGCAAATCAATGGCGACCGCCTGCTCGCGGCGGCGTTTCATATCGCAATGCGCGCCGGATGACGCAGGGGCCGTTGCCCAAGCGGGGAAGGCCAGATAATATTGCTGCCGTAATGATCGGAGGCATGACGTGTCAAATGCGGTCACCATCGACCGGCCGGACGCCGTGGCCCTCATCGAGGAGGCGGCCCAGAAGTATACAAGCGGCGACAAGACCGAAGCGGTGGCGCTTGCCTTGCGGCGCCTGCTTGAGGGGAAAGCCCGCGCGGGTTCTCTCTTCGGCGCCCATCGCGGCGGGGTGCGGATCAGCGAAGGCGCCGATCTTATCGCCCCGGCTCTCGATACCGAACCCGACGCCGCAACCGGCCGGGAGCTTGAGCGGTGAGCGATGCTCTCCTGCTCGATACGCACATTGTCCTTTGGCTCGATTCCGGGAATGAGCGGCTGCGCAATTCCACGCGGGCGCTGCTTTCATTACGACGTTGCGATGGCTGCGCGCAAATCTCCAAGCGTTAGCATCAGAGTCATGGGATCGATGGGCGAAGGCTCGAAGCCCAGCGCAAGGTAGAAAGCTTTCGCCTCCTCAGAGATGGCGTGCACAAGTAGGCCCCTGATGCCGATGCTATCCGCGGCGTTGAGAACCCGCAAAGCGGCATCGCGGAAAAGGGCGCGTCCGATGCCCTTCTTTTGGTAGGCGCTGCTTACCGCGAGGCGTCCAAGCACAACCACCGGAATGGGGTCTGGCATGTTGCGGCGGAAACGTCCGGTTGCGCCTGCGATCTCCACGCCGCCGGATGCCAGCGCGTAATAGCCGGCAATCGCATCGCCGTCGCAAAGCACGAAACTGCGCGATGCGCCGCTCGCCTGGTTGGCGCGCGCCCGGCGCTTCAGCCAATCGTCAAGGGATGGAATTCCGCAAGCAAAATCGTCGAGGCGGTGCGTATCGCAGAGCGGCGCGGGCGGCGCCAGCCTCATGCCGCGTCCCAGGGGGCTGGCGTTTGCATGGTTTTACGCAAGCGCGCATTAGGCTGCGGCAACTCGTCGAGGCGCGCAAGAAATGCCGCGTAAACCTCAGGGCTCACCTGGAACAGCACGCGGTCCGGCGCCGCGTCTTCGGCGGCCAGCGCCAGCATGGCTTCCGCGATATGGTCTTGAGCCTCCGGCGGCAGGCGGCGCACGGTCTCGAAGGCGTGTTGCAAAAGGTCTGTCATGGAGGCAATGCTATCATGGGGCGACTGAAAAAGCGATTGCGCAAGCGGCGGCGAGCCCTTCATCAGGCGCGGCGTCATCGCGAGGCGGCTTTGGCCGCCGTGGCGATCCATGGAAGAATCGGCGGCTTGATCTTTGGATTGCTTCCGGCTTCGCTACGCTCGCCGTCGCAAGGACGAGTCCAACTCATCTCAACGCGCGCTAAAACCACCCCTACTTCTTGGTCTTCGCAAGCTCCGCCTCCGCGAGCGCCTTATTCGCGGCGGCATTTTTAACATTGGGATCGATCTGGAGCGCCCGGTCGTAATCGCCGATCGCTCGCGCGTAATCCCCCTTGCCGTACCATGCGGCGCCGCGATTGTTGTAGGCGTCAGCGTCATCCGGCTCCAGGCGTATCGCTTGATTGTAATCGGCAATGGCGCGGTCGTTGTCGCCTTTATCGTAATAGGCGTTGCCGCGATTGATGTAGGCGGATGCGTAATCCGGCTTCAGGCGAATCGCCTGATCGTAATCGGCAATGGCGCGGTCGTTGTCGCCTTTCGCGCGATAGGCGTTGCCGCGATTGATGTAGGCGGATGCGTCATCCGGCTTCAGGCGTATCGCTTGATCGTAATCGGCAATGGCGCGGTCGTTGTCGCCTTTCTCGTTATAGGAGGCGCCGCGATTGTTGTAGGCGGATGCGTAATCCGGCTTCAGGCGTATCGCTTGATCGTAATCGGCAATGGCGCGGTCGTTGTCGCCTTTCGCGCGATATGCGTTGCCGCGATTGTTGTAGGCGTCCGCGTAATCCGGCTTCAGGCGGATCGCTTGATTGTAATCGGAAATCGCGCGGTCGTAGTCTCCTGCATCATAGGCGGCCATAGCGCCACGGAAGAAACCTTCCGCAGTTTTGGCTGGCGCCGATGCGGGTTTGGCTGGCGCCTCGCCGCCGCCGACAACCGCAAGCAAAGGGGCCAGATCGCCGGGCCAAGCGCTCACCGTGTGGGTGTGATACCGGCGGAAGCCGATGGGCGGCTCGCAGCCGTCGATGCGAATCGGCACGAGCTTGTTTTGCTTCCTGGCCACGTCCGCTTCGTCCTGCACGAAGTCCGATTTCACCGAAGTCTCGGACCAGATCACGATCACATGCCTCGCCTCGCCGATGCGCCGCTCGATTTCGTCGCGGAACACTTCGCCCGGCTGGAGGCTCATGTCCCACCAGACGGTTAGCCCTGCGTCTTCGATATAGGCCGCGAGCCGCCTTGCATAATCGCGGTCGGCGCGCGCGTAGGAGATGAAAATGTCCGCCATGAGGGCCAGCCGGTCTGGAGCGTTGCGAAACGAAAGTAGCTGTATCCAGGCCGCGGTTCAAGGCGCGCCCGCATCCGCGCGCCGAGGCGCTTTCCGGGGCGACGGTTCGGCCTCATGGGTGCGTTCGGCCGCATGGTGAGCGTGTCGAACCATGAGGCCCGCCGCCGCGCCTCCCCTTCGATGGCCTCGCCCTTCGACAGGCTCAGGGTGAGGGCGCGCGTGGGGCGAGGGCCTGCGCGGCGAGCGTCCCCTTATCGTTCAAGCTTCTCGAACGGTAAGGCGGCGGGCGAATTTCGTTACGCCGGTCATGGTTAAAATCGGCGGAGGTTAACGGCCGGAAGAGTGAAGTCTTTCGCGCGGCTATTCCTACGAACGCCTACGAAAAATGCAAAAAAGCCGAAAAACACGCGAAAAAAGCGCTTCAGAAATCCTAGTTTACGGTTTTATTGTTGCGCGCGTTAACCGCAAATCCGAGCCGGAGGTTGAGGCGCCGAGATTTGCAACCGCGGCGCGGGCCGGGGCGCCGCCGGAATTTCCCATTGAAAACCAATGCGATAGAGCGCAAGGGCGCCGCTTAACGCCACCGCAAGGCGCTATCGGCTATGATGGTCGTAATGAGGGAAACGGGACGAAAAAGCGCCGGCTGGCGGAACCTTATTCCGGGGCGCCAAGGTTAACGCCGCGTTACCGGGCAGAAGCCCAGCTCCATGACGAGGGCGGCAATTATCGGAGCATGGCGGGATGTCTTTGCAAATGGACGGCGGCGCAATATGTTTGCGGGAGACCTTTACTGAGAGCGGGCGTGGATGGTCATCGTTGTCGACAAGCGCGGCGGGGGAGCGCCTCGCCACCCCGAAAAGGCGCATAAGCCCGATGCCCCGATGCAGCGCAAGCCCGCCTGGATCCGCGTGAAGGCGCCGGGCTCGGCCGGCTACGCGAACACCGCCGGCATCGTGCGCGCGAACCGGCTCCACACCGTGTGCGAGGAGGCGGGCTGCCCCAATATCGGCGAGTGCTGGGAGAAAAAGCACGCCACCATGATGATCATGGGCGATACGTGCACGCGCGCCTGCGCCTTCTGCAACGTCAGGACGGGGCTGCCGGGGCCGCTCGATGCTTCGGAGCCGGAGAACGTCGCGCAAGCCGTGGCGGCGCTGGGCCTCGCGCATGTGGTGATCACCTCGGTCGACCGCGACGACCTCGCCGACGGCGGCGCGGCGCATTTCGCGGGCACGATCCGCGCCATCCGCGCCGCCGCGCCGGCAACCACCATCGAAGCGCTGACGCCGGACTTCCTGAAAAAGGGCGATGGCCCGCTCGAAACCGTGATCGCGGCGAGGCCCGGCGTCTTCAACCACAATCTCGAAACCGTGCCCGCGCTCTATCTCACGATCCGGCCCGGCGCGCGCTATTTCCATTCGCTGCGCCTGCTCCAGCGCGCCAAGGAGCTGGACCGGACCATGTTCACCAAGTCCGGCATCATGGTGGGGCTCGGCGAAAAGCGGAACGAAGTCCTGCAGCTGATGGACGATTTGCGCTCGGCGGACGTGGATTTCCTCACCATCGGCCAGTACCTCCAGCCAACGCGCAAGCACGCCGCCGTGGACCGCTTCGTTGAGCCGGCCGAGTTCGAGAGCCTGAAAAGCGTCGCCTATGCGAAGGGCTTTCTCATGGTCGCCGCGAGCCCGCTCACGCGCTCGTCCTATCACGCGGGCGAGGACTTCGCGAAGCTGAAGGCCGCGCGCCTCGCTGTGGGAGCGCGGTCCGCGGACTGATCGCCCGAGCGCGCCGTGCGGCGAAATACCGTCTCGGCTTGGTTGCGCGGCTGCATTCGCATGTCATATTAGTCTAAGCCGCCAGCAACCGTTCGAGCCCTGATGCCGTCTTTCGAAACGACCCGCCGCGTCCGCCATTCCGCCGCCGATATGTTCGCGCTCGTCGCCGATGTGGAGCAGTACCCCAAATTCGTGCCGCTCTGCCAGGACCTGCGCGTCATCAAGCGCGACAACAACGGGGACGTCGAAACCATCATCGCCAACATGACGGTGGCCTATAAGATGTTCAGCGAAAGCTTCACGAGCCGCGTGCGCCTGAAGCCCGCCGGCAACCTCATCATGGTCGAATATCTCGACGGCCCGTTCAGGAAGCTTGACAACCGCTGGACCTTCCTGCCGCTGAACGAGCGAGAGAGCCGCGTGAAGTTCTATCTCGACTACGAGTTCCGGGCGAAGCCTTTACAGATCCTCATGGGCGCCGTGTTCGACCGCGCCTTTCGCAAATTTTCGACCGCTTTCGAGGCGCGCGCCGACGAGGTCTACGGCAAACGCCCCTACCCTGCCCCGAGCGCCGAGCCGGAGCCATCGCCCGCCGGCGGCTGACGCTTCAGCATACCGGACTCTCAAAAGCGCCAAAGTCATCGACTCCACCCAGAACGCCTCTCCAACGGAGTAGCGCTTTTAGCACGAAGCATGGCGCGATAGATGTTCAAAGCGCCATCCTCAAACGATGAGGACTCGCTATCAAAATCCATAAGTTGGCGAGCGCCCGCCTCAATCATTCTCGGTGTAATTCCTATTTCTTCTTCTAAGCGGCCCGAAGATGGAGAAACTCCCGTTGCAGCTCGCGATCCGTATATTTCGTGGCCAAGCCGCCGGGTCAGTGCATTGGATTTACTCATGTGTGCTTGCTTTCATGGTTCGATCCGTTAGTCCTGCTCAAAGGATTTCTCACCTTCTCACAAGCGCCGGGAAGCAGCTGTTCCAAGGGAGACATGAGCGGCGAAACGCCAGCCATTGTCATGGCCGGGCTTGCCCTTCGGACTCGATCCGCGGGTCGAAGCCCACGCCTGTCCGGTTCGTTTTACTGACCGGGGTCTTCGCTCATCCTTCGATGGCGCCCCGCAAAGCGCCACGGCGCTTGTCCGGGGTCTCCCTCAAGACTTCGGTTCGAGGTTTGGCAAGATCCCGGATAGGGCGCGAAAAGCGCCCTTCCGGGATGACGATGTTGAAAGCCGTGGGGTCAGGCCCGGCCATGACAACGCGTGTGGCTCACCTGGAGCGTGGCGGCATAAAAACGCAAGGCACACTGTTCCGGCTCAAGTTTTCAGGCGCCGCATAGACTCAACCGCCGGATTTAGGATGATCGATCGCTCTGAGATCCGAAAGCCGCCATTGCCGCTTGGGCGTTTTTGAGACCCGATTTGCCCAACGCATCGTCATCCCGGCTATCACGCGCATCGTCATTCCGGCTATCGCCACCCCATCGTCATCCCGGCCAAGCGAAGCGCGAGCCGGGATCGCAAAAAATGCAAACGTTTCGATTTGTTACGGTTCCGGATAAGGCTTCGCCTTTCCGGGATGACAAACAAGGGCCATCCGTTGGCGCGCTCGGGGAACTCTGCTAGGCGGCGGGCGCCGCCGCGAGGCTGCGTGCGTCGACGGGCGCGAGCGGCTCGGCGGGAAGATAAGGCTTCAGCGCGTCGATGGTCTTCTCAAGCGCGCCGCCCAGCGTTCCGATGGCCGCCGCCGCCCGGCGCTTCATCTCGGCGGCTTCGCCCTCGTTTTCGAACAGCAACCTCGCCGCGGCGGCAAGATCGTCCGGTCCCGTCACGAGCCGGAATCCGCCATAGCGCTGAAGCACGGAATAGGTTTCCGCGAAATTGAACGTGTACGGCCCGCTGAGCACGCCCGAGCCGAGCTTGATCGCCTCAATCGGGTTCTGCCCGCCATGGCCCACGAGCGAACCGCCGATGAAGGAGAAGGGCGCCAGCGAATAGAACAGGCCAAGCTCGCCGATGGTGTCGGCGAGATAGACTTGCGTCTCCGCGCCGATGGTCTCCCCGCGCGAGCGGGCGGCGGCGCGAAGCATGCGCTCGGCCAGAAGCGCCAAGATGGCCTCGCCGCGGTCGGGATGGCGCGGCGCGATGACGGTCAACAGCGAAGGCATCGCGCCTTGCAGCATCTCATGCGCGCGAACAACGGCTTCGTCCTCTCCGGGATGCGTGCTCGCCGCGAGGAAGACCGGCCTGTCGCCGACGCGGCGGCGCAACTCCCCAAGGGCCGAAACGTCGACCGGCGGAGGCGGCGCATCGTATTTCAGGTTGCCGGTGACGACGGCGTTGCGCGCGCCGAGGCCGGAAAGGCGCTTCGCAAAGCGCCAGTTCTGCGCGAGCGCGAGATCGAAGCGCGAGAACACCGGCCAACTCAGACTTGAAAGCCGCGACCAGCGCTCGGCGGAGCGTTGCGACATGCGCGCGTTCACCAGCACGAGCGGCACATTGCGCCCGCTCGCCTCCACGATGAGGTTCGGCCAAATCTCCGACTCGGTGAACAGGCCGAGGTCGGGCCGCCAATGCTCGACAAAGCGGGCGCAAAGGCGCGGACTGTCGAGCGGTATGAACTGATGGATGGCGCCATGCGGAAGCCGGCTCGCCGCAACCCTCGCGGAGGTCGCCGTTATCGTTGTGAGCAGGAAGTTCAGCGCCGGATAGCGCCGCTTCAGCTCGTGCATCAGCGGCAGGATCGAGTTCGTCTCGCCGACGCTTGCCGCGTGAAACCAGAAAAGCGGCCCGTCGGGGCGGGGCGCGCTGGCATGCCCGAGGCGCTCCGGCAGCCGGTCCGGCGCTTCCTTCCCGCGCGCGGCGCGATGCTTGAGGATCGCCATGGCGGCGGGGCGCGCCGCCCAGGTCGCGCCCCGGTAGAGGGAGAGCAGCGCGCCGGACCGCCGAACGTTCGCGGGCTTCGGCAACGTCCTTTGGATATTCCCGCCCGCCAGCTCATAGGCGCGCTCCGTGGTGGCGTTCAAGGCCGCTTCCACCTGCTGGCGGAAATCTTCCATCGCGCTTTCATCGGCGTCGCGCGGGACATAAATCGGCTTGCCCGCCACCATGGCCAGCTTCGTGAAGGGCAGATTGATGGTCAGCCGGCTCCAGGTCGGCAGCGTGATGAATCGGCCCGTCGCGACGGCAAACGGCACGATGGGCCGTCCCGACAGCCGCGCGACCGTCACGATCCCCATCCCGGCGACGCGCGCCGGACCCGGCGGAACGTCGGCGGTCATGGTGACCGAGATATTCGACTTCAACGCTTTCAGCGCGGCCCTGAGCGCTCCGGCGCCGCCGCGGTCCTTGCCCGAATCGCCCGCGCCGGCGCCCCGGATCAAGCCCATGTCGAAATGCAGGAGCGTGCGCCCGATCATTTCGCCATCGGTATGTTTGGCGACCATGTTGTTGATCGGTATGGATTTCGGCTTGACGAGCGGGAGCAGCAGGAACTGGCCATGCCACATGGCCCCGATCGCCGGATGGAGCTTTTCGATATACGAATCGGTGTCCGCGGGCTCGCGGATCACCTTCGAGGTCTTCATGACCGCGCGGATATGGCGAGCCGCAAACCCGCTCGCGGCGTCGAGAAAGAAATCCGATTGCTTCAGGCGCCGGACAAGGTCGCGCGCCTTCTTGAAAGGAGCCGTGATCATCACGCGCCTATGGCCCTCGCGCCGCCGGGAGCGAGCATCATGTCTGACCGTATCTCAAGAAGCATACCGGATAGCGTTGGTTGGGAGGCCAAGGCAAGGCTTACAAAGCCTCGCTCATACGTTCGAGCAGAATCTGATGCAATTTGGGGCCGGAAGCAAGAAATCCACGAACTTTAGCCTCGGCCGAGTTGAACCTGAGCGGCGCGCCGCCGGGCTCGGTCGCGACGCCGCCTGCTTCGGAGACGAGAAGCGCGCCGGCGGCGACGTCCCACTCCCATTTCGGCTTCAGGGCGAAGGTTGCATCCGCCTCCCCGCATGCGACCAGCGCCATGCGATAGAGGATCGAATTCGCCCAGACCGGCTTGAGCGCGGGCCATGGCGTGCGCCAGCGGCTGTTCTTCAAAATCGAGTCGGGGGCCAGCAGCTTGGAGCCGTCGAGCCTGCCGCGATCGCTGACGCAGACCGGGCGGCCGTTGAGAGTGGCGCCGCCGCCCGCGCGCGCCTCGAAGGTCTCGTCCCGCACGGGGTTGACGACGGCCGCGAGCGCCGGCGCGCCGTCCTCGATGAGGGCCGCCGAGACGGTCCAATCGTCCCGGCCCTGGATGAAGGCGCGGGTTCCGTCGATAGGGTCCACGATCCAGACGCGCCGCGCTTGCAGGCGAGCCTCGTGCTCCGCGCTTTCCTCCGACAGCCAGCCGTAATCGGGACGCGCGCCGCGAAGCCGCCCGGCAAACAGCGCGTCGACGGCGAGGTCGGCCTCGGTGACGGCGGTGCCGTCCGCTTTCCGCCCCTGTTCGATGGAGCGGCCCCAATAGCTCAACGCAAGCCGCGCCGCTTCTTGCGCGGCGGCGCGGAGAAGATCGAAATCCTCGGATCGGTCATCCCTCATGCCCGCTAATTGCAAGCATTAGAACGATATGGCAACCGGAATCGCGTCCACGGCGATGGCTAAAAACACGATTGCGCCGAAACCGTGATTGCTGCGGAAGCGATCGAGGCAGTTTTGCGCGTCGTCGATGTCGAGCGTGGCGATCTGCCAAATGAGGTGCGCGCTCGCCAGCGCCATGCCGGCGAAGAACCAGGCGCCCGCGCCCACCATCCAGCCGGAGAACGCGAGGCCTCCCACGGTTATGCCGTAGAACAGGCTGAGCCAGGCCGGCGTGTTTTTGCCGAAGCGCAGCGCCGTCGACTTAAGGCCGATGACCTCGTCGTCCTCCCGGTCCTGATGCGCATAGATCGTGTCGTAGCCGATCGTCCAGGCGACGGCGGCGGCGTACAGCACGACCGGCGCCAAGGCCAGCGAGCCATACATGGCCGCCCACCCCATGAGCGCGCCCCAGGAGAAAGCCAGCCCGAGAAAGGCTTGCGGCCAGAAGGTCACGCGTTTCATCAGGGGATAGATCAGCACGATGCCGACCGAGGCGAAGCCGAGGCAAATCGCGAATACGTTGAATTGGATGAGGACGCCAAGGCCGATAAGGCAGAGCCCAATAATCAGCGCAAAGGCGGCGCGCACCGAAATCGTTCCGCTGGCCAGCGGACGGGCTTGCGTCCGGGCGACTTTTGCATCGATATCGCGGTCGAGGATGTCGTTGTAAATGCAGCCGGCGCTGCGCATCGCGAAAGCGCCGATGGCGAAGAGGACAAGCAGCCCTATGTCCGGCAGATCCTGGTCCGCGCGCGCCGCCAGCGCCGTGGACCACCAGCACGGCCAAAGCAGCAGCCAGACGCCGATGGGCCGGTCGGCGCGCATGAGGCGAAGCCAGGGCCTAAGCTTCCCGGGGGCGAAACGGTCGACCCAATTCCTCCGGTGCGCGTCGGGCACGCTCGGCGCGGCGGGGGCAGTCTTGTTGTCTGCTTCGGGCCATGTTGCTGGCATCGTTCGCTCATCCGCACGTGATTTCCCCGCCGCGCCGACCAAAGCAAAATACTATGCTAAAATTTAGGGGCTGTCTTATGTCCTCACCACAAAAACCGGGCGGGCGCAATGTCTGAACAGAGGCTCTTTGTCGCAAATTTCGCCGATGGCGCCTCCGGGGAGACAGAGCTTACACAGGCGCAATCGCATTATCTTCTTAATGTCTTGAGACTTTCCCGAGGCTCGCGCCTTCTCGTCTTCGACGGAAAGTCGGGAGAATGGCGCGCGGAAATCGTGGCCGCGAGGAAATCTTGCGTCATCCGGCCGATAGAGAAGGTGCGGGAGCAGACGGCGGCCCAGGACATCCATTACGCCTTCGCGCCGCTGAAACAGGGAAGGCTCGATTATATGGTGCAGAAAGCCGTCGAGATGGGCGCGTCCGAGCTTAGGCCCGTCATCACGGCGCACACCGCCGTTTCGAGGCTGAACATCGAGCGCATGCAAGCGAACGCCATCGAAGCCGCGGAGCAATGCGGGGTTCTTTCGATCCCGAGGATCGAGGCGCCCGTCAAACTTGAGGCCTTGCTCAAGACTTGCGAAACCGGCCGAACTGTAGTTTTTTGCGACGAGCGCGCCCGCGCTTCGTCTCCGGTCGAGGCTCTGGAGAAGCTCAAGGGCAGGAAGCTCGCGGCGCTGGTCGGACCCGAGGGCGGTTTTTCGGAAAGCGAGCGCGACATGTTGCTTTCCCGGAGTTTTGTATGTCCAATATCGCTCGGCCCCCGCATCATGCGCGCCGACACGGCGGCCGTGGCCGTTCTCGCCCTCCTGAATGCTGTCTTAGGCGACTGGCGCCCCTGATTGAAACGGAAAGGCGAACCGTTATAAACGTGTGCTAACAAGTCCCCCAACCCGCGCCGCGACAGATGGGATCATAATGGCAGCCAGCGATAAACAAGCGACTCTCATCCAAAGCCGCGGCGATCTTGTTGCGCAGATCGAGCGCGGCGCGAAGCCCAAGGCGGAATGGCGCATCGGCACGGAGCACGAGAAGATCCCGTTTTACCGCGACAGCCTGCGGCCCGTGCCCTACGAAGGCCCGGCGGGAATCTCCGCCCTGCTGCATGGCCTTGCCGATCGCTTCGGATGGCGGCCCGTCTACGACCTCGACAAGGTGATCGCGCTGGAGGAGCCCTCCGAGAATATCGGCGGCTCGATCACCCTTGAGCCCGGCGGTCAGTTCGAGCTGTCGGGCGCGCCCGTCCGCACCGTCTTCCAGACCTGCGAGGAAGTGGGCCGCCATCTGAGCCAGGTTCGCGAGATCGCCGACCCCCTCGGCATGTCTTTCCTTGCGCTGGGTTTCTCGCCGCTGTGGACGCAGGAAGAGACGCCGCGCATGCCGAAAAGCCGCTACGGCATCATGACCGCCTACATGCCGAAGGTGGGCAAGCTCGGCCTCGACATGATGTACCGCACCGCGACCGTGCAGGTGAATCTCGACTTCGCGGACGAAGCGGACATGGTCAAGAAGATGCGCGTCTCGCTCGCGCTGCAGCCCATCGCCACGGCGCTGTTCGCCAATTCGCCCTTCAAGGAAGGCAAGCCCAACGGCTATCTCAGCCTTCGCAGCGCGATCTGGCTCGACACCGACAATGCGCGCGCCGGCATGCTGCCCTTCGCTTTCGAGGACGGCATGGGCTATGAGCGCTATGTGGATTATGCGCTCGACGTGCCGATGTATTTCGTGCGCCGCGACGGGCGCTATATCGGCGCCGCGGGCGAATCGTTCCGCGCTTTTCTCGAAGGCAGGCTGCCTCAGCTTCCCGGCGAAAAGCCCACGCTCTCCGACTGGGCCGACCACCTGACCACCATCTTCCCCGAGGTGCGGCTGAAGCACTATCTTGAGATGCGCGGCGCGGACAGCGGGCCGTGGAGCAGCCTCTGCGCCCTGCCCGCGTTCTGGGCGGGGCTGCTCTACGACCAGGCGAGCCTCGACGCCGCATGGGATCTCGTCAAGGATTGGACGGCGGAGGAGCGCCAGCGGCTTCGCAACGATGTGCCCCTCCTCGCGCTCAAGACGCCGTTCCGCGGAGAAACCGTGCGCGACGTGGCGCGCCGCGCGCTCGATATCTCGGCGGCGGGGCTGAAAGCGCGCGCCTACTCGTACCTGTTCGACGACGAAAGCTCGTTCCTGCGTCCGCTCCGCGAATTTGTGGAGCGCGGCCAGACCGCCGCCGGCGCGCTTCTCGCGCGCTACCACGGCGAGTGGCGCGGCGATGTGCGGCCGGTCTTCACCGAGAGCGCCTATTGAGCGGTCCCCGGCGTCATTCCCGCGAAAGTGGGAATCCAGGCATCTCGACGCTCATTGAATACTGGGTCGCCGCCTTCGCGGGGACGACGAAACCGCGGCTGCATCCGATTAAACGCACGATGCTCCAGGAGCGGCCGGCTTCCTCTGCGGCGCGCGCAAAGCAAAATCAGGTAAAAACCTGAATATCTTCCGCATGCTGGCGGTGTGGCCAGGAAGCATCGCCCCGCTTCTCAAATACAACTTACGCGTCGCTCATGCCCAAAATTCAATCATCTCCCGCCAAACGCCAATTGACCCCGGTTGCGAAGCTCCCTATCCAAAAATGGATGCTCAGCTCACAGTAATTTGATTCGAGGAGGTAGTTTGTAAGTCCGTCGTTCTCGAATGGGCAGACGAGGGGACAAGAAGATGAAAGCCATCAAGACAACGCTTACAACAGTTGCAATCAGTGCGTTTGCCCTTTGCGCCGGAGCGAGCGCCGGTTCGCTCGAACCTCCCGGCTGGACCGCCGGTCTCGCGCTCGGCGGCGCGCTTCCGCAAGGCGCTTACTTCATCGATAACACATCGATCGGCGGCTGGCGCGGCATCGACGACACGAAATCTTCGCTCGTCATCAGCGTCCCGCTGCTTGCCTGGTCGACGCCCTGGACGATCGCGGGCGGGCGCGTCGAGGTTCTCGGGACGGTTCCGGAGATCAGCGGCGGCATTCCCGATCCAGCGGGCGTCCATCATAGCTGGTCGGGGCGGGATTATACGGAACTCTACAACCCGGCGGCCTTCGTTGGCGTCGCGTGGGATCTCGGCAGAGGTCTAGGCTTCAGCGCCTTTATCGGCGGCTGGGCGCCGGTCGACGGTCAACTGAGGCAGTTCGGCTTCGATAGCGGGGCGCTGAGCGAGCGCGTCAATTTGAGCTACGTCGCCAATGGCTGGAAGCTTGCGGCAAACCTGAGCTTCGGCCAGGCTGGGAAGTCCGATGTTTACACGATCTTCAGCTCCACGGATAAGCAGGTCCTGCCCGACTGGTTCAACTACGACCTGACCGCGACCAAGACGATCGGCAAATGGGAAATCGGTCTCGTCGGCATCGGTTCGTCCGACATGAGCACGGGGCTTTGGACAGCCAGCGGCGGGAAAGAGCAGTCGCAATTCGCGGTGGGCGGCCTCGTCGGCTACAGCTTCCCCGGCATCACGTTGCAGACTTACATAACCACGGATGTGGCGACGTTGAACTACTATAACCTCTCGGATGGCTCGAAGTCCTACGAGACAAGAATCTGGTCGCGCGCGATCGTTCCGATTTGGAACCCGACCGCGCTGGAGCCCTCCTACAAGTAACAAGATTTCAGCCGTTAGAATCGAATGCCCCGGCAAGAGACCTTTCCGGGGCATTTTGTAGTGTCGAACAGCGAAGACGCCGCTTGTCCGGCACCGCGCCATTAACCATGCAAGGCTTGCCGGGGTCGCAATGAAACCGCTCATTAACCAAACCGGCCGTTTTACGGTATTATAATACCGTAAAAACATGTTTTTTGCCAAACGAACCCAATAGGGTTAATCGACGGCTGTTCTCCGGCGATTGGCGGGAGCCGGCAGATCCAGCGGGCGGTACGATAATAAGTCCGATGCTCTAATCGATGGCATGCGTCAGCAGCATCGCGATTCCGGGAAACAGGCAGAGCAGCACAATCGCGGCCGCCATCAGGGCCACGAAGGGCAGCGCGCCCAACATGACCGTCGACAAAGGGATGCCGGGCGCGATGTTCTTGATCACGAACAGGTTGAGGCCCACCGGCGGGTGGATCAGGCCCATCTCCATCACGATGGTCATCACGACGCCGAACCAGATGAGGTCGAAGCCAGCCGCCTTCATCGGCGGAAGGATGATGGGCGCGGTCATCAGGATGATGGACACCGGCGGAAGGAAGAAGCCCAGCACGACGATAAACAGCAGCACGGAAGCGAGAAGCGCCCATTTCGAAAGCCCGGCCGAAGTCAGCCAAAGCGCCGCGCTTTGCGAGATGTGCAGATAGCTCATCACATAGGCGTAGAGCAGCGAGAAGCCGACGATGAGGAGCAGCATCGAGCTTTCGCGCATCGTGGCCGTGAGGATCGGCATCAGCCGCGATGGCCGCCAGACGCCGTACATGACGCCGATGACAAGCAGCGCCAGGACCGCGCCGACGCCCGCCGTCTCCGATGGGCTTGCGAAACCCGCATAGAGCACGATCATGACGCCGGCGAGGATCGTCACAAAGGGCGTCACCCAAGCCAGGAGGACGAGTTTCTCCTTGAGCGTGTAATTCTGCGTATCGAGGATCGCCGACGGGGCCTGCCCGCGCGCGACCGCCGTCAATGCAGCCCTTCGTTCGTATCGATAGCGCCACGCCGCATACGCCGAAAACAGCGCGACCAGAAGCAAGCCCGGTCCGATGCCCGCCAGGAACAGCTTGCCGAGCGACACCTCGGCGGCGACCGCGTAAAGCAGCATCGTGACCGACGGCGGCAGCAGGATTCCGAGCGTTCCGCCGGCCGCGATCACGCCGGAGGCGAGGCCGGCCGAATAACCGCGCTTGCGCATCTCGGGGATGCCGGCGGAGCCGATGGCCGAGCAGGTTGCGGGGGACGACCCGGCCATCGCCGCGAACAGCGCGCACGCCGCCGTGTTGGCGATGCCAAGGCCGCCCGGGATGCGGTGAAGCCAGGCGTGCAGCGCCGTGTAGAGATCGCGGCCGGCGTCCGAGCGCCCGATGGCCGCGCCCTTCAGAATGAAAAGCGGGATGGCGAGAATGATGACGTTCGCCAGCTCCTCATAAACGTTCTGGGCGATGGTGCCGACGGAAGCGCGCGGCATGAACAAGAGCATGAAGACGACCGCCACCGAGCCGAGCGCGAACGCGACAGGCATCCCCGATAGCATGAAAGCGAGCGTCGCCGCGCAATAGGCGATCCCCATCGTCGCCGGAGAGAAGCCCGCGACAAGCGGAGCGGCGGACCTTGGCGCCAAGAGCAAAACGGCCGTAACCAGAAGGGTTGCGAGCAACGCCCAAAGGGATTTTTCGCCGGCCTGAACCGCGAGCTGCAAGGCGAGCAGCGCAAGACCCGCCGTCATCAGGCCATACGGAATCCAAAGAGGCGGCGCCCAGACCGACTGCGACGCCTGCCCCTCGGTCCAGGCCTCCAGCAGCAGCGCTCCCGACTTGAAGGCGATGAAAGCGGCGAAGGCCAGCGAGAGCGTATCGATAAGAAGGTCGCGCCTCCCCCGCCATCGCGCGGGCAGCAAGGCGCCGAGAAACTCGATGCCGATATGCCCGCGCCGCGCCTGAACCGCCGCCGAGGAGAGGAAGACTGCGCCGCCGACGAGAAAAATCTCCACCTCGTCCTGCCACGCGACGCCGCGCCCCAGGATGTGGCCCGCAATGACGCCGCCGGTCAGGACAGCGCTCGCAACGGCCAGAGCGATGGCGCTAATCTGGAAGGCGAAGTCCGCGATGCGGCCGATAACGCCGCCCACGGCGGAGGCGGCGCGAGCGGCGGCTGAAGGGCGGGCGTTTTGCAGCATGGACTGTGTTCAACCGGACCTGTCAGTCCACGGACCGGGCGCTTGCGAGCAGTTCCGCCGCCTCGGCGGACTTCGCGGCGAAATCCTTCCAAGCGCTCGCCTCCGCAATCGCGCGCCATTTGGCGAGGTCGTCCGCGCTCAGGTCGACCACGGCCGCTCCCTTGGCGGCGTAAACCTTGGCGACGGCGTCGTCGTCCCTCTTAGCCTCCACCGCGCCAAACCACTCCATTTCCTGCCCGGCCTCCGCGACCGCCGCCTGCTGATCGGGGTTCAGCGACTCGAAGACGTCCTTGGACATGAGAAGCGGCTCCAGCATGAACCAAACGGCTCCGCCGCGCGCTGTCGTAAGCGATTTGGCGAGTTCTTCGAGCCGGAAGGAAATCAGGCTCGTCGAGGACGTCAGAGCCGCTTCGATCGCGCCCGTTTGCATTCCGAGATAGATTTCATTCGAAGGCATGGTCGAGACCTGGGCGCCCGCCGCCGCAAGCATGAAATCCATCTCGCGGCTGCCGCCGCGAACCTTGATCCCCTTCACGTCGTCCGGCGTCTTGATCGCTTTAGACTTCGAAGCGACGCCGCCGGCCTGCCAGACCCAGCTTATGAACTTCAAGCCCTTCCCTTCCGCGATCTTCGTCAGCGACTGGCCGATTGGCGCGTCCTTCCATTTCGCGGCCTGCTCGTAGGACGTGACGAGGCAGGGCATGAGCCCAAGGTTCAGCGCGTGAACCTCCCCGCCCGCATAGGGCAGGGGATAGAGCGAGAGATCGAGGGCGCCCTTGCGCAGAGCCGAGAACTGCGCGTTCGTTTTCATCAAGGACGAGCCGGGATAGATTTCGAACGCCAGCGATCCGCCCGTCCGCTCTTCGACGGCGGCGGCGAAGCGGCGGCAAAGGCGGTCCCTGAAGTCGCCCTGATCGATGGTTCCGCCCGGAAATTGATGCGAAATCTTCAGCGTCCGCGGCGCCTGCGCCCTGAGTATGCTTGGCGCGGCGAAAGAGAGCGCTGCTGCCCCGATGAAAGCGCGTCTCGAAATCATGGCTTTCTCCCAATTCACGGCCATCGTTTCTATTTCTTGTACGCTTCACAATACGATCGAAGGGATTCATTCTTTGGTTCAATCGCGAAAGAGTTGCAGCCATGCTTGCAATTTTCGGGACTTTTTTGCGGAATGCTTCCCGAAGCGCGGCCATTGCGCTATTGTTTTTTATCAATCGACGCAACCTTACCAAGCCCGAAGGGCGCATACAATTGGGGGAAATTTTCATGAGCGCTTTTAAGGCCGCCTTCTTCGTTGTGGCTCTCGCGGCTTTGGCGCTTGGCGGCGCGCGCGCTTCGGCGATGGAAATCGGTCCCGCCGCTTCGGCGCCGCACGCAAGCGCGGCGGCATTGGCGGCGTGGAGTCAGCGCTGCCGCCGCTGGCGTCATTTCTGCGAGCTGCGCCATCCCTCGCAGCCTCTCAAGTTCCGGGGGTGCCTTACGCTTCACGGCTGCGCTGGCTGAAGCCACGGCTTAGGCGCTCGTGTGGCTTATGTCTTTGGAATTGCCGTGCGAGTTCGCAGCAAGCAAGGCGGCAATTCGAAAGACGGGACACGAGCGTTCGCAATTGCATTCGCATGCGAGCATCCGGCATGATAGCGAGGGAACGCGGCGGCCGATCCCCTCCGGCGCCGAGGGTCTTTGTGGAATTGGCGGCGCTCGTTTGACGGTGGCGGAGCCCCTTTGACAGGCTTTTCTCATTCCCAGCGGATTGTTTCTTCGCAGCAGCCCTCCCCGAACCTGCCTTACGCCGTTCTGTTCGCGTGCAAATTTAATGCGATCCGATCCCCGATGGCGGCCGCCATCCTTCGCCACCTCACGGGCAAGCGCATCTATGTGCAATCGGCGGGCGTGCGCGCGGGCGAGCCCGACCCGTTCGCGGTTGCGGCCATGGACGAAATCGGCATCGACATGTCGCGCCATGAGCCGCAAACGATCGAGGATTTGGAAGACACCTCCTTCGACCTCATCGTGACGCTGGCTCCGGAGGCGCATCACCAGGCCCTCGAACTGACGCGCGCGATGGCGGTCGACGTGGAATACTGGCCAACGCTCGACCCCTCCGCGGCCGCGGGCAGCCGCGAGCAGATTTTGCAGTCTTACCGCGCGGTGAGGGATCAGCTGTTCGAGCGCATCAAGGCCCGCTTCGGGCTTGGCGCCGCGCCGCAGGCCTGACCGGGCGCCGTTCGCTGGCCTCGGCGGCGAAGCAACCTGGCGCCCGCCGCCTCAATTTCAACCCCTGCCGGCATTCGCCTGGGTGGCGCGCTACGCCTCGGCCACGAGATCGAGATGCTGGATCAACGCCGCGAAGCTCGCGGGCCCGGACCGTCTTAGCGGAAAGTAGCTTTTGCCGAGCTGCTTGCAGATTTTCTTTACCGCCGTCGCCGCGCTGTGGCTGATGCAGTCGACCGGGAACAGGATCGCGTCGGCGCGCAGCGCGAGGCGGGCGAGGCTGCTGCTGCTTTCCGCCAGCCCTCCGTCGTGATGCAGGAGATCGGCGCCGCGCTCCTCCGCGATCTTCCTGAGCTTCGGGACCTGATTGGTTCGCCCGCCGACGTAAAGAAGGATTTTGCCGGTGAGATCGCCCCTGCCGATTGCCGCGCCGCCGCGCTCCTTCGAGAGGAAGGCGCCGCCTGTTCGTGTCGCGAGGACCTGCCCTGTCATCGTCACACTCCAATACGTCGGTGGATGAATGTCGAGCGCAGCGACACTACGCCCAAGCAAATTTGAACATATATTAGAACGAATTTCTACTAGTGACGGTCAAATCCGCATAAATAAGAAATAAAATCTATATATTGCCCTTATATAATGTTTTCCCTTTCTAGGCGTCTGGCGCGACACAAGAGTTTCCCATTTTTCTCGCTGACCGGGAAATACCGCTCCTTCACTGGTTTCGATCTCTTGCGCGAGCCCCAATTGAAAATCGAAATTATTCTATAGTCTGCGCAACCGCACGTTACGGTGGATCGCCTTGCACAATGAAGGTCGGGGCGTTCGGCGCCGCGCCGATTGGGGCAAGCAGGCGCGCGCGGTCGCGAGCGGCGCTGCGGTTTCCCATGGCTTCGTGGATTGGCGATTGCGAAAAAGGGAGACGGGCGCGAAAGAACGCGCGCCGGCCCGCGATTCCGAATCCGGTCGAAAAGTTCGCCGCCGCTCGCCGTCCCGTGCGCGCGGCAGCATGACGGTTCACAGCCGCCGGCCGTCATCCCGTGCGCGTTGCAGCACGAAATGCTGCTGCGCGGACACGGGATCGTTGCGAACGCTAACGCCCTGTACGATCCCGGATTGTATGTTTCCGGGAAGACGGTTGCCGAAACGTTCAGCCGGATTTGGCAGCCGCGCGGTCAGACCGGATTGGCGCCGCTCTGAATCTGGCGGAGCGCCGCGACCAGCGCGTCGATGTCCGCGTAGGTGTTATAAAGCGCAAACGACGGCCGCACGGTGCTTTCCAGGCCGAAGCGGCGCAGGATCGGTTGCGCGCAATGGTGCCCCGAGCGAACGGCGATGCCGTGCTGGTTCAAAGCCGAGCCCACGCCCTCGCTCTCCTTGCCTTGCAGCACAAAGGAGATGACGCCCGCCTTCTCCGCCGCCGTGCCGATGATCCGCAAGCCCGGAACGTCGAGCAGAAGCTTCGTCGCATAGGCGATGAGGCCTTGCTCGTGGCGCGCGATGGACTCCATGCCGATCTTGGCGAGATAGTCGATGGCGGCGCCGAGGCCTATGGCGTCGGCGATATTGCCCGTGCCCGCCTCGAAGCGGCCCGGCGCAGCATGGTATTCCGTCCGCTCGAAGGTCACGTCCTTGATCATGTTGCCGCCGCCCTGCCATGGCGGCATGCTGTCGAGCAGTTCCTTCTTGCCGTAGAGCACGCCAATGCCGGTTGGAGCGAACACCTTGTGACCCGAAAGCACGTACCAGTCGGCGTTCAGCTCCTGCACGTCGACGCGCATATGGGAGACGGCCTGCGCGCCATCGATGAGCACGAGCGCTCCGTGGCGATGGGCCATTTCAGCCATCGCGCGCGCCGGCGTGACGGTGCCGAGCGCGTTCGAGACCTCGGTGAAGGAGACGAGCTTCGTGCGCGGGGTCAGCAGTTTCTCATAGGCGTCGAGCAGAACCTGACCGCGGTCGTCGACGGGCGCGACTTTGAGAACGGCGCCGGTTTCCTGGCAGAGCATTTGCCACGGCACGATGTTGGCGTGGTGCTCAAGCCAGGTGATGACGATTTCGTCGCCCTCGCCGATATTCTGGCGGCCCCAGCTTTGCGCGACGAGGTTGATGGCTTCGGTTGCGCCGCGCACGAACACGATCTCGTCCGAGGACGACGCGCCGAGGAAGCCGCGCACTTTCTCGCGGGCGTCTTCATAGGCGTCGGTCGCGCGCGCCGCCAGCTCATGCGCCCCCCGATGAACGTTGGAGTTCTCGAAGCTGTAGTAATGCACGAGACGGTCGATCACGGACTGAGGCTTCTGCGTCGTCGCCGCGTTGTCGAGCCAGATCAGCGGGTGGCCGTTGATCCGCTGGTCGAGGATGGGAAAGTCGCGGCGCACGGCGAGGACGTCGTAGCCGGGTTGCGGCTCAAGCGGCTGGCTCGCGGCCTTTGTCGCGCGCGGATGGCGGCTTTCGTCGAGAAAATAATAGGATGAGCCGGGCGACCCCACGGTTGCGCCATGCGAGAGCGAGGCGGGCTGCGGCGGCGCCGCGCGCCCTTGAGCTGGATAGCCCGGCGCGGCGGCGAGCGAGGGGATGCGCTCACTCAGAAGCGCGCGCAGTTCGGCTTCGCCGGGCAGCGGAACCGCAATCGGCGACGGCGGAAGCGGACGGAACAACGGCGCGCCATGAGCGGAAGGCGCGAAATTCGACGCGACGCCCGGCGCGCCCGCGAAGGGAACGTCCACCGGCTTCAGCGGATCGGTTGGGACCGGAGTCCTGGCCTGCCCTTGCGGATAGGCGGGCGAGGCCTCGGGCTTCGCCGCGAGCTCTTGGCCTGGGAGCGGGGAAGCGGGCGACGGAATCCTCTGTTTCAGCAGCGCGCGCAGATCGGCCTCGCCGGGCAGCGGAACTGCAATCGGCGACGGCGGCAGCGGACGGGACAACGGCGCGCCATGAGCGGAGGGCGCGAAATTGGAATTGACGCCCGGCGCGCCCGCGAGCGGAACGTCCACCGGCTTCAGCGGGTCCGCGGGCAGAGGCCCCATGGGCAAAGCCGTGGCGGGCGCCGGCGAAGCGGCCGCAGCCTCGGGGATGATGACAGGCGCGCCGCCGGGGTGGAAGCCGCCGCCGGGCAGCCGCGCGAACATATCATTGGCGAGCCGCGTCAGGACCTCGACGCTCGGCAGGCCGGACGCGGGGTCGAAACCCCGCGCGTCCTCGCCCGCGCCTTCGATGGCCTTGCCGGCTGCTTCAGAGGGCAAACCCTCAATATTTGTAGTCATGGTAGTGACCCACCTCGACGCCGTCGAGAACGGCCAGCGCATCGTCGGTCAGGACTGCGAGCGAGCAATAGAGCGAAATGAGATATTGCGCGATCGCCTTCGGGTTGATGCCCATGAAGCGGACGGAAAGCCCCATGCTCTGCTCGCCCGGCAGCCCCGGCTGATAGAGGCCGATCACGCCCTGGCGCGCCTCGCCCGTGCGAAGGAGCACGATTTTCGTTTTGCCGTCCTCGAAGGGCAGCTTGTCGCTCGGGATGAGCGGAATGCCTCTCCAGGTGATGAAAGGCGAGCCGAACATGGTGACGGTCGGAGGCGGCACGCCCCGGCGGGTGCATTCCCGGCCGAAAGCCGCGATCGCCGCCGGGTGGGCGAGGAAGAAGCCCGGCTCTTTCCAGACCTTCGTGATCAGCTCGTCGAGGTCGTCCGGCGTTGGCGCGCCCTTGCGCGTGCCGATGCGCTGAGACGGCGCCACATTGCGCAGGAGCCCATATTCGGAGTTGTTGATGAGTTCGCTCTCTTGCCGCTCCTTCACGATTTCGATGGTGAGGCGAAGCTGCTCGGCGATCTGATTATGCGGAACGCTGTAAAGATCGGAGACGCGGGTGTGGACTTCGAGGACGGTGTTGACCGCGCTTAGCAGATATTCGCGCGGATGCTCCTCGTAGTCGACAAAGGTTTGCGGCAGCGTGCGTTCGTCGCGCGCCGAGCAATCGACGGCCACGGCGGACGCGTCCTTCACGCGGTTCAAGCGATAAATACCCGCTTCGACAGGCGCCCACTGCAAACAGTGGACCAGCCAGCGCGGCGTGATCTGCGCCATCTGCGGCGCGGTCTTGGTCGCATTCGCCAGTTGCCGGGCGGCTGCGTCGCCAAGGGCGGTATAATGGGTGGTGTCTGCCATCGACTTTTCTCTTTTCTTCAGGATCGGGCGACCCTGGAACAGCGCTTTTGGGGCGCCGAAAACGTCGCCTCATGTCTCTCAGCTTGAGGTTGGGGCCTTCTCTATAACGGCTAAGGCTTGGCGTCTATTGAGAAATACCTGAGTCAAAATTGCACCGGCAGGTAAGGAGAACATGCTATTCTATTTATTCGCAAATCAGGAGCAACATTTTCTATATAGATGTGCATGCATCGGCCTTGACCGCTTTATTTGGCTGTTTATGGAGTAATATATTTCTGTTAATGGCGTGAATTCCCCCACGACGGCAAGCGTTTTTTGATATTCATCCTCAGCTTTCTTCATGCTGTGGCGGCGGCGGCTTTATTCTCTAAGACACGTAGAATCGGATTGGAATTTTTGCTCTTGCGATTATTGTTAGTAATACCATCCGATATAAGTGCGTCCAATAATAATTATTCCTTTTTTACTTTATAAATCATTTTAGTATGCAAAAAAACATACCGAAGACCGTCCCCAGAGACTACCTTATAGTGCGATCGGTCTGGCACAAGGGGATAGGCATGAACGCTCCATTCGACGATGCCTCTTCGGCAGCCGATTTAACCCCAACGGGCGAGCTTCCCCAGCGGCGGCCCAGGAGGAAGGGCAAAGCCGCCGATTCGATCTGGACGCGGTTGCGCGCCGGCGCCGCGCAGGAGATTTGCATCGAGCCGATGCTCGCCCAGCTCTACGCTCCGATCTTGCGATCGGAGAGCCTCGAAGAGGCGCTGGCGTCCAAGCTCGCCGTCAAGCTCGGCCACGGCGCCTTCCCGGCCGAGCCGCTTCGCACGCTGCTGCTGGATGCCGCGCTGGCGGACGCCAGGTTCGGCGCCGCCGCGCGCGCCGACTTGGCCGCGGTGGTGGAGCGCGACCCCGCGTCGGGACGCCTGTTGGAGCCTTTCCTGTTCTTCAAGGGCTTCGCCGCGATCCAGACGCACCGGCTTGCCCACTGGTTTTGGCGCGCGGGCCGGCGCAATCTCGCGCTCTACCTTCAAAGCCGCGCGTCCGAGGCGTTCCAGTCCGACATCCATCCGGGCGCGAGGCTCGGCAAGGGCTTGTTCCTCGATCACGCCACGGGCTTCGTCGCGGGCGAGACCGTCGTCATCGAGGACAACGTCTCGATCCTGCACGGCGTCACGCTTGGCGGGACGGGAACGCGGAAGACGGACCGCCACCCCAAGATTCGAACCGGCGTGCTCATCGGCGCCGGCGCTCACATCATCGGCGACATCGAGATCGGCGCCTATTCCAAGATCGCGGCCGGCTCCTTCGTCACCCAGAGCGTCCCCGCACGGTGCACCGCGGTCGGCGTTCCCGCGCGCATCGTCGAAGGCGCCGGCTCGACCAACCCCGCGAAGAGCATGGATCAGAAGCTCTCGGAGGGAACCTACGAGTTGTTTACCTATGTCATTTGAGCCGCCGCCCGATGGCGGCCGGGCGGGCAAGGCGTTGCCCCCGGCGATCAGGGCAGAACTGTGCTGGTGGAAGCAGCGTGCGGCTCACCGGCAGGCTGGCGGCTTATCGCGGTTACCTGGATTGCGAGAAGGACTGCAATTATTACCGGCCAAATGAAGCGCCACCGGGACTTTGCCAGCGCGAGACCGCCGCGCTGCACGCCGGGCGCGATCGTAACGCCAGCCGGGGACGGCAGGAGGTCGATCAAGCGGTCGCGAACCGTCTTGGCGTTTAAATAGGCCGGCGGCGCCCCGGCGTCGCCGCTATGAACGCGGCGAGCCTTTCGGCCGCGGATATGCGGGGCAATTGAGCGAGTTTAGCGGCCTCCTCCCAAGGATCGACGCCAAGCCGGGCGAGCACCGAAAGCACGCTCAGCGGCGTGGCCTCGCCATCCTCGTCGATCCGCGCAAATAAAAAGTCGTCGAACTGGGGCGTAAGATAAGAAAACGAAGCAGAAGCTGTCATTTCAATCACCGGATTTCGCCTTCTGTCAGACCGTATGCGACTGACAGTAAGGCACACCCTGATATAGTGCGCCGGGGGCGACAGGGTTAGGTTCGGAATATGCTCGCGAAGGCGATGAACGAAGATGGGAGAAGGCGCCCGCATCGCGTCATGCCAAATCCGGCGGAACGGTTCCGCGACCGTCTTCCCGGAAACGCCGGAGGCGTTATCCGGGACCGTACAGGGCGTGGCGTTCGCGGGCGGTCCCGTGTCTGCGCGGCGGCATTTCATGCCGCGACGTTCGCGGGATGACGACAATGGGCGCCGAACCGTTCATGCCGCGGCGCGCGCGGGATGACGGCAGCCGCCGGCGGGTTCGGCATCATCCGGCGGCGAGCGCGATGCGGATCAGCGCGGACAGCGACTTGGCGCCGACTTTATGCATGATCGCGGCGCGATGATTGTCCACCGTCCGCTGGCTGATTTGCAGGTCGTGCGCGATATTCTTGCTCGGGCTGCCGGCCAGAACCATGTCGAGGATCTCGCGCTGGCGAGAGGTGAGGGACGCGATTTTCGCCGCCGCGTCTTTTCGGTCGGCGGATTGCTCCGGGCGCCCGCCGGAGTGATTCAGAGCCTCCTTGATGCAGTCGAGCAGCTCGTTCGGGCGAACCGGCTTTTGCAGGAAATCGAAGGCGCCCGCCTTCATCGCCGTCACCGCCATCGCGATATCGCCATAGGCCGTGATCATGATGACAGGGAGGGACGGCTGCATTTCGGTCACGTGCTTGATCAGGTCGAGCCCTCCGAGGCCCGGCATTCGCGCGTCGGCAAGCAAGCACCCGGACCGGCCCGGTGTGTAGGCCTTCAAGAAGGAAGCGCCGTCGGCGAAAATTTCGGCGCGATAACCCCGCCTCTCGACCATGTCGCGCATGATCGTGCGGACCTCGGGATCGTCGTCGACGATGAACACCGTTGGCGCCGCCGCATTCCGGTCCGTCTTGTCGAGAATGCCGGCGACATGGCGCATGAGGCTCCGCGCGTCCACCGGCTTGTAGAGGTGCACATAGTGTTGCTGCGCGATGTTGCGCAGGGTCGCGGCCGAGATGTCGCCGGTGAGCATAATGGCCGGGATTTTCCGCCCCGTGGCTTGCTCGATCTTGGCGATGACCTCAAGCCCATTGGCGCCGGGCAGGTTATAGTCGGCCACAATCAAATCGAGGCTCATGCCGCAAGTGGCGGCAACGGCAAGGGCTTGGTCCCTGTCGCGCGCGGCGAACGCGCGATAGCCGCGGCTGTCGAAAAGCAGTTTGAGCGTATCGCGGATTTCGGCTTCGTCTTCGACAATGAGTAAGGCGTGAGAACACGCTGGAGACGGACGAGAGGCGCCATCCGCTTCCGCGTCGGCCGCGCTGTGTTCAAGGATTGCGGGCGCCGGCGCGCGGACCACGGGCACCTCCACCGCGAAGACCGAGCCCCGGCCGACGCGCGAACGCACGCTGATCGGCGCTTCGAGCAACTCGCCAAGGCGCTGCACGATGGCAAGCCCGAGCCCAAGCCCCTTCGCGCGCTTGCCCGCATGGTTATCCAGCTGATGAAACTCTTTGAAGATCGCGCTGAGTTCGGTTTCCGGAATGCCTGAGCCGGTGTCCCAGACTTCGATGCTGAGCCGGTTCCCGCGCCGCCGGCAGCCGAGCAGCACCTTGCCGCGGCTCGTGTATTTTGTGGCGTTGGAGATCATGTTGCGGAGGATCTGCTCCAACAGGCGCGGATCGCTATGCACCGTCAGGCCGCAGGGCACGATGCGCAGTTTCAAGCCTTCGTTCAAGGCGTGAATTTCGAACTCGCCATGCAGCTGCCGGAGAAGATCGCCGACGGGAAAGTCGCACAGCTTCGGCTCAACGATGCCGGCCTCAAGCTGGTTGATGTCGAGAAGCTTGTCCAGCAAGGCCGCCATCGCGACGATCGTGGCGTCGAGCCGCTTGATCAGCTTCGATGCGGCAGGGTCCGTGACGTCGTCGGCGAGCATGGCCTGGATCAAGCTCATCGTCTGAAGCGGCTGGCGCAGATCGTGGCTGGCGGCGGCGAGAAAGCGCGACTTGCCCAAATTGGCGCGCTCGGCCTCCTCCTTGGCGGCGGCAAGGGCGGCGGCCTCGGCCTTCGCGTCGGTGACGTCATCGAGGGAGACCAGTATTTTCCGGCGGTCGGAGGGACCGGCGATCTCGCCGGCGCTGGCAAGCAAGGTTCGCGGCCCGAGGCCTGGAAGATCGGCCTCAACCTCATGGTTCTCAATGGCGGCGCCGGTCTTGACCAAGGCCAGGAAATCCGCCCACGGCGCTTCCTGGAAAGCCCCGGCAAGCGGTTTGCCGATGCTCATTTCAGGCTTCAGATCGAAAACCCTGAAAAACGATGCGCTTGCGGAGACGACGCGCAAGTCCCCGTCCAGCACGACGAGCGGCTGTTTGATGGTGGCGACAATGCTTTCGGCATAGGCCCTTGCGGCGTCGATTTTCCGCTCGGCCGCCTTTATTTCAGTGATGCGGGCGAAGGTGAGCACCACGCCGCCAACCGCGTTCCCATCGCTCATATAGGGCAGGATGCTGCGGATATACCAATTGCCGTCGTCGCTCTCGATCTCACGCCGGATCGGCGCAAGCTTCGCCAGCACGGCGTCCGCGTCCGGCAGAAGCGCGTCGTCATGAAAGCGCTGGGCCAGATCGGCGAGCGGCCGCCCGATGTCGACGAGGGTGACGCCGAAGAGCGACTTCGCCGCCGGGGTGAAGAAACGGATGTTGAGGGCGCTATCGAGGAAAACCGTCGCGATGTCCGAGCTGTTCAAAATATTCTGCAGGTCCGCGGCGGTCGCGCGCTGATGCTCCAAGCTCTCTTGGAGCTGCCCGTTCAGCGCGGTCAATTCCTCGTTGAGAGCCTGCAACTCCTCCTTGGAGGTCTCCAGCTCTTCGTTGGTGGACTGAAACTCTTCGTTTATGGAAAGGGCTTCTTCGTTGACCGCGCGCAGGTCTTCATTCGAGACTTCGAGATCGCGGATGAGCGCGTTCAGCTCCTTGTGCGTCGCGTCGAGTTCCTGTTCCAGCTGGACAATTCGCGAGGTGTCCTCGGGAGGCGAACTGGCGAGAGCCTGCGCCGGCTGCGTCGGCTCGTCGATGAAACTGATAAGAAAAACATCTTCCGAAGGGATGGGCCGAACGGAGATCTCGACCCTGTATGTCGCGCCGTCGCGATGGACTTGAGTGCCGGGCTTCGAGGCCGGCTCACCGGTCTCTCGCGCGCTTTCCAGCGCCGCCCGGAGGTTAGGCCGAAGCCCGTCTCGCGCCATGACCAGGATTTTCTGGTTCGCTTCGCCCGGCGCGAGTTGCAGATACCGGTCGACGGCCCCGGAATAAAACAGCGCTTCATATTTCTTGTCGACGAGGACCGAAGGCGGCGCGAAAGCTTCCAGCAACGCCTTCGAAGCGAGGTCCTCGAAATTGGTCCGGTGAACCGTTCTTTTCAGAGCCGGGGTGAAGGAAGGCGCCAGGCGCTCTTTGATGGCGCTCACGCGGAAGCCGGCCTCGCCGGGCTGCCCGGCGCTGAGATGGCGGTAGATGCGTTGCTTTTTGCTGATCGGCTCGAAGCGGTCCTTGAACTCCCGAACCGTTTCGGACCGTCCCAGAAACAGCACGCCCCCGGCGCGAAGCGCGAAATGAAACAGCGAGAGGATCTGGTCTTGCGCGCCGGGCTGCAAATAGATCAGCACGTTCCGGCAGGAAATCATATCGAGCCGCGAGAAGGGCGGATCCGCCAGGAGGTCCTGGACCGTGAAAACCACGGCGTCGCGCAAATCGCGCACAACGCGATAACCGCCGCCGTCGTGAGCGAAAAACCGCCTCAAGCGTTCCGCGCTCACCTGCGATTCCGTCTCGCGTCCGTAAACGCCCGCCCTTGCGAAAGTGACGGCATGCGGGTCCACGTCGGAGGCAAAGACCTGAAGCTTGATGGCGCGCTTCGAAGCCGCGATCGCTTCCAGGAAAAGAATTGCGAGGGAATAGGCTTCCTCGCCGGTGCTGCAACCGGGCGCCCAGACGCGCAGCGCCCTGTCGGAAGGATGCGCCGCGACCATCGCGGGGATCACGGTTTCGGCGAGCGCCTGGAAGGCGGCGGCATCGCGAAAAAACTCCGTCACATTGATGAGGAGATCGTGCGCGAGGCTATCGAGTTCCGATGGCTCGGCGTTGAGCTTCTCGATGTAGCGGGCGGTCTCGGTTATGCCCGCCACCGCCATGCGCCGCTCGATCCGGCGCGTTAACGTGCCGGCTTTGTAAAGGGAGAAATCCTGCCCGCTCTTCGTGCGGACAAGGCGGAGGATTTCCAGGAACCGCTCTTCGGCGCCCTCGTGCGCTTCTTGGTCCTCATCGGAGGGGCGTAGACCGTTCCTGTGTTCGATGAGCGCCGCGGGGATCTCGGCGACCGGCAAGATGCAATCCGCCTGGCCGGTTTTGATGGCGCTCTTGGGCATGCCGTCGAACGCCGCCTCGGACGGCTCCTGGACGACGACGAAGCCGCCTTTGCTTTTCACGGCCCTCAGGCCCTCGCTGCCGTCCGAGCCGGTGCCCGACAGCACCACGGCGATTGCCCGCTCGCCGCAATCCTCGGCAAGCGAGCGCAGGAAGACGTCGAACGCCGTGCGGGTTCCATGACGCTCCGCCAAGCCGGTCAGATGCAGTTTTCCGCCCGAGACCGCGAGCGAGACGCCCGGAGGGATGAGATAGACGCGGTTCGGCTCGACCGAGGCGCCCTCGGCGGCTTGCGTGACGGGCATGGCCGTATGGCTCGACAGAAGCCCGGCCATCAAGCTGACGTGGATCGGATCGAGATGCTGAACGAGGACGAAGGCCATGCCGGTGTCGGGCGGAAGGGCGGTCAGGAGCGCCTTGAAGGCGTCGAGGCCGCCGGCCGATGCACCGATGCCGACAATGGGAAATCCGCGCGCGATCGGTTGCGCCGCGCCAGCAAGCGAAGCGGTATTGGAAACGGCAGCCTCGGATTTTCTCATCCGGCCGTTCTGTTGCGTTGTCATGCAAGCGTCCCTCCGCCCAGCCTAAGCAGGACCTGCGGCAAGATCATAGCTCTTAACGATCTGTTTGAATATTTTAATATCGTGAGGATGCAGATCTGCCCGATGGGCATATCGGCGCGGGTAGTTTTAAGCGTAAAAGGCGCGCTCCCCTCGCCCTTTATTCGTCGTCCCGGAAGGGCGAAGCCTTATCCGGGATCGTAATAAATCGCAGCGCTTGCCTTTTTGCGATCCCGGCTCGCGCTGCGCTTGGCCGGGATGACGATGGGCGCCGATGGCCGGGATGACAGTGGGCGCCGATGGCCGGGACGACGAAGCGGCGGGCAAATCGGCGGCGTCTGCTAGGGTTCCTTCGTGAGGTCCAACGCGTTCAGCCCCAGCTTTTCGCAGACTTCGCGAACCAGTTCCGCGTTGAGATGATGATGCGATCCGGTCAGCGGCAGTTCCGCGACGCGGCCCTCCCGATGGATCGTCAGATGTCCGTGTCCCTCGCCGCGATGGTGCGCCGGCGTATCGAAACGGCAGCCGTGCTCCGAGAGCCAGTGCCGGAATGTGTCGATGTCCATAATTGCCTCCAATCCGGCTTACGATTGCGACGCGAGCCGCCGGCGAAATCAAATAAGGTGGCTGACGTTCGAGCGCTTCGCCGCTTTCCGCGATGTCGGAAAGCAGAATGTCGACGAACGGGTGCTGCCGGTTGAACGCCGGACCGCGCCGGTATTTGCGCGTTGCGATGCGTTCGATCGCCGGCAGGTTCTGCTTGCCGAGAGCGTTATACTGGTCTCGGAACAGGCTTTTCCGGCTGTTGAGGGACCGCCTTGGATCGACCCAATCGTCCATCACGCGCCGGTTGATGAAAGCTGTCACGCGTAGAGGGCCATCCCAGCCATGAAGCAGCAACCCGTCGTCGCTGTGGGCGGCCTCGTCCACGGCAAACAGGGCAAGCGGCGAGACGGCGGAGATTTCCTTCTCGGGGCTATGGGCGGGGCTCGGGAGCAAGTTTTGAATTCCAGGGTGATCGGTCATGTTTCGTATATGGGCAGGCCGTCAAATAATAACCAGTCTTGTCGTGGCCTTTTTCTGGAATTTCCTAAATATATTCATTCGATCCCTTCTGTCCTCGTGCGGGTATTTTCCGAAGTTAGACTGACGGGTAACAGAGAGAGAGCAAAGGAAAATTTCACTTATATTCACATGATGGCGTGTCTTTGTTCGACGCAAAGACGCCAACATCTGCGCCGAATACTATTATGACGAATCGCAAGACCCTCGCCGGCCTGACGGGGCGGCAATCGCCGCGTTCAGCACTGCCGTTGCAGAATAATACCAGCGGCCGAAAGTCTCGACCGCTCCGCGGCGTCGTCCCCGTCCCCGCCTTCGTGGGGATAAACTCCGGCGGGGACCCAGGTATCGCTGCGCTATTTCAATAGCTTCCGCCGCCGGGATACCTGGATTCCCGCTTTCGCGGGAATGACAACAAAAGGGTCGGCGCCATTGTCCGCTGGTATAACAGCGCGATTAAGCCAACGGATACCCTTTATTTATCATCCCGGAAAGGCGAAGCCTTATCCGGGACCGTAATAAATCGAAACGTTTGCTTTTTTGCGATCCCGGCTCGCGCTGCGCTTGGCCGGGATGACGATGCGTTGGGCAAAATGGCGGAGTCCGCATAACTTCCATAGGTATTTTCCGAAGCTAGACTTTCGAAATCCTGTCCGCTTAGCTTGTGCTGAAATTGGGCGCCGCTATTTAAGAATGGCTGCAACTTGCGCTGCGGGAGGGGCCATGACGCCGACCGAAGAACTTCAATTATTCGAACACGTGGTCGCTACCGGAAGCATGTCCGAAACGGCGCGCAAATTGGGCGTCTCCGCCGCTGAGGTGAGCAAGTACATTGGCGTCCTCGAACGAAGACTGGGCGCCCTCCTGTTCTACCGGCCGGCGGCGCGCCTAGAGCTTACCGCCAGCGGCAAGGCATATTACGCGAGTAGGATTTTACCGAAGATTAGACTTGTTCCGGCGTCGAATAAGACCTGTGCGCGCGGTGGCGCCGTCGTCATCCCCTATCGCCACACGCACTAAACAGAGTTTCCCAAATTAAGCCAGCGGATGGACTTCGTTTGTCGTCCCGGATGGCCGTTGTTCGTCATCCCGGATGCTCTTCGTTTGTCATGTGTGGATGGCCTTCGTTTGTCATCCCGGATGCTCTTTATTCGTCATCCCGGAAACGCCGAAGGCGTTATCTGGGATCGTAATAGATCGTAGCGCTCATTTTTTGCGATTCCGGCTCTGCGCTTCGCTTGGCCGGGATGACGATGAGTGGGCCGAAGCCCGGCCATGACAACGCGTGCGGCTCACCCGGAGGGCGGCTCTCGCGGCGGGCGTAAACATCCCGAAAGTTGCGCAGGACAGAACTATAGTATCGGAAAGTGCCTATACTTTATTTTATGTAATTATATTTCCGAAAACAACATCGGCCCGATTTTCTATCGATGATCAAGAAAATATGATTTGAATAGCGGAATACAGGTTCCCAATCAATAAATACGAAATTTGGCCAGTCTCGCTTTAAATCTGGCCCGAGTTCCGGCCATTCCGGCCCCAATTCAGGCCTGCGATTGCGAGACGCAAAGGAGGCCCCAAATGATCAAGCATGGTCTCGCGATTTTGATCGCAACAACCTTCCCGGCGATGGCCGCGGAAAACGTCGCGTCCCGTCATCAAGTCCGGTTCGAAGGAGAAACCTTCGACTGCGGGACGATTGAACGCGCGGGCAAAGTCAGCCGCTTCATTCACTCGATTCCGCCGGCGAAATACGTGCCGGAGTTCGAACCGGCTGCCGGAGACCCGCTTCATAACAGCTGGATGATCACATATCGGATCATCTGCGAGGGAGGCTATCGCCAGCCGGCCGAAACAGCCCGCGGGGGCCACAAACGGATCGTCCGCTAGGCGGCCTTATGCTTGCCCGGCTGAGCGCTCTTCGGAGGCGGGGATGTCTTTCGCCGCCTCCGTTGCAAGCTTTAAAAGCCGTTGTGCCTGTCATCCGGGGCGCTCTTGAGCTTGACTTTACAATTACGCGGCTCGACTGAGTAAAATCCGAGCCTATTTTCTATAAACATTATATGATAGGGTAATAGTCTGCCTTTTTATTTTAGAATACGAGTAAGCATGCTCACCGTGCAAGCTTGCGCATCTTCGGCGGCCAAGCTTTCGGAAGTGGGCGCTGGCGCGCGGCCAGGGAGCGTCGCTATTGGACGGCGCCTCGAAATGCGTCCGGAGGCGCTCCGGAAGACCGCGCCAACCGCAATCCCGGTTCGAGGATTTAGCCAAGGTGGAGAACGCGATCGCGCGGACTCGAGGAAGAAGACAAAATGAACGTGAGAACTTTTTCAGCTGACGATTTCTCGTCCGCGCCCCAATATAGCGCCAATAGCCTGGAAAGCCGTCTCGAAGAGATACTGGTTATCGCCTATGAAACCGCGGTCGAGGCTGGATTAGAGCCAAGGCAAGCTCTTGTCGTTATCTCGCGGTGGCTCGCAAGCGAGCAGGGGAATTACGAAAATACGTTCGCGACCGCGCAGTAATCCGCCGTTCCGAACGGAGCCGCGATTTGCCGGTCCTCCCGTCCGTCGAGCTTCGCCGCCCCCGGACGCAACTCCTTGAACTCCGCAACGCTCAGCCCGCATCTCGTTCCGCGCTCGGCGACGAAAAAATCTATGCCGGGGAACGAAATACCTTCCGCCGAGTTTAAGGAGACCAACAACGGAGAAGACCGATGTCTAAGGAACCGTCTCACAGTCACCCCGCGCACGCCCATCATACCAAGGCCGCCGAACATCACGAGCACGCGGCGAAGCATCACAAGGAAGCCGCCGGGCACTACGCCTCCGGACATCATGAGACGGCCGCTCATCACGCGCACGCCGCTCATGCCCACACCTTGCACGCAACCCATCACGCCAGCGAAGCCGCGAAGGCGCACGTAACGCACACCCAGAAGAAAAGTTCGTAGCTTAGGAACGGCTGGCCGCGTCCATAAGGGTTTGCTCCGGCCGCGGTCGGCGGCTGCGGGCGGGAGGCGCGGCCGCTTTCGATTCGGAGTGAAAATCGTCGCCGGATCGAGGTGCTGCCTCAATCCGTCATCCCTTGAGCGAGATAAATCGGGGCTTTGCAAAGACTAAACCAGCGTAGGGTTGACATCTGTCAAAGCGTAATTTCCCGAGCGCGTCCTCCTATAATCCATGTATTCCTCATAAGGAGCACACGATGACCACCGAAACCTACGCTAATCCCTTTCTAAATTGGGCAAAAGAGCGTCTCGACGAAATAGATGCGACCTTGACATCGATCGAAGCTCGCGCCGGTTCTCTTCAGGCCGGCACGAAAAAACATGCCGAGAACGCGCTTTCGGAGATCCGGGCGCAGCGCGACGTCTTCAAAGAGGCGATTCAAAAGAAGAAAGCCGATAGCGAAGCGGGCTGGGCAAGCGCCAAAAGCGAGCTGGAAGCGAATTGGACCGCGTTCGAAGCCTACGTTCAGAAATATCTGAGCGAAACGCGGCAGGACGCGGCCCAGCTCCAGGCGACGTTCGAGGCGCGCGCCGAAGCCCAGCAAAAGGCCTGGCAGGAAACGTTCGACGCGCTCATCGGAAAAGCCAGCACATTTGCTTCGGCAAAGAAGCAAGACGCCGATGCGGCGCTCGCCCACCTGAAGACGGAAGCGGACGCGGTAAAATCGAAGCTGGAAACGCATCGCAAGGCCGGGGAGCAATCCTGGTCAGCCTTCAAAACGGCCCTTGAGGATAGCCGGGCCGCGTTCGAGCAGGCGAGCCGCAAAGCGCTCGAAGCGTTTAAGAAAGTGGCATAGTTTTTGTGCCGGAAGCGCGCCCGGCGCGGTGCGCGCTTCCCTCTTGGGGGTCCGCCATCGGCCCATCGACGAGGCGGGAGACGGCGCTGAAGAGCAGCAGCGGCTGCACTGAGATAGCCTGCGAGCCGGCTAAGAATTTCGACATGCGCCAACTTGGATGAATGAAGTTGGCCAGCGGCGACATTTCAACTCAGTGAGTATTTTCCGACGCTTTTATTGTGTCCCCTCAATGATTAACTTAGAGCTAGCAGAGTTTTTACCATGCGATGTGGTAGCGGCCTGCTCAGTTTGTTAAATGAGGGTTATACCCATGATCAAGATTATCGCGGCTGCGGCATTCATGTCGCTCGTCGTATGCTCGGCAACTGGCGCGAGCGCCGTCCCATCCGCCGGCGGACTAAACGATCCGGCGGCATCCGGAATTATCCAAGTTAAAGGCCATGGCGGGGGCCACGCTCGCGCCGGCGGCGGTGGCCATGGTCACGGCATGAGGAGCGCTTATCGGGGCGGACGCCGCGGCTACCGAGGGGGTTACCGGGGAGGCTACGGCGGCTTCTATGGAGACTATGGATATGGCAGTGGCTTCTGCACCTGGGTTGGCCCTTTGCAGATTTGCCCATAGTCGAGAACGAAACTCTCCCGGAGGCCGAAGCGCTGTCTCCCCTGTGAGGGCGCGGGCCGATGCCTCCGAACAGCGCCGCATTTGAAGACATTGTGCCGGGCATTCTTCGGAGCGCCCGGCGCCACTCCCAGCCTCGCTACGGAGAATACCCATGTCTTTAGGAACCATCCTCTTAATCGTCATCATTATCTTCCTGCTGGGCGGCTTCAGCGGCCGCTTCGGCGGATACGGATACGGCTTCGGCAATGGCGGCGTTGGAGTCTTGGGCGCGATCTTGATCGTCGTGGCCATCCTCGTTCTGCTAGGCCGAATCTGAGCCGGCGGAATGAGCCGGCTTCGCACGGATCCCGAGCGCCACTTCGTCGACCGTATCGGCTGGATGAGAGCCGCGGTGCTTGGCGCCAACGACGGCATCATCTCCACGGCAAGCTTGATTGTCGGCGTCGCCTCAGCATCCGCGAAGCCGAACGATGTCTTGATCGCGGGCGTGGGGGGACTTGTGGCGGGCGCCATGTCGATGGCGGCCGGCGAGTATGTCTCCGTCAGTTCGCAATCCGATACCGAACAGGCCGATCTCTCCCGCGAACGCAAGGAGTTGAGCGAGAGCCCCGAATCGGAGCGCGATGAGCTTGCCGACATTTACGTCAAGCGCGGCGTCGAGCGGGGGCTTGCGCGGAAGGTTGCCCGGCAGTTGATGGCGAAGGACGCCTTGGCGGCCCATGCGCGCGACGAACTCGGCTTGTCGGATATTACGGCCGCGCGCCCGGCGCAGGCGGCGCCGACATCGGCGGCCATGTTTTCGACAGGCGCGGCCATGCCTCTCCTGATTGTCGTCGTATCGCCCGCCGCCGCGCTTATTCCCATCGTTTCCGCCGCATCCCTGGTCCTCCTCGCCATTCCCGGAGCCATCGGAGCAAGAACGGGCGGCGCCGGCATCCTGCGCGCCACAATCCGCGTGACGTTTTGGGGCGCTCTGGCCATGGCCATCACCGCCGGTATCGGCAAACTCTTCGGCACAATCGTCTAACGAGAAACGGCCGCGTTATGGTCTTCCCGGGCGCGGCGCATTTGCGCTGGTTTTCGCCGCCGGTCTGTGCAACCATAAACTTCGCGACGGTTCCCCCGCCAGGGGGATAAAAAGGGAATGCGGTGAGGACGAAGCCGCAGCTGCCCCCGCAACTGTGAGCGGCGAGCGCCAAGCCGAATGCCACTGGGGTAACGCCCGGGAAGGCGGCTTAAAGCGTTATGACCCGCGAGCCAGGAAACCTGCCGGCGCGAGATTAGGCTAGCCGCGCCGCCGGAGGGGCAGCAGGGAGGTGACGATGAAATCCCAATTATAATCTGGCGCCCCGCGTCGATGCGCTTTCGATCTTTCTCTTCATCGCATTCAAGGAGACACTCATGCATATCGAACCGGGCGTGCTGAACGCCGGCAAAGTTGCGTTCGCCAATGCGACCGCCGTTTCGGCGCTCGCGGCCTACCTGCCGTCCTTGGCGCGCAGACCCCAGGACATCGTGAAGATCGTCCTTGCGGCCGTCTTCTTCTCGCTTTTCATGGAAGCGTTCCACATGCCGGCCGGTCCGTCCGAACTGCATTTCGTCGGCGCCTCGGCGGTCTATTTCGTCTTCGGTTTCCTGCCCGCGCTGTTCGGCTTCGCGATCGGCCTTCTCCTGCAGGGTCTTCTTTTCGAGCCGCAAGATTTGATCCATCTCGGCGTCAACTCCCTTTCGCTCATGGTTCCGCTCATCGCGGTCCATGCGCTGCGCGGCCGCCGCTATTTCGCGAGCGACGCTTCGAAGCCAAAGCTGTCTTGGGCGGAAATCGTCAAGTTCGACGCCGCTTATTATGCCGGCGTTGTCGTCATGGTGGGCTTTTGGCTGGCGCTTGGGGAAGAGGCCACGCCGCTCGCGAGCTGGGCGCTGTTCGCCGCGTCCTACGTGCCGCTCGTTTTATGCGAGCCCGTATTCAGTTTCGCGGTGCTGAAGCTTCTGGGCAAGCTCGACCCAGCCAGCCCGCTTCGCAAGGTCACGGCCGTCGACGCCTTGGCTCTCGCATAGCGCTGTTGGGTGAAATATCTGGACGACCCCGCTGTTTGCGTTCCGTCGTCACGGCCGGGCTCGACCCTTCGCCATCGTCATCCCGGAAGGGCGCGCGCCCCGGGCAAGCGCGAGGGCGCTTTCCGGGGCGGCGAAGCGCGCGGCTCTCGTCGTCCCGGCCAAGCGAAGCGCGAGCCGGGACCGCTGCGAACTCGGGCTGCGTTTTGTGCGATCCCCGATAGCGGCTTCCGGGATGACGATGGTGAAGACGCCGCCACTCATTGAAACTCCTTGGCAAAATCAGACTTGATGCTTTCCGCTCAACAGCCCCAAGCGTTTTTCCGAAACCTGAGATTGCGTCATCTTCAATTTCAACCGCTCCGAACCCAAGCTCACGAGAGTGTGCTCCAGCCGAACGAGAAATGCGCCTCCCGCCAGGAACAGTAAGCCGGCGACGGCGCTTTAAAGGTCCAAGCCGAGGCAGGGGCGGCGCCTGCAAGCCTGCCCTTGGCCATGCGACGAAAGTCGTCCGGCGGCGGCGGAGACAAGAAACGCCGTCGCCGGTGGAGGCTGACGGACCGCTTGAAGGGCTTTCGAGCGGTCTCGCCCAAACCGAAGCCCGTCCGTCTAACGCCTGAAAGGCAGAGAATGAAAACCTTGATAAGTTCGGCGCTTGCCGCGGCGATGGTTGCCTCTCTTGGACCCGTAGCCGTGTATGCGAAAGAACCTCCCGCCGGCCGGACCGCGTCGCAGCGCATGGACCATCATCGTGCGATGCGGTATGCGGGCCACGTCCACACCTACGCAAGCCAGTCATACATCAACGTCTGGGGATCGCGCGTGCGCCTTGACCGCGGCGGATTTTGACCGGGCAAGGCCGGGGCGATGTCCGCAACGGGTCGATCCCGCCCGCAATAAGCGCGCGTTTGGAGCCCTCGTGCGCGTCCGCTCTTGAAGCGATCGCTTCCCGATTTTGAGAGCTAAATCCGGCGGTTGTGGCAACGAAACGCCACCGCTGCGATGGCCGGATCGGGCCTGACCCGGCCATCCGCGCCAGCCAATGTCATGGCCGGGCTTGGCCCGGCCATCCGGCAACGCATTGAAAAGCGCCGGCTTGGAAAATCGCGAAGCCGCCTCTCGGCGCGGCTGGAATCCCGCTTCCATCTCCTGTATTCTTGCCGGGGGGGCAATAAACAGCCGATGGAAAACGACATAAAATTCTACAATCAGCCAAGCGCCGGCCGCGAAGACTGGTATAGGCTTGTTATCCGGGATGACGATGCCGATCCCTTTATCGAGCACACTTGGTCTTATCGCAATCCCGATGGAACCATGGAAATGTATACCGGCAGAGCTTGCATACCGATCTTAGATTTCCTCTCCAAGGAATACCCGAAGGAGGCAAAATCGCATTTCCGTAAGCTTTTGGCCACCATGGCGCCAGGAGAGTCGTATCCCTGCTCAGAGCCGGAATAGGTTTTCTGTTGCTTGCCGTACTCTTGCATTTTGCCCGCCCATCATTCGGCGCGAGGGTCATGAGGGCGGCGATTTTCGTAGCGCCGCGGTATAGTTAAAATCGGCCCAGGTTAACGACCGAAAAGGCGGCGCTACGCGCCTACAGTTTCCTACGAATCCTTACGAGAAATGCGAAAAAAGCCGGATTCGACGCGAAAAAAGCGAGTCAGAAATCCTAGTTAACGGTTTTATTCTTGCGCGCGTTAACCGAGAATCCGAGCCTCAGGTTGACGGGAACAGCTCCACAACCGCGCCGGTTCTTGCGGCGAAAGCGCATATTACCCAATAAAATCAGTGAAATAGCGCCGTTTAAGGCATCCGCAAGGCGCTATCGTCTATACTGGTCTTAATGAGGGGAAAAGGGCGAAAAACCGCGTTTTGGCGTAACCTTATTCCGAGGCGCCAAGGTTAGCGAAGGGTTAACGCGGCGCCGCTTCGATCCCCGCCTTTGGCGTTTTGACCCGATCAGCCGGCGCCGATTTCCTCGCGCAAAATCTCCAGTTCGAGCCAGCGGTGCTCCGCCTCGGCAAGCTCGTTCTGCGCCTTCGCCAGCGCCGCGCTCGCCGCGTCGAAAGCCGAGCGGTCCTTCGCATAGAGAGCCGGGTCGTGCAGGCGCTCTTGCAGCCGCGCAATCTCCTTTTCGAGCGCCGCGATCCTTGCCGGCAGGGTTTCGAGCGCGTGCTTCTCGTTGAAGCTGAGCCGCCGTTTCGACTTCGGCTCGCCCCCGCCTTGCGCCTTCTCCTTCCCCGGCTTGGCGGCCTTCGGCGCCTCCAGCGCGAAGGACCGGCCGCCCCTTTGCGCGATCATGTCCGCATAGCCGCCCGCATATTCGACCCAGCGCCCGCCGCCTTCCGGCGCGATGACCGAGGTCGCGATGCGGTCGAGAAAATCGCGGTCGTGGCTGATCAGGATCAGCGTGCCGGGGTAGTCGGCGAGCATCTCCTCCAGCACATCGAGCGTTTCGAGGTCGAGGTCGTTCGTCGGCTCGTCGAGCACCAGAAGGTTCGACGGCTTGGCGAGCGCCCGAGCAAGCATCAGCCGCGCGCGCTCCCCGCCCGACAGCACCTTCACCGGCGTGCGCACCTGCTCGGGCAGGAACAGAAAGTCCTGCATATACGACGCCACATGCCGCGCAACGCCGTTGATGACGACGAGATCGCCGCTTCCGCCGGTCAGCGCGTCGGCCACCGTCCATTCCGGCTTGAGGCTGTCCCGGCTTTGCTCCAGGCTCGCAATTTCGAGGTTGGCGCCAAGCCGCACCGCCCCTTCGTCGGGCGCAAGCTTGCCAATCAGCATATTCACGAGCGTGGTCTTGCCCGTCCCGTTCGGCCCGGCGACGCCCACGCGGTCGCCGCGATGGACGCGGATGCCGAAATGATCGACCACGGTTTTGCCGTCGAAGCCTTTCGACACGCCCTTCGCCTCGATCACGAGCTTGCCCGAAAGGGCGCCGTCCACGGCTTCGAGCTTCGCCTGGCCCGGCGCGCGCCTTGCGGTCTTCTTCGCCTCGCGCATCGCCTGCAAGTCAGCCAGGCGGCGGACATTTCGCTTCCGCCGCGCGGTGACGCCGTAGCGCAGCCAGTCGGCTTCGCGCTCGATCTTCCGCGCGAGCTTGTGGCGCTCTAACTCTTCCTGCGCCAGCATCTCGTCGCGCCAGGCTTCGAACCCGCCAAAGCCGATGGAAATCGCCCGCGTCGCGCCCCGGTCCACCCAGACCGTGCCGCGGGACAGGTTGGTGAGGAAACGGCGGTCGTGGCTGATGAGCACGAGCGCCGAGCGCATGCCGGCAAGCCGCTTCTCAAGCCATTCGATGACCTGGATGTCCAGGTGGTTCGTCGGCTCGTCGAGGAGAAGGACATCGGGGTTCGGCGCCAGCGTCCGGGCAAGAGCCGCGCGCCGCGATTCGCCTCCCGACAGCGTTGCGGGCGCCTCCTCGCCGGAAAGCCCCAGCTCCTCCAGGAGCAGGCGCGCCCAATAGCGGTCGTCGCTCGGGCCGAGCCCGCTTTCCACGTATGATGAGACGCTTCTGTGCGCGCCGAAATCCGGCTCCTGCGGAAGATAGCGCAGCGTGACGCCGGGCTGGAGGAAGCGCGCGCCCGCATCCGCCTCCACGAGGCCGGCGGCGATTTTCATGAGCGTGGATTTGCCGGAGCCGTTGCGGCCGACGATGCAAATCCGGTCGCCTTCGGAGACGGACAGGTTGGCGTCCTCGAACAGCGGAGTTCCGCCGAAGGTCAGCGCAATATTTTGGAGCGTCAGGAGAGGGGCCATGAATCCAGCGCGAAATGCTTTCGATCTCACGCTGATTTGGACAGGAAAAGCGGCCGATGCAATCTTTTCCGGCGAGATGAAGAAAAGCCCGCGAAATTCCGCGGGCCTGAGCGACGCTTGCCGCCTCAGAGTCCGCGCAGGGCGTTCACGCTGAATACCATAGCCACGCACAACGCGGCGCTCAGCCATTGGCCCATTGCCGCGCCGCGGTTCCCACCAAATCCGCCAGCGGCCTGCGCGACGCCTGCAACTCGGCGAGCAGCGCTTCCTTAATGTCGGCGAGAAGGCGCGGGCCCTCATAAACGAGGCCGGTATAGAGCTGAATGAGCGAGGCGCCCGCCCGGATTTTCGCGAGCGCCGCCGCGCCGGAATCGACGCCGCCGACGCCGATGAGCGGCAGCTTGCCTTCGGTCGCGAGCCAGCAGCGCGCGAGGAACCGCGTGGAGCGCTTGAACAGCGGCCGCCCGGAGAGGCCGCCGGCTTCGTTGCGATGTGCGTCCGTGGGAACGCCATCGCGCGACAGCGTGGTGTTCGCAAGGATCGCGCCGTCGACGCCATGCGCGATGAGGCATTGCATCACGGGCGAGATATCGTCGTCATGCAGGTCGGGCGCGAGCTTCACGAGGATGGGGACGCGCCGCGAGAGGCTCGCGCGCGCCGCCATCGCGGCTTCGAGCAGCGCGGCGAGCCGGTCCGGCGCCTGCAAGTCGCGAAGGCCCGGCGTGTTCGGCGAGGAAATGTTGATGGTAAGGTAGGACGCGAGCGCCCCGAAAGCATGAACGCCCGCCACGAAATCGGCGATGGCGTCCGCGCTGTCGCGGTTCGCGCCGATGTTCACGCCGAGAACGCCGCGCGGGGGCCGGCTCGCCAGCCGGACCTGCGCCGCCGAATGCCCCGCATTGTTGAAGCCGAGGCGGTTGACGAGGGCGCGCTCGCGCATGAGCCGGAACACGCGCGGGCGCGGATTGCCCGGCTGGGGTTTCGGCGTGATCGTGCCGGCCTCCGCGAAGCCGAAGCCGATGGCGAACAGCGCGTTGTAGACGCGAGCATCCTTATCGTAGCCCGCCGCCACGCCGATGGGATTTGGGAAGTCGAGGCCGAACAGCGTTTGCGCGGGCCGTGGATCGTCGGGGCGGGTTTGCCGGGGATGGAGGCCGGCTTCCAGCGCACGAAGCGAGGCCTCGTGCGCGGCTTCAGGATCGAGAAAGAGCAGCCCGGCCTGCGCGGCGGACCAAAGGCGGTTCATGAGGGGAGGTCGTGCGGGATAATCGGCGCGTCGTCATCCGCGAGCGGGATCTCCGTGGCGCTGGTGACGGCCGCCGCCGGCAGGTTCGAATAGAGGTGCGGGAAAAGCTCGCCGTTGCTGGCGGCCTCCCAGCGCAGCGACGGGCAGCCCTTGCATTCGCCCTCCCGCACGAGCGGCGTTCCGGGCAGCGTCGACCCGGCGCCCTCCCGCACGAGCGGCGTGCCGGGCAGCGTCGACCCGGCGCCCTCCGCATCGGGGGTGTGCAGGTTTTCGAGCACCTCGATGTCGACGGCGAGCAGAATGACGTCCTCGACGCCTGAGAAAAATTTGCGCGCCGTCTCCTGAGCTTGCGCCGCCGTCGAGAAGTGGATGAAGCCATCCTTGCGGTCTGCGCCGGAGCCGCGAAAGACGCCCTCCGCCCGGGCCGCGTCCCACTCAGGCTTCGTCATCAGCTTGTAGATCGTCTTGATGCCCATGTCCGCCTATGCCGCCTCCGCCGGATGATGCAGTCGCTCGGCGATCAGCGCGCGCGCGTTGTCGATGCCGTAGGCCTTGACGAAGGAGCCGAAGCGCGGCCCCTGGCTCTCGCCGAACAGCACCTCGTAGAGCGCCTTGAACCAATCGCGGAGGTTCTCGAAAGGATGCGCCTTTCCGACTTCGTAGACAATGGTCTGCAGTTCCTCGGCGCTGAGCTTGGGGCTTGCTTCGGCGAGGCGCGCGGTCAAGTCGAGCATAGCGTCGCGCTCGACGGCGGTCGGCGCGCGGTAGACCTTGAACGGCTTCTCGCGCTCCTCGAAATAGCGGATGGCGAAGCCGATGAGCCTGTCGAGCTCCGGATTTTCCTGCGGAGTTGTCCCCGGCGCGTAATTGCGCACGAACTGCCAGAGGATGTCCTTCGTGTGCGCGTTGGACGCGCTGACGAGGTTCAACAGCAGGCTGAAGCCGATCGGCACACTATGCTGCGGCGGGCGCGCATTGTGGATATGCCAGACCGGGTTGTTGAGGCGTTGTTCCGGGCTCTCCTGATGATAGGCGTCGAGATAGCTGAAATATTCGTCGACCGCCTTCGGGATCACGTCGAAATAGAGCCGCTTCGCCGTCTTCGGCTTCTGGAACATGTAGAGGCTGAGGCTTTCCGGCGTGGCGTAGGCGAGCCATTCCTCCACCCCGATGCCGTTGCCCTTCGACTTCGAGATCTTCTGCCCCCCATCGTCGAGGAACAGTTCGTAATTGAAGCCCTCGGGCGGGCGGGCGCCAAGCGCGCGGCAGACCTTCGACGAGAGCGTCACGCTGTCGATCAAATCCTTGCCGGCCATCTCGTAATCGACGCCGAGCGCGGTCCAGCGCATCGCCCAGTCCGCCTTCCACTGGCACTTCACATGCCCGCCCGTGACCGGCGTCTCGACGAGCTTGCCTGTGTCTGGATCGCGGTAGACGATCGCGCCGGCCTTGAGGTCTCGCTCAACAATTGGAACCTGCAGCACCTTGCCGCTTGTGGGCGACAGCGGCAGGAACGGCGAATAGGTGGCGCGCCTGTCCGGCCCGAGCGTCGGCAAAATGATCTCCATCACCTTGTCGTAGACTTCGAGCATGCGCAGCAGCGTCTCGTCGAACATGCCGGAGCGGTAGCACTCGGTGGCCGAGAGGAATTCGTATTCGAAGCCGAAGCTGTCGAGGAAGGCGCGCAGCCGCGCATTGTTGTGGGCGCCGAAGCTCGCATGGGTGCCGAACGGGTCGGGCACCGAGGTCAGCGGCTTCTCCAGCGCGGCGGCGAGCAGCTCCTGGTTCGGCACATTGGAGGGAACCTTTCGAAGGCCGTCCATGTCGTCGGAGAAACACACGAGCCGCGTCTTCACGCCCGGCTTCAGCGTTTCCAGCGCGTGCCGCACCATGGAGGTGCGCGCCACCTCGCCGAATGTGCCGATATGCGGCAGACCCGAGGGGCCGTAGCCCGTCTCGAACACGACCTCGCGGCCCTCGTCCGCCTTTTCCAGCCGTTTGAGCAGTTTGCGCGCCTCTTCGAAGGGCCAGGCCTTGGAGGTTTGCGCAAGCTCTGCGAGCGGCGGGGCGGCGGAGGTCATGGTTTGCGGCGTTTCGGGTTGGATTGAAGTGTGCGCGGACTATGGAAAGCGGCGGCGCGCGCGTCAACCCCGTCCGGACCGGAAAGCCCAGCTTCAACAGGCAGGCGCCGCGCCGGGTCCGCGCTTACCGCGCTTCGCCAGCGGCTCTTGCTATTTTTTCGCTTCGGCTTTCGGCGCTTCCGGGGCGCCATCAAGCGCAGTCTCGGCGGCCGGCTTTGCCTTTCCGGCAGCGCGCTTCTCTACGAACTTTTTTAACGCCGCATCTTTGGCTTTTGCCGCAGCCTCGCGCCGCTCGCCAAAGCCCTTGTCTTTGTAAAGTCTCATCCGCCACGGTTTAGGATGTTATGGGCGGTAAGGCAAGGAGTGCGTGTCGGGGCGCCTTACGACCAGTCTCCGTTCGCGCGTCTTTGCCACAGGTCCGCCGTGTCCTGGTCTTTGGGAACACCAAAGCCCGTGCGGAATATTTCTGCCAAGCTGGCGGCCGCCCTCCGGTCCTTAAATTCGGTGAGCAGCAACGCGTATTCTCGCGTTGCGTCTGCTCCGTCTTGGTTAACGTAGTCATCGGCTTGGCGCCATCTTCCCCAGAGGGCATCAATTACCTTCTGTTTTTGACTATCTGGGTATGATCCGCGAGCGAGGGCCTTGATCGCGTTGCATTGGGCAGGAGAAAGACGATCACGCCAACTTCCGGGTGTTTTTTCATCAAGCTGAACAGCGAGAGCCTCTGCCCCGCCAATATCCTCAAGCCAATTCTTGCCATCATTCGGAGCCAGTTGACGACCAACGAGAATTGAAAGAGCGCGAAGCATTTTTTGGACTCCAGGATGTCTCGAATCACCCTTCCAGTCAGATAGATCAGCGAAGTCCAAGCTGACAAAATCCACGCGCACGTCGAGGGGGCTTAACCTGGAGACCGCGACCGGAACCAGCGTTTTCCGAAATTTTGCGACGACGCACTCATTCATTACCCATTCCCGCGTGAAAGCGAGCGGACTCCAACATGCCACCACAGCCTTTGAAGACTTCAAGGCCTTGTCGATTACAAACGGAAAAGCGTTTCCTGCCTCAATGTTGTTGACGTCCATGAATACGTCGAGCGCCATTTCCGACAACAATCTGGCGACGGGCAGCGCGAGCCCCTGTTCTTGGCGAGCATAAGAAATAAATACGTCATGCATGTGCACCAAATCCCTGCAAGTCGCCATCTGGGCGAAAAACGGATGTACGTCCGGTAGCATGGCTATGGGCTGCCGCATCGCAAGCAGATAGTCAACATGGAGCGGGGTTTCTGCCGAGGTCAAGACCTAGCTTTGTATTTAGCTCATAAACCGGTTGGAAAAATATGGACATGTCCGTAACATTGCTTCCGTGGGTATCAGAGAGAAAAAATGGCCTCACACGCACGCATCACGCTCGACCCCGCTGTTCTTGCGGGCAAGCCCGTCATCAAAGGCACGCGGCTTGCGGTTGACTTCATCATCGGCTTGCTCGCCGAAGGTTGGAGCGAAGCCGACATTTTGCAGAATTATCCCGGCATCACGCACGAAGACATAGCCGCATGCCTCGGTTACGCGCACGACATCCTGAGTTCGGAAAAAGTGTACCCGAGCGCGGCCTGACATGCGCTTTCTCGCCAACGAGAATTTTCCAGCGGCGGCTGTCAAAGCGACGATATTGCGTAGGTCAGGACATCGGCGCCGGGAATCACGGATGTGGAGGTTCTTGCCTGGGCGGTCCGGGAGAACCGCATCCTCCTGACATTCGACAAGGATTTCGGCGAACTCGCGTGGCGCGCCAAGTTGCCCGCAGCGTCGGGGATGGTTCTTTTCCGCTTGCCGATTCCGCATCCCGATCAGGTCGGAGCGAAGCTCGCGGCGCGGATCGCGGAACGAAACGATTGGGCGGGCCACATCACGGTTATCGAGCCTCAACGCATCCGCATGCGTTCGCTCCCGAGCGGCTAAGCTAATCAGACATCGCCCATGGGTTTATGAAAGCGACGCCCGTGTCGGCGAAGTCGCCCACGTCGCCGGTGACGACCGCGAGGCCGTGCACCGACGCGGTGGCCGCGATGAACAGGTCGGGCTGCGAATAAGTGTGGCCGCACTGCCGCCCCGCCTCCACCATCAGGCGCCACCGGAGAAGAATGATAGCTCACAACTCGATATCGCGGACGGGCGCGTGATAGGGCTCGCGGTCGAAATCCACGTCACGCAGCTGCGAGCGAGCCAGCGCCTCGGTCACTTCTCCGCTCTGGCCCTTGCCGAGAGGCACAAAAGTTCTCTTCCGATGATCGTATCCATAGCGGGCGCCGCAACATGGACAGATCGCGAAAAGATGGCGAACGATCCGCGGACTCCGCCTCAGCAAACGCAGGCCGGGGTCATTCGCGTGTTTTTCGGACATATCTTGCCGCCACGCTTCTTCGGCGAGCCGGATGGCCTCATCGCCCAGATACGAATCGCAGGACAGGCAGGCGAATTTGCGCGCCGCCGCCCGCATCCGCCTGGTGTCGAGGGCGTCGAGAATTGCAATCGCGGGCAGGATGACCGGCAGGAGAACCACAAAAACAACGGCGAAAAGCACGAATGCAAGATCGAACCAGCGCCGCTTTTTCATAGTCGCTTTCCCTGCCCTCGATTTGAGCGGTTTAATGGCCAAGGCGGCTTAGAACGCTCCAAACAGTCCTAGAAAAGCTCGCCAGGGTCACGCAATAATAGGAAGCTTGTATGCAGGTCAGCAATGCCCGCATCCTGCCTCAACGTCTAAACCAGCGTGTCAAAGGCGGAGGCGGCATACACGCCTGGGAACCCATGGTCTTCGATAAGCTCTTCAGGAAGCGGCGACCGCCCTCACCCAAATCGGAGGAGGAACTGTGGTTCGAGCGGATGGAGCCTCTCAGCTTCCACCGCAAGCGCGTCCTGGACTGCATGTTCGCGTGGGATCGAAGGAAGACCACCTACTTCAATCCGCCGCCCGAAACGCCCCTCGCCGGCGCCATGCGGGATTATCTGGAGCGCCTTTTCGCGAAAGGGGAGAAGGCGGGATATGCGGGGTACGCTCTTTTGATCCCGGCCGCCGGCCTTATAACCTTCGGCCGGCTGGATATGGCCGAATTCGTCCTCTCGCACTCGCCGAAAGAACCCATCCGCCTCGATCATGGCGCCGGGTGGTGTGTGGCGCTGCCTTACGTCATCGTGGCGGCGTTCTTGCCTGTGCCTTACGATCTCCGCCGCCCTGGAAGCAAGAATACCGTCGACTGGGTGGCCGGCTCGCCCGAGGGAATAGCGGTTCAGGACTGGTTTGCGTCCAACAAGCATCGCCTTATCTGGAACGCAGACGCCGAGCGCTTCATCCTGTCGTGAGCGCCGCCGCTCACGCTCGGGTCAAGGCGTGCGGCGAACCCAACCGACCGGGGTGAGGTGCTCCTGCGGCGTGAACCGCGTCTTGTAGGCCATCTTCCGCGAGCCCGCGATCCAATAGCCGAGATAGACGAAGGGCAACCCCCGCGAGCGCGCGAACGCCGCCTGCTCCATGATGATGTAATTGCCGAGGCTGCGCTTTTTCAGTTCAGGCTCGTAAAAGCTGTACACGAGCGAAATGCCGTCGCTCAACCGGTCGCAAAGGACGGCGGCCACGAGCGGGTTGTCCTTCCCGCCCGAGCCGCGAACGCGATACTCCGTCAGGAAGGTCTCGACGGCGCTGTCCTGGATCATCATGGAGTAATCGAGCAGCGACATGTCCGCCATGCCGCCTTCGCCGTGGCGCGCCTCGATATAGGTCCGAAACAGCGCGAACTGCTCGATGGTCGGCCTGCCCGAGACGCGGTGCGCCTCAAGGTCCGCGTTCGCCTTCCAGATCTTCGCAAGCGTTCTCTTCGGCTCGAATTCATTGACGACGATCCGGACCGGGACGCATGCCGCGCAGTGGTCGCAATACGGCATGTAGGCGATGTTCTGGCTGCGCCGGAAGCCGCCCTTCAGAAGATTGTCCACAAGCGCGACGGGCCTGTCGGCTGAGAGATGCGTGAAGATTTTCCGCTCGAACCGGCCCGGAAGATAGGGGCACGGCTGAGGCGCGGTCACATAGAACTCGGGGAATCTGCGCTTTTGGTCCACAACGGTCCGGGGATTTATTGGGAAAACCCGGCCATTGTGCCCAATATTTCGGATTTAAGCCAGTCCGCAAAACGCGCGTTGCGCAAAACCTAGATGTCGCTGCCGAATCGGTGCAGTTCCGCGCCGTTCGCTTTCAGCCAAGCCCGCGCTTTCTGCATGCCGGGGACCGTGTCCCGCAGAAGCCGCCAGAACCTCGGCCCATGGTTCATCTCCCGCATATGCGCGACTTCATGGGCGGCCACGTAGTCCAAAACAAATGGCGGCGCAAAGATGAGCCGCCATGAGAAAGAGAGCGTTCCGCTCGTGGAGCAGGATCCCCAGCGCGTCGCTTGATCGCGGATCGCGATGCGCTTGGGATCGCAGGTCAGCGTTTTCGCGTGCTTCTCCACGCTGACCGCCAAATCCTTGCGCACCTCGGTCCTAAGCCAATCGTGAAACCGCCGGGGCGCATGCTCCTTGTCGCCGCTTACACAAAGGCTGGGGAGCCCCGAGTCGAACCGGAGACAGCTCAGGTTCCGCCAGTCGCTTGAATTGACGAGAGCGGCGGCTGCGCTATCCTCGCTTCTCTCGCTCCACACAACGCGGCTGTATCGCTGAGGTCCGGCGAATTTGATACGGTGAAGCTCCCCCCTAAGGGGCACGATGGCGCCGTCGACGAAGGGAACGGGCTCCGGCAGACGCTCCAATTGTCTCTTCAGCCAATCCGCATGCCTCGCCAGGAAAGCATTCGCATCTTCAACCCGCCCCCGGTTGGGAAGCGTGAGTATGGCGGCGCGCTCGGTGTGGCTGACTTTAAGAGAAAATCTCTTCGCGCGGGGGGACCGTCTGAGTTCAACCGTGCAGCCGACGCTCGGGACTCGAAGAACGGGATTCTGTTCCAAAGATATAATAGATGCTGCTAGCATGAGACTTTCGTCGATGCTTCTACGCGGTTAGAATTAAGAGGCGACTCGTTCAGAGAGTAGCATCGGGCCCCTCAACAATCTGCGTTCTTTAGGCAACAGATTGTAGAGGAAACGATCAACATAGCGTAAGTTTTCCGCCAACGCCATAGCTAATCCCTTCACGATCCCATCATCTTACCACCGCTCACACGGCTGCGCTTGAGCTTTCCGGCAACAGCGTGAATAAAGCGGCAAGTTTCTCAATGATATAAACAGGAGCTTAACCATAATGGCAATCACAGGTTTTGCTACTCTTTGACCCACACCTCGACGCGCCGGTTCATGGCTTGCCCCGCCTCCGACGCGTTGCAGCCGACCGGCAGCAGATTGCCGTAAGCCTTCACGGCGATTTGATTGGCCGGAACGCCCTCCGCGACGAGCGCGTTCTTGAAGCTCGTGGCGCGGTTGGAGGACACTACGCGGTTGACTTCGAAGGTTCCGGTATTGTCCGTGAAGCCCAGAAGCAGAAGTTCCTTCGACTTCATGGCGTCGCTCTTCAGGAATCGCGCGAGGCGCGGGATATCCTGGAAGGCCTTTTCGTCGAGAACGGCCGAGCTTCTCTGGAAGCGAAAGTTGACGGATAGTCTTCTGGCGTTCCTGAGATCGTTCACGAGGTCGCGCATATGCGCGAAGTTGAATTCCTTATCCGGAACGAGCAGCGCGGGGGCGAGGCGTTTGGTCTGCTCTTGGAACGTCTGAGACTCGATGGTTTGGTTGACGAACCCGGCTTCGGAGATCGTTTCCTGCGCCTGATCCGAGAGAGCGAAATTCAGAAGTTGCGCGCCTATCGGCGAGATGGCCTCGCTGCTGTAAAGGAAAAGCCGGCGCGCCAGCGGATACTCTTCGGTTTTTACCGCGAAGACGCCTGGCGAAGACACGATCCCGCAGGACGATGAGATCGCCAGCGGCTTTGCGTTGCGAATATAGGCGAAGCCGGCGAAACCGATGCCGTTCGGATCGCGCGCCGTTTCATCGGAGAGGTCGGTGCTGGATTCGAAGCGCTTCGCGTCCGCCGAAATCTTCAGGGTCTTCGGCTTCAGAACCAGATTGTCGAAGGTGTCGAAAGTGCCCGATTTTGCGTCCCTGGCGTAGAGATGGATCGTGCCGGGCTCGCCGCCAACCTGGCTCCAGTCGTTGATCTCGCCCGAGAAGATCTTCGCAATCTGTTCGAGGCTGAGCGTGTTGACCGGATTCTTCGGGGAGACGAAGACGGCGACGCCGTCCAGGGCGAATACGTGGGTGCGAAGGTTAACTCCGGCTCCCGATATAGACTTTGCTTCGTCCGTCTTCATCGGGCGCGACATTTCACCGATTTGCGCCTTGCCTTGCAGGAGGCTCTGGGGCGCGGTGCTGCTGCCATGCGATTGCAGGTCGATGAGCGCGACTTCTTTTCCGCTGGCGTCGGCAAGCCGGAATTGAACCTCCTCCGGGTCGGCGCCGACCACTTTCTCAATCGTATAGTTGTTATCCTCGGAGAACCGTTCGATCGTGCTGGGCATCAGCTGGGCGCCGATCGTATTCGACCCGTGTATGCCGATAAATGTAACCGGCAGCTTTGGGCAGGCGGCTCCACGGCAGTCGAATTTAGAGGAACTCGACGGCCATTACGCCGAACTTCGGCGACTTGATGACGAAAGACGCCGCGTCGGAGGCCATCAGTTCCCCGATTAACGCGAAGCCGTCGCCCTTCAAGGTGAGCGTAACGTCATCGGCTCCTGCCGTTTCAACCGGAAGGGCAAGAAAGAGAGCGACGGCAAGCACGTATCTTGCGGGAGTTTGAAACGTCATCGGGCCTCTGATCTTTCAGGGGGTTTTCATGTGCTGGAACAGGGGGTTAACGAGTTAGGGTAAGCTGGGGAAGCGCCTTGGAGCTGTAGCGCGCGAGTTGGTCGGGCGCCTGGTTGCAATCGAGCGGCGCGAAAACGCCGCGGGAGTGCGAGACGTGGCCGTTTGGTCGCCAAACCGCGACACGATATTCAATCTCGGCGTAAAGGCCGGTTCCGCAGGTATCGGGATCCCGCGGAAGGCGGGCGCGGCTTTCGTAATCGAGCGCGAGCGTCACCGCGCCAGATTTTTGGCTCGGCTCATGAACGAAGGTGTAGACCTCAAGCTGATCCCCTTCGGCCGATCCGTCGCTCGCGAAGCTGATGAATCCGTGGCCGCGGTTGTCCCGCCTCTTGCGCTCCTCGGCTTGCCATCGGCTGGAAGCGGCGCCCGCCCAGACATGACCTTCGTCGGTCGAACTCGCCGCATACTCGAACGCATGAAGATCGAGATTCACGCTGCCCTTCCAGATCACGGCGACCTTTGTCACCCGATCAAGGTCGAGCGTCTGAAGGGCGACCGCAGTCGAGGAGCCATCGGGAAATACGATGGTAAGCTGCGGCTTCTCTCCGAGGTAGCAATCGAACTGCATGGACAGCCGCCCGGTCTCATCGAGGACGCGCACGAGCTCAAGGGCGTCGTACCGAAGGCGGACTTTCTGCTTTGCAAGGCACGGCGCTGTAATAACGATTTGCGATAACCCAGCACTGGCCGGCTCGACGCCGATGGAGGGCTCGCAACCGGACGCCCCCGCCTTGCCTGGATAACCAAGCAGGAAGAAGCAGCTCAATAAGCCGAGGCCGAAGAGCAGTGCGGGCCGGCTTTTCACGCGAGGCGCTCCTACAACGACACGAGCATCCCTGCTTCGTAGGAAAGACTGTTGCATTTTTTACTTCAGTCGGATTTTACTCATGCTTAAGTTACAGCTTTAAGACGCGGTAAGTTATTGATTCAAAATCGGGAATTGGTCAGGCTTAACGAGCCCGATAAGCGAACCCCCGGTTTTTGAAGCGAAATTTCGCGGCGACGCCGTGTTTTGACCGCCTTCGATTGCCCCCTTCCCCGTTAGCCGCGAGCGTGATACAAACCCCGCTCGCCTTTTACTAGCCTTTAAGGAGGCTCGTGTCGATGACGGTTACCATTGTCCGATAATTGAGCGCGAGCATCATCGCGAAGTTATGACTTCGCTTCGCCGCGCATTCTGCACCACCCAATAACGCGAGCGAAGCCATGCTTTCCTGGTTTGAAGGACTTATCGACCCCTACAAAGACGTTCCCTTGCAGCAGCCTCCGGGCAAGCTCGGCGCCTTCTATTGGCATTACCTACGCCATGTCTGGTGGGTTTATGCGCTGATCATGCTCGTCGGCCTCGCCGGCGCGCTGATCGAGGTATCGCTGTTCGCCTTCGTGGGCCGGATCGTCGATCTCGCGAAGTCGGCCAGCAACCCCGCGGCGTTTTTCGAGGAGCATGGCCGGACGCTGATCGGGATGGCGCTTGTTGCGCTCGTCGCGCGGCCTATCGCATTCGGCCTGCACGCCCTTCTCATCAACCAGACTGCGGCGGCCAATGTCATGAACTTCGTGCGCTGGCAGCAGCACCGCTACATGCTGCGCCAGAGCCTGTCGTTCTTCCAGAACGATTTCGCGGGCAGGCTCGCAAACAAAATCATGCAGACCGGCGGCTCGATGCGGCAGACCGTCGTCGAAATCGTGGACGCGCTTTGGTTCGTCGCGATCTACTGGACGAGCGCGGCCGTGATCTTTTTCGATCTCGACTGGCGGCTCGTGATCCCGCTCCTGGTCTGGCTCTTGGGTTTCCTTGGCCTCGTCTGGTTCTTCGTGCCGCGGCTCATCCGCATGGCGACCGTCGTCTCGGACGCCCGCTCGACACTGACCGGGCGCATCGTGGACAGCTACACCAACATACTGACGGTGAAGCTGTTCGCGCACACCGAGGGCGAGGACGCCTATGCGAAGGAGGCGATCTCCGACCACATCCAGAAGATGAAGAAGCAGCTTCGGTGGATCACGGGGCTGGAGCTTATGCAATGGGTGCTGACCGGCATGCTCATCACGGGCACGACCGGGCTTGCGCTGTGGCTGTGGACGCAAGATGCCATCACGCTCGGCGCCATCGCTGTCACGACCGGGCTTGTGATCCGCATCAACAACATGGCGGGCTGGATCATGTGGGTGATCACGGCCATCTTCGAGAATGTCGGCACCGTGCAGGAAGGCATGGAGGCGATCTCGAAGCCGTGGAGCGTGGTGGACGCGCCGGGCGCCAGCCCTTTGCGCGTCGCGAAAGGCGAGATCCGCTACGAGACCGTGCGCTTCCATTATGGGCGCGACAGCGGGCTGATCGAGAACCTGTCGCTTTCGATCCCGCCGGGCCAAAAGGTGGGGCTTGTCGGGCCGTCGGGCGCGGGCAAGTCCACGCTTGTCAATATCTTGCTTCGCTTCCATGATCTGGAGTCGGGGCGCATCCTGATCGATGGGCAGGACATCGCCGCTGTGACCCAGGACAGCCTGCGCTCGCAGATCGGGCTCGTCACGCAGGACACCTCGCTCCTGCATCGTTCGGTGCTGGACAACATCCGCTATGGCAGGCCCTCGGCGACGGAAGAGGAGGCGATCGCGGCCGCGAAGAAGGCGCACGCCCACGAGTTCATTCTCGACCTTGAGGACTACAAGGGCCGGCGCGGTTACGAGGCGCAGGTCGGCGAGCGGGGCGTGAAGCTCTCCGGCGGCCAGCGGCAGCGCATTGCGATTGCGCGCGTGCTGCTGAAGGACGCGCCGATCCTGATCCTCGACGAGGCGACCTCGGCGCTCGATTCCGAGGTGGAGGCCGCGATCCAGGAGCAGCTCTATAACCTGATGGTGAACAAGACCGTGATCGCCATCGCGCACCGCCTTTCGACGATCGCGGCGATGGACCGGCTCATCATCATGGAGAGGGGCCATGTCGTGGAGGACGGGAGCCACGAGGAGCTGTTGCGCAAGGGCGGGCTTTACGCGAGCCTGTGGGCGCGGCAATCGGGCGGCTTCCTGTTCGAGGATCACGGCTCGTCCGATCCCATTGTCGAGCCGGAGCGTTTGGCCGAAATGCAGGGGCTTGCCGAATAACGGCAAGTCCCCATTTTCCAATCCGTCAAGTCCACGTCAGGAACCAGCGCTCGCGCTCCGGTTTTTTGCCCCATGCCGGCGGCCAAAGACGCAAAAGAAGTTTTCGAGGTCCACGAACAGGCGCATACGACCGCGCTGGGCTTGATACTGGGTTACGGCGCGACATTTCCGTTCGTGGCGGGCGCAGCCGCCGCAGCGTTTTTCGGCGACGCCGATCTGCCCAAAACAGCCGCCAATTTCACGGTTCTCTGGGGCGCCGCCATTCTTCTGTTCCTGTCGGGAGTGCGCCGCGGCTTGAGCTTCCGCACGCCCCACGGCCCTACGGTAAGCCAGATTGCGACCTCGCTTTGGTATTTCGCGGGCGGTATCGGTTCGCTTTTTTTGTGGGCTGCGCGAGGGGAGCTTGGCTCGGCGCGGCCGGCTTTGGCGCTCCTCCTCATCGGCTACGTCAGCGTGATCGTGCTCGACGTTCCAGCCGCACGCCGCCTTGAAGCGCCGCCCTATTTTGCGCGGCTGCGGCCTCTTCAAATGCTGATCCCCATTGCCTGCCTCGGCTACCTCCTTATCTTTGGAGCTGGCTAGGACAGCCGGAGGCAAGTTCGCACCCGCGGCGGGCTAACCGGCGCGGCGCAGATGGCGGTCCAGATCGCGTTCACGACCGGGGGCGAGGCGCACCTCGAAAAACAGACTGCCGTCGTCGCAGTCCTGCCGCCGAAGCACTTCGGTGTTCTCGTAGAGCCAATGAATGAGAACGCCGTCGCCTTCCTCAACGACGACGTTGCGGGTCTTCATATCCTGATTAAGCCGATGGCCGATCGTCCGGGCGAGATCGGCGACGCCTTCCCCGGTCGCCGCCGACAGGAGAATGGCGGGAGGGCTCGCCTGGCCTGCGCGCCTCAAAAGCGACGCGCGCTCTTCCGCCGGCAAAAGGTCCGCTTTGTTCCAGACCTCGATCACGCGGCTTCCCTGCTCTTCCGCGCCGATGCCGATCTCGACCAAGACGCGCTCGACCTCGCCCCGCTGCGCTTCGGACGACTCGCTCGCGATGTCCCGCACATGCAAGATAAGGTCGGCTTCGAGGACCTCCTCTAGCGTCGCCCGGAAGGCTGCGATGAGTTGCGTCGGAAGCTCGGAAATGAAGCCCACCGTGTCGGACAGCATGAAGCTGCCGCCTCCGGGGAACTCAACGCGCCGAAGCGTTGGATCGAGCGTGGCGAACAGCATGTCCTTGGATAGTACGCCGGCGCCCGAGAACGCATTGAACAGCGTCGACTTGCCCGCGTTGGTGTAGCCGACGAGGGAAACGATTTTTCGCTCGGCGTCCTTCCGGCGCTTGCGATGCAGCCGGCGCGTGCGCTCGATCACGCCAAGCTCGCCGCGAATGCCGTCGATGCGCTCGCCGATGGCCCGGCGGTCCGCCTCGATCTGCGTCTCTCCCGGCCCGCCGAGAAAACCGAAGCCGCCGCGCTGGCGCTCAAGATGCGTCCAAGACCGGACCAGCCGGCTTTTCTGATAGGTGAGGCGCGCCAGTTCGACCTGAAGCCGGCCCTCCTTGCTGCGCGCACGCTCCGCGAAAATTTCGAGGATTAGACCGGTGCGGTCCAGAACCTTCGCGTCCCAGGCCTTTTCGAGATTGCGCTGCTGGATGGGCGTCAGAGCGTGGTCCACGATGACGACGGCGGCGCCCTCCGCCTTGACGATGGCGCCGAGTTCCTCGACCTTGCCGGACCCGAGAAGCGTCGCGGGCCGCACCTGCGCGAGCGGCGCGGTTCCGCTGAAGCAAACATCGAGCCCAATGGCCTTGGCAAGGCCCACCGCTTCGCCCAGGCGTTCCTTGCTTGTCAGCCGCGCCGAGGGCGCACCTTGCGCCCCATCGCCATCCATGAATTTCCTGACCGGCACGACCACCATCGCCCGCGTCGCCGCGACGCCCCCATCCGCGGGAGAGCTTTTTTCTCTCGCTGCGGCCCGGTGCTCGGCAAGCTCACGGGTTCCGATCTTTTTCAACGGCGCCTATCGCTCTCCGTTCTGGTCTCCATCGAGAAAGGAGATAGGCCCGCCCGGCATGATTGTCGAGATGGCGTGCTTGTAGACGAGCTGCGAGTGACCGTCGCGGCGCAGAAGCACGCAGAAATTGTCGAACCACGTGACAATGCCCTGCAGCTTGACGCCGTTGACCAGAAAGATCGTAAGTGGCGTCTTGTTTTTTCTAACGTGATTGAGAAAGGCGTCTTGCAAATTTTGTTGTTTGTCCGCAGCCATGATCTGTCCGTTATTTTAGCGCGGCACTCTCGGCCGCTTGCCCACTACCCAATGACTTCGCCTGCGCTTCCTGTGTCCGGTCTTTTCCCGGCGCAACCAGCCGATTGCGCCGCGCGGCGCGTGCCGCAGATAGTCCATCAGTTCCTTTCTGTTACGGTTGATGACGGCGAGAAACCTCAGCCGCGCTGTGACCGGCGTTTCCAAATCTCAAGGCGTCATGCGGGACCGCACGCCCAGAAGCCGAAGCTTGAAAATACTCAATCGCCGATGGCGCCTCCTCGACCGAAAAAGGCCTTTTCCTGAAATGTGCGCCGTCGACGCGAGCCGCTTCCCTCGCGGCCCCAACGGCGACGCCCGGCAAGATAGCAGAGCGCGCGCGGCGCGTCACGGGATTGCCCGCCGATGTGACGATTCGGGAGTGGCTGAGCGCCGTCCGGGCGACGAAACATCCGTAGACAACCGAACAAGCATCTTTGTCGGTTTTGGGACGCGGGAAGGCACGCAAAGCCGACGCGCGATAACGTCGCTCGTCCTTAGCACACGCAAAGTGCGTCATCGGTCCGCTTCCCTCGCACGAACTCTCGCCAAGCAATGAGCGTGCAATTTTATTGCCAAACGAGCCCGGCGCCTTAGCTAGTGCCTGAGGTCTCCGGATCTGTCGTTCGAGTTCACGCCGAGCGCCCTGAGCTTGCGGTGCAGCGCCGAGCGCTCCATTCCCACGAACTCGGCCGTGCGAGAGATATTGCCGCCGAAGCGGTTGATCTGCGCCATGAGATATTCCCGCTCGAAAATCTCGCGCGCGTCGCGCAGCGGCAGCGACATGAGGTGTTCGCCGCCGGAACCGTTAGTCGATAAAGGGACGTTCGCTCCAATATCGTCTGGCAGCATGTCGGCGGTGATCACGCCCTCGGGATCTCCGTTCGACATGATCATGACGCGCTCGATGATGTTGCGAAGCTGGCGGACGTTGCCGGGCCACTCATGCGATTGCAGGACGGCCATGGCGTCATCGCCGACAACCCTCGGCGGCAGGCCGGAGGAGGCCGCGATCTGCTTGACGAAGTGCTCGACGAGTTCCGGAATGTCCTCGCGGCGCTCGACGAGACCGGGCACTTTCAGCGGCACAACGTTGAGCCGGTGGAAAAGGTCCTGCCGGAAGCGTCCCTGGGTCATCTCGCGCTCCAGATCGCGGCTGGATGAGGAGACGATGCGCACGTCGACCGAAACCTTGGGGCCGCCGCCGATGCGCTGAAATTTCTGCTCGACGAGCACGCGGAGCAGCTTGCCCTGCGTGTCCGCCGGCATATCCGCCACTTCGTCGATATAGAGCGTGCCGTTATGGGCTTCTTCGAGAGCGCCCACTTTCCGGGTGGACTGGCCCGTTTCCTCGACGCCGAAGAACTCGATTTCGACCCGGTCCGCCGCCATGGACGCCGCGTTTACTGCTACAAAGGGGCCGTTGGCGCGGCTTGAGCAAGCGTGAAGATAGCGGGCGGCCAATTCCTTGCCGCAGCCTTGCGGGCCAGTAATCATGACGCGGCTGTTGGTGGGCGCCACCTTTTGAACGCTTTGGCGCAAATGGTTCATCATCGCGGACTTGCCGATCAGGTCGGAGCTGTAAAAGCTCCTCTCCTTAAGCTCCTTGTTCTCGCGCCTCAGTTTGGAGGCTTCGAGCGCGCGCGCCGTCACCACGAGGAGCCGATCCGCCTTGAAAGGCTTCTCAATATAGTCGTAGGCGCCGCGCTTGATCGCGGTGACCGCCGTCTCGATGTTGCCGTGGCCGCTGATAATCACCACCGGAAGCTCGGGGTGCAGCTTCTTGATGCGCGCCAGGACTTCGAGCCCGTCGAGCTTTGAGCCTTGCAGCCAGATGTCGAGGATGACCAAGGAGGGCCGCCGCTCTTCGATGACGCGAAGCGCTTCGTCGCTGTCCTTGGCGAGCCTCGTCTTGTGCCCTTCATCCTCCAGGATGCCGGAGACGAGTTCCCGAATGTCGGCTTCGTCGTCGACGATCAAGATGTCAGACGCCATGGCTTAGTCCCTCCTTCCCTCGCGCGACAGGCTGGCTGGACGCGGCGCCAAGCGCCTTGCCGTTCAGCTTTGTCTCGTCCGTTTCTGCTTTATCCGAGCTTAATGACACCGGTATGGACATGCTGATCCAGGCGCCGTGCTCGTAGCCGTCGCTCGCCGGAGCGTCGGCCAGTTCGAGCACGCCCCCGTGCTGTTCCGTAATCCTTTGCACAATGGCGAGGCCAAGCCCCGTGCCCTTCTGCCGTGTGGTGACGTAGGGCTCGACCAGCCTGTGCCGGTCCGTCTTGGGAAGCCCCACGCCGTTGTCGATCACTTCGATATTGAAACGGTGATCGAGCGCGCGCAGGCGAATGACGACGCGGCCCTTTTCCGCGTCAGGGTTCGCCTGATGGTAGGCGTCGATGGCTTCGCTGGCGTTTTTCACGAGGTTCGTGACCGCCTGTGTCAACAGACGCCGGTCGCAGAGCGCGATCAGCGGCTCCTTCAGCATGTCGATTTTGTATTCGATCTCGTGGCGGCTCATCTGGAACAGGATGACCGCCTCGCGGACGACCTCGCGAATATCCTGTTCCTCGAAGACGGCCGATGGCATCCGCGCGAAGGACGAGAATTCATCGACCATGCGGCCGATGTCGCCCACATGGCGGATGATGGTGTCGGTGCATTTGTCGAAAATCTCGCGGTCGGTGGTGATCGCGCCGGCGTATTTGCGCCTGAGCCGTTCGGCGGAGAGCTGGATCGGCGTCAAGGGGTTCTTGATTTCGTGCGCGATGCGGCGGGCAACGTCCGCCCAGGCCGAGGTGCGCTGCGCCACCGTCAGCTCGGTCATGTCGTCGAACGTGACGACCACCCCGAAATCGACCTTGTCGTCCTGCTCGCAAGTGACCTGGACGGCGAAATTCCGCTGCCCGCTCTCGCGCACGATGGTGACTTGGCCCTGCGCGGGCTTGTTGCGCGCTTGGCGCCTCGCCTTCTCGATGACCTCGCCGAATTCCGGCACCGCGTTTTTCAGCGGCTTGCCGAGGAGCTTCTCCTCCTTGAGGCGCAGAAGCTCGCGCGCCGACCTGTTGATGAGCGTGACGCATCCGGCCGCGTCCACGCCGATGACGCCGGCCGTCACGCCAGAGAGCACCGCCTCGATGAAGCGCCGCCGCTCGTCGAGTTCAGCGTTCGCGTCCATCAGCTCGTCGCGCTGCGTCTTGAGGTCCACCGTCATCTGCTTGAAGGTGGCGCCAAGCCGGCCGATGTCGTCGCGCGCAAAGCCCTCGTTGAGCTGGACGTTGAGATTGCCCTGGCTCACTTCCTGCGCGGCGCCGATCAGCTTACGGATGGGCATGACGAGGCGGTTCGCAAAAACGAGCCCGGTCCAGATCGCCGCGGTCAAGAGCGTAAGCGCCTGAAGCGCATACATCATGGCAAAGACGAACTGCATATAGCCGCGTCTCTGCTCAAGCTCGGCGAACTCGATGATGTTGACTTGGGTGCGCTTCAAGAGACGGAAAACAAAGGGATTTATGGGGCGCAGCGCATAGAGATAGGCGTTGTCGAAGCTGTTCAGCTTTTTCAAAGCGGCGACGCCGTTTGAAAGGTCCCAGCTCACCGGCACGATCCGCCCCTCGGACGCGCGAACGATGTCGGCGGCGGGAGGCGCACGGTATTGGGATCCTTCTGAAGCGGATGCGAGAAGATTTCCGTTAGAATCGATAATAAAGGCGCCGGGCACGGCTCTGAGAGAGACGGTGGCGGAAAAGAAGCGATCGAACGCCGCCCTATCCTCCTGATACAACGCCGCCTTTTCCTCAATCTCGCGCGCAACGCCCACGATGTCCGAACGAATGGTCTGACCGCTTTCCTGGATGTAGGATTGGGCGACCTCGACGGAGTTGCTCACGATGTTCTTGACGCGGGTGGAGAAGAAAGTATCGAAGGTGCGGTCGATGGAAACGGTTGCGAATATCGCAAGCAGGACCGCCGGAAACAGGGCGACGAGGCTGAAAACGCCGGCGATACGGAAATGAAGGCCAGCGCCCGCTTGGCGCTTCCTCGCTTTCAGGAGCTTGACGACTTGAAAGCCGACAATGCCCATGATCGCGACGACAAAAGCCGCGTTGATCCCGAGAGTGCCGAGAACAACGTCGTTGGTGAGAATGAGCGAGGTGAAGCCGTTCAGGATCAGGAAGGTGGCGATGCTGGAGAGCAGCGCCGCGGCTACCGCTCCGAGGCTTAACCAGAAGGCAGAGACCTTCCCGATATAGCGGCCCGCCACCGTTCCTCCGGCGGCCCCTATCAGCGAAGCGACGATATGCGCGCTGCCGGCTTGCGCCGTTCTCAGGCGGCTTCCCGCCTTATCGAGACCTGCTTTGAAGCGCCCCTTGAAGCCTGCCGTCACGTGCGTTATGCCACCCTGTTGCCGAACCGCATCGGTGACTGGCGAGTTTGGGGAAATTGTGGCAAATCCAACACATTCTGGCGTGACGTGGTGTGTCTCAACGGTTCCTTTCGCTTCGGTCCGGTAAGCGTATGCACTCTCGCCGCGCCTGCGTCCATAGACGCTGCCTATTGCGCATCAGCTCGGGCTGCGAACGACCCGGATCTTTTGCTCCCGGACTTTCTTGCGTAGCGTATTGCGGTTCAGTCCGAGAAGCTCGGCGGCCTTGATCTGGTTTCCGCGCGTGGCCGCGAGAGCCGCCGTGATGAGCGGTGCTTCGACGTCGCGGAGCACCCGGTCGTAGAGTCCGGGCGGCGGAAGCTGATCCCCATAGGCGCCGAAATAATCCGAGAGATAGGCCTCCATCCACTCGTTGAGCTTGGCCTTCCCGGGAAGCGGAGCGTCGATCGCCGCGGCGCCCGAACTCGTCGAAAGCTCGTTGTCGACAATATCCGCCGAAATAAGCTCCTGCGAATAAAGCGCGCTGAGCCGGCGCACGAGATTCTCCAGCTCGCGGACATTACCGGGCCAGGCATGCCGCTTCAGGCGGTCGAACGCGTCCTGCGTCAGCGTCTTGGACGGAAGACCGCTCTTCTCGGCGATCTTCAGGAAATGCCGCACGAGATCGGGCACGTCCTCCAGCCGCTCCCTAAGCTGCGGCATGCGCAGCGGCACCACATTCAGCCGGTAATAAAGATCCTCGCGGAAAAGCCCGAGGCCGATCTGGTTTTCGAGGCTTTTGTTGGTGGCGGCGATGATGCGCACGTCGGTCTTCATCGGAACGCGGCCGCCGACCGTCATGTATTCGCCCTCTTGCAGCACTCGCAAAAGCCGCGTCTGCGCCTCCATCGGCATGTCGCCGATCTCGTCGAGGAACAGCGTGCCGCCGTCCGCTTGCTCGAAGCGCCCGACGGAGCGCTGCGCGGCGCCCGTGAACGCTCCCTTTTCGTGGCCGAACAGCTCGGACTCGATCAGCTCGCGCGGGATCGCGGCCATGTTGATGGCGATGAACGGTCCCTTGCGCCGCTGGCCGTAATCGTGAAGCGCGCGGGCGACAAGCTCCTTGCCCGTCCCCGACTCGCCCGATATCAGCACGGTTAGATCGGTATGCATGAGCCGCGCCATGACGCGGTAGACATCCTGCATGACAGGGGAGCGGCCGATCAGCGGCAGGTTCTCGCTCTCCACCTCGTTCGCGTTCGCTGCTTTGGCGCCCCGAGGCTCGCGAAGCGCGCGACCGACGACGGCCACGAGTTCCTTCAGATCGAAAGGCTTCGGCAGGTATTCATAGGCGCCGCGCTCCGCGGCGGTGATCGCGGTCATGAATGTGTTCTGAGCGCTCATGACGATGATGGGCAGGTCCGGCCTGATTTTCTTGATGCGCGGGATAAGGTCGAAAGCGTTCTCGTCGGGCATGATCACGTCCGTGATCACCACGTCGCCTTCGCCCTGGCTGATCCAGTTCCAAAGAGTCGCCGCGTTGCTGGTTGCGCGCGCGCTGTAGCCGGCGCGGGCGAGCGCCTGATTGACGACGGTGCGAATCGCCGCGTCGTCGTCGGCTATGAGAACGTTTCCGCGGCCCATGCTAAATCGCTCCATTCTTTCGCGCGGATGCTTGATACATCGGCAGCAGCATGCGGAACGTCGTCATGCGCGCCCGCAACTCGCACTCGATTACGCCGCCGTGATCGCCGACGATCTTCGCGACAAGCGCGAGGCCGAGGCCCGCCCCTTTCGCCTTTGTGGTCACGAAAGGCTCGAACAAATGCGGCTTCACATCCTCCGGCACGCCGGGGCCATTGTCCGAGACGCAGATTTCGAGCGGCAGGCGCACGCTTGACTCCGAATTGGGAAGCCTGAGGCTGAGGCCCGGGCGGAACGCCGTCGAGAGCGTGATCTGGCCGTCCGGCCTGTCGCCGATGGCTTCGGCGCTGTTCTTCACGAGATTGAGGATCGCCTGGATGAGCTTGTCGCGATTTCCCGGCACGTTCGGCAGACTTGGATCGTAAGCCTGCGCGATCGCCATCCCCCGCGCGAATCCGGCGCGAGCGATCCTTTTGACGTGGTCGAGCACCGTGTGGATGTTGACGGAGTCCTTCTGAACGGGCCGCTCGTCGCCGAACACCTCCATGCGGTCGACGAGGTTGCGGATGCGGTCCGTTTCGTCGGTGATGAGTTGCGCCAGCGGCCGGTCCTCTTCCGCGGCGCCGACTTCGAGGAGCTGCGCGGCGCCCCGGATGCCCGAAAGCGGGTTCTTGATTTCGTGGGCGAGCACCGCCGCCATGGCCGACACCGAGCGCGCGGCGCCGCGATGGGTGAGCTGCCGCTCGATCATGGCGGCCATGCTGCGCTGCTGGATCATGAGGAGGACATGATCGCTGTCCTCGGCGAGCGGCGCGGCGAAGACATCGACCGAACGATGCGGCTTGTCGGGAAAGATCAGATCGAGTTCGTACTCGTTAACGGCGCCGCGCGTCACCCTCACCTGATTTGCGAGGGCGGCAAGCGGATTGGCGCAGGCGAGGACGGAATGCAATGCCCGCTTTTTAAGCAATGCCTCGCTTACATCGAAAAAGACCTCGGCGGCAAAATTCGCGAAAACGATGCGATTGGCGCTATCGACAATGAGAACGACGTGAGGAAGGCCTTGCACGAGCGCCTTGAAATCGAGCGTTCCCGCGGTGTCGGCCAACAATTTCCTCTTCGATCTTTCGCGCGAACTCATCGAGTTGAGCAAAGCGGCTTTATCCAATGACAGACTTGCGGTGGAACGAGTGCGGCCCGCGGTCACCCTTGCCCAATTGCTAGGCATTGATGCAGACCGACTAAGTTGTAGGCATTGTAGCAAATCCGGTCCCCGTGTCAGTAGAAAATCGCGCGTTGGTAAAAGCGCTTGGCTGTTTTGAAGGCAGCTTATAAACTTGCGTTAACCCCCTCCTCTGCGGTTCTCTTCAATTATGCAAAACCAAGACCAAAATCAGCGCGCTAACGCAGCGGTCATCGTGGCGGCCGGCAGCGGCCTGCGCGCGGGCCAACGCCAGGGACGCCCGAAACAGTACTGCTTCGCGGGCGGCAAGACTGTGCTCAGGCGAACCATCGAGGCCTTCGCGAGCCATCCCGATGTCGCTTACGTTCTGACGGTCATTCGCGCGGGCGACGAAGATTTGTACGAGGAGACCGTCGAAGGGTTGCGGTCCGATAAGCTTTTGAAGCCCGTGCCGGGGGGAGCGACGCGGCAGCTTTCGGTGGCGAACGGCCTTGCCGCTCTCGCGGCGCTTCAGCCGCACGCCGTGCTGATCCACGACGCGGCGCGGCCCTTCATCTCGGCTCAATGCATCGCCGATACGCTCTTAGCGCTGACCCGCTTCGACGGCGCCATCGCCGCGGCGCCGGTGACGGATACGCTGAAACGCGGCGAAGGAGGGCGGAGCGCCGGCACCGTACCGCGCGAGGGGCTCTGGCGGGCGCAGACGCCGCAGACCTTCCATTATGCGAAAATTGTCGAAGCGCACCGCGCCGCCGGCGCCCGCACCGACTTCACCGACGACGCCGCCATCGCCGAATGGCATGGCCTTTCCGTCGCGCTCGTCGACAATGCGTCTGAAAACATGAAGATCACCACCGCGGAGGATTTGCGCATGGCGGACTTGATCGTAACGGGCGGCGCGCCCGCCTCCTTCGCGGATGTGAGATCGGGGACGGGCTTCGACGTGCACGCCTTCGAGGACGGCGATCACGTCGCGTTGTGCGGCGTCGCCATTCCGCACACGCACAAGCTCAAGGGCCATTCGGACGCCGACGCCGGCCTGCACGCGCTCACCGACGCGCTGCTCGGCACGATTGGCGCGGGCGACATCGGCGATCACTTCCCGCCCTCCGATCCCCAATGGCGCGGCGCGGACTCCACAATCTTTCTGGTCCACGCGGTGAAGCTCGTTCGCGAAAAGGGCGGGCGCATTACCAACGCCGATGTCACGCTCATCTGCGAGCGCCCGAAGATCGGCCCGCACCGCGACGCGATGCGCGCGCGCTTGGCGGAACTGCTCGGCGTCGAGCTCGAGCGCGTGAGCGTGAAGGCGACCACGAGCGAGGGCCTCGGCTTCACCGGCCGCAAGGAAGGCATCGCCGCGCTTGCGACCGCCACCGTGGCCTTCGGCGCATAGGTTCGATGGCTGCAGCCAAACGCATCTGTCTTGGGCCGCAGACCCGGACCCGGTTTCGTCGCGCAGCCGCCCGACGTTCGAAAGACAGAACCACATTGGCGCCTCAGTGTGACACTGACTTGTCATTAATCTGGTGCCAGCTGAATGTCATTTTTAGTCATTCCAAAGCGTTCAATGCGGAGAACGAATATATGGAAGTCGGAGATGCGTTGCAGGAAAAGCCGAAATCCGAGTCTGAGCAAGACAAGCCTGATAGGAAAACATTTGACGATTTGAAGCACGAAGAAAAGATCAAACTCTTTGAATTATATCGAGATTATCTGAAACATGAAGGAGGGCTACTGAAAAATCGCGTTACATACTTCATGGCATCACAGGCTTTTATATTTGGTGCCTATTCATTTTTCGCCAAGGATAAGGTCAATAAGGGGGTGATTGATTTTTCCGGGTCACTTTCCCCAATTGATCCCACTTTTTTTGTTATAGTAATCCTTTCCTTGATCGGAATCCTGACCGCTGCAAGGTCTCTGATATCGATTTTCGCCGCCCTCAAAGCAATAGATACACTTAGAAGAAGGTGGGAAGGGCTAAAAATATTTTCACCGGAGCTTCCTGGTATTGTAGGGGGCGGCAGTGCATGGGCTTATAAGGTTGGTCACTCATTCGCCACCTATTTGCCGTCTTTCGCTATCTTCGTCTGGGTGCTTATTCTTATTCTCCATGCCTTTTGGTTGAAGCCAACGGCTACTTAGACTTGAAACGAGAGAGAGAGCAAGCGCGCCGAAGCGCCTTGCTGTAACCCCGATTTCTACTATTGCGCCTTTAGGATCGGTTCCTCACCGCCGAGCTCCGGCGCCAGCAAAGCGGGTGTAAAAACGTCGAGTGTTGCTGAGTCGCCTTTTTGCCGGCGCGCCGCAAAGCGCTCTGGCGCCGGCGCTTTGTCTTTGCCAAACTGCGGCCTTTCCTTCGAGAGGATGCCTCGCCATGTTCGACCCGAAAATCGCTTCCCTCGCGGATCAGGTTTTGCAGAAGGCGCGCGGGCTCGGCCTCAAGATCGTGACCGCCGAGTCCTGCACCGGCGGGCTCGTCGCCGCGGCGCTCACCTCGGTCGCGGGGTCTTCCGATGTGTTCGAGCGCGGCTATGTCGTCTATTCGAACGAAGCCAAGGAAGAGGCGCTGGGCGTCGATCCGGCGGTGATCGCGGCGCAAGGCGCGGTGTCGAAAGCCGTCGCCGTCGAGATGGCCGCCTTGGCGCTGAAGCATTCGCGCGCGCACCTGTCTGTCGCCATTACGGGCGTGGCCGGCCCTGACGGCGGCACGCCCGAGAAGCCCGTGGGCCTTGTCCATTTCGCCGCCGCAAAACTTGAGCGGCGCGACGGCGACCGCGTGGAATTCGCCGCGATCCACGTCGAAGAGCGCTTCGGCGACATCGGCCGGGCCGAGGTGCGCGCGAAGTCGGTGGACGCCGCGCTGCGTCTTCTTATCGAGGCGGCAAGCCTCCACTAGCAGGCTGCTGAGAAAGCTGGAATTCTTGGCTTCATTCTTCGAGACGGCGCTTCGCGCCTCCTCAAGGATGAGGCCTCGACAAGCTCAGGATGCGGCGGTGCGGTTTCAAAAGGTTAACCTCATGATTAGTTTTGATTCCATCAAAAGCGGGTAGGCTCTAAAATGTCGGCATCCTTAGGACAGGCGCAAAAATAAGTGAATCGGTGTGCCTTCAGGCAAGCCGCGTCGTTGTGACTCGCGCGTGTTGCGCGGGCGGCGCGTGATGCGGCGCTTTTACAGCAACGGCTAGAAGTGGTGCACGTAGCGCATCACGAAGCGCTCGCCTTCGGGGCGGTTCTCAACGTCGAACTCCTTATAGGCGTTGAAGAAGAAGTTCTGGTCCGGCCCCCAGCTGTAGGTGAATCCCGGGCCGATGCCGACGACCCTCTCCTTGCGCCCAGCCACGGCGATGTCGTTCACCTCGGTGTCGGTCGTCTGCTGGAGATAATAGCCGTTGATGCCGATCCGCAGCGCCTTGGTGACGGCGTACTCTGTCGCGAAGTTCATGTGGAAGGCTTCGCCGGCGCGGCTCGTAACGGCGTTGGGGCCAAGCGCCACGTTCGGCTCGTCGTTCTGGCCGTTCCAGAGGTAGTGGATGCGGGTGGATACCGTCCATTCCGGGCTCAGGAACAGCGTGCCCGACCAGTAGGGATTGAACGACCAGAAGTTCGAACCCGGCTGCACGGCGGCCGTCCTGTCGTAGACCCCCACAGGCGCCAGGACCTGGAACTCTATCCGGTGCACGAACAGCGGGCCGTTCGCGCCCATGATCGTATCGAATTGTATGAACGGTCCGATCAGGACGTCGCCGACGCCGGTCGCATCCTTGAGAACCGTATGCCCGAGTCCGTCGTTGGCATCCGCGGATAGCAGCACGGGGACGATCACGTCGAGGCCGAGGCTCGCGGAACCGATTTTGGCATTGGACACATAAACGAACTGGCTGAGCGACGCCACGGCATCGACCTCTTTCTTGGGCAGAGGGATGTTGAGGTTCTTAAGACTGTCGGCCGTGTAGATTTGCAGGTATTCGGTGGCGTAGAAGCCCGGTCCCGCTGGCAGGCCGCCGTCGAGGAAGCTCGTCAGGCCCAGATTGAGGTTCGGCTCGTCGTAGGCGGCCGCGTTCTGGCTGAGCCCCATGGTCACGGCCAGGGAAACGGCTATCCCCGTCGCCTTCGCCAGGTGCGCGCTTCCTGTTTTCTTTTTCATCTTCGCCCCCGTAGTGCCTGCGTGTTTCGATGTTCGATCCGAAGTTCAATCGCTCTTGCTGGTTGCTTACGCGCAAGGAAAACACTACTCAGACTCGGAAACGCCCCGAGTTCGCAGCGTGGCGGCGTTCGCATTTTCTCACAATCGCCTTCACGCCGCAGTCGCCCCTCCAAACCGTCAAGCGGAAGCTTTGGCGGACAAGCTGTGGCATAACTGCATCGCGAAACCGGCAAGGCTTGGCACGGCGGAGCGCCAATCGGCACACACGGCAAAAAACGCGTTTCGCGCCGCGAGAATTTGTGCGCTAGCTTGGGCGAGCATCTTTCGAGCCGCCGTTACCTTCGATAAGCGAAATGGTCAGAAAAAGCGCGCCATCCTGGTGGTATAAGGAGGGGCCCATCCCCCTCGCCGCGTGGGGGCTTTGGCCTGTGTCGGCGATATACGGCGCCGTCGCGAAAAGGCGGCTTCGCAGGGCGCGGCCCTACCGCAGCGCGCTGCATGTCATCTGCGTCGGCAATTTCACCATGGGCGGCGCCGGTAAGACGCCAGTGGCGCTGAAAGTTGCCGCGCTTCTCAAGGAAGCGGGACGCAATCCCGGTTTCCTGACGCGCGGCTATGGCGGCAGCGAGACTGGGCCTCATCTCGTGCAGGAGCGCGACAGCGCGGACGAGGTGGGCGATGAGCCGCTCCTGCTCGCCCGCGCGGCGCCTACCGTCGTGAGCAGGGACCGGCCTTTGGGCGCGAGGCTTCTGCAAAGCCTGGACGTCGATGCGATCGTCATGGACGACGGTTTCCAGAACCCCTCGCTCGCCAAGGATTTCAACATCGCCGTCGTCGATGGCGGGGTCGGCCTTGGCAATGGCCGCGTTTTCCCGCTGGGGCCGCTTCGGGCGCCTCTCGCGTCCCAGCTCGGCATGGCCGACGCCATTGTCGTCCTTGGCGGCAGTGGCGCACTGCATTACCTGGATCGCGAGTTGCGCAGTCGTCCTCTCCCCATCTTCCGGGCGCGAATCGTTCCCCTTATCGGAGACGAACTGCGCGAGCGCCGCTTCGTTGCCTTCTGCGGGATCGGCCGGCCCGCCAAGTTCTTAGACACGCTGCGCGAAGCCGGCGCAACCCTCGTCAAGACTCGGAGCTTTCCCGATCATCACGCATACACGGAGGCGGAGGCGCGCCTCCTGCTCGGCGAAGCGAAAGCCCTGAAGGCCGCGCTCATCACCACGGAAAAGGACGCCGCGCGGCTCAAAGGCAAGCCAGGCGCGCTGGGCGAGCTTTACCGGTACGCGGCGGCCTTGCCGATTGCGGCGCAATTCTTTGAGGAGGACGAAGCGGAGCTGAGCCGGTTGCTTCTGAAGGCGATCGGCGCGGACCCCAGGGACACGCTACTTGAGACCTTGCCGCTCTAGGTGGCGGCGGAGCGAAATGGCGGCGTTGGCGTATGGCTCCTGGTCCGCCACGCTCCAATAGCGGAGATCCTCGATGCGGATGGGCTCGCCCGTCACCGCGCAGCGGACATAGGCGCCATTTTTCAGCACCTGAAACTCGCCGTCGAGATAGCGGATTTTCGCCTCTTGCCCGAATGCGAAGGAACGCTCCATTCGATTCATGTCTTGACCATGCCTTAAAGTAGAGTGCCTTGCCCGCCGTCGTCCTTGCTGGCCGGGGCCGGGCGCCGCGATGCGGATGGAGAGCTACGCCGGCGCGAAGCGGCGTCTCCCGCCTCGGCTTCCGGTCCATCATAATGAGCCGAAACGTGACCATCGGCAAATTCAATGTCAAGGGCGGCCGCCGCCTTGAGCGACGTGGCCCTGCGGATCACGCCGCCGCCGGCGCTTCTGACGAGCGCGAAGCCCCGGTCGAGAACGCTTTTGTGGCTCAAGGTTCGAAGGAGCTGGGACAGCGAGGCCAGTTCGAACGCCTTTCGCTTCAGCGCGTTCATCGCGCCCTGCCCGGCCCTCGCCGACAGGGACGCAAGCCGCTCGCGCTGCCTCTGCGCCGGCCCGGCAAGGAGCCGGGGATTGAGTCTCCCGCCCCTGTCGGCCAAGCGATCCCGGCGCTTTGCTACGCCCTCCCGGAAACACCGCAGCGCGCCGCCGGCCGCGCGCGAAAGCCGTTCGGCGGCGCGTTCAAGCGGCGCGCTGACGAGGCGCGGGTTGAGCCTTACGGCGCAGTTGTCGAGGCGGGCGCGAGAGCGATGGCTGAAATGGCGCAGAGATTGGCCAAGCCGCGCACCCGCGGTGTCGAGGCGCTGGCGCGGCACGGCGAGCAGCGCCTGCGGACGCGGCAGCCCGCGCTCCGCGCCCCGAAACTCGGCGCGCAGCCTTTCAAGGTTGCGGCGCACGCAGCGGCGAGCGCGGTCCACGCATTCCGCCAGCCGCGCTACGAGGTCCGAGTGCTTCGGCACGGCCCATTCGGCGGCCTTGGTGGGCGTGGGCGCGCGCGCATCCGCGACGAGATCGATCAAGGTCCAGTCGGTCTCATGGCCCACAGCCGAGATCAGAGGTATCGCGCTCTCGGCCGCAGCTCGGACCATGGCCTCCTCGTTGAAGCCCCACAAATCTTCCAGGCTGCCGCCGCCTCGCGCCACGATGAGAAGCTCGGGTCTCGGGATCGGCCCCTGCCCCGCGATTGCGTTGAAGCCGCGAATGGCCGCCGACACCTCCGCGCCGCAAGTTTCGCCCTGCACGCGCACCGGCCAGACGACGACGCGCGTCGGGCAGCGCTCCTCGAAGCCGTGCAGCATGTCGCGGATCACGGCGCCCGTCGGCGAGGTCACGATGCCGACGACTTGCGGCCAGAACGGCAGATTCTTCTTGCGCGCCTCGTCGAACAGGCCCTCTGCGGCGAACTTCTTCTTGCGCTCCTCCAAGAGCGCCATGAGCGCGCCCGCGCCCGCCGGCTCAAGCTGCTCGATGACGATCTGATAGCTCGACTTGCCTGAGAAGGTGGTGATGCGGCCGGTGACGATGACTTCGAGACCTTCCTCGGGCTTGAATTTCAGGCCGGAGAAGACGCCGCGCCAGATGACAGCGTCGATGCGGGCGCGGTCGTCCTTCAGCGAAAGGTAGGCGTGGCCGGAGCTGTGCGGCCCGCGATAGCCCGAAATTTCGCCGCGCAGGCGCACAAGGCCAAACGCGTCCTCGACCGTCCGCTTGATGGCCTGGGACAGTTCCGTAACGGTGAATTCCGCGATATTCGAAGGCGCCGCCATTTGCATCGCGGGTACCATGACGATGTCGCCCGCGCCTGTCCAGAGCGGCGAGGGCGCGCGAACCGACTTGCCCTCGCCGCTCTGGAGAAGGCCGGGTGAGGGCATGAGCGGCTGTTCCCACCCGGTGAAAGTCCACCGCTCGAAACGCTGCTTTCGCTTTTTCACATCTCCATTTTCTGCCTGGGGCCAAAACGAGCTGAAGCACAAGCAGAGTCGTTTACACGCGGTCTGGACCCACAAAAGCGGTGGGCGATCCGCTAAAACCAAAGCCCCGTCCAATGGTAGCGGGGCGCGGCCAGCGGACCGAGAGCCGCCGCGTGATAGGGGCCGCCGGCAAGCGGCGGCGGCGGCGTAGGCTTGCGCAGCGCCATCAGCCGCGCGATGCGCTCCGAAGTTTCCGGATGCGTGCGCAGCACCGACGGCAGCGGGATGCGCCGCCCGGGCATGAAGATATCCTCCCATAGCCGGCCCTGATAGCGTTCGAGCTTCGAGAGCGCGAGGGCTATGCCTTCGGGGTCGCCGGTCAGCGCCGCCGCGCCGAGATCGGCGTCGTATTCGCGCGACCGCGACAGCGCGAGTTGTAAGAGGCTCGACAGCGCCGGCGCGAAATAGAGGAGCGCGATCGCAGCCCAGGGCATCGGCTCGCCGGCCACGAGCGCGCCGGGCAGGCTCAGGAAAAACACGAGCAGCGCGGCGAACGACATGCCGCGCGTGAAGCGGCTCAGCATGTCGGCGAGGCTCATTACCCAGATGTCATTGTTCCGAACGTGGGCGATTTCGTGCGCGAGCACGCCTGCCAACTCCCGCGCATCGAGGCGGCTGAGCAACCCCTCGGTCACGGCAAGCGAATAACGCGAGGGCGCGCCGACGGCAAACGCGTTAAGCGTCGGGCTTGGGATCACATAGAGGCGCGGCGCCACGGTTAGCCCGGCCCGGTCGGACAGCGCGCGCACCAGCCGATGAAGGCCGCCACCGCGGAAGGGATCGATCGGCCGCGCTTTGAACATGCGCATGATGGCGTCGGGCGCGACGCGCGGCCCCATCAGCGCGAACAAGCCGACAAGCGCGAGCCCCCAAAAGACGGCGGGGGGTCCGAAAAGCGTGTAAGCCGAAATCGCGGTGATCGCGCCGATGCCGCCCACAAGCGCGAAGGTTTGCGCGATGTTCCGAGCCCTCGCGCGCCGCCGCTGGTCCTCGTCGAGATACGCCATCCTTAAGTCCTGCCGCTTCCTCAGTGCGATATGGCGAGTGCGCGCGCCTTCTCAAGCGAGCGGGCGCTCACATCGGCTTGAGGGCGCTTTAGCCGCCGAGCGGCTTTCCGGTGACGTCGTCTGTCTTCCAGGTCTGGCTCTGGAAGGCGAAGAAAAAGGCTGTCGCGCCGCCGCCGGGGAAGCGCAGGATCAGGCCGCCGTCCTGCCAGACGCCGTCGTCGCGGTCGTGCGGCGGCGGACTGCCCTGGTTCATGTGGATGTCGTGAATGCCCCGGCCGGGAAGGAAGCCGAAATACTGGTCCTCCTTGTCCGGCTCCGGCCCCCAGGGGTTGCCGAAGGCGAACAGCTCGGCGCCCTCGGTCTCCTTCACGCTCTGCAAAGCGGCGCTGAGCAAAGCGTCGAGCGCATCCGGATCGCCGATGGCGCCACCGTCCGCCGTGCGCATCGCGCCCGTATCGAAAAAGTCGCCGCGCACATAATCGAGCCGAAGCGTCCTATCTTCGCGCGGGGGACGCGTCAGGCCCTGCGGCAGCGGCGATAGCGCGCCGAGGATCGGGTGCGTGAAATTCTTATCGACGTGAAAAAGGAGGTTCGAAGTGTCCTGCGACCTCACATTCACAGCGAGCCGCCAGGGGCCGTCCGGCGTTTCGATTTTCACTTCGAGATGCGGCGCCGGGTCGTCCGGCTTCGGATGCAGGAAATCCGAGGGCCTGCCTCGCAAAAGTCCGTAACGTATTGACATATCGCTCTCCCATTTCTACCTCCGGCCGCGCGGACAAATACCTGGCCTGCCGCCTCCTCTATCCCTTCCGATAGCGCGCGAGCCAGCCGGAGGCCAGCTCGCCCGCCACCGGTAATGGTCGTACACGTCGAGCGCCTGCACCATAGTGGCTTCGCATAATTAGGCGCGGATGAGGCGGGGCGCGGCGGCGCGCTTTGGGGGGCGGCGCTTGAGGAATTCAGGGACGACATCCTCGACGTTCTCGATCACGGAATAGCGCGTCTCGATGCCCTCACGGATGAAATTCTGTTCGCGCATCCGGTCGAACATCTGAAGCAGCAGGTCCCAGTAGCCGGCGGTGTTCACGATGAACACGGGCTTGTCATGATGGCCGAGCTGCGTCCAGGTGAGCTGCTCCACCAGTTCTTCCAGCGTGCCCACGCCGCCGGGCAGCGCCACGAAGCCGTCGGACATGTTGAACATCAGCATCTTGCGCTCGTGGAACCCATTCGTCACGAAGCGCTCGTTGATGGTTTCGAGCGCGTTCTCGAATTCGAGCAGCGAGGCCGGGATGATGCCCGTGACATGGCCGCCATAGTCGCGAACGGTCTGGGCGACCGCGCCCATCAGCCCATTGCCGCCGCCGCCATAGACAAGCCCGATCTGGGCTTCCGCCATGGCGCGGCCCAATGTCATGGCCGCTTCCTTGTAACGCGGATCCCTCCCCGCGCCGGAACCGCAATAAACGCACAGACGCTTCATTTTCTTTTGTGGTTTCATTGACCTGTCATCACATCCTAATGCAACGCGATTGTGAACATAGCCGGCGCCGGCTTGCCGCCCTTAAGGAACGAGTCTCGCCAAGGCCGGAAATTCGCCTATATGGAGAGCGGACCTTTCCCTTGCCATGCGTTTCCAGAAGCGCTTGAAGCGCTTACCATCCTAAAGAGGCATTTTTTGCGACATCTCGCCGGTTCCCATTACGCCGCCGCGCCGAAAGAGGCGGGCGATGCGCACGCCGCCATTCTCAAGCGCCTGCTTCCCTTCGTGTGGCCGAAAGGAAGGCCGGATCTGAGACTGCGGCTCGTGCTGGCGGCGGCGGCGCTGATCGCGGCGAAGATCGTCACCATGGCGATGCCGCTCGCGTATAAGGCCGCGGTGGACGCGCTGACGGAGTTGCCGCAAGCGGACGCCGGCGCGAAGGCGGCGCAATTCGCGGCCGTTCCGCTCGCCTTGATCGTCGCCTATGGCGTCGCCCGCATCTCCATGACCGGCTTCGTGCAGTTGCGCGACGTGCTGTTCACGCATATCGGCCAGCACGCGACGCGCGTTCTCGCCACCGAAACCTTCCGCCATGTGCACGATCTCTCGCTGCGCTTCCACCTTGAGCGCAAGACCGGCGGGCTGTCGCGCGTTCTCGACCGCGGCAAGCTCGCCATCGATCTCATCATCCGCATGGGCGCGTTGAACCTCTTTCCGACAATTCTCGAGGTTCTGTTCGTCTGTCTTCTCTTCGGCTTCTATTTCGGCTGGGAGCTTGTCGCGATCGTGCTCGCCATGATCGCGATCTACGCGTGGTTCAGCTTCTTCTTCAGCGAGAGGCGCATCAAGATTCGCCGCGAATATATCGAGGCGGACATGGACGCCACCACCAAGTCCGTGGACAGCCTCCTGAACTACGAGACCGTCAAATATTTCGGCAATGAGCGCTGGGAGGCGGCGCGCTTCGACCGCTCGATGGAGCGCTACGAGCGCGCGACCATCCGCACCTACAGCTCGCTCGCGTGGCTCAACGCGGGCCAGGCCTTTATTTTCACCGCCGGCATGGTTCTCGCCATGCTGCTCGCGGCGCGGGGCGTCGTCGCGGGAACCATGACGGTGGGCGATTTCGTGCTGGTGAACGCGGTTTTCATCCAGCTCTACCAGCCGCTCAACGTGATGGGCATGATCTATCGCGAGACGAAACAGGCGCTGGTCGACATCGAAGCGATGTTCACGCTGCTCGGGCAGGCGCCCGAGGTGAAGGACAAGCCGGGCGCGAAGCCGCTTGCCGTCGGGCAAGGCGCGATCCGCTTCGAGAACGTGCATTTCGCCTATGACGAGGCGCGGCCCATCCTGCGCGGCGTCGATTTCGAGGTGCCGGCGGGGCATATGGTGGCGCTGGTCGGGCCGTCGGGCGCGGGCAAATCCACGGTGTCGCGGCTGCTCTATCGCTTCTACGATGTGAAGTCGGGCCGCATCCTCATCGATGGGCAGGACATTAGCGAGGTGACGCAGGACACGCTGCGGGCGGCCATCGGCATCGTGCCGCAGGACACGGTGCTGTTCAACGACACCATCGAATACAACGTCCGCTATGGCCGCGTGGCGGCGAGCGACGCGGAGGTGCGCGAGGCGGCGCGGCTGGCGCAGATCGACGGCTTCATCGCGCAGTTGCCGCTCGGCTACAAATCGATGGTGGGCGAGCGCGGGCTGAAGCTTTCCGGCGGCGAGAAGCAGCGCGTCGCCATCGCGCGCACCATCCTGAAGGCGCCGCCGATCCTGATGCTGGACGAGGCGACCTCGGCGCTCGACAGCTTCACGGAGAAGGAAATCCAGGCGGCGCTGGAGGAGATCGCGAAGAACCGCACCACGCTTGTGATCGCGCACCGGCTGTCGACCGTGATCCACGCCGATGCGATCCTCGTGATGGACAAGGGGCGCATCGTGGAGCGCGGGACGCACCTGTCGCTGATCGATGCGGGCGGGCTTTACGCCGGGCTGTGGGCGCGGCAGCGCGAGGCGGAGGAGGCGCGGCGCAAGCTCGCGGAGATGGTGGAGGAAGGCGCGCTGACGCCGGAGGACGCGGCGGTGGCGAAGCTCGTGCCGGCGCAATAAGTCCGGCGCCAAAAATTTTCGCCGCCGGGAAGCGGGCCTCGACGCCGCGCCTCGTTAACCCTCCGCTAACCCTGGCGGCCCGGAATAAGGTTACGCCAGTTGCCGGTTTTTCGCCTCTTCCCGCTTATTATTTTTACTATACCGCAAAGCGCCTTTCGGCCGCGTTAAACGAGCCTATCTCATTGATATTACTCGCTGAAATCCGGCTTTTTCGCGCGATTCCGGCCGGTTGCGAAAAGGCTCGCCTCAACCTCAGGCTGGGCTTTATAGTGAACGCGCGCAACAATAAAACCGTTAACTAGGATTTCCGAGTCGCTTTTTTCGCGCCGGAATCGCGTTTTTTCGCTTTTTCGTAGGCCGGATGCGCCGTTTCGTAAGGCGCGCGGCCCCCGCGTTCCGCCGTTAACACTTGGCGATTTTAACCATGACGCGGCGGCACGAAATTCGCCCGCGCCTTACGGTTCAAGAAAGTCGAACTGTAGGGCGCGCGCCCCGGCGGCCGGGGCGCCGATGGCCGGGACGACGATGGGTTGGGTTGTTTCGTCGTCCCGGAAAGGCGAAGCCTTATCCGGGACCGCAGCGAACCCAAAGGCGCAAGCCCAAAGACGCCGAAGGCGACCGCCAATTAACCGGGCTTCCAAACCATCAAATTTCAGAACGGAAGCGGAACGGTTTCCATAACGTACCTTTGCGAATGCTCAAGCTCAGGCTAGCACGCATCAGCATTTGCCTCTTTTGCCAACGAATTGATGCCGCCTCCTCTCCGGGTTGAGCGCCGACACCGTTTATTGCGGCTGTTGGCCAAAGTGCCGCGTCCCGAGGAGGAGCGGTTACGAACCTTGCGATGCCGCAAAAATGCTTTCTTGTTTATCTAGAAACTGGCCGATGTGCGGTGAGAGGCTGAGCAGGTGGCTTGGCGCGCCTCTCTACGCTATAAATCATGGAAAAGATCGAGATAGATCCACGTTTATTCAGAAGATGGAAATGAAAAGCAACCTAAGCATAAGCTCGATAGCAGCGAAGGTAAATGGGCGGCTCGAACGTTGGTATAAGAATAATCAGCAATATCTCATACAAAAACGATTTTACAAAAGGTTTCACGACGCTGATCATTGTTACATCTCACAAAACTGTATCGGTGGAAGGTTCTATGAACTAGAAGGGCGAGGATACACTTCACCGACTGTTGGCCTTTGGTTCAAGCCAACTGATTTCCTGAGCTTCTGTAAAGATTTAGAGACTAATCTCAATTCAAACATCTCACTGGATTCCGAAGAGACGGCGGCGGTTGGTATCCTGTTGGTAGGGTCAATGGGCTGAAGATATTCTTTCAACACTACGATACGTTCGATGATGCGGTGGCTTCTTGGAAGAAAAGATCTTCTAGAGTTTCCATGAAAGATGTATTCATCCTAATGACGGATCGTGATGGCTTCTCAGATAAGGATCTGATTCATTTTAACGAGCTACCAACAAACAAAAAAGTACTTTTTTCACATAAGCCTCTTCCAGAAAATTATAATGTTGTTTATGTTCCAGGCTTTGAATCGGAAGGCTTTGTTGGAGAACTTTACGGCTCTTACTATAAGTTCAACAGAAAATTTGTACGAAGACGGCTTTTTGAATTACTTAGTCATAACGAAGCAACAGCATTCGAGAAGAAATCTACCGTAGCCGATAGAGGAGAAGTCGTCGATCCGCGCAAGGTCACACATTACCTGCTCGATCCTCGCCACCCCGATGGCGGCCCGAAGGCGGCTTTTTTCATGCGCTTCGGCTTCCGCGAAGACGACCCCAAGCCGCTGATGGAGGCGCTTCTGGAGCACGGCCGCTCCAACGAAGTTGCGCGCTTGCAAAAGACGGCTTTTGGAACGAATTATATCGTGGAGGGGCCGCTTAACGCGCCGGATGGGCGGATGCCCCGCTTGCGCACGGTCTGGACAATCGACGGCGGCGCGCCGCGTTTTGTGACCGCGATCCCTTTGAAAGGCGGCAAATCATGATGGAAGATCTGGACCGCGTCGTGCTCACCCGCGACTTGCCGGACAAAAAACTGAAGGCGGGCGACGTGGGCACGGTCGTCATGGTCTATAAGGATGGAGAAGCGTTCGAGGTGGAGTTCATGACCATCGACGGCGATACCTTCGCGCTTGAGACGCTGATGGCGGCGGATGTGCGCCCGGCGCGCGGGCTGGAGATCGCGCATGCCCGCGAGGTGGCTTAAGCCGCGCGATGGCAGAGGGAAAGACACGCTACGCCGTGGTCATCGACGGAGAGCCGGGCGCGTTCGGCCTGTGGGTTCCCGACATGCCCGGCCGCGCGTCCATGGGCGCGACGGTGGAGCAAACGGCGCCGAACCGCTCAACCGGATTCGGCGCGACCGATGACGATTCGGGGTTAGAGGAAGCTGTAGGGGTCCACGTCGACGTGAAGGCTGAGGCTGCCGCGAGCCGCCGGCGCGCGAGACAGCCATTCCCTGAGATAGCCCTGCAAATCGGCCTCGCGCGCGGCCTTCACGAGGAGGCGCTGGCGATGGCGGGCGCGGATGATGGCGAGCGGCGCCTCCACAGGCCCCAGCACTGAAATGAGCGGCGCGTCCGGCGCGGCGAGCGCGAGCGCGCGGGCGTAGGATTCCGCCTCCGGCCTCGTCCCGGCGGAGACGATCATCCCGGCGAGCCGGCCGAACGGCGGCAGCCCCGCCTCCTCGCGCATGGCGATCTCGGCCTCGTAGAAGGCTTTGCGGTCGCCGGTCACGAGCGCGCGCATTACGGGATGGTCCGGGAAATGCGTCTGGATCAGCCCGCGTCCCGGCGCGCCGAAGCGGCCCGCGCGGCCCGTCACCTGATGCAGGAGCTGGAAGGTGCGCTCGCCCGCGCGCGGGTCGGCGGTGGCGAGGCTCAAATCCCCGTCGACCACGCCGACGAAGGACAGCTTCGGAAAGTTGTGGCCCTTGGAGACGAGCTGCGTGCCGACGACGATGTCGGCGCCGCCCTCGGTAATGCGGGTCAAAAGCTCGCGGAGCTGCGCCGCGGTCTGCACGAGGTCGCTCGACAGCACGATCATGCGCGCGGCCGGCCAGCGGTTCCGCGCCTCCTCCATCACGCGCTCGACGCCGGGGCCGGATGCGGTGAGCAGCCCTTCGCGATGGCAGGCGGGGCAGCTCTTGGGGAACGGCAGCGCAAAGCCGCAATGATGGCAGATGAGCCGGCCGCGCAGCCGATGCTCGACCAGATAGGCCGTGCATTGCGGGCAGGCAAAGCGGTGGCCGCAGGCGCGGCACAGCGTGAGCGGCGCATAGCCCCGGCGATTGAGGAAGAGGAGCGCCTGTTCGCCCCGCCCGAGCGCCCCGTTCACGGCCTCGACCACGGGCGGGCCGATCCACGCGCCCTTTTCCGGCGGCGCGGCCTTCGAGATCCACCGCCTCGACGTCGGGCAGGCTGTTGCCGGAGAAGCGCGCGGGCAGAACGGCATGGCCATAGCGGCCGCGCTTCACATTCACGATGCTTTCCACCGACGGCGTGGCGGAACTGAGCACGATGGGGATCTTGCCGAGCGAGGCGCGCACCACCGCCATGTCGCGCGCCTGATAGATGACGCGGTCGTCCTGCTTGAAGGAGGAGTCGTGCTCCTCGTCCACCACGATCAGGCCGAGATCGGCGAAAGGCAGGAACAGCGCCGAGCGCGCGCCGCAGACCACGCGCACCTCGCCTTCCGCGACGCCGCGCCACGTGCGCGCCCGCTCCTTCGGCGACACGGCGGAATGCCACTCGGCCGGGCGGCAGCCGAAGCGCGCCTCGAAGCGCTCCAAGAACTGCGTCGTCAGCGCGATTTCCGGCAAGAGGATCAGCGCCTGCCCCTGGCCGCGCCGCAGCGCCTCCGCCACGGCCTCGAAATAGACCTCGGTCTTGCCGGAGCCCGTCACGCCGTCGAGCAGCGTCGTCGAATAGCCGCCTTCGACGATGCGTTCGCACAGCAGAGCGGCGGCCGCGGTCTGCGGCTCGGTGAGGCTGGCGAAGGCGAAATCCGGGCGCGGAAACGGCGGCCTCGCGCGCGGCAGCCCGGCGCGGACCAGCGCGCCCGCCTGCGCCAGCCCGTCGATGACGGCCGCGCTCACGCCCGCCGCGTCCATGAGCTTCTTCTTCGGCCAGACCTCGCCGTCTTGCAGCACGGCCAGCGCCTTGCGCCGCGCATCGGTGAGACGCATCCGCGCCTCGCCCGCGAACCGGAAGCCCCAGCGCGGCTCCTCGGCCTCGAACACGAGCCGCGCGCTCATCATCATCTGCAAGACCATGCCCCTCGGCGCGAGCGTGTAGTTCGCCACCCAGTCGGCGAAGGCGAGGTTGACCGGCGGCAGCGGCGGGACTTCGCCCAGCTTCGCGATCACCGCCTTGAGTTTCTTGGGATCGAACGGCTTGCGCGGGGTCTCCGCCGCGTTCCAGACGACGCCGATGCGCTTCATCGGCCCGAGCGGCACGACCACGAAATCGCCGGGGCTCAAGCTTTCGCCGCCCGGCGCCTCGTAGGTATAGGCCTCGTCGAGCGCCAGCGGCAGGAGCACCGGAACGGTCGCCCCGGCGCCTCGCGCGGGCGCCGCCCGGCCGGGGCAATCCGCTTCGAAAAGGTCCAGCTCAGGCGTGTGCATGCGCGAAACTTGGCCGATGGCCCGCGCGATTGCAACCGCTTCCGCCGCGCGCTCCCCCTCGTCGTCCCGGAAATGCCGGAGGCGTTATCCGGGACCGCACAAAACGCAGCCTCCGTTCTCAACGATCCCGGCTCGCGCTCCGCCTGGCCGGGACGGCGGCGGGCTATCGCCGCCTCGACCGTGCGCTCGCCCGGTTCGGGCTGGCGGCGGGGCTGGCTGGCGTTTGCGGCTTTCTCGCCGCGCGCTCGCGGCTCTCGGGCGAGTTCGCGGCGACGAAAGCGGTTCGAACCGGGGCTCGCGGAGATGACAGCGCGCCAACTCCATCCTATGGTGCGCTGGAAGAGGCGCTTTTGCCGCTACAAGAATAAGTCTGATGATGTACGTCTCGACACGAGGAGCCGCTCCTCACGCCGATTTCGAGGAAGCCTTGCTTGCCGGGCTGGCGCCGGATGGCGGCCTCTATATGCCGGAACGGTGGCCCGAACTGCCGTCGCTCGCGGAACTGCCGGCGGCGCATTACGCCGCCGCCGCCGCCCACGTCATCGCGCCCTTCACCGGCGGCAATCCGGGGCATGCGGAACTCCTCGCGCTCCTGTCGGACGCCTACGCCAGGTTCAGTTGCGCCGACACGGCGCCGCTCCGCCAAATCGGGCCGGACCTTTACCTGCTCGAACTGTTCCACGGGCCGACGCTCGCGTTCAAGGATTTCGCCATGCAGGCGCTCTCGCGTCTCATGGAGCGGGCGCTGAAGCGGCGCGGGGCGCGCACGACCATTCTCGGCGCCACGTCGGGCGATACGGGCGCCGCCGCCGTCGAGGCCTTTCGCGGCCGGCGGGACATCGAGCTTTTCATCCTGTTCCCGCATGGCCGCATCAGCGACGTGCAGCGCAGGCAGATGACGGCGGCGCGGGAGGACAACATCCACGCCATCGCCATAGAGGGCACGTTCGACGATTGCCAGGCCATCGTGAAGGCGCTGTTCGGCGACGGCGCGTTCCGCGAACGCCACGCCTTGTCCGCGATCAACTCCATCAACTGGGCGCGCATCGTCGCGCAGGCGGTGTATTATTACACGTCGAGCGCGAGGCTCGGGCCGGGCGCGCGGCCGGGCTTCACGGTTCCGACCGGCAATTTCGGCGACATCTTCGCGGGCTTCACGGCCGCCAAGATGGGTTTGCCGATGGGAAGGCTTGTTATAGCCACGAATGAGAATGATATTCTTGCTCGCACGCTCGAAACGGGGCGCTACCAGCCGCGAGGCGTGACGCCGACGGACAGTCCCAGCATGGACATTCAGATTTCAAGCAATTTCGAACGCCTTCTGTTCGAGGAAAGCGGGCGCGACGCCTCTTTCGTCAACCGGGCGATGGCCGATTTGCGCGACGAAGGCGGGTTCGATTTGCCCGCCTCCGTGCTCGGCCGCATCCGCGAGCGCTTCTCGGCGCATCGCGTCAGCCGCGACGAGGCAAGCGCCGCCATGCGCAAGGTCATGGATGAGACGGGCATGCTCATCGATCCGCATACGGCGGTGGGCGTGGCGGCCGCGATCCGGGAGCGGGAGCGGACGCCGGGCCCCATGGTGGCGCTCGCGACCGCGCATCCGGCGAAGTTCCCGGAGGCCGTGAAGCGCGCGACCGGGCGCACGGCGGAAATCCCCGAACGGCTTCGGGAGCGCCTGACCGGACCCGAGCGGTTCAAGCTTGCGCCGAATTCGCCCAAAGCCGTCGCCGATATCATCGCCGCGCATGCAGCGGCGCAGAGTTGAGGTTCTTTTATGACAGTTCTAACCAGCCAGCTTGCGAATGGGATGCGGATCGTGACCCACCGCATGGCCGGGCTCGAAACGGCGACGGTCGGCATTTTCGTGGCGGCGGGCGCGCGCGCCGAGACCGACAACGAGCACGGCGTCGCCCATTTCCTCGAACACATGGCCTTCAAGGGCACGCCGACGCGCACGCCCATGCAGATCGCCGAGGAGATCGAGGGCGCGGGCGGCGCGCTCAACGCCGTGACCTCCTCGGAGGCGACCAATTACTACGCGCGCGTCTTGAAAAGCGACGTTGAGCTTGGCTTGAACCTGATCGGCGACCTTCTCCTCAACCCGTCCTTCACCGACGAGGAGATGGACCGGGAGCGCGAGGTCATCCTTCAGGAAATCGCCGCGACGCAGGACAGCCCGGACGACATCGTCTTCGATCTGGCCATGGCGGAAGCCTATCCTAGTCAGGCGCTCGGGCGCTCGATCCTCGGCACGGAGCGCACCATCTCGCGGCATTCGGCGGCCGACCTGAAGCGCTTCCGCAAGGAGAATTACTGCGCCTCGCGCATGATCCTCTCCGCGGCGGGCGCCGTCGACCACGATGCGCTGCATCGCCTGTCCGAGACCCTTTTCGGCGGGCTGCCGGCGGACGCGCCGCGCCAGATGAAAAAAGCGAAGTTCGAGGGCGGGCACGCCGTCGCGGACAAGCGCTTCGAGCAATGCCACGTGCTCTACGCCTTCGAGGGCTATCCGAACGGCGACGACGCCTCCTTCGCGGGGCGCATCTTCGCCGGCATCGCGGGCGGCGGCATGGCGTCCCGGCTGTTCCAGGAGGTGCGCGAGAAGCGCGGCCTTTGCTACGACATTCACGCCTTCGACTGGGGCTATGTCGACAGCGGGATCGTCGGGCTGCACGCGGCGACGAGTTCGCAGCAATTGAAGGAGCTGAGCGGCATCGCGCTTGGAATTTTCGCCGACCTCGCCGAGCGCGGACCGACGGCGCAGGAACTGGCGCGCGCCAAGGCGCAGATCAAGGCCGGGCTGTTCATGAGCCTTGAAAGCTGCGAGGCGAGGGCGGGACAACTGGCCTGGGATCTGATGGTGTTCGGCAGGCCGATATCGAACGAAGAGCTGATCGAGAGGGTCGACGGCGTTACGCGCGAAGACGTGCAGGCCGTCGGGCGAGCCATGCGCGCGAGGCCCGAGATGGTGTCCGCCGTCGTTGGCGCGCGCGGCGCCGGCGCGGTCGTGGCCGACACGGCCGAGGCGTTCCTCTCGGGCGCGCTCGCCGCCGTTTGTTAACATGCTCGGCGCCCGCATGTTCTTCACCGAGGCGAGGCCCTTCGTCGAGGGAGAGGGCGTCTACCTCCGCGAGCCGCAAATGTCCGACTATAAGGCGTGGGCTGCGTTGCGCGCGCAAAGCCGCGCTTTCCTTGAGCCTTGGGAGCCGCGCTGGACGCGCGACGAACTCAGCCGGGAGACCTACCGCCGCCGCATCCGTTATTATTACAAGGATGCGCGCCAGGATCTCGGTTATGCCTTTTTTCTGTTCAGAACCTCTGATAACGCATTAATTGGAGGCGTAACGCTGAGCAATATCCGGCGCGGGGTCAGCCAGAGCTGCTCGCTCGGGTACTGGATCGGCGAGCCTTACGCCCGCCAGGGCCACATGACGAAAGGGGTGCGGGCGGTCATCTGGTTTGTCTTCGATGTTCTGCGCCTTCATCGTTTGGAAGCGGCCTGCCTGCCGGAGAACAAGGCGTCGGCGGCGCTTCTGAACCGGACGGGGTTTCAATATGAGGGCTTGGCCCGGCGGTATCTCAAGATCAATGGCGTATGGCAAGACCATTGGCTTTTTGCGCTTATTAGCGACGATCCCGCGCCTTGACCGAATTGGCCGGCGGGTTCCCTGATGAGGCAGGCCGCCAAGCATCGCGCCTTCGGGCATGTCGGAACGGCGGGCGCCAAGGCGCTCTTCGCGCTGATCGCCGCGTTTTTCATCGCGGCCGCGTCGGCCGTGGCGCCGGCGCATGCGGTGGAGCCCATCGTCATCGGCCCCGGCGACGACAAGATCGACATCACCTTTCTCGGCGAGTTCTACGAGCGCCGGGGCGACAAGATCAGCGTCGAAACGGCGCCGGGCGCGGACGGCATCGCCAGCCGCATGACGGTCTCGGCCAAAACGCCGGGCACAAACCCGAGCTGGATCGTGTTCGCGCTCTCCAACCCGACCGACAAGCCCGTGGTGCGCTTCCTTACGGCGCAGCGATACGACATCGTCGCCTCTCGCGTGACCAAGCCCGACCTCGACGCGCCGCGAATCACCAACGTCACGCCCTCGCTCGGCTTCCGGCCCGAACGCAACGAAGACTACGATCACCTCGACAACTACCGCATCTCGATCGAACCCGGCGCCACCGTCACCTTCATCGTGGAGCTGGCCTCCGCGTCGGCGCCAAGGCTTTACCTGTCCTCGCCGGGGAGCTTCGGCAAACGCCAGCGCGACTCGGCGCTGTTTCATGGCATCCTGCTCGGCATAACGGGCATTCTCGCGATCTTCCTCACCGCCATCTTCGCCGCCAATCATAAGCTTGTCTTCCCCGCGACCGCCTTGGTCGCCTGGACGGCGCTCGCCTATCTCTGCGTGGATTTCGGCTTCTGGCATAAGCTGTTCCAGCTCTCATCCGAGGATAACGGAACGTATCGAGCGGCGTCCGAAGCCGCGTTCGCGGCAAGCATCGTCTTCTTCCTCTATATCTACCTGCATTTGAGGCTGTGGCATTCCTGGATTTCCATGGCCTTTTTCGGCTGGATCGCGGCGCAGATCGGCCTCGTCTTCTTCGCGCTCATCGACGCGCAGATGACGGCCGCCTTCGCGAGGCTGTCCTTCGTCCCCATCGCCGTTATCGGCAGCGGGCTGATCGGTTTCCTCGCTTTGCGCGGTCAGGAGCGCGCGCTGTCGCTCGTGCCGTCCTGGATGCTGTTCATGGTCTGGCTGTTCGCGGCGTCCGTGACGGTGGCGGGCAAGGTTTCGGGCGACATCGTCGTTTCGTCGCTGTCAGCCGGGCTCGTCGTTTTCCTGATGCTGATCGGCGTGACCGTCACCCAATATGCGTTCCAGTCCATCGATTCGAGCGGGTCGAGCGAGGAGGCGGGCCAGTTCAAGCTGCGCGTCACCGCGCTCGAAGCCTCCGGCGCGAGCGTCTGGGAATGGGACGGGCGCCGCAACGAAATCTACGCCGGACCCGAGGTCGAGCAGGCGCTCGGGCTTACGCCCGGCTCGCTTCGAGGCCCGGCGGACGCCTGGCTTCAGCACCTCCACGCCTCCGACCGGGAGCGCATGCGGCTGACGCTGTGGACCTTGCGGGAGCGGCAGGGCGGGGACATCGCGCAAGAGTTCCGCATAAAGCGCGCGGAAGGCGGCTATCTTTGGTACGAACTGCGCGGAACGGTGACGCAGCAAAGGGCCACGCGGACGCTGCGCGGCGTCGGCTTGCTCAGGAACGTGAATGCGCAAAGGCGCGCGCAGGAGCGCCTGCTTCACCACGCCATCCGCGACGGCCTCACCGGCCTGCCCAACAGGGAGCTGTTCCTCGACCGGCTCGAAACCGCCGTCGCCCGGGCCAAGCACGAGAACATCAAGCCGACAGTCTTCTTCATCGACCTCGACGCGTTCAAGAACCAGGCCCGTTCGCCGGACTTCGCCGCGAATGACGGCGTGCTCCTCACCGTCGCGCGCCGCCTCACCCGCCATATTTCCCCGCAGGACACGCTCGCGCGCATCGGCTCCATGCAATTTGCGATCCTGATCTCCGACGACGCCGAGCCGCGCCACATCGCGATGCTGGCCGAGCGCGTGCGGCGGTCGCTGCGCACGCCCATGAAGGTCGGCGGCCGCGATCTCGTGCTGACCGGCAGCATCGGCATCGCCATGTATGACGGCACGCAGGAGCATGCCGAGGACCTGCTCCGCGAAGGCGAAAGCGCCATGTACCGGGCCAAGCGCGCCGGCGCGGACCGGATCGAGCTGTTCAAACCCGAGATGCGGGGCGCCGTCGACGAACGCTCCCTCATCCAGGCGGATCTGAAGCATGCCATCGAGCGCCGCCAGATCCGCATCCTCTATCAGCCGGTGATGCGCATCCAGGACGAGCGCCTCGCCGGCATGGAGGCCTTCGTCCTCTGGGATCATCCGACGCTCGGGCGCTTGAGCCTGCCCGAGTTCGAGGCGTCGGCCGAGGCGGCTGGGCTTTCCGGCGAGTTGTGGGCCTACGTCTTCGAGCGCTGCATCCGCCAGGGCGCGCGCTGGCATCGCATCCTCCAGCGCGACGATCCGATCTACATCTCCATCAACATGTCGAGCCAGCAGCTCTTTCACCACGATCTGGTGCAGAACCTGCGGCTCATCATCGGGCGCGAAACCTTGCCCAAGGGCGCGCTGCGGCTCGAAATCGCCGAGACGCTCATCAACTCGAACCCCGAGCAGGCCATCGAAATCCTGGATTGGCTGAAGAGCCTGAATGTCAGCGTCGCGCTCGACGAATTCGGCGTCAGCTTCTCGTCGCTGTCCTACTGGCACCGGCTCTCCATCGACGCGATCAAGATCGACCGCTCGCTCGTGACGCTCTCCGACAAGGAGCGCTCCAGCGCCATGGTGCTGAAGGCGGTGCTGACCATCGCGCATGAACTCGGCAAGGACGTGGTCGCGGTGGGCGTGGACAGCGAGGAAGACCTCGCCTATGTCCGCGCGCTCGGCTGCGATTTCGGCCAGGGCTTCTATTACGCCGACCTCATGACCGAGCGGGAAGTCGTAAGCCTTTTGAACGCCATCGCCCGGTCGGCCCGCCGCGACACCAAGGAGCAGGAGCGCGAAGAGAGGCGGGCCGAGCGCAAGGCCGAGAAGGAAAAGGAGCGCGAGGAGAAGGAGCGGGAGAAGGCGCTGGCGCTCGCCGAGGCCGAGGCCAGGGATTCGGCGGCGCCGGAGAAAAAGCCCGGAAGGAACGGGCGGCGGCGGCCCAGCCCCCCCGTTGAAAGCGAGCCGCCGGTCAATGGAGAGGCGCCGCCGCCGAACGGCGCCGAGGCCGCCGACTATCCCCTGGCCCCGCCGCCGGCGCCGGGCGAAGCGTTTCGCGAGCCGCCGAGGCCGCGCCCAAGCAGCGTATTTCCTTTCCGCGGCCGGGATGAGTGACGCCAAATCCGGCCGAACGGTCCGGCGCCCTTCAATGTCACCCCGGAAAGCGCCCTCGCGCTTATCCGGGGTCTTCCTCAAGACTTCGATTTGCGGTGTTGAAAGATCCCGGATTGTGCGCAAGAGGCGCCCTTCCGGGATGACGATGTTGGAAACGCTGCGAAATTAAACCGGACAGCCGTGGGTCGAAGCCCGGCCATGAGAACATGTGGCTCACCCCGAGGGTGGCGGCATAAAACGCGCGCGCCGCGCCTCGGTTAGGCTCCCGGAATGGCGCTCAAATAGGGATGACCGCTACTGCACGCCGCCGGAGGGCGATTTCGCCGCCGCATGCCCGCCATCGAGCGCCGCCGTCGCCTTCGGCCATTGCAGGCCGAACCACTCGCCCTTCGGCAGCAGCCTGTTCTTGAGGAAGGCGAAGAACACCGGCGGCTTCACGATTTCCACGAAGTCCTGCGTGGGCGGCGTCACGAAATACACGCCTGCGAGCGCCACGGCCATCAGCGCCGACGCGCGCAGCGAATGGGTATCGATAAGCTTGAGCGCGGTCCCGAAGGATTTCTTGATAACGCGGCCCTCGATGTCCACCGAGTAGATTTCGTCGAGCGCGAGGTGAATGATGAAGCCGATCAGAAGGAAGAGCCCGGTCAGCCACGCGAGCGCCGGCGGCTCGCCGAATACGTGATCGAAAATGACGGCGGTGAGCGCCATGAAGAATGCGCCCGCGAGCAGCGAATGGAAGATGCCGCGATGCCGCGTCCGCTTGTGGAAGGCGTAGAACGCGCCGTAGCGCACGGCGGCGAAGACGCCGAGCCAAATCGCCCACAGCTCCAGGATCGAGAATTGGCGCGCGAGCGAGAACACGGCGGCGAACGCCACCACGACGCCCAGCGCGGAAAACAGCAGGCGCGACGGCTCCGACTTTTCGAGGTCGATGTCGGGCAGGATGCCGCCGATGGCGCAGGCCAGCGTGAGCGTGACCATGTAGTTCGGCGGCGCGGCCTGTCCCGCCAGCGCGACCGTCGCGCAAAGTCCGCCTCCGACAGACGCGACCGCCAAATGTGTGCTGAAATTCGCCATGTGGTCCTCCGTTAACGCAAGTTAACAGATTCGCTTATGCGGCAAGGCTCGCGGCGGCGCGGCGCACTCAGATAGCTGTGGTCAAAACCGCGATGGCCGCCTTAAGCCCGCGGCCGTCCGGTCCGGCGAACCCGCTCCCGGCTGAATATTTAAATGCCCTTTTCCGTCTCCGCCCGGGGTGCTATGCTCGCTCAGGTTGCAGGCCGCTCAGTCCGAAACATCGAAGACCCGAATTTTCAGGCGATTTGCTTTCGAGAGGCAGCATGACAAGCGACGCTTTGGAGCGGGCAAGACAGCAAACCTGGGCGCGGAAAGAAGCCGCCAAGGGCGTGAGGCGCAAGACGACGGGCGAGCGCTATCTCTGCGGTCTGTCGGTCGAGGAAAGCGCCTTCCTGATCGAGTGCGAGGCGCGCCACGCTTGCGGGTTCTCGGCCTCCCGCGCCGATATCGACGCCTATGAATCGCTTCACCGGCGCTTCGAAGCGGCGCGGATCGCCGACTTCAGGCGGCATCTTGAGCATGTCGCCCAGCACTGGCGGCGCTCTTTCCGGGCGCACGGCCGGGGATGATCGCGCCGGAACGAAGGGCATCCGGGAATGGCGATCGAAGTCCGTCGGGAATGACGGGCAAAGGCCATCCGTTGGCTTAATTGGAAAACTTCTGCCTAGGCCGGGAAGCCGGCCTTGTCGCCGGCGGGCAGTTCCTCGGCGCCGAGCGCATCGGCGAGGCGGGCGGCGGCGGAGCCCGGCTTCAACGGCTTCTGCTGGCTTTCATGCGGCGCCCATCCGCACAGATAGAGGATTTCGAACGTCGCGCGCGCCTTCCCGTCGGCGCCGGTGAACCGCCCGGCGTATATTTCAAGCGCGCGGGCGAGCGTGTCGCGGCGCATCGGCTTCCTCGCGCGCGCGGCAAGCGGGTTCGCGGCGCCCATCGCCTTCAGCTCGCGCATCAGCGCCAGCGGATCGGCGTAGGTCACGGTCAGGCGCTCGGCGTCCGCGACGGGCAGCGCGAAGCCCGCGCGCTGGAGAAGGCCGCCCATGTCGCGCACATCGGCCGTCGGAAAAACGCGCGGGCTGACCCCGCCCTGCGTCTCCATCTCGGCCTGCATGAAAGCCTGCCGAAGCTCGATCAGCGTGTCGCCGCCGAGCAGCGCGCCGAGGAACAGGCCGTCCGGGCGAAGCGCGCGCCGGATCTGGATGAGCGCGCCCGGCAAGTCGTTGACGAGGTGCAAGGAAAGAACAGATGTCGCAAGGTCCAGCGATGCGTCCTTGAGCGGCAGCGCCTCCTCGCTGGCAACGGCGCGCGGCGCGGGGCAGGCGCTCGCCAGAGCCTCCACGGCGCTGAGCGAAACGACGGTCACGCCCGGCGCCCGCTCGCGAAGCAGCCTCGCCATCGCGCCATGATAAGCGCCCACGTCGGCGGCGCGCTCGAACTCGCGCTTGACGCAGGCGAGCCGGCCCGCGAGTTCCTCGGCCGCGTGGCGGATCAGGAAGTCCGCGCGCGGCAGCGTGTCCGCGCTGCGCGCGAGATTGCGCTGGATAAGGCCGCGGTCGAAAATGCTGGGACTGGTCAAGGCGCCGGCCTGTCTCTATGGTTGGGTTCAGCTAAAGTCATTGTTGTTTGCGTTGCAAATGTTCCACCGCGTCGCCCGGCTCGCGGCCGAAAGCCTTAGGTACTCCGCCGACTTGCTCCTCCCGGCGGTTTGCGTTTCCTGCTCCGCGCTCATCACGCGGCACAATCTCCTGTGCCCGCAATGCTGGAGCGGCCTCGATTTCATCACGCCGCCCTATTGCGACAGGCTCGGCATTCCGCTTCCAGGATATGAGGGCGCCGGCCCGCATATCTCAACTCAAGCCGTCGTCAATCCTCCGGTTTTTTCGCGGGCGAGAGCCGCCGCGCACTATCGCGGCGCCATCCGCAAGCTCATCGTCCGGTTCAAGTTCGAGGACAAGCACGAGCCGCTGCCGCTGTTCATAACGTTGATGCGAAAGGCGGGAGAGCCGCTTCTCGAAGACGCCGGCGTGCTGGTGCCGACCCCGCTTCACCGGCTTCGGCTCTTGCAGCGCCGCTTCAACCAGGCGGCGCTTCTCGCGCAGGGGCTCTCCAGGGCGACCGGCGTCCCGGCGTCGGTCGCGGCGCTGAAGCGAACGCGGCGCACGCGCGCCCAAGTCGGCCTCGGGCAGGAAGCGCGGCAGGAGAACGTAGCCGGCGCCTTCAAGGTCGCGCGCGGGGAGCGCAACGCGGTGCGCGGCAAGCGGGTTCTCCTGATCGACGATGTGATGACGACGGGCGCGACGGCGAATGCATGCGCGGCCGCGCTGCTGGACGCGGGCGCGAGCGCCGTGGATGTGCTCGCGATTGCGCTTGTCGCGCACGGCCTGGAGGAGCCCGCGGACGAAGAGCATGCGCTTTAAGTATCGGCAGCTGAAGCTGGACTGATCCTGGCTGAACGCCTATTTTTTGGGGCGCCGCACACCTGAAAGGATCGTTCATGCCGTCTGTTACTATTTATACGACGCCCGGTTGCCCTTTTTGCCGCCGCGCCAAAATGCTCCTGACGAGCAAGCGCGTCGACTACGAGGAAATCAACGTCAGCAATAACGAGCCGCGCAAAGCGATGATCGAACGCTCGGGCGGCCGCACTAGCGTTCCGCAAATATTCATCGGTTTGAAGCATGTTGGAGGCTGCGACGACCTTCATGCTCTCGATGCGAAAGGAGAACTTGATCCTCTCTTACAAAGCTGAGCAGAATAGGGGGCTTTAGGAAGGAGCGGGAGACGCATGGCGGATAAGAAAGGTAAGTTTCGAGTTGGCCTCGTTCAGATGCGATCGGGCAGGGACATTCGAGATAATCTCATAGAGGCCGAGGCTTTCATCCGCGACGCCGCCCGCAAGGGCGCCCATTTCATCCAGACGCCCGAGAATACGCTCCTGATGGAGATCGAGCCGGCGCGCTTCTTCGAGAAGATCGCGGCCGAGGAGGGGACCGAGGCAATCTCGCATTTCTCCCGGCTCGCCGCCGAGTTGCGCGTTTGGCTCCATATCGGCTCGATCGCCATCAAGGAAACCGGAAACCGCGCCATAAACCGCGCGTTCCTTTTCGCGCCCGATGGGCAGATCGTGGTTCGCTACGACAAGATCCATATGTTCGACGTGGACCTGCCAAGCGGCGAGAGCTATCGCGAATTGGGGACCTTCATTCCAGGGAAGACGGCGTATGTCGCGCATCTGCCTTGGGGCGCGCTCGGCGTCGCCACCTGCTACGACATTCGCTTCCCGGAGCAGTACAAAGCGCTTGCCAAGGCGGGCGCGAACTTCCTCACCGCCCCGTCCGCGTTCACGAAAGTCACGGGCGAGAAGCATTGGCACATACTCCTTCGCGCACGCGCCATCGAAAACGGCTGCTTCGTTTTCGCCGCCGCGCAGGGCGGACGCCACGCGAACGGGCGCACCACGTTCGGCCATAGCCTCGTCGTTTCGCCATGGGGCGAAATTCTCGCGGAGGCCGGGACCGATCCTTGCGCGATCGTCGCCGATGTCGACGCCGCCGACGTGGACCGGATGCGGGCGCGCATTCCGGCGCTCGATCACACGCGGGACTTCGATGTAAAGATCGTGCCGCTGCCGAAACTGGCGCTGGAGGCGGCGGAATGATCGGGCTTCCCTCGTTCCTGAGACGCAAACCGAAACCCGCGCGGGCGCCCGGCGCCGTGGCGGAGGAAAAGGCGCCGCCTGCTCCGAAGCGGGACAAGCCGCCGCATTTTGCCGGCGCGGCCGGCGAGAAGACGCAGGACCTTCTCACGGGTCATGACGGCGAACGCATCGGCTTCCGCAAACCCCTGGACGGATAGGCTGGGCGGAGTTCCAGCTTCGCCGCCGCTTCACCACGGCTGTCCGGTTTAATTCCGCGGAGTTTTCACCATCGTCATCCCCGAAGTGCGCCTTTTGCGCCCTATCCGGGATCTTTCAAAACCTCGAACCGAAGTCTTGAGGACGCCCCGGATAAGCGCCAAGGCGCTTTCCGGCGCGACATCGAAGGCTGAGCGAATACTCCGGTAAATAAACGGACTTAAAGCCGGGATCGGCCTCACGCCCGTCGGCGTCATTCCCGCGAATGAGCGTGTGAAGAAATCGTGTTGCGGCCCAGCTTTCGTTGTCATAGCCGCGCTTGACGCGGCTATCCAGCAAGACTGGCATTACAAATCGATAGTTTAGCGGATGGCTACTGGATGGCCGGGTCAACCCTCGGGTCAAGCGCGAGGGCATGGCCCGGCCAGGACAAAAGGGGCGATTGCGATTTTTTCACACGCTCGAATGCGGGAATCCATGTGTGGATGCTCCCCTGCCGCATCGGGGATGGGGGCCTTGCGATCAGCCGGTCTTCTCGCTTGAGCCGCTGCCCAGCGCGCCCGACGCCTCGATGGCGGCGATGCGCTCGTCCGGGAAGCCGAGCACGTCGCGCAGAATTTCGCGGCTGTGCTCGCCAAGGAGCGGCGCGCGCCGGACCTCGCAGGCGCTATCGGAGAGCTTGACCGGATTGCCCACGGTGAGATGCCTGCCGCGCGCGGGATGGTCCACCTCGACGACGGCGCCCGACGCCCGCAGCCACGGGTCCTCCGCAAGCTCCTTCATGGAAAAGACCGGCCCGCACGGGATGTCGAGCCTATAAAGCGCGTCCGCGGCCTCGACCTTGGTCCGCTCCATTGTCCAGCGCTCGATGCGCGCGAAGATGTCATCGAGGCGCGGCAGCCGCTCGGCGAGCGTCGCGTAGCCGGGGCCGGTCTTCCAGCCGGGCTCGCCGATCAGATCGCAAATGCGCTCCCAGGCCGCCGCTTGCGCGATGAAATAGATGTAGGCGTTCGGGTCGCCCTCCCACCCCTTGCACCGGAGCATGCGGCCCGGCTGGCCGCCGCCGGAATCGTTGCCCGCGCGCGGCGTCGCCTCGCCGAACGGGACGCCCTTCGCATGCTGGCTGTATTCGGCGAGCGGCCCGCGCGAAAGCCGCTGCTGGTCGCGCAGTTTCACGCGGCACAGATTGAGCACGCTGTCCTGCATGGCGCACTCCACCCTCTGTCCGCGCCCCGTGCTCACGCGCTGATACAAGGCGGCGGCGATGCCGAGCGCGAGATTGATCCCGGCGCCCGCGTCGCCGATCTGCCCGGCGGCGACAAGCGGCGGCCCGTCGCGGAAGCCTGTCGTGGACGCCGACCCGCCGACGCATTGCGCCGCGTTCTCGTAGATCTTGCTGTCCGCGTAGGGACCGGGGCCGAAGCCTTTGACCGAAGCCAGGATCAGGCGCGGATTGAGGTCCTGAAGGCGCGGCCAGGAGAGCCCCATGCGATCGAGCGCGCCCGGCGCGAAGTTCTCGACCAGCACATCGGAAACCTCGACCAGCGCCGCAAGAACCTCAAGCCCCGCCGAGTTCTTCAGATCGAGCGCGATGGAGCGCTTGTTGTGGTTCAGCATGGTGAAATAGAGGCTGTCCACGCCGGGGATGTCGCGAAGCTGCCCGCGCGTGATGTCGCCGCCCTGGGGCTTCTCCACCTTGATGACGTCGGCGCCGAGCCAGGCCAGCATTTGCGTCGCCGTCGGGCCGGACTGCACATGCGTCACGTCGAGCACCCGAACCCCCTCCAGCGCCTTCGCCATGATCAGCTCCTATAGCTAGCCGTCATCCCGGCCAAGCGAAGCGCGAGCCGGGATCGTTAAGAACCCAGGCCACGGCCTTTTGCGATCCCGGAATAACGCGCGGGGCGCGTTTCCGGGACGACGACGAAGGAACATGCCCGGGCGCAAGACATCACTCCACGGCGGCCGGCTGCGCGCCGGCTCCACTCTCGCCGCGCAATATTTGAACTCGGGGATCTTGCCGAACGGATCGAGCTGCGGGTTCGTCAGGATGTTGGCGGCGGCCTCCGCATAGGCGAAGGGGATGAAGATCAGCCCCGGCGGCACCGCGCCGTCGATGCGGGCTTTCAGCTCGATGGCGCCGCGCCGCGTGCTGACGCGCAGTTTTTGGCCGGACGCAAGCCCGAGCCGCTCCATGTCGCGCGCGGAAAGGCACGCTACGGCCTCGGGTTCAAGGTCGTCGAGCACGCCCGAGCGGCGCGTCATCGAGCCGGTGTGCCAGTGTTCGAGCTGGCGGCCGGTCGTGAGCACGAAGGGATAGTCGGCGTCGGGCTCCTCGGCGGGCGAGATGAGCTTTGCCGGCACGAACTTGCCGCGCCCGCTCGGCGTCGGGAAGCCGTCGCCGAAAACGATGTCCCGCCCCGGCCGGTCCGGCGCGGCGCAGGGGTAGGTGACGGAGTGCTCGCGCTCGACGCGGTCCCACGCGATATTGGCGAGCGAGGGCATGGCCCGCGCCATCTCGGCGAACACATCGCGCGGATGCTCGTAAGGCCAGTTGAGCCCGAGCCGGTTCGCGAGATCGACGATGATCTCCAGATCCTGCCGCGCCTCGCCGGGAAGCGGCAGCGCGGCGCGGCCCATCTGCACCTGCCGGTTGGTGTTTGTCACGGTGCCGTTCTTCTCCGGCCATGCGGAGGCGGGCAGCACCACGTCGGCGTATTTCGCGGTCTCGGTCAGGAAGATGTCCTGCACCACGAGCGCGTCGAGCTTGGCCAGAGCCTCGCGCGCGCGGGTCACATCGGGATCGGACATCGCGGGGTTCTCGCCCATAATGTACATCCCCTCGATCTGGCCCGCGTGGATCGCGTCCATGATCTCGACCACGGTGAGCCCGCGTTTGGGATCGAGTTTCGCGTTCCAGAACGTCTCGTAGAAGGCGCGCGTCTGCGGGTTCTCGACGGACTTGTAATCGGGGTAGAACATCGGGATGAGGCCGGCGTCGGATGCGCCTTGCACGTTGTTCTGGCCGCGCAGCGGATGCAGGCCCGTGCCCGGCCGCCCGATCTGGCCCGTCGAAAGCGCGAGCGCGATCAGGCAGCGCGTGTTGTCCGTGCCGTGGATGTGCTGGCTCACGCCCATGCCCCAGAAAATGATCGCGGCCTTCGCGCGCGCGTAGAGCCGGGCCACCTCGCGCAGCGTCTCGGCGGGAATGCCGCAAATCTTCTCCATCGCCTCGGGCGGGAAGTCGCGCACATTTTCGGCGAGCTTGTCGAAGTCCTCCGTATTGGCCTGCACATAGTGAACGTCGTAGAGCTTTTCCTCGACGATGGTGTGCAGCATCGCGTTCAGCATCGCCACGTCGCGGCCGGGCGTGAATTGCAGCATGTGCGTCGCGTGGCGGGCGAGCGCCGTGCCGCGCGGGTCCATCACCACGAGCTTGGCGCCGCGCTCCACGGCGTTCTTGAAGAAGGTGGCGGCGACGGGATGGTTTTCGGTGGGGTTGGCGCCGATGACCGCGATCACATCGGCGTCCCCGGCGGCCATGAACGGCGCCGACACCGCGCCCGAGCCGACGCCTTCCAGCAGGCCCGCCACGGAGGAGGCGTGGCACAGCCGCGTGCAGTGATCGACATTGTTGGTGCCGAAGCCGGTGCGCACGAGCTTCTGGAACAGATAGGCTTCCTCGTTGGAGCACTTCGCGGAGCCGAAGCCCGCGAGCGCGCCCCCGCCATGCGCGTCGCGGATGCGGCGCAGGCCGGATGCGGCGCGGTCGAGCGCCTCGTCCCAGCTCGCCTCGCGGAAATGCGTCAGCGGGTTCGCCGGATCGATGGCCGCGTCGCGCTTCGAGACGCCGTCCTTGCGGATGAGCGGCTTCTTCAGCCGGTCGGGGTGATGCACGTAATCGAAGCCGAAGCGGCCCTTCACGCACAGCCGGTTCCGGTTCGACGGGCCGTCGCGGCCGTCCACGGCGACGATGCGGCCGTCCTCGATCTTGTAAGTGAGCTGGCAGCCGACGCCGCAATAGGGGCAGACGCTCTCGACCGCGCGCTCGGGCTCGACCGCAAGCGCGCCCTTCTCATCCACGAGCGTCTTCGGCATCAGCGCTCCGGTGGGGCAGGCCTGCACGCATTCCCCGCAGGCGACGCAGGTGGACGCGCCCATCGGATCGTCGAAGTCGAAGACGATCTTTTCGCGAGCCCCGCGCGCCGCCATGCCGATCACGCCGTTCACCTGCACCTCGCGGCAGGCGCGGACGCAGAGCGTGCAATGGATGCAGGCGTCGAGTTGCACGGCCATCGCGGGATGGCTGAAATCCGCCGTCTCGTTCGCGCGCGCCTGCGCCGGGAAGCGGCTGCGCGACAGGCCCATTTTGCCGGCCCAGCTCCAGAAGCTCGATTTGGGATCGTGCGCCGTGGCGCGCTCGGGCTGGTCGGCGAGAAGCAGTTCGAAAACGAGATCGCGCGACCGCTTGGCGCGCTCGGAGTCCGTCTTGACCTTCATCCCCGCCACGGGCTTGCGGCGGCAGGACGCGGCCAGCACGCGCTCGCCCTCGATCTCCACCATGCAGGCCCGGCAATTGCCGTCGGGGCGATAGCCCGGCTGCGGCAGATGGCAGAGATGCGGAATCGTGGTCCCGAGGCGCCGGGCCGCCTGCCAGATGGTCTCGCCGGGAAGCGCCATGACCTCCCGTCCGTCGAGCAGAAACGCGATTGGCTCCGTCATCTGAGGCTCCTGATGCCGGCCTGGCTCTTGGGCAGATGAGCGTCGCTATCGGCGTGCGCGACCGCGATCTCGTCCCGGAAGAACGTCAGGACCGCCCGCACCGGGTTCATCGCCGCCTGCCCGAGGCCGCAGATCGACGCGTCGGTCATCACAGCCGTAAGCTCATCCAGCAAGGTTTCGTCCCACGCGGGCTGTTCCATCAGCGCCACGGCCTTTTCCGTGCCGGCGCGGCAGGGCGTGCACTGGCCGCAGCTCTCGTCCTCGAAGAAGCGCATGAGATTCAGCGCCACGTCGCGCATCGAGTCCTTGTCGGACAGCACCACCATCGCCGCCGAGCCGATGAAGCAGCCATGCGGCTCCAGCATGCCGAAATCGAGCGGAATGTCGGCCATGGAGGCGGGAAGCACGCCGCCCGACGCGCCGCCCGGCAGATAGGCCTTGAAGGCGTGGCCGTCCGCCATGCCGCCGCAGAAATCGTCGATGAGCTGGCGCGCGGTGATGCCGGCGGGCGCGAGCTTCACGCCGGGGCTCTTTACGCGGCCCGACACCGAGAAGTTGCGCAGGCCCTTGCGCCCGTTCATGCCGTGCTTCGAGAAGTATTCCGGCCCGTGCTCCACGATGTCGCGCACCCAGAACAGCGTTTCGACATTGTTGATGAGCGTCGGGCGGCCGAACAGCCCGGCCTGGCTCGGGAAGGGCGGCTTGTGACGCGGCAGCCCGCGCCTGCCTTCGATGGATTCGAGCATCGCCAACTCTTCGCCGCAGATATAGGCGCCGGCGCCGCGCCGAAGATGGATCGCCGTATGCGGGGCGAGGCTGGCCGCCTCGACGGCCGCGATCTCGCGCAGCAGGATTTCGCGGCATTGCGGATACTCGTCGCGCAGGTAGATGTAGACCGCCTCCGCCTCCACGGCCCAGGCGCCGATCAGCATGCCTTCGAGCACCCGGTGCGGATCGGTTTCGAGGTGATAGCGGTCCTTGAAGGTGCCGGGCTCGCCCTCGTCGGCGTTCACGGCCATCATGCGCGGGCCGGGCTCGGCGCGCACGAACTCCCATTTTCGCCCAAGGGGAAAGCCCGCGCCGCCAAGGCCGCGCAGCTGCGAGTTTTCGAGCTTCTCGATGATGTCGCGCGGCGTGTGCTTGCCCGACAGGCAATCGGAGAGAAGCATGTAGCCGCCATGGGCGCGGTAGTGATTGAAGTCGACATAAGCCGGCAGCGGCGGATGCGCTTCGGCGCCAAGCGCGGCGCTCGCGACGCTGTCGACGGTGGCGTTTTCATGCAGCGCATGGCGGATGGCCGTCGCCGGCGCGTTGTGGCAGCCGCCCATGCAAGGAGCGCGCATCACCCGCACGCCGGGCTCCAGTCGCTCCTTCAGGTCTTGCAGAAGCTTCTGCGACCCGGCAAGCGCGCAAGCGAGACTGTCGCAAACGCGCACGGTGACGGGCGGCGGCGGCGCCTCGCCATCCATCGCGATGTCGAAATGGGCGTAGAAGGACGCAACCTCGAACACCTCGGCCAGCGCAAGGCGCATTTCCTTCGCGAGCGCGGCGAGGTGGCGCGCGTGGAGGCAGCCATAGCGGTCCTGCAACAGATGCAGATGCTCGATCAGAAGGTCCGGCTGCCGCGAGCGGCCGCCAAGCACGGCGAGCACGTCGTCCAGAGCGCCCGGCTCGACCTGGCGGCCTTTCGGAAACTCGCGGGTCTTGCGCCGCCCGGCGCCCGGATGGACGCTGCGATTGGGGTTCGCGCCGTCTCGCTTCGGCGCTTGGGGATCGTGGATGTTCATTCTTCGGCGCCAGTTCCGTATTCGCCGATCGGACAGGAGCGCCGCCGCCCGACGCCTGAAGTTTTCATGGCCCCGCCCGGCAACCTAGCCTCCCATCCCGGCTTATATTCCCGGTTTTCCTTAGAATATCATGGCCGGGGAGGGCGCGCGCAACACTATTGTGCGAAGCCGGGGCGCGGCCGGCGCGCTTGCCTCAGCGCGAGCCAGCCCCAGAACAGAACGGAGAGGCTGAACACCGCGGGCAGGAGCAGCAGGGCTTGCTGAAGTCCGGCGCCGGGGCTTTGCGGGACATACGCCCAGTCCGCGATGAGGCCGACAATCGCCGGGCTCCAGAAATCGCCGAGCAGATGAATGACGAAGAGCGACGCCGCCATCGAGGTCGCTCTGAGCGACACGGGCACGCTTTCGATCAGAAGCGTGTTGATCGGCCCCGTCGGCAGGAAGGCGAGGAACATCGCCGCCGCAAGGAACGCCATGGAAACCTCCACGCCGGGGCTCAAGAAAGCCGCTCCCGCCGCGACGACCGTCAGCGCGGCGGAAGCGGTGAGCATGTACGCGTAGCCGGCCGGCGCGTTGCGGCGCCAGGCCGTGGCGGCGAAACCGCCGGCGAGCGTGCCGATCAGGCCCGCGACCACGAGCGCCGCGCCGAAGAACCGGTCCGCGGCCGGAAGATCGAGCCCATGCACGCGGTTGAGGAAGGTCGGCCCCCAGGCCGCGAAGGCGCCGAGCGCAAAAGTGTACGCGGTCAGCCCCGCCAGAACGAGATTGAACTCGCCAATGCCGAACAGCTTCATGAAGCCGCCAAGCCTTGGTTTCGCCGAGGCGGCGCCCGCCGGTTCGCCGTCGCGCGGCGGCTCGCGGAGCAGGAGAAGGGCGAGCGCGAGGATCAAGCCAGGGGCGCCGGCCCAGAAAAAGCCGGTCCGCCATCCGCCATGCGACAGCGCGAGGCCGCCCAGCAAATAGCCGAGCGCCGATCCGACCGGCGTCGCCACGTAGAAAATTGTCAGCGCATTGTTGCGCCGCCCCGCCGGGAAAAGGTCGGCGATCCAGGGCGGCGACAGCACCGCATAGCTCGCCTCGCCGAGGCCGACCAGCACGCGGCACAGCATCAGCGTCCAGTATTCGTGGCAGAGGCCGCTCAGGATCGTGCCCGCGCTCCAAAACAGAATGCCGAAGAAGATAAGCCATTTGCGCGGCCAGCGGTCCCCGAGATAGCCGAACAGCGGCGCGGTGGCGAAATAGCCGATCATGAAAGCCGACGAGAGCCAGCCGATTTCGCCGTCGGACAGCGAAAGCTCGGCCTTGATCGGCGGCACGACGGAGGCCAAGACGTAGCGGTCGAGATAATTGACGAGATTAAGGCCGGTAAGCAGCGCGAGTCCCAGGAAAGCGCGGGGTCTTGTCATCGGGCGGGCCGGTCCGTCGTTGAAAACGCGAGGAGAGGAGCTTGTGCCTCGTTCGCGCGCGATTGTCACCGCCGGATTCGCGCCATCGCCGTCCGGTTTACTTCCGCGGCGTTTTCAGCATCGTCATCCCGGAAGGGCGCCTTTCGCGCCTTTGTCCTACCGGAACTTGATGACCCCGGATGTTTCCGCCAATTCCGTCGTCATGGCGGCGCCGCCTCTTGTCATGGCCGGGCTTCGACCCATAGGCGCAAACGCAAGCCGCGCCGTCATGTGTGGCACCCGGGGCGCCGCGGCGATCCAGCGAAAGAACCCGAACGGTTGTAAGTGCTGCTCCAGATTGCCACGGGGCTTTGCCCCTCGCAATGACGGCGCGGCGCAGGTTTCCGCCTTATCTTATACCACTGGCCAAAAGTGGGGCGACACAAGACACCATCGTCATCCCGGAAGGCAAGTGCGAGAAGCGGCCCTGCCTGCGGGATTTGCGAGAGCGGCTCGCGCCGCTCCGCCGCTTTTTCGCGTCAGCTGCCGAACCAGCTATCGAACGGATTGCGCGCGTAATGGCTATGGGTTGGCATGCCGTCGTCGACATGCCCGCAATCGTTGAAGCTGCAGCCATCGCGGAACCCATGTTTCTTGATGATGGCGTGGGCGTGATACATGAAGTTCACGGTGCGGCCCCAACCCGTCTGGTCGAAATCGCACGCCGCGCCGTGATAGTGGCGCGAATTCGGCACATGCCCGCCGCTTGCGAGACAGCCGATGTGGCGCGGCTTATAGCCGGCGGCGACGAAATCGGCGATCAGCGCCTTGAAGCGCTCGGCAAGGTGGCTCGCGACAGTGATCGACCCGGCGAGCGTCTGCACGGTCACCATGCCGCCGCCGCCGCCGCGATAGGCGCGGGCTTCGTGGCGATGCTGGGACTGCTGGGCGTGGTGGTGGTGTTGATAGGCGTGGTGGTGGTGGCGATAGTGCCGATGGGCGGCCTGAGCCGGAATTGCAAATACAAGAAGGCAGGCGGCCGTTATAAGCAGTCGCATTACGCTTAACCCCTTTATTTTTCGTTCTCGTAGGAAGACGCCGCCGATAAGGGCGCCGGCCGGGCGGCCGACATGGCGCCGCGGACCTTGGCCGCAAGCGCCGGCAGAGCTTCCCTCCGGACCGCAGGGACCTGCTCGCACGCACAGGAAGCGCCCGGAAAAATTTGATTAAGATTGAAATAAGGCGCCGGCGCGGCTTTATCTTGCGACAATATCGCGCTTTTTGCATACGAAGACACGCTCGGACGCGATGCCCGCTGCTTGAGGGAAGTGCGCGACGGAAGCATTACGAGCGCGCTGTGGCTTCTGGGCTACAGGCGCACGTTCGGCGATGCGAAACAAGGCGATAGCGCCGGAGGGCGTCTCGCCATCAACAGGCTATGCACGTCATGAGCGAGTCTATGGAGCAGTTGCACGCTTGCGTTGAGTGAAGGCGGATGGCATGACTTTCCCGTGTTCCGCGTAAAGCTTCAAAGTAATCAACTTAAGCGGGAATGTCATGTCAGTCGCGAAGTTCGTTCGTACCGGCGCCGCAGCTCTCGGCGTCCTGATGATGGCCCATGCGGGCCACGCAGCCGATTACTACCCTGGCGGCTACAAGGAGCTGTCCGCGCCGCCGCCAGCCTCCATTCCGGCGCCGTTCTGGCAGGGCTTCTACCTCGGCGGCTCTATCGGCATGGATTGGTCGAATATCGACGCGGGGAACAACGTCGTTCTCCTCGGCGGCGTGTCGTTGCCCGACACAATGAGCGCCTCCGGTAAGGGGGTCCTCGGCGGCGTCCAGGCCGGGTACAATTTCCAGGCCTCCAATTTCCTCTACGGCATCGAGTTCGATACGGGATGGATGGACATCGGCGGCCGCCGCACTTTCACGGACGCTCTCACGCCAGCGCGAACCTTGAGCGTGTCGGGCGCCGGCGGCTGGTACGGCGATATCGCCGCGCGCGGCGGCCTCGCCTACGGCAACGCGCTTTTCTATGCCAAGGGCGGCTTCGCGTTATTTACCGGGGGCGCGACGGTCGACGATCCTTACGATGGCCTCCATCAGAACAGCGGAACCTTCACGGGCTGGACCGCTGGAGGCGGTCTCGAATACATGATCAACCCGCGCTTTACGATCAAAGCCGAATACCTCTATTACGACCTCGGCAACAACCCTTTGAGCTGCTGCCTTGGATCGACGGCGGGGCGCTTCGACAACACCCTGACGATGAACACGGTAAAGATCGGGTTCAATTACATTTTCCACTCGGGGCCGGCGCCGCTTTACTGACGCGCCGCGCGATTTGGTCGCGTATATTTGATCGGCGGAGGGTGGATCGCCATTTGAAACTGCTATAAGGAGAGCGGCCTACTGAGCCTTTTTACACTATGGAAAATCCGCGCGAATTATCGGGGGTCCACAACTTGAACTTGCCTCATCTCGAAGAAGCGCCCGTTCAGTCGAAGCCTTTCCCGTTTGTCGTCGTGCCGAATTTCATAAACGAGGAAAGGCTGGAAGCGATCGAGGACGACTATCCGCACATCGGCAGGCCCGGCAGCTTTCCCCTGGAAACGCTCTCCGCCGGTCCCGCCTTTTCCGCCCTCGTGCATGACCTGCAGCAGGCCCCGTTCCGCCAGATCCTGCAGCGCAAGCTTGGCGTCGATCTCGAAAAGCGTCCCGTTACGATCACGGTGCGCGGGCAGGCGCGGCGCACGGATGGGTCGATCCATCTCGACAGCAAGAGCAAGCTCGTCACCGTGCTCGTCTACATGAACGGGCGGTGGGAGGCCGAGGGCGGCCGCCTCAGGCTTCTCAATTCGCCCGGCAATCTCGACGACATGATCATGGAAGTGCCTCCCGCGCGGGGGACGCTTCTGGCGTTTCTCAACGTTCCGCATGCGTGGCACGGACACAAACCGTTCCAGGGCGAGCGGCGCGTCATCCAGATGAATTTTGTGAAGAACAACTGGGTGGTCTGGCGGGAAAAGGCCCGGCATACCGTATCGGCGCTCGCGAAAAAAATTGGGGCGCCGAACAAGGGCGACCGGCGCGGCGTATAGCGTCCGAGCCTACTCCGCAATCGCAGCCTCGCGTGCGCGAGGGCTCGGCGGCGTGACGAGGCAGAACGCAGCCATGCTGGAGAGGCCGATCGGCGCCGAGACGGCGAAGGCCCCTGCGCCCACTCCGTCGATGAGCAATCCGAAAGTAAAAGGCGCCGCGGCCTGCGATCACTTGCGCATCCTTTTCGCTGCCGCTCGCCTCGGAGCGATAAGCTTAAACTTTCGCCGCCGCCACGCCCCGGCGTCAAGAATTCCGCCCGGCGAAACCGCGCTTCGCGCGCCTCGACGCCCCTTCGTTTTCAACCGGCCCATGCGCCGCGGCGGCGAACCGGCTTGATTTTAGCGTGCCGAGGGATCATTCTGCGGCACACTCATTAGCGCCGCGTTCGCTTTCGGTTTCTCAAAACCATCGCCCTATCCTGATAGCGTTCTAAAAGCGCCGCGGCTTTTCATTGGCAGGAGACATGTCTAAAGAAGAACTACTGGAATTCCCTGGGCTCATAACGGAGCTTCTCCCGAACGCCACCTTTCGCGTAAAGCTTGACAACGGCCACGAGATCATTGCGCATACGGCGGGCAGAATGCGAAAAAACCGCATCCGCGTTCTCGCCGGCGATAAAGTCTTGGTCGAAATGACGCCCTATGATCTTACCAAAGGACGCATCACGTATCGTTTCAAATAGGGCGGCGGCTGGCCGTTCCTTGAAGCCGGACGATGAGCGCGCGCCCTCCGCGGCGGTTCAGTCCAGCGCGCACAAGCTTCTGGTGTTGGCGAGCGCATCGTCGCGCCGCCTGGCCCTCCTGGAGCAGGTGGGCATCGAGCCCGACGCTCTAAGGCCGGCCTCGATCGACGAAACTCCGAAAAAGGGCGAGCAGCCGCGCACCTACGCGCAGCGAATCGCGCGCCAGAAGGCGCTGACGGCCAAGGAGCGGCTGGAGCGCGAGCCCAATCTCGCCGGCGCCTTCGTGCTCTCCGCCGACACCGTCGTCGCGGTCAGCCGCAAAATCATCGGCAAGCCGGAATATCTCAACGAGGCCGCCGCCGCCCTGCAAACGCTGTCGGGCCGCTCGCACCGCGTCTACACCTCCGTCTGCCTCATCACCGATACCGGCTCGGTCAAAATGCGCACCGTCGAGACGCGCGTGCGTTTCAAGCGCCTCTCCTCCGAGGAACTCGACAGCTATCTCGCCTGCGGCGAATGGCGCGGCAAGGCGGGCGGCTACGCCATCCAGGGCATCGCGGGCGCTTTCGTGCAGAAAATCGTCGGCTCTTATTCGAACGTCGTCGGCCTGCCGCTCATCGAAGTCGTGCAACTTTTGACCGGCGAAGGGTTTCCCATTTACTTCAATTGGCTCAATCGCGCGGAAGTCGAATCCCTTTGAGATGACGGACAATAAGAGCAGCGCTGAGGATACGGCGAAGGCCCCGCTCTGCGTCATCTGCCACACACGGCCCCAGACCGAGACATACCGCCCGTTCTGCTCGAAGCGGTGCGCCGATGTCGATCTGCATCGCTGGCTCGGCGGCGTCTACGCCATCCCCGGCAAGCCCGAGGAAGAGGAAGACGAGGAGGCGCCAGGCGAAGCCTAAGCAGGCGTGTGCGGCTTGGATATACTCCGGCTACGAGACATGGATCCAATCGGTCAGTATCAACAGCCAAAGAAGAGCAAAGCATGCGGCCAACGCAGTTGAAAAATGTTGCGGCCTCAGAAATTCGTGAAGCCTTTTGCCCCCTATAGCCTCGCCCCGTTTAAACGGCCCATCGGGCAGAATTGCCCCTTCTAGTTCGACGACCTCCTTACGCCAGACAGAAATCCACGTGCTTGATATGATCGTTATACACCCCCAGAGCACGGAGAGGGCGAGGCCGATAGACGCCACCGTCAAAACGGACATGCGGTGGGAGCGATTAAAGGAATTCGAGTAAAAGAATGCAAGCAGACCTAGATCTGAGAGCATGAAATATTGGCCGCGTTGCCATATCGCGTTTATATCGTTGCGATAATGTTCGTTTACGATTCTAAAAACGTCGATGAGATGATCAGGTTTAACACCGTGGGAATTGGCATTTACCCTGCCGTCGACATGGGCAGTTCGATTGCTCATGTTGCCCGCTCCACATTCGAAGTTCTCTGGTTTGCACTGCCGTCATTCCGAATAAGATTTCGTAGCTCCTTTGCCGCAAATGTTTGTCTGTTCGACGGCAAACATGTGGCTGGCGGTTCGCAACCGCACATGCGCCGGAAGGGACCGCCAAACACAGAGGCGTTCGCCGGCGAACCGGAATGTGTCTGCGGGGAAGGCTGAGGGCTCCTCCAGCGATGCCGCAGCGTTTTTCAGGCTGGATCGAGTTATCCATGCATTCTTGGCGCTGACGGCAGTTGACGCCCCAAAGTTCGGCGCTATGATCCGCCATCCCGATGGGGGAGCCCCAGTGGCGGAATGGTAGACGCGGCAAACTCAAAATCTGTTGCCCGCAAGGGCGTGCTGGTTCGAGTCCGGCCTGGGGCACCATCGTTCGGCATCTTATTAGTCTTTTCGCCTCAAGACCCGGCTCAACGGGACCGCTCTCAATCGCGAGGATCGTTGGTGTTCGAGCGCAGGCCCGAGGAAAGCTTCGGATCCCAAAAGTGTTTGAAAGAGCGCCGGCCTTAGGCGCCAAGATCGAGCAGAGTTCAGCCATGCGAGTTCGGTTTGGAAAGAGAACGCGGTCCTTGCTCGCGGGGGTCGCCGCCCTGTCGCTTTGCGCGCAGCACGCCTCCGCCGGGCCGGCGCTCCTGACCGAGCCGGCCACCGGGCTTGTGCTTTACGCCGAGGACGCCGACCAGCCGTGGCGGCCCGCCTCGCTCACGAAGCTGATGACCGCCTATCTCGTTTTCGAGGCGATCCGCGACGGCAAGCTTTCGCCGGAAGACGTCGTTACTTCGTCGGAACTCTCGCACAAACAGCCGCCGAGCAAGCTCGGACTGCCCATCGGCCAGCAACTCAAGGTCGACCTCGCGGTGAAGGCGCTGATCGTGAAATCCGCGAACAACGTCGCCATCATGCTCGCGGAGAAGATCGGCGGGACCGCGGAAAACTTCGTCGAGACGATGAACAACGCCGCGCGGCGGCTCGGCATGACGAACACCAAATTCGTCAATCCGAATGGCCTGCCGGTGTTCAACGCCGACGAGAGCGAAGCGCCCGAACAGGCGGTGACGAGCGCGCGCGACATGGCGCTGCTCGCGAACATGATCCTCAAGGAGTTCCCGCAATACGCGCCGATTTTCGCGATGACGGAAGTGAAGATCGGCAACCGCATCGTCGCCACGCATAACGGCCTGCTCAAGAGTTATGAAGGCGCCGACGGGATGAAGACGGGCTTCGTCTGCGCGGCGGGATACAATGTCGTGGCGAGCGCGACGCGAAACGGCCGCCAGCTCGTGGCGGTGGTGCTCGGCGAAAGCTCCAGCGGCGCGCGCACGCTCCGCGCCGCGGGCCTTTTCGAGCACGGCTTCGAAATCTATCCCTGGAAGGCGGTGCTCGCGCCAACGCTCGCGACCTGGCCGGTGGCGACGCCGGACGGCGCGAAACCGCCCGATCTGCGCAATGTCGTCTGCGGCGGCAGAAGGCTGGCGAGGCTGATGCGGGAAAGGAAGCAAAATGCGAAACGGCCGCAATTGAAGCCCGGACACCGCAGCGCCGCGGCCGGAGAAAGAAAGCGCCCGAAGCGGGGCGCCGCGCGCCGCCATCCGTGACGCGGGCGCCGAAGGTCGCGCACCTCTTGCGATGCAACCTTAGATAAAGCAGTGGATAAGTTCACGCTGCTAATTGCGTCTGAGTTGATGCTTGAGATATCAGTATTCATAAAATAAGGTTCACAACCTGTCGTATTCGAGGATTCGAGTTTGTTGACCGGAGCGCAGCTGCGCGCCGCCCGCGCGCTTCTCGGCATTGACCAGAAGACGCTCGCGGAGCAAGCAGGCGTCTCGCTACCCACTGTACAGCGCATGGAAGCAAGCCCAGGCATCGTTCGCGGAGTCGTTGACAGCCTCACCAAGATCGTGGAGGCGCTCGACCGCGCGGGCGTGGAGCTGATCGGCGAAAACGCCGTAAGCGGCGGCGGCGGCCGGGGCGTTCGGCTCAAGAAGCCGGCCGGGAGGGCCATCGAATGACGCTCCCGGCGGGATGGCAGCTTCAGGCGCTGGCCTGCGCGCTCGCGGTTTACGCAGGCGCGGCGCTTGCGGCGGCTCTTTTGCCCCGCCGCGCCCTGTGGCTTGTCTATCCGGTTTGCGCGGCGGCGGCGGCGCTCGCCACCGTCGCGGGGCTTTCCGCTTTCTTCGCGCAGAGCGACTTGCGCGCGCACCTGCCCTTGGGCCTGCCCGTCATCGGCATCCACATCCGGCTCGATCCCCTGAGCGCTTTTTTCGGCGCGATCGTGAATATCGGCGTGTTTTCCGCGAGCCTCTACGGTTTGGGCCTTGGCCGGGAGGATCTTTCGAAGCGCATCGAGCCGTTCTACCCCGCGTTCTGCGCGGCCATGAATCTGGTTCTCCTGGCCGACGACGCTTTCAGCTTTCTCTTCTTCTGGGAGATGATGTCGCTGTGCTCCTGGGCGCTCGTCGTCTCCCGGCACGAGGAAGAGGACAGCCGGAAAGCAGGCTACGTCTATCTCGTCATGGCTGCGTTCGGCACGACCGCGCTGCTCTTCGCTTTCGGCGGCATGGCTGGGGCGGCCGGCGGCTACGCTTTCGACGCCATCCGGGCCAACCACCTCACGCCGCTCGTTTCGGCGCTCGTGCTCGGCGCGGCGCTGATCGGAACGGGCTCGAAGGCGGGCATCATGCCGCTGCATGCCTGGCTGCCGCTCGCCCATCCGGCCGCGCCAAGCCACGTCTCCGCGCTGATGAGCGGCGTGATGACCAAGGTCGCCGTTTACGCCATCATTCGCATCGTCTTCGATCTCCTGGGCGATCCGCTGTGGTGGTGGTCGCTGCCCTTCATCGTGCTTGGCGCGACGACCGCCGTAGGCGGGCTTCTCTACGCGGTGCAGGAGCAGGATTTGAAGCGGCTGCTCGCCTATTCCACCATCGAGAATGTCGGCATCATTTTCGCCGGAATCGGGCTTGCGATCGCGTTCAAATCCTCCGGCATCAAATATGCCGCCGCGGTAGCGATGGCGGCCGCGCTCATTCATTCGCTCAACCATTCCTGGTTCAAGTCGCTGTTATTCCTCGGCGCGGGCGCGGTGCTTCACGCCACCGGGCGGAGAGATTTGGACGGGCTCGGCGGCCTCATCCATCGCATGCCGAAAACATCGTTCTACTGGCTGATCGGCGCGCTCTCCATCGCCGCGCTGCCGCCGCTCAACGGCTTCGTGTCGGAGTGGCTTTTGTTCCAGGCGGTGCTGGTTGGGCCGGTTTTCCCCGAGCCGATCCTGCGCTTTTTGTCGCCCGTGGTGGGCGGCATGCTGGCGCTTGCGGCTGGGCTGGCGGCGGCCTGCTTCGTGCGGGCGTTCGGCACGGTGTTTCTCGGGCGCCCCCGCAGCGCGGAGGCGGCGGCCGCGCATGAAGCGCCGTTTGCACAGACCGCCGCCATCGGTCTTTTGGCTTCCTTATGCGTGGCCGGCGGACTTTTCGGCGGCTTCACGGCTTACGCGGTAGACCCTTTGCTGACGACCCTCGCCGGCGCCAGCATGACGAAGCTTGGGGAAGGGCCGACGCCCTTCTCGCTGATCGCCTTCGATGAAGGCCGCTCGATCTACGATGCTCCCACCATCGCTCTGTTCGTGGCGATCTCGGCGTTTGCGACGATGGCCGCCGTGCATCTGCTCGCCAGCAAGCGCACGCGCCGCTCGCCGGCTTGGGATTGCGGCTTCCCGGACCCGTCGCCCGCCACGCAATATACCGCATCGAGCTTCAGCCAGCCGCTCCGGCGCGTCTATGGCGGCATCGTTTTCAGGGCATCCGAGAACGTGGATATGCCCGCGCCCGGCGACCTTCGCCCCGCGGTTTTCCATGTCCGCTACACCGATTATCTCTGGCGCTTTCTCTATATTGAGCCCGCCGGCGCGCTCTGGGCGCTCTCAAAGTGGTTCAATGCGTTCCACTTCCTGACCATCCGCCGCTACCTCGTTCTCATGTTCTGCACGCTCATCGCGCTTCTCGTCATAACCGCCACGTGGATGTGATGCCAGCCACCCTTCAATCGTTTCTCGCGCAAGGCATCCAGATGGGTCTGGTGCTCGCCATCGCGCCCGCCGTCACGGGCGTCACGCGGCGCGTGAAGGCGCGGCTGACGCGGCGCCGGGGCGCGCCCATCCTGCAAGCCTACCGCGACCTCTTGAAGCTCGTGCGCAAGGACGTCGTGCTCGCGGGCAACGCCTCCTGGTTCTTCCGCACCGCGCCCTACCTCATTTTCGCCTTCACCTGGGTCGCCGCGGCGCTCGTGCCGACCATGGCGTCCGGGCTGATGTTCAACTGGGCCGCCGACGTGGTCGCGCTGGTCGCGCTGATCGGCGCCGCGCGCGCGCTGCTCGCCCTCGCCGGAATGGACGCCGGCACGGCTTTCGGCGGCATCGGCTCCTCGCGCGAGATGATGATCGCCTCGCTCGCCGAGCCCGCCACGCTCCTTGTCGCGCTGACCATCGCGTTTGCCGCCGGAACCACGCGGCTGCCCGAAGTGGCGCAATTCCTGATCGCTCAACCGATTACAATTCGCGTCTCTTTCGCGCTCGCCTTCGTCGCGCTGGGCATCGTCGCGCTCGCGGAGAACGCCCGCATTCCGGTCGATAACCCCGCCACCCATCTCGAACTGACCATGGTGCACGAGGCGATGGTGCTCGAATATTCGGGCCGGCATCTCGCCATGATCGAAGCGGCGGCTCATCTCAAGCTCGTTCTCTACATCTCTCTCATCATCTGCCTGTTCATTCCCTTCGGCATGGCGCCCTTGGGGGGCGGCCCAGCGGCTTGGGCTGGAGGGCTCGCCATCTATCTGGCCAAAGTCTTCGCCGCCGCCGTGGCGCTTGGCGTCTGGGAGACGAGCATGGCGAAAATGCGGGTCTTCCGCGTCAGCGAGTTCCTCGGCGGGGCCTTCGTCTTTTCCTTTCTCGCCATTCTTCTCGCGTTTCTTTCGAGTGAGGTGCTGCGGTGACGAGCGGCTATGACATCGCTCACTTCCTGGCCGGCATCATGCTGGTCTTCAGCTTCGCGCTGTTGTACCAGGATCGCATTTTCGCGGTGCTCAATACCTTCGCGGCGCAAGCGGTGACGCTCTCGCTCGCGGTCGCCTGGCAGGCCTATGTGCACAATTCGCCCGACCTTTATATCACCGCGGCCATGGCCTTCGGCCTCAAGGGCATCGTGATCCCCACGGCGCTCAACCGCATGGTCGTCCGCCTCGGCATCCACCGCGATGTCGAGCAGGTGCTGAATGTCGGCATGGCCATGTTTCTCGGCCTCGCGCTGACAAGCCTCGCGCTCCTCCTGGTCTTAAGAGTGACGCCGGGGGCCGCGTCCTTCACGCGCGAAGGGCTTGCGCTCGCGCTGGCGATCATTCTCCTCGGCTTCCTGCAGATGATCATACGGCACAACGCCGTGACCCAGATCGTCGGCTTCATGTCCATCGAAAACGGTCTTATCCTCGCGGCGACGGGCGCGCGCGGCATGCCGCTCGTGGTCGAGGTCAGCGTCGCCTTCTCGGTGCTGATCGCGCTCTTCGTCTTCGCGGTGTTCGTGTTCCGCATCAGGGAGCGTTTCGACAGCGTCGATGTCGAGGCGCTCGAACGCGTGAGGGGAGCGCCGCAATGATCCAGGCTGTGTACGCGGTCGTCGGCATCCCGTTTCTCTCGGCGATCCTGCTCGCCCTCATTCCAAGCTACCGGGTGACGGCGATCGGCAACGTCATCGCTTCCGGCCTCACCTTCGCGGCGGGCCTCTCCTTCCTCGCTCTTCCTCCGGTCGTCGAGAACTATGTCATCCTCGACAACCTCAACATCTTCTTCATAATACTGAATACGCTTGTGGGCTTTACCACCTCGGTGTTCAGCGGAAGCTATATCGAGCACGAGATCGAGACCGGCCATCTGACCCCGCTCTTCGTCCGGTTCTACCACGCCATGTTTCAGGGCATGATGGGCGCGATGAACCTCGCGCTTCTCGCGAACAACATCGGCCTGATGTGGGTCGGGCTCGAATTCGCGACGCTGATGACGGTCATCATGGTCGGCATTTACCGGACGCCGTCGGCGCTCGAAGCGTCCTGGAAGTATTTCATCCTCGGCATCGTCGGCATTTCGCTCGCCTTCTTCGGCACCATCATCGTCTATCTCGCCGGCCAGAGCGTGCTTGGCGAGGGCGTTCCCGCCATGACCTGGAGCAAGCTCATCGAAGTTGCGCCGCAACTCGACGCCCCGCTCATCAACCTCGCCTTCGTCTTCCTGCTCGTGGGCTACGGCACCAAGGTCGGTCTCGCGCCCTTGCACGCATGGCTTCCCGACGCGCACGCCGAAGGCCCGACGCCCATTTCCGCGGTGCTGTCGGGGCTCCTCCTCAACGTCGCCCTGTTCGCGCTCCTGCGCTTCAAGATGCTGATGGCGGCGCACCCCGGCGCGATGAAGCCGGGGCCGATCATGATCGCGATTGGGCTCATCTCGCTGATTTTCGCGGCGTTCATGCTGTATCAGCGCCGGGACATCAAGCGCTTGTTCGCCTATTCATCCATCGAGCACATGGGGCTCATCACTTTCGCCTTCGGGATGGGCGGTCCGCTCGCGAATTTCGCCGGACTTCTGCACATGGTCATGCACAGCCTGACGAAATCGGCCATTTTCTTCGCTGTCGGCCACGTGGCGCAGGCGAAGGGCACGCAGCGCCTCGCCGACATTCGCGGCTTGAGCGTCACTCATCCGGCGCTGGCGCTTGGCCTGGCCGCGGGCGTGATCGCGATTTCCGGGCTTCCTCCCTTCGGCGCCTTCATGAGCGAGTTTCTTATCCTGACGTCCACCTTCGCCCGCGAGCCGCTGCTGGCGCTCGCGGTCGCTTTCGGGCTGCTCGTCGCGTTCGGCGCGCTCCTTCTTCGCCTGCAGGACGTGATGTTCGGCGCGCCCACCGAACCGGCGTACAAGGTGAAAGCTACTTCGGCCCCCTTGATCGTGCATCTTTCGCTCGTACTTGTGGCGGGGCTGTATCTGCCATCGGCGCTCGTGGCCTGGTTCCAGCGCGCCGCGGAGATGCTCGGATGAAGGACGCGGATTACCCAGGGATAGACGCCGGCGCCACAGCCCTCGCCGACGTGGCCGAGACCGGCGTCGAAGGGGCGGACGGCTATGCCCGCGTCGAGGCGGCGGACGCGGTGTGGACCGGACTCGCAAAAGGCTGCGCCGCGGGCTGGCACGATCTCAGCGCGCTCTGGTTCGACAACGGCGCGATGCACATGGCCCTGTCCGACCCGCACCGGCGCAAGCGCGCGATCGTCTCCCTTGCCGCGCCGGGCGGCGCCTACCCCTCCGTCGGGCAGCATCACGCTCCCGCGATGCGGCTCGAACGGGCCATGCGCGATCTCTACGGAACGACCCCTCGCGGCCTGCCCGACCCCCGCCCCTGGCTCGATCACGGCGTCTGGCCCGGCCGGCCGCCGAGAAGGGGTACAGCTTCCTGCCCGTGGAGGGCGCGGGCCTGCATCAAATCCCCGTCGGCCCCGTGCATGCGGGCATCATCGAGCCGGGTCACTTCCGCTTCACGGCCAATGGCGAGACGGTCGCCCGCCTCGAAGAGCGCCTCGGCTACGTGCACAAGGGCGTCGAGTCGCTGTGCGCCGGCGCCTCCATCGAGCAAGCCGGGACGGTTGCGGCGCGCATCTCGGGCGACAGCACCGTCGCCTACAGTTTTGCGTTTTCCCTGGCCGTGGAGCGCGCGCTCGGCTGGGCGCCGCCCGCCCGCGCCCGCCTGCTGCGCGGCGTCATGGCCGAGCTTGAGCGGCTTGCGAACCATCTCGGCGATGTCGGCGCCATCTGCAACGACGCGAGCGTCATCGCCATCCAGGGGCGCTGCACCCTTTTGCGCGAGGACGTCCTCGGAACCAGCGCGACGTGCTTCGGCCATCGCCTGACGATGGACCGCATCGCGCCGGGCGGCGTGACCCGCGATCTCGACAAGGCCGGCGCGGCGGAACTCCTCGCGCTTGCGGATCGCATCGAGGCCGGGTTTCGCCAGGTGGAGCGCGCCTACGATCAGTCGCCCTCCCTGCAAAATCGCACCGTCGGAACAGGATTCGCCCAACCCGAATATGTCCGCCAATTCGCCGCCGGCGGTTATGTCGGGCGCGCGGCCGGCCGCGCCTTCGACGCAAGGAAAGCCTTCCCCTACGCGCCTTACGAAAGCGCCGCCTTCGAGACGCCGACGCGCCGGAGCAGCGATGTCGACGGCCGGGTCTGGATCCGCATCGAGGAAATCGGTCAAAGCATCGCCATCGTTCGCCAGCTTGCCGGCAAGCTAGAGCCCGGGCCGGTAAGCGCGCCGCCGCCCCCGTTCAGGCCGGGCGCGGGCGCGGCGCTTGTCGAGGCTTTCCGCGGCGACCTGTTCCTTGCCGTGCGGATCGAGGAGGAGGGGCGCGTCGCCCATCTCCATGCGCGCGACGCCTCCTGGTTCCAATGGCCGCTTCTTGAAACCGCCATCAAGGGCAACATCGTCGCCGACTTCCCACTTTGCAATAAATCCTTCAACTGCTCCTATTCGGGCCACGATTTGTAGAAACCGCCCATGCACTTGCTTATTCTCGACGCCCTTCTGAAAGGCCCGGCAACGATCGATGCGCCGGAGCCCGGCGCCGCCACCATCGCGGATCTGGCGGCCACGCTCGGCGAACGCGCGCGCCGCAGGCTCGGCCGCTCGCTCGCGATCCGCGAGGTCAACGCCGGCTCCTGCAACGGCTGCGAACTGGAAATTCACGCACTGAACAATCCCGTCTACGATGTCGAGCGCTTCGGGCTGAAATTCGTCGCCTCGCCCCGCCACGCCGACGTGCTGCTTGTGACGGGCCCCGTCGCCTGGAACATGCGCGAGGCGCTGGAGCGCACCTACGCCGCTACGCCCGACCCAAAATGGGTGGTGGCCGCCGGCGATTGCGCGGTCAATGGCGGCGTGTTCGCGAAGAGCTACGCCTGCGCCGGCCCGGTGTCTTCGGTGATCCCCGTGGATCTCGTCATACCGGGCTGCCCGCCGAGGCCCATCGACATGCTGAAAGGCCTGCTCGGGCTTATCGAGGGAAGCGACAAGCGCGGCTGAGGCGGCGCGCGTTGCCTTCGCTCAGGCGAAAGGTCATCGCGGGGTCGCCGTGGCGATCCATATTCAGAAACAGCGGCTTAGTCCTGGATTGCTTCGCTGCGCTCGCAATCACGACAGCATTCGCCGCTTCTCAGTCGCCGCCGTTGCGCGTACTTTCCTCGTCGAGAATGCGCACGCTGCGCCTATATGAGGCGTAAGCCTTCTCGTCCGTGTCTCCAATCGCCAGCACGCCGAGCTTGCCGAATTCCGAAAGCGCGCCAATGAGGTGGAACACGACGCCTTCCTGCGTCGCGGCATTGAAGTGCAGTCCCTTGGTGGCGGCGATATCGATGAGGTCGGAAGGCGTCAGCCCGCGATAGCGCTCCTCATGCAGGTTGTCGGACGCGTAGTAGGAGCAGGGCTTGCCGGCGGCGCTGAAGAACAGGCCGGTCTCTCGATCGTAGCTTCCGGCTGTCAGGAATTGCAGCATCAGGAAGGGATGGGTGGTCCCGCCTTTGCGCAAATTGATCTCGATGGCGTAGTGACGCCAGCCCCCGTCCTCGGGCACGGATATGAAATCGACGCCGAAGCGGCCGAGAACGCCCTTGCTTGCAAGCGCCTGCCCCGCGCGGAAACCGAGCGCCTGCACATCGAGCCGGTAGGCGGCGTCGGCGGGAAACCGGCAGCCGAGAAACACCTGGGCGTTGCCGCCGCCGAGAACCTGGTCGTGCGTCGAGATGATTTCGAGATTTCCCGTCGGCTCGACGCGGAATTGCGCGGAGGGAGAACGCTTGGCCTTGCCTTCGATGAACTCCTCCACGATGGCGCCCATAAGCGCAATCTTCTCCCCGAAAACGTCGAGCGTCATGCCTTCGGCTTCGAAACCGATGCCGGGAAGCCTCTCCCGGATCCACGGCTTCAGCCCGCTTTTGGGCGCGCCCGTAAAGTCGAACAGGGCGTTGCCCTCGCCCGAAAAGCCTTCGTTGAGCTTCGCCACGGCGCGCCGCATCTTCGGCTTCATCGCTTTCAACTGCGCCAGCGCCTCGACGACATCGTCCGTGTCCCTGAGATCCTCGAAGCCCTGGGGCAGGCCGATCCCGGCCTCCTTGAAGATTTTCCGCGAGCCGCTTTTCGAGCCCCAGAACGCAAGCTCGGGATCGCAGCCATAGATCGGCAGGCCGAGCTTCAGCGCGAGCTTCTTCTCAAGCGGCGTAACCGTGAAAAAGGTGATGTGGGCCGTATCGGGATCGCGAATCGACTCCTTGATGGCCTGGATGAGGCGCGGCCGGGCGAGGATTTTTGCGGTCAGCGGGGCGTCGGACCCGTCGTGGCAGGACAAGAGCTCCAGGCGCTTGCGCGCATGCTGCCCTGGTATGCCGGGCAAAAGATGCAGATAATAATCGACGATCGGCTCGGCGATGGGCGTGCTCGTCACATAGATCACGCGCGTGCGCGGAAACCGCAGCAACAACAGTAGGCAGAGGAGCCGTTCCTCATAATGATGCACGCCCGTAATGCGCGCCATCACCTCGCGGTCGAAGGTGATGCTCGGGATGATGACCACCGTTCGGGGCGTCGCCGGATCGCCGAACACATCCTGGAATGTGGCGCGGAATCGGTCTTGCAGCGCCTGGGCGCGGGCGAGTTCCTCCGCCCCAAAAGTTACGGCAAAGGCCTCATGCAAGGCCGCCATCCCGCAGTTACGCCCGTCGTTCGGCGTTCCAATATTATTGTCTTGAAAACTAGCGGGTTTGTTTTGCGACATCAAGCAAAGCCGGTCGAGCCGCGTTCCGGCTCTGTAAAGGAAGAGACAAATGACAGCCGATCACGGTTCCGAACGCCTCTCCGAAAGCGTTCAAACACTCCTTCGAGAGCTTGGAGCGCCGCAGGCCGCGACGGCGGACGGCCCGCTTGACGCGCGCTCGCCCCTATCGGGAGAGACGATAGGCGGCGTAAAGCCCGCGAGCCGCGCCGGCATCGGCCGCGCCGTCGAAGCGGCGCACGCGGCGTTTGCGGTCTGGCGCGACGCGCCGCCGCCGAAACGCGGCGAGCTGGTGCGGCTCTTCGGCGAGGAACTGCGCGCGCACAAGGCGGCGCTCGGCCGGCTCGTCACCATCGAAACGGGCAAAATCCTGTCGGAGGGCCTCGGCGAGGTCCAGGAAATGATCGACGTATGCGACTTCGCCGCCGGCCTCTCGCGCCAGCTCTACGGGCTTACAATCGCCAGCGAGCGCGCGCGGCACCGGATGATGGAGTCGTGGCATCCGCTCGGCGTAACCGGCATCATCTCCGCCTTCAATTTCCCCGTCGCGGTCTGGGCCTGGAACGCGGCGCTGGCGCTCGTGTGCGGGAACGCGTGCGTCTGGAAGCCTTCCGAGAAAACGCCGCTGTCGGCGCTGGCCGCGCACGCGCTGTTCGAAAAAGCCGTCGCGCGCTACCGCGAAGCCGGGCACGTCGCGCCGGACGGCTTGTCGGCGGTCATTCTCGGCGGCCGCGAGGCGGCGGATGCGCTCGCCGATCATCCGCTCGCGCCCCTTGTCTCCGCCACGGGGTCGACCGCGATGGGCCGCGCGCTCGCCCCCCGCCTCGCGCAACGCTTCGCGCGCGCCATCCTCGAACTCGGCGGCAATAACGGCGCCATCGTGTGCCCGTCCGCCGATCCCGGCCTGACCCTGCGCGCCGTCGCCTTCGCGGCGATGGGCACGGCCGGGCAGCGCTGCACCACGCTGCGGCGCCTGTTCGTGCATGAAAGCGTCTATGAGGGCTTCCTGCCGCGCCTGAAGCAGGCTTATGCGTCCGTGAAGGTGGGCGATCCGCTCAAGCCGGATACGCTGGTCGGCCCGCTGATCGGGGCTGCGTCCTACGAGGCGATGCAGCATGCGCTGAGCGAGGCGAAGGCCGCGGGCGGCGCCGTCACGGGCGGCGCGCGCATGACCGGGGGCCTGCCCGAGGCCGCGTACTATGTGCGCCCGGCGCTCGTCGAAATGCCGCGTCAGACGGGGCCGGTCTTGAACGAGACCTTCGCGCCCATCCTCTACGTGATGCGCTACCGCGATCTCGAAGAAGCCATCGCTTTGCACAACGGCGTCGCGCAGGGGCTTTCCTCCTCGATCTTCACGAACGATTTACGCGAGGCCGAGCTGTTCCTGTCGTCGCGCGGCTCCGATTGCGGCATCGCCAATGTTAATATCGGGCCTTCGGGCGCGGAGATCGGCGGCGCTTTCGGCGGCGAGAAGGAGACGGGCGGCGGGCGCGAATCCGGCTCCGACGCGTGGAAGCTTTACATGAGGCGCGCGACGAACACGATCAACTATGGCTCGGAGCTGCCGCTCGCGCAGGGCGTGACGTTCGAGGTTGGCGCGTAAGGAGGATCCGAAAATGACCGTTCGCGCCTTCTACGAAGCCGCAAAAGTCGCCGGCGCCGAGCCCCCTTACGACACGCTTCACCTGAAGGTCTTCTATCTCGCGCGGATGTCGGGGAGCGAGATTGAAAAGGATATGGGCGTGGTTCCGGCCGATCCGCGGCAGGCGCCTTTTCCTGTCGTGGTTTTCTTCAACGGCTTCAACTGCGAGGCGCACTCTTATCAATGGCTGGCCGTGAGTCTCGCCGGGCGTGGACTGGCGGTGGTTCTCTTCAACTGGATCGCGGCTTTTCCTGGGTTCGCTGGCCTCACGCCCGGCGTCGACATCGAAGCGTGGAAACCCGCCAACTACGGCAAAGCGCCGACCGCTTCAGCTTTGCCGGCGATCCTCGCCAAGCTGGACGACCTGCAGGAAAAAGGAATCCTGGCCGGACTGCTCGACCTTAAGCGGGTCATTCTGGGCGGGCATTCCGCGGGCGGTAAAGTGGCCATCGAAAACGCCGATCCGCGCTACTTTCCCCAGATCGCGGGATCCTTTTCCTACGCCGGTCATAGCGCGGCGCCTCTCATGATGGGCTATCCTCCTGGCGTGTTCCTGCCATTGCCGGACGCTTTGCCGACGCTGCTTATGGGAGGCGACTGCGACGGCGTTATCGCGAACAGCAGCCAGCGCTATGGGATGACCCCGGCGGAGGCCGCGCATTCCATCGAACGGACGTTCCAAGAAGCGCTTTCTGTCGGCAGGAGCGACCGTTATCTCGCGATCCTGGAGGGCGCCAACCATTTTTCCATGGCGGGCGCACCGGAAACGGCCACGGGGAGGCCCTTTCTCGAAGGCGCCGCGACGCGGAATCCGGACGACATCCACAGAATGATTGCGGACCTCGTCGGGCTCTTCATCGATGCTCATGTCCGGCAAGACGCGCAAGCCGCGCTCGCGCTTCGTCACATGCGGGATGCGCCAAGCCTGAGAACCTTCCAGGTCAAGTAGGCTGGCGAAAACGATACCGCGCACGCGCGATGACAAGCGCGGCGTGAAAATTTTCCGGCGGCGCGTTCGCGGCGCCAGCATTTCGCCGCCGTTCTTATCTAAGCGAAAATCTCAAGTCAGGGTATAATGAAGGCATTTGGAGGGGGCATGGATGTTACGCAGAGGGCCATCGACGCCATAGGGAAGTCATCTTCCGACGACTGGATTCTTGAGCCGCAAAATCATGCAAAGATGCTTCCCGCCGAAGCGCGGCTTCTGCGGCAGGTGCTGGAAGACCCTGAGCTACAAGCCATCATCCGGACCTACAACAGGTACGACGAAGACGCAAACCGAGCCCAGTGGCGCTACAAATTTCAAGCGAAAGGAGCTGCAATCGCAAGCTTCCTCGCTATCGTCGTGCTTCCCATTTATTTTTTTATGCCGGACGAGGCAATGAACATTGTCTACTTCGCGCAGGCGGCGCTCGCGTTACTTGCGGCCGGTCTATGGCTCGCAAGCAGCAAGGGGGCCTTCCGTCGCTGGGTGCAGTCGCGCGCCTGGGCCGAATACGCCCGTATAAACCTGTTCAAAGCTGTGCTTAAAAAAGAAGAGTCTCATCGTAATGAAAATGAGCTCCCCTTGTTGTCCCTCCAACTCGAATACTTTCGTCGGTATCTTCTCGATAGCCAACGCCTATACTATGGAAAACGAGGAGAATACTTCATTCGCGCAAGGTCCGGCTCGAAACGCTGGGCGACAGTTGTGTTCGCGATCTCCGCGCTGCCGATCTTATGGGAGACGCAGGAGCGCGTGCACATTCGGGCGCTCGACAATCTGATCGCCACGCTGCCGTCAAAGGACATCATGCGAGACATCTTCCTTGGCGTCGCAATCCTTGCTGTCGGTCTGGAATTCTTGCGGACCGCCTACGCCACTGTTTCCGATAATTACCGCAATGCGTGGCTCTATCCTAAGACGGGCGACAAACTCGACGCCCTGTCGAAGGAGCCGCTGGCGGAAGCCCGCGCCAAAGCCCTGAAGGCCGATAAGGGCGCGGTGATGCTATTCGCCGAAAGCGTTGAGACAGAACTCGTGGCGGAGCAGCGTGAGTGGATCGCGATGAGCCTGGGTTTGGACAAGCCAATCCGGGTCCCCGCCTGAGAGAGCTCAGGCCAGCACGGCGGCGAACTTCGCGAGCGCCCGGTCGACCGCCTCCCGCGCGATGACAAGCGGCGGCGAGATGCGGATCGTATGCTCGCGCGTGTCCTTGCAAAGGATGCCGCGATGCTTGAGCGCCACGCAGAAACGGCGCGCGCGCCCCGCATCGGGATGAAGCTCGACCGCCAGCATGAGGCCGCGCCCGCGCACCTCCTTGATGAAGCGGCTGCCGATGGCGAGAAGACCATCGCGGAAATAGTCGCCCATGACGGCCGCGTTCTCGATAAGGCCCTCTTCGGTCGTGACCCGCAGCGAGGCCCGCGCGACCGCGCAGGCGAGCGGATTGCCGCCGAAGGTGCTGCCATGCTCGCCCGGCCGAAGCACGCCCATGATGGCCGCGCTCGTCAGCACCGCCGAAACCGGATAGAAGCCGCCGCCAAGCGCCTTGCCGAGCAGCGTCATGTCGCTCTCGACGCCGTCATGCTCCTCGGCGAGCAGCTTGCCGGTGCGGCCGAGCCCCGTCTGGATCTCGTCCAGGATGAAGATGACGCGTTCGCGCCTGCACAGCTCGCGCGCCGCGCGCACATAGCCGGGCGGCGGCACGATCACGCCCGCCTCGCCCTGGATCGGCTCCATCAGCACAGCCACCGTGTTGGGCGTGACAGCCGCCTCCAACGCGCCGATATCGCCGAAAGGGATAATCGTGAAGCCGGAGGTGAAGGGGCCGAAGCCCTTCCGCGCGGCCGGATCGGTGCTGAAGCTGACCACGGACACCGTGCGGCCATGGAAATTGTTGGCGAAAACCACGATCTCGGCCTGGCCCTCGGGCACGCCTTTCACCTGGTATCCCCATTTGCGCGCGATCTTGATGGCCGTCTCCACGGCTTCCGCGCCCGTGTTCATCGGCAGCGCCTTGGTCGAACGCGTGAGCGTGCACAGCTCTTCGCAAAATGGCCCGAGCTGATCGTTGCGGAAGGCGCGCGAGGTCAGCGCGAGCCTGGACGCCTGCTCCACGAGCGCGTCGCGAATTTTCGGATGGCAATGGCCCTGGTTGACCGCCGAATAGCCGGCGAGGCAGTCGAGATAGCGGTTGCCTTCAATGTCCCACACCCAAACGCCTTCGCCCCGGGCGAGCACCACGTCCAGCGGCTTGTAGTTCGACGCGCCATACTCGTTCTCGACCGCGATAAAGTCTTGCGGCGAGGCGAAGCTTCGGGGCGGGATGGGGGGAGCGATGTCGAAAGCCATGCTGCAATATCCTCCTTAAACGGACGCGTTAGCGGTCTTGAGGTCGAGGCGCAGGGTCATGCAATATGCGCCGCCGCCCGACATGATGAACGGGCGAAGATGCACGGGGCTGACCGCATAGCCGCGCTCTTTCAATTCGCCGGCGAGGCGCGCCGTGGGCTCGGCCATCACGATCTCGCGCCCGATATTGACGGCGTTGACCGCGAATCGCGCCGCGTCCTCGTCGCTCGCCTCGATGCGCGAATGGGCGGGCACGCGGTCGCGGATTACCGAAAGCGAGGACTTCGAGAAGGCCGGCGGATAATACAGCACCTCGCCGCCGCTCAAGGGAGCGAAGCAGGTGTCGAGGTGATAAAAGCGGCCCGACACGAGTTCGAGGCCCTTCATCGGCTTGCCGAAGAAATCCTTCAGCAACGCCAGCGCCTCGAAGGACGAGCGAGGCCCGAACCCCGCCCAGAACATCTGCCGGGCGGCGTCCCAGATGCAATCGCCGGCGCCCTCCTGCCAGATGCCCTTCGGCTGTTGCGCCACTTCCTTGAAGAGTCCGAGATCCTTCATTCGCAAGAATTCATCCATAAAGTGGCGCTCTTCGCCTTGCCGCTCGGGATAGCGGAACCGGGAGGCAAGCGCGCGGCCATCCAGCACCACAGCGGCGTTCGCCGGGAACACCATGTCCGGCAGGCCCGGCGCTCCGTCGATCACGATGACGCGCGCGCCGGCGTCCCGCAACGCAGCCGAGAGGCCGGCCGAGCCTTCGTGCGCTTCCCTGCGGTTGCGCGCCTCGTCCTGGCGCCACGCCTCGGGGGTCATCCAAGGGTTGATCTTGTAAGAAACCTCGAAGTGGCTTCCATCGGTCATCAGAAAGGTCGGCGTTTGAGGCATCGTTAAATCTTTAGCGATTCGTTTAATTTGCATGTCAATAATTGCCGACAGCGTCCCAATGTTACAGCGAGCAAGTTGCTTGAAATCCTGGAAAGCGTTATCAATCTGCGCAACCGATTTAGCAAATTGCCAGGCAAATCACATGGACGATACTGATCGCAGGCTCGTTTCACTCTTACGTGATAATGCAAGGCTGCCGGTTGCGTCGTTGGCGGCGATTCTGGGCATTTCCCGCGCCACGGTTCAGAACAGGATCGACCGGCTCATCGGGGACGGGACCATCACCGGGTTCACCATCCGGTTGCGGCCCGACGCGGAGCCGTCCGCCGTTTGCGCCATCATGATGATTGAAATCGAAGGCGAGCGGACGGAGCCTATAATGAAGATTCTGCGCGGCTTCCCGGAGGTGTCCGCGATCCACACCACGAACGGCCGCTGGGATCTGGTGGTGGAGCTGAAGACCGCGAGCCTCGACGCCTTCGACAAGGCGCTGCGCCGCATCCGCGAAATGAAGGGCATCGCCAGTTCGGAGACGAGCCTGCTTTTGTCGTCCCACCGGAAATAGCCGCTTCGCTAAGCCATTTTCGGCTCGGACTCGAACTCGAAGGACGCCAAGCGATTTCGACCTGATCTAAAGCGCCTCGCCCCGGAGAAGCTTCGGAACCTCGCCCGTCAGGCCCGCCGCTTCCTTCATGAAGAAGTTCTTCAGGCTGGAAATGCGATCCACGCTGCGTAAGCCCGTGCTGCGCAGCATGCGCAAACCGACATAGTCGTTCGAGAACAGTGTGTTGATCGCAATCGCAGCGAAGGCTGAGGTCGTGCTGTCGAAGCGCCGCCAGCGCTCGTAGCGCTTCAGCGTGGAGAGCGCGCCGATGTCGAGGCCGAGCCTCGCCGCGTCGATCAAGGTCTCCGCCAGCGCGGCAACGTCCTTCAGCCCGTGATTGAGCCCCTGGCCCGCGATCCAGTGCAGTCCGTGGGCCGCGTCGCCGACAAGCGCGAAGCGCGGGCGCACGAAATCGCGCGCCAGCGTCATGGTCAGCGGATAGGCTTGCGGCTTGGACAGAAGCGTCAGCGCGCCAAGCTCTGGGCCGAAGCGGCGCGACAGCTCTTCCAGCACCGCGCCGCTGTCTTGTGCGAGGATGCGCTTGGCGACGCTCGCTTCCTCCGTCCAGACGACCGAGACGCGGTTTCCGGTCATGGGCAGAATCGCGAAGGGGCCTGCGGGCAGGAAATGCTGGCGCGCCACGCCTTCATGCGGAACCTCGACGCCGACGGTCGCGACGATCCCCACCTTGCCGGAGGGCCACACATGGGTGTGTATGCCGGCCATCTGGCGGAGCGCGGAGTTCCGCCCATCCGCGGCCACAAGCAGCTTCGCGCCGAGCGACTCGCCGGAGCCAAGCGTAATGTCCGCCTCTTCCTCATGCGTGTCGAAAGCCGAAACGCTATCCGGCGCAAAAAACTGCACATTCGCGGCGCTGTTCAGCCCGGCGAGAAGCGCGGGCAGAAGATCGGCGTTCTCGACGATATAAGCGGTCGGCTCGCCGCTTGCCGTTTCGCGGGCGTCGAGATTGATCAGGCTTGGGCGCACGGGCGCATCGAGCGCGGAGTCCGTCAGCTCGACGCGCCGGATCGGCTCGGCCTTCGCGTCGAGCGCATGCCAGACGCCGATGGTCTCCAGCATCGCCTTGACGGAGGCGGTCAGCGCCACGGTGCGCCCGTCTGAAGGGACCGATCCGCGGCCCGCCGAGAGGCGCTGCTCGACGATCCCGATGGAGAACGCGCCCGGCGCCTCGGCTGTCAGCGCGCGCGCCAATGCGAGGCCCACAAAGCTCCCGCCGCAGATGACGATATCGAAACGGCTCACGCTCGCTGCTCCCTTCTAGGTCGGAGGTCTGCTTGACAGAACAATGTAGGCAACCGTTATGTCGGTGTATAGCTGGAGAACGCCATGCCCGCCGTGGAAGACCTTATGTCCACACTCGACCTGGAGCAACTGGAGCACAATCTGTTCCGTGGCCGCAGCCCGCAAAACGGCTGGCAGCGCGTCTATGGCGGGCAGGTGGTGGGCCAGGCGCTGGTCGCCGCCTACCGCACGGTCGACGCGCAGGACCGGCTGGCGCATTCGCTCCACGCGTATTTTCTTCTGGCGGGCGATCCAAAAATCCCGATCGTCTACGAGGTGGACCGCATCCGCGACGGCGGCAGTTTCACGACGCGGCGCGTGATCGCGATCCAGCACGGGCAGGCGATTTTCTCAATGGCCGTCTCGTTCCACAAGGCCGAGCCGGGCTTCGAGCACCAGGCCGTCATGCCGGATGCGCCGCCGCCGGAATCGCTGCCCTCGGAGGACGAGCTGAAGGCGCGGCTTCTGCCGAATTTGCCCGACGCGGTGCGCGTTTATTGGGAGAAGGAGCGCCCCATCGAGCTGCGCCCCGTCGATTTATCGCGCTATTTCAGCCGTGAGAAAATCGAGCCGAAGCAGCTTGTCTGGATCAGGGCGAACGGCGCGCTGCCCGATAATTTCCGCCTGCATCAATGCGTTCTCGCCTATGCGTCGGACTTTTCGCTGCTCGACACGGCGCTGATCGCGCATGGCCGCGTGCTGTTCGATCCGCGCCTGATGCTGGCGAGCCTCGATCACGCGGTGTGGTTCCACCGGCCGTTCCGCGCCGACGAGTGGCTGCTCTATGTGCAGGACAGCCCGAGCGCGCAGGCCGCGCGCGGCTTCTGCCGGGGCGAGATTTTCTCGCGGGACGGAACGCTCGTGGCCTCGGTCGCGCAGGAGGGGTTGATCCGGGAAAGGGCGCCGAAGTAACGTCCGTTTTGGCCGTGCCTGTCATCATCTCGTTAACCCTGCTCGCCCGGATTTAAGTTACGCCACTTCGCTGTTTTTGGGCTTTTTCGCCTCATTAAGGTCAGTATAGGCGAAAGCGCCTTGCGGGCGGGTTAAGTGGCGCTATCGCGTTGATTTTGCATGGGAAGTTTCGGCTTTGCCCACGCCCGCGAAGCGGTTGCAAGGGGCGCCGCGGCAACCTCAGGCTCGGTTTTACGGTTAACGCGCGCAACAATAAAACCGTTAACTAGGATTTCCGACTCGCTTTTTTCGCGTCGAATCCGGTTTTTTCTCATTTCTCGTAAGGATTCGTAGGAAAATCGCAGCGCGGAGCGCCGCCTTTTCTGCTGTTAACCTGGGGCGATATTAACTATACCGCGGCGCTTCGAAATTCCGCCGGGCCTTACGGTTCAAGAATCGCGAACCGTAAGGGTTGCGCCCGTCGGCATTGTCATGGTGGAGCGCCGCCATGACAAAAAAGCGGCGCGGCGAAGCTTGGCGGAGACGGTTTTTCCGGATAAAAGCGAGCGGAATATTCGGAGCCGCTTCGATGCCGTTTGCGCGTTTTATTGTTTGCATCGCTTTTTTATTGCTGGGCGGCGGCGCCGTCGCGGAAGAGGCGCAGCCGCGCGTCGCGCTCGTCATCGGCAATGCGGCTTACGCCCGCGCGCCCCTCGCGAACCCCGTCAACGACGCGCGCCTGATCGCCGCCAAGCTGAAAGCGCAAGGCTTCGAGGTTTTCGACCTTTACGACGCCGGCCAGCGCGACATGAAGCGCGCCGTGCAGACCTTCGCCGCCACGCTGCGCCAGCGCGGCAAGGACGCGGCCGCCTTCATCTTCTACGCGGGCCACGGCGTGCAGGTGAAGGGCGAGAACTACCTCATCCCCGTGGACGCGAAGATCGAGAGCGAGGCCGATGTCGACATCGACGCGGTGAGCCTCTCGTCCATCATGAGCATGCTGGAGAACACCGAGACGCGGCTCGCCGTGGTGGTGCTGGACGCCTGCCGCGACAATCCGTTCGGCTATGCGCGCGGCGGCTCGCGCGGCCTCGCGCGCGTCGATGCGCCGGGCGGCAGCCTCGTCGCGTTCTCGACCTCGCCCGGCAGGGCGGCGCCGGACGGGCCTAAGGGTGGCAACAGCTATTATACCGCCGCGTTGGCGCAGGCGATGGCCGAGCCGGGGCTGAAGATCGAGGACGCGTTCAAGCGCGTGCGCATCGCTGTCCGCGAACAGACCAAGGGCGAGCAGACGCCGTGGGAGTCGACCTCGCTGACAGGGGATTTTTATCCGGCGGGGAAAAGCGAGTTGCCGCTGGCAAAAGTCAGCGCCGCCTTGCCTCCTGAGCCTCCAGCAGAACTGAAACAGACCGCTGGTCAGCCTGAACTGCGACCATTTGTGCAGTATGAAGATCGAGCACAGCGATTGGTGCGCACACTAAAGGGACATGAGCATTCTGTTTGGTCAGTTGCCTTTTCTCCAAACGGAAATCTAATCTTGTCGGGGGGGCTATATGGGGACCTAAAGTTGTGGTCCACCTCGACCGGAGAGGAGATTCGGTCGTTCCTTGGGCACACGAACACGATTTGGTCGATAGCGTTTTCGCCCGATGGCCGCTTGGCCTTATCCGGCAGTTCAGATGGAACGATGAAACTTTGGGATGTTGCGACTGGCTCTGAAATCAAGACCTTCACCGGGCACACTGCAACGGTATCCGCAGTTGCTTTCTTGCCGGATGGGCATTTCGCGCTGTCTGGAAGCTGGGATCAATTGGTCAAATTATGGAATCTAGATACCGGGCAAGAGGTAAGGGACTTTATCGGACACACGTCTCCCGTTTCTTCGATTGCGGTTTCACATGACGGACGCATGTTGCTTTCAGGCAGCGCAGATAAGAGTTTAAGGCTTTGGAATATTGAAAACGGTGATGAAATCGAAGCGCTGCGTGGCCAGGTTGCGGATGGCGTGCAATCGGTTACATTTTCGCCAGATGACACGCTCGCGGCGGCAGGTAGTTGCGCCGAGAAGGATCCAACCGACATAATCCGATGCACTAAAGGCTCTCTAAAGCTGTGGGATCTCAAGGCCAAAAGAGAAATTGGCTCTTTCGATGGGCATCTCGGTTACGTGGCTTCCGTAAGATTCTCGATAAATGGGAGATTCCTATTATCCGGGAGTTCCGATAAAACTATGAAGTTGTGGGATGCACTTACACATAAGGAGATAAGAACTTTCGATGGACTGGCAGGGACAAAAACAAAAGATTTGTTTCCGAGTATCAATGCCGTTTCTTTTTCGCCGGAAGGCCGCCTTGCATTGTCCGGCAGTGCCGACGGGCTCCTGAAGCTGTGGGATGTGTCGGAGTGGACGCAGCCGCAGGAGGCGCGGCGGTAGCCTGCGCATCAGTCTTCGTCGCCGTAAACGGCCGGCACATGCCGTTCCACGTCCATTGCATCGTGAAGCACGCGGCCAACGCCAACGAGGCTCGGCGTCATCGCCCGGTAAAGCAGAAAATGCCTCGGCTTTCGCACGCGCGACGCGGGAGCAACGCGTGCCCGGCCGTGGCGAAGGTGGCAGGTGCGGACGCCATCCCCGATTTCGGGCCGCGCGGCGCTGCCGGGGCAAAGCCGATCGATGGCGATATCGCGAAGGCAAACGGCGAGGAGCGTTTCGTAGCGAAGGCGGGCCGCCTCTCCAAAGGTTTGATGAGTTCGCCGGAGGATGGCGACGATGTCCTCCTCGGCGAGTGCCGACAGCCGGATCGCCGCCAAGGCTATGCGCCGGATTTCGCCGCGTCACTCGCCCTTTTGCCAAGGGCTGCGATATAGTCCGGCACATCGTCCTCTGGAATATCGCGGAATCGGCCTTCATCGATGGCGTCGAAACCCGCCTCGGCGGCGGCCCGCAGCGCGGCAAGCTTGGCCGCGTTCTCCGCCTCGCGCTGCTCAAGCAGACGCAAGCCTTCGCGCAGCACCTCGCTCGCATTCTGGTAGCGGCCGCTGGAAACGAGGGCGTCGATGACTTTCTCGTGCCAGTCGGTCAGCACGACATTGCGCGTGGGCATCGATGAAATTCCTATCGTGGCTCGACGCAAAAAATAGCACGGCTGGCAGATTATGCCAACGGCATTGCGAAATTTCAGTGAGTGGACGCAAGCCTTGAAGGCGCGCCGCTAGCCCTTGCCAACGCCGCCGGGGCGAGCGCATAGTCGTCTTATGAACGAACGCGTCAAACTCCTCAGCGAAGAAGCGGCCAAGCTCACGCCCGAAGAGCGTTTGGAGCTTGTCGAGGTCATCAATCTGAGCCTCCTCCGCAGCGATGACGAGGCCGCGGATGCTTGGGATCGCGAGGCGGCGGATCGTTTCGGCGCCTATGATCGCGGCGAGATGCAGGCTCTCAGTTGGGAAGAGGTCAAGCAGCGCCGCGCGTCGAAATGAAGGTGCGGTTTCTGATCGCGGCGCTCCAAGAGCTTGAAAAAGCGGCCGATGATTATGACAAATCCAAGCCGGGCCTCGGCGACGAGCTTTACGAAGAAATCGACACCGCGCTGAAATTCATTGCCGAGTTTCCTGAAGCCTCGCCCAAAACGAAACGCGGCGCGCGGCGGCATAACCTCAAAAGATTCCCTTACTATCCGATCTATCGAGCAAAGGATGGCGAGATCGTCATCGGCGCCGTCGCGCATGGCCGCCGCGAACCGTTTTATTGGCGCAACCGGAATTTCGACGGAGCATAGCGTAACCTGTTGCGGGATGGGCCGGGTGGACGCAGCCGCGGGAGGCGCGGCGCTGACGCCCCGGCGAAATCCGTTCGCGTCGCGGGTTCAATCCAAGTATACTGCCTGTCGAAATGCGAGGAAGGCTATGGCCGAAGATATCGTCGATCTCACCCGCGAGCAATTCAATCGCGTCGACGCGAAACTCGACCGGATTTTAACCGCGCTGGAAACCGCGACCGGACGGATTGCGTCCTTGGAGGAGCAGGTTGCGTTGCAGCGCCGCGAAAGCAATCTGTTGCGGGAAGATTTTATCCGGCTGGAGCATCGCATCGACGATATGGATCAGCGTCTTGCAAAGATTGAAAAGCGCCTAGACCTCGTAAATGTTTGAGTTCCGCTCGCAGCCGCTCGCGACGCGGGCAAAACGCCGAGGCTGTGGGATGCACCGGAGTGGACTCAGCCGCGGGAGGCGCGGCGCGATGCATGCCTGCGCTATTGCCCGGCCTTTATCGCAACTTGCGCAAATTGCGTAACTCGCGTATCTTGGGACTAGGCAAGCCACAGAGGCCCACACAAACATGCCGCGCTCCGAACCCGTCCCCGCATCGGAATTCACACGCAATTTCGGCCGCTATCGCATGGAGGCGCAGCGCGAGGCGGTGCCGGTCAGCAGCCACGGCCAGATCACGGGCTATTTCGTGCGGCCGGACGAATACGAAGCCTTTCTGCGCTACAAGGCGCAGCGCAGGAGTTTTGCGACCGCCGATCTGCCGGAGGAAAGGGCCGAGGCCATCGCGCGCTCGCGCATGGATAAGCGCCACGATCGCCTGAACGATCTTCTGGATGAATAGCGCGGCGCATGGCCATGCGCCGATACATGCCAGTCAAAGTCAAAGATGCAATTGCGCTCATCGAAAGCCACGGCTGGCGGCTTACCGCAACGCGCGGCAGTCACCGGCAATTCAAGCACCCGTCGAAGCCCGGACGCGTCACGATAGCAGGAAAGTTCTCCGACGACTTGGCGCCGGGCGCATTTGCGAGCATCTTAAAGCAGGCAGGTTTAACGGGTCAGGCTCGATGCGCTACGCCGTCGTGATTGAAAAGACAGAGGACAACTATTCCGCTTATGCGCCGGATTTGCCGGGCTGCGTCGCGACTGGCGCGACGCCGGAGGAGACCGAAGACAATATGCGCGAAGCGATCCGCTTTCATATCGAGGGGCTGCGCGAGGATGGCCTCGCCGTGCCGGAAGGGGAAAGCCGCCTCGCCTATGTAGAGGCGTGAGACCGCCGGCAGCGGAGTGGACGCCGCTGCGGCTGCCCCGCCACTCACGCCCGGTAGGGCCTGCGCCGGCCGTCGCGGACGTGGAGAATAAGAACTTCCTCACCCGCAATGCGGTAATAAACAAGATAAGAGCTTCGCGGCACGGGAATTCTGCGCTGCGCGCCGCGAACGGCCTTTCCCAGCTCCGGGTAATCCTGAAGGTTGTCTATGCTGTGCTTGATCGCCGCCAGAATGCGCTGCATGGAAATGCGGTTATGCTCTTCGAGATAGGACGCGATCCGTTCAAGATCGCGCAATGACTTTGGCGTGTAGCTTACGATCATAGTCCGTGGGATCGCCAAAACGCACGCACGCGCTCAGGCGAAGCCCGCTCGCCACGCGCGACTTCGGCCTCAGCCTCATCCAGAGCGGCGATTTCATCCGGGTGCAGCGGCGCATCCGAGGCCAGCTCCAGGAGGAAGCGCCCAAGGTCGTCTTGGGTTTCGGGGGGGAGGCGGCGGACTGCGTCGATGGCTTGTTCGAGAAGCTTTGTCATCGGAACAGAATAGGCGCGCGGCGCGGATTCGTCCAGAAGCCATGCTCGACACGGCCTTGCGAGTGCGAGGCGCTCAACTTCCGGAACCTTAACGGACGCATCCCCGAGTGTCAGGAAATCACGCCGCGCGCGGCGGAATAGCGCGAGGATGGAATGACGGGAGAAAACGAGCCTGGGTGACTGTCGCAGCGAGATCGCCGAGGCGATGCACGAGACGGTGCGCGGCATGCATCGCCTAGGCCTTGCAGACAAGAAGACCATGCGCGACTTCGACGTGCGGAGTGGACGCAGCCGCGAAATAAGGCCCGGCGCGGGGCTAATTCAGTTCAAGGCCGGAGAGCGTGACGGCAAGCTCCGGCGCGAAGAGTGGCGCGAGCTCCAGGCCGGCCGCCAGATCGGCGGCGCGCCGGTATCCCGCCTCGGCGGGCTCGCGGTGGATGCGCGTCTCAAACCGCGCGGCGTGGATCAGCCACAGCTCCGGGATGCCGAAGCTTGCATAAAGCGCGGCCTTGCGCCCGATGTCGTAGGCGAAGCTCGAATCGGCGATCTCGACCACGAAATGAGCGGTCTTCTGGTTGAGGCCGCGAATCCCGGTGGCCTTGTCGTAAAAGACGAAGTCCGGTTCGAGATAAGTGTCGGGCGCGAGCCGGAACGTCGTTTCCGTCACAAACCGCAGCGCGTCGGGCAATCTCTTCGCCCAGTAGAGTGTGAGCGCCGCTTTCAAAATCTCATGGCGGTTGCCCTTGGGCGACATCGGCACGACCTCCCCGCCGATCAGTTCGATCCGCTCGTCCTCGCCGAGGATGCCAGCCGCGACCATGGCCTCAAGCTCGGCCACGGTGAAGCGCCGCCGCCGCATGCCCTCGGCGGCTTGCGTCCCGCCGTCCAGATTTTTGTCGCGCAAATTAAGAAACGCCATGCTGTCAATGTATAGCATTTGCCGCGCCGCGCAAAGCGGCCGCCGCATCCTCTCCTTTCGATAGACGAAACCTTGGAGCGAGGGATGCGCCGGCGAGGACGCAGCCGCGAGCGGCGCGGCGGCGGCTTCTTTCGTCATGCCAGCGCTTTATCGTCCCGCGCCGTCAGAAGGAACACGGCTTGCAGCGCCATGAGGTTGTGCAGGAAGGCGGGCGCCTTGCCGCCGAGCGGGTGGCCATAGGGCGACAGCGCGAACGAGCGCTCCACCTTCGCGCCGACAACCTCGCACAGCTCCCGGAAGTCGCGGATCGTGCAAAAATGGATGTTCGGCGTCTCGTACCACGCCTCGGGCAGGTTCCAGGTCATGGGCATGCGGCCATGGGCGAGGATTTGCCAGCGGATGCGCCAATGCCCGAAATTCGGGAACGACACGATCACGTGGCGCGCGATGCGCAAAAGCTCCTCCAGCACCTCCTTCGGGCGGCGCGTGGCTTGCAGCGTCTGGCTCAGGATGGCGTAATCGAAGGCCTTGTCGGGATAGTTGGCGAGGTCGTGGTCGGCGTCGCCCTGGATCACCGACAGGCCCTTGGCCACGCAGAAGTTCACGCCCGACTGGCTCAGCTCCACGCCGCGCCCGTCGACCTGTTTCTTTTCCTCAAGCAGCTTCAGAAGCTCGCCCGTGCCGCAGCCCACGTCGAGCACGCGCGCGCCCGGCTCGACCATGCCGGCGATGAGAAGCAGGTCGATGCGAGGCTGCGGATATTGCGCCGCCGCCGCCGCGCGGTCTTCGAACGTCGCCGCGGTCATCGGCCCCTCGCCGTTCGCGGCAGCCCGCGCTTCACCTTCGCCGCGTCGAGGAAGCCGCGCACCGCATCGAACAGCTCCGGCTCGTGCAGCAGGAACGCGTCGTGGCCCTTGTCGCTTTCGATCTCGACAAAGCTGACATTCGCCGCCACCGCATTCAGCGCCTGCACGACGGCCCGGCTCTCGCGCGTCGGGTACAGCCAGTCGCTGGTGAAGGAGACGAGGCAGAAGCGCGTCTTCGTGCCTCTGAAGGCGTTGGCGAGAACGCCGCCGTAATCGGCGGCGAGGTCGAAATAGTCCATCGCGCGGGTGATGTAGAGATAGCTGTTGGCGTCGAAGCGGTCGACGAAGCTGATGCCCTGGTAGCGCAGATAGCTCTCGACCTGGAAATCCGCGTCGAAGCCGAAGGTGATCTTGTCGCGGTTCTGCAGATTGCGTCCGAATTTGCGGTGCAGCGCCTCGTCCGAGAGATAGGTGATGTGCGCCGCCATGCGGGCCACGGCGAGGCCCTTGGACGGGTTCGCGCCCTCCTCCAGATAGCGCCCGCCGCGCCATTCCGGATCGGCCATCACGGCTTGGCGGCCCACCTCGTGGAAGGCGATGTTCTGCGAGGAGTGGCGCGGCGCGGTGGCGATGGGCACGGCGGAGAAGACGCGGTCGCCGAAGCTCGCGCACCATTCCAGCACCTGCATGCCGCCCATGGAGCCGCCGATCACGCAGAACAGGTCCGGGATGCCGAGGTGATCGATGAGGCGGGCCTGCGCGCGCACCATGTCGTCGATGGTGATGACGGGGAAGTCGAGGCCGTAGGGCTTGCCGGTGGCGGGATCGGGCGAGGCGGGGCCGGTCGAGCCCATGCAGCCGCCGATCACGTTCGAGCAGATGACGAAGTACTGGTCCGTATCGACCGGCTTGCCGGGGCCGATAATGGTCTCCCACCAGCCGGGCTTGCCCGTCATGGGATGCAGGTTCGCGACATGCTGGTCGCCGGTGAGCGCGTGGCAGACGAGGATGGCGTTGGAGCGGCCGGCGTTCAGCTCGCCATAGGTCTGGTAGGCGATCTCGAACGGCGCCAGCGCGCGGCCGCAGTCGAGCGGCAGCTCCTCGGCGCTGCGAAAAACCTGGCAGTCATCGGATTGGGTCCGCAGATCGCGGGCGGAAACGAGCATTCGGTTCATTACAGCTGCGGCAGCTCCCTGTCGGCCGTTGCTTGCCTGCCGGGGCTTCCGAGCCACGGCCTTTTAGCGAGTTTTTTAACGTGGCTGCACAGGCCGGCCAAATCACCACGAATTCACGATTATAAAGGACGCGCCGGCGCTCCCGTCAAGTCCGCGCGCCGGGCCTCGCCGTTCCCCCGCGGCGAGCGCGCTTCCTGCACGGCGTCTCCGCGCGCCGATTCCCCAACGCGGCATCGCTTTTTTGTTGCAATTTTTCCTGAAATCTACCTCAGGATCTAATTTGCCGAATGCGCCTAAGCCTGAAGGGCAATTCCACCAATAGTGGTCCGAAAAGGAGGGCATTGGTTGCTTTGACGGCTTATTTTCTGAGCCCAATCTTCCTGACTGCTTCTACCTGCTCGATGATTTTCATTCAAGCGGTCGAATCAGCGGAAACTAAAGGATACCGCTCTCTAAACTAGAGAGCGGACGTAAGTTTATGGTCGAAGGGCAGCGGCTGGAGGTCAATCCATCCATCGAGCGATCCAAACTTGAGATCCAAAATCTAGCTGCATCTCTGTGAAAAACTATACTTAACGCTAGCATAAAAATTCATATAGTAAGGGCATGGACAAGCTGCCCAACGAAAAGCGCGTCCAAATCCTCTCCATGCTGGTGGAAGGCGATGGCGGCTGGCTTGACTGACAAGCTTTGGGGGGTGGGAAGAAGTAATTACTCTTATTGATTCGAAGCAGGGAGCGCCGAAGAAGCGCGGTCCATACAAAAAGAAAGCCGCTTAATCGGTGTTCGATCTGGATCAAATAAATAGGCTCATAGATGGAACTTACGATCCATTGTTCGTTGGAAGGCTACGCAATTCTGTCGCCCAGGCTGCTGGCTTCAGGCTACCTTTTGTCTATCTTTCAAAGGCAAGCTGCTTAAAAATATTGAACAAACACAAAGACATAACACGAATGGATTTATTACGTCTTCCGTTGATCGTGGCGGCGGGGGACTTATTCATGGATCGCTCTGAAAAAGGTGTCGATTGTATCGTCGCTTGCTACGATGACCCGGAAAACGCCAATGGATATATGGCTTCCCTAAAGCCAGCAGTTACCAGTCCAGACTTTGAAATCTGGGTGACGGCCTATTACCGTTTGAAGCCTAGAAAATACGAGCAACTCTGCAAAAGTGCTAAAAGGCTTAGATAGAATGGGTTGGCAAGCGTCATTGGGCTTGACGCTTGCCTGATCTGAATATGGCGGGGCCTGCCGAGAACCCCGCAAAGCGCGCCCGCTTGCCCAAAATCATCTTAGCGGTGCTACGGCCAGCAAATTCATCACCGTGTCGCACATCCAGACCTATAGAGTCGTAACCGACTCTAATTAATAGTTCCATTCATATTTTGGACGTTTGTGGAAAAGACGCTGGTCAAAATGACTCACTAGCCGCGACGGGGGATTCGAACCCCCTTGGCGCTATCGCCATTAATAGACAAAGTTGGCCGGGGCTAACAGCCCCAATTCAGACTGCAAATTTCAAACTGAGACACTACCGATGCCTCAGGCCGCTTTACTCGATTTCCAATCGAGCGGCGCGACCTCTACTGGCGTGTTCTGTTGAGCTTGCCAAATATCCCACTGCATTTGCAGCGCCAGCCAGAAACGAGCGCCATTCCGAAATGCTTGGCCGAGGCGTTGGGCCATCTCCAACGAAACAGAGCGCTTTTCATGGATCAAATTGGAGAGCGATTGGCGGGAAACGCCGAGATGCTTCGCCAATTCTCCAACCTGCATCCCCAACGCGGGCAGAATGTCTTCTCTCAGGACCTCGCCTGGATGCGGAGGTTGAAACGCCAGCACATCGTTATCGTCTTCCTCGCCCATGATGATAGTCCTCCATGTCCACGTCATAGGGGCCTTCGTCATCCCACTTGAAGGTGATGCGCCAATTGCCCGAGATGCTGACCGAGTAGGTTCCTTTCCTGTCAGAGCCCAACAAATGAAAATCGTAGCCGGGAAGGTCCAATTCCTCCGGGGCAACCGCGATATGGAGTTGCCCCAGAATCCTTCGGACCTTGGCGCGCCATTCCGGCTTGACCTTGCTCTCATCGCCGCTTTTCACAAGCCTTTTGAGGGCGCCGCTTTTTATCCGACGGGCTTGCAACATGCCAAGCTCATGTCGCGAGTCTCGCTACATGTCAAGCGTAACGTTACACGATACAGCCTCGATAAGCAAGGCTAAAGCGTGGCAAATGCCACGGCGCTGGATGGCCGGGTCAAGCCCACGGCCATGACACCTTGCGCGGGCCTTATTCCATATGCCAGCCGTGGCTGATGACGAGCGACTGGCCCGTCAGCGCGTTGGTCGGGAAGGCGGCGAAGAAGAGCGCGGACTCGGCCACATCCTCCATGGTGGTGAATTCGCCGTCGACCGTCTGGCCGAGCATGACCTTCTTGACAACCTCCTCCTCGGAGATGCCGAGCCGCGCCGCCTGCTCCGGGATCTGCTTCTCGACGAGCGGCGTGAACACGAAGCCGGGGCAGATCACGTTCGTGCGCACGCCATGGGCGGCGCCTTCCTTCGCGATCGCGCGCGACAGACCCAAAAGCCCATGCTTGGCCGTCACATAAGCGGATTTGAGCGGCGACGCCTCCTTCGAGTGCACCGAGCCCATGAAGAGGATCGCGCCGGATTTCTGCTTGTACATGTGCGGCAGGCAGGCCTTCGAGGTGAGGAAGGCGCCGTCGAGATGGATCGCGAGCATCTTCTTCCAATCCGCGAAGGGGAAATCCTCGGCGGCGTGGACGATCTGGACGCCCGCGTTCGAAACGAGGATGTCCACCGCGCCGAAGGCCGCGACCGTTTTCGCGACGCCGGCGTTCACCGCGTCTTCGCTCGTCACGTCCATCTCGACCGCAATCGCATTTTCCGGCCCGCCAAGCGCGCGAGCCGCGTTCTCCGCCTGCTCCTGCTTGATGTCGGCGATGGCGACGCGCGCGCCCGCCTCGACAAACCGCTTTGCAATGGCGAAGCCTATCCCGCCCGCGGCGCCCGTTACGATTGCAACTTTCCCATCGAGCCTCATGATGACCCTCTCTCTCGGTTCGTGGCTTCTTGCCTACGCAGTTCCGCCGGGTTCGCCGGCAAATCGCCGCTATCGTCATCCCGGAAAGGCGGAAGCCTCTCTGTTGTCATCCGGAAAGGCGAAGCCTTATCCGGGACCGTAACAAATCGCGGCGCCCATTTTTTGCGATCCCGGCTTGCGCTTCGCTTGGCCGGGATGACGATGCGCGTCGATAACCGCGATGACAATGCGTTGGCCCAATCCGGCGGAACGTGCTTAGTATAGCGGCAACGGAAAATAGCGCAGCATAAGTTCCTCGAAGCGTCCGGACGCCTTGACGCGGGCGATCGCATAGTCGAGCACCTCCCTGAGACGCGCGTTCCCCTTTTTCACGGCGATCCCGACGCCGTCGCCGAAATAGCGGGCTTCTGTGTATCCTTCGCCCTTGAATTCGCAGCACCGGGCGGAATCCGTTCCCTGAATCCAGAACATGAGCGAAACGCCGTCGCCGAAAAGGAGACTGACTTCGCCGGTTTTGAGCGCGGCGCGCGCTTCGGCCGGCGTGTCGTAGGGCGCGATCTTGGCGCGGTCGAAGAAATCGCGGAGGAAGGCTTCGTGGGCGGAGCCCTTGACGACGGCGATTGTCTCGCCTTTGAGCGCGTCGACCGAGATGTCCTTGAAGTCCGCGCCGGTTTTCCCCACGAATCTCGCGGGCGTCGAATAATAGCGGCTGGTGAAATCCACCTCGGCAACGGTCTTGCCCGTGATCGCGATCGAAGCGATGACGGCGTCCGCCTCGCCGTTCCTCAGCGACGGGATCAGCGTCTTCCATTCGGCCGCGTTGATGTCGCACTCCACCGAAAGCTCCCGGCAGATCGCGCGGGCCAGATCGATATTGAAGCCCGAAAGTCTGCCTTCCTCATCGTAATAATTGAAGGGCGGGTAGTCGCCTTCCGTCAGCACGCGAAGCTGCGGCAGCCACGACCAATCCGGCTTCGGGCCCACCTGCGCCTCCCGCCACTTCTGAATTCTCTGGGCGTCGCCGGCCTTGACCGCGATGGGCGGCGCCGAGGCGAGAAAACACAGCGCAAGCAGAAGGAGAACGCCGCGCAGGCGCCGCAACTGCCGGTCGGTTGACATGAGGCGCACGGAGCGATGGTCTCTGATCATGGTAAACTGTTTTGCGTTTTTGGAAAAAGCGGCGCCTGCGTCCTGGCCCCGCGACGAAGACCATAAACCGGGGCAAATTAACGGCGCAAGCACTTGGCGCCCGGATAGGGCGCTTTATGGGGCCCATGCGGAAAACCCCGGTTTCGAGAGCGCCGTGCTGAGCGCCCTTGGCTGTCCGCCGGACCTCTTCCTTGAACTTGAAGTTCATGCGCGGCAGGCCGGGGTCAGCCTTCTTGAGGCCGCCATCGCGTCGGGCGCCTTCAAGGCTTCGGACGTGTTCGACCGCCTGTCGCGGGTTTTGTCCTTCGCCGGCGGGACGGCGCCTCACCGCGTGCGCCTGCCATCGGCGGCCGGCGAAACCTGGCTTTTGTTGCAGCGGCCGGTCCCGCTCGCGGCCGATGACGGGGATGTCATCGCCATCAACGGGCAGACCTCCTCCGTCGAAACGCTGCTCGCGCTTTCGGAAAGGCTCGGCGAAAAGCGCCAGCGCCTGAAGCTCGTGACGCGGCAAGAGACGATCGATCTCGTGACGCGATGTTATGGCCGCGCGCTCGTCTCCAAGGCCGTCGGCGGTTTGATGAAGGAAAGGCCGCAGTGGAGCGCGAAGACCGGTCTCGCCTCCTGGCAGGCGTATTTCGGCGCGGTGGTCAGCGGGCTTGTCATGGGGGCGCTCGCCTTCGCTCCGACGGAAACGCTCACGCTCACGGCGCTCTGCCTCTCGCTGTTCTTCCTGCTCGCAATCGCCCTGCGGCTCGCGGCGGTCGCGAACCTTCTGCTGCCGTCTCGCGGCGGCGCCGGGGCCGGCCAGCCGCTGCTCAGCGACGCGGAACTGCCGCGCTACACGGTTTTCGTGCCTCTGTTCAAGGAAGTCGAGATTCTCCCGCACCTCGCCGAGGCGCTGCGAAAGCTCGACTACCCCCCGGCGAAGCTCGATATCAAGATCGTGCTGGAGGCCGTGGACGCCGCCACCATTCACGCGGCGTCGAAGCTCGACTTCCCCGGCAATGTCGATCTTGTCGTCGTGCCCGACCGCCAGCCGCGCACCAAACCGAAGGCGCTGAACTACGCGCTGCAATTTGCGACAGGCGATCTCGCCGTGATCTACGACGCCGAGGACCGCCCCGACCCGGACCAGCTTCGCAAGGCGGCGACCGCGTTCCATCGCGCGTCGGCGGACGTCGCCTGCGTGCAGGCCCGCCTCGATTATTTCAATGCGAATGAGAACTGGCTGTCGCGGCAGTTCACCATCGAATACGCAACGCTGTTCCGGGGCATCCTGCCGCTGCTCGGGCGTTTCGGCCTGCCGCTGCCGCTCGGCGGCACCTCGAACCACTTCCGCATCGGCGTGCTGCGCGAGCTTGGCGCCTGGGACCCGTTCAACGTCACCGAGGATGCGGACCTCGGCATGCGCCTGCACCGGGCGGGCTATCGCGTCGACACCATCAACTCGACAACCTATGAGGAGGCCTGCTGCCAGACGCCGGCCTGGATCAAGCAGCGCACGCGCTGGCTGAAGGGCTGGCTGCAAACCTTCGGCGTGCACATGCGGCAGCCCTGGACCATGTTCAAGGAAACGGGGCCGGCCTTTCTCGCCTTCCACGCCTATTTCGCCGGAATCATCGTCTCGTCGCTCGCGCATCCGGTTTTCTATCTCGTGCTGGCCTACAATGCGTGGCGGGGCTCGCTGTTCGAGCCCGGCGCAACTTTCGGCGAGAATGTCCTCCTCTCTATCGCGGTGGCGAATTTCGTGGGCGGCTACGCGGTGAACCTGGCGCTCGGCGCCATGAGCTTGCGCGGCGCCGGCCACAGGGGGCTCTGGCCGCACGCGATCTTCATCCCGGTCTACTGGCTGTTCGTGTCCGTCGCCGCCTATCGCGCCGTGTGGCAACTCATCCGCGCGCCGTTCTACTGGGAGAAGACGGAGCACGGCGTCAGCGCGCATCTGCAACCCGCGCCCGCGTGAGCGCCGCAAACGATTTCGCGGCTTGATTTCGACATTTATCGAACTTTCAAAAAGCGTCCGACGCAGTAAGGACGCGCTATATCTTGACGCCCGACAATATTGTAGCTACAATTTTGGCGTCTAAGGATGCGATCATGCCTTGGATCTGGGACGAGGAGAAAAGCCGGGCCAATCGAAAGAAGCACGGACTGAGCTTCGAGACCGCTCAACTTGTCTTTGACGATCCCCTGGCGGCGTCGCGGCTCGATCCATTTTCCCTTGAGGAGCGGTGGCAAACAATCGGTGCGATTGGGCCGGTGGTGGTTATTGCGATCCATACCTCGCTTGAGGCGGACCCGGAGACGGGCGAGGAAATAGGTAGGATCATCAGTGCGCGAAAGGCAACGTTGCATGAAAGGCAAGCCTACGAAGACAGCGAGTTCTAAACTCACGGCGTCCCAGAAGGCGGAGCTGGATGCCCTTGCCGAGCTTCCCGGCGATAAGATCGACACGTCCGACATTCCCGAGGCGCGGGACTGGCCGGGGGCCATGCGCGGGGCATTTTATCGCCCTATCAAGCAGCAGCTTACGCTGCGCGTCGATGCGGACATCGTCGCCTGGTTCAAGGAACGCACGCGCGATGGCAAAGGCTACCAGACGATCATAAACAAGGCGCTGCGCGAATATGTCGAGCGGCATGCAAAGGAAAACGCCAAAGGCTTATGATTTTTGGGCATCGGGAGTTTCCCGGCCGGCGCACGGTCTGACGCATCGCGCGCCTTGAGCCGCAGCAAGCGATCGGCGCCATAAGGCCCCCGATTTCCGCGTCTTCGCTTCGCACGCACGCCGGGCCGCCCGCGCGACCGCCAATTGCTGTCGCACCCCGAGCCGCCGGTCCCAGAAGCCGTGCCGCTGGTTTCTTGTCGAGAAAGCGCTTAGCGCTCATTGGCTTCGTCGCGGTCGAAGCGAAAGCCTTTGGGCAAGGGCTTGCGAAGCGCCTTCAGCCGCTCAAGCGCGCGCGCCCGGCTGTCGTCGCGAGCGATCTCGAACGTGTGCGTTCCCGCGATGGCGATCTCGACCTCGTCGCCTTCCTGAAGGCCGAGCGCCCCCACGACCGAAGCCGGAAGCCGCACGGCGAGGCTGTTTCCCCATTTCGCGACGCGCATGCTTTGTCCTGACGATATACGTTTCTTTTGTATATCGTACTCCCGCCCGTGAGACCACTCATGGCCCCATTTGCCGATAATTTTCACGCGAGAGTCAGTTACGGCTATTTCCCCGATGTCGGCAGGTTTTGAAGACTCACAGCTTTTTTATTGTCCAGGATTGTCTAGAACTCACACTCTCACGACGTTGGATCAATGACATGCAGTTGTAGAGCAGCGGACAGGAGGATTTTGCTCAATTGCATTTGATAATATGGCCCTTTATCCAACGGTAAGCACGAAACTGGCGCTGGCGCCATGCTTGCGACGGTGAATTTGAAGGGGCAAGAACTTGATAGTTTTGGATGCATCTGCGGCGCTCGCTTATTTGCTCAAAGAGCCGGGGAGCCGGCTTGTCCGCCAGAATTTGTCGTCGTCGATCATCACAAGCGTGAACCTCATCGAGGTCATGCGGCGGCTGCGAAGGGGGCTGAGCGATGCCCAAGCACAGACTGTGTGTTCTGTCTTCGTGTCGAGGATCGCAGGAGTCGAAGATGTCAGGAACCAAGACGTATTTACGGCGTCCAGGCTTTATGCCGATTTCCAGAAGACGCACAACATTTCGCTCGGAGACGCGGTCTGTCTGGCTGTGGGGATGCGTTTGGGGCTCGAAGTATGGACGACAGATGCGATCTGGGCGAGTTTGCCTAATGCGGGCCAAGTCAGAGTTATACGCCGATTTGGGCGGCTATCACCCCAGCTTCTCGGCTTCGCGCTTAGCCTCAAGCCTGCGATCCGCAATCAGGGCGTCGACTTCGCCTTTCGGCACGTTCCCGTCATACATGTCATAGACCATCCTTTGGAGGTCATCCATGTCGTCCGCGCTCCCGTCGTCCCCGAAGGAATCGCAAAGCAGCGCGGCGACTTCCGCCTCGACAGTGCGGCCGGACGCTTTAGCCTTCTTATCCAGGTTCTCCCAAACCTCGGCTGGAAGGTCGTGTATGATCAATTGCATCGAAGCCTCCTCAGCGCAAATATAGCGCAATTAGGATTGGCGGTAATCCGCATCTTAGCCCAAGAACCTTCCAGCGCAATGAGACCGGCTTGAGCCGCCGCGCGCGATCCGCTACATAAGGCCCCTGATTTCCGCGTCTTCGCACCGCGGCAACGCCAGCCGCCTCGCGGCCGCGCATGCGCCCGCGAAACGCGCAACGCCACACCCAAGAAGGAAACCCCATGGCCCCTCCGCAATACGTCTACGTGATGCAGAAGCTTTCCAAAACCTATCCCGGCGGAAAGCAGGTGCTGAACAACATCTCGCTGTCCTTCCTGCCGGACGCGAAGATCGGCGTGGTGGGCGTGAACGGCTCGGGCAAATCCACGCTGCTGAAGATCATGGCGGGCGTCGAGAAGGAGCACCTGGGCGAGGCCTGGGCCGCCCCCGGCGTGCGCGTGGGCTATCTCAGCCAGGAGCCGCAGCTCGACGAGACGAAGGACGTGCTCGGCAACGCCATGGACGGCGTGGCGGACAAGAAGGCCATGGTCGACCGCTATAACGAGCTGGCGATGAATTATTCCGACGAGAACGCCGACGAGATGGCGCGCTTGCAGGACGTTATCGACGGGCACAATTTGTGGGACCTCGACGCGCAGGTGGAGCAGGCGCTGCAGGCGATGAATTGCCCGCCGCCGCATGCGAGCGTGGCGAACCTGTCCGGCGGCGAGAAGCGGCGCGTCGCGCTGACGGCGCTGCTCCTGTCGCGGCCCGACATCCTGCTGCTCGACGAGCCGACGAACCACCTCGACGCCGAGTCCGTCGATTGGCTGCAGCATTACCTCGAAGACTATCCGGGCTGCGTGATCCTCGTCACCCACGACCGCTACTTCCTCGACAGCATCACGACATGGACGCTGGAGCTCGATCGCGGCCAGGGCATCCCCTACAAGGGCAATTATTCGAGCTGGCTTGAGCAGAAGGCGAAGCGCGCCGCGCAGGAAAAAAGCGAGGACGATGCGAAGCAGCGGACCTTGCAGCGCGAACTGGAGTGGATCAGGTCCAGCCCGAAGGCGCGGCAGGCCAAGAGCAAGGCGCGCATCCAGGCTTATGAGAAGCTGGCCGAGGAGGCCGGGCGCGATCAGGTCGGCAAGGCGCAGATCCGAGATCCCGACGGGGCCGCGCCTCGGCGGCATCGTGCTGGAGGCGGATCACATCAAGAAGGGCTTCGAGGGCCGCACGCTCATCGAAGGGCTCGACTTCAAGCTGCCGCCCGGCGGCATCGTCGGCGTGATCGGGCCGAACGGCGCGGGCAAGACCACGCTGTTCAAGATGATCATCGGCAAGGAGACGCCCGACGCCGGCTCGTTCCGCCTCGGCGACACGGTGAAGCTCGGCTATGTCGACCAGAGCCGCGACGCGCTCGACCCGAAGAAGAACGTCTGGGAGGAGATTTCCGGCGGGCTCGACCAGATCAAGCTCGGCACGCGCGAGGTGAACTCACGCGCCTATTGCGGCTGGTTCAACTTCAAGGGGCCGGACCAGCAGAAGAAGGTGGGCCAGCTTTCGGGCGGCGAGCGCAACCGGGTGCACCTCGCCAAGATGCTGAAGGAGGGCGGCAACCTGATCCTCCTCGACGAGCCGACCAACGACCTCGACGTGGAGACGCTGTCGAGCCTTGAGGCGGCGCTGGAGGATTTCCCCGGCTGCGCCGTGGTCATCAGCCACGATCGCTTCTTCCTCGACCGGCTGGCGACGCACATCCTCGCGTTTGAGGGCGACGGCCATGTCGAGTGGTTCGAGGGCAACTTCCAGGCGTATGAGGAGGACAAGCTGCGCCGCCTCGGCGCCGCCGCCGCCGACACGCCGAAGGCGAAGTTCGCGAGGTTCGCGCGGGGGTAGTTCGAAATGTTCTCCAAGCGACCCAAAATAGATGCCGATGAAAAGTTGAGACTTTATCGTGCAGCTGTTGAACACTGTTACCCGAGCCGAAAATCGATTTCAATTGAGTTTTTTCGGCTAAGTAGCTTCGAAGGATTTAATTCTGAAAGAGGCATACCTCCAAAACGGCATTGCATATACGAGGACATGTTTGAGCTTGAAGGAATAGTGGGAGGATTCAGAATCGAAAGCTTCCACGTTCCTGTTCGGCTTAAAGTGCATGGCCAATCTGACTCGTTCAAGCTAGATGAGAGCATCGGTTCCTATTGTCTAAATCATTATGGAACGGACAATGGTCCATACATAGAGCATCCGATGCTGTTGGACGTAATTTTATGGGATCAGGAGCGACTCTATCAGCGACATCTCCGCGAAGCGATGACATCGGCCGCTGTATCCGGTCGCGAGTTCCTGCACGTCGAATTCCATGGGCTAATCCCGGATCCAGAAGACACAATATCACCGTTCGAAATTATTAAAGATCGGGGCTATGGTCCTTGCTATAAGTTCGATGAAGTGAAGGTGTGGCCGGAAGTATTTCTTCAAAACACGCCCAAATGGGCAGTCGATTGCCATAAACCATTTCGGTAAAAGAGTTTCTTTTCGGAGCCTAATTTATGTTGCAGCACTCGGATATTAGCTTTCTTGCATTCCTGGCGCCAATAGCAAGGGCGTTGCTGGTAACACGGCCATTGATCCAGCTTCGTTTGCGATGTCAAAATATTTTTGCAGAAGCGATTCGGGAATACAATTCAGACGCGCCCAAATGGTCCCAGCAGGATTACCTGTCAGAAATACAACGGCTCGAAGCTGAGTATAACAAGCGGAATGAGGCAAGCGTTTCCATCGCAAAAAGCGTTGTCTATGTAGTGGCGGTCGCAACGACAGCCGCAGTCTCGCTCGTGCTGGACAGACTGCAAGTTCGTGAAAGTTTGTCGGACCTGATTGCGAAAGAACCGGTCTACCTCGCGATCTCGATTGGATTATTCATTGGCGTCGCTTACCTTTTTTTTCGAACATTTCATGGTCACAAAAGAGCGCCGACCATAGATTTCGCGAACTGTTACCAAAACTTCTGTAAAGAACAGGAGAGGTTGAGGCGAACCAGGGAAGAACAGGAACGGCGGGCCAGAGAGGAGTATCAGCGCCGTGCACAAGAGCGAAGCAGCCAAGGCGGCAATGGGCGTTTTCGAAGGCGCGCCTCTGCACCGGAGAGCTATCCAGAAGCTCTGAAGCTCTTGGCGTTAATAGAACCGTTCACGCGCCTCGATTTGGATAGGGCGAGGCGAAAGCTAGCCCTGAAGCTGCACCCGGATCGCTCGTTGAATGCAACTTCAAAAACGAGGAAGAACCGGGAAGAGAAACTGAAGCGCGTGAACGCGGCTTACGAGCAGTTGAAGCCTTACGCACGATAAAATCCGCTCGCGACCTCGACGGGTTTCGCCATCTGTGGCAAGCTTGTAACATGGAACACATTGTCAATCTGCAAATCGAAAAGCTGCCGGAAGGCGTTTATTTAGCGACCTCCGACGACGTGCCGGGACTCGTTGCGCAAGGGCGGACGATCACGGAAACCATCGAGATCGCGCGCGACGTGGCCAAGAAGTTGATCGAAGCGCAAAGCGGCGACGCCGAAAATACGAATTTGGCGCGCGCCAAGGAAGAGTTCGACTATCCGTTGCTGCTTGCTCTGTAATGGGCAAGCTCGCCGGATTTCGTTATCGCGAGATCGTGCGGAGGCAGCCGCTTGCCGCCGGAAAAATTGCTTGACTTTTGCGCACGCGCTTCGGCCGGAATAGTCAAACTTCGATTGCCGATCGGACAACACTCGCTCTACCCTTCCTATTGAGCGCGGCTGTCGAAACAGAGTCATTCGCATGAACAGCGGGCAGGAGCATGGTCAAACCCGCTGCCCATGCGCTCTGGAGCAGATTCACGCCCGGCTATCGCCATCTTTTCGACGCAATATAGCCGTAATTTCGCCCGAACTGTGCACAAGTCTGAGCTTCGAATCATCGTATTCCGTGCATAAGTTCGATGCCGCAGTACGTCTGTTTGCGCGTTGCTTATGAGAGGATGGCATGAGGATAATCAAGACGATAGCGTTCTGGCTCTTCGCCCTGGCCGGCTCCATTGTTGTCGCGGTCGTCCTCGCGGTCGGCGAACGCAGTTCGCTGGCGGGCAAGGCCATCCCTTATCTTGCGGTTGCATGGATGATTCTGGCCATCGTCTGGATGCTCAAGACGCTCGTGCAGCGCGCCCGCGATTGACCCGAAAATACAAGAGCTTGGAGAGTCGCTGGCCGGATAAGCGAGACCGGCGCTTCGAAAAGCGCCGGTCTCCCGCGGCGGCGCCGGCGGGACGGGACATGGGGGCAAGGGAGCCGGACCACCGCGTTCGCAAACGATAACCGGCGTGCCCGTCTTGCGTTCCGGCCCAAACATAATTTTACTTCGCGGCCTTCCCCGTCTCTGTTGCGTACTTGTTCTTTTACGCGCATCATTAACAAAATGATCGAAAAGCGTGCGCGGCGGAAGCAGGCCGTGCGAAGCGTGGCGTTGCCGAGGCGTTGAAGGGCCGGGAGGACCAAATGACTGTTGCATGGATTTTGAAGGAGAAGGGCCGGGGCGTTGTCAGTGTGTTGTCAGAAACGCAGGTCAACGAGGCCGTCGCCCTCTTGGACCAGCATCGGATAGGGGCGATTGTCGTCGTCGATCAGCAGCATCGCGTGCTCGGCATTCTTTCCGAGCGCGACGTGGTGCGCATCCTGGCGAAGCGGGGCGTGAGCGCTCTCGCGGAGCCGGTTAGCGATCACATGACGCATCCGGTTTCGACCTGCTCCGAGCATCACAGCATCGATTGGGTCATGAACGAGATGACCAACCATCGCTTCCGCCACATCCCAATAACGGAGGGAGAGCGGCTGATGGGCATCGTCTCGATTGGCGACGTCGTAAAGTTGAAGCTGTCGCTCGCCGAATCCGAGGCAGCGCAGATGCGGCAGTATTTCTCGGCTGGCTAGGGCCGCCTCGTTCGATTATCGATCCGGACGAAAAGCGCGCGGGCTCAGGCGGCCTTTCCGCCAAGCCTCGCCACGGCTTTTTCGCGTCCGATCAGCGGGAGAAGGTCTTTCAATTCGGGGCCGCGCTCCAGCCCCGTCAGGGCGAGCCGCAGCGGATGGAACAGCGCGCGCCCTTTCGCGCCCGTGGCCTGCTTCACCGCCTCGGTCCATTTCGACCATGCGCCCTGGTCCCATGGCTCCGGCGGCAAAAGCGCGCTCGCCTTCTCGCAGAATCCGGCGTCCTCGATCACGGGTTCGATCGGGCCATGAACGACAGCCTGCCAGCGATCCACATCGGGGAAGATTTCGAGGTTCGCGCGAACGGCGAGCCAAAACGCCTCGCCGCCGTCGATGCCGCGCGCCTTCAGCCGCTCGGCGACGCTGGCGAACGGCGCGCCATGCAGGAGCTTCGCGTTCAGGCCCCTCAGCTCCTCCTGATCGAAGCGGGCCGGCGCGCGTGAAATTTTCGCGAAGTCGAAAAGCTTGGCCAGCGAGTCAAGGCTTTCTTGCGGATGCAGCGCCTCCGACGTGCCGATGAGCGAGGCGTGCGTCATCACCGCCAGCGGCTCGAAGCCATCGGCGCGCAGGCCCGCGATGGAGAGCGAGCCGAGCCGCTTCGACAGCGCCTCGCCCTGCGCGCCCACAAGCAGATTATGATGCGCGAAGGCGGGCGGCCTGGCGCCCAGCGCCTCGAAAAGCTGGATTTGCACCGCCGTGTTGGTGACGTGGTCCTCGCCGCGAACGATGTGCGTGACGCCCGTCTCCGCGTCGTCCGCCACGCTCGTGAAGGTGTAGAGCGGCGTGCCGTCCTCGCGGATGAGCACGGGATCGGAGACGGACGCCGCGTCGATTTCCTGCGGCCCGCGAATGAGGTCGTCCCAGCCCGTATGCCGGTGCTCCAAAAGGAAACGCCAGTGCGGCTTGCGGCCCTGCGCCTCCAACTCGCGCTTCTCCTCGGCCGAAAGCTTCAGCGCGGCGCGGTCGTAAACCGGCGGCTGGCCGCGCGCCATCTGCCGTTTGCGCCGCCGCTCCAACTCGTCGGAACGTCTCGAAGCAAGGATAGAGCCAGGCCTTTTTCAGCGTCTCCGCCGTCTCCGCATAGAACGGCAAGCGCGCGGACTGGCGGAACTCCTCGTCCCAGGAAAGGCCGAGCCACGTCAAATCCTCGCGGATGCCTTCGATATATTCCTCCTTGGAGCGCTCCAGGTCCGTGTCGTCGAAGCGCAGCACGAACGCCCCGCCCTGCCGCCGCGCGAACAGCCAGTTGATCACGGCTGGGCGGATATTGCCGATGTGGAGCCGGCCCGTGGGGCTCGGCGCGAAGCGGACTTTCACAGACATCTGGTTCTCCCAGCAGGAATCGTCATCCCGGAACTTGATGACCCGGATGTTCCCGTCAATTCCGTCATCATGGCGGCGCCGCCTCTTGTCATGGCCGGGCTTCGACCCGGCTATCCAGAAAATTCACAATGCCTTCAATGTATTAGCTGGATGGCCGGGTCAAGCCCATAAGCGCTTCTGTAACATAAGGCGAAAACCTGCGCCGCATCGTCGCCCGCGAGGGGCAAAGCCCCGTGGCAATCCAGAGCAACACATACAAACGTCCGGTTTCTTGCACTGGATCGCCGCGGCGCCTCCGGCGCCTCGCGATGACGGCGCGGCTTGCGTTTGCGCCGCGATGAGGTCACTGCTCATTGGGAGGCGGCTCACGGAAACGGTTGACGATGGGATAGCGCCGGTCCCGGCCGAAATTTCGCTCGGTGATCTTCACGCCTGGGGCCGCCTGCCGGCGCTTGTATTCGGACATGTACAGGAGCTTTTCAACCTTTTTGACGGTTTCCGGCGAATGCCCGCGCGCGACGATGGCCGAAAGCGGCTCCTCGCGGTCCACGAGCCCTTCGAGGATGTCGTCCAGTTCGTCGTAGGGCGGCAGCGAATCCTGGTCGGTCTGGTTCTCGCGAAGCTCGGCGGTCGGCGCCTTCGTGATGATGTTCTGCGGAATGACGGCGCCATCCGGCCCGAGGCAACCCTTCGGCCGCGCCGAATTGCGGAACCGCGACAGCGCATAGACCTGCGTCTTGTACAAGTCCTTGATCGGGTTGAAGCCGCCATTCATGTCGCCGTACAGCGTGGCGTAGCCCGCCGAGACTTCGGACTTGTTGCCGGTGGTGACGACCATGCCGCCGAACTTGTTCGAGATCGCCATGAGCGCCGTGCCGCGGATGCGCGACTGCAAATTCTCCTCGGCGACGCCGCGCCCGGTTCCCTCGAACAGCGGCGCCAGCACCGTGTCGAAGCCTTCGACGGCGCCGTGGATGGGAACGATGTCGTAGCGCGCGCCGAGCGCTTCGGCGCAGGCCGCCGCGTCGGACAGCGAGGCGTTGGATGTAAAGCGATAGGGCAGCATCACGCAATGCACGCGGCTCGCGCCCAGCGCATCGACCGCCATGGCCGCGCACAGCGCGGAATCCACGCCGCCCGAAAGCCCGAGCACGACGCCGGGAAACCGGTTCTTTTCGACATAGTCGCGAAGGCCCGTGACGCAGGCGAGATAGGCCGCCGCCGCGCCGTCCTCGATGGCGGCGAGCGGTCCTTCGGCGCAGGTCCAGCCATCGGCGCCGCGCCGCCATTCCGTAACCGCGAGCGCCGTTTCCCATGCCGGAAGCTGCATCGCGAGCTTGCCGCCCCGGTTCAGCGCGAACGAGGCCCCATCGAACACAAGCTCGTCCTGGCCGCCGACCTGATTGACATAAAGCAGCGGCAGGCCCGTCTCGACCACGCGCGCAATGGCCACCTTCTCGCGCTGCGCGCGCTTTTTCAGCGTGAACGGCGAGCCGTTCGGCACAACGAAGATTTCAGCGCCGCTCTCGGTGAGGAATTCGGCGACGGCGTCTTTCCATATGTCCTCGCAGATCGGGACGCCGAGCCAGACCCCGTTGAAATTGATCGGCTTCGGCATCGGGCCGGCGGCGAAGACGCGCTTTTCGTCGAACACGCTGTAATTCGGCAGATCGACCTTATAACGCAGCGCCTCGACCTTACCATCGGCGACGAGCGCGACGGCGTTGTAGACCTTCCCGTTTTCCCGCCACGGCGTACCGATGAGAAGCGCGGGGCCGCGATCGGCGGTGACGGGCGCCAGCTGCTCCACCGCGTCCATGGAGGCCTCCACGAAGGACGGCTTGAGGATAAGATCCTCCGGCGGATAGCCCGCGATGAACAGCTCGGGAAACACAACGAGGCCGGCGTTTTTGGCGCGCGCCTCTTCCCGCGCCGATCGCGCCAGCTCCGCGTTGCCGCTCACGTCCCCCACCACGGGGTTCAACTGCGCGCACGCGATGCGGAGAGCCTGTGTCATGCCGGGATCGCCTCCCTCCCACTTCTGAACGGCCATGATATAATGCGTCGCGACATTAGGCGCGAGGCGGCGTTCCCGCAAGGCGGGGGCGCAGCTTTGCGGATTCGGCGGCGAAAGCGCGTGAGTTGCCTTGAGGCGCCGGATTTGTTATCACCGCTCGAAGCGTCCGCGGCATCGTCCGCCGCCGGGCGCGCGGCCGGCTTAGCACAGTGGTAGTGCAGCGGTTTTGTAAACCGAAGGTCGGGGGTTCAAATCCCTCAGCCGGCACCAAAATTCTTCCTCTATACCAGCGCTTAAGCGCCGCGATTTGTTACGATCCCGGATTACGCCCCTGGCGTTTCCGGGATCACGAACAAAGAGCATCCGGCATGACAAACGGAGGCATCCGGCATGACAAGCGAAGGCCATCCGTTGGCTTCATTGGGAAACTCTGCCTAGGACTTGAATATTCTCAGAGGCATTCAAGAAGCGGGTCCGACTCGTCCCGGGTTTGCCAGCGGTCGATCCACACCACGTCGGCCAATGGAATTCGAGGCAGCCAGCCGGCGGCCTCCAGCTCCGGCTTCTCAAAGAAGTGCGTGACATAGCCGATGCACACATAGGCGATCGGCTGGATCGATGGCGGGATGCCGAGGGCCTCGCGCAGATCGTCATGCCTGAGAATACTGACCCACCCCATGCCGATATTTTCCGCCCGGGCGGCCAGCCAAAGGTTCTGCACGGCGCAAACCGCGCTGTAGAGGTCCATTTCGGCCTGATGCGTTCTTCCGATAACGACGGGGCCGCTGCGGCTTCGGTCGCAGGTGACGCAGATGCCGACCGGCGCCTCGACAATGCCCTCCAGCTTCAGTTGGCGGTAGGTTCGCTGTTTCTCGCCTTCGAACATTTGGGCGGCTTCCTCGCTCGCCGCCCGATACGAATCCCGCAGCTTCCGTTTGACGGCGGGGTCCCTGACGACAATGAAATCCCAAGGCTGCATGAAGCCGACGGACGGCGCGTGATGCGCCGCATCGAGCAGGCGCGCCAGCACCGCGTCGGGGATCGCATCCGGACGGAATTGCCCGCGCACGTCGCGGCGGGTGTGGATGCACTTGTACACGGCGTCCCGCTCGTCCTCGGAAAACGCGGCATTGGTCTGAATGTCATTCACTGGCGTCGATCCCTTTTGCCGGATACCTCCGGGCATCCGAACGGCAGATGGAGAAGAGCATAAGGCATCCGCATGGACAGGTCACTGCGAACTGGATTTGCGCAGCAAGTACGTGTCCATGATCCAGCCGTGCTCGTCTCTCGCGCGCTTGCGTATCGCTTCAATATTATCCTTCACGTCGGCGAGTTTGCCCGACACCAGGATTTCGTCTTTCGTGCCGAGATAGGCGCCCCAGAAGATATCGAGGTCTTCGCCCGCCAGCCGGTTGAAGGTCTGCGCGCCATCGAGCATGACGACCGCGCTGTGGCCGCTGGGAAAGCCCTCGGCAAGCTTGCGCCCGGTCGTCAGCAGCACGGGCTCCCCGATTTGATTCAAGGCGATGCGGTGTCTGGCCGCCAAGACCTGCACGCTGCTGATCCCAGGGATCGCCTCGTAATCGAGATCGAGCCCTTTCGCGCGCACCCGTTCGATAATCCGCAGCGTGCTGTCGTAGATCGACGGATCGCCCCACACCAGAAGAGCGCCCACCTGGCCCTCCCGCAGTTCCTCTTCGAACAGCCGCGCATAGATAGCGGCGAGCGCCGCGTGCCATTCATCGACGTTGGCCAAATAATCCGGGCCGGCCGCACGCTTCGGAATATCGACGCCGATCGTCCGGTAATCCTTACGCTCAACGAAGCGCTCGCAAATCGCCGTTCGCAGTTCGCGCAAGGCGGCCTTTTCGGCGCCCTTATCGGGAATGAAAAAGACATCCACCCGATTGAGCGCCTTGATGGCCTGGATCGTGAGGTAGTCGGGATCGCCGGCGCCGATACCGATAACAAGAATTTTTCGCATCCGTCCCTCCGAAGTGTAGCAAGCAAAATCCTCAGCGATTGACGCAGACGACGCGCCAGCCGCGCGCGAGCCGGTCGATCCGGGTTAGCGACAGCGGATCGACCGCGAAGCGGAGCGCGCGCTCCGGCGCGATGTCGAGCGCGATGGCAAGCGCCGCCCGCACCGTGCCGGAATGCGCCACCAGCACCACGTTGCCCGCCGGTAGCTTGTGCAAGCCAGCGCGGACGCGAACGATCTGATCGGCAAAGCTTTCGCCGCCGGGCGGCCTGTTGTCGGCGGGCGCTCGCCAGAAATCGTCATAGGCGGCGCCTTGTTCGCGAGCCAGATCGTCATGACGGCGTCCGGTCCACGCGCCGAAATTCTGCTCGCTAAAATCGGGCAGCGCGGAGGGCCGCAATCCCAGCGCCGCCGCGGTCTCAAGGGTGCGGCGGCTTGGGCTGGCGACGTGCGCGGCTTGCGCGGGCAGTTTCGTCCTAAGGGCTGCAAACGCCGCGGCGTCGCCGAGGTCGGCGGCCGCATCGGCATCGTGGATGAGGCCCTTCGGTCCCGCCACCGGAGCATGCCGGATCAGCCATAGCTGGGTGTCGTGGCTCATCGCGGCGTCCTCACGGCAGCCGCGTCGCGAGCATGATCAGCACCGCCGTCTCCGCAACCTGCTCGGCCGCGCCGAACACGTCGCCCGTCACGCCGCCGATCTGCCGCCACGCCAGGAGGGCAATCGCGGCGGCCGAAGCCGCTGCGACCGCCGCCGCGAGCAAGGCCTCTTTCGCCGGCAGACATAAGAACGCGAGCGCGACGGCGATTGCAATCGCCGCGAGCGCGTTCTGCGGCTCGGGCCGTCCCGCGGATTTGCCAAGTCCATCGGCGCGCGCGAACGGCATGCTCGCCGCGAGTACGGGTATCGCCGCCCGTCCAAGCGCGCAGGCGCAGGTCAGGCCGGGAACGAGAGCCGCCGCCGGCAGGCTCGCCAGCGCCGACAACCTCGCCGAAAATCCCACGAGAAGGACAAGGGCGCCGTAGACGCCAAGCCGGCTGTCGCGCATGATCGCAAGCTTCGCGGCGCGGTCGCGGCCACCGCCAAATCCGTCGCCGGTATCGGCCAGTCCATCCTCGTGCAACGCGCCGGTCAGCAACGCGCTGGCGCCAAGGGCGAGCGCCGCCGCCGTCATCGCCGGAACGCCGATTGTCAGCAATGAGAGATCGGCCAAACCCACAATCGCGCCGATGGCCGCGCCGACCAGCGGAAACGCGCGCTGGGCGCGGGCCAAGCCGTCAGGCAGCGCAGCCTGCGGATGCGGCATGGGCAACCGCGTCAGGAGAGCCGTGGCCAAGCGAAAATCGTCGATCCAGTTCTTGAAGGGGCCAACGGCCATCGAAGGATTTTCCTGCCGCATCGTGTTGTCTCACCGCGAGTTGGGGCGCGCGGTCATTTCAAGCGCACGCCGCATCCGGCGACCATCAGCCATGCCTGCGCCGCCCGCGCCGCCGTCCGTTGACCGAGCCAGCCGTTGAGGTCCCGGAACCGGCGCAGATCCTTGTCCATCGGAACCAGCCCCCACCCGATCTCGTCGCCGACGACGATGACGGGATGCGCGCCAGCTCCAAAGCCGTCAAGTTCGCGCTCCCACGCGGCGAGGATGTCCTCATCGCTTCGATCGAGGCGATCGCCGAGCCACAGCACGATACTGTCGACCAGCGCCCCGCAAGGCGCCGGCCGCAGTTCGGCGAGCGCCGGCGCGATTTCGGCGGGCGCTTCGAGCGTTCGCCACGCGGCCGGCCGCTCGGCGCGGTGACGGCTCACACGCTCGACCATTTCCGCGTCGCCCGGGTCCGGCCGGTAAGTCGCGACGAACACAACGCCGTCTCCCCAGCCTTGCGCAATCTCGACGGCGCGGCGGCTCTTGCCGCTGCGCGCCGGTCCGGTCAGAAAGATCAGGTCGCCCACGCCGCTTCTCCGCTTGTGTGCACGGCCAAAGTCCCGGCGAGGACGTCGGAGAGATCGGCCATATCGATCAAGATTCCGGCGGCGGCGCGCAGCAAAGGCACAGCCATGACCGCGCCGGTGCCCTCGCCGAGCCGCAGGTTCAGGTCGAGATAGGGCTCGGCGTCGAGCGCCTTCAGCAACAAGGTGTGGCCGCGCTCGGCCGAGCGATGCGAAAATACGCAATAGTCGCGCGCGGAAGGCCGCAGGCGAACCGCGACCAGCGTCGCCGCCGCGGCAATGAATCCGTCGATCACCACCGGGCGGCGGCGCGCGGCGGCGCCGAGCACGGCGCCGGTCATCATCGCGATTTCATAGCCGCCGAATTCGGCCAGCGCCTCAAGCGGCGAGGATGCGCCGCTGCGCGATGCGGCGCGCTCCGCGACGCCAAGCTTGCGGGCGATCCCCGCTGCGTCGAGACCGGCGCCCGCGCCAATGCACTCGGCGAGCGGCGCCGGGGCGAGGCGGTGCATCAGCAGCGCGGCGGATGTGGTGTTGCCGATGCCCATTTCGCCGATTGCCACGATATCGGCGCCCTCATCGATGGAGGCGGCGACGATCGAGGCGCCTTTGGCGATGGCGTCCTCAGCCTCCTGGCGTGTGAGCGCCGATTCATTCACGGCGTTGCGGCTGCCGCGCCGGATCTTGGCGTCGATCAGGCCGGGATGCGCGGGGATGTCCGCATCGACGCCGGCATCGACGACGCGAACCGCGACGCCCGATGCTCTCGCCAGCGCGTTGACGCCGGCCCGGCCGGCAAGATAGGTCGCGACCATCGCGCGGGTCACGCTCGCCGGATACGGCGAAACGCCTTCTTCGGCGAGGCCATGGTCGCCGGCGAACACAAACACGACCGCGCGCCCGGTTCGCGGCGGCTGCGGATGCCAAATCAGGCCGAGTTGGACGGCAAGGTCCTCAAGCCGGCCGAGCGAGCCAAGCGGCTTGGCCTTGCCATCGATTTTGGCGCGCAACAGCGGCGCGAGTGAATAATCGAGCGGTTCAATCGGCAGATCGGTCGATCCGGCGGAGGAGACATTGGCGTTCATGTGTTGTGCCCAGTGAATGAGGAACGAAGGCCGCGCGCGCCAGCGCAAGCGCTACGGCTCGCGAGAACGGCGCGGCGGCGATGATCGGGAACGGGATGGAATGAAAAGGAGAGGCCGGCGGCGCACGGCTCAAGGCCAACGCCGCGACGAAAGCCACTCCGGCCAAACCGATGTGAGATGCGCTCCCCCTCTCTTCGACCCGCCGTCGAACGAGTTGATCCAGCGTCTCCGGCCGGTCTCCTGACTTGCGGATATTGTCCCCGGTCGCCTTCCCGATGCCGCTTCCGCGGCTCAGTGGCTGATTGATCGAGAACGATCCGCCTACAGTTGCGGGGGCAGTCGCGGCATGGGCGATCTGGCGCCGCACCGCGTTCCCGTTTCACCTCTCGCGAGGCACCGAAGACGGAGGCAAAAGAGCATGACCGGCGCCTTTGCGCAAGTGCGGACGCGTTCGCCGCATCGAACTCCGCCCCGGCCCAACCGATTGACAACGCGATCCAGGCGTTCCTATGAGTGCGTCGATCGCGATCCTCAAGCGCCATCGAACGCGGCGGGGACACCGATCGGCTGGAAGGGATAATGAACAAATCGCCGCCTCCCGGACCCGTCGATGTGCTGGTGGTTGGCGGCGGCGGCGCGGGCCTGTGCGCCGCCATCGCGGCGCGGCGCCTCGGTGTTTCGGTCCGCGTCGTCGAACACGCGCCGGAAGCGCTGCGCGGCGGCAACACGCGTCACGCCCGCAATTTTCGGCTGATGCATGACGGGCCGGCCCGGTATGTGCCCGACACATACGGCGAGGACGCATTCCTGAACGACCTCCGCCGCGTCACGCAAGGCGCGTGCGACGAAGGGCTGGCGCGATTGCTGATACGCGGCTCGGCCACAATCGCGCCATGGCTCGAAGCGGGCGGCGTCCATCTGCAAGACCCGGCGAGCGGCACGATGCCCTATTCGCGGCGCACCGCCTTTTTGCTCGGCGGCGGCAAAGCGATGATCAACGCGCTGTACCGGACAGCGGCGAAGATCGGCGTGGCGATCTCGTATGACAGCGAAGTCGTGGCCCTTCGCTTCGGCGGCGGCCGCGTCCGCGAGGCTGACGTCGTTCATGGCGGCAGGGCCGAACGCGTCGCCGCGAAAACCGTCGTGGCGTGCTCGGGCGGCCATCAGGCCGATCTCGCCTGGCTGCGTGAAAGTTTTGGCGCCGCCGCCGACGGCTTTATGATCCGAGGCGCTCCTCACGTCACGGGCCGGATCCTGCGGCTGCTGCTCGACTCCGGCGCCAAGCCCGTGGGCGATCCGGCGCAATGTCACATGGTGGCGGTCGATGCCCGCGGACCGCGCTTCGATGGCGGAATCGTCACGCGCATTACCGCCATTCCCTACGGCATCGCGGTCGACCGCGCTTGCAAACGCTTCGGCGACGAGGGCGAGGACGCTCGCAAGACGCATTATGCGCGCTGGGGGCAGCGCATCGCACAATGCCCCGGTCAGATCGCCTGCCTGATCATGGACGCGGAAGGGCTCGCGCGCGCCCTGCCTGCGGCGCTGCCTCCGATCCGCGCGGACAGCATCGCGGCGCTCGCGACGAGGCTCGAACTCGATCCGGCGGCGCTGGAAACGACCGTTCGCGAATTTAATGCCGCGTGTCCCGTTGGCGGCGATGCGCCGCAGGCCGCGCGCGGCGCCTATGGGTTGACCCCGCCGAAGTCGCACGGCGCGTTCGCAATAGCGGTCCCGCCATTTGCCGCCTATCCGATGCGGCCGGGCGTGACGTTCACGAATTTTGGCGTCGCCGTCGATGAACGGATGCGGGTCGTGAGAGACGATGGCCGCGCGGTCGCCAACCTGTTCGCGGCCGGCATGATCATGGGGGCGAATATCCTCGGCCGCGGTTATCTGGCGGGCCTTGGCGTCACCCTTTCGGCGGTGTCCGGCCGGCTGGCGGGCGAGGAGGCCGCGCGCCATGCAGCGGGATGACCTCACGGGGGAAGCCGAAAGGGTGCTGCGGATCTGCACCGCCTGCATGTATTGCGACGGTCTGTGCGCTGTCTTTCCCGCCATCGCGGGGCGGCACGATTTCGCTCCGAACGATCTGAATTACCTCGCCAATCTCTGCCATAACTGCCGGGGCTGCTGGTACGCCTGCCAGTATGCGCCGCCCCATCCGTTCGCGGTCGATCTGCCGAAGACGCTGGCCGAAGTCCGGCAGCGCTCCTACCGCGATTACGCGTGGCCGCCGCCGATCGGAAAGCGCTTCGGCGCGCATGCCCAGGTCGCCGCCGCGATCGCCGGCGGCGCGACGGTTCTTTTTTTGCTGATCGTCCTGCTGCGTATCCCGCCCTCGGCGATGTTCGCCGCCCATCGCGGACAAGGCGCGTTCTACCGGGTGTTGCCGTGGCCGCCGATGGCGGGCGCGGCCGGAGTTGCGTTTCTATGGGCGGCCGTCGCAATGACTGTGAGCGCGGCCGGGTTCTGGCGCGCGATTGCGCCGGGCGGCTCGTTGAAAACGACGCTGCGGGCGCTCTATCCGGCGCTGGCCGATACGATCACGCTGCGCAATCTCGGCGGCGGCGGCCCCGGCTGCAACGACCGGGACGAGCGCTTTTCGCGGCGTCGAAGGTCCTTTCATCACCTTATGGCGGGTGGCTTCCTGGCATGCGTGGCGTCGACCCTGATCGCGGCGCTTTATCATCATCTGTACGGCTTGCCCGCGCCCTATCCGCTCATCAGCCTGCCCGTCTTGGCCAGCGGCGCCGGCGGAGTCGCGATGCTGATCGGGATCGGCGGATTGCTGCGGCTCGAATTTCGCGCGGACCGCGCGCCTTCGGCCGAAGCGGAGGTGCGGCTTAACGTTGAATTTCTGGTCCTGCTGGCGGCGGTCGCCGCGAGCGGCCTTCTCCTTCTCGCCGTGCGCGAGACCGCCGCGATGGGGCTCGTGCTGACGCTGCATATCGGCGTCGTGACCGGCCTATTTGCCGTGCTGCCGGTCAGCAAGGCGGTGCATGGCCTTTACCGGGCGGCGGCGCTGCTGCGGGCGGCGATTGAGCGCGCATCGCCCCGTGAACGCCGAGGCGGCGGCGAATGATACCGGCGGACAATGGCGCCGGCCCGTTTGTTGTCATTCCCGCGAAGGAGCGTGTGAAAAAATCGGGTTCCGGCTCTGTCTTTGGTGTCATAGCCGCCCCAAGCCAAGGCCGCCACGACGACCGCCAGCCGCTCGCCGGCGGTTGAGCGACGCGATTAACCCTATTGGGTTCGTTTGGCAAAAAACCTGTTTTTACGGTATTATAATACCGTAAAACGGCCGGTTTGGTTAATGCGCGGTTTCATTGGCGGCCCCGGCAAGCCTTGCATGGTTAATGCGCCCGGCGGGGGAGGACGGCGATCCGGCGCCGGAAAACCGGGTCGGGCCCGGCCATGACAAATGAGGCGATCCAGGTGTCCCGGCGGCGGAAGCTATTGAAATAGCGCGGCGATACCTGGGTCCCCGCCGGAGTTTATCCCGCGAAGGCGGGGGCGGGGACGGCGCTCGGAGCGGTCGAGACTTTCGGCCGCCGGTATAAGAGTCTTCTCGTCCATGTCCGAGGCTTCACACCCGCAAAGCGCGGCAGGCGGCCTCAAATCGCTCCCACGCGGCCTCGTCCGCCGGGAGGCCGAAGCGGGTGCGCCGGGGCGCCGCCGCAAAGCCGCGAACCAGGATTCCGGCCCGCGCGAAATGGTGGAGCAGGTCAAGTCCGTCGGGCGCCTCGAACAGGCTGAACAGATCGGCGCCGCCGAGCGCCTTGAGTTCGGCGCGCCCAAGGATGCCGTCAAGCCGCCGGCGGTCCGCCGCGAGCCGCGCCCGCGCCGCCGCGATCCAGGCCGCGTCGCGCAACGCCAGCGTCGCTATTGCGCAGGCAGGACCCGATACCAGCCAGTCGCCCAGCACCCCGCGCCAGGCCAGCGCATCCGGTTCGGCGGCGGCGACGAAGCCCACGCGCAAGCCGGCCAAGCCGAAGAACTTGCCAAGCGAGCGCAGCACCACGACGCCGGCGGGAAGTTCCGGGAGGGTCAGCAGCGACAGATCGGGCCGGACATCGGCAAAAGCTTCGTCGACGATCAGCCGCCGCCCTGTCGCCGTCCAGGCCCACGCGAACGCGGCGAGATCGTCGCGCGCCACCGCGCGGCCGTCCGGATTGTTGGGATTGACAAGAATTGCGATGTCATGGTCGTGCGCCTTCGGGTCTGGCGGCGCGGCGAGATCGCGCACCTCCGCGCCGGCCTCGCGCCAGGCCGCGGCGTGCGATCCATAAGTCGGCCCGACAATGCCGGCGCGCCCAGGGCCGATCATGCGCGGCAGCAGCCGGATCGCGATCTCGCTGCCCGGCACGGGGATAATCGCGGCGCGCTCCGGAAGTCCGTAGGCTTCGGCGGCGGCTGCCGTCATCTCGGCAATTTCGCGTGCCAAAGGCAGACGCTGATACAGCGCGAGCGGTATTTGCGGCACGGGATAGGCGATGGGATTGATGCCGGTCGACAGATCGATCCACGGTTGCGGCGCCGACGGATAGAGGCGCGCCGCCGCGTCGATCCGGCCGCCGTGTATCCGTAGCTCAGCCGTTCTCTCCCACGTCTCTTCACTCAACGTCATGTCCCAATCCATGTTCGATCTGCCCGACAGCGTATCGATCCTGATCGCAGCCTCCGGCCTTGAAGCGGTGCTGGCTTATCCCGCGCCCGTGTTTCGCGCAATCGGTCATCCGGTGTCGTGGATCGGCGCGCTGCTGGCCCTCCTCGATTCGAGGCTCAACCAGCCGGGGCGTTCGTTCGCCGTTCGCCGCGCCGCCGGGGCGGCGGCCGTGGCGGTGCTGCTCGCCGTCAGCCTTGCCGCCGCTCTTGCGCTTGAGACGGCCTTTCGCGCCGTTCCCTATCTCGGATTTGCGCTCGCCGTCGTGGCCGTCGCCATGCTGATCGCGGGCGGCAACCTCGATCGGCACGTGCGCGAGGTTGCCTCCGCGCTCCGCGCCGGGGGGCTCGAAGGCGGACGCCGCGGCGTTGCGAAAATCGTCGGGCGCGATCCCGATTCGCTCAACGAAGCGGCGGTGTGCCGCGCCGCAATCGAAAGCCTCGCCGAAAACGCCTCCGATGGGGTGACCGCGCCGGCGCTGTGGTTCTTGATCGGCGGATTGCCCGGCATCGTCGCCTACAAGGCGATCAACACGGCCGACAGCATGATCGGCCACAAGTCGGAGCGCCACCTCGCTTTCGGCTGGGCCGCGGCAAGGCTCGACGACCTTGTCAACCTGCCCGCATCGCGCTTGACCGGCCTCATCTTCGTCGCCGCCGCGGCGCTCGCGCCGGGCGCGTCCGCCCGGTCCGCGTGGCGGGCCTACCGGCGCGACGCAAAGCTGCACCGCTCGCCCAACGCCGGCTGGCCCGAAGCCGCGATGGCGGGCGCGCTTGGCCTGCGGCTCGCCGGTCCGAGGGTCTACGGCGGAGTTCTGGCCGATGACCCTTGGATGGGCGATGGCCGCGCCGAAGCGACGGCGGACGATATCGAGCGCGCCCTGACGATCTATCGCGTGGCGTTCGGCGGCGCGCTGCTGGCCGTCCTGGCCCTCGGTTTCCTGGTTGCCGCCTTCGAGGGCTAAGCAAAGTTCACGCCGATGGTTCCGGCCGGCGTTAGAGCATCGTGCGTTTAATGGGACGCAGCCGCATTTTCGTCGTCCCCGCCCCGCGGGTGGCGGGCGATGTGCCGCTCGTTATCATAGGCCCGTGCTGGGCTGAGCTGACGGCTGTGCGCTCTTCTTTGTGGCTCTGCCCACGCTTCCCGGAGGGGGCAGAGCCGGTGGAGATTATGCTGAAGGTCCCAATTTCCCGGCTTGGCTGGGATCCGGGGACCATTACGCCGGCGACGAAACCGCCCAGATCGTCATCGGCCTAGGGTCGATCAGCCATTCAGTGCCGGCTGCTCGCCGATGAGCGACGCGGGAGGCGCCGGAACGACAAAGGCCGGATTGGCCGCGGAGACCTGAGCCTCCTCTACCGCGACGTCGGCGCGCGCCTCCTTGGCGGCAACTTCCTTCGGAGTCTCCTCGATCGCAACTTCGGCCGTTGCCTTCTCAGGCGCCGCCAGCCGAGCGAGGTGCTCGCGCATCTCTTTATGCAAGCGCAAGTTTTCCTCGCGCATCTCGCGAAGCAATCGCAATGTGCGGTTCTCGGGTTCTTCGGCCGAAGTCTCCTCAACCGCGATCTTGGCCGGGGTTTCCTCAGACACAGCCTCCGCTGGCGCCGCCTCGGCTTCGACCTCGGCCGGAGCCTCCTCGGGCGCCGTCTCGGCCGAAGTCTCCTCAGCCGCGACCGGGGCCGGGGCCTCCTCGGCCACAGCCTCGGCGTGCGCCTCCTCGGCGACGACCTCGGCCGGAGCCGTCTCGGGCGCCGTCTCGGCCGGGGTCTCCTCAGTTGCGACCGTGGCCGGGGTTTCCTCAGCCACGGCTTCGGCGTGCGCCTCCTCGGCGACGACCTTGGCCGGGGTCTCCTCAGGCGCGACTGGGGCCGGGTCTTCAGCCTTGATCTCGGCAGGCGCGGCCTCGACTGAAGCCTCGACTGAAGCCTCGGCGGCAGCCGCCGCCTCGGGGCTTGGCAAGGCTTCGGCCAGGTTTCCGCTCTCCGGCATCACAAGGGCTGTGCCGCATGCCGCGATGGGGTCGGCGACAAGGGGCTCGCCGGTTGCAGGCTCGGCATCCGCGATAGCCTGCGCCGGGGCGGGTTCCGCCCGCGGCTCGGCGGCCGCCGCGATGGGCTCGGGCGAGCTGTCGGCGGCAGCCGCTTCCGCGGGCGCCGCCGGTTCGGCGCCTTTGAGGAAATCGAACATGCGTTGCGCCGCGGCGATGACGGCGTCAGCGTTGCCGCTCAGTTCGGCAGCCATACGCAAACACTGCATACGAGTGTCCTGTAGGTCCATGGTGTGGCCTTGAAAGATTTTTTTTGGGGGGGTTCGGCGCCGCACAATCCACTTTCCGGCGCAATTTTGACTATAAACCTTTTTTTTACTCTTGTCCCAGTTCGAATGACTTCACCGATCAATATTTTCAGAAAAAATCGAGTAATATTTTCGACAAAATATGTATATCTTCGAATTCGATCGTTCCTCGTTGCGGCAAAGGGGGCGGGATTTGAGCTGCTGGCGATCCCCGGCCGGATTTCCTGCTTCAAACATTTGGCTCTTCGCATTTTCCGGCGGTTGATTTTGGGAAGCAGGCTGATTAAAAGGCATTGTCTATCATAATGTTAGCGGTTCTTTGGCAAAGCCGTGAACTTTTGCTTAGCGCGCGAGGTCCAGCATCTTATCCACGTCGAGATGCGCGGCGAGGTGGGCGGCGAGCGCATCGAGCGTCTGCTCGACAAGGTCTTCGTATGCGAGCGCGCTCGCGGGGGCGCCCAGCCGGGCGAGCCAAGCCCCGCGCTGAGCGTCGCTGGCGAAGAAACCGTGCAGATAGGAGCCCGCGACGCGGCCATCGGCCGAAATCGCGCCGTCATACCGGCCATCGTCGAGCCGGACCAGCGGCCGCCCGGTTCCGGCGCCCGCGGTCCGGCCCATATGCATCTCGTAGCCCGCCAACGGCACGCCGTCGGCGACAGTCCGCCCGGTCACGGCGGCGAGCGACTTGTCGCCGGTCAATTCCGTCGTCACGTCGATCAGGCCAAGGCCAGCCGACGATCCCGGCGGCCCTTCGATCCCCTCAGGATCGGCAATGCCGCGGCCGAGCATCTGATAGCCCCCGCAAAGGCCGAGCACGCGCCCGCCGCGACGGGCATGGGCGACGATGTCGGCGTCCCAGCCGCGCGCGCGCAGCGCCGCCAGATCGGAGATTGTCGCCTTCGAACCGGGCAGGATGACGAGATCGGTATCGGTGGGAAGCGGAGCGCCGTTGCGCAGCAAAACGAGATCGACGCCTGGCTCAAGCCGGAGAGGGTCGAGGTCGTCGAAATTCGCGATATGCGGCAATACCGGCACGGCGATCCGCACACGCCGGCCCGCCGCCTCCGGCGCCATCGCGGGCGATGCATCGAGCCCCAAAGCATCCTCGGCCGGCAACCGGTGCGCGTCCCGGAAATACGGCGCCAGCCCGAGCGCCGCCCAGCCGGTGCGTTCGGCGATGAAAGTCATGCCGGTCGCGAACAACGACGCGTCGCCGCGCATTTTGTTGACAATAAAGCCTGCGATCAGACGAGCATCGCCGGGATCGACGACCAAGGCCGTGCCGCATAGGCTCGCGATGACGCCGCCCCGGTCGATGTCGCCGATCAGAACCACCGGCGCGCCGACGGCCCTGGCAAAACCCATGTTGGCGATGTCGTTGGCGCGCAGATTGACTTCCGAGGCCGAACCGGCGCCCTCGACCAGCACGATATCGCACTCGGCGCGCAGCCGGGAAAAGCTGTCCAGCACATAGGGCATCAGCTCCGCCTTGCGGGACTGATACTCGCGCGCCCGCGCGGTGCCGAAGACGCGCCCCCGCACCACGATCTGGGCGCCGGTCTCGCTCTGCGGCTTGAGCAGAACCGGATTCATATGGACCGAAGGCGCGACGCGCGCCGCGCGGGCCTGGAGCGCCTGGGCGCGGCCGATCTCGCCGCCGTCCCCGGTCACGGCGGCGTTGTTCGACATGTTTTGCGGCTTGAACGGGCGGACGCTCAGGCCACGGTTCGTCAGGAGGCGGCAAAGTCCGGCGACGATCAGCGATTTGCCGACGTCCGAACCTGTTCCCTGGAACATGAGCACGCGCGCGGTCATCAGAATTCGATACCGGCTTGGGTCTTGACGCCCGCGGTAAAATGATGCTTGACCGCGCCCATCTCGGTAACGAGATCGGCAGCCTCGATGAGCGCCGGCTTGGCGTTCCGCCCGGTGACGATCACGTGCAAATCGTGCCGGCGCGCCGACAACCGCGCCACCACCTCGCCCAGCGGCAGATAATCGTAGCGCAGCGCGATGTTGAGTTCGTCGAGGATGACGAGGCCGATGGCCGGGTTCGCGATCAGGTCCAGCGCAATCGTCCAGGCCTGGCGGCAGGCGGCGATGTCGCGCTCCTTATCCTGGGTCTCCCAGGTGAAACCCTCGCCCGCGGTATGCCAGACCACGCGGCCGCCGAATGTTTGGAGCGCCGCCTGCTCGCCGGTCGGCCTGCTCTTGATGAATTGCACGACGCCAACGCGCCAGCCGTGGCCGAGCGCGCGCAAAGCGAGGCCGAACGCGGCCGTCGATTTGCCTTTGCCGGGGCCGGTATGGACGATCAACAGGCCCTTGGCGATGGTCTTGGACGCGAATTCCGCATCCTGGATTGCTTTGCGCTTGGCCATTTTGGCGCGGTGGCGCGCCGCCTCGTCAGCTTCGATCTCAGGCATCGGGTCCCGCGGCGTTTCATTTCAACTTCCCGGCAAGATAACATGGCGCCGATCCCCGGCAACATCGGCGTGTCCGCCCGGAGAGGGATTGACTTGGCGGCTTTTCTCCCTGATAGAGTCGTTCAGCCGACGGTGTCTTGTCCTCGGACAAGACTAAGAGGGAATGCCGGGCGCTGGATATACGGAACTTTCCGGTATCGGCGAATCCGGAGCTGCCCCCGCAACTGTGAGCGAACAGCCGCGTCGAATGCCACTGGGCCGCTGGTCTGGGAAGGCGGCGCCGGCGATGACCCGCAAGCCAGGAAACCTGCCGTCGCCTGCCGTGTTCGCCATTCCGGGCGGGGCGTCCTGGAGTGAGAGGTTGGCCGAACGGAGTGCAGGTCCGCTCGCCGCATGTCTGGGTCCCGCTTTGTGCGGCGGCTCATCCATCGACGGGCCTTGCTATGGACCAATCCGCACCGGGCGCTCCTCTCGAAAAGGCGGCGCCCGACTCCATCGACCCCACGGTGACCTTGCACGTCTGCGTCAAATGCCGCGCCGGCGACGACAGCGAAACGGAGCCGCGCGCCGGCGCCCGTTTGCATCAGGCGCTGATCGAGGCGCGGCGCGATCATGACGATCCGCCAAGCATTCGTATCGCGCCGGCCGAATGTCTCTCCAATTGCAATCGAGGCTGCAGCGTCGCGCTCACCGGGCCTGGGCGCTGGAGCTACGTTTACGGAGACCTCGGCGAAACTTCGGCCGCCGACCTCCTCGCCGGCGCCCGTCAGTATGCGGCGACGGGGGACGGGCTCGTGCCGTGGCGCGAGCGGCCGGCGATCTTCCGCAAGGGCGTGGTCGCCCGCATCCCGCCCTTGGAACGGCCGCTTTAGGAGCAGCACATGTCGATCGAAAAAGTCCCCGTCACCATCATTACCGGCTTCCTCGGCGCGGGGAAGACCACGCTGGTTCGCCACCTGATGCAGAACCCGCAGGGCGCCGCCTGGCTGTTCTCGTCAACGAATTCGGGGATCTCGGCATCGACGGCGACATCCTGAAAGGCTGCGCCGACGCCAATTGCCCCGAAGACGCCGTCGTCGAACTCACGAACGGATGCCTTTGCTGCACGGTCGCCGACGACTTCGTTCCGGCCATCGCGGCGCTGCTCGCGAGGCCGCGGCCGCCGGGCCACATCCTGATCGAGACTTCAGGCCTCGCGCTGCCGAAGCCCTTGCTTAAAGCGTTCGATTGGCCGGAGCTGCGTTCCCGCATTACGGTTGACGGCGTGATCGCCGTGGCCGACGCGGAGGCCGTCGCGGACGGCCGGTTTGCGCCCGATCTGGCGGCAATCGCCCGGCAGCGTCTCGATGACGCCAGCGTGGATCACGATACCCCGCTCGGCGAAGTTTTCGAGGACCAGGTGGCCTGCGCCGACATCGTGATCCTCAACAAGGCCGACCTCGTCGGCCCGGAGCGTCTCGCCAAGGCGCGCGAGGCGGTGCTGGCGGAATCGCCGCGCGGCATCCCGGTGCTGGAAGCGATTGAAGGCCGCGTCGATCCACGCATCGTGCTCGGCCTCGGCGCGGCGGCGGAAACCGATCTCGACGCGCGGCCCAGCCACCACGACGATCGGGACGCCCACGATCACGACGACTTCGAGACCATCGTCGTCACGCTGCCGTCCGGCGCCGCCGCCGAGACGATCGTGGCCAGGATGGAGGCGATTGCGCGCGACCACCGCGTCTTGCGGGCAAAGGGCTATGTCGCTATCGCGGGCAAGCCGATGCGGCTTTTGGTGCAAGGCGTCGGAAGCAGAGTGCGCGCGCAATTCGACCGGCCGTGGCAGGCCGGCGAGCAGCGCCTCTCACGGATCGTCGTGATCGGCGAGCGCGGCATCGACCGCGACGCCATCGCCGCCGTCCTGATCGGGTGAAGCATGCATATCCTGCTGCGCGAACGGCATGGACTTGAGGAGGCCGCGGCCGCCGAGGACCTCGGCCAGGCGCCGGCGGACCTCGTTGTGCTGTCGTTCTCCGACAGCGATCTGAACGCCTTCGCCGCTGCGTGGCGCGAGGGAAGGGAGACGCTGCCGAGCCTGCGCCTCGCCAATCTGCGCCGCCTCGCCCATCCGCTCTCGGTCGATCTCTACATCGAGAAAACGCTGTCGCACGCGCGCGGCATTCTGATCCGGCTTCTTGGCGGCGCCGAATACTGGCGCTACGGCGTCGAACAGGTGACGGCGATGGCCGCCAGCAAAGGCGTCGCGCTCGCCATCGTTCCGGGCGACGGCCGGCCGGACCCGCGGCTCGACGCGGCCTCGAACCTGCCGCCCTCGACGCTGCGCCGGCTGAAGACCTTGTGCGACCGTGGCGGGCCGGATTGCGCGCGCGCCGCGTTGGCGCAGCTTGCGCTCGCCGCCGGCCTCCCCGCCGTTACGCCAGCCGGCCGCGCCGCGCTGCCTCGCCACGGCATCTATGTTCCCGGAACCGGGGTTATCGACCCGCCCGGCCTCGACCTCTCGCCCGGCGGCGCCCCCATAGCGCTGGTCGTGTTCTACCGGGCCTTCCTCGCAGCCGTGGACACCGATCCCATCGACCGGCTGATCGCCGAACTCAAGCGGCGCGGCATCCGGCCGATTGGACTGTTCGCCGCGAGCTTGAAGGACCCGGAAAGCGACGGCTGGCTGCGGCGCTGGATCGCTAAGATCGCGCCGGACGCGATTATCAACGCGACGGCCTTCTCGGCGCGCGGCGATAGCGGCGCCGGCTCGCCGCTCGACGCCGTCGATGCGCCCGTGTTGCAGGTCGCGCTGGCCGCTTCGAACCGCGAGGGATGGTCGGACTCCGATCGCGGCCTGTCGCCGCCGGACCTCGCGATCCACGTCGTTCTGCCGGAAATCGACGGCCGCATCTTCACCGGCGTCGCCTCGTTCAAGGAAGTCGAAGCGACGGACCCCGATCTCGGCTTTGCGCGAACGGTCCACACCGGCGACGGCGAACGCATCGCCGCCATTGCGGGGCGCGCCCGCGCCTGGATCGCGCTGCGGCGAACCGCGCACGATCGAAAACGCGTCGCCATCGTTCTGTCGTCCTATCCGGGACGCGAGGACCAGATCGCGCACGCCGTCGGCCTCGACGCTCCGGCAAGCGCCATCGAAGCGCTGACCGCGCTGCGCGAGGAGGGTTACGCCGTCGCCGGCGTCCCGGACGGCTCCGCGACGCTGATCGGCCGCCTCAAGGCTGAAACGGTTCGCTGGCCGCTAACGGATTATCGCGCCGCGCTGGCTCGGCTCAATCCCGCGCTGGCCGCCGGCCTCCATGCTGAATGGGGAGCGCCCGAACAAGACACGGCGCTCGTCGAGGGCGAGTTCGTTTTCAAGATCGTGCAATGCGGTAACGCGATGGTCGCGGTTCAGCCGGATCGCGGACAGCGCCGCGACCGGGCGGCCGAGTATCACGATCCCCGGCGCGCGCCACGGCATAGCTACGTCGCGTTTTATCTGTGGCTGCGTCACGCCGCGAACATCGATGCGCTGATCCACATGGGCGCCCACGGCACGATGGAGTGGCTGCCCGGCAAATCCGTCGCGCTTTCGGCGTCCTGCTGGCCGGACGCGCTCATCGGGCCGATGCCCGTGATCTATCCCTTCATCGTCAACGATCCAGGGGAAGCCGCCGCCGCCAAGCGCCGCCTCGGCGCCGTAACCATCGGCCACATGACGCCCCCGATCGGCGCGGGCAAGCTGCCGGACGGCCTGCATGCCATCGAGCGGCTGCTCGACGAATATTCCCTCGCCGAAGGTCTCGATCCGCGCCGCCGGGAGCGTCTGGCCCGCGCGATCATCGAGGCCGCGCGCGCCTCGGGGCTCGACCGCGACAGCGGCCTCACCGGCGATATGACGCCGCGCGAAGCCGTGGTCCGGCTCAATTCCTTCGTCTGCAACGTCAAGACGACGCTCGTCGCCGAGGGTCTGCACATTTTCGGACGCGCGCCGCCTCAAGACGCTGGCGAGGAAGTGAGGACCGATATGCCGTTCGAGGCCTGCGCGGCTGGCGAACGCGCCGCGCTTCTGGCCGCGCTCGCGGGGCGGCGTGTCGAGCCGGGCCCCGCCGGTTCGCCGTGGCGCGGCCGCCGCGACGTGCTGCCGACCGGGCGGAACCTTTACGCCGTCGATCCCCGCGCGGTTCCAAGCCGCACGGCGGCCGGGCAAGGCAAGCTGCTCGCCGAGGCTTTGCTGACGCGCCATCTCCAGGACCACGGCGATTATCCGCGAAACGTCATGCTGGACCTCTGGGGCTCGGCGACCATGCGCACCGCGGGCGAGGAGTTCGCAATGGCGCTGCACCTGATCGGCGTGGCGCCGGAGTGGGACGCGTCCTCGACGCGCGTGTCCGGCTTCGACATCGTCCCGCTGGCGGTGCTCGGCCGGCCGCGCATCGACGTGACGCTGCGCATCTCCGGCTTGTTCCGCGACGTGTTCCCAACCTTGCCGGCGTTGTTCGAGCAGGCGGTCGCGGCGCTGGCCGCGCGCGATGAACCCGGCGAGGAAAATCCATACAGAAACGGCGTCTCCCACGGCCCGCGCGTGTTCGGTCCGGCGCCCGGCGGCTACGGCGTTGGCGTCATCGAAGCCGTCACCGATCTCACGGCGGAAACTGCCGGCGACGCGGGCGAAGCGTGGCTCTCGGCGAGCGGCTTTGCATATGGCGGAACGCATGATGGCGCGGCCGCGCGTCCGGCGCTGGAACGGCGCACCGCCGCCGCCGACGCCTTCGTCCACACCCAGGACCTCCCCGAAACCGACATTCTGGCGGCTCCCGACTACGCCGCCCACGAGGCCGGGTTCGCGGCAGCCGCGCGGCTGACCGGCGGCGCGGCTCCGGCGCTCTATCACGCCAACTCCGCAAAGCTCGATGCGCCCAAGATGCGCACGCTTCCCGAAGAGATCGCGCGCGTGGTGCGCGGCCGCGCCGCAAATCCGCGCTGGCTCGCGGGGCAGATGCGGCACGGCTTTCGCGGCGCCGCCGAGATCGCCTCGACGCTCGACCAGATGGCCATGTTCGCTCATCTCGCGGGCGCCGTCGCAAGTCATCATTTCGATCTCTATTACGAGGCAACCTTGGGCGACGACGCGGTGCGGAGCTTCATCGAACAAGCCAATCCGGAAGCCGCCGCCGCCATGCGCCAGCGGTTTCAACAGTTGCTCGACGCGGGCTATTGGTCCACCCGGCGCAACAGCGCGATCGCGACGATCTCCACGGCGCCGGAACTTTCAGGGGAGCGGTCATGAGCTACGTCTATGAAAAGGACGGCGCGGCGATCTACCGGCGGTCGTTCGCCATCATTCGCTCCGAGGCGCGGCTCGACCGGTTCGATCCCGCCGACGAAAAGGTTGCGGTGCGGATCATCCACGCCAGCGGCATGGTCGAGATCGCCGGCGACATCGTGTTCAGTCCTGGATTCAGCGCCGCCGCCGCCGAGGCTTTGCGCGCGGGAGCGCCGATCTTCTGCGACGCCCAAATGGTCGCGAACGGCGTCACCCGCGCCCGCCTGCCCGCCGGCAACAACGTCATCTGCACGCTGTCCGATCCGCGCGCGGCGGGTCTTGCGGCACAGCTCGGAACCACGCGCAGCGCGGCGGCGCTCGAACTGTGGCGCGACCGGCTCGCGGGCTCGGTGGTCGCGATCGGCAACGCTCCGACCGCGCTGTTCCGCCTGCTGGAAATCCTGCGGGAGCCGGACATCCTTCCACCGGCTGCGATTATCGGCATCCCGGTCGGCTTCGTTGGCGCGGCGGAATTGAAAGAGGCGCTTCTGACAAGCGGCCTCGCGCCTTGCGTCATCGTGCGCGGCCGGCGCGGCGGCAGCGCGATGGCGGCAGCCGCGGTCAATGCGCTGGCGAGCGAAACCGAATGACCGGCCCCGCGACCATTTATGGCGTCGGCCTCGGCCCCGGCGATCCGGACCTGATGAGCGTCAAGGCGGCGCGCCTGATCGGCAAGGCCGGCGTCGTCGCCCATTTCCGCAAACACGGCCGCCCTGGCAACGCCCGCACGATGGTCGAGGGCCTGCTCGCGCCCGATGCGGTCGAGGAAGCGCTGGAGTATCCAGTCACCACCGAGATCGCGTTCGACGATCCGGCCTACAACGAAACATTGCGCGCCTTCTACGACGGTTGCGTGCGCCGGTTGCTGGCCCATGCCCAGGAAGGCCGCGATGTCGCCGTCCTGTGCGAGGGCGATCCGTTCCTCTACGGCTCGTTCATGCATTTGCACAGCCGCATCGTCGGCCGCGCGCCGGTGGTGGTGGTGCCGGGCATATCCGGCATGTCGGGCTGCTGGACCGCGAGCGGCGTGCCGATCGCCTTCGGCGACGACGTGCTGACCGTGGTGCCCGCAACCCTTGACGAGGAGCGCTTGCGCGAGCGGTTCCGCTCCATCGACGCGCTGGTGGTGATGAAGCTCGGGCGCAATCTGCGCAAAGTGCGCCGCGCGTTGCAAGCCGCCGGTCTCGCCGAACGGGCGATCTACGTGGAGAGGGGCACGATGCCCGGCGAGAAGGTGATGCGGCTCATCGACAAGACCGGCGACGAGGCGCCCTACTTCTCGATGATTCTGGTCCACGGCCGGGGACGGCGGCCATGAAAGGGTGGCTCGCCATCGCCGGCCTTGGCCCGGGCGCCGCGCGGCTCGTGACGCCTGAAGTCACGGCGGCGCTCGCGGAGGCCACCGATCTGATCGGCTATGCGCCCTATGTCGCGCGCGTTCCCGAGCGGCCGGGTCTCGCCCGTCACGGCTCCGACAACCGTGAAGAACTCGACCGCGCCCGCCTGGCGCTGCGCCTCGCGGCGGAGGGCAAGCGCGTCGCCGTCGTTTCGTCAGGCGATCCCGGCGTGTTCGCGATGGCGGCGGCTGTGTTCGAAGCGGTCGATACCGGCGATCCGGGCTGGCGCGATCTCGACATCCGGGTGCTGCCCGGCATCAGCGCGATGTTCGCGGCCGCCGCAAGGATCGGCGCGCCGCTCGGGCACGATTTCTGCGCGATCAACCTGTCGGATAATCTCAAACCCTGGGACGTGATCGAACGGCGCCTGCGGCTGGCTGCGCGGGCCGGGTTCGCGATCGCGCTCTACAATCCGAAGTCGGTGGCGCGGCCGTGGCAGCTCGGCCGCTGTTTTGCGCTGCTCCGCGAGGAGTTGCCGGGCAGCGCGCCGGTCGTGTTCGCCAGCGCCATAAGCGACGCGCGCGAAGCAATCGATACCGTTCCGCTCAGCGATGCGGTGGAGACGCGGGCCGACATGCGCACGCTCGTGTTGATCGGTTCGTCCGAGACCCGCCTTATTCCACGCAGCGGCGGCGGCGCCTTTGTCTATACGCCGCGCTCGGCCGGGGTCTCGTCATGATTGAGCCAGCGCAACGCCTCGGCCACGGTTTCGACAGTCTCGCGCATCGGCGCGGCTGGCCGGCGGACCATCGCCACCGGAAGCCCAAGATCGCGCGCCGCCTCGATTTTTGCCGACGCGGCGTCGCCGCCCGCGTTCTTGGCCACGACAATGTCGGCGCGGTATCGGGTCAGCATGGCGCGGTCCCCGGCGCGGTCGAATGGTCCGCGCGCCACGATGACTTCGGCGCCGGGCAGGGGCAGCGGCGCGCGCGGCGGATCGACAAGGCGGACCAGATAAGCGTGCTGCGGATGAGCGGCAAAGGTTTTGAGATGCAGCCGGCCGATACCCAGAAACACGCGGCGCGGCGCCGTGCCGAGGGCCTTCGCGGCGGCGTCGAGCGTGTCGACCTCGATCCAATCGTCGCCGTCCTGCCGGCGCCACGGCGGACGCTCAAGCGCCAGCAGCGGGACGTTCGCTTCGGCGCAGGCGGCGACGGCGTGAGCGCTCATCTGCGCCGCGAAGGGGTGGGTGGCGTCCACGACGCGATCGATCCGTTCGGCGCGCAGATAGCCGGAAAGACCCTCGATGCCGCCAAAGCCGCCGACGCGCCACGCAATGGGCGGCGGCGCCGGGTTTTCGGTACGGCCGGCGTAGGACAGCACCGCATCGATGCGCGGTTCGTTCGCCACCGCATGCGCGAGCCGGTTGGCGTCGGCGGTGCCGCCGAGGATAAGGAGCCGGAGGCGTTTGGCCGGGAGGGATGTCATGACCGGAAGCCATGACACGCAAAGCCCCTGGCTGTCCATCGTCGGGATCGGCGAAGACGGCCTCGATGGGCTTTCCGAGGCCGCGCGCGGCGTTCTCGCCGAGGCCGATCTCATCGCCGGGGGGCGGCGGCATCTCGCGCTGGCCGCCTCGCTCGGCAAGCCCACGCTTGAGTGGGGCACGCCGTTCGCCGCCTCGATTCCAAGGCTGCTCGCGCACCGGGGCCGCCGGGTGGCGGCGCTGTGTTCGGGCGATCCATTCTGGTACGGCGCAGGCTCGGTAATCGCCGAAGCCGTCCCGGCGGCGGAGACCTTCGCGGTTCCGGCGGCGTCGACCTTCGCCTGGGCGGCGGCGCGGCTTCGCTGGCGGCTTGAGGAAACCGTGACGCTTGGGCTCCATGCCCGTCCTATCGAACTCATGCGCCCGCATTTGCACAACCGGGCGCGCCTGATTATCCTCGTGCGCGATGGCGCGGCGCCCGCGCAGGTCGCGGCCTATCTGACCGGCCTCGGTTTTGGGCGTTCGCGCTTGACTGTGCTGGAAGCGCTGGGCGGCCCGCGCGAACGCATCAGAACCGCCGCCGCCGCATCGTTCGCGCTCGACGACATTGAAGCCCCGGCGGCGGTCGCAATCGAGGCGGAAGCGGCGCCCGGCGCAATCGTTCTTCCGCGCGTGGCCGGGCTGCCGGACGAATGCTTCAAGCACGACGGCCAATTGACCAAACGGGAAGTGCGCGCGGTCAGCCTGTCCACGCTGGCGCCACGCGGCGGCGAACTGTTGTGGGACGTGGGCGCCGGCTCCGGCTCGATCGGCATCGAGTGGCTGCTCGCCCATCCGGCCAATCGCGCCATCGGCATCGAGGCCCGCGCGGACCGGCTTAGCAACGCCCGCGCCAATGCCGCTTGCCTCGGCGTGCCTCATTTCGATCTTAGGCTGGGCGCGGCGCCTGAAGCGCTCAACGATCTGCCAACGCCGGACGCCGTTTTTGTCGGCGGCGGGGCCAGCCGCGACGGTGTGCTCGATGCGGTATGGCGGGCATTGCCGACGGGCGGGCGGCTGGTGGTCAACGCCGTGACGCTCGAAACCGAGGCGGAGCTGATCGCCCGGCAGGCGCGCCATGGCGGTTCGCTGCTGCGGATCGCGATAGAGCGCGCCGGCCCGGTCGGCGGCCTGACCGGCTGGCGCGCCGCGATGCCGGTGGTGCAATGGAGCGTGATCAAATGAGCCGCCTCGTGGTCGGACTGGGCTTTCGCGATGCGGCCAGCGCGCAATCGATTGGCGAGGCGCTTGCGGCGGCGGTGGAGCAGGCTGGCGCGGCAGCCTCCACGATAGCCGTGCCGGAAGACAAGGCCGAGCATCTCGCGCTTTGCGCGGCGGCGCTTGCGGCGGGCCTGCCGATCCAAAAGGTCTCGGCTTGCGCGATGCGCCGCAGCGATCCGCGCGTCGCCACGCGCTCGGCGGCGGTGCTGCGGCGGCGCGGCGTCGGCAGTATCTGCGAGGCGGCTGCGCTCGCCGCCGCCGGCGCGGGCGCGCGCCTCGTCGTGACCCGCGTGGTTTCAGCGGATCGCCACGCCACCGCCGCCGCCGCCCTTATCGAGGAGCCTACGCCATGACCGTCCACTTCATCGGCGCCGGCCCCGGCGCGGCCGATCTCATCACCGTGCGCGGCCGCGACCTCGTGGCCCGCTGCCCTGTCTGCCTTTTCGCGGGCTCGCTCGTTCCACGCGAGATTGTCGCGCTGTGTCCGCCTGGGGCGCGCGTGATCGACACCGCGCCGCTCGACCTCGACGCAATCGCCGCCGAATTCGCGGCGGCCGATGCCGCGGGTCTCGACGTGTCGCGGCTGCATTCCGGCGACCTGTCGATCTGGAGCGCGATGGGCGAGCAAATCCGCCGTCTCGAAGGGCTCGGCATCGCCTACACGGTCACTCCGGGCGTGCCCTCCTTCGCCGCCGCAGCAGCAGCGCTCGGGCGCGAACTCACCCTTCCCGGCATCGCTCAAACCGTGGTGCTCACACGCACCTCCGGCCGCGCCTCGGCAATGCCGCCCGGCGAAAACCTCGCCGCCTATGCCGCGACGGGCGCGACGCTCGCGATCCATCTGTCGATCCACGCGCTCGACGAGGTGGCGGCCGCCCTGGTTCCGCATTATGGGAAGGACGGCGCGGTCGCGGTGGTGGTGCGCGCGAGTTGGCCGGAGGAGATCGTCATTCGCGCCACCCTCTCCACCATCGGCGACAGGGTTCGCGCGAAAGCCATCGAACGCACCGCGCTGATCCTGGTCGGGCCGGCGCTTTGCGCGAAGGATTTCGACGACAGCGCGCTCTACGATCCGGGTTACGACCGAAGGTTTCGCCCATCGGCGGAGGCCGGGCGTGCGCGCGAGTAGGACGCCGGGGCTCGTCATCGCCGCGCCATCGACCGGCAGCGGCAAGACCACGCTGACGCTGGCGCTGCTTGCGGCGCTTAGCCGGCGCGGCCGCGTCATCCAGCCTTACAAATGCGGCCCCGACTATATCGATCCGGCATTTCACGCCGCCGCCGCCGGGCGGGCCTCGTTCAACCTGGATTCCTGGGCGCTTCGGCGCGGCAGTTTCGACGCATTGCTGGACGCCTCGGGCGATGCCGATTTGTGCATCGCCGAGGGCGCGATGGGACTGTTCGACGGCGCCGCCCGCCCGGGCGCCTGGGGCAACGGTTCGACAGCCGATATCGCCGCCGCCGCCGGCTGGCCGGTGGTGCTTGTTCTCGATGTCGCGGGCCAGGCGCAATCCGCCGCTGCGGTCGCGCTCGGCTTCGCGCACTATCGGAGCGACGTGACGATTGCCGGCGCGATCCTCAACAAGGCAGCGAGCGACCGCCATGCCGCGATGGTTCGCGAAGGTTTTGCGAGTCATGGGATAAGGGTTTTTGGCGTGCTCATGCGAGACGCGGCGCTCGTCATGCCGGAGCGCCATCTCGGGCTGGTTCAGGCGCGGGAAGATCGAGAGCTCGCCCCACGGCTCGACGCGCTTGCGGACCTCGCCGAGCGCGATATCGACCTCGGCGCGCTGGAAGCGGCGGCCCGTCCGGCACGGGCGCGACCAGAGCCAGCCGCGTTTCGCCCGATCCCGCCCGGACAGCGCATCGCGCTCGCGAACGACGCCGCATTCTCGTTCGTCTATCCGCATCTGGTGGCAGGGTGGCGTGCGGCGGGCGCCGAGATCGCGCCGTTCTCGCCGCTTGCCGGCGAAGCTCCCGACCCGAGTTGCGACGTCGCTTGGCTACCGGGAGGCTATCCCGAATTGCACGCAGGCAAGCTCGCCGCCGCATCGCGCTTCGCCGATGGCATGCGCGAGTTTGCCGCGGGCAAGCCGGTTCACGGCGAGTGCGGCGGCTACATGACGCTCGGGGCCGGTCTGATCGACGCCGCAGGACAGCGCCACGCGATGCTGGGACTCCTCGGACTCGAGACCGATTTCTCGAAGCGGCAACTCCATCTCGGTTACAGGACCGCGACGCTGCTCGCGCCCATTCCAGGTTACGCCGCGGGCGCTGTGCTGCGGGGCCACGAGTTTCACTATGCCCGCGTCGTCGCACAGCCCGATCAACCCCTTGCCGAAATCCGCGACGCAAGCGGCAGCCCAACGCTGGAGACCGGCGGGCGGCGCGGCGCCGTCACCGGAAGCTTTTTCCACGTTGTCGACGTGGCGGAGGAGACGCAGCCATGACCGAACCCGCTTCTTCCGCGCCGGACTCCGAACCGATGGGCAGCATCGCCCTGATCGGCGGCGGCCCCGGCGATCTCGACCTGCTTACGCTGCGGGCGGTGGACCGGCTGCGCGCCGCCGATGTGGTTCTCTATGACGACCTTGCCGGCGACGGCCTCCTCTCCTTCACGCGCCCCGGCGCCGAGCTGATCGCGGTAGGCAAGCGAGCCGGCCATCCCTCGCCGAAGCAGGAAGAAGTGAACCGGCTGATGATCGCGTTTGCGCGCCTTGGCAAGCGCGTGGTCAGGGTCAAGGCCGGCGATCCGTCGATTTTCGCCCGCGCCGACGAGGAGATAAGCGCCGCGCGCGCGGCCGGCGTGCCGATTGAGATCGTTCCCGGCATCACCACCGCAACGGCGGCGGCGGCCTATCTCGGCGCCTCGCTCACGAAGCGGCTGGTGGCGCGGCGGGTCCAGATGATCACCGGCCACGACGTCGACGGCCGGCTGCCGGACGACCTCGATCTCGCGGCGCTCGCCGATCCGAACGCGACAACCTGCGTGTTCATGGGCAAGGCGACCTTCCCGGCATTGGCCGCCAAGCTGATCGCGCGCGGCCTCTCGGGCGAAACGCCGGCCGTTGCGGTCGAAAGCCTCGGCTCGCCGCACACCCGGACCATCGCCGGAACGCTCACCGAAATCGCGGCGCGTCTTGCCGAGGCGAAACCGCTCGGTCCCTGCCTGATCCTTTACGGCGCCGCGCTGGCCGGCGTGGTGCGCGACAGGGCGTGATTTCTCAGCGTTTTCAATATCGTCATCCCGGACAGCGCCTTGGCTCTTATCCGGGATCTTACAAAACCTCGAACCGAAGTATTGAGGACGGCCCCGGATAAGCGCGAGGGCGCTTTCCGGGGCGACATCGAAGGGTGAGCGAAGACCCCTGTCAGTAAAATGAGCCCGACAGCCGTGGTCGAAGGCCGGGACCTTCGATCAGTTGACGATGTCGCGGCCGCGCGTCTCGCGAATGAAGAGCACGCCGAGAATGAAGGTCATGGCCGCGACGGCTATTGGGTACATGAGCCCCGCATAGATGTTGCCGGTCGCCGACACGATGGCGAAGGCCGTTATGGGCAGGAAGCCGCCGAACCAGCCATTGCCGATATGGTAGGGCAGCGAAACCGCCGTGTAACGGATTCGCGTCGGAAAGAGTTCCACCAGCATCGCCGCGATTGGGCCGTAGACCATGGTCACGTAGAGGACGAGGATGGTAAGCAGCCCCACCACCTTCCAATCGATGCCGTCGAGCGACGATTTCGCCGGATAGCCGCTGGCCTTGAGAGCGTCGGCCAGCTCCTTCTTGAAGCGGTCGCCCTCGGCTTTCGCGTCGGGCGCGGCGGCGTCGAAGGACTGGATGACCCTGCCGCCGAGCTTGATTTGCGCGCCGCCCGCGGGCCCAGGCTCGTTGGAGTATGGCACGCCCGACTTCACCAGCGCCGCCTTCGCGACATCGCAAGGCGCGGTGAACTTGGACTTGCCCACGGGATCGAATTGCAACCGGCATTCGTTCGGGTCGGCGACCACGGTCACGGGCGTCTTGTCGATGGCGGCCGCCAGCTCCGGATTGGCCGTCCGCGTCATGAGCTCGAAAATGCCGGGATATTTGTAAGCCTCGGCGCCGGGGATGTATTGGAGAACGCCCACCGGGTAATAGGTGAGAACCGCGAGCAGGCAGCCCAGCATGATGATCGGCTTGCGCCCGATCTTATCCGAGAGCCACCCGAAGAAGACGAAGAAGGGCGTGCCGATCAGGAGCGACAGCGCGATCATGATGTTCGCCCAATACGGGTCGACTTTCAGCGTCTGCGTCAGGAAGAACAGCGCGTAGAACTGACCGGTGTACCAGACCACGGCCTGGCCCGCCGTCAGCCCCAAAAGGGCGAGGATGACGATGCGCGCGCTGGACCATTTGAGGAACGCATCGGACAAGGGCGCCTTCGAAGCCCGCCCCTCTTCCTTCATCTGCCTCCAGACCGGCGACTCGTTGAGACTCAAGCGTATCCAGACCGAGATCAGGAGCAGGAAGATCGACAGGAGGAAAGGCAAGCGCCACAGGCCGTATTCCGCGTTGAAGCTCGCGGTTTTGGCGGCGGCGTCCTCGCCGGGGGCGAAATGGCGGCACAACAGGATCACGATCAGCGACAGGAAGAGGCCGAGCGTCGCGGTGGTCTGGATCCAGCTGGTGCGGTAGCCGCGGCGGTTGCGCTCGGCGTGCTCGGCGACATAGATCGCTGCGCCGCCATACTCGCCGCCGAGCGCGAGGCCTTGAAGCAGGCGAAGCGCGATCAGGATGACCGGCGCCGCGATGCCGATGGAGTCGTAGCTCGGCAGGACGCCCACCGCGAAGGTGGACAAGCCCATGATCACGATGGTGATGAGGAAGGTGTATTTGCGCCCGACGAGATCGCCGAGGCGGCCGAAAAAAATGGCGCCGAAAGGCCGGACGAAGAAGCCGGCGGCGAAGGCGAGCAGCGCGAAGATGAACTGGCCCGACTCGGTCAGGCCCGAGAAGAAGTGCGAGCCTATGATCGCGGCCAGCGAACCGTAAAGGTAGAAGTCGTACCACTCGAAAACGGTGCCGAGCGACGATGCAACGACCACCTTGCGCTGCTCCGCGGCAGTGATGCCCGCCACGGACCCATAAGAGCCGTCTATGGTAGCGTCCGTCACGTAACCCTCCCCAGAACGGGATTTCGTTTCCTCTAGATAGCGCCAAGCCCGGAACGCCGGATGTTCCTCCGGCTTGAGAGCAGTAATCCATAAGTAGCATGGATGGAACTCGCAAGCCCAAGGCCATTGAGCTACGACTTTCTGATAAGGCGGATGGTCTTCTTATGGGCCGCCGGCCTTCAAAAATTCTCAACAAGCGTGCTAAGGTCTCGCTACAAAAGCAAAACCGCCGCTGAGTAGATAAATATAAAAATCGAGGAGAAGACGGTCATGTCCGAAAGGGCGATGCGCAGGACGGAGCCGTTTTTCGTATCGCATGCGGAAAGACGGAAGGTGATCGCCGCCTCTTCGGCCGGAACCGTCTTCGAATGGTACGACTTTTATCTCTATGCGGTTCTGGCGCCGTTCTTCGCGAAGCTGTTCTTCCCGCCGGATAACGAAACCGCGGCGCTGCTGGCGGCGTTCGCCACCTATGCGGCGGGCTTCATCGTGCGGCCGTTCGGCGCCGTTTTCTTCGGCAGGCTGGGCGACATCGCCGGGCGGAAATACACCTTCCTCATCACCATCGTCTTCATGGGCTTCTCGACGTTTACCGTCGGGCTCCTGCCCACATTCGAGCAGTTGGGCTGGGTGGCGCCGATCCTCCTTGTCACATTGCGGCTCCTGCAAGGGCTCGCGCTTGGCGGCGAATATGGCGGCGCGGCCACCTACGTCGCGGAATACACGCCATCGAGACGGCGCGGCTACGCCACCAGCTGGATTCAGACGACGGCCACCTCGGGCCTTCTGATGGCGCTGATCGTGATCGGCGTTTGCCGCTGGCAGCTTTCCGCCGACGAATTCGAGCGCTGGGGATGGCGCATTCCCTTCCTCGTCTCCATCGTTCTGTTGGTTCTGTCCATCTATATCCGCGTGACGCTGCGCGAGACGCCTGTTTTTCTGCGCATGAAGGCCGAAGGGCGCTCCTCGAAGATCCCGGTCTGGGAGAGCTTTTTCAGGTCGCCGAACAACAAGTACGTTCTGCTTTCGCTGCTCGGCGCCACCGCGGGGCAGGGCGTCGTCTGGTACACGGGCCAATTCTACACGCTATTCTTCCTCACGATCACGCTCAGGCTCGATTACCTGACCACCTACATGCTCGTGGGCGCGGCTCTTGTGCTCGGAACGCCGTTCTTCATCTTCTTCGGCTGGCTCTCCGACCGCATCGGGAGGCTCAGGATCATCCTCGCGGGGTGCTTCATGGCGGCCTGCACCTATTTTCCGCTGTTCCATGTGCTGTCGAACGCCGTGAACCCGGCGCTCGTCGAGTTTCGGGCGGCGAACCCGATAACGCTGCGCGTCGACGCCAAAACCTGCAACGTCCATATTTTCGTCGGGCCGTGGTCGGAGTTCAGCGCCTGCGACCGCGTCACCGACTTCCTCACCAAGTCCGGGCTCTCCTTCTCCAAGGTGGACGCTCCGGGCTTCGAGCCTGTCTCGGTGACGATCGGCGCGCAAACGGTCGAGGTTTCGGCGAACGACAAGTCCGGCATCAACGCGGCGCTTGAGCGCGCCATGTTCGCGGCCGGCTATCCGGGAATGAACTGGAAATATGCGGAGGGCGCGCCCCGGTTCGACGCGCGCGGCCATCCCGTCTTCGAGGTGAAATCCGCCGACCGGTCCCGTATCGACTATGCGGCCGCGCTTTTCGTCCTCTTCCTGCTTATGATTTATGCGACCATGGTCTACGGACCGATCGCCGCATTCCTTGTCGAACTTTTCCCGCCGAAAGTGCGATATACATCCCTCTCTTTTCCCTATCATATCGGCAATGGAGTCTTCGGAGGCATGCTGCCTCTTATCGCGACGGCCATCGTGGCGTCCACCGGCAATGTCTACGCCGGACTTTGGTATCCCGTTGGGGTCGCGGGCCTGACCTGCATCATTGGCGCCCTTTTCCTTCGCGACCGGCGGAGCCAGGACGGATAGGGCGCTCGAACCCGAGCGTGAACGAGGAGCGTCATGAGCCTGAGCGCCAAGCTTGCAGCCCGCACGGCTCAGGGCAAAGCCATCCGTGTGGGGCTTATCGGGGCGGGCAAGTTCGGTTCGATGTTTCTCGCCCAGGCTCCAACCATCCCCGGGCTTGAAGTGGCGTTCATCGCCGATCTCGACATGGAGCGCGCGAAGTCGGCGTGCCGCACCGTGGGGTGGGAGGCCAGGCGCATCTCGCAGACGCTTATCACCAACGACGCTCTCGGCGCGGCCGCTCAGCCGGGAGTGGACGTGGTGATCGAGGCGACGGGCGCCCCAGCGCCGGCATCGCGCATGCGCTCGCGGCCATCGGCGCGAAGAAGCACGTCGTTATGGTGAGCGTCGAAGCCGACGTGCTTGCCGGGCCGCTGCTTGCGGCGCGGGCGAGGGACGCCGGCGTGGTGTACACCATGGCCTATGGCGACCAGCCGGCGCTGATCGCGGAGATGGTCGATTGGGCGCGCGCGAGCGGTTTCATCGTAGCCGCCGCCGGGAAGGGAACGAAGTACCTTCCGAGCTACCATAAGCTGACGCCCGCCGAAGTGTGGAGCCATTATGGGCTGACCGCCGCTCAGGCGAGCCGCGCCGGCATGAACCCGCAGATGTTCAATTCCTTTCTCGACGGCACGAAAACCTCGATCGAGATGGCGGCGGTGGCGAACGCCTGCGGCCTCGATGCGCCTTTCGACGGGCTTTCCCTCCCGCCCTGCGGCGTGGACGATCTCGCGCATGTGCTGCGGCCCAAGGCGAGCGGCGGCATGCTCGACCGCGAGGGCATGGTCGAGGCGGTCTCCTCGCTTGAGCGCGACGGAAGGCCGGTTTTCCGCGATCTGCGCTGGGGCGTGTTCGTGCTGCTGAAGGCGCCCAATAAATATGTGGCCGCCTGTTTCAGCCAGTACGGCCTGCAAACGGACAGCACCGGCTTTTATGCGGCCATGTACAAGCCGTATCATCTCATTGGGCTGGAGTTGTCGATCTCTGTGCTGAACGCCGCCCTGCGCGGGGAGCCTACGGGCGTTGCGCGGGAGTGGCGCGCGGACGTCGCCACCCTCGCCAAGCGCGACCTGAAGGCCGGCGACGTTCTCGACGGCGAGGGCGGCTATACCGTTTTCGGCAAGCTCGTGCCCGCGACCCGGACGAGGGCCGAGGATTTGCTGCCCATCGGGCTTGCGCATGGCGTAAAGGTCGAGCGCGATATTCCGATGGGCGCGTTCGTCAAGGCGAGCGACGTGCGGCTCGATAAAGCGAACATCGCCGTAAAGACCCGCCGCGACATGGAGCGCATGAGCCGGGGATAAGTCTTGCCGCGATAGCCTTGCGGCGGCGCAACCACAAGCGCACAACCCCTCACCCTGTCCCTCCCCCTCTGGGAGAGGGTTGCGACCCTATAAAGGTCGCGGCTGGGTTGGCCTTACACCGTCACGGGAAGCGGGTTAACGTGGAAGAGCCAGAAATGGAAGTGGAGCGCAACCGCCCAGGCCGCAAGCGCGATAGCGATGCGCCACAAGCCGATGGCGCCAAGGCTGAAGTGCGCGCGGCCGGAGACGATTGCAAGGAAGGGCCAGTAGGAGGTCTTCGCCTCGAAGGCCGCCCAGCCGGGGACCGTGAGGCGCTTCCTCTTCTGCTGAAGCCAGCTTCCGATCAGCGCCGTCGCAGCGAAACAGCCGAAGAAGGCGATGCCGCGCCAAGTGCCCTGGGAGACGATGTGGGCAAGCGCCCAGATCGCGAAGCCCCACATCAGCGGATGCCGGGTGATGGCGAAGATACCGCGGGCCGCGCGGCCGGCATTCTCGAATTTTTCGCCGCCGGGAGCTGAGGGATTGGGCGTCAGGAGGCCGCCGAACATGAGGATGAAAGCGAAGAGGATGAGCGCGGCTTTGACGTAGAGCCACCAGTCCGGCGCCAGCCACAGCTTATCGCCGTAGGGCGCGGCGTTGAACTGGCGCGTCATCCAATAAACGGACGCGAGCGACAAAATGGAGAAAAGCGCCGCGTAGACGCCTTCGCCCGCCAGGGCCACGGCGCGCGGCCGCAACGGCGTGGAGGGAAGCAGATGGAGAGCGAAGAACCAGATCGCCGCGACCGCCAAAGCGCTCAATCCCGCCTCCTGTCGTGAAGCGCCACCGCCGCGCTCCGGGCGCCGGGGGCGCGAACTCCGGTTCTAATGAAGCCGCTTCTTGATCCTGTCGAGGCTGGCTGCGATCGTATTCTCGGCGACCTTGCCGGAGACTTTCTGCTCGATGAGCTGTTCGGCTGCCGCGATGGCGAGCTCGGCGGCCTGCGCACGGATCTGCTTGCGCGCCTTCTCTTCCTCCAGCTTGATTTTCTGCTCGGCCACTTTGAGTCGCCGGGCGATCATCTCATCGAAAGCGGTTCGCGATTCCTTGGCGTAAGCCGCGGCTTCGCGCTCGGCCTGAGCAATGATTTCCTCGGCCTCGGTCTCGGCGTTTTCAGCGCGCTGTTTGTAATCCGCGAGCAGCAATTCGGCTTCGGCGCGCAACCTGCGGGCTTCATCCAACTCGCGCGCAATGGCGTCGGACCGCTGGTCGAGCGCCTTCACAAGCATCCCAGGGATCTTGTAGTAGAGGAGCACGCCGAGAAACACCACGAAGGCGATGGCGACCCAGGCCTCGGGATCCAGGAAAATCTTGGGGTCCATACAGCTACTCCTTCGAGGTCTGGCGGAGCGCCGCCGTGACCTCCTTGTCACTGACCTCGACGCCGGCAAGCTCCTTGACGATGTCGCTCACAACGCTCGCCGTGATGGCCTCCATCTCGCCGGAAGCCCGCTCGATCAGCCCCTGCACACTCTTCTCGGTTTCGGCCGTTTTTTCGGCGAGCTGCGCGTCCAGCGCCCTCCGTTTCTCGGCAAGCTCGGCGCCGAGCTTTTCGCGCGAACCGCGGATGACGCCTTGCCCCTTTGCCTTGGCGGCGGCGAGCTCAGCCTCATAGCGCTCCGATTCCTTGTCGGCTTTCTGCTGGGCTTCGCGCGCGGCTTGCAGGTCCCCGCCGATTTTCGTGCTGCGGTCCTTCAAGACCTTCTCGATGCGCGGCAGCGCGATGCGGGACAGCGCGAGATAGAAAAGCGTAAAGATGATCGCCAGCCAGATTAATTGGGGGGCCCAATCACCGGGTTGCAGTTGAGGCATGGATCGAACCGCCTATGCGTTGACGAAGGCGCCGCGATGGGCGCCGCCGGTCTTCGCAATTGAATTAGAACACGAAGAGAAGGATGAGCGCGATCACGAGACCGAACAGGCCGGTCGCTTCGGCGAGCGCGAAGCCGAGGAGCAGGTTCGGGAACTGGCCCGGCGCCGCTGACGGATTGCGAAGCGCGCCCTGCAGGAAGTTGCCGAAAATGCTGCCGATGCCGACGCCCGCGCCGATAAGGGCCGAGCAGGCGAGGCCCGCGCCGATGAGCTTGGCTGCTGCTGGATCCATGAGAGTATCTCCTGTTCAATCGATCGGTTGAGAGGTTTCGGATGCGTTAGTGTTCGGATGCGTGGAGGGCGTCGTTCAAGTAGATGCAGGACAGGACCGCGAAGACGTAGGCCTGCAGGAAGGCGATCAGAAGCTCAAGGCCCATGAGCAGAACGATGAAGACGAACGGCACGCCGCCAGCCAAAAGGCCGATATTGACGCCAAGGCCCACCACAAAGCTGCCGAAGACGGCCAGCATTGTGTGTCCGGCCATCATATTCGCGAAAAGACGAACCGAGAGGCTGATGGGCCGCGTAAAGTAGGAGATGATCTCGATCACCGTGATGAGCGGCAGGAGATAGATCGGCACGCCCGACGGCACGAACAGTTTCAGGAAGCCGAAACCGTTCTTGAAGATGCCGATCAGCGTCACGCCGATGAACACGAAGGCCGCGAGCGCAAAGGTGACGATGATGTGGCTCGTCACCGTGAAAGCGCCCAAGCCCGGCAGCGGGATCATGCCGATCAGGTTCATCGACAGCACGAACATGAAAATCGTGAAGATCACCGGGAAATATTTCATCCCGGAGTCGCCCGCATTCTGCCGCACCATGTTCGCCACGAATTCATAGGAGATTTCGCTGACGGATTGGAGCCGGTTCGGGACGAGGGCCGCCTTCTGCATGCTGTAGAGGAGAAGAATGAGCACGCATCCCGTGGCCATCGCCATCCACAAGGAGGAGTTGGTGAAGGACGCGTCGTAGCCCCCGATCTGGAGGGGATACAGGCGTTCGATGACGAACTGATGCATGGGGTTGAACCCCCCATGTCCGCCGTGGCCGCCTTCCGCCGTTGCGGCCTGCGCCGCGCTGATGAACCAGTCGCTCATTGCAATCCTTGCCGATGCCGAATGCCCGGCCGTTCCTACTTGTCACCCATCCCGCGCGCCGCGCGGATCACATTTATGAAGCCGGCGGCAATGCCGAGCAGAAGAAACACCAGAAGAAACAGCGGCGATGTGTTCAACCCCAGCTTGGGCATCAGCCAGAAGTCGAGCGCGTAGCCCATAGCGCCACCCACGAACACACCTGCCACCAATTCAGTGGAGATCTTGAACGCTTTCCCGAGCGCCGAACTCCTCCTCCCGAATTCCTCATCGGACATGCCTTCGCGCTTATCCTCTCCAGGCTCAAGCTTCCGCTCAAGCTCGCGGAGCCGCTCTCTCAAGCGATCGCTCGACTCAGGGGCCTTGCGGTCGTCTCGATCGCCGTCGCCGGAGGATGACATCGGAACCCGATTGCCTGGAAATTATAAGCGCGCCAGAATTTCTGGTTGTTTCTAAGCCAGCGTGCAAACCGAAGTCAAGCGCGCGTCGCTCTTCCGCGTCCTTAAGCGGCAGGTTTTTCGCAGTCGCAGCAATTTGCGCTAATTCACAAGGATAAGCGCCATGCCGTCGTGACCTTTGACGCCCACATTCTGCATGATCGTGGCCTCGACCGCCGGATTATTGGCGAGCGCCTCGGCCAGCCGCCGGACCCCGGCCACCCGCGACTCAGGGGCGGCTGGGTCGATGACGTCGCCCTGGCGGATCACGTTGTCGGCGACGATCAGCGTCCCCGGCCGCGCGAGCCGGAGCGAAAGCTCGAAATACTCGGGGTACGGCTCCTTATCGGCGTCGATGAAGATGAGATCGAACGGCTCTTCCCCCGAAGCGATGAGCTCTTGCAGGATGTCGAGCGCGGCCCCCTCGCGGACCTCGACCGCGCCAAGCAGCATGGCGCGCGCGAGGTTCCGGCGCGCGACCTTCGCGTGGGCGGGATCGATTTCGAGCGTCAGCATGCGCCCGTCCGGCGGCAACGCGCGGCCGAGCCAGATCGCGGCATAGCCGCCGAGCGTCCCGATTTCGAGAATGCGCCGGGCGCGCACGATCTTCGCCAGCATGGAGAGGAACTTGCCGAGCACGGGCGACACGCTGATCTGCGGCATGCCCGCCGCGCGCATTTCCTCGACGGCGGCGGTCAGCGCCGCGTCCTCCTTGGCGAACAGGCCCTCGATATAGAAGTCGACCGCGGCGAAGATGTCGGCGTTTGTCACTGTTTCAGGCCCCCAAAAGCATGGCGCTTCAAGAAATGGAGGCGCGGCGCCCTTCTTCCAAGGCAAACCCGGCTATGCGGCGCGGCGCCGCGCCATCTTCCGCCTGAGCGCGCTGAAAGGGCGCCTGCCGGAGGCCAGTTCGCGTGAGAGCGTGCTCGGATGCGAACCAGCCTCCGGCTGTTCGTCATCCCGGAAGGGCGAAGCCTTATCCGGGACCGTAACAAACCGCGGCGCTGATTTTTTTTGCGATCCCGGCGCGCGCTTCGCTTGGCCGGGATGACGATGCCTGGTGGATGGCCGGGATGGCGATGCGTGGGGCAAACCGGCGGAGTTTGCTCAGGCCGCCATCTCCGCCTCCATCGCGAGTTCGGCTTTCAGGTTGTCCACGTCGCGGAAGATGGAGGCGACCGCCAGAGTCCGGCCGCCCTTCTTGAAGCGGACGAGGCAATCCCTGGCCGCGACATCGCCCTCGACCGCGATCTCGTCCCATGTCTCGGCGTGGCCGGCATAGTTGATCGGAACGTCGTAATGCTGGCTCCAGAAGAAGGGGACGGCCGTGAACGCCTCGCGCGCGCCGAGCATGTTCAAGGCGGCGGTTTGCCCTTGGCGCTCGGCCACGGCCCAGTGCTCGACGCGGATGGCCGCGCCGCTGTGCGGGTCAGGCCAGCGCGCGATGTCGCCCGCCGCGTAGACGCCGGGCGCGCTCGTCTCCAGATAAGCGTTCACGGCGACGCCGCGGTCGATGGCGAGGCCCATCTTCTCCGCGAGACCGGTGCGCGGGCGCACGCCGACGCCGGCCACGATGAGGTCCGCGTCGAGCGCGCCGCCGCCCTTGAGCTTCACGCGGCGGCCTTCGATGGCGGCGGCCGGCGCTTCGAGATGGAAGATGACGCCGTGCTCCTCATGCAGCGCGCGCACGAAATCGCCGAGCCGCGGGCCGAGAACGCGCTCCATCGGGCGACTTTCGGGCGCGGCCACGTGAACCTCAAGCCCTCGGGCGCGAAGCGAAGCGGCGACCTCCAGCCCGATGAAGCTCGCGCCCAGCACCACGGCGCGGCGCGCTGTCTTGGCGCGCTCGACGATGGCGCGGCAGTCGGCGAGCGAGCGCAGCGTGTGGACGTGGGGCTCGTTGAAGCCGGGCAGCGGCGGGCGGACCGGCTCCGCGCCGGTCGCGAGCAGCAGCGCGTCGTAGGCAACCGTCCGGCCGTCGCTGAGCGCGATTTCGCGCGAGCGAGGGTCGACGCCGGCAACGTCTGTATTAAGCCTCAGCTCGACGCCGTTGTCCGCGTAGAAACTGTCCGGGCGAAGGGGCAGCCACTCTTCCGGCGCGGCGCCGGCGAGATAGTCTTTTGAAAGGTTGGGCCGGTCCACGGGCGGCGCCGCGTCATTGCTGAGCATGACGAGGGCGCCCTGATAGCCCTGGCGCCTGAGCATCTCCGCCGCGGCGAGCCCCGCCGCGCCTCCGCCGACGATTGCGATCCGGTCCGGCGCCTTTCCCGCAAGCTTCGCGCGCGGCGCGGGCTTTGGCGGCGCGCGCTTCTCCGTCACGAAGATTTTTCCGTCGCGCTGCTCCACGCGCCAGCACCCGATGGGGTCGAGCGCGGGCGGGCGCGCCGCCTCGCCTGTGCGCAGATCGAAAGCCGCGTGATGCCAGGGGCAGCGAACCGTATCGCCCGCGATAAGGCCGCCGGCGAGCGGCGCGTGATAATGCGTGCAATGCGCGCCGACCGCGAAAATCTCCGAGCCGCGCCGCGCGAGCAAGACCGCCTCGCCGTCAAAATGGCCAAGCACACTGCCGCCATCGGCGACATCGGCGAGCGCAACCCCTCGGCTCAGATCGGGACCGCCGAGCTCTTGTTCCTGCGCCATCGTTTCTCTCCCTTCGATGTGGATGTCTTCTTCTGAAGAAACTAAATGGCTATCGCCCCGGACGAACGCCAGCGCCCGCGCCCCATCTTCGCGCAAGCCCAAGCGGTTACCGGACGCGGTCGCTCGGAACCGGCAGCCGGGGCTGAGTATTTTCCGACCCTGCGCCGTTCCATCCCATCCGATACAATCGGCAAGCGGCGGCCTTTATCCTGCTTTGGGGGAGCATCAACCGAATGCGGGGCCGACACACGGGAGTGCCGAAAGAGTGACAGCGAGAAAAGGGATCGGCTCCTACCCGGCGGCCGATCCGGAAAGCGGCGGCGGCAAAGCCGATGAGAACCCGGACGAAAGGATGGGCTCGAACAAACCGAAGAAAGACGGCGAAGGGGATCTCGCCAACCCTGAACGCGTTCAGCGCGATCTCGACCGCTACCGGGGCGAGATGGCGGAGGATGCGCCAGGGTCGGGCACGCCGGAGGACAATCCCTGAGGGATCGCCCGCGCGCGCGGCGCCGGCCGATAGCCGGCTCCTAAGTCATTGCAGTCAAAGCCACCAAGCATCTCGCCGCCCACGCCTTGGCGCGCGGCCGCGCAATAAACTAAGCAGACTCCGCCGTTTTGCCCCACGCATCGTCATCCCGGCTATCGGCGCCCATCATCCCGGCCAAGCGGAGCGCGAGCCGGGAGCGCAAAAAAACGAGCGCCGCGATTTATTACGGTCCCGGATAGGGCTTCGCCCTTCCGGGATGACAAACAAAAGGCCATCCGTTGGCTTAATTAGGAAACTCTGCTTGGGCGCCAACAGGAATTTGCCTTATGGGTTATTCCCGAGGCGCCGATGTGTTCAGCAACCGGGGGATAGCCATGCTCTTCGAACCTTTCGCAGCCCGCTCGCTTCAGCTCAAGAACCGCATCGTCATGGCGCCGATGACGCGCAGCCGCGCCGTGGACGCCAACACGCCGAATGCGCTGATGGCGGAATACTACGGCCAGCGCGCATCGGCGGGCCTTATCGTCACCGAGGGCACGTCTCCGTCGCCGAACGGGCTCGGATATCCGCGAATTCCCGGCCTTTATAATACGGCGCACGCCGCCGCATGGAAGGAAAGCACGAAGGCGGTTCACGATAAGGGCGGAACGATCTTCGTGCAGCTGATGCACACCGGACGGGTGGCCCACATCGACAACCTTCCGGCCGGAGCCGAGGTCGTCGGACCGTCCAGCGCGGCGTGCCCCGGCGAGATGTACACCGACGCGAAGGGCATGCAGCCGCACAGCGCGCCGCGGGCGATGACCGAGGCGGACATCGCCCACGCCGTCGATGAATACGCGCGCTCCGCGCGGCTCGCGCTCGATGCGGGCTTCGACGGCGTCGAACTGCACGGCGCCAATGGCTATCTGATCGAGCAGTTTCTGAACCCGAACGTCAACCGGCGCTCCGACGCCTACGGCGCCACCATCGAGGGCCGTAACCGTCTGGCGATCGAGATCGCTGGCGCCGCCGTGGCCGCGATTGGCCGCGACCGGGTCGGCATTCGCCTCTCGCCTTATGGCGTGTTCAATGGAACCGGCGCGTTTCCGGAGGTCGAGGCGCAATATCTCGCGCTCGCATCCGAGCTCTCAACGCTCGGTCTCCTCTATCTTCATCTCGTCGATCACTCTTCGATGGGCGCTCCACCCGTGCCGGCCGATTTCAAGACGCGGCTTCGCGCCGGCTTCAGCGGCCTGTTCATCCTTTCCGGCGGCTTCAATCGCGCCGCGGCGGAGACCGCGCTCCTTGAAAAACGAGGAGACCTCGTCGCGTTCGGACGGCCGTTTCTCGCCAATCCCGATCTCGTGGCGCGCCTGCGCGCCGGCGCTCCCCTGAACGAGCCGGACATGGCGACGTTTTACACGCCTGGGCCTAAGGGGTACACCGACTATCCGGCGCTTGCGAACCAGTAGCCGGGAGACGCGATTCTCACCCAGGGACGCCGGCGCGGCTGGGAGACTCTCGCCGCGTCTCCCGGCTTTCCTTCCGTTCATCCGTCTGCTGGCTTTCAGGACTCTCGATGCCATACCAGGTCACGTAAAGGGCAGGCAAAAACAACAGCGTCAGCAGCGTGGCCGCCAGGATGCCCCCGATCATCGCGTAGGCCATCGGTCCCCAGAAAACTTGCGGCGCGATGGGGATCATGCCGAGGCTCGCCGCCGCCGCGGTTAAAAGAATGGGCCGCATCCGATGCTTGGTCGCTTCCTCCACCGCGCGCCAGCGGTCGAGGCCTTCCGCCAGCATGACGTCGATCTGAGAAACGAGAATGACCGAGTTTCGCACGATGATCCCGATGAGGGCGAGCACCCCGAGAATCGCGACAAACCCCATTGGCTTGCCCGACGGAACCAACGCCGCCACGACGCCGATCAGCCCGAGCGGCGCCACGCTGACGACCAGAAGAAGCTTCTGAAAGCTCTGCAATTGCAGCATGATGAAGAACGCCATGGCGATGAGCATGATGGGGACGACGGCGGCTATCGGGCGCTGGCCCTTGGCGCTCTCCTCGACGGCGCCGCCGGCGGCGAGCTTGTAGCCGGGGGGCAGCGCGCGCGTGAACGCCTCGATTTCTTCCTTCAGTTGCGAGACCGCCGTGGCGGGCTGAACATCGTCATGCAGCGTGGCCCGCACGGTAATTGTCGGCAACCGGTCCCGGCGCCAGACGATGGGCTGCTCGGTCGAATACCGTATCGTCGCAAAGGACAGGAGAGGAACGATGGCGCCCCCTTGCACGGGGATTTGCAGATTCTGCAAGGTCTCTATGGAGTTCCGCTCGCCGGCCTCCGCTCTTCCGACCACATCGACAAGATAGATGCTGTCGCGCACCTGCGTAATCGTGCTCCCGCCGACGAGGCCGTTCAATATCGCCGCCACATCTGAAGAGCTGAGGCCGAGCTGGCGCGCCCTGTCCTGGGCGATATCGACGCGCAGAACCCGGCCTGGCTCGTTCCAGTCGAAGGTTGGCGGGTCGAGATGCGCGTTTGAGCCCACAATGCCGGCCAGCTTCATCGCCTGCGCCTGAAGGTTTACGAGGTCCGGTCCGCTGAGGCGATATTGGACAGGACGGCCCACGGGAGGTCCGAGCGAGAGCGGCTGCACCAGCACGTCGATGCCGGCAAACCGGTCGCGCGCCAATGCCTTGAGCTTCGCTTCGACGCGGTTTCGGGCTTCGAGCGATTTCGCGACGATCACAATCTGGCCGAAAAACGCGTTGGAGAGCTGCTGATCGAGCGGAAGGTAGAAGCGGACCGCGCCTTGCCCAACGTAGGAACTCCAGCGGTCGATGTCGGGATCGCCTTCAAGCGCCGCCTCGAAACGGTCCATCTCGGACTTCGTTTTCAAGATGGCGCTGTTTTGAGGCAAGGTGAGATCGACGAGGATTTCAGGCCTGTCGGACGATGGGAAAAACTGCTGCTGGACGAGGCTCAATCCGGCAATCGCCGCGGCGAGCAATCCGAGCGTGACGCCGATTGTGACCCATTTATTTATCATGGCCCGGCGCAGGACAGCGGTGAAAGTCCTGATAATAAGCCCAGGCTTCTCCTCATGCTTTTTCATGGGGCGCGTAAGGATCGTCACGCCGATAAGCGGCGCGAACAGCACGGCCACGACCCAGGAAATAAGCAGCGCCGAAGCGATGACGACAAAGAGGCTGTAGCAGTATTCGCCAGCCTGGCTGTTATTGAAGCCGATGGGAATGAAGCCGGCGACCGTGACAAGCGTCCCCGTGAGCATGGGAAACGCGGTGGAGGAATAGGCGAAGGTCGCCGCATCGCGCAAGCTGTCGCCGGCTTCAAGACGGCTCACCATCATTTCGACCGTGATCATCGCATCGTCGACCAAAAGGCCGAGCGCGATGATGAGCGCGCCAAGCGATATGCGCTGCAAGGATATGCCCTGATACTGCATCGCCACGAAGACGATGGCCAGAACGAGCGGGATCGAGAAGGAAACGACAAGCCCGGCCCGCAAGCCGAGACTGAGAAAGCTCACGGCGAGGACAATGGCGACCGCCTCGAACAGCGCTTCGGTGAAACCGCCGACCGCCTCCTCGACCACGCGGGGCTGATCGGACACAAGATGCACGCCGACGCCGATAGGCAAGCCGGCCTCTATCTGGGCCATCCGCTCTTTTAAGGCCTTGCCGAAGTCGAGGAGGTTGGCGCTGGGCCGCATGCCGATGGCGAGTTCGATCGCTGGCTTGCCGTTATAGCGGAACAGCAGCGCGGGCGGGTCTTTATAGCCACGGGAGATGGTCGCCACGTCGGAGAGACGGAAGAACCGGTCGTTCACCCGAAGGTTGATGGCGCGCAGGCTCTCCTCCGATGAGAACTGGCCTCCCACGCGCAAGCTGACGCGTTCTGGCCCTGCCTGCATGACGCCCGACGGCTGCACGGCGTTCTGGTTCCGCAACGTTGTGAGCATCGACTGCAAGTCGAGGCCGAGCGCGGCGAGTTTGCGCGGCGAAAAATCGAGAAAAATGACTTCGTCCTGCGCGCCGGCGATTTGGACTTTGCCAATGTTGGGGACGCTGACGATGCCTCGCCGCACCTGCTCCACGTAGTCGCGCAGCTGCCGGTCCGTCAGTCCATCCGAGGTGAAGGCGTAAACATTGCCGTACACATCGCCGAACTCGTCGTTGAAGAAAGGTCCCTTCACACCGGACGGCATCGACGACTGGATGTCCTGAACGTGCTTCCGGATCAGGTAAAACTGCCAGGGAACGTCCCTGCCCTTCGTCGTGTCCTTGAGGTTGACGAAGATCGTGCTTTGCCCAGGCGTCGTATAGCTGCGCGTGAAATCGACGGAGTTGATTTGCTGAAGCTCTTTTTCGATGGGATCGGCGATCTGGTTGATTGTTTCGTCGACCGTGGCGCCGGGCCATTGCTCCTGGACGATCATGGTCTTGATGGTGAAGGGCGGGTCTTCCTCCCGGCCGATCCCCGCAAAAGCCATGACGCCGGCAACAAGAGCGATGAGCATCAAAAACCAGACGAAGGAGCGATGATCGAGCGCCCAGGCCGAAAGGTTGAACGATTTCATTGTTCAAACCCCGAGGTTGTGACGGCTTGTCCGGCTTTCAGCGAATGCACTCCGGCAACCGCGACGCGCTCTCCCGCCGAAAGGCCCGTGTCGATCTTGACGCCCTTCGGGCCGCGCCCGCCGATGCCGACCTCCTTGAGCGAAACAGTGTTCCCGGGCGTCACCGTCCACACAAAGTCCTTTCCGTTCTCGGCGAGAACCGCCGCCGGCGGCAAAAAGATAGACGGAGGAATTTGCTCGGCGAGCGACATGGTGACATTGGTGCCGAGCCGGAAGGCCGCGGGAGGGTTGTCGAGGGCCAGCTTGATCCGGCGCGTCAAGGTCGCCGCGTCGGCTTCCGGGGCGATTTCGCGCACTGTGCCGGTTGCCGTTATCTTGGGGTCGATAAGAAGCGCGACAGTGAAGGCGGCGCCTTCGGGAACCTTCGCCATGAGTTCGCCGGGAATATCGAAGACGGCTTCGCGGATATCGGGCCGCGCGATGGTGACAACCGCCTGACTTGCCGAGACGACTTGGCCGATTTCAGCATTCCAAACCGAAATAACGCTGTCATAATCCGCGACGAGCTCGGTATAACTGGCCTGTTCCTTAGCCTTCGCCAGGCTCGCCTGGGCCTGCGCAAGCTTGGCGTTGGCGGTTTCCAGCGTGGCGACCGCGGAGTTGAGCTGCGCTTGCGATGCGCCGCCGGTGCCGCTCCTGACGAGCGCGCGCTTGCGCTCTTCGTTGCCCTTGGCGTTCACCACAAGGGCCTGGGCGTCGGCCAGATCGGCTTGCGCGGAGAGGATCGCGAGCTGCTCCAGACGTGGGTCGAGAGTTGCAAGCCGCTGGCCCTTTTTTACGAGATCGCCGACCGTGGCGTCGCGGGTTATGATCCGGCCGCCCGTCTGAAAGCCAAGCTCTGTCCGGTAACGGGCCTCGACAAGACCTGTAAACTGGCCAAGAACCCGCGATGTTTGCGGCTCCACGCGCACGCTCAGAACTGGCCTCGCCGGCTCCGGCGGCTGCTTTTGGCCATTCCCGCATCCCGCGAGGAGAGCGGCAAGGGCAAGGGAAGCCGCGATGCCGCAAGAGCCGGCCCGGGGGCGACGGATCATGGCGTTTCTCCGGGCGTTACGGTCACTTTCTGGCCAGGGCGCAAAAACTGTATGCCCGCGGTCACGACACGCTCGCCGGGTTCGACGCCCCCGCGAAGGATGAGCGTTCCAGTGCCGTAACGGTCGATAACGACCGGCTTCGGCGTGACCGCGCCACGCGCGTCGATGACCCAGACAGCCGGCTTTCCCTGCCATTCATACAGCGCGCTCCATGGCAAAACGATTGCCTCCTGGACATCGAGGCCCGATTGACCGATCACAGCCGCGCCAAGGCTCATTTCCGGGGGCGTGTTCGTAAGACCGACCTTCACCTTGACGGTTCCGGACTTCGGATCCAGTATCGGCGAAATTTCCCGTACCGTTCCGGTTGTCTTTATCGCTGGATTGGCTTGCAGAACGATCTCAAGCGAACGCGTTCTTGGCGGCCGGGTGAGAAGCAATTCATAAATATTGAAAACGGCGTCGCGCGGACCGTCTTCCGCTACGGTGAAGATCGTCTGCCCCGTCTGCACGACTTGGCCGGCCTCCGCGCTTCTCGATACGACGATGCCGTTTACTCCGGCTTTCAGCTCGGAATAGGACAATTGTTCCTGCGTCGCGTTGAGCGCGGCTTCTGCGCTTTCGACCTGCGCGGCGGTCGTGTCCAGCGTTTCCTTCGCTTGATCGAATGCGGCGCGCGTCGTGTAGCCTTTTTCAATGAGAGATTGTTGTCTGGCGAAAGACAATTGAGCCTGCTGCCGCAGAGCTTTGGCGGAATCGAGGGCCGCCGCCGCGTTGTCGACATCGGCCTGCAATTCGGTTGGATCGATCTTCGCCAGCACTTGACCGGCGGCGATCCGGTCCCCCACCTCGACAAAGCGCCGCACGATCTTGCCGTTGGAGCGAAACGCTATGTTCGTCTGAATTTGCGCCTCAACGGTCCCGGTCAAACGGATCGTGGGCGCGAATACCGAAAAGCTTGCCGTGACCGCTTCGACCTCGACCAAATTCCCGGCGGCGGCTGGAGCCGCTGCGATACAGAACACGGCCAAAGCTGCGAACGCGATGCGTTTTCGCACGGTGTTGCCGTCCAATCGTTTCTGGACACAAGGAGGACGTGAAGCCCTGGGGCCGGAGCCTGGAAGGGAGAGGTCAATGCTTCTTAGCGAACCCATCAGCCGCACCTGCGCATTTAATCCAACGGGCATCATATGCCCGGAGAAAACCTTCCCCGTCCAGCCTCCGCAGATTTGCCCAGCGCATCGTCGTCCCGGCCATCGGCGCCCACCGTCATCCCGGCCAAGCGAAGCGCGAGCCGGGACCGCAAAAAATGAGGCCTACGATTTATTACGGTCCCGGATAACGCCTTCGGCGTTTCCGGGATGACGAACGAAGGCCATCCACGGAGTCCGAAGCTATCGCAAGAGCGCCTGTCGCGGCCCCCCGGCACGCGGACGCGGCGCTACTTAACCTCGATGATTCCCGGTTTCGGCGGGCTGATCGCATCGGCGACCAGGGAGAATTTCAGTTTCATCTCTTTGTCGAGGACAACCCCCCGATAGGTTTCCTCCCCCACGCCGAAATCGAGGCGGTTGAGAGCCACCGCGCCCCTGAGGACCGGCTTGCCTTCCTTGATCTGGACAAGGAGGCGCAGAGGCACGGGCTTCGTCACGCCTTTCAACGTCAGGAGCGCATCCATGATGTATTTGCCGTCGCCATCCGGCTTGGCGCCGCGCGCCGTCAGCACGGCGGTCGGATGGCGGTCCACATGGAGAAACGCTTCCGACTGGGCCACCTCGTCCGCGGCGCTATATCCGGTCGACGTGCTGCGCATGTCGAGCGTCAGGAGAATCGAGGCTTCCTCCAGCGCGCCGGGGTTGAATTTCACCTCGCTCTTGTAGTCCCTGACGCTGCCTTCGGCCGTATAGCCCCCCGCGCCCACCTCGAAGGCGACATCCCTGTCCCAGGGCCTGATGCCATCCTGACGCCCCGAGAGCAAGAGAATGCCCGCGGCAAAAGCCAAAAGCGCAAGGACGGCTGTATTGGGACGGCGCATAATGATCGACATTTTCAATCCTCAAAATCGGGCGTGCGCGACTTACAGAGTTGACGCCGCGCGACGCTAAGTTTCCGGCTTGCCCGACACTTTCATGCTTGTGCCAGGCTTGCAAGCGCGCCGGATAATCGCAGCTGCCGGCGCCAGCAGCGCGCGCGGCGCGGAGTCTCAAGCGCGTCGGTTTTTCTCCTACCGCGAGACCCGCGACGCCGTCTGTACGTATCTTGAAGGATCGGCCCCTTGCAACGCCGATCCGCGTAAGTTATGTATATCCCAATTGGATATACAGGGGATGCGCCGTGACCAGCTCCACCGTGTTCATCAGCAACCGCAGTCAGGCCGTGCGTCTGCCCAAAGCCGTCGCCTTTCCCGATGATGTGCGCCAGGTCGAGATCTTGAAAATCGGGCGCAGCCGCGTGATCGCGCCCCTGGGCAAGAGATGGGACGACCTGTTTGTGAGCGGCCCCCGCGCGAGCGAAGACTTTATGCCCGGGCGCGAGCAGCCCAGTGTCGAGGAGCGCGAGACATTCTGATGCTCGCCTATATGCTCGACACCAATATCTGCATTTACGTGATGAAGACCTATCCCTCCGAACTGCGTGAAAAGTTCAACGCGCTCGCCGAACAGCTCTGCATATCGAGCATCACGCTGGGCGAACTGCACTATGGCGCCGAGAAGTCGGCCCGCCGCGCCGAGAACCTGACGGCGGTCGCGCATTTCGCGGCGCGCCTTGAGGTGCTGGCGTTCGGCGGCAAGGCCGCGGCGCATTATGGCCAATTGCGGGCGGAACTGGAACGCGCGGGAACGCCGTGCGGGCCGCACGACATGCAGATCGGCGGCCATGCCCGCAGCGAGGGATTGATTGTCGTGACAAACACCATGCGCGAGTTCGGCCGCATGCCCGGCGTGCGCGCGGAGAATTGGGTCTGACGCGCGGCGCGCTCTGCTGCCGCATGATAGGAGTTCGAAATTCGCCGTATTCTTGTCGAACCGCGCTTTCGCGCTTGGTTCGCTGAGCCTTCACCAGCCTTCTGCATGAGCGATGGCCGCTTTGGCCCGAACCAGCCATGTCGCTCACATTACCGCAAGCCGGACCGACCCGCGACAGCGCCGGGCCAGACTATCAGGGCGATCATAACCTTGATTTTGTCGCCGGCAACAGCCGGGTTTTAGCGCGGGAATAACTTTCTAGTTATCCATCAGGCGGGTGGGCTGCGCCATTTTGGCAACATCCTCCGGGGCCGATTCGCCACAGTCATATTAAACAATACAATTGAAGGTTGTTCATCGCGATCTCACGCCATAAAAAACAACCGAAGATTGCCAAAAACGCCCTTTTTTGCCAAACGAACCCAATAAGGCAAACAATTCCCTACCATGGCCCGGCGCCGCGAGCATGCCGCGCGGCTCAGAATGTGGCGAGGAATTCTTTGTAATTCGGGTTTTGCCGAAGCAGGCTGCCCGCCGACGAAATGAGCAAGTCCACATCGTCCTTCGGCAGCTTGAAGCGCGTCGGGATCTTTTCGAGCCTCGCCTTCACGCTCGGCTCGCGCATCGCATCGAAGCTCACCTTCGCCACCTGGAGCGAGAGTTCGCGGCAATCCCAGCCGTCGGTCGAGCCGCGCATCGACGCCACCTCGGGCGGGGTCAGCCCGCAGCGATACTCGATCATGCGCTCGCGCCATTTCTCCATCTCGGCGACGAAGGCGTCGTAGGCGGCGCGGACATTGGCGTCCACCGCCGTGTCGGACACGGCCTGGATCAGGTCCATGAGCTCGGGCGACTCGGCGCTCTTGGCGATGTCGCCGCCGGGCGGGCGCCCCGCATCGACCACCACGAACAGAAAGCGCTTCAGGTTCACCACCTGCTTCGGCGTCAGCGGCTCGTATGGCTTCGTCGCCGCCGCGAGTTCGAGCAGGAGGCCGCTGAGGCCGAGATTGTCCGTCATGCCGCCGTCGAGCAGCTTGACGAATTTCACATCCGACTTCTCGCGGTAACGCTGGATCGCCGCCGCCGAGGCGCGCAAAATCGCGGGCGCGCCCGGACGGTCGGCGGAATAGGCCCAGTCGGGCGGCGTAAACTGGCACCGCTCCGCGTAGTTCTCGATCACGATGGGCGCGAAGACGAGCGGCACCGCCGCCGACGCCGCGACCGCCTCCGACAAGGGGTAGCGGGAAAGGTCGCTGCACAGCGCGCCGAAATTCACGGCGTTGTAGATGAAGGTCGTCCGGTTGAAGATGTCGGACGCGTTGATCCAAAGCTGCGGGCGGCCGGGCTTCAGCACATCGGCGTAGGTGGCGCCGCGAAACAGGTTCTGGTCGAGCCAGGCGGGCAGGCCGCTCCTGTCGTTCACGCCGCCTCTCGCCAGCAGCATGAGGTTCGTCACATTGACCGATGTGCTCAGCGAAGCCTCGACATCCTGGATCAGGAACCTCTTGCGGAAGTCGGCGAGCGTATCGCGCCCGTGCAGCGCGAAATAAGCCGCCGTGACCGAGCCGCCCGAAACGCCCGACACGAGCGAAACCTGGTCGATCAGGACGCGCGCGCCGTTTCGGGAAGGCCGCTCCGTCTTGGCGAGTTCCTGGAGGACGCCGAAAGCGAAAGCGCTCGCGCGCGTGCCGCCGCCGGAAAAGCTCAAGCCGATGACGGTCTCATTATTGTCCTGAAGCATCGCGGGCGATGCGGCGATGGGCTCGGACGACGCCGTGGCCTCGTCGCTGAGCGCCGAATTGATCGGCGCGTTGCGGATGCCAAAGCCGGTGCAGGCCGCAAGCGCAAGCGCGCCGAGAAGACAAGCCGCCGCCGCAGCCAAGCGCCTGAATCGCTTTGCAAAGGCCGGTTGTCCGTTCAAGATGCACCCCTCTCGCTTTGAAATGCGCCTGAAATGCGCAAACGCGAACGCCAGCGGGCGCGCGCCCGGCAAACCGGGCCATGATTCGCGGGAAAGCGCGGAGAAAGACGACCCTCGACACTGCACCTGCCTCAGGGACTCGTCGAAAATGTGGCCGCTTCGTCCGGCAAGCGTGGGACAGGGCTTTGGCGCTATGCCTGACGCGCCGGCATTTTTGTGCTGTCTCGATTTTCCTTTAACGGTTAGAGTTCGGCCCGATGTCCAAGCGCTTACCCGTAGTCTTGTGTCTTTTTGCGTCGTTGCTGCTCGCTGCGGCGCCGCTGGCCGTGCCGGACGCGCTGGGCGATGCGTATCAGGAGGCGCTGGCGAAGCTCACGCCCGAGCAGCAGGCGGCCGTAAAGACCTACGAAGCCGCGCGGCTCGCTTATGCGCGGCATATGGATCAATACTGGCGCACTGTCGAGTTGAAGCGCAAGAAGCGCAGGGCGAAGATCGCGGCGGGCAAAACGCTCGTGCTGGACGACTACGTCAAGGAGCAGCCGCCCGCCTATAATGGGCCGAAGCGGCCGGACGAGATCATGGCGCTGCTTCCGAAGCCGCCGAAATCCGCCACGCCGCCCCCTGAGCCGGTGGCGGTGATCGCCGATTTCCTGCGCGAGGCGGATGCGGTTTACGGCTTCAAGCCCGACCGGATCGCCGAGGACGATTTCATGATCGCCTACGCGCTTGAGACGATGCGGCTCGGGCTGACGCGGGATCAGGTCGTGCGGGTCTACGCGCTCGAAACGGGCGGCACGGGCACGCAAGACACGCAATCGGGCTTCAACGCCAGGACGGGACGCGCCGCGTCGACGGGACTTGGCTACGCGCAGCTGCTCGCCCCGAACTCCATCGAGCGCGTGCGCAAGGAGGGGCCGGAATTCGCGGCAAGGCTTGAGCAACTGGCCGGGGAGCCGGGCGCGGACACTGGCGCGGCTCAGGCGCTGAGGGCCAAGGCGGCGATTGTCCGCCGCATGGTCGCCGACGCGAGGAAGGTGCCGGAAAACTGGGGCGCGCATGTCGCCTATGGCCGGACGCCCAAGGGGCTCGCCATGCACGCGCTGAACCTCGACGGCACGATCGGCCCGTGGATCCAGGCCGTGAAATTGCGCGACATCGTCGAGTTCGCCGCCAAGAAAGGCGCGACGGGGCTTACGGGCGCTCAGCTCGAAATGATGAACCTGGCCGGCCCCGCGAACGGCTTCGAGATGATGCAGGCGCCCGGAAACACCGTGCCCACGTCGAACTTTTTCGAGCGCGGCGGCTATTATCGCAATCCCGTGGTCCATGACGCGACGGGCGTGCAGCTTCTCGCCAAGTTCGACGACATCATGGACCGCAAGTCGCAGCGGCCCGGCGCGCAGAAATTCGCCCGGATTTTCGACAGTCTGGCCAAGCGTTTCGCGGATCAGAAGCGGACGTCGGCGCATGCGCTAAAGCCGCTCTTCGATCTCTTCGGACCGCGCTGACCCGCAACCGGAGGCTCGTCCGCCTCACACGAAAAATTCTGCTCTGAGCGGACTCCGCCGAATTGCCCAACCCATCGTCATCCCGGCCAAGCGAAGCGCGAGCCGGGATCGCAAAAAAAATGAGCGCTGCGATTTCGAACCCGCCTTCGGCGTTTCCGGGACGACAAACAAAGGCCATCCGTTGGCTTCATTGGGAAACTAAGCTTAGCCCGAATATACTGACTTTGAAGCGTTTTTGGGCGCCATGTTTGGTTGGCTGGGGCGCCAGCAGCCAAATTGGAACAATAAGCCACTGTTCTAGCGACCTTATATGCTGACATTGTGCGAAGGATACCCCAATAAATACCCCAAAAAGCAATGGACTATCGGGCGTTGGCAAGGACGCAGCGAACAAGCGGACAAATGACCAAGCCAAAAACAGCCCACAATGCAAAGACGAAAGAAATTAACAGCTCGCGCAAAAGTGGGTGCGGCGTTGAATTCACCCCAGGAAGATTCACCCTCACCTGAAGTCAACTCAAGTCACCCAAACCTGTGCGAGAGTGACTTAAAGAGATTCAACTCACCTGCTAAAAGCTGGTCGCTAGGACGGAGCAGCGCTAAGCGGGGGTGGCTTCTTGCCGCCAACCTAGCCGAAATCATGCCGCCTGCCGGGCTGGGGACCCGGAATTCCCCTTTCGGATGTTCCGAAGTTGGCGCGTGGTGTAGCCAAGCTCTGCGGCAATTTCCTCGTAGGTCTTTCCGCTCGCCTTCATGGCGGAAATTTCCTCTGGCGTCGGCCGCCGCTTCCGAAACGGGAGAATCAGCGCGCCTTCCGCATTCCCGGCCTTCAGCTCGGGCGATTTCCGCTCGCCGTTTCCGCTCTGCTTCCGCCGTTTCCGTGGCGGCGCAGGCTCATCATTTCCGGTCGGGGTTTCCTCTTGTTCCGCCGCTCCGGTTTCCGCCTCTGCGGCGGCCGGGGCGCTCACGATTGAGCGGAACGCGATTGCGGGCATGACCGCCGCCAGCAGCTCATAGGCGAGCACGAGCACGATCTCGTAAGACTGGTCCACGTCGCCGCTCGTAGGATGAACGCCGAGCCATCCGGCCATCCGAATGATCGCGCCATTGTCCGCCGTGGGAAGCGGAACCGCCACAGCTTGAGCGGGCGCTTTGTCAAGCTCGTCAATCTGACGCTGAAATCCATCGCGCGCCTTTGCGGCTTTAAGCTTCACCGTCAGCTTCCCAATTTTCTCGCAGAGAATCTGAGAGCCCAATGTGGTCGCATCCGTGCATTCCTTGCTGGATTTCCACCAGGGATTGGCCTTCTTTTCGGCCTCAATCTCGCTTTCGAAGACACTCGCAGCGGTATCCCCGACACCCGGCACCTCAGTCTGCGCCTTGCGCGATCCTTCGAGGCGGACGCGCCTCTCGGCAATCGCGTCCCTTGCCTTGATCGCATCGCTGCGAACCTCTGCGCCAGCCTCACGCAATCCGCCGATATTGCGAACAGCTGTAACGAGCGACACCCCGACCACAATCAGGGCGAGCGCGCCCGAAAGAACGACGCGCTTTTGCCGCGCGTCGTGCGTCAGCCACGCGCCGCCCATCACGAGCACGACCGTCATGAACACCCAAGCAGGGCCTCTCGCGTTCATCGACATGAGGTTGAGCAGAACGGCGGGCGACATGAACAGGGCCGCCGCGATTGCAGCGCCTGTAAATTGCAACCCACGCACCCAAGCCGCTTGCCCTTCCGCTCTCGTCATGCCGCCGCCATCGTAACCATCACCTGCGCCCAAGTCCCGCATAACGCCGCTAAAAAAGGGTTAACGCGACGCGCTTGCTTTGAGAGGACGTGATAATATAGAGGGCGAAACCCTTGCAATTAGGTAGAATATTTTGGATGACTTTTTTGCCTGCTAGGCCTAAGGCCAAGCCGTCAGTTTCTTTCTAGTTGTATACGAAGCGCGCCGAGCGAAGCGGCTAGCAGCAAGGGATATAGCTCATGGACGAAGACATTGCTGTCGCTGCCGCTGCATTCATTTTATTGATTACCGCCATTTTTGCTTACGTCTTATCGTTGATTTTGCCAAGGCGACATTACCCTCGGTTCTTCGCCCTGATTATCGGACTTGCGACAGCGCCTTTTTTCGCGATTTTGAAAGTTCCAGGGGCTTTGGAAGCGTGCTATTTTCTGTTGTTCTCCACAATCTTTACGTTTTGGCCGTTGTGGCTGTTTGATAAAGAAAGAGTTTGGAACTGGTTTTTCAAACTGCCGGAAGTGGACAACGCTGTTTCAACGCCTTCTGCGCGAGAACCACGTTCACGAAGTCTTATCTTAGGCCTCCTTTTGGGCGTCATAGTCGGCGGCTTTCTTGTCTCCGCCTTCACGGGGGGCAAAGAGACGTTGGACGAAACCGGCACACTCCCCCAGGGTGGCGCTCGGAACGTATACATAAAAGTCGGCTCCGGGCTTCGCGTCGCAGACGGAGCCATGTATCTCGGAGTATCCGACACTCACTACGGCTCGTCCTGCGATGTGAGCCTTAATTCCGATAAGGCTGACGGGATCAAAAAGGAGCGCATGGTGGCTGGCGAAGCTATTGCGGTCCCATCAAGTCAGGGAAGGTATCGAGTAGTTCTAACGGGTCTTAAGTCCGGGGGCTGCTTGTTCGATATCGTAAAAGACGGAATACCCGCATCCCCTTAAGTTACCCCCTTTCTGCGCGCCTTTACTGAAAGGTTCCTATTGGAAATAGGGGTCAGGCTTTTGCGCGCGCCGAGCAGTTTAGGCGGGTTCTGAGAAAAGGCCGGGGTGGGGGCTACACGGATTGCTGCATCGCCTTCCAACAGGCGTTCCTTGCTTGGGCTAAAAAACTGTTTATATTGCGGCGTATTTGATGAGCGGCATATACCCTTAGACCTGGATTGTGACAGGCGTTGAGCCATGCCAAGTGAAAAGACGAAGTATGATGCACGTGAGCGCTTGAGCAGTCAGCTAAATCATGAAGAGTTTATGAAGCAGTGCGAGCAGCATGCAATCCGATTTAAGAGACGAAACCGTCTATTTTGGTTGGCATTTTATTTGCCTTTCTTGCCAGTGTTAACCGTTTTGGTCTTGCAATTCTATAAAGTATTGCCTGAACCCACGGGCACGTACATTTTCTTGGGGGCGTTTATACTCCAATGGCTGGCGCCTTTTATCGCGAGCAGGATACTTTTTCCAGTTACCGATGAGCGTCAGCCCCGCCGTGCACGCTCAAGCTGCGAAGAAGGCGTGGGGCGGCGAAAGTTCAATTTCGGAACCTTGATTAAAGATCCGGCCACTCTAAAATTCATCGTTCTCACGCTCGCGATGGCAGCCGTGTGGGCTGTGGTGTGGGCAGTATTCGCATGGACTTTGAACGAACGTCCGATTGATGCCCTCATCGACAGTTCGCCGATTTTCGTACCCATATTAGGCGTCGGCGTTTTGACGTTGGCGTTCCTCCACGCCGGGATAGACCCGCAGCGGGCATTCGATAGGCTTATGGCCGTGGCAGCTATTGGGGCTGTTGGATTCGTTGCGGGAGAAATGTGGACGACATTTTCACAGAGCGAATGGAACTCTCAGTATCAGCGCGACGCGCGACGCGACTTTCACGCAGCGATCATGAGCGCCCCGGCGCCTTGCGTGACCTCACACGACAATCTTTCCGACTTGAGCGCTTGCACAGTTTTCGGTCTCAGGCCTGGGATGACCCGAGGTGAGGCCTTGCGTATTGTCGATGGCTCGGGATATTTTCGGAACAAGGAGAAGCCGGTTACCTGCAAGACTAACGAAAAGTGCAGTCATTCCGTCTCTTTTCTCAAAGATGGCCTCTATCTGAGAGTGGAATTTCAGACCGACCCCAAGTCTGCCGCACCGGAGGAGCGCGTCTCTGAAATCGTCCTTTCGCTCGACGAAGGGGACAATCCCTACTTCGACGAAAACCAGATGCTGGCAGCATTTCTTAATCTCATAGATCACAACGGCTCTTCCATTAACACCACGCAAACAGTCTGGATTGACATCAAGAATGCGTTTCAACTTACTGCATATACCTACGAGCGCAAGTTTTGGGCGATCTTTTCGTTGAGGCTTGCAGATCACTCTAACTCGTCTGGCGTTCCAGTGTAGCCGTTCCGTTAAATGCAACCATGCTTGTGGCGGAGGTAGGGCTTTATGATATTTCTTTTGGCAGTCATCGTAATTATATTACTTGTGGCGCTCTTGCCCGAAGTCGCAGCAGCACTGGCAATGGTTGCTCTAGGTGCTCTGGGGGTCGCGATTCTTCTCGTTGTCATCGCTGTCGTAATTGGCCTCCCTGTCGCAAATCCGCATGAATGGTGGGCCTATATTCCAGCTGCAATTATTGGCTGGATATTGTGGAGCATCGTTTGGGACGTTGTGTTCGTCAGGGAAAAACCCCTATCAAATAAAGAACCGAGACCATACGATCCAAACCAAGTAACAGAAGAACAGAGACTCAAGTGGTTAAGAGAAGAGGAAATAGAAAACACAGCATATGAATTACAGCAGCTAAAACATTGTCGCGATAAGGAGGCGCTTGAGCTTTGCAACGATTATGAGAATTATTACGTTGCAGAGTTAATGTCCGAAGACATAAAAATTAATTTTGAAGATAGGCTGATTGCGAAAGCGAAAGCGATGCGAGAAGCTGAAGAGTTGCGCTTAGCGAACGAAGAGGCTGAACGAGAGGCTAGGGAACGCGAGCAACTTGAAAGAGAGCAGAAGCGGCTGATCACAAGATACGGGAGAAACGGAGTTGACTAATGACCGGAATTGACGACATTTCGCCTGAGAAGCTCAAGGAAGCCGCTGCAAGCCTCTTCAAGCTCAGAGATGATGCTGTTGCAGAGATGTTGGGATACAAGGATAGCCTGCCGAAGGAGCCGACTTCCGAGCAGAAACAGCATCTGGCCCGTCTTAACGGAATAATCGTCGGGCTGGCGAAAGCCACTTTCGAGTTCGACAAACACTCGGCTCGTCCCGAACGAAAACAACTGACTATGCGTGAGAGGTGGGCTAGAGAGGAAGAGATGTACCGGAATGGTGAAATTTCGTTATTCGGACTAAGTAAACCAAAAACAAATGCGAAGCCCACCCCAGAACCGCAGCCAGAGAACGCCATATCGCCAAAAACCGACACACCTCTCTCCAAGCTGAAAGTGAAGCGCTCCCAGCGTTGATCTTTTTGGGCTTGATTAGTCTCTGCACATGACCGTCAGGTGGATCCGGAGGGGATTTGCGTAGAGACCTGAGCTGCCCACGCGCCCACGCCGCCTAAGAGTCAGTGACACAAGTTTTTCTGTTTGGTTACAAGTCTGGGCTTGGCCTTAAGTTTCAATTAGGGCAGCAATCATGGCGGCATGCTGGATTAAGAGGGCGAGAAAGGCATGTACGTCGTGAGACTTCTTCCGTTCGCACGCACCGTCATAGCTGCGATCTTGGCGGCGATTCCGGCGACCGCTTACGCAGGTCCACCCGACAGTCCGGCGCAGGTAAATTCATGTTCGAACGTGACGGCGGTCTTTTCGTACTTCTTCGTCGACAAGCTAAGCGAAGGTCGTGGACTTGCCGCTCGTGGAACTTTTCAACTCCCTGGGGAGCCGAATGAAGCCAAGCAGCCTCCGTATAATCTTTCCGAGTTGCACTGCAATCGTATGGGAGAGGCGGGAGAGCTTGAATGCAGGCTCACAGAAGCGGTCGTCGGTGCCCACGTGCAAGAGTGTTCGCTTGATATGCAGTTCTTAACCTTTGACATGAAGGAAATCAGTAACGGCATCCTGGTTGGCGGCGCCCCCGCCGGTAGCGGTCGGCTCGGTCTATCAAAATGTTTCAACCCCATTCTGACAGTCAATCGAAACACGAAGCGGGTTTCCCTATCCTTCGAGCGATCACAGTACCCGGATGACGATAGCCTCTTGAAAGGAGGAATGTGCGCATCGATACCAACTACACAAATACTCATGAATTGCGGGTCATTAGTCCCCGCCTACACTAAGAAGACTCCAGCGCCGGGCGAACGCATCTGTGACTTTGAAGACCATTTGAAAAAACTAGACGGGGACAATGGAGCTGAGCGATGAGCGGAATTGACGACATCTCGCCCGAACAGCGTAAGGAAGGCGCCGCAAGGCTCCTAAAGCTGAAAGATGACGCTTTCGCAGAGATGTTTGCATACAAAGACAGCCTGCCGAAGGAGCCGACTTCCGAGCAGAAACTGCATCTGGCTCGCCTTAACGGGATAATCGTCGGGCTGGCGAAAGCCACTTTCGAGTTCGACAAACACTCGGCTCGTCCTAAAAGTAGACCGCTAACCCTTCGCGAAAGATGGGCGCATGAAGAGGAGATGGAAAGGATTGGCAAATGTTCGCTTTTTGGCCCGGTAAAATTACCAAAGGTTAAACCCTCTCCCGAACCTGAGAGCGCCATCTCGCCAAAAACCGACGAACCTCTATCCAAGCTGAAAGGAAAGCGCTGATGTGGGTCTTCTGTAATGATGGGTTTCTGAGTATAGTTGCGGATAGGAATTCTCAGGATACGTTGCTCGTTCGGGCGCGCAAAGAGGGGCACATTCAAGCGGTATTCGGAGATGTTGAGGTAACTCGGACGCCGCCGCCGAAAGCTGATTATCTTTATCGCGCCTTCATTCCGCGTAAGATCGCTGCGCATGTTGTGGCCAAGCGGCTCATGAATATCGATTACGACAACTTCAAGGACTCGATACCGGCCGATATCGCATCCCTCAACTATCATGACGCCTGCACTGAAGTTTGGAGCGCCATGTATTCGTTTCAGCACGGGGAAGAGCCGAGGTAGCTCTTCCTCTATGGCTTGCTAGCCAAGGTGAAGACGGCCATCTAAATACATAAACAATATAGGTCCTCCTACTAATATCGCAATTTGCAAAATCCTCACGATCAAAATAAGAACTTTATTAGATCCAATGACCGAGCCAGCCATCGCACAACCCCTCTCAGCTCTCCCCGATAATATGGAGAAAATAATAACTATCAAGCGCCGTGACGAACATCGCCCGGCTCGATGCGCGCCTCGATGACATCAACAGGGTGCTGCGAAGCATAGAGAGCCATCAAATGCAAGAGGTACACCCTTATGGCTAATATTAAGACGACCCCGGAAGAAATAGCCAAGGCACGGCTACTGAAATACGCTAAGAAATCCGCACGAAAAATAGCTAAGCAAACGAAAAATAAAAGCGTTATGGCCGTATCGGGCGGTTTGCCGAGTTTGGGGAAAAGAAAATAGTAAGCAGTTGCTTTTTTTCTTTTCCAGAGGCAGATAGAGCTTAGATGTATCGATGCCTGATAGCCAACAACTCTGGGTCTGGCCAGTTGTCTTCATTTTCTGGGAGCGCTATTTTTGAACCGTGCAGAGAAATGTATTCCGGTGCTTTGATAGAAAAGTCTACTGTCACTTCGTAGTTGCCTCCAACCCTCATGAGGTTGCGATCATAAAGGCGGTGAAGATCGGCGCGTAAGCATAGTCCGTTTTGTACAATATTTGAATTCGAATTGACATAAGGTATGATATGAGCGGCTTCGAGCGCCGCTTTATCTGTGCATCCGGATATTGCGCAGCGCCCGTAAGTTTCTAGTATTAAGTCACGGAATTTCAATTGGCCGTCACGGGAAGGATAGAGAAAACCTTCTCTATCTAATTTATCCTTCTCAGAAGGCGTTGGGACTAAGTATTCACTTGGTATGCCTGTTGTTTGAATGGTACTGTTACTATCGGTTTGAGCGTCCTCGTCATGAGGACTGATGATGTGTTCTATTACTTTATCAAACAAAAACGTCTGCTCGACGGGCTCTGTATCCTTAATTCGCACTGGATTGGCGTTAACGCTTGCCCCTCCACTCTTAATAAGCTTCCCCTTTTTTGTTCGTAGAGGCCGTCTATCGTGAGGTTCAATATATTTCCGGAGACTTTCTTCAGAGAGCTGCATAGTTTTTAGTTTTTCTCGCAGAAATTCTAGGTCTTTACCCACAAAGTGTCCACTTGTAATTTTTTCTTGAATATCATGCATTTCTTTTTGGGTAATTGTCAGTAGATACTTCTGCCGTTTCTGGCTAATTGTTCTCGCCACAATTTCTGGTTTTGACTTATCAGTGTGTAATTGGGTCAGTTCCTTTTCAATTGCTCTTGCTGTTTCCAGATTTTCCTGAATATCATTTCGAATGGACTCCTCTTCTGAACGTGCCGCTTTGAGCCTCTGACGCAGAAGCATTTCGCGATTTACATTAGAGTTCCAGTCTCTGGACTTCCATTCTCTGAGTTTGCACTCAATGCTAAGACGACGCTCTTGAATGTTCTTCAGCTTGCTCGTTAGCTTGTTGCGCCTACGCTTGGCGGCTTGCAATTTCCTTTCTCTGCTAAATATCGAATATGGCATGCAACATCCTCAGAAGGTAGATTGATGCTTAGTAGCTCAAATGCCTTATGCTCAACAGCCGTCGCTCTCGCCGTTCTGGCTGTTGTCAATGTTTTAGTTAGTTCTTCACTGAGTCAACATGCACGATGAAACGATTTGCGACCCTGTTGCGGATTTGCTACAGTCCTAGGTATCAATCCTTTTAGGGAAGGTTCCTATTGAAAGTGTTGGCCGGTTCGCCGGACAGGGCTGCACCAAATGAGCCTTCTTGCTACAGGGGGGGATGGGGGGTCCGTTGACCTTCCCCTCTTCGCGCGCTCGCCTGCGGTGGCAGTGGCGTCGCCTGTGTCGCGTCCGGACTCAGGGCTGCCGCAGACGCTTGAGAAGGCGGATGATCTCATCTTCAAGCCGCTTCACGATATCGGCGAGCCTAGCGCTGGCGTCCGTGTCTTTGCCGAGCAGCTTATCCCCGACGTTCTGGCAGAGCGCCTTGGCCTGCGTTAGTAGCGAAGCGGCGTCCGTCAGCTCTTGCGGGGTGAGTGTCATCTCGTCCAACTCTGGCATGTTGTGCTTGTTGAGCAAGCAGCACAACTTGGCATACTAAAGCGGCCCGAGTCAATCGAGCGCAAGTTGCACAACATGAGCAAGCGCCGTAACAATCAGCTCATGCCTGCCAACTCACCACCGAAGAAAGACACGCGCGTCCCCGTGATGATGGACGCCCCCACTTTGACGGCCATCGATGATTGGGCCTTCGCTAGGCGCATCCGCAGCCGGGGGGACGCAATCAGGCAGCTCGTGAAGCTCGGCTTGGAAGCGTCAGCCAAGCAGGCGAAGCGCGACGCAGACTGACATTCGCCATTGCTGAAAAACAGCTTCGGGAGCCTTGACGCGCGCTCCACCCTGTACTAATTTCTCAAGAAATTGGTGACGATGTAGAGCTAAGCCTATGACACAGAAAGAAAAAGAGCCAAAATCCGGGAAGAGCGGACGCGCGAAAGCCGTGGCGTATCTGCGGACTTCGAGCGCTGCGAACGTGGGTGCGGACAAAGACAGCGAGAAGCGCCAGCGTGCGGCAATCACAGCCTTCGCCAAGCGCGCCCGCTATGAGATTTCCGCCGAGGACTGGTTCTATGACCCGGCAGTGAGCGGCGCAGACCCGATAGAGACGCGCCCCGGCTTTGCGGCCTTGCTCAACCGCATTGAGAGCAACGGCGTTCGCACCGTGATCGTGGAAGATGCTACCCGCTTCGCTCGCGATCTCGTGGCGCAGGAGTTGGGCATCTTGTCGCTCATCTCGCTTGGCGTTCGCGTGCTTACGGCGTCGGGTGAAGATCTGACAGACACGTCAGACCCGATGAAAATCGCGATGCGTCAGATTGCAGGCGCTTTCGCGCAACTCGAAAAGGCTCGGCTCGTGGCGAAGCTGCGGGGCGCTCGGGAACGCAAGAGGGCCACGAGTGAGCGCGTTACGAAGGACGGGAAGGGAAAGTGCGAAGGACGTAAGACCTTGGCAGAGCGTTCGCCTGAGCTGATTGAGGCGGCCAACGCCCTGAATGATGGCCGCAGCCTGCGCCAGATCTCGGCGGCGCTTGCAGCTCAGGGATTTGTCACTAGCAAGAACGCAATGCCGTTCAGCGCCAGCGCCGTCCAATCCATGCTGACGCCCAAGCCCGCTAAAGCAAATCGGCGGCGCTCGCAGCCATAGAGATGCGCCCCATAAAGTTCACAATTACCCACTTTAGCTATAACAGCGACACCTCAGCCACACCGCCGTGAACTGACGAAGCCAGAGAGAGCGGCTAAATGAAGAAGTTACTCTCAACCCTTTTGGTCACTACAAGTTTCATACTTCAAGCACAGGCAGCTGAAGTAACAATCACCGCAACTGAGGTATGGCGTCTTAGACAAGAATGCGAAAAGTTATCTATATCATTCAGTGAACAAATAATGAAGTATAAACTTCATGAAGCGGTGTCAATGGATATATCACTTACCAATTCTACAAGTCATTACAATATCAAAGACAACAGGTGTTATATAAAGATCGAATACTCAAAGTTTCATTCAGGGGACGAGGAAATTGATAACATAGAAGAGCTATACGATGTCCAAACAGAAGAAAAACTTGCCAATATCCGCTATAGTCCTAGAAACAGCTCAGACGATATGTTCGATGGGCTTGTAAAATATGAAGAATTTTTATCAAATAAAGCTGAACGTCACACACAAGCTGAAAGCTACATAAAAGCAAAAATGAGCCAATAAATTTGCGAACACAAGTGCGGCAAGCAGCCAACAAAAACCTGAGAGCCGCATCTCTATACTCGGGTTTATTTTTAGTCTAGGACACGAAAAACGGATAAACCTACCATTTTAGGTCCTTGAGCAATTACTTGCATCAGACATCCCTCAGACACCCATTGGCAACATAGATGGAACAACCCGGAAGCAAGAGGATGTTGACAATAGAATTGCCCGTTTCATCAAGCCATGTTCGTTGGTTTGCACAGAAATGTTTACTTACTTCGTAACATTGCTGGCCATAACGGCCCGAGCCTTCTTCAAATTGTCCGTGTCGCCTTGTTTCCATGGATTCCGACCTGTACGGTAGGGCCACAGCGGACACCGAGGGCGGGCGCAGACAAGCACCTCATCCGCAGAGCGGCAGTCAAGGCACATGGCGCGCATGACGGCGAGCGGCGGCGCTGGCATAATGCCTTCAGCTTCGAAGTCGTGGGGCGTGAGCTGCTTCGGGTTGCGTCCCCATTTTCGGCCGTTCGGGCCTGTCACAATAAGTCGAGAGTATTTCATCTACATATCCTTAAAAAGGCTTAAGCCCCCTTGAGAAAAATGCCTATAAAATGGCGGTACAGGGCAGGTTTACATGTGGGGCGCTACCCTTGCACCTGAATGACCTACGCAGCCTGTTTCCTGCGCTTTCTGCGGGCCTTCTGAGCGCAAGCGGCGCAGCAATAGTTCTGCCAATCTGTCCACTTCCGAAATCTCGTCTTGCACGTTTCGCAAATGCCATTTTCGGCCTTTTTATTTTTGGCCATAACTTCCTCGATTATTCCACGATTAAAATCGGCAAGCGCTCTGTAAATGGCCTGTTGTTACAGCCATTTCTCGGCCAGTATTAATTGGCTCAAAGCCCTGTTACGTGCCCTGTTCTCAGGGATCATCCTTGCAGTTTCCGTGCGTTTATAAATACGGTTCTCTGCACTGTTCTTGTCACTGTTAGCAGTTAAGTTTGCAGCCACAGCGGGACTGAATGGCGGCGCCCTCAAATCGCCGCCTCTTCCCGTTAATCTTGCGCTATATCTTCACAGAGAGGGCCAGGAAAACCGTCCCAAGTGTCCCATGTGTCCCGAGGCTGGCTAAAGCCCTGATTCACAGAAATTGTTTCTGGGACACTTCGAGGCGCGCAATCTGTCCCAGAACTGTCCCGGCCCAGATTTTGGCCGGATACGTTCTTGTGCGGGACGGTTACATTTTCATTTTGGGACAGTTTCGACGCAAAAAGTGTCCCGTCGTAAGGCGCTGATTTACCGTCTTTTTTTACTCTTGGGACGGTTGGGACGGATGGGACGCCATTTTAAAGGGGGTGGCGGAAGGGATATACCGCACCCAAGCGTCTTCGAAGTCCCGCTTTTGATAATAGCGCTGTTTCTTCGCGCCGAATGCACGGGTGGGCTCGGTGCTCTTGATGCGGAAAGGCTTCAGCAGCTTTGCCAAGCCATGCTCTGTGAGTGGTTTGCCGTGCCGCCACTCCCGCCAAGGCGCCCCGTCAACTTCGAGAATGCGTTCAAGCAAGGTGGCTGGCGTCAGCGCCTCCGCCGAGTGGTCGTCGAAGACTTGTCGGCAGTCAACCAGCATCCGAATGCCTGGATCTTCGTCGCCAGCGCTGTCCTTATCCCCCGATATGGCGCTCGCAGCCCGTCGCGCCCTCTCAGGCCATTTGCCTTTGGCGGCGTCGGCAATCACCAGAAGCGGACGCCAGTTGTCGGCCGCCCGGTCATTGAGGTCGTCCGGCATCTCGGGGTCCATAGCACTCAAGGATCGCTGATTGTCCTGCACCCACCGCACAGCCATGCGAGCGAGCTTCGTCATCGGGGCAATTCGGTCCGCACGAAACCGCTTGACCACCTCATGCTTAAGCTTGCGTCGAAGCTCTATAACAATTGCCCGGTCTTGAAGCGTGTCCGGCAGCTCTCCGATGAGCGCGATGGCTTTTGGCGCCCAGGTGGAAAACCTACGGGGCTCAAGCTTGCCATCGACTTCCTCGACGCGAATGACATACGCGCTCGTTCGAGTTTGGCCGCTGTTCAGGATTCCCCGAAGCTCCTCGTTAACCTTCAAGAAAGTATCGCCTTCGTCGATCAACAGCGTTGGCTTGTCCCTTTCGATGACGCGAAAGAGCGCAGCCGGAGAGATGTTTGCCGCCGCAACGGGCCTCGGCGTTAACCTCGATACGATTTCAAGGGCGCGCGTCTTACCACATCGCTTCTGCGGGCTTTCAAGCGCCAATATAGGAGATGTAAAAGACAGGTCATGAGCGTAAGCGTGAAGAACCCAAAGAGCAATTCCGTCAGCGTATGCGCTCCCATCGCCGTCTTCATAAGTGGACAGAGCAACATATTCACGAACCAACTCTGCGATACTGTCCAGAAGTTGGGAACCGTCCAAAGGCTCAGGCCAAGGGTCTATGTCCTCAACAAACCGATTCGTCCTTTCTTGCTCGTCCGCCTTTTTGCGGTGTTCCTCAACGGCTCGATCAAGGGCTGTGACCCGTATCTCTAAGCGCTTGGCTTCGGACTGACGAACGGTTTCGTAGTCGAGCGCCTTTAGCTCTGAAAGACGCTTGACTTCGGTCTCTATGTCCTTTTCCTCAGCTGACCCTTCCTCGGCGCTCAGGCCGTCGGCATCATGCCCGTTGAGGATGGCGCCGCTTGTGTAGGCTTCACATATTGCCTCCACGCCCAGCTCGCGATGCATTTCGTTGAAATCATACTTACTCATGCTGCAACCCTTTCGCGCTTCGCAGGCAGCACGAGGCGGATTTCGCAATCGCGTCCCCGCAGAATTTTCGCGAGCGCTTGCGCCCCGGCACGGCCGTCAGCGTCTTCGTCGGCAAAGATCGCGATGGTTTCGATGTATTTTGGCAAGGTGGGCGCCAGCGCCGCCAGCTTCTTCGCCCCCGTGCTAGCCCATGCACCTATCCCGGTAGCCTCGTGTATGGACAGCGCATCCTCAACGCCTTCACAAATCGCGAGAGTAAGGCTGTCGGGGATAGGAGCGACCACAATCGGCGTTCCGAGGGACGGACCGATTCCGATTTTGCTCAGGCCAGCTTCGTTGACGGCTTTTGCAAGGCCGTTCTCAGCCAAGAGGGTGAGCTGCACCGCCTGGATCTCATCTTCCCCGATTTCCAGGCGTCCGGGTTCAGGCTCACGAGGCAGGCCATAGGCCGCAATGAGCGCCGGGTGATAGCCGGGGCGGGAAGCCGGAAGGAATCGAAGGGTCGGGGGAAGCGCACAGCTTATGCCCCGGACCTCTCGTAAGTAGCGCTCGGCTGGCGTTCTCTGTATCGGCCTCGAAGCTCGCCAGAGATAGCGCGCTTTGCCGATGCGCTGTTGACGAGCCTCACGCTCCCGATCCTGAGCCTCTTTGCGGCCGGCTTCGATGCGCTCAAGATTTAGGAGAGCTGCGTCCCCATCCTTGCAGAGCCATCCCTTTTCGCCGCAGTGAACGCAGTGATAGGTGAGGAAGTCTTCCTCCTCACGCCAAACGCGAAGAACCTTCCGTTTCCGCTTCTCTGCGGTTGACCGGGACGCGCTGCACAGCGGGCAGACCGCATCCAGCTTCCCGAATTTGTTGCCGATAGCCGAGATTACATCGTCGAAAGATAGAGCTTCCATACTGTGCCCCTAAACCTTTTGTTAATAGGGGCCGAAGCGACGGAAAGCTTGCGCGACGAATCCGCTTGCGCTATAAAAATGATGTCAAGCATGTGATTCTGCCCCTGTGTGGTGCTGATACCTATTGTTTGACTGCGCTCGCCAAAGCGCAGGTACACGGATAGAATTCTTCGCGCTCGGCTCTATAGTCGGGCGCGTTTTATTTATGCCGCCGCCTGCGGGCGCAGCTTGATGTTCCGCCATCTGCCAACCTTCTCCACATATCCACGCTGAGCCAGCGCTGAGACTACTCTGCTCGTGGTGCTCGTGTGCATATCGAGCGCCTGCGCCATTTCTTCGTGCGACGGCGAGTATCCATGCTCGGCTATGTACTCCTTTATGAACTGCAAGACCTTATGTTGAACTATCGTCATATGATTTCTTTCTGTTTCTGTTCGTTACTGTCCCACGGTAGCAAAATAATGGTTAAACTTTGACTTAAACGCTCGACAACTTCAAGTAGATAATTGTGTGCGGCCTCACTTTTTAGGTTGATCTACCTCATTTGTTGCATAAATACAACAATTCGGTAGATTCTTTCGAGTTCAATCATATAACTCAAGCAAGGTAATGCGTAGTTTTACGGTGCATTTGCGAGTAATTCACCGTAAGACAACGGGCTGTTGATGAGACGAGGATAATGAGGCTGCTCGCCACGAGTTATATGCTTCGTGTTTACTCAAAAATGCTACTACGCGGCAGGAGGGGGCCTTTGGGCATCACGAGCGGCGATGTGCTCGGCTACCCAAGCGTCAACTTCGTCCTCGACCCAAGCCACAGCTCTCCGGCCAATCGGCACCTGAGCGGGGAACTTGCCTTCCGCAATGCGCTCGTAAATTGCCGAAGTCTCAAGGCCGACCTTCTCGATTACTTCCGATAGACGAATAAGTCTTTTTCCCACTTCCATGCCCTTTCACGCAATTTTGCGGAACTGGCTGGAAGGTCGCTGAAGTTTTGGGTAAAAACAACTCCCCTACTTTTTACCCAAAAAATCCAGGTCGGGAATTATTGCAGCCCTTTCGAGCACGAGCTTCAAGGCGGCCCCAATTTTTGCCTTCCTGCTCGGGTTAGACTTTATTGCCAGCGTTGCCTTTGTAATAAACTTGGCGAGTCCACGAAGAAGTTCGGTCTTAAGCGTCTCATTATCTGTAAATTCCTGTTCCGGCGTTTTAAGAAAAGCGCTAATGCTCTTCCTAAACGCCTGGAAGCCCCTTTCATTTCCACGCAGCACATCCCTCCAAACATATTCACAAGCTTTGTGCTGTGAAAGTTTTTTGTCGAGCATTACATCCACGATCAAAAGAGAGAACAGTAAGCGTTCGAACGCCGACAGCTTCGGCGGCCTGCCGATCCGCTTACGTGGCGGCTTAAACTCGGGTTCGTGCGCAGCCATCAGAGCCATCGCCAGCGGCTTCCAGTCCGCATCGTTTTGCGGAACTGGGATTCCATGACGGGCGCACACCGCTTCAAGCCGGGCGGCGTCCTGGTCCTTTTTCATGCCGCAAGAGGAAGGGCGGGTTTTTGGGTATTTGCGAAAGCAATCGGCTTAATGAAGTGGCCTTCTCTCAACTTATCGAGGTAATCGGCATACCACTGCATCATAGAAAAGCGTTGGTCTAGCCATTTCGCGTGATTGTAAGCGCGCCTTATCTTGTTCCTTTCTTGATGCGAAAGCTGAAGTTCGATCCAGTCCTCATCAAAACATCCGGCTTCATTCAGAATCGTTGAGGAGAGACTGCGGAAACCATGGCCGCACATGCGGTCGCGATAGCCGAGGCTGTACAGGCCGTACAGAGCCGTATTTTCGGACATCACGCCTTTTTTGCCTTCGCCGGGGAACATGAACCGGCTGTGCCCCGTGAACTCGTGAAGCTCTTCAAGCGCGACGATGGCCTGCCGACTCAGTGGCACGATATGCGGGCGGCGCGTCTTCATAACTTCCACCGCTGGCGTCCAAGTTCTTTCGTTCAGATTGACCTGCGACCACAGCCCCTTGCGAAGCTCGCTCGACCGAACGAACGTCAAGGCCAAGAGTTGTAACGCCAGCCGGGTTTGACGGTCCCTACACGCGGGCGCTTCCTCACAGTTGTCTATCGCAATCAGGAGTTGTGGAAGCTCTTCTAGCGGTATGACGGGCATGTGAGACTGCTTCACAGGCACAAGAGCGCCGCGAAGGTCCGCCGCAGGATCGCGAGTGCAGACGCCGCAGCTAATGCCGTAGCGGAAAACCTGACCGCAAAGCGCTCGCACCCTATGTGTCATCTCGTGAGCGCCGCGACTCTCAATTTTTCTTAGGACCGCAAGAAGCTCGGGCGGCTCAATCTTGTCGATGGGGCGGTTTGCGAGTTCCGGGAAGATGTTGTTTTGCAGCCGAGACAGAGCCTCGGCCCGATGCTTTTCCGAGCGGTGCAGCAACATTTTTCCTATGAATTCGAGCGCCACCGCCTTGAAAGCATTCCGTGCTTCACGAGCCTGCTTCTGCTTTGCAGCTTTTCGTTCGGCAGACGGATCGCGTCCATCTCGCACCATCGCGCGAGCGTCATCCCGCCGCAGCCTAGCATTCTTCAGCGATACCTCGGGATAAGAGCCAAGCGTGAGCGACTTTTCCTTTCCGGCAAACCGATATTTGAGCCGCCACAGCTTCGAGCCGGAGGGGGTGACGAGGAGGAAGAGGCCCCTTTCGTCGAAAAGCTTAGACGCTTTTGCCGCAGGCTTCGCATTTCGTATCGTGAGGTCATCGAGAGGCATGGGGGTATTCTCTCAGCCGGGGGAATTGCGTGCCCCTCGATATACCCCCACGAAGACGTGGCTTCAAGCACGACTTGTCGCAGCTTGGCGGAACATGAAAAGCCTGATTTTCATGGGTTTCCTGCGGAAAAACCGATGTCAGCGGAACTTATCGAAAGAGGGGTTGGCTGGGGCGCCAGGATTCGAACCTGGGCATGGTGGAATCAAAATCCACTGCCTTACCGCTTGGCTACGCCCCACCAGTTTTCTTGAAGCACCGGCGTTATACGGGTGTTTCGGATGCGGTTCAAGCGCGAACCTGCCGCGACGCCCAGGCCCGATCCAGGCCTAGGCTCGCAGCGTCAACGACATGCCAATCGTCAAAAGCACCGCCAGCACGATGGATTTGAACCGCGGCGCCGGAATGTGCCGCCGCGCCCAATTTCCAAGCTGAACGCCAAGAAGCGCCGGCGCCGCCGCCAGGATGGACAGGCTCAAATCCGGCGCCGACATCTCGCCCATGATCCAAAGCCCTGCCCCCAGGAACACCGTCGCGATCACCACCGCGACGTTCACGGCCTGCACGAGAAGCGCCGGCTCCAAATGAAGGGCGAGCATGTAGGGCATCAAGGGCATGACCTGCGACCCCGTGAAGCCCGTGAGCAACCCGTTCAGGAACCCGGCCGGCGCCCGCAAACGCCGGGCCGCCGCGGGGGTAAGCGCGAGCGAGGGGCGCAACAGCGCCAGGATTGCATAGGCGCAGATAACCACGCCGAGGATTTGCGTCGGGACACGCTTGTCGGCCGCGGTGAGAAGAAGCACGCCGCAAAAGATGCCCGGCAGCGTTGCGAGATAGAAGGGCCAGAACTGCTTCAGACTGCGCCCGACCCGGCCGGTTGTGAACAAGACCGAGACGTTGCTCGCGATCGCGGGCGCGACCACGAGGACGATAGCTTCCTTGAGCCCAAGGGAGACGACGAGGAAAGGCAGGGCGCAGGACGAGTATCCGATGCCGGTCGCGCCCTTGATGACGCCTGCGAAGAAAAGCCCACTGACTGCAACAACAACAAGACTGACGTCCATGGATGATGGGTCCATTGGCTCGGTACGGGGAGCGATTTGAAGGAGGAAGGGAACGCGAGGTAAGAGGGATGGAGACCTTTAAGCGACAGCTTATGGTTATGGATACCACAACCCTCGCGAGTGCAAAAGGCGAAAATACAATCAATTAATCGTAAACACATGCAAAGGTTGCGCCTGGGCCGGGAAATTGGCTGAATGACAGCGGAGGCTCAACCTTGGGACTTGTCATGAAATCGCAGCAGGGCTTGGCTTTGTTCGTCGTCTGGAGCGCCGTCGCGGCCTGCGCGCTCATTACCCTGCTCGCTCCAAAAGCGCCCGAAGGCGGGGCGAAAGACGGCGCCGGCGGCGCTTTTGTTTCGCTCGCGGGCACCGGCTTCTAAGCCGGCCTCAGGCCGGCGCGGCTCGGCTCACACGACCTCATCTTTGTCGAAGGATGGCGCCAGAAATTCGGGCTTCGCGGGATTGCTAGACCTACCCCGAAACGTCGGGCTGCCAGACGGGCTTTTCCTCGGGCGCCTTGGGCTCCCGGACGATTTTCGCGAGCTTCAACAGCGCGTCGCGCACGCCAGCGCCCGAGACGGCCGACAACAGAAGCGGCTTCTTGCGCGCGGCGCGTTGCAGTTCCGCCGCCTTCCCGGCCGCAACCTCCGGCGTGACCGCATCGCATTTCGAAAGCGCCACGATCTCGCGCTTGCGGCCGAGGTTTGCGCCGTAGGCCTTCAGTTCGCCGCGCACGGTGCGATAGGCTTTCGCGACATCGGCTTCGGTCACGTCGACCAGATGCAAGACCACGCGGCAGCGCTCGATATGCCCGAGAAAACGGTCGCCGATCCCCGCCCCTTCATGGGCGCCCTCGATGAGGCCCGGAATGTCGGCGAGAACGAAATCCACATCCCCGGCTTTAACGACGCCGAGATTGGGGTGGAGCGTGGTGAAAGGATAGTCGGCGATCTTCGGCTTCGCCGCGCTGACGGCGGCAAGAAACGTGGATTTGCCCGCGTTCGGAAGGCCGATGACGCCCGCATCCGCGATGAGCTTCAGCCTGAGCCAGATCGTCATCTCGACGCCCTCTTGGCCCGGATTGACGCGGCGCGGCGCGCGGTTCGTCGAGGACTTGAAGTGCGCGTTGCCAAAGCCGCCATTGCCGCCCGACGCGATCAGCGCGCGCTGGCCGGGCTCCACAAGATCGGCGAGGAGCGTCTCATTGTCCTCCGCGAACACCTGCGTTCCTGGCGGAACCTTCAGCACGGCGTCATCGCCCGAGGCGCCGGCGCAATTGGAGCCCATGCCGGGTCTGCCGTTTTTCGCGTTGAAGTGCTGCTGATACCGGAAGTCGATGAGCGTGTTGAGGTTCGTGACGCACTCGACCCATACGTCGCCGCCCCGGCCGCCATCGCCGCCGTTGGGGCCGCCGAACTCGATGAACTTCTCTCGCCGGAACGACAGGCAGCCATTGCCGCCATCCCCGGAGCGAATGTAAACTTTTGCCTGATCTAAAAAGCGCATGATCCGCAGTTAAGGCGCGATGCCTTCCAACGCAAGCAATGCCGTGCGGGTTATTTTTGGAGGCCCCGAAAGAGCGGATCGCCGGTGGCGCCTCGATTTATTCGGAGCGTTCGAGATTGACAGCCTTGGGTCCCTTGCCCTTGGGGTCCGGCTGCGTCTCGTAGGTTACGCGCATGCCCTCGTCGAGCAAGCCGACGCCGGAACGCTCGACCGCGGAAATGTGAACGAACACATCTTTCCCGCCTTCGTCCGGTGTGATAAAACCAAAACCCTTCGCCTGATTAAAAAATTTGACCGTTCCGGCCTGGCGCATGGGATAGCACTCCTCTTCCCCAACGAAAAAAACATGGCCGCTAGACCATGTTTTGACTCCCACAGGCATAACAGGTATCGGGGGAAGACATGCGTACCTTCTCGCCGCAGACGCAGCTCAAATCTTGTATAACGCGAAGTTCCACGGGGTCCGATAGTTTGCCCGGTTGCGGCGGATTATGCTTGATCGAGGCCATTTCGTAAAGAGCCGGGCGCTAAGTTTTCATACACTTTGCGTCTCAAGCGAAACTGTGGTGCAGGAACGCATCAGTCTGCCTCCAAAAGGGATCACCCGGCCGGCTTCTGCTGCCCCGCCGATTTACCGCGCTCCTTCGCAAGCGCCTCCACGGCCTGATCCTTCTCCTCCTGAGCTTTAGTCAGCGCGTTTTGAACTTGAGTGAGGCGCTCGTTTGCCGCCTTGGCGGATTGCTCGGCGGCGTCGCGCGCAGTCTGCTCCTCGGCGAGCTTGGCGGACACGGCCTTCGCGTCCTTCTCGGCGACCTGCCGGGCGCGCTCTTCCGCCGCAAGCTTGTCGCGCAGAGCCTGCAACTCTTTCTCGGCCTTTTCCCGCGTCTCGATGATGAGTTGCGACTGTTGGTCGGCGGCCTTTATCGCCTGCAGGTATTGATAGGCGAGCAGCGCCGATGCAAGGGCCAAGGCGGCGATGACGACATTGCGGACCATGGCAGCCTCCAGAGGCAGGGCGGCAGGAGTAAGCGAGAATTCAAAGACGGACGAGCGCTCTTAGCATAATGCCTTGCTATCTATTATGGCATTTACGCAGGCCAGCAATATTTTGCGCTTTCGTGGCATTGATGCAAAATGCCGCTGCAAACCTCAAGGAAAAAGCGGAGGCTGGAGAAGGCCCGCCGTCTCCGGCAGGTTGAACATGAGGTTGAAATTCTGGATGGCCTGGCCCGCCGATCCCTTGACGAGATTGTCGATGGCCGAAACCACGATGGCGCGCCCGGGAATACGGTCCGCATAGACGCCGAGCATGCAAAAATTCGATCCCCGCACGAACTGCGTCGACGGCAGCGTTCCCGTGCGCGCGATCCGCACGAAGGGCGCATCCGCGTAGCGGGCGGCCAGCGCCGCGGCGAGGTCCGCCGCGCTGTGCGAGCCGGCAAGGCGCACATAGGCCGTCACAAGTTCGCCCCGGCTCATGGGAACGAGATGGGGAGTGAAATTCACGATCACCGCCGCGCCCGCCGCGGCGGAAAGCTCCTGTTCGATTTCCGGCGCGTGCCTGTGGCTTGCGATGCTGTAGGGCGAGAGCCCTTCCCCCGCCTCGGAGAAGAGGATGTTCTGCTTGAGCGAGCGCCCGGCGCCCGAAACGCCCGACTTCGCATCGATAATAATGTCGGAGGCGTCGATCAGCTTGGCGTCGACGAGCGGCAGGAGCGCCAAAAGCGACGCCGTCGGATAGCAGCCGGGACAGGCGACGAGGCGCGCGGCCGCGATTTCGTCGCGGTGAAACTCGGTGAGCCCGTAGGCTGCGTCTTTGAGGAGATGCGGGGCCGCATGCTGGCGCCCGTACCACTTCGCGTAAGTGGCTGTGTCCTTCAGGCGGAAATCCGCCGACATATCGATGACTTTGAGACTGCCGGGCAGCGTCGCGATAATGTCCTGCGCCGTGCCGTGCGGGAGGCCGCAAAACGCCGCGTCGCAGGCGCCCCAGTCCGCGTCCTCCGCCTTGACGAGCGCGGGCGCGCCGAGGAAGCCGAGATGCGGAAACACCTCGGCGAGCGGCTTGCCCGCATGCGTGTTGGCGGCGAGAACCGCGATCTCGATGTGAGGGTGACAGGCGGCAAGCCGGATGAGATCGGCGCCGGTATATCCGCTGGCGCCGATGACTCCGATTTTGAACGTCTGCCCCGCCGCTTTCGCAGACATGGCTGGCGCCGGTTAGCGCTTCGAGAACTGGAAGCTGCGGCGAGCCTTGGCCTTGCCGTACTTCTTGCGCTCGACGACGCGCGGGTCGCGGGTGAGGAAGCCCGCCTTCTTGAGCACGCCGCGCAATGCCGGCTCATAATAGGTGAGCGCCTTGGACAGCCCGTGGCGCACGGCGCCGGCCTGGCCGGAAAGCCCGCCGCCGGATACCGTCGCGATGATGTCGTATTGGCTCGCGCGGTTCGCCGTGATGAGCGGCTGCTTCAGGATCATCTGCAGCACTGGCCGCGCGAAATACGCCTCATGGTCCTTGTCGTTGACCGTTATCTTGCCGGCGCCGGGCTTCACCCAGACGCGGGCGACGGCGTTCTTCCGCTTGCCCGTCGCATAGGCGCGGCCATGGGCGTCGAGCTTCTGCACGTGAACCGGACGCGCGCGATCTTCCGCGGCGGGAGCGGCGGCGGCCGCGCCCTTGTCCAGGCCCGAAAAGGATTTTGTCGCCTCAACCATTACCGGGCCCTCGCCACGTTCTTGGGATTCAAGGAGCCGATGTCGAGCGGTTCCGGGTTTTGCGCCGCATGCGGATGCTCAGAGCCAGCATAGATGCGCAAATGCGTCATCTGCTGACGGCCGAGCGGACCGCGCGGCACCATGCGCTCCACGGCCTTCATGAGCACGCGCTCGGGGAACTTGCCGCCGAGGATCTCGAACGGCCGGCGCTCCTTGATGCCGCCCGGATGGCCGGTGTGCCGGTAATAGACCTTGTCTTGCGTCTTGTTGCCGGTGAAGACGATCTTCTCGGCGTTGATGACGACGACGTGGTCGCCGTCGTCCATGTGCGGCGTGAAGGTGGGCTTATGCTTGCCGCGCAGGCGGTTGGCGATGATCGTGGCGACGCGGCCGACGACAAGACCCTTGGCGTCGATCAAGACCCACTTCTTTTCAATGTCGGATGGTTTTGCGGAATAGGTTGCCATGGTTCTTCCGGCGGGGCCGGCTTCGCTCCAATAAAAAAGGGGCCGAGCGGCCCATTCGTGGGATAGGAATAATGCAGCGCATTGGGCGTGTCAACGCTTGTTCGCGCCAGATCTGAAAAAATAGCGCTGTAAAATCATAGGGTTATTAGAACGGTGTTATAATACCTCATTTGTGACGCCCGGCGCCCCACTCAAAACGGCGGTCGCATCCCCTTACCCCAGCCCTCTCCCCCTGGGAGAGGGCGTCCCGCCGCAGCCGTTGCAACGCCGTCCCCTCTCCCAGAGGGAGAGCGACAGGGCGAGGGGTTACGCCCTCAAAGGCATCTACTTTTATTAAGCGCACGATGCTTTAGACTTCGCGCCAGGCGCCGTCGGGCTGGCGGCACGCCTTGCCGACCATGGTTTCCGGGCGTCCGTCGATATAAACGGTCTGCGCGAATTCGCGGCAGTTCATGTTGTTATACGTGTAGGCGCGCCGTGGCTCCACATAGCCGTAATGGCCGTTCGGGCTGCGCCATTCCGCGCGCTCGCCATTCTCGAAAGCGGCGTATTGCGCTTCGGCCGCGCGGCGGCGGTCTTCGTCGTCCATCGACTTGCCGATGCGGTTGCCGATAAAGCCGCCAACCAGCGCGCCTCCGAGCGTCGCGGCAACGCGTCCGCCGCCCTTGCCGAACTGATTGCCAATCAGCGCGCCCGTCGCCGCGCCGACGAGCGTTCCGGAATCTTCTTTCGTAGCGCAGCCAGCCGTGGACAGAACCGCCAAGGCAAGCGAAGCGCAGATCGTTGCGTGTTTCTTCATGTCCCCTTCCGACGGGGGCCGAATCGCCCACCGCTCCCAACCGTTAACTATGCAATCGGTGCCGTGAGTTTCGGGCGATTTTGCGTCAATCACGCAGCCGGAAGCGTAAGGCGGGCCCTCAAGCCTCCGGTTGCCGCCTCTTCGAGCCAAAGCGAGCCCCGATAGAGGTGCGACAATTCCGCTACGATGGAAAGCCCAAGGCCGGAGCCGGGCACATTTTCGTCGAGGCGGCGCCCGCGCTTGACCGCCGAGCGGCGGAAATCCGCGGGCAGGCCCGGCCCATCGTCCTCGATGATGAGATCGAAGGTGCGCTCGGCCTGGGGCAACGCGGCGTCGGGGCCTTCCACCTTCACCACCACGCTCGACCGCGCCCATTTGCAGGCGTTGTCCATAAGATTACCGGCCATCTCATCGAAGTCTTGCTTCTCGCCAAAAAAGCGAACGCCGCCGGGGCAGTCCACGGCGAGCGTGAGCGCGCGCGCCTCGTAGATTTTCGTCAGCGCCCGCGACAGCGAATTGAGTTCCGCGCCCACGTCCGTAACGCCGCTCGCGGGCCTGATCTGGGCGGCGATGCGGGCGCGATCCAGATAGTGAGTGATCTGCTGGCGCATGATGCCGGCCTGCTGCGACACCTTCGCGGCGAAATCGGTATTTTGCGACGCGGCCTCGTTGATGATGACGCTGAGCGGGGTTTTGAGGGCGTGGGCGAGGTTGCCGACATGGGTCCGCGCGCGCTCGACGACGCTGATATTCGCCTCGATGAGAGCGTTCAGCTCCTCCTGAAGCGGCAGGATCTCGTCGGGGGGATCGCCTTCGAGCCTCGTCTCTTCGCCGGACCGGATCGCGGCGATGCGCTTGCCGATGTCCTGCAGCGGGCTGAGCCCGAAACGAACCTGAAAGAACGTTGCGAGGAGAAGACCGATGCCGAGAAGAGCGAGCGTCAGAACGATCGTGTTCGTCAGATAGCGCGCTTCCATCTCAAGCTCGGCTGTGTCGAAAGCGACGGAGATCGAGAAGATGCGGCTTTCGTTTTCCTGACCGAAATCGATGTCGCGTTCGAGCACGCGCAGCATCTGTCCTTCCGGCCCGTCGATATAGGCCTCGCGGATCCGTTTCTCGTCGGGCTTTACGCCGAGGTCGCTTGGGGTCTTGTAGGTTTCGCCAGCCAGCGATTCGGATTTGAACATCGGCTCGCTCCCCGTGTCGGCGGGGCGGATTTGCCAATAGGAGCCGGACAAAGGCTTCAGGAACAGCGGCTCGCCGATGTCGTCGGGCCGCCTGATGTCGGACGCGCCTTGCGGCGCGGTCCTCGCAACGATGTTTTCGAGATACTGATTGATCCGCTGGTCGAAACTCTCCTCCAGGAAGTCCCGGCACAGCGAGATCAGGATCGCCGCCGTCACCGACAGGATCATGAGCGTCCACGCCGCCGACGAAATCAGAAGGCGAAGCGCGAGCGAATTGACCGTCATCAGCCCCTCTTCGCGCTCCCGCCGAGGTCTTGCGGAAGGGACAGGCAATAGCCGAGCCCGCGCACGGTATGGATCATGTCCGCCGGGATTTTGCGCCGCACCCGCCCGATGAAAACTTCGATGGTGTTGGAATCGCGGTCGAAATCCTGCTGGTAGAGGTGATCGACAAGCTCGGACCGGGAAACCACCCGCGACTGGTGGTGCATCAAATAAGAGAGGAGCCTGAATTCGAGCCCCGTCAGCTTGACCGGCGCGCCGTCATAGCTCACGCGCGCGGTCCGGGTGTCGAGGCGCAAAAGCCCGCATTCGAGTTCCGCCTTGGCGACGCCCGCGCTCCGCCTGAGAAGCGCGCGGATACGCGCGATCACCTCCTCCATCTGGAAGGGCTTGGCGACATAATCGTCCGCGCCGGCGTTGATGCCGGCCACCTTCTCGCTCCAGCGGTCGCGCGCGGTCAGGATGAGCACGGGCGTCTTGATGTCCGCCCTGCGCCAGCGTTCCAAGACGCTCAGGCCGTCGATCTTGGGCAGCCCCAGATCGAGAACGATCGCGTCGTAAGGCTCGGTCTCGCCGAGATAGGCGCCGTCCTCGCCGTCGAACGCCGCGTCCGTCGCATAGCCGGCGTCCGTGAGGGCGGCTACGAGTTGCCTGTTCAAATCGCGATCGTCTTCGACAACCAGAAGGCGCATATCGATCTCCGACCCCCGACACTACCGGGCGGCAATGGTCAGAACAAGAACTTTGCCGGACGGCTCTAGGATCATCACTTGAAAGTAGCGGTTGTTGGCGCCGCCGCAAAGCGAGAGCCCGAGGATTTTTCCGCCTCCAAGCCGCCCCTGAAGCTCGCCCTGGACTTCCCTGAAGGTCTTGTATTCGCCCTTGGCCCAGGTACGCGTGCAGGGCTCCTTGGCGGCGGCGAGGCCGCCGCCGCAAACGGCGAATACGAGAAGCAAGGCTGCGAAATGGTGCTTCATGGCCCATGCCAGGATCGAACGTCTACAAGGGAGCCGATATCCCATGAATTGAAGATGAACAGACTATCGAGTTCAGGTCCGGCCGGCCGGAAAAAATCGAAGCGGAGGCAAACCTCCTCAATCGGTTTCCGCATTCTCTGCTTGCAACTCACACAAAGATGGTTGGCCGGCCAGTTGCAAGACAAGGTCGAAGAGGCCTTCCAACTCGCTTCTTTCCAGCCTTTCTATCAGGAACAGCGCGCGCAAGATCCCGAGCGCCGGCATGGTCACGGTCCATTCGGCGGCGAGGCGCGCGGCGAAGCATTCGAAAAGCGCCCGTTCCGCCTCCGCGCTTTCAAGGAAGCATCGCCCCACGATCTTTGTGGCGAGGGCATGGATCAGGACGGGTCTCTTTTTGGGGTCGCCGCGGTAAAGGCGGAAGCGTCCCATGGCCGCGTCAAGCGCGAACGAGGGCAGAAGCATGCCGACCGCTGAAAACGCTCCAGAGCCGGAATAATCCGCCGCAAGCGTCAGGTCGCTCGACTGCCGCGGCGTCATGCCGTGGCCTCGCGCGAGCCGCGCGAAGTCCGCGGGGCCGCAGGGAGAACGAAAGCTCGATGGCATAATGAGCGGCTGATTGTGGACCTCCCGGCGTATGCTTCCTTTTTTAATAAAGACTTCGTTTCAGCTTGAAAGCAATAGCCTCGGTCTTGGTCTTTTCTTCGCAATGACTTAGGCGCTTTTGCGGCGTTCACGGGGTTGTGCGAGTTGGCGCGCCGCGCGTAAAAATCGGCGCGATGGCGGCCGGCGCGGCGAAAGCGGCCCAGGCCAGGAACGCGCTCCTGGGGTCGGCGATCTCCCAAACCCCGCGCGAGGGTGTCCTTGAGGCGCGCGGCTATCGACCCGGAACTCGCTATCGGCCGCGCAAGCTCCCGCCGTCGAATTTCATCCCGAGGCGGACGCTTTTCGGGCGCGGGCGAGGTCCAATTCATGCACGGCTTCCGCGATGAGCTGGTCGAGGCGCGCGGCGACGGAGGCATCCTCCACGCACCCGTCCCGGATGGCCTTGTCCGTCATGAAAACGCCGGTTGCGAGCGTCTTCGCGCCGAAGAATCCAAAAAGCGGCCGCATCTGATGCTCGATGACGAGCGCGTGGCGGTCGCTGCCGCCGCAGGCCAGAAGCCCGACAGGCGTGCCGAGCAGCGCCGGATAGTTGATGAGGTCGATGAGGTGCTTCAGGAGCCCGGTGTACGACCCTTTGTAGACGGGCGAGCCGACGATCAGCAGGTCAGCGCTCTCAATGGCGCGCAACGCCTCCTCGACGCGCGGCGATGCCTCGGCGCGCGAGGCCACGCCGAGATCCGGCACAAGGCCGGCGACGTCGATGAGCCGCGCCTGCGCTCCGGCCTGCTCGGCGATGCGGTCGAGCGCCGCCTTCACGATGAGGCGCGTCCGCGACGGCGTGCAGGGGCTTCCCGATAATCCAACGGCTGTGAGCAAGGTCCTTCTCCTGGCGCCGATGTACCAGACAAAGGCGCCAGAGGCCAGCCTTACAGCGCGGACGCGGGCGAAGGCGGAAACGAGACAGGCCTTGGGCAAAGAGCAAGCCCAGGCGGGGCGCGCCTCTATTTCTTGTCGCCGGGGCTCGGCGGATCGTCCTCAAGGGCGCGGTAGGCTGCTCCTTCCAGGTCTTCGAATTGCCCGGACCTGAGCGCCCAGATGAAGCCGGCAAGGCCGAGGCCGCCGAGGAAAAGCGCGACGGGGATGAGCCAGGCCAGCGAGGTCATGCTACTTAAGCTCCAGCTTCGCCTTGCGCAGCCGGATCGCGTTCACGGTCACGAGGATCGACGAGGATGACATGGCGATCGCGGCGACAAGCGGGGTCACATAGCCCGCCATCGCGAGCGGCACGAACAACAAATTATACCCGAAGGCGATTGCGAAATTCTGGAACGCCATCGCCTTGGTCTTGCGCGCCGTCGCCAGAAGCTCGATCGCCGCCCCGAGCTTGCCGCCCTGGAACACGGCGTCGGATGCGGTCTGGCTGATGTCGGCGGCCGTCGAGGGCGAGACGGACGCGTGGGCGGCGGCCAGCGCCGGCGCGTCGTTCAAGCCGTCGCCCACCATCAACACGCGATGGCCCTTGGCTTTCAGCTCCTCCAGGCGCGCGATCTTCTCCTGCGGCTTCATGCCGGCGCGCCACTCCGAAATGTGGGCCGCCTTCGCCGCGACTTCGACGGCCGAGGCGCGGTCGCCCGAAAGGAGTACGACGTCGAAGGCCGCCTTGCGAAGGGACTCCACGGTTTGCGCCGCGTCCTCGCGCAGCTTGTCCTCGAACTCGAACGCAATGGGCGCCGAGCCGGGCCGCACATACCAGAGCGAGGCGGAGGCCGCGCGCGCCGCATCGATCCCGCACCACGCCGCCGAGCCGAGCCGCTCCTCGCCCGATGGCGTGACGAGGCGCAAGCCGAAACCCGGCGTTTCCTCGACGCCGCTTGCGGCCGCAACCGTCCCCAGCCGGCGCTTCGCGGCCTCGACCACCGCCTGCGCATAAGGATGGCGGCTCGATGCGGCGAGCGCCGCGGCGGCCTTCAGCGCGCCGCCGTCGATGGCCGCTTCATTGGCGAGCGAGGGGACGCCCGCGGTCAGCGTGCCGGTTTTGTCGAACACGGCGATGTCGGTTTCGGCAAGCCTTTCGAGGCCGTCGGCCGATTTCAGGAGGATGCCGCGGTCGAACAGCCGGGCCGACGCCGCCACTTGCACCGCGGGCACGGCCAGCGCCAGCGCGCAAGGGCATGTGACGATCAGGACGGCGATGGCGATGGTCAGCGCGTGCTCCCAGCCCGCGCCCGCGATCAGCCAGCCGATAAACGAGCACAGAGCGAGCGTATGCACGGCGGGCGCATAGAAGCGGGCGGCGCGGTCGGCGAGGCGCACATAGCGGCCGCGCGCCTGTTCGGCGGTTTCCATGAGCCGGGCGATCTGTGCGAGCAGCGTGTCCGCCTCGGCGGCGCGCGCCTCCATCTCGACCGGCCCGCCAAGGTTGACCGAGCCCGCGTAAACGGCGGCTTCCACGCCGGCTTCCCGAGGCAGGGTTTCGCCGGTGATGAGGCTTTCGTCGATGGATGTTTCGCCGGAGCGGATGACGCCGTCGGCGGGAAAGCGCTCGCCCGCCGCCACCGCGATGCGCATGCCGGGCTCCACGAGCCGCGCGGGCAGGCGCTCGATGGAGCCGTCGGGCGCGATCGCATGCGCCCATTGCGCCTTCAGTCCGAGCAGGTTTTCGGCGGCGCCGCGCGCCCGGACGCGCACGCGCGCATCGAGATAGCGGCCGATCAGCAGGAAGAAGAGGAGCGTGACGGAGGCGTCGAAATAGACCTGATCGCTGCCCCGGATCGTCTGGTAAAGGCTCATCGTCGCCGACAGGAGGATGGCGAGCGAAATCGGCACGTCCATGTTCGTGCGGAAGCGCTTCAGCGCTTGCCAGGCCGAGCTGAAGAAGGGCTGCCCGGCATAGGCGACCGTTGGCAGCGCGATGACCGCCGAGAGCCAATGGAACAGGTCGTGCGTCGTCCGGTCGGCATTGGAACCCGACCAGACCGACACCGAGAGCAGCATGATGTTGGCGGCGGCGAAGCCCGCGACGGCAAGCCGGCTCAACAGCGCGCGGCCCCCGTCCGGTTTGGTCTCGATGGTTTCGGGCGCCAGTTCGGCGGCCTTGAAACCGATCTTGCCAAGCGCATCGACGAGCGGCGCGGCGCTCGCTTGCGGCTTGTCGAACACAACCGTGGCGCGGCGGGCGGAAAGATTGGCGCGCGCCGACGCCACACCCGGCACATCGCGCAGCGCCGTCTCAACCTTGCGCATGCAGCCGCCGCAGGTCATGTTTTCGACGGCGAGCGTGATGGTTCGCGGCGCGGCGCTCGGCGGACTCGCCTTAGGCGCGGCGGGGGAGCGAGCGAGCGTCCCAGGCTTTTCCAGTTCTAAGCAGGCTCCGCCAGATTGCCCAGCGAATCGCCCCTCACCCTGTCCCTCTCCCTCTGGGAGAGGGGACGCCGGTTCGACGGCCGCGGCGGATCTGCGCCCTTGGTCTATCTCGCAAGCTTCGCTTAATGCGCCGGGCTGAGCCATAGCCTTTCCTTTACGCGATAGGTGGTCTCGGCGCGCGGGCGCCCTTTCTCCGCGGTGAACGCCAGCACCCAGCTTCCGGGGTCGATCGTTCCAAGCTCGGCCTCGTAGACGCCGGCGTCGATTTCCTTGAAAGCGAGGCTGACGTCGCCGCTGCTCGAAGCGGGACGGCTGAAAGTGCCGGCGACCGCGAGCCCGGCGATGGGCGCGCCGTCCTTGCCGGCGATTGCGACGCGCAGCCGCGAGCCCTTATCGATTTGCGCGCGGTGACGCCATTGCAGCGCCTCCTGGCTCTTCTCCTCGGACAGGATGCCGTTATAGCGAAGGCCCGTTTCGTAGCTTGCGCCCCGTTCCTCGCCGGGGCCGGTGCTCAGCGCGAAGTAGATGAACGTCGCGTTGACGGAGCCGACGACAGCGAGGGCGGCAAGCAGGATAACGAGGACGTGCTTGCCGGTGAGCTGTGTTTGCGTCGCGGCGCCGCTCATTGTCCTGGGCCCCGGAAGTTCGTGTTCCGCCGGGTTTCCGTCCCGTCGGCGGCGTCGCGGACGAGGAAAGCGATCCCGCTCGCGGCGGGCAGGCTCGCGGCCTTCTCGCGGGGGATGGTGACATAGGCTTTAACCGAGCGGACATCGTCGGGCGCGACCTCAAGCAGCGGGGCGCCGCCCTCGTTGCCGACGATAGAAATCCGCGCTTCCGGCAGGTTCGCTATGCCGAGCGTGAAGCTGCGCGTTTCCTTCCTTTTGTTCAAGATCCGGACCGTGTAGCCGTTGCGGATGCCGCCGTCCTGGAGTTGCACGAAGAGCGGATTGCGGTCGGCGACGACGTTCACGTCGAGCACGGTCTTTTGCGACAGCCCGAACAGCATGATCGCTCCGACGAGCGCGAACAGCCCGGCATAGAGCATCGTCCTGGGGCGGATCAGGCGGAAGGGCGCGCGTCCGCCGTGCTCCTCCGCCTGCAAGTTGCGGTAGGTGTCGTAGGCGATCAGTTTCGTCGGCCTGCCGACCTTCGTCATGATCTCGTCGCAGGCGTCGATGCAGAGCGCGCATTGGATGCATTCGAGCTGCGACCCGTGGCGGATGTCGATGCCGGCGGGGCAGACGGTGACGCATTGCCCGCAGTCGACGCAATCGCCGCGTCCTTCCCAGCTGTCGCCTTTCTTGTGAGCGCCGCGCGGCTCCCCGCGAAAATCGCGGTAGGTGATGAGGAAGGATTCCGAATCGAGCATCGCGCCCTGGATGCGCGGCCAGGGGCACATATAGGTGCAGACCTGTTCGCGGGAGAGGCCGCCGAGCGTGTAGGTCGTGGCCGTGAAAATGCCGAGGAAGATGTAGGCGACGGCGGGCGCTTCGAAATGCCAGAATTCGGACAGGAGCGTGGGCGCGTCGCGGAAGTAGAAAACGAGCGCGGCGCCCGTCGCGACGCCGATGAAAAGCCAGGTGAGATGCGTTCCGGCGAGGCGCCACGCCTTGTCCAGGGACCAGGACGCCTTGGCGAGCTTCAGGCGCGCGTTGCGGTCGCCCTGCCAGAGGCGTTCGACCATGATCATGAGATCGGTCCAGACCGTCTGCGGACAGGCGTAGCCGCACCAGACGCGGCCCGCGAGCGCCGTCACGAGGAACAGCCCAAGCGCCGACAGGATCAGGATGCCGGTGACGTAGTAAAATTCCTGCGCCCAGATTTCGAGGCCGAAGAAATAGAGGCGCTGATGGGCGAAATCGAGCAGCACCGCCTGATCGGGCAGCCCCGGCCCGCGATCCCAGCGCAGCCAGGGCAGCCCGTAATAAATGCCCAGCGTCACGATCATCGCGATCCATTTGATGCGCCGGAATTTTCCGTGGGCCAGCTTCGGGTAGATCGGCTCGCGGGCGGCGTAGAGAGACGGCTGCTTCTCCGGGGCGGGCTTCGCCTCGGCCCTCGGCGCGCCCGAGGCGGCTTGTTGGCCAGCCGAGGCTGCAGCGGGCGTTTCGGTCATTTTATGCTCCAAAGCCAAGGCGTGGGCGTAGAAGGCGTCGCAGCAGCTCATGGGCTTGCCCTCGTCGCGTTTCGATCGCTCTCCCTTGCGAGATATTTAGGGAGGGAGACGGCAAGTTGCATTGCGAATTCTCCGCGCCGGCGGCGCCTCCCTCGGAATAGGGGGCGGGGTCTACTTCCCGCCGCCCAGCGAATGGACGTAAAGCGCCAGCTTCTTGATCGTCACCGGATCGAGCCGCTCGACCCAGGCCGGCATCACGCCGCCATGGCCGACCTCGATCTGATGCCGGATCGCGTCCTTGGTGCCGCCGTACAGCCAGATATTGTCCGTCAGGTTCGGCGCGCCGAAGTCCTGATTGCCTTTGCCTTCCTCGCCGTGGCAGGCGAGGCATCCGCCATCGCCATGGAACACTACGTTGCCGCGCTCGGCCGCCGCCGCGTCATGCGGCAGCTTGGAGAGCGACAGCACGTACTCCGCCGCGTCGTCGATCTGCTCGGGCGTCAGGATCTTGTCGGTCCCGAATGAAGGCATCTGGGAGACGTGCGCCTTCTCGTTGCCGCTGCGGACGCCGTATTCGATGGTCTGGTAGATGTCTTCCAGCGTGCCGCCCCAAAGCCACTTGTCGTCGTTCAGGTTCGGGAAGCCGGGAGAGCCTTGCGCGCCGCGTCCATGGCAGGCCGCGCAATTGTCGCCGAAGGCCGCTTTCCCGCCGGCGAGCGCGAAGTTCAGCAGATCGGGCCTTCCTTTGATCTCGGCGAGGCTCAAAGCTCCGATCGCCGTATCTTCCTTGGCGTGACTTGCCCGCGCCTCTTCGAGGCTCGCGGCGACCGAAGCGCGCTGACTCCAGCCCAGTACGCCCTTGCTGTAGCCGGAAACCAGGGGCCACGCCGGATAGGCGACCCAGTAGCCGAACGACCACAGGATGCAGGCGTAGAAGACCCAGAGCCACCAGCGCGGCAGCGGCCTGTTGAGCTCCTGGATGCCGTCCCACTCGTGGCCCGTGGTCTCAAGGCCGCTATGGGGGTCGATTTCTGGATTACCGGCCATTGCTGCCTCCCGCGTTCATATCGTCCTTATCCAGGGGAATGCGGCTTGCCTCCTCGAAGCCCTTCCGATTGCCGGGCCAGAACACGAAGACCAGCATGCCGATGAAGAGGGCGATGAAGATGAACAGGCCCGTCATCGCCGAAAGAGATTGAACAGTTTCGTAGGTCATTGCGCGTCCTCAGCGAAGGTTCGGGCCGGCGGCGTCGTATTTCGCGAAGTCGACGAGCGTGCCGAGCATCTGCAAATACGCGATCACCGCGTCGAGTTCCGTGGGATCGCCCGGCTTGCCGTCGAACTTGCGCACTTGCGCCTTGGGATAGCGTTTCGCGACGGCCGCGCCGTCTGGCGTGTCCGGCGTCGTCTGCGCGACAAGATCGAGCTTCGCGTTCGCGATCTGGTCATCGGAGTAGGGAACGCCGACGACGGTCAGAGTTTTCAAGCGCGCGTCGATGTCGCGATAGTCGAGCTTGCGAGCCCCAAGGAAGGGATAGCCCGGCATGATGCTTTCCGGCACGACGGAGCGCGGATTCGTCAGATGCGAGGCGTGCCAATCGTCGGAGTATTTGCCGCCGACGCGGGCGAGGTCGGGACCCGTGCGCTTCGATCCCCATTGGAAGGGGTGGTCGTACATGCTCTCCGCCGCGAGGCTATAGTGGCCGTAGCGCTCGACCTCATCCTTGAGGGTGCGGATCATCTGGCTGTGGCACAGATAGCAGCCCTCGCGGATGAAGATGTCGCGCCCCGCAAGCTCCAGCGGGGAATAGGGGCGCATGCCCTCCACCTTCTCGATGGTCGATTTCAGGTAGAACAGCGGCGCGATCTCGACGAGGCCGCCGATGGCGACCACAAGGAGGATGCCGAGAAGGAGAACGAGGGAGTACTTCTCGAAAGGAGCGTGGCTCAGTTTCATTGTCGCCTCCTACTCGGCCGCAGCTAGAGGTTGCGGCCCGCGCAGCTCGGGCGCCGCCGCAATGCGAGGTTGATCGGCCACGTCCACGGGCTCATCGCCCCTGATCGTGCGGAACACGTTGTAGGCCATGATCAAGCCGCCGGTCAGGTAGAGGATGCCGCCTGTCGCGCGGATGATGTAGTAGGGATGCATGGCCTCCACGCTCTCCACGAAGGAGTATTGCAGGATGCCGAGGCTGTCCGTGGCGCGCCACATCAGGCCCTGCATGATGCCGGACACCCACATCGCGGTGATGTAAAGGAGGATGCCGATGGTCGCGAGCCAGAAGTGCCATTCAACGAGCTTTTGCGAGTAGAGGCCCTGGCGTTTCCACAGCCACGGCACGAGACAGTAGATGGCGCCGAAGGACACCATGCCCACCCATCCGAGCGCGCCGGAATGCACGTGGCCGATGGTCCAGTCGGTATAATGCGAGAGCGAGTTAACCGCTCGCACGGCCATCAGCGGCCCTTCGAAGGTCGACATGCCGTAGAAGGCGACCGAAACGACCAGGAAGCGGATGACGGGGTCGGTGCGCAGCTTGTCCCACGCGCCGGAGAGCGTCATCAGGCCATTGATCATGCCGCCCCAGGACGGCATCCACAGCATGATCGAAAACGTCATGCCGAGCGTCTGCGCCCAATCCGGCAGCGCCGTGTAGTGAAGGTGATGCGGCCCCGCCCAGATGTAGAGGAAGATCAGCGTCCAGAAGTGAATGATGGAAAGTTTATACGAGTAGACCGGCCGCTCGGCGCGCTTCGGCACGAAGTAGTACATGATGCCGAGGAAGCCCGCCGTCAGGAAGAAGCCCACCGCGTTGTGGCCGTACCACCATTGCGTCATGGCGTCCTGCACGCCGGAAAACGCGCTGTAGCTCTTTACGCCGAAGAAGGACACCGGAACCGCGAGGTTGTTCACGATGTGCAGCATCGCCACCGTGACGATCATCGCGAGGAAGAACCAGTTCGCCACGTAAATGTGCGGCTCCTGGCGTTTCATGAGCGTGCCGACGAAGACGAGCAGATAGGCGACCCAGACGACGGTCAGCCACAGGTCGACATACCACTCGGGCTCCGCATATTCGCGGCCCTGCGTGACGCCGAGCACGTAGCCCGACGCGGCCATGATCAGGAAAAGCTGGTAGCCCCAGAATACGAACCAGGGCAGGAAGCGCCCCCACAACCGCGCCTTCGATGTGCGCTGCACAACGTAAAGGGACGTTGCAAGCAGCGCGTTGCCTCCGAAAGCGAAGACCACCGCGGACGTGTGAACCGGGCGCAGCCGCCCGAAATTCGTCCAAGGCAGATTTAAATTGAGCGCGGGAAAGGCGAGCTGCCAGGCGATGATATCGCCGATCGTGAAGCCGACCACGCCCCAGAATACGGTCGCGATGGTCGCCGCTTTCACCACGTTATCGGCGTAAAAGCCGTCCGCGACGGCGTCGCTGCCGCTGAAGGCCTTGCGCGCCATGAAGGCCGCGCCCGCAAGCGCGAACAGCGAGAAAACGATGGCGTGGAACCCCATAACCGAATCGGCGGCGTAGACCGCGATAAATATGCCAAGGACGAGACCGCCGATTGCGGCGATCAGCGCCCCCCAATCGAAGAGAGCGGCGCCGCCCTCCTTCGCGCTGGCAACTTGCATGTCGATCTCCCGAAAATCTCGTCAGCTTGCAAACATCAGACTTGCGCCCGCAACCGGGGCGCATCCTTGATATCGATCAATTCGTGAACGCAACGCACATAGAACTTGAGCGTGTGTATTCCGGGCTGTGAAAATTACCATATTGATTTTGAATGGCTTTTTTTGGAAGCAAACCGAGCGGGCGTGTTGATCTCGATCAAGGCATACGAAGGGCTAATGCGCATTCTTGAATGAATGGCATTGGGAACGCAACGCACGGTGGACGAGACGGTGAATCAGCATGTCAACGCCTTCAAACGCGTGAGGCGCGACCCGCTCGGCGAGGCGTTTCTGGCCCTTCTGGAGCGGGACCAGAAGCGTTTGCTGCGGCTGTGCGCCGCGCTTGAGACGATCGCGGACGGACTGCCCGGCGCGGGCCGCTGCGACAAGACGGCGCGCGTACTTGCGTTTCTCGACAACGCCTTCGCCAGGCATGTTTTTCTTCATGAGAAGTGCCTGTTTCCGCTGATCCGGAGCCTGGAAGAAAAGAAAGAGCGCGTGGAGCCTGCCCTGCGGCAGCTCGAATTCGAGCATTCCGCCGATCGCGGCCTCATCGTCGAGATCTCCTCCGCCTTCATGGGAGCGCGCGCCTCGCAGGTTCAGACGGAGGCGCTCGGCTATCTGTTGCGCGCCTTTTTCGAGAACTACCGGCGCCACTGCGTCTGGGAGCGCGAGGTTCTTTATCCCATCGCAAGAAAGCTGCTTGTGAGCGGCGCGGTTCGCAGCCAGCATGACGCGATGTTGCGGGTGTCCATGGGGCTCGGCGACCAGGACCGGGCTCATGCGCCCGAAGCCCGCCAAGCCGGATTTCGTAGCTTGCTCGACGGTTAGCCGGCCGCGAAGCTCATCTGCGATGGGCCGCTCACCGGCCTGCTTCTTCGGGCGCCGGGCTCAGCGAATAGCTCGCCCAGGCCGGGACGGAGAGTTCCACGGGGACGCCGCCCGCCGTAAAATTGTCGCCCTTCGCCAGCGCTTGGCCCACGCGGTCGATTCGAGCGAGCGCAACGCCGCTTTGTTCCGCCACGGAGCCGAGACGCCCCACCGCGACCCCATCCGCGAGGATGTCCACGCCGCCTTGGGGCAGAAGTTCGCGCGCTTTCGCGGCCAGCACGCGGTTGCGCGTCGTTCCGCGATGCTGCATGCGCGAGACCACTTCCTGGCCGACAAAGCAGCCCTTCTTGAAGCTCACGCCATGAAGGAGATCGAAGCCCGCCTCATGCGGGAAGGCGTCGCCATAGGCGTAATCCTTTCCGCCTTCGGGGACGGCAAGGCCGACGCGCATCGCCTCATAGTCTTCAGGCCGCGCCGTAAAATTGGGCGCGCTGGCGTCATCGAGGAGCAGTCGGTAGCCGAGCGCGGACAAGCGCGGATCGGGATAGGCGACAGAGGAAAGCAACGAATGCCGCAACCCCTCACCCTGTGCCTGCTTCGCCCACGCGGCCGCGCCGCCGCCCCAGGCCGCCGCGACGCGGAAGTGGGCCGAAACATCCGCAATCGCAACCTTGGCGCGCAGCTTATAAAGCGAAAGCCGTTTCACGAGATCGGCGGTCGCCTGCGCCGGAGAATCGAGGAGGAAGCTTTCGCCGCGCCGGACGATGAAAAAGTCGAACAGGATCTTGCCCTGCGGCGTGAGAAGCCCGGCAAAGCGCGCCTCGCCCTCTTGCAGCCCCGCGACATCGTTCGTCGCAAGCCCCTGGAGGAAGTGTTCGCGGTCCTCGCCCGCGACTTCGAGAACGGCTCTATCGGGAAGCAGCGCGGCCATTGCCATGAGAACTCCGATCAGGATAAGACCTTGTATGTCCTAAACCAGGCTTCCAGCCGCCGCCAGGCATCCTCCGCCGCATCCTTGCGGTAGCTCGGACGGTAGTCCGCGTGGAAGCCATGCGGCGCGCCGGGATAGATTTCGAAGCCGGCGGTCTTGCCGGCCGCCTTCAGCGCCGCTTTCATCTGCTCGACCTGAGAGACGGGGATGCCTTGATCCGCCTCGCCATAGAGCCCGAGCACCGGCGCCTTCATCTCGGGCGCAAGCTCCATCGGGCTTTTCGGCCAGCCTGGGTTCCGCGGATCGGCGAGCGAGCCATAGAACGCCACGCCCGCCTTCAGCGCATCGCTGTGCGCGGCGTAGATCCACACCGCGCGCCCGCCCCGGCAGAAGCCGACGATGCCGAGCCGGGAAGCGTCGCCGCCTTGCGATTTCGCAAAGGCCGCCGCGGCGTCGAGATCGGCGACAAGTTCCGCGTCCGGCTTTGCGTTCACGATGGGCAGCAATTCCTTGACATCCGTCATCTTGGTGAGATCGACGCCCTTGCGGAAGTAGTAGTCCGGCGCGACCGCGAACGCGCCGAGCTTGGCGAGCCGGCGCGCCACGTCCTTGATGTATTCGTGCAGCCCGAACACCTCCATCGCGACGAGGACGATGGGCGGATTGGCGGCGCCTTCGGGACGCGCGAAATAAGCAGGCATCTCACCGCCGTCGACCGCGATCTTGACGTCGCCCACGGAAATGCCCGCCGTGCCGGTCTGGATGGCGCCGGCGCGGACCGGGCCGGCCGCCAGCGTATATCCCGCCGCCGCCGCGGCCGCCGCGGTCATGAAGCCGCGCCTGGAAAATGGGGCGGCCTTGGTCAGGCCGAGTATGTCCGAGGTCACGATGGAATCATCCGGCATTGGCGCCTCCCGGTTGCGATTGCGCCGACCCTAACCCTGCCGGCCTTGGCAGACCACAGCGCGCTCATCAAAAGTTGGAGAGCCGCGCGCCCGAGCCCTTGGCGGTGTTTGCGAGATTAACCAATGCCGCACCCCCTCACCCCAGCCCTCTCCCCATGGGAGAGGGAGTTCGGTCGCAGCCGTTGAACTGGAGTTCCCTCTCCCTGAGGGAGAGGGACAGGGTGAGGGGTTGCGACGTCGGTCAAGGCGCCGGAGCCCGCTTAATTATTCACCGGCGCCCAGGGCTCCGTTTTCGGCTCCGTCTGCGCCTGAACGCCCGCCGCCGCGGCCAAATGCACGACGCGGTAGCCCCGGCTTTTCAACTGGCGCAGGACAACGGGCAGGGCCAGCGCCGTGCGCTCGTGAATGTCGTGCATGAGAAGAATGCCTCGCTTGCGGCGTTCGACTCGCTCGACGATTTGGGTCACAAGCTGCTCGGGCGACATTCGGTTCCAGTCCGTTGCAAAAAAGTCGACGCTCATGATCGTAATCCCCGACCGCAGGACGTAGTTTTCCAGCCGGGCCGTGGGATCGAGATAGGGGAACCGGAAGAAGGGCGCGACCGCGCTCCGGTCTCCGAGAACTTTCGCGGCGGAAGCGATCCCGTCCGCGATCTCCTTGACAGCCTTGTCATAGGGGATGCGGTCGAGATGGGCGTGATGCTCGGTATGGGTGGCGATGGTGTGGCCTTCCTTATAGGCGCGCCGCAAGACCGCGGGGCTGGCCGTCGCCATCTGCCCAACCACGAAGAAGGTCGCCTTCACGCATTCCGCCGCGAGCGCGTCGAGCACGCGCGTGGTGTGCGGGGGGAGCGGGCCATCGTCGAAGGTGAGGACGATCTCGTGGTCCTGAAGAGGCAGCGTCTCGTCATACTCGACCGTCCCGATCTTCTTGTACTGGCCGGGCGCGAGCGTCATGACGCGGCTTGTGCCGAGCGCATCGGGATTTCCAGGGCATTCGCTGGCGTGAGCGGCGCCCAGCGTGGCAAAAAAGGCAAGCGCGCACGCGGCTGCAATCCGGCATATCCTCAGCAAGTCCCACCTCTTTCCAAGCAGAGTTTCCCAATTAAGCCAGCGGATGGCCTTCGTTCATCGTCCCGGAAACGCCGAAGGCGTTTATCCGGGATCGTATTAAATCGTAGCGCTCGTTTTTCACGATCCCGGCTCGCGCTTCGCTTGGCCGGGATGACGAATGCGCGTCTTTGGCCGGGATGACGATGCGTGTCGATAGCCGGGAAGACGATGCGTTGGCGGAGCCTGCTTCGCGAGCGCCCGAATCCATCGTCCCCATCGCAACTCTACCAGGGCTTGCCGCGCAAGCGCAAAGTGTTCGCGTCCGCAGGCTTGTGTTCGCGGCCTCGCGCGTTTCCCTGAAAAATGCGGAAAAATGCCGGTTCGAAAGGATTTGGCCTATTCAAACCACATTTTTTGGGTTCTCCGTGGCTTTCATGATGGAATCATGGCTTCAACCCGGTCGAATCGCATGCCTCGGCTACGGACATTGAATTTCGCATTGGTTTTGGCGGGCGCTTCGGCGATCGCGCTGGGGGGCTGCTCGGCGACAGCTCCGGGTTTGAGCGACACCATCGAGGGGTCGTTCATCCGGGCGGCGCCGACGTGGGATCTCAATCGCGACGGCAAGGTGACGTGCGAGGAGTGGAAGACCTATGCGCGCTCGCTCTTCAGGGAAGTCAACGTCAATCGCACCGGCAAGCTCACGCCGGCCGATTTTGAAAAGCTTGCGAAGATCGACAGGCTTTTCGAGGTCGCGAACTTCAAATACTACGATACGAACCTCCAGGGCTATGTCGCCGAGGCCGAGTTCGTGGACCGCCCCAACCCGGCTTTCGCCACGCTCGACAAGGACAACACCTGCGTGATCAGCACCTATCAGCTTCGCGCGGCGACAAGCCAATCCATGCCGAAGAAAGAAAATCCCGGCATCCCCGGCTCGCGTTAAGCAGAGTTTCTGTTCGTCGTCCCGGAAAGGCGAAGCCTTATCCGGGACCGTAATAAATCGCGGCGCCCATTTTTTACGGTCCCCGCTCGCGCTTCGCTTGGCCGGGATGACGATACGGTGGGCAAATCGGCGGAGTCTGCTTAGGCCGCCGCGCATTTATAGCCCTTCCAACGTCCCAGCGGATTTCGCGGGAATGACGCCGAAGGGCACGATCCAGCGGCGGCTCAGTGGGACGGTTTAAGCCGCGCCCTGACGTCCGGACGCAAGAGGAAGGCGAAGGGGCGGTTGCGCGGCACGGGTTTGCCAAGCTCGGGCACGGTCCAAAGGCCGTTGCGGTTCGGCGCGTAGCCGAGGCGAAGCGTGGTGTGCGCGCGGATCGCCGCAACCGCGCCGGAAAACGCCGCGGCCAATTTGCGGCTGCGGCCGACAATGGCGCGGCCGTCCCAAGCGTGGGCGCCGCGATTGGCCACGACCCGGCCGATGTCGCGATAGACGCGCCGCGCGGCGCCGATGCCGACAGCCGCGCCGAGCGGCAAGCACTGCATGCCGAACAGCGCCGAACGATAATAGTCGTCCGCCTCAAGCAGCAGCTTGTGCGTGACATGGAAAAGCGCCTCGCGGTGACGAGGATCGGCGAGGTCGGCCTCCGAGAGTCCCGCCTCGGCGAGCCATTCGCGCGGCAGATAACAGCGGCCGCCCTTGGCGTCTTCCACCACGTCGCGCGAAATATTCGTAAGCTGGAAGGCGATGCCGAGGTCGGACGCCCGATTGAGCGTCGGCCGCTCTCGCACGCCCATGATCATCGCCATCATCACGCCGACGACGCCCGCCACGTGGTAGCAATAGTCGAGCGTATCGCCGAGCGTTTCGTAAGCGCGGCCATTCACGTCCATCTCGAAGCCGCGCAACAGCTCCATGGGATGACGGTCGGGGATGCCGTGCTTGCGCGCGACGCGTCCGAGCGCGATGAACACCGGTTCGTCGGCGTCGCCTCGCAGCGCGCGCTTCGTTTTCTCGCGCAAGCCCAAAAGCCGCTCCTCCGGCGTTTCGTCGCTGGCGGTCTCTCTCTTGAAGCCCAGAATCTGGTCGTCGATCACGTCGTCGCAGTGGCGGCACCACGCGTACAGCATCATCGCGTCGTAACGCACGTCGCGCGGCAAAAGCTTCGCCGCCATTGCGAAGCTTTTCGAACCTTTTTCAATGAGTTCACGGCTGAGAGAGAGGATCGGATCCATACGAACTAACCCGGCGTTGAGACCGGCTGCGGAATGGGGTTCACCGTGGTTTCTCCCATCACCCGCAGCGCTCTGCTGATCGGAACTGGCGGCCACCCTACTAGAATGCGCGCCTGGTCCGCAAGGGTCAGGCTTGAGCTATAAAAGCGCTCTATAAGAGGGTCGCCAAGCATATAGAAACGCTCAAGCACGCGGTAACGCTGCTCGGGCGTCCTCGCCGCCCAGAACAGCATCCTGTTCAGGAGACGGAAGAAGCCCTGCTCTTTCCAATGCGCCCGCGCCCACTTTTTGGCAAGGCGGTCAAGTGTCTCGCTTTCAAGCTGGTCGATCCTTGCGATGGCTTCCGCGCATTTGACCGCGAAGGGGAAGGAATAGCTCGTGGTGTGATGGAAGAAGCCGCCGCGAAGCCCGAGGCTCGGCACGCCCGGCGCATTTTTCTCAAGGATGGAGTCGACATCGCCGCCGAGCACGATGGGCAGCACGCCCCGCTCCTCGCGGACGACCTCGGCGACCTCCCAGCCGCGATCGCTCGCATATTCCAGGCAATGGTCGCGAAGGGTGTGCGCGTCGATGCTGGCGGTATCGCTGTAATAGGTGTCCTCGATCAGCATGGTGTCATGGGTGAAGGGCAGCGTATAGACGAAGCGATAGCCGTCGCGCTGACGCACGGTGGCGTCCATGATGATCGGATAGGGCTGGCCGTGCGGCCGCTCGAAGCGCACCACGAGGCCCAGGAACTTTTGATAGCCGATGGTCAAACCGTCCACCCGGCCCATCCCTCGCGCGTCGATCACGCAGGGCGCCCGCAGGACCTCCCCTCCCGAAAGCTCCACATGGTGCGGCCCGACGTCGAGCGCGCGCGACGAAAAGCGGACGCAATCCTCAAGCAATGGGTAGGCGTTAGCGTGAAGGGTCTCGGAAAAGATCGAGTTGTACCCGGAGTTCAGCATGCGCGAATGCTTCGGGAAGCGCACCTGCTGCTCATCCCAGGAGTGTGCGACGAATGGCGCAATCCATCGCCATGCGTCTCTGCCGATATCCTTGTCGTGAAAAGACCAGGTATGGTTGCCTCCCAGTCTTTCGCCCGCCTCCAGGACCAACAGCCTGAGAGAGGGCCTAAGCTGACGGAGGCGATAGGCCGTGAGCGTGGCTGCAAGGCCGCCGCCGGCGAGGATGACATCGAAATCGTGGTTTTTCATAGCTCCGACTCTGCCTGTAATTTGACATATGTCAATGTCGGGGGACGGATAAAGTTTCCTTGAGTTCCTTTCGGAAACTACCTAATCGCTTGACGCGCGATCCCAGTTCTGCTTTCCGCGCATTTACATTTTGTGGCTCGCTCGCGCTGTCAGCGGCGCCGGCAATTGCGCTTGCTTCCACGCGAACGAAGCGTTATTCCTTGCGGCATGCGGCTTTAGCCGCCTTTTCGCATGCCCGGGATGGCTTCTTGCCGTCTGTCGGCGGGGAAACTCGCAGAGGAGGGCCTGCTCCATTATCTCTTCTATTCGGAGCACAGACATGACAAAGCGCGTCAGCGCCAAACATAAAATTGATCGCCGCCTTGGGGAAAACCTCTGGGGGCGTCCCAAAAGCCCGCTCAACAAGCGCGAGTACGGCCCAGGCCAGCACGGCCAGCGCCGCCGGGGCAAGACATCCGACTTCGGCACTCAGCTCAAGGCGAAGCAGAAGCTTAAGGGCTATTACGCGAACATCACCGAGCGCCAGTTCCGGCTCATCTATAATGAGGCGACGCGCCTCAGAGGCGACACCTCGGAAAACCTGATCGGGCTCCTTGAGCGCAGGCTGGACGCCGTCGTCTACCGCGCGAAGTTCGTCTCGACGCCGTTCGCCGCCCGCCAGTTTGTGAGCCACGGCCACATCTCGGTGAACGGCCGCCGCGTCAACATCCCGAGCTATCGCTGCCGGACCGGCGACGTGATCGAGATCCGCGAGAAGGCCAAGGGCCTGGCGTTCGTTCTCGAAGCAGCCCAGAGCACGGAGCGCGACGTTCCCGAGTATCTTGAGGTCGACCACGGCAAGGGGACTGCGCGCCTGGCTCGCGTCCCGCAGCTTTCGGACGTGCCCTACCCGGTCGTGATGGAACCGAACCTCGTCGTCGAGTTCTATTCACGCTAATTCCGGCGGGCAGGCGCAATTTGCGACAATTCGCATAAAAAACAGGCGCCTGCCCGCTTGTAACCCCCTGCTTGTTGCGCTAGTGAAGCGCTTTCGAAAATACAAAGAGCCGCGCGCTTCGGCTTCGGAGACTACCCATGACCTATGTCGTGCTGGACGCTTGCATCAAGTGCAAATTCACCGATTGCGTGGAAGTTTGCCCCGTGGATTGCTTCTACGAGGGCGAGAACATGCTCGTCATCAATCCGGACGAGTGCATCGATTGCGGCGTGTGCGAGCCGGAATGCCCCGTGGACGCCATCAAGCCCGACACCGAGCCGGAACTTGAGAAGTGGCTTGAGCTGAACCGCGAATATGCGGAGAAGTGGCCGAACATCACGGTGAAGAAGCCGCACTCAGAGGACGCCAACAAGTACGAGCAGGAAACCGGCAAGCTCGACAAGTACTTCTCGCCGAACCCTGGCGCCGGCGACTGATACTATCTTCGTTTTCGAGATTTTTTGTCGTCCCGATACCTGGATACCCGCCTTCGAGCATGTGAATCGGCATCGCCTCTTTTGTCATGGCCGGGCCGCTTATTGTCATGGCCGGGCCTGACCCGGCCATCCATTAATGGGGCGCCAATGTTTGTGCCGGAGCACGAGCGCCGTCCGCCCCGCCGCCGGGCGCATTAACCATGCGAGACTTGCCGGGGCCGCCAATGAAACCGCGCATTTACCAAACCGGCCTTTTTACGGTATTATAATACCGTAAAAACAGGTTTTTTGCCAAACGAACCCAATAGGGTTAATCGCGGCCGCCGCGCGCGCGCCGGCGTCCGGGCTCCGGCGATCGGCGAGAGCCGGCGAGCGGCTGGCGGGGCATGGCGCCGAGCAAGCCAGCATCGATTGCTACGGACTCCGCTATCGGGGCGCGCTCGCGAATTCCGGGTAGATCTGCGCCAAGCCCCGGCGGGAAGCAGGCGTAACGCCCCGCTCTGTGACGATGCCCGTGATCAGGCGCGCGGGCGTCACATCGAAAGCCGGGTTCGCGGCCTTGCTGCCGGGCGCCGTCACCTGCACGGTCTCGATGAGTCCGCTCGCTGTCCGGCCGGTCATATGCGTGACCTCGGTCTCATCGCGCTCCTCGATGGGAATTGAGCGCAGGCCGTCGCTCAGCGTCCAGTCGATGGTCGATAGCGGCAGCGCGACATAGAACGGCACGTTGTTATCCTTCGCCGCCAGACCCTTGAGGTAGGTGCCGATCTTGTTCGCGGCGTCGCCGGTGGCGGTGAGCCGGTCGCAGCCGACGATGCACAAATCCACCTCGCCGTGCTGCATGAGATGCCCGCCCGCATTGTCCGCGACGATGGTGTGCGGCACGCCATGCGCGCCAAGCTCGAACGCGGTGAGCGCGGCGCCCTGGTTGCGCGGCCTCGTTTCATCGACCCAGACATGGACCGCAACGCCGTCGTCATGCGCCTGATAGATGGGCGAAAGCGCCGTTCCCCAATCGACGCAGGCGAGCCAGCCCGCGTTGCAATGCGTGAGCACGTTCACGCGGCGGCCTTTGCGCGCGGCGATGTCGGCGATGATCCTGTGCCCGTGATGGCCGATCAGGCGGCAGGTCTCGACATCGGCGTTCGCCATGTGGGCTGCTTTCTTGAAAGCGCCGTCAACCCGCTTCGCCGGGTCGAGAGGCAGCAGCACGTCGCGCATCTCGCGCAGCGCCCATTGCAAATTCACCGCGGTCGGCCGCGTCGCGCCAAGCGTGGCGCAGGCGCTTTCCAGGCCCGCGTCCGAGGCGTCGGCGGCAAGCCCAAGGCAGACGCCGTAAGCGGCCGCGACGCCGATCAAAGGCGCGCCGCGCACCTGCATGGACTTGATCGCGTGCACGGCGTCGGCGAGCGTGCGCAGCGTCAGCGTCTCGAAGTCGTGAGGAAGCCGGGTCTGATCGATGATGCCGACCGAGGCGCCGTCCTCCTCAAGCCAAATGGTCCGATAATGGGTTTCGCCGATCATCATGGCCTGCTCCTAAAGCATCGCGCGTTTAATCGTGCCGCTCTTCCGTCGTCCCCGTCCCCGCCTTCGCGGGATAAACTCCGGCGGGGACCGGTATTCGATGAGCGTCAAAATTACTGGATTCCCGCTTGCGCGAGAATGACGCCGTAGGGCGTGGCGCCGCAAAGGCGCCGATCAGAATTTGCGCGCCACCACGAACTCGGCCGCGCCCGCCAGCATGCCCTCATGCGGCCGGAAAGTCGCAAGAGCCCCGAGCGCCTCGGCCTTGATCTCTTGAAGCTTGGCGTGCGCCGCCTCGATCCCGAGCAGCGAAACCAGGGTCCCTTTCCCGGCCTCCCGGTCCTTGCCGGTCGCCTTGCCGACCACGGCGGCGTCGCCCTCGGCGTCGAGCAAATCGTCGGCGAGCTGGAAGGCCGCGCCGAGCGCGTCGCCAAAGCTCTTGAGGGCCGCGATATTCTTCTCCGAGGTTTCGCCGAGGATGCCGCCCGCGACGCAGCCGAAGGTGATGAGCGCGCCGGTCTTCATCGCCTGAAGCGCGCGGATTTCGGCTTCGCTCAATGCCTTGCCGGGCGCTTCGAGATCGAGCATCTGCCCGCCCGCCATGCCCGCGCCGCCGCTCGCCCTCGCCAGCGCCAGGCCCAAGCCTGCGCGCACCGCCGGGTTCGCATGCGTGCTCGGGTCGGCGAGGATTTCGAAGGCGACTGTGAGCAGCGCGTCGCCCGCGAGAATCGCGGTGGCCTCGTCGAACGCCCGGTGCGCCGTCGGCCTGCCGCGCCGCAAATCGTCGTTGTCCATGGCCGGCAGGTCGTCGTGAATAAGCGAATAGCAGTGCACGAATTCGAGCGCGCACGCGGTGTTCAAGGCTTGCTCGACGCTCACGCCGAACAGCGCCGCGCTCTCGATGACGAGGAATGGCCGGAAACGCTTGCCGCCGCCGAGCGAACCGTAGCGCATGGCGTCCAAAAGCCGCGCCGGGACGGGGCCGAGGCGTTCGCGCGTCAACCAACGGTCGAGGTGACGTTCCACACGGCTTGCGTGAGCTTCGAGGCGTTCTGTAAAGGTCATGGCGACACTATAGTTTAGGAGGCGGCGAGGTGCGCCGCACCATGGACCAGATGAGTGCTATGCTCAAGCGAGATTTGTGAGCCTGCGTCATGACGGAATTGGCCCCGCAAGTTTATGAACCGCCCCACGTTTCGCCGCGGGAAGATCGAAGGGAGCGCCCTCCCCGGCGATGGCGCATCCTTCGCCTCGCGCTTCTTGCCTGCGCCGCGCTCCTTCTTGCGCCCTATGTTCTGGCGACACTCTATATCTTCGTAAATCCGCCCTTCTCCGCGCTGATGCTCCGTCAGGCCGCGGCGGGACGCGGCATATCCTTCGAGTGGCGCGATCTCGACCGGATCTCGCCCAACCTCATCGCCCAGGTCATCGTCTCGGAGGATGGCCGTTTCTGCCGGCATCGCGGCGTGGACTGGAAGGCGCTCGACAAGGCCGCCGAAGCGGCCGCGGAGGGCAAGCCGAGAGGCGGCGGCAGCACCATCGACATGCAGACGGCGAAGAACCTGTTCTTGTGGAACTCGCCCGCCATTCTGCGCAAACCGTTCGAGGTCCCGCTCGCCTATTACCTGGATCTCGTCCTCGGCAAGCAGCGCGTCATGGAGATCTACCTCAACATTGTCGAGTGGGCGCCGGGCGTCTTCGGCGCGGAGGCCGCCGCCGAGCATCATTTCGGCAAAACGGCGGACGAATTGACGCGGGAGGACGCCGCGCTGCTCGCCGCGGCGCTGCCAAACCCCAAGCGCCGAAACGCCGGAGATCCTGGGCCGCGCACCGAGGCCTTGGCGAATCGCCTGCGCGCCCGCGCCTCCAAGGAGCGTGGCGAGTCGTTCTGCGTCTTCGACGCCGGGCAGGAAAGCGATGACGCCGATTAAGCATCGGCTAAGCAGGCGCCAGCAGCTTGAGCGGCGGGCCGGCGGGCGGCTTCGCCCGGCGAGGGAAGGTTGGTTTGCGCACGCGGTAGAGCCCGCCCTCGGGCGCCCTAATCCTACTGAGTCACAAAGCTACTGAGTCACAAAGCCGCATTTGTCAGGACTGCACGAGGGCTGCGAACAGATTCATGAAAGCGATTTACGCATCGGGATGGGATGGCGGATATGGATCGCTTGGCTTTGGAGGAGAGTGAATCGCGTTTTGCGGCCTTCGCCGGGAGTTTGAACGAAGTTATCGGCCATCGCGACCGGATAGGGCCGCTGCACGATTACTGTACGGGCCTGCTTGCCGGCTGCGAGCGCAAGAGCGTTGAGCCGCTGGCCGCACTTACGGCGCCGGCGCGGGTTTCGGCGCAGCATCAATCGCTTTTGCATTTCGTGGGCAAGGCGTCCTGGTCCGATGAGGCCGTTCTGGGCAAGGTTCGCAAGCTCACGCTTCCCGTCCTCGAAAAGCACGGGCAGGTTGAAGCCTGGATCATCGATGATACAGGCTTTCCAAAGAAGGGCCGCCATTCCGTGGGCGTGTCGCGGCAGTATTGCGGTCAACTCGGCAAGCAGGACAATTGCCAGATCGCCGTTTCTCTCTCGATCGCCAACCATCATGCGAGCCTTCCCATCGCGTACCGTCTCTATCTGCCTAAGGAATGGGCGAACGATGAGGACCGGCGGCGGCGCGCGGGCGTGCCTGAGGATCTTAAGTTCGCAACCAAGCCAGAGATCGCGCTGGCTCAGATCGCGCAAGCCCTCAAGGATGGCGTTCCGCAAGGCGTGGTCCTGATGGACGCAGGCTATGGCGCCGATACCGCTTTGCGCGAAGGCGTGACTGCGCTGGGGTTAAGTTATGCCGCGGGCATTCTGCCGCAAACATCGGTCTGGGCGCCGGGCGAGGGGCCGTTGCCGCCAAAGCCATGGACGGGACAGGGGCGGCCGCCAAAGCTTATGCGCCGCGAGGGCGAACACCGGCCTTTATCTGTCAAGAACCTTGCCTTGGGTTTGCCGGAAGCGGATTGGAAGACAATAACTTGGCGGGAAGGCGCTTGCGAGCCGCTGAGTTCCCGATTTGCCCGTGTCCGCGTCCGTCCAGCCCATCGAGACTATGATCTGACCGCGCCAAGGCCGGAAGAATGGCTTTTGATCGAGTGGCCGGAGGGCGAAGCCGAGCCCGCCAAATACTGGTTCTCCACCCTTCAGCAAGACATTGATTTTGCTTCGCTTGTGGACATAACCAAACTGCGCTGGCGCATCGAGCGCGATTATCTCGACCTCAAGCAGGAAATCGGCATCGGACATTACGAAGGACGGGGATGGCGCGGCTTCCACCACCACGCCACGCTCTGCATCGCCGCCTACGCCTTCCTCATCTCCGAACGGGAGACGATTCCCCCCTCAGGATGCCGTGCCGCCGGGCGCCGCGAAAAAGCTTGCCTTCCCGAAAGTTACAAGCCAAGGGGACATGCCGCTCAGGCCCGAGAGACACATCCCTAATTCCATCGCGACGCTCAAACGCAGGATCGCGGCCGCCTTGGCCAGAGCCCTGCCGCGATGTCCATGCTGCGGCGGCTTGAAACAAAGTCCAGCTTACAGGCTAAGCTTATGACGCAGTAGGACTAAAAGATGTCCGGTTAAGTCTGCGTTTTCCCCTTTAAGGCAGGATGATTATTTGCGCTGGCATGGATTTCTGACCACAGCGCAGTTATAAACGATGATCTTGCGGGCATTATCGTGCGTTGTAGGATGACACAAGCGGCGCGTCGCGCTATCCGATGCTACTCCCGGACGGCGAACGGAATGCTGAAAGAAGAGAGCGCGTCTGGTTGGAGGGCCACGGGATGAATGTAATGCCGCGGGGTTTCTGGGTGGCTCGCACGCCCCTGGCCGCGCCTGACGATCACCCAGCCATCAACTATGGCCGCATTGGCGTCTTGTTGCTCAATCTTGGCACGCCCGACGGCACGAGCTATTGGCCGATGCGCCGCTACCTTAAGGAGTTCCTGTCGGATCGGCGCGTTATCGAGGTAAACCCCGTCGTCTGGTGGCTGATCCTGAACTTTGTTGTGCTTACGAAGCGGCCGTTCACCTCGGGCGAAGCCTATAAGTCGGTGTGGAACCTGGAGCGCGACGAATCGCCTCTGCGCACCATCACTCGCAGCCAGTGCGAGCGGATTGGCGCGGTCCTCGCCAGGGACCCGCGCATCGAAGTCGATTGGGCGATGCGCTACGGCAACCCCAACATCAAATCCCGCCTGGAAGCCCTCCAAGAGAAGGGGTGCGATCGCATCCTCATTTTCCCGCTCTACCCGCAATACTCCAGCGCGACCGTCGGGACCGCCTGCGACAAGGCCTTCGACGCGCTCAAGTCGATGAGGTGGCAGCCCGCCATCCGGATCGTCCCGCCCTACTTCGAGGAACCTTGCTATATCGACGCGCTGACGGCTACGACGCGCGCGAGCCTGGCCAAGCTCGACTTCGAGCCGGAGGCCGTGATCGCCTCGTTCCACGGATTGCCCATGAGCTACATCGAAAATGGAGATCCCTATTACTGTCATTGCGCCAAGACAACTCGTCTTCTGCGCGAGGCCCTTGGCTGGAAGGAGGATCGCCTGCTGCTGACCTTTCAGTCGCGCTTCGGCTCGGCGGAATGGCTACAGCCTTATACCTCGGACACAATCGAAAGGCTGGCAAGAGAAGGCGTGAAGCGCGTGGCCGTGATTACGCCTGGCTTCTCGTCGGATTGTATCGAAACGCTGGAGGAGATGGCCATCCAGGGCGCTGAAATCTTCCAGGAGCATGGCGGCGAGCGGTTCGCGGCGCTGCCGTGCCTGAACGACACGTCCGAGAGCATCGCGGCGCTATCCGGCATCATCAAGCACGAACTCTGCGGCTGGGCGGAACTCTGAGATCGCGCCGCGCGCCTTGGCAGCAGCCGGCGACGCATGCTGCTAGTACTTTGATCTGCAATGTAAAATTTGCTCGATTGGCCCGTTTTTTGCGATACCATGGACGTTAGGCGCGCGTTTGCGCCCAGGAATGGAAGGTGTCCATGGCCGATAAGCACTTCATTCAGCAACTCAAGGGCTATTGCCTCACAACGGCGGAAATTCTCTATCACATGCCCGATCATCCCGCGCTCCTGCAATCCTTCGTTTGGCAGGACTACGATCTGGCGCCGCGTTTTCCGAAACTTCTCGGTTTTCTCGAATTCTGGAACGGCAACCTCGACGGCAAGGTCAGCCGGGTCAGAGTTTGCAGCAAGCGGCTCATCGACCCGGCGGAATTCCGCTTTCTCGACGGCCGGCTGCTCCTGCAATGACCTTCCGCTGAGCGTGACGGATTCTTTGCGCTTGGAAGAGCCGGCCATAACGCGATATACGGGGTTGCACAGACCTCTAACACAACGGTGGGAATGCGGTTAAACCCGGTCGGTCACGCCAAGCGCTTCTTGAAGCCGTACTCCAAGGCGGTTTCGAACGCCTATCGCGGTTTTCGCCGCCGCGTGGACGAGCACGCCCCGCATTGGCTGAGAGGGCGCGCGAACAAGGCGTTCGATTATTTCGACCTGTTCTTCATGGACCATCACGTGTTCCGCGCGGTCTACGCGAACCGGCATGAGATCGCGCCCGGCGTTTGGCGTTCGGCGCAGCCAAGTCCGGGGCAGATTGCCTATTTGGCGCGCAATGGGATCAAAACCATCGTCAACCTGCGGGGAGAGCGCGACTGCGGCAGCTACAGGCTTGAGGCGGAGGCCTGCCAGCGGCATGGCGTCCAGCTGGTGAATTTTCAGCTTCAGTCCCGGATGTCGCCTCCCGCTTCCGTGATCCTGAAGGCGCGGGAACTTTTCAAGGAAATCGAGTATCCCGCGCTGTTTCATTGCAAATCGGGCGCCGACAGGGCCGGGATCATGAGCGCCTTCCTCTTATACATGAAGGAAGGCAAACCCCTTGAGGAGGCGGTGAGGCAACTCAGCCTGAGATATGGGCATTTTAAAAGTTCGGAGACGGGCGTCCTCGACTATTTCTTCGAACGCTACGTGGCCGACAGCAACTCTGAGCCGATGACGTTCTTCGAATGGCTCGAAGCGCGGTACGACCCTTCGGAGATAAAGAGCTCATTCAGATCGAACGGCTGGGCGAACCTGGTCGTCAACCGCGCTTTGCAGCGGGAGTAGCGCTTCAGGCCGCCTCCTGCCTGGCTATGACGCCGTTCTTCGGCCCGCGCGCCGGTGGCGGATCGCCTGTCAGCATTTGCGACTTGCAGAACTGCGCATAGGCGCCATTCAGCGCAAGCAGCTCCTTATGCGTCCCGGCCTCGACGATCTGGCCGTCCTCCATCACGCAGATCGCGTCGGCGTTCTTCACGGTGGACAGCCGGTGCGCGATCACAAGCGTCGTCCGCGTCTTACTGAACTTGGCGAGCGCCTCCTGCACAAGCCTTTCGGACTCGGCGTCGAGCGCGCTTGTCGCCTCGTCGAGCAGAAGGATGGGCGCGTCCCTCAAGATGGCGCGGGCAAGCGCGATGCGCTGACGCTGGCCGCCGGAAAGACGCATGCCCCTGTCGCCAATGACCGTCTTGTAGCCGCCGGGAAGCTGCTCGATGAAATCGTGGGCGGCGGCGGCCTTGGCCGCGGCGACGATGTCCTCTCGCGTCGCGCCGAGCCGGCCGAGCGCGATGTTGGCCTCGATGGCATCGTCGAAGAGCGTGATGTCCTGGCTCACCAGCGCCATCGACTCCCTCAGCGATTCCACTGTCACCGCGCGGATATCCTGCCCGTCGATTGCGATTCGGCCCGCTTGCGGGTCGTAAAGTCTCGGCGCGAGGTTGAACACGGTCGATTTCCCGGCGCCGCTCCTTCCCACCAGCGCAACCGTGGTGTTGGGGCGGACCGTCAGCGAAAAGTTGCGAACCGCCTCCCTGCCGTCGGCGGCATAGGCGAAGCTCACATTCTCGAAGGCGATCTCGCCGCGGGACAGCTCAAGCGGCTTCGCATCCGGCGCGCTGACCACGAGCGGCTTCTCGTTCAGCACCTCGTAGAAGCGTTCGGCGCCCGCGAGTCCTTCCTGAATGCGCGCGTTGAGAGCCCCGAAGGACCGCACAGGCTGAGCGATCATCAGAATCGCGCTGATGAAGCCCGTGAAATCTCCGATCGTTTTATTGCCCGCCGTGATTCGGTATGCGGCGAAGCCGATCACGCCCGCCACGGCCACGCCTCCAAAGAGTTCGAGAATGGGGTTCAAGGCCGACCTGATTCGAACCGTCTTGAGCCGCAGATCGTTCACCCGGTCGAACTCTTCGCTCATGCGCGAGAGCGCGTAGCCTTCGAGCCGGAAGGTCTTGATCAGGCGCGGCGAGGACAAGTGCTCGATCAAGGCCGACGCCGTCGCGCCGGATTGCTGGGCGGTGCGATAGGCGTTCTTGCGGATGACCCCGCCGATGCTCGCGATCGGGATCACGGCGAGCGGATAGAAGAGCAGAACGACAATCGTCATAAGCCAGTCGAGATAGAACAAAGAGATGGCGAGCGCGATCACGGTCAGCACATCCCGGATCGCGATGGTGAAGATCGCCATGATCGCGGTTTGGACGCTGCCGAGGTCGACGGCGATACGCGACAAGAGCTGCCCTGGCGGCTCGCGCGTGAGCCTTTCGAAGTCGGCCCGCAGCATGTGCGCGAACAAGCGCTTCTGCATGTCGAGGCCGAGCTTGATGCTGATCCGGTTGGTCAGGATCGACTGGAGGTAGTCCAGAAGGCCTTTCAGGCTCGTCACCGCCACAAGCGCGGCCATGATCGCCCAGAGGACGCTCATATTCCCCGACGCCAGCATGTCGTAGGAGTATTTGATGATGACCGGATAAGCGCCGGTTATGGCCGCCAGCAGCGAAATGAGAATAAGCGCCAGGATGAGCTGAGCGAGATAGGTCCGCACGTGCTCGGACCACAGCCGCCGCATCATCCAAAGTGAGTTTTTATGCTTTGGACGCCGGGCTTCCAGCGTTCGGATTTTCAGCATGGGACCGCTTGAGGGTGAGCGCCCGCTCATGCGGCAGGCATTGACCTTGGCATCACCATGCACAAGCTCACAATCATGTCAAACAGGCCAACCCAGCCGGATAGCCGGAGGCAGACGCAAAAACGGCCCCCGAAGGAGCCGTTCATCGCGATCGCTGCTAAGCTGAACTACCAGCGGGAGCCATGGCGCCAATGGTAACGGCGATGGGAACCCCAGCGCCAATGGCCGCCGCCTGAACCCCAACGCCAATGGCGATGGGAACCCCAACGCCAATGTTGCACCTTGGACACGGCTCCATCTTGAGAAATCTGGGCTTGAATGGCTGTTGTGTTTGTAACAAGAGGAGCAGCCTGGGCGGACAACCCGAACAAGGCGCCGGCCGCAATGCCGGCAGCGAGAACGTATTTTTTCATTCGCTAGACCCTAAGTTGCACGCTCCTTTCCTCGGCTCACTGAATATAATTACGGCCACGTAAAATTCCAATCGGAAAAAATTGTAAGCGAATGTGGAGGAACCGGCGCGCAGCCCGCGCGGCACGACATTGCCAAAAAGCACTGCTAAACGCCGCTCGCTGAGGAAAAAGAAAGACGCCCAGATGACTCACTTGCCTAACATTCTCGCGCGCCTTTTCGCGCTACCCCTGGCCATTGCCCTCGTCGCGGTGCAGGCGCCTCCAGACGCCGCCGCCGCAAAACTCAAGCTCCATACCGATCAGGAGATGATCGAGGAGCTGCTGGCGCCGAACGAGCTCGATGTTTCGAGCCCGAACGCTGTCTTCGAGGCTGTCTTCGATGCTCTGCCCTCGAAGGTGACGGTCTATCCCACCGAGAGCTATTACTATTTCACCTTCCCTTACAAAGGCATCGTCTATGCCGGCAATTTAAGGTTCGACGCCTGGGATCAGTTCGACGGTAAGGTTCATTTCGCGTATTTCCCCGAATACGCGTATTGGAGGAGACCGCTTGAGCCGACCTACAAGAAACTCGGCCCCGATGACGGCGTGCAGGTCACGCAGGTCGACAAGTTCCACTACAAGATCGCTTTCAAGGGTAAAACAGTCGACTTCGAGATCCCGGATCTGTCGAAGGTGAAGCCCGCGCCGGGGATGGTCCGCGACGACGAAACCTATATCGGCCCGAGCTGGGATGAAAGCGGCGTCCAGTTCTTCCTAGTGTTCAACAAGACAGCGAAGACCTTCCTCTATCTCCTCAACGACAATCCGAAGATGGATCAGTACGAGCCGTCGAAACTTTCGCCCGCGCTGACCGTCGGCATACGGACGAGCTTTGCGTTTTTCAAGGACAAGCTCGCAGACCGGCAAATCCTAATCGGAGACTTCTTCGGCAATACCGAGTTGAACAACTATTTCGACGGCCCCTTCGATCAGCTGCCGGACAATTATGTCGAGGGGAATGCGCTGCTCGACGCCTTGCTGCAGGTCGAACCGTCGATGAAGGGCCATGTCGACCGCTACGGCGCCGATCCCAGCGGCGAGGTGCGCTACGCCATCACAACGTACAAGTATTACAGCAACGTCGGCGACCTGAAGCCCATCCTGGATTGCGCCGACAAGGAGACCGATCCGGCGAAGTATTACGCCTGCTTCAATGCCAAGCAGGGGGATGACGACGGCGGTCCGGACCGGGGTGAGCCAGCGAAACCGGGCAAAGCGACAGACGGCGCGCCCGCAAGCGAGGAGCCGAAAAAGCCCTAAGTCTTAACTTGGACTCGTTGCGCGCTTCTCGCGGATGCGCGCAATGAGCTTTTCGACCTCGGGCAGGATGTTGCGCACGACTGCCGCCACTCCCTCCGGCGTGGGGTGCATGCCGTCCGGCAGGTTGAGGGTGCGCACGGTTGCGACATCCTTCAGGAAAAACGGGTAAAGCAGCGCGCCGTATTTCTCCGCGAGCCGCGGATACATGGCGCGAAAAGCGTCGTCGTAATCTTTGCCCCAGTTGCGCGGCGCCTCAAAGCCGGCCACGAGCAGTTCAACGCCCCTCGCCTTCAGCGCCTTCAGGATTTCGTCAAGCGACGGCTCGGTCGCCTTGGGATCGAGGCCGCGCAGCGCGTCGTTTGCGCCCAGCTCCACAATAGCGCCGTCGATCTTCTCGTTCAGGCTCCAGTCGAGCCTGGCCAGCGCATCGGCGGCCGTGTCGCCGGACACGCCGGAATTGATGACGCGCACGGGGTAGCCCTTGGCCTTGAGCGCGGCTTCGAGTTGCGCCGGAAAGGCTTTGCCGATGGGGATTTGATAGCCCGCCATCAGGCTGTCGCCGAAAGCGAGGATCACGATTTCTTGCCTGCCTTGCGCGGCTTCCGCGTCGGCGCGCGCGCTTCCGCCATAGAATAATATAAGCGCGGCGGTCGCAAAAACGAAAAGCCGCCGCCATATGGAGCCGGTCCGCGAACTCTCTAAAAGGTGTCTCATTTGCACGTTCCCTCTCTCACCTCGTCCGCCCACGCGGGGCAGGCATCCGGGCGGTTTTCAAACGTCATCGATCTAAAAGGCGTCACGCTCACTCTCAAGAGCAAGGCGGGACCGGTCGAGATCCTGCGCGGCGTCGACCTCGCGGCGCCCGAAGGGCAGTCGGTCGCTCTTGTCGGCCCCAGCGGGTCGGGCAAATCCTCGCTCTTGATGATCATGACCGGACTCGAAGCGGCAACCTCCGGACAGGTTCTCATCGCCGGGCAGGACTTCATGCGCATGAGCGAGGACGAACTCGCCGAAACGAGGGGCCGCTCCATCGGCATCGTTTTTCAGTCCTTTCACCTGATCCCGACCATGACCGCGATCGAGAATGTGGCGCTGCCGCTCGAATTCCTCAATCGCGCCGACGCATTCGAGCGCGCCGAGGCCGCCCTCTCCGAGGTGGGGCTCTCCCATCGCCTGCATCACGCCCCGGGGCAGCTTTCCGGCGGCGAGCAGCAGCGCGTCGCTCTGGCCCGCGCGCTCGCGCCGGAGCCCAAGATCCTGTTCGCCGACGAGCCGACCGGCAATCTCGATGGAGAAACGGGCGCGCAGATCATGGACCTGATTTTCTCCCTGCACCGGCGGATGGGGACGACGCTCATCCTCATCACGCATGACGTGGAGCTGGCGCGGCGCTGCGAACGCGTCGTCGCCATGAAGGATGGGCGAATAGCCGGCTCCATCCGCGAGACCGCATACGCATGAGCGCCATCGCCGATCGAAGCGCGGGCGCGGACCGCCGCAGCCTCCGTCTGCCGCTCGCGTCGCGGCTCGCCTTGCGCGACCTTCGCGGCGGCTTCTCCGGCTTCTGGATTTTCCTGATCTGCATCGCGCTCGGGACGGGCGCCATCGGCGCGATCAACAGCCTCTCGGACGCAGTGCAGGACTCGCTTGCCCGAGAAGGGCGGGTTTTGCTCGGGGGCGATGTCGAAGCCACCCTCGTGCAGCGGCAGGCGAACCCGGACGAACTGGCCTATCTTAGAACCTTCGGCGAAGTGAGCGAGGTCGCGACCCTTCGCGCCATGGCCCGCAAGCCCGGCGGCGACGCGCAGGCGCTTGTCGATCTGAAGGCCGTGGACGGCGCCTATCCGCTTTACGGCGCCATCAAGTTCGAGCAAGGCGGCCTCCCGGCGGTGGCGCAGGGCGGCCTTGCGCTCGACCGGAGCGTTCTCGACCAGTTGCATCTGAGCGTCGGCGACAGCGTGCTTGTCGGAAACGCCTCGTTGCCCATCGCGGCCGTCATCGAGCAGGAGCCCGACCGCTTCGCCGGCGGCCCCGCTTTCGGCGCGCGCATCCTGCTCTCGCTCGACGCGCTCAAGCAAACCGGCCTTGTCGAGCCGGGCAGCCTCGTCCGCTGGGCCTATCGCATCAAGACGCAGGCCCCCGTCCCGCCCGATTTCAAGAAGGAGCTGGCGGCGAAGTTTCCCGAGGCCGGATTTCTCGTCCGCGACAGCTCCGATCCATCGCCCGGCGTCAGGAGCACGTTACAGCGGCTGACGGAATTTCTCACGCTGGTGGGGCTGACGGCAATGCTGACCGGCGGCATCGGCGTGGCGAACGCGGTCGCCTCCTTCATAGAGCGCCGCCGAATGATCATCGCCGTCTTTAAGGCGCTGGGCGCGAGCGAGCGCATTATCTTCCGCGCGTTCTTCGTGGAGATCGCGGCTCTCGCCGGGCTTGGCATCCTGATCGGCTTCGTCATCTCGGCCGCCGTGCCTTGGCTGACGGTGCAGTTTTTGAGCGGGATCGCGCCTGTCGCCATCGAGCCGAGCCTTGAGCCGAGGGCGCTCGCGCTGGCGGCGCTGTTCGGCGCGCTGACGGCGCTTCCCTTCATCCTCTGGCCGCTGGGCCGCGCGCGGCAAGTGCGAGCCGCCGAGCTGTTCCGCAGCGGGGACGACGAGCGCCTTGGCTGGCCGCCGCTCGCCTATCGGCTTGCGTCCGGCGCCGTTGTGGCGCTGCTGGCGTTTGCCGCCGTGCTGCTATCGCAGGAACATAAGATCGCGTTTTACACCTGCGCGGCCTTGTTCGCGATCTTCGTTCTGTTCTGGAGCGTCGGGACGGGCATGCGCCGTCTCGCCGCGTTGTTCAAGCGGCCGAAACGCCCCGAGATGGCGCTTGCGCTCGCGAATATCGGCGGGCCGGGCAGTCTGGCCCGCACCATAGCGCTTTCGCTCGGCGCGGGGCTCACGCTTTTAACAACGGTCTCGCTTGTCGACGCCTCGCTGTCGAATGAGCTGCAATCCCGGCTGCCGGACCGGGCGCCCAGCTACTTCTTTATCGGCGTCCCCAAGCGCGAGCTTGCCTCTTTCGAAAAACTTCTGAATGAGACCGCGCCCGGCGCGCGTATCTCGACCGCCCCGATGCTTCGCGGCAGGCTCTCCGCCTTGAAAGGCGTGCCCGTGGAAGAGATCAAGCCGCCATCGTCGGCCGAATGGGTGCTGAACGGCGACCGCGGCATCACCTACGCCGAGGCGCCGCCCGCAGGCTCACAGATCGTTGAAGGCCAGTGGTGGCCCGCCGATTACGAGGGCGAGCCGCTCATCTCGTTCGAGGCGGACATCGCAAAGACGCTCGGCCTCAAGATCGGGGACATGGTCACGGTCAATGTGCTGGGCCGCAACCTCACCGCCAAGATCGCCAATTTCCGGAAGGTGCGCTGGGGCTCCATCGACATCAATTTCGTCATGATTTTCTCTCCGAACGCGCTTCGTCAGGCGCCCTTCACCTATCTCGCGACGCTGGCCTGGCCCGATGGGCAGGCCGACACAAAGGCCGAGGCCGCCGTCATGAAGGCGCTTGGCGCCGCCTATCCAACGATCTCCGCGATCCGCGTCCGGGATGCGCTCGCCGCCGTGAACGGCATTTTCGAGAAAGTCATGCGCGCCGTGAGGATCGCCGGCTCCGTGACGCTGATCATGGGCGCGCTCGTGGTGGCCGGCGCGCTTATCACGGCTCAACGGCGCCGCATTTATGAAGCCGTCGTGCTCCGCACCTTGGGCGCCAGCAAGCGCCGCATCATTTTGGCGCACCTTATCGAGTATCTCGGGCTGGCCTTGAGCTTGTCGGTCATTGCGGCCGCGCTCGGGCTTGCCGCCGCCTACGCCATTGTTACCTATTTAATTAACATAAGCTTTAGCCTGTCTCTCACGGCGCTATTGCAGCCGTCCATCATTGAGACCATATTCGTGGCGGCGCTAGGGGCGCTAGGAACTTTCAGGGTTTTGTCAGCCAAACCGGCGCACTATCTGCGTTCCGAGTGAACGTCTTGATGGCGACGAAGGGCGGGCCGCCTGACAAAGAGGCCTTTGCTCCAGGCCGTTCAGGGCTTAAATCTGGAAGACCTATTGCGCAGACCTTAGAGAAGTAAGTCAGGGACCAATCAAAAATGGCAGAATACGACCGCACACGAGCTTTTAACGTTCAAGCTCGCTCGCGCGCCGGCTCCGTCGCGATCGACGAAGGTCTGCGCGCCTACATGATCCGCGTCTACAACTACATGGGCATCGGCCTCGTGCTCACGGGCATCGTCGCCTATGCGTTCTTTACGATGGCGACGACGAGCGATCCATCTATTGCCGTCGCGAAGCTGCCAAGCGGTTTGATGCTGACCGCGCTCGGCAAAACCATTTACGCGAGCTGGCTGCGTTGGGTTATCGCCTTCGCTCCGCTCGCCATCGTGTTCCTCTTTGCGGCGCGAATTAACCAGATGAGTTCAGCGACGGCGCAGGCCGTGTTCTGGTTCTTTGCAGCGCTTATGGGGCTATCGCTGTCGAGCATCTTCGTGGTGTACACGGGCGCCTCGATTGCGCGGATCTTCTTCATCACCGCCGCAACCTTCGGCGCCGTCAGCATCTACGGCTATACGACGAAACGCGACCTGACGCAGATCGGCTCGTTTCTGATCATGGGGGTGATCGGCCTTGTGATCGCGAGCATCGTGAACGCCTTCCTCGGCTCGACGGGTTTGCAGTTCGCGATCTCCGTGCTTGCCGTGCTGATCTTCACGGGCCTTACCGCCTACGACACCCAGCAGCTCAAGGATACCTATTATTCCTATGCGAGCGGGGGCGAGGAAACTCTGGGCCGGAGCGCGATCATGGGCGCGCTGAGCCTCTACCTCGACTTCATCAACATCTTCATCGCGCTGCTGCAACTCTTCGGCGACCGCAGGTAACGCGAGCAAGATGGCAAGCCAACGAGGCCCCGGCGACGGGGCCTTTTTTTCTGCGCTTACGCCTGGACGAGGGATAGCTTGCGGTCGATGACGCGCAACACCTTGCCGAGGTCGTGCCCGCGCTTCAAGATGTGGCCGGTCATGGCGACGACGCTATAGGCGCCCTGGCGCTTGGTCAGCCGGGGATTCTTCTCGATGCGGTAAAGCGGCCGCTCCGTGCTGCGCCGAAAAATCGAGAAGACCGCGCGGTCCTTGAGGAAGTCGATGGAGTAATCGCGCCATTCGCCGGCAGCAACCTTCGACCCGTATAAAGAAAGAATCGTATGAAGTTCGTGGCGGGAGAAACTTGTGAAGGGAAGAAGCCCGGAGGAAGACTGCGGAAGGAAAGCAAGTCCGCCCGCCGGGCCAAACGCGCTGGGTGTGATGTCGCTCATGGACGCCTCCTAAGCCATTGTTAAGAAACCTCTCATCATTGCCCCGCCTAAGCGCGCGCGCAAGAACAAAACGAAGCGCGAAAGCGCCGCGCTGCCCGGCAGGCCGGGCTCGGCTGCATTGCCGTCGATGCCATGAGCGCCGCGCCTCTTTCAGCGCGCCGGCCATGGCGCATTCGAGAAATAAGCGCAGCGCCGCCGCAATTTCTGCGGCAAAAAGACAGCTTTGCGGTCTCAAATCTGCACGAAATGCAATATCCTGTTCGCGAAGAGCCTTCTGAGCCGCGCGGTGGGGCCGGTGGCGCTTGCGCGCTCTTGTGCGCTCCCCTATATGAACGCTAATTCGAGATAAGCATCTCGGCGCGGGACGAATAGTCAATTAAGTGGAAACGGGGTTGCTGGCTGCATGCAGCTTGCCGTCTCGCAGCTAGATGAGCAGCACGAGGTTCTGAACTATGTCGAAAGTGATTGGCATTGACCTAGGCACGACCAATTCTTGCGTGGCCGTGATGGAGGGTAGCCATCCTAAGGTGATCGAAAACTCGGAGGGCGCGCGCACGACTCCCTCGATGGTCGCCTTCACAACCGACGGCGAGCGTTTGGTTGGCCTGCCTGCAAAGCGCCAGTCGGTGACAAATCCCGAAAACACGTTCTTTGCGATCAAGCGTCTTATCGGCCGCCGATTCGAAGACGAGTTGGTCAAAAAGGACATGGGCCTTGTGCCCTACAATATTATTCGCGGCGACAACGGCGACGCCTGGGTTGAAAGCCATGGCAAGAAGTATTCGCCCTCCCAGATTTCAGCCTTCATCCTTCAGAAGATGAAAGAGACGGCCGAAGCGTATCTCGGCGAGAAGGTAGAGAAAGCCGTCATCACCGTTCCGGCCTACTTCAACGACGCCCAGCGCCAGGCGACCAAGGACGCCGGCAAGATCGCGGGCCTTGAAGTGCTGCGCATCATCAACGAGCCGACGGCGGCGGCTCTGTCCTATGGGCTCGACAAGAAGAAGGATTCGAAGACCATCGCCGTTTACGACTTGGGCGGCGGCACCTTCGACATCTCGGTCCTTGAGATCGGCGACGGCGTCTTCGAGGTGAAGTCGACGAACGGCGATACCTTCCTCGGCGGCGAAGACTTCGACATGCGGCTCGTCGACTACCTCGCGACGGAGTTCAAGCGCGAGAACGGCATCGACCTGCGCAAGGACAAGCTCGCGCTCCAGCGCCTGAAGGAAGCCTCCGAAAAGGCGAAGATCGAGCTTTCGAGCGCCCAGCAGACCGAGATCAACCTGCCGTTCATCACGGCTGACGCAAGCGGCCCGAAGCACCTTACCCTGAAGCTCACGCGGGCGAAGCTTGAGAGCCTGGTGGACGATCTCATTCAGAAGACAATCGGCCCGTGCGAAGCCGCGCTCCGCGATGCGTCGCTGAAGTCCGCCGAGATCGACGAAGTGGTGCTCGTCGGCGGCATGACGCGCATGCCGAAAATCGTGCAGGTCGTGAAGAATTTCTTCGGCAAGGAGCCCCACAAGGGCGTGAATCCGGACGAAGTCGTTGCCATGGGCGCGGCGATCCAGGCCGGCGTGCTGCAAGGCAACGTCAAGGACGTGCTGCTGCTGGACGTCACGCCGCTGTCGCTCGGCATCGAAACGCTGGGCGGCGTCTTCACGAGGCTGATCGACCGCAACACCACCATTCCCACGAAGAAAAGCCAGGTCTTCTCGACCGCCGAGGACAATCAGAACGCGGTGACGATCCGCGTCTTCCAAGGCGAACGCGAGATGGCGGCCGACAACAAGCTGCTCGGACAATTCGACCTTGTCGGCATCCCCCCGTCGCCGCGTGGCGTGCCCCAGATCGAGGTGACGTTCGACATCGACGCGAATGGCATCGTGAACGTGTCCGCGCTCGACAAGGCGACGAACAAGGCGCAGTCCATCCGCATCCAGGCTTCGGGCGGGTTGAGCGACGCCGAGATCGACCGCATGGTCAAGGATGCGGAATCGCACGCCGCGGCGGACAAGACGCGCCGCGAACTTGTCGAGGCCAAGAACCAGGCTGACGCGCTCATCCATTCGACGGAAAAGACGCTGCAGGAACTCGGCGACAAAGTCCCGGATGGCGACAAGAAGGCCGTCGAGGCCGCGCTTGCCGAACTGAAGACCGCATCTGAAGGAGATGACGCCGCGCGCATCAGCGCCAAGGCGGACGAGCTTGCGAAGGTCGCGATGAAGCTTGGCGAAGCGCTTTACCGCCAGGCCGGCGGCGCGCCGGGCGCGGAAGCGCCCCATCCCTCGGGCGGCGCGCAGGGTAGCGCTGGAGCATCTTCGGACGGCGTTGTCGATGCCGAATTCGAAGAAGTCAAAGACGACGAAGGCAAAAAGAAGTCAGCCTAGTAACGGCAGCGGGGGCGCATAAAACGCGCTCCCGCGTTAACGCTCGCTAGCCATGTGCCCGAGCGTGCAATATAGTCATATTCGAAAAGCTTGAGCTGATCTTTTCATTGCCATAAAGCTTCGATGATCGAGGATCTTAAGAACAGACCATGAAGCGCGACTACTACGAGGTGCTCGGCCTGAAGAAGGGCGCAGCCGATCACGAAATCAAAAGCGCTTTCCGGAAGCTCGCGAAGGAATATCACCCGGATCGCAATCCGGGGAACAGCACGGCTGAGATCAGCTTCAAGGAAGTGAACGAAGCCTACGAGGCGCTGAAAGACCCCCAGAAGCGCGCGGCCTACGATCAGTTCGGACATGCAGCCTTCGAGCAAGGCGCGAACGGCGCTGGCTATGGCTTCGGCACGGATTTTTCGGCCTCGATGTCGGAGATTTTCGACGACCTCTTCGGCGAGTTCATGGGCGGGCGCCGCACCCGCGGGCGCAGCGCCAAGGAGCGGGGCTCCGATCTCAAGTACAACATGGAGATTACGCTCGCCGAGGCGTTCCACGGCAAGACGGCGCAAATTCGCGTGCCAACGTCCGTCACCTGCGACGCCTGCGGCGGCGCCGGAGCCGAAGCCGGATCGAGCCCCATAACTTGCCCGACCTGCCAGGGCTTCGGCAAGGTCCGCGCGAGCCAGGGGTTTTTCACCATCGAGCGCACCTGCATGACCTGCCAGGGACGGGGCGAGATTATCCAGAAGCCTTGCCAAGCCTGCTCAGGCAGCGGGCGCGTGACGCGGGAACGCACGCTGTCGGTCAACATCCCGGCGGGCGTCGAGGATTCGACGCGGATAAGGCTCGCCGGCGAGGGCGAGGCGGGGGTTCGCGGCGGCCCGGCCGGCGACCTCTACATCTTCCTCTCGATCCTGCCGGACGACATCTTCCAGCGGGACGGGGCGGACCTTTTTTGCCGCGTGCCGATCACAATGGCGACCGCGGCGCTCGGCGGACAGGTGGAGGTTCCAACCATCGATGGCGGCCGCGCGCGGGTGAAAATCCCGGAGGGCACCGAGTCCGGGAAGCAATTCCGCCTCCGGGGCAAGGGCATGCCGGTGCTGCGCTCGAAACTGACGGGCGACCTTTACGTCCAAGTCGAGATGGAGACGCCGCAAAACCTGTCGCGCCGGCAGAAAGAACTTTTGAAGGAGTTCGAGAAGGCCTCCACCAACTCGACGCACCCCGAAACCTTGAATTTCCTGAACAAGGTCAAGTCCTTCTGGGATCGCGCGGGCAAGGGCTAGTACGGCCCCCGCGAGAAATCCCGACGCATTTGCCCTAGGCTCTTTCCCGGGTTTCCCGCGGAGAAGGCGCACTAACTACTCATTGATTCTCATACAGCTTATCGGAAACACGTTCGCGCGGACGCGTGCGGCAAAGTGAGTGCGAACTTGCCTCCAGCTGTAGGAAATGCTTCGCCTCGATGTGGCGGGCTGAGCGGGTCGCAATTTCGCCCACGTTCATGCACACAAGCTTGTTGCTCCTAGAAAGCCTCGCGACCCCGTTTATGCGACTCATTCTCAAGTTGGGCAGGCTCCAGCAGCTTGACCAGCAGTACAAACGCCACTCCCGTGCAAGCTCGCCTTGGCGATCTTGCTCTTTTGATTGTCCGCAAGCGGATGCGGATGGGAGAGAGAACGCACGGAATAGCCCTCTCCCCTTGCGGGAGAGGATAGCAGTCGGCCTTGCCGGTAGCCGGGTGCGGGGCGTTCCATTGGCGCATCCGTTGGAGTTTGCTTAAAGATCCGGCGCGTCAAGTGAACCTCGCGCGGCGTTCGCGCATAGAGAAAAACGATCCTAATATTGACAAATTCCTATCCGAGTATCGAAAAAGAAACATCGAGTATTACGGGGTTAGCGCCTCGTAAAGAACCAATCAGGCGTCTTGCGCAAAAGTGCTCTGGCTTGCATCTGTTCCAGATAGACCTGCCAGCATTTAAGTCAAACCGTAACGTCACCCGCCAGACGCCGCAACCAGGCATATCCATGAAATTCAGGTCTTGCGTCCTCGCAATCTCACTCCTTTTCGCCGCGCCAGCATCCTATCTTGCCTTCCAAACCCCGGCGCAAAGCGCGCCGGACCACAGCACGGATGTCAACGCCATGAGCGCGTTCAAGAAAACGATGACGACCATCTTCTGGGTCGGCGAAGGGGCGAATGAAGACAACGGCTTCATTCATAACTTCGCCAGCTATTGGGATCCCAATTGGATGAGGAACTTCGGCGGCGTCGACAGCCCCCAGAAGAGGATGGGCTATTTGCCCGCCGGCTTCACGCCCAAGCAAAATCCATTCTACGCCGCGCTGCCCTTCGCCGAGGTCGACGCGAACGGCAAGATGAGGGCCATCGCCAAGAAAATTCCCGGCTTCGGCGAGCGCAAGGGACCGCTCACGAAAAACCGCTGGCTCGAAATCCGCTATAATGGAAAATCCTGCTTCGCGCAGTGGCAGGATGTGGGGCCCTATGTCGAGGACGACTTCGAGTGGGTGTTCGGTTCGGCCCAAAAGCCCAGGAACACCCAAGGGCTGAAGGCCGGCCTCGATATTTCGCCCGCCGCCGCTCAGTATCTCGGCATGCCCGACAGCGACAAGACCGAGTGGCGCCTCGTCGACGAGAAGGACGTGCCCGACGGCCCATGGAAGGCCATCGTCACGAAGTCATAACCGGACCCGTTGCCGGAAGGGGCGAAGGCTCGGCTGCGCTCTCGTCTCCCGGTTCCGCCGCGCTCCGGACGGTCGCCTTGCGCTCCAGCTTGCCCCAGCCCACCACGCGGCCCTGAAACGCGCGCAGCACGGATTTCGCGACTACGTAATACATGATCTGCCGGTAGCCGAACCTCTGCAGCATGAGCCACCATAACAGCGACCGGTCCTCTCCCTTCTCCAGCAAGAAGGCGATGGCCGATGCTGCGAGATCGACCGTCATGAAGACCGCGTAGTAGGTCAGCGTGATGGAAAGATTGCCGGAATTGAACTGCTCGCCATGCTGCAAATAGTCGAAGAACGTCCTGGTCACTTGGATGACCAAGGCCAGGTCCACGAGCGGCGACAGAAGCGCAAGCCCGATCTGGAAGAGCCAAACCTGCGGCAGCGCTACAAGGCCGAGAGCGCCGAAGCGCGGATTGAGATTGACGCTCCGGTGCTTCCACAAGCATTGCAGCGTGCCGAACGACCAGCGGAAGCGCTGCTTGGCCAAACCCGAGATCGTGTCCGGCGCTTCCGTCCAGGCGATCGCGTCCTGATCGAAAAGCACCTTGTAGCCCGCGCGTTGGACCATGATCGTCAGATCCTGATCTTCGGCGAGGGTATTCGACGGGAAGCCGCCCAGTTTCTCGAGTGCTTCGCGCCGCCACGCGCCGACGGCGCCCGGCACCACGGTGATGCATCCGAGCGTCGCAAGCGCGCGCCTCTCCAGATTCTGCGCCGTCACATATTCGAGCGCCTGCCAGCGCGTCAACATGTTGAGGCGGTTGCCGACTTTGGCGTTGCCCGCGACCGCGCCGACCCGTTCGTCCGCGAACCAGCGCACGAGGCGCGAGATCGTCTGCGGTTCGAACTGCGTATCCGCGTCGAGCACAACGACAATGTCTCCCTCGGCTTCAGCGAGCCCGAGATTGATCGCGCGCGCCTTGCCTGCATTCGGCGTCGTTATCAGCTTCACCCTCGGATTTTCTGCAAAGCTCAAGCGTACAACGTCCGAGGTGCCATCCATCGAGCCGTCGTCGATCACGATAACGCTGATATTGCGGTGCTCGCTCGCCAGGATCTTTCGGATAGAGGCCGCGATGACCTTCGCCTCGTTGTAAGCCGGAATGATAACGGAGACGGAGAGACCGTCCGCGCCGCTGGGCGGCTGCCGCCGGTTTGAACGCGCCCTTCCCAAGACCGCCAGGCCGCAAAGGATGAACAGCCGGGCTAAACCGAGCCCGATAGCGATCAGGAATAGCGTCGTCAGCGTCTCCTGCAGCCAGCTCCAGGTGAAGAACACGTAGCGGTTCACGACCGGCGACGCTTCATCGGCCGGCACGGGCGGCATCGCCTGATCTTTGCTCCACTTCGCAAGCTCGGAAACCGAAGCGAACTCCATGCCCTTCGCCCGCAGCGTATCGATAAGCATCGGCAGCGCGGCGACTGTCGCGGAGCGGTCGCCGCCCGCGTCATGCAGAAGCACGATCTGTCCGCGCTTTTCAGGGTCGGGATCGGTCGCCTGGGCGAGCACGCGCTCGACGATCTGATCCGCGGTCGGCTTCTGCCAATCGTCGGGATCGATCTTGAGCCCCACGGTCAGGTAGCCGAGCTTTTCGGCCACCTCCATGGGCGCGATTTCCTGCGCGCTCGTCGGCTCCGCATCCCCGAAATAAGGCGGACGGAAAAGTCTGGTGGAGCGCCCTGTCAGCGCCTCGATCAAACGCTGGGTGGCGTTCAGTTCCACGGCCGCCACGCTGTCCGGCGTCTCGCCGAGGTTGGGATGGGTGAAGGTATGATTGCCGAGGTCATGCCCTTCCGCGAGGATCCTCTGCACCAGCCTCGGATGGGCGGCGCCGTTCTCGCCGATGATGAAGAAGGTCGCGTGAATGCCCTTCTCCTTCAGGATGTCGAGGATTTTCGGCGTCCAGTCGGGGCTCGGGCCGTCGTCGAATGTGAGCGCGATCTTGCCCGGCGTATCGCCTCCGCGCCGTATCACAAAAGAGGCGGGCATCTTCGTGTAGCTCTCGGCGGTGATCGTCGCGTTCGCGTCGTCCGTCTTGAAGGTGCGCGCGCCAGCCGTCGGCTCCGCCGCGATCTGCAACAACTCGCCCCGGCCGATGAAGTTCACGTCCGTCGTCGGCGTGATGGTCTCAAGCGCGGCGGGGGGTGCGGCGCCGTAGTTGCGCGGAAGGACTTGCCAGAGGGACGGGTCTTCCGCGCCAAGCCGCCACAGCGCATAGCCAGCCGGGCGATATTTGTCGGACGCGCGCAGTTGATTGTAGGCCGTCACCGCGTCGAGGAACCAGACCCTATGCGTCTTGCCGTCCTCGATATAGGAGTAATGCGGGTTCAGCGTATCGCCATCGAGGCCGATCGTGGCGTTGGCGTCGCGCGCCGTCAGCATCGCCTCCTGGAAGGTGACGTCCTCGGCAGTCGCGCCGCCGCTGGTCCAGTCGTATCCGTAGTTGCCGATGGCCACGATGGTGTGCGCCGGATCGAGATCGCGCATGCGTGCTGCGAGCCGCGTCGAGAACCACGATTGCGAGGACACGGGGCCGGCCTCGCCGCCCGCCCAATTCTCGTCGTAGCCCATCAGCATCAGGAAATCGCAGTTCTTGGCGTAGGCCTTGTAGTTCCAATGCGGATCGTCGAAAGGCGCCGCGACCGCCATCACCCAGCCCCTCGGCTTGAACGCGGCCTTGACCTCGCTGAGAAAAGCCAGCGTGTCCTTGTGTGCGTTGTCGGGGATTTGTTCGAAATCGATGACGATGCCCTGGAGCTTGTTCGTCTCGATAAATCCGATGATTTTATCGAGCCGGTCGCGCCTCATGACAGGGTCGGCCATGAGCCGGCCCAGGTTCGGCCCGTCCCAGGTGTCGCCGAGCGAGTTCTGGATCATGGCCAGGATCGATGCGCTGGGCTTCTGACGCCTGACCAGATCGAGCGCCTTCTCGTCGAGCGTGATCTTCAGATCCATCGACGAGCCTTGCAGATAAAGCCAGCTCGGCACGACCCAATCGAGATTGGGAAGGTTGTTCCTGAGCGACGCGTAGCTGCTATCGTCCCAGTTCGCGTAGAATCCAATGGTCAGCGGCTTGTCGCGGCTCTCGGCGGAGGGTTTCAGCGCCTTCAGCCGGCCAGCGGAATGCGGGTACTGCATCTTTGTGGACTGCGCCTTGCGGGCGAGGTTGCGAACCGACGGCAACAGATGCGGAACTTTCGCGACATCGTTCAGAAGCGCGAAGCGCTGGTTTGGCGATGTCTGTAAAGTTTCGGGAAAGTTACGGAAAATAAACAGGCTCGAAAGAAAAACCAGGCCCGCCACGCTACTCATGATGGCGAGCGTCCACGCAAGGCGCGACACGTGCCCTGCGCGGCGGTTTTTCGGATCGAAGAAAATTGGGTGTTTCGTCATGCGCCCCTTGCTTCGGTCGTCGCCCAAGTTCCAACGTCCAGCACACCTTTGCCGGCGTGGGGTATGGCTTTTGCTTGAAGATGCCCCGCGAGCGGATTTCTCCGCCCAATAAGAATACTCTGGCTTGGATGAACCCAAGCTGTACGAGTTTCAACGGATTCGCCTGCCCCTCGGGAAGCGCCGCGCCGATTTTTCCATAGGTGTGTGACAGACGTTACGGTTTTAGGAATGCGCCCGCTCGCTCGGTCAGGTAGGCGAAGGCTTTGGTTTTCCCCTCGGCGTCCGTAAGCACTTGAGGAGAGATGCCGTAAACGGCGATCTTGTCGCCATCGGCGCCGGGGACGATGCAGGCGAAAACGCCCTCGGGCGCGCCCTCGGCGGGCTTGATGCGGGAGGCGTTACGCATCTCGCGCACCAGATTTTCGCTCCAAATCTCAAGCGCGAAAGCCTTGCGCAGTTGCATCGCCCATTGCGGGCTGACCCAAGGGCTCTTTTTCCTCTGCGGCCAGAATTGGCAGAAGTCGCTGCGATCTTCCTCGACCCTTCCCGAGACAAAGAGCAACGTCTCTTGCTTCACGCTATGGCGAGGGGAGATCGAGGCATCCTCCCTGATCGTCTTCAAGGCAAGATCGACGTAGAATGGCTCTCTGGTTTGCAGCATGGAACGCGGTCCCGGCTTGGCGCGCGATCCCTCCTTCAGCTCCTTGAGCATCTCCGCGCGCGCCTCCTCCGCCGCAAGCGCGCCTTCCCGTTCGGTTTGCATCTTGGTGACGTAGTCCGGTCCTGGCGCCTGCTCGCGGGCAAGCACTTTTTGCTCGAACGGCGCAGCCGAAACGGCGTTGATGAGTTTCAAAACCTCCGCCCAAAAGCCTTCCGCCGCGGGAAGACCCGCCGCGCCGGCGAAACCGCTCTCCGTCGAGACAATGGAAATCAGCACCGGTCCTGTCTTCTCAAGCGACCGGCGAATTCGGCCCGTTTTGACCTCCTCCGCTGAAACCCAAGGACGCGGCTCCAACTCGCATCCAGGCGCGTTGTTGGAGAGCCGGGCGACATCGCCCATCCTCGCCGTGCCGATCAGGAGATCGTTGGTCTCAGTCTCCTGCGGCTGGTTCAAGAGGTAGTAGGCATCCGTCTCCGCGTATTCGAGGCCGCGCTGCTGCTCTTTCGCTCCAAGTTTCGCCCAGCCCGGTCCGAGCCGCCGCTCCGCCAAAACGTTAAGCGCGAGATCGCAGCCGCGCACTGGCTCCGAGTTCGCGTCCACGATCTCGATGGCGATTGCTTCGGCCCTCACATACAAGGGTTCGACGGTCAGGTGGATGCGGTCCTGCTGCTTCTTCACCGAGACGATCCGGTGATAGCGAAACAGCCTTTGCAGATAGTCGGGGTCGCTCGCCTTCTCAAACGCCTCGTCCTTGACGCTGGCCGCAAGCCCATCCGTCGTCTTGGTTAGGGGCGCGCCCTCGATGCTGAGATCGCCTTCAGCCTTAACGATGTCATCAAGCGGGAACGGCTCGCCGGGCTTGCGCTCGAAAGAGAGAACGAGCCGCCTACGCTCCGGCGCGGGCGGGGCCGCCTTGTAGGGCGTCAGAGTCGTGGGTGGCGCTTCCGGCGTCGGGGCGCCCGTCGCCTGGCGAGGCTGCGAAACCAGCGGCTTCGGCCTGACCAACTCGTTGACGAGCGAGGCGGCCAGCGTCACCGAGTCTTCGGGGCAGGACTGTTCGCAGACGAGCAGGCCCGACATCCCGCACACGAAGAACGGCTTGATGTCGCTGAAGCGCGAACCGCCCCGCCGCAGGTGGAAGCTCACGTCCGCGAAGTCGGCGCCGACGTCGAGCGACCCCGAAGGAGCGAATGCAAGATTTTCGGAGTTCGTCTTAAGTTCCTCCAGCGATTCGTCGGGGCGCCCCACGAAGAACACAGGGATTTGCAACGCGGCCGGCCGCTGCGGTCGCGCGCGATCACGAGCGTTTGCCGGGCGCTGCTTTCGAAGAGCGACACGCGCTCCACGATATCGAGCGACATTGCAAATCGCCGGTGGAAAATCGAGCGGCCCTCGGCTGAGTGGAAGGCTGGCATCCGCTCAACGTCGCCCGTCGCTTCGAGCACGAAGTGGCGGGACTGCAGGTCGTCGCCGATGACAAGGCGGTTCTGGCGGTATCGATCGCAGGCGTCGCCGCCCTCGGCGAAGGCGGGCGCGACCAAGGCCCCGGCGACCAGCAGGGCCAGGGCCAGCAGACGGATGCCGATGAGCGAAGCCATTGCCATGTGAGCGGAAGCGGAGCGCCAGGACCGAGCCAATTTAACTCTAATACTTCTAATCTGGCAAAACGCCCGGCGCCGCAACGTTAATAAATAAATTTCCGGCGGGCCATTCGCACGGTCCGCCGGGCCAAATAGGGCGCTTTCCCGCTGCCGCCGCGTCGTGTATGGCTGGCGCGGATTTGCTTCAAGAGGAGGACGGCATGACGCGACGCGCTATCGTTGACGCGCCTGGGCTTGGCAAGGCGCTTGGCCCCTATTCCCGCGCGGTGTGGGCGGGAGATATTCTTTATCTGGCGGGCCAGCTCGGCGTCGATCCGGCGTCTAACACGCTGGTGGAAGGCGGGGCGGGGCCGGAGACCGAGCAGATCATGAAGGGCATCGCGGCTGTGCTCGGCGTCGCGGGGCTCAGCGCGGCGAATGTGATCAAAGCCAATGTCTATCTCACGGACATGGCCGACTTCGCCGCCATGAACAAGGTCTACGAGACCTATTTCGAGGCGCCTTATCCGGCGCGCACCACCATCGGGATTTCGGCGCTGCCCGCCGGCGCGCATGTAGAAATCGAGGTGGTGGCCGCGAAGGCGAGCTGAGGAGAGAAAACTGAGAAAAAAATGCGACCGCCGCTTGTTCGAAGCGACGGCCGCGGATCGGTTGATCGATTACTTGAAGGGAACGGGGTCGAGGCCGAGGTGGGCGAGGTCGAGGTGATAGTTCAAGCCGACGCGGACGATATCGCCGTATGTGTTGATATTGGCCTGATCCACGGCGGAAAGAACGTAATGCTCCGATCCGAGGTCGTAGTGCATATACTCCGCCTTTGCCGACCACTTATCGGTAAGCGCGAACTCCATACCGGCGCCCACCGTCCAGCCTGTTTCCCAATGGTCGGCGGAGTAGGGGGTGACGAGCTTTAAGAGAAGTAGATTCGGGGTTCCCGCGTTCCAGTGTCCGTTAGCGGAAACGTCTCCAAACGCCAGGCCGCCTTTCGCGTAAAGCAGTGTGCGACCCCAGGCATAGCCCAGCCGCCCTGTAACCGACCCAAATTCATCCAGGTTAGCCTCGCAACTGAAGGCGGGATCACCGCAGGATATCGCTCCGCGTGCGTTTGAAAAGCCGTAGTCGCCCTCGACGCCAGCCACGACATGGCCCACCTGATAGTTATAGCCAATTTGGCTGCTGATGAGATAACCCGCGAAGTCAGGCTCAGTCACAACAGGAGTTGTAGTAAAGGCCCAACGCTCTGAGCCCCTGGTGGCGCCGACCGTGTCGCCGAGATAAATTCCGCTCCAGTCATGCCCAATGTAAGAGGGGCCGTCCTTGAGGCTGACAGGCGAGTCCTTCAGGCTTTCGAGACCCGTTTCGCGATTGAGCTGGTAGCGGAGGCCGACATTGGCAGTGAAGCCTTCCAGGTTATCGCCGGTGCGCCAGTCGACGCGGGCGTAGCCGAGCCAGCCGGTATCGACCAATTGAAAAGCGCTGCCGACGCCGAACTGCTCATAGGTGCCGATTCGAACTCGTGGAGATCGTGCCATTCGGGCTGACGCCATAGTATTGTCCGAATGGGCCGCCCACGATTGACGAGGTCACGTTGCCGGCGAACTCGTGATAGACGCCCGCGGAGAAGAACGGCTGCGCAACGATGTTCCCCGATGTGAAGCTCGTTCCGATCCTTAGACTGGCGCGGCCAAGCTCGCTATCGATATCGCCCACCTGAACCCTTCCCGGCCACGTGCCCAACAAATTGCCTGTCAGGAAGGTGCCGGTGACGTTCGATCGGATCGACGGTCACATGCGAGTACACACCGCCCACGGAAGGTTCGACAAACCAATTATTAGGAAGATCGAAACGATAGCCGAGATTGCCCGTCAAGGAGTAGCCGCGCGCATCGATCCTCTGATTGACGACAGCATTCGCTGGGTCGTTCAGATTGCCTTGGTAAAAGTCGGCGCGCGCCTGCGCGTCCGCGAACAGATTGCCGCGCGTAAATGCGGCATAAACTCCGCCAAAGGGAACCTGGAAGTCGCCCGTCAAGCTTCCGCCCGGCGTAGCGTCACGGAAATTCGATTCGACATAACCGGCTGTCACGCCGAAATGCCAGTTGGCGCCGAAAACGCTATCGTTCAAAGTCGCGATATCGTGGCCGGCCTGAAACCCGCGGAAGTCTTGATCCACCTGCGTGGCGCAGTTGGCCGAGCCAGTCACGGACCCGGGGAAATCTTTAACACTGAGAGACCCATTAAACGAGCTATCCGTCTTGGTGTCGACCGAACCGGCAACGCCGCGCATCCAAACGCCGCCGCCCTGCTGGTCCGGCGCCGCATCGCCGGGCGCGGATACAAAAGCGGATGTGTTGGTCAAGAAGGCGGTGTTAACCGTACTGATAACGGAGGCGAGCGCATTGACGCTGCCGCCGCCCCCAAAGGGAAAATAATTCTGGACAGGAGAACCTGAAACCGTCGTGCACTGCGCCTGCGCGCCCGTGGAGGCCATCAACCCGACCATGAGCGCCAAGCCGCTCGCGCCCAGCGAATACTTCGAAATGCTACGCGAAAAAACGCTGCTCCTGGCCGTCTGGTCGCGAGAGTATGTCATTTGCCCACCCCAAGAATTCGCCCAATTCATCTACAAACGCAGATCGGCGGCTGAAAACCTGTAGCGCCGAGATGGCCTAGCCCAAGGCCATAGGATAGGTGTATCCAATAAATATGCGCGACGGAACGAGTTTGGTTAAGCCGCGCTGGCATTTCCAAATGGCAGCGTCAGTTTCGCAACACGTAGGGGCGCCCGATCAACGCAGGCGGGCGCTGCGGGAGGGATTCCTCTATCTTGGGTTGCGAATATTCCGTTACGAAAATGCCGGACAAGCTGAAAATTGCCTCGTGATTCGAATCTCTTGGCGGCCTCGCATTTCCAAAACGAAAATGGCCGGGTCGGCCCGGCCATCGAAAGTTCAGCTTGGACTGGCGCTTCGCTAGTACGACACGCCGAGGGTGTGAACGCCCGGACAGCCAATGTAGGCGCACCGCAAGCGCACAATGTATCTGTGTATGCGGATGAACGATTTGTGGCGGCCGACCCGCCAGGGAGGCGTGACATTCGCCAGCACCACCGCCCTGCCCACCGGCTTATCGGACGCGGCGGTGGCCGCATGCGTTGGCGCCGTCGCCTTGGACGCATCCTCGGCTGCGGACACGGACTGCGGCGCAAGGGCCATAAAGGTTGCGACAGCCAATGAAATCGTAAACCTATGCTGTACCGCCATGGCGCGCCCCGTGCTCGATCCGACTAGCTCGCTCACCATATCGCCTCCTCGCCGGCCCCGCAACATTGTTTGCCCCGCAGCCGGCCATATGCCGGTGAGGAGCCGCTACAACCCGTGGATGATGGGGGGAGAGCCGCCGCCCCCTCCCTGCCTCGGCGGGGCCTCATAACGTGGCGCGGGATGCGGCCGATATTGAGGCTTCTCCACCGTCCTCGGCGTATGCCTTTGCTGTTGTTGTTCGCGAGCGCGTTTGGCCGCGGCGTTCTTTTGTTCTTGCTGCCGCTGGGCTTCGTCGAGATTGCGCTGCTGCTCCTGCCGTTGTTTCTGGGCGGCCGCTTCCGCGTCCCGCTTCTTCTGCTCTTCCTCCCTGAGCTGCTTCAGACTTGCTTCCTCCTGGGCCTTCTTGATATCGGCCTCTTTCTTCTCCTCAGCATCCTTGAGCGCCTTTGCCTTCGCAGCCTCTTCGGCGGCTTTCCTGGCTTCGGCGTCTTTCGCATCCTTCAGCGCCTTCGCCCTTGCCGCCTCATCGGCGGCCTTCTTGGCTTCGGCCTCTTTCGCGTCCTTGATCGCCTTCAGCCTCGCCGCCTCTTCGGCGGCCTTCCTTGTTTCTTCGGCCTTCTTGGCTTCCGTCGCCCGCTCCGCCGCCTCTTTGTCGGCCTGGTCCTTCTTGCGCTGCGCTTCCTTCAAGGCTTCCGTGGCCTTCTCAGCCTCCCGTTCCTTGTTGGCGCGATCTTCCGCCGCCTCGCCTTCTTTTTTCGCCTCGCTGCGAGCCTCCTCCTTCGCCTTCTCCGCGGCGATACGCGCCGCCTCGGCCTGTTCCTTCGCCTCTTTAGCCTGCCGAACCTCTTCCTGGGCCTTTTTCAACTCCTCCTGGTGCTTCAAATCATGAAGCCGGTTCTCTTCCTGAAGCCGTTTCAGTTCGGCTGCGTTCTTGGCCTCGTCTGCGCGCTTTTTCGCCTCCTCCACCTGCGCCCGGCGTTCCGCCTCGATCCTTTGCAGGTCCTTCTCCTTTTCGGCCTGTTCCTGCCGCCGCTTTTCCTCCTCTTGATGGGCCCTGAGCGCCTTCTGCTCACTCTCGATTTGCAAGAGCAGAGCCTCGGCTTGCTGCGCGAAAATGCCCTTGGGATACTGCCTGAGGTAGTTCTGCAAGAGCGCCGGATTGTTGGTGTCTTTCACGGAATTCCAAAAGCCGATTTCCTGCTGGCTTTGGAACTCCTTCTTGAATTCTTCCATCTGCTGCTTGAACGCCGCCCGCGTGAGCGCAATTTGGGCCGTCGAGGCGTACTTCCCGTTCGGCCATTTGGAAAGAAAGGCCTGCAACAAGGCCGTGTTGCCGGTGTCTTTGACCAGCGCCCATTCCTGATCCTCACCCGGAACCACGGCGGGTTCCGAGGGGAGAGAGACAAAATAGAAATCCGTGGGGAGGTTATCCGAGGTCCAAGGAGACTGCTGTCCCGCCGTCGCCTTCCTGACGTCCTGCTTCACAGCAAGCATCGCTTTGTGCAAGCTTTGCCCGGCCTTCGGGATTGCTTTTACGAGAGCCTCGGCGAATGGCGAGTTCCTTCCCGTGCCGTCGACGGCGACGTTGCCGGGCTCGGTGGAAAAGGCGATGTAAGTATCGTTTCCCGCCGTGACCGCGGCAAGACCGGACGCCGCGGCCGCTCGCGTTCCCGCCCTCCCCGCGAAAGGATTGTCCCGGCAAGCGTCCAGGATAAGGATCGTGGTGCCGACACTTTTGGAGGCGATCTCACTCTGAATTTGATCGAGAGAAATCAAACTCAAACTCGGCGAGGTGTTGGCTCTGAGTTCAACGTCCGTCGGAATGAGATAATTGTGATTGGCGACTTGAATCCCATGGCCGGCGTAATAAAACAGGGCGGCCTCGGCGCCGCCGATCCGAGACGTGAATTCCTCGATCGCGGTCGCCATGTGGGTTCGGTTGGCGTCGAGCTCGACAATGACATCGAACCCGATTTTCCGAAGCTCTTTAGCAACATCGGCGGCGTCGTTGGCCGGATTCCTGAGTTGTCCGGCATAGGTGTAGCTGGAATTGCCGATAACGAGCGCAACGCGCGCTCCATCGGCGAAAGCGTCTCCGCCCGCCAACGAAAGCAGCAGCAGTGTCATAACGCTCAGAAAAGCGGCCGCGCGCGCCATCGCCCACCCACAACGGAAAAAATCGGTCCTAAAATCTCCCGGCAGGAATGCAGTTATTAACCTCAGCGCGAAGTATAAGGTTTGTTCGCTCCGCGCTCAACCGCAATCGCAACAAAAAAGCGGCGCGCCGCATCCGTTGCGGGACCGGCCGCGCGGAACCGTTCAGGAGCTCCGCTGTTGACGAACCATCGGCGCGACGGAGGGCATGGAGAGCATTATGACCTATTTGGACGTTGAAAGCGCCGCCCCGACCCTGCCGCTTGCGAAGAGGCGCGGCGCGGTCCGGCAAACAAACCGTCAGAGGAGGCTCACGCGCCTGGCCGAGATTCTTGACGAACACGATCGGATCGTGCCGCTCCTGACCCGCATGGAATACGCGCCCTGGGAAGAGCGTCCGTACCTCCGCGAGGACCGCTCGCCCCTGACGCTCGCCTTCGAGGACCTCGGCTTCAGGCGCGAAGGGCTTTCCGGCGACAGGCTGGGCGACATCATGGACTTTTTTGAGATCGACGACAGGGAAGCCCATCACCTCTTGTGCTATTGCCACTATTCCGGGTCCGTGACGTCGAAGATGGTCGCTTCCCGGGCGCGCGAGCTGGCGCGCAAGAAAACGTTCGCGCAGATGTGGCGGGCGTTCCGCCTTCGGTTGTTCGGCGCTGCATAAATCCGCGGGCGGCGCCGAGCCAAACGGCGCCGCTTGTCCCTTCCCCACGCAACGGCAGGTTGAGAAAGCCATTCGAGCCTCGGGCCAAGCTGACGGCATGGTAACTTGCCTCCCGAGCCTTTACACCCTAACTTCAATCCAAAGACGTAGCTTCGTCCCCCTTTTCTCCGGCGCTCCGGGGGAGGCGGGCGGGTTTTGCATTTGCGGAAGGCTGCCTTAAGGGCGGTAGAGGGACGATATGATCGCAAGAACAGTGTCTGGCGTTATACTCGCGGCGTTTTTCGCTGCATTCGCGCCGCTTGCAACCGCTCAAGAGGCGGAAAAGGCACAGCCTCCGGCGAACGCCAGCGTCGAGGCCGCGCAACTAGATCGCGCGGGGCCGGACCCGCTCGCGCCAGAGGAGAAAAACGAACCCGTGCTTGCGCCCGGCGCGACCGGGAAACCCGCCGAGGTTGCGGAAACGCCGCCGGTTGAGGAGCAAAACCCGATTCCGGCGCAAATCCTCGCCCGGCTCGCCAATGCGGGCGGCAAGGCGGACGCGCACGAGGATGTCTCGGGCCTGACCGCGTATTATAATGAGATCAAGGGTCGGCCGATCTGGACCTCGAAGGACGGCTTCACCCCGAACGCGCGGAAGGCCATCAAGGAGATCCGCGGCGCCGACGATTGGGGCCTGGACGCCTCGGCATTTCAACTCCCGGCAAATCCCGATGCCGGGGCGGCGCCCGAGGCGCTGGCCGACGCCGAGATCAAGCTCTCGCTCGCCGTGCTGAAATACGCCCGGTACGCGCGCGGCGGCCGTCTCGATCCGCCGTCTATCTCCGAGGTCATGGACAGGCGGCCTCATCTCTACGCCCCCAAGTCGGTGTTGCAAGGCATCGCGGCGGCGGAGTCGGCGGACGCCTATTTGCGCGGGCTGCATCCGAGGCACGAGCAGTTCAAACGGCTCAGGCAGGCCCTTCTCGCTTTGGGCAAGTCCGGCACAGGCGCAAACACGCCCGCTTCGATCCGCATTCCCCAGGGGCCGAATTTCAAACCGGGCGATAACGATCCGCAAATCGCGCTCATCCGCAAGCGGCTTCAGGCGGACCTCGAAGCGCCCCGCGACACGATCTACGACACAGCGCTCGTCGAAGCGGTGAACCGCTATCAGAAGGAGCATGGCCTCGCCGTCACCGGGATTATCGACAAGAAGCTGCGCGCCGCGCTGAACGAGAGCGTGAGCGCGTCGCCCGACGAAAACAGGATGCGCATCCTCGTCAATATGGAGCGCTGGCGCTGGATGCCCGACAATCTGGGCGATTTCTACGTCTGGGACAGCCTCCCCGAGCAGCTTACGCGCGTCTTCGACCATGGCAAGATGACGCTGATGGAACGGATCGTCGTGGGCAAGCCAAGCTCGCCGACGCCGTCTTTCACCGCCAACATGCAATTCATCATCTTCCATCCCGAATGGGGCGTGCCTGACGGCATCAAGGTGAACGAGATCGCTCCGAAGCTCAGGCGCGCGGGCGGCGGAGACGGGGGCTTCCTTTTCTTCGGAGGCGGCGGCGACGGAGGAAGCAGCCAGGTCCTGCAGCGGCTCGGTGGCCTTCGCGTCACCTTGAACGGGCGCGAGGTGGACCCGGATTCGGTCGACTGGTCGAGCGTGGACATCCGGCGGTACCAGTTCATTCAGGGCGCGGGCGCGCGCAACGTGCTCGGCGTCGTGAAGTTCCGTTTTCCGAACAAGCACGACGTCTACATGCACGACACGCCGGATCGTCATCTCTTCAATGCCGGTCAGCGCGCCTTCAGCCATGGCTGCATGAGAACGCAGAACCCCGTTCATCTCGCCGAGGTGCTGCTCGCGCACGACAAGGGATATGCGCCCGCGCAAGTCCGGCAGATGGCCGACAAGTTCAGCGAGACCAATGAGATCAAGCTTACGAGCGAGATCCCGGTTCACGTGGTCTATTTCACTGCCGAGGTCGACGACCATGGGCAGCTTCGCACCTTTTCCGATCTCTACGGCCTCGACGCAAAGGTGGCGAGCGCGTTGAAAGGGCAGCCGGTGCATTTCGCGAACGACCCCGTCGTCACCGCCGAGAACCCGGACCAGCGGCGCACGGAGCGTTCCGAGCAGCGCACCGAGCGTGGCGAGCCGTGGGGACGCCCAAGCGACTCGTGGGGGCCCCCCCGCGACCGCCAAAGATACGGACCTTACGGACCTTACGGTCGCTCCTGGAATCCTTTCGAGAACTGGAACTGACCGGCGGGCGCCGGCCCCAAAGAGCGGGACAAGGGCGGCAATCCTTCTACGTGTCTTGACGCTGCCGCCAGCGCTTCCCTACTCTGCAAAAAATAGGAATCAGCGGCGCTGGCCGCATAGCGAAAGAGGCTCTCATGGCGACTTCAGCCGTATCCGACGCAACCTTCGAGTCCGAGGTGAAAAAGGCTGAACTGCCGGTGCTCGTGGATTTCTGGGCGGAATGGTGCGGCCCTTGCCGCATGGTCGGGCCGATCCTGGAAGAGCTTTCCGAGGAGTTCGAGGGCCGGATCAAGATTGTGAAGCTCGACGTGGAGAGCAACCCTCAGGTGGCGCAATCCTTCAATATTCGGGGCATTCCCGCGCTTCTCCTGTTCAAGAACGGGCAGGTTGCGGGCCAACAGATCGGCGCGCTGCCGAAGCATCAGCTGCGCGCCTGGCTCTCCGACGCGATCACATCCGCGTAGTCCACTCCGGCTGAGGCCGGGCATGGCCGGCATGGTCCGGCCATCCGGCTCCAATTTTTTGATTTGCTCGCGTTTAGCCACTCGCGCTGGGCGAAAGAATTCCCGCGGACGCCGTTCACCGGTTGCAGGCGCGGCCAAATAGCCGCCATGCGCCATGTTCCGGCGGGTAGCGCAGCGTGGCCGCATCAATTATCATGCGCGCCATGACCGACTTCTCTCTCGCCAGCGCATTTCCTCCCGCTTCTGAGGCGGATTGGCGCGCCATCGCAGGAAAGGCGCTGAAAGGCGCAAGCTTTGCTGCCCTTCAAACCCGGCTTTACGAGGGGGTCACGACCGAGCCTCTCTACACCGGTCGCGGGCGCCATCCCGCGATCCACGGCAATCGCGGATGGCTGATTATCCAGCCGCTTGCCGGCGAAAAACAGGCCGCTGACGATCTCGCCGGCGGCGCGAACGCGTTTTCGCTCGATTTCGACGCGTGTCCCGGCATCGAAACCAAGAACGACTTGCAGGCCTGTCTCCGCGCGGGTTCGGTTTTCCTTGCGCCGGGCGCGGCGGCGGCCGATGCGGCGCTGCTTCTGGCGGCAAAGGGCGATGCGCTCGGCCTTCAAGGCTCGGCGGGTTTCGATCCGCTGACGGCGTTCGCACTTTCGGGCGAATTGCCGGCGGACCGGTCGTCGCTTTTCTCGGACACTGTCGACGCGGCTTTTCACATTCGCGAACGTTGCCCGTCCTTCGTCCCCTTCCTCGCGAGCGGCGGGGCATGGAACGGCGCGGGCGGATCGGCCACCGAGGAGTTGGGCTTCACGCTCGCGGCCGGCGTCGCCTACTGGCGCGCGCTCGTCGAGGCTGGCATGCCGGCGGGCGAGGCGGCGCGGTGCATCGGCTTCTCGCTGACGGCTTCTTCCGACATCTTCATCGCCATCGCGGCGTTCCGCGCCATGCGGCTTCTGTGGGCGAGCGCGCTTTCCGCAGCGGGCGAAAGCCCGAATCCCGGCTTGCTCCTGCTCGCGCGGATGTCGCCGCGAATCTTAAGCGCCTACGATCCGCATGTGAACCTGCTTCGCGCCACGGCGGCGGCTTTCGGCGCGGGCGCCGGCGGGGCGACCGGCATCGAAATCCTCCCCTTCGACAGCGTAAGCGGCGGCGTGAACGAATTCTCCTTAAGGCTTGCGCGCAATATCGGCCTCGTTCTTCAGCACGAAGCGTGGCTGCCCGCGGTGGCCGATCCCGCGGCCGGCTCCTCCTATGTCGAGGCTCTCACCGAAGGACTGGCGGCGGCGGCGTGGAGGCTGTTCCAGGAGGTCGAGGCGCAGGGCGGACTTGCGGCGGCGCTCGAAAACGGCTTCGTCGCCGGGAAGCTGCGCCTTCCATGGGAGGCGCAGGCTCGCGCCATCGCGCTGCGGCGGGAGAAGATCACAGGCGTCTCTGTGTTTCCCAATCTTGCCGAAGCAGCGCCGGCGTTTGAGACCGTGGCTGGGCGCGCGGAAGGCGGCGCTCGGGCGGCGCCGGAGCTGACGCTGCCCCCGGCTGGCAAAGGCGAGCGCTTCGCCGCGCTCCTCGCCGCCGCTTCGAGCGGGACATCCCTTGCCGATCTGCGCGCCTCGTCCGGCAGCGTGAACGATCTTGCCTTCACGCCGCTCGAAAGGAAAAGGGACGCCGAGCCCTTCGAAGCGCTCCGGCAGCGCGCCGACATCGCTCTTCTCTGCATCGGCTCGCGCCCGCCCATATTCCTTGCGCTGCTTGGGAAGCCCGACGAGTATCGCGCCCGCGCAAACTGGGTGCAGAGCTTCTTCGCCGCGGGCGGCGTCGAGGTTCTTGTCCCGGAGCAGGCGTTCGACAGCCTCGAAGCGCTGGCGGAAGCCTTCAAGCAAAGCCCGGCGCCGGTCGCTTGCCTTTGCGCGTCGAACGGCGTCTACGCGTCCACGCCAGGGGCGGCCGCCGCTTTGAAGCGATCCGGCGCGGTGCTGGTCTATCTCGCGGGGCCGCCCTCGATCCTGAAGACGCTCGACGCCGCCGACAGGGGCGCCATCGACCGCCTCGTCTATGAAGGGTGCAACGCCCTTGCCCTGCTCCAGGAAACGCAGCAGGTGTTGCGGGTCGAAGAGTTGTCCGAAGCCGCCGGTCTTGAGGCGGTGGATGAAGGCTTCGAAGTGTATGCCGAGGTCGAAGCGTCGTCCTACTGAACAGGGCCTTGGAGGGCCATGGAATGACTCAATCTTCGTTGCCCGATTTTTCGAAAATCGAGTGGCAGACGCCTGAACTGGCGGCGGGGCCGGGCGGCGCCGTGACCGAGACGCCGGAAGGCATCGCGCTGAAGCCTACTTACGGGCCGGCAGACCTGGAAGGCCTGGATTTTCTCGACACCTATCCGGGGCTGCCGCCTTTCCTGCGTGGGCCTTACCCCACCATGTACGTCCAGCAGCCCTGGACGGTCCGGCAATATGCGGGTTTCTCGACCGCCGAGGATTCGAACGCCTTCTACCGCCGCAACCTCGCGGCGGGCCAGAAGGGCCTCTCCATCGCCTTCGACCTCGCCACCCATCGCGGCTACGACAGCGACCACCCGCGCGTGACGGGCGACGTGGGCATGGCGGGCGTGGCCATCGACTCGATCTACGACATGCGCACGCTTTTCGACGGCATTCCGCTTTCCGACATGAGCGTGTCGATGACCATGAACGGCGCGGTGCTGCCCATCCTTGCGCTGTTCATCGTGGCGGGCGAGGAGCAGGGCGTGAAGCCCGCGCAGCTTTCGGGCACGATCCAGAACGACATCCTGAAAGAGTTCATGGTGCGGAACACTTACATCTATCCGCCCCTGCCTTCGATGCGCATCATCTCGGACATCTTCGCCTACACATCTGCGAACATGCCGAAATTCAACTCGATCTCGATCTCCGGCTATCACATGCAGGAGGCGGGCGCGACGGCGGATCTCGAACTCGCCTATACGCTCGCCGACGGCGTGGAATATGTGCGCGCCGGCAAGGCGACGGGCCTCGACATCGATGCATTCGCGCCGCGCCTTTCCTTCTTCTGGGCCATCGGCATGAACTACTTCATGGAAGTCGCCAAGATGCGCGCGGGCCGGGCGCTGTGGGCGCGGCTCATGAAGGCGGAAGGCGCGAAGAGTCCGAAATCCATGAGCCTTCGCGCGCATTGCCAGACGAGCGGCTGGTCGCTGACAGCGCAGGACGTGTTCAACAACGTCACGCGCACCTGCGTCGAGGCGTTCGCGGCGACGCATGGCGGCACGCAGTCGTTGCACACGAACGCGCTCGACGAGGCGCTGGCGCTGCCGACCGACTTCTCCGCGCGCATCGCCCGCAACACGCAGCTCTTTATCGAATACGAGACGGGAACCACGCGCGTGATCGACCCCTGGGGCGGCAGCTACTATGTCGAGCGGCTGACCTACGAGCTGGCGAAGAAAGCGTGGGAGCACATCGAGGAGATCGAACGGCTGGGCGGCATGGCGAAGGCCATCGACGCCGGCGTGCCGAAGATGCGCATCGAGGAGGCGGCCGCGCGCACGCAGGCCCGCATCGACGGCGGCAAGCAGGTGATCGTCGGCGTGAACAAATATCAGCCGGAGAACGAGGCGCCCATCGCGGTGCTGAAGGTCGACAATTCGGCCGTGCGCGCGCGCCAGATCGAGAAGCTGGAGCGGCTTCGGGCCGAGCGCGATCCGAAGGCCGTGGAGGCCACGCTCGCGGCGCTCACCAATGCGGCGGCGAGCGGAACCGGCAATCTGCTGGAGCTTTCCGTGAATGCGGCGCGCGCCAAGGCGACGGTGGGCGAAATCTCCGACGCGCTGGAGAAGGTCTACGGCCGCCACCGCGCCGAAACCCGCGCCATTTCGGGCGTCTACCGCCAGGAGATCGGGCAGATGGATGACAAAGTGCGCCGCGTGATCGCGCTGTGCGAGGCCTTCGAGGGCAATGACGGCCGCCGGCCGCGCATCCTCGTGGCGAAGGTCGGCCAGGATGGGCACGACCGCGGGCAGAAGGTGATCGCCTCGGCCTTCGCCGATCTCGGCTTCGACGTGGACATCGGCGCGCTGTTCGCGACGCCCGCCGAGGTGGCGCGGCAGGCGGTGGAGAACGACGTGCATATCGTCGGCGTGTCCTCGCTCGCGGCGGGCCACCTCACGCTGGTGCCCGAACTGAGGCATGAGTTGGAGGCGCAAGGCCGCCCGGACATCCTCATCGTGGCCGGCGGCGTGATCCCGCCCGACGACTACGCCGCGCTGTACAAGGCGGGCGCGGTGGCGATCTTCGGCCCCGGCACGAATATCGCCGATGCGGCGGCGGATCTCCTCGGCAAGCTCAACGCCCATCTCGGCTATGTGCAGCGCGAGGCGGCGGAGTAACCTTCGGTTCAATACGAAAATATATGATCCTATGCATCGGGAAGGGGTGCAAATCAGTGCGGCGAGCTGGACGCCGATAACCTACGCGGGGGGATGCCCCGCCTGCCCCGAAAAAGCAATCGCTGCACTTGACTTTGTACCCTTATTGTAATTGCGCTTTCCTGACAGGATGGACGCTGTCGAGGGCAAGACCATCAAACAATATGCGCTTGAGAAATTGTTTCCGCCCGCGCTGGACGAAGAGCAAGCCTGGGCGGATTTGAAAACTGTCATCGCGCGCAGAATCGCCGAAAGCGCCTCCGGCGCCGTTTCCGGCAAGACCTTCGACGACATCGTCGAGGAAGAGCTTGGCGCGATCGAGGCGGCTTGACCGCCGCTTTCACGTCTCATCCGGGCGCGGAAGTGGAATTGCGTGTCGAACGTTGCGATGTGTCGAACGTTGCGATGTTGCCGCCGGGGCGAGAACGCCCTATTATCGGGACATGGCTACCGAAGTTGAAAACCTCGTGCTGGAACACCTTCGCGCAATTCGCGGCGACCTTACGACCGTGAAAGAAGACGTGCGCAATATCAAGGTCCGCTTGACATCGCTCGAAGAGAACACGGCCGCGATGAACCGCCGCCTCGACAAAATGGATGAGCGCATAGAGCGCATCGAGAAGCGGCTCGATTTGGTCGACGCGTAGCTTGGGATGAAATCGTTCGACCTCTATGATGCGTTACACCATCCTGATCGAAGAAGGCACACGCGGCGTTCGGCGTCGCCGTGCCCGATCTGCCGGGCTGCTTCTCGGCGGGCGATACTCTGGACGAAGCCATGGAGGCCGCGAAGGAAGCCGCCGCGGCATGGATCGATGCGGCTCTGGACGCAGGCGCCCCCATCCCTTCGCCGTCGCCCTTGGCCGAAGCGCGCGCGCTGCCTGGATATGAAGGCTGGAGCCTCGGCATCGTGGAACTCGACCCGGCGCTGTTCGACGACAGCATCGAGCGGGTCAACATTACCTTGCCGAAGCGCGTCCTCCGCCGCCTGGACGATCTCGCCGCCGCCCGGCATATGAGCCGGGGCGCTTTCATCTCCGAGCTTACCATGCGGGCGCGTTCCCCTCTCGATTGAGCGGGCGAAAAAATATTGGGCGGAGTGGAAGTGCAGGTGGACATGCGGACAGTGGCGGAAGCTTATGGCGGGCTCGCCATCCTCAAAGCGTTAGGAATGAGGCTTTCGGTGAGCGATGCCTGCGCCTCTGCGTGAACCAGGCAGTAACCTTACAGGGCTGTCCCTTAACCCTTTTTCAGTTCAATCTACTCTGGATTGCAGTAAATACAACCCAAGATTGATAAATATCGTGTTTTTTGCCAAACGAACCCAATAGAGTTAACCGGCCGTGTAAGCTGATAGAATTGCGGAGAGCGCTAACGTGAACGACCAAGCGGCATTCTGGGACGAGCGCTACAAGGGCGAGGAGTTCGCCTTCGGCACGGCGCCGAACGCGTTCCTCGTCGCCCAAGCGCATTATCTGAACCCGGGTCGGCGCGCGCTCGCGCCGGGCGATGGCGAGGGCCGCAACGGCGTGTGGCTCGCGGGGCGAGGGTTGATCGTCGATACGGTGGATGTCTCGCCGCTCGGCGCCGCCAAGGCGAAGAAGCTCGCCCAAATGAGTGGCGTCAGCGTCAACGCCATGGAGGCGGACCTTCTCACGTGGGATTGGCCGCGCGGCGCCTACGACATCGCCGCCGCGCTTTTCGTCCATTTCTTCGACAGCGACCGGCCCCGAATGCATCGCGCCATGCTCGATGCGCTAAAGCCCGGCGGCGTCCTCATCCTCGAAGCCTTCCGCCCCGAACAAATCGAATTCCAGAAGACGCATCGTTCGGGCGGCCCGAAGACCGTGGATATGCTCTACTCGAAGGACAAGCTCTTGGAGGATTTCGCCGGGGCGGACATTGTGCTTTTGGAGGAAGCCACGGTGGAACTCGACGAAGGCCACCGGCACAAGGGACCGGCGGCGGTGATCCGCGCCGTGGTCAGGAAGCACGGGTAGTCTCATGCAGGCGCTGAAGCTCGTCTATTCGCCGGCCGCGCTGTGCCTTTGGGCCATCGCGATTTGCATCGGCTTTTCGGTCGCGGGCTCGGACGCGGACCGGACCGTCGCCATGCGGCAGGGAACCAGATACGGCTGGGCGCGGACGTCCTTTCCCGTCCACATGAAGCGCTGGGATGAGAACCTTTATGCGCTTTTGTCCGCGCGCGCCAAAACCGACATGGCCGAGTTCCTCAAAAGCGCCGAGCAGGACGCGAACGCGAAGCCCATCGAGGAGGAGGCGAACTGGAAGCCTTACACGGAAGCGGTCAGCTACCTGGAACTGTTCCGGACCCCCTCGCATGTGAGCTATCTTGAGGTGGCGACCGTAACGCAGGGAGACGCGCAGCCCATCATCGGTTTCCGCGCCATCAATTTCGACAAGAACGCCGGCAAGGAAATCGGGCTCGCCGATCTTATCGAAGGCGCAGCGGATCGCTCTATCGCGCTGGAGGCGCTCGCGGCCTATGCGCGGGCGGACATCAAGGAGCAGACGGGCGAGGACGAGGAGACCGACGCGCTATTCGAGCTTACGAAGGCCGATCTCGGCATCTATGAGAAGTTCACGCTTTGCCCGTCGACCAAGATAGGGAAGGCGGCGGGCCTGACGATCCATTTCCCGCCCCCCGCGGCAGGGCCTTACGCGGGCAGCGATTTCCACGTCACGATCCCCAACACCGTGTTTGCGAAGTTCCTGAAGCCCGGCATGAAAACGCTGTTTTCGGGCGAGCCGCGCGCCACGCCTGTCTCTCTGCAGGACATCGAATCCTGAGGCTGGCCTGCATTTCCTTGGTTCTGCCTTTTACAGAAGCCAGCGATGGCGCCGAAGGGCATGCGTGGTTGCAGTGTATCCGCCGGTATAGAGGGTTTGCTTCGCCAATGTGCGGCAGTTGAACACGCTCTTTCATCCGATGGCGATGAGCGAAAATCAGCTGGTCTCGGCTTGTCCTCTGGTCCATAAGTCGCTAAGCAAACTCCGCCGATTTGCCCAACGCATCGTCATCCCGGCCATCGACCCGGCATCGTCATCCCGGCCAAGCGAAGCGCGAGCCGGGATCGCAAAAAACGAGCGCTGCGATTTATTAAGATCCCGGACAAGGCTTCGCCTTTCCGGGATGACGAACAAAGGCCATCTGTTGGCTTCATTGGGAAACTTAGAAAAACATTTCCGTCGGATTCGGGCCGTCCGCTATGACGGTCACCCCTGCGCCGCCTCGCCCGAGCGCGATGATCGGAGTTCCCTCTGCTTGCGCTTCAACGGGGATGATCCCAAAGTCCTCATCAGCCGCAAATATCAGCGCACGAGCCGTGGCCATGAGACGCCGCGTCTCACTGTCGCCTACGAGCCCGGTGAAAGTGACGTTGGGGCCTGAGATGGCCTTCAGCCGCTTCAACTCTGGATCGTCCTGCGGGTAATACTGCAAAATCTACCTCAGAACGCGCTCCGCGCCGCCTATTACGTAAAGCCAGTCATGGACCACCGCGGTGCGCATTGGTAAACTCAAAGGAAAAATTGTAATTATTCGGTGATCGTTCCACGTGCGGAGGGCGCAGCCCTGCTTACTATCTCCACCACGTCCCCGGGCATGATTGCAGTCGTTTCGGCGGCCTGCAGAGAGCTGAACCGGCCGGACTTATCGCGCCGCACGATTCTATAATCCACCGCTTGACCCGGTCCACCCTGATCAACCAATGTATTCAGGGACGACACAAGCTCTTTTGTCTGGCTAGCGGCCTCTATGAGCCGGCTAATTGCTCGCTCCGTTTCGGAAAGCTCTTTAGCAATGCGTGCTTTGCTCGCCAGTGTGACCATAGACAGATCGTGTTCGGCTTTCTCCAGATTGCTGTTGGCGTGCGATAGGCCCGCGGTAGCCGACTGCTTATCGCGTTGACTGGCGTCCAAGGCCGCAACCGCCTCAAAAAAGCGTTGTTGATTTATGACTCTGCCATCATGGTGTTTTTTCAGCTCGTGGACAATCTTCGTCTGGTCCTCGATCCGCTGCTCAGTTCGCGCGATTTCCGCCCGGTAGCCGTCGGCTTCGGTCTTTATTAGCGCAATGATGTGTTCAAGTTCAGTCCTTTCCCGGTTTTCGACTTCACGGGTTCGCTCCAGCAGCATCCTTTCGCTTGCCATCATCTCTCCGGCTCTCTTCGGCGCCAGCTGCATAAGTTCCTTGGGCGTCGCTAAAGTCGCAACGTCATCTCGTTCTGCTCTCAGACGCTCTCGACGCGCTATCAGTTCCGCCTCACGGTCCAATGTCTCAGTTAGGGTTCTCTTCTCGCGCATCGCTTCGGTAACAGCAGCCGATGGTGAACGGTAAACGCCACCTGCTAGCACTACCGCATGCATAACAGTTAGTCCTGGCGCGTAAGAATAAGAGCCCGGCCGATTGGCAAGCCCTGCAACATAGAACGGCCGGAACCGCGAAATTTCGATTGAGAAATAGCCGAGTTTCTCGCCATTTTTTTCGACAGAGAGACGGATATCCCGTTCAAGCTCTTGAACCAACTTATTGCGTGCATCGAAAAACCCGATGCGGGGCAAACGAATCTGGCCGCGCTCGCCTATGACGTAGTCGCCGTTGAGATCGTCGCGATCATACCGGTCATAGAAGCGGATCTTCAAGCGATCGCCGCTGTCGAGCCTATAGCCTTCGTTTAACGCAGCGGGCTGCGCAGACCCAGCATATGGAGCCTTGCCTCCGGGTTCCGCAGAGGACGCCTCATTCGTTGCCTGCGTCAAACCCGAGCCGGCCCCCAAGGCCAGCGCAAGAGCGATGAATGCCGGAGCGACCGCGCGACGCTTAGACCAGTTGAGCGTTCCGATGCAGAAACTGGACATAGCCGACCTATTCTCCACGATTTACGGGCTTTGAGACATGAATGTCAGTGAGCGTTCAAGCCGTGAAAGGGCACCAGCGCAGTTCTCGCGAGAATCTGGATATCGAGCCAGGGCGACCAGTGCTTGATGTAGTAGAGGTCCCGCTCGACACGCTGACGCATATCCTCGGAGCTTTTGGTCTCACCACGAAAGCCGTTGACCTGGGCCCAGCCGGTGATGCCAGGTTTCACCTTGTGCCGGTTGGCGTAGTTTCTCAGGATTTGCGAGTAAGATTCATTATGGGCCACGGCGTGGGGCCTCGGACCGACAAGTGAAAGCTCTCCGCGCAACACATTGAAAAGCTGGGGCAATTCATCAAGGCTCGACCGCCGGAGGAAGGCGCCGACGCGGGTGACGCGCTTATCGCCGCGTACGGCCTGCGTTACGATTGGGCCGTCTTCCGCAACTGTCATTGTGCGGAATTTTACCACGCGAATGATACGGTGGTTGTGCCCGTGGCGAGACTGAACGAAGAAAATAGGGCCAGCGCTATCCAGCTTGATTGCAATCGCAATCAAAAGCATTACGGGAGCTAATAAGGGGAGTGCTATCGCGCTGAGCACATAGTCCATCACCGTCTTGATAAGTATGCCTCGTGAGCTGAGCGGCGGCCGCTGCACGTCGAGAAGAATTAAGCCGCCTCCTTTTTGCAGACCACTGATCTGGTCTGGGACAGTCATCGCATCCGGGCTGAACTGAACGTTGATGGGCAACACCTCCAGGCATTCGATCGCATGCCGAATCTTGTCGCTTTCTGCTGATGGGAGAGCGACAACTATTCGATCGCAGTTACCACCCTGGGCGTAACCGACCAGTTCGCGTACGCCGCCCTGGATCGGCACGCTCGGGGAAGGCGGAGCTTTGTCATCGCTGAACACGCCGGAAAGAACAAGATTGCGATCCTCAGCGAAGAGTTTGTCGATCACGCGTTCCAAAAGACCAATACTGCCATATATAGCAACACGCTGCAGCAATCGATTTTCAGCTCGCAGAAGACGTGCCCACAACAAAATACCGAAGCGCTCAAAAAACAAGAAGCCGATAGCGGTAACGTAGCAAAGCGCGAACCACCCGATTGAAACGTACTCAGATATTTTGAGAAGATAGAAGAGGCCAAGCAGCAGGAGAAAGCTTAAGCTGATGGCCGCCAAAATCGCTCGCCATTGAGTTTGGCCAGACACTATTGCGGATGTTGAGTGAAGATCGAACTCAATAGCGATCAAGGAGGTAAGGATTGCGCCCATTATGCCAACGCCTAGGTAGAAGGTTATAGGCGCTGGTGTTTGAAAAAGCAGATCAAAGTAGAAGAACTTCGTCCAAATTGCGGCTAGTAGCACTGTAATAGGTAACATTATAGCCTGGATCTCAGCAAGCAAGGATGGAGATATGCTGGAACCCCTAGTCTGTAACTCATACACTCGTTGCCTGCTGAGCTCGAGCGCATTCTCCTCCGCTTTGCTATGCTTAGGTTCCAAAACACCACTAGTCACAGCGGCTACATTAATGTTTGTAAGCACTGATTAAAAGCCCCCACATGCTATAGGCTCCGAGACTGCGAACAGGAAGGATACCTATTAGATTCAACCCTACTAAAATACAGATCGAACGTTCAACTGTTCGCTGCATAGATGGTTAAGCACACGAGCGATCCATCGAGTAGCGCGTCGAGATGAATCCAGCCTCGCGTCACCTGTTTGTTAGCGCTCGGCGAAGGTGTTGTTCCGTTCATGCTGCTATCTCCTTAAGGGATGCTCCTTGGTCGACGCCCGGCGCGATGGCCCCATCCCCGAACGGATAGTTCTCCGAAAGGAGTTGCGCGGAGGCGCCTGCCGTCAGCGCGCGCACGCCGGCCACGTTGGAGGCGTAGTTTGAGCCGGCGAGCCGGCCGAAGCCCGCCTCCACCACTTCCGGCCGCTCGATCGTCTCGCGCATAACAACCCCCGTTCAGGCTTATCGTTTGACGGCCAGTCGCTCAGCGGGATAGTCACGGCCGGCCTTGGGCCGGTCGAGAAACCTTGCCGCAAAGGCCGGCTTGAAGCCGGCGCCCTTGGCCTCTAGGCTGAGGATGCCCATAAGAAGCACCGAAACTGGGATCGCTATTTCCAACGATCTATCTCCTCAAACGCTTCACGTTGACCGTTATGACTGTGTTTTGACCGGAAGAGCCCTGGATTAGTTAGATTCGCCCGAGGGAGCCGCCCTGTCAGTAAAGCCCTTTACACTCTCAAGCGAATTTTATCGTTCTTGCGTGGCGGGTCCGATCGGAGGCGAGTGGCGGCGATAATTTCCCTATACTTCCTGCGAATTATCTCATGGCATTCGCAAGCTTTCAGCGCCAGAGACGCGTTATCGATGACTGTGACCACCCCGCGGTTATGACGAATGATCTTTTCCTTTTCAAGTTTCTGGCATATTATATTTACCGTTGGGCGGCTTACGGCGAGTATTTCCGCAAGCTGCTCCTGAGTGACCCGAAAAGTGTCGCTTCCAGTGCGATCTTGGTTCGTCAGCAGCCACCGTGCGGCCCGCTGTTCAGCTGAATGAACGGAGTTGCAGGCCGCCGATTGCAGCAATTGCTGGAGATAAGCGTCAGCATACCCCAACAACGTGCGCCGGAATTCTGCGCTCGACGCTATCAGGCGGCAAAAGACGGGATATGAGGTCGTAAGCGCTACGCCGGAAACTTGAACGACGAGCGGACTTGCCACGCGAGAGCTGCCCAGGATTGCGTCGACAGGGACCATCCCCTCCCGGCCCGTTGCGGTTATCTCGATGCTGATCCCCGATTCGAAAGTCGCGACCGTCGAAATCAAACAAGAAAGTGGAAAGTATACCCTGGAGCATTCTTCTCCTTCGTGAGCGATAATCTGCCCGTAATCGAGAATAGTCTCTTCAAGACTATCCCCGATAAACGCGCGGTACTCAGAAGAGAGAGCCACGATTAACTCGTTCTGTAGCGATTTTGAAGCCATGTTATTAAAACTTTAACCGTGAGCCATACACGTATTTGTTGTATACGAAGTTTTAACCTCCTGTGAAGCTAGCACTAGCTTCTTGGTTACTCACTAAAAGTTGCAGCAAATGGATTTGTCGCCAGAAGGAGAGGATAAGTCATTGATTATTCAAGAGCTTTAGGCGGGCAGCGCAGCCAGCCTGCGGGGTGATAAGACTGCGGCGAAGTCAGCACCTAGCCGGCATTCGATAAACGAGCTTCTGAAGAAAAGCGGCGGGCTCGCTCATCCAAACGACGACGAACGCCCTTGCGGACGCCATGGTTGGCCCCGCCTCGATCCCATTCATCTTGTTCGTTTTTTTGCCGCCTCACGCCGGGAGTGAGCCAAGTCTTGGCTGTTTTTGCCTCACTATTAAGCTTTGGCTCAACGTTACCGACACGTCCGTGACGCATACCTCAAGTTTACCCGCAAAGGTTGCGAAACCACCGGGCGCCGAGCCGCATTCGCGCGAGGTTACGAAGACGCCAGCGCATCCCTCAGGGCGCGCGCAAGCTGCTCCCGGCTATAAGGCTTGCCAAGCGTTACGAGGCTCTGGGCCGGCTTGTTCGCGCCGGTCCTGTCGCCCTCATTGTAGCCGGAGCAGATAATGACTTTGATGTCCGGCCTATTGGAGGCGACCCACCGCGCCACCTCATAGCCCGTCATGCCCCCTGGCATGACCACATCGCTCAGTACGAGTTGCACCGGCGCGCCGGATTTGAGCAGCGCAATGGCCTCGGCCCCCGATCTCGCTTCCGCGACAGCGTAACCGAGCGCTTCGATCCGCTTCAGCGTCATCTCGCGCACCCGATCGTCGTCCTCCGCCACAAGAACGAGTTCGCCGTCGCCCAGCGGAAGGCCGTCCGGGATCCCGGCGTCCCCCGCGCTTTCTTGGACGCAGCGAGGCAAATAAGTTCGGACCGTGCATCCCAAGCCGGGCGCGCTCGAAATCGTGGAGAAACCGCCGCTGTGCCGCGCAAAGCTCGCGACGCTCGTCAGACCAAGCCCGGTGCCCGCGCCCGGCCCCTTCGTAGTGAAGAAAGGCTCCATGGCCTTGCCGAGGATGTCCTCGGTCATGCCGGGGCCATCGTCGGCGATGGTCAGGCAAACATAGTCTCCGGGGCGGGCATCCGAATGAAGCTTTCCGGCCGAGCCTTCGTCGAGCGTCACGTTTGCCGTTGAGATTTCGATCCTGCCGCCGCCCGGCATCGCGTCGCGCGCGTTGGCGGCGATATTCAGCATGGCGCTATCGACCTCGCCCGGATCCGCCTGCGCCATCCAAAGGCCGGCGGCCAAATCGGTTACAACCGCGATGTGCTCGCCAACGATACTTGTAAGGAGCTTTGCGGTTTCTTCGACGCGATCGTTGAGATTGAGGCTCTGCGGCTGGAGCGAGCGCCTGCTGGCAAGCGACAAAAGCCTGCGGTTCAGCGCGGCGCCCTTTTCGGCGGCGTCGAGCGCGCGGCTGACGAGCCGGCCGGCGGCTTCGTCGCCGATGCGATCCGCCGCGAGTTCGAGATTGCCGGCGATCACCGAGAGCAGGTTGTTGAAGTCGTGCGCCACCCCGCCGGCTAGTTGCCCCACGGCTTCGAGGCGGCGCGCATTCGCGAGCGCTTCCTCTTGCCGCTTGCTCTCGCTCAGGTCTCTGAGGATGCCGACGAAGAAGCGGCGGCCCTCGCTGTCTTTCCACTCCGCGATGGCCACGTTAAGCGGAACCGTTTCGCCGTTCTTGCGCTGGGCTTCCATCTCCCAGATGCCGCTGCCGTTTCCGTAGAACCCCGCGAGAAATTTATCGATCCCGCCCTGAACGCGCGGAGCGACCAATATGCTTGCATGCCGCCCTATAAGCTCCTCGGGGCTGTAGCCGAAGATGCTCGCCGTCGAACGGTTTGCCGACTGAATGACGCCCTTCTCGTCGACGACGACGATGGCGTCCGCCGCCGTATCGATGATCGAGCGGAGCTGCGCTTCGCTCTCGCGCAACCTTTTCTCGGCGCGCTTTTGCTCGGTAATATCGCGAGCGGTAACAACGGCCCCGATGATTTCGCCGTTCCCGTCCCGGATGGGAGCGAAATTGCTACTGCAATAGGTTTCACCGCCTGGCCGCCTGATAAGGTATTCCACGTTTGCCGCCGTCTCGCCCCGGAGCGCCTTTGGACACGGCCAATCCCGCGGCGGCACGTATTCGCCGCTGGGCAAGAAGAGATCGCCGGCCGCATTGCGGTCTTCAAGAGCGCAGAGGCGCTCGCCCTTCGTCTCCAATCTGTGAAAGCTTGCGAACGCCGTGTTGTAGTGAGTATAGCGCCCCTCGGTGTCGGAGATGACTACGGCGTCCGCCATGCTGGCGAGCGCGGCTTCGAGCCGTGCTCTGTTGCCGCGCGCCTCCTTGGCGCTCTTGTGACGGTCGGTAATGTCGAGAGCCACCGTGACCGCGAGGCGTTTGCCCGCGCCGTCCCGCCCGGCCGGCGCCGTTCTAATCACCCACAAGCGCTTGTCGCCGGTTTTTGTGTGAACCCAAATGGCGCCGCGGTCGGTTGGAGCCTCTCGCTGAAAAATCTCGGCGACCTCTTTCTCGATCCTGGCGGCATGTTCACGGTAGGCGTAAGCTTCCCACTCGTCCCGCGTGGGAATGTCGGAATGCGTGTATCCCGTCAGCTTCGTCAAGGCAGGATTGACCAGCAGAATCTTGCGATCCTCCCTGGACAAGAGGATGGGAACCGGGAAGTGCTCGATGATCGCGCGCAGCAGCTCCTCGCTTTCGCGCAGCGCAGTCTCGGCGCGTTTGCGGTCCGTGATGTCTTGGAGCAATCCGTTCACCACGAGCCGTCCAGATATGAGCCTGGGCTCGCCGCGCGATTCCACCCACCGGATGGACCCATCCGGCAGGGGCATGCGGACTTCGACCCTGAACGGTTCCGGCGCGTTTACCATGCGATCGAACAGGTCCGTGACGCGCGGCCTGTCCTCGGGATGGACCGTTTCCAGGGCCTTTTGGAGCGTCATCGGCGTTCCGGGCGCCGCCCCATGCAAAGCCAGCGCGCGGTCGGACGAACGGAATTCTCCTGTTTCAGGGATAGTTGACCAGGTCCCCGCGCCGGCGGCGTCGAGCGCGAGCCTCAAATGCTCTTCGCTTTCTCTGAGGGCCGTCTCCGTGCGCTTCAGCTCCGTGATATCCGCGTAGGCGGCGACGGCGCCGCGCACTTCTCCCGCGCCGTCCAAGAGCGGCAGGACATTGCCGAGCAGGAATTTGCTCCGGCCATCGACGAACCGGAGTTCGATTTCTTCGCCGGAAATTGCGCGCTTTGTGGCGGTCGCTTTCCTGATCGGCAAATCGGCTGACGGCAGGGGCTTCCCATTCCGGTAGATCTCGAAATCGCGTGGAGCCTTCCCAGCCGGGGCCGATTTTGAGAGGTTGGTTCCCGCGGGACGATGAAGAAGGTCGTACGCCGCCGGATTGCCGGTCATGTCCTCGCAACTCGCGTCCGTTGCGATGAGAACCGGGGCAGGTATCGCGGCAAGAACTGTCTCTAGCTCTTCGCGCTTCAGCCTCTGCTCCTCTTCGGCTTTTCGAAGAGCCTCTTCCGCCCGCTTGCGCTCGGTAATGTCAATGGCGATGCCGGACAGGAGCAAGGGCGAACCGTCCGCCGCGTAATCGACCATTCCCAACGCCGCGAGCCAGCGAATTTCGCCGGTGGTCAAAACGACGCGATACTCCAGCCTGAATTCCGGGACGCGCCCTATAAGGGCGTCGAGGTTTTCCTGCTCGACTCTCTCGCGATCGTCTGGATGCAAATATTGAATCAATTCGCCGTACAGCGGCGAGCCGAGCTTGGGATCGCGTCCGTGCACCTCGCAGCATTCCGGCGACCAGATGATACGCTTCGCTGGAATGTCGATCTGCCATGCGCCGGCTTGCGCGCTCTTGAGGCAGAAGCGCAGCCGCTCCTCGCTTTCGCGCAGGGCCTCCTCGACCCGCTTGCGCTCCGTGATATCGAGGTTGATGCCGGAGAGGCGCAAGGGCGAACCGTCCGCCGCGAAGTCAACCTTCGCCGCCGCCGCCAGCCAGCGCACCTCTCCCGAAGGGCGTACGATCCGATACTCGTCCCTGTATTCGAGCGCGGGCTTCTTGAGGCCTTCCAGGAATTTTCCTGCGATGTTCGCGCGATCCTCAGGGTGCAAGCACTGAAGCCAATCCGCGAAGCGAAGCGGCTCGCGCACTGTGGGATCGAGCCCGAAAAGCTCATAGTTCTCCCGCGATCCGGTCATCTCATCGCGTTGAATGTCCCACCGCCAGGCCGCGGCGCCCGCGCTCTTCATTGAAAGGCGAAGTAGCTCGTCGCTTTCGCGCAGGGCTTCCTCGGCGCTCTTGCGCTCGGTGATGTCGAGGATGATGGCGTGCATTCGCAAGGGCGATCCGCCGGCGGCGTAGTCCAAATGCCCCAGTACGTCGAGCCAGCGCACTTCGCCGGAAGGGAGCACGATGCGATATTCGGCCCTGTATTCCGCCGCTCCCTTTTCCATGGCGTCAAAGACCTCTTTTACGGTCTTCGCGCGATCGTCGGGGTGCAAGCACTCAACCCAATCGTCGTAGGTGTAAGGCGTGGCGGGTTCAGGTTCGCGCCCGAAAAGCCGGTAGCTTTCCGCCCAGCCGATCATCTCGCCGGTCTGAATGTCCCACCGGCCCGGAACGGCGCGAGAGCCTCTCAACGAAAGGCGAAGAAGTTCATCGCTTTGGCGCTGCTTTTCCTCGGCCCGCTTGCGCTCGGTGACGTTGAGATTGATGCCCGCGATGCGCAACGGTGAGCCGTTCGGGGCGTACTCTATTTTTCCAAGCGCATCGAGCCAGCGCATTTCGCCGGAGGGCAGCGCGACGCGGTATTGCGTCCTGTATTCAGTCTTCTTCTCGATAGCTACCGACACCACCTGCTCGACCCGCGCGCGATCGTCGGGATGCAGGCACTGAAGCCAGTCTTCGTAACGCGGCGCGCCGAGCTTTGGATCGAGCCCATGCAGCGCATAGCTCTCCGGCGACCAGACCTGCTCTTCGGTCAAGAAATCATGCTGCCAGGCCGCCGCTCCAGCGCCCCTCAGGCAGAAACGAAACCGCTCCTCGCTGTCACGCAAGGCGGCATCCGCCTTTTTGCGGGCGGTGATGTCGATCATGGCGCAGGTGACGCCAGCGATCTTGCCGCAGCTGTCCAGAAGCGGAACCGCGAGAAGGTCGTAGATGCGGTCCGCGCCGGCAACGCGAACGGTAATTTCCGCGCGCTGGCTTTTGCCGGTCCGCATGGCCTCGCGTTTGACCGCCTGGGCGGCCGCGGCGTCCTCGGCTCTTTCGAAAACGTCGCGCTCCGTTCTCCCCATGAGCGCGGACGTAGCGAAACACGAATTGTAGACCCAGGTGTGGCGCAGATCGAGATCCTGGCACAGCACGGTGATCGGCGAGTCCTTGAGCGCGACCTCGAAACGCTCGGTTGCGAGCCGCAGTTCCTCCTCGGCGCGCGCCTGTTCCGCAGCATGCCAGACACGGTCGAGCGTCTCGCTCGCAAGCGCGACCTCTTCCTCGGTCCATTTGCGCGGCGCGGTTTCTCCAACGATCAGGCAAGCGCGGGGCGCGTCATCGCGCATGAGCGGGGCGCAAATTGCGGACCGCATTCCGAGCGCCCGGAAGGCCGCCTGCGTCCCTGCGTCCTCGGCGATGCGGGGATCGGCCAGAGTGTCCTCCACCGATGTCGCTCCGCTGCCCAGTAATTCCGCAAGGCGTTGCGCCGAGAGATGCGAATGCCGGCCAAGAAAAGGCGTAAGATCGCCGGCGGCGCTCCAAGCGCTCTCGACTGTCGTGGTCTGGCTATCCGGCTGTAACTCGCCCATCCCGGCGAAAGCGGCGCCAAGCTCGCGGCCTATCGCTTCGCAAGCGGCGCCAACCGCCTCGCGCGAGCTCGTTGCGTCCCTCAACCGCCTCTCCAGCGCAAGAAAATAGCGGTCGCGCTTTTCGCGCGCGCGCCGAACCTCATCGGCCCGCGCGCGTTCGGTGATGTCGGTAACGGTCGCCAGGAGGAGGCCGTTGGGCAGCTTGCCGCTCAAAGCCTCGGAGATCAAACCCGAGCCGTCCTTGCGCCGGAGCCGCCATTCGCTGCGGACGAAAGTCTCGCTCGTGAGGCGGGCGCGCTCGGGCGCGAGGCGTGGCGCCTCTTCGAGCGCCGACACCATTTCGACGGACCGGCCGGCAAGTTCGTCGCGGCTGTACCCGACCATGGCGCAGAACGCGAGATTGCAATGCACGAAGCGCCCTTCCGCATCCACAACGACCATGCCGGAGCTTGCGTGCTCGAACAGAGTCCTGAAGAATGCCTGATCATCCTGCATCATGCGACGCTCCCTGTGCGCTCGCCAGGTCGAGCGGCATTCAGGATCAGCTAATCTTTTAAGCGTCTTGGGGGCAAGTCCGACCGGCAGCGAGAAACGCAGCGCCGCCGCGCCAGAACGCCGCGCGAGCCATGCGCCTATGACCTGCCAACCCGGCAGACGGGACCATCAGCTGTCGTGCCGCGCGAGGAACCCTTCGATGGCGCGCGCCGTGTCGACCGGCTTCTCCTCCTGGGGCATGTGCCCGCAATCGGCGAAGACGATCAGCTCGGAGGACGGGAGGTCAGACTTGAGACGCTGCGCAAATATGGACGGAACAACCTTGTCGTCCCTGCACCAGAGCACGAGCGCCGGCACGCTTATCGTCTTATAGCGATCCGCGATCTCCTCCACATTCGGAGGAATGAGCTGCTCTACTGTCTTCATCAGGGCGTGCTTCGCCGCCGGCGAATAAAGCGTGCTCGCATATTCGGCTATGGCGCGGCGGGTGATCTTGCCATGATCGTAATAGGCAAGCCGAAGCCCCTGCGCGGCCTGCACCTCGGGCGGCACCAGCGTCATGCTGACCTCGCCGAGCATCGGAATTTGCAGGAGCTGGAAAAAGATGGGGATAGGCTGTTTATAAGCGACCGAGTTGATGAGCACGATGTTCCGGATGCGCGGGTGGGTCTGCTGCGCCGATTTCAAAGCCAGCGCGAGCGTGACGCCGCCGCCGAAGGAGTGGCCGATGACGGTCAGATCCTTCAGGTTCTCCTGCTCGATGAGGGCCTCGATCGCGTCCGCCTGATCGAACACGGAATAATGGTCGTCGATGGGCTTGTCGGAGGCGCCGAAGCCGCGGAGGTCGACCGCGATGACCCGATGGCGTTTCGAAAGCTCCGGCTCGACCCCCTGCCAGGTGAAGCTCGATGTCGCAAACCCATGCAACAGAAGGATTGGGCGGCCTTCGCCCTTGTCTATGACCGCAAGGCGAAGCGGCCCGGCCGGCGTGTTCACGGTCCGAAATACGACCTCGGACTCGTGCAGGGCGACCATCGGCGCACAGGAGGCGACCGCCGCGCAAGCGGACGCCGCCAGGAGAAAGAGAAACAAGCGCCACATAGGCTCCCCGCGCCTCGCCGCAACCGCGCCTGCCTTGTGCCTTGAGCCCGACCGGCAAGTCAAGCCAAAAGCCGCCACCCTTCTATCGCTCATATCGGAAAAAGTTTTTATAAAATTCGTTAAAAAATATTCGCAAATGGCCCGCCGCCGGTCTAGCTTTGCGGTTGTGAAGGCTGACCGTGAGTTGTGTTGTGTTGAGTTGTTCGCGTTTAAAGCTAAAAACGGCGGTTTTAGCGGCGAAACGCCAGCCACTGTCATGGCCGGGCCTGCCCCGGCCATCCAGCAGCGCATTGAAAACACGCATTTTCCTTGCTGCGTGGATGGCCGGGCATGCCCTCGGACTTGATCCGAGGGTCGAGCCTGGCCATGACAACGCGTGTGGCTCGCCCGGACGGTGGCGGCATAAAAACGCAAGGTATGCTGTTCCGGCTCAAGTTTTCAGGCGCCGCATAAGCTCAACCGCCGGATTTAGGTTAAAGCTTGCAGGCGTTTGCGCCGCGCTCCTCGTGGGAGCGGCCCCTTGTCATGCCGACGACAGCCCGAGCTTCGAAACCTATGCCACGGTGGACTACTCAGGCCGGACGGCCGGCTTGGCCACCAGTTCGGTTTGGAGCGTTTTCGGACCTCTCGATCAGCCGGGATTTAGGCTCAAGTTCGACGGCTTCGGGAGCGTTTATGGCGATACGAACGCGAACGTCTTTTCGAGCGCGTTCATGGCCGCCGATCTGCAGATGCTCGCCGATGTCATGATTGGCTACCAAATCCAATGGGATCGCTTCTGGATCAAGCTTTACGGCGGCGCCGCTTACCAGAAGCAGACAGAGATCTTCTGGCAGGTCGGCAGCGTCGTTCCGGTGCAGGACTATGGAGCGGCGGCCGCCATCGAATCCTTCTGGCGGGGGGAGGGCCGCTTCTGGGCTTCCGCCGACGTCTCCTGGCTTCAAATCGACACTACGGCCAGCTTCTACGGACGCGTCGGTTACGAAGCGATCCGCATGGAAGAGGGATTGATTGTTTCCGGCGGAACCGAGATTGGAGCTATGGTAAAAAGGGCGGATATCTATCAAGTCGGGCAGCGCCTCGACGATATGGAGAGCCTCGTCAAAGGCGGCGCTCTTCTCAGCTTTCGCTACTTCTCTCACGAACTCACCCTGTCAGGAGGCTTTGAGAAGGCCAGCGACGAGGCCGAATGGCGCCCTTACGCAACGCTTAGCTACGGCAAGAAATTCTGAAGCTTGCGCTCCTGTCCATGAGCGGTCTTAAGCCAAGCGGCGGGATGCTGACGCCTTCGACCCTCCGATACGAATCGTAATAAGTCGCGACCTTTTCCCAAGGCGGAAGATTTGCGTAATCATATTATTCGACAATTTTAGGTTGTAACTTTGCAACAGTCTCTACCTTTGCGAGAAAAAATCGACACTTTTTGCCAAACGAACCCAATAGCGTTAATCGACGGTGTACGCTCGCACGCCTGCGACCGGCATGCGCAGAAGGCCCCGGCGGTTGGCATGAAACCAATCGTAACGAAACGTGAATTGCCACCGGGGGCGGAATCAGGACCGTTGCGAGAGCGTTCCCCTTACCCTCATTCTCTCCGCACTCGTCAGCCCCGCTCCCAAGCGGGGCCTTTTTTCATGAGCCCGCCGGAGGCCGCCAAATGAGTTCAAGTTTCGACCGGCTCGATAACGAGATTGCAGCTATCGCGGCGAGTCTCTTTGGCAATGAATTTTAGACGACGCCGGGGGCGTGCGTTTCGGGCTTGGCGCGCTCGCGCGGAATATGTACGCCGCGTTTCTTCATGTCGCGCAGAACGATGTAGATCATCGCGGTCATCAGCGCATCGCTGAGCGCGTCGTGCTGGCCGAGATTGGGCAGGCGCAGGTCTTTTAGGATGGACACGAAGCGCAGATCGATAGTGGTTCCTGGCGGAGCATTCCCGTATTTGCGCTCATAATACATTTCCGACACTTCGATGCGCCGGTTGGGAAGCCCGATCTGGATGAACGGCAGCACATGCTTGTCGATCATATTCATATCGAATTCGAGATAATACCCGACCAACGGGCGGGAACCGATGAAGTACAAAAATTCCCTCAGGATCTTGCGAATGGGCAGCTGGTCTTCAACGTCGGCCTCGCGGAGCTGATGAATTTTCATTGCATCCAGCTTGATGGCCGTCTCGGGGCGCACGATCGCTTCGAACTTCTCGCTCAAGACGATCTTGTCGCCGCGGATCATAACGGCGGCGATGCTGATGATGTCGTCCTTGCCGACGTCGAGGCCGGTCGTCTCGCAGTCGAAGGCGACGACCTCGCCGGGCGGCGGCTTCTTGAACAGAAAGCGGTAGGATTGGTCGCCAATCGACGCCATGTGGAAATAGCGCCGTAGCGTCTGGTACACCATCAGAAGTATCCGAGATTATAGCGATGGCGCACCAGCTCGCGGAACTCGCGAACGACGCGGGTAGCGTTGCGGAAAATGTCGCGGTCGGCCGACAAGAGTTCGTTCATGTTCACGATAAACTCGCGCGCGAGATTGCCAAGGCGCCGCGCCTTCAGCTGCGACCGCAGCCTAAGCTCCATGAAAAGCCTGAGCGCGCTGGTCAGCTCTTGCGCGAACGGCGCTTCGATGATGTTCGCCGCGGCGAGCGCCTTGATGCGCACGGCCGTCGAGGTATCGTGAATGCCTTTCTCGATGGACATTGTGCGGACGCCGTGAACGATCGGGAAGGTGCCCATCTTCTTCACGTCGATGTCGATCGAGCGCACGCCGACGGATGCCATAAGGTTGCCGAGCACGCCTATTTCGGAGCTGGCGAACAGATCGATGAGGTGCGCGAAATGGGCAAGATGCGCGCTTTCGCCCCGCATCATGTCCATGAAGGCGGTCTTGGCGTGGGCGACGAGATCGCGCCGGCCCGCGACGGGAGCGGCGTCGCTGAAAATGCCGAGGTTCATCGAGTTATCGCCGCCGGGGGTGAGGATCCAGCTCTTGAGCTGCTTGATGAAGCTGTCCAGGGGCTGCGACCAGACCGGATTGCGCACCATGACGTTGCCGGGGCAGGGCGGGAACCCGAAGGATTCCAGGGCCGCCGTGAAAGCCTGCCGGAAGGAGGCCAGGTCGGCCGCGGGGACCTCCTTCGCCAGAAGAAGCCCGTTGTCCTGGTCGGTGCGCACGGTCTGTTCGCCGCGCCCCTCCGATCCCATGACCATGAGGCAGCCCTGCTCGCGGACGGATGTCGGCGCGACCATATCGAAGAGCTTGGCGAGCAGGTTCCTGTTCAAGTCCGAGGTCATTGCCGCGATGACGTCGATCTTGACGCCCTGCTCGTGGAGGCGCTCGACCTGTCCCTGGATGTCCTTCGCCGCAACCGCGAGGTCCGCGACGCTTCTCGCTCTATCGATACGGCCGGGGATCAATTGCGAATTCCCTGCAAACATTTCGAGGATATCGATGTCTTCGAGTATGCCGGCGTAGGAGCCGTTCTCGCGAACGGCGAGGCGGCGCACTTTGTTGCGCGTCATCCCGAGCAAAGCGTCGAAGATGAAATCGTCGTCGCCGACCTCCGCCACGTCGAAGTTGGCGAGTTCGCGCACCGGCGTTTCGAGCGGTCGCCTTTCCAAGATGACCGCCTTCGACATGGCGAAAAACGTCACGATGCCAGTGTGCCCGCCATCTTTCACGAACAGCGCGCTGCAAAGGTTTTCCGTCATGGCGTGACCGGCTTCCTCGATGGTTGCCGCGCCGTCGATGAAGACAGCCTCGCCGCGGCGGGCGTCCTTGACCCGCGCCCGCAGCACCGAGTCGAGACCCTGCTGCGGTTTTTTCTGCTCGGCGAAAGCATCGAGGCGGCGCGACAAGTCGGAATAGAAGAAGGCGGCGAACGCCTGGTTTTTCTTTACGAGTTCGAGGATGGTTTCCTTGGGAAGGAGAAAGCAGAGCGTCTCTTCGGTTGCGACGAAATTCGCGCTGCCGGAGCCATGCACCACGGCGCCGGAGTCGAACGTGTCCTTCGGTCCGAGCAGCGCATCGGCCTCGTCGCCGATTCTCTCTTCCACAGCGCCCTTGATGATCACATGGAGGCAGTCGGAGCTGGCGCCCTCTGTGACGATCGTAGCGCCCGGCGCGAAATAGCCGATGTCGATTGCCGCGCTGAGCTTATCCATTTCGGCGCGGTTCAAACGGTCGAAGGGCGGGTTTTGTGCGTCGAACCCTTGCATGGGAGCGCGATCCAAACCAGCGAGGTTTGAGGGCGGGAAAGCTCCCGCCCTCGTCTTGTCGGTCTAGTGTACCGTAGCCGCGGCCATGCCGATACCGGTTTCCGAGCGAATGAACTGCGCGTCGAAGGCCGCCTGCTCGCCGCGCGCCCGATTCGTCATGTCGAGCTTCGAGAACAGCCAGATGCCGAAGAAGGCGATCGGCATGGAGAAGAGCGCCGGGTTGTCGATGATGCCGTAGCCGAAGATCTTGATCGGATCCTTATTGCCGAGCACTGACACCCACACCCCGTTCGAGATCACGACGCCCACCACCGAGGTGATCAGGCCTAGGATGCCGCCCATGAAGGCGCCCAGCAACGTCGTCCCCCTCCAGAAGATGGACATCAGCAGCACAGGGAAGTTCACGCTCGCCGCCACGGAGAAGGCGAGGCCCACCATGAAGGCGACATTTATCTTTTCGAAGATGTAGCCGAGATAGATGGCGAGGAAGCCGATCAACACAGCCGATATCTTCGAAATGAGCACCTCCGTTTTCTCCGAAGCGCGTCCCCTGGCAATGACCGAGGCGAAGAGATCGTGGCTGACGGCCGACGCTCCTGCGAGGGTCAAACCAGCAACCACCGCCAGGATCGTCGCAAAGGCCACGGCCGAGATGAAGCCAAGCAGATAGGGGCCGCCCACCGCGCTGGAGAGCTGAATAGCGGCCATATTGGTGCCGCCTTTGAGGTTGGCGGCGGCAATTGAAACCGTGCCGTCAGCCGCTGTCTTGAAGAAGGTCGGATCGTTCATCAGAAGCGTGATGGCGCCGAAGCCGATGATGAAGGTGAGGATGTAGAAGTAGCCAATGAAGCCCGTGGCGAAAAACACCGACTTCCGCGCCGCCTTGGCATCCGCAACAGTGAAGAACCGCATGAGGATGTGAGGCAGACCGGCCGTACCGAACATGAGCGCGAGACCGAGCGAGATGGCGGAAATCGGGTCTTTGATAAGGCTCCCAGGACCCATGATCGCTGCCGGATTGGCGCCCGGCGCGCCGTTGACAGCGGTTTTGGGATGGATCTGGACGGCCGAGGCGAACAGCGCTTCGGGGTCGAAGTTGAACTTGATCAGCACGAGAAGGGCGATGAACGTTGCGCCGAAGAGCAACAGGCAGGCCTTGATGATCTGCACCCAGGTCGTGGCTTTCATGCCGCCGAAAGCGACGTAGATGATCATCAGCACGCCCACGATCACCACGGCGTACAGATAATCCATACCGAAGAGCAATTGGATCAGCTTGCCGGCGCCGACCATCTGGGCGATGAGGTACAACGACACCACGCTGAATGTGCCGATCGCGGAGAGGATGCGGATCCAGGTTTGATTGAGCCGGAAGGAGGCCACGTCGGCGAAGGTGAACTTGCCGAGATTGCGCAGCCGTTCCGCGAGCAGGAACAGCACGATGGGCCAGCCCACGAGCCAGCCGACGGAGTAGATCAAGCCGTCGAACCCGCTTGAGAAGACGAGGCCTGAAATTCCGAGGAACGACGCAGCCGACATATAGTCGCCCGCCATGGCGAGGCCGTTCTGGAAGCCCGTGATGCCGCCGCCCGCCGCATAGAAGTCGGACGCAGACTTGGTCCTGGCCGCCGCGCGGTAGGTGATGACGAGAGTCAATAGGACGAAGCCCACGAACATCGCGATCGCGGGGACGTTAAGGTCCGATTTTGTGGCGGCGCCGCCGATGGCGTCGGCGAAAGCCGGGGAAATGGCGGCGAACGCGGCGCCGACGGCCGCAAGCCCCAGGGTCGCGATAGCGAGATCTTTTCTCGTGATCATTTCGTGATCTCCTGGATGAGTTCACGGTTCAACCGGTCGAAGGTGCCGTTGGCGCGCGCCACGTAAATCCCCGTGACGAGAAAGGCGAAGACGATGACGCCGATCCCGATCGGGATGCCAATCGTCGCAACGCTTCCCGGCACGAGCGGCGTCGCAAGAAAGCCTGGAGCGAACGCAACGAGAAGAATGAAGGCTTGATAAACGAGGAGCATCAAAATGCTCAAAGTCCACGCAAAGCGCGTTCTCTTTTGCACGAGCTCCTGGAATTTCGGGTTCTCCGCGATGGGCGGGCTGGAATTGAGCGGCACTGGTTTCCCCTATCTAGTTTTGAGTAGCCTGCAGGTTTAAGGTCCGGCTGAGGCCATGATTTGATCTGGCGCAAATCGCCTTATCAGTCTTTCGTGGCATGGCTGCTATGCAGGATGGCGAGTGTCGGCATAAATCGCGTCTTCTTCAATGCTCCTTCAGTTGAGTTTGGGCGCGCCGTCGCGGGGGCAGCCCTTTTTCCAATGAATCCCCGGTTCACTTTTTGCTGTTACGCTTTTTAGCTGTGCATAAAAAGTCAGCACAACCTGAAGTATCGGTGAGAAGAACGGGCGGGCTGATCGCCCCTGCCGCTGGCGTGTGCGGCGCGCTCGCAGCGCTGATTATGGTGATTGTCGCGGGCGCGTTCGCGAAAGGCGGCTTCATTCCTCTCTTCGCCATTCTCGAATGGCGGGGCTGCTCGTGGTTTCGCTGGCGGCGACGGTCTTAAGCGGGACGCTTGCTTCGTTCTGGATGCCGTTTGCGTCCCTTGGCGGACTCTTGGCGCAGCTGGGGACAAAGGGGGAGCGGCTTCGCTAGCGGCGAGGGGCTCCTGGAGGCTTCATGCTTGCTCAAAAAAGCGAAGCGAGCGGACCTGCCCCGGTCTCGCTCGCATCGCCCCTCTCCCAACAACCCCAAAAAGGCCAAGCTAAACGCCATACGCAAAGAACGGTGTTGCGAGCGCTCTTATTCCGAGGCGCGCCCGTTTTCCTCCGGGGAAAGCATCTTTGCCGCATCGGAAACGCGTAGCGCCGCGCGGCGCGGCATGCGAACCGCGCCGGCAAGAGCAAGAACCTCCAAAGCCGAGGGTTGAGGGCGGGCCGCTTACACGCCGTCGGACTCGATGAGGCGCAGCTTGCCGCCATCGTGAGGCGCGCTGAGCTGCGCCGCCTCGCCGTCGAAATCGAGACCCTCGATCTCCTGAAGCGTCCGGCCGGCAATGCCCTGCATATCGCCATACATGCCGGCGGTCGCGTCGATCACGCCGCGGATCTGCGCCTCGCGCTTGGCCCATGACTTCTGCATGGCCTTGCGCTCCTTCTCAAGGTCGGCCTGCATCTCGCTGAACTTCTCGACGATGGCCTCGACGCGGTGGCGGAAGCGCGGGCCGGTGAGATACTGGTACATCGCCTCCATTTTGGTCTGCTGGCCTTCGCCGGATTTGCGCGCGGCGGCCACCTCGATGAGCGCATGCCGCAGCGCCATGGCGACGGCGACCGCGCATTTCGGCGCCGTCACCCACACGCCGTCGATCTGGCCGAACGCCTCGATGCTCTTCGGCAGAGCGTGGCTGACGATGATGGCGGCGTCGGCCTTGGCCACGCGCCGATCGTCGCGCAGCTTGGCGAGCCAGCCGTCGCTCCAGTTGCGCGTGCGCTTCGACTCCCAGAGGATCTTGCCGCAGGCCTGCCCGAACGGCGTCGTCACGGTCTGGATGGCGTCGCCGCCGAACTCGCCTTTCGGCACGGGCGCGATGGCGTCGTGCGGGAACGCGGCGCGGAGCAGCGCCTCAAGCGCCAGCTCCTGCACCTCGCCCTGGAGCTGCTGCGAGCCCTGCTCCGACTTCTTCTTAAGCTCCTCGATCTGCCGCTGCATGGCCTGGATGGTTTGCTCGCGCTCCTGCACTTTGAGCAGCAATTCGCCCTCGGCGTCGGCCTTGGCGCGCGCCTGGATCGCGGCCTGGCTTTCGGCCACGCGCTTCTCGATGGTGAGGTCCAACTCGCGCCGCGCCTCGGCCAGTTCGCGCTCCTTGCGCACCGCCTCGGCCTGCGCTTTCTGCGCTTCGGCGAGCTTGCCCTCGCGCTCGTGATACGCCTTCGTCAGGTCTTCGAGCTGCTGCGCCTTGTGATGAAGTTCGAGCGAAAACGTGGCGCGCGCCTTCTTTTCCGCGTCCTCGGCGAGCTTCTTCTTCTCGGCCTTGAGCCGCTCGGCAAGCTCGGCGTCGAGCGCGTCTTTGCGGGCATTTATCGCGGATTCGCGGCGCGCGATCTCGGCCTCCTTCGCGCGCAGTTTCCTGTCGGCGTCCTGGCGCACGGCCTCGATGAGCGGCGCGGCGAGCGTCTCCGTCAGCTTGATTTCAGTGCGGCAATTCGGGCAGGCGATCGTCGGTTCCACGCGCATCCCTCCAATAAGGATGCGCCGACCCTAACCCGACTCGCGGCCAAAGCCTCGCCTCCGCCGCGCTCTATCAACCGGGAATTCATCGCGATGAGGGGCGCCCGTTAACCCCGCGTTAACGCTGGCGCCCCGGAATAAGGTACCGCCAGTCAGCGGTTTTCGGTATCCTTCCCCTCATTATTTACAGTATAGCGCAAAGCGCCTTGCGGATGCCTTAAACGCAGCTATCGCATTGGTTTTGCTAGAGTAATTCCGCTCGCGGCGCACGATTCGAACCGGTTGCGGACGGCGCTCCGGCAACCCAAGGGTAGGTTTTATCGTTAACGCGCGCAACTTTAGAACCGTTAACTAGGATTTTTGACTCGCTTTTTTCGCGTCGAATCCGGATTTTTTGCGTTTTCCGTAAGCGCTCGTAGGCAAATCCGCGCGAAAGACTTCGCTCTTCCGGCCGTTAACCTCCGCCGATTTTAACCATGACTGGCGGTACGAAATTCGGCCGCCGCCTTACGGTTCGAAAAACCCGAACTGTAAGGCGCGCGCGCCGCAATTGCCGCTCCGGAATGCGAAGCATATCCGGGGCCGTGCAAAATCGCGGGCGCTTTCGTGCCGCACGATCCCGCTTCGCGTTTCCGGGATGACGGCTGGGGCGGCATTTTTATTGCTTTTCCAAGCCGCGCCGTGTAACTGTGGGGTATGAAAAATATCACAGTTTCACTCGACGACGAAACCTATCGCAAGGCTCGCGTCCGCGCGGCCGAACTCGACACGTCGGTGTCCGCAATCGTCCGCAAACTCCTGACCGAGTTTGCGGAGGGCGAGTTGCGGTTCGAGCGCTTAAAAAAGCAGGAAGAGGCCATTCTCGCCAAGATTGAGAAGTTCACGGCCGAAGATCGATTGCCGCGTGAAGCTCTTCATGACCGCAAATTATGAGCGCGACGGCCTTTCTCGATACGAACGTCTTGATTTATGCAGCGCTGACTGAGCCCAAGGATCGAGAAAAAAAGCTTGCGGCGCGCAAGCTCCTTGCTCGAAACGATGCCGGGCTATCGGTGCAGGTATTGCAGGAATTCTATGTGCAGGCGACGCGGCCCACCCGGCAAAACCGCTTATCGCATGGCGAGGCGAGCGGCCTGATCGAGGCATGGATGCGCTTCGAGGTGCAGCCCATGACGCTCGACGTTCTCATGGCGGCGCTCGACATCGAACGGCGCCACGGCTTGTCCTATTGGGATAGCGCCATCGTGGCGGCGGCGCTGGCGCTCGACTGCCGCGAGCTTTACACCGGGGACATGCAGCACGGCCTCGTCATCGGCGGCCTGCGCCTCGTCAATCCGTTTTTGTAGCCGCAGCGGGCGCCGCCTGGGAAATCGCAGCATACGAACAACGGCCCAGGGCGGTTGGCGAGGGTGGCTGGGGGTCGTGAACGGAAGCGCCGGTTCTCCCAGTACCCGGCGCGCCATTCATCAAGCACGCGGTCCTCGCCGCTTGAATCTCAGAGTAAAGCGCCTATAATCATGTAAAGCAGATTTGAGGCGCGCGGAAAATGAGCAAGGTGGCGAAGATTTCAAGCAAGGGACAGATTACCTTACCGAAGGCGGTGCGCGACCGCCTCGGCTCTGAGTTCGTGCGCCTCGTCAGCGACGATAAGGGCGTCCGCATCGAGCCGGTCCGCGATGCGGGCGGCAGCCTCAAGCGCTATGCGAAAGGCTACGTTCCCCTGGACGAAGCGCGGGAAGGCGCGGCGCGGGCGGCGGCGGGCGATGACGACCCAAATTATTGATACGAACGTGGTTTTGCGCTTCCTGCTGGCCGACCACGAGCAGCATTACGAGCGCGCCGCGAAGCTCATGGCGGAGGTTCAGGCGGGGAAACGCAAGGCGTACCTTGCGGAAAGCGTGCTCGCCGAATGCGTTTTCGTGCTGACGAAATTCTATAAGGTCCCGAAGGAGGAGGCGGCGGCCCGGCTCGGCGACCTGCTGGACTATAAGGGCTTTACGGGCGCGCACCTGCCCATCCTGAAGCAGGCGCTGGCGATTTATGCCGCGAACGGCGTCGACTTCGTCGACGCGACCGTCCTCGCCATCGCCCGCCATCACGGCTGGCGCGTGGAGACGTTCGACAAGGCGCTCGCCAAGCTTTCGAGTTGAGCGAGGTTCGCGTTCGTCGCCCCGGAAACGCCGGCCGCCCATCGCCGTCCCGGAAACCGCGCGCTCACTCCTCCTCATCCCGGAAACGCCGGAGGCGTTATCCGGGACCGCACAAAACTGGAACCCGCATTCTTAACGATCCCGGCTCGCGCTGCGCTTGGCCGGGATGACGATGCGGCGGCGGGCGTCAGCGGCGGAACAGTCGGCCAAAAAAGCCGTCGTCCCGTGCGCGCTGCGGCATGAAATGACGCTGCGCGGACACGGGATCGTGTAAAATGCACAGAGAGACCCGGATAACGCCTTCGGCGTTTCCGGAATGACGGTTCGGAAGATCAAGCGGCGGGTTTGTCGGGCTTATAGAGGAAGCCGGCCTTGTTCATGCAGGAAATGAAGGTGGCGGAGTACATTTCGGCCTCTTCTTTCCGAGCGTGCGCGGTGTTGCCGATGCTTGTGCTTTTCTCCGTCGCGATGCTCTTGTGGACCGTGGCGCCCGCCGATGTCGCCTTCGCCTTGCAATCGTTCTCCGCGAGCTGAGTGGCGAGATCCTGCTCGGTAGGCGTCTTGTATTTCGACGGATCGAGAAGCACGAACTGCTTCGGCGAAGGCGCGGTGGCGGCCGGCGCACAGGCGCAGGCGGCGAGCGGCAAGAGCAGGGCAAGGAAACGCAGCACGGCAATTATATCCTGGAACGAGAAACAGCTCTTCGTTCATAGCACACAAGCGCGCGCATGAAACAGCGAAACGGCGCCGCCCGCCGCGCGCGCCTCGCCGCCGTGTCCCAAAAGCTTCAGCTCCTCCGCCTGGCGCGCGGCGCGCGTTCCATGGAGGCGGCTCCGGTTGTTCGGGCAGGAGGCTAAGCGGAGTTTTCCTAATCAAGCCGACGGATGGCCTTCGTTCGTCATCCCGGATGCCCTTCGTTCGCCCTCCCGGAAAGGCGAAGCCTTATCCGGGACCATAATACATCGCGGCGCCCTTTTTTTTGCGATCCCGGCTCGCGCCGCGCTTGGCCGGGATGACGCCGGCGGAAGCCGTCTGCCGCCTTAATCGACGGTTGTTCTCTGGCTGGTATTTGGCGAACGCGTGAAGCAAGCCGCCTCGACCCAAGGAGCGGCTGAAGCGCCTTACGCCGCCGCGCTTTTCATCTCCGCTTTCGGCTCGTAACTGAGGATGGGCGCGAGCCAGCGCTCGGCCTCGGCGAGCGTCCAGCCCTTCCGCCTGGCGTAGTCCTCCGCCTGGTCGCGCTCGATCTTGCCGACGCCGAAATAGTGGCTTTCCGGCCGCCAGAAATAGAAGCCGGAAACGGATGCGGCCGGCGCCATGGCGAAGCTCTCGGTCAGCACGATGCCGGTCGCTTTCTCGGGGCCGAGGAGCCGGAACAGCGTTCCCTTCTCCGTATGATCGGGCTGCGCGGGATAGCCGGGCGCCGGGCGGATGCCTTGATATTTCTCGGCGATCAGCTCGGACGGCGTCAGCGCCTCGTCCTTCGCGTAGCCCCAGAATTCACGCCGGACGCGCGCGTGCAGATGCTCGGCGAAGGCTTCCGCGAGCCGGTCGGCCAGCGCCTTGACCATGATTTTCGAATAGTCGTCATTCGCGCGGGTCAAGCGCTCGGCGACGGCTTCCTCGCCAATGCCGGCCGTGACGGCGAAGCCGCCGATATAGTCCGCGACGCCGCTTCCCTCGGGCGCCACGAAGTCGGCAAGCGCGGTGTTGGCGCGGCCGCCGTCGCGGGCGATCTGCTGGCGCAGCGTGTGGAGCGTCGCGGCGCGCTCCGAGCGATTGTCGTCGCGGTAAATGGCGATGTCGTCGTCATCGACGGCGTTCGCGGGCCAGAAGCCGGCGACGCCGTTCGCCGCGAGCCAGCCCTCGGCGACGATCTTCTGAAGCATCGCCTCCGCATCGGCATGCAGCGCGGACGCCGCCTCGCCATAGCGGCTGTCGGTGAGAACGCCGGGATAGGTCCCCTTGATCTCCCAGGCGGAGAAGAACGGCGTCCAGTCGATGAGGGGGATAAGAGCGGCGAGGTCGTATTTCGTGAAAGCCTTCGCGCCGAGGAAGGCCGGACGCGGCGGGCTCTGTCTGGTCCAGTCGATGGCGAACTTGTTGCGCCGGGCGTCCGCGAGAGACGTGCGCGCCTTCCGCGAGCGTCCGCGCTCATGGGCGCTCGCGGCCGAGGCGTAGGTCTCGCGCAGCGCGCTCACATAAGCGTCGCGGCCGTCGCCAAGAAGGTTCGAGACGACGCCAACCGCGCGGCTCGCGTCGGTGACATAGACGGCCTGGCCGCGCTTGTAAGTTGGGCTGATCTTCACCGCCGTGTGCACCTGGCTGGTGGTGGCCCCGCCGATGAGGAGCGGCGCGCGGAAGCCCTGGCGCTCCATCTCGGAGGCGACGAAGACCATTTCGTCGAGGCTCGGCGTAATCAGCCCGGATAGCCCGACGATGTCGGCGTTCACTTCGCGCGCGTGGTCGAGGATGCGCTGGGCCGGAACCATGACGCCGAGATCGATGACCTCGTAATTGTTGCACTGGAGCACGACGCCGACGATGTTCTTGCCGATGTCGTGCACGTCGCCCTTCACGGTCGCGAGCACGATGCGGCCGGCGGACTGCGCGCTTTCAAGCCCCTGCTCGCGCTTCTCCGCCTCCATGAAGGGCATGAGATAGGCGACGGCCTTTTTCATCACGCGCGCTGACTTCACCACCTGCGGCAGGAACATTTTGCCCGCGCCGAACAGGTCGCCGACGACGTTCATGCCGTTCATCAGCGGGCCTTCGATCACATGCAGCGGCCTTGCGAAGGCGCGGCGCGCTTCCTCCGTGTCGGCGTCGATATAGTCGGTAATGCCGTGGATGAGGGCGTGCGTCAGCCGCTCCCCCACGGGACGCTCGCGCCAGGAAAGGTCGGGCGCCTGCTTCTTCGCGCCGGCGCCCTTGAACCGCTCCGCGCCCTCAAGCAGGCGGTCGGTGGCGTCGGGCCGGCGGTTCAGAACCACGTCCTCGCACAGTTCGCGTAAGTCCGGGTTCAGGTCGTCGTAAACGCCGAGCTGGCCTGCGTTCACGATGCCCATGTCCATGCCGGCCTGGATGGCGTGGTAGAGGAACACCGTGTGCATCGCCTGCCGAACCGGCTCATTGCCCCGAAACGCGAAGGAGAGGTTGGAGACGCCGCCCGAGACATGCGCGTGCGGCAGCTCCGCCCGAATGCGGCGCGCAGCTTCGATATAGGCGACGGCGTAGTTGTTGTGTTCCTCGATGCCGGTGCCGACCGCGAAAATGTTCGGGTCGAAGACGATGTCCTCGGGCGCGAAGCCGGCGCGCTCCGTGAGGAGGCGATAGGCGCGCCGGCAGATGGCGAATTTCCGCTCGGCCGTCTCGGCCTGCCCCGCCTCGTCGAAGGCCATGACCACGGCGGCGGCGCCGTAGCGCTGGATTTTGCGGGCGTGGGCCAGGAACGGCTCTTCGCCTTCTTTCATGCTGATCGAATTGACGATGGCCTTGCCCTGCACGCATTTCAGGCCCGCCTCGATCACCGACCATTTCGACGAGTCGATCATGATGGGCACGCGCGAGATGTCGGGCTCGGACGCGATGAGGTTGAGGAACGTCGACATCGCCTTTTCGGAGTCGAGCAGCCCCTCGTCCATGTTCACGTCGAGCACATTGGCGCCGCTCGCCACCTGCTCGCGCGCGACCGCCAGCGCGCCGTCGTAATCGCCCGCCTCGATGAGCTTGCGGAATTTGGCCGAGCCGGTGACGTTGGTCCGTTCGCCGACGATGATGAATTGCTGGCCCGTGCCGGTCATGATGCGATCCTTAGCGCCAGACGTTGGCGCGCCAAGACCTTGGTGAGCAACGCGGCGAGATTCAAGAAAAATTCCGTGGCGTCCGCGCCGCGGTCCCGTCGAACCGGCGCAGGCTGGCCAACGGATGGCCTTTGCTCGTCATCCCGGAACTTGATGACCCGGATGTTTCCGCCAATTCCGTCGTCATGGCGGCGCCGCCTCTTGTCATGGCCAGGCCATGACGGTGGAGACGAAATTCGCCAATGTTTTCATGGCTTCTTCTGCCAGCGGAAACATCCGGGTCATCAAGTCCCGGAAAGGCGAAGCCTTATCCGGGACCGTAATAAATCGTAGGCCTCATTTTTTGCGATCCCGGCTCGCGCTTCGTTTGGCCGGGATGGCGATGCGTTGGGCAAGTCGGCGGAGTCTGCTTACGCGTGCGCGTCGAACTGGAGGCGCCTAATCGAACGCAGCCTTGCGATGGTCGCGAAATCGCGGTCGTCGTGGACGAGCGCCACGCCATGCGCAATCGCGATCTCGGCGATGGACGCCCGTGTCGATCAACATCGGTGCGCGTGCGCCGCGGCGCTTTGTAATCGAAGCCGTCCTCGAACTCGATCTTTCCCGCAAGGTCGAAGAGGTTCTTCCTTTTCTCGACCTTCAAGAACTCGCGCGGGGCCGGATGAACGGCGTCCTTCCTGGTTTTGACGTTCGCCGCCCTCATGACCTCGTCGATAAGGGCGTCGCCGATGCCGATGTCGATGTTCGTCCGCATGGCGCCCCCCGCGAAGCGTCGCGGCATCAGGCGGCGCCGAAGGTTTCGACGAGGCGGCCGCAGAGCCAAAACTCGCCCTCGACGATCATGCCGGGCATAAGCGCGCGCGGAAGCACGGTGTCGTCCGCGACGAGATCGAACGTCCCGCCCGCGGTGCCGATCAAGGCCCAGGTGAACTCCTGCCCGGTCTCGGGATTGAGGCGGCGTTCCGTCTTCTGCACCTCGCCCGTGAGAAAGGCGCGGGCGGGCGCGCGGAAATCTTCCGCCTCGGGATCGAGGAAGACGATTTCGCCATCGCCGCCGCCCCCGACGAACAGCCCGCTCGCGAGGAAGGAGCGCGGCGTGAATTTTATGTTCTGGCCGTCCTGCGAGGCCTTGAAGGACGCCTCATTGTCGGACAAGCCGAGCGAATGCGGGAACGCCACGATTTGCGCCATGGCCATGAAGGGCACGCGCTTGCCAGCGAAGCGGGCGAAGTCCACCACGTCGATCAGCGCGATGGTCGGCCCAAGCTCGACATAGAAGGCGCCTTCGAAGTGGTTGTCATAGGGGCGCTGGCGCATGGCGCGGACGCGGATCGGCGTGCGGCCCTCGCCCGCGAAGAACGGCGTGACGCCGACGGCGACGTAAGGATCGGCTTCCGCCTCGCCGTCGCCGGTCCTCTGCATATGGACCCAAAGCTCCGGCCCGACTGCCGACCGCAGGCGATGGTAATATCCCGCGGCGCAAGGCTCCTTTTCGCCGCCTTTTTCAAGGAGGCCGCTGACCAGCGCCGAAAGCGCTTCAGCCGAACTTGCCCCGTATCCGATGACACTGAAGTGATCCGCCATCACCACCCCGCATGCTCCCTTCTCCGCCCCCGCGGTCTAGCTCACGTCCCGGCCTTCGCCAGCCGGTCGAGTTCTGCGACGATGGCCTCGCCCATGCCAGCGGTCGAGACCTTCGTCATGCCGTCCTGCATGATGTCCTGCGTCCTAAGCCCCTTCGCCAGCACGTTCGAGATGCTGGCGTCGAGGAGATCGGCCTCGGCGCCCATGCCGAAGGAGTAGCGCAGCGCCATGCCGAAGCTCGCAACGGTCGCGATCGGATTGGCGACGCCCTTGCCCGCGATGTCCGGCGCGCTGCCGTGCACCGGCTCGTACAGCGCGGGCCGCTTGCCGCTCGCGTCCTTGGCGCCGAGCGACGCCGACGGCAGCATGCCGAGCGATCCCGTGGCCATCGCCGCCTGGTCCGACAGGATGTCGCCGAACAGGTTGTCGGTGACGATGACGTCGAACTGCTTCGGCCAGCGCACGAGCTGCATGGCGCAATTGTCGGCGAGGATGTGCGTCAGCTCGATGTCCTTGTAGTCCGCCGCGTGGACCCGGCTCACCACCTGGTTCCAGAGCACGCCTGTCTTCATGACGTTGCGCTTATCGGCGGAGGCGACGCGCTTGCCCCGCGCCCGGGCCAGATCGAAGGCCACGCGCGCGATGCGCTCGATTTCGTGTTCGGTGTAAACCTGCGTGTCGACGGCGCGTTTCTCGCCGTTCTCAAGCGTCACGATCTCCTTCGGCTCGCCGAAATAGACGCCGCCGGTAAGCTCGCGCACAATCATGAGATCGAGGCCCTCGACCACCTCCCGCTTGAGGCTGGAGGCTTCGGTGAGCGCGGGATAGCAGATGGCGGGGCGCAAATTCGCGAAAAGCTGCAAGTCCTTGCGCAGGCGTAAGAGACCCGCCTCGGGGCGCTGCGCGTAAGCGGCCTTGTCCCATTTCGGGCCGCCCACGGCGCCGAGAAGCACGGCGTCCGCCGCTTTGGCCTTCGCCATGGCCGCGTCGGAAATGGCCTCGCCATGCGCGTCGTAGGCGCACCCGCCAACCAGATCCTCTTGCGTTTCGAAGTGAGCCCGGCCTGTTCTGGAAAGCCACGCAATAATGCGTTTAACCTCGGCCATAACCTCAGGGCCGATGCCGTCGCCGGGAAGTAGAAGTAGTTTTTTTACTGTCATACCGAAACAGATACCGGGCTGTTTGCACTGCGGCCAGCAAATCCGCTCGCCATACAGGTGGGGTTAAACCACACGCTGTGGCGCCGATCACCCGCTTCGTGACATCTCTGCACAGCTTTGTGGCGCGCGGGCGTCAAAGAGTATGCGTTGACGCGCCACGCGCAGGCATCCTCGCAGTGCTCGGCCGCTGCGTTCTCGCCACTCGACGGTTGAGGGATTGAGATCGCGCAAATCGGCGTGCTTGTGAAAGATAAAATGCACGCGAAGCTCGCTGTCGTCGAAATCGTAGAGAACGACAAACGGTGTTTTTCCAATTGGATAGGCGCATAGCCCATGACAAAGGTCGCGGCGCTTGGCGTTGGGATACCGCGCGAGAAACCGTTCGATAGTCGAATAAACGTTGTTCTTTTTCTGCTCTACAACCGCGCGAAGCGGTGTTCGCCCCGATCGAGAAGCTCGTTAAATCGGTTGTTGAACGTGACCGAAAAGCGGACCGTTCTCACGTTTTAGAGCGCAAGGCGCGGCGTTCAGCAAGAAAGGCATCGGTTCGCGCGCGGGCTTCGGCGGCAGTCAAGGTGCGTCCCTCCCTGAAATCCGCCTCGGATTGTTCGAGCAGCGCGAGTTCTCTGGCCGTAAGCGGTCGCACCTCCCCGTTAGAGGCGATGTCATCCACGATCTCCGCGACGGATTGCAGCCGGTCGTCGTCGAGCGCGCCAAGCTTGGCGGTAATCATAGCAATGGTTTCGGTTCTAGTCATTTATTCATGTTAGCACGGCTTAGCAGCTTTTTCCACGGGGAGGCGGTGTTTCTGCGTAACCGTTGAAATAGGCCGTGAACCGACCATCACCCCTGCTCTTGGGCATGAGCCGCCGATCCGAACTCGGCTCACCCCTTCCAACAAGTTGGTGAGGATTGGTGGCTTCGGACGACTTGCCGCCTCTCACATAAGCTTATTCGCGCCGCAAGCGCGGGTTTGCGGCGCAATGCCGATTTTTATCCAAACTGCCTGTGTTGCAATCCCGGATTGGGCGCCGCCCTTCCGGGATGACGGCTGCGGCAATCCGTTGAAACTTTCAGGATTGGGACGCCGGCTGCAGCGCCTCATCGACGCCGGCGCCGTCGAGCGCCGCATCGCCCAAGAGATGCCCGCCCTTGTCGCGCTTGGCGGCCAGATATTTCTCGTTGTGAGCGGTCGGCCGCGTCAGCACGCGATGGGTCGAAACCACGTCGAGCCCGGCTTCGCGCAGCGCCTCGATCTTGCGCGGATTGTTGGTCATGAGCCGCACCGACTTGAACCCGAGTTGTTTCAGCATCCCGGCGGCGAAGTCGAAGCGGCGCTGATCCTGGCCGAAGCCCAGGAGTTCGTCGGCGTCGTAGGTGTCCAGGCCCTGCTCCTGCAGGCGGTAGGCGCGGATCTTGTTGGCGATGCCGTTGCCGCGTCCTTCCTGGTCGAGATAGAGCACCACGCCGCCGCCCTGCTCGGCCATCGCCTTCACCGTGCCGCGCAACTGCTCGCCGCAATCGCATTTGAGGCTGCCGAAGAGGTCGCCCGTCAGGCAGGCGGAATGGATGCGGGCGAGCACCGGCCTCGAAGCCGAGGGGCGCCCACGATGACCGCGACCTGATCCCTGAAGCCGTCGCCTCCACGGAAGACGGCGAATTCGCAAACGCCCGCCCCTTCGAGCGGCACGAAAGCGCGCGACACGATCTTCAGAGCTTTCGCTTCCCGGTCGCGAAAGGCGAAGACGTCTTCGGCTTCCACCGCGAGGAGCGGCAGGAGAAGGGCGTTCGCGCTCGCGTCGGCAACGGCGACGGCCGGAAGGAGGAGCGCAAGATGAGCGAGCGCGAGCGCGGCGCTCTCGGCCATGCCGGCGGCCGCGAAATCGACGCCGGTCTTGTCATGGCGGGCGAAAAAAGCTTCCAGGTTCTCCAATGTGAAAGGCCGGAGCCGGACGACGGTGGCCGGTCTGACCCACTCCCCCGCCACGTCGATTTTCTCGCCCGGAACGATCAGGCGCGGGCGCCGCTCCTCGCCGTGCAGAAAGGCCGCCGCCTTTGCGTCGAGGCCATCGACGGGAAAGGCCAGGATCGTCTTCGCCGCCGACCGGACCGCGACCGGCCGGCCCGCGCGAAATTCGGCGAGCGCGCGCTCCACCGAGATGAGCCGGGCGTCGCCGAAGGTCTCTAAGGGCATATCGCCTCCCATCGCCGCTTCCTGCTAGAGCCGCATGAGCAAAGTTCGCGTCCAATCTTGCGAAGATGAAAACGAGGCTCTGTCATGTGGGAGCGGATCGGCCAAACGGAACATGAGCTCAGCGCTTCATGCGGATGCATGAGATGGTTGCGGGCGCCCTCTTTTTGAAGGCCGCTCCAGCGTGTCACGGTTTGGCGCGCAAGGCCAGCGCCAAGCAGGCTTTGGCGGAGTCGCCAACGAACAGGCGGCATGGCGGCGGCTCACCCGGATCGGTCGAGGGCTAAACAAACTCCGCCGATTTGCCCAACGCATCGTCATCCCGGCCATCGGCGCGCGAGCCGGGATCGCAAAAAAAATGTGCGCCGCGGTTTGTTACGGTCCCGGATAAGGCTTCGCCTTTCCGGGACGGCGAACAAGGGGCATCCGGGACGGCAAACAACGGCCATCCGTTGGCGTACTTGGGAAACTTTGCCGGCCATGTTATGGCGTCAGCGATAGCGTCCGGTAGCAAGATCGTGCTCGCCGCGTTCGTGAATGATGTTGGCGCGTCCCACCAGGAGGTCGTCGATCGTGCCGATGCGCCCGGGCTCCTTGCCTTTGTAAGGCAGCGAATGGAGGACGCAGCGCATGGCGTTCAATCGGGCGCGCTTCTTGTCATCGGATTTTATCACCGTCCATGGAGAGTCCGCCGTGTCGGTATGGAAGAACATCGCCTCCTTGGCGCGGGTATACTCGTCCCACTTATCGAGCGACGCCACGTCGATGGGCGAGAGCTTCCATTGCTTGAGCGGATGACTTCGACGCTCCTTGAAACGCCGCTTTTGTTCATCGCAGCTGACCGAGAACCAGAATTTGATCAGATGGATGCCGCTCCGGACGAGCTGGCGCTCGAACTCCGGCGCCTGTCGCAGGAATTCCTCATATTCGGCCTGTGAGCAGAAGCCCATGACGCGCTCGACGCCCGCGCGGTTATACCAGCTGCGGTCGAACAGCACGATCTCCCCGGCTGTCGGCAGGTGCTGAATGTAGCGCTGGAAATACCACTGGCCGCGCTCAACGTCGCCAGGCTTTTCGAGAGCCACGACGCGCGCGCCGCGAGGGTTCATATGCTCCATGAACCTTTTGATGGCGCCGCCCTTGCCGGCCGCGTCGCGTCCCTCAAACAATATGATGAGCCGCTGCCGCAACTCCTTCACCCACGCCTGAAGCTTGAGAAGCTCCGCTTGCAGCTGAAACTTCTGCTCCTCGTAGTCCTTGCGAAGCATCTTGTACTTGTAGGGATAACCGCCCGTCCGCCAGTCCTCGGCCAGCTCGTCGCTGGTGCGGCGCAACTCTTTTCTTACGGCGGGCCGTCCGAGCGCGTTCAGCAAACGCGCCGCGTCGTCCGGGGCGCCGCCGGCAATTATGGCCTGAACCGGCTCGCTGTTTGCGTCCAAGACCGGCGGTCCATCCATGATCGCCTTGAGCGCAACAAGCTGCGCTTCCTGCGCTCCCTGGGTGGCTTCATGGACGCAAAATTCGCGTATCCCTCCCGGAGAAATATCGGGCGCGACATCGCCCTGCTTCACCAGAGGTTTTGTCTTGCGACGCTGGCGCTGCCGCGCTATCGCCGTCTCGCCGTTGCTGACTGCGCCACCATTCGTCCTGGACCTGTCGGTCATCCGATGCTCCACTGGCATTCCAATTTCGCCCACCGGCCTTGGGGGGGGATCATTTTCGGCAGCGCGTTCGCTTAATTCAAGCCCGATCTTATCGGCCGCCGCGGTCTCCCAGGCTGGAGGATTTGAAATGCGTTACCGCCGCGCCATGGGCCTTTCTTAATTTTGGAGTTTTTTGCCCGGCTTATGCCTCAGGCGTGAAGGTTCAGGACAGATAGGCGAGCGTCGGCACGAAAACGCCGGGCGCGACGCGCTCATGAAGAGCCGAGCCGGATCATGACCTCGAAGGTCTTGCCGGACGGCTCTTGAAACCCCAAGAGATCCTCAAAGACGATCGAATGTCCTGTTGATGAAACAGGCAAAAATTCCGCAACCCTTGAGGCGCAAGGAGAGAGCGATGGTTTCGAGACCTGTCACCCGCCGCGCAAGCCTTTTCGGACTTCTTGCCGGGGCCGCGGCGCTTCCCTTCGGCGGCGGCGCGCGCGCCGCGCCCGCTTCCGCGTCCGGGCTTGTGCTTCTCACCGTGGGCGGCCTTGTTGGCGCGCCGAACCGCAAGCCATTCGACCAGAAGCGCGACCGCTTTTTCTATCACAACAACATCGAGTTCCGCGACGCCCGCGCCTTCACGGCGTCCGAGCTGCTCGCGCTTCCTCAACAGACCGTCCCGGTCACGGATGAAAACGGCGAAACCGTCTACAAGGGGCCGCTCCTCTCCGACGTGCTCGACTTAGCGAAGCCGCTTGCCGGGGCCAAGACGGCGCGGCTTTCCGCGCTCGACAGCTATGCGGCAGAGTTGCCGCTCGATGCCGCGCGGGCCGAGCGGTGGGCGCTCGCGCTTGAGGCGGACGGCAATGCCTTTGGAATCGGCGATTTCGGACCGCTTTACGCCGTGCGGCCCCTGCCGAGCGGGCGGAAGAGGACCGAGGAAGAAGAGGCGAGATGGGTCTTCTCGCTCTACTACATCGAGCTGATGCCTTGACATCCGCCGCGCAAGTTTGAGAGATGCCGCAAACTCAAGGCTAAGCGCGGCTGGAGAAGGTCATGGCGAAATCGGTTCTGGGAATCATCGGCGGATCGGGGGTGTACGACCTGCCCGGCCTCGAAAACAAGCGAAAAGAGGCTGTGAAGTCGCCCTGGGGCGAACCGTCCTCCGAGGTCTTCATGGGAGAGATCGCGGGCCTGCCGATCGCGTTTATTCCGCGCCATGGACCCGGCCATAAGCAGTCGCCGACCTCGATCAATTATCGCGCGAACATCGACGTGCTGAAGCGCGTCGGCGTGACCGATTTGATTTCGGTTTCCGCCTGCGGCTCGCTTCGCGAGGAGCTTCCGCCCGGCACGTTCGTTCTGGTGGACCAGTTCATCGACCGCACCTTCGCGCGCGAAAAGTCGTTCTTCGGCCCCGGCTGCGTCGCTCACGTCCCGATGGCCGATCCGGTCAGCCCCGGCCTTGCCGGCAAGATCGAGGCCGCGGCCAAGGCCGAGGGCATCCCCTGCTCGCGCGGCGGAACCTATATCGTGATGGAGGGGCCGCAATTTTCGACGCGCGCCGAATCCTTCCTCTACAAATCCTGGGGCTGCAGCGTTATCGGCATGACGAACATGCCCGAGGCCAAGCTCGCCCGGGAGGCGGAACTTTGCTACGCGACCATCGCGATGGTGACGGACTTCGACTGCTGGCACGACGACCATGCCAACGTCAACGTCGCTGAAATCCTGAAGGTCTTGAAAGGCAATTCCGAAAAGGCGAGCCGCTTGATCGCCGCGCTGGCGAAAAGCTTTCCGAAAGAGCACGAGCCTTGCCCTATCGGCTCCGACCGCGCTCTCGATCACGCCCTCATCACGGCGCGCGATGCCTGGGATCCGGAGTTGATCGCGAAACTCGACGCCGTGGCGGGACGCGTTCTTCGCAAGTGACGGCGCGCGGGCGCTCAGGCGCCCTCTGCCGGTCAGGCCGCCAGACTGGTCTGCACCGCCGCCGCAATCGCCCGGGGATTGAAGGGCTTCGAGATGACAAGATCGTCCTCGCGGTCGCGAGTCGCCGTCACGGCAGCCGGATGCGACGTGATATAGATGACGTTCGCGGTCATCTGCGCCCGGATCGCCTTCACCACGTCGACGCCGGTGTCGCCCCTGAGCTTGTAATCGGCGAGGATCAGCTTCGGCCTTGCCAGTTCGGCCATCCGCAATGCCTCCGCGCGGTTCTTGGCGATGCCCGCCACCGAAAGGCCGAGGTTGCGCACGATCTGCTGCAGGTCGAGTGCGATGAAGACCTCGTCCTCGATGATGAGAACCGCGGCCGGCTTGTCCCGCATGGATAAAAGCGCTTCGCAGTAAGACCGGCGCACCGCCTTTTCGCTCATATCCATGATCGAGGAGATGTCTCCGTAAGGAAGGCCGACAATGGCGCGGAGCGCCGCGACCTGCCGCACCCGCCTCGGAAGGCGCTGGAAATTCGCGAACAGCCCGCTCGGCGCGGCGGCGCTGACATTGCCGGCGGTCGAGTTGGCGGCCTCGTTGACCTTCCTGTAAAGGTCCAGCCGCGAGACGGCGCGTCCGTTCACGAACGCGACATCGGAAGCCAGAGAATTGAGAGCCGCCTCGACAGCCATGTCGCTGAGATTCCGGTTGCCGAGAGTGCAATACGCGTATCGCCGTAAGTTTCTAAGCTCTGCTAAGGCGAGAGTATCTTTCATTATGAGTGGCGTCCTTAGTCGTCTGCTTGGCCGCACGGCAAGCGCCATCGCGACGACGGCGCCGCGCTCATTCGTTAACGGAGCATACAGGCAACCGTTCGGAGGGAAAAGCGGAAAGACTGCGGCGGCAACCCGCAAAAGCGCCAAATCCTTGCCGGTTCAAAAAAAAGCCGGCGCCTCAAGGCAAGGGAGAACCTGAGGCTGCCGGCGGAGTTTCCCGTTCCAACTTGGGTCACGTCAGTCGCCTCGTATTCGGAGGCGGCGCGGCGCGTTCAAGATTATGCAACGCGCGTGCCACTCATTCGGCGTCCAAGCGCAACCCTTGCCATCGCCGATAAGTTATTTGTCTTGCTATGGCAGATTTGTCATTAAGTCATTATGGACGACGTTCTTGAGAGAATCGCACGCGATCGCGATCCGCAGGCCTTCCGCGAGCTTTTCGCGCTCTATGGGCCTCGCGTCAGAGCCATGATGATGAGGCAAGGCACGGACGCCGCGGCCGCGGAGGACATCGCCCAGGAAACCCTTTTCACGGTTTGGCGAAAAGCTCACCTGTTCGCCGCGCAGAAGGGCAGCGTTGCAACCTGGATCTACGCCATCGCGAGAAACCTTCGGATCGACCGTCTCCGGCGCCAAATCCCCTATCTGGATTTGCCCGGCGAGATGCTGGAAATTCCAAGCGATGACGATTTGCCCGATGAAACGTTGAACCGGGACCAGCAGCGCGAACGTATCCGGAAAGTCATGGAGACTTTGCCGCCGGAGCAATATGAAGTCGTGCGCCTGTCCTACATCGAAGGCCTTTCGCATAATGAGATCGCAGGAGCGCTGGGCGCTCCGCTGGGAACCGTGAAGTCGAGAATGCGCCTGGCCTATGAAAAGATTCGCGAAGCGGTTGAGGAGGAGACATGACTTCTCCTCGCGCGCATCCGTATGGCGAGACGCTGATGAGCTTCGCGGCGGGGACGCTGGACCCGGCGTTTGCGCTCGTCCTCGACTGTCATCTTCACTTCTGTCCGGTCTGCCGCCGGCGCGTCGGAGCGCTGGAGGACGTGGGCGGTCTTCTCCTCGAAGGCATGCCCGCCGGGAAGGACGAAGCCTTTTCTTTGCGCACGATGAGCCGCTTCTCCGCCGAAAGTGCACAAGCCTTGAGCAGTCCCGATCAAGGCGCGCGACCCGATCCGGGAAATGAGGCCGCGATGCCGGCGCCGCTTGCGCGCATCGCCAGCGGCGCCCGCGAGAGCATTTTGTGGCAGGATTTTTCGCCTGGCGCGCACAGCTTCGAACTCGCGCAGTTCTCTCGCGGCGCTTCTCGCGCGCGCATCGTGAAGATCGAACCGGGCGCGCTGCTCCATTCCGAAAAGCACGGCGGACAACTCGCGCTGATTCTTTGGGGCGCCTACCGGTATGACGGGCGCCGTTTCGAGCGCGGCGATCTGCACGATATCGCCCCCAGCGGGTTCAAGACCTTCGTGAGCGATAGCCCGGACGGCGCCATATTCTTGACGGCCATCGCCCCCGCCGCGCAATTCCAGATCATTCGCACCGCGCATTAGGCGACAAGCGCGCGCGCCGCGCCGCGCCCCTGCATGCGCAAGAATTTTCGCCGCGGGAACGCGGCCCGGCGCCCAAGTATCGAGTAATCGACATCCGCCATTTCGAAGCCGTTTATCTTCACAAAAGCGTCATGAACGAGACGAAATCTTGCTCACCGCAGCTGATGATACGTAAACGAAGAGACTCATTTGCATAAAATTGAAGTATAAATTTAGTAAAAAAGTGTCGCAGCGTTGCGACAAGGTGTCAACCGGCCGCCATATTAACATCACATTTTATAATGGATAAAGGCTGGGCTTACTTTTTCACGAAATCGGGTGAACACGGAAAGTGCTCAGTTCGTTACGCATGGAACGGCGTAGTTTGCAAGGAGTGAAGATGCAGTTTCGTATCGTTTGCGTATTACTGGGCGCGCTGGCCTTCTTAATGGCGGGCTTTGAGGACGCCACGGCGGCGCGCCGTTTCGAGCGGTCCTCGGCCCCAACCGCAGCCGCAAGAGGAAACCTGCTCGCCGCCGGATTCGCCGCGAAGGGTTTGAAACTCGGCTCGCCGGTCTTCATCCGGATTTACAAGAATACATCGAGAATGGAGCTGTGGGTCGAGCAAGGCGCCCGGTATGTGCTCTTCAAAACCTACGGGATTTGCCGCTGGGCAGGCGGACTTGGACCCAAAATGTACGAGGGCGACAATCAATCGCCCGAGGGTCTCTATCACATCCGCTCCGAGGATCTGATCGTCAATCCGCGCTGGCATCGCGCCATGAACATCAATTATCCGAACCGCTTCGACGTGATGAACGGCAGGGGCGGCTCCGGCATCCTCATCCACGGCAAATGCGGGTCGGTCGGATGCTTCGCGATCCAGGACGGCAATGTCGAGGAAGTCTACGACGCCGTGCGCGCCGCCTTGCATAATGGCCAAGCGCGAATTCCAGTCCTTGCGTTGCCCTTCCGTTTCGCGAAATACGCGCCCACCGTGCAAGACACCTTGAAGCTGAACGACTTCTGGTCGGATTTGCGCCGCGCCGACATTCTTTTCGATCGCGACCGCCTTCCGCCCACGGCCTATGTTTGCGACGGCCGGTACTTTTTCGCGGACCGCCGGGGCGACAGCCACCGCCATGCCGTTCATATGCCGGGCTGCAAGCTTCTCGATAAACCGATCACGGCGGAAGAAGCGCAGAATTTCGAGGAAAAAGCGAAATCGGCGTTCGCCGACGCTACGGAGAGGAACAAGTCGCTCGCCCATTATTCGCTGGAGGATAGCAAGTCGATTGTCGCCGCCTCGATCGATCAGGATCCGAAAGCGCTGGTCGATCAATTCGCCAAGACCTGCAATCCAAACCAAGCCCAATGCCGGATGCTTCGCGTTGCGATGAAAAGCGACACGATCTGCCCGACGAAATATCCGCGTTGCCAGACGGCGCCGGCTGCCTATACGAAAAGCGTGGAATGCCCGCTCAAATATCCGCGCTGCCGGTTCTTTGTCGGAAAAGACCCTCGCGTCGCGAAACTTTCGGGCCGCTCGGGCTTAGGGGTGAAACGCTAAGCAGCCACCGCCGATTTCTCCCAACGCATCGTCATCCCGGCTATCGACCCCCATCGTCATCCCGGCCATCGACACGCATCGTCATCCCGGCCAAGCGAAGCGCGAGCCGGGATCGTAAAAAAATGAGGCCTACGATTTATTACGATCCCGGATAAGGCTTCGCCTTTCCGGGATGACGAATAAAGGCCATCCGGGACGGCAAACAAAGGCCATCCGTCGGCTTAATCGGGAAACTCTGCTTAGTTCGCGCCGCTAAGAGAGGTCGATCGCGAACCGCTTCAGGTCTTTAAGAGCGACGATCTCAAGAGCCCGTTCATGGGTCGCCGACAGCACGACCCGCGGCGCCATCCCCGCCTCGAAGGCTTGCCGCCAGCGCGCGGCGCACAGGCACCAGCGGTCGCCTGCCTTGAGGCCGGGGAACTCGTATTCGGGCTGCGGTGTGGAAAGGTCGTTTCCCGCCGCTTTCGAAAAGGCCAGGAAGTCGTCGGTCATGACCACGCAGACCGTGTGGGAGCCAAAATCCTGCGGGCTCGTATTGCAGCAGCCGTCGCGAAAATATCCCGTGAGAGGCGAGTCCGAGCACACAGCCAAGGGCTCCCCGAACACATTTCTCTGGGGCGCCTCATCCCCTTCCAGCATATCCCTCAAAATCCGCCCTCCCAGCCTTCCGAAAATTCAGGGCAGCCCGCGAAACGTGAACGCCGTTGCAGACCGCCTCCGCGTGCGCCATTTCCACAGTGAAATGCCTGTCTCCGCCGCCGAACGGGAACTCCGCCAGCGCGACGCGTTGACGCGTGGGGCGCGGGCCAGTCCTACGAAGCCGCTCACTTGGCAATTGGGGAGCGTTCTCTGCCATTTCTCCAGGCATTCCCTCCTCACCAGCGTTGTACTATAAGAAGCGGCGTCCTAACTCGCAAGCACGGCCGGGCGGCGGACTCTCTCAATAAATCGGGAGAAAGGTTGCGGGAGCGGCGCGGCGTGATAGTTAAGGGAACGCCTTGCTGGACGGCGGGCGTGATGAGATTATAAAGGGGAATGATGTCTGAGCGGCGCCACAGCTACGACTACGAAGACCTGCTTACTTGCGGGCGCGGGGAACTTTTCGGGCCGGGGAACGCGCAATTGCCGCTGCCGCCCATGCTGATGTTCGACCGCATTACGAGCATTTCCGAGACGGCCGGCGAGCACGGGAAGGGTCAGGTCGTCGCCGAGATGGACGTGCGTCCCGACTTGTGGTTCTTCGCTTGTCATTTCAAAGGCGATCCGGTGATGCCCGGTTGCCTTGGGCTCGATGCGCTGTGGCAGATGCTCGGCTTCTTTCTTGGATGGCTCGGCGCCCCTGGCAGAGGACGCGCTTTCGGCGCCGGCGAGGTGAAGTTCACGGGCATGGTCGTGCCAAGCGTCAAGCGCCTGGAGTACGTCGTGGACCTTAAACGGGTCATCCGCCGGAGGTTGACGCTCGGCGTGGGCGACGGCCTTCTCAAGGCGGATGGCACAGTGATATACGCCGCAAAAGACCTGCGCGTCGGGTTGTTTACCGACGCGAATATGGGCATGCAGGCTGCTGCTGGCTGAGCGAGCCGGGGCCGATGCCTTGGGCTATGAGAAAACCGAGTGAGACAACGTGGGGTCGGACATGAGACGTGTTGCTGTCACGGGAATGGGCATCGTCTCATCCATCGGTAACAACAGCCAAGAAGTGCTCGCTTCCTTGCGCGAGGGCAGATCCGGCATCGTCAAAGCGAACGATTATGCCGAACGGGGCTTTCGCTGCCAGGTTCACGGCGAGCCGAAGATCGATTGGGAATCGATGATCGATCGCAAGGTGCGCCGCTTCATGGGCGCGGGCGCGGGTTGGAACTACATCGCCATGCAGCAGGCGATCGTCGATGCCGGGCTTGAGCCGAAGGAGGTCAGCAACGTTCGAACGGGCCTGATCATGGGATCGGGCGGCCCGTCGACGCGCACCATCGTGGCGGCCGCCGACACCACCCGCGAAAAGGGTCCGCGCAAGGTCGGCCCCTTCGAAGTGCCGAAAGCGATGTCGAGCACGAACTCGGCGACGCTCGCCACCCCCTTCCAGATCAAGGGCCATAATTACTCGATTTCGTCCGCCTGTTCGACCTCGGCGCATTGCATCGGCAACGCCGCCGAGATGATTCAATGGGGTAAGCAGGACGTGATGTTCGCCGGCGGCGGCGAGGACCTGGACTGGACGCTCTCGGTGCTTTTTGACGCAATGGGCGCGATGTCATCAAAGTTTAACAATACTCCGCAAAAAGCTAGCCGCGCCTATGACGTCAACCGCGACGGCTTCGTGATCGCGGGGGGCGCGGGCGTTCTCGTTCTGGAAGAACTGGAGCGCGCCAAGGCCCGGGGAGCGAAGATCTATGCCGAAATTGGCGGGTACGGCGCGAATTCCGACGGTTACGACATGGTTGCCCCCTCGGGAGAAGGCGCGGCGCGCTGCATGAGGCTTGCAATGCAAGGGCTCGACCGCAAGGTGGATTACATCAATCCCCACGCGACGGCTACGCCGATCGGCGACTTGAAGGAGATCGAGGCCATACGCGAGGTCTTCGGCTCCAAGGCGCCGCTACTGTCCGCAACCAAGTCGCTGACCGGCCATTCGCTCGGCGCGGCCGGCGTCCAGGAGGCCATCTACTCGCTTCTCATGATGAATAACGGATTTGTGTGCGAATCCGCAAATATCGAGGAGCTTGATCCCGCGTTTTCGGATATGCCCATCGTGCGCGAACGTCTTGATAATGTCGAAATCAACTGCGTGATGTCGAACAGCTTCGGCTTCGGCGGCACCAACGCAACATTGATCTTCAAGCGCCACGACGCTTGATAGCGCTTATAAAGCCGAGTTCTAGAAAGGCCTCGATTCGATGACTGGGGTGGATATTTCAAAGCCGGCGCCGTTAATGGCGGGGAAACGCGGGCTCGTCATGGGGGTGGCTAACGACAGGTCCATCGCCTACGGCATCGCCCGCATGCTTGCAGGCCACGGGGCGGAACTCGCGTTCACCTATCAGGGCGACACCTTCGGCCGCCGCGCGGTTCCGCTGGCGCAGGCCCTTGGCGGGAAGATCATTACCTCGTGCGACGTGCTCGACCTTGCGTCGGTCGATGCCGTTTTCAACGAGATCGCTGAAAAATGGGGCTCGCTCGACTTCCTCGTCCATGCGCTCGCCTTCTCCGACCGCAACGAGCTGAAGGGACGCTACGCCGACACGACGCGCGAGAACTTCATCAATACCATGGTGATTTCGTGTTTCTCCTTCACCGAGATCGCCAAGCGCGCCGCCGCCCTCATGACGAACGGCGGCTCCATGATCACGCTCACCTATGGCGGGTCGACGCGCGTCGTGCCGCGCTACAACGTCATGGGCGTGGCGAAGGCGGCGCTCGAAGCGTCCGTGCGCTATCTCGCCGTGGACTTCGGCCATCAGAACATCCGCGTGAACGGCTTGTCGCCGGGACCGATGCGCACGCTTGCGGGCTCCGGCGTGTCGGATGCGCGCGTTATTTTCAACTATCAGAAGGCGCATTCGCCGCTTGGCCGCACGCCCTCGCTCGACGAAGTCGGCGGCGGCGCTCTTTATCTGCTGTCCGATCTGTCGACGGCCGTAACCGGCGAAATCCACCATGTCGATTCGGGCTACAACGTCGTGGCCATGCCGCGTATCGAATCGCTCATCGACAATGGAGAGGCTTTGCCTCTTGAAAGGGAGCGCCGCGCGGCGGAATAGCGTTTCGGTTCCCCGCGGGCTTCGGTGCATTTTGAGAGGCGGCTTCGGCCGCCTTTGCGTTTCATGAATTAGGGGTATTCACCGTGGCGTTCATTCTCTCTCTTCCCGAAACAGAGTCAGGCGAACGTCCCCGCCTGATCGAAGAGGCTGCCGCAATCTTCTGGGAAACGGCGAATTCCCGCTCTTTCGAAACGCTCGCCGCTCAAAATGCCTACTATCGGCGCTGGTTCGGGCGCTACCTCGAAACGGAGCCCGAGCGCTTCTTCCTGGCTCTTGACGGCAGCGGATCGGTTATTGGCTATCTCGCGGGTTGCTCCGACACCTTTTCCGGCGCCGCGCGCGCCATCGCCGGAGACATCTCTTTCTATACGCCGGCCTCCCGAGCCGAGCTTTCACGCTATCCCTCCCACTTTCATATCAACGTGAAGCCGGGCCGCCAGGGCGCCGGCGTCGGGCGCCGTCTCGTCGCGCGGCTCGTGCAAACCCTCGGCGAAGCTGGCGCCTCCGGCATCCATGTCGTGACCGGGGCGCAGTCCCGCGCCGTCCAGTTCTACGAAGCTTGCGGGTTCCAGCGAGTCGCGCAAGCAGACCCGAACATTGCGGTCCTCGTCCTGCCGCTAATTCGAACTTAAGGCAGCGATTCCTTCAAGAGCGGACGCGCTGGATATAGTTTTCGTTGGTGACGCATTTTCGTTATTGAGTGATTTCGAAAAAGTAGAAGCATGAAAATGACGCAATCCCAAGATTCAAAACTGAAAAAACTTATGCAATGTGAAAATGAGAAGGCGAAGTTGTTTGCCAACGAGAAAAAAAGCTACGCAGAACAGGTAAGTGGCTACAAAAAACACTGCCGCGCCCGCTGTAAATTTGACCGCGTTACCGAAAGTCTCAGAGATAGGTACATACCTAAAATTTTTTAAGATAACTGACATTATCACGAAGGACTCAAGGCCCGCTAATACCGATGCAGTTTTCAATGGACTTTTCTTCGAAAACGCAAGCGCGCCCTGAAATATTGAGACAAGCGCAACGAGCGCGAAGATGAACAGCCAAGCTGCCACTATGAGACCAGCGCCGCCGGCCACCATCGAAAACTCCTAATCATGGAATCTCTGCCGTCTACGCTCGCAACTTATGATTATGCCATGATCGCGCGGCCCGATTTAAAGCGATCTGAATACGCCTTGCAATGCGTGAAGGCTGTTTGAGGGCCGAGTTGACTAGCCGTCTCCGGCCTGAAATCGAAACTCTCGGCGGACGCGCGGCGGCTTTTCGTTTTTGACAGCGCTATTCGAGCGGCCTAAGCAACTGCTGTGAAACTTCGACAGGGAATTGGACCATGGTTGCATTTCACGCGGTTGTGCTGGGGGCGGGACAGGGCGTGCGGATGAAATCCGCGATGCCGAAGGTGCTGCATCCGCTTGCGGGCCTGCCGCTTGCGGGCCATGCGATCAACGCCGCCGCCGCCGCGGGGGCCGTCTCCTGCTCGGTGGTCGTTCCGCCGGACGCGAAAGGCTTCGAGAAGCTGCATACGCCGGTCGAGACGCGATTTTTCGAGCAGCGCGAGCGCCTCGGCACCGCGCACGCCGTGCTCCAGGCGCGGCCCGCTCTCACGGACGTTACAAGCCCCGTTCTCGTCCTCTACGGCGATACGCCGCTTGTCACGCCCGAAAGCATCGGCAAGCTCGCGGCGCTGATCGAGAACGGCGCGGCGATGGCGGTCATCGGCTTCCACGCGAAGAATCCGAAAGGCTACGGCCGGCTCATCGCCTCGGGCGGCGCCGAGCTGCTTGCGATCCGGGAGGAGAAGGACGCCACGCCGGAGGAGCGCTCCATCACGCTGTGCAATTCCGGCATCATGGCCTTCTCCGGCCCGCTCGTGCTGCGCCTTCTCGACCGGATCGGCAACAAGAACGCGGCTCAAGAATACTACCTCACGGACGCGGTCGAGATCGCGCGGGCGCTCGGCTATCGCATCGCCTTCGAGCTGATCGGCGAGGACGAGGTGCGCGGCGTGAACACGCGCGCGCAGCTCGCCGAGGCGGAGGCCATCTTCCAGGCGCGGGCGCGGGCCCGGGCCATGGAGGGAGGCGCAACGCTGATCGCGCCGGAAACCGTCACTTTCGCCCACGACACGATCCTCGGGCAGGACGTGCTCATCGAGCCGAACGTGTTCTTCGGGCCGGGCGTCGCCATCGAGGACGGCGTGACGATCAAGGGCTTCTGCCACATCGAGGGCGCGCGCATCGGGCGGGGCGCCGTCGTCGGTCCCTTCGCGAGGCTTCGGCCGGGGACGCGCGTGGGAGCGGACGGCAAGATCGGGAACTTCGTCGAGCTGAAGGCGGCGCAGATCGAGGCCGGCGCGAAGGTCAACCATCTGAGCTATATCGGCGACGCTCACATCGGCGCGAATGCGAACATCGGGGCGGGGACCATCACCTGCAACTACGACGGCTACAAGAAGCACAAGACGGAGATCGGCGCCGGCGCCTTCATCGGCTCGAACAGCGCGCTCGTCGCGCCGGTCAAGATCGGCGACGGGGCCTATATCGGCTCCGGCAGCGTGATCTCGCGCGATGTCCCGGCCGATGCGCTTGCCCTGACCCGCGCCCCGCAGGAGCATCGCGAGGATTGGGCGCGCCGGTTGCGCGAGCGCCGCAAGCCCGCCCATGCCCCCGCCGCCCCGGCGCCGTCCTCGGAGACGCCGAAAGCCTAAGCCGAAATGCTCTAATGCCACTGGCCAAAAGTCTTGACCCCTCCTCGGCGTCGTCCCCGTCCCCGCCTTCGTGGGGATAAACTCCGGCGGGGACCCAGGTATTGCTGCGCTATTTCAATAGCTTCCGCCGCCGGGACTACTGGATTCCCGCTCCCGAGCGTGTGAAAAAATCGTATTGCGGCCCAGCCTTCGTTGTCATAGCCGCGCTTGGCGCGGCTATCCAGTAAGACTGGCATTAAAAATCAACAACTTAGCGGATGGCTAATGGATGGCCGGGTCAACCCTCGGGTCAAGCGCGAGGGCATGGCCCGGCCATGACAAAAGGGGCGATTGCGATTTTTTCACACGCTCTTTCGCGGGAATGACAACAAAAGGGTCGGCGCCATTGTCCGCTGGCATAAGGGTAGCGCGGCGCTTAACCATGCCGTTATACTTTGAAGTATTGTTTGAGTTGGCTTGCGGCCCTGCTTCGGCTACACGGCAAGGTGGCGCGGAGCGCGGGCGGCGCTCGAACGGAGGGAAATCGGCATGTGCGGAATCATCGGCATCCTTGGCAAAGAACCGGCTGCGCCCCGTCTCCTCGATGCACTGAAGAGGCTCGAATATCGCGGCTACGATTCCGCGGGCATCGCCACGCTCGAAGCCGGCGCGCTGGTCAGGCGCCGCTCCGAGGGAAAGCTCGGCGCGCTTGGCAAGAGGCTCGACAGGGAGCCGCTCTCGGGCTCGGCCGGCATCGGCCACACGCGCTGGGCCACGCATGGCGCGCCCGTCGAGCGAAACGCCCATCCGCATATGACGAGCCGCGTCGCCATCGTGCATAACGGCATCATCGAGAATTTCCGGGAGCTGCGCGAGGAGCTGGAGCGGGACGGCGCGGGCTTCGAAAGCGAGACCGATACCGAAGTGGTCGCCCATCTTCTCGACCGCGAATTGAGCCTTGGCGCCGAACCGGCGGCGGCTGTTCAAGCTGCGCTGTCCAAGCTGCGCGGCGCGTTTGCGCTGGCGATCCTGTTCGCGGGGCGCGAGGACCTCATGATCGGAGCGCGCCGCGGCAGCCCGCTCGCGGTCGGCTATGGCCAGGGCGAGATGTTCCTCGGCTCCGACGCGATGGCGCTCGCGCCCTTCACGGACCGCGTGACCTTCCTCGATGAGGGCGATTTCGCGGTGTTGAGCCATGACGGCGCGCTGATCTTCGACGAAAACGGCGCGCAGGTCACCCGCGCCATCGCGCGCACGGCGGCCTCGGCGCTTTTGATCGACAAAGGCAACCACCGCCACTTCATGGCGAAGGAAATCCACGAGCAGCCCGAGGTTATCAGCCGGACGCTCGCGCATTACGTGCGCTTCTCGGATAACGCCATTGCGCTGCCGGGCGCCGCGCTTCCCTTCGAGCGGATCTCCAAGCTGACCATCACGGCCTGCGGCACCGCTTTCTACGCGGCCCTGACCGCGAAATACTGGTTCGAGCGCATTGCCAAGCTGCCGGTCAACGTCGACATCGCGTCCGAATTCCGTTATCGCGAGGCGCCGCTGCCCAAGGATGGGCTCGCGGTGTTCGTGTCGCAATCGGGCGAGACCGCCGACACGCTCGCGGGCCTGCGCTACTGCCGCGACCATGGGCAGGCCATCGCCTCCGTCGTGAACGTCGCGGAATCGAGCATCGCGAGGGAATCCGACGTGGTGCTGCCGACGCTCGCCGGGCCGGAAATCGGCGTCGCCTCCACCAAGGCGTTCACCTGCCAGCTTTCGGTGCTGGCCTGCATGGCCATCGCGGCCGGGCGCAAACGCGGCGTGCTGTCGGCAGCCGAGGAGAGCGAACTCGTCAGCGCGCTGACCCAGGCGCCGCGCCTCATCGCCGAGGTCTTGCGGCGCGAGGACGAATTCAAAGCGCTGGCGCACAAGCTGTCGCGGGCGCCGCTCGTGCTCTATCTCGCGCGCGGCTCGACCTACCCCGTGGCGCTTGAAGGCGCGCTGAAGCTGAAGGAAATCTCCTATCTGCACGCCGAAGGTTTCGCGGCGGGCGAGTTGAAGCACGGGCCGATCGCGCTGATCGACGAGTCCGTCCCCGTCATCGCCATGGCGCCGCATAACGACCTTTACGAGAAGATGATCTCGAATATGCAGGAAGTCGCGGCAAGGGGCGGCCAGCTCATCGTGTTCAGCGACGATCCGAACGCGGCGGCGGCGGTCAAGTCGCACTCCAATTTCACGCTGCCTTCGGCGCATCCGCTCATCACGCCGATCCTCTACGCCATACCGATACAGCTCATAGCCTATCACACGGCGGTGGAGATGGGCACGGACGTCGATCAGCCGCGCAACCTCGCGAAATCGGTGACGGTGGAATAGGCGCCGCGCCGCGTCACGCCCGCCTTGAAGACGCGCTGGTTGTGGAAAGAGTATCGCGGGCGGAGCCTCAAGCGAAGAATCAGCCTAAACGGCTTTAGACACGGCTATGCCCTAATCTTGCGATTGTAATAGGGTCAGGGCGAGCAACCGCCGTTAAGTCTTGGTCTATCGATGGGTGGTTTCTTTTCCCATGCCGCTCTTGGGCTTTAGAAAATTTTTTGCGCTTTGTTTTGCCCTCGGGTGTCTTGCCGGGGCTGCGCTGTTTTGTCCCCCCGCCGCCGCGAGCGGAGAGGAGAGGGGGCTCGAATTTCTGACGCGCGCCACCAAATCCTACGCGTCCGGTTCCTACGACGATTCCCTTCAGCTCATCAACTCGGCATTCAAGGCGGGCCTCTCGGGCGAATTCGCGGCGCGCGCCATTCTGCTTCGAGCGCAGATCAACGAGCGGACCGGCGCAATGGCCCGCGCGCTACAGGATTATTCGAATGCGCTGTGGATGGGAAACCTGCCCGACAGCGAGAAAAGGGAAGCGACCCTCGGCAAGGATCGCGTGATGGCGGCGATGAACCTTGGCGCGCAACCGGCCTCCGCGCCTTCACGGCAGGCAGCCGCGCTGCCGGCCGCGCAGCCGGCGCCGCAGTCGAGCGGCGGGCTCGGCTTTTTGGGAGGCTTGTTCGGCTCGCAAGAAGAGAAGGCGCCCGCGAAAGAGGAAAAGGCGCCGGTAAAGGCGGCCGCGCAGCCTGAACCGTCGTCGGGGGGCGCGCTTGGCTTCCTCGGCGGCCTCTTCGGCTCGGGCGAGGAGAAGCGGGAAACCGCGTCCGCGCAACCGGCGCAGGCGCCCGCCGATCCCAAAAAGGCCGCCGCCGATCCGGCCGCTGCAAAGGCAGCAGCCGCGAAGGCCGCCGCCGCGAAGGCTGCTGCGGCAAAGACCGCTGCCTCGAAGGAGGCGAGCGTCGCCAAACCCGCCGCTGGCCCCATCCGAGTCGCGTCGGCGCAGCCAATGCTTCAACCCGCATCGGCCATGTCGGTGGCCGCCAGCGCGGATGGCTTCTGGATCGTGTTTGGCGCCGTTAGCAGCGAGGCGTCGGGACGCGCGACCGCGCAGCAGATCAAAGCCAAGCTGTCCGATATTCTCGTCAACCGCCAGCTTGACGTTGCCGCGGGCTCTGGCGGAGGCTATCAGGTGCAGGCTGGCCCGTATAAGGCCAAAGCCGTGGCGTTGTCGCTCTGCTCGGCGATTAAGCAGCGCGGCGTCCCCTGCCAGGTCACGCCCTAAGCAATTCCCCTTGGGTCCACAACAACGGTTGCTTTTTTTGCTTCCGGCAGCGAACGGGTTGCCGCCGCTCCGTGGCCGCCAGCGGGCGCGGGTCCGGCACGGCCGGGCCATATCGAGCATCGCCTGAGCGTGGCGTGGGCTCTGGCTGACGGCCAAGGCCTAACGGCAACCCTTTACCCGCTCGGCGCGCGCGATGGTCGCTACATTGGATCGTTCAATTGAAGACAGAGGCACTTTATCGGCATCGTCATATCGGCACCCCTCGTTGCTGAAGTGCGACCTGCCGCGAGCCGTATGAAAGCAGAATCCGCGCTCCGCCAGAATTCCATTGCGCATCGCCCACAAGAACTCGCAGTTCGGTCCCTGGGGGTGGGGAGCAGCCAGATAATCGCTGAAATGTCTCGAGAATAGATCTCGATCTGTACAACCGAGAATGTCATAGCAATCCGCCATCGCAGGACCGGATATTCCGACCATTACGATGACTGCAGCGCCAATCGTTCGAATGTATTTACGCATAACAGCAACTCTCCGTAAGAAGGGTGAAGGCAATTGCGAGACGCCACACTAGTAATCTGCCGAGCGGTTATAAACAAGGCTTGAGCGAGGCGCTTAAACAAGACCAAAGCGAATTCATCGATGCTCTGAATCTGGTTTTTCAGCCAGCATCCGGGGCAAGCTAAGCAGACTCCGCCGATTTGCCAACGCATCGTCATAACGGCCAACGCCACCCACCGTCATCCCGGCCAAGCGAAGCGCGAGCGGGACCGCAAAAAAGCAAACGTTTCGATTTGTTACGGTCCCGGATGTTTCCGCTAGCGGAAAAAGCCATGATAACATCGGCGAATTTCGTCTCCACCGTCATGGCCGGGCTTGACCCGGCCATCCAGCTAACACATTGAAGGCATTTCCAATTTTCTGGATGGCCGGGTCGACGCCCGGCCATGACAAGAGGCGGCGCCGCCATGGCGACGGAATCGGCGGAAACATCCGGGTCATCAAGTTCCGGGATGACGAGCAAAGGCCATCCGTTGGCTTAATTGGGAAACTCTGCTTAGCTTCTTCACCCTGCCTGCAACAGCCGCATGGCGTCGTCGCGTTCGAACAGCGCGAGGCAGCGCCGCGCCGCCATCCCCTGCGCAGACTTGAGATAGGGGTCGCGCGCGAGCAGGTATCGCGAAAGGCTGGCGGCGCGCTCCATGAGGGGCGCGGCTTGCGGCCATTGCGCGATGCGAAACCCCGGATCGCCGCTCTGCCTCGGGCCAAGCACCTCGCCGCCGCCGCGCAGCCGAAGGTCCTCCTCCGCGATGACGAAGCCGTCGTCGACCTGGCGCAAAATGTCGAGCCGCGCTTTCGCCGTCTCGGACAGCGGGCCTTTGTAGAGGAGCACGCAGGAGGATTGGGCCGAGCCGCGCCCAACGCGCCCGCGAAGCTGGTGAAGCTGCGCCAGCCCGAACATCTCCGCATTTTCGACGATCATGACGGTCGCGTTCGGCACGTTGACGCCGACCTCGATGACGGTCGTGGCCACCAGGATCGAGGTGTCGCGCGCCGAAAACGCCGCGATGGCAGCGTCCTTCTCAGGCCCGGACAGCCCGCCGTGAACGATGCCGACGCGCTCGCCGAAAATCTGGCGCAGGTGCGCGGCCCGCTCCTCCGCCGCCGTCATCTCGCGCGCCGTCTCGCTTTCGACCGCCGGGCAGACCCAATAGACCTGCGCCCCTTCGCCAAGCGCGCGATGCAGGCCTTCGACAATGTCCTCCAGCCGCTCTTGCGGCACGGCGCGCGTAGCGACGGGCTTACGCCCCGCCGGCTTCTCGGTGAGTTGCGACACGTCGAGGTCGCCATGCACCGAGAGCAGAAGCGTGCGGGGGATGGGCGTTGCGGTCATGACCAGGATATCCGCGTCGCCGCCGCGCGCCTTCTCCTGCAGGGCAAGGCGCTGCGCCACGCCGAAACGGTGCTGCTCGTCGACAATGGCAAGCGCAAGGTCGCGAAAGGCGACCTCGGGCTGGAACAGCGCGTGCGTGCCCACGACGGTCTGGATTTCGCCCGATGCGAGCTTCCGCAACAGCGCCGCGCGCGTCTTGCCCTGCTCGCGGCCGGAAAGATAGCCGAGCGAGACGCCGGCCGCCTCGCATAGCGGCTTCAAGGTGTCGAGATGCTGGCGCGCAAGAACGTCGGTCGGCGCCATGAGCGCGGCCTGGCCGCCCGCCTCGACAGCCGCGGCCATCGCAAGCGCCGCCACGACCGTCTTGCCGCTGCCCACGTCGCCTTGAAGCAGGCGCAGCATGCGGCGGGACGCGGCCATGTCCGCCTTGATCTCGGCGAGCGCCTTTTCCTGGCTCCGCGTGAGGCTGTAGGGCAGGGCGTTGCGCATGGCGAGGCTCAAGGCGCCATCGCCCACGAGCGAGCGGCCCGCGAGTTGGCGGTAGCCCCGGCGCACAAGCGCGATGGCGAGTTGCGCGGAGAAGACTTCATCGAAGGCGAGCCGCTCTTTCGCCTTGGGCCACAGCGCAAGCTCGGCGGCGGACCCCGGCCGATGCAGGATTTGCAGCGCCTGCCAGAAGGTTGGCCACGCTTGCGACTCCACAAGCGAGGCGTCGAGCCATTCCGGGAAGTCCGGCGCTTTCGCAAAGGCCTCGCCAATGACGCGATACAGGAATTTCTGCGTCAGCCCGAGCGTCAAGGGATAGACGGGTTCGATGGCGGGAAGCCGGTCGCGTTCGGACGGCTTCAGGATGTAATCGGGATGGGTCATTTGCAGGCGCGCGCCGTAGCGCTCGACGCGGCCCGAGATGATGCGCGGCTCGTGCAGCGGCAGTAGCCCCCGAAGCGCGTTCCTGTCGCCGTGAAAGAAAACGATGTCGAGGGATGCGCTTTCGTCCTCGCAGACGATTCGCACCGGCGCCCGCGCACCCTGCTTCGGCGGCGCGTTGTGGCGGACGGGGGTGACGACGAGCGTGGCGATGGCGCCGGGAGCGGCGTCCGCGACGGAAGGCGAAAGCCGGCGGTCGACATAGCCCGTGGGTAGATGCCAGAGAAGATCGATCACGCGAAGCGCGTTCAGCGGCTTTGCGATGAGCTTTGTCAAAAGCTCCCCCGCGCGCGGGCCGAGCCCTTTCAGGGATTTCAGCGGCGCCAGCAGCGCTCCGTCATCTTCGCCTTGCGGCGCAATGCGAGAACCCGGTTCTGTCTTCGGCGAGGCCATCCCTAAGGTAGATGGAGGCTTCCGTTCGGCGTTCCAGGGCAGGGCCGCTTCGTTGAATTGAAAGAGATCGCTCACTCGACACCATCGTTGCGGGATCGCCGCGCAACCCCAGGACGCATGCAACTCACGCGCCGGGAGAGTGTAGGCTTGCGCCCGCGCGCTTGTCAGCACGGCGTCGGCCAGCCATCCCCAGCTCAAAAAAAAAAGCCGCCACCTGCACGGCCTTCGAGCGCGCGGGAATTTCTAACGCATCGTGGGATTTTTCAGGCGCATCGTCACCTCTCCCGCGCATGCTCGCCTTGGCGAGCTTGCCGCTCTGGAGCGTCCGCATACGCAAGCGGATGCGAGAGGGAGCCCGCTCGCGATTCCGATTTTTCGCACATTGCCCTAGTGGCTTGCGTCAATCAATTTGGAGCTAGCGCGGCACATTGATTTAAGCCAGTAGGATCATTGTGCGGTTCGGAGCCGTTTTCGTGGGGGCGGGGAGGGTGTTTCTTGAAGCAGCCGAGAGCCAAGGCCAACAGGAGGGCCCGGCCGGGCGAGTCGGTTCTCGTCACTGGCGCGTCGTCCGGGATCGGCCGCGAGTTGGCGAAGGCCTTCGCGGCTCGCGGATATGACCTCCTTCTGGCGGCGCGCAACGAGGGCGCGCTCGCGGCGCTTGCCCGCGAACTTGCGGCGGCCCACGGTGTGCGGGCGAAGACGGTACCGGCCGATCTCAGCCTTCCGGGTGCGGCCGAGGCGATAGCCGATGCGCTGGATGGAGCGGGCGTCGAGGTCGGCATCCTCGTCAACAACGCGGGCGTCATCTTCGAGGGCGATTTCGCCGGCATCGCGCTCGACGATCATCTCAGGCTCTTGCAGATCAACGTCGTTGCGCTGACATCTTTGACGCGCCTGTTCATCCCGCCGATGGTCGAGCGGGGCGCCGGCCGCATTCTTAATATAGCCTCGTTGGCGGCGTTCATGCCGATCCCGAGATTGGCCGTCTACGCCGCTGCCAAGGCCTATGTTCTGTCGCTTACGGAAGCGCTCTCCGAGGAACTGCGCGGGACCGGCGTCACCGTGACGGCGCTGTGCCCGGGCCTCACCGACACGGCGATGGTTCGCGGATCGCAACTCGGGAAGGCGATTCCCTCGAAGTTGATCATGTCGCCGAAGGATGTTGCGGATCTTGGCTGCGCGGCGTGCCTCAAAGGCGAAACGATTTGCGTCCCCGGCCGCGCCAATCGCCTTCTGGCCGGGGGCGCGCAGTTCCTGCCCAGGACGTTCGTGCGCGGGCTTGGCGGATTGGTGAACGTCCGCGGTTGGGGAAAAATCGCGAGCGCGCTCTACTCCCGCCACGGAGCAGACAAACAGGCAAAGAAATGACGTCGGTTGAGGCCAACGAAATCACCCTCGAATACGCCGAAACAGGCGCGGCCGGCGCGCCCGTCATCCTGCTCATCATGGGCCTTGGGATGCAGCTTATCGCCTGGCCTCAATCGTTCTGCGACGGACTGGCGGCGCGCGGCTTTCGCGTCATACGCTTCGATAACCGCGATGCCGGCCTTTCAACCCCTCTGCCGGCCGGATCGCTCGCAACCACCGTCAAGATGGCGCGCGCCATGTTCGGCTTGCCTGTCAGACCGCCCTATACGCTAACCGACATGGCGCACGACGCGCTTGGCCTCCTGGACGCGCTCGGGATCGCGCGCGCGCATGTCGCCGGCGCTTCCATGGGCGGCATGATCGCGCAGATCCTGGCCATCGAGCATCCGGAGCGCGTCAAGAGCCTGACCTCGATCATGTCGACCACCGGCGATCGCAGGCTGCCGGGTCCAAAGGCCAAGGTGCTGCGCGCGCTGTTGCGTCCTCGCCCGCGCAACAAGGCGGTCGCGGTCCGCCGCGGCATGCAGTTGTTCCGCCTGATCGCCGGCTCAGCCTATCCGCCGGCCGACGCCGAGCTTCGCGGACAGGTCCAGCGGGCGATGCAACGCAGCTATCGGCCGAGCGGCGTTGTGCGCCAGCTCCTCGCCATTCACGCGGCGCCGAGCCGCACAAAGGCGCTTCGGCGCGTGCGCGCGCCAACGCTCGTTTTGCACGGCTCCGACGATCCGCTCGTGCCGATGGCGGCAGGCGAGGACACCGCCGCCAACATTTTGGGCGCGCGCTTGCGCATCGTCCCCGGCATGGGGCACTTTCTGCCCGAAGCGCTGGTTCCGCTTCTCGTCGATGAAATCGCCGCGCACTGCCTCGCCGCCGAAAATGCGGCGCAGGGGAGCGACGCGCGCGCCGGAGGCTAGCCATGAAACGTCTTTCCTTGCTGGACGCTCTCTTCCTCTACTTGGAGACGCCCGAGACGCCGATGCATGTCGCGAGCGTGACGATCTTCAAGCCGAAGTCGCGCAAGGACGATCATTTCGGGCGCTTCCGCGAGCACACGGCGGAGCGGCTCGATCTCCTGCCTTCGTATCGCCGCCGCCTGGAAACGACGCCGCTCGGCATCGATCATCCGGTCTGGGTGATGGAAGAAAAGCTCGACCTCGACTGCCATATCCGCCACGCGGCCCTGCCGAAGCCCGGCGGCTTGGCGGAGCTGCGGACCCTGATCGCTCAGTTGCACGCCGTCCCGCTCGACCGTTCGCGCCCCCTGTGGGAGTTCACGGTCATCGAGGGGCTGGAGGGCGGAGCGTTCGCGGTCTACGCCAAGGTCCACCATTGCGCGATGGACGGCCTCGCGGGCGCGGCGACGCTCGGCGTTACTTACGATTTTGCGCCGGGCGCGGAGCATGAACACCCGCCGCGGAGGATCGTCCCCCTGGACGCCGAGCCGTCCGACTTCATCGAACTGACCAGCACGGCCGTCGGCGATTTCATCCGCCAGGGCTGGCGCGCCGTCACGTCGCTGCCGGGCTTCGTGCGCGCGCTGGCCAAGGCCGCGCCGCATTTCGGCCGCGACGCGCGCTTCCTCTACCGCTATGTCAAGGAGATGCCCCGGACGCCGCTCAATTCGGCGATTTCGGGCCATCGCGTCTTTGCGACCGCGTCGCTTCCGCTCTCCGCCGTCAAGGCGCTCGCCAAGTCCCGCGGCGCGACCATCAACAACGTCGTGCTGGCGCTCTGCGCCGGCGCGCTGCGGCGCTACCTTGCCGAACGCTCCGCGCTACCGGAGAAGCCGCTGACGGCCGGTGTACCCGCATCGCTTAGGGCGCCCGGCGACGCGCATCTCAATAACCAGGTCGTGTTCACTCTCTCGCGCCTTCCGACCGACGTTTCCGAGCCGCTGGCGCGCCTCGCCGCCGCGCAGGCCGCCGGGCAGGAGGCGAAGAACCTGTTCGCCGACATGCGCGACCTGCTGACGACCGACATCTCGATCCTCGGCGCGCCGCTCGTCGTGACGGGCCTTGCCAGACTGTGGGGCGCGGCGCGCGCATCGAACTACCTCGGGCCGTTTTTCAATATCGTCATCTCGAACGTGCCGGGACCGCGGCAAACCTTGTATTGCGCCGGCGCGCCCGCCACGCACTATTTCCCGGTCTCGATTCCCTATCATGGCTGCGCGCTCAATATCACGGCGCAGAGCTATCTCGACCAGTTGGATTTCGGTCTCGTCGCCTGTAGCCAGACCGTGCCCGACGCCCAGCGCATCGCCGATTTTATCGTCGAAGACTTCGCCGCGATGCGCGAAGCCGACGCCGAGCTGAGCCGGCCCGAGGCAATCGAGACGATCGCGGTGGCGAGACCGGCGCCGGCCGCCGCGCACAAGCCCATCGAAGTCGGCGAAGCAAAAGCTGAGCAGCGCCCGCCGCACGTGGAGAAGGCCGGCACGCTGGGGCAACGCATCGATGCGTTGGGCGAGGCGACCGAGGCTCTGCTCAAGCGGCTCGACAAGGCTCAGCCGCCCGCTCAGGCGAGGACGAAAACGGCGGCGCCGCGCAGGCGCGCCCTATCGAAGCCGGGCGCTGGGAAACGAGCTTCGGGCAAGCCGGCGGCGGCGCGATCCAAGGGATAGCTCCAAGGAGGCTGGCGCGGCGAGAGTTCACGCAGAATTTTTGTCCGCCGCGGGGTGAGGCTCGACAACGGTCTTGACCGGGATCGGCGGGGCCATAAACTCATATTCAGAAAAACGAAAAAATGTGAGGAAACGTCAATTGACTAGGGGCGCGCATTCCCAGCGCCGCCAAGAGGCTGCGCCGGGGCTGTTTTTGCGATTATTGGAGGTTCGGGCGTTTTGGGAGCATTACGCGGCTGTCGCGATGCGCCCGGTCTGGGGCGCGGCCGCGGAGGGCGACGGCCATCCGGTCATGGTCCTGCCGGGGCTGGCCGCGGGCGACGCAAGCACAGCGCTGATGCGCCATTTCCTGCGCTCGCGAGGGTATGCCGCCACGGGCTGGGGCCAGGGCATCAATCGCGGGCTCAGAGAAGGGGTTCTCGACCGCGCGCATGAGAGGCTGGCCGAACTGTGGATCGAACATGGCCGGTCCGTCAGCCTCATCGGCTGGAGCCTCGGCGGCCTTTACGCCCGCGAGCTCGCCAAGCGGTCGCCGGAATTGGTGCGTGTTTGCATCACGCTGGGCTCGCCGTTCACGGGCCATCCGCGCGCGACAAACGCCTGGCGTCTCTACGAACTCGCCAGCGGCCATCGCATCGATTCGCACGATTTCCACGGGCCGCTGAGGGCCGCGCCGCCCGTGCCGGCCACCTCGATCTGGAGCCCGACCGACGGCGTCGTGTCATGGCGCTGCAGCGTCGAAACCCGGCGCGACCTCGCCGAAAACATCGTGGTCGAGTCGAGCCACCTCGGCCTTGGGGCGCATCCCGCGACGCTTTACGCCATCGCCGACAGGCTGGCTCAGCCCGAAGGCCAATGGGCGCCCTTCCATCGAAAAGGCTGGCGGCGCCTTGTCTATTCCGATCCCCATAAGCGGCGGGCGAGGCACGAGTCGCATGCTCATGCCGTCCCAAGCGGCGCTGCGGTCTAGGTGTGGATGTTCGAGGCTACGAGGTTGAACACGGTGGCGATGTTTGCGCCGAGCGTCGTCACGGCGGCGGCGATGCCTGCCGCGATCAACCCGGCCAGCAGGCCGTATTCCAGCGCCGTGGCGCCCTCCTCGGACTCCACCTTGAGCCAAGCGCGGGCTCGCCGGAGCCTCTCAAATAAACCGTGCATGGTGACCTCTACTACATAAGTTCGTCATCGCTGAGGACCCATCTGTAGCACGACACTTTCACGATACCGGAAATGCCGATCAATGTATTTTGCGAAAATGCGCGGCGTTTTCGGTTTGCGACGCCGGGCGCCGTTAACCCTCCGTTAGCCTTGGCGCCTCGGAATAAGGTTACGCCACTTCGCGGTTTTCCGCCCCTTTTCCCCTATTACGGCCAGTATAGCCGGGAGCGCCTTGCGGAAGCTTAAATGGCGCCTATCGCGTTGATTTTATGAGTGGATTTCGCCTCAAACGCGAGAACCGGGGCGGTTGCGAACGCGTCCGGCGCAACCTCAGGCGAGGTTTCAGGGTTAACCCGCGCAACAATAGAACCGTTAACTAGGATTTCCGACTCGCTTTTTTCGCGTCGAATCCGGATTTTTTGCATTTTTCGTAGGAAAAGAGCCGCGTTTCGTAGCAAACGCCTATCGCCTTTCCGGCCGTTAACCTGGGGCGAAATTAACCATGCGACGGCGGTACAAAAATCGAGCGCGCCTTACAGTTCAAGAAACCCGAACTGTAAGGCGCCTATTTGATCTTGAACCGGTTCTTCACGGCGAGCAGGAACAGGAAGATCCCGGTTCGTGCTCGCGGGGGCGCAATGGCATTAAGCCGCCGCGGCGCCTTCGCCGCGGCGGCCCTCGGCCCCCTTCAGAAAACCGGCTGAAACAGCCGGTCCCGCGTTAACTTAGAAAGGCCAGAGCGTATAGCAGCCGTAGGTCGCCCAGGTCGGATAGGGGTAGTGGCAGAGCCCGAAATGGGAGAGCGTGAGCTGGCGGCCATAGCGGTAGTGCCGGAGGTGACGATAGTGGACCTGAACGGCGCTCGCGCCGCTGTCGATGCCTGTCGCGTGGCTGCCCGGGAACGCGAACGAAGTGGGGGAGACGAAGGACGCGGCGAGAATGCTGAAAGCGACAATGAGAAGCTTCTTCATGGTTTCGTTCCGTAGTGCGGCGTGTCAGCCAAGGACAACATCTTGAGGTTGAAGGCTTATTCTACATGGCGTCGCATGCGCAAGAAAGAGTCGGGTCCGCGCTTTATGGAGAAAGAAAGCCTCTGTGGCTTCGGCGATACAGGGGATAGGCCCGCGCGCGGACGAAAGCGCTTGTCTCATGGCTTGACAGAGGCGCGCCCCATCCGCCACACCTTGCCGCAACGAATTCTTACGCGCGAGCCTCATTATGAAAATCAACGGCAATGAAATCCGGCCCGGCAATGTGGTCGAGCACAACAACAGCCTCTGGGTCGCGGTCAAGACTCAGGCGGTCAAGCCGGGCAAGGGGCCGGCCTACAATCAGGTCGAGCTGAAAAACCTGATCAACGGCTCCAAGCTGAACGAGCGCTTCCGCTCGTCGGAGACGGTCGAGAGGGTCCGGCTTGAGCAGAAGGACTTCCAGTTTCTGTTCACGCAAGGCGACATGCTCGTTTTCATGGACACCGACACTTACGAACAGATGGAGCTGGCTCAGGAGTTTGTCGGCGAGCGCGCGGCCTTCCTGCAAGACGGCATGAAGGTCGTGGTGGAAATGCACGAAGGCCGCGCCATCGGCATCAGCCTGCCGGATCAGGTGACGCTGAAGATCGCGGAGGCGGACCCGGTGGTGAAAGGGCAGACCGCGACCTCGTCCTACAAGCCCGCCTTGCTTGAGAACGGCGTGCGCATCCTGGTCCCTCCCTTCGTCACGGCGGGCGAAAAGGTGGTCGTCGACACGAACGAAATGGCCTATGTGAAGCGCGCCGAGTAGCTCCGCGCTGGTTGTTTATATGACCGTCGCACCCCCTCTCCCATGGGGAGAGGGCTGGGGTGAGGGGGTACGCGCGTAGTTTTGAGGAGTAAACCATGCCCGCTTCGGCGCTGATGACCATCATGATGAACGCCGCCCGCAAAGCGGGCCGCAGCCTCGCGCGCGATTTCGGCGAGGTGGAGCACCTTCAGGTCAGCGTGAAGGGGCCGGCGAATTTCGTTTCCGCCGCCGACCACCGCGCCGAGACGATCGTGTTCGAGGAGCTGAGCAAGGCGCGGCACGGCTATTCGTTCCTGATGGAGGAGCGCGGGCTTGTCGAAGGCCCCGACAAGTCGCACACCTGGATCGTCGACCCGCTCGACGGGACGACCAACTTCCTGCATGGCATCCCGATGTTCGCCGTCTCGATTGCGCTCGAACGCGAGGGCGAACTCGTCGCCGGCATCGTCTACAACCCCGCGACCGGCGACATGTACACGGCGGAGCGCGGCAAGGGCGCCTTCCTCAACGACACGCGGCGCCTGCGCGTGGCCGCCCGGCCGGAGCTCGACAACGCCGTGATCGCCACCGGCATTTGCCATCGCGGCAAGCCGGGGCAGGAGCAGAACCTGCGCGAGATTTACAATGTGATGCGCGACTCCGCGGGCATCCGCAGGACGGGCGTGGCCTCCATCGATTGCGCCTGGGTCGCGCAGGGGCGCTTCGACGGCTATTGGGAGCGCTATATCCAGCCGTGGGATATCGCGGCGGGCGTCGTGCTGATCCGCGAGGCGGGCGGCTATGTGAGCGACACGCAAGGCCGGCAAAATATGCTGAAGGAGGGCGAGATCGTGTGCGGCAACGAAGCCATTCACGCCGGCCTCTTGAAGCGCATCGCCTCCGCCGCGCAAGACGCGGACGCCTAACGGGGAAGTTAGTTTTGCGAGCCGCCCGAATGTTGTATCAGAAGGCGCGAAACCGCAATTCCGCGATCCGCGCGAGATGCCACCGCCATGAGTAAACCGCCATACTACAAGACCATGTCGGGCCCGCGGCGCTTCGTCGGGCGCATGCTTCTTTTCCTGGTCCTGACGGGGCTCATCGGCGCCATCATCAACAAGCAGATTTTGGCGAATTTCGACAACAACAGGCCGCTCAATTCGCTGATCGTTGGCGTCCTGGTTTTCGGGATCCTCTACGCCTTCCAGCAGGTTCTCCGGCTTTACCCCGAAGTGCGGTGGGTTAACAATTTTCGCATTTCCGATCCCGGCCTCGCCAACGATCATGTGCCGGTCATGCTGGCGCCGATGGCGAACCTGCTCCGGCGCCGCCAGGGACAGGCCGTCATCTCGACCATCGCCATGCGCTCGATCCTCAACTCCATCGCGTCGCGCCTGGACGAAAGCCGGGAGACGACGCGCTACCTCGTCGGCCTTCTGATTTTCCTCGGCCTGCTCGGCACCTTCTGGGGGCTGCTGCTCACGACCGGCTCGATCGGCGAGACGATCGCGGCGCTGAACACCGAAGGCAAGGAGTCGGCGCAAGTCTTCCAGGAGCTGAAAAACGGCCTGGAAGCGCCGTTGCGCGGCATGGGCACGGCTTTTTCGGCCTCGCTGTTCGGCCTCGCCGGCTCCCTGATCCTCGGGTTCCTCGATTTGCAGGCGGGACAGGCGCAGGCGCGCTTCTATAACGAGCTTGAGGAGTGGCTTTCGACGATCACCGAGACCCGCGCCAACTCGCCGATGGGCGAGGCGCCCGGCAGCCAGGCGCAACTCCGCTTCGCGCTGCTCGACATGCAGCGCGTCATGTCCGACCTCGCCGACAAGATCGAGCAAGGCGTCGTTCGCGGCGGGCCGCCGAACGACGAGGGCTTGGCGCGTCTCACCGACGGCATCGAGAAGCTCGTCCAGCAGATGCGGGCCGAGCAGAAGGTGCTGCGCGAGTGGGTCGACGAGCAGTCGCAGGGCCAGAGCGAACTCGCGGCCGTCTTGAGAGAGCAGAACAGGCTCGCCGGCGCGCTTCGCGAGATTGCGTCGCGCGCGCCGCGCCGCGATCCGGTCGACCGTTGACCGCTTTAGAACATCGGAGCTTAAATCGTCATCGCGAGGCGGCCTTGGCCGCCGTGGCGATCCAGGAAAGACTGAAACCAGCCATGGATTGCTTCGCTCCGCTCGCAATGACGTCGAATTCCGAATTTAAGCGCGATGCTCCGATCTTTTGTTTTGCCGTGCGCCTTACCGGAAAGCCGCTTCACACTTTTCCGGACGCCACACTAGGAAAGGGTGACGCCGATGCTATCGAGATCGCGCCGCCGGCCGGGGGCCATCGATTACTGGCCGGGCTTTGTCGACGCGCTGTCCACGCTCCTCCTGGTCGTCACCTTCCTGATGGTCTTGTTCATGGTGGCGCAGTATTTCGCCATGCAGGAAGCCTCGGGCAAGGACACGGCGCTGGCGCGCCTGCAAAAGCAGATCGCCCAGATGGCGGACCTGCTTTCGCTGGAGCGCTCGCAGAAAAAGAGCGCGCTTGAGGAAAGCCTGTCGCTGAGGGCGACGCTCTCCGCCTCGGACGCCGAGAAAAACCGGCTCGCGGCCCTTCTCGGCGCGGAGGGCGGCAAGGGAGCGGCCGAGGCGCGCGTCGCCGCCGTTACGAAGCAGCTCGACGACCAGAAGGGGCTGACGGCGCAAGCGCTGGCGCAGGTCGAACTCCTGAACCAGCAAATCCTCGCCCTGCGCAAGCAGATCGCGGCGCTGGAGAACTCGCTCGGAGAAACCGACAAGCGCGACAAGGTTGCCCAGGCGCAAATCGCCGACCTCGGCCAGCGGCTCAATGTGGCGCTGGCGAAGCGCGTGCAGGAGCTGTCGCAATATCGCTCGACCTTCTTCGGGGAGCTGAAGAAGTCGCTCGGCGAGCGCGACGACATCCAGGTGGTGGGCGACCGCTTCGTGTTCCAATCGGAGATTTTCTTCGATAGCGGCTCGGCCGATCTGGCGCCTCAGGGCTTCGCGGAGCTGGACAAGCTCGCGGCCGCGCTGAGGGACCTGGAAGTCCGCATCCCCAAGGATTTGAACTGGGTGCTGCGCATCGACGGCCACACCGACATCAGGCCGATCGCCACGGCGACCTTCAGGTCGAATTGGGAGCTGTCGTCGTCGCGCGCGATCTCGGTGGTGAAGTACCTGATTTCGAAGGGCGTGCCGCCGAACAGGCTGGTGGCCGCCGGTTTCGGCGAGTTCCAGCCCCTGTCGCCGGGCGCCACGGATGCGGATTTGCGGCGCAACCGCCGCATCGAGCTGAAGCTTACGGAGCGATAGGCGGGTCCGCGAGCGGCTATACCGCGGGAGCGCCTCGTTGAAAGCATCGTGCGCTTAATCGGACGCAGCCGCATTTTTGTCGTCCCCGTCCCCGCCTTCGGGGGATAAACTCCGGCGGGGACCCGGTAATCGATGAGCGTCGAGATACCTGGATTCCCGCCTTCGAGCGTGTGAAAAAATCGGGTTCCGGCTCTGCCTTTGGCGTCATAGCCGCCCCTAGCCAAGGCCGCCACGACTGCCGCCAGCCGCTCGCCGATCGTCAGAGCCTGGACGCCGGCGTGTGAGCGACGCGATTAACCCTATTGGGTTCGTTTGGCAAAAAACCTGTTTTTACGGTATTATAATACCGTAAAACGGCCGGTTTGGTTAATGCGCGGTTCCATTGGCGACCCCGGCAAGCCTTGCATGGTTAATGCGCCCGGCGGGGGAGGACGGCGATCCGGCGCTGGAAAACGGGGTCAGGCCCGGCCATGACAATAAGCGGCGCGGCCATGACAAATGAAGCGATGCGGATTTTTTCACACGCTCCTTCGCGGGCATGACGGTGCGGGGCATGAGGCCGATTCCGGCTTCATTAACGCCGCTCAATGGCGGCGGAAGCGCAGATAGTCGTCGAGCTGGACGATGTTGGCCTTGACCGCGAAGCCGGCGTCGAGCGAGGCCTTGGCCTCGCCGCGTTCGACGGGGAGAGGCGTCTCGCGCGTGAACAGCGTCTTGGGCAGGGGCTTGGACGCGCGCCACAGAAACGCGAAGCTCGTAAGCGCCTCGGCCAGCATCGCGGGCGTGCAATCCTCCACGCGGTCGATGCGGCCGCGCGCGTCATCCGAGCGGCGCATGCAGTCGCCGGTCCAGCACAGCGTGCGGCCGAGCGTCAGCCGCTCATGCGCGTCGAGGAGGGCGCGGTTCTTGGCCCAGCGGATGATGGTTTCCGGCCCCTCCCGGCAAATGGGGCCAAGCGCCCGGACGAAGGACTCCAGCGCGTCCACGGGCGCGATCTGGGCGAAGATGACGGTCGCCGCGACCGAGTTAGGCTTGAAGCGCGACAGGCTCATCGCGAGCGCTATTGCGGGAGGCGACGCAGGGGAGCGGGCGATCAGCGTAATCGCTCGTTGCTCCGGATCGGATTCGTGCTTGAGGCTTAGGCCGTAAACGTCGAAGAAGGGGTCGAAGCGGCTTGCTGCTTGGATCGGGCTGACGGCGGGGGGAGGGTCAAAATCTGAAATGAAGCTCATTGCATTCAACCGGGGGCTTTGCGCACGAGGCAGGGCGGGCTGCTCGCTCCACCGTGGTAAACCCTCAAAGTTAAATAACACTTGAAACCGTGACCGAACTACTCGAAAATTTCGCGGTCGCCGTCGAAAGTTACTAAAGTGCGAAGTAGTAGTGTGTATTGTTAAAAAATACGCGGCGACGCGGGCGGCGCTTGATTTCGTTGCGCATTTTCCGCGAACCTCGTCATCCCGGCCAAGCGAAGCGCGAGCCGGGACCGTCGAGAACTCGGGCTGCGTTTTGTGCGATCCCGGATTGTATGTTTCCGGGATGACATCGAAGGGTAAGCGAAGTCCCCGGTGAGTTGAGTCCAGCAACGGACATCCCGGAAACGCCGGCGTTATCCGGGCTCTCTCTGTGCATGGGACGATCCCGTGTCCGCGCGGCGGCATGTCATGCCGCGGCGCGCACGGGACGATACCGCTGGCCAAAAGTCTTGACCGCTCCTCGGCGTCGTCCCCGTCCCCGTCCGCACGGGGACAAGCTTCGCGGGAATGACAACAACAGGGTCGGCGCCGTTGTCCGCTGGCATGAGAGGCCGCCCGGCTTCAGGCGTGCGCCGTGGCCCGCGCCGTTGCGTCCGCCGTCCCCGCATACCGGTCGATGGCGGCGACGATTTCGCCCACCACGCCTTCGATCAAGCCCTTGTCCTCCCCCTGCGCCATCACGCGGATCACAGGCTCTGTCCCCGAGGGGCGGATGAGAAGCCGTCCGCCCTTGCCGAGGCGGGCTTGAGCCGATGCGATGGCGGCCTTTACGGCCTCGTCCTCAAGCGGACTTACGCCCTTGTAGCGGATGGATTTGAGGATCTGCGGGAACGCTTCGAACCGCTGGCAAACCTCGCTGACCGGTTTGCCGCTTTGAACGACCACGCTCAAGACCTGCAGCGCCGTCACCAGCCCGTCGCCGGTCGTCGTGAAGTCCGAAAGCACCACATGGCCGGACTGTTCGCCGCCGACATTATAGTCGCCCCGGCGCATTTCCTCCACCACGTAGCGGTCGCCGACCTTGGTGCGGATCAGCGAGAGACCCTGACCTTCCAGATAGCGCTCCAGGCCAAGATTGGACATGACCGTGGCGACGACGCCGTTGCCGCGCAGCCGCCCGGCCTCGCGCCAGCTCCCGGCAATCACCGCGAGGATCTGATCGCCGTCCACCACCTGCCCGTGCTCGTCCGCGATCACGACCCGGTCCGCGTCGCCATCGAGCGCAATGCCGATATCGGCGCCGGATTCGCGCACTTTGCGGCAAACGGTTTCGGGCACGGTCGAACCGCATTCGCGGTTGATGTTGCGGCCGTCGGGGGCGACGCTCAGCGCGATGACGTTGGCGCCAAGCTCCCACAACACGGCCGGCGCCGCGCGATAGGCCGCGCCATTGGCGCAATCGACCACCACCTTCAGGCCGTTGAGGCTGATGGTGCGTTCGAGGGTGCGCTTGGCGAATTCGATATAGCGGTCGTTGGCGCCGTCGATGCGCTTGGCCTGGCCGATGCGATCGGGGTCCGCGAGAAGCCGCCCGATGTCTCCGTACACCTGCGCCTCGATGACAGCCTCGACCTCGTCCGACAGCTTGTAGCCATCCGGGCCGAATAGCTTGATGCCATTGTCTTGATAGGGATTGTGCGAAGCGGAGATCATGACGCCCAAATCCGCGCGCAGCGACCGCACCAGCATGGCGACCGCGGGCGTCGGGATAGGCCCGAGCTGCACCACATCCATGCCGACGGAGGTGAAGCCGGAGACGAGGGCCGATTCGATGACATAGCCCGAAAGGCGCGTGTCCTTGCCGATCACGACGCGGTGGCGCCGGCGGCTGTTGGTGAACATATGCCCCGCCGCCATGCCGACCTTGAGCGCAGTCTCGGCCGTCATCGGATAGATGTTGGCCTCGCCGCGAATGCCGTCCGTTCCGAAGAGTTTTGCCGCCATGATCGATCTCCTTTGGCCGGGGCGCCCGTGTGCCCGCACGAGCCGCTTGTTTTCGCACGTGTCCCTTATGTCTTTCGAAGCGCCGTAAGAGTTCGCTGCAATTTTGGCGGCAATTCTGAGGCGGGACGCTCGTGGGGCGTCTCGCAATTGCCTACACCCTATGCTGCGCGCTCTCATAGGCAATTGCGAGACATAAGCCACACGAGCCACTTATCTTTGCTCGTGTCCCTTATGTCTTTCGAATTGCCGTGCGCGTTCGCTGCAAGCTGGGCGGCAATTCGAAAGACGGGACGCTCGTGCGGCGTCTCGCAATTGCCTACACCTCTCGCTGCACGCTCTCATAGGCAATTGCGAGACATAAGCCACACGAGCCACTTATCTTTGCTCGTGTCCCTTATGTCTTTCGAATTGCCGTGCGCGTTCGCTGCAAGCTGGGCGGCAATTCGAAAGACGGGACGCTCGTGCGGCGTCTCGCAATTGCCTACACCTCTCGCTGCACGCTCTCATAGGCAATTGCGAGACATAAGCCACACGAGCCACTTATCTTTGCTCGTGTCCCTTATGTCTTTCGAATTGCCGTGCGCGTTCGCTGCAAGCTGGGCGGCAATTCGAAAGACGGGACACGAGCGTTGTTGGCGTCACTGACCGATGCGGGACCGTGACCGTCACGCCCGGTCATTATAGTTTTATATGCAGCGAATTTGCAGCGAAAATCCCGCGTACTGTTCGTTGCATTTTACGGCGGCGTTATTGTATACAACTTGCGCCGCGAAGTATTCGGGATCGCCGTGATTCGGTCTGCCTCGATTGTCTTCATGCCGGGCGCCCCGCGCTGCTTGGGTCCGCGCCGCGTTCCTCCCCGCCGCGCAGCCAGATCCACACCGCGAGCGCCTGGCGGGTCTCCTCGACATCATGGACCCTCAAAATCTGCACGCCTTGCGAGGCCGCGTCGAGAGCGGCGGCGATGCTGGCCGAGGGATGGTTTTTCCCCGCCGTTGCGCCCGCCGCCGCCAGCAGCGACCGCTTGCGGGAGGCGCCGGCCAGCAGCGGAACGCCGAGGCCGTGCAGTATGCCGATGTGTTGAAGCAGCGATGCGTTATGCGCGGAGGTCTTGCCGAACCCGATGCCAGGGTCCGCGATCAGCTTCTCGCGGGGCAAGCCCGCCGCCACCGCCGCCTCGATTCGGCTTGCCAGGAAATCGTACACTTCCACGACCACGTCGCGATAGCTTGGATTGTCCTGCATGGTTTTCGGGTCGCCCCGCGCATGCATCAGGACCACGGGTTTGCTGAGTGCGGCCGCCGTTTTGAGGCTGCCGGGCGAGAAAGTCAGCGCGGAAACGTCGTTGACGATGTCGGCGCGCGCCTCCGCCGCCGCGCGCATCGCCTCGGGCTTGCGGGTGTCGACGGAAATTGGCGTCTTGAGCGTGGCGAGCCCCCTCAACACGGGAAGGATGCGGCTGGCCTCCTCCTCCGCCGGCACGGTCTCCGCGCCCGGCCTTGTGGATTCGCCGCCGATGTCGATGAAGTCCGCGCCGCTGTCCGAAAGCGCCTTGGCGCGCTCGATGGCTGCGCCAGGATCGAACGTGTCGCCGCCATCCGAAAAACTGTCCGGCGTCACGTTCACGATGCCCATGATGCGCGGCCGGTTCATGGAGACGCCCGCGATGCTCGCGCGCGGCGCGGAGATCCGGTCGAGGAGGTCCTTGACGCCCGGCTCCTCGATGGCCTGGATCGTGCTCGTGCGCACCACCGCGTGCTTGAGGTTTCCCGGCTCGCCTTCCCACAGGCGGACCGCGCCGAACGCAATGGCGCTTCCCGCGAGCGGAAGAGCCGCGCCCAGCGACACGGCTTCCTTCGCGACCTCTCCGTAAAGCAGTCCTATCGGCTCCAGATAGATCCCGGTCAATGCGATCTCCAGCGTAGGCCGGCCGAACGGCGGAAGGGGCGGCGGCGATCCATGCCTTCCAAAAACCGCAAGAGTATGACGCCGGGTCCGGTATTCCGCGCCCCGGCTTCAAATTTCGATGGCCCTTGGCCGTCATCCCGGAAATACGTTGGGTCGTTTTGTCATCCCGGAAGGGCGAAGCCTTATCCGGGACCATAATAAATCGTAGCGCTCATTGTGTTGCGATCCCGGCTCGCGCTTCGCTTGGCCGGGACGACGAAGGGTGTCCATGCCGGGACGGCGATGGGTGCGATACTTTGCCATGGATCGCCCCGGCGGCTGAAGCCGCCTGGCCGTTGCGCTACGCGTCTCCGCCCATGCGGCGCAAACCCTCATAGGCAACGCTGCTCGATGAATTGATCTGAAGCGCGCGCCGGTAGGCTTGGGCGGCCTGCGCGCGGTCGCCGAGCAACTCCGCCGCTTGCCCGGCATTGGCCCAGGCCTCGTAGTTGTTGACCTTGTTGGTCCCGGCGATCTGAAAATCTTCCAGCGCCTTCTTGTAGTCCTGCACGGCCATATAGCTGACGCCGCGCGCATAGTGAGGGTCGGGCGAGTCCGGCCTGTAGCCCACCGCGACGCTCAAGTCGTCGATGGCGGCGCGGTTGTCGTTCATGGCCTGATAGATCATCCCCCGGCTGTAATAGGCCGCCGGATCGTCGGGCTTCAGCTCGATCGCCTTTCCGAAATCGGCCACGGCGGCGGAGAAGTTCTTTTCTTCCTTATAGACATTGCCACGGCCCACATAGGCGGCGGCGTAATCCGGCTTGATCGAGATCGCCTGATTGTAATCGCTCATGGCCGCCGCGAGGCCGCCCTGCCGCAGATGGATCAGCGCGCGGTTGTTGTAGGCCTGGTAGAATTGCGGATTGATCTGGATCGCGGCCGAAAAATCGGCGATGGCCTTGTCGTATTCGCCGGCCTGCCCGTAGGCGGTGCCGCGCAGATTGAGCGCGTTGGCGTCGCGCGGGTTCTTCGCCAGGACGGCGGAGATCGACGCAATGTTGTTCCTCGGGTCTGCCGCGGGATTATTCAACCGCTCCGCCACCTGCTCACTCGGCACGGCGGTTTCACAGGCCGCAAGCGCCAGCAAGGCCGCGCACAGCGCACCCGCCGTGAGCGTTCGTCTTATGATCTGCCCCGTCTTCAACAATACAGGCTCCACCCTCGCGTAAAGTCCCCTTCTACGCTCACAAAGCTGGACCGAGATTACGGCCAGATTCAGAAAGCTACACGAAACCTGTTCGAAGCCTGTTAAAAAAGGCGCCGCGACCTATCGGACGGCTGCCCCACGGCCGGGAGCGACGACGCCTTCGCGTTGCGCCTTCTTCCGTGCGAGCTTGCGGGCGCGGCGAACTGCCTCGGCCTTTTCGCGGGCTCTCTTCTCGGAGGGCTTCTCATAGTAGTTGCGCAGCTTCATCTCGCGAAAGATTCCTTCGCGCTGCATTTTCTTTTTGAGCGCCTTAAGCGCCTGATCGACATTGTTATCTCGAACGTGAACTTGCACGCTGGCTCCGTTTTTCCGTTGAAGGACGAATAAAAAAGCCCGCACAAGTGCAGGCTGTTGCTGATTGAATATAGCAGTTCCCATTGCGCCTGTCCATTTTCGCCTGTGGAGAGGCGTGGATTGTCCTCGTTCTATTTTCGGGGTGATATTTGGGTCACATGCCCGAGCTTTCGGCCCTCTCTTATGGCGTTTTTTCCATAGAGATAGAGGGAAGCGCCCGGATCTTTCTCCAGAATCGCGCGCCAGCCGAGCGCGTCCTCTCCAATGAGATTCGTCATGACCGCGTCGGAGTGACGCTCGACCGATCCGATGGGCCAGCCGGCGATGGCGCGGATGTGATTCTCGAATTGGCTGATCGCGCAAGCCTCCATCGTCCAGTGGCCGGAGTTGTGAACGCGCGGCGCGATCTCGTTGACAAGCAAAGGCTCCGGCGCGCTGTCCGGCATGACGAAGAACTCGACGCTGAGCACGCCGCGATAATCGAGCGCGGCGCCGATGCGGCCCGTCATCTCCCGGGCGAGGTTTTTGTGCGTCCCGGAGCAAGACGCGGGAACCGCGCTCGTCCTAAGGATGCCGCCGTCATGTTTGTTCTCAGGCGCATCGTAGCAGGAGAGGCCGCCGTCGCCGGAGCAAACGGCGACCACCGAAATCTCCAAGGAGAAGCCGGCGACCGCCTCCAGCACGCACGGCGCGGCGAAGCCGGCGTATGCCGCGCGAAGCTCCGCCCCCGAGAACACGCGCGCCTGCCCCTTGCCGTCATAGCCTTCGCGGGCGCGCTTCAGGATGCCGGCGCCGGTCTTCGCCAGAAACTCCGCCGCCGCGGGAAGATCGCCGTCGCCCTCGACGACGGCGTAAGGCGCGGCCGGCAGGCCAATCCCGGCGAGGAAGCGCTTTTCGGCAATGCGGTCTTGCGCAATCTCGGCGGCGCGGGGGTTGGGGCGGACGGGCGCGAACCGTTGCGCCAGCGCCAGCGCGGCGGCGGGGACATTCTCGAACTCGAAGGCGATCGCGTCGCAGGCCTTCGCGAACTCCGTCAGCGCCGGCGTATCGTCGTAGGGTCTCTGCCAGAAGCGCGAGGCGACGTGAAACGCGGGGCTGTCCGCTTCGGGGCAATAGATCGCGGTCTTGAAGCCGAGCTTCGAGGCGGCGATGGCGAGAAAACGTCCGAGCTGGCCGCCCCCGAGGATGCCGATTGTGGCGCCCGGTTCGAGCGGCTCAGGGCGCATCGGAGGGCCGCTCCGCGACTTTCGCGGTCCGCCCCGCGCGCCACGCTTCCACGCGCGCCGCGAGCGCCGCATCGCTCAGCGCGAGGATCTCGGCGGCGAGGAGCCCTGCATTGATGGCGCCGGGCTCGCCGATCGCCAGCGTTCCAACCGGCACGCCCGCCGGCATCTGCGCGATGGAATAAAGCGCGTCCTGGCCATTGAGCGCCGTTGTCGAGATGGGCACGCCAAGGACGGGCAGGGTGGTCAAAGCCGCTGTCATCCCCGGTAGATGTGCGGCGCCGCCCGCTCCCGCAACGATGACTTTCACGCCCGAGGCGCGAGCGGATTTCGCGAAGGCGTAAAGGCGGTCGGGCGTGCGGTGCGCGGAGACGACGCGGGCTTCATAGGCGACGCCAAGCTCGTCCAGCACGGCCGCGGCGGCGCGCATAACGGGCCAATCGGACTGACTGCCCATGATAATGGCGACTGGCGGGGAAACAGATGTCATGATCGATTACAATCATGAAAACGCGCGCGCAGGAAGAAGCGAGAGCGACGGGAGCCGATTTGCCCACGATTTCGTGGAGAAATCAGGCGATGATGTCCGGGAGAAGCTGATCGTCGAGGCGGGCGATTTTATCCTTTAGGCTCAGTTTGCGCTTTTTCAGGCGGGTGAGGCGCAGCTGGTCGCGCTCCGGCGCGGTTTCAAGCGCGGTGATCGCTTCGTCCAGGTCCCGATGCTCTTGTCGTAATTGAGCGAGTTTTTGGCGCAGGCTCGTGTCGTCCGAAGTGTTCATCAAACCCCCGGGGATGACGCCAAAGTTGCATGGCCCCGAAAAATCGCTGACATATTTCATCATAGCACGAACCCCGAGAATTCGAGAAAGGCAATCTCCAAACTAGAGCTTTAGCACGAACCCAATGGGATCTCATGACTTTTTTTAGGAATATCAAAAATTTATTAATGTGCGAAGCAATTTTGCAAACTACCTGGGGTTGATTGACCCTCCTCCAGCAACCTCACACATTTTCAGCTTAATTCTGTCATTATTCTGCCGTATTATAAAGGTGCGATAGGCTGTTAATAACAAGTGGAGGCCTAGAAATGAGCCTTTTTGCGCATATCGAGGAACTGTCAGAGAAGAAAGAGTCGCTACAGCGCCAAATCGAAGAGGAGATGAACCATCCTCTGGCAGATACTCTGAAAATCACGGAACTTAAGCGCAAGAAGTTACGTCTCAAGGAAAAGATAGAAAAGCTCAAAGCCGAGCAACAGGTGGTGGCCTAGCCACAACCCCCCCTTCCGAACGAAGCCGACCGCGGCTTTCCGGGCGGCCCCGGCGAAAGTTGGCGTAGCCCGCAGCCGCACAGTCGGCGCCTCGATGCTTCAATAATTCAGTTGCGCTAGAGCGCGGTCCCCTTCATTTCTTCTCGCATGAGCGAGAAAATGAGCCGCACTCAAGTGAAGCCGCGCCTGCCGAAAGGTTTGCGCAACGTCGATGCCCAGGAAATCCGCGCCTTGCAGCGCATGCTGGGCGCTATCAGCGAGGTTTACGAGCGGTACGGTTTCGAACCGCTCGATACGCCCGCATTCGAATATACCGACGCGCTCGGCAAGTTCCTGCCCGACACGGACCGGCCGAACGAGGGCGTTTTCTCGTTCCAGGACGAGGACGAACAGTGGGTGTCGCTGCGCTACGACTTGACGGCGCCGCTGGCCCGCTATGTCGCGCAGAATTTCGACGCGCTGCCGAAGCCGTTCCGCCGCTACCAATCGGGCTACGTCTACCGCAACGAAAAGCCGGGGCCGGGCCGCTTCCGCCAATTCATGCAATTCGACGCGGACACCGTGGGCACGGCGAACCCCGCCGCCGACGCCGAGATGTGCATGCTCGCCGCCGATACGCTGGAGGCGCTCGGCATCCCGCGCGGAAGCTACGCCATCAAGGTCAGCAGCCGGACGCTGCTCGACGCCGTTCTCGACAGAGCTGAGATTACCGTGACGAAGCAAAGGCTTATCGTGCTTCGCGCCGTGGACAAGTTCGACCGGCTTGGCCTCTCCGGCGTCGCCGAGCTTCTTGGGAAGGGCCGCAAGGACGAAAGCGGGGATTTCACTCCCGGCGCCGACCTCTCCGCGCAGCAAGCCAACGCGGTGCTTGCGCTTCTGTCAGGCGAAGAAACGCCCGCCGATGCCGCCATCCAGGCAATCGTTACTCTGGCGCGCGATGCGGGCTACGCGCAGGATCGCATTCGCTTCGATCCAACTGTCGTGCGCGGGCTGGAATACTATACCGGCCCCGTATTCGAGGCCGAACTGACATTCCCGGCCACGGACGAGAGTGGGCAGGCGGTGCGCTTCGGCTCGGTCGGCGGCGGCGGGCGTTATGACGGCCTCGTTTCGCGCTTCCGCTCGCAGCCCGTGCCCGCGACCGGCTTCTCCATCGGCGTTTCGCGGCTTTACGCGGCGCTCGCCCACCTCGGCAAGCTCAAACCCGACGCCGCCTCCCTGGCCCCCGTCGTCGTGCTCGTCCTGGATAAGGCCCGCGTGGGCGACTACCAGAGGATGGCGCGCGATTTGCGCAACGCTGGCCTGCGCGCGGAGATGTATGTCGGCGACTCCGGCATGAAAGCGCAGATGAAATATGCCGATAAGCGCGGCAGCCCTTGTGTTATCATTCAGGGCGAGGACGAACGCGCGCGCGGCGAGGTCACGATCAAGGACCTGATGGAAGGCGCGCGCCTCTCCGGCGAGATCGCCGATCATGCGGCGTGGCGCGAGGGGCGCCCGGCGCAGTTTTCCGTCCCCGAGGGCGACATGGTGAGGGAAGTTCAAGCCCTCCTCGACCGGCGGAGGAAGAATGACGGCTGAAGGCGCGACAGAATTCGAGGCCCTGGAGGCTCAAGCGGCCAGCTTTATGAGCCTCTTCACCTCCCAAGGCTATGAGCGCGTGGCGCCCTCCTTCATCCAGCCCGCGAACCTGTTTCTCGACCGCGTCGGCGAGTCCTTGCGCGCGCGCACTTATGTCTTCACAGACCCGAACGGCGAAGAGCTGTGCCTGCGTCCGGACCTCACCATCCCCGTCTGCCGCGTTTTCATGGAGCGCGGCGGGCCGGAGGGCGTCGCGAAATTCTGTTATAACGGTCCCGCCTTTCGCGTGCAGGAAGGCAAGCCCGATCGCTTGCGGCCGCGCGAGTTCCGGCAGGCGGGGATCGAATATTTCGGCGGCAACGGCGCCGGCGCCGATCTCGAAGTGCTCGGCCTCACCATCGAGGCCGTCCGGCAGGCCGGCGTTCGATCTTTCACCGTGAGGACCGGCCATCTCGGCCTGTTCAATGCGCTGCTCAATGCCTTGAGCATTCCGCCTCGCTGGCGCGACAGGCTGCGCCGCACATTCTGGCGCCACGCGGCTTTCGCCCGCGAGCTGGCGACGCTGTCCCGGGCGAAGAGGTACGGGTCGCCGCCCGCGCCCGCCGTTGCGCTCGACGAAACCGGCCTTCTCAACCATCTCGACGCCGCCGGCATCCCGCTGATCGGGCTCAGGCGGCCGGCGGAGATCGCGCGGCGCTTGCAGGAAAAGGCGGCCGACGCGAACGAACCGCCGATCCCGCCGCAGACGGTCGGGCTGATCGGTGACTATCTCCGCGCGCATGGCGAAGCGGACCGCGCCTTGGACGCCATCGAGATGCTGACGCAAAAGGCCGGGCTCTCGCTCGGCGGCGCGCTCGGGGAAGCGCGCGCGCTGTTCGAGGCGCTGAAAGCGCTCGCCGCGCCGGCGCCGGTGGCGTTCGCCGCCGATTTCGGGCGGCACTTCGAATATTACAGCGGCATGGTCTTTCAGATCGAGATCGAGGGCGCGGGGGTTGCGGGCCAGATCGCGGGCGGCGGACGCTACGACGGGCTGATCGCGGCGCTTTCGCGAGGCGCGCGCGATGTCCCGGCCGTGGGCGCGGCGCTCCACACCGAACGGCTTCTGGCGGCGGCGCAGGGGTGACGCATGGATAGACTGATCGTCGGCGTGCCATCCAAGGGGCGGCTCATGGAGGACACGCTCGAAATCTTCCGGGCCGCCGGCCTTCCCATCGAGAAGACGGGCGACGCGCGCGGCTATCGCGGCGCGATTGCGGATATGCCGGAGATCGCGGTGGAGTATCTGTCGGCGGGCGAGATCGCGCGCCATCTCCAGTCGGGGCGCATCCACATGGGTGTGACGGGCGAGGATCTGCTGCGCGAGCAAATTCCCGACGCCGATGAGCGTGTGTCCTGTCTGTTGAAGCTCGGCTTCGGCCGCGCCGATGTCATCGTCGCCGTTCCCGATTGCTGGCTGGACGTGGAGACCATGGCGGACCTTGAGGACGCGGGCGCGCTGTTCGCGGCCGAGCATGGCAGGCGGCTTCGGATCGCCACGAAATATCCCATGCTGACGCGCCGTTTCTTCGCCGAGCACGGCGTCGTTCACTACCGCACCGTCGAAAGCCTCGGCGCGACCGAGGGCGCCCCCGCCGCGGGCATGGCCGAGGCCATCGTTGATATTACGACCACCGGCGCCACGCTCAAGGCCAACGGGCTTCGCATCCTGAACGACGGGCTGATTCTGGCATCGGAAGCCAATCTCGTGGCGTCGAAAGCGGCAAGCCAGGGCGCGAAAACCGCGATCCTGTGCGCCCTTGTCGCGGAGAGGATCGGCGCGGCGCTGAGCGCGCGTTCATAACCCCGTCAACTCCGGCGGCTCAAAGCGCGATCCGGCTTCCCGCCGGGCGCCAAGCGCGCCTTTTTGCGGAAAAGCGTTGAATTTTGATGAAAACGTTGCGGAAATGTAAGCCTCAAGAAACCCCAGCTGTGCTAGAAGCTCGCCCTTCACGATCGCTGTCCGTGATCGTTCGCGTCAGTGGTTATGAGGAGAAAGTTATGAAAAACGAAGCAACTAAAGAGAGCCCCCTCGAAAACGTTGTCGTCTTCATCGTTTTTTTCGCTCTCGTTCTCGGATTTTGCGGCGGCGTCATCGGCGTATGGATGCTGAAATAGCGCCGGCTTACGCGCCGGCCCTCGCCCGAGAGCTGACGGCGGCGCGGCGCCCTCAAAGCGATTGCCTGTTCAACTCGTTAATGACGTCCCAATTCCTGACCTCGAACTTGTTCTTGTTTGCGTCCGTCTTCACCATCACGATGTGGCGAGGATGTCCATGAAGCTTCACGGCCAGCCATAACAGGTAAGGATCGACGCCCGACCCAGGCGGAAAACCCGTGGCGTCGTTGAAGTCGTCGAAGTCAATAAGCTGTCTCAGACCAGCGACGATGAAAGGCTTGTTGCCGTTCTTGGCTTCGTTGTAGACCTTGGCCTGCGCGGTTTCCACATTGCCCTCGTAAAGTTCGCGGAGCAGGAACGCCGTCAGCCGCGCCCTCCCGCCGGGCGTCGCTTGCGCGCCTCCTTCCAGGTCCTTCTGGTTCAGTTCGAAGAACGTCTTGGCCATATCGGTCTTGTCGTCCTTGATCATCTGGAGCCACCTGCCGCGCTCTTCAGCCCACTCCTTCCGAGTGTCTTTTCCTAAGCCGCCGCCCCAGCCGCGCAGAAGCGCGGTCATCTCCCGCTCGGCGAGCGTTAGAAGTTCGGAGATTTCGTCGGTTTTATAATAAAAGATCACGGCGCCAACGATCGCGGCAAGAACCGCAAAGCAGGCCGCGCCATATGCGCCATAGGTCAGCACGTTGCCCCAGGGCCAGGCGCCGACCTCGCGCTCGCCGGGGAAGCGCGGGTTCCGGCCGAGAAGCAGCTCGATGACGTAAGGCGTCGCGACCAGGATGGCGAGGAATACAAAACCCTTCACCCAGTTCCACATTGGCAATACCTCAAGCCCACCCTCTTGAGCGCGATCCGGGAAGGCGAATCGCAAGCCGGAATCATAACGGCATCGAGGCAAGGGCGTCAGCATCAAAAGTGCGCGTGGCCGCATCCAGCCAAATGCCGCCGCATCATCCGGCGCGCATTGCATCGGCCGCGACGAAATGATAGACACACACGGCAAAGGCGGTTAAGGGCGAGTTTCCCAGCGTGGAGCGCGCCGCGCTTGCTTTCTTGAAGTGTGCAACGCTTTTCCGGAGTGGTGGCCGAGCGGCTGAAGGCGGCGGTTTGCTAAACCGTTGTACGGTTGAAAAGCTGTACCGAGGGTTCGAATCCCTCCCACTCCGCCAAAACCGAAAAATCCCTGAAACCAAAGAAAAACAAGCGAAATTTCAGGGTTTAACAAACCCCACACCCTTCGCGAAAATCGGGAACAAAGGACGATGCGCGTCGATGGCCGTGGATGACGATGCGATCGCGGCGATCGGCGCGCAGCTCCGCCGCCGCTTTTTCGGGCGGGGCTGACGCCATGCTCTCCGCTCAAGATCCGGCGTTTCGAAAGACGAGGAAGTATTGCCTCGGCAGAAACTCATGCGTCTCTAAGAGCGCATAGCCGGCTTCAGTCATTTCTTCCTTCACCGTCTCAGGCGAAATGCGATGCCGAGGTGGCGGGCCGTTCGGCAACTCGGCTTTGAAGTCGACGATCGCAAGCCGCCCGTTCGGCTTCAAGGATGACTTCAGCTTCGCGAAGTAATGCCTCCGATGCCCAATGTGATGATAGGTGTCGACTACCAGAATCAAATCCACCGGCTCGGAGAGGTTGGCCGCGTCCGCGCTCGCCAGAATCGGGTAGTGATTCGCAAGCTGCCCGGCCTGCCCGCGCTCGCCGAGGTAGCGCACCATGTCCGGCTCCACATCGACGGCGAAGACCTTGCCATCGGGGATGCGCTTTGCGATCCGCACGCTGAAATACCCCGTGCCCGCGCCAATATCCGCGACGCTTGAGCCGCTTTCCAGATGCAGAGCATCGATCACTTCGTCCGGTTTCTGCCACGCATCGCGCTCAGGATTGTCGAAGTCCTTGGCCCATTTAGCGGCGTCATCGAAGCGGCGATGAAAGGCTCCGTCATCGGATGAGCCATCCATGCGATGGCCCGCACGATGGTCCATTTCCATGACTCCCCCATGCCCATCGGCGGGCGGCTCCGCCAACGCGAGACGCAGCGCCGCCCCGGCGCCCAATATCCCAAGAACGGCGATTGTCCGAATGACCCAACGCTTCACGGTCTCCTCCCGCCGCGTATGCGGACCGGTTTTATTCATTGCCTCCGCCGTGGAAGCTTTGCCCTGCAAGCGCTCCGTCGCCATAAGGCGATGCTATGCATAGAGCGATACAGCAATTGCGGCGCTCAGTCCACGCTTTCAGAGTGGGAGCGACGGCCAAAGCAGCTTGCGCCGCGCCTCGCCGGCGCGATGGTCTATCGTTGGGAAATTCCCTCAGGAAACGGAGAAGTCAGCCGGGCCTATGGCCAACTGAAAAAGCTGGTCTTGCGCCAGTCGTATGGCAGCGACGGACCCGCCTAAGGGTAAGGACTCAAGGTCAATCGCCAAAAAATCCCCAGCCCGAGGCGTCGGCATAGCGCGGCGCGCGCCTCACGCGCCGGTGCGCTGTCCTCTTCGCCCTCGGCGGACGGGCCGGGATCGGAGCGGCTTCCGCCACGACATGGACGCCGCGCATCGAGGGCGGCAGATAGGAACGATCGTCCTCATTGGCCGCTTCGGTTTTCTGAACCGGCGCCGCGCCTTCCGGCGCCAGCGCCTCGCTCTGCGACCAGGCGACAGTTGGGGCCACGATCAAGCTCGCAACGATCGCTCGCCTAACCATGACTTTCATCTTATGCCGGGCTTCTGTCGTCCACCGTCCATAAACCATGTTGCATCTCCGAACGCGAGAACTCCCGCATTCCGGCAACACCGCTAATCCTCATTCGTTCAGCTGGACTCGCCGTGACGGCTCGCTTCGAACAGAAACCAGGTTCGTCTCTCGGTCTCGTCGATCCAAGTCTCCAGCAAACTCGCGCTGGCAACGTCGCCATGCTCATTGCAGACGCCATGCGTTTCTCTCATGGAGGCTGCAAGTTGTTTGTTATCTTCTCTAAGCTCAGCGAGCATGTCGAGCGGAGTAACATATTCGGCATTATTGTCTTGGAGACGCTGCAACCGCGCTATTTGGCCGACGGAACGAAGAGTGACGCCGCCAATTTTACGGACCCGCTCCGCCATGGCATCGGTCATGCCAAAGATTTGGTTACCCTGTTCATCCAGAAGAAGATGATAGTCGCGGAAGTGCGGCCCGGACATATGCCAGTGGAAGTTTTTGGTCTTAAAATAGAGGGTGAATACATCTGCTAATAATGTTGTGAGCGCAGCCGAAACATCCTTTGTGGCGTTAGTGGTTAGATCCGTCGGCGTGTCGAGCGGAGCTTTCCGCCACTCCTTTGCGTCGGTTCTGTTCATTGCTTTACCTTCTCCTGCTAACACACTTTTCTTCCGCGCGGGAACGAGTGCAGCTCGGATTACGCTTTCCAAAGTCGCGATAAACCGGGCGCCATCGCGCACGCCGTCGATGGGAAATCCCACCGCCTGCGAACGAGAGGTTAACTGACCGGGACAGGTGGCTATAGACTCGGAAATTACTCAGCACATACGGAAAAACATTAGCCTGCCGAGAGGGTTAAGCTTGCCGACCGATTTCAAGACTAACCCCCAGGAGCCTGATTTGTCCCCAATGGCGGAAAATTAGCGCAGGCTGGGCTCCAACGCGCCCGGACAGTGTTGTGCCTTAAGCGGCGCCTGACGCTCCGAGCGTCCCGCAAAGAGCGCGCGGCGAACCGCCGAGCCCATGGGAAAGGAACTCGCGCATGACGTTCAAGGTTCAGGTCGGTCCTGCGCAGATTGCGATCCACCAAGGCCAGACGGTGCTGGTGACGGAGCCGGACGGACAGATTAAATGGCCCAGCCAGCACGGTTTGTACTTTCTCGACACAAGGGTCATCAGCGCATGGGCCATCTACGCCAACGGCGAGCCGTGGGAGCTTCTGAACGGAGGCGCCGTCTCCTCTCACGAGGCGCGCATCTGCCAGACCAATCGCGCTTTCGAGAGCGAGGACGGGACGGTCGCGGCGCGGACGCTCGGTCTCGCGATCGGGCGCCATATCGATGCGGGGCTGCACGAGGACATCGACATCGCGAACAACAGCCTGAACCCGGTGCGCTTCAACCTGGAGATCGCCATCCGTGCCGACTTCGCCGACATCTTTGAGGTCAAGAGCGGCCGCATCGTGCGGCGCGGCCGCATAACCACGTCATGGTCGCAGAAGCGGCAAACCCTGCACATCGCCTACGGCAACAAGGATTTCAGCCGCGAAGTGATCGTACTTACCGGCGAGGGAGACGGCGAACCCGTGGTGAATGCCAACGGGCGGCTGAGCTTCGAGATCGCGCTCGGGGCTGGGGAAGCCTGGCATCGCTGTCTGATGTACGATCTGGTGGACGGCGAAAAGCGCAACATGGCGCCGAGGGGATGCACCGATACCGCCGAGACATCGAATTATGCCGTCGAGATGGAAGACTGGCGGCGTGCCGTTCTGAAGATCGGCGCCAGCAACGAGGAATTCTATCGCTTCTACAATCAAGGCGTACAGGATATGGAAGCACTACGGCTGCCACTGGCGGGCACCGATCATATGGTGTTCGTGCCAGCCGCTGGGCTGCCATGGTTCGTGGCGCTGTTTGGGCGCGACACGCTGATCGCTTCCTTGCAAACCATGATCGTCTATCCCGAATTCGCGGCAGGCGCTCTTGAGGTTTTGGGGCGCTATCAGGCGAGGGAGCGCGACGACTACCGCGACGCGGAGCCCGGCAAGATTTTGCACGAACTGCGCTATGGCGAACTCGCGCATTTCAAGTTGATCCCGCATACGCCTTACTATGGAACAGCCGACGCAACGCCCCTTTATCTTGTGGCTCTGCATTCGGCTTGGCGAGCAACCGGCGAGCGCGCGCTGATCGAGCGCCACCTGCCCCATGCCGAAGCCTGCCTGACCTGGATCGATGCCTATGGCGATCGCGACGGCGACGGCTTCCAGGAATACGAGACGCGTTCGCCGGCCGGATACGAGAACATGGGGTGGAAAGATTCCGGGGACGCGGTGATGTATCCCGATGGGACTTTAGTCCGGGGTCCAAAAGCGCTTTGCGAATTGCAAGGTTATGTCTATGACGCCTGGCTGCGCATGGCCGAGATCTACGACGAACTGGGAAACGGCGTAAGCGCGGCCGCACTGAGGAAGAAAGCGGCCGTCCTGTTCAAGAAGTTCAACGAGGATTTCTGGGATGAAGAGTGCGGCTTCTACGCCTTCGCGCTCGACGGCGAGAAAAAGAAGGTGTTGTCGGTCGCGTCCAATGCCGGGCATTGCTTGTGGTCCGGGATCGTCCAGCCGGAGCGCGCCGCGGCTGTTGTGAAGCGGCTCATGCGCGACGATATGCGGAGCGGCTGGGGCATTCGCACGCTATCGGCGGACCATCCCGCGTTCAATCCGTACAATTACCAGACGGGAGCGGTTTGGCCGCACGACAACGCGCTGATTGCGCTCGGAATGCGGCGTTACGGGTTCGCGGCGGAGGCGGCGGCGGTGGCGCGCGAGATCAGCGGCGCCGCCGGTCATTTCCTGCTGAACCAGTTGCCGGAGCTGTATGCCGGATTGCAGCGCGATCCGGGGAGCTTTCCTGTCCAGTATCTCGGCGCCAACGTGCCGCAGGCCTGGGCGGCGGGGACGCCGTTCATGCTGCTGCAGACACTGCTTGGGCTGCAGCAGGATGCGCCGCGCGGCAAGCTCTATGTCGATCCGGCGCTCCCTGACTGGCTGCCGGACGCGATGCTGACCGACCTTCGGCTGGGGCAAGAGCGCTTCGATGTCCGTTTCTGGCGGGAGGGCGGCGATACGAACTTCGAGGTGCTGAAGGGCAGGAAGGACGCCGTTATGCGGATGGGTGTCGAGCTTACGTGGAACATGGCGGGCAGTGAAAGCGCCCCGGTTGGTTCCACCGCGGGCCGATACCGTTGAAAAACTCCGGGCAGTGACGAACTGAAGCAATCTAGATATATCCATTTCCCTTTTCCGCGGCCCGTCGCCTTGCGCTTGCCAGGCGCGCGCTCACGCTTGACGGCGAAGGTCGAGGCCGTTTGCGCTATCGTCTTCATTTTTGCCGCCGGCCGCAAAATTTTGAGCTTGTGGCAAGGCTACCGGCTGGACCGGCGAGGGCTCGGCCAGCGTAGGCACGGCCTTGTCCTCCTTCGGAAGACGCGCCTCAACGTGGTCGAGGAACTTCCGCTCGGCGGTGATGACGAAGCGAAGCACCTTGATAGCCGCGTATTTGACGCCGTGCTTCACGTGTGGCGCGGCGTAAACCACGGCGGCTTCGACACGAGGCTTTGCGGCTTGATACGCGCTGCCGACGTTCACGGCGGCTCGGTTCGCGACCGGCTTAACCTTCTCCGACGCCGCTCGGTGAGCAAGGGTCAGCTTGTCGCGGGCGGTAGTGAAACTTTGGCCGAGGTCGCGTCCGGCGGCGCTCAGCCATTCTTTGATCGTTGTCATTCTCGTTCTCCTTCCGAGGGGTGGCCCGAAGGGCCAATGAGGCCCCTTTACGAGCAAGGCCGCTATCTGATCTTAACCGGCTGTTCCGCCGCGTTCACCGTTTGCCGGCTGCGAAAGACAAATGACAGGATTATTCCGGCCACGAAGCCGCCGATATGAGCCATATAAGCGACACCGCCCGCGCTTTCAGGGTTGGTTTTCGCAAGCTCGCTCCCCGCGCTGACGAACTGCAGCGCGATCCAGCCACCGATGGCGATCAGCGCCGGCAGCCGCACGATTCCTTGATTGGTCAAGAGCTTCACCGTTCCGCGCGGAAACATCACGATGTAGGCGCCCAGAACGCCCGCGATGGCCCCGGAGGCGCCCAGATTCGGCAATGTGGAGTTCGGAATGTAGGCCGCTTGGGCGAATATCGCGACAATCCCCGCAAGGATGTAGAAGACAAAAAAGCGGAGGCGACCGAAATTGTCCTCAACGTTGTCGCCGAATGTCCAGAGATAAGCCATGTTGCCGATCAGGTGAAGCCAGCCGCCGTGAAGGAACATGGAGGTGAGAACGGTCGGCACATGCTCAAAGGGGCTGGCGAAAAATTCGCGCGGCGTGAACGCCCAATGGCGCACGAAAGCCTCGCCTTGACTTTGTTCGACGAGAAATACCGCGACATTCGCGAGGATGAGAAAATATGTGGTTATCGGCGTCGTACGATGTTCGCTTTCGTCGGTTCCGACCGGGAAAACCATTGCGACCTCCTCAAATGCACGGGGTTCGGACAAACGCCAAAGCGAGATTGCGCGTATGAAAGCGTTGAGCGGTACAGGCGCGCAGCCGCTTCGCCATCTCGATTTCCTGATTTACGAGCCTGAGCGCTCTTTGTTGCTCTATCAAGGAGGAGTTCCTGTCAATGTCGAATGGCGTCAGCGCGGCTTTTCAGGCCGGGAGCCCCTTGCTATAGGTTGCGCCCGCGAATTTTTTACGGCAGGTGAACATGGCTCTTTTCAAATTGGCCCTCGGCGCGCTCGCGGCGGTCTTATTCGCGGCAAGCGCCCAAGCAGGGGAAGTGTCTCGATACGATCATATCTTTGTCATCGTTGCGGAAAACAAGAACTTCGAGCAGATCGTCGGCAGCGCCAACGCCCCGAGACTGAATGCGCTGGCCATGAACTACGGGCTGGCGACGAATTCTTACGGCGTCGTTCATCCGAGCCAGGCGAACTACATCGCCATGCTGGGCGGCGACACTTTCGGCATCCACAACGACGATGCCTGGTTCTGCACGCCGAAGATGGTTGCGCCCGACTGCGAGTTCGCCGGCACTTCGGGGTACGCGACGCATGTGGTGCAGGCGCGGAGCCTGATGGACCAGCTCACGCAAGCGAATCTGACCTGGAAGGGCTATTTCCAGGACCTGCCCGAGCCGGGGTCGCTTGCGATCTTCAATCCGGGCCGGGAGACGCCCGAACCGGGCCGGGCGAGGTTCCTCTACGCCGCCAAGCATAACGCCTTCATTTCGTTCGAGAAGACGCGCAACGATCCGAAGCTCGCCGAGAAAATCGTCCCGCTCGATCGACTGCACGCGGATCTGGCTTCGGGCGCGCTGCCCAATTTCGCGCACATCATTCTCAACCAGTGCAACGAGATGCACGGCCTTTATGCCGCCGAGCCCATGCCGCCTTCGGATTGCGTCCTCGATAACGGCAAACCGGAAACGGTCGAGGCTCTGATCCGGCGAGGCGACAAGGCCATCGGCGACATCGTGGACGAGATCGTCGCCTCGCGCCCCTGGTCGAGCGGCGAGAACATCGCCATCGTCGTCACCTTCGACGAAGACTCCACAAACTCGGCGGGCCGGCAGGGCTGCTGCGGCTACGACCCGAACTCGCCCGCGAACTTCGGCGGCGGCCGCATTGCAACGATTGTCGTTACGAACCACGGCCCGCGCCATATCGAGGACGCGACGCCTTACAATCACTACTCGCTCTTGCGCACGGTCGAGGAGGCGTTCGGGATTACGGAGCACCTCGGTTTTGCCGCGGCCGATGACAAGGGCGTGAAGTCGATGGCTCCGCTTTTCAGGGCGCCGGAAAAGTCTGAAACCGCTGGCGCCAATGATTCAACCGCAACAAAATGAGGAAAGCTGGGACGCTACTGCAGTCTAATGGCGTGCGTTAAGGGTTTCTGATTTGCTCGATTATCGTTGACAAAAGAAAGAGTAACTCGATGGAAGCTCTCGGGCGCGCATTTCTGGCCGCGGCGGCGATCGTAGCGGCGGCATTTCCCCTCGCGGCGACGGCGCAGGCGCCGATCCTGATCAAGTTCAGCCACGTCGTCGCGCCGGACACGCCGAAGGGCAAGGGCGCCAACAAGTTCAAGGAGCTTGCCGAGAAGTACACCGATGGGAAGGTGAAGGTCGAGGTCTATCCGAACTCGCAGCTCTACAAGGACAAGGAGGAAGTGGAGGCGCTCCAGCTTGGCGCCGTGCAGATGCTCGCGCCGTCGCTTTCGAAGTTCGGGCCGCTCGGCGCGAAGGAGTTCGAAGCGTTCGACCTGCCTTACATTTTTCCCGACTACGCCGCGCTGCGCCGCGTTACGGACGGCCCAATCGGCAGAGATATGCTCAAGAAGCTTGAAAGCAAAGGCATTCTCGGCCTTGCATTCTGGGACAACGGCTTCAAGGTCATTTCGGCGAACAAGCCGATTAGGACGCCCGACGATATGCTGGGCCTCAAGATGCGCATCCAGTCCTCGAAGGTCCTCGAAGCGGAGATGAAGGCCTTGGGCGCGGTGCCGCAGATGCTGGCTTTTGCGGAAGTCTATCAAGCGCTTCAGACGGGCGTCGTGGACGGCACGGAAAATCCGCCGTCCAACATGTACACGCAGAAAATGCACGAAGTGCAGAAATACGCGACCCTCACCAACCACGGCTATCTCGGCTACGCCGTGATCGTGAACAAGGCCTTCTGGGAAGGCTTGCCGGCCGGCATCCGCGCCAGCCTTGAAAAGGCGGTGGCTGAGGCAACCCAATACGCAAATAACATTTCGCAAAAAGAGAATGAGGATTCGCTTGAGGCGATGAAGAAATCCGGTAAGACCGAGTTTTACGCGCCGACCGGCAAAGAGCGGCAGGCATGGATCGACGCGCTCAAGCCGGTGCATAAGGAGATGTCGAGCCGCATCGGAAAAGATCTCTTGCAGAAAATCTATCAAACGACCGGCGCGCCGATAGACTGAGGCTAAGCGGACACTCGCTGGTTCCCCGACGAATGTCCGCTTAGAGTCTCTTGTTTTAGCAGAGTTTTTATCCCAAAACCGGTGGCCACCCTCGGGTCAAAGCCCAAGGGCATGCTTTTGGGAAACTCTGCTTTGGCGCGGCGGCAAATAGGGAAGGAAACGCGCATGCTCGCGCGCCTGTTCTTGAGGGTCTTGGATCGCGCCGAAGAGATCCTGATCGCCAGCCTGATTGCCGCCGCCACTCTTCTGATTTTCGCCGCCGTTCTTCAGCGCTATGGACTGACCGCCTCGATCAACCTCGCCAATTGGGGCCGCGCCCACGGCTACGATTGGCTCTTTCAGGCGGGGCGCTCCGTTTTCACGTATCTGCGCGGCTTCAACCTTACCTGGGCGCAGGAGCTTTGCATCTACCTCTTCATTTGGATGGCGAAGTTCGGCGCCGCCTATGGCGTGCGGCAGGGCATCCATGTGGGCGTCGATGTGCTCGTCAACCGCATCGGCGATAAGGCGCGCAAGCCCGTGATCGTCTTCGCGCTGCTCTGCGGCGCGCTCTTCACCTTCACGATCGGGACGTTCGGCGGCGTATTCGTTTACAACATGGCGTTCACGGATCAGACCTCGCCCGATCTCGAACTGCCGATGTGGCTCGTCTATCTCGCGATACCGGCGGGCTCCTATCTGATGTGCTTCCGGTTCTTGCAGGTCGCCTGGATTTATTTCATGACCGGCGAAATTCCCGGCCATGGCCATCACCCGCAGGTCGCGGTTCCGGGCATCGGAGTGGCCAGCGAGTTTGACGTTCCGAATATCGCCGTCGTTCCCGAGGGAGCATGACAATGGCCGTCGCTTCCGATATCGAACGCGCTCCGAACTCGGGCCGGCTGCTTGCCATCGTCCTGATCCTGTTGCCGATCGCGCTGGTCGCAATCTGCTTCGCCGCGAAATTCGGCGTTCTCGGCATCGGCAACTCCGGGCGCGCGGGGCTGATCTTCGCGCTTCTGCTCGCCATGATGCTGACGGGGATGCCGATCTCCATCTCGCTCGGGCTCACCGTGCTGACGTTTCTGTTCACGCTCACAACGGTCGATCCCCAGGCGGTGGCGCTGAAACTTTTCACCGGCATCGAGAAGTTCGAGATCATGGCGATCCCGTTCTTCATCCTTGCCGGCAACTTCCTGACGCGCGGCGGCGTCGCCAAGCGCATGATCGATTTCGCGACCGCCATGGTCGGCCACTGGTATGGCGGCCTCGGCCTCGCGGGCGTGCTGGCCTGCGCGCTGTTCGCCTCGATTTCCGGCTCGTCGGTGGCGACCGTCGTGGCCGTCGGCTCGATCATCCTTCCGGCGATGGTGGAGCAGGGCTACCCGAAGCGCTTCGGCGCGGGCGTGATCGCAACCTCCGGCGCGCTCGGCATCCTGTTTCCGCCGTCGGTCAATCTCGTGATCTATTCGGTCGCCACCAGCGGCATGAACCCGGTCGGCCCCGACGGCGTTCCGGTGGGCTCGGCGTCTGTCGGACAGCTGTTCATGGCGGGCGTCGTGCCGGGCTTGATGCTGGCGACGCTGCTTGGCGTCGTCACCTGGTTTCGCGCCTACAAGAACGATTATCCGCGGATGAAGCGCGCCAGCTGGGGCCAGCGCTTCCGCGCCTTCCGGGAAAGCTTCTGGGGGCTGTTCCTGATCGCCTTTGTGCTCGGCGGCATTTACTCCGGCCTCTTCACGCCGACGGAGGCGGCCGCGATGGCCGCCGTCTACGCCTTCTTCGTGTCGGTGTTCGTCTATGGCGACATGAAGCTCAAGGATGTGCCGAAGGTTCTTCTAACCGCCGCCGCCATGAGTTCGATGCTGCTCTACATCATTACGAATGCGGTGCTGTTCTCGTTCCTGATGACGTCGGAGCAAATCCCGCAGCAAATGGCGACCTGGATGGTGACGCAGGGCTTAAGCTTCGTGGCGTTCATGCTCCTGGTGAACGTTATCCTGCTTGCCGCCGGCAATTTCATGGATCCGGCGGCGATCGTCTTGATCATGGCGCCGATCCTGTTTCCCGTAACGGCCGCGCTTGGCTTGCACCCGGTTCATCTCGGCATCCTCATGGCGGTGAACATGGAGGTCGGCTTGTGCCATCCGCCCGTGGGGTTGAATCTTTATGTAGCCTCGGGGATAACCAAGATGGGGATCGGCGAATTGACGATTGCGGTTCTGCCTTGGCTTATAGCAATGCTCGGCTTTCTGATCCTTGTGACCTTCGTGCCGCAAATCTCGTTGTGGCTGCCGCATCAACTCGGCTTGCTTTAGTCGCGCTTGCGGGCGAGATTGGCGCTCATGGAGCACGCCAAATCGAGGCATCGAGGTTTTCATCGGGCGAAGCCGGCGCATAAAGCGCAAAGCGGCGCCGCGAAGTGCGCGCCGCTGCCCTCGGAACAAGTTCTGTTCGGTTTGCACGCTGTGGAAGCGGCGCTCGCAAATCCGAAAAGGATTACGCTCCGCGCCTACTTCACGGACAACGCCGCCACAAAGCTCGGGGCCCTGGCGGCGGCGCGGAAGGTCCCGGTCGCGGCGGCGCTTCCCGCCGACCTCGACGCGCTTGTCGGGGGCGGCGCCGTTCATCAAGGCGCTGTCCTTCATGTCGAGCCGCTCGACCAGCCGAACCTCGGAGATTTCCTCGACGCGCTGCCCGAAGACGCCCCAGCGGCTCTGGCGATGCTCGATCAAGTGACCGACCCGCACAATGCCGGCGCGGTGCTCGAATCCGCCGCCGCTTTCGGCATCGCCGCGCTGATCGTCCAGGACCGGCATAGCCCGCCGCTTTCGGGGACGCTGGCGAAGGCCGCGTCCGGCGCGCTCGAACATGTGCCCGTGATCGCGACCGTCAATCTGGCGCGCGCGCTCGATCTCCTGAAGGATCGCGGTTTCTTCTGTCTCGGCTTCGACTCGGAGGGCGGCGAACGATTTGATAAATCCGCGTCCGCGCGGCAGGCCCGCGCTGTCTTCGTGTTCGGCGCCGAGGACAGAGGCTTGCGGCGGCTCGTCCGCGAAGGCTGCGACGCCATCTTTGCGCTCTCCGCGCCGGGGCCGATCAAGAGCCTGAACATCTCAAATGCGGCCGCCATCGTGTTCTACGAAGCCGCCAAGGCGAGAGCCGGTTAAGCGAACGGCTCCTCAGCGCCTGCCCGCGCCTTCAGCCCCCCGGCCAAGCAACCAGTCGAGACTGACGTCAAGCGCATCCGCCACATAGCAGAGGCGGTAAAGAGGAAGGTGTATTGCAGTTTCGGCAAGATCACGGCCAGCATCGGCAGGAAGACCCGCCCTCTCGGCCACTTCCCGAGGTGAAACTCTCTTCGCCTTGCACGCATAGACGAAGCGAGACGGAAAAACAGACAAGTCCGTCATTGCGTATTGCGCCGCTTACTCTGCATACGGTTACTGAAGCTCCCCACCAAGCTCCCCACTGTAATAACCCATAACATGAAATGGTAGCCAAAATGTATATCGCAAAAGCGCTGTTCACACAAATCACAACCTTGCCGGGAGCATATAAGACATAAGCATAACCTCCAGGTGGTGGAACCGATATACATATATCTATATAATTATAGCTTGTCCCGTGCGCGCCGCGGCATGAAATGCCGCCGCGCAGACGCGGGGTCGCCACATCTTGAATGAGGCGCGTTGGCGGCGCCGCGCGCGGCTAAGATAAACGGTTAAACTTAATCCGAGTGTTAGAATCTCGTGCTAAAGCTGCGGAATACGTCCAGCTTAAGAGAGAGTCCGATCCACGATGACCGCGACAAATGCTTCCATTTCCGTACCGCGAGGCGCGGCCGGCCCTGTATCCGGGAGCGTTAGCGCGATGGCGCTTTCCGCCCTGGGCGTCGTTTTCGGCGACATCGGCACCAGCCCACTTTATACGCTCAAAACGGTTCTGGGCGTAAACGGAAGCCAGGCGCTCGACCGCGGCATCGCGCTTGGCAGCCTATCCTTGATTTTCTGGACCTTGATCATCGTCACCTCGATCAAATACGTCGCGGTCGCCATGCGCATCGACAATCATGGCGAAGGCGGCATCATGGCGCTGATGGCGCTTCTGGCGGGGCGAAACAAGAAGCGCACCACGATCGTGGCCTTCGGCCTGTTCGGCGCGGCCTTGATCTATGGCGACGGCGCGATTACGCCCGCGATTTCCGTGCTTTCGGCGCTCGAAGGCCTTTCGACCCTGACGAACAGGTTCGACCCCTATATCGTGCCTCTCACGGTCGCCATTCTCGTCCTTTTGTTTCTCGTCCAGCCGCGCGGCACGGAGCGGATCGGAAAGATGTTCGGCCCGATCATGGCGGTGTGGTTCGTCGTCATCGGCGCGCTCGGAATCTCAGGCGTCGTTCAAAACCCGTCCGTGCTTGCCGCGCTCAATCCTGTTTACGGATTGCAATATCTCCGGTCCGGCGGCTTCACGTCCTTTCTGGTCCTCGGCGCGGTCTTTCTCTGCGTCACGGGGGCCGAAGCGCTTTACGCCGATATGGGGCATTTCGGCCGCCGCCCGATCCAACTTGCCTGGAGCTTCGTGGTTCTGCCCTGCCTCGTGCTCAATTATGCCGGACAGACGGCGCTCGTGCTGAATGGCGCGCCCGCCGGCGAGAACATCTTCTACGCGCTTTGCCCGGACAGCCTGCTCGCGCCCTTCGTTATTCTCGCCACCATCGCCACCATCATCGCGAGCCAGTCGATCATCACGGGCGCCTTCTCCATGACGCGGCAGGCGATGCAACTAGGCTGGCTGCCTCGCCTTCGCATCACCCAGACCTCCGCGCTCGGCTACGGGCAGATCTATGTCGGGACCGTCAATTGGCTCTTGATGATCGTCACGCTCGGACTGACGCTGTTCTTTCGAAAGTCGGACAACCTCGCGGCGGCCTACGGCATCGCGGTCTCGGCGACCATGCTGATGACCACGGTGCTCCTCTACATGGCCATGCGGGAGCGCCTGAAATGGAGTTTGCCGCTCAGCGCCGCCGTGGCAGGGAGCTTCCTTGTCGTCGACAGCGCGTTCTTCCTTTCGAACGCAACCAAGATCGCCGAGGGAGGATATGTTCCTTTGGCGCTTGCCGCGCTCGTCTACGGCATCATGTGGATTTGGCATTCCGGGCGGGAAGCGGTCACGAAGGCGATCACGGAAAAGCCCGGCTCGCTTAAGGAGTTCATCGCGGCTCTTGAGCAAAATCGCGTGCCGCGCGTGCCGGGAACCGCGGTTTTCCTGACGCGCGCAAAATCGGGCGTGCCGCCGGTGATGGCCTGGCATCTTCAGCACAACCGCTCCCTGCACGAAAAGGTCATGGTCATCAATGTCGCGATCGAGCCCGTCCCGTGGGTCGGCTTGGAGGATCGGCTGCATGTTGTCCAGGAAGGCCCGGGCTTCTGGCGGGCCGAGGCGCGTTTCGGTTTTATGGAGCGGCCCGACATTCCAGCCGTCCTGCGCGAGGCGAAGGACAAGGGCTGCGGCATCCTTCTTGACGACGTGACCTATTATGTAGGGCACGAAACCGTCGTACCGAAGGATGACGGCGAGGGCCTCCCGAAATGGCGTGTGAGCCTTTTCTCCGTCATGGACCGGAACGCGGCCAAGGTCACCGAACTCTTCAAGCTTCCCGTCAACAACGTCGTGGAAATCGGCAGAGAGGTCGCGATTTAGCGCGGTCCCCCGGAACCCGCCAAAATCTCAAACCGCACTCTCGCCTTGGAGCGTCATGAAGCCTCGCTTTGAAAAAACAGGTTGCGCATAAGAACAAATCATGAACACTCTAAATCGGACGCTAACCGGGAGACACTTCCATGCTCGACCTCACATCCTTCAGCCTGGGCTTCGCGGTTGCCCCGGTGGCTTATGTCATACTCGGCGCCGCGGCTTACAGCTCCTTTTGCGCCGGGAAGCGGCTCGCATCTTTATTGCGGGCTCAAAAATCGTTTGAATTCCGTAATGGAGCCAACTGCCCGGCAAGATAGTTCGGATCGTTCGGGCCGAGCCCGCGGCCACCGGCGCTGAACGGCGAGTTTATCCCCGATGCGGCGCCCACTCATCCACGCAGCGATCCAGGTCGCGCAGATCGAGGCTTGTCTGCTCCAAAGCGAAGCCAGCCGCAAACAGCCTTTCAACAACGTCGCTGGGCAGCTTTCGCAAATGGCCGGCGCTCCTCAGAGTTTCGATCTCGATGACGTACCGGGCGAACGCCGAATCCAGGCGCTCGCGCGAAGGCGCCCGCTGCTTCGCCATGAGAGCGGCAGCGCACGCTTGCAAATGGGTTTTTATTTCCTCTCCGACGCTTTCGAGAGGCGCCAGAAGCGGCGCCTTCACCGCGGCCGGAAGCGGCGCGCGGGCGGCCCTGCCTATGATCACCAAATCGTGGCGCAATCTCAGCAAGGTGCGAAAGAGCGGCCCTGTGAGCGGATCGCCGGAAATCCGCAGAGGACGCTCGCGCTCGGCCTCGGCGGCAACCGACGATAACTCGTTGAGCTGTCGGCCGATGCCGTCCTGTATGCGATGCGCTTCGGCTTCGTCGAGCCCCTGCTCGAACCCCTTGATGAGCCCGGGAATGGCTTGGGCCATGCGCTAAATCGACTGAGCCGCCACCTCGCGCGCGTGCTGAAACGCGCTCCACGGCAAAAGCACGAAGGAAACGAAGAGACCTGTGAGGCCGCCCAGCAACACCTCGACGATCCGTTCTATAGCGGAATCGATCGGGGTCGTGTGCATCATTTGCGGTATGAGAACCACAATGGCGGCCGTTACCGGACCGGCGCTGAGCCGTGGATAAAGCGCCGCGGCAAAGGCAAGGGGCGCCAGCGCAAGCAGGAGAACGAGAAGAAGCGCGCTTTCGCTTGAGTGAGGGACGACGATTGCGATAAATCCGCCCCATAAAACGCCGCCGATGGTCGCGGCGAAGTAGTCCAGGGTTGCCTTCAAGGATCGCCCCAGGCTCACTTGCGTGACGACCAAGGCAGTAATAACCGACCAAAGCGGCAAGGCGACGCCGAAACGGCCGGCGAGCCAAAGGGCGAGCAACGCCGCCGCCGTTAATCTGAATGCGAAGGCTGCGCCGCCGCCGAGCCGGCGGACATCCAATCGAGCCAAATCCATTATAATGCTCTGAAATACATGGTTTTTCGAATGGCTGAGGCTTTAGAACAGCTCTGCGCCGTGGCGCCGTCATGGCTGCCTTGGAATGGCGGCATGGCTCTCATTTCAGAAAGACATAGTCGCTCGAATAGGGCGCGCTGAGGAAGGTTCCCGCCGCCGCGCAATCGCCAGCGGCGGCGCCGCCCTTGGTATTGAGGCGTTGTATTGTGGCGACGCCGTTCAATTGCCCGGTTCCGCGATGGGCCACGGCGTCGAGCTTGAGCCAGGGGATATCCTTCGCGGTGGCGCCTTCGGAGCGGGCGGCGACTTTGCCTGTCACGGCGCTCCCGTCTGAAATCTCCCACGCCGGACCGAGATAGTGCCTGCCAACGGTCTTGCCATCGACGATCAAGGCCGCGATCGGCTCGCGGAATTGCCAGACAAGCTTTCCCGCGTCGCCGGCTTTGCATTCATAGATTTGAGCGCCCTCCGCATGGACTTCGAGGACTTTGACCGAGCCCGGCGCTGCGATGGCGTCTGGAACTTGAGCAGCGGAAGGGGACGCCGAAAGCAAATAGGGGAGCGCCGCCGCGACGGCGATCATGATGACGTTGCCGGCCATAAAGTTCTCCTCAAGGAGTTCAGACACCTCGCGCGTCCTCTCGCTTATGTGACCCGGCGGGATCTTCCATGCAAGAGATTGCGCATGAGACGATGCCCCTAACCGGCCTCACCACAAGGAGATGTCAGGGGATGGCTTTCTTCGGAAAGCGGCGCTCGTTCGAGTCATGGGAGGGGATGATTCTCAGCAGAGCGTGAAGCTCGCGAAGGCTGGCTGCTCAAGCTTCGCAAAGCTCTGGCGCGGCCAACCGGCGCCGCCGCTCATCGCTTATGCTCTTCGCGCCATTTCGTAACAGCGCCCAAGGCGACCTCGATGTGTTTCGACGCGTCCCGGTCCTGGAAGGAGGAAATGATCTTTCCCTCGGGCGAAATGACGTAGGAAATGCGGTTCGCCATCGCCCGGCCCTCGAACTTCGCATCGTAGGCGTTGATGACCGACAGGTCTGGATCGGCGCCGACAGGGAATTTGTCTCGGCATTCCTTCGTGGAAAACTCGCGCTGCACGTCGATGGGGTCCGCCGACAGGCCGATCACGCTGGCGCCCGCCGCGGCGAAAGTCCCGATGTTCTCGGCGAACTCGTGCGCTTCTTCGGTGCAGACTTTCGTGAACGACTTTGGGTAGAAGTACAGAACCACCGGCCCATTTTTTAGCGCTTCCGCGAGCGCGAATTTGAAGTCCTTGCCGCCCTGCGCCGCCTGTACGGTAAAGTCCGGAGCGCCATCGCCGAGTTTTAGCGCCGCCATGGCTCTGGTGGCGAAAAGGCCCAAACATAGACAGAGGAAAAGCGCCAGGGACTTCATCGACCGATCCGTTCCTTATTGTGGTTCTGTTGTTGCGGCGATCGCCATGCGCCACATTTGCAACCCTGTTTACAATGCCCCGGTATCGACCGCCGAATCAAAGAGCGTTGATCGCAAAAAATCGGCCGCCGCTATCGGATCGGCTCTTTTGCTACGGCGAGAACTGGCGGCCGCCGAAACCGATTGCCGCTTTTGCGCTCCCTACGACAAAATCGCTCAGACCAAGGTTGTTAAACAGCTGAATGAATTCACAGTGGCAAGGTTCGTATAAGATAGATTGCGCAAGCATCGTTAATGTTGTGCGTTCACTTGGCGCCAGCTTCGGCAACAATGCGTCCGATTCGATTTTCACTCAGCCATCACGGTCAAGAAACATAATGCAAATTCGCCTTCCGGCCGCATCCGATGCCGATCGTTCTGTTGCCGCGTGGTTTGCGGAGTATCCGCAACTCACGGCGATGTTAAGCCGCGACCCCGAACCAGGCCGGGCGTTGCGCTTTCTCGGGTTGAAAGAATGGAGCGAGGGCCGGCTCGCGGCAGCCATCCGCCTTTTAACGGCCGCGACGGAGTTCAAGCCGGACATCGCCGCGCTTTGGAGCGATCTTGGCGGGGCGCATTACGCCATGAACTGCCTGGAGGAGGCTCGGACCTGCACGTTAATCTCGCTCGATAAAGACAACGCACAGCCCTCGGCGTGGCTGCTGTTAGGGACAATCCAGAGCGAGACTCAAAACGACGCCGAGGCGGAGGCGGCCTTTCTTCAAGCGCTTCGACTCGACCCAAAGCTCGCCGCCGCTTTTGCAGGCCTGGGGTTCCTGTATTTCCGGCAACGGCGCTATAAGGAGGCGGCAGACCGGCTAGGGTCGGCTATTCGCCTCGGGAACCAAGTCCCGCTGGTCAATTCCTGCCTGGGTCAGGCTTTGTACCTGCTCGGGAATTTCCAAGGCGCTGGCGATGCATTCGCGATCGACGCGAGCGTGCATCCGCACAGCGTGCAAATTCGAAAGAAGCTTGCGCTCATCCGCTTTGTCGAATCCATGATCCGCGAAGGCTTGCAATCCGCGGTCGCAATTTATCGCGAAATCGCGGGGCCGGACGCCGAAGATCTTGAAGTTGTCATGCGGACGGCTTTCCACCTCCTAAGCAGCTACGGCTATCGCGATGCGGCAATTCAACTGGGGCAGGCGCGGCTTGCCTTGGCGCCCGAGGATCCGATACAGAGGTATTTGCTCGCCGCATTGATGCGAGAACCCCTGAGCCGCGCCCCTCAAGACTACATTATAAGCTATTTCAATAAGTTCGCTGAGTCTTTCGACGCACAGCTTGTCGATGTGCTTGGCTACACCGCTCCAGAGGATTTGCATCGTCTCCTGGCGGGAACTCGTCGAACGTTCCCCGACGTTCTCGATTTAGGCTGCGGAACCGGATTGGCCGGTCCTCTGCTTCAGTCTCTTGCGGGAACATTGACGGGCGTTGATTTGTCGCGAAAGATGCTGGAGAAGGCTGAGGAACGGCGCGTTTACGATTGGTTGATTGAGGGAGAGATCCTGCGCACTCTCGAATGTCAGCCAGATTGTTTCGACCTGATATTTGCCGCGGACGTTTTGATTTACTTCGGGGACCTGGTTCAGCTCATGAGCAGCGTCGCACAGTCGTTGAAACCGGGCGGCTTGTTCGCCTTTAGCATCGAATGCACAAGCGACGCCGGCTATTCCCTTCTGCCATCGGGCAGGTTTGCCCACAGCCCGGCTTACATCGAAGAACTGGCGCGGGATCGTTTCACCGTAGTCCATAACGCGTCAAAGGCGTTCCGTCTCGAAGCTGGCGCCCCGGTGAATGGGACCCTTTACGTCTTGCGGCGTCGATAATGCTCAGCCGCCGCCCGATGCGGCCCGCCTGAACCCCTGCGTCGCTGGACGCCGGCGCCCGGCTTTACTGGCAGGGCGCGTCCAGATTTTGCCCCAGGGCGCGCGCCTCGTCGTTCGAGGAGGCCTCGCCAAGGAGACAGCTCCGCGGGCCGTTCAAGCGCACCACGTAGAGAACGGAGCGGTCCGTGCCGCCCTCCGGGTTGGAGACCTTCAGACGGAAGATCAAGGCGCGCCATTCGAGCGCGCCGCCGCCGTCCGCCTCGCGGGAAGCGCTGTACAGCCACTCCGCATAGTCCGAGCCCATGTCGTGGAAGCTTCCCGGCAGGCTCATCTGGATGGGCTCGCCCCCGAATTGCAGGTTCGGGTGATAGCGCAAATCGCTGCCGCCGATGCGCAGGCGGTAGCCGCCATAGGAGGCGCACTCGGCCTCGTAGAAATCGCCCTCGGTATTCTCGCCCGTCTTCGCGATTTCGATGCAATCCTTGGGCGCCACGCCCGTATAAACGCTGCCCCATTTCGCGGGCGCGCCCTCGGCCGCCGCCCCGCTCATCAGCAATGCCGCGAGTATGAACGCTCTCATGAAACCAACTCCAGCTCGACGGACCAGCTTTAGCTCAACCGGCCTGCTTTTGTAGCTGCGTAAGAGCGTCGCTCTATTATGACAAGCCAATCTTGTCACGTTGCGCACGGATTTTGTCAAGCGAATGCAGGAACATGCCGTATTCCGCGATATGAGAGGCGGCGGCGATGACGGCTTTTCCGGCGCGAGGCGCCGCAGCCTCGCCATGCCATTTTGCCTGTGATCGGGGCTTGAACTCCAGTTCGGCGAAGGGAAGAATCGGCATAGTCTGCCTTGGCGCGCGCTGGAGCTTGCCAGCGCATCGACACCGCAGCCGGGGAGGGGCTCATGGCTCATTGCGCGAGAGGGAAATACGCGGCTGCCGTTTTGATCCTGTCGCTGTTCGCAGGCGCATCGGCTTATGCCGCGGCGGAGAACGCCTCGGCCGAGAAACCCGCTCAAACGGCGGCGCCTGACGATAAATCCTATTTGCCTCCATGGATGAGCACACAGCCGGCCAGCCCCGCGCCCGGCGCCCCTTTGAAGGAGGGCGTCCAGGCCCAGGGGGCGCAGGCGGCCGAGGCGAGCGACGCAAAGAAGGCGAAGGGGCCGGCCAGAGCCAGCGCCAACGGCGGCGCTATTGGCCGGGCGGATTTTTCTTTGGAGGGGTTGCGGGCTTTTTCGGGCGCTGACGCGCGTCGAATGCCGCCACGCCCGAAGGGATCTGGCGAGCTTTCGCCCCCTAACCGGGTTCTACTATCGGCGTGCGCCGCCACTGCGATTGAGGGTTGCGTCTCGATAGCGAGCCGGCCTTGCGTTCAGAAATCCGAAGCCACGCCCTTTTTCTCCCAATCGCCGTAACGGGTCGGCTCCGGTCCCTTGCGCCCGCCGACTTCCTTCGGAAGCGCGGCGGCGCCTTCCTGCTCGGCCTTTCGCTCTTCCGCCTCGGCCAAGGCCCGTTTCGCCGCCTCTTTCACGCGACGCTCGATCTCGGCTTCGCTCGCTTTCCCCATCTCATCCTCACACCAGTGGCCAAAAGTCTCGACCGCTCCGCAGCGTCGTCCCCGTCCCCGCCTTCGCGGGGACGGCAAAAAGGCGGCTGCGTCCGATTAAAAGCGCGACACTCTAAACTCCAGCGGAAATCCATCGTCCCGCAACCTCCGGATGCAGGATTAACCATGCAAGGCTTGCCGGGGTCGCCAATGAAACCGCGCGTTAACCAAACCGGCCGTTTTACGGTATTATAATACCGTAAAAACATGTTTTTTGCCAAACGAACCCAATAGGGTTAATCGCGGCGCTCGCGCGCGGCCGTCCGATTTTGAAGGCTCCGGCGATCGGCAAGAGCCGGCGAGCGGCTGGCGAAGCGTTCGGCCACGGCTGAGACCGCGTCAGTTCGCGAAGCGGAAGTGCAAGACGTCGCCGTCATTGACCGCGTATTCCTTGCCTTCGAGACGCATCTTTCCGGCCTCCTTGGCGCCTGTTTCGCCGCCAAGCGTGACAAAATCGTTATACGCGATGGTCTCGGCGCGGATGAAGCCTTTCTCGAAGTCGGTGTGGATGACGCCGGCGGCGCCCGGCGCCGTCGTTCCCTTCGTGATGGTCCAGGCGCGCGTTTCCTTGGGGCCGGCGGTGAAGTAGGTGATAAGGCCGAGAAGGCGATAGCCCGCCGAAATAAGCCGGTTGAGGCCGGGCTCCGCGAGGCCGAGGTCGCTGAGGAAGAGCTGGCGTTCCTCCTCGTGGAGATGAGCCAGTTCCGCTTCGATCTTCGCCGAGATAATCACGACCTCGGACTCCGCGCCGTGAAAGTGCTCTGCGACAAGCTTCGAATAGGCGTTGCCACTGTCGGCGCTCGCCTCGTCCACGTTGCAGACGTAGAGCGCGGGCTTCGCGGTGAGAAGCTGCAGCAGCTTGAACGCACGGTGTTCGCTTTCCGGGATGTCCGCAAGGGCGAGCCGCGCCGGTTTTCCGGCGGAGAGGTATTTCAACGCGATGTCGATGAGTTCGAGCGCCGCCTTGGCGTCCTTGTCCTGGCCCCTCGCCTTCTTTTCGAAGGCGAGCCGGCGCCGTTCGAGGCTGTCGAGGTCGGCGAGCATGAGTTCGGTCTCGACCGTCTCCGCGTCGGCGAGCGGATCGACGCGGCCTTCGACATGGGTCACGTCGTCGTCCTCGAAGCAGCGCAGCACATAAGCGATAGCGTCGACTTCGCGGATGTTCGCCAGAAACTGGTTGCCGAGGCCTTCGCCCTTGGAGGCGCCGCGCACCAGGCCCGCGATGTCGACGAAGGTCAGACGCGTCGGGATGGTGGCCTTCGAGCCAGCGATGCCTGCAATCTTTTCAAGGCGTTCGTCGGGGACGGAGACTTCGCCGACATTCGGCTCGATGGTGCAAAACGGATAGTTCGCAGCCTGCGCGGCTGCGGTCTGCGTCAGCGCATTGAAGAGGGTGGACTTGCCGACATTCGGCAATCCGACAATTCCGCATTTGAATCCCATGGAGCGCCCTTAAGCGTCTTTGTCCTTTGTTTTAGCGGAGTTTTTATCCCAAAACCGGTGGTCCCCCTCGGGTCGAAGCCCGAGGGCATGCTTTTGGGAAACTCTGCTTAGTGATGGCCGCCCCCGCGAACCCGGCTTCGGAACCATCGCGAGAAGATATTGCCCTGTTTCTTGGCGGACGGCGGCGCTTGAGGTTTCGGCGAGGCGGGCTTCGCTGTCTCCGGCTTTTTAGCCGAAGCCTCCGCGGCGGCGGGCTTCGCCTCGGCGGCTTTTGGCGCCTCTGTTGGCGCCGGCGCTTGGGCGGTCTCGACCGCCGCCGGATGAGGAATGGCCTCTGGCTCGGGCGCTTGAACCGCTACGGCCGCCGCCGGATGGGGCGGATGCTCTGGCTCTGGCTCCGGCTGCGGCGCCACCGCTTCGGCGGCGTGCACGACCGCTGGATGAGGAACGGCCTCCGGCTCGGGGGCTTGAACCGTTTCGACTGACGCCCGGTGGATCACGGGCTCCGCCTCCGGCGCGGGCTGCGTTGCAACAGCTTCGACCGTCTCGGCGGCCGACGGGTGAGGAATGGGCTCGGGCGCCTCTGCCGTTTCGGCGATCTCGGCGGCCGGCGCAGGTTCGAGCTCCGGCGCGGCGATGGTTTCGAGCGCGCCCGGATGATGAACGATTTCCGCTTCGGAGCGGGCTTCGAGGACCGTTTCCGTTTCGGCCTCGGCAATCGCCGTCTCGATAGGTTCGGCCACGGGCGCAGGTTCAGGCGCACGCGCGGCAAGCGGCGTCGGCTGCTGGGCGATCGGCGCCGCGGCCACCGTTGGCGCGGGCATGGGTTCGATCGGTCTCGACGCCGCCGCCACGATGGTCGCGAGCGCCGCCGCCTCCGCATGCGGAAGCCCTTCGATTTCCGGCGCAGCCGCCTCCGGCTCGCGCGCTGGCGTGGGCGCTTCGACCTCGGTGGCCTCCGGCTCCTGCGCCGCCCGTTCGGCGGCCTCAGGCGCGGGCTCGTGCGCCTCGGCATGCAAAGGCTTCAGCGTTTCAGCGCCATGCGCCGGCTCTTCGGCGGACGCAGCTTCGGCCTCGGGTGGAGTAGCGCCGTTCAGTTTCGCCGCCCGCGCGGATGGCTTGCGTCCACGGGCGGCCTCACTCAAAAAAGCGGCCTCGCTTCCTTCCACAAGCTTGGCCATGCCGCGCGCCACCCCTTCGAGCAAGGGGATGAGCCACGCCTGATCGGACTTGGAGAAATCCTGGAGAACGTAGTTGGCGACGAGAGCCTTATCGCCGGGGTGGTCGACGCCAAGGCGCACACGGCGGTACTCGTTTCCGATGTGAGCGGACACCGACCTCAAGCCGTTGTGGCCGGCGTTGCCGCCGCCGGTCTTCACGCGGATCGCGCCGGGCTTGAGGTCGATTTCGTCGTGGATGACGATCACGTCGGCGAGCGGAATCTTATAGAAGCGCATGGCCTCGCCGACCGCGCGCCCGCTTTCGTTCATGTAAGTGGAGGGCTTGAGCAGGATACATCGCTCGAGTCCGACCTGGCCTTCCGAGGTCAGCCCCTGAAAGCGCTTCTTCCAGGGGCCGAAGCTGTAGCCGCGAGCCAACTCGTCGACCGCCAGGAAACCGATGTTGTGGCGGTTGCCTGCGTATTTCTCTCCGGGATTGCCCAATCCGACGATCAGTTTCATGATCCTAATCTCTTATAATCAGTGAATGGCGCCGAAACTGGATGCAAAATCCATGCGAGATTACTCGCTCTTCTCCTCTTCGGCGGCTTCGGCGTCAGCCTCGGACCGGGCCGCGGCGGCGCCGACGATGGTCGCGATGGTGAAGTCGCGGTCGGCGATGGTCGGCGTAAGGCCCTTCGGCAGCGTTATGGCCGAGATATGGACGCTGTCGCCGATGTCGAGGCCGGTCAGATCGACGGGGATGTTCTCCGGGATCGCGTCGGCGGGGCAGGTCAGCTCGATCTCGTGGAGCACGATGTTCAACACGCCGCCGCGCTTGAGGCCGGGCGAAGCGTCTTCGTTGATGAAGTGAACGGGCACGTCCACGTCGATGCGCGAGGTCTTGGTGACGCGCAGGAAATCCACATGGATGGGGAAATCGCGCACGGGATCGACCTGCACCTCGCGCGGGATGACGCGCTCCTTCTTGCCGTCCACATCCAGGATGTACACGGTCGAAAGGAAGTGCCCGGTCTGATAGTTCTGCCACACATGCTTGTATTCGAGCGTGACGTTCGCCGGCCCCTTCTCGCCGCCATAAACGATGCCGGGGACCAGTTTTTGCGCCCTGAGCGCGCGGTTGGCGAGTTTGCCGGTTCCTTCGCGCGCGGTGGCTTTGAGTTCGATAAGCTCCGCCATGATCTTCTCTGTTTGTGTTAGGTGAGCGCGATTGTGCGGCGAACGGGCGCGCGGACCTTCGGCACTCGGGGGTGTCTCAAACCACCTCTATAAGGGCAAGCGCCGCGAAAGACAATAAGCGCGATGCGCTTTGTCCCGGCTTGCGTTTGCCGCGCTTGCCGGTCCGCGGGAGCGATCATGACGAAGCGTTCGTCGAATTAGCCGACCTCAACGCCATAAAGCGCGAACTGCGCGTCCGCAGTGAGGAGCGTCATTCTTTCGATCTGCGCCTGAACGATGAGAAGCCGGTCGAAAGGATCCCCATGGCGAATTGGAAGCGACCCGACGGCTTCCGCGTGAATGGGCGTCACGTCGAGGGCACGAAATCCAGCGCGGGGCAGAATGGACGCAAGATTGTCCGGCGCTTTCAGTTTGCCCAGGGCCTTCTTGATGGCGATTTCCCAGATTGAAGCCGCGCTAAAGAAAATAGCGGCGCTGGTAAGAAGGATTTCGCGATGCCTCTTTGGAAGTCGTCCGTCGTCATCGAGCGCCCATAAGAGGATATGAGTGTCGGCCAGATAACGCGCTTCGCTCACGGCGCATAGTCTTTGAAAGCCTCAAGAGGCGCGTCAAAATCGTCGGCGATCCAGATTTGGCCTTTCAAAGCGCCAATTCGAGGCAAGCTCACCGGCTCGTCGATGCCAACGATCCGCGCGACAGGTTTGCCATGGCGTGTGAGGATGACGGTTTCGCCAGCTTCGGCTGCCTTAAGCAGCTCGGCCAAATGCACCTTCGCTTCCGAGATTGTTACTTGCATGAGATCCGCCCCCAAACATGACCTAAATTTAGGTCATATTATTTTGGTGAGCAAGTGGGCGGAAGCGGGGACGCTAATCGAACAGGCTCGACACGGACTCCTCGCCCGACGTGCGCAGGATCGCCTCGCCGATGAGCCCCGCCAGCGACAGCACCTCGATGTTGCTCGACACGCGCACGGCCTCCGTCGGCACAATCGTGTCCGTGATCACGAGCGTGCCGATCTTCGAGGCCATGACGCGCGCAACGGCGCCGCCCGAAAACACGCCATGCGTGATATAGGCCACGACCGACCGCGCGCCCTCTTTCAACAGCGCGTCCGCCGCGTTGCACAGCGTGCCGCCGGAATCGATGATGTCGTCGATCAGGATGCAGTGCTGCCCCTCGACGCCGCCGATCACGTTCATCACCTCGGATTCGCCCGGCCGGTCGCGCCGCTTGTCGATGATGGCGAGCGGCGCGCCGATGCGGCTCGCAAGGCCCCTCGCGCGCACCACGCCGCCGACGTCGGGCGACACGACGGTGATTGCGCCGTCGGTGAAGCGGCTGCCGATGTCTCGCACCATCACGGGCGCCGCATAGAGATTGTCGGTGGGGATGTCGAAGAAGCCCTGGATTTGCCCGGCGTGAAGGTCGACCGTCAGCACGCGGTCGGCGCCGGCATGCGTGATCATGTTCGCCACGAGCTTCGCGGAGATCGGCGTGCGAGGCAGGGTTTTGCGGTCCTGGCGCGCATAGCCGAAATAGGGGATCACCGCCGTGATGCGCCGCGCCGACGCCCGCCGGAGCGCGTCGATGATGATCAGCAGCTCCATGAGGTTATCGTTGGCGGGATAGGAGGTCGATTGAATGATAAAAACGTCCTCGCCGCGAACGTTCTCGCGAATCTCGACGAAGATTTCCATGTCCGAAAAGCGCCGCGCGAGGCACTGCGTCAGCGGCGTCTTGAGATAGGCGGCGATGGCGTGAGCCAACGGCCGATTGCTATTGCCGGCGACCAGCTTCATGATGCGGGACAGTCCATGGCGACAAAGGGTTTAGCGGATACGGTTACGAGCGCGCTTTCAAGGGCGCGCTCGCTATCTGTAAACCTGAGGCCGTGGAAACGCCAGCCCGCACGTTGAAGCAGGCTACGTTTGGATTAACCTGCCGGGTTCGCTGAAGCCTGAGCCTGCCCGGCGCCCTTGCTGAGGAGCTTGGTGACCTCGGAAGCCGCCGCGCTCGCCGCCTGCTCGGCCACTTCGCCCCAGGGGCCGTCCAGGCTGCCCGCGCCGATGCGGTTGTTTTGCACGACGGATTTTTCCATCTGCCGGCCATTCGGGTCTATCACGACCCATTTGATGGTGATCGGCTGCTGCCCGTTCGCCACCGCGCCCACATCGACGCTGCCCTGGATCTTGTAGGCGCCGGACGCCGCGCTCGACGCAACCTTGATGCCCGCGCGGCCAAGCGCGCGCTTCATGGCTTCCGAGAGGGCCGTTTTGCCATCGCCAGGAGCGCCGTTCACGACAGGAACGACGGCGACCAATTCCGCGGGAGCGGCAGGCGCGTCCACCGCGGCGGCGAGCGACGGCGCTTCGTCGGGCGCCTTATCGGCCGGCGCCTTTGCCGGGGCCTTAGCCGCGGCCTTCACCGGAGCCGCGGCAGGCTTGGCCGCGACCTTCACCGGCGCAGGGGCCGGGGTGGCCGCCGCAACCGCAACCGGGGCGGCGTTCGGATTGTCGAACCAGGCATTGAGGTCTCCGGCGGACTTCACGGCCACCTTCGAGACGCTTTCGTCCGTGACGTGACGCCAGGCGTCGCCGCCGTGCTTGGCGGAGACGATCTCTTCGCCGGAAATGCTGCGGACCATGTTGCCAGCCTTATCCGTCACATCGATGGTATACGCCACCTTTGTGCCCGTCTTGCCCTCGGCAGCCGCATGATAGGTCGGCTTGACGACGTAGACGGCATCCTTGGCGTCGACGACGGCGACGCCGCTGGCTTTGATCGAGGCAGCAAGCTGCTCGTTCACCTTGGCGGCGTATTTCTGCGGAACACCCTGCGCAGGCGACAGGGCGACAGCGGGCTTGGCCTTTTGGGTCAAGCTTGGATTGGCTTTATCGCTGAGTTGAAAGAAATCGCCGCTGCAGCCGGCAAGTCCGGCAAGCAGTAGTGTTCCAGTCAAGAGCGACGCGGCACGGCGAGCTGCGCTCTGCGCGGCCGGTTTGTTCTCGCGCGTCACTTTCTCCACTCCTTGATGTTCATGGCTTTAGGACGGCGGTACATGACTATACCGGCACTACTGATTCCGCCGAATCTCTCAATAACAAAAATCTAGCGTTGGCGAGATATGACGTCCAGCCGGAGCAGCCCGCGGCGGGGCGGGCGCCCGCAAAACTCGCTAATTTCCGCTCAAAGCCGCCTAGTTATCCACATCATCGAAGCACGATGGCGGAAATTTGACGTCCATAATCGGCTTCCTGGCGGTGGCAGGAACGCCGGTAACTGAAGAAAATCAATTCGTTTTCATAGGTGCATACTGCCAATCTCTGGATTGTGGCGACACCAAGCTCCGCCAAACGGTCTTGAACGTATGCGCCGAGATCGAAATGCGGGCGGCCTCCCCCGGATGAAACGAAATACTTGTCGATCTCTGGCCGGCCCGTGGCGAAGGCGGCCTTGAATTCCGGTCCGACCTCGTAGGACGATTGCGAAATGGCGGGACCGATGGCGGCGGCGATGCTGGCGGCGCGCGCTCCAAGGCTCTCCATCGCTGCGACCGCGTTCTCGATGACGCCCGCCTTGGCCCCTTTCCAGCCGGCGTGCACGGCGGCGATCACGCCCGCGTCCGCGTCAGACAGGAGAACCGGCGCGCAATCGGCCGTCAGCACGCTGACCGCAAGGCCGCGGCTCGCCGTCACCACCGCATCGGCGCGCGGCGCCTCCGATGCGGCCCATGGCTGGTGCGCGACGACGACATTCGGGGAATGGCATTGGTACGCCCCGATGAGGCGCTCAGAGGGAACGCTCAAGGTCTCGGCCGCGCGGGCGCGGTTTTCCTCCACCTTTTCGCGGGCATCGCCGGACCCCCAGCCGCAATTGAGCGATGCGAACACGCCTTCCGACACGCCGCCTGTGCGCATAAAGAAGCCATGCGCCACGCCGCCGGGCTTCAGGTTTTCTGCTTCGAGGAAGCGCGGCGCCCGATGCGCTTCGAGAGTTCCGTCGCCTCCGGGCGTTGTCCCGCTGGCCATGTTTCACCCCTGGCTGATCCCGCTCATAGAAATGGGGGCGGCGGCTCGCTCACGCCACCGGTCAAGGCGAGAACCTTGAAAAGCGCGCCCATCTGAGCTGGGTCCACGAGCCGGGCGACGCGGCTTCTGAGATCCGCGGCTTCTTCCTCCGTGGCGCGGCCCAGGAGCTGGCCAAGCCGCGCTTCAAGGCCAAGGCGCAGCAGCCACTCGCCCATCGGCATCGGTCCGAACGCCGCCATTCCGGCCATGACCGCCGCGTCCCGGAGCGCCGGGAAGTCCACATGCGCGGTGAGGTCGGTTTGGCCTGGGGCGTCGAACAGACCCGCGAAGCGATGGCTTTTCACGGCCTGGAGCGTGTCGCCAAGCGATGGACGGGAATAGCCGTAGTCGACGATGAGCGCGGCGACGGGCGCGCGCGCCGCAAAGGCTTCGATGAGACCGCTGGCGCCCGGCCGCCTTTCGACGATGGCGCCATCTTCAACTTCGTCGCGCCGGGGCGGATCGGCGGGCCTGGCCTCGGCGCCCGCCGCGAATTGGAACGCACCCTTTTCGAAAGCAATCATGCGTTCGCGCCATCGGCCCGCCGCGCCGTCGAACACGAATTGCCTCACGGGCAGGCAATCGAAAAACTCGTTCGCAATCAAGATGGCCGCGCCTTCGGGCGCGTCCGCGACGCTGTCATGCCAGGAAACGGGAACAGGCGCCGAGGCAAGCGCCGCTTGTTGCGCGCTTCGCAATGGCGCTGAGGTTTCGATGAGGCAGACGCTGACCGCTTCGAGGAAGCGGGGCAGCACGCGAAGGGCGCGAAGCGCGTCCGCCATAAGCAAGCCGCGCCCCGGCCCGAGTTCGAGCAGGCGAAAAGGCTTGGGCTCGCCCATCGTCCGCCAGACCTCGCCGGCCCACAAGCCGATCAGCTCCCCGAAGATTTGCGAGATTTCCGGCGCGGTGATGAAGTCGCCGCCGACGCCGAGCGGGCTCGCCGTGCGATAGTAGCCGTGCTCGGGATCGGCGAGGCACGCCTCCATAAAGTCGTGAACGGAGATGGGGCCGCTGGCCGCGATGCGGGCGGCAAGTTTCATTGCGAGCGGGGTCGGGAGGCCGTGAAACGACTGCATAGCGGGGAGAATGCGGCTAATTTTTTCGTCGATCAAGCGCTCGCACGGAGTTAAGCGGCGTTCGCCCTTCCGACGCCCTGCCGCTGAAGCGGGGCGCCCGCGCCTTTCAAGATTTGGGTTTTCGTATGGAGAGTTGCTGGAACCCCTTGCCGAGCAGAACAGGCTTCTGGCTTGAGATGAGGCGATTGTTCACGCCCACCCATCCGATCTCGCCCGACAGGCGGCCATATTCGATTTTTGGGCAGCGGTTCATGACCACCTTGAGGCCGGCCTCCTCGGCGAGCCGCGCGGCCTCGTCGTTGCGGACGCCGAGCTGCATCCAGACGACCTTCAGGCCGAGCTTGTCCTTCAGCGCAATCGCCTCTTGCGTGACGGGCAGCGCGGCTTCTGAATTCCGGAAAATTTCAACGACATCCACGGGCCCATCGAGATCGGCAAGGCGCGCAAACACTTTTTGTCCAAGGATCTCGCCTCCGGCCTGCCCCGGATTGACGGGCACGACGCGGTAGCCCTTGGCGATCAGGTATTTCTGTACGAAGTAGCTCGGCCGGCGGGCGTTGGCGCTCGCCCCGACAATCGCGAAGCTTTTCGCCTCGTGCAGAATTCCGGCAATCAAGCTGTCGGGATAAGTCTCGTGGTCCATGATTGTGCCGCGCCGTAAAATGGTTAGCCGCATATAGCGGAAAAAGCGGCGTTGCGCATCCCCGCCGTCGACATGACATGGAGGCGGCTCTAGCACGATGCCGAAAAAGCGAAACTGCCCATGGCCTCATGGTGAGCTTGCCGAACCACGGCAGGCTCACCACGAGGGTAACGCGAAACGCCTCATCCTGAGCTTGTCGAAGGATGAAGCCAGGAATCCCAGGGAGGACAAGCATGGACAATCTGCTCTATCAGATCCGGATTTATCTCAATGACGCCGCCGCGGACCTCGCCCGCCGCGAGCCGCAAAGTCCCGCGTTGCAGCCGCTGACCGGCATCCTCGCGAAGCACAACACGACGATGAAATCGGTCTACGACGCCTTTTCCGGCTATGTCGCCGAGGCCGAGCAGCATGGCGTCGAGAAGTTTCCCCTCTACAAGTGGACGAAGGCGACCATCGAGGACCCGGCCAAGAAAGCGAAGCACACGAGGGCGTTCACGCTGTACGCGGGCGGCGAGGAGGTCTATGCGAAGGAGACGGCGGACGCGCTGGAGGCGGATTTGCAGCCGCTCGCCGGCGGCGCCATCGTCGCGCGGCTGTCGCGGCACGACACCAACCCGGCGAACAACCCGCAAATGCCGGAGCGCTTCCGCTGACGTGCTTGCGAGGCCGCTCGAACTCGTCAGGCTGGCGCCAACCGCTGGATTTGCCAGCTCACACATCGTCAGAGAACAACCGCCGATTAACCCTATTGGGTTCGTTTGGAAAAAAAGGCCCTTTTGCGGCGCCATAATACCACACGAGCCCACGCAACCGCAGTTAAGACCCTGTCCATTGCGGCTTGCGCTTCTCGATGAACGCGGCGATGCCCTCTTCCGCGTCGCGCGCCAGCATGTTCTCGACCATGACGTGCGCCGCATAGTCGTAGGCCTCGGCGAGCGGCATTTCAACTTGCCGGTAGAACGCCATCTTGCCGATGGCGAGCGTGAGCGGAGACTTCGACGCGATCTTTTCCGCCGTCTTCATCGCGGCGGAAAGCACATAGGCGTCCGGCACGACCCAATTGACGAGGCCAAGCTCCTTCGCCTTCGCGGCGCCGGTCGTCTCGCCCAGAAGCAGCATTTCCATCGCCGCCTTGCGCGAGAGGTTGCGCGACAGCGCCACCATGGGCGTCGAGCAGAACAGGCCGATATTCACCCCCGGCGTCGCAAATTGCGCGCTCTCGCCCGCGACGGCAAGATCGCAGCTTGCGACGAGCTGGCAACCCGCCGCCGTCGCGATGCCGTTCACCGCCGCGATCACGGGCTTGCGGCAGGCGACGATGGCCTGCATCAGCGCCGAGCAGCTTCGCATCGTGCGCGCGAAGACCTCGCGCCCGCGGTCGGCGTCCTTGCGATGCGCCGTCATTTCCTTCAGATCGTGGCCCGCGCAGAAGGCGGGCGGCGCGCCCGTTATGACGATGGCGGCCACGTCGTGCGCGATGCCCTGCTGCTCGATGGCCTCGTGCAGCGCGGCGATCAGCGCGAGCGACAGACTGTTGCGCGCTTGCGGCCGGTGCAGCGTAAGGATGGCGATGGCGCCGCGGCGCTCCTGCTTCAGAAGCTCGGGCTGCGGGTCTTGCGTTTGTGCTTTTTCCATGGGCGGGCTCCGTTGAGGTCACCTTACCTCAGTTGACGCCCAATTTCACGGCGGCTTCAATATCGGGTTTCATTTCACGCACGACAGCGACGTTCTCTGGCGGAGGCTCCTTCGCAAGCTGGTCGCCAAGGCTGTCGAGATTCTCTTTGAGCTTCTGCTTGTCGTTGACAAGACCAAGCTTCTCAAGCTCCTTGATCGCGCGATCCTTGTTCTTGTCGACGGCATCGCGCGCGAGGCTCCGCGCCGGTCCGGCTGTGACGAAGACATAGGCTTGGCCGATGGCCTTGCCCGTGTCGAACCACTCCTTCAAGTCCGCGAAGCCATGTTCCGTCGCAATCGTCTTCGCCTCGGTTTGCAGCTTGCTCGACTTGATCGCCTTGACGACCGCGCCGAAGGGATTTTTGGCGGCCTCGGAGTCCGTCCCCGCCTTCAGCCCCTCGCCGATGGCGATCATGCGCATCTGCGAGAACGAGGCGAGGAAGCGCGAGACGGTGTCCTGGGTAAGAGCCACGTCCTTTGCCATGGCCGCGCCGATGCTCAGGAACGCCAGCGCCGCAAGGCTTGCAACCGCAATCCCGGCGCGTTTGCGAAGATGGTTCATGGTCGTCATGCCCTCATTCTTTTTCTCTGGCGTGGGAAGCGGCTTTCGCGCCATGCTCGTTCCGCGAGACAGGGGAGACGCGCTCCGCCGCGCGGACCTTTCAACGTTCAGCAGCACTTTCTTGCGCTCAATCTTGGTGAAATCACGGAGACGGCATGCCGCAAGACCACGATTCCCCAAAGATTGCGATGCCGAAAATGTCGGCGGCCGAGGTCGCCCTGTTCCTCGCGCAGGTTTTTCCTCAGATCGCCATCGGCATCTCCTACAAGGTCGAGGAAACGCGCCACGGCTTCGCGCGGATGCGCATGATCTATGGCGACCACTTGCTTCGGCCGGGCGGGACGATTTCCGGCCCGGCCATGTTCTCGCTCGCCGATGTGGCGATGTACGCCGCCGTGCTCGCCTCCATCGGTCCCGTGGCGCATGCGGTGACGACCAACCTCACGATCAACTTTCTGCGCAAGCCCGATCCGCGCGACATGATCGGCGAGGCCAGGCTGTTGAAGCTCGGCAAGCGGCTCGCCGTCGGCGAAATCGCGCTCATGCCGGAAGGGGAAGACGAGCTTGCGGCGCACGCGGTGGCGACCTATTCGCTGCCGGGTTAGGAACGCGGGCCTTTATATGTGGCTGTAATTATTCCATTTTTATGTAATTCTAAAATGGAAAATAAGGGTTAGTTTCGATAATATTAATCTGAGCAAAAAGCATTACAGATTAGACGTAGCTTTAACTATAAGCGCTTAAGTGGAGTGGGCCCGCAACACCGCTAACAAGGTCGGCTCCCATGGCACTGGCAAAAAGAAACGGCGTAGCTCCGTCTGCGTCCCATCCCCCGATGGCCGTTAAGGTTCAGGAAAATCATGACAACGTCTCGGCAGGCGGCCGCAAGCTGCTGGCCGAGGCTCAGAAAAGAAAAGCGAAAACCTTCGCCCGCCAGCAAAAGGCGGCGGAAAGGGTGGCCGCGGCCACGAGCCAGCTCGCGAGCGGCATCGCGGAGGCCGCATCGGCGGCCGAGGAGTTGCGCAAGGCGGTCGAACAGATCGGCACAGGCGCCGAGGAATCGTCGGGCGCTTCGCAGCAATCGCTGAAGGCGATCAATCACGGCGGCGCCCTCATCCAGAAAGCCAAGGAAAACTCGGAAGCCGCGGCCGCCAAGACGCAAGCTCTGCAGAACCAGATCAGCGAGGTCACCGGCCAGATCTCGAACTCCATTCTCGCCATCAGCAAGGCAGCGGAGCGCCAGGAAGGCTCCGTGAAGATGGTGGCCGAGCTCGAACAGCAGGCCGCCGCCATTGGCGAAGTGGTGAAGGCCGTGGCCCGCATCGCCGACCAGACCAACCTGCTCGCGCTGAATGCCGCCATCGAGGCCGCCCGCGCCGGCCAGCACGGCAAGGGCTTCGCCGTCGTCGCCGACGAGGTGCGCACGCTCGCAGAAACCTCCGAGAAGTCCGCGCGCGACATCCAGGACCTGATCGTGCAAATCCAGTCGGACGTGAAAGTTATTTCCGAGGGGATCAACGAATCGGCCCAGACCGCGAAACGCGAGGTGGAAAAGGGCCGGGAAACCACCGAGGCTCTCGCCCAGGTTCGCGCCGACATGCAGGTGATTCTCGAAGGCTCCGCCGAGATTACGCGCGCCAACGATGAATCGAACAGGGCCGCCATTGAAGTCCAGAAGGGCGCCGAAATCATCGCGGCGGCCGCTGAGGAGCAAAGCTCGGCTTGCCAGGAGTCGCTCAAGACCATCGACCAGCAAACAGTCGCGCTCAATCAATGCGAGCAGGCCGCGCAGGAACTGTCCGAACTCGCCGAAGAGCTGAAGAACAGCACCAATATCGGCAAGAGCGCCGAGGAGGTGGCGTCCGCCGCGGAGGAAATGTCGAGCGCGGTCGAAGAGATCAACCGCGCGTCGGCGGAAATCATGACGGCGCTCGAACAGATCACGAGGGGCGCGCAGCAGCAGGGCGCGGCCACCCAGCAATCGGCGGCGGCCATCGCGCAGATCGAGCGCGGCGCGATCGTTTCGCAGAAGCAAGCCGAGGCCGCCTATGAAAAGGGCCAGGCCATCGCCCAACTCGTCGGAACGAGCAAGGCGGCGGTCGAGGCGCTGGTCGAAGGCGTTCTGGATTCCGTCACGGCGGGCCAGAAGAGCGCGGAGCAAATGTCGGCGCTGGAACAGGTCAGCCGCCGCATCGATAAGATCGTCGACGCGATCACGACCGTTTCGATCCAGACCAACATGCTGGCCGTGAACGGTTCGGTCGAGGCCGCCCGCGCCGGCGAGTTCGGCAAGGGCTTCGCTGTGGTTTCGACAGACATTCGCAACCTCGCGCGCGATTCCGCCGAGAACGCCGAACGCATCAAGGACACCGTGAAGGCGATCCAGGATCAGATCGTGAGGGTTCGCAGCGATCTCGGCGCCATCGCCGACGCCGCGGCCCTTGAAGGAGAGAAGAACAAGATCATCGCGGCGAACCTTGTCGTCATCGCCAGCGACATGAACGTCGTGCTCGCCGGCAACAAGGAAATCCTCGCTGGCTCGGACCAGATCGTGCGGGTCGTGAAGGAAGTGCAGACGGGCGTCGAGACGATCTCGACCGCGGCGCAGGAAGCCACCCGAGCCTCCGGCGAGGCCGCGGGCGCGGCGCGCGAACAGGCCAAGGGCGCCGAGCAGCTTGCGGCCGCCATCGAGGAGATCGCTTCGCTCGCTGACGAACTGCAGGCCGCGAATTAACCGCCGCAACCGGGGAGGCAGCCATGTCTGTCGCAAGCCACGAGGAGGTTGCATCCGCAACCTCCGGCCCTATCGCCGCGTTGTCCGGCGGGCCGAATAGTTTCGAGTCGGATGTCGTTTTGCGTCAGTTCGTGATTTTCCACGTGGGCAAGGAAGTCTTCGCTGTCCGGCTCTCCGCCGTGCAGGAAATCATCCGCATGCCGAATGTGGTCAAGGTTCCCATGAGCCCGCCGGCGCTTGAGGGGCTCGCCAATTTACGGGGCTCGGTGCTGCCGATCCTGAACTTGCGCGAGATCTTCCACTTTCCGGAGGCGCTCCACGACAATTCGACGCGCGTCGTGGTCCTCGATCACGGGCGGCCCGTGGGCCTTGTGGTCGACCGCATGGCCAATGTTGTGACGGTCGATCCCGACCGCATCGAGGCGGCTTCCAATATCGGGGCCGCCATCGATACGGGTCTGTTGACCGGCATGATCAAGAGCGAGAAGGGCGGGTCCATGGTGATGATCCTGGACACGGCCAAGACCGTCGAGCGTGAGTTCCAAGGCGCCATGAAGAACGCGGCGGACCGGCTGGCCCAGGGCGTGCGCGAAGTCCAGGGCGAGGGCAAAGCGTCGCAGCAGGCCGTTCTGGACGAGGACCATCTGGTGAGTTTCGAGGTTGCCGATCAGGAATATGCGTTCCCGATCGAGCGCGTCGAGGAAATCATCCAGCTTCCGAGCCAGATCACCCAGCTTCCGAACAGCCACGGGCATGTTTTGGGAGTTATCACGCTCCGCAACCGGCTGCTGCCCTTGGTAAGCCTTCGTAACATGTTCGGCCTGCCTCAGGTGGAGTTGTCCGACGCCAACAAGGTCGTGGTTATTTCGCTCGGCGAGGGCGTGTCGGTCGGCGTGGTGATGGATGGCGTCAAGGAAGTCCTGCGTGTCGCGCGCAATATTGTCGATCCGATGCCGGCCCTTTTGTCGCAAGGGCAGGCCATGAACGACATCCAGGCCATTTGCCGGCTCCAGGACGGGCGGCGTCTGGTCTCGGTCCTTTCGGCCGAACGCATGTTCAGGGCCGAGGATATGCGCAAGGCCGTGGGCGAAGCTGACAAGGTCGAGGCGATGGCAGGTTCGGAAACGCGCAATTCGGGCGCCGAAAGCGAGCAGGAGGAACAGTTCGTCGTGTTCCGCCTGATGGAAGAGGAGTACGGCGTGCCGATCGAGGCGGTGCAGGAAATCGTCCGCGTGCCGGAAGAGCTGACGCGCATTCCGAAAACGCCCCAGTTCATCGAAGGCGTCGTGAACCTGCGCGGCGTGGTTCTGCCGGTCCTCGATCAGCGGAGCCGTTTCGGCCTGCCGGGCGCGGCGCGCAACGACAGGCAGCGCATCATGGTGTTCACCATCAACGGGGTGCGCACCGGCTTCATCGTGGACTCCGTCTCCGAAGTGATGCGCATTCGCCTCAAGCATGTCGGACCGGCGCCGGCGCTTTCGGCCCGGCAGCAGCGTCTTATCAATCGCGTCGCCAACCTCGAAGAACAGAAGCGCATGATCCTGCTTCTGGAAGTTGCGCAATTGTTGAATTTCGACGAGTTGGATGAGCTTAAATTAGTTGCGTAATACCGAATCCGGTTGAACGGCTCCGTACCGTCATCCCGGAAACGCCGGAGGCGTTATCCAGGATCTGCATGTGCAATTGGCAAGGTCCCATGTTTGCGCAGCGGCAATTCGTGCCGCTGCGCGCACGGGACGACGCCTGCCGGCGGCAAACTTTTCAACCGGATGCGGAATAGCTTTAAGGGAGGGCGCGCGCCCTCCATCGATTTTCAAAATTAGGCAACACGCCATGATCAAGGTGCTGATCGTCGATGATTCCGCTCTGATGCGGAAACATCTGGTGACGCTGCTGGAGAGCGAAGGGGGATTTCAGGTCCGCGTCGCCAGGAACGGCGTGGAGGCGCTTTCCCTTCTCAACAGTTTCGATCCCGATGTCATAACGCTCGACATCAACATGCCCGAGATGGACGGGATCACCTGCCTCGCCCGCATCATGGTGGAGAGGCCGAAGCCGGTCTTGATGGTTTCGTCGCTGACCGAAAAGGGCGCCGAGGCCACCTTGCAGGCGCTGAGCCTCGGCGCGGTCGATTACGTCCACAAGCCGGACGGCACCATTTCGCTTTCCATCGAGCGCGTGCAGCGCGAGCTGCTCGCCAAGATCAAGGGCGCGGCGACGGCGAAGGTGCGCCGCACCGTGGGCTTGCGCGATCGCCTGATACAGGATCGGAGCCGCGCGCAGAAGCCCGATACCAGGATTTCCGGCCCGGCATCCCATCAGTTCGGGATCGTGCTCGTGGGCGTATCCACCGGAGGCCCCGGCGTCCTGGAGGAAATCCTTCCCGCTTTGCCGGCGGACTTCCCTTGGGCGGTTCTCGTCGCGCAGCACATGCCCGGCAGCTTCACGAACGTTTTCGCCAAGCGCATTGACAATATTTGCGCGATGCACGTCCAGGAAGCGTCGCATCAAACGCCAATAGAGGCGGGAAATATCTACATCGCCAAGGGCGACGCCGATCTCGTCGTTCTGGGGCGCAACACAGCTTGGCTTGCAACGCCGGTTCCCTCCAGCCAGCAGCATTTGTGGCATCCGAGCGTCGCCCGCATGGTCGCGAGCGCTATCGAGGCCATGCCCGCCGACAGGCTCATCGGCGTTCAATTGACGGGGATGGGCGATGACGGCGCCGCGGCGATGGCGGACCTGAAACGCAAGGGCGGACGCACCATCGCGCAGGACGAGTCCACATCGGTCGTCTTCGGCATGCCTTGCGAATTGATCAAGCTCGGCGGCGCGGATCTCGTGCTGCCCAGCAACCGGATCGCCCGCCAGCTCATCGCCTGGACGTCTCCGGCCGCATCATCGAACAGGAGCCGTGCTTATGGCGCTGGTTAGGGCTACGAAGAACGTCGCGAGCATTGAAGCTGGCGCGGAGCGCGAAAAAGACGCCTCCGCCGCCGGCCTCGCAAGCGAATTGCGGTCGGACGAACCCTCGCGGCGGCGCCAGGCCGCGCGCGAACTGGCCCGCCTCCCCGAGGGCATCCCCCTCCTGTGCGATCACCTGGAGCGCGAGCCGGCAATCAGCGTCCGCAGCGTTATCATGACCGCGCTCATTCAAAGCCGCTCGTGCGCCGCCGTCGAAGGCCTGACCCGCTACTTGCGAAGCGAAAACACCGCGCTTCGCAACGAGGCCATCGAGGCGCTGCAGGAGATGCCCGGCGAGATCGCGCCCTATATGGAGGCGCTGCTCCGCGACCCTGAAAGCGACGTGCGCATTTTCGCCGTCAATATCCTGGCCGTGCTTCCGAACGCGCGCGCGCCGGAATGGCTGCATAAGGTCATTCTCGAAGACGACCACGTCAATGTCTGCGCGGCCGCCGTCGATTGTCTCGCCGAGGTCGGCACGCCGGCTTCGATCGCTCCGCTCAAAGAACTGCGGCTCCGTTTCGGCGACCAGCCGTTTATGACCTTCGCCATCGACGCTACGCTCAAACGCATAGGCGAGACGCAATGAAACCGGCCAGCCCCTCGGCGCTTTCGCCGCCCCTTCCTGCCATATCCCCGCAGGAATTCGCGAAGTTCTGTGAATTTTTCTACCGCAAGACAGGCATCATCTTCTCCGAAAGCAAGAGATACTTCGTGGAGAGGCGCGTCCTGGAGAGAATGGAGGCCACGCAAAGCCCGACCTTCCGCGAATATTTCGCGATGGTGCGATTCGAAACCGGCGCGCAGGAAATGCAAAGTCTCGTCAACGCGATGACCGTGAACGAGACCTACTTCTTCCGCGAGGATTATCAATTCGACGCCCTCGTCGGCGGCATCCTGCCCGATGTTTCCAGGAACAAAGAGCCTGGAGACACGATTCGGATCTGGTCGCTGCCGTGCTCCACGGGCGAGGAACCCTACTCCATCGCAATCTATATTCTGGAAAGATGGAAGAGAGCCGACGATTTCAACATCGAAATCCTCGCTTCCGATATCGATTCCCGCGTGCTGCAAGAAGCGCGCAAGGGCGTCTATGGGGAGCGCGCCCTGTCCCGTATTCCGCAGAAGATTCGGGAGAAATACTTCACCCCCAAGGGGGATGCGTTCCAGATCGCGGAAGCGCTGCGCGAGTCGATCGACTTCTCGACGATCAACATCGTCGACGCCGAGCAAATGCGCGACTACAGCAATATCGATGTGATCTTTTGCAGAAACCTCCTGATTTATTTCGACGATCTGGCGCGCCGCCAGGCCATGGAGACCTTGTATGAGTGCCTTGCGCCCGGCGGCTTCATCTGTCTCGGCCATTCGGAGAGCATGAGCCGCATGTCCTCCCTCTACCGGCCGCGCAGGTTTTCCGACGCCATCGTCTACCAGAAACCGTAGGGACGAAGGCGATGCTGACAAAGGCTGGGGAAGCGAGCGCGGCGGGAAAGAAAAAGGTGCTCATCGTCGACGATGGCATCACCATGCGGATGTTCTACCGCGACGTGCTCGAAAAGGCCGGCTTCGCCGTCGAGGAAGCGGCTAACGGCGTCGAGGGCCTGGAGCGCGTGCTGGGCGGCCGCTTCGATCTGATCGTCGTCGACATCAACATGCCCAAGATGGACGGCTACGAATTCGTCAGCCAGTTGCGCAAAGACCCGGATTGCTTCGCGACCCCGGTCATGACCGTCAGCACCGAGGACAAGGAGCACGATAAGGTCCGAGCCTATGAGTTTGGCGCGAATTTCTACATGGTGAAGCCCGTGCGGCCCGACGAATTCACGAGCGTCGCCAATCTCTTCACGGGGCGGGCGTCATGAACCCGCTGCTCGCCCGGTTCATTTCCGAAGCTCAGGAGCTGATTCAGCAATCGGCGGCCGGCATTCTGCGGCTTGAGAAAGACCCCGAGAACGAAGTCGGCATTAATGAAGTCTTTCGTGCGATCCATACGCTCAAGGGCTCGTCCGGCCTGTTCGACGCCCAGCCGCTTACGAATTTGCTGCACGCGGGCGAGGATGTGCTTTCGGCGGTGCGTTCGGGCGCGCTTCGGTTGAGCCCGGAGATAACCGATCGTATTCTCGACATGCTGGATCAGGTCGGCGTCTGGATCGGCGATCTTGAGAAGAATGAGGAACTGCCCGGCGCCGCGGCCGAAGTCTCCCAGAAGCTGGCGAAGGCCTTGCGGGGCTTTCTGCCCGTCGCGGAAGGAAACGCCGCCGCCGCCCCGGAAAGGCAGTCGCGTGGCCAGGCCGGCGGCTTCGATTGGCTCGACGAGATCCGCCGCGCGCCCGGTTACGACGCCTTCGCCGCTGCCGCGGCGGCTTCTTCGAAGGCGGTCGTCGCGGTCGAGTATCGCCCGCACGAAGCCTGCTTCTATAGCGGCGACGACCCGGCGAATTTGATGCGCCAGACCCCTGAGCTTGGCGTCCTGTCGGCATCGCTGTGCGCGCCCTGGCCGTCGCTCGACGACCTCGACCCCTATCGCTCCAATTTCATCTTCCGCGCGCTGACGCTCGCGCCGCGCGACGAAGTCGCTCACCTGTTCCGCTACGTGATAGATCAGGTCTCGATCATGGCGCTCCCGCCCGGCTCTCTCCCCCGCGAAGGCAAGCCAGAGCATTCGCCGGCGCCCGCCGCCGGCGCCTCGGGAAGCTCCATGCAAGACCTCGCGCTTCGCATCGCGCGGACGCAGATGAAAGTGCTAGCGCTGAACGGCGGCGAGGAGGAGCAGCAAAAGCGTCTCGCATCCGTCAAGGCTACCTTGTCTAACGTGCTTGCCGCTCTCGGCGATGCGCGCCTCGCGCACGATTTCGCCGCCGCCGCTGAAGCGAACACGCCCGCCGCGCTTTCCGCCTTCCTTCAGAACTGGGCGGCGCCATCCGAACCGGCCGCCGCCAACGGCGGCGCCCGGCCTTCGGAAAAGGGCCGCGATCCGGGCGGCCAGGAGCCGCGCGCCGCCGTGCACGCGCCCGCACCCTTCGACGCCGCCGCTTCGGACAGCGCGCGGGTGAATGGCGCAGCCCACAAGTCGCAAGCGCAGAAGGTCCTGAAAGTCGATCAGGGCAAGCTCGATACGCTGATGAACCTCATCGGCGAACTCGTCGTTTCGAAGAACAGCCTGCCGTTCCTCGCCCGCCGCGCCGAGGACACGTATGGCTCCCGCGAGATGGCGCGCGAGATCAAGGACCAATACGTCGTGATCGACCGGCTCGCGCAGGAGATGCAGACCGCGATCATGGCCGTGCGCATGCAGCCCGTTTCGGAGGCGTTCGACCGCTTCCCGAGGCTCGTGCGCGACCTCGCCCGCAAGCTCGACAAGAAGATCGATCTGACGATGGAGGGGGAAGACACGGCGGCCGACAAGGCGATCATCGCGGCGCTTGGCGAGCCGCTCCTCCATATCGTGCGCAACAGCATCGATCATGGCGTCGAAACGCCGGAGGAGCGCGAAGCCGCCGAAAAGCCGAGCCACGCGTCGATCGTGCTTCGGGCCTATCAGGAATCCGATCAGATCGTGATCGAGGTGGAGGACGACGGACGCGGCATCGATCCGGGGAAGATCAAGGCCAGCGCGCTCGCGAAGGGCGTGATCTCGGAGGAGGACGCAGGCCGGCTGTCGGATCAGGAGGCGATCAACCTCGTCTTCCAGCCCGGCTTCTCCACGGCTTCGCAAGTATCGGACCTGTCCGGGCGCGGCGTTGGCATGGACGTGGTGCGCAGCAACATCGAGAAGCTGGGGGGCCATGTCGCCGTGTCGTCCGAGGCGGGCAAGGGCGCGACCGTTCGTCTCGCGCTGCCGCTCTCCATGTCGGTTACGCGCGTGATGATGGCCGAGGTCGGCGGCAGCCTCGTCGGCATCCCCATGGACGTGATCGTCGAAACCGTGCGGTTGTCGCAGAACCAGATCTACTCGATCAAGCAATCGGAAACCTTCGTCTTGCGCGACATGATCGTCCCATTGGTGCGCACGAGCCGCCTGCTCGGCATTTCCGAAGGCTTCGGAAGGCAGAGCGAACTCGGTCTCGCGGTGCTCGTCGTCCGCGTGAAGGGCGCGCTGGTGGGCCTCGCCGTCGATCAATTGCGGGAAAGCATCGACGTGATCTTGAAGCCCTTCGACGGCTTCCTGTCGGGGCTGCGCGGCTATGCGGGAACCGCGCTTCTCGGCGACGGACGGGTTCTCCTGGTCCTGAACTTGAAGGAGATCCTTTGATGGCAATTCGCTATGACGCCTCAACCGTTTATTGCGAAGCCGAGTGTATGGTGGAGGAAGCTCTACCTCTGCTGGAGTTCCTGCGCACTCACCGGGGCGCCAGGATCGACATGACGGACTGCGTCTACGTTCATACGGCGGTCCTGCAAGTTCTGGCGGCGGCGGCGCCGAAAAACCCTATGCTGCCTGCCTCGCCCGCAATGGCGACCTGGGTGAGCGCCGTCCTTGCAGCTTCGCCTGCGTGAAAACAGAAGAGCATTAACGAGTGGCCTTTGCGTTGCATAAAAGTTGGAGGCGCCAGAATGTCAAAGACAATCATGATTGTAGACGATTCCCCGACCATGCTGATGAGTATGGAAGGCATGTTGTCGAAAGCGGGCCTCGGCGTCTCCAAAGCCAAAAACGCGGAGGAAGCTCTTGTCATTCTCAAAGGCGGCGACAAGCCAGACATGATCATCACGGACCTGAACATGGCCGCCATGAACGGCATTCAGCTGATCCGCGAAGTTCGCCGGCTTCCCGGCTTCGCCTTCATGCCCATCGTGATGCTAACGACGGAATCTCAGCAGGAGAAGCGGGACGAAGCCAAGTCGGCCGGCGCCACCGGCTGGATGGTCAAGCCGGTTCAGCCTCAAGCGATGCTGCAGATCGTCAAGCAACTCGTTCCAGGGGCGTGATCCATGCGACCGCGGCGCGAATTCGCTGCCCTCGCAGCTTTCGCTTCCGCGGCGGCGGTTCTGACCGCTCTCAGCGATTATGCGCTGGGATTGCAGACAGACCTCGGCGCCGAAAGCCTGCGCGCGGGCGCGGCCTTTTTCATCGCAGTCTTCGTCCTCGCGGGGCGGCGCCTTCTGGGCGCGTCTCAAGCCGCCGAACCCGGCGCCCGCCGGGGAGGAGATGAGCGGCGATTGCTTCCTCCGGCCGCCGCTCGCGACGCCGGCGCGGCTCCGAACCCTAAGACCCTGCGCCGGCTCGGGGAGGAAATATCGGCCTGCAACCCGATTATCTACACGCTGTGCGATCATGTGCAGAATGTAGTCGCGAACACCGAAGACGTGGCAGTGAACATCCTGACCCAGTTGAAGAGGGTCGATGACACGATCACCGGCCTGATAACCTTCCTCAGGGTCGTTTCGCGCGACAAAATTCTGCCAATCGTCGAGCAGACCGAAATGCGCCTTCACGTTAACAACCAGACCCTCTCCGATTTCCTGGCCAACAGGATGGCTGCGATGGAGAAGAGCCGCGCTCAGCTCTCCTCCATCGCCGATTTTGCCCACCGGCAGGAGGCCATCGTCCAGGGCATTCGAAAGTTGGCGCGGCAAACCAATATGCTCGCGCTCAACGCCAGCATTGAAGCCGCGAGGGCAGGAGAGGCTGGCAAGGGCTTTGCTGTCGTCGCCGCCGAGGTTAAAGCGCTATCGCGGCAGACGGATCAGGCGGCAATAGACATTAGCGAAGGCCTCCACACATTGAATAATACGATCGCCGACAGCATAGACAACCTCAACGTGCGGCAGGATCGCGAACGCGGGGATCTGAACGCCATCGTGTCCGCGATCGGCGAACTTGAAAAGAACATGACGGTTTTGATCGACCAGCAGCGCGGAACTCTCGCCGAAATGATTCAAGAAAGCGAAAGCATTGCGCAGCTCGTCATCGATCTGATCGGCTCCATTCAGTTTCAGGACGTCGCTCGCCAGAAACTGAATGGCGTGACGGGGGTGCTCCATGAGATCGTGGATCATTCCGCGCGTTTGAGGACGGTGATCCAATCGGAGACGTTCGACGAAAGCGATATCGACGATATTCTGGCGGAGATCGAGACGAAACGCCTGGAAACCATACAGACAAGCAAACTGTCCCACGTCGACAACAGCAAAACGAACCTGATCGAGCTGTTTTAGCATCGACTGGCCGCCTTCCCTCGCCTGTTCCAGCGCCAACAAGGTTTCGACCGCCGCGCAATTGCGCTTCGATGTGCGCCGCTCGCCGAGCCTGCCGGAGGCTGTGCGGCCGATCGCAGGGACGCCATCGACCGGCATGTCCGTATGATCAGGCAGGCCGCCATCGAGCGCCCGGTCCCTTGGCTCGAAGCAGCGGCGGTTGACCGGCAAAACGAAGCGCGGAGAAGTGAAGCGCGAGCGGCAATGAGAGGACGCGCTGGACAAAATATTATCTCTCTGCCCACTCATTTAACGCTATGGGTAGACGACATATCGTTTGACCGCCGCTGAATTTGGAACCCGAAAGCGCTTCACATGACGGCTATCGATGGGGCGCCTCAGCTCTTCGCGGAGGCGCTTGCAAAGCAAGGCTACACCACGCTGACCGAAGTTCAGCGCGCCGTTCTCGCGCCAGATGCCGGCGAGGCCGATCTTCTCGTGTCCGCGCAGACGGGATCGGGCAAGACGGTGGCGTTCGGTCTCGCCATGGCCTCGACGTTGCTGGGAGGGAAAGATCGCTTCCCGGCAAACTCCGGCCCCTTGGCTGTCGTCGTTGCGCCCACGCGCGAACTGGCGGTCCAGGTGCGTCTCGAACTCGAATGGCTTTACGCGCCGGTGGGCGCCAGAATGGCGGCCTGCGTCGGGGGCATGGACATGCGCCAGGAGCGCCGGGCGCTCGCCAGCGGCGCGCATATCGTCGTCGGAACGCCCGGCCGTCTTCGCGATCACATTACGCGGGGTTCGCTCGATATGTCGTCGGTGCGCGCGCTCGTGCTCGACGAGGCCGATGAAATGCTGGACCTCGGCTTCCGGGAAGACCTGGAGTTCATTCTCAAGGCGGCCCCGCCGGAGCGACGCACTCTCTTGTTTTCGGCGACGGTGCCAAAAACGATCGAAACCCTCGCCAGGCGCTTCCAAAAAAGCGCCATCCGGATTTCCGCCAACAAGGGCGAAAGGCAGCACGCCGATATCGATTATCGCGCTATTTCCGTTGCATCGGCCGAACGGGAAAACGCCGTCATCAATGTCTTGCGGTATTTTGAGGCGACGAGCGCGCTCGTGTTCTGCGCGACGCGAGAAGGCGTAAAGCATCTTGCGAGCCGTCTTGGCAATCGCGGGTTTGGGATTGTGGCGCTGTCGGGCGAACTGAGCCAAACCGAACGCACGCGAGCGCTTCAGGCGATGCGGGACGGCCGGGCGCAGGTTTGCGTGGCGACCGACGTGGCCTCGCGCGGCATCGATTTGCCAAATCTCGACCTCGTCGTTCATGCCGATCTGCCGAGGGACAGCGAAGCGCTCTTGCATCGGAGCGGGCGAACGGGGCGCGCTGGCCGCGCCGGCGTGAGCGTCATCATCACGCCGCACAGCAAACGCCGGAGCATCGAAAGGCTCCTGACCCTCGCAAAGATAAGAGCGACTTGGATGCCGGTTCCGAGTGCGGAGACCATCCTCCAACGCGACCGGGAAAGGCTTCTCGGCGACCCGGCGCTCGAAGGCCCGCTCAACGACGAGGAGCTTGCCTTTGCAACGGAGTTGCTCGCCACGAAAAGCCCGGAGCAAGTCGCGGCGGCGTTCTTTCGGCAAAACCAGACACGCCGGCCCATGCCGGAGGAGTTTGTGGATACTGGAGGAGACGCCAACGAAGCTGAGGCTTTGCGCGGCGATTTCGATGACGGCGTCTGGTTCAAGCTATCGGTCGGGCGCAAGCAGAGGGCCGAGGCGCGATGGATTCTGCCGCTTGTTTGCAAGGCCGGGGGGATCACGAGCCGCGACATCGGCGCCATCAAGATCTTCGAAACCGAGAGCCTGTTCGAGGTGAGCGCGCGCGCCGCTCAGGGCTTCAGTCAGGCTCTCGTCAGATCGGGCAGGCGGGAAGACCCGATTACGATTACGCGCATGAATGGTCAGGCCGGGCAGCGTGCGAGCCGCGGGGATGCGGCCCAGGCGAGCGTGACGAGAGGAAGCCGGAAGATGGCTGGGGCGCGGCGCAAAAAGACGCCGCAGCCGGCAGCGCGAAAAGCCTGAGCGGCGGCGGGCCCTGGTTCAAGCGCGGTTTGCGCAGGTTGCAGCTCCGCCTCCAGCGCCTCCCTCCGCCCCCCGCCGCCGTGGGCTGCCTGGAAAAGCGATGGGTGGTAAGACATTGCTCCCTTCCGGCATTGGCGGAGACTAAAAAAACTGTTAGCCTCTAAGGTTAGGCGCGGAAGCAGGGCGGCCGGCGGGCTCTCTCGGTGAACTCGCCAGGGGAGGTCGAGGTTTGGATATCGGAGGGAGGAGGACAGCTGCATCGAGACCAGGCGTCGTTCCGGCGGAACGCGAGGGCCGGCCCAACGGCGCTTCGCCGGTCATGACGCATGAGCCGCATCGCTCCCCCCCGGCGCCGATAAGGGTCGCGCCCGCGAGGGATGGGAACGGCGTCAACGGCGCGCCCGGTGCAATATACGGCGCGCTCGATCTCGGCACCAACAACTGCCGGCTCCTCGTTGCGCGCCCATCGCGCCGCGGCTTCTTCGTCATCGACGCCTTCTCAAGGATCATCAAGCTTGGCGAGGGCGTGAGCCATTCGGGCGTCCTGTCCGAGGAGGCGATCGCGCGGACCATGGACGCGCTTCGGGTTTGTTCTTCCAAAATGGCGAGAAGAGGCGTCACCCGGGCGAGACTGGTGGCGACGGAAGCATGCCGCGTGGCGAAAAACGGGCCCGATTTCGTCGCGCTCGTGAAACGAGAAACCGGGCTCGCGCTTGAAATCATCGGCCGCGAGACCGAAGCGCGCCTGGCCGTTTCGGGATGCGCCTCCCTCATCGACAAACAGAGCGACTACGCGCTGATTTTCGACATCGGCGGCGGCTCTTCCGAATTCGTCTGGCTGAACCTCAAGAATGGCCGCCGCGGGAAGCGGATCTCGCTTGAGGACCGCCTGCGCATCCAGGACTGCATCGAGGCCTGGACGTCGCTGCCTTTCGGCGTCGTCACGCTCGCCGAACGCTTCGGCGGAAATCGGGCCGAGGGCTTCCAGTTCGAGGCGATGGTCGAATTCGTGCAAGCGAGGCTGAAGCCCTTCAGCGAAGCCAACGGCATAGGCGCGAAGGTTGCGCATGGCGCGCATCTTCTCGGAACATCGGGCACGGTAACCACCATAGCCGGCGTCTATCTCGGCCTTTCCGAATATCACCGCGCCAAGGTCGATGGGTGCTGGCTCTCCAGCGGCAGCATCCGCGAGGTGACGAAACGCATCGCCCGCATGAACTGGGAGCAGCGCGCCGCGCAGCCTTGCATCGGGCCGGAACGGGCCGATCTCATCCTTGCGGGTTGCGCGATCATGGAGGCCATGCTTAGAGTTTGGCCGGTAAGGTCGCTGCGCGTCGCCGACCGCGGTTTGCGCGAAGGCATTCTCGCCACCATGATCGCCGAGGACACCGTGCGTGAGCGCGCCGCGCTCTCGGCGAGCGGCAATGGCAAACCGAGGCTCGACGCATCATCTGCATGTCATGACCAAGCGCGAGACAAACCAGGACCGGTCTCTTAAGGTCAAGCTGAAGAAGACGAACCGGCTAACGCCTTCGTCCCGCCATTGGCTTGAGCGGCAGCTGAACGACCCTTACGTGGCTGCCGCGAAGCGCGAAGGCTATCGCAGCCGCGCCGCGTATAAGCTTGAAGAGATCGCCGACAAATATGGGCTTCTCAAACCGGGCGATGTTGTTGTCGATCTGGGCGCCGCCCCTGGCGGCTGGAGCCAAGTCGCCGCGAAGCGCGTGCAGGCCGCCGAAGGCCGCGGCGCTGTCCTCGCACTCGACATCTTGCCGTTCGATGCGATCCCGGGCGTCATCATGTTTCATCGCGATTTTAGCGAACCCGGCGCCGACGAGGCGCTGATCGAGGCGCTTGCGGGGCGCAGGCCGAACGCCGTGTTCTCCGACATGGCCGCGCCGACGACGGGCCACCGGCCGACCGACCACCTGCGCATCATGGGGCTCGCCGAGGAGGCGCTTGCCTTCGCCATGCAAATCCTCGCGCCAGGCGGCGCCTTCCTCGCCAAGGTCTTTCAGGGCGGCAGCGAGAAAAGCCTTCTCGTGGTCTTGAAGCGCGATTTCGCAACCGTCCGCCACCTCAAGCCCAAGGCGAGCAGGGCGGAGTCGCCCGAGCTTTACGTGCTGGCGACAGGGTTTCGCGGCAAGTCTGCCGAGCCTCGCGATCGAACCTAAAAACGGCGGTTGCAGCGCCGAAACGCAGCCACCGTCATGGCCGGGCCTAACCCTCGGACTTGATCCTGGACTTGATCCGAGGGTCGAGCCCGGCTATGACAATGCGTGTGGTTCACCCGGAGGGTGGCGGCATTTAGGTTTAGCGATTCGGGCTCGGCTGAGGCGCAGGCTCCGGCGCGGGCGGGGTCTGCGGCGCGTTCTGCACCGCCTGCGAGATGCGCTTGGCGAAGGCTGCGTCGGTCGCGCTCTTGCCGGCGCTGGCGTCGGCGCGCCTGGACGCTTTCAGCGCCTCCTCGGACTTGGCGATCTCCTCGCGCGAATATTCAGCCGTGTTGCAGGAGCAGCCCTTGAGGTACACCTTCCGGTTCCGGAAGGCGAAGGGCATCTGCGCGTAAGGCTTTCCGGTCAAGGACACCATCTGGTCCACGTCCTGGTCGGAGCGGTGGTAGTAAAGCTCCGCGGGCGCCGCGCATTGCGAATGGCACTTCGCCTCGTCATCTTTGAACTGCGCTTCCGAGGTGGCGGTGCTGATCGGAAAATAGAAGCCGTCGCATTCGCGGACGCAAAGCGTGCGATAGGTCGAGGAGTTGCCGCTATAGGCCGCCGCCGGCGGGGCGAGCCGGGACCTCTCCTCGTCCGAAGCGTCTTCGTCGCTGAAAAAGGTGAACAGCGAGTTGCTCCGGCCGCGCTGCGCCTCGTGTTCGCGGACATATTGGTCGCCGCAGCGGTTGCGCGCAAGCTCGGCCACGATGTCGTCGTGTCTCGCGCGCGGCGTCGTTCCGCGCAAGATGGCGTCCCGCTGCGCTTTTAGCTGGGCGAGCGTGGACTTTGCGGCTTGCACCTGCCGGTCGAGATCGATGCAGCGCGGCGTACGGCGCAGCGAGCGGCCGAAAAGGAACATGTCCTCGTAGCAGTCGGAGCGATCGGCGTCGGATTGCGCGCGATGATATTGGCCGTCGGCCTGCCGCATGTCGTTTTCGATGCGGGGGAGCTGATCCTGGCCAGCGCCTTGCAATCCGCCCGTCAGCTGCGCTTCGAGATCGCGGCAGCGCGGATTCGCAGAGCCATAAGCCTGGGAGGGAGGCGGCCCGCCATAAGCAGGCTGCCCGTAGGGTTGCCCGTAAGGCTGGCCGCCCGGTTGCCCGTAAACGGGACGCGATGGCTGATCGTAGCTCGAAGGAGGCTCGTAGCCGCGGCTTTCGCCCCAACCCCAGCCTTGAGCGGCGCCGCTATTCGCTCCGGCGGACATCGCCGCCAAAGCGCAAACCATGCTCAAACCGCGAAAGAGAGCCTTCATGTCACCCACCCGCCGCCAATCGAGGATCGGCTGGCTGCCGTTGGTTAAAGCGAAGTATGGACCGCCACGCCGCCCGACGCAAGACAGGGCAAGGCTCAAGGATAAGCGCTTGCTGAATTGGTTCATCATCGGCGCAAATTTCGTTGAGTCGCGCGCCGCGATGCTTGACCTGGAACAATTTTACGGCAATGGTCGGGCGATGGGACAAAATGCTTCGTTCAGCAGCCGGTGTATTACTAACGCGAGCTAAACACACGCTGGCGCGGCACAGGTTTTTTATTTGAACGAATAACCCCGCCAGCCAAGGCAGGGCTTATGACGCTTAAGCTGTATAATACGCGCACGCGACGCAAGGAAACGTTCAGGCCGCTCGACCCCGGGGAGGTGCGCATGTATGTGTGCGGCCCCACCGTCTACGATTTGGCGCATATCGGAAATGCGCGGCCGGTGATTGTGTTCGACGTGCTGTTCCGGCTTTTGCGCCATCTTTACGGGCCGGATCGCGTCGTCTACGTCCGCAACATCACCGACGTGGACGACAAGATCAACGCGCGCGCAGCCGAGGAAGGCGTCTCGATCCGCGAGCTGACGGAGCGCACCGCGCTGCAATTTCACGCCGATGTCGCGGCGCTCGGCGCGCTGCCGCCGACCTTCGAGCCTCGCGCGACGGAGTTCATCCCGGAAATGATCGCGCTCATCGAGCGGCTCATCGAGCGCGGGCACGCCTACGCCGCCGAGGGGCATGTGCTGTTCGATGTCGCTTCCGATCCGCATTACGGCAAACTCGCGCGCCGCTCAACCGACGAAATGCGCGCGGGCGCCCGCGTCGAGGTTGCGCCTTACAAGCGCGACCCGATGGATTTCGTGCTGTGGAAACCGAGCGAAGGCGCCGAGCCGGGGTGGCGGAGCCCGTGGGGGTATGGCCGCCCCGGCTGGCACCTCGAATGCTCCGCCATGGCGAGCAAGCACCTCGGCGAAGTCTTCGACATCCACGGCGGCGGCATCGACCTCCTGTTCCCGCACCATGAGAACGAGGTGGCGCAATCGACCTGCGCGCACGGGACAAAGATCATGGCCAACATCTGGATGCACAACGGGCATCTCCAGGTGGAGGGCCAGAAGATGTCGAAGTCGCTCGGCAACTTCGTCACCATCCGCGACATCGCCTCGAAGGGGCGCATGTCGGCGGCCGCGTCGCGCCTCGCCATGCTTTCCACGCAATACCGCCAGCCGATGGACTGGACGGCGGAAAAGGTGCGCGAGGCCGCCCACGCCCTGGGCAAATTCGCTAGCCTCGTCGAAGGCTGGGGGCCGCGGTCCGGTCTCATCGACAAGCGCATCGCGGAGCCGCTGCTGGACGACCTGAACACGCCGGGGGCGATCGCCGGCTTGCACGAGGTGGCGAACGAGGCGGCGGCGGCGCCGGATGCGCAGCGCGCGCAGTGCCTGGACAGTATCGCGAATGCGCTCGACGTGCTGGGCTTCGGCGGCTTCCGGGATTTCACCGCCGACGCCTGGGCGCGCGAGCAGGTTTCGGTCGACGTTGCGAAAGTGGAGGCGCTTCGAGATGAGCGGCTCGCCGCGCGGAAAGCGAGGAACTGGGCGGAGGCGGACCGGATTCGGGACGAACTCTCCGCCATGGGAATTTCGCTGAAGGACGCGAAGAACCCCACCTCGGGCGAGATCGAAACCACCTGGGAAATCGCCCGGTAAGTCGTATCCTGGCTGCTGCGCGGCCCCCCTCTCCCGCAAGGGAGAGGGTGCAATGCTCTGAATTGGATTTCTTATGAAAAAGCGGCTGTATCTGTTCGACACCACGCTGCGCGATGGCGCGCAAACGCTCGGCGTCGATTTCTCGGTTGAAGACAAGCTTCTGATCGCGCGGCGGCTCGATTCGCTCGGCATCGACTATATCGAGGGCGGCTATCCGGGCGCGAACCCGGTGGACACGGCGTTCTTCGAGGCGCCGCCGAAGCTCGCCGCGAAGCTCGCCTCCTTCGGCATGACGAAGCGCGCGGGGCGCTCGGTCTCGAACGACCCCGGCTTCCAGGCCGTGGTGCAGGCGAAGGCCGAGGCCATCGTGCTCGTCGCCAAAGCCTGGGATTATCACGTGGAGATGGCGCTCGGCATCACGCTTGAGGAAAACCTCGACGCCATCCGCGCGTCGGTGGAGGCGATCCGCGAGCGCGACAAGGAAGCGATCATCGACTGCGAGCACTTCTTCGACGGCTACAAGGCGAACCCGGCCTACGCGCAGAGCGCAGCGGCGGCGGCCTATGAGGCGGGCGCGCGCTGGGTCGTGCTCTGCGACACCAATGGCGGCGCGCTTCCGCATGAGGTGGAGGCCATCGTCGCCGCCGTCGCCAAGCGCATCCCGGCGGACGTGCTCGGCATCCACGCGCATAACGACACGGAGAACGGCGTCGCCAACACGCTGGCCGCCGTGCGCGCGGGCGCGGCGATGGTCCACGGCACGCTGAACGGGCTCGGCGAGCGCTGCGGCAACGCGAACCTCACCTCGATCATCCCGACGCTGCTGCTGAAGGAGGATTACGCCTCGCGCTACGAGACGGGCGTGACTCCGGAGGCGCTGCGCACGCTGACGGCGGTGTCGCGCCAGCTCGACGAATTGCTGAACCGGCAGCCGGACCGGCACGCGCCGTATGTGGGGGAATCGGCCTTCGCGCATAAGGGCGGCATCCACGCCTCGGCGGTGAACAAGGACCCGAAGAGCTACGAGCATGTGCCGCCGGACAGCGTCGGCAACGCGAGGAAGCTGCTGGTTTCGAACCAGGCGGGGCGCTCGAACATCCTCACGGAGCTGGCGCGCTGCGGCATGGAGGTGGACAAGGACGACCCCAGGCTCGGCTCGCTGTTGGAGGATGTGAAGAACCGCGAGGCGCTGGGCTACGCCTACGAAGCCGCCGACGCGTCGTTCGAATTGCTGGCGCGGCGGGCCTTCGGCGAGGTGCCGGAGTTCTTCGATGTGGAGAGTTTCCGCGTGATGGTGGAGCGACGCCACAACGCGCGCGGCGATCTTGTCACCGTCTCCGAGGCGGTGGTGAAGGTGCGCATCGGCGACCAGCTGATGATGAACGCGGGCGAGGGCAACGGCCCGGTGCATGCGCTCGACCAGGCGCTGCGCAAGGATCTGGGCGGCTACCAGCCCTATATCGAGCGGCTGGAGCTGGTGGATTTCAAGGTGCGCATCCTCACGGGGGGCACGGACGCCGTGACGCGCGTCCTCATCGAGAGCCACGATCGCGAGACGGGGCGGCGATGGTTCACGGTTGGGGTGTCGCCGAACATCGTCGATGCGTCGTTCGAGGCGCTGATCGATAGCATCGTGTTCAAGCTGTTCAAGGACGGGGCGGCGCCGGCGAAGGCGGCTTGACCAAGCATCTAGTTCCGGCGCCGGGGCTTGCGGCGTTAACCGCGCCTTAACCCTGGCGCTCCGGAATTAGGTGCCGCCAGTTGGCGGTTTTTGGCGTTTTTCCCTTGATTATTTTAAGTATAGCCGAAGTCGCCTTGCGGAAGGCTTAAACGGCGCTATCTCATTGGTTTTCTTTGGTAAATTCGGCTCCCGGCGCATGTTTCGCGGCGGTTGCAAAGCGCGGCCCCGCAACCTAAGGCGAGGTTTTCCGGTTAACGCGCGCAACAATAAAACCGTTAACTAGGATTTCTGAAGCGCATTTTTCGCGTCGAATCGCGGTTTTTTCGCGTTTTGGGTGCGGATTCGTAGGAAAAACCGCGCGAAAGACTTCGCTTCCCGGGCCGTTAACCTGGGGCGAAATTAACCATGAGCTGGCGGTACAAAAATCGCCCGCGCCTTACGGTTCGAAAAACCCGAACTGTAAGGGCGCGCCGCCCCGGCTGGCAGGGATAGCCCGTGCAAAAGGATACCACCGCGACATCGAAGTTCACGCTGCGCCTATGCTTGGCGCTAGGAATCCCGACGACAGTGAGTGCCTGGCTCGCTTATTTTCCAAATCTTTCAAAAAGCTTCCCGCGTGGCGCTCTCCCGGACGCCAACGAGGGTACGCCGGGGAGGGAACAGCGAGAATATCGCTTCCTAGCAAACATTGCCCATCCGGCGACAGACGCACCACTTGCACGTCCTGCGGCAAGCTAAGCAGCGGCAGTTTCCCCTTTGACTTTTCATACAAGCAATTGTCCAAGCCATAAGCCTGCTCGCCGCTCACAAGCAGACGAATTCCAGCATCGCCCGCCACTTCGGTCAGAAGCGTGAGATCGCGGAAAAGGGCGTTCCTCCTGACTACTTTGCCGAACGGTATCAGGGGTTGTACAATCCAATAGTCGACTCCCAACTCCCTTACCAAGGCTGGCATGTCCTTGATGAGCTCGACCTTGGAAGGAAGCAAGACCGATAATACCGCGAGCGCTGTAGATTTTAGAGATCGCCGCGCAGACTTAATCCCCTCCACACTTGCCGCCCAGGCCCCCTTCACTCCGCGCAGTCTATCATGTTCGTCTGGGGTAGCTGAGTCTAGGGATACCCCGAGCGTGTTGATAGCGAAGTTCGCCAGGAACGGCATTGCATCTCTAAGCAGGGTTCCGTTCGTAACTATATTAGCTGGCAAACTTAGCTCCCGGCTTATCGATAATATAGATTTTGTATAATCGAGAGAATCAGGAAGAAGAGGCTCAATACCTTGAACAGAAACAGCAAAAACCTGGACTTCTTGATGAGCTTCTTCGATAAAAGTTTCAAGATCCGGAGGGGATATATTGGTTTGGCTGATATGCTGCCCTTGTCGCTTCAAGAAACAGAAAGGGCACTTAAGATTGCATCCTCGCGGAGCCGGTACTATAAAAGTCAACAATTTCCCGGAGTTAGTGGGAACCGAATTAAGTGGGGGTAATCCAACAGTGGCCATGATCCAAATTCACTTACTACATTTTTTTAACCATATCAGACCAGAGTGAAATGTCAATCCAGTGAGGTTTGGCGCTAGCCGCACACCGCTCATGGACTCTCGCTGAGGTAGATTTTTTCGCTGACAATACGTTCTCGAAACTTCATAGAAGAGTCAATTGCGACGCTTCGATTCTCCTACTCATTCTCTTGTTCAGAACGGTAGCCACCGAAAGTTCTCTTGAAAAAGTCCTCAAGCGTCAGCACACTAAAACCGAGATAGTTAAGCTGCTTTAATGCATTTTCACCCGATATTTTTATACCTTCTGCGGGGGCCGATTTTAATCCCAGGACATGCACTGCGGCCGCATAAACAACTCTAAATGCCTCATCATAGTTCTCACCGGGAGATGGGAGCGCCAAGCCTCTCGCCTCAAGCTCAACGTGATCTGCATCGCTAGAGAATTGGGCATACCCGAAATAACGAAGTTCGCTATCGACTTCCGACGATATTGAGCCAGCGCTATCTTTGTAAAAAACAGAGAACGATCTCAGCTCAATATCTTCGAGTTCCTTACCGTACAGCGCACGGAAGTTGGGTTCGGAAAGCCACGGTTTAGCATCCTTATATTCGGAAAGTGAAACTTGCGCAGCCGAAAACTCGGGTCTTGGAAAATCTCTAGCCTGCGGAACTGGATGCCTAGTCCAATCTAGCAATACTATAATAGCTCTTCGACGAAACCACTCCCATCTTTCATCGCGTTCGGGATCCTTAAAGACCTCTAGCGCCCTAAATCTCGTGGCAACAGAAGCAATATTGAGAAATTTCATTCGTGAATCTAAATCGTCGAAAATCCTCCAACCAAGATCAAGAATCCATATTAAAGGCCGCTCCTTTTCTTCCCTAATGTCAATCTCATGAAGTTTGTTCATGAGATTACGGAAACCGACGAGTTCAGTGCGTGGATGAGCGACGATAAGCGTGTGCTCAGGACTGACAGTTATAAGCGCATCGGATTCATGGTACATGCGGACGATGAGTCCTTCAACATCCTCACCCGGAAAACTTTGGCTGCTATCTGCCACGGAGTCTTTTCTCGGTTCTAAATGTTCCTCAACCGCAGCTGCCAACGAATCAATTTGTCGTTTTGATATCAAAGGTTCGTAAGTTACATTTTGGTCATTACCCGATTTTGGCCAATTGAGTAAGAAATAACTAACCAAGGTGTTGCCATCTCTTGGCTGTAAGCGAGTTTTTCCGATAAGTTTCGGGGTAAGAGACCTTACGGGGGTACCTTGAGCATTTAAGCGGTCGGAAAGATACCTGTCACTGTGCCTTGGCTTTCCGACCGCCTGTCCCCCTTGTTTCTTCCAATAAAAGTGAATATCTCTGACAAATTGCTCAGTCTCTCGTATCAAATCCGATAGAGGGCCAATGAGTTCTGCAATCTGCTTAAGCGTCTTATTCAAATGTTCGTCGGATGGAAGCATCTGTCATCCCCGTTAAACGCCCCAGTCATAACCGGGAGCGGCATCGGTAAAGCACCAGCCGTTAATAATAGCATTTTCCTATTTTATTAACAGCAAATCCGTCTGTGGTCCAGATCGCTGCCCCTTTTTGCAAGATATTCGTGTTTTTGTAAAGGGTCCGTGCATTCTCAAAAATCTTGTAAGCCTTAAAAATCCTCACCTGCGTCGATTGCAGTGGCGTGGACGCTTTGAAAACCCTCTTTAAATTTTTTGGTTCCAGCTTCGCCGAATCGTTTGGAGGGCAAGCATTGATGCCGTTTAGTCACGCAAGTGCAAGAAATCGCATTTTTTTTACATTCCACTTGTAGCATTGGGAATCAATTTTATATACATTTAAGAATGAGGAAGGGGGGCTCAAGATCCCTTCCTCTGTGGTTGATTCGCGTCAACTTCGGAAGTGGTTGCGAGGCGTTAAAATACGCTTTGCCACCACTTCCAGAGCCACTGCGCCTCCTTTGCGTGGTCGATAGCCTGCAGGAACAGGCATAGCGCCATAAGGAGGTGGTAAATGTCTTTTTCCATATTTACCTCCATTTGAAAGCGGAGCGCCGCTTTCAAGATCGTATTGTATGCCGCCTGGCTGCCCTGTGCAATGGTGTTTAACACTTTTAATCACGCGAGCTGGCTTCAGAGAACATGTTTATGTTTCGCTTAAGTATGTAAATCCCGCATCACCCCAAAAAGCGCCACCTTCACATTTTCCTTGCTGCGTGGATCGCCGGGTCGAAGCCCGGCCTTAACAACGCTTGTGGCTCACCCGGAGGACGGGGGCACAAAAACGCAAGGCGCGCTGTTTCGGCTCAAGTTTTTAGGCGCCACATAAGCACAACCGCTGGATTTGGGCTTAAGCGTCCATCGTATGCGCCAGCCGCATCCACAGCCATGCCGTTCGCGGCGCTCCCCGCAAGGCACTCTCTTTCCATTTGCAAGAAAATTTTCTACACTTAATACGCGAAGTTTGAGTCGGCGCCGAGGATTGCATGGCGGGTGGAGTAATCGACGTTTTCCTGAGTTCGACGGCGCTGGACCTTGCCGGTTATCGCAAGGCCATCCACGACCGGCTGGTGCGCACCAAGCTTTTTCGCTGCACCTGGCAGGAGGATTTCGGCGCGCAGAACGTGGGCGCGTTGGATTTCTGCCGCCGCAAGGTGCGGGAGGCCGACATGGTCGTCGGCCTGATCGGTCTGCGGCGCGGCTGGGAGCCGGACGGCGACGCCGAAAAGCGCTCCATCACCGAAATGGAGCACGACTGGGCGCGCGATGCCGGGCGGCCTCATTATATCTGGGTGATGCCGGACGATTTCCCGCTGCCGGGCAATTTGCATGAAAGCGACGGGTTGCGCGCCCGGCAGATGGCGTTCCGCAGGCGCGTGATGGGCGGCGGCGGCGAGCACATCGTGTCGCAGAAGGGCTTTGGCTCGCCGGATTTGCTCGCCTCCGAAATCGTCGAACACCTTATGATTCAGGTGGTTACGACCGACCTTCTCAAACTGATCCAGCCCGAAGCCGACGGCCGGGCCGCGCCGGCGAGGGACGACCGCGCTCCCGCCGTCGCCGCCGCGATCAAGCGCTTCGCGAATAACCGGGATGCGGATTTGCTCGGCTTTGCAAACGGCTTGAATACGAAACTGACCCGCGACAAGTTGGAGGCGAAGGCCGGGCGCCCCGCGATAAAACGGGCGGACGATAACGCCGGGACGCCGTTTTCCGCCTATGACGATTGTGCGAAACGCGATCCGGCAAACGTCGAAACCCCAGGCCGGCATGTCTGGCCCGGAGACCCGCGAGCCGCCAGGAAGACCCGTATTCCGCTCGAATCCCTCTGGGAACTTTCTGCTTCGTTCATTCAGCTATCCCGGACCGAGCAAGGCCGCGGAAATCTCGTCAAGGCGGAAACATGGGCGAAGAAAGGGGCTTTACTCGCACAAACCATCGGCTGGCCCGAGGGTGAATCGCGCGCGCGCGAGGCGCTGCGCTCGATCAAACTTCTCCGTGAACTGGCGCCCACGGAGGCGTGACGGTCGCGCGGATGGACGCGGACGGGTCTCGCGGCGCTTGCGCACGCAAAGCCATCGCCGAGGGCATGGCCGGGCCATGACAGTGGCTGGCGTTTCGCCGCTGCAACCGCCGGATTTAGGTATTATGATACCGCGCCAGGCCCGCTTTGAGAACAGGGTGCGGCTTATGACGATTCTTATGAGAGGCCTAGGAAGCGCCTGCGCTCAGGACTTCCCAAGCAGCTTTTCGTTCGCCTCCACCGCGCTCGAAATTTCCTGCATTTCCTTTTCGTTGCAGACTTTCGTGTTCGCCTCGGGCATGGGCGCGGCCTTGGGGTCGAAATCGGTCTTGGCCCTTTCCGCGTCGACGAGTTCCACCTTGCCCACCATAAGCTGAACGGTGAACAGGTGCAGCGTGTTGATGTATTGCAGCTGGCTTTCGCTCCAGCGGCCGGTTTTCCTTTCGCGAAGGAGAAGCGCGTCCCGGTTGGCGATCACGAGGTCCTGGAGGTCGCACCGATGCGCGCGGGCGGTCAGACGAGCCGCATGAATGACCTCAAGGGCGTCGGCGTCGGGGATGACGATCTTGGAGGGGTCGGATTTGTCGATCTCGATCACCCTCCTGTCGCTTTGGATGATCTTGGCCGGCAGCGACTGCCAAGCGAGAGACTTCAACGTTCTCAATGTTTTATCGCTGATGTCGTTCCTGGCCGGCGTTTGCGCGGCGGCGATCGATGCAGCGAGAAGGGTAACAGCGAAAAAAAACGATCGCACCATTTTGCCGGCCCCACATCTCTTTCCGCGTGAACGAGAGCGTCGCAACCTGCGCCTGCTCCGCATCGCCTATTGCAACCGGAGAAAGGAGGCAACATGATGGCCTCGCCACAGCCTCTTCAGGAGGCGTTGGAGCCGGGCCACGGGCCGCGGCGCAGGTTCGCGATAATCCCCCGCAATGTGCGAACTTCCTGCTCGGTCGGCGCCATCCGGGCGAACATGGTCCTGATATTGTTGATCATGTTTTCGCGTTTTTCCGGGGGGAAAAGGAAGCCGCAATGGTCGAGTTCGCTCTCCAGGTGCTCGAAAAATCCGAGAAGCTCCTCGCGCCTGGCTGGGCGGCTCGCCTTGAAGCGCTGCCCCGCTCCCTGGGGCGCGTCGGGAAGGCAGCGGCCGAGCGAATCCGGGTTGACGAGCTTGCGCCACTCATAGGCGAACAGCAGGACGGACTGCGCGAGATTGAGCGACGCGAAGCCCGGATCGACGGGCGCCGTCACGATGACATCGGCAAGAGCGACATCCGAGTTTTCGAGCCCGGTCCGCTCCTTGCCGAACAGGACCCCGCATTTCAGGCCAGCCTCCGCGCGCTCGAACAGGGCCGCCGCCGCGCCATCGGGCGCCAGCACGGGCTTGGCCAGGAAGCGGCTCCGCGCCGTGGTCGCCGCCACATAATGCAGATCCGCGATAGCGGCCGCAAGTGTCGGGCAAACCGCGGCGTTATCCACGATCTCAACGGCGAGCGCGGCGGAGGATCGGGCGGCCTCGTTCGGCCAGCCGTCGCGCGGCGCCACGAGGCGAAGCTCGCGAAGGCCGAAATTCGCCATCGCGCGCGCCGCCGCGCCGATATTCTCGCCGAGCTGCGGCTCGACAAGGATGATGGCGGGCCGGAGCGCGGCGCCCGACGCGGTCATTTGAGTTTGAAAACGAAGGACACGCCGGTGTGAGTCGTCGGATACTCCAAACAGGCGGAATCCAGGGCGCGGGAAACGATCATTCCCGAAGCATTCCCGCTGGAGGCCGTCCTGTCAACGGGCGCCGCTGGCGATCAGGCGTGGGTCATTTCCCCATCTCGCGACCCGAAGGGCGCATTCAACCGGACAATCTTCCGGTTGAGGTATGCCGCGAAGGACACCCACAGCAGATAGGGCAGCAACAGCTCGCTCGCGGTCAAGGAATATGGCGCCAGTCCGATCATGAGAGCCGCCACGGACAGCCAGAGGAAAACCACCTCGACCAGCGCCCAGTCCGGCCGCCTGAGGTTGAAGAAGATCGGCGTCCAGAGCATGTGGAAAAAGATATTGAGGGCGAACAATGCCGCTATAAGCGCATGCGCGCCGGAGTCCGCGGTCGAAGTCCACGCCAGAACGCCGGCCCACGCCGCGAGACTGAGGATAACAGCCCAGGCCGGGCCGAACAGCCACTCCGGCGGGTTCCACCAAGGCTTGCGCAGGTTGCGATACCAGGGGCCCACGGTGGTAAGGGCAGCGCCTCCCCCGAGGACAGCGAGCGTGATAATGGCGGCGACGATGATGGTAATGGTCATGAGCAAGTATCTTTGTTCAGCACGGATGCGGTGCAAGACGCGAAATGCCGCATACGCGCGCCCTCACCATGAGTTTAACCCTGCGTGATACCGAACCCGGTTGAACGGTGCGATGCCGATTGGCGTCGATACCGTGCGCGCCGAGGCATGAAATGCTGCCGCGCAGACACGGAATCGCCCGCGAACGCTAATGCCCTGGACGGCCCCGGATCGCGCCTTCGGCGTTTCCGGGATGACGGTTGCCGCGCCGTTTCGCCGCTGCCTTAATGCTGCGGCGCCGGAGCGTCATGAGCCAAGCCGCCTTTGATCCCGGAGCCGAACAATCCCCGCAGGCGCGCGAACACGCCTGAATAGCTTGGCGCTTGCGGCTCATAGGCCGTGTCCCGCGATAGCAGCGCCAGTGACTTTTGCGCCTCATAGGCTTCCTGCGATATCCAGTAGCTCCCATGCAGGCCTTGAGCGATGCGGCCCTCGCGGGAAACTTTCAGCGCAAGCACGGGCAGCCCGGCGCCGGAGCTCAGTTCGCGGTCGAGGTTCCGGACGGACACATATCTGCCATCCTCTGCATCGGATGTTGGGACGTAATAAACTTCGGCGCCGCCTGCGACATCATTTTGCATCGGAAAACATCCTTCGATTGAGAGCCCGCTTGGCAAGACAGCTCCATCCATGCTTGTGTAAGCGATCCGCACTAATGCAACTTAAACTAGATATTATTTTGATCGCACAACCCAAGTAGCAATGCAAGTGCGTTGAAGCTCTTTTTCGAAAACGGTGTGGAAGCTGTGTTCCGGATGCAGCTATGCCTCGGCTATGCGACCGCTGGATCTCTCCGTGCATGCGGCGATCCCGTGTCCGCGCGGCGGCATTTCATGCCGCGGCGCGCACGGGATGACGGCAGCCGGCAGCGAACCGCCAGCCCTCAATCCGCCGGGGCCGCGCCGGCGGCGGGAAGCCGTGTCAGTTGGAGCTGCCGCCGATGTAGCGCAGCGCGCCGCTGCCGAGCGCGCCGCCGAGCACGCAAGGAATGCCGGCCTCGACCTGCCCGGCCACGGCGAGCCCGAGGCAGCCCATCGAGACCGCGGCCTGCCCCACCGATCCCCAGGTGAGGAGATCGCGCGTCGAGCCGGGACCCTTGCGCTTCAGGTCGTCGAGCGCGGCCAGCGCATCCTTGCCGAACCGCGCCGTATCGGACAGCTCCGCCGCCTCCACCACCTCGGTCAGCACGAGCTTCACCGCGTTCTTCTCGCCGTCCTTCTCGTCCGGCAGGCTGTCCTTCATGCGCTTCAGCACGCGCAACAGGTCCACGTCGCGCGCGGCGTTGGAGGCCAGCGTGAAGCGCGCCATGCTGCCGATGGTGAGCTTCTCCACGCTGTCGCGCTCCCTCGCCCAGGGCAGAAGCTCGACGATCCGCGCGATGGGCGCCTCCTTGCCCGTCGCGAAATAGATGCCCCATAGCGTGTCGATAAGCTCGGCGTTGGACGCGAACGTCACCTGCCGCTTCGGCGGCTCGTCCTTGGCGAAGAACATATCGCCGTTGAAGAATCTCTTCACCTTGTCGAACGTACCGGGCTTCTCCGGCTCAAGCTTGACCTCGCTCAGCGGCGGCAGGTCGCCGGTCAGATAGCGCTCCACCATGACCTGACGCTCCGGCAGGCGCATGGCCAGCCCGCGCATATGATCCTTCCAGCTCGGCAGGCCGGAATAGGCGAGCGCGCGGACGACGATCCATTGGTCCTCGAAGGGCAGCGGCAGCGTTTTCTCGACAATCGCCCAGGCATGTTTCGGGTTCGCGCCGAGCACGCCCGCGAAGAAGCCGGCATAGAGCCCTGCGCTTTCCGGCTCCTTCAGCGCGCCGCGCTGGCTGAGGCCCTTGATCACCGCCGCGACGGCCATGGGCTCGGGCTTTGTGCGGTAGGTCTTGATCCATCGCTGCGCGGCTTCGGGCCAGGGCGCGTTTGCGGGCGGAGGCGCGGCTGTCGCGGACTGCAACAGCGCGAGGATGCCGATGGCGGTAAGAACGCGGCGCATGAACTCCTCTCGTCATCCGAGATGCCCGGCTGCCGGAAGCTGGGCGGATACTGAGGCTTGCGACTTAAGCGCGGGCGCATGGCCGTTTTAAGGTGCGGGCGAGGCGGGGAGGAGGAGAGAAGAAGAGGGCGCCGCCGCAGTCCTTCATACCGGATCCGGTCGATGGCTTCCTGTCATTGCGACGGCGAGCCCCGGCTCGGGGGCCGGGGTAAACTGCGCGAAGCCCGAAGCAATCCAGAGTCGCGGACGCCCCCTGGATCGCCACGGCGGCCAAAGCCGCCTCGCGATGACGGCGGCGCCCCAGTCAGGCCGGCGCCTCGGACCGGCGCGGAAGCCGCTCGATGGCGGCGCCGGATCGCGGGCGGCGAGGCGCTTTCTTATCTCAAGTCCGTCTTCGAAGGCTTGCAGCGCGCCGTCGCGGTCTCCTCCTGCGGCCGAGATATCGCCGATATCGGTATAGCTAAAGGAGGGGTCGCGCTGCCATTCGGCCGCGTGTCAGCTTCCCGCCAGCCAGCCCTTCTCGACCGCATACCCCACCAGTTCGACGCGGCTGCGAAAGCCGAGCTTATCCATGGCGCGCGCCTTATAGGTCTCGATGCTCTTGACGCTGATCTGCAAGATGGTCGCGATCGCCTTGTTGCTGTGGCCGACCGCCGTCAGCCGCAAGACTTCCACCTCTCGCTCGCTGAGTTCGGCGCCTCCGGCGGCGGCCTCGGAAGGCTTATTGGGCGTCCTGTCGATGGCGTGACCGGCTATTGACGGATCGAGATAGATGCCGCCCATGGCGACAGCATGAATCGCGCGAAGCAGGTCCTCCGCCACCGAGCGCTTGAGCACATAGCCGGCCGCTCCCACCTCGATCAGCTTGCGCAAATACGAGCGGTCCTCATGCACGGTGAGGACAACGACCTTGCAGTCCGGCAACTGAGCGAGCAACTGCCGCGTGACGTCCACCCCGTTGAGCCCTGGCATGGACAGGTCCAGCACGATGATGGCGGGTTTGAGCTCAAGCGCCATGCGAAGCGCGGTTTCGCCGTCTCGCGCCTCGCCGACGATTTCCACCCCCGGATCGCCGTTGAGCAGAGACCGAACGCCGGCAAGCACGACAGGATGGTCGTCGGCGATAAAAACGCGCAGCCGCGCCGGGTTCGCTCCGGTCATAGCGGCGCCCTTATATAAAGAGTGCAGCCCCGGCCCGGCGCCGACTCAACCTCCAGCGTGCCCGAAACGAGCGACAGCCGCTCGCGGATGCCAAGCAAGCCGAGGCGCTTCAAGGCCATGCCGGCCGGCTCCGCCTCTCCGGGGGTAAACCCGCGTCCATTGTCCTCGACGATCATGCAGACCTCCTTTTCGCCCGCTTCAAGGAGCACGGCGACCCGCGTCGCCTCCGCGTGTCTTGCGATGTTGGTGATCGCCTCCTGCAACACGCGGTAGAGCGTCGTCTCAACGGCCGGCCGAAGCCGCCGGCCATTGAATTCGAGCCGCAGGTCGAACTGCAAACTCAAGCACTCGCTCCAGGTCTCGACAAGGTGACAAATCGCGGTTTCCAAGCCGAGGTCGTCCAGCGCCGTCGGCCGGATTTCCCAGGCCAGCCGGTTCACCTCCGATCCGACGCCGCTGGCGAGGCCCTTGAGAGCCGCAAGCCGCTCCCTCACCTTCTCGCCGGCGGGCAAGGCGTGGCCGAGTTCGTCCAAGCCGAGCTGGAGCAGCGTGAGCGTTTGTCCGAGGCTGTCGTGGAGTTCGCGCGCGATTCTCTGGCGTTCGGCCTCCTGGTCTTCCACCGTCGAGCGCAAAACCTGCGACAGCTCCGTTTCGACCGTGGCGCGCCGTTGCGCCTCCTCCTTGAGTTCGGCCGCAACCGCCTGCCACTGTTCGAGCCGCCGGTCGAGCTCGGCATTGAGCGCGGCCTGCTTGACGCGCGCTTCCTCGCGCTCGCGGGCGACCTGGTCGATGCGCCGCAGAATGACCTCCATCAAGGACAGCCGCAGCGTTTTGGCGGCGTCCACCTCCACATTGCGCCAGGGGTTGGAATGCGATCTCACCGATTCGCGCCAGGCGGCGAAGCTCTTGCGCGGCGAAACGCGTTCTCCCCCCGCGGCGGTCTCCACGGGTTTGTTCGGATCGCCGGCCCATGTGACCGTGCGGATCGCTTCCGGCCGGAACCACAACACATAATCGCGCGGCGTCTTCGACACTGAAAGCGCGATGAGACCGCTGGCGACATCGGCGAATTCCGCCGCGGGCGGGTACAGGAGCGGCAATTTATCGGTGTGGAAAACGCCATCGGCCACCGTCTCGTTCAACCAGGCGACCAACGAGGCGACCTGCCCGGTTTGCGGGGTCTGTCCGAGACCGGTGTACCGGTTGTCCAGCCAAAGCCCGACGCCGTCGGCGGGAATGTAATCCAGCAGGTTCGGCTTATACCGGGTGAGCCCTTCGGCCAAGTCCGCCTCGCCGCTCATTCGCGTCAGGAGTTCCTCATGGATGCGCTTGCTTCGCAGCTGCGCCTCGAACTCTTCGGCGTCCACCTTCGTCTCGAGTTTCGCCGACGCCATTTGCGCAAACAGCTCGCAGGTCATGCGCAGGCGGTGCGATAAAAACCGGGGCGTCCGGTGATGGCAGGCAATCAGCCCCCATAGCCGGCCCTCCATGATAATGGACAGCGACATGGACGCCGCCACGCCCATGTTTGACAGATATTCCAGATGCATCGGCGAAACGCTGCGAATCAGGCTGTGGCTGAGGTCGAGCGGGACGCCGTTTCGAGGATCGTCCGCCGGGACGATCGGCTCGGGCGTGTAGCGGGCGTCGGGGATGAGCCGGATCCAATTGTTGAGGTAAAGCTCGCGAGCCTGCCGCGGAATATCGGAGGCGGGGTAATGCAGGCCAAGAAAGGATTCGACGCCGTCGCCTCGCGCCTCGGCATCGACGACGCCGCTGCCGTCGGGAAGGAAACGGTAGACCATGACGCGGTCGAAGCCCAAAACGCGGCGCACCTCCTCGGCGAGTCCCTGACAGAATGCTTGGGGCGTGCGAGCCTGTTGGACGCGGGCCAGCATGGATTGCACGAGGGCCAGCGCATCCTCGGGGCTATTCTCCCGCACGGGCTCCAGCTCCAGCACGACAAGCCTGCCGCTGCGGTAGACGAAGGCGTCGACGGTCTCCCAACCCTGCTTGCTGGCGATGGTGAAGGCGTGAACCGGGCGCACCGGCGGCCCTTCATTATCCAGAAGCATTCGAAGGCGCGCGACCCGGTCGGGGGCGAACCAATCCGCGAGGTTCCGCTCCAGCAGCTCAATGGGCTCGGCGCCGAGGATTTGGCCGGTGGCGCCGCCGGCTTGAACGATCTGAAAGTTGTCAGGGTCGACGGCCAGCAAAACGCCGTGGGGCTGCACCGATCCCGGAATATGGATCGGTTCGCGGTCGCAATTGGTAATGTCGGCGCCGAAAGCCGGAGCATTGCTTATCGCGGCATCGCCCGGGCCACGGACGTTGGCGTTGCTCATCGCTCGATTGCCTTATTCCTGGAACGCATTCTTTGTCTCGATAATGAAGCGCTCTCCCATCGCCCGAGCGTATACACAAAGCCGGGGGGCGAATAAACAGTCGCCGCCTCGCCAATTGTCAGGCTTTCCCCAAGACATTACCGCCTTTTCTTGCGCGAGACCCTAAAATTCGCGTCCGGAAGGGTGGCGGACGCGCACGCGGCAGGCAAGTCGCCGGAAGCCGCGGGCGCCGCCGCACCCTTGCGCCAAGACAGGTTTCTCCTGACGTATGCATGGCGTTAACTTACAAAACATAACTATTATTCACTACAGGAATTAAGGGTAAATCATTACACCTATTAGGTGATACACCTTATGTGCTTAAGGGTAATTACGATTGTGTCGCCTTGACACAGACATAACTATGTCAATACGAATTGACACATATAACGGTCCGCCTATGCTGACACTGCTAAAGGCGCCGCTTGCGCTCTTGGGGCGCTAGCACAACCCAGCGTGCGGGTTCAGCACGAGAAATCTTACGAGGAACTACCTATGGCAGATCCAAACAAGGTGTATCCGACAGGTCTTACACTGGCCGAGGCCGAAGAACTGCACGGTCATGTCATCAACGGAACGCGGACTTTCGGCGCCGTCGCGGTTGTCGCGCATGTGCTTTCCTACGTCCTCACCCCCTGGCTCCACTAAGCACTGTAAGAAGGAGAAAAACTCATGGCCGATACTGATGGCGAACACGGAATCTGGTTGGTTGTCCCCCCCGAGACCGGTTTGATTTGGCTTCTTGGCACCGTGGCCCTCATCGCGGTGGCCGTGCATGCGCTCTTGATAGGCCACACGAAGTGGTACCCCGCCTATTGGGAAGGCGGCAAGGGCAAAGTGGCTATCGAACACGTCATTCCGCACGCCTAGCAGCACTTAATCGATCGTCTCGCGGGGAGATGGAGATCCATCTCCTTAGGCGTTAGTCGATTATCGTCCACCTGCGTGCAGGTACAGCACGAGAAACCTTTAGGAGGTAATTATGGCGGATCCAAATAAAGTTTATCCGACTGGTTTGACCTTGGCTGAGGCCGAGGAACTTCATGGTCACGTGATCAACGGCACGCGCGTCTTCGGCGCCGTCGCTGTCGTCGCTCACGTTCTCAGCTTTGTCTACACCCCCTGGCTCCACTAACCACTGTATAAAGGAGAAAGACACATGGCCGATACTGATGGACAAGCTGCCATTTGGCTGTATGTGAGACCCTCGCTCGGACTTCCGCATTTCCTCGGCGCCGTTCTCTTGATCGCGGTTGCCGTGCATGCGGGCCTTATAGGCCATACGAAATGGTACAACCAATACTGGGAAGGCGGCAAGAAGGTTTCGATCAGCCACGTCCTGCCGGGTAACAACGCGTAATAGCGGGCACGAAGTTCGCGCCTGGAGATAACGTCTGGGCCGAGCCTTCCCGCGCGCAGCCGCCTCTCAGGCGCGGATTGTGCGCGGGACTTTTTTACCTTGGGCGGCATCGACGGCGAGAGCTTCTTTGCGATGTTTCTCCCGAAGTTCCGCCTCATGCTCTCTATGTTTGAGTTTCTTGCATCCAGCGCTCGACGACGGTTTGCAGATGAACAAGCGCCTTCGCGTGCAAAGTGGGGGCAAGCTTGGCAGATATAGCGGCGCAATCGCGATCGATAGCAGCGTCACATACTATAGAATAATTATCGATATTACCTAACGCTGTTATTCTACCAATAATCCTTACAAGCATGAGGGTTTTTCCTAATTGTGTCGCAGTGCCACATGGTATAGTCTCGAATTAAATTTGACACACAGGGTACTGCAAATATTCTAGACTTGCTTACGCACCACTTTCTCGTGTTAATGCGTAAGCGCCCAAAGTGCAGGTACAGCACGAAGACTTTTAACATCCTTCGAGGAGCTTAAGATTATGGCAGACCCAAAGAAAGTATACCCCACCGGCCTTACGCTTGCGGAAGCCGAGGAGTTGCATGGCCACGTCATCAACGGCACGCGCGTTTTCGGCGCGGTCGCAGTCGTTGCGCATTTTCTCTCCTACGCTCTCACACCCTGGCTTCATTAAAGCGCTTTAGAGAGGAGATCCCCTCATGGCCGATACTGATGGCGAACACGGAATCTGGTTGGTTGTGCCGCCAGAGACGGGTTTGATTTGGCTTCTTGGCGTCGTCGCTCTCATCGCGGTGGCCGTGCATGCACTCTTGGTGGGCCACACGAAGTGGTATCCCGCCTACTGGGAAGGCGGCAAGGGCAAGGTTACGGTTTCTGCGCCCGCGGCCCAAGTCAAGTAGCATTCGCCTTTGCGCCGGGAACTCCCGGCATCGCAACACCTGTGCGTAGTCGCTCAGCCATTCGGCTACGTGCAGAAAGCCCGGCCTCCTAGCGGGCCTTTGCCTGCGCGCAGCCGAAATCAGCCACGACTGCGCGCAGTTTTTTTTGCATCGTTCGCCCTATGGCCGAACAGAAAATGTCTTCTTGCTGGCGCGGCCGGCTGACGAGCTTCGATGCTGCGATGAGTATGACGATGGTGAAAGCCCGGCTTTCAAAACCCAAAGTCGAGTGCGATTGCCAGGCGCGGCGGCACGATCCCGCGATCGTCCAGGCAGCCGTCCGGAAGATACAAACGCACTACAAGGATCAAGGCTTCGCCCCGAGGCCTTCAGGCTTGCGCGCCATCTTGGCGGTCGCGGCGCTCATCCGTCTCTCGGAAAAGAAGCGGGACGGCCACGGCGCGATGTTTGCCGCCCCTGGCCGCGAAGATGCCGCCAGGACGTTTCTCAAAGCCGCTCTTGAGCAGTTCGAAGCGCCGGACAGCTTCGACGCGGCATAAAGACGTCAATGCCGGGTTCCTTGCGCGGTTTTCCGCGAAGACGGACCGTTCGCGCGGCCTATTGAGCCTCATCGCAGACAAGGCCGCTCGAAAGGCCATGCGCCCCATGCGCCGTTTCGCCCTGGCTTACTTCTTGACACTTTCCAGCAGTCCGGTGGTACTCTTCAGGCGCCGCTTTTAGCGGTCGAGGGCTATTCTTATTGGGTCAAGACTTGTGATCGGGAACCACTCCACAATCTCCGCTGAAAGAATGGCCGTGGCCCTGGAGGGCATTGCTCCCGAAACGGCGATCTTGGATGCGGCCGGGGTGATCGTTTTCGTCAACTCGGCATGGGTTAAATTCGGGGTTGAAAACGCCTCGTCCGATCCAGGCGCGTATCTTGGCCGGAATTACGTCGATGTCTGCCTCAAGTCGAGTTTGGCGGGCGATACGCTTGCGCGGGAGGCCTTGGACGGGATCCGAGCTGTTACAGCCGGAGCGCTTCCAAGCTTCGGGCAGAAATACCCCTGCCACTCCCGTGAGCAGGAACGCTGGTTCCACATGACCGTTACCCGCGCCTCGACGGGCAGCGACATCGTCATCGCTCACAGCGATATAACACAGGTTGTGCAAGCGGAGCGCGGCAACGCGGAGGCGGAGCGGCGCCTGATGATCGCTCACGAGCGCTTCGCGGCGAACCGGGCTTTGGAGGAGAGCGAGGAGCGGTTCAGAAAGATCGTCAATTCAGCCATCGATGCGATCGTCATCATCGACGAAGAGGGGCAAATCCGGTCCCTTAATCGCGCGGCGGAGCGTATTTTTGGCTATCATCGCGATGAGGCGGTCGGCAGCAACGTCTCGATCTTCATGGCCGAGCCGCATCACATGTTTCAGGAAGCGCCCGCCAATGGCGATTTCGATCGAAGCGGGACCGCGCGCGTCGCCCGGACCGTCGAAGGCTGCCGAAAAGATGGCTCGAAGTTTCCCGTCAAACTTTTTGTCGCCGCCTGGCGCGCGGCCGGGAAGCGTTACTTTGCCGGTATCGTGCGCACCGAGTTCGAGACCGCTCCCAAGGAAGCCGAGCGGCGGCTGTAAAATGTATAAGCCAAGAACCCGCGGCGATCGCGCCTCGCGCCGCAGAGTAATCAGCTCGCCTCCCGGAACCGCTCCGCCGCCTGCAAATCCACCGACACGAGCTGGCTGATGCCCTTCTCCTGCATGGTCACGCCGTACAGCCGGTTCATGCGGCTCATGGTCATCGGGTGGTGGGTGATGACGAGGAAGCGCGTGTCGGTCGTGCGCGCCATCTCCTCCATCATCGCGCAAAAGCGGTCCACGTTGCTGTCGTCGAGCGGCGCGTCCACCTCGTCCAGCACGCAGATCGGCGACGGGTTGGTGAGGAACACCGCGAAGATCAACGCGAGCGCCGTCAGCGCCTTTTCGCCGCCCGAGAGCAGCGTCAGCACTTGCGGCTTCTTGCCCGGCGGACGGCAGAAAATCTCAAGCCCGCTCTCCAGCGGATCGTCGCTCTCGATCAGCTGGAGCTGCGCATCGCCGCCCGCGAACAGGATCTTGAACAGCCGCTCGAAATGCGCTTGCACCGTGTCGAAGGCTTCGAGCAGGCGCTTGCGCCCCTCCTTGTTCAGGTTCGCGATGCCGGTCCGAAGCTTCGCGATGGCTTCAGCCAAGTCGGCGCGCTCCTTTTCCATGCCGTCGAACTCGCCGCCGAGCGCCGCCGCCTCCTCTTCCGCGCGCAGGTTCACGCCGCCAAGCCGCTCGCGCTCCGCCTTCAGCTTCACGATCTGCTGCTCGATTTCATGCGCGGCGGGCAAAGCGCCGGCGCTCTCCAGGCCCACGCTTGTCAGAATATCGCCCGGCTGGCATTCGAAATTATCGCGGATCATCTGCGCATATTCGGCGCGGCGCTCGCGGGCCGCCTCCAGCCGCGCCTCGATGCGCGCCCGCGTCTCGCGCGCCGTGGACAGGCCCGTCTGCGCCTCGCGCAAGGCGCGGTCCGCCTCGCGCAGCGCATTCGCCGCCTCCGCCAGCTGGTCCGCCGCCGCCTTGCGCGCGCCCTCGGCCTGGCCGATCTCGTTCAGGATCTTGTTGCGGCGTCCGGCGATTTTCGCGGGCAGATCGGCAAGCGAGGCAAGCTCCGCCTTGATGCCGCCAAGCCGCTCCTCAAGGCTCGACATCTGCGCGTTCGCGCTTTTCGTGCGTTGCAGCCAGCGGATACGCTCCTCGCCGATGGACTTCAGCCGGAACTGCCGGGAGCGGATGTCGCGCTCGATGCCGTCGAGAGCCGCCTTCGCCTCGGTGTAGGCATTGCGCTTGAAGCCGGCGGCTTTCTTCAGTTTCTCAAGCTCGGCCTCGGCGTGATCGACGGGACGCGCGCCGGAAAGCGCATCCTCGGCCTGTTCGCGCGCCGCTTCGGCCTCCTCGCGGGCGTAGGCCGCGCGCTCGCGGGCTTCCTCCAGGCTGCGGAGCTTGTTCGCCTCCTCCATCGCGGCGCGTTCGGCCTGCGAGAACGAGGCGCGCTTCTGGCCGAGCGCGGACTGCGCCGCGCGGGCCGCGTCGCGGAAGCGCTTTTCGGCGGCCTGCGCCTCGGCGGCGGCGGTCTGCGCGGCCTGCCGATCCGCGTCGGCGCGGCCGGCGGCGTCTTGCAACTCGTCGAGCTGCGCTTCGAGTCCGGTCAAGCGGTTGCGCTCGGCAAGGCGGCGGGCGGCTGGGCTCGGCGCATTCGCGGCGGCGACAAGACCGTCCCAGCGCCAGAGATCGCCTTCGCGCGTCACAAGGCGCTGGCTGGGGCTCAGGCGATCCTTCAGCCGGTCGCCGTCTTCCTTGGAAGCGACGACGCCGATCTGGGCGAGCCGGCGCGACAACTCCAGCGGGCCGCGCACGAAGGCGGACAGCGGCTCGGCCCCGAAGGGTAGCGCCGGATCGCCCGCCGTGTCGCTGACCAGCGTCCAGCGCGTGGGCGCCTCCTGATCCGCGGTCACGTCGAGGTCGTCGCCGAGCGCCGCGCCAAGCGCGATCTCGATGCCGGGCGAGACCGAAATCCGATCCACGATAGGCTTGAAGCGCCCCGCCTCCGCCGGCTTCAACAGCTTGATGAGGGTCGCGACCTCGGCCTCAAGCCCCTTCGCCTTGAGCCGCATCGCCTGCGCCGTGTCGCGCGTGTCCTTTTCGCGCGTCCGCGACTGGAGAACCGCGTCTTCAGCCGCGAGGATTCTGGCCTTCCAGCGTTTCGAGCTGGTCTTCGAGCATGGCCACGTCTTCGCGAAGCGCCTCCACCGGCGAGGCGGCGCCCGCCTTGGCGCGAAGCTCGGCGACGCTCCGCGCGATGTCCGCTTCCTGCGCGGCGAAGCGGCTTGCGCGCGAGCCATGCTCGGCGATCTGCGTTTCGAGCTGCCGGCGCTCGGCGCGAAGCTCGGCGGCCTTCGCCGTCAGCGCGGAGACAGCCGCCTCCGCCTCGTTCAACGCCGAAAGCGCGATCTCGGCCCGCTCGGCCGCTTCCGCGCGCGCCTCCGCGCCATCGCCTTGCGACTTGATCGCTTCCTCCTCGCGGTCGAAGCGTTCGAGAAGCTCGCGGGCTTCGGCGATGGCCGCGTCTTCGCGCTCGGCGTCGGCCTGGATTTGGATGAGCCGCGCTTTCAGCTCCGCCTCGCGCTCGCGGGCGCGCGCCTCCTCGCGGTCGAGCGTATCGCGCTCCACCTGGATGCGATGCAGCACGGCCGCGCGCGTCGCTTCCTCGTCGCGCAAAGGCTGCAAGGCGTCGGCGGCGTGCGACTGCATGCGCAGCGCCGCCGCTTCTCCTTGCGTGAATTGCCCCACCGCGCGCAGCGCTTCAAGCAGCTGCGCCTCCTCCGTCTGCACGGCGGCGTTCGCCGAGGCGTAATGCTGATGATGCTGCATCGCTTCGAACTTGCGAAGCTCGGCGGTGATCTCCTTGTATTTCTGCGCCTGCCGCGCCTGCCGGCGCAAATTCGCAAGCTGCGCGCCGACCTGCCCGATCACGTCCTTCAAGCGTTCGAGATTGGCTTCGGCGCCCTTCAGGCGCAGCTCGGCTTCGTGGCGGCGGCTGTAAAGCCCGGCGATGCCCGCGGCGTCTTCGAGGATGCGGCGGCGCTCCTGCGGCTTCGAATTGATGAGCTGCCCGATCTGGCCTTGCTGCACGAGCGCCTGGCTGCGCGCGCCGGTGGCGGCGTCGGCGAACAGAATTTGCACGTCCTTCGCGCGCACTTCCTTGCCGTTCACCTTGTAGATCGAACCGGCCTCGCGCTGAATGCGGCGGGAAATTTCCAGCACGTCGGCGTCGTTGAAGGCGGCGGGCGCGGTGCGCTTCGAATTGTCGATGGCGACCATCACCTCGGCCATGTTGCGGGCGGGCCGCGTGTCGGCGCCGGCGAAGATCACGTCGTCCATGGCCGAAGCGCGCATGCTCTTGTAGGACGTTTCGCCCATGACCCAGCGCAGCGCTTCGAGCAGGTTGGATTTGCCGCAGCCGTTCGGACCGACGACGCCCGTCAGACCGGGACCGATCAAAAGCTCGGTCGGCTCCACGAAGGATTTGAAGCCCAGAAGCCTCAGCCGTGTAATTTGCAAGGTCGCCTCACCCCTGATTCTCTATCGAAAGTGCAGGCTAAGCGAGTCGCGCTGTCAAGCCGAGCGCGCCCGCGAAAGTGTGCACAAGACATAAATGGCGCCGGGAGGAAGCGCGTTACAGAAGCGAACGATTTTTGGGTTCGTCAACGCCACTTGTGTTTGCGGTCCCCGCTCGCTCAATAAGCGAAGTGGATCAGAAACTTAAATATATAATTAAAAATTATGAGCGTGACAACGAGACCGCAAAGCTCGATCGGCTGCTTAAAGAAGATTATAATTTAGATAAAACAAAGCTGGAAATAGGAGTTATCGACTCTTCCGGATTTATGATTGCGAGAAACACGCATTCAGGACATCTCGAACCTATATATTTGGGCGACAGGGATTATTTTTCTTCACATATCAATGGCAATAAAGATTTATTGTTCATTTGGCGCGCTTCAGGATGGCTGGCTGAGATCGAGAAAAAATGGCTCAATCGCAATACGCCCTGGGTCATGGGGACCCATAATATTTACAAAGAGCGACGCTAGCGCAGTTTCGTCTTCGCGATCCGGATCCATTCCTTGTCGCCCGGCGCCATGGCGACCGGCTTTGCGCTTGCGGCGCGCACCACCTCCGCGAACATCTCGCGGGCCTGCGCCGCGCGACCCTGCTTCAAGAGCAGCAGGCCGAAACGCGCCCGCGCTTCGAAGCCCGCGAAATACCGCGAGACATCCTCATATTCCGCCAAGGCCTCGCCGGTTTGTCCCAGCGCTTCCAGCGTCCGCGCATAGAGAAGATGCGCCTCCTGGCTGCGCGATTGGGGCTGCGCCTCCTCAAGCTTGTGCAGCGTGGCGAGGGCGGCCTCGGCATCCCCGCTTCCGAGCTGCGCGCGCGCAAGGCCCGTCAGCACGGCGGGATCGTCGGCGAAAATGCCTGTCGCGGCGGCCTCGTAAAGCCGGATGGCGTCGGCCCAAAAGCCCTTCTTCTCGCACTCCTCGGCAAAGGCGCGCTTGGCGTCCACGGAATCGACAAGTTGCGCCTGCCTGGCGCGCTCGCGCCATTCCTTGTCGGGATCGATCGCGGCCCCGACCGCGCCGCGCATCTTCCGAGCCCCGCGCGACTGGAACATCGCCGGAATGAGTTCGATCGCGACATAGGCGAAAGGCCCGATCACCGGCGCGAGCAGGAGAATGAACAGCCACCACTGCGAACGCCCCGTCTTCATCGCATGGACGGCAAGCGCCACGGCGATAACGTAATTTACAATCGTGCCTTGGGTCAGCATCTGCGGGAACATCGGCGGAAATCCTGAAAACTTCAATCCGCGGCAGTGCTAACCGGGAACGCGCGCCGGGGCAAGGTCCCGCGCGCCGCCCCGTCAGGCGCTATGCTCGGTCTCTAGCCCGATGGGGCAGCTCACGCCCGTGCCGCCGAGCCCGCAATAGCCGCGCGGGTTCTTTGCGAGATATTGCTGATGGTAGTCCTCGGCGAAGTAGAATTCGCCCGCGGGGACGATCTCGGTCGTGATTTCGCCGTAGCCTCGCGCGGCAAGCTCCGACTGATAGGCCTCCTTCGAGGCGTGGGCCTCGCGCGCCTGCTCGCCGGAAGAGGTATAGATGCCCGAGCGGTATTGCGTGCCCACATCGTTGCCCTGGCGCATGCCTTGCGTCGGGTTGTGCCCCTCCCAGAAGGTCTTGAGCAAGGCGCCGTAGCCGATCAGTTTCGGATCGAACACGACGCGCACGACCTCGTTGTGCCCCGTCTGTCCGGAGCACACCTCCTCATAGGTGGGATTGGGCGTGGAGCCGCCCGAATATCCGGCCGCCGTCACGAGCACGCCCGGCAGCTTCCAGAAGGCCTTCTCGGCGCCCCAGAAGCAGCCCAGCCCGAACATCGCGATCTCGCTTCCCGGCGGGTACGGCCCCTTGAGAGGCGCTCCGCTGACGAAGTGGGTCTTGGCGGTGGGGATTGGATGCGGACGCCCCGGCAAAGCGTTTTTCGGGTCGGGCATCGAGGTCTTGTTTTTGAAGAAGAACGCCATCGGAGACTCCTGCCGCGCGGGGTTACGCAAAATCGCCTCGCATATGGGAATGACGGCGCGCCGGACAACGCCATGCGCCCAACCCGCCCAGCCTCCTCACGGAGTATTGACAGGCAATCGTGCTGGCCGGGATCGCTTCCGGCCCGCTCAGCCTTGTTTCCGTAGGCCTTCATAGGCGGCGAGCGCTCTTTGCCTTGCTTGCGCGTGATCGACGATCGGGCGCGGATACGCAACGCCAAGCTTCACGCCCAGCGAGTCCAAAAGCTGCGGTCCCGCCTCCCACGGCTTGTGGATCAGCGTATCGGGAAGGCGCGCGAGTTCGGGGCAGAAGGCGCGCACATACTCGCCTTGCGGATCGAACTTCTCGCCCTGAAGCACGGGATTGAAGATGCGGAAATAGGGGGCGGCGTCCGCGCCCGAGCCCGCGACCCACTGCCAGCTCGCCGCGTTGTTCGCGAGATCCGCATCCACAAGCGTATCCCAAAACCAGGCTTCGCCCGCCTGCCAGGGCAGCAGCAGATGCTTGACCAGGAACGAGGCGACGATCATGCGCACGCGGTTATGCATCCACCCCGTTTGCCAGAGCTGGCGCATGCCGGCGTCCACGATGGGATAGCCCGTCAGCCCCTTTTGCCAGGCTTTCAGCGCGCCCGCGTCTTCACGGAAGGGAAAGCGCTCGAACTCCGGCCTGAACGCCTTTTCGGGCAGATGCGGAAAATGGAACAGCAAGTGATAGGAGAATTCGCGCCAGGCGATCTCCCTGAGATAGGTTTCGCCGAGGCTCGACGTTCCGGCGCGCTCCGCGGCGGCGAGCACGGCCTGCCGAACCTGCCGGGGGCCGATCTCGCCGAAAGCCAGGTTGGGCGACAGCCGCGACGTCGAGTCGATCCCCGGCATATTGCGCACTTCCCCGTAGCGGCTCACGGATGTGTCGATAAACAGCCGCAGCCTCGCATAGGCCGCGATTTCGCCCGGCGTCCAGGCCGCCCGCAGGCCGTCCGCCCAGCCGGGGTTCGCCGGCTCAAGCTCCCAGTCGTCCAGATTGTCCGATCGCGGCCACGATGACGGCGCCGGGAGCGCTTCGGGAGCGACAAGCGTCGCAGGCGGCTCGCGCTTTTCCAAGGCCCGATAGAAGGCCGAATACACGCGGAAAGGCTCGCCCGAGGCATTTAAAAGCTTGTCCGGCTCGAACAGCAGATGCCCGCCAAACCGCCGGCAGCGCGCCCCAAGCCCGGCCAAAGCGATTTCCAGCCGGTCCTCAAGCTGGCGCTGAAACGGCTCGTATCCGCGCGTGAAATAGACCGCCTTGGCGCGCGTCTCGAATATCAGCTCCCGAAACGCCCTCTCGGCCGGCCCTCGGCGGAGAACCAGGCGGGATCCGAACCGCGCGAGGCTCTTTTCCAGCGAACGCAGCGACTGGGCGAGCCACCAGCGGCTTGCGCCCCCGAGCCGCCGCTGTTTCTCCGTTTCGCCGTCGAGGATGTAAACGGGGATGACGCGCGCTCCGGACCCGGCGGCGGCGGCAAGGGCCGGATGATCGGCAAGGCGCAAGTCGCGGCGGAACCAGACCAGGGCGGCGGGTGCGGAGGGAGCCGATTTCATGATGATAATGTGCGCGATTCTTGGCCCGCCAAGGGAAAAAGGCAGCCTTCATACCATTAAACGTTGCAGGGTTGCATCCAGATCGCAATTGCGCAACTCCACGGTTTTTGAGACATTAACGGGAAGCAATTCACTGAGGCTGAGCGGCCCTCGCGACTTCCAATGCCCTACGACGAAGCTCAATGCATAGCGGCCGAGCTCAATCCGCCGTTTGCGATCTGCGGCGCGCACAGCCAGCGCGCTCCGGTCGTGTTCAATTCGCCGCATAGCGGGCGCGTCTATCCTTCCGTGTTCATCTCGTCGTCGCGCTTGTCGGCGCAAGCGCTCCGGAAATCGGAGGACGCCTATGTGGACGAGCTTCTGTCGTCAGCCCCCGCCCACGGCGCCGCGCTTATGCAGGCCCACTTCCCGCGAGCTTACATCGACATCAACCGTGAACCTTACGAACTCGATCCCGTCCTTTTCAACGGCCGCTTGCCGGACTTCGTCAACAGCCAGTCGCTCCGCGCCGTCGGCGGGCTTGGCACCATCGCGCGCATCGTCAACGACAAGGAAGAGATTTACCACGGGCCGCTCACGCTTGAGACAGCCTTCGTCCGCATCGAGCGTCTCTACAAGCCCTACCATGCGGCGCTGAAGGAACTCGTGGATGCGACGCGGGCGCGGTTTGGCGCGGCTTTCCTGCTCGACTGCCATTCCATGCCGTCCCAGCAGGCGGATCGAGGCAGTTGGCCCGACTTCGTGCTCGGCGACCGCTTCGGCGCCTCCTGCGCTCCCGAGATTACCAGGCTCGTCCAAGCCTCCTTGAAGAGCCTCGGCTACCGGGTCGCCTTGAATAAACCCTATGCTGGCGGTTACATAACCGAACATTATGGAAAGCCCGATCAAGGCGTTCACGCTCTCCAGATCGAAGTCGACCGCGGCCTTTACATGAACGAGGAGACCTTCGAGAAGGCGCCCGGCTTTTCAAGCCTGCGATGGGACATCGAGCGCCTGATCGCCATGCTTGTCCAGGAGCTGCCTCGCTGGACTGGCGGATACAAAATGGCTGCTGAATAGCTTGACCTGGGCAAAAAAAAAGAGGCCATTCAAAATGATTGAACAGCCCCAAGTCTAGGGAGGAAACGCCCAAGGAGGGCAGCGACACGCGTCAGAGACGCATATCGCACCGCAGTAATATCGCATCGCATCGCACAAAATTCAAGCCGCCGATGGGGAATGCGGCCTACAGGCGCATATTAGCAATATTATTCAATTTTTTGGCCGCGACTGTGCAACTTATGGAAATTCATCTAAGGATTTACGCTTTTATGGAACAACCGGGGACGGGGGCGCGATGACAATCTCAATGGAGAGCCTGCTGGATGCCGCTCACAGGCTGGCCAACGCCGCAAGTTCTGTGACGCTGTTGCACTTTCGCACCAACACGGCCGCCGACGACAAGGGCGGCGGGCAGTTCGACCCCGTTACAGCGGCGGACAGGGGGGCGGAAGCCGCCATTCGAGAGATTCTGGCGCGGGAATTTCCCAGCCACGGAATCATCGGCGAGGAATACGGCTCGGTGAACGAGGGCGCCGACTACGTCTGGACGCTCGATCCCATCGACGGCACGCGCGCCTTCATCATCGGCCTGCCGACTTGGGGAACGCTGATCGGGCTGCAATACCAAGGCCAGCCGCTCATCGGCATCATGGACCAGCCCTTCGTCGGCGAGCGCTTCTGGAACGACGCCCGCGCGGCCTGGTATCGCGGGCCGAGGGGGCTTCAGCGCTGTGAAACGCGCCGCTGCGCCTCGATCGATAGCGCGCTTCTGACCGCCACCACGCCCGACATGTTCGCCGGCGAGGACGAGGTTCGCTTCAACCGGCTTGCGAAGTCCGTCCGCATGCGCCGGTTTGGCGGCGATTGCTACGCTTATTGCATGCTTGCGCTCGGTCACATCGACATTGTGGCGGAGGCGAGCCTCAAGACCTTCGACATCGCGCCGCTCATCCCCATCGTCGAGAAGGCCGGCGGCGTGGTGACGAGTTGGGACGGCGGGCCGGCCCGTGAAGGCGGCCGGTGTATCGCCTGCGGCGATCCCTCGCTGCTTCCGCCGGCTCTTGCGGTCCTGAAAGGCTGATTTCGCTCCTTTCGGCGATGGGCTAAACGGAGATAGTCAAGCTTCCAGTTTTTGACGGAGCCGCGCCCCGTTAAGCGGATTGTCAACCTTGGCGGCCCCGGCTACGCCGCCGCCAGCCGCTCCCGCGCGGTCTCGACCCCAGGCGGAGCTGCGTCCGCCATCGGGGCCGGCGTATGTTGCCGATCGATCAATCCGGCGCATGCGGGCCCGCCTCTCCCACCTAGGGTTGCATTAACCTTGTTCTGCTACATCGCTCCGGAGAGCGCGCTTTGGAGACCGATATGGAGTTCGGGATAAGGGCCAAGCTTTATGTGAGCCTTGGGGTGCTTGTTTTGCTCAGCGCCATTGCAGCGGAATTCTCAATTCTGTCTCTAGGCGACGTCGGCTCGCATATCCAGACGATGGTCGAGATCTCCGAGAAACGCAAACATGCCGAGGAGATTAATATTAATATTGAAGTAATACAAAAAGCGGCAGCGCGGTATCATTTGTATGCCGACGAAGACTCTATTGTCCGTTGGACCGCAAAGGATTTTTATACAACGTCGCTGCTGAAAGCCGATTTAGCTGCCGATATTACTGAACATCGAGTGCGCTCGTACAATCGCCTCTTAAATATCCTTTCCGAACTGAAATCGAGCAAAAATCGCCTCGCGGCGCTGGGCGGCTCCATGATTACAAGTCGCGCCAAGCTTTCAGACGCCAGCGCCCAGATTGCGGCAAAATCCTCCGAGCTCGCTACGGTCTTGCGTTCCTCGGACAATCAAACCTTGCAGCAGGCAGCTTCCGAACTCGAAAGCGCCGCAACGGCGATCGGCAGAACGAATTGGCGATTCGATCCGCCCATCGATCGAAACGGACAGGAAAGCATCGAAGCAAGCGCCGCCGCTCTCCGTTCCATCATCGGGAAATTGGAGTCGGGCTTGGATGGACGTTCTCGATGCGGCCGCGGGGGATCTCAAGACGTTGTCGCATCGGTACACGCTCACTTTGGACGCGATGTTTTCAGCTTTGCGCGCCTCCAAGGATTTGTACGACCATGCGATCAGCCCGCGGATCGACGAAGCGCTGAGCATCTCGACAGAGGCCATCGATTCCTTCGGCCAAGATTTTCATAAGCTCCAAGCCGAAGCGATGGAAGTTCTCAGAGTGACGAAAGCCATGAGCGGGGCGGTCGCGATCTTGACGCTCTTAAGCGGCTGTTTCGTCGCATGGCTTGCCGCTCGCAGCATACTCGGCCCGATCGCATCCATGACCGACGCGATGGTCAGGCTCGCGAAAGGCAATAACGACGTTGCCGTGCCGGCTTGCTCAAAGAACGATGAAATCGGCGCCATGGCGCGAGCCGTGGAAGTGTTCAAAAAGCAAGCAATCGAAAAATTAAGGTTGCTGGCTGTGCAAAATGAAACCTATGAAATTCAGAATAGATATCATGAGCTAAAGGAAAAAACAAAATCGGAAACGATTAGAACTTATCATGCCATGACTTTTGGAATGGTCTTGAGAAGACTTCTTGTATTAACCGATAGCGAGTTCGGCTTTGTCGCCGAGATCTTATACGAGGGGCAAAGGCCCTTTTTGAAAGTCGTGGCGACCGATTTCATGGACCCGAATTTTGAAGGCGATATGCGTTCCGCCCATGAGAAGTTTGTCCGCGAAGGGCTGGAAGTTCATAATCTCGACAGCCTTCTTGGAGAGGCTGTGAAAACGCGGCGGCCTGTCATCGCGAATGACCCTGTCAATCACCCGGCCCATGGAGGCGCCCGGTATCCGAAGGGCCACCCCGTCCTCACAGCCTATATCGGCATTCCCGCAATTTCAGGACCGCGGACTGTCGCATTGATCGGCCTCGCCAATGCGCCGGCAGGCTATAGCGAGGAGACGGCGGATACAGTGCAGCCGATTGTCGGCACGCTCGTCGCCATCATCGAATCCCTGCGCGCCGACGCCGCGCGCGCTTCCATTGAGCAGAGATTCGCCGAGCTGAGGCAGAACACGGCCGCCATCGCCTTTCGCACCGATGACGCCGCAACAAAAAGCATGAAGGCGATCAGCCCGGAAATCGCCGCGGTGACGGGGTATCGCCCGGACGATTTTGTCAACAATCGAGTTCGCAGCTTTGCCAGCATCGTTCATCCGGACGACCGGCGCGCCATGCTGGCGGCCGTCTCGCGCCAACTCGCCGCGACTGGAGAATACGAAGTCGAATACCGTGTCCTATGCGCCGATGGATCTGTCAAATGGCTGCGTGAGCATGGCGGCAGGGATGACAGTTCTAAAAATCCTCAATCTTGCCAAGGGTTCCTGCAGGACATCACCGAACGAAAGATTTAGGAGCAAGAATTATCTAAGCACAGAAATAATCTTCAGCAGCTGGTCGACGAACAGACCAAATCGCTTCTTGAGCAGAAGAATAAAGCCGAAGAAGCAACGCAGGCAAAATCCGAGTTCCTTGCCAACATGTCGCACGAGCTTAGAACGCCGATGCATGCGATTCTTAGCTACTCGGAGATGGGCGTGCAGGGTATCGGAGTAGACGACCCGGAAGATATAAATACATATTTTCGCAATATACAATGTGCTGGGGAGCGTCTGCTTACGCTGCTTAACGACTTGCTCGATCTTTCTAAACTTGAATCAGGAAAAATGGAATACAAGTGGAGAACTATCGATTTTAAGAACATAGTAAATAGGTCAATTGAAGAACTAAAACCGCTTGTCAAAGAAAAAGAGATAAAAATAGACATAAAAAACAATGCATCTCACACAGATGCGGTGCTTGATGAGCAACGCCTAACGCAGGTTGTTGTAAACATTATATCGAACGCGATCAAATTCTCGGAAAAAGGAAAGCAAATACAAATCACCGTAACCGAGGATTGCCTGCCGAACAACGAACAGGCTCTTCGCTGCCGTATTGCCGATGAGGGACCCGGCATTCCCGAGGCAGAGCTGGAGGCGGTGTTCGATAAATTCATTCAGAGCAGTAAAACGAAAACCGGCGCGGGGGGGACGGGTCTCGGTTTGGCGATATGTAGACAGATTGTCGGGGCGCATGGAGGCAAGATCTGGGCCGAAAACGTGAAGCCGAAGGGTGCGGCCCTTAATTTCGTCATTCCTCGAAACAAAGCGCCAAACGGACTGAGGACGTATTCATGAGAAAACACAAGCTTCTCGCCGTCGATGATGAACAATTCAATCTCGACATCATGAAACGTCATATGACAAAGGCTGGCTTCGACGTAATTCTAGCGGAAGACGGCATTGCCGCGCTCGATGTGCTGGAAAAGAACACGGATACGGATGTGATTGTTCTTGACCGCATGATGCCAAGAATGGACGGCATGCAGTTTCTAGAGAAACTTAAGAGCGATCGGCGGTTCCAGGATATCCCGGTCGTCATGCAGACAGCGGCGGCGATGTCTGAACAGGTGCTTCAAGGTATCGAAGCGGGCGTCCACTACTATCTAACCAAGCCCTATGAAGCCGCCCTGCTTGTGGGTATGGTCAAGTCTGCGCTTGAAGATTCTAAAAACAAAAGAAATATGAAGGAGGAAGTAAGAAAGGGGCAACTTGTGTTTGGCCTCATGCGACAATTTAATTGTAAATTTCGCACGATTGATGAGGCAAAAGCGCTCGCTTTGTATATAGCAAATTGTTTTCCTCAGCCACAAATGGCCGTTTACGGTCTTCATGAGTTACTTATTAACGCGATAGAGCATGGCAACCTCGGCATAACATATGCCGAAAAGACTAATCTCGTGCTAAGCGGAGAATTACAGGACGAGATCGAACGTCGATTATCCAGTTCACAATACAGTAATAGAATTGCATCTGTCACATTCCTCGCGACAGAGGATGTTCTAACCGTGAACATCAAGGACGAGGGTGAAGGATTCGATTGGAGTCAATACTTGGAGCTTTGCTCCGACCGAATGACCGACCCACACGGGAGAGGCATCGCAACGGCGCGGCAATTATCATTTCACGAAATGCAATACCTCGGGTCCGGAAATGAAGTCGTGTGCAAATTCAACCTGAGGCGATGATTCACCGCCGCTCGCCGTCATCCCGTGCGCGCCGCGGCATGAAATGCCGCCGCGCAGACACGGGATCGCCCGCGAACGCCAACGCCCTGTACGGTCCCGGATTGTATGTTTCCGGGAAGATGCTTGCGGAACCGTTCAGCCGGATTTGGCATCATCCCCGGGGAGCGGGCGCTCTCTGAAGTTTGCCCGGCATCCGCGGCGGGTCGTCAGCTCGCATTGGAGCATCGTGCGTTTAATCGGACGCAGCCGCATTTCCGTCGTCCTCGCGAAGGCGGGGACCCAGTATTCAATGAGCGTTGGGATTATTGGATTCCCACTTTCGTGACAATGACGCCGAAGGGCATGAGGCCGATTCCGGCTTTATGTCCGATGCTCTAATGGAAACGCCAAGCTGAATGTCGCGATCGTCAACGCGGCATTATTCTCAACTTGCGGCGGCTTGGGAAGCGCTGCCGTAGCCGAGGCGGTGTGAGGCAGAGGGCCGGGGACGCGCGGCCATGAAAAGGGCGATCAGCCCTTCACGTGAACCGTAACCGTTTGCGCGCGCCCCGAAGTCGCCCCGCTATCGTCCGCCACCAGCACATCGAAGTTGGCGCTGTTGCTGCCGCCGCCGTCATGGACGAAAAGCACGCGCCCCGCCTCGATATCGGCCTGCGTGAAGTGCGTGACCGAGACCCCGCTGGCGCTGGCGAGCGCGACGAAGCCGTTGCTCACATTGGAGACGGTGTAGGTGAGATTGTCCGGCGTGTCGTCGGGATCGATGGCGGTGATGTCCTCGGTGGTGATGACGACCGACCTGCCGCGCCTCACCGTGATGTCGAAATCGCCGGCGAGCCTTGGCGGCACGTTGCGCAGCTCCGCGCTCAAGTCCGCGCCCATCTCCATGGCAAGCTGGCCGTAGCGCACATTGCCGTTGACCGAACCCGAGCTGCGAATGCTGATGAGGTTCTTCACGAACACTTCGCCCTGGAGCGAGCCGGCGACGTCCGCCTGATCGGTCTTCAGCGTGCCGTAGAAGGTTCCGCCCTGATGGATGAGCACGGATTCGGCGGCAAGCTCTCCCTCCACAAAGCCGCGGATTTCCATCTGCCGGCAGTTGCGGATCTTGCCCTTGATAATAGTGTCTTCTTGAATGATCGCTTCGCGCGCCATTGGTTGCGCCCCACTTCTTGAACAACCGAGTTATCGCGTGTCGAAGCGCATGGCCCGACCGGCTGATGCACCATAGGCGGGGCGGGCGGACGGCTGCAATCGAAATCCGGAGCTCGGCTGAAAATGACGACCATCTGTTGCAGCGCGCGGCGCGCGCGTCAGGGACAATACATCTCGCCGCGCGGGGCAGGGGCCGAGGGCAAAAATCAGTACACTGATTTTTTTATGCCTAGAAGGACCATTCCTTCGATTTCGCAACCAGGAAGTCGCGAAACACATTGACCCGCTTGGTGTCTTTCAGATCCGACGGATAGACGAAGTAGGTATCGAAGACCGGCATCTCAAGGTCTTCCAGAACATGGACAAGCCGGGGATGATCCTTCGCCAGATAATCGGGAAGGACGGCGATGCCGATGTTCTGCAACACCGCCTCGCGAAGCGCGAGCAAGCTGTTGATGCGCAGCGCCGGATCGCGCTCGCCCTTGCCATCGCGGCCCAGCGCCCCAAGCCAATTCATCTCCTTGAACGGACTCGGCAGCACGCCGCCATAGGTCATGATGCGATGCCGGTCGATATCGTCCACGCCCTTGGGCTTGCCATGCCGCTTCACATAGTCGATCGAGGCGTACACGTGATAATGCGCGGTGAACAGTTTGCGCCGGACAAGATCCTGCTGCGTCGGCGGCCCGAACCAGATGGCCACGTCCGCCTCGCGCATGGTGAGGTTCAAGATCTCGTCATCGAGGATGAGCGCCAGCCTGATATCGGGGTAAAGCTTCAGGAACTCGTTGAGGCGCGGGGTCAGCCACCCCGTCCCCAGCGCGATGGTGGTGGTGACTTTCAGCTCCCCGTTCGGCTTGCCCCTCGAATCGGCGAGCAGAATTTGCGTCGTCGCAAGCTTCGAAAAGACCTCCTGCGCCGTGCGATAGAGAAGCTCGCCCTGCTCGGTGAGCACGAGCCCGCGCGCATGCCGGTGGAAGAGGGGAACATTCAGATCGCGCTCCAGCGAGCTGATATGCCGGCTCACCGCGGATTGACTGATGCTCAGCGTCTCCCCGGCATGCGTGAAGCTGCCCGCTTCAGCGGCGGCGTGGAAGATCCGAAGCTTGTCCCAATCCATCAAAGATCGCCGCCCTTCTTGCCCTTGGCTCGCGGCTTCATTCCGCCGCTCGCGTCCCCGTATCCAAACTCGCGAGAAAGCGCTCCGCGTCGAGCGCGGCCATGCATCCCATGCCGGCCGCAGTCACCGCCTGACGGTAAGTATCGTCGGTAACGTCGCCCGCGGCGAAGACTCCCGCAATATTGGTGGCGGTCGATTTCGCCGCCGTCACGATATAACCGCCGGGCGTCATCTCGATCTGGTGTTTGAACAGCGCCGTCGCGGGCTCATGGCCAATCGCGATGAAGACTCCGTCCGCTTCGACCTCGATGATTTCACCGCTGACACTATCGCGAAGTCTCGCCCCTGTCACCGATTTGGGGCTATCGGTTCCGATAACCTCGTCCAAAGTCGCATTCCAGACGACCTTGATCTTCGGATTCGCGAAGAGCCGGTTTTGCAGGATCTTTTCCGCCCGAAAAGAGGAGCGCCTGTGAACGACGGTCACCTGGCGGGCGAATTTTGTCAGGAAAAGCGCCTCCTCCACGGCGGTATTGCCGCCGCCGACCACGATCACGTTCTTGCCCCGGAAGAAGAAGCCGTCGCAGGTCGCGCAGGCCGACGCGCCGTAACCGCGATATTTCAGTTCGCTCGGGATGCCGAGCCAGCGGGCCTGGGCGCCCGTGCAGATGATCGCCGCATCCGCGCGATACACGGCGCCGCCATCGCCGTTGAGCGTGAAGGGCCGCCGCGAGAAGTCCACCGAGGAGATATGGTCCTGAACGATCTCCGCGCCGACATGCAACGCCTGGGCGCGCATCTGCTCCATGAGCCACGGCCCCTGGATGACATCGGCGAAGCCTGGGTAGTTTTCCACATCCGTCGTCGTCGTCAGCTGGCCGCCCGGCTGGATCCCTTCGATCAGGAGAGGCCGCAGCAAGGCGCGCGCCGCGTAGATCGCCGCCGTATAGCCGGCGGGACCCGATCCAACGATCACAACCCTGTCATGACGTGCGGTCATTGCCAGCTCCTGCTTCTGTCGTTAATTCTCGCATTTTTTGTGGATTGCCCAGCGAATAATCGTTGTCGAAGCCGAGAAGTCAAGCGGCCGCCGGGCCGGGCATAGGCTAAGCCTTTCGACGCACCCTGCATATTCGGGTTCGAATATTATTGCAACGCAGCATATTCTGCCCCAATTATTTCTAAAGATGGCATTAAGCAGGACTTTCGGAGGGGCTTCCCCATGGCGTCAGTGCGCGCATTGGACGATTCGACCATCCCCGCTAAGCTGGACGCCACGGACTGGCGCATTCTCGCGGAGTTGCAGCGGGACGGGCGAATAACGAATGTGGAGCTTGCGGCCCGGGTGGGCCTGTCGGCGCCGCCGTGCCTGCGCAGGGTCCGCGAGTTGGAGCGCTCTGGAGTCATCGCGGGCTACCACGCCGTCTTCAATCTGCCGCGACTCGGTTTTCACCTCACCGCTTTCGCCTTCGTCCGGCTGGAGAGTCAGTCCGAGGCCGATCTCCTGGCCTTCGAGGCCCGCGCGCGGCAATGGGAGATCGTCCGCGAAGCCTTCATGCTTTCGGGCGAAACCGATTTCCTTCTGAAGTGCGTCGCGCCCGATCTGGTGACGTTTCAGAATTTCATCATTCGCGATCTGACGGCCGCGCCCAACGTGAGTTCGGTCAAGACCGCCTTCACGATCAAGACCGCGAAGTGCGAGCCGGGCGCCGCCATTGAGTGAACGCTATTCGCGAAACTCGCATTTTAGCAGAACAGCGCGGCGAGCCTGCGCCCCTTTCCGATATGGATTTTTCTCAGCCTATAGCCAGAACCGCAAATCCATCCTTATTTCCTTCGCCTCCAACTCGAATGGCTTTTTCCGTGTATTGTCCCGCGCATAATCTGGGGCCACCGGCTGACCGCCTTCCATGAAAGCGTCGAATTCGAGCATGCACCGAACCGTTGAAGATATCGGCGAGCACGAGCACGAGAGGGAAAGGATTGCGAACGACCTCGACGCCTCGCTCAGCGCCATCGACGGCCTCGCCGAGCGTCTCGCTGCAATCCGGAGCGCCATTCAAGGCCGCATAATTTTCTCCACAAGTCTCGGATTGGAGGATCAGGTTCTCCTTCACGCCATCGCGGCCGCGAATGCGGAGATTGAGCCGATCACCCTCGATACCGGCCGCCATTTCCCCGAAACCTACGACATTCTGGCGCGGTCGGAGAAGGCGTTCGGCGCTCGCATTCGCGTCGTCATGCCCGAAGCTGCCGATGTGGAGGAGCTTGTCGCCCGCGACGGCATTTTCGGTTTCCGCGCTTCGGTCGAAAATCGCAAGGCCTGCTGTCATGTCCGCAAGGTGCTGCCCTTGCAAAAGGCGCTGTCCCGCGCCGCCGGCTGGGTCACGGGCGTCAGGCGCGACCAGTCCGGCACGCGGCAGGACACGCCCTTCGCCTCAATCGACGCGGCCCTTGGCCTTATCAAGGTCAACCCGCTCGCCGATTGGCCGCTCGACCGCGTCGAGGCCTATATCGAAGAGCACAAGGCGCCCGTGAACGCGCTCCACGCAAAAGGATTTCCCTCCATCGGCTGCCAGCCCTGCACGCGCGCCATCGAGCCCGGCGAACCCATCCGCGCGGGGCGCTGGTGGTGGGAGGACGAAAGCCGCAAGGAATGCGGATTGCATAACCGTCCCGGATTCATAAGGTAGAAAGAGAATGTCTAAACCGCTTTCCCATCTCGACCTCCTGGAGGCCGAGAGCATCTTCATTCTTCGCGAGGCGGCGGCGCAATACCGCAAGCTCGTTCTGCTCTACTCCGCCGGCAAGGATTCGACCGCCGTCCTGCATCTCGCGCGCAAGGCGTTCTGGCCCCAGAAGCCGCCATTCCCGCTCCTGCACGTCGATACGACCTGGGAGTTCCGGGAGCTGATCGAGTTTCGCGACAACACGGCAAAGCGCTTCGGCCTCGACCTTCTCGTGCATATCAACGAGGACGGCATCGCGCGCGGCATCAATCCCGTCGACTATTCGCCGTCGGTCTACACCGATGTGATGAAAACGGTGGCCTTGCGGCAGGCGCTCGACAAATACGGCTTCGATGCGGCCATCGGCGGCGCGCGGCGCGACGAGGAAGCGTCCCGCGCGAAAGAGCGGGTTTTCTCGGTGCGCTCAGCCGGCCACCGCTGGGACCCGCGCAAACAGCGCCCCGAAATGTGGAACATTCTCAATGGCCGGCTTGGCCAGGGCGAGACGATGCGGATCTTCCCGCTCTCCGACTGGACCGAAAAGGACGTGTGGCGCTACATCGCCCGCGAGAAGCTGGATGTGGTGCCGCTCTATTTCGCGGCCGAGCGGCCCGCCATCGTCCGCGACGGCCAGATTTTCGTCGTCGACGACGACCGCCCCTTCCTGAAGCCGGGCGAGGAGCCGAAACCGATGAAGGTGCGGTTCAGGACCTTGGGCTGCTGGCCGGTAACGGCGGCGGACGCTTCCGGCGCCTCCGACATCGAGGCGGTTTTGAGCGAGACGCTTCAGGCCCGCAATTCGGAAAGGCAAGGACGCCTGATCGATCACGACAGCATCGGCGCCATGGAGCGCAAAAAAGAGGAAGGCTATTTCTGATGCGCCAGGATTCGATCGGCACATTCGTCGCCGCCGGCGAAGCGGCCTGGGCCGGGACTTACGCCGAGCCGCCGGTGACGCACCATCAAACGTCCGCCGAGTTGAACGGCATCGTCCGGCTCCTGACCTGCGGGTCGGTCGACGACGGCAAGTCGACGCTCATCGGGCGGTTGCTTTGGGACGCCTCGCCGCTTTACGACGATCAGCGCGAGAAGCTCCTGAAGGAGACGGCGAGCCTTCATGGCGCGCGCCGGCCCGATTTCAGCCGGCTCGTGGACGGTCTCGTCGCCGAACAGGAGCAGGGCATCACCATCGACATCGCCTGGCGCTATTTCGAGACCGAGCGCCGCCGCTTCGTCATCATCGACTCGCCCGGCCATGAGCAATACACGCGCAACATGGCGACGGGCGCGTCGCACGCCAACGTCGCCGTGCTGCTGGTCGATGCGCAAAGCGGCATCAAGCGCCAGACCCGCCGCCACCTCGCGATCCTCGATCTCGCCGGCGTCCGCAGGGCGGTTCTCGCGGTCAACAAGATGGACCTCGCCGGCTGGAGCAAGGAGCGCTTCGACGCCATCGTGGAGGATTTCAAGACCGTCGCGAGCAGGTTCCCGGCGATCTCCTGGATCGCGATCCCGGTTTCCGCTCTCAACGGCGACAACGTGGCGATGCCGTCGCATTCGATGGAGTGGTACAAGGGACCGACCTTCGTCGACTATCTCGAAAATGCGCCCACGCGCGACGACAATCTCGACGAACCTTTCCGCATGCCCATTCAGATCGTCCTGCGCGACGGCGCGGGATTCCGGGGGGTTGCGGGTCCCGTTACGGCGGGCGCGATCCGCGCCGGCGACATCGTCCGCGACGCGCTGAGCGGCAAGGCGACCCGCGTCAGCCAGATCTGCACCATGGACGGCCCGCTGGCCTCGGCGCGCACCGGCCAGGCGGTCGTGCTGCAACTGGCCGACGAAATCGATGTCAGCCGCGGCAGCCTTCTCGTGGCCGAGGACCATGCGCCGCCGGCCGCGCGCTCCTTCCACGTGCGGCTTGTGTGGCTGTCGAACGAGCCCTATTCGCCGACGCACGGCTACCTGCTTCGCACGGCGACCGACCTCGCGGCCGTGGTCTCTCTTAATATTGTGGGGCGGCTCGACCTCGACACGCTGGAGCTCAACGAATCGAGCGCTTGCGAACCTAACGATATCGCGGAGGCGCGTATCGACCTCGCGCGCCCCATCGCCGCGGACCTGTTCTCGGAGCACCGAAGCACAGGCGCCTTCATGATCGTGGACGCGGTCACCGGCGGCGCCGTGGCCGGCGGCGTGATCGAGGGCGTCAACGCGGGGCTGTCCGGGCCACGCGAAGCCGCGGCGTTCGCTCTCACCGATGAGATGTTGCGGCGCGGCCTATGCGCCGATCTTGACGATGCCGAGGAAGGCGCTGCCGAATTCCGCCGCCGTGCGAACGAGGTCGCGATCCTCCTGCGCGCCGCGGGCGTGTCCGTCGATCTCGACGCTTAAGCCGGCTCGGCCAAATAAAGAAACGGCGCAACCCCTCACCCCAACCCTCTCCCACGCAAGCTCGCCTTGGCGAGCTTGCCACTCCAGAGTGTCCGCATTCGCTAGCGAATGCGGATCGGAGAGGGAGTTCGGTCTCCGCCATTGCAGCGTCGTCCCCGCGCAGGCGGGGACCCAGGTATCGCTACGCTATTTCAATAACTTCCGCCGCCGGGATACCTGGATTCCCGCTTTCGAGCGTGTGAAAAAATCGGGTTCCGGCTCTGCCTTTGGCGTCATAGCCGCCCCTGGCCAAGGCCGCCGCGACGACCGCCAGCCGCTCGCCGGCGCTTGCCGATGGTCGGAGCCTGGACGCCCGCGGTCGCGCGCCGCGATTAACCCTATTGGGTTCGTTTGGCAAAAAACCTGTTTTTACGGTATTATAATACCGTAAAACGGCCGGTTTGGTTAATGCGCGGTTTCATTGGCGACCCCGGCAAGCCTTGCATGGTTAATGCGCCCGGCGGGGGAGGACGGCGATCCGGCGCTGGAAAACCGGGTCAGGCCCGGCCATGACAAATGAGGCGATGCGGATTTTTTCACATGCTCGAAAGTGGGAATGACAACAAAAGCGCCAGCGCTATTGTCCGCTGGTATTACACATGAGAAGCCGGCTATCGAGCCGCCTCAACCCAGGAATGCGACCTTGAGGATCTCGTAGGATTTCGCGCCGCGCGGCGTGTTGACCTCGACGGAGTTGCCGGCCCTTTTGCCAATCAGCGCGCGCGCAATCGGCGAGCCGATGGAGATCCTGCCCGCGCGGACATCCGCCTCGAAATCGCCGACGATCTGATACTTCACCTCTTCCTCGGTATCCTCGTCGACGAGCGTAACGGTCGCGCCAAACTTGACCGTTTCGCCGGACAGCTTGGATATGTCGATAATGTCGGCGCGCGAGAGCTTGTCCTCCAGATCGGCGACCTTCGCCTCGTTCATGCCCTGCGCTTCCTTGGCCGCGTGATATTCGGCATTTTCGGAGAGATCGCCGTGTGACCGAGCTTCCGCGATGGCTTTGATAATGCGCTGGCGCTCGACCGTCCTTAGAACTCTAAGCTCGGCCTCAAGCGCAGCGTGCCCTTGAGCGGTCATCGGCACTTTTTCGGTCATCCCCACATCTCCCCGGCCCGGTCACCATTCCGGGCTCGTTCATCCATCTATAGTGGAATTAGATAAATAGAAAAACGCGCCGAACGCCCGTGGGACTCGGCTGCGCACATTCTACGCGATATATTTCTGAAGAGGCTGAACTTCAAGGATGCCCGCGCGCATTGCCGCAATCGCCCGCGTGACTGCGAGCGCGCCTGCAATCGTCGTGGAATAGGGGATCTTATACATCAATGCGGTACGCCGGATCGTCGAACTGTCGGCGAGCGCTTTCGCGCCCTCGGTCGTGTTGAAAACAAGGTCCACTTCGCGGTTCTTCATGGCGTCGACAATGTTGGGGCGGCCCTCCAGCACCTTATTGATTCTCGTGCAGGCTATGCCGTTGGCCTCGAGATGGCGCACCGTTCCGCGCGTCGCGAGCACCTTGAAGCCCATTTCCGCGAGTTCCCTCACGGGCTGCACAATGCGCTCCTTGTCCGATTCCTTCACCGATACGAACAATGTGCCCGAGGTGGGAAGACGGCTTCCGCTGGCAAGCTGGCTTTTCGCGAATGCGACCGCGTAGCTGCGATCGATGCCCATGACCTCGCCGGTCGACCTCATTTCGGGGCCGAGAACGGGATCGATTTCGGGGAACCGCTCGAAGGGGAACACGGCCTCCTTGACGCCGACATGGCCGATAGCAGGCCGCTTCAGATGGAAATCGCGCAGCTTTTCGCCCGCCATAACGCGCGCGGCGATGGCCGCGACGGGATAGCCGATAACCTTCGCCACGAAAGGCACCGTCCGGCTCGCGCGCGGATTGACCTCCAGCACGTACACGTCGCTTCCCTTGACCGCGAACTGAATGTTCATGAGGCCGACGACGTTGAGCGCGCGCGCGATGCCGGCGGTCTGCCGCTCAAGCTCGCGCATGGTCTCCACGCAGAGCGAATGCGGCGGAAGCGAGCAGGCGCTGTCGCCCGAATGGACGCCGGCCTCCTCGATGTGCTCCATCACGCCCGCGATGAACACGTCTTCGCCGTCGGAGATGGCGTCGACATCGACCTCGATGGCGTCGCGCACATAGGAGTTGAGCAGGAGCGCATTCTTGCGCAGCACGACGTTCACCTGAGCATGCCGGTTGCCCGCGAAGCGGTGCCGGATATCGGGCGGGACGAAAGCCGCAAGCGTCGTTTCGAAATACTCCTTCAAGGCGGCCTGGTTCGGCAGGATCGCCATGGCGCGCCCGCCAAGCACATAGGAGGGGCGCACAACGATGGGAAAGCCGATCTTTTCGCTTTCGATGAGCGCCTGCTCGATGGAATAGGCGATGCCGTTCTCGGGCTGTTTGAGGCGCAGCTTTTCGACCAGCGCCTTGAAGCGGTCGCGGTCCTCGGCGAGGTCGATGGCGTCGGGCGAGGTGCCGAGGATCGGCACATTCTCATCATGCAGCGCCTGGGCGAGCTTGAGCGGGGTCTGTCCGCCGAACTGCACGATCACGCCCTTCAGCGTGCCGGCCGACGCCTCCTTCTCGATCACGGCGAGCACGTCCTCCGGCGTCAGCGGCTCGAAATAGAGCCGGTCGGAGGTATCGTAGTCGGTCGACACCGTTTCGGGGTTGCAGTTGATCATGATGGTTTCATAGCCGGCCTTCGAGAGCGAAAATGCGGCATGGCAGCAGCAGTAATCGAACTCGATGCCCTGGCCGATGCGGTTCGGGCCGCTGCCGAGGATGACGACCTTGTCCCGCTTCGATGGCGCCGCCTCGCAGCGCTCCTTGCCGCCGAGCGGCGTCTCGTAGGTCGAATACATATAGGCGGTCGGCGAGGGGAACTCCGCGGCGCAGGTGTCGATGCGCTTGTAGACGGGGCGCACGCCGAGGCTATTGCGCTTGCGCGACACTTCGGCCTCGGTAAGCCCCGCGATATTGGCGAGCCTCGCATCCGAAAAGCCCATGGATTTCAGCTCGCGGAAGGAGCGTTCCGTCTCGGGCAAACCGTGGGCGCGGACCTTCGCCTCCATGTCCACGATTTCCTGGAGCCTGGCGATGAACCATGGATCGATGCGGCACGAGGCGAAAATCTGCGCGTGGTCGACGCCGAGTTGCAGCGCTTGCGCCACCTTCAGGATGCGGTCGGGCGAAGGCGTGCCGAGCGCCTCGCGGATGACGTTCTTGTCGTCGCCCTTGCCGAGCCCTTCGAGCACATAATCGTCGAGGCCGGTGAGCCCGGTCTCCATCGAGCGCAGCGCCTTCTGCAAGCTTTCCGCGAAGGTGCGGCCGATCGCCATCGCCTCGCCCACCGATTTCATGGACGTGGTCAGAGTCGTTGGCGCGCCGGGGAATTTCTCGAAGGCGAAGCGCGGGATCTTCGTCACCACGTAATCGATGGTGGGCTCGAACGACGCTGGCGTCGCCCCCTTGGTGATGTCGTTGTCGAGTTCGTCGAGCGTGTAGCCGACCGCGAGTTTCGCCGCCACCTTTGCGATGGGAAAGCCCGTCGCCTTCGAGGCCAGCGCCGAGGACCGCGACACGCGCGGGTTCATTTCGATCACAACGAGCTTGCCGTCCGCCGGGTTGACCGCGAATTGAACGTTCGAGCCGCCCGTCTCGACGCCGATCTCGCGCAGGACCGCGATGGAGGCGTTGCGCATGACCTGGTATTCGCGGTCGGTCAGCGTCAGCGCGGGCGCGACCGTGATGCTGTCGCCCGTGTGAACGCCCATCGGGTCGACGTTCTCGATGGAGCAGACGATGATGCAATTGTCCTTCGTGTCGCGGACAACTTCCATCTCGTACTCTTTCCAGCCCAGCACCGACTCCTCGATCAGGATCTGGGTGGTGGGCGAGGCTTCGAGGCCCCGTTCGGCGATTTGCATATACTCTTCGCGGTTGTACGCGATGCCGCCGCCGGTCCCGCCGAGCGTGAAGGAGGGCCGGATGATGGCAGGCGGCGGCACGTAGTCGAGCGCGGCGAAAGCTTCGTTGAGGTTATGCGCGAGCATGGAGCGCGGCGTGGCGAGCCCGATTTTCCGCATGGCCTCGCGGAACAGGAGCCGATCCTCGGCCTTGTCGATGGCCTGCGCCTTGGCGCCGATCATCTCGATGCCGAACCGGTCGAGCGTGCCGTCGCGGGCGAGCTTCAGCGAGGTGTTGAGCGCGGTCTGGCCGCCCATGGTCGGCAGCAGCGCCATCCGCTCGCCGGGATGCTCCTTCCTCTCGCGCTCGATCACCTTGGCGACCATCTCCGGCGTGATCGGTTCGATATAGGTGGCGTCCGCCAGCTCGGGGTCGGTCATGATCGTGGCGGGATTCGAATTGATGAGAACGATTCGATATCCCTCGGCGGCCAGCGCCTTGCAGGCCTGCGTGCCGGAATAATCGAATTCGCTAGCCTGGCCGATCACAATTGGGCCAGCCCCAATGATGAGGATGGAGTCGATGTCTGTCCGTTTGGGCATTCGTCAATCGCTAGGGTTTCGAGGCGTTATAAAGGAAGCTGCGCGGGTTTCAACAACAGCTTAAGATAGCCCTGCGGCAACAATGGCATGCCTCGGAGAGATGGCGCGGCTTTGGCGTGTTAACCGTCCGCTAACCCTGGCGCGCCGGAATAAGGTTACGCCGATTCGCCCTTTTCCGCCCCGTTTCCCCCATTATGACCATCATAGCCGGTAGCGCCTTGCGGACGCGTTAAGCGCCGCCTATCGCATTGATTTCCATTGGCAAATTCCGCCTGTAACGCACAAAACGAAGCGGGTGTAAACCCGCCCGCCGCAACCTCGGGCTCGGATTCGCGGTTAACGCGCGCAACAATAAAACCGTTAACTAGGATTTCCGACTCGCTTTTTTCGCGCCGGAATCGCGTTTTTTGGCGTTTTCGTAGGCCGGACGCCCCGTTTCGTAAGGCGCGCGGCCCCCGCGTTCCGCCGTTAACACTTGGCGATTTTAACCATGACGGGCGCCGATCGGGGGCTTCCCGCGCTTAGGCTCGATGGTCCGGCGCCGCTCTCGAAGGGACCTCGAATTTTGTCAGCGACACCTCACAGGTTTGTGCCATGAAGCAAAGCAAGCATTATGGTATCTGATTCAGATCAAAGGATATTACGAACCAAGCGCGCAGCGCCGCGCCCGCGAAGGAGGCCGCGATGTCCCGTCCCTTCCCCAAGAACGAGCCGATGCTGCAGGGCGTCTTCGCGCCCGTTTTCGTCGAGGGCGATTCGTCCGATCTCCCCGTGACCGGCGAAATCCCCGAAGCGCTCGCCGGCACGCTCTACCGCAATGGACCCAACCCCCAGTTCGCGCCGCGCGGCCGGTTTCATTATTTCGGCGGCGACGGCATGGTGCATGCCTTCACCCTTGCGAATGGCCGCGCGACCTACCGCAATCGCTGGGTTCGCACGCCGCGCTTCGAACTCGAAAGGAAGGCGGGCGAAGCTCTGTTCGGCGGGTTCGGCGATCCGTTCAAATCCGATCCGAGCGTGGCGGGCGCGGATTTCGGCGTCGCCAATACGCATATCGTCTTCCACGCGGGCAAGCTTCTGGCGCTGGAGGAATCCCACCTTCCGTTCGAGATGACCCGCTCGCTCGACTCCATCGGTTACACCACCTTCGGCGGCGCCCTCCCGGCGACCATCGAAGGCCGCTTCACGGCCCATCCCAAGATCGATCCCGCGAATGGCGAGCTTGTCGGCTTCTCCTATTCCGGCAGCGGCATCTACGGAACGCGGATGAGCCTCGTTATCGTCGCGGCGACTGGCGAGCTTGTCCGCCAGGACTTTTTCGAAGCGCCTTATTGTTCGTTCGTCCACGACTTTCTCATGACGAGAGATCATGCCGTCTTCCCGATCCTTCCGCTGGTGGGGGACATGGCGCGCGCCCGGCGCGGCGGACCGGCCTATGCCTGGGACCCAAGCAAGCCCGCCATGCTCGGCGTTGTCGGGCGGCGCGCTCCCATCGGGTCCCTGAAGTGGCATCCGATGCCGGCCTGCTTTGTCTTTCACACCTTCAACGCCTGGGAAGATGGCGGCCAGATCCATTGCGATGCGATCAAATACGACAGAGCCCCGTTCTTTCCGGATGTCGAGGGCAAGACCGCTCCGCCCCTGTCGACCATGGGCGCGCCCGTCCGCTGGTCCATCGATCTCACCGGCCGGACGGACGGCGTGAAGGAGACGCTGCTGTCGGATGCGCCGGGCGAGTTTCCCCGGCTGGATGAGCGCCGGTCGGGCGCGGGATACCATCGCGCCTTCTACAACACTTACGGCCCCGGCCAATCCTCGCCGCTGGCGCTACTGAATGCCGTCGCTCAACTGGACCTCGCGTCCGGCCGGACGGCCCTCTTCTCCGTGCCGGATGGCGATGCGCTCAGCGAAGCCGTCTTTGTGCCGCGTTCGGCCGGGTCGCCCGAAGGCGACGGCTTTCTGCTCGCCGTGCATTATATCCAGGGCGAGAACCGCAGCGATTTGCTGATCCTCGACGCCTCGGATTTGGAAAACGGCCCCGTCGCCCGCGTTCATCTCAGTCACCGCGTGCCCGCCGGCGCTCATGGCAGCTGGGTTCCTGCTTCCGCAAGCTGACCCATCGCGAATGCCAGGGCTTGCTCCATCGTCATCCCGGAAGGGCGCCTTTCGCGCTCTATCCGGGATCGTGGTAGGCGTTGCTCTGGATTGCCACGGGGCTTTGCCCCTCGCAAGGACGAATGCGGCGCGGGTTTCCGACTTATCTTGGCGCGTATGGGTCAGGCCCGGCCATGACAGCGGCTGACGGTTCGCCGCTGCAACCGCCGTTCAGGTTCATAAAATTCGATGTAAAAGGCGAACCCTGTCGCGGTAACCATAAGGGTGAACCATTCCTGAAAGGAATTCCATAAACTGCGATGAGTCCCTTTCCCGCGCCTTTAGGTTGAACTACACTTGAGGCGCACATCTGGAAAGAGAGTCGGGAGGCGGGGAGCGTTGCGAGTCGTTGTAGAGCGTTGCGAGAAGCTAGAGAATAAACTTGAGCGCGAATTTCAGGCATTGGCCGCGGACTTAAGGAAAACCCGCGATCCCGGCATCCTGAAGTTCATAAAATCGTCCATCATGACAAGAGGAACCACGATCGAGCGCATCATGGCGCTGAAATCCGCGCGCCATCACTTCACCGCGATGGTGGACAACGATCCTACTCACCATTTTCGCCGGGTCCTTATCGACGAGGCGATGCGGAACGCCCTCAATGACAGGGCGCCCAATATGGCTTTTGAGATTTTCCGCCTCCAATTCAAAGCCGTTAAGCTATGGCAGCGGCTTCTCGATAAGGCGCGGAAGAGGGCCACGGAAGCAGAGAAGGACGCAATCCGGCTGGCGCAAAACCGCGTGTCGCCAATAAACGAAACGATGAGCGCCATGGTTCGCTTCGCCAAACGGCGGCGAGCCGCCGAAAAAGACGCGCTCGGCGGCAAAGGCGCCGTGCTGCAGAAGCGGTTTTTGGAGGAGGGGGAACGGCGCGGCTTTCAAACGCAGATGGACCGCATCGGAGAAGCCTTTGAGTTGATGGGATCATGGCAGGAAAAGCGCGCGCGAACCTGATCGGCGGAGGGATCCGGCGCGCTGGCGGAAACAAAGGCGCGGCTTGATTCGCCTACGGAAAGAGCGCATCCTTGCCGCGCTTCAGCTTTTCGGACACGCATATCCAGCTTGTGGGGCGGGCATGGCGCGCCATTTCCTTTTTTGCATCGCGACGTCGATACTCATGCTTTCCGCGGGCGGCGCGGCGGCCGAGACCGTGGATCGCAAAGCGCTCGCCGGAGACTGGCTCCTTCCCGGCGGCGATGTGCTGACCATCGAACAAGGCGGCCTCTGGCTTCATCCAAAGTTTGGGCGCGCCAAGGTGCGGGAAGCGGCCGACGCGGCCGACATCGCCGTGTTCTACGAGAGCGGCAGCGTTCGCTGCTCTTATCGCCTTTCCTTCAGCGAGGGCGGAAAAACCGTCACTCTGAGCGCGGCCGACGCGAGCCAGGACCCGGAGCGTTGCCCCTCGGGCGCCCTGCGGAGAGCCGGCGGCGAGCGCAAGGGCGCGACAGAGGCCGATGCGGATACGGTCCGTCCCGCCGCCGTAGCGGCTGACGCCACAGCCGACGCAAGCGCCGATGCGGCCGAGGCCATGTTCGTGGCCGAGGCGGCGCAGCAGCGGCAGTTCTACGACGCCCGCCTCGCCCAGGCGCCGGCCGGCGTTCGAACGATGGTCGGAAAGCTTCGCCAGGAAGGGCAACAGAAAAACTGGACGTTCACGGTCGGCTACACGAAGGCGCTCGACATTCCGCTGGAGAACCTCGCGGGCGGCGGCAAACTCCCGCCCGACGTGCTGGACATCGCGAAAAAGCAGAACGCCTTCGCGGAAGAGGCCCTGAAGCTCCTGCCGCAGGAGACGCAGGCCAAGAGCTGCGCGTCCGGCGTCAAAAAATTCGACTGGCGCCGTTTCAATAAGGTCCCTCCCGTTCGGGACCAGGGGCAATGCGGGAGCTGCTGGGCGTTCGCCGCCGTCGCCGCCTACGAAGCGAGCTACGCCATCGTCAACAACCTGAATATCGACGCCTCGGAGCAGCAAATCCTCACCTGCGCCGGCTCGGGAACCTGCAAGGGCGGCTGGCATTGGAAGGCGCTCAACTGGATGATCGCGAACGGCGTGGCGGACGAGACAACCTTGCCCTACGCGGCTCAAGACAAAGAGTGCAAGCCCAATCTGCGCGCGCCCTACCGCACGGCGGTCTGGGGATTTGTGAACGACAAGGCCGTGCTGCCGGCTGTCGAGCAGATCAAGGAAGCGATTTGCAGCCATGGCCCCGTGGCGGCGTTCGTCCGCGCCACGCCCGCCATGCAGGCGTATACCGGCGGCGTCTTCAACGAGCGCGATGCCGGGGACATCAATCACATCGTGCTTCTCGCCGGGTGGGACGACAAGAAGAACGCCTGGCTCATGAAAAACTCATGGAGCGTCAACTGGGGCGAAAACGGCTATATGTGGATCGACTACAAAAGCAACGGCGTCGGCTCTGTCGCGGCATGGGTTCGCGCCTCCCGGCCGCAAGCCAATCTGTCCCAGATTTCCGATCTCGCCCGCCAGCACGGCATCGTCGAGGGCCGGTAGTCCAGCAGCCTGCCAAGGAAACCGAACGATGCGGCGCTTAACCTTTGGACCGGCCCACGCCTTTGCGAAAACGCTCGCCGTTTTGCTTGCGCTCGCATTGATCGCGAGCGTCGCGGCCTCTCCTGCTTTTGCGGCCGATAAGAGGCGCTCATTCTCCAAGGCCGACGACAACAGCGATGCGACGGTCCGGCTTGGCGACATCATCGCGGTCTGGCTGCCGGTTCAGATGGGAACGGGCGCAAGCTGGAAAGTGGTGGGCCTGCCCGAAACCCTTGAACGCAATGGCGTTCGCACCATCCGCGCCGGCGAGGACCGCCCTGGCGCGGCAGAGACGCAGATCTTCTGGTTCCGCGCCAAGAAGAGGGGAATCGGGAAGCTCACCCTGGCCAAAGGCAGACCTTGGGAGTTTACCGACCCTCCATTGGACACCTTCCTGCTCAAGATCGCGGTGGAGTAGAGCGGACGCCGGGCCTCGGTCTTTTCAAGCTTTCACATATTTAATCGAAGCCCCGGCTTCACAACCAAATCCGGCAACCCAGATCTCCATCGAATCGAAAGGCGGTGTGACCTTGAAGGAAAAAGGTGCGCGCCCCCTCAATTTCTTGTGGAGGCGACGATGACGGACGATATGGGCGAACGCAATTCTGACAAATCTATCGTTTTCTCCGGGGCTTGGAAACGCGGTACGATCTATGTTTCCGCGATCGCTCTGGCGGCAGCGGTGGCGATAGGCGCGACATCCTTCGAACTTCGCCCGGTCAAGGCTTTTGCCGAAAGCCCGAGCGTGACGCAGCAAAGGCTTCCGAGTTTCGCGCCGCTGGTCAAACGGGTGAAGCCGGCCGTGGTCTCCATCCGCGTCAAGGCAAGCGTCGAAGCAAAGGCCGCGTCGAGCGAATCGGATCAATTCCAGGAGGACAACCCCTTCGAAGGCACGCCGTTCGAGAAATTCTTCAACAACCCGAATTTCCGGCATTTCCATACGCCGCCCGGGAACGGCCACCCCATGGTGACGGCGCAAGGCTCGGGCTTCTTCATCTCGCCGGACGGGTACCTCGTCACGAACAATCATGTGGCGAGCGAAGCCGTCAGCCTTGAGGTCGCGATGGACGATGGCAAGACCTACAACGCCAAGGTCGTCGGGACCGATTCCAAGAGCGACCTCGCGCTGCTGAAGGTGGAAGGACGCAACGACTTTCCCTTTGTGACGCTGTCGCGGTCCGGCGTGGAGGTGGGCGACTGGGTCGTCGCCATGGGCAATCCGTTCGGGCTCGGCGGCACGGTGACGGCGGGCATCGTCTCGGCGCGCGGGCGCGACATTGGCGAGGGGCCGTATGACGACTTCCTGCAGATCGACGCGCCGGTCAACAAGGGCAACTCCGGCGGCCCGACCTTCAATCAGGATGGCGAAGTCATCGGCGTGAACACCGCGATCTACTCGCCCTCGGGCGGCTCGGTCGGCATCGCCTTCGACATCCCCGCCAGCACCGTGGAGCGCGTCGTCGCCCAGCTCAAAGACCATGGCCATGTAACGCGCGGCTGGCTTGGCGTCCAAATTCAAGGTGTGACCCCCGAAATCGCCGATAGCCTTGGCTTGAAGACCTCAAGCGGCGCTCTGGTGACGGCGCCGCAGGATGGCGGCCCGGCCGAGAAGGCCGGCGTCAAGGCGGGCGACCTTATCGTAGAGGTGAACGGCGCCGAGGTGAAGGACGCGCGCGACCTTGCGAAGAAGATCGCCGACATCCCGCCGGGCGCCGACGCGACCCTGACGCTGAACAGGGCCGGACAGACCAAGACGCTTACCGTGAAGATCGGCGAGTTGCCGGACAAGCCGGCTGAGCGCGCGGATGCGGCGCCGCCAAGCTCCAAGACCGGGATGGGCGAACTCGGCATTCGCGTCGCGCCCGCGAGCGACGTCAGCGCCGATGAAAGCGCCGGCCTCGCCGTTCTCGCGGTCGAGCCCGGCGGGAAGGCCGCCGAGGCCGGGCTTGCAGAGGGCGACATCATCCTGAAGATCGGCGAGGAGACTGTGAACCGCCCCGACGATCTGAAGCGCGCTCTGTCCGACGCGGGCAAGGCTGGACGCAAGAATGCGCTCGCCTTGGTGAAACGGAACGGCGACCAGCGTTTCATCGCGCTGCCCGCCAAGGTCGGCTGATCCGGTAACGCACAAGCCGCGCACAGGGCGTTGGCGTTCGCGACGATCCCGTGTCCGCGCGGCAGCATGTCATGCCGCAACGCGCACGGGATGACGGCAATCGGAGTCGCTTGCCGCGCAGCTTGACCCAGGCTGGAAAACGTGTTCCGCTTTTGTTCCGTTTGTGTCAACAAGCGGATACAAATTCTTGGTTTGTTCTCATTTTTTGCGGTATATTCAGGGCGCCCGGGGGCGAAACCCCTCAGTGGCGGCGAAAGGCCCTTGCCGCCGGATAGGGAAAACCCTAGAAACGTGCCGCCTTCGGCCGGCCGGATGCGGTCATCGATCGCTTGCGGAGGCATCGGGCGCCTCCGCCTCCTCGGCGAGCGCAACGCCGGTCACGCAGATGTCGCCGTCGACAACCGCCACGTGGATGGGCTCCAGGCCCTGGCCGAGGCATGGCCCTTCGACGCATTTGCCGGTCGCCAGCTCGAACTTCGAGCCGTGCTTTCCGCAGACGATGAGCCGTCCGCTCTCGTCGAGGAACTGGTTCGTCTCCCAGTCGAGGTTGACGCCGTTATGCGGGCAGCGGTTCACATAGCCGAACACTTGGCGGCCCCAGCGCACGATAAAGATATGCCAGGGCTGCTCGCTCTTGTCCTCGGCGACGCGAAGCAGCGAGAAGGCCCGGCCGCGCTTGTTGGGGATGTCCGTCTCGGCGCAAATGGCGTAGGCGATTGTCATCGAGCCCCTTTCTTGCCATGGCCGGGCTCGCCGGCCATCCCTATCATCATGCAACCTCGGCGAAATTATCCGGATGGCCGGGGCAAGCCCTCGCGCTTATCCGGGATCTTCCACAATAGTTCGGTTCGGGGTTTTGAAAGATCCCGGATAGGGCGCGAACGGCGCCCTTCCGGGATGACGATGTTGAAAACGCCGCGGCCATGACCCGAAGCCGGCGTCAATAGCGCTTCATCTCGATGCCATGCTTCTTCAAGGCGTAGCCGATCTGGCGCGGCGTCAGCCCGAGAATGCGCGCGGCCTTCGCCTGAACCCAGCCCGTCTTCTCCATGGCGTTGACAAGCCTGTCCTTGCTGAGCCCTGGGAAAGCGCCGTCAAGGTCTGCCCCCGCCGCCTCCTTCGCTCCGGCGCCATTCGCCGCTTTCGGCTCGGCGCGCTCCGGCGCGGGCCTGGCCGCCGCGGCGGGCGCCTGGCTTTTCGGCTCGCCCGCGAGCCGCGACGGCTTCGGCGCGGGCGGAACATAGGCCGCCTCGCCGCATGCCGGCCCTTTCCAAAGCATCGAGGACAGACAATTGCCCTGCTTGCAGGCGAAATCGCTGGCATGGATTTCGTCGGCCGGCGTCATGGCCGCGGTGCGCCGGATGCAGTTTTCCAGCTCGCGCACATTGCCGGGGAAGTAGCATTTCGAAACCACCTCGACGGCGTCGGGGCCGAAGCAGAGCGCGTGGCCGTTTTCCTCGCCGTATTGCTTCAGGAAATGCTGGGCGAGTTCCGGGATGTCGACGGGGCGGTCGCGGAGCGGCGGCAGCATCAGCGGCACGACGTTGATGCGATAGTAAAGGTCGGCGCGGAATTTATTCTCCGAGACAAGCTCTTCGAGGTTCCTGTTGGTGGCGCAGACGAGCCGGAAGTTGATCTTCAGCGTCTGCTGGCCGCCCACGCGCTCGAACTCGCCTTCCTGAAGCACGCGCAAGAGCTTCGCCTGGAACGACGGCGAGATCTCGCCGATCTCGTCGAGAAAAATGGTGCCGCCATGCGCCAGCTCGAACCGGCCCTTCCGCGTGGCGACGGCGCCCGTGAACGCGCCCTTCTCATGCCCGAACAACTCGGATTCGATCACGCCTTCCGGCAGCGCCGCGCAGTTCACCTTGATGAACGGCTTGCCCTTCCGGCGGGACAGCTCGTGAATGGCCCTCGCGAACAGCTCCTTGCCTGTGCCGGTCTCGCCGCGGATCAGCACGGGCGCGTTCGACTGCGCCACCTGCTCGATCCGCTCGGTCACGGCCTTGATGGCCTTGCTCTTGCCGAGAATGCCGGTCGCCTTCGTGGCGCCGGACTTCGGCGACCGCAGCGTGGACAGCTCTTTCGCGAGCCGGTGCTGCTCCACCATCAGCCTTTCGCGGTCCTCGGCGACGACGCGGTGCAGCTTGAGCGCCTGCCCCATGAGGTTCGCCACCATGGTCAGGAAGCGCACGTCCTGGTCGATGCCCATATCCGTGCGGCATTCCCAAACGCGCTCGGTGGAGAGCGTGCCGACCACCTTCGTGTCGACGCGGATCGGAACCCCGATAAAGGTCTGGACGGAATTCGGGCCGACGCCGCTTCCGAGGCGCTTCCAGTCCTTGAAGAGCGGATGGACGGCGCAATTTTGAACGACAAGCGGCGTCTGGGTGGCCACGATGCGGTCGAGGACCGGGATCGGCAGATCGGCCTCCTCGCTCGCGTCCATGATGTGTTCGGTCGACGCGGCCACCTTGATTTCCGGGTCGCCGTCCTTGTTCAACAGGATGACCGTCGCCAGTCTCATGTCGAGAAACGAGCTCATGACGGAGACGACGTTGTTCAGCATCACCCTAAGGCTCGCGGGCGACGTGACGATCTTCGAGATTTCGTAGATGCCGCTAAGCGCAATCTCGCTGTATCTGACGTTTCCAGTGCCCGAACCGGTGACGGCGTTAGCCCGCGCGGATTGAGCCATCCATACCCCTCATGTCACTGACGCGGCGTGTGCATGTGCGAACACGCCGGCCGGTATCGCTATCGAGGGGGATCATACCACGGGGAAAACCGCGATGTCGTGTCTATAGAATAGTCAACCTCTCACCTGCCCCCGGTTGTGCCGAGGCCTGAATCGCGCAAAAACTTGAGCAAAATCAAGTGCGGTGCACAAAATTGCCAATAACGAGGGCAGAAGCTATTTTTTCATCACTCATACAAAATTTACCGGGGAGCAGGCGCCCGGCGCATAAGACGAATTGTGCAGTGCGAAAGGCCACCGCGTCAGCGATCGACCGGCAGCGGCTTGCCGGCCTTGTGCGCGGCCATCCATTTCTCAAGTTCGGCGACGTGCTCGCTCTCCTCGATCACGAATTCCTGCGCCATGGCCCTTATTTCCGGGTCCGCCGTCGTATCCAGCACGCTCTTGTAGAACTCGTAGCCCGACATCTCGGCGGCCAGCGCGATCTCTAGCGCCTGCTCGCGCCCGATCATCGGATCGGCCGCCCAGATCGCGGCGCTCTCCGGGCTTTCGAGGTCCGGCCATTCGAAATCGCCTGCCCCCTTCGCCGGCATGTCGCGGAAGCCGGCGCGGGCCATGGCGTCCGCCTGATGCATTTTCGAATAGTTTGAAAGCTGCCTGAAAAGCTTTCCGACCTCGCGGTTGCCGCATGCGTCCATCGCGTCGGCCAACTGCCCGAAGCGGAGCGCGGCCTCCTCTTCGAGCTTGATGGCGTAGGCGAGAAATTCCTCAACCGAGTCCATGTTCGATCCTTCCTGTAAAGAGCGGCCCTATCTCGACCGTTAACAGAGTGGGCGCGGCCGCCTCCACTCGTTGTCATGGCCGGGCTTGACCCGGCCATCCAGCTTAGCTTCCGAAGCCGCGTCTCCGCCTTCCGGATGGCCGCCTCAAGGGCGGCCATGACGAAAGGGGTCGCCAAGACCTCTGCGGAAATTGCGGCGCCTAGCCGAACTTGAACAGCACGCCGTAGCCGCCGCGCGGGTAGGCCCACGTCAGCGCGCCGCTCGGCTCCGCGATCACGCGGCACGTGCCGCATTCGAGGCACCCGTCCGGGCTGATCTCAACCTGTCCCTTGCCGTTCAGCGTGTAGCAGCCCGCCGGGCAAAGCTTCGTCAGCAACAAGAGTTCCTTCGAGGGCTTCTCGTGCGGCGCCACCACGATGTGGGGGCGGCCGGCGTCCACGAGATAGCGGTTCTGGTATAGCTTTTCCTCGACCCGCTGCATCCCTGCCTCCATCATGGTTATATCCTTTCTTCGTCGTCCCGGCCAAGCGAAGCGCCAGCCGGGATCGTAAAAGACTATGCGCTTCAGACTGTTGCGATCCCGGATCGGGCTTGCGCCCTTCCGGGATGACGCCCGCGGCGATCGCTCTAGCGCCAGGACCGGGCGAGTTTCCATGCGTCGCTCGCGAGCCCAACCACGCCGCGCGTCTTCACGAACGAGCGGACGATGTCGCGCTCCTTGCTCTTCTTGTCCTTGCCGTCGACGCGCAGGAAGGTCTGGGCGGCCTTCGAAATCAGCTCGGGGTAGGTGCCGAAGAGGTGCTTCTTCGAAGTGTGCAGGAAGTCCGGCAGGCGCTTGTATTTCCGAAGGTCCTTCATGACGAAGGAGCTCTCGATCATCTTCTGGTAGAGCGACAGGTTCTCCGCCGTCATCGGTTCGCGCCGCGCCTTGATCTGGAAGATCGCTTCCGCCGCGAGCCGGCCCGTCGTCATGGCGAGGTTCGAGCCCTCGCGGTGGACGGCGTTCACGAACTGCCCCGCGTCGCCGACGATGAGCCAGCCATCGCCGTAAAGCTGCGGAACGGCCTTGTAGCCGCCCTCGGGGATGAGGTGCGCGGCGTATTCCTTCACTTCCGAGCCCGCGATCAGCGGCGCGACGGCGGGATGCTTCTTGAAGGCGTCGAGCAGCTCGTAAGGCGCCGCCCCGGTCTCGGTCATATCGGAAACGAGGCAGCCGATGCCGAGCGAAATGCTCTCCCTGTTCGTATAGATGAAGCCGGTGCCGGCCATGCCCTTGGTGATGGTGCCCGCCGCCTCGATCACGACGCCCTCGTCGCCCTTCAGGTTGAAGCGCGCCTCGATCACCTCGCTCGGCAGGAAGTGCATTTCCTTGACCGCGAGCGCGACCGTGTCCGGCTTCGGCACGGGACGCAGGCCCGCCTTCGAGCCGAGCAGGCCGTTCACGCCCTCGGCCATGATGACGACGTCGGCGAGCAGCGTGCCGCCCGCGCGGTCGGTCTTGACGCCGATCACCTTGCCGCCGCTGAAGCAGAGGTCGGTCACCGTGGTTTCGAGGATCAAAAGCGCGCCCGCATCGCGCACCCGGCGCGAGAACCACTTGTCGAACTGCGCGCGGATGATGGTGTAGCGGTTCGGCTTCTCCTCGTTGAAGTCCTCGGAGCGGTAATGAACGCCGGTATAGGAGTGGTCGTCCATGTACCACATGCGCTGCTCGATGATGTGGCGCTCCAGCGGCGCGTCCTCCCGGAAATCCGGGATGATCTTTTCGAGCATGTCGGCGTACATGATCGCGCCCTGCACGTTCTTCGAGCCCGGATACTCGCCGCGCTCGATCTGGAGCACTTTCAGGCCGCGCTTCGCAAGCGTATAGGCGCAGGAATTGCCGGCCGGTCCGGCTCCCACGACGATGGCGTCAAATTTTTCTGCGGGCATGAGAGTTCTCCTTCGGAAACCTTTAGTCCCTCGCTCAGCCGACGAGCCGCGAGCGGGTGTTCGGCGCGATCCGCTTGCGGACTGCCTTGGACAGCGCCGGCAAGAGCCGCACGGCGTCCGTGACGAGGCCGACATGCGCGAAATCGAAGATCGGCGCGTTCTTGTCCGTGTTGATCGCGAGGATCAGGTCGGCGCCCTCGACGCCCACGCGATGCTGAATGGCGCCGGAGATGCCGGCCGCGATGTAGAGCTTCGGGCGGATGGTCTTGCCGGTCTGCCCGATCTGCCGGTCGGCGGGAATCGAGCCGCGCTGCACGAGCGGGCGCGAGCCGCCCCACTCGGCGCCGAGGGCGCGGGCGAGGTCTTTCACGAGCTGGTAATTCTCCGCGCTGCCGAGGCCGAGACCGCCGGCCACCACCACGTCGGCGTAGGCGAGGTTCGACTTGTTCGAGTCGCGGTCGGGAATGAATTGGAGGATCTTGGTGACGATGTCCTCCTCCAGCATCTTGAAGTCGTATGCGATGACCGGGCCGCTCCGGCCCTCCTGGCTCTCGGGCAGCGAGAACACGCGCGGGCGCACCGTCGCCATCTGCGGGCGGAAGTTCAGCGTGTAGATCGTGCAGAGCAGGCTGCCGCCGAAGGTCGGGCGGGTGGCGGCGAGCGATCCGTCCGCGTCGACCGCAAGCTCGGTGCAGTCCGCCGTCAAGCCCGTCATCAGCGTGGTGGCGACGGCGCCGGCGAGGTCGCGGCCGAGCGTCGTGGCGCCGAGCAGCAGGATCTCCGGCTGATAGGTGTTCACGAGCTCCGTCATGCAGCGCGTGTACGGCTCGTTCCGATAGTCGGCGAGAAGCGGGCTTTCGACCAGATAGGCGACGTCCGCGCCATAGGCGAAGGCCTCCTGAACGGCTTCGCGCGTCGCTTCGCCGGGGCCGCCGAGCACGACGCCCGCGAGCTGCACGCCGAGCTTGTCGGCGAGCTTGCGGCCTTCGCCCATCAGCTCCCAGGACACCGGATGCACATGCCCGCGCTCAAGCTCTACGAAAACCCAGACGTGTTTGTAGGACTTGAAGCGCTCCGGCAGCTCTTTCTTCATGCCGGCGCGGCTGCCGCCGGCTTGGGGAGCGGGTTTCGTGGTCATGGTCTTGTCTCCCTCTTGAGCCTTAGCCTTGGGCCATCTGCGCGAGTTCCTTTTCGAGCGAAGGAAGCCGCTTGAAAACTTCGTCGAGCGCCGCCGCGGCCATCGCGTCCGGGGTCTGCCCGCCGATGTCGATCTGGAACGCCTTCTCGGAGCGCGGCGGCGGCGCGAACACGCGCTTCACGACCGTGGGCGAGCCCTTCAGGCCGCACTTCGTCATCTCGGCGATGCCGGCGGCGGCGGCGCTCCAGGTGACGATCTCGGCGCGGGCCGCGCGCAGCGCCACGTCGATGGAGCCGCGGCGTATTTCGTTCGTGCCTTCGAGCATGGTGATGAGGCAGGGCAGCTTCGTCTTCAGAACCTGGACGCCGCCCTCGGCGCGGCGCTCCGCGACGATGACGCCAGCCTCAAGATCCACCTCTGTAACCGCCGCGACGTAGGTAAGCTGATTGAGGCCGAGCCGCCTTGCGATGCCGGGACCGACCTGCGCCGTGTCGCCGTCGATGGTCTGCTTGCCGGTGAACACGATGTCGACGGCGCCGTAGGTTTCGCCGATCTTCCCGATCGCCTGGGACAGCGCGTAACTCGTGGCCAGCGTGTCGGAGCCGGCAAAGGCGCGATCCGTCAAAAGCACCGCGCGGTCGACGCCGTAAGTGAGCGCGCGGCGAAGCGCGTCCTCCGCCATCGGCGGCCCCATGGTCAGCACCGTGACCGAGCCGCCATTCTTGTCGCGAAGCCTCAGCGCCGCTTCAAGGGCGAACAGATCGTAAGGGTTGATGATCGTCGGCACGCCCTGCCGCATGATGGTGTTGGTCACCGGATGCACGCGGATCTGCGCGCTGTCCGGAACCTGCTTGATGCAAACCACGATATGCATGTTCAATCCTTTTCGGCGCCGTCAGCGGATGATCGTGAGGGAGTCGAGGGGCACGAAGCCTTTCCGTGCCGGCTCCTCGGCCTGAGGCTGGGCCGGGTCGCGCTCCTGCAGAACCTTGAAGACGCGCTCGTCGATGGGGCGCGAGGCGACGAAGTCCTGGTAGGCGTGAGCAAGCGTCTCCCGCGCCTTGGCGAACACGTCCTCCTCGGACGCGCCGGCTGAAGTCCTCGCTGCCCAGGTACTTGCCCATGCGCTTGAGGATATGCAGCCGCGAGACGCGCAAGATCTCGGGGTCGTAATCGACCTTGAGATAGGCGAAAAAGTCCTCGGCGGCGGAAAGCTTTTCAAGGTCGGACAGAACGCTCATGCCGCGCTCCTTTCGCTGCGATGCGCGCGCCGGACGTTCGCCGCGCAGCTTTCGGATCTCTCATCGATGAGGGACGCGGCCAGCCTCAGCAGCGTGAAGGCCGGCACGCTCGTTTTGTTGCGCTCGGCATAGGCGCGCACCTCGCAGAGCAGACGGCGCTCCTCGTCATCGGTCAGCTTGAGGTCGAGATACGCGAGCTCGTGGCGCAGGCCCGCCAGGCCGGAATGCTTTCCCACCACGAAGCGATGCTTGCGTCCGAGCCGCTTCGGCGACAGCGCTTCATAGCAGGCGCGGCTCTTCAAGATGCCGTCGACATGGATGCCGGATTCGTGGGTGAAGACATCCTTGCCGACGATGGGCTGCGCGCGGCCGACTTCAGCGCCGCTGCAACGCGCCACAAGTTCGCTCAAATGCCTCAGCGAAGGAAGGTGTACGCGATGGGGCGCGCCGAACATGGCGTCGAGCGCCACGGCCACCTGCTCCAGCGCCGCGTTGCCCGCGCGCTCGCCAAGCCCGTTCACCGTCACGCTCGCCGCCGCCGCGCCGGCCTCAAGGGCCGCGAGAGTGTTGGCTGTCGCGAAGCCGAGGTCGTTATGGCCGTGGAATTCGATGGGAAGATCGGTCAGCGTGCGAACCGCTTCTATCGCGGCCCTGGTCGCGACCGGATCGATCACGCCGAGCGTATCGGCAAAGCGGTAGCGCATGGCGCCGGCCTTCGCGGCGGCGTCGAGGATCGGCGCAAGCGTTTCGCGGCTGGCGCGGGAGGAGTCCTCGCCGCCGAACGCGACCTCAAGGCCCTTCGCGCGGGCATAGCCGATCGCGTCGGCGGTCGCCGCTGCGACGCGGCTGAGGGAGCCGCCGAACTTGGCCTCGATCTGGGCGCGCGACACGGGCGCCGACAGGTTCACAATGCGAACGCCGGAGGCTAAGGCCGCGTCCACGTCGTCGCGCTTCATGCGGCACCACGCCATCACACGGATGGGGAGCCCCGCGCGAGCGATGCGCCGGATGGCCTCCTGTTCCCGCGGCCCCATGGCCGGCGTGCCGGCCTCGATCTCGTCGACGCCCGCATCCGCCAGCGCCGCCGCGATCTTCAACTTTTCGTCGGCGGTGAAGGCGACGCCCGGCGTCTGCTCGCCGTCGCGCAACGTGGTGTCGTTGATCGCGATCTTGCGGCCGAGGCGGCGGCGGGCGTAAAGCGGCGTCTCGCGGGCGGCGGGAGCGAAGTCCCCGTCCGCTGCCATGGCCTGCTCAAAAACGCCGTAAGAAGTATCGCGCATGTGCGCTCCGTTTGAAGTCCTGGGCCTTGTAAAGCAGGGCTCGTGCCAAACGGATAAGCTTATGAAAGTACGCGGAAAATCACTTTATCGTCGCGGTGTAGCAATCCCAACACGTCGCCTTTGCGACATGGGCGTTCTTTACCGTCAATCGCATTTTTGCGCTTGCTGTGCTATATTGGATATATGGACCGTGCGAATCCCAAAGCCGAAGACATTATCGCAACGCTGCGCGCCAACAAATCGGTGCTGCGCCAGCACGGCATTATCCATGCGTCGCTTTTTGGCTCGCGAGCCCGCGGCGACAATCGACCGGATAGCGACATCGACATTCTGATAGAGACAGACGCGGACGCCGTCCGCACAATCTACGATTACGCTGGCGTCAAGCTGCTGATCGAAGACCTGTTTTCTCTTCCGGCCGATGTCATCAATCGCGCCTTCCTCAAGCCGTCGATCCGCCCGGCCGCAGAGCGGGATGTTATCGATGCCTTCTGAAGACGCTCAGAAGGCGGCGCTTTTCGACATCCGCGACAACATCCTGTTCGCGCAAAGCCTTGTACGAGGCATGCCCTACGAAGCCTTCCGAGTCGACAGGGTCGCCTTTTATGCCGTCACTCGTTGCCTCGAAATTATCTCCGAGGCGTCGCGGCGGCTTGGTCCCGACATTAAGAGCCGTCAGGCGCGCATCCCCTGGAGAAAAATAGCCGCCGCTGGGAACATCTACCGGCATAATTATGAAGACGTGCAGCAAAAGCTGGTCTGGAGCACCATCCACGATGACCTGCCGTCGCTGCTCTCGGCCGTTGAAGCCGAGATTCCGCCGGAATGAAGCCGCGATAGAGACAGCTTTCAGCAAGCTAGCTCGACAGGCGAGGCGGCCAGCTTCTCCTCGGGATGACCGCCGCAGAGCGGGAAGGGCCAGCGACTTTCCAGAACGTTAACCCCCTGATTTCATTGCATTGCGCGGTTATCGGCTTCTCAGCCGGAATTAAGCCGCGTTTCGTTCAGCGAAACGGCAATCGGAGGGCGCGCTGTGAGCGCCCCCCGACGTATTTTACGACGCCTCGCCCGCGGGCTTGCCGCCGCGCGAGGCCATGAACTGGTCGAACTCGGCCTTGTCCTTGGCGCGGCGCAGGCGGTCGAGGAAGCCCACGAACTCCTGCTGCTCGTCTTCAAGCCGCTTCAAGGTTTCGGCGCGGTAGTCGTCGAAGGCGGCGTTGCCGCTCGAAGGCGCCTGCCAGCCGCCGCGCCTCATGGCCCGCCATTCCTCGCGCGCCTCGCGCCAGCGCTCGCGGCGTTCCCGCCAGTCCATGCCGTGATGTCCACATCCCATGCGTCTGCTCCCATAGAGAAAAGCCAAGGCGGCCAAGCCGATCGGCCACCAGATGATGAAGGAAACGATCATCAGCGCGATCCACGCGGGTTTGCCGATGTCGTCGAGCCTTGCGGCCAGGTGCATTGCGTAACTCCTATGTAAATGTAAGTTACATTCACATAGGTGCTCCGGCGCGGCGGCTTTGTCAAGAGGGCCGCTACTGAACGCCGGTCAGCGAAAAGACGGCGTTGACCACGAGGCCCGCCCCATACATGAGGAAGGCGGAGAAGAAGTCGAGGTTCACCCCGAGGTTCTGCCCCGCCATCGGCAGGATGAAGATGAAGCCGAGCAGGATGAGAAGGCCGTAGGGTTCGATCTTGGCATAGCGCCAGGCGAGCGGCGCCGGAAGCAGCCCAACCGCCACGCGGCCTCCGTCGAGCGGCGGCAGCGGCAGCATGTTGAAGACGGCGAGCACGGCGTTGACGACGATGCTGTTCGCGAGGTTCTGCGTGATCCACGCGGCGGCTGGTTCCGGCGCAAGCATCGCGGCGTGGAGCAGAAGCGCCGAGACGATGGCGAGCGCGATGTTCGCGCCCGGCCCGGCGAGCGCAACCCAGACCATGTCGCGGCGGGGATTGCGCAGCGCCCCGAAATTCACGGGCACGGGCTTCGCATAGCCGAACAGGAAGGGCGAGCGGAAGAGCAGCAGGATTGCCGGAAGGATGATGGTGCCGAAGGGATCGACGTGCTTTAACGGGTTGAGCGTCACCCGGCCGAGCGCCCAGGCGGTGTTATCTCCAAAGCGCCGCGCGGCGTAGCCATGCGCCGCCTCGTGCAGCGTGATCGCAAGCAGCAGCGGAACAATCCAGGTTGACGCCGTGTAGACAGCCGAGTTCGCATTTTCCATCGCGCCGGTCCGCCTTCCTCTCAATTTCTTTCCGTTCTATCCGCATATCTGGCGGCGGCGCCACGAAAAAGGAATGTCCCCGCGCGGGCGAAAGCATTCGCGGCGGCGCGGGACGGAAGCGGCGGCGGCGCATCGTTGAAAGGAGAGCGGCAATGGAAATCGGCTTTATCGGCCTCGGCCATATGGGTCTTCCGATGGCCCGGAACCTTCTAAAAGCGGGCCATCGCGTCCACGTCTACAACCGCACCAGGAGCCGCGCCGAGCCGCTGGTGAAGGAAGGGGCGATTCTCGCCGGCACGCCCGCGGAAGCCTCGTCCGGCGACGCGGCCGTGACCATGCTCGCGAACGACCGGGCTGTCGAGGACGCGGTTTTCGGAGCGGACGGCGTTCTGAAAGGACTTCGCAAGGGCGCGGCGCATCTCTCCATGAGCACCATCACGGTCGCGCTCTCGGAGCGCCTCGCGGCGGCTCACGCGGAGGCCGGGCAGGGCTACGCCGCCGCGCCGGTTTTCGGCAGGCCGGATGCGGCGGCGGCGGCGAAGCTTTTCGTGGTCGCGGCGGGCGATAAGGCCGCCCTCGACCTTGCGCAGCCGCTGTTCGACGCGATGGGCCAGCGCACGTTTCGCCTCGGCGGGAATGCGCCCGAGGCCAATCTCGTGAAGCTGTCCGGCAATTTCCTTATAGCAGCCATGATCGAATGTCTTGGCGAGACGGTCGCGCTGATGCGCAAATACGAGGTCGAGCCTGCGCGCTTCCTCGAAATCATGACGGAGACCCTGTTCGCGGCGCCCGTCTACCGAACCTACGGCGCGCTGATCGCGGAAGGGAAATATCAACCGGCGGGCTTCAAGATGGAGTTGGGCCTGAAGGACGTGCGCTCCGTGCTTGCGGCCGCCGAGGCGAAATCCATGCCGATGGCGGTGGCGAGCGTCGTCAAGGATCGTTTCCTGAGCGGGATCGCGCGGGGCGGCGCGGACCTCGATTGGTCGGCGCTGGCGCGGGTCGTGGCCGAGGATGCAGGCCTGAAGCCTTGACACAGGCGCCTTCAATGGCAGATTGCTAACGAAGAGTTGATGCGTCGACGGCGCGAAAGCGCGCCAAAGCGTCTTCGGCTACAACCGAAGTTCGACAATTTGCGGTGACCGCGCTATTAATTCGCGGCATCATTACGTAAGCGAAAGCGGGGCATGGCAAAAGCAATATTTGGCTCCTGGCTTGCACGGCGAAACGCAACGGGGGAACAAAAGGGCGGGGTATCCGCCGGCGCGTCCGTCGAACGCAACGAGAAAGGCATTATGTTGGAAAGTACGAATCAGATGAACTTGCCCCAGGGCGCGGCCGAAGGAACGAAGACTGACGGCGCCGATGTCGACAAGTTGAGAGAACTCATTCTCGATCACCTGATCTCCACAACGGGCAAGGATCGAAGCTCCGCAAGCTCCAGGGATTGGTTCATAGCAACCGCGCTCGTCGCCCGCGACAGAATCGTCAAGAGCTGGGTCGCCTCGAAAAGAGGCGCCTTCGACACGAGCGCCCGGCGCGTTTACTATTTGTCGCTCGAATTCCTGATCGGCCGCCTCCTGATGGACGCGCTGAACAATCTCGGGCTGACCGAGCCGATGCGCGAGGCGCTGGCCGGCCTCGATGTCGATCTCGATAAGCTGAGCGAGATGGAGCCCGACGCGGCGCTCGGCAATGGCGGCCTCGGCCGGCTCGCGGCCTGTTTCATGGAGAGCATGGCCACGCTCTCCATCGCCGCCTATGGCTATGGCATCCGTTACGACCACGGGCTGTTCCGGCAGGCGATCAAGGACGGCTGGCAGCATGAATACCCGGAGGACTGGCTGGCCTTCGGCAACCCGTGGGAGTTTCCTCACCCCGAGATTTGTTACCCGATCGGTTTCGGAGGCTCGGTGGAGTCTCTTCACCACAGCTCGGTGGCGCAGATCTGGCGGCCGTCCGAGATCGTGGAGGCGGTCGCCTACGACACGCCCATCGTCGGCTGGCGCGGCTCCTTTGTGAACACGCTCCGGCTTTGGCGCTCGCACGCGCCCGACCCGTTGCGGCTCGACGTGTTCAACGCCGGCGATTATGTCGCAGCCCAGACCGAGCAGGTGCGCGCGGAGTTCGATCTCCAAGGTGCTCTACCCGAGCGATTCGACGCCGGCGGGGCAGGAACTCAGGCTGCGCCAGGAATATTTCTTTGCGTCGGCGTCGCTGCAGGACCTCATTCACCGGCACCTGAAGCAGCATGGCGACATCGCGACGCTCCACGAAAAGGCGGCGATCCAGCTCAACGACACGCACCCCGCCATCGCGGTGGCGGAGCTGATGCGTCTGCTTGTCGACGTCTACGGCGTCGGCTGGGAGCAGGCCTGGAGCATTACGCAGGCCACGTTCTCCTACACGAACCACACGCTCCTGCCCGAAGCGCTCGAAACCTGGCCGGTGCCGCTCATGGAGCGCCTGTTGCCGCGCCACATGCAGATCATCTACCTCATCAACGCGCTGCATCTCGACGAGCTGCGCGAAGAGGGGCACACCGACATGGGCCTTCTCGGAAACGTCTCGCTCATCGACGAATACGCCGGGCGGCGCGTGCGCATGGGGCATCTCGCCTTTCTCGGCTCGCACAAGATTAACGGCGTGTCGGCGCTCCATTCCGACCTCATGAAGGTGACGGTGTTCCAACACCTGCACAGCCTTTATCCCGACCGCATCGTCAACAAGACCAACGGCATCACCTTCCGCCGCTGGCTGTTCGAAGCCAATCCCGGCTTGACGAAGCTCTTGACCGAAGCGATAGGGCCGGAGTTTCTCGACAATGCGGACGCGCTGCGGAACTTGGAAAAATACGCGGGCGACACGGATTTTCAGACGAGGTACGAAAGCGTTCGCCGGGGGAACAAGGAAGAGCTGGCGAAGATCATAACCGACAAACTCCTCATCAAGGTCGATCCGGCCGCGATCTTCGACGTGCACGTCAAGCGCATCCACGAATACAAGCGCCAGCTCTTGAACGTGCTTGAGACCATCGCGTTCTACAACGAGATCCACGCTCATCCGACGCGCGATTTCGTGCCGCGCGTGAAGATTTTCGCGGGCAAGGCGGCCGCGGGCTACCATCAGGCGAAGCTGATCATCAAGCTGATCCACGACGTCGCGCGGGTGGTGAACAACGATCCCTCGATCCGCGGCCTCCTGAAGGTGGTGTTCCTGACCAACTTCAATGTGAGCCTCGCGCAGTCGATCATCCCCGCCGCCGACCTGTCGGAGCAGATTTCGACCGCCGGCATGGAGGCTTCGGGCACCGGCAACATGAAGTTCGCGCTGAACGGCGCGCTCACCATCGGCACGCTCGACGGCGCGAACGTGGAAATCTGCGAGCGCGTCGGGCGGGACAACATCTTCATCTTCGGGATGACGGCGCAGGAGGTGCAGGACCGCCGCGCGAAAGGCATCGACGCGCGCGAAACCATCGCCGCCTCGCCCGCGCTTCGCGAGGTGCTCGATTCGGTCGCCTCGGGCGTGTTCTCGCATGACGAGAAGGATCGCTATCGCCAACTCGTGGACATTCTCACCTATCATGACCATTTCATGGTCACGGCGGATTTCGAGTCTTACTCTCAGGCGCAAAGGGCGGCCGACATCCGCTGGCGCGACAGAAAGTCCTGGTGGCGTTCCAGCATCCTGAATACCGCGCGCGTGGGCTGGTTTTCTTCCGATCGCACGATTAAAGAATATGCCGAGGACATCTGGCGCGTTCCTGTGCGCCAGCCCTGAAGGAACATCATGTGACAAAGGCCGGCTGGCGCACGCCAGAGGAGGACGTCGCACGCGTCGCTTCCGCGACGCACGACGATCCATTTTCGATTCTAGGACTGCACAGCGTCAGCGGCGGGATGGCGATTCGCGCCTTCGTTCCGGGCGTGGCGCGCCTGTGGGCGGTGATCGCGGCGTGCAATGCCTTCGTCCCTCTCGAACGGCGGGGCGAGGGCGACTTTTTCGAAGCCTTTCTGCCAGGAGAGGCGAACCGGTTCGCCTATCGCCTTCGCGCCGAGGACAAGGGCGAGACCTGGGAATTCTTCGACCCCTACGCCTTCGGCCCAGCTCTCGGCCCGCTCGACGACCATCTCCTCGTCGAGGGAACCCATCAGCGCCTCTATGAACGGCTCGGCGCGCACGCCATCGAGCATGAGGGCGTCGAGGGCGTGCTGTTCGCGGTATGGGCGCCTCAGGCCAGGCGCGTCTCCGTGGTCGGCGACTTCAATCAGTGGGACGGCCGCCGCCACACCATGCGCAAACGCATCGACAGCGGGCTCTGGGAGCTGTTCGCGCCGGGCGTTGTCGAAGGGACCGCCTACAAATACGAGATTGTCGCCCCGGAGGGCAACCTCGTTCCACTCAAAGCCGATCCGTTCGGCTTTGCCGGCGAGATGCGGCCTTCCACCGCCTCCATCGTTTCGCGCACGGACAATTTCGTCTGGTCCGACGACGCGCATATAAGCTGGCGTCCGACCGCCGACGCACGGCGCAGCCCCATGTCGATCTACGAGGTTCACCTCGGCTCGTGGCGGCGCAAGTGGGACAACGGCTTTTTGAGCTACGACGATCTCGCGCGCGAACTCATCCCCTACGCGGTGGAGATGGGCTTTACCCACCTTGAGCTTCTTCCCGTGTCGGAGCATCCGCTCGATGCGTCCTGGGGGTATCAGCCGATCGGGCTTTTCGCCCCCACCAGCCGCCACGGCGATCCGGAGGGCTTCCAGCGCTTCGTCGACGGCGCGCACAAGGCCGGGCTCAGCGTAATCCTCGACTGGGTGCCCGCCCATTTCCCAACCGACGAGCACGGGCTCTCCCGCTTCGACGGCGCGCCCCTCTACGAGCATCCCGACCCGCGCCGCGGCTTTCACCCGGACTGGAACACCGCGATCTACGATTTCGGCCGGCGCGAAGTCGCGAGCGTGCTGATCTCCAACGCGATTTACTGGCTCGACCGCTTCCACATCGACGGGCTTCGGGTCGATGCGGTCGCCTCGATGCTCTATCTCGACTATTCGAGAAGGCCGGGCGAGTGGCTGCCGAACGCGGAGGGCGGCAACGAGAACCGCGACGCCGTCCGCTTCCTGCAGTCGGCGAACGAGCGCGTCTACGCCGCCTTCCCGGGCGTCGCCATGATCGCGGAGGAATCCACCTCCTGGCCGGGCGTCTCCCATCCCACGAGCTCGGGCGGGCTCGGTTTCGGCTTCAAGTGGAACATGGGCTGGATGAACGACACGCTGTCTTACATGCAGCGCAACCCGGTCCATCGCCGCTGGCACCACGACAAGCTCACCTTCGGCCTGCTCTACGCGTTTTCGGAGAATTTCATTCTGCCGATTTCGCACGACGAGGTCGTCCACGGCAAAGGCTCGATGCTGGGCAAGATGCCGGGCGACGACTGGCAGAAATTCGCCAATGTGCGCGCCTATTACGGTTTCATGTGGGGCTATCCCGGCAAGAAGCTCCTGTTCATGGGCCAGGAGTTCGGACAGCGGACCGAATGGAACTTCGATACCGGCCTTGAGTGGCACATCCTCGACTATTTGCCGCACCATGGCTTGCAGACGCTCGTGCGCGACTTGAACCACCTCCACCGCGAGAAACCCGCGCTTCATGCGCGCGATTGCGAGCCGGAAGGCTTCCAATGGATCGTGGTCGACGACGCGCAGCAATCGGCGTTCGCCTGGCTGCGCTGGGGCGGCCCCGGCGCCAACCCCATCGCGGTGGTGTCGAACTTCACGCCGGAGCCCCGCCATCGCTATCGCCTCGGCCTGCCCTACGCGGGGAAATGGCGCGAAATCTTCAATTCCGACGCGCCAGAGTATGGCGGGGCGGGAATGGGCAACTTCGGCGCGGTAACCGCCTTCAGTCACCCGTCCCACGGATTGCCCGCGTCGGCGGAAATTACGCTTCCGCCGCTCTCGACTGTTTATTTTGAGTTTGACTCAGGTTAAAGCTGCAACAGTCAAATCCGTTTTCGCTAGATGCCCGTGGGAGGATCCTATGCAGCCCGCCCGACTATCCCCTATCGCGCGTGACGCAATGGCCTATGTGCTCGCCGGAGGGCGCGGCAGCCGGCTCATGGAGCTGACCGACAAACGCGCCAAGCCCGCGGTCTATTTCGGCGGCAAATCCCGCATCGTCGATTTCGCTGTATCGAACGCCTACAATTCCGGCATCCGGCACATCGCGGTCGCAACCCAGTACAAGGCGCACAGCCTCATACGCCATCTTCATCGCGCGTGGAATTTCCTGCGCCCCATCCGCAATGAAAGCTTCGACGTTTTGCCCGCGAGCCAGCGCGTCTCGGAATCGCTGTGGTATCTCGGCACCGCCGACGCCGTGTACCAGAACATCGACATCATCGAGAGCTACAACCCGAAATACTTCGTCGTGCTGGCCGGCGATCACGTCTACAAAATGGACTACGAGCACATGCTGCGGCAGCATGTGGAGCAGAAGGCCGACGTAACGGTGGCCTGCATCGAGGCGCCGTGCGCCGAGGCCTCGGGTTTCGGCGTCATGGACGTCGATGAGGACGATGTGATCAAGTCCTTCATCGAGAAGCCGAAGAATCCGCCGTCGATGCCGGGTAAGCCGGGCATCTCGCTTGCGAGCATGGGCATCTATGTCTTCGAGACGAAATTTCTGCTCGACGAGCTTCGGCGCGACGCCGCCGATCCCGCCTCATCCCACGACTTCGGCAAGGACCTCATCCCCTATCTCGTCGAGAACGGCCGCGCCGTCGCCCATAGCTTCGAGCGCTCCTGCATCCGCTCGGAATCCGAAAATGGCTACTATTGGCGCGATGTCGGCACCATCGACGCCTACTGGGCCGCGAACATCGACCTCACCGCCGTCGTTCCCGAACTCGACATCTACGATCAGAACTGGCCGATCTGGACCTATAACGAGGTCACGCCGCCCGCGAAGTTCGTGCATGACGAGGATGGCCGCCGCGGGCTTGCGATTTCGTCGCTCGTGTCGGGGGCCTGCATCATCTCCGGCGCGACAATAAGGCGGACGCTGCTCTCTACCGGCGCGCGCGTGAATTCTTTTGCGAGCGTAGAGGACGCCGTGATCCTGCCTTACGCCGAAGTCAGCCGGTCCGCGCGGCTGAGGAAGGTCGTCATTGACGCCGGCGTGAAGATCCCCGAGGGGCTGGTCGTGGGCGAAGACCCCGTGTTCGACGCGAAGCGCTTCCGGCGGACCGACAGCGGCATCTGTCTCATCACCCAGCCCATGATCGACAGGCTTCACCTCCACGCCAGCGGCCACAGCTTCGAAGCTCCGGCGGAAGTGGAAGCAGTAAAACCGCTGAAACCTGTTGAAACAGAAAAAGCCGCAAAAGCGCTGAAACCTGTTGAAGCGGAAAAAGCGGCGGAAGCGCCGGAAATTGTTGAAGCGGAAAAGGCAGCGGAAGCGCCGAAAACAGTTGAGGCGGAGAAAGCGGCGGAAACGCTGAAACCTGTCGAAGCGGAAAAAGCGGCGGAAGCGCCGGAAATTGTTGAAGCGGAAAAGGCAGCGGAAGCGCTGGAGACTGTTCAAGCGGAAGAAGCGGGGGAAGCGCTCGAAACAGACGAAGTGGAGCAAATTGAAGAGCCCAAGATCGATGGGCCAAAAGAAATCCGGACTGGCGGACTTCAAGCGTGAGCCCGGTCAAGGTCCTCTCGGTCGCGTCCGAGATTTACCCGCTCCTCAAGACCGGAGGCCTCGCGGACGTCGCGGGCGCGCTGCCCGGCGCGCTTCGCGCGGAGGGGGTCGAGATGCGCACAGCCGTTCCCGGCTATCCGGCGGTGATGGCGGCTTTCGAAGGCGCGGAAGAGGCGTATTACTTTCCGGATCTGTTCGGCGGAAGCGCCCGCATTCACGGCGGCCGCGCGCATGGGCTCGACCTTTTCGTCCTCGATGCGCCCCACCTCTTCAACCGGCCCGGCAACCCTTACGTCGGTCCGGACGGCTCGGACTGGCCGGACAACGCCTTGCGTTACGCCGCGCTCGCAAGAGCGGCGGCTGTCATAGGGCAGGGGTTCGTCGAGGGTTTCGCGCCGGCCGTGGTGCATGCGCATGACTGGCAGGCGGGTCTCGCGGCGGCCTATCTGCATTATGAAGCCGTGCGGCGCCCCGCGACTGTCTTCACCGTCCATAATCTGGGCTATCAGGGCCAGTTTCCGTCGGGGCTTCTCCAGGCGCTCGGCCTTCCGCGGCATGCGTTCGCGGTCGGCGGCGTCGAACATTACGGCGCCATTGGATTCATGAAGGCCGCGCTTCAGCTCTCCGATTGGATTACGACGGTCTCGCCGTCCTACGCGCAGGAGATCCAGCGCCCCGAAACGGGCATGGGCTTCGACGGGCTTTTACGCGAGCGCTCGGCTCAGCTTTCGGGAATCCTGAACGGCATCGACACGGATGTCTGGAACCCGGCCGACGACAAGCGCATCGCGGTGAATTACGACGCGAGGTCGCTCTACGCGCGCGCGGCGAACAAAGCCGAGGTGCAAGAGACCTTCGGCTTGAAGCCCGACCCGGATGCGCTGCTCGCCGGCGTCGTCAGCCGGCTTTCATGGCAAAAAGGCCTCGATCTCCTGGTCGATGCGCTGCCCGTGCTGCTCGGCGAAAAGATGCAGCTCGCCGTGCTCGGGACGGGCGACCGCGATCTCGAAGCGCGCTTCCAGGCGGCGGCGCAGTCGTTCCCCGGCCGCGTCGGCGTCCGTCTCGGCTATGACGAGACCATGGCTCATCGCATGCAGGCCGGCTGCGACGCGCTGCTCCTTCCGTCGCGTTTCGAGCCGTGCGGCCTGACGCAGCTTTGCGCGCTGCGCTACGGCGCCGTGCCGGTGGTCGCGCGCGTGGGCGGCCTCGCCGACACCATCATCGACGCCAACGAAATGGCGCTCGCCGCGGGCGTCGCAACCGGAGTGCAGTTCGCGCCCGGCGCGAACGACGGCTTGGCGCTGGCTTTACGCAAAACGGCCCGGCTCTTCGGCGACAAGTCCGCCTGGCGGAAGATACAGGCGAACGGCATGGCCGCCGACGTGTCGTGGCGAACGCCCGCGCGCCGCTACGCCCAGCTTTACAGGCAGCTTATCGCGCAGAGAACCGAGAATGGCGGGGCGGCATGACCGGGCGGCTTAGCGAAGGTTCTCCCGAGCCCCTTGGCCTGACTCTCGATGAGCGCGGCGCCAATATCGCGGTTTTTTCGGCTCACGCGACCGCCATGGAGCTCTGCCTGTTCAGCGCGGATGGCGGGACGGAAACCGAGCGCATCCGGCTCCCCGCCCGCACGGGCGACGTGTTCCACGGTCATCTCGGCGGCGTGAAGGAAGGCCAGCGCTACGGCCTTCGCGCGCACGGCCCCTATGCGCCCGCGGCCGGGCATCGCTTCAACCCCGCGAAGCTGCTGCTCGACCCTTACGCGCTGGCGCTCGACCGTCCCTTCCCGCTGGCGCCGGCCATGTTCGGAAGCCGCGCGGGCGCCGCGAACGCCGACTTAAGCTTCGATGACGCCGACAGCGCGCCCTTCATGCCGAAGGCGATTGCGGCGCGCCCCGCGCCGGCGCCAAGAGCGACGCGAGCGAGGCGGCCCCGGTCCGAGACGATTATCTACGAGCTGCATGTGCGCGGCTTTACGAAGCGGCATCCGGGCGTGCCCGAAGCCATCCGCGGAACCTTCGCCGGCCTCGCCCATCCCGCCGCCCTCGACCGTCTCGTCAAGCTCGGCGTGACCGCCGTCGAGATCATGCCGTGCGCCGCCTGGGTCGACGAGCGGCATCTTGCGGCGGCGGAACTCACGAATTACTGGGGCTATAATCCCATCGCCTACATGGCCCCCGACCCTCGCCTTGCGCCGGGCGGCTGGGACGAAGTTCGCGCCTCGGTCGCCGCGCTGCACGGCGCCGGCATCGAAGCGCTCATCGACGTGGTGCTGAATCATACGGGCGAGGGCGGCGAGCTTGGCCCCACGCTCTGCTATCGCGGCCTCGACAACGCTTCGTATTACCGGTTGCAGCGGGGCGCGCCGCGCTATTACATCAACGACGCCGGATGCGGAAACACCCTCGCGCTCGACCGTCCGCCCGTGATGCGGCTGGCGTTGGACAGCTTGCGCGCCTGGGCGACGCTCGGCGGCGTGGACGGTTTCCGCTTCGATCTCGCGACCGCGCTCGGCCGCCGGGACGACGGCTTCGACGCCTCCGCCCCCCTCATCGCAGCCATCGACCAGGACCCGGTATTGCGCGATCTGCGGCTCATCGCCGAGCCGTGGGACATTGGCCCTGGCGGATACCAGGTCGGCGCGTTTCCGCCCCGATGGAGCGAATGGAACGACCAGTATCGCGATACGATGCGCAAGTTCTGGCGCGGCGACGCCGGGCTGGTTCCGGGCGTTGCAACGCGCTTTTCGGGCTCGTCCGATATTTTCGGCCCGCGCCGCCGGCGGCCTTCGGCGAGCCTGAACTTCATCGTGGCGCATGACGGTTTCACGCTCGCCGATCTCGTCAGCCACGAGCGCAAGCACAACGAAGCGAACGAAGAGCAAAACCGCGACGGAACCAACGCTAACTATTCCTGGAACAATGGGGTGGAAGGCGCGACCGGCGATCCGGCCATTCTCGCGGCGCGGCGGCGCGACCAGCGCAATCTGCTGGCGACGCTTCTGCTCGCGCGCGGAACGCCGATGCTGGCGATGGGCGCCGAATGCGGCCAGACGCAGGGCGGAAACAACAACGCCTATGCGCAGGACAACGCAACGTCCTGGCTCGACTGGGAGGGCGCCGACACAGCGCTTCTCGACTTCACCGCCAGACTGATCGCCCTTCGCAAGGAGCGCCCAGCTCTCACGGGCGACCGCTTCCTGACAGGTGAGGCGCTGGACGCAACGCTCATCCCCGATGTCGAATGGCTCGCCCCGTCCGGCGCGCCGATGCAGCCGCGCGATTGGGACGACCCGAACCTTCGAACGGTGATCGCGGCGCTCTACGCGCCCGCGGCAACGAATGGAGGCGGGGATCGCATCCTTTGCGTCCTGCACGCGGGCCGGGACGCATTCGAGATGCGGCTGCCGGAAACGCGGGCGGGGCGCTTCTGGCGCCGCCGCCTCGATACGGCGCGGGATGACGGCGAGCCTGAGCAGGCTCCGCCAGATTGGCGAACGAATCGCCCCTCACCCCAGCCCTCTCCCATGCAAGCTCGCCTTGGCGAGCTTGCCACTCCAGAATATCCGCATCCGCTAGCGAATGCGGATCGGAGAGGGAGTTCCGCCGCAGCCATTGCAACGCCGTTCCCTCTCCCAGGGGGAGAGGGACAGGGTGAGGGGTTGTGCGGCGATTTCGAAGGCGGCGCGCCGGCCCAGATAAGCCCGCGTTCGGTCGCGGTGTTCGAGGAAACCCGCCGAGATAAGCCCGCCGCCATCGGAACGGCCGGGAAGAGCGTGGAGCCGGGGCTGCTCGACCGGCTCGCGCGCGCGGCGGGCATCGCCCCCGACTGGTACGACATTTCGGGTCAACGCCATCTTGCGCCGGACGAGACCAAGGCGGCGCTGCTGTCCGATATGGGCTTTCCCGCCGCCAGCGCCAGCGAAGTGCGAGAAAGCCTCGGCCGGCTGGCTGACGAAGTGGACCGCCGCCCGCTTCCTTCCGCCCTTGTCGTCCGCGACGGCGAGCCCATCGAGGTCCGCATCGCCATCGGCGATGGCCGCGCGCCGACGGCCATGATCCTGGAGCAGGAGGACGGCGAGGCCGCGCCCTTCCGCCTCGGCGCCGATCTTGAGTTCAAGACCGTGACGGCGCTGGACGGGCGCCGCGTCGAAACCGCGCTTGCGCGGCTTCCGTCCCTGCCCATTGGCCGCTACCGCCTCGCGCTGGAGGGCCGCCCCGAAGGCGCCTGCGCGCTCACCGTGGCGCCGCGCCGCTGTTATCTCCCCGAGACATTGCACAAGCGCGGGAAGGCGGCCGGCATCGCCGCGCAGCTCTATTCCGTTCGCCGCCGGGGCGATCAGGGGATCGGCGACTTCGGCGCCCTCGCGGAGCTCGCGGCCATGGCCGGCGGCGCGGGTTTCGCTGCGCTCGGCCTTAATCCGCTGCATGCGCTGTTCCCCGCCGACCGCGAGCGCGCCAGCCCCTATTATCCTTCCGACCGCCGCTTCATCGACCCGATCTATATCGACGTTACCGCGCTCGCCTCGATGTTCGGAGGGACGCGGGCGGCGGCGGCGCTGTCCCGGCGCGAAGGCGCGGCGGCGGCGCTATCGGCCCTGCCCGCGGTCGATTATCCGGGCGTCTGGGCGCTCAAGCGGGACATCCTTGAAGCGGCGTTCGAGGATTTCGAGGACATGGCCGCCAAAGCGCGCGATTGCGATCTGCTGCGCGACTTCGAGGCTTTCGTTGCCGAGGGCGGCGCGGCGCTGTTTCAGTTCGCCTGTTTCGAAGCGATCGGCGAGGCGCGCGACCGCGAGCCCTGGACGGCGTGGCCGCAAGGGCTGGCGCTTCGGGAAGAAAGCGCGCTGGCCGCCTTTGCGAAGGATAACGCGGGGCTCCTGCTGTTTCATCTCTTCCTGCAATGGCTGTGCGAGCGTCAGCTCGGCGCGGCGGCGAAGAAAGGGCGCGAAAGCGGGCTTTGGCTCGGCTTCTACCGGGATCTGGCCGTCGGCGCGGCGCCGGACGGCGCGGAATCCTGGGCCAACGCGGACCAGCTCATGCGCGCCTCTTCGGTTGGCGCGCCCCCCGACCCCTTCGCGGAAGGCGGCCAGAACTGGGGCTTGCCGCCGCCCAATCCGCTCGCCTGGCGGCGCTCGGCCTATGCGTTCTTCAACGGCATGGTAGCCGCGAACATGCGCCACGCCGGGGCGCTGCGCATCGACCACGCCATGTCGCTCACGCGTCTCTTCGTCATCCCGAACGGCGCGAAGGCTCTCGAAGGCGCGTATCTGTCCTATCCCGTGCATGACCTCGTCGGCCAGCTCGCGCTCGAAAGCCTGCGCGCCCGCTGCCTCGTGGTTGGCGAAGACCTCGGCACCGTGCCCATGGGCTTCCGCGAAACCATGGACGCGGCCGACATCCTCAGCTACCGCGTGTTCTGGTTCGAGCGCGAGGGCGACGGGTTTCTCCCGCCCGAGGCCTATCCGAAAAAGTCGCTGGCCTGCCTTTCCACCCACGATCTGCCGACGCTGAAGGGCTGGTGGCAAGGCGAGGACATCCGCGAAAAAGAGGCGCTCGGGCTCATAACGCCGGAAGACGCGGCGGCGGCGCGGGACAGGCGCGACGCCGACAAGCGCGCGCTGCTTCGGCTGGTCGAGCGCCAGGGCCTTCGCGGCCCAGGGGAGGCGCCCGCGCTGTTGGACGCCTCAATCGTAGACGCGATGCATCGGCTTCTCAGCGGCGCGTCCTCGCTCATTTCGATTGCGCAACTCGACGACGCCGTGGGCGAAGTCGCGGCGGTCAACCTGCCGGGCACGGATCGCGAACGGCCGAACTGGCGCAGGAAGCTCGGCGTCCCCGTCGGCGATCTCGCAGGGCCTCTGGCCGCCTTCGCCGCGTTCATGAAGACGTAAGTTCCCCGTGCCGCCGGATCGCCGTCCGCCCCAGCCGCCGGGCGCATTAACCGTGCAAGGCTTGCCGGGGCCGCCAATGAAACCGCGCATTTACCAAACAGGCCGTTTTACGGTATTATAATACCGTAAAAACAGGTTTTTTGCCAAACGAACCCAATAGGGTTAATCGCGGCGCTCGCGCGCCGGCGTCCGATTTTGAAGGCTCCGGCGATCGGCAAGAGCCGGCGAGCGGCTGGCGGTAGCGCAGCGATGCCTTTGTCCCCGCCGGAGTTTATCCCCGCGAAGGCGGTCAAGATCCGCTGGCATCACTGCTGGCCGGGCTGCGGGGGGGGCTTCGACTGCAAAGCGTCGCGCATGCGCTTTTCGAAATCGGTGGGGCCGGTAAGCGGGCCGGCCTGCCGCGGGGGCGTGGCGTTCTCCGGCGCGCGCTTGCGGCGGGCGGGCTTCGGCTGCTCCTTCTGCTGCGCGGGCGCCCAGGATTGCGGCGGGGGCAGGCCTTGCGCCTTGTTCAGGCTTTCAAGCCGGCTGATGTCGCCCTCCATCTTGCGGATGAGGACGGCGCGAGTGAAGTCTTCCGCGAGAAGCGAGCGGGGCGCCGCGCCGAGCGCCCTCAGCGGCGCCGCAATCTGAAGCTTCACGGGTGGCCATTTGGCGCGCCGGTCCGATCCCGCGCCGAGCTGCCAGGTCGTATCGGCCTGGAGACTGGAGAGATCGAGGAAGGCCTCCATCCCGACGGTTCCGTCCTCGCCAATGAAAGCAGCGGACCGCGCTTCCAGCATGCCATCGCGGATCGCGACGGGCATGTCGAGGCGGCCGAACTTGAAGTCGCTCGATTGCGCCGCCTCCAACGCCTTTTTCTTGACCGCCTCCTCCGTGACAGGCGCCTGCCCTGCCATGAGGTCCAGGGCGGCTTTTTGCAGGCCCGCCGGCGCGAACTTGAAGAGCTGTCCTTCCGACAAGCGAACCTCGCCCTCTCCTTGCAGAACCGAGACGACGCCGCGCGGGCTCAGTCCCTGGCCCGCGGCCCGCAGCGACAGCGAGGCCTTGGCGGCCGCCAGCGCCGGCGAACCGGGCGCCCACAGGGCGGACACATCGGCGCCGGCAAGCGAGACGCGCGCGGCGGCTGAAACGGCGGTTCCGCTGCTGGCGTCGAGGCTGAGCGTTGCGGAAAGGTCGCCGCCGAGCGCTTTGCCTTCGAGGCGCTGCACATCGAGACGCGCGTTCTCAAGCTTCGCCGCGAGCCCTGCGTCCGCCACCGCGAAGGTCTCGCCGAGTTTCAACGTCTTGGCCGTGAGCGCGATGTTCGCGGTTATGTCCTGGAAGAGGCCGAGCGCGAAAGGCTGGCCGCTCCAAAGTTCGGAAGACGGCGGAGACACGGAGGCGGGCATCGGCGGCGCGGCCCTGTCCGCCGGCTGCGCGAGCAGGGCGCCGAACAGCGAAGGCAGCGAGAGCTGGCCCGCCTTCAGATCGGCGTCGATCCGCGTCGCGCGGTCCGCGACCGAAACGCTGAGCCGCCCTCCGACGAGGTTCTTCGGCGTTTCGGCCTTGAGCTTCGTGGCGGCGAATTGGCCCGGGCTGGCTGCGAGATCGGTCTCGATACGGAGGTCCGTTTTGGCTTCTCCGCCCAGCAAGGCGAGGAGCGCGGGCGGCAGGAATTGCTCCGGCGCCGGACTTGCCGCCTGCGCCCTGCCGCCGAAGGCGAAGGCTTGCCCCTTCAGCTCGGATGTTCCGTCGATCTGAGCCTGGAGCGGCGCGGACTTGAGCGACCCGGTCACGGCGTAGCGCGAGGACGCTCCTTCGGCGCGGATCGTCAATTGCCCCGGCGTGGCGGACGAGCCCGGCGCCGGGGCGATGCCCGGGAACACAAGCGCGACAAGCCGATTGCCGTCGGGCTCCGAAAGGTCGAGCCCGGCCGAAAGCTGGCCCGAACGCCATTCCGCGAGCGCGCCTTTCAGCTGCGCGCGGCCCTGGACGCGCGCAACGCCGAGCGTACCGTTCACTTGCGCGGTCGCGGTTTCCGTCGCCGCCTCCGCGCCGTAATTCACGACGATAGAGGCCGGCGCGAGTTCTTCGAGCCTCCTGCCTTGGAGGCTTTCCGCGCTTGCGCCCAAAAGCGCCGCGGCCTTGAGCACGGCTTGCCCGGAACGGGCGTCGAGCCGGCCATCGAGCCGGCCCTGCCCGCCGCCCCGAAGCGGGACCACGCCATTGGCGCTGAGAAGAAGCCCCTCCGGCGTCTCGAAGCTCAGTTTCGTTACGGTGAGCAGATCCTGGTTGAACTTCAGCCGGATCGCCACGTTCTTCGCCTCGACGGCGCTTGTCATGATCGCCGCGGCGGAGATGTCGATATCGGCGGTGTCGAAGCTTTCAGCATCGCCGATAAGCGGCGCCGCCTGCTGGAGGCCCGCCCGCCAGACGGCTTTCAGGCTCTCGGCGGAAAGAGCGCCGCCGCCGCCCGGCTCCAGGCCGCGCAGATCGAAGCTTTCGCCCGCGACCGAGACTTCAAGCTTCCGAACGGGCGCCCGCCCCAGGCGCAGGCTTGCCGTGAACGGCGTGCCGTCCACATCGCCCGAAACATCCGTGAAGGCGGCGAGTTCATCCGAAAGCGTGAGCGCGCCCTTTAAGGCGAAGCTTCGCGCCGGGCCGATCCTGGCGCCGGCGGGCGGAGGAGCGATCCAGCGGCTGAGCCGGCCGAGGTTCTTGCCCTGCAAAGCCACTTCCGCGGCGAGCGACGATTTTCCGCCAACGCTCATGAGCGAGCCGGAGGCTTTCGCCAGGCTGTCGCCCGGCAGCGTGGCCGCCGCTTCCTGGAAAGCCCACGTCTGTCCGGCGCGCGTCCCCTGAAGCTTCACCCCCTCTATGAGTTCGCCCCTGAACTGGAGCTGGTCCGCGGAGAGAGAAAAACGCAAGCCGAAATCGGGGTACAGCCAGAGAAACCCGGCCGCGGCGTTTGGAGCGCGGCCCGCGCCGCCGGAAGCGCCCGCGAGAAGCGCGTCGGCGTCGAGTGAGCGCGCCTGAAGCGCGATGTCGGCCGACCGCGCGGGAAATGCGAGGGTTGCGGCGCCCGTCAGAACCTGCGGGCGGTTCTCGGCCTCAATCGTCAGGACGAGATCCGAAAGGCTCGCGCCGGAAAGATCGATCCTGGCGCTGGCCTTTGCCTGCACGTCGAAGGCAGCGCCAACGAGCCCGGACGCCGGCGGCGCAGCCAGCGCGATGGCGCCCACGAAAACCGGCGCCGTCCCGGCGTGCAGCACGCCATCCGCCTGGAACGTTACCCGCGACGCAAGGTCGAGCACACTGCCGGTCAGCTTCACGCCGCTCTTCGGCGCGGCGGCCGCGACGAACCTCGCCTCGTAGCGGCGGTCGTCCTGCGAAAACCGCCCGTTGAAGCGGTAGGCATTTCCGGGCGAAGGCGCGAAAAGCGTTCCATCCACATTCGCCAGCGTGAGTGCGTCGGGGCGCGACGCGTCCTGCAGAATCGAAACGCGGCCTCCTTCGATTTCCAGGCTCGACACGCTGCCGGCGATGGGCAGCGCGCTCGCTTGCGCCGGCGGAGGCCCCTTTTGGAGCGGCTTCGAAAAATCCACGATCACGAACGGGCGGACAAGCTTCAGCCTGCTCGCCTCGATCCGGCCCGCCAGCAAGGCTTGCAAGGAAAGGGAGAGATCGACGGCCTCGGCGGTCATTTGCGCGCCGTCCGCGGTCCCGCCCTCCGCCGCAACCTTGGCCGCGCGAAGATGCGGCTCGGGCAGAAGCGCGATGTCGATGGCGCCGGCGATGGCGATATTCCGCCCGAGAATCGCCGAAGCCGCCTGCTCGATGTCCTGCCGGTATGCGTTCCAGTCCGTAAACGCCGGCACGATGAAAGCCGCGCCGAGGATGAGGGCCAGAAGCGTTGCGAGTGTGACGATCAGGCGGCCCAAGTCAATTCCTCTAGGCTTCGATCGGCCTGCGGCGCGGCGTGTGGAAGCGGCGTTAATACTGTTGCCTCAACGTCTGACGTTACAGGCATTGAAGCCGGAATTGCGGCGCGCATCCCCGCCGGAGTGGATAATGCCAGGCGAAACTTTTGACCGGCGTTAATGCATGGAGCGATCCATGCCTTTCATGTCGTGGTCATGCTTCGGCGCGGCGCTGGCGGGCTCTCTCTTTTCGACTTTGATTTCCACCTCGATCGGGCCGGCCTTGTCGAGCATGAGCGTCAGCGGGATCGTCTGGCCTTCCTGAAGCCGTTTCTTGAGCCCGATGAGCATGATGTGGGCGCCGCCGGGCTTGAGCTCCTGGGAGGCGCCGGGTTCGATGTCAATTCCGCCCTCCAAGGCGCGCATTTTCATGACGCCGTTCTCCTCGCGGGTCTCGTGCAACTCGACCTTCTCGGCGGCGGGGCTCGCGGCTGACACGAGCTTATCCGGCGCCGCGCCCCCGTTTTTGATCGAAAGGTAGGCCGCGCCCGTGGCCGCGCCCTCGGCCGTCGGGCGCGCCCAGGGATGGAAGATCGTCAGGTCGCCTTTACGATACTCGTGGGCGGCGGCGGGGTAGGCCGCCATAAGGGCAAACGCGCCGATGGCTATGAATACAAGTCGAGGCATGGTCATTTCCTTCGTTTCGGGACTGGCTTCCTTTTCAGGATACGCTGTTTACCGGACTCGAACGGACATCGGACCTCATCGCGAAAAGTTCATCGCGGACACGCGGCCAAGCGTTAACACAGGGCCCGCATAAACTGCTAATCGAAAGAGGTGAGCAGATTTCGCGTTTTTAGCGACATGACAGGGAGATCGTTCATGAAACGGCGCATTGGGTTTGTCGCGGCATTGAGCCTTTCGCTCGGGTTAGGGCATGCGGCCTTTGCGGAGCAGGCGCAGTCGTACTGGCCCGCGGACGCCAAGGTTTTCTTCGTCGAACCGAAGAACGGCGCGGAAATTTCGGGACCGGTGAAGGTGGTGATGGGCGTCGAAGGCATCCAGATCGCGCCCGCCGGCACGGAGGCGCCGCATACCGGCCATCATCATATTCTGATCAACGTCGATCCGCCGGCGGGCGGCAAGGCGCAAGCGCCGCTGCCGGCGGACGGTAATCATATCCATTTCGGCAAAGGTCAGACTGAGACGACGCTGACGCTTGCGCCCGGCGCGCACACGCTCCAGCTCGTGGTCGGCGATGGGAAGCACGTGCCGCACGACCCGCTGCTCGCGTCGGAAAAGATCACGATCACGGTGAAATAAGGCGCCTTATGTCAGGCGCCGAAAGTCCTGACCGCTCGTGACGCCGTTTGTGAAATCTGCATGTATTGCGCTTGGAATTATTCGGAAAGCTCGCGGGAACGGCGCGCGGCGGCGGCTACGGCATCGCGCAAGAGATCTTGAAGCCCGTTCTCGCGCATGAGCACGGCCAGGCCGGCCGCCGTGGTGCCGCCCGGCGAGGTGACGTTCTCGCGGAGCCGGGCGGGCGCGAGATGCGAACGATGCAGAAGCTCGCCGGCGCCTTCGACCGTCGCGCGGGCGAGTTGTTCGGCAAGATCGGGCGGCAAGCCGGCGTCGCGGCCGGCGGCGGCGAGACACTCCACGAGATAGAACACGTATGCCGGACCCGAACCGGAAACCGCGGTCACGGCGTCGATCAGGCTTTCATCATCGACCCAGACCACCTGTCCCGCCGCGCGCAGCAGCTTTTCGCAAAGCTCGCGCTGCGGCGCGGACACATGCGGGTTGGCGTAGGCGGCCGTGATCCCCCGGCCGACCTCGGCCGGCAGGTTCGGCATCGCGCGCACGATGGCGGCGCCTTCCGCGAAATGCTTGGCGATGCTCGCCACGGTGCGGCCCGCGGCGATGGAAAGCACAGCCGTTTGCGGCCCGGCGAGCGGGGCAACGTCATGAAGCACCTCCGCCATGATCTGCGGCTTCACGGCCAGCACAAGCACATCCGGCGGGGAAGGATGCTCTTCCGCGATGCCGCGCTCTTGGAGGAGAGCAGCAATCTCGGGAGACGGCTTCGGCTCCCTGACTGCGAGCGCGCTTGGCGGAATGCCCGCCGACAGCCAGCCTCTCAGCTTCGCGCCGCCCATGCGGCCGGCGCCGATAAGCCAAATCGAAGCGTGACCGCTCTCCTGGGTCAAGCCTGCCCCTCCGTTGCGAAAATCGTGCTCGCCAGCGCGTCCTCGGCGCGCTTTCCGGCCCAGATCACGAACTGGAACGCCTGGTAATATCTCTCGCACGTATCGATGGCGGCCTGCAACAGCGCTTCGCATTGCTTCGCGGTCGGCTCGGCGCCGTTCAGCATGAGCCCCTGCCGATAGAGCAGGAGGCCTTCGGACGACCAGATGTCGAAATGCCCAAGCCACAATTGCTCGTTGATGAGCACGAGCAGACGGTAGATTTCGCTGGCGCGGGCTTGGGGCGTCTTGAAGTCGAACGCGCAGGCCATGTGCAGGCTTTCCAGATCGTCGCGCCAATTGAACGAAATATGATAATCGCACCAAGCGCCCGCGACGGACACGGTCAACTCATCTTCACTCGAACGCTCGAAAACCCAATCCTGGACACAAGCAATATGCTCCATAAGATCGACAGGGTGCGAAAGGCGATTATAATCCTGTCCGGCAGCGGCCATCCGTAATTTCCCCTCTGATGCCGCAGCAAAATCTCCTCCGGGCCAAAGCCCTCACAGCTTAGCTGTCTCCGCCCGGATTTTGCCGCATCACGTCCCATCAGCCTATGCTGTGATCCGCAGCTTTTGCGCAATCTATACGTGGCTTTCTCCACGGGGAAATCGGCGGGGCCTCAACAATAACATTGCCGGTGTTGCGAATGTGTCCGATCGGCCGAATCACAGCCTAAGGCCGCGGCTCCGTCGAGCCTTGCACGCGCGCCAATGCGGCCTCTAGTTCCTCGATTTTCTTCGACAAGCGCTCGTTTTCCTCCCGCGCCTTGACGGCCATGGCCTTCACAGCTTCGAACTCCTCGCGCTGGGGAAGGTCCATGCTCCGGAAAAAGCGCTCGGCTTGGCTCCGGGCCGCGGTTTCGAACTCTGCGCGAACGCCCTGCGCGGCGCCGGCCGCGTCTGTCATCAATTTTGCGATTTCGTCGAAAAACCGGCCTGTCGTCTGCGTCATGGTTCGATCCCTGTCAAACTCGTTTGCAGCAAACTAGTCATTACGCAAGGCTCCTTCAAGCAAGCGCATGGCGCCGTTCAAAATGACGCATTCCGCAATCCCGGCGGCGCTAAAGCAGAGTTTCCCGATGAAGCCAACGGATGCCCTTTGTTCGTCATCCCGGAAGGGCGAAGCCCTATCGGGGATCGTAACAAATTCAGACGCCTGCCTCTTTAAGATCCCGTTCGCGCTTCGCTTGGCCGGGATGACGCGTTGGGCAAATCGGCGGAGTCCGCTTAGCACTTGCTGTTGGAGGCCCGGCTTAATCGAGCCTCACCGCGATCCCCGCGCCCGCCATTCGGCGCTTCGCCTCGCCGATGGTGTGATCGCCGAAGTGGAAGATGGACGCGGCGAGCACAGCGCTCGCTCCGCCGTCGCGGACGCCTTCCACCAGATGGTCGAGCGTGCCGACTCCGCCAGACGCGATTACGGGCACGGTCACGGCGTCGGAGATCGCGCGGGTGAGCGGGATGTCGAAGCCGGCGCGCGTGCCGTCGCGGTCCATCGAGGTGAGCAGGATTTCGCCGGAGCCGAGTTCGACGACCTCCCTCGCATAGGCGACGGCGTCGATGCCTGTCCTGTTGCGCCCGCCATGGGTGAAGATCTCCCAGCGCGGCCCGGCGCCGTTCCCGCTGTCGACCTGCTTCGCGTCGATGGCGACGACGATGCATTGGTTGCCGAACTTCTCGGCCGCGCGGGCGACGAAGGACCGGTCCGCCACCGCCGCCGTGTTGATCGAGACCTTGTCGGCGCCGGCGCGAAGCAGCGCCCGCACGTCGTCCAGCGTGCGCACGCCGCCGCCGACGGTCAGCGGCATGAAGCAGCGCTCCGCCGTGCGGCGGACCACGTCGAGAATGGTGCCGCGTTTTTCGTGGCTTGCCGTGATGTCGAGAAAGCAAAGTTCGTCGGCGCCGGCCTCGTCATAGGCGGCGGCCGCCTCGACCGGGTCGCCCGCGTCGCGCAGGTCGACGAAGTTCACGCCTTTGACGACGCGCCCGTCCTTCACGTCCAGGCATGGGATGATGCGTACTTTCAGCATTCGGCGACCTTCGATGAAAAGTTGGGGCTAACGGTCCAATTCCGAATTGCCGCCCGGCTTGCAGTTGGCTCGCACGGCAATTCGGAGACATAAGGGACACGAGCAACTTATTGATTCTCGTGCAGCTTAACGGATGCAAGTTCGCTTAAGAGCGGCCGGCGAAGGGAGCGCGAACTTGCCTCCGGCTGGACTAGGCGTTGGGATCGACGCGGCGCGACCTCCTCGTCAGCGCGCGAAGCCAGGGGTCACTGTCGTCGCGAAGGGTGAGGATGAGGAAGGCCAAAAGGCCGCCGTCGAACAGAAACGGCGCGAGTGCGAGGCCGGTCAGGCTCCAGACGAGGGCCGCGCCAGTGGCGGCCATTGTCGCCGACAGAATATAGCCCGCGGCGAGACCGCTCCCGATAGGCGATCCGAGCCTCCACCAAATCGCAGAGCCCGCGAGAGAAAGGAGGGCTGTCTTAATCATCGCCATACCCTTGAGAAGCTTGGCAAGATCGGGGTCGACGCTTTGAACGCCGCTCGGTCCGGCGAGAAGGAAGACAGCGCCCGCCGCGAAAGCGCAGGCCCCCAGTAAAGCGAGCCGGCGAAGAAGCGCGGGCGGACTCACGGCGCGCGCCGGGCGAGGTTCGGCTGCCGGCAAAGTGGCTTCGAATTCGCTTGCGCCATAGCGCCCATCGGACAAAGACATGTCGAACCTCCTGCTTTCCTCTACCATAACCGGAAAGGCGTCCGCCATCAAAGCCGCGCATGCTGGGCGCCCATCCGGAAGGGCGCGGCCGCTATTTCGTGCGCCTGCCGCAGCCGGTCCGGTCGCAGCGCTTGGCTCACTTGAACGCTCGACACGGCCGGACAAACCACGTATAACGCCCACCGCGCATGCATGAACGCGCGCAGGCAAGCCCAGGTAGCTCAGTTGGTAGAGCAGCGGACTGAAAATCCGCGTGTCGCTGGTTCGATTCCGGCCCTGGGCACCATTTTTGATATAGTTCAGTGACTTAAGATTCCCAAACCCCAAAAATTCGGCCAGTGAATATCATAGGTTATTTCGGAAAATCCCCAAACCTAGATGGCGGGTCGCGCGTAAGCGATGGCGAATTTCGGAGACAGCCGCTAAAGGCTGATCGTGTCGAGCTGAAGCCCCGTGAATTCAATCTCTTTTGAAAACCTCTTGCATCTTTTACGTCAGCGGCGTCACGTTTTGTCTCTTGCTGTGTTAATGCTGGCGATCATTCCATTTGCTGGCGTCGTTGCAGCCGAGGATGGCGCCGTGACGCTTATACGGCGATGCGCCCCGCCTGATAGTACTGCCGGATATTTTCTTGGGCATTGAGTTCGGGGCTATCGGGCGGAAGCTACAGGAGAGAATAATGACGACGGCATGAGCGCCTGCGGCGACGTTCTTGCGGATTTCCTTGAGATGCCGATTTCCTCATGGTGAGCCTGTCGAACCATGGGCCGCATCCTTTTCAGCGGCCGGCTAAAGCAGGCGGCAATGGCCGACGAGTCTCTTCTCCTCGATGGAAATCACGGAATTGTTCTTGAGGTCGATATTTTTCAGCACGCACTCGCGGTGGAGTTTGTCGCGGAACTTTACGTCGTAAAGGCCGGGCTCGACATCCGCCACGGTGAAGCGTTTGTTGTAGCCGATGCCGCCGGCGCCTGCGTCCCCCCGGCTCTCGCCCCATTCCTGCTTCCCCGCAGGCGACAGCTTAAGGCTCGTAATCTCCGAGGCGGTCAGGTTCAGAAAGCCGACGCTGCTCCCGTCCCGGGCGTAAGCTGACGCGCACAGAAAAAGAAGCGCCAGAGAAGCTGTTCTCTTCATGATTGACCTCCCAGCCAAAGCTTAGATCGCGCCTGCGATCTCTGGCAATGTTCGCCGGGATAGGCAAGAACGCGGCAGGTTTAAGTAAATTGGTTTCCACAATTTAGATCATGATTCTTTGCCTCGCTCTCATTTCCGGGTTTAGCCTTACTGGTATTCCTTGAAGTAGCCCGGCGGCCGATCCGGCGCCACGCCTGCTCCGTCTGGGGCGTGCACATGTTTGGTCGCATCGAGAACACGGCCCACCCGTTGGCCTTTAGCCTTGGCTTTGGGCGTTTGAAAGGGACCTCAATACACGATGACCGAGCGGATGCTCTCGCCTTTGTGCATCAGGTCGAAGGCCTCGTTGATGCGCTCCAGCGGCAGTTTGTGCGTGATCATTGGGTCGATCTCTATCTTCTTCTCCATATACCAGTCGACAATGCGCGGCGTATCCGTCCGCCCGCGCGCGCCGCCGAAAGCCGATCCTTTCCACACGCGCCCCGTCACGAGTTGGAACGGCCGCGTCGAGATTTCCTTTCCGGCTTCGGCGACGCCGATGACGATGCTCTGGCCCCAGCCGCGATGGCAGCATTCGAGCGCCGTGCGCATGACGTTGACGTTGCCGGTGCAGTCGAAGGTGTAGTCCGCGCCGCCGCCCGTGAGGTTCACGAGATGCGCAACGAGATCGCCCTCAACGTCCTTCGGGTTTACGAAATGGGTCATGCCGAATTTGCGGCCCCATTCCTCCTTCGCGGAATTGGTGTCGACGCCAATGATCTTGTCGGCGCCCACCATCTTCAGCCCCTGGATCACGTTGAGACCGATGCCGCCAAGGCCAAACACCACGCAGTTCGCGCCCGGCTCCACTTTCGCGGTGAACACGACCGCGCCGACGCCGGTGGTGACGCCGCACCCGCAGTAGCAGGACGTATCGAACGGCGCGTCCTCGCGAATTTTCGCGATCGCGATCTCGGGCAGCACCGTGAAGTTCGAAAACGTCGAGCAGCCCATATAGTGGTAGATGGTCTGCCCTTTATAGGAGAAGCGGCTCGTCCCGTCGGGCATCAGGCCCTTGCCCTGTGTCGCGCGGATCGCCGTACATAGGTTCGTCTTGCGGCTCAGACAGGATTTGCACTGGCGGCATTCGGGCGTGTAGAGCGGGATCACATGGTCGCCAGGCTTTACGGTCGTAACGCCGGCCCCGACCTCGCGCACGATGCCCGCGCCTTCATGGCCGAGAATGGATGGAAAGATGCCCTCGCTGTCGAAGCCGTCCAGCGTATAAGCGTCGGTGTGGCAGACGCCCGTGGCCCTGATCTCGATGAGCGCCTCCCCCGCCTTCGGCCCCTCCAAGTCGACCTCTACGATTTCGAGCGGCTTTTTCGCCTCAAAAGCAACAGCTGCACGTGACTTCAAGATGGCCTCCTCGGTTTAGCGCTTCCAATAGTTTTCTTGTTGAACTTCAATGACTTTACTGTGGATGTTTTTGCATTTCAACGTGCGCTTCAGTGCTATATCGGCCTCACCTTGAGCAAAACCATTTCGCTAAAGGGGGCAACTTGCCGCTTCCTCTCGCAAGGACGCTCGTACAGCCGGAGGCATGTTCGCACACCATTCGCCGCGCGCTCGACTGCTGCGACGCCGTCCTGAAAAGCCAAGCGCCGCGCTTGCCTTGTAGACAGATAAAATTTTATGCATTTACTCTGATTTTACTGTACTGTTTTCTTTGCATTGGTTAAGTGTACATTTATTTCCTGCGCGGTATTGATGAGGCTGTGGCGGTATCTACAGCCTTGAGACGAAAAAATCGACACGAGCGCGTTTCGTTTCCGCGGCTTGTGTGGCCGCGGCGCCGAAAGATAGAGGGGATACTTCGGGGTGTCTGTTATGCCGGCAGAAAAGTTTAGTGCGTGGCTTGGCAAGCTTGGCGCAGGGCGGGATGTCAGTCCCGAAAGCGGCGATCCGGTCTCCCGGATTTCCAGCAATGTGGCCGACGCGGTCCTTTCGCTCGGGGCAGGGAAGGCGCGGCGCAGTTCAGGCGGAGCCTGGGGCTATTACGCGGCGGAGGCTGTGGAGCGCCCTCCCGTTGCCCCGCCATCGCTCGCGGACCTCAAGGTGCAAATCGGCAAGGCCGCTTCCATAGCCGAGCTTCGGCGCCTGAGAAGGAATTTCGCAACACTGAGTCACCCGGACAGGAAAGCGGCGGACGATCCAGGCGCGACGCGCCAAATGGCGGCGGCCAATGAGTTGATCGACCAAGCCATCTTAGCGATGCGCCGCGCCGAGCAGCGCTAACGCAGCCTTTGCAGTCCACCCAAAATTCAACAGGCGAGCCTAAGAGGGTCTACATACACCTCATGTAGACTTTAGGTTGCTGTTCAAGCGAGGGCGAGCGAAAATGCATGACAGGTATTTCGTTGAATACGAGCCGGACACAACCTATGCGCGTGAACTTTGGCTGAACATCGAGCGCCTGGCTCTGGCGGAGGAGGATGTCGTCCTCGACATGTCGACGGTGAAATTCCTGGACAGCCAAGGCGTCGGCGCGGTCGTCGCCCTCATGCATCGCTTGAAGGTCAAAGGGCTTCGCCTCAAGATCAAAGGGCTGCAAGGTCAACCCCGGCAGCTGCTCTTCAACCTGCATCTCATCCCGATCCTTGAGTGCGCTCCGTGACCTGCATTACGTCCCGTCCGCCGTCTCGGTGTAATTGTCGTCGCTGACCGGTTCTTCGATCGTGATCGTAAAAACCCCGCGGGACTGGCCCAGGCGTCCACGGAAAAGACGGTCGCCCTCGCACTCGATGAAAATGCTTTGATCTGTACCGGCAAGCTCGATCGTCCTGCCAATCTCGAGCCTGAGAATTTCGTCAAGCTCCAGGCTCTTGCCCTCGATCACAGCGCTCACCACAACCTCGGCCTTCGAGACACGGCTGTTGAGGGCGTTGGTCCAGCGCGGATCCTGGGAGGGCGGGGTCGCCCTGCGTTCCCGCTCCAGCTTCTGGCGGATGGGATTCATGGCGCTTTGCGGGATGAGCACGAACATGATGCCGCCTTGGTCCAGCACCTGGAAGAGGATCTTGGCCTGAACCAGCATCATGCTGTTCTGGCCGAGCGTCGTGAACTCCAGCGCCAATTCGGTTCTCTCGAACGAAAGGGAGAGTTCGCTGACCGGCGCGAATGCGTCGGCGAAGGCCGTCGCCGCGAATTCGCAGACGATGCGCCCGATGCGGACCTCGAGGTTCGTAAAGGGGCGGGTTGCATCGAAGGGAAGGTCGCTCCCGTCGGCCCCGAACATCGCCTCGATGGTGGCGAACAGCAGCCGCCGCTCGATCCCCACCAGAATGCGGGCGTCCCACTCGCGGCAATAGAAGATGGCGGAGATGCTATCCGCATTGGCCTCAAGGAGATCCCAGGAGTCTCCCGACACGAGCTGATTCACGAAGGCCGTGAAAACGGGCGAGCAATAGTCGCGGAACCTCTCGACGCAAGAGGCGGCCATTTTTTCGAATACCGTGTTGAGGACAGGCAGGCGGTCGAGCGAAAGCTTCGCGATTTCCTTCAGCTTTTCGCTGATGCCGACGGCTTCCGTCTTTTTTTGTTCGGTCCCCACGGGTTCTCCGGCTCCTACTCTTCAGCGTCGGCGAAAGCGAGGCTGATGGCGCCCTGATCGGAAAGCTGCAGCGCGAAATCCGCGATTTCCCGCCGCGCGTTCTCAACCTCTTTGGTCGTGAGCGGCGCCGCGGCGGCGAGATCCTGCTCGATGACGCGCCGCGTTCTCGACGGCACCGATGACAAGATGAAATCCTTCAAGGCGGGATCGGCGCCATTGAGCGCCGGAACGAGGCGCTCGGCCTCGATGCTCTCGAAAAGGATCACGCGCGTCTTCGCGGGCAGCTTCACGATGTCGTCGAAGGTGAACAGCAGCCCGCGCACGGTTTCGGCGGCTTTTGGCCGGGTCGCGCCGAGGCTATCGAGCACGTCGTCCATGTCCTTCTTGCTCAGCTTATTAACGATCTTCGCCACGCGTTCGTGTGTGTCCTGGCCGGTCGTTTTCGCAAGCTTGAGCAGAAGCTCGTCGCGCAAGACCTGTTCGAGCAGCCTCAAGGATTGGTTCGTGACGAGTTTGTTGGTGAGCATGCGCCGCATCACCTCGTTTCTCAGATGGCTCGGAAACTGAGCCACGACTTCCGCCGAAAGGGGGGCTGGCGCCTTCGAGAGAACAAAAGTGATGACTTGCGGGTGCTCCTTGTTCAGGAACTGGGCCAGAACATGAGCCGGGAGTTCCACAAGCCGCGGCCAAACCGCCTCGTTCATTCTGGAGCGGACATCGGCCATGATCTGCTTGACCTGCGGGGCCGGCATGATCTCCTCTAGCAAGCGCTCCACATGTTCGGACGAGCCTCGAAGCCCCACTTCGATGGTGGCTTGCGTCACGAACTCCTCGGCGACGTGGTCGAGGGTGGACTGCGGCACCATGCCCAAGTCCGAGGCGGTGCGCGCGACCGCGCGGATATCCTCCTCGCCGAAATACGCCAAAATCTTGGACGCATTATCCTTCCCGACCGCCAACAGCAAGGCGGCAGCTTTTTCCGTGCCCGACAGCTTTCGCTGCGCGTGCGGCACGAGGATTTGCGTTTCTGACATACTCTCAACCCGGTCTCGGCGGACGCCTTCGGCTAGACGGGACGATTCGACTTGCGCCAGACTCATTGTCCCGGAATCTCATTCAACCAGAGATTGCTTTAACGAATGCTTAAGCGCTCGCGGGTTGCGCCGCTGCGCAAGCACGGCGACCCGCTGCCGCAAGCTTCACAAAAGCGTGTCAGGGAAGGTTCAAGATCTCGCATACCAGCCCAGGAGCCATATCTTGACCGAGTGCATCCGGGTTCTTGTGGTCGACAACTCGGCATTCATGCGCAAAGCGCTGTCGCGGGAGATCGGCTTGGACCCGCGTTTCGAAGTTGTGGGCGCCGCCTGCGATGGCCGGGAGGGCGTTCTGATGGCGTTGGACCTTAAGCCCGACGTCATCACGCTCGATGTGGAGATGCCGGTGCAGAGCGGCCTTGAGTTTCTCCAGGAGCTTTCCGCGCAGTCCTCCGCGGCCGTGATCATGGTCAGCTCCGCGACCGAGGCGGGGGCCAAGACGACGCTGGAGGCGCTGGCGCTCGGCGCGATCGATTTTATCCCGAAGAACCAGTGCAAGTCCCTTCTGCACGAAAAACTCCTCGCGGCGGCGAGCGTCCGCGCCAAGCGCATGATGGGCCCCGCCCGCCAGCCCCCGCAAAATGGGCACGCCGAGGCGGCGGCGGGCTACCCCGCCCTGCCGAAAACGTTCTCTCCGAAGGCCATCGTGATCGGAAGCAGCACGGGCGGGCCACAGGCTCTCGCCGAACTCTTCAACAATCTCGCGCATCCCCTGCCGGCGCCCGTCTTCATTGCGCAGCATATGCCAAGGCCGTTCACCGCCGCACTCGCCCGCCGTCTTAGCGCTCGAAGCGGGCATTGCGCGGTCGAAGCCGCGGATGGCGACGCGATCGCGAGCGGGACGGTCTATGTGGCGCCCGGCGGGTTACAAATGAGGGTCAAGGACGGACGAATCAGCGTGAGGCCGGACGCTGGAGAAAGCGTCTACCAACCGAGCGTCGATATTCTCGCCGCCAGCGTTTGCGAGTCCTACGGCGCAAGCGTGCTCGCGATCATGCTTACCGGGCTCGGCCGGGACGGCGCTCGGGAATTCACGAAATTAAAGAACGCAGGCGGATGGACGATCGCGCAAGACGGCCCGAGCTGCACGGTGTTTGGGATGCCGAAGTCCGTCATCGACGCGGGGGGCGCCTGCGAGGTGATTCCCCTGAAATCCATCGCGCCTCGCGTATTCGACATCCTTTCCAGGACGTGACGGCCGCCCACGGTGCGCAATTCGCCCATCGGCGCCTGTCGAAGGCCTTCGTCGACCCGTGCGCAAAAAGCCGCCAAATTATTGAAATTATTTCGTTTCACGTCAACCCCGCCGGTAATCTTTATAACTTAGACTTAGCCTTCGGCCAGGTCTCAGGCCGCTGGCCAGTCCGGCGCAAGGCTATCAGGATAGCACAACTATACACACGCTAAGGTTGAGAAATTACCCATGGGCATCTATAGTCTTCTGACGACGAGCGCCTCCGGAATGGCCGCTCAATCCGCATTGCTGAACACTGTCAGCGACAACATCGCCAATGTGGACACCACCGGCTATAAGAAAGCAACGACGGAATTCTCTTCCCTCGTCCTGAATTCGGGACTCGTCTCCGACTATCAATCGGGCAGCGTTCTCGTCGATCCCGAGATCGCCATCAACGGCCAGGGCGCCATCAACTCCACGACGAGCCCGACCGATCTCGCGATCCAGGGAAATGGGTTTTTCGTCGTCCAAGGCCCGAACAACCAGCCCGTGCTGACCCGTGTCGGCTCCTTCACGGAGAACAGCAGCGGCAATCTTGTGAACGCCGCGGGTTACACCCTGCTGGGGTACCCGGTGAATGGTTCGGGAGTGGCGAACGGCTTTACTGGGCTGGTTCCCGTGAACTTGAACAACATCGCGCTGCAGGCCACTCCAACGACATCGGGCACGCTCTACCTCAATTTGCCGTCGACCGCGGCGGTTGTTACGAATCCGCCGTCAACGTACACGACAGGGACGCCGCTGCCGGGCTACACGGACAAGACCTCCCTCGTCGCCTACGACAATCTCGGCAATCAAGTCACGCTCGACGTTTACTCAACCAACCTGGGCAACAACCAGTGGGAGGTCGACGCTTACGACGCGGCGGGCGCCACGAGCGGCGGCTTTCCTTACACGGGCAACGGCGGCGCTCCGCTTACTTCGGCGACATTGACATTCAACTCCACGGGACAGCTCTCGTCAACGTCGCCGTCGCCCATCACCGTCCCCGTTACCAACGGACAGTCCATGACGCTGGATATGTCGCAGACGACGCAGCTCGCAACGAGCTACACCGTGATGACCGCCAAGACGAACGGCAACGCCCCAAGCCAGGTCTCCAACGTCAACATCGGCACCGGAGGCACGCTCTCCGCTGTATACCAAAACGGATCGGTCGTGCCCGCCTATAATATCCCACTGGCGAACGTCATAAGCCCGGATAACATGACCGTCATAACCGGCAACGCTTATCAACCGGGGCTTAAATCCGGCACTGCCCAGCTCGGCGTTGCCGGGACCGCGGGGCTCGGCACGATCCAGTCCAACTCGCTCGAAGCCTCGACTGTGGACCTCGCCTCCGAGCTTACGACCATGATCGCGGCGCAAAACAACTACCAAGCCAACTCCAAGGTCTTCAATACCGGCTCCACGCTTCTCCAGGTGCTGATCAATCTGGGCCACTAGTACAGCCGGAGGCAAGTTTGCACACGATTCGCCGCGCGCTCTCAAACGAACTTGCCTCCGATAAGATGTACAAGAGTTAATGAGTTGCTGGTGCGCCTTATCCGCGGGAAATCCTGGAAAGGGCCTGTGACAAAAGCGTCAGGATTTCCCGCGTGGCCTACCAGCGAAAGATAGGTGAACGTCCGTTATGTCTCTCAGCTCTGCATACGATGGCGCGATAGCCGGGTTGTCTAGCGCTTCGGCGCAGATCGCCCTGGTATCTCGCAATATCGCAAATCAGAGCAATCCGAGTGCGACGCGCAAGATTGCCAACATCGTTACCGTCAATGGCTTGCCAACGGTGGCGTCGATCTCGCGGGTTTCGAGTTCCGCGTTGCTCAGCAGCCTTCTGTCGGCAAACGCCGCAAACGGCGAACAATCCGCCATTTCGACCGCCCTGACCCAGTTGCAGACGACCCTCGGAACGTCGGGGAACAGCTCTAACGCGCCTGTCGCTCTCCTGGGTCAGTTGAACGACGCGCTGCAAACCTACGCCGCATCGCCCCAAAATAGCGCCGCCGCGCAATCCGCGGTCGTCGCCGCCCAGAATCTAGCGAACGGCTTGAACAGCGCTAGCGCCACCGTCGAGAGCGTGAGAAACCAGGCCGACGCCGGCATCGCCAGTTCGGTCACTTCGATCAACAACCTCCTCAATCAATTCGGTCAGGTCAACGCAACCATCGTAACCGGCACGGTGAGCGGCGCGGATGTCACCGACGCCATGGACCAGCGCGACAGCATCCTCCAGCAGCTCAGCCAGCAAATCGGCATTACGACCGTCACGCGCGCGAACAACAACGTCGCCATTTTCACGGACAGCGGCGTGACCTTGTTCGACAAGACGGCGCGATCCGTTACCTTCACGCCTACCGCCTTTCTCACCCCTGGAACCCCCGGAAACGCAGTCTACGCGGACGGCGTTCCCATCACCGATCAGGGGTCGTCGCTTTCAATTCACAGCGGCGCTCTCGTCGGCCTCGTGAACGTGCGCGATAACCTCGCCGTCACCTATCAGACGCAGCTCGACGAAATGGCGCGCGGCCTCATCACCGACTTTCAGGAAACGGATCAAAGCGGATCGGCGACGCCGCAGGCGCCGCAGGCCGGACTTTTCACGGATGGCGTCGACCTGAACGTGCCTCCGGCCGGGACCGCGGTTCCCGGGCTCGCCGCGTCGATCCAGGTCGCGTCCACGGTGGATCCGACAACCGGAAATCCGTCGCTGCTACGGGATGGCGGCATCTCGACGAACGGAGCCGGCAGCGTCTACGTCTACAATCCAACCCCCGGCCAGACCGGGTATTCCGCGCGGCTCAACCAGCTCATATCCAACCTGTCGCAGTCTATCGCCTTCGATCCGACGGCGGGCGCCGGCACGAACGAGAGCGTGTCGGATTTCGCCTCCGCGTCAGCCTCGTGGCTGGGCACGCAAGTCAGTCAAGCCACCGCCGCGGCGAGCTACAGCGCCGCGCTCCAGAGCAGCGCGACGAACGCGCTTTCCAACACTACGGGGGTCAATCTCGACACGGAGATGAGTAACATGCTCGCCCTGGAGCAGTCCTATCAGGCCTCGGCGAAATTGTTGGACAGCATCAATTCAATGTATACAGCCCTATTCGCCGCGATTTAGAAAAAGGGGGCGCCATGATGCAAGTTTCAACAGCAACCTTATTCGCGATCCCTCGTAACGCAGTCGGCGACTTGCAAACTCAGCTTTCGAAGGCGGAGACAGAGTTATCCACCGGGCAAGTCGCCGACCCCGTGGGAGACCTTGGCAGTCAGGCTGGATTGTTCCAGTCGCTGCAGGCTCAAACCACCACGCTGAACAACATCGAGACCACGAACACTATCGCTCAGTCCAACATGACCGCGGCTGAAAATGCGCTCACCTCGATCACGTCCGATGCGCAGAATTTTATAAATACGCTTATTACGGCTCAGAGCACCGGCAGCGTCGCCACGCTGCAATCTCAGGCCCAGACGCTCCTCGGCTCTCTGACCAACACGCTGAACACAACGTCGGGCGGCGTCTATGTCTTCGGCGGCGTGAACGACAGCGTGCAGCCTGTCGTAGACTATTCGCAGGGTCCGCAAGCCGCCACCGCGGCGGCCTTCCAAACGGCTTTCGGCTTTTCGCAAACGAGTTCGCAGGTCGGCCAGATAACGGCCACCGCCATGCAGGGGTTCCTGACGGGGCCGTTTGCGAACCTGTTCAGCGGAACGAACTGGACGACGAACTGGTCCCAAGCGTCGAGCATGCCTACCTCCGTCTTCATAAGCCCGTCGCAGGAGGTCACAACATCCGTAACCGCGAACGACCCGGCGTTCGGCGAGCTTGCAAGCGCCTATGCAAGCATCTCCGATCTCAATATAGCAGGGCTTGGAGCGTCGACGCAGCAGGCCGTTATCACCAACGCTCTCAACGTGGCCAGCGCCGCGATGAGCGGCATCGGCGATATGCAGACCACGCTCGGCCTTTCTCAGTCGCAGATAACGAACGCCAATAGCCAGCTTCAATCGCAGGCTTCATTCCTCAACACTTGGGCGGCGCGGCTTGGAAACGTCGATCCCGCCCAGGCGGCGACGCAACTTTCAAATCTCACAACCGAGCTTGAAACAGCGTATTCCTTGACCGACCGGATCTCAAAATTGGGCCTGGTCAACTACCTTTCTGCCTGATAGCCGATGACATGACATCAGTCGGGGATGACGATGTATCGATCTTCTTACGCCGAAGTTCTTGAAAACGCGCCTCAGAATGTTCGCCACGTCGAGCGCGGCGCAATTCTTCACTCGATTCGGCTCCTTGATAAGGCCGAGAGGGCCGGCGTTAACTCGCGAGAGGGCGTCGAAGCCCTATACTACACGCGCCGGCTTTGGGAGTTCTTTCTGGCCAAACTAGCCGAGACCGAGCATCCGATGGCGGAGAAACTGCGCGCGGAACTCATCTCAGTCGGCATCGGGCTCCTGAAGGAGGTCGAGGCGGTCAGGACCGGCAAGGCAAAGAGCTTCCAGGACCTGAAAGAGATTTCGCAAATTATCGCCGATGGGCTTTCATGAGCAAACCATTCAGCATCAGCCTCAAGGCGGGCGAGAAAATTTTCGTCAACGGCGCGGTTTTGCGCGTCGATCGGAAGGTCTCGATCGAGTTCTTGAACGACGTCAACTTTCTGTTGGAAGCGCATGTGATGCACCCGGAGCAGACGACGACGCCGCTCCGACAGCTCTACTTCATCATCCAGACGATGCTGATCGATCCGATCAACGCAGTCGCCACGAAGCAGCTCTTCGACGACTTCTATCATCGCGTCTGCGACGCCGTGCCGCCTCGTCAGGATCTGCGCGGGGCGCTTGCGGAGATACGGCAGTCGGTCGAGGCGAAGAGGTATTTCGATGCGCTCAAGACTTTGCGTGGCTGTTTTGCGATCGAAGACGGACTCATGGTTAGTTCTAAACTCGAAGGAGCACACGAATGCAGGTGACACCGACGGCGGCTACGACAACGGGCGCGACGAATACAACGAGCGGGACGACATCAACAAACAATACGCTGGACTATAATAATTTTCTCCAGTTGCTCGTGGCGCAATTACAAAATCAAGATCCGACCAACCCCTCGGACCCGACACAATTCGTATCGCAACTTGCTTCGTTCTCGGCCGTGGAGCAGCAGGTCAACACAAACTCTAAGCTCGACTCCATGCTGGCTCAAATGACGCTTACCGAGGCGGCGGCCTTTATCGGCCGGACGGTCACTTCCGCGGATGGCAGCATCTCTGGGCAGATCGCTTCCGTGCAAGTCGCCTCCGGGGGGTTGACGGCGAACCTTGCAGACGGCCAGACCCTCGCTTTGAGCTCTGGGGTCAAAATCTCATAGGTGGCGAAAAATCATGAATCAAGCCGACGCTCTCGACCTCGTCCGCACCGCTATCTGGGCGGTCATCCTTGCGAGCGGCCCATCCATTGCGGCGGCGATGATCGTGGGCGTTGCGATCTCGCTGGTCCAGGCCCTTACGCAAATCCAGGAGGCCACCCTGACCTTCATTCCGAAGATCATCGCCATCTTCCTCGTGGCGATGTTCACCGCTCCGTTTATCGGCAGCGTCCTGTTCGGTTTCTCGGAGCAGGTTTACTCCCACATCGAACACGGCTTCGGGGGGTGAGTGACCAACGCGGCGGTTAGCGGCATTCGCACAGAGCAGCCGGCGGCGACGTCGCTCGTCCCGTCCGGCCAGGGGCCCACCCAGCCGAGCAGCCGCCAGGATGTCGGCTTTGCGGTCGCCATCCTTTTTATGCTGACCGTGCTGTTCCTGCCGCTGCCCGCGATGGTGATCGACATGGGCCTCGCGCTGTCGATCTCGCTCTCCATCCTGATCCTGATGGTCGCGCTGTGGATCCAGAGGCCGCTCGATTTCTCGGCGTTTCCGACGGTGCTTCTGATCGCAACGTTGCTGCGCCTTTCGCTGAACATCGCCACCACGCAACTCATCCTGTCCAACGGGGCCGAGGGCTCCTCGGCCGCCGGCTATGTGATCGAGGGGTTTGCGAATTTCGTCATGAGCGGCAATTTCGTGATCGGCGTGATCGTCTTTCTGATCCTGATCACGGTCAACTTCCTCGTCATCACCAAGGGCGCCAGCCGCATAGCGGAAGTGGGCGCGAGGTTCACGCTGGACGCCATTCCCGGCAAGCAGATGTCCATCGACGCCGATCTGGCCAACGGCTCCATCGACGAGAAGACTGCGGTCGTGCGCCGCCGCGAACTCGAAGAAGAGAGCGCGTTCTTCGGCGCCATGGATGGCGCGTCCAAGTTCGTGCGCGGCGACGCGATCGCCGGCATGATCATCACGGCGATCAATATCTTCGGCGGCGTCGTGATTGGCGTGCTGCAGCACGACATGTCGATTTCGGACGCCGCCGACGTTTTCATGAAGCTTTCCGTAGGCGACGGCCTCGTGACGCAGATCCCGGCGCTGATCGTCTCGCTGGCCGCGGGCCTCCTCGTATCCAAGGGAGGCACGCGCGGCTCGGCCGAAAAGGCCGTCCTCGGACAGCTCGGAAACTATCCGCGCGCGCTGTTCGTCGCGGGGCTGGTGTCGTCGGTGCTCGCGCTCGCGCCCGGCCTGCCCTTCGTCCCCTTTGCGTCGCTCGCCGCATCCATGATGTTCGTCGCCTACGCCGTGCCGCGCTGGAAGGCGGAAACCTTGGCGAAGGAGGAGGCGAAGGCCGCGCGGGAGCGCGCGGAGGCGGATGAGGAGACGAAACAGTCGGTCAAGGAGTCCCTGAAACTCCCTGGGATCGAGCTTTGCCTCGGTAAGCAGATTGGAGGCGTGCTCTTGCCCACCCACGCCGAACTCAGTCAGCGCGTCGCCAACATGCGCAGGAAGTTCGCCAAGCAGTACGGCTTCATCGTCCCGGAAATCAAGCTCTCGGACGACATCTTCATGCCGCCGAAGCAATATCAGATCAAAATCCACGGAGCGGTGGTCGCAAGCAGCGAATTGCGCATCGGCGAATTGCTGGTCGTCACGGGCGACGGGCGTGTGCCCCGCGTTCCAGGCGACGAAACCCGCGAACCCGCCTTTGGCATGAAAGCCTTGTGGGTGCCCGATGTGTTCTCCGCGACGCTTAAGAGCGAGGGATTCACTCCGGTCGACAATCTGTCGGTGCTGCTCACTCATCTCGGCGAGACGATCCGCAACAACCTCGCTCAACTCCTCTCTTACAAGGATTTCCGGCGGCTCCTCGATGGGCTCGATCCCGAGTACAAGCGGCTGCTCGATGAAATCGTCCCCTCCAGCATTTCCAATTCTGGCTTTCATGCCGTGTTGCGCAGGCTCCTTTCGGAGCGCATCTCCATCCGCAATCTCAACCTGATCTTGGAGGCCGTCGCCGAAATTACTCCTCATGTCGGAAGAACGGACCAGACCGCCGAGCATGTGAGGGCGCGGCTGTCCCAGCAAATTTGCGCGGATTTCTCCCAGGACGGCACGCTGAAAATCCTGAGGCTCGGGCAGCGCTGGGAAACCGCCCTCCATCAGGCGCTCCGGCGCGACGCAAAGGGCGAGGTGGTCGAGTTCGACATCGATCCGGCGCTCATCGAGCAGTTCAGCGCCGAGCTATCGAAAACCGCTCGCGACCTTATGGACCGGGGAACGATTTTCGTGCTCGTCGCCGCGCCCGATATCCGGGCCTATGTCCGCATGGTCACGGAGCGGATGTTCCCGAACCTGCCGGTTCTGTCCCACCTCGAAATCGCCCGCGGGATGCCGATCAGCCAGGTCGGCACGGTGTCATGATCTCCGCGGCGCTTGAAGCGCTGCCGGGACAGGCGCTTTCGGCGTTTCTGGTTTTTTGCCGCGTGGGCAGCTGCCTGATGCTCGTCCCTGCAATCGGCAGCGCCCGAACGCCGGTGATGGTGCGGCTCATGGTCTGCGTCGGCGCCAGCGCGGCCGTGTCCGCGGCTCTCGGGGAGTTCGATGGTTTGCGCGAAGGGGTCACGGTGGCCCGAACCGCAACCCTCATCGTTATCGAAATCGGCAAGGGGATGTTCATCGGCTTCATGGCCCGCTTCTTCTTCGCGAGCCTACAGTTTCTCGCCGAGGCCGCCGCCGGCGCCATCGGGCTGAACTCATTGGAGACCTCCGCCGAGGATGGAGAATCCCTGCCGGCGATTGCGTCGCTTGTCACGCTGACGGCATCGGCGCTCTTCGTCATCGCCGATCAGCATCTCGAAGTTTTGCGCGCGCTGGTCCAATCTTACGACGTGCTGACCTTCGGAACCGGCCTCGACAAGCAAACCGGAATGGCCAACATCCTTGCCGTGCTCGGGGATGCAAGCCTGCTCGCGCTGCAAGTTTGCTCGCCCTTCTTGCTCTATGCCATCGTGATGAATTTTCTGTTCGGAATTCTGAACAGGCTGGCGCCTCAGAGCCCGGTCACCTTCGTTTCGGCGCCTTTCATCATCGCAGGGGGCTTCCTGCTTCTGTTCGTCCTCTCCGATGAAATCTTTATGATCTTCATGGAACGCTTTTCCGGCTGGCTGCTCACGGGGCAAATGCAATGAAGAGAAAGATCAAGCGAACGAGAAAGCTCCTGGAGGTCCAAAAAAAATTGCTTCTGACCGAGCGCCAGGAGTTGCAGAACCTAAAGGATACGCTGGCGCAGGCGCGGCAGGATGAACTGGATGCCTATTCGCTGCTGAACGATGAGCGCTCCAAGCTGATGCCTCCTCATCTTCTCGTACGCAGGGCCGTTTCCTCGGCGCTGAGGATTCGGAACTTCGAAGGACTGCTTGAGGCTCAAACCGAGAAGACGCTCGATCAGGCGAGGCGGGAACAACTCGTAAGGAAGAAGCTGGACTCCCAATACGCGGACCTGTCCAGGGAGGATTGGAAGGCAGCTCTACAACTCATCATAGACGCCCACCTAAGCTCAAGCCAGAAGCAAGATTGAAATATTAAAAACGAACCGCTGCCGCGCGCACCGCGGCCCCCTTCGTTGTCTTCAAGGATGACCATGGCGATCAATCCCGGCGTCGATCTTTTGAGCGAAGCCCTTCAAGCGGCGGACCCGCGGCAAGCGAAAGCGGCCGAGGAAAGGCTTGCCCGCATCGCCGCACCGGGTGGTTCAGACGCCGTCCCCTTCGATTCCCTGCTGGCGTCTCCCGCCTCATCCGATCAGGCGCTTTCTCCGGCCACAGTTCCGCCGGCGCGCATGACGAACTCCGGGCTTTTGTCGGCGAAGGCCGGAAAGCCTTACGAACAATTCGAAGTCACGGTCCTGAAGACGTTCTTCGAATCGATGATGCCCGCGAAGGCCAACGCTGTTTTCGGATCGGGGTTTGCCGGTCAGGTTTGGAAATCCTGGCTTGCCCAATCTCTCGCCGAAGCCGCGGGGCAGGCGGGAGGCATCGGCATCGCGCGCACTCTCGAAGCGAGAAGCAAAAAAGCCAAGGCCGGCTCGTGACGTTCCTCGCATCTCAAAAAACAAAGCAAGGGCCTACAGAGGAGACGCGAAAATGACGCAGGCGCCGCCAGCCTTACCGGAACTTGCCAAAGCCGCGCTCTACCGGCTGGAAAAGACCCTGGATGAGGAAAACGCGGCGCTGGCCGCATTCGATTCCCGCAACCTCGCGCAATTCAGCCGCATCAAGACCCAAAGCCTTTTCGAGCTGCAACGGTCTGCCTCGTTGCTTGGCGCGGGGCAGGCGGCGCCTGAGCTTTCGCAGATTTTTGAAACCTTGCGCCAGAAGCTCGAACTTAACCGATGGCTTTTGCATCTCCATCTCGAGGCCGCGAGGGAGATCACGAGCGTGATTACGTCGGCGATCCGCGACGCCGAGTCCGACGGAACCTATTCCCGCGTTACCGGCAGGATGAAGCAGTAAGGCGTTCGCATGCTTCGTAGCCTTCTCGTCTCGCTCTGGATCGTTTCCGCGACGCTTGGCGCAACCTATTTCGGCGCGACGATGCAGGGCGGGAAATCGGCGGCCGAGACCCCGCAAAACGCCAAGGCGGCGCCCATCAAGCTGAAGTCCATGACCGTGCCTGTGGTGTCGGGAGGCGCGGTGCAAGGTTTCGTCCTCACGCAGCTTACCGTCTCGGCCAAGCCGGACCTCCTTAAGAATCTGCCTCAGCCGCCTGACTTGTTTTTGAACGACGAGGTCTTCAAGACAATTTACGGCGAAGAGCAGATCGATTTTAAGCACATCGAGAAGCTCGACTTGATCAAATTGTCCAAGAAGATTTGCGATAACATCAACAAGCGCGCCGGCGCCCCTGTCGCCGAGGATGTCTTCATTCAGGAGATGCACTTCTTAAACAAGCATGACGCGAGCGCTGAAGGGCAGAAGCCGCGGCATTAGCGCAACCCCGTGGAGGGTTTGCATGGGTGGCGTCTCGCAATTGCCTACCGCCTGTGCTGCGCCCGCTCATAGGCAATTGCGGGACACTAGGCCGCCGGCGGCGCGATTTTTTGCAATCTTTGATTGTGTTTTGAACCTCATATTAAGGTCTACACGCTAGATATGGAGCCAGGTTGTCTACTTTAAGTGGAAATCGGCGAATAGCGAGGCGACAGGTTATGATGTTTTATTCGCGGCCGCGAGCAAGGCCGGTCACGCCGCCGGTTATCAAATTGCCGGCCAATCTGGACATGAGAAGCGCGCAGGATTTGAAGGACCGGCTTGCAGCCGCGCTGGCCTCGAACCCGGTTCTGCGGCTGGACGGCTCCGAGACGACGCATGTGGCGACGCCGGGCGTGCAGCTTTTGCTGGCGGCTTCGCAAACGGCGAAATCCGACGGCGGCAAAATCGTCCTGACGAACGGCTCGGCGGCGCTCGAAGCGGCATTTCAGGATCTTGGGCTTGGCAACGAGCTTGCCGAATGGGGAACGGCGCATGTGTAAACGTATTCTGACCGTCGATGACTCCAAGACCATGCGCGACATGGTTGCCTTCACCTTGAAGGGCGCCGGCTTCGAAGTCGTGGAGGCGGAGGATGGCGCCAAGGCGCTCGATCTTCTCTCCGGCACGGCTGTGGACGCGATCATCACCGACATTAATATGCCGAACATGGACGGGGTAACGCTCGTGCAGCGCCTTCGCGCGCAGCCGAAATTCAAAGCCACGCCGATCCTGATCCTGACCACCGAGGGCGGCGAGGACAAGAAGGCGCAAGGCAGGAAAAGCCGGCGCCACCGGGTGGATCGTGAAGCCTTTTGCACCAGATAAGCTTCTGCAAGTTCTCAACAAGGTTTGCCCCTAAGTCCCCTGGAGCGAGGCCCATGTCCGCCATCACACAGACGCCTCCCGACTTCGAGCGCTTTCGGGCGACTTTCTTCGAAGAGTGCGCGGAGATCCTTCCCGACCTCGAAGAACGGCTCTGCTGCTTGCGTGCGGGCGAGGTCGATGCGGAAGGCTTGAACGCAATCTTCCGCGCGGTGCATTCGATCAAGGCGGGCGCCGCAGCTTTCAACTTCACCGTGCTCGTGGAGTTCGCGCATGTGTTCGAGGCCATGCTCGACAGGCTCCGCGACGACCGCATTCAACGCAGCGAGCAGGTTTTCGACGTGATAGTTCGAGCCGCCGACGTGCTGGCCGAACTCGTCGAAGCGGCCAAGGATAATCGGGAGCCGCCCGCGGGGTTCGGCGCCGATGTCGCCTCGGAGCTTCAGGACCTGTTGAGCGCCACCCCGGAAGACCGTCCCGCGGCGCCGAAAGAGGCCGCGTCCGAACCCGATCCCGCGCCCGAGCGGAGCATTCGGACGTATCGAATTCAGTTCGAGCCGCTCCGCGAGTTGTTCCGCCACGCCAACGAGCCTCTCCTGATCATTCGCGAACTGAAGCGGCTGGGCCGGCTCAGCGTGGAGTGCAACGCATCGAAGCTGCCGGCGCTCGCTCATCTCGATGCCGAGGACGCCTACCTCTCCTTCGTTTTTAGCCTTGAGACGAGCGAGCCCTATGAATCCGTCGCCGAAGCCTTCGAGTTCGTCGACCAGGACTGCGTTCTCAAGATCGAGGACTTGAGCCACGAAGACGAGGACGCATACGCGGAAGCCGAGGCGGACGACGAACACGTCGAGGAGGAGGCGAAACCGGCGAACGGCGCGCCGTCAGCGCAGAAGCCTCCGGCGTCGCAAAGTTCGAAAGGCGCAACCTCCATCCGGGTCGATCTCGCGCGTGTCGACCGGCTCGTGAACATGGTGGGCGAACTCGTGATCACCCAGGCCATGATGACCCAGCAACTGCTCGACCAGAGCGGCGGGCAACGCCAGCAATGGCTCCAAGGCAGCGAGGAACTCGCCGCGCATACGCGGGAACTGCAGGAATGCGTGATGGCCATCCGCATGCAGCCCGTGAAATCTGTATTCGCGAGAATGCCAAGGCTCGTCCGCGATATTTCGGCGAGGCTCGGCAAGAAGGCGAGGCTTGTCACCTCCGGCGATCAGACCGAGGTGGACAAGACCGTCATCGAAGAGCTTGCGGACCCCATCACGCATATGATCCGCAACGCCATCGACCACGGCGTCGAGAACGAGGCGGCGAGGCTCGCGGCCGGCAAGCCCGGCGTCGCGACCATCGAGCTCTCGGCAGCGCAGCGAGCGGGCAACATCCTCATCACGATCTCGGACGACGGCGCCGGCATCGACCGCCAGAAGGTGCTTCAAAGCGCTGTCGCCAAGGGGATCGTGCGCGACGACGCCAAGCTCAGCGACGACGAAATCCATAACCTGATCTTTGCGCCGGGCTTCTCCACGGCGGAAAAGGTGACCGAGGTCTCGGGGCGCGGCGTCGGCATGGATGTGGTCCGGCGCAACATTTCCAATCTCGGCGGCCGCATTCAGATCCAGTCGAACCCCGGCAAGGGCACGCGCTTCACGCTCGTCATTCCGCTCACGCTCGCGGTGCTGGACGGCATGCTCGTGGCTATCGGCAAGGAGACATACATCCTACCGCTTGCGAGCATCGTTGGAACCATTCGGCCCGACAAGCAACAGGTGCGGACCGTGACCGGCGGCGCCCAGATCGTTTCCGTCCGTGGCGAATATATCCGGCTCATTCCGATCCATCGCATCTTCAACGTCCCCGGCGCGATGACGGACCCCACGAAAGCGCTCCTCGTCGTCGTCGAGTCGGAGAACGGCTCGAAGACCGGGCTTGTCGTCGATGAACTGATCGGCCAGCAGCAGGTCGTCGTGAAGAGCCTCACGGAAAACTCGGAGCCCGTTCCCGGCATCTCCGGCGCCACGATCCTCGGCAATGGCCGCGTCGCGCTCATCCTCGATCTTGAGCAGCTTTGCGCGATGGTTGAGCGGACCGCATCGTTCGAAGGCGACGAGAGTTCGCCGTCCCAGGAACGAGACATACAATCCCAAATGCCGCCATCCGAACTCGCCGTTGGCGCGATGGCGGCCGCGAGACCGCAAGCAATCCACGCGAGGGCCCAATGACACTTCACTCGGAGACAACCATGAATGCAGCTCTGGCGGCTCGGAGCGCCAACGCCGCGGCCCCGGCGCTTAGCGCTGCTTCGGCCGGCGGCATGAAGCAATACATCAGCTTCAAGATCGGCGGTGAGGAATACGCCATAGACATCATGGCCGTCCGCGAGATCAAGGGTTGGACGGAAACCACGTCTCTGCCCAATCAGGCGCAGCACATCCTCGGCGTCATGAACCTTCGCGGCACCATCGTGCCGGTGTTCGATCTGCGCTGCCGCTTCGGCATGGGGCTGACCGAAGCGACCCGCTCGCATGTGGTCATCATCGTGGCGGTGCTCGACCGGATCGTCGGCCTCCTAGTGGACGCCGTCTCCGACATCCTCACCATAGACAGTTCCGAGATCCGCCCCGTCCCGGAAATGGACCGCGGCGTCGCCACCGATTTTCTTTCCGGCATCGTTTCGATCAACGAGTCCATGGTCGTCATCCTTGCGCTCGGAGAGCTGTTCTCGCGCGGGAGCGTCGAGAAAGCCTTCCAGGATGCAGGAGAGCAGCAATCCATCCAATGAGCCGAGCCAAGAGCGAAGAACCATCGCTGGCGGAAATCCGCACGGCGCCCAGATGCAGAGGAAAACGCTATGTTTCTATTCGGTTCCAAGGGTAATAAGTCCGGGAAAAACGGCGGCGAGCCGCATGCCGCGCAAGCAAAGCTGGACGCTCAGCTGAAAAGAGCCGTCGATGTCACGTCCAACCCGATCATGGTTGTCGATCGCGACTTCAACATCACCTATATGAATGAAGCTTCCAGGCAGCTTCTCAGCAAACATCGCGAACATCTGCCGGAGCGCGCTCGAGATCTCGGCGTCGAGAACATGATCGGCGCGTCTGCCGACATCTTCCACAAGAACCCGGAACACCAGCGGCGGCTGCTTGCCGACCCTGCGCGGCTGCCTCATCGTGCCGACGTGAAGATGGGGCCGATGACCTTCTCTCTCTGCATAAGCGCAACCTGGGACAAGGATGGCGCCTATAATGGCGAAGTCTTCGAATGGTCCAACGTCACTGAAATTCGCGAACTGACCGCCAACGCGAAAGGCCAGATCGAAGCCATCGGCAGAGCCCAGGCGGTTATCGAATTCTCCCTCGATGGCGCCGTGATCGCGGCCAACGACAATTTCCTCAGGACGATGGGCTACGCCTTAAGCGAGGTCGCTGGACAGCACCACAGCCTGTTCGTCGAACCCGAATACCGGCAAAGCCGCGAATACCGTCTCTTCTGGGAAAAACTGGGCCGCGGCGAATATGATGCGGGCCAGTACAAGCGGATCGCCAAGGGCGGCCGGGAGGTCTGGCTGCAGGCGAGCTATAATCCCATCCGGGACGAAAAAGGCAGAGCCTACAAGATCGTCAAATATGCCACCGACATTACTGAGCAAAAACTGAGGAATGCCGATTTCGAGGGGCAAATAGCCTCTATCAACAGAGAACAGGCGGTCATCGAGTTCGCACTTGATGGAAAGGTTCTAAATGCGAATGGAAATTTTCTTAAAGCTCTTAGCTATTCAATAGAAGAAATACGCGGCCAACATCACAGCATGTTTGTCGATGCCGCCTACAAACAGTCTCCGGAGTATCGCGAGTTCTGGGACCGCCTCGGGCGCGGCCAATACAACGCGGGTCAATACAAGCGCATTGCTAAAGGCGGTCGTGAAGTTTGGATGCAAGCCAGCTACAACCCAGTGTTCGATCTCAATGGCAAGCCATGGAAGGTGGTCAAATACGCCGCCGACATCACCGCCCAGAAGAACGCGGAATTCCAGTTGCAGGCCGCGGTGAACGAGACCCAGGCGGTCATCGAGGCGGCGCAAAGCAACGACCTGACGCGCCGCATCCCGATAAACGGAAAGACCGGCGAGATCGAGAAACTCTGCGCGGGCGTGAACGGCCTGCTCGACACCATGACGGGGATCGTCAGCATCATCATGGACTCATCTTCGACGATCGCGTCCGCGGCCACCGAGATCGCAGCCGGCGCCAACGACCTGTCGCAGCGGACCGAACAGCAGGCCTCGAACCTCGAGGAAACGGCCGCGTCGATGGAAGAGATGGCGTCGACCGTGAAGCAGAACTCCGATAACGCGCAGCAGGCCAATCAACTATCCATAAGCGCGCGCTCCATCGCAACCGATGGCGGCAACGTGGTGAGCCAGGCGGTGGACGCCATGGCGCGCATCGAGCAGTCGTCCAGCAAGATTTCAGAGATCATCGGCGTCATCGACGAAATCGCTTTCCAGACCAACCTCCTCGCGCTGAATGCGGCCGTGGAAGCGGCGCGCGCCGGCGATGCTGGCAAAGGCTTCGCCGTCGTCGCTTCCGAGGTCCGTTCGCTTTCGCAGCGCACATCGGTTGCCGCGAAGGACATCAAGGGGTTGATCGTCGAAAGCGGACGGCAGGTTAAGGACGGCGTCAAGCTCGTCGATAACGCGGGCGCCTCTCTCAGCGAGATCGTGCAGTCGATCAACCGCGTGGCCGACATCGTGGCCGAAATCGCCGCAGCCAGCCGCGAGCAATCCACGGGCGTCGAAGAGATCAACAAGGCCGTCGTTCAGATGGATCAGATGACCCAGCAGAACGCCGCGCTGGTCGAGGAAAGCGCCGCCGCGAGCCGCACACTTCAGGACGAAGCGCAGGCGACGTACGACAGGATGTCGGCCTTTTCCATCGGCGAGCATCGCAGCCATGAAGCGAAGAAGGCGGCTCCGAAGCTCGGCGGGCAAAAGGCGGCGGCGGAGCGCCAGCCAGCCAAGCGTCCGCACTCAGCAACGGCGCCGAACGCCAGCAATGGACGTGCGCGCAAACCCATCAACGGCGCGGCAAAGCCCCCCGCGCCGGCGCAGGCCTCCCAGTCCGACATGGACTGGAAGGAGTTCTAGCCGGGAAGGCGTTCTTCCCCGGTCGTCGTCGCAGTAGCAGAGTCGGTAGTCGGAGTAGTGAGTGCGTAATATGGAACCCGCAAGCCAGCAATTGCCTGTCAGTAATGAGTTTCCGTTCACGGCAGCGGATTTTCGGACCATCGTCGGGATCGTCTATGAGCGCAGCGGCATCGTTCTCGCCGCCCATAAGAGGGACATGACCTACTCCCGGCTTGCACGCCGAGTGCGAGCGCTCGGGCTTAGGACATTTCGCGATTATTGCGCGCTTCTGGAAGGCAATGACGGCGGCAAGGAAGTCGGCTTCCTCATCAATGCGATCACGACGAACCTCACGAAGTTCTTCCGCGAGCATCATCATTTCGAGCACCTGAGGGACCATATCTTGACCTCTCCACCGGAGGCGCCGCGAGGCCAACGGCCGCGCATCAGGATCTGGTCGGCGGGCTGCTCGTCCGGGGAAGAGCCCTACTCAATCGCCATGACGGCGATGGCGAATCAGCGGGAAAGGGGCGGCGACTGGGATCTTCGCATCCTCGCGACCGACCTCGACACCTCGATGTTGAAAAAAGCCAAGACCGGCATCTATCCGCGCTCCTGCCTGGAGAGCGTGCCGCCAGGCATGCGCGAGCGCTTTTTCACGGCTGAGCCCCGGGATCGCGAAAGTGTCTCAATAACCCAGAGCGCGCAAGAGCTGATCACCTTCAGGCAGCTCAATCTCCTGAGCAGCTGGCCGATGAGCGGAAAGTTCGACGCGATCTTCTGCCGGAACGTCATGATCTACTTCGACGCCAAGACCAAGGCGACGCTCATCGACAGGTTCCACGGGCAGCTCGCGGACGGCGGCTGGCTCTATGTCGGACATTCGGAGTCGCTTCTCGATCATCAAAGCCGCTTCAAGCTTCGCGGCCGAACGATCTACCAAAAGATAAGCTCATGATGACAGCGCCACACAGACACAGGAAAGAAGCCGAGCCGCCGCGTCCGGGCAAGAGTCAACTCTACCTCCAGCATTTCGGGGCGCATGTCGTCCGCCTTTTGCCGGGCGAGACATATACGACCAGCAAAAGCGACGAAGCCATCGTCACCGTTCTCGGCTCCTGCGTCTCGGCCTGCATTCGCGATCCTAAATCGGGCTTCGGCGGCATGAACCACTTCATGCTTCCGGAAAGCTCAACCGGCCGATGGGGCGAAGAATTGAGCGCCGCCATGAGATACGGCAATTTTGCGATGGAGGACCTCATCAACTCGGTCTTGAAGTCCGGCTGCGCTCGGAAGGACCTTGAAATCAAGCTGTTCGGCGGCGCCAACTTCACGCAAGGCGTAACCATGATCGGCCAGAAGAATGGCGACTTCGCGCTTAGCTACCTCAAGAACGAGGGTTTGCGGCCTGTTGCGATGGATCTCGGAGGCGCTCTCGGCCGGCGCATCGAATACCACCCAGCTACCGGCAAGGTTGCGCGGCTATTTCTGAGGGGTACTGGCAAAGACCAGGTTGTCGAGGAAGAACGCCGGTATGGCGCGGTCTTGCGGAGCAAGCCCGTCGAAGGCGATGTGCAGCTTTTCGATTAAGGGTAGGTCATGGGGGGTTCCAGCGCAGTTCGTGTCCTCATTGTCGACAACTCCGCGCTCATGCGGGAGGTGCTGCGCGATATCCTGTCCTCGGACCCCGGCATCGACGTGGTGGGCGCTGTCTGCGATCCGCTCGCGGCGCGGGAGAAAATCAAGGAACTCAATCCCGACGTTCTCACGCTCGACATCGAGATGCCGCGCATGGACGGGATCGCCTTCCTCGACAAGATCATGACGTTGCGGCCGATGCCGGTGGTCATGGTCTCGTCGCTGACCCAGGAAGGCGCGGAGGCGACGCTAAAGGCGCTGGAAGCCGGCGCGGTGGACTTCGTCGCCAAGCCGGCGCTCAATCTGCAAGCCGGGCTGCAAGACAAGCGCGACGAGCTGATCGCCAAGGTGAAGGCCGCGGCGCGAGCCCGCGTGCAAAAGCGGACCCCGGCGCAGACCAAGGGAGCGCCCGCATCGCGGCGGGGCGCGAGCTATTCATCGACCGAGAAGATTGTCGCGATAGGCGCCTCCACGGGCGGCGTCGAAGCCACCAATCACATTCTCCAGTCGATGCCGGCGGACGGCCCGGCGATCCTCCTGACGCTTCACATGCCGGAGAATTTCACGGCGAGTTTCGCGCGGCGTCTCGACAACGCATGCGCGATCCGCGTCGCCGAAGCCCGGGACGGCGATCGCCTGCTTCCCGGCCATGCCTATATCGCGCCAGGGAGCACTCACCTTCGTCTTGGCCGCTCCGGCGCGAACTATGTTTGCGTGGTCCGGGGCCAGGAGCGCGTCAGCGGGCATTGCCCCTCGGTCGATGTGCTGTTCCACTCGGTCGCCGAGGCGGCGGGGAAAAACGCTATCGGCGTCATCATGACCGGCATGGGGAAGGATGGCGCCGACGGGCTTCTCGCCATGCGGCGCGCGGGCGCACAAACGCTCGGCCAGGATGAAGAGAGCTGCGTGGTCTACGGGATGCCGAAAGCGGCGTTCGAGCGCGGCGCCGTCGAGGCTGAAATGCCGCTTACCCGCATGGCCGACGAGATCTTGAACCGCTGCACGGCGGGCGGCGCCCGCCACATCCGCATCTGAACTTTTATGAAAAGCCTTTTCAGGCTCCGCTTACACCCAATGAAAAGACCGAGCCATGAACTTAGCGCTTAATTCGGGCAGTGCAGGCGATCAAGAGCGCACCTCCCCGACCCGTCATGCGAGCGCTATCGAGGCCTTGGCCAAAATGCAGGGCGTCGAGGAATTGGCCGGGTTCGCCAGCGCGCAGAGCAGGGCGGTCGAAGCGCTGATGGGAGAGCTTTCGATCACCTCCGCTGACGTGGAGAAGAGCGTGCAGGGCATTGTCCAGCGCTTCCGCGAAATGGCGGCGACCACGCATGCTCAGACCCAAACCGTGCATTCTCTGATGGCCTCGGTGCAGACAATCGAAATCGATGGCAAGAGGGCGCCGCTTTCGGAACTGGCGAAGGAGATCAGCGAAACGATGTCGCTTCTGGTCGAGAAGATCATCCATCTCTCGTCTCGAAGCGTCGCGATGGTCTATGCGCTGGATGACGTGCAGTCGGAGATCAAGTCGATGCAGGCGTCAATCGCCCAAATCGACAAAATCAACCGGCAAACGAATCTTCTCTCGTTGAATGCGAAGATCGAGGCGGCGCGCGCGGGCGCCGCGGGGCGCGGTTTCGCCGTTGTTGCGACCGAGGTCGGCGAACTGGCTCGCGCCGTGAACACGCTCTCGGACACCGTCAAAAAGCAGATGTCGTCGGTATCCGAGGGATTGCGGCGCGGCGACGATCTGCTCCACGAAATCTCGACAATCGATATGTCCCAGGAAAACCTGAAGGCTCAGGAGCGCATCAAGACGATGATCTCTTCCCTGATCGCTCAGAACGCCACCATCGCCGGCGCGCTGAGCACAACGGCGGCGACATCGCAGCAGATGGAGCAGGCGGTCTCGGGCGCGATCGTGGACATGCAATTCCAGGACAGGGTGATGCAGCACATTCAGAATGTGAACGGCGCCTTGGCCATCTTGGGCCGCGCGGGCGGCGCGCTCGCGGCTAAGACGCAATCGGAATTCGAGACGCTCTCGCCTCTGCAACAACTCGGCTTGGCGTTGCTGGTCGAGGTCGCCGATCAGTTCACGCTCAGCGATATGCGAGACCGGTTCATAGCCGCATTGCGCCTTGAGGGACATTCGGCGCCGCGAGCGCAAGACCAATCGCACGACAGCGGTGACGTAGACCTGTTCTAATGGAGGAACGATGAAAATCGAGACATATTCGCGCGGCGATCACTTCGAGGTCGGCCTATCGGACAGTTTGACGTCTGCGGACCTCACGACTTTTCGTGAGTTGCTCACCGAAATGAAACAAACCAAATGCAAGACCGCGGTGCTGGATCTCAGCAAGCTCAACTGGATCGACTCCGCGGGCCTCGGGATGCTTATCCTTGCGAAGGAAACGGCGGAAAAGGGCGATCTTCAGCTGGTTCTGAGCTCTCCGAGAGGCCATGTGAAATCGCTGCTCGAACTCGGCCGGTTCGACAAGATCTTCACCATCCAGGGCTGACCGCGGCAGCCGAACGGCGAAGCATAAACGCCCGCGTTCCTTGTCGCTCCCGGAAGCCGCAGTCGCGGCAATCCGGGGTCGTCTCCTGCCAATCGCCGGGGCCTTCGGCGCATATCGGACGCAGGCGTGCGAGCATACACCGTCGATTAACGCTATTGGGTTCGTTTGGCAAAAAGTGCCTATTTTTTCCCGTAAAGATAGAGCGTGGCAATATATTGCAATCTAAGATTGCGAAATATATGGTGGTGCAAATATTTCGCCTTGGGGAAAGATCGTGATTTATGATGATCTGCGGTCCGTCTTCGATCCACCGGACGCGCCTCAAATCGAGAAATCGAACAATCTTTTCACGTCCAGGATGGGCGTCAGCCGCGACTCGAAGAGGTATAAGGCGCGCGTGAAGAGGGATTGCCTGCCGGTGAAGTGCGGCGGCATTTCGGTCCGCGCCGAGTGAGGCAGCGCGAGCACATCGCCGACGCGATCGACGAGGAGCGCAAAACTTTCGTTGGCCGCTTCGAGGCCGATCGCAAATCTTTCGCGGCGATCCTCGGCGACGGGAATCCCTAGCCTCCGCCGCAAGCTCACGGCCACGACGATCTTGCCCCTGAGATTGATGAACCCAGCCACATCCTCGTGGATCAGGGGGATGGGGGTAATTTCGCCGACCCTGAAGATGGTCTGGGCTTCGGTCACCTCCAAACCGTAAACGTGCTTGTCGACGAAAACGGTGAAGAAATTCACTTTGCTGGCGTGGTCTTCGCGAACGGCGCCTCCGTCTTCGCGGCTTGGGTTTGGCGTCATGGTTTTCATGGCAGTTAGCCGAGGCTGGCGTTGCGTTGGGACGAGCCGATATTCAGGTTCGCCGCCTTGAGCTTGTCGCGTGGACACCTTTCGAGATGACGCGCGATCGTTTTCAGGAGGCGGACGCGGTCGAACTTCCTCAACGCGCCTTCCTCGCCTCCATGCTCGGCGCCGCTTTGACGATCCTCATCGAAGATCAGGAGCAGCGCGTCGGCTTGCCTGGCCAGCGCCGCCTCCTCGATCCCTCGCGCCGATTTCGCATCCATGAGGACGACTCCGAAACTCTTCTGCTTGAGAAGCCTGTTGGCCTGCTCCGCCGTTTCGACGGCTGTCGCCTTGTGCCCCGCCGACGCCAGGATCGGCGTCAGCATGTCATGCGCTCCTGGCTCGCTATCGACGATGAGAACGTCCGTCTTCGCGTACTCGGCGGAACGATCGGCGTCCTGGAACGCCATGCGATAATAATATCCGGCGTCGATGAATTCGACGGCGACCCCGCCGAGATCCGCCGTGCCGAGCAAGGACGGCGCGCCGCTGACAAGCTGGATTTCAGCCGTGCTCTCGACAATATCAAGGACGCTATCGACGCAGAGCCCGAAAATCCTATCGTACAGCGAGAGGATCAAGATCAGGCAGCTGCCGGAATCCGGGCTCGCGCCGCCAACGGGCAGAACGGGGATCAGCCTGTTCTGGTAGCGGTAGAGGTAAAGACCATCGGCCTGTTCGAAATCTTTTGCCCGCGCTCGAATAATTCTGGAAACCGTGGATCGCGGAAGCACCTTTGCCGCTCCCTGGCCGGCCTTGAACAGGATGAGACTCAACGTCGAGGCGCTCAAGTCTTGCTTGTCTGGCATCGGCAGCACGCCGGAGAGCTTCTCCAGGTTGGTGACGGCGGCGACGCCAGCCGGATCGACGATGAGAATGACGGAGCCGTCGCCGAGGATCGTATTGCCCGAGAACACCTTCAAGCCGGAGAACAAGGCGCCAAGCGGCTTGACGACGATTTCCTGGATGTCGTCGATCTCGTCGACGATGACGCCGATTTTGTTTCCGCGCAGGCCCAAGACGACGACGAGCTTGTTCTCAAGCTTGCCGCATGAGGCCAAGCCGAGCACGGACGAAAGTTCGACGACTGGGATCAGTTCTTCGCGCAGCTGAAGCAGGAGCGCATTGTCCATCGTCTTCAAGTTGCCGGCGTCCTCGTCGAGGTTCACAGCCTCCACGACATATTGTTGAGGCACCGCGAACCGCTGTGCGCCGACCCTTACGATGAGGGCGGGCGCAATCGCCAGCGTCAACGGAATCTTCAAGATGAACTTCGAGCCGCGGCCTTTCGCCGATTGGAGCGCGATGGTCCCGCCGATGGCTTCGAGGTTCGCGCGCACGACATCCATTCCCACGCCGCGCCCCGACACCGTGGTCACAGAGACTGCGGTCGAGAAGCCCGGCTGAAGGATAAAGCGATAAACCTCTTCGTCGCTCATGCTGGCGATAGCGGCTGCATCGCCCAAGCCCCGCTCCACAGCCTTTTCGCGGATGCGATCCGCATTGAGGCCGCGGCCATCGTCGCCGATCTCGATATGCACCTGGCCGGACTCGTGGAAGGCCGCGATCGTGATCTCGCCGGCCTCCGGCTTGCCAGCCGCGATGCGGTCCGCGGGCGGCTCGATCCCATGGTCGGCGCAGTTGCGGATCAGATGGGTCAAGGGATCGCGGATCGCCTCGATCAGTTGACGGTCGAGTTCGGTGTCGGCGCCTTCGATGACAAGATCGATCTTTTTCTTACACTCGACGGACATCTCCCGGACGAGGCGCGGCACGCTCGCAAAAAGCCGCGTCATCGGCTGCATCCGGGCGCGCATCACCGCGTCCTGCAGATCGGAGGTGACGGTCGAAAGCCGTTCGAGCGGGCTCTTGATCTGGCTGATCCCATGCTGCCGCGACAGATCCATGATCTGGTTGCGCGTCAGCACGAGTTCCGAGACGAGGTCCATGATACGCTGGATGGCGGCCACGGCGATGCGGATGCTGTCGGGCGCCTTCTCCTTGCCGGAAGCTTGCTCCGCTTCCTTGACGGCGGCGGCGTTGGCCACCGCCTTAACCTCCATCGGCATGCCGGCGGCGATGCCGGGCAGGGGAGCCGCCTCAGGGCTTTTCGCGATTTCCGCAGGCGCCGCGGCGGGCTTCGGCGCTTCGTCCGGGATCGGGGCCTCCACCTTGGCCGGGACGGCAGGCGCGGCTGCCGGCGCGGCATGCAGATAAGCCTCGATCTGGCCCACGATGTCGCTATCGTCGCCCGGGGGCTCCTCGCCCGCTTCGCCGATCTTCGCCAGCAGATCCTTGATACGGTCGAACGCCTCCAACAGGAGAGACACGGCGAGGCGGGTCGGCGGCGCGCCGTCGCGCAGCGTGTCGATCAGTGTTTCCGCGGCATGCCCGATGGCTTGAAGGCGGTTCAAGCCGAGAAAGCCCGAGGTTCCCTTCAGCGTGTGGACCAGCCGGAAAATCTGGGTCACTGCATCGGCGTCGGCCGGATTCTTCTCGAACAGCACAAGGTACGACCCAATACCATCGATATGATCGGCAGTCTCGCTCAGGAAATCGCTCAGCAAGTCATCCATGGCTTTTCTGCCTGTGATCCAGCCCTAATTCTGCATCAACCGATCCGCCATCTGCTGCGGACTTTCGACTGGCAAGGCCAGCCCGTGGTTGACGAAATCGTTAGCCTTCTCAAGCTCAATTCTCAGTATTTTCGATATTTCGGCGCAAAAAGCTTCGATATATTCTTGGCTTAGCTCTTGGGAACGATTCTGCTGATCGCCTATCACAGAGATCGCTGTATTCGCATAGGCATTTATACTTTGAACATGAGCCTCGAACAGGTTCCTGAAACTCGGGTTCAGGGACTGATAAATCTTGATGGCGACATCCCCTCTAGGCAGAGGCGATGTCTCAAAATACTCCCTGTATGTTTTTGGCTTCCAGGCGAGAAGCTCCTCGACCATCTCGGGCAGCAATACCGGTAAATTTTCGACCAACAAAAGTATCTCATTGTATTGATTGAGATAATCGTTGGCAATGCCTGACGCTGGATTAACGAGATTAGCGGCTTGGCGAAGCGGCTCCTCGATATCCGACCGGTTGCAAGCGAAGATGTCGGCGAAGGAAGGGCTGTGCATCATGCAACTAAATCCTGAGCTTAAGGGTGCACATCCATAACGTGCAAATGATGAACGTTCTCGTAACGGTAGAGCAAAAAGTGGAAGGGAGCCGCAGGGGCGCCCGGGACCGGGCGAGCTGCGGCTAACTTATCTCGATGTTGTAAGAGCGCCTTAACCTCGTGCGTTCATACAAGAGGCGGAACAACTTTGCGTTGAGGATATTTGCATGTTCGCCCGCCTCAGAATTACAACGCGCATCCACCTGCTTCTCGTCTTGGCGGCGCTTGGCTTTCTTGCATCATCCGGGATCGGTCTTTGGTCGCTGCGCTCGCAGATGCTGGAGGATCGGCAGAGCCAGCTGCGAAATCTTCTCGATCTCTCGCTCTCAATCGCCCGGGCGGATATGACCGCCGCGGGCGGAGCGGCAAGCGAGGCCGGCAGAAGGGCATTCTTCTCGGCCCTGCGCGCTACGCGGTTCGGCGACGCCAAGGAGCAGAACTACATTTTTGCCTATGACTACGATGGGAACGTCCTGAGCCACATCGATCCAAAAAAACTAGAGCAGAATAGACTCGACGCCGCCTACGCCAACGGCATGAAGGCGATCCAGGAATTCATTCACATCGCGAAAAGCCCCGCCGGCGCGGGATATATCGAGTACCCCGTCGAAAAAGGGGCGGGCGGCGCGCTCACGCCGAAATTGACCCTCATTGAGAACGTCCCGGAAATCAACGGGCTTGTGGGCGTCGGCATCTATCTCGATGACGTGAACACGGATTTCTACCGCCGTCTTCTCATGGAATCGGGAATGCTCGCCGCGCTTCTGTCGATCGTCGCGGTCGCCGCCTTGCTTATCGGGCGGTCCATTTCGCGGCCGCTGACCGATCTTGGCAACGAGATAGCGCGGCTTGCGAGCGGCGATCTCACCCCATCGCCCACAAAAGCTCATGACGAGAAAACCGAGTTCGGCGAAATCGCTCTCGCCGTGGACATCTTCCGCGCGAACGCGATCAAACAAAACGAACTGCAGGACGCCGTGAGCGAGGCCAGAAGGCGCGACCAGGAGCGGCAACGCCATTTCGAGGAGCAGGTGCAGAAATTCCAGAAAACCATCACCTTGGTGGTCGCCGCGCTGACCAAGCAGGTCGACCAGCTTCGTTCCTCGGCGGGCACGCTGTCCGAGGCCGCCGAGACCGCCACCTTCGAGGCGGCGACGGCGGCGCATGTCTCGGCGAGCGCGGCCGACAACTCCAACGCGGTGGCGGCGGCGACCGAGGAACTCTCCTGCTCGATCCGGGAGATCTCCGACCAGGCGCACCGCACCAACGCGGTCGTCGAGGCGGCCACCCACGAGGCGAGCCGCACGAACAAGGACGTCTCAAGCCTCGCCAGCGCCGCCGAGGAGATCGGCTCCATCGTGGCCGTCATCCGGGGCATCGCCGACCAGACCAATCTTCTCGCGCTGAACGCCACCATCGAGGCGGCGCGCGCCGGCGAGGCGGGCCGGGGCTTCGCGGTGGTCGCCGCCGAAGTGAAGGAGCTTTCGGCGCAGACCGCCAAGGCGACCGACGCCATCGCCGAGCAGATCCAGGCGATCCAAAGCTCGACCGGCGCCGCCGTCAGCGCCATCCAGTCGGTCGTGGGCAAGGTGGCGGAAATCCAGAGCTTCACAGGCGCCATCGCGGCGGCGGTGGAAGAGCAGACTGCGGCGGCGCAGGAGATCGCGAGCAATGTGGCGCTCGCGGCCGAGGGCAGCCAGAAGGCGGCGAAAAGCTCGGGCGAGGTGAGCCAGGTGGCGGGCAAGACCAAGCTGCAGGCCGCGTCGCTGTCGAGCGTGTCGCTGCACTTGTCCGACGCAACCACGCAGCTTTCCAAGGCGGTCGCGGACTTCGTCAGCGCGATCACGGAAAACGGAGGGGCGGAGGAGGCGCCGGCGCCGCGCCCAAGAAGCGAACCATACAAACTCGCTGCTTAACGTGGGCGAAAGGGTCGTCGTCCCGGCCAAGCGCCGCCCTCTTGGCATCCCGGAAGCGGGCTGGCGCGCGATCCGGGATCTGCAACAAGAAAGCGCCTGCAATTGCAAGGCCCCGGATAAACGCAAAGGCGCTTTCCGGGGCGACAACTGTGTGCAAGGCGCTTTCCGGGGCGGCAATCGCGCGAGCGGTCCTTTTTGTTCTCTACTATTACGTGTAATTATCCTGTCACTTAACCAGAGATTGCAAAAAACGGCCTTTTTTGCCAAACGAACCCAATAGAGTTAATCGACGGTTGCTCGCTGGCGGCCGGCATAAGCGGGCAAATCCAGCGGTTGGCATGAGGCGATCCGCTGGCGAATGCGGCAAAACCCGCTCAGCTCGCCAGGCTCCGGAGCATGCCGTCAATCGTCTCGTCATGGCGAACGTCGCCCGGCCCCTGTGAGATGAAGCGATAAAGCGCCGGCACGAGTTGCATGGCTCTGTCGAGTTCGGGATCGGCGTTCGGCTTATAGCCGCCGATCAGCCTGATGTCGCGCGTTTCCTCGAATTTGGCGATCAGCGCTTTCAACTGGGTCACGGCGGCGCGCTGTTCGGGCGTCCAGACGCGGATCGCCAACCTTGAGACGGAGCCGAGAATGTCGATGGCCGGAAAGCGCCCCTGATCGGCGATGCCCCGGTCGAGCACGATGTGTCCATCGAGAATGCCGCGCAAGGTGTCGGCGACGGGATCGTTATGGTCGTCGCCTTCGACAAGGACGGCGAACACGCCCGTGATCGAGCCTGCGCCCTGGTCGCAGCCGGCGCGTTCCAGAAGCTTCGGCAGCCCGGTGAAGACGCTCGGCGGAAAGCCGCGAGAGACAGGCGGTTCGCCGGAAGCCAGCGCGATCTCACGCGCGGCCTGGGCGTAACGCGTAATGGAATCGAAGATGAGAAGCACGCGCTCGCCTTCGTCCCGGAAATATTCGGCGACGCCCAGCGCGGTTTTCGCCGCGAGACGGCGCATCATCGGGCTTTCGTCGCTCGTCGAGACGACCACAATTGCCTTGCCGATGCCTTCGCCGAGCGTGTCTTCGATGAACTCCTTGACCTCGCGCCCGCGCTCCCCGATGGCCGCGAAAACCGTTGTATCGAAGCGGTTCCCGCGCGAGAGCATGGACAGCAGCGTCGATTTTCCGACGCCTGAGCCCGCGAAAATGCCGATACGTTGGCCAGCGCAGAGCGGAGTGAAAAGGTCGATGGAGCGAACTCCGGTAAAGACCGGCTCGCTTACCCGCTCCCGGTGAAAGGCGGAGGGAGGGGGCCTGTCGAGGGGCATGGCCCGCGGCCCGCGGACAAGGGGGGGACCGCCATCGACGGGGCGGGCGAGCGCGTCGATCACACGGCCTTTCCAGGTCGAATCGGGCCTAAGCTCGATGGCCTGCGCCAATCTTGCCCGCGCGCCAATCGCGGGCCGGTGCATGTCCTCCAGCGGACGAACAAGGATGGACTCGGTTTCGATCCGGATCGCTTCGCCGATCTGATCGCCCGAATCCGTTTCTACGGAGACCCAGTCGCCGAGTTTCGTGAACTTCGACAATCCCGCAACGCGGACATGGCTTGCGGTGAGTTCCGCCACGCTGCCCCATATGCTGATCAGCGAATTGGGATCGGCTGCTTCGAAACACAGGGCGAGCCTTGTGAGCGCATTGTCTCCTTGCTGCCCGCTGAGCGCGAAATCCTTGAATGACATGGCGCGCCCGCTGGTCCGATCACGATCCGAGCGTCTGTATAGCGGTCTTCAGGCTGCTTTCGGCCGATTGCACAGTGGCGCTGACGCCGTCGAAGGCTCGCTGAACATAGATGAGGCGGGCCATCTCCGTCACGGAGTTGACATTCGATTGCTCCACAAAGCCCTGAACGACCCCGTATTGGATGTTGTCGGGAACCGCGTTTCCAGCAATGCTTGAGGCGAGGCCGCCGTCCACGCGGGTCAGCTTCGCGTTCGGATCGAGGACGAAAAGGCCCAGCACCCCGACTCGCCTGCCGCTCTGCATGATCGTCCCGTCATTATAGATCGTCGGCTGGCCCCCGCTTGGGTCGAGTTGGATGGGCGCGCCGCCAACATCGCCGATTGGATCGCCTCTGAGAGAAACGAGGTCGCCCGTCGAGGTCATGCGCATCCTGCCGTCCCGGGTGTAGACCTGACCCGAAGGCGTGGAGACAGACAGCCATGCGTCTCCTTTCACAGCGACGTCGAAAGCATTTCCGGTTTTCACGAAATCCCCGGCGCTTAGCCTGATCACCTTGTTGCCGGAGGACACGAACGAAACCGGCGCGTCATTCATGCCCGAGAGAACGGCGTCGAACTTCATCTCGGTCGCGCGGTAGCCGGCGGTATTCGTGTTCGCCACGTTCTGTGCGATGGCTTCCAGACGGCTTTGCAGCGCGACTTGCGCCGAAAGCGCCACATAGAGGCTCGACTGCATGTTTATCCCCGGCAGGAAACAGCGCTAGACGCCGCATCAAGCGAAACGCGCGGCGCGGACTTAAGCCGCCGCGGCAAGCGCCTTATCGATCTTCTCCTTGAGGACCGGCGCGCTGAACGGCTTGACGAGATACTCGTTCGCCCCCTCCTTCTGCGCCGCCAAGACGTTGTCGGGCCGCGACTCGGCGGTGACCAGGATGAAAGGCGTTTTGACCGTATCCGCTCCGGCGCGGACGTTCTTCAATAGCTCGAAGCCAGTCATGGGCTCCATGTTCCAGTCGGAAATGATCAGTCCGTATGGCTTCTCCTTGATCATCTTCAAGGCCTGCTCGCCATTCGAGGCTTCATCCACATTCTCGTAACCAATCTGCTTCAGAAGCTTCCGCACGATCCGGACCATCGTGCTGTAATCGTCTACGACAAGTATCTGCAGATTTGGATCCATGGCTTCGAACTCCCTCAGCTGTATTCCGGTTCAGGCAAAGAAATCGGAAGCGAGCTTTTCCCGCATCGTTCCGTTTCTCATGCTGTCCCGCCGAAATTCCCCTAGCGAACTTGCACGAGACTGGTTGTCCGCCACCCAGTCGGCTTTGCGGTTGAGGCCTTGGGCTCTGCCCGTTCGCTTTCGCAAAAGGCCGAACTCCTTGGCGTCCAGGCGCCGAATCCGCTTTCGGCCAACCGGGCCAGCACCTTGCAGACATAGCGTTTCTGCGCCGGATCGTTGTTCTTGCCGGCGTTGTAGCGCGCGACAGCCAGCGTCCAGCCGCCCTCCCGCGCCTTCAGCTCTTTCAGGAAGCGGGCTGCGTAGTCGACATTCTTGTGCGGATCGAGCATTTCGCCGACGGACGAGAAACTCTGGCCGTGGAAGTGGTAGTTCAGCTGCATACATCCCACGTCGATCAAGCGGCGGCCGGCCGCCTGCGCCGCATGAAACCGTAAGATCGCCTGCTCCTTGCTGAGCGAATAGACGGTGTCGCCTTCGAGATTGAGTGCATAGGCGTGCAGATGGCCGCCGACGCCGGTTTCTGTCAGGCCGACGGCGTAGAGAATCCCCAAGGGGATCGCGTACTTGTTCGCCGCCCACGCCATTTCCCGCTCGCACAGATCGATTTCCGCAGCTGCGGGAAGAACAGCGCTAAAGATAAAGAGAACCGCCGCGGCGATAGGCAGAAGCGCGCCCATTTGTCGACCCTTGATCTGAACCTTTGCCCGTGGGCTTCTCGCCGGCGCTTTGCCGGGCCCCTTGATCGCGGCCTCCGCTAGCTGTCGAGGAATCGGCGGAGCCCTGGCCGTTCGGCGCCGTCTGCGCGCCTGTCTGGGAGGACTGAGCGGCTTGCTGAGAGACCTGGATCGAAAGCCCCTGCAAGGGGAAGCCCGCCGACTGAAGCAGCTTTCCGAGTGTGGCGTCGTCCCCGCGAAGGAGTTTCGCCGTTTCCGGCTCGGCAGCCCTGATCTTCACATCGAGCTTGCCGTCTGTGAGCGACAGTTCGATCTCGACGCCGCCGAGATTTTGGGGAGTGAGCGCCAACGCGATGGTCTTCACGGGCTGCAGACTTGCCGGCGCGGCCGGCGTCCCATCGGACTGAGCGCCTGCGGTGATGGCCTGCGGCATAGCCGCCTCAACGGCTTGGGCTATTTGCTGCGATGGCGTCGGGGCGCTTACCGACCCGGAACTGACCGGAATGACGGAGCTGGCCTCTAAAGGCGGCTGGGCCGAAGCGGTCGATTGATCTTTGCCGGAAGATCGTTCCTCGTTGGAGCCGCCGTCTTGCGGCGTTTCCTGCTTGGCGGCTCGTGCGAAATCCGTAACCTGGGTTGGCGTCGAAGCCTCGGTTTCGCTCGCCGGCGAAGCGGAGTCCGCAACCCGATTTGGCGCCGCCGTGTCTTCTGCGGCGCGCTTGAGGGACGGCGGCGCGCCGGGCGCCAAATAGGTTCTGGCGCTGACAACGGCGGCCGAGACGGTGGGTGATTTCTGGCTCGCCGTTTCGGCTGACGAAGTCGGCGGCAAGGCGTCGGCCTTTTGTGGAGCATCGCCGGCGGCCTTCTCAACAAGCGGCTTCGACGTTGCGCTCGCCGCGTCAAGTTTCGCGACGGACGCTTGGCCGGTCTTTTCCCTGGCCAGACCTTTTGCCGCCTGAGAGGCGCCCTTCAACGCACTGGCGTCGAGCGCCGTGGAGCCGCCGCTCTTGGCGGAAGAGGCGGCTGCATCGACTTTTGGAAGATCCAGCGCGGCAAGGACGGGGGGCGCCGCGAGAAACGAAAGACCGGCCGCCGCGGGTTGGGTCTGACCGGTTTGCGCCGAATCCGAAGGAGAGGCGCCGTCCTCGGCGCCGGCGTGGCGCGCCGTGGAATCGCCGCTCTTGGTGGAAGAGGCGGCTGCATCGACTTTTGGAAGATCCAGCGCGGCAAGGACGGGGGGCGCCGCGAGAAACGAAAGACCGGCCGCCGCGGGTTGGGTCTGACCGGTTTGCGCCGAATCCGAAGGAGAGGCGCCGTCCTCGGCGCCGGCGTGGCGCGCCGTGGAGCCGCCGCTCTTGGCGGAAGAGGCGGCTGCATCGACTTTTGGAAGATCCAGCGCGGCAAGGACGGGGGGCGCCGCGAGAAACGCAAGACCGGCCGGCGAGGGTTGGGTCTGGCCGGTTTGCGTCGAATCCGAAGGAGAGGCGCCGTCCTCGGCGCCGGCGTGGCGCGCCGTGGAGCCGCCGCTCTTGGCGGAAGAGGCGGCTGCGACGCCTTTTGGAAGATCCAGCGCGGCAAGGACGGGGGGCGCCGCGAGAAACGAAAGACCGGCCGCCACGGGTTGGGTCTGGCCGGTTTGCGTCGAATCCGAAGGAGAGGCGCCGTCCTCGGCGCCGGCGTGGCGCGCCGTGGAGCCGCCGCTCTTGGCGGAAGAGGCGGCTGCATCGACTTTTGGAAGATCCAGCGCGGCAAGGACGGGGGGCGCAGCGAGAAACGGAAGACCGGCCGGCGCCGGTTGGGTCTGACCGGTTTGCGCCGAATCCGAAGGAGAGGCGCCGTCCTCGGCGCCGGCGTCGCCTGTTTTGGCTTGCGATAGGGCGCTTCTGCGCGGCGGGGCGGAGGACTGCGGCGCGGCGGCGCGGCGGGCTTGCGCTGCGCCAGCAAGCGTCTCCTCTTGAAGCATATTTTCGAAAGCCGGAGTATCCGCATTCACGGCCTTCTGCGCCTTCGCGCCGGTTCGCGGAACGGAACTGGCCGAACGGGCGTCACTCACCAAGTTTATATGAGCCATCACTTTCCTTGGTTCAGCATTTCGTTAACAGCCGTCAACGCCGCCTTCGCTTCGCCAACCCGCTCGCCAGCCGAAAAGTCGCGGTTTCTCTTCGGCTGTTCAGCCAGGGCCTTGAGCATGACTGGAGTTAACATCACTGGGGTTGCCCGAAGCTTGGCGGCAAGACCCAACGCGGTGCGCAGAAGCTCCCGGTCCTTTTCGGACAGCGCTTCCTGATTCACGGAATTCAGGACGTCGAGCCCGCGCACGAAGTCTTCCGTCACGATAAGAGCAGCGCCGCGATACAGAAGCAGCCGCTGCTTCTCCACCGCGCTGTCGGAGACGGCCGGCATCGCGGCGAGCGCCGCCGCGCTTGCGAGATCTGTCTTCCCGAGGTGGACGGCCTGTTCGGAGATCGCCGCGAGAAAACAGGGCAGGCATCGCCCCCATCCCTTTGGATGCGCCCTCAAAATCTCCCGCAAAATAAAATCGCCATCCTGCCCGGGAAATCTTGCGATGTGGAAGGCAAGCTGCGTCTCAAACCCGGCAATGTACGCCGATAGGCGGAAGCGGGAGAGATAGGACGCAGCGGCGTCGGCAAATCTTTCCTTCTTGCCGGTCCTTGCCGCGAGAACCGCGATCTGGCGCAGCGCCGCCTCCTCGACGAGGGTGCCCGGCAGCAAGAGGCGCGCGGTATCGAAGTGTTGAAACGCCCCCTCGGGGTTGAGCCGCGACGCCAGGAGCGCCTGCGTCAGCGCCAGATGACCGCCCCGCAGCGCATCGAAATTCTTGGCGTCGAGCGAAAGGAGCTTTTGCTCCGCCTCAGCGGTCCGGCCCATGCCGTAAGCCGTCACTCCGTCGAAAAGCTTCTTCTCGGCGCCGCCGGACGGGAGGCCCTCTCCCAAGGGCGTGAGCACCGAAACATCGCCGCCGCTTAAGACGAGAATCTCGGCGTGTTTCCTCACTTCGTCCTTCTGTTCCTCGCTCTGTCCTTCCTGGCTTGCCAGATCGCGCACGAAGTTTCCGTAGTCTTCGCGGGCCTGCTTCAGGTCGGTGGAAGAGGACGCATCTCGAACGGCCAGCCTGTCGAATTGGCGCGTCACGGCCCGAACCCGGCTAAGCTCCGGCGCCAGAGGTTGAACCTCAGGCGCCGGCGGCTTCGCCTCCGCCGCGTGCGGATCCTTTTGCTTTGCTTGCGCGTCTTCGCCGGCCAGCGCGGGGGCTTGCAGAAAGGGCGCGGCCAGGAGGACAGCTATCGCAAGCGCACGGATCATGACTCCGCTGACCGGATCAGGATGTCGATACGCCGGTTTTCGGCTGCCAGCGGATTGGTCTTGTTCTTCAAGCTGCGGTCCGCGTAGCCCTCAACGGCCAGGAAGCGCGCGCCGTCGACCTTCGACCGGAGCAGCATGAAATAGGCCATGTTGGCGCGGTTCATCGACAGCCGCCAGTTGCCATGCGCGTCGCCGGAATATTGGCGGCCGTCGGTGTGTCCCCTGACCACGATCTTGCCCGGCTGCTTGCTGATGAGATTGCCGATTCTCTCCATAACGAGCACGAGCTGCGGCGACGGCTCAGCCGATGCGATCTTGAACATGCTGAAGTTCAGATCGTCAGTAAGGCTGAGGAGGATGCCTTCGGAGGTCGCCTTGGCGGTAATGTTCGGCCTGAACGAGCGCGGCAGGGAATCGACCAGTTTTGCAACCTCTTTTGCAAGCTGGGCCGCGGCGTCTTCGGTTTCCCGGCCTGGGTGCGGCTCGTTCGCACTCGCTGGCGTCTTGCCGGCGGCCGCCTGCTTTTCCTCGCCCGGCGTTTCCGCCTTGGCTTTCCCGCGCAGGCCGCCCGCGCCTGTCTCGTCGAGTTGCGCAGCCTCGCGCCCAGGCTGATGCGCAACCCGGCTGAGCGGCTGACTGACGACGGGATCTGTTACAAAGGGGTCGTGAGTGGCGCCGCCCGATGCAAGGGCGCCGGAGCTTGTATGCTCCATCACGACAGCCATCTGGCCCTCCGCTTCGGACGCTAACTGGGTCAGCACGCCGAAAGGATTGCTGAAGAGCGCCTCTTCTTCCTTAGAGCTCTCTGTTTTCTTTTCGGCCTTTTCCGCTTTCTCGGCTTTCGAGGCCTTCTCGGCCTTCTCAGCTTTGGCGTCTTTTGCTTCTTTGGCGTCTTTCGCTTCCGGCCGCTTCTCGGCCTTTTCGGTTTTCTCCGCTTTCTCCGCCTTTTTGGTCGTGGCCTCGTTTTCGTTCCCGCCGGGCTCTTCGTCGCGAACGCCCTTCGAGGGCGGCGTCTTATCGGCGAGTTTCACAGGATTGAAATAATTGGCGAGCGCCGTGATTTTCTCTTTCGAACTCGAGCTGACGAGCCACATCACAAGGAAAAACGCCATCATTGCGGTCATGAAGTCGGCGTAAGCGATTTTCCAGGTGCCGCCGTGGTGTCCAGCCTCCTCACTCGCTCGATTCTTCTTTATGATGATATTCTGTATCGGCGCTTCTTTGCCCTTCTTGGTCTTCGGCATGGCTATGTACTCCTAAACGCGCAAGCCATTCTGTTAGTCTTGTCTCAATAACGGTCTTATTCGCGAATACGGTAACTTCAGGTTGATCTTTTGCCGTCAGTGCGACGGCGACGCTCGGGGGTATGCGCTTGCTCAACTGGGAAACCAGATCGGAAGGACCGAAAATCTTCAGTTTTATCGCATCGTCGTCTAAAAGGAGCTTTCCAATTTCGACGGCAACTTTAGCTAAAGCTTCGTCAATCAGGCTCTGCGCCATGAGCGGCGTCAGAACGCGGACGAGGCCCGCCTCGATCTCGGCTTTCAAAGCCTCCAGGCCTTGGCCGATTTGCTGAGCAAGCTGCGCTCCCTCCGTTCTCGCCCAAGCCCTCCGGGCCTGTTCCATATTGGCCCTGCACTCCTCTTCCTTCTTTGCGATCGCGGCGTCGCAAGCGGCTCGCGCTTTTTCCATACCTTCCACGAGGCCTTTTTCGTACCACGCCTCGGTGGCCGCCTGGATGTCGATGGGTTTGGGAATGCCGGAGAGGTCTTCGTAATCGCGGTCGCGCCGGGCCAGAAAAAGGGTCAGTGGAACGGCTTCCATGTCACCCCTCCCTGATCCACTGTTTCAGAATTTCCGCAGCCTGCTCCTCGTTATCGGCGATGGCTTTCTCCACGAGCTCCATGGGCGATAGCTTCTTCGCTCCCGCCCCCGCCGGCGCGGGTATCGTCGCTTGGGCCGCCGGCTCGCCTTGAGCTTCGAGCGCGCCCTCAGCCGGCAGGCTGATGAGCTGGCCATCCGCCGTGAGCGCCGCGGGTCCCTCCAAGGCGGGCTTCTTGCTCTCAAGGATCATGCGTAGCGAGGGACGCAAGCCAAGCGAGATGAAAAGGATCGTCGACAGGAGGATGGCCGTTGCAATCAGATAGTTTCCGGTCTGCGTCGCGAGCCTGTCCCAAATCGTCATCGGGGTTGGGATGGGCTCCAGATCGGCGCCCGGCGCGAAATCGACGGCGACGACGGTCGCCTTATCCCCGCGCGAGGGCTGCAACCCCGCCGCGGAGGCGACCAGCTTCTCGATGGACTTGATCTGCTCCTCCACCGCCGCCGCCTTATCGCCCCCGGCCGAGGCGAGAAGGGGCTTGCGATTGACAACGACCGCGACCGCGATGTTTTCGATCCTGTATCCGTCGCTGACCGTTGTCGTGATTTTCGAGCTGAGTTCGAAGTTGGTGGTTTCCTCCTTCTTCTCGCTGGTGCGCCGCGACTGGTCGGTGGGCTTGGTGCTTCCCTGGTCGCCAGGGATGTTCTGCTCGACGGTCACATTCCATTTTGTGTTCGAGTTCTGGGAGTTCGAATTTTCCTTCAAGGTGCGCGTCGAGCGCTCGACCTTGGAATCCGGATCGAAGGCCGTTTCGCTCGTCTCCCGCTTGTCGAGATTGAGGCGGGCGGAGACGCTCGTTTCGTAGTTCCCTAGCCCAAGGAACGGCGTAAGCGTTTTTCGGATGTTGTCGGCGATCTCGCCGCTTACCTGCTTTTCGAGATCGAGCATCTTGCCGCTGGTTGCGCCTGCGGCCTCGCCTCCGGCGGCCAGCACGGCTCCATCGGTGCTAAGCACGGCCACGTTTTCGAGCTTCATGCCGGGAACCGCCGCGGAAACGATTTGCCGGATCGCCGCCGCGGACGGCGCCTGCGAGGGTTCGGTGCGGATCACGACCGAAGCGGAAGGAGGCTGAGCCTCGCGGCGGAAAGAACCGGGATCGGGCAGCACGAGATGAACGCGCGCCGCCTTTACGCCTTTCATGACCTGGATCGTGCGGGCGATCTCGCCCTCCAAGGCCCTCAGGCGCGTAATGTTTTGCATGAAGGAGGTGAGCCCCATCGACCCCAGCTTGTCGAAAAGCTCGTATCCGGCCGTGGCGCTGTTCGGAAGACCTCGTTCCGCCAGGAGCATCCTTGCTCTCGCGGCCTCCCCACGCTTTACGAAGACCTTGGTCGCCTCCGCATTCACATCGAAAGGAACGCCCGCTTCGTGGAGCACTCCGCCCATGCGGGCCACTTCGGGGGGCGTGAGCCCAACATAAAGTACTTCGAGATCCGGCCTGCTCAAGTAATAACTGCCGAATCCCACGATTGCGAAAACCGCAAGGCCGACGCCCGCCAGAGCCGCCAGGCGCCTCGACCCGAGACCGCTCAGGTTCGCCCAAAGGCGCTCTAGTTGGTCTCCCCCAGCCATGATCCCCTCGAAAGCATAAGTTCGAGGGAATCATTGGCGGTTCGCCTTGCGCGTAGCAGGAGAGCTCGGTTGCAGTCCTCCCGCCAGTCAGGCTATTACTGGAAGAGTTTCAGGATCATCTGCGTCGACTGGTTCGCGAGCGACAGCGATTGCACGCCGAGCTGCTGCTGGACCTGCAAGGCCTGGAGCCGCGTCGACACCACGTTCAGGTCCGCGTCGACCAGCGAGCCGACGCCGTTGTTGATGGACGACTGCAAGCTCGTCACGAAGGACGTTCTGGGCCTGGATGCGGGACTGCGCCGTGCCCAACTCGGAGGCTGACGCAGTCACGGCCGAAATCGCCGCGTCGACCTGCTTCTGATAGGCGTTCAGCGTCGCCATGTCCGATGCCGAATCGGTCAGGTTCGTGATGTTCATATTGGTAATCGAAACGCCGGTCCCGCCAGTTGTGTAGGTGGTTTTGCCGTTGGAATCGGTGTAGCTGCCCTCGCTGTTCAAGTCGACGTTGTCGAGGATGCCATTGCCGGTCGTAGGGAGGTTAACGCCAGCGACACTGACTTCGTCGTATTCGTATTTGCCGGCGGTGGTGGCGTCATGGTTTACGACGTAGAAGGACAGCGTGCCGGTCGTCGCGTTATAGGTCGGCCCCGTCACACCTGTAGGCGAACCCGCTCCACCCGTCGCAATGCCACCGACAGTGTCGCCTGTGGCAAGGTTAGTGACGCCAGCCAAGGCGCCGGTGCCTTGGGTGACGGTAATGGCCCCGCCGCCGGTTTGGAGGCTGCCAATGTTGAACGTCACATCATTAACATACTGATTGCTTGCATTACTCGGATCTGCAGTGGCGAACTTTATGGTGTTCAGCCCCGCAGTCACCGTGCCGGCGGCGAGCGGGGTGCCGGTGGTAAGGGCGGTGCCGGTGGCGCCGCCGGTGCTGCCAAGGGCGGCAGCCCAAGCAACTGGGGGGGTAGCTGCTGGGGCGATGGCGGACAGGGCCTGCGAACTAGTGTCGGCGATCGAGGCGGTGGTGCTTGTCAGCGTCGAGCCAACACTGTCGGCGGCGGTAACGGCGCCGCTGTCGTATAATGCAGTATCCGCGGTATTGACATTGATATAACCGATCGAAATGTTGCCGACCGAGTCGCGGGAATAGGACGACACAAAGCTCTTCGTTGCGTTGTAGCCATTCAGCGACGAGTTGACCGAAAGGAAGTTCTCGCCGTTGAAGTTCGCGGAATTCGCGATATTCTGCAACTGCGACTGATCTTGCGAAATCTGCTCCTGAATCACCGCCCTGTTGGCGCCGGGCACTGAGGCGTTGACGAGCTGATTTTTGATATCGCTCAGCGTGGTTTGAATCTGATTGAGCGCAGTGGCGGCGACAGAAAGCGAGGAGTTGCCCTCGTTCAGCGTATCGGAGACGGTTGAGAGCGCGCTGCTGTCGCTGCGCAGCACCGATGCGATCGAGAAGTAGGATGCGTTGTCCGCCGCGGTGCTGACTGCCAGGCCGGTCGAGACTTCATTTTGAGTGCTTTGAAGATTGGCGACCGTGTTCTCAAGGTTCAGCAGGGCCGTGTTGGCGGCGACGTTATTCAGGATGGAGGTCATGGGGGTGTCCCTGTATGAAATGATGAGCGGTACCGGCATACAGGCACGGCTTCATGCCTGCGACTTGCTCCTACAACCCTGGTCGTCACTACCTAGGCGAGCTGCGCTCCTGTATGACAACCATAAGGCGCTTAAAGTATTAATTTATAGTTAAAGCGGGCTCGGTCTCAGGCAGACGATAAATAAAGCCTTGATTTGAAGCCGTGGAAACGGCGCGGGAAAGATCAGTGGAAGGATCTGAGCAACCCTCCGACGAGCAAATTCCAGCCATCGATCAAAATGAAGAATAAAATTTTGAATGGCAGCGATATGGTCGAGGGCGAAAGCATCATCATGCCCATCGACATTGTGAGCGTCGCCGTGATCAGATCGATGACCAGGAAAGGCAGCATGATCAGAAAGCCGATCTCGAACCCCCGGCGCAGTTCGGAGATCATGAAGGCCGGGATCAGGGTGCGCAGCGGCGTCGCCTCCGTCGCAGCGTTGCCCGCCGGAGCGCGCGCCATGCTGGCGAAAAGGTCGATGTCCTTCTGGCGGACATTCGCAGTCATGAACTCGCGAAACGGGTCGCTGACGCGGCGGAACGCTTCCTCCTCGGAGATCTTGTTGTCCATGAACGGCTTCGCGCCGCCCTCCCAGGCCCTGTCGAAGGTCGGCCCCATCGTGAAGAGCGTCATGAACAAAGCGAGGCTGATGAGAACGAGGTTCGCGGGCGTCGACGGCAACCCCAGCCCGGCCCTAAGAAACGACAGCGCGATAATGAATCGCGTGAAACAGGTGACCATGACGAGGATGCCCGGCGCCACCGAAAGCACGGTCACCGCAAGGACGAGCTGGATGATGCGCGCCGAAGTCGCACCGGCCCCAGTTGGCAGAAGCGACGACAAGTCGGATTGCTGGGCTGCGGCCGGACCCGCGGCGAAAAACAAAAGCGCCGCGGCGGCGAACGCCACAGACGGCATCCATCTTCGCGGCGCCATCACTGGACTATGAAGGATTGCAGGAGCAGTTCCTTGACCTTCCCTCCCCCTACTTGCACGGCGCGCCGCCTCAGATCCTCGCGAAAGTATTGAAAGCCGGTCGGCCCCTCTAATTCGGAGAGCGACACGGTTTTTACATAGCTCACCAGATCGTCTCCGACCTTGGCCGCGACCGCCGCTCCGTCGGTTGCGCCCGGTTCAAGAACGACGGCGGCCTCCAGCCTGACGTAAAGATCGGCGGGCTCCCGCAGATTGACCATGATCGGCGTCAGCGGCCGGACCTCGCTCGGCTTTTGCGCGGGCGGCTTCTCGGCGGCCGCTTTGGCCTCAGACGGCGGAGGGGGAAGCGGGCTGTTGATCAACCCCATGGACCCGAAAGCGAATCCGCCTCCGATGGCTGCCAAGGTTCCAACCGCGATCCCTACCAACGATCCTGTCTGCGCCATGCGCGACGACGCTCCTAGAACGGGCTAAATTTGTTTATGAGCTGCTGGCCCCAGCCGGGCTGCTGCACCTCCGTGACCCGGCCGCGTCCCCCGTAGGAGATGCGGGCTTCCGCGATCTTGTCGTAGGAAATGCTGTTGTCGGTCATGATGTCCCTGGGACGGACGATGCCGGAGATAAGAAGCTCGCGAAGCTCGAAATTGACGAGGACCTCCTGCCGGCCGCTGACGACAAGATTGCCGTTCGGCAAGACGGACGTCACGATCGCGCCGATCAAGAGATCGATGCTCTCGGATCTGACAACGCCGCCCTGGCTTTGAGACTGAGACGTCGCCTGGACCTTGGGATCGAGTTGCCCTGCGGTTTGCGAATTGATGTGCGTTCCCGATGTTCCCTGCCAGGTCAGGTTGGCGGTATTAGTGACGTTCATCTCAGCCGTCGACTGTCTTGAGGCATTCGACGTATTGCTCAACGATGCCTGGTCCTTGATGGAAATCTTCACGGTCACCACGTCGCCGACCTTGGCCGCGCGCGGATCCCGGAACAAGTCCGCGCCTGCGTCCTGCCACAGCGACGCCCGCGTGACATAGGCCGGCGTGGCGGCGGGCACATCGGCGATCAACGGCTTCGCCGGCTGCGTCAGCCCGGCGCCGACGGGCGAGAGCTTCGGCGGCGAGTTCAGCTCATCGAGGTTCTGAAAGCAGCCTCCGAGCGAAATTCCCAAGATTGCGGCTGCTAGCGCTCCGCGCATCATGACTTCTTGTCCCCGTTCTGGGGTTGGCCCGCCTCTTTCTTGCTCTCGGGCGACTGGTCGGCAGGCGCGCTCCGCGCAGGGCTCGCGGCTTTATCCCCCGGCTTCGCCGCGCCTATGATGATCGATACGAGGCGCGCGGCCTTCCCGCTTTCCATCTGATCGAGGATGGCGCTCGACGCTTTGGGGCTTAATTTCAGCAGGAGAGCCGCGGCGGCTTCCTCATCCAACGCCGCCAGTTGAGGCGCGGCGGCATCCGGCTTGATCTTGGCGTACAGCTTCACCAGGTTGGCCTCGGCCTTGCTGATGAACTCATCCCGCCGCGTGAGCCACTCCTGATATTCCGTTTTCTTCGCTTCGAGAAGAGCAGTGCGCTTCGCCAGCTCTTCCTCAAGCCGCGTCAGCTCAGCCTTCTGGGCGAGGAAGCGGGCGTCCAGCGCCTGGTCGGCGATGTTCTCGCAATAGGATTTCACGTTCGCCGCCGTCTCCGGAGGAGCGTCAGTTTTCGCCGGTGGCGCGACGGGCTCGGAGCCCGGGGCCACAAGCGCCGGCTTCCAGCCCTTGGCTTCCCGCGGCGCGGGCCGTGGCTTCTCTCGCGGAGCGCCAACCCCTTCGTCAGCTTTCCAGCCCCAAGCCCCAGCGCTTTCCGAAGCAACGCTCGCGAACAGAAAGACCAGAACGAGAAGGAAGCGCGCGCGGCTCATTGGAAGACAAGCTCCGCTTGAAGGGCGCCCGCCGACTTGATCGCCTGCAGAATCGCGATAATGCCCTGAGGCTTCAGCCCCATCCGGTTCAAGCCCGAGACAAGCGTTTGCAGGTTCGGCCCTTGGATGATTGTCAAGGCGCCGCCGGCTTCGTCGGCGGCGATAGCGGTGCGCGGCTCCACGGCCGTCTCGCCTTTCGAGAAGGGCGCCGGCTGCACCACCTTGGGCGTCTCCGTGACGCGAACCGTGATCGTTCCATGCGCGACCGCCACCGGGCTGATCCTGACGTCGCGCCCGATCACCACCGTTCCGCTTTTCTCGTCGATCACGATCTTCGCGGGCGTGTCCGGCTCGACCGGAAGCTCGCCGATTTCGCTGATGAAGCGAACGGCATCGAGGCCGGGCGGCCTTAGCAGGAGAATGGAGCGCAAATCCTTCGCGCGCGCCGACCGCCCGCCATAGCGTTCCAGGGTGTAGTCGTTGATGACGTCCGCCGCCCTTGTGGCTGTCGTGAAATCGGGGTTGACGAGTTCGAGCTCGAAGGACTTTTCGCTTTCGAGCTCGACCGGCAGCCTGCGCTCGACAAGCGCGCCGTTCGCGATCCGGCCCGAGGTCGGCACCCCTTGCGTGAGCTTCTCCGCCTGCCCGGTCGACTGGAACCCCGAGACGCTGAGGGGGCCTTGCGCCGCCGCATAGATGACGCCGTCGGCGCCGGATAGCGGAGCCATCATCAGGACGCCGCCGGAAAGCGACGTCGCATTGCCGAGCGAGGAGACATTCACGTCGATGCGGGAACCCTCGCTCGTGAAAGCCGGCAGCTCCGCAGTGACGATCACGGCGGCCGCGTTCTTCGTCTGGACCTGGCTGTTGCCCGCCGCGCCATTGCGGATGTTCACGCCCATCCGGTCCAGCATCGACTGGATCGACTGGCCCGTGAACGGGGAGCCCCTGAGCGTGTCTCCCGTCCCGTTCAATCCGACCACGATGCCGTAGCCGACGAGCTGGTTCGGGCGCACGTTCTTGATCTGCGCGATGTCTTTTAGCCGCGTCGTAGCGTGGACCGGCCCAAGGCCCGCCAGGACAACCGCAAGGATCAGAAGGCGGATCATCATTGTGCTCTAAGGGTGCCGTCGGATTGAACAACGCCGCGAATGACGATGCCGGACTCGGTGTTACGCGCGCTGATGAGATCGCCCTCGCTTCCCGATTCCAACGCCTGCGCGATGCCCGTAATGACGACCGTGCCGGATTGGAAGACGACGGGCACGGTCTTCCCCTGGAAGACGATAAAAGGCTCCCGGATAGCGGCCTTCGGGATCGGCTGGCCGGGCAGCAAGGTGCGCCGCGCCATCTTGCCGATGAGGCTCTGCCCGTCGGTCACAAAGGCGCTCGCTCCCTGCGGAAGCCCCGCCCGCGGCTTGAGATCGATCATGTCCGCCGTAATGGTCTGGCCGGAATAGACGGCCTGCTTGACGACCGGCAGCGCATCGCCATCGGCGGCATGAACGGCCCCCGCCGCCGCCAGAAGCGATAGCGCAACCGCCGCCATTTGAAGCACGGTCTGCATGAGACGCCTCGCCTAGAGATTGTTCTTGGTAATGACTTGATACATCTCGTCAGCCGCCTGGATGACCTTCGAGTTCATCTCGTAGTTTCGCTGAGCCGAGATCAAATTCGTGATCTCCTGCACGGGATCGACGTTGGAGCCTTCGAGATAGCCCTGCTGGATCGAGGCGTAGCCCTGGGTGCCTGGAGCAGCGACCTGGGCGTTGCCCGAGGACGTCGTCTCCTGGAACAAATTATTGCCGAGGGCCGTCAGCCCGCCGTCGTTCGCAAAATTCGCAATCGTGATCTGGCCGACTTGCGTCAGCGTTCCGGTGCCGGTGTCGACCCAGACCGTACCGTCGGAGTTGACCTGGATGTTTACCGTATTGGCCGGAAACGTGATATTCGGGATGACGAGCGAACCATCCTGCGTGACGAGCTGTCCCGCCGCGTTCTTGGCGAAGTTTCCAGACCTTGTGTAGAGGGTCACATTGTTCGGGCCGGCAACCTGGAACCAGCCACGGCCGTTTAACGCCAGATCGAGCTGGTTGCCAGTTTGATTGAGCGAACCCTGGATGTTGACGGAGCGTATCCCGATCGCCTGGACGCCAAGGCCAATCTGCATGGCCTCGGGAACCGGTTCTCCGCCGCCGCGGTTCGGCGCGCCGGCGGACCGCTCCGTCTGATAGAGCAGGTCGGCGAACTGAGCGGAACTCCGCTTGAAGCCGGTTGTATTCGTGTTGGCGATATTGTTCGCGATCACTTCGACATTGGTCTGCTGGGCGGACATGCCGCTTGCCGCGATGGAGAGGGCGCGCATTAATTGTCCTTCCTCAAATCGTCATCTTGACCAGATCTTGATAGGCGGCCACCGCCTTGTCCCGCAGAGCGAGCGCGGTTTGCAACGACGTTTGCGCCCGCATGACGGACTGGACGACCTCCTGAACCGGCGCCTGACCCTGGATGCCTTTCACCGCGGTGGCGTCGCCGGCCTTGATGGTCGCGGCAGCCTGGCTGGCGAGGTCGCTGAGCACGCTCGCGAAGTCTTGCGGCGCGGCGGCGGCGGCGCTTGCGCTACGCTGCTTTCCGAGGCTCAGCGAGCCGACGCTCGAAAGCGAGCCGATTGAATCGATTGTCATCTCTAAGCCTTCAAAAGATCGATGGTCATCGTTACGAGATCGCGGGTCTGCTTGTAGACCTGCAGGTTTGCTTCATAGGAACGCGTTCCCTCCCGGATGTCGGCGAGTTCGACAAGCATGTTGACGTTCGGCAATTTGACGTTGCCCTTCTGGTCGGCCGCCGGATGCCCTGGAATGCGCTCGATGCGATATGGCGCAGTGTCCTGCTCTATGTCGCCCACTGTCACGAGGTTCGCCCCTGTGGCGTTATCCAGCTCGCTCTCAAAGGAGAAAACCTTGCGCGTGTAGGGATCCGAGCCTGGGGTTTTGCCCGTAGATTCGGCGTTCGCGAGGTTTTCCGAGGCGATACGAATGCGCTGCGACTGTGCGTTCAGCCCAGAACCGGCGATTGCGAAGGCGGCTGAAAAATCATCCATTGGACTAGACCGGCGCCGCTTGCATAATCATGGCATGGAACGCCTTCGTGACGGCCATATTCAAGGAATAGGCGCGATTGATTTCTCCGCCTTTCATCATCTCCTGTTCGAGACCGACGTCGTTCCCCGAAATATACGCTTCGCCCTTCTCGGCGGAAGCGTCCTCGGTCGTGGGCTCCGTCTGGCTCTCAGCGATGGCCATATGGCCGGGCGACGTCCTCACGAGTTGTAAAGAAGCGGAGTTTAGCGCACCTTCGAAGGGCTTCAGATCGACCGTTTTGTAGCCGGGCGTGTTTGCATTCGCGACGTTCTGCGCGACCAGGTTCTGCCTCGCTAAAAGCCATGAGGTTTGGCGGGCGGCGAGATCGAGGACATTGTCAATTCTCATCTCAGCATCCATTCGCTGAAGGTCGTTCCGCGCAGGAACGTCGCAACTGTATCCCTCGCTAGGGTGTTCGTCTTGCGCGGGGCTTATCGGGTCGGTTTCGGAGCGCCGGGTCCGCGCGGCCGACGCCTGGACTTCGTCTCCAGGTAGATGATGATTTCCGCCACCGCCCTGTAGAACTCCGCCGGAATAAGCTGATCTACTTGAGCCGCATCGAAAAGAGAGCGCGCCAACGTCTTGTTCTCGACTATAGGAATATTATGAAGCTCGGCGATTTCTCTAATCCTCAGGGCGAGGTTGTTCTGCCCTTTCGCGAGAACCTTGGGCGCCTCATCTTCCTTCCTGACGTAACGCAGCGCGATCGCGTAATGCGTCGGATTGGTCACAACGACCGTCGCCTTGGGGACGTTCGCCATCATGCGCCGCCTGATGCGCGCGCGCGCAATCGCGCGCAGACGCGCCTTGAATGCAAGGTCTCCCTCCATCTGCTTCTGCTCGTCCTTGATTTCCTGCTTGGACATCATGAGGTTTTGGAGCCACTTGCGCCGTGTCAGGAAAACGTCCACCGCGGCCACGACGCAGGTCATGAGCGCACAGAGAAATACGATGCGAAGACAAAGCCGCCGGATCAACTCGGGAATGGCGCCGGGAGCGCTATGGACGGCAATCAAGGCCGTGCTGGCGCCGCCAATCGCGGCGTAGAGAGCGATCGCGGCGATGCCAATTTTCGTCGCCCCTTTCAAGAGCTCGATGACAGACTGGACGTTGAAGAGGCGGCCGAATCCGGCCGACAGCGACACGCGCGAGAAGTCGGGCATGATGCGATCGGCGATGATCCTCGGCGGATTCTGCAGGACGGTGGCTGCTATGCCGGCAACGACGATGGCCGCGATGAAGAGGCCGATGAACCGCACAACGACGCCGGACGTCGCTTGCAGGAGGAGGATGGCGTCCTCGCCGTTATCGAGCCGCCAGCCGCCGGGATTTTCGAGGAAGGCGGCGAGGACCCGCGCCAGGTCGCCGAATAGCCCCGTGGCCCCGGTTGAGAGGAACAGCGCAATGACAAGAAGCGCCGCCGCGTTGCCGACTTCCTTCGAAGAAGGACCGCCTTCGCGCTCAAGCGTCTCCGACCTTCGCTTCTCGGTCGGCTGTTCTGTCTTGTTGTCGTCGTCTGAGTCTCCCGCCAACTCTCAGGCCTAGACTTGCGGCTTTCCGCCGTCGACCATCTCGGTGAGCGTCACGCCGAAGCGCGAGCCTTCCTCATCGAGCACCACGATCTCGCCGCGCGCGATGATCCGTCCATTGATCATCACGTCGACAGGCTCGCCCACCCTGCGGTCAAGGGGAATGACGGCGCCGCGGCCGAGCTTCGTAAGCTGATAAATCGGCATCGACGCTTCCCCCAGGAGAACTTTCAGCGTGACGGGGATGCGCAGGACGCGTTCCATGTTGCCATTGCCGGCGCTTGCGCCCGCGAGAGACGAACCGTCCAAGCCGGGAAATCTTGCATTCCCCGTGAGGGTCGCTGAAGGGTCGTTATCCATGCCACAACCTCAGAAGAAGATGAATGACAACGGGCTCTTGCGTCAGGCCGCCTCTTTTTTGGCCGCGTCCCCGGAGCCGTTCAAACTCGTCTCGACCTGATCGATGCTCGGCCTTTCATACGCGGAAATCATCTTGCGCCCATGCTCAACAGCAACGGAGGCCATTGCGCCATTCATGAAAGCAAGGATGGTCTGCTTCACGAGGAGGTAAAGCCGCAGCTTTTTCTCTCTCACGATCTTTATCTTCGCCGCAATCGGAGACACGACGGCGTAGGAGAGGAAAATCCCGGCGAACGTGCCGACCAGAGCCGATCCGATAAGCTCGCCCAAAACCTCGGGCGGCTGATCGATCGCCGCCATGGCCTTGATGACGCCAAGCACGGCGGCCACGATGCCGAGCGCCGGGAAAGCCTCCGAAATGGTGTGCAGAGCATGGTACGACTTCAGAGCATCGTGTTTGATGGTCTGGATCTCCTCATCCATCAGGGCCTCGATCTCGTCGGGGCGCGCGCTTCCCATGATGTGGAGACGGGCATAGTCGCAAATAAACTGCGTGAGCAGCTTGTTCTTCAAGACTTCTGGAAACCGCATGAAGATCGGCAATTCGTCCGGCTTCTCGATATGGACTTCGACCTCGTTCTTCGGCTTGCTCTTCAGCTCCCTCATGAGGGTGTAAAGCAAGCCGAGCACGGCCAGATAGTCCGCCTCCGTGGGCTGGGAGTTTTTTATCGCCTCCATGATCCCCTTGCCGCAGTCCTTGATAACCTTGACAGGGTTGGCGACGATGAATGTTCCGAGGGCGGCGCCGCAGATGATGACGTATTCGGCGGGTTGCCAGATAACCCCGATATGGCCGCCCATGACAACGAAGCCGCCGAGCATGCAGCCGAGGGTCACTATCAGTCCTAAAGCGATGGTCACAACCCGCCTCCTCGTGCAGTTGTGTGCATTAACTTGCCCAACTTGCCTGGGGCTGATTGGGGAAGCGGCGGTAGAAGGTTACGGTCTCTGGCGGCAAAATCTTCTCGACGCCGCCTATGCGAAGGCCCTTGAGTTACGAAAAGAAACTGGAGCCGATCCCGACGGTGAACGACGTGCTGAGTGTGGCGCTACAATCCAAGGTAGACTTCGATTGTCTCTAATCCGTTAATTCCGGGGGCATGGCTGCTGTATTCTCTTGTTCCTGTTCGCCGTCCCGCCCGTGGGCCGTCGGCCCGCGGGGCGTCTAGCACATCTCCTGGTTGTGAGCGCTCGCCTTTTACGATATTTATTCGAAGGTGATTCTTGATGGTTCTGTGACACACGAAGAGTCCAGAAGAAGCTGGGCAAAATGGCTGCTAATCAACTTCCAGTAAAACAGTCGGTGGCGCCGGCTAAAAACGTCGCCGTGATCGACCCGGCTCGATACGCAAAGCTCGTCCGGGAAATATCCGTTCCGGCCAACGACAGCGCCATCAGGGACGCCATATACTTCGAAACGCTGGTGCGGCTGCAATGCGAGCTGGTCAAGCTCCAACGCTGGGTTCACGCCAAGAAACTAAGCCTGGTCGTGATCTTCGAGGGTCGCGACGCAGCCGGCAAGGGCGGCGTTCTGAAGCGCGTCGTCGAGCGGCTCGACCCGCGGCACTGCCACGTTGCGGCCTTGGGAACGCCAACCGAGCGCGAGCGAAGGCAGTGGTATTTCCAGCGATACGTGTCCCACCTTCCGGCAGCAGGAGAAATCGCCTTTTTCGACCGAAGCTGGTACAATCGCGCCGGCGTCGAGCGCGTCATGGGTTTCTGCTCGGACGAGGAATACGAGGAATTCCTGGAAACGGCCCCGCAATTCGAGCAGATGCTTATCCGGTCGGGGATCATTCTCATCAAATACTGGTTTTCGATCTCCTTCGGGGAGCAGCGCCGCCGCTTGCAGGAGCGCCTTCAAAATCCGCTCAAGCAGTGGAAACTGAGCCCGATGGACATCGAATCCCTTCGCCGGTGGGATCGCTACACCGAGGCGAAGGAAACCATGTTTGCGCGCACGCACACCCATGCGGCGCCCTGGTGGATCGTCGACGCCGACGACAAGCGCAAGGCAAGGCTGAACTGCATCCGGCACTTGCTGGCCCAGATTCCCTACCGCGACCTCCCAGGCACAAGCCTCACCCTGCCGGAGAGGCAGACGGTGGAGAATGGCCGAAGGCGTACCTCGAGCGCCTTCTACGTTCCGCAATCCTACTGAAAACGGGCGCAAGCGTCGAAGCTGCCTAAAATGAACTACTGATGGAACGGATTTGACATGTGAGTCCCGCTCGCCGGAGGTTCGCGCTCAAATATCAAATCGAAAGCTCCAATCACCGGCGTCGCGCGGATAGGCGCCACGCGCCGGCGAATGCCGGTTTCGCGATTTGGTCGCAAAGCTCGCGTATTGCGGATTCGTTGGGGCGGCGTCCCAACCCGCCATGGGGATGGCGGAGCTGGCAACTGGATAAACTGGGGGGAAGGTCATTCACCGTGCGACAATCGTTTTCGACCTCGATGGCACAATCGCCGACACCGCGGGCGACCTTATCGACGCGGCCAACGCGGCGCTGATCGCGGAAGGGTTTCCGCCTGCGGCGCCCAAGCGATCCGGCGTGGCGTCGGCTACGGCGCCAAGGCAATGCTGCAAGCCGCGCTTGCCTCCACAGGCGAAGCCGCCGATGCTGCTGGCCTGGAGCGGCTCGCGACCCGGCTGGTTGCGCATTATGAGGAGCATATCGCCATCAAGACGCGCTTCTTTCCGGGCTTTCTCGAAACCGCGCGCGGCCTGCGCCAGCGGGGGGCGAAGCTCGCGCTGTGCACGAACAAGCAGGAAAGACTGATGACGAGGCTCCTCGCCGCGCTTGACGCGGGCGATCTGTTCGACGCGCGGGCCGGCCGCGATACATTCCCTTTCCACAAGCCCGACCCGCGCCATATCGCGGAACTCGTTTCGCGGGCGGGCGGCAGCCTCGCCCACGCGATCATGGTCGGGGACGCCGAAGCGGACGTCGCCGCAGCCAAAGGCGCCCGCATCCCGGTTGTCGCGGTCCGCTTCGGCTACGCAGCCGTTCCCCCGGAAGAGCTTGGCGCGGACGCCATCCTCGACCGCTTCGAGGAGCTTCCGGCGCTGTTGGAAACTTTCCTTCCCCTGAAGAGCCGCTCGCCCCAAGACGCTGTTGAGCCGCGCCTGCCGCGGCGCTAAATGAGCGGCAACGCGCGATTTACAGGAAGCCCAGCCAATTGTAGGGTGTGCTCGCCGGTCCCGTAGCTCAATGGATAGAGCACCTGCCTTCTAAGCAGGGGGTTGGGGGTTCGAGCCCCTCCGGGATCGCCAATGATTTTCGTATCTTAGTGGGAAAATGGGGAGAACATTCTGAAACGTTTTACATATTTCCGGGCGATGTTTTACATATTCCGGTTTTAGGCGTACCTGTTTCGTCCGAAACACGCTCGGCGCCGCGGCGGTTTTTCACAGCGGGTCGAGCTAATCCTTATCGCCTTTTGAAGCGTCGAAGGCTTCGGCCCGGATGTGTCCCGTCGCGAAATACAGTCCCTGCGCCGCGCCAACCTCGACCACCCCGCTTCGGCCTTCAGATCGAAATAGCCCTTGCAGAAAAAGCGTTCGGCTTCGCTTGTCGCGCTCTGGCATTCGTTCGACCAATGCCATTTGCGATCCTGCTCAAGGCCGCGCAACAACTCCTGAATAACAGCCGCCGGACGAGGCGCCCCGAGCGCTTTGTCTTGTCTTGATTTCAAGATTGGCGAATCCTGCTTGACGCCGGCAAGCCGCGAGGTGGCGAGGCCCACGGTCTCTTGAGACCGTAACATCCAGCATAAGGGCGTCCGGCGACGCGAACCGTTGCCGCCTTGCATCAGGTTGCGAAAATGTGCGGCCAAGCTTCGGGCCGCCCTTCCGTTTTATCCAATTTGAGATAAGTCTATTTCTAACCTAGAGAGTGTTGTGTGGCGTATGATTAGCTTAAAGGTATCCGGCTCCGCCGAAGAGGATGGCGAGCGCATCATCGACAGGTCCGGCGACATTGACCAGCGCCCGCCGGACGAACGAGTCGCCCAGCCCGCGAACATCGTTCCGTTCCGGCCTGCTTTCCCACCTGAAGCCGAACCCATCGCCACGCTGACACGCCTCGAAGTCACCCCCGCCGCCTGGGCGCCCCCCGTTGCGCGCCCTCGGCCCCCCTCGACAACGTCGCGCGGCGCGCCCAGGCGGCCATCGACAAACAGTTCGCCAAGGCCAAGGCGCATCTTCAGGCTTTGACGCAGAAAATCGAAGCCAGGGAAAAGAAGTGCGCGCTTCCCAAGCTCGACGGCGATCTGCGGCACATTCGCGTTCAGCGGCAGAAAACGCTTATCGCGAATGGTCCGGCGCTCGCCAATCATCTGCGGGAAGAGCGCAGCCGCCTCGCCGATCTCGATCGGTTCAAAGCGGAAAACGGGCTTACGCGCGACGCGCATTACCCAGCCTCTCCGCTCCTCGGCTTCGGCATTCTCGCGATCCTGATCTTCGTAGAAGCCGCCATCAATGGCGTCCTCTTCGCCGAAACCAGCGACCGGGGATTGTTTGGAGGCTGGCTCGAAGCGATGGCGCTGGCCATCACCAATGTGGGCGTTGCGTTTCTCGTGGGGTCCATCGTGCTCCCGCAGGTGAATCGCCGCTCCCTTCCCGCCAAAGCCTGTGCGATCGCGCTCTCGCTCGCGGGCCTCTCCGCGCTTGTCGCCGTCAATCTGTTCGGCGCCCACTACCGCGACTTCCGGGCGGCCGCCGCGCGAGCGGACCTTTCGCACGAGGCTCAGACGGCGCCCCGGCGCGAAGCCATTGTCGCGGTTAAGCCCGTTTTGAGCGAAGCGCATGGCTTGAGGACGAAGCCGGCGCCGCTGCCGTTCCCGGAAGCGGCCGCCAAACCGGCTTCCTCAGCGGACGAAAAAGCCAAGCGCTCCGAAATGGACGCGCTTCGGAAAGTCTTCCAGACGCCTTTCGCTCTGGAGAGCTTCACAAGCGTCTTTCTTCTCATCATCGGGCTTTGCGCCGCGACCGTAGCTGCCGCCGACGGCTACAAGTTCGACGATCCTTTTCCTGGCTACGGAAAGCGTCATCGCCGCTACGCCGAGGCTCGCGCCGCGAACGCCTCGGCGCTGCGTCGAATCCTAGGCGCCTCGAACGCCGCCATCGGCTCGGCCTTCCACACCGTGGACCGCAAGCTCGACGCCGCCGCGCAGGACCTCGCGGAACTCGCCCAACTGCATCGCGCCTACGCCGGCGACCTCACGGCCTTCAAAGACGCGCTCGACGACGCGGCGCGGGACGGAGAGGACGACATCGCCCGCCATGACCGGCTCCTGAACAAGCTCCCGGACCGAAGCGTCCTAGACCGGTATGCGCTGTCGGCGCCGGCGCTCCCGGCCTTGAACGAGAAGCACGTTAAATTCGTCGAAGCCCAGGAAAAGAAACTCAAGGCGCTGAAAAAAGAGGTCCAGAAAGAAAAAGACGAGAGCTTTGGGGTCTTCGAATCCGCTTCCGAGGGCTTTGAGAAGCTGATAGCCGAAGCCGTTCAAACGAGCCTTCAGATAGAGCCTTCCTCCCCCGGCGCCTGCGCCTCCCCGGGACTTGCGTCATGACAGCGAAAACGGCCCTTGGCGCCGTGCTTGTCGTCATTGCCGTCAGCCTCGCGGGAGGCGGCTTTTACGCCGCGAAAAGCTTCGGACCCGCTAAGCTCGATCCTGAAACGCTCTGCCCCGCCGAAGGCGCGAAAACCGTAACGCTCATCCTTGTCGATAAGACGGACCCGCTAAGCTTAGAGGAGCAAGGGCTCGCGCGCCGGATCGTTGGCGCGGAACGCGACGCGGCCCGGCGCGGCGACAGAATCGTGGTCGATCTTCTGACGCAGGGCGGAGGCTCACCGCCGGTTTCGCTCGCGACGGCGGCGGACCTCTGCAATCCCGGAAGCGAAGCCAATCCCTTCTTCGAGAACCCCAAGCGCGTCGCCGCGCGCTATGAGAGCGCGTTCCTCGAACGGATCGACGCCGCTCTCGCAAGCGTGGGCGACGAGGCGCGGGCGCCTGAATCTCCGATCGCCCGCTCGATCGAACTCGCTCTCGAAAGCTTGCGCGCCCCGCCTGGCGCTCGCGTGAAGCTTATCCTCGTCTCCGACCTGATGGAGCACGGGGCGAAAGTCTCCGCATACAGCGCAGCGCTCAGCGACAAAGCCCTGCGCGGCCTTGTGTCTCCGCGCGCCGCGCCGCTTTTGAAGGGCGCCCAGGTCAAGATCGCGCTCTTGCCGCGCCCGAAGTTCGAAGCGCAGCAGAAGGCGGCGCTGATGGCATGGCGCGCCTTCTTTCTCGTCATGACCGGCGAGGCCGCCAGCATCCTGCCATAGATAAAGGAGCGTCGTCTTCGAGCCCCAGCTCGGATGCGGCAAACTCGGCCCGGTCACCCCGGAACGGCGTTTGCGCCGTCCGGGATCGCACAAAACAAACCTTGAAGTTCTTTACGCCCTTTCGGCCGGATACGCGGCAAGCGCATTCCGGGACGACGGTCGAGGTTGCCCCCATCGCCGGAAGCATGCCCCCAGGATGCGCGGAGGCCGTCTCTTGAGGACAAATCCGGGAGGACCTCTCTACGCGACGCCTTCGCGCAAGAAGTCGTGGATGTGAACGATTCCGACCGGCGCGCCGTCCTCAACCACGAACAGCGCCGTGATCGCCGACGCGTTTGCGATTTGCAGCGCGGCGCTCGCGAGCATGTCGGCCGTTACCGTCTTGGGCGACCTCGTCATGATCTCCGACACCGTGCGGTCGAGAAGGCCCGGCGACATATGCCGGCGCAAATCGCCGTCGGTGACGATTCCTTGAAGCCTGCCGTCCTCGCCCACGACGCCGAGGCAGCCGAAGCTTTTCTCGGTCATGGTCACGAGCGCCGCGCTCATCGGCTCGCTCGCTTTCGCGATGGGGAGCCTGTCGCCGCGGTGCATGATGTCCCGGACATGCTTCAGATTGGCGCCGAGCTGGCCGCCCGGATGGAACACCTTGAAATCCAGCGCCGTAAAGCCCCGCCCTTCGAGAAGAGCAATGGCGAGGCAATCCCCAAGCGCGAGTTGCACAAGCGTGGACGTTGTCGGCGCAAGCCCGTGCGGGCACGCCTCCTTCACCTGCGGCAGCGCGAGAACGATGTCGGCCGCCTTGCCAAGCGTGCTCTCCCGGCGCGAGGTGATCGCAATGAGCGGAACCTTGAAGCGCCGCGAATAGGTGACGATGTTCGCAAGTTCGATGGTCTCCCCGGACCAGGACAGGGCGAGGACGACATCCTTCTGCGTGATCATGCCGAGATCGCCGTGGCTCGCCTCGGCGGGATGCACGAACTGCGCAGGCGCCCCTGTCGAAGCCAGCGTCGCGGCGATCTTCTGCCCGACATGGCCGCTTTTCCCCATGCCGGTGAGGATCACGCGCCCGCGGCAGCCTTGCAGCAGCTCGACGGCGCGCTCGAAATCATGGGCGAGTTCATCGAGAAGAGCCGAACGCAGCGCCTTTATGCCCTCCAAGCCGCAATCGAGAGTCCGCTCCGCCGATTGCGCCGATCCACGCGCCGCAAGCCGCCCGGCCCGCGCCAACCCTTGCGCCATTTCCGCCCCCTGCGCCTTCGCCGTTCGCCCCTCGGGGCGAGTCTGTCCTTATGGTTTCGCGAAAAGTGCGGTTGAAGAAAGGCAACGGTCTCCGATCCGCGCCCTTTACTCGGCCGCCTTCGCGGCAGAGCCGTCGGCATGTTTAGCCTGAAGCTCGGCCGCGAGCTTCTTCAACTCCTCCCCGAACTTCGGGGCAAGGTCGGGCCTGGCGAGCGCGAACGCCACATTCGCCGTGAGGAAGCCGAGCTTGGAGCCGCAGTCGTAGCTTTTCCCGCGATACTTATAGGCAAAGAACATCTGATCCTGCATCAGCGTCTTCATGGCGTCGGTGATCTGGATTTCATTACCGGCGCCGCGCTCCTGATGCTTCAGGATGCTGAAGATTTCCGGCTGAAGGATGTATCGGCCCATGATGATGAGGTTCGAAGGGGAACTGCCCCGCGCAGGCTTTTCCACCATGGACCCGATGCGCCAGACCCGGTCGTCTTCCTCGCCCGCGAGCCCAACCACGCCATAGGACTTGGTTTCTTCCGGCGCGACCTCCTCCACCGCGATGATATTGATCTTCTCGCTGGGGTATTTTTGGCAGAGCCGGTTGTAAACCTTGATCATTTGCCCAAGACAACTTTCGCCGTCGTGCAGCACGATCACGTCCGGCAAAAGAAGCGCAAACGGGTCTTCGCCCACGATGTCGTGCGCGCACCACACCGCGTGGCCAAGGCCGAGCGGCTCCTGCTGGCGCGTGAAACTCGTCGCGCCCGGCGCCGGCAGATGAAGCTCAAGGTTGAGCAACTCCTCCTGCCTGTTGCGCTGCCTCAGCACCGCTTCAAGCTCGAACTGCCGGTCGAAATGGTCCTCGATGACGCCCTTGTTGCGCCCGGTGACGAAAATGAAGTGCTCGATGCCGCCAGTGCGGGCCTCGTCGGCCACGTGCTGGATGAGAGGCCGGTCGACCACGGTCAGCATTTCTTTCGGCATGGCTTTCGTGGCGGGGAGAAATCGCGTGCCGAGACCCGCGACGGGGAAGATGGCCTTGCGAATAGGCTTGCTCATAGGGGTTCCTGGGCGCTTCGCGGTATGGGAAGTGTGCAATTGATATAGCGAAGAAGCCCCAATATTTCAGCCAAAAATGCGACTCCCGCGAGACAGTTGTGGATTAGCAAAGAAACGTAGAAGTGGCATCGGCAGCGCGCCGCCTCGCCCTCATGACAACAGGGCTCTCGCTCTTTCGGGCGAGGCGAGCCGGAGGCGCCGTTCGCCGCCTTTCGCCCACGCAATTTTCGGTCGGACTTTTGTCATTGAGTAACAGAACGGCGATGAATTTTGTGCTCATATAAGGCTTTTCCGCACGAGGCGTGTATGCCGCACAGCGAGACGATAACGGGCGAGCCCCCACGAAAGGCTTGATGCTGACACAATCTCTCATAAAAAGTTGCCTGGACAGTGAGGGCAGCATGATCGTGGGCGCGTTTGGCAGGAACAGCAAGATGCCCTTCGTCTCCCGTGCTTTTCCGGCGCTGGGCGCCTTGAGCTTGTGCGCCCTTCTCCTGATCCTTTCCGGCGCCTCCCAAGTCCGCGCCCAAGGAGCAAGTCCGCTCTCCTCAAGTTACATCACGCCCTTTCCTCAGACGGACCGATACCAGGTGCGCGTCATCGGCGATTGGCTTGGCGCCGGCCTCACCGACGGGCTCAAGGAAGCCTTCAAGCTGGAGGAAGGGTCTCTCCAATTCGCGGACATGTCGCGCTCGAATTACGGCCTTGCCCGAGCGGACCAGACCGATCTTTACCGAGAGATCGACCGCATGATTTCGGACTCGCCGCCGCACATCGTCGTCGTCATGCTCGGCGTGAACGACCGCGCTTCGCTCAAATACGGGGAAGGCCGCGTGCAGCCCGGTTCGGCGGAGTGGAAGGAAGCATACGCGAAGGAAGCCGAGAGGCTGATCAAGAAGCTCAGAAACGCGAAGATCGCGGTCTATTGGGTTGGGCTGCCGATCATGGCCAACGCGGCCTTCAGCGAGACCGTCGCGGCGATGAATGACGCCGCGCGCCAGGCCGCCTATGTCAACGGCGCAAAATTCATCGAAACCTGGGCCGGGTTCACCGACCAGCTCGGCGCCTACGCCGCTTATGGGCCGGACCTGACCGGGCAGACGAAGCGCCTGCGCGACGGCGATGGCATCGGCCTCACCCCAGCCGGAAACCGGAAGCTTGCGAATTACGTGGAAATCGTGCTGCGCCGCGATCTGGCCCAGGCCAAGGCCCAACGCAACATTCCGCTCGCGGGCGACGAGGAAGAGCAGGCGAGAGTCGTGCCCGGCGTGGCGCGCTCTTCCGCCAAGGTCGCAGCGGCGCCGGAATGGACGGCGTCCGCCTCACAGCCGCGTCCCGATCCGGCCAATCCGTCAGCTTCGAAGCAGCCGCCTGTCGCGGCCGCGGCTCCCGCCTTGAGGACCGAACCTGCGGCGCCCCCCGCAACGCCGGACCCGCAAAAGCGCGATGCGGCGGCATTTGGCGGCGCGGGCTTCCAGGGAGGCGAATACGTGCTCGCGGACCTTGGCGATGGCCTGACCTCGATCGCGGTGATCTCGTCCGTCGGCGACTTCTCGATGCGCGAAATCCAACGGCAAACGCCGCTCGCCGACCGCGCCTATTTCAAGGTCTTGAGCAGGGGCGAGGCGCTGCCCTCCAAGGAGGGCCGCGCCGACGATTTTCGCTGGCCGCCGCCGCCCGAGACCGGCGCACAATAGCAGCAGTCGCGGTGCATAAGTCGATATGTTGAAGTGCTTCGCTGGAGTGCATATGCAGGGCAGGCGGTGGCGTGATCGGAATATGTGGCTCAGCGGGGCGCGCTTGGCGCCTGTGCTTGCCGTCTGCGCCTTGCCGCTGCTGAGCGGATGCCTTCCCGGCATGAATTGGGGCGGCGACGAAGACCGCGCCTCTCTCAATGAAAGTTCCCAGGAAGCCCCTGCGCTCAACCGCTCTTACAAGTCCGATTTTCTTGGGCTGAAAATGCCGTCTTTCAGCGCGGCGCGCCTGATGCCCGACAGCGGGCCCTCGCTGTTCGGCGCCTTCGGCACGGTGGAGGCCAGGAAACCGCTCCAAACGGCCGCTCCAGGCTGGGGCGCCGTCAGCGCAACCGAGGCCGCGGGCGGATTGGAGCCTGCGCTTCTTCCCGCCTCGCAGGCTCTGGAAAAGTACTACGCCGCCCTTGCCGCGCTCAGCGCCGGCCGGCGCACTCAGCCCGTCAGCATTGTCCACCTTGGCGGCGACGCCATTGTCAACGACCGCTTCGCCGGTTCTCTTCGCGAGCATTTCGTCAGCCGCTTCGGGAACGCAGGACGCGGTCTCATGCTTCCCGGGCTCTACCCGCTCAGGGGCATGAAGGTCGATCGCGGCGGAAAATGGGCGCTGGCGAACGCGGCCGCGGGCGAGCCGGGGCCGTTCGGCGTCACGGGCGTGAGGGTGAGTTCGGCTGCAAGCGACGCCTGGCTCAGGTTCACCTCCACGGAAGGCGCGCTGGAGTGGATCGACGTCACCTTCATGACGGGTCCCGCCCAGGGCACGGCCGCAATCAGCGTGGACGGCGATGTGAAGCTCGTCCCGACCAACGCGCCGTCCGCGAACCAGAACGTCCATTCGCATCGCGGCCAAGGCCAGGGAGATCATGATCAGGCCCCGCGGCGACGGACAGATCGCCGTGCTCTCGGTGGCGAGCGGCGCGCGAACGCCGGGCGTTCTCTATACGAATGTGGGATTGCCGGGCGCAACGGCCTGGACTCCCGAAAAGTGGAACGCCGACTTCGCGGCCAATGACTTTCGCAAACTCAATCCGGATTTGATTCTAATCGAATACGGAACGCAGGAAGGATTCCTGGACGCGCTCGACGCCGCCCAGTACGAAGCGCGCTTCCGGCTTGTCATCGCGGAGCTCAAGAGCTGGGCGCCGCAGGCTTCCGTGGGGATCGTCGGGCCGCCCGACGCAGCGCGATTGCCTGCCTATGCCGGCACGGCGGGCGCGCAGGTTTGCCGCGCGCTCAATCCGCAGGAACAGGCGGCCTACGGCCAGATGCTGCAGCGCGGCGACGAACGCCTCGCCCGCTGGCACGCGCCGCCGAAACTCGAAGCCGTGCGCTCGGCCATGAAGCGCGTCGCTGCGTCGAGCGGCGCTTTCTACTGGGATTGGGCTAAATATATGGGCGGGCCTTGCTCGATCCACGCCTGGACCGCGTTCAAGCCGCCGCTGGCCGCGCCCGATCATGTGACCCTCACCGAGGCAGGCGAGGAGCGCTCCGCCCGCGCATTCTTCGCGGAACTCATGGCGGGCTTCGAGGCCCATCAACGCCAGCTTGCCGCGAAGGCGCAAGCCGCTTCGGATGTCGCCTCCCAGGCGAGTCAGCCCGCGCCGAAGCCCACCAAAGTCAGCACGAAAAAGCCGCTCTAGACCAGTGCGCCTTATCGATCCAGGAGCCCGTCCTGGTCGCCATTTCGGCTGCCGATTTGACGCTGTACGCGGCGGCGTAAGCCGTTCGCGCAGCCTTTGCGAGCTTTATGAGGTTGCGGGCGGCGCCGATCATCGCCCATGCCTCGCGTCCTTTTTCCACGCGCCGCGTGCCGCGCCGCCTGCCCCGGCGAGCGGGAGATTTGACGTCCGCGGCTTATAGCAATAATAAAATACATAACCAATTTCTCATTGCGAGGGGCGGCTCGAAGCGGCGCCCTGTTTACCTGCCGTTAACCCTGGCGCCCCTGAATAAGGTTACGCCACTTCGCGGTTTTTCGTCTCTTTCCCCTCATTATGACCATGATAGGCGATAGCGCCTTGCGGAAGCTTTAAATGGCGCCTATCGCTTTGATTTCGAATGCCAAATTCCGCTCGCGCCGCACAAATCGAAGCGGTTGCGGACCCGCCCGCCGCAACCCCAGGCTGGTTTTTTCGGTTAACGCGCGCAAGATTAGAACCGTTAACTAGGATTTCTGAAGCGGTTTTTTCGGGTCCAAATCGGCTTTTGGGCGCCTTTCGTAGGGAGATCGTAGGACACGCTAGCGCAAAAGCGCCGCCTCTTCCCCCGTTAACCTCTTGCGATTTTAACCATGCGCCGGCCTTACGATCGCCTCTCTCGCCCGGCGCGGCCGGGTCGGGTTCGGCGCCATTTCAATATCTTTTCGGGACGCGGCTTCGGGACACGGCTACACTTGCTTTTCCTCAAGCCCCTGGGAGGGGACGCCATGGCCGTAAAATCATTCGAGATTCCGCAGACCCTGCGCGATCTGTCCGAACAGTCCCTGAAGCAGACCCATGCCGCCTATGAGCGGCTCACCGATATCACGACCAAAGCCATGGGCGCCTGGATAGACGCCATGCCCGCCAATCCCATGACAGCCGGCTTCAAGGATATGCAAGGCCGCGTCATGGAATTCGCGGTGGAAAATGCCGAGTCGGCGTTCACCTTCGCCGGCAAGGTCTGCAACGCGCCGGCCCCCGAAGATATTGTGACGCTTCAGACGCAGTTCGCTCAAGAGCGGATGCAAGCTTTCGTCGCGCACACGCAGCACCTTTTCAGCGTGATGGAAGAAGCGCTCCCGAAGCCGGACGGCGCCGTCATGGGCGCCTGGACGGGCGCGGCGCCATCGAATCCGGCGCCGTCAAATCCCGTGGTTGCGGGCTTTAAGGATGTGCAAGACCGCGCCGTGGCGATGGCGAGTAAAAATGCCAATTCAGCGGCCGCGCTGGTCGAAAAGATCGCCAAGGCCCAAGATTTCCGCGAGCTTTTGATGCTTCAGGTCCGTTTCTCCGAAGATCATATGCAGGCGTACACCACCCAGATGCAGGAGCTTCAAGCGCTGATCGAAGACGCTCTCAAGAAGTCAGCCAGCAGCTGATTTTCTTAACAGGCGCTAGGCAGAGTTTCCCAATTAAGCCAGCGGATGCCCTTTGTTCGTCATCCCGGAGGCCTTCGTCCGTCGTCCCGGATGGCCTCTGTTCGTCTTCCCGGAAACGCCGAAGGCGTTATCCGGGACCGTAATAAATCGCGGCGCACATTTTTTTGCGATCCCGGCTCGCGCTTCGCCTGGCGGGGATGACGATGGGGCGCCGATGGCCGGCATGCCGATGGGCGCCGATGGCCGGGATGACGATGCGTTGGGCAATTCGGCGGAGTCTGCCTCGGCGCCCGGCGGCGCGTCCGCCTTTTTTGCGTGGCCGTCGCCATTTCTCATGGCCGCCATGGACCCCACCGGCGCCAATCGCGGCGGAACGTGGGAAAAATATAAAAAGGCCGCGGAGCGTCTCGCGGCTCCACGGCCTTTTTTGTATCCGCGCCTGCTCCTGATATCAGGCGCCGTAAGGCACGAGCGGCGCCAGTGTGATAACGGTGGCCAGGATAATCGCAGTCCATTCCCCGATGCCGATGTTGCGGAGCGTTGACATGTGAAGCCTCTTTCGTCGTGCTATTCCTGACACCCAAACTAGGGTATTCGTTCATCACGGAAAACTAAGAAAGGCGTGAGCAAAGCCGCGGCGTCGAACGCTAAATCGTGACGAGGAGCGATCCGTCCCGCCCGGCGCGGCGGCGCCGGACATCTAAATCCGGCGGTTGCGGCGGCGAAACGCCAGCCGCTGTCATGGCCATGGCGGCCTGCTGGACCATGAGGCCTTAATCGCTTCGCCATCCGGCAAGCCTCTTAACATTTATTATCGGCAAGCGACTTATTCGGGTCGTTCACTCGCAAGAGATGTCGATACTACCCTCGCTTTACTTTGCTAACCGTATCCCACACTAACCTCAGCGAAAAGCTTGGCCATTTCGTTGTCTCTAAAGTGTTTCCTATTTTCATGTTGTTGGTAACTCTCAGAATAATTGCACCCAGGGAGGGCAGGTGACGGACTAAGAGTAAGCATATACCCCAGAAAACGAGCATCTTTATCGATACGACGATATGGCTCGCATCTGGAAAGAGCCCGAAAAATCCGTCGATATCGTTCTTCGGCCAATAATTCGATGGTTCAGGTATTCTCGCGTAAGCGTTATTTGCCACCAAGCCGCAAATCGACCCCAGGGCAATCTGCCAACCCTTCGCTTCGCGGCAGCTCCAAGCAAAGAGTTGGGCATACAATGGGTAGGCGATGAGAAGGTAACGCGTCGAATCATGTCCGCCGACGACGGCTAGAAACACCGAGAAAGCAAACATAACGATACTTGCGCCAACTTCATCGTTTATACTGTCCAATCGCTCCATCTGGCCCCTATGATAACCCGACACTATGAAGGCGCCGCAAGTCATAAGCAAGGCAGCTGTTACTTTCAGCCAATAATCGAGTTGCGCCGCTTTCCTGAGACCATACCCAAGCGCATCCAACACTTGTGAGCCATGGCATTGAGCGCCTTGAATAAGGTTGGACAGCGCCATTGCGATCCCTAGCATCAGGATCGATACAAGCTGCGTTCGGCGCTCTCTACTCTGCGCCATTGAGTAAAGAATCAGCATCGCGGCAAAGTAAAATCCCAACTCGCGAAACAACCCAGATATTATTAAAGACGCCACAGCGCCAAGAAAATTGCGCCGATATAAGAAAGCAGAAAGAGCATAGAAAAATAATGCCGGAGGATCTACTGTAAATGGATGGTAATAAGGAAATCTCAAAGGTGCAAATAGGTAGAATATCATTGGAAGCAGACAGGAGATAATATTTAAGAAACTGTACGTTCTCGCCAGGGTCAGGTACATAAGAAAGGTTGCAGCTAAGCCAGACAAGATATTAATTACAAGAAAGCTCTTCTCCGCTGAAAGCGGCAGTTGAGCCGCCAAATAGGGGAGAGCGACTCTTTTACAAAATGGAAAATCGATAGGTTCAGTTACGGTCTCACCGGTCATATAAACATACAAACGATGATACTCAACGCCATCCCAACCTTTACCTCCGCCAGCTTGTATTTGCGGCTGCCTGACCCCATAGTAAGTTGTAGCCGCAACGCATAGAACGATAACGAACAAAGCTTTAATAATTTTATTGCCGTAAGCATTATTTGTTGTCATCGTAGTCATCCTACAGACGAAGATAATGGGACAATTCCGTGAGATAATTTACTTAGCTTTTTTGCCAAGTAAAAAACGGCGCTTGCTGCGTAATTCCACCGCGCCTACAAGAATTCCCGCCATGCCAGAGATCCGCCATGAATAGTTTCGCGAAAACAATTTTTGTATCAAATCCGGTAGTATTCGCGATACCATCGAATGAAATTGGCAACGCCGAAAGACACGGGCGTCGCCGGCTTGTAACCGATTGCGGCAGAGAGCTCGGTTACGTCTGCATAAGTATCCGGGACATCGCCTTCCTGTAAAGGAAGAAGCTCCCTTTCCGCCTTTCGACCCAGCTCGTGCTCAATGGCTTCAATATAGGCGCCGAGATCGACCGGTGAATTATTGCCGATATTGTAGATGCGAAAAGGAGCGCTCGATGTTGCGGGATCTGGCTTGGCGGCGTCCCAGGCGGGGTCTGGCTTGGCAATTTTATCGCTGACCCGGATCACCCCTTCGGCGATATCGTCGACATAGGTGAAATCGCGTGTGTGCTTCCCGTAATTGAACACGCGGATTGGCTTTCCTTCGAGGATGCTCTTCGTAAACAGGAAAAGCGCCATATCGGGACGTCCCCATGGCCCATAGACTGTAAAAAAACGAAGCCCCGTCGTCGGCAAGGCAAACAGATTGCTGTAGGCGTGAGCCATCAGCTCATTGGCGCGCTTCGTCGCCGCATAGAATTGCAACGGGTGATCGACGCTGTGGTGCTCGGAGAACGGCATTCGCGTATTGGCGCCGTAGACGCTTGAAGTCGAAGCGTAGGTCAAATGCGGGGTTTGACTATGCCGGCAGGCCTCCAAGATGTTCGTGAAGGCGATCAAGTTAGAGCGAACGTAGTCATGCGGGTTGCCGATGCTGTGGCGAACCCCCGCTTGTGCTGCGAGGTGGATGACGCGGTCAAAGCGATGCTCGGCGAAGCAGGCCTCTACCGCGGCTGTGTCTGCAAGGTCGGCTCGGACGAAACGATAAGCGCTATTCGTCTTTCGCGCTGTCTCCTCCAGGAGCCTAAGACGCGCCTGCTTGAGACTTGGATCGTAGTAAGAATTGATGGCATCGAACCCGGCAACTTCATCGCCGCGCTCAAGAAGCGATTTAGCGACGTGAAATCCAATAAAGCCGGCGTTCCCTGTCACGAGAACTTTCATCTCTGCTTTATCCTAGTTTACGCCCTCGCCCGCAACGATGCTGTAGCGCGTTTGCACGGGATCAAAAAGTATCCTTATCGACCTCAAGCTACCTTGTCATAAGGTGCGCGGGCTACCGATATCTCACCCAAAGCTCTGAAATATGCCGCGATAACGAGGCGTTCATCGAATTCACGCTGCATTTTGGCTCTTCCGGCCGCGCCCATGGTTTGCCGCTCAAGCGGCGCCATTTGTGCGATCATCCGCATTTTTGCGGAAAGATCGTGCGCGTCCCGAACCTGGCAGAGCAGCCCGGTTCGGGTATGTTCGACAACCTCGCGACAGCCGGGAACATCGGTCGCGATTATAGGCTTGCCCATTGCCGCGGCTTCAAGCAGCGTTCGCGGCGTACCTTCGCGGTAGGATGGGAGCACAACGCAGTCCGCGGCGGCAATATGAGGTCTCACATCGTCCGCGACGCCTTGATACTCGATAATCCCCTCGCGTACCCAGCTTTCGACCTCATCACGAGAGACCGCTGTCCTATTCTCCACGTCGAGGAAACCGAGAAGCGCACATTTTACTTCGGAGCGCTCGGTTTTGAGCATTCGCGCGGCTTCTACGTACTCGCCCACGCCCTTATCGTAGAGCAATCGCGCGACGAGCAAGAAAAGGAACTCTGGACGCGCTGAATTCTCGATCGATAAGGGGCTGAAATGCTCCAAGTCGATGCCCGAGCCAGGCAGAAGACCTGTTCGCTTTGCAGTTACAAGCCTCTGTTGAATAAACAGCGACCGGTCATCTTCGTTCTGAAAAAAAACCATATGCGATCGCGCCAGGGCCGTTCGATAAAGCATCTTGACCACAGCCGTAAGCCATGTGTCGCGGATGAATGCCGTGCCGAGGCCGGAGATGTTATTGATTGCGGGTATACCGCAAGCCACCGCTGCAAGCGATCCCCAAATGTTCGGCTTTATCGTATAGCCAAGATATGCGTTTGGTTTTTCGCGGCTTAAAATAGAGACATAGCGGGATAACAAGGCAGCGTCGGCAATTGGGTTTATTCCCTTACTCTCCATTTCTATGGGGATGAAGCGGCAACCCATATCGATAAGGCGTTGTGCATAAGAGTCCCGCGGCGCAATAGCGATGACTTCGCAGCCTGCGCCCAATAAGCTGCGAATAAGGCCGGCTCGGAAGTTAACGATATTCCAGGCGCAGTTGATTGAAATGGCTATTTTTGGAGGCACTACAAGGATCCCTTACGGAGTTGCGTTGGATTCCTAATAAAGCATCAGCGCGTCTTTCAAGGGACGGACTCAGTCAACGGGTTGAATATCAATGCTCTTTTTTTACAAAACTGTTGCTGGGTCAGAATAGATAGTCCCCTGCTGTCCCGCAGTTCCGCCGCAATTCGGAGAACCCCGCGGAAAAGCCTCGCCATATCGTGCCCGTCGATAAGATTATGTGGGTGGAGAAAAAGCAACGCTACTTGGTCGAACCTAACGGCATTCTCAAGTATTGACCGCCACCTCAGAAGCGTGACTGCCTCCGGTACCCTTTTTCTCAAACCATGCCGCCAGTTCAAAAAGTAGCCTCCTGGAATACTTACCATGCCGTAGGAAGCAGGCTCTGAGTTCTGCGCTTTTTCCCGAATATGAAACTCTCGTAAGATATTACCTAGTCTGCCATAGCGCCCTACGGCTGGATGGATGTTCCTGAAGCCAATATAACCCTGATGCACAAGTTCTTCCAAATAGCCAACCTGATTTCTGGGAAAGACGAATGTTTTTAGTTCAATTCCTTTCACTTTTGCCAGCGTCGAGGCGCTCTGCAACTCATAGGCTGCGTCTCTTTTCTGCGTGATATTTTCGGCCAAGGGCAGATGCCGAAACCCATGGCATCCGATTTCATGACGGCCACAATCGCGAACGAGTTCAAACGCCTCGGAGCAGAACCAGCCAGAGAAATCTCGCCGCCTCTCCGCGAGACGGAAATTCATCATCCAATTGGCGCCATCGACCTGAACATCTGTCAAGCGCGGTAGCCATTCATCAACCTCGATTTCCTTGAGAGTGAAGGCCATAACGAATGCAAAAGTTGCAGCCATCTCAAACTGGCCGAGTTCCCGGATAAGTATTTCGTACGCTTTCATCAGGCTTCCTTTTGTAATGAAGCCGCTTTCAATCCGCTCGGCTCGGTCTGCCATTCCCCATTTTCCCTCACAATCGAGAGAAATTATAAATGTTCCGGGCATCGCCGCATGTCCATTGTAATAACGTTGAAGCTATATCACGTCGAATGCGCCACCGAATAGGCTCCAACCTTTCCTCGACAAAGCATTCGCTGCGAAACACTGCCAGCCAGGCGTACGACTGATGAGTGGGGTCTGGCGTACTGGAAGAAATCCACTCCTATAGAGCTGTTCGCCTAAACTAAACGGCGCAGTTTTGGCCAGCATAAAGCGCGCCCCTTTTCTCTTGGCGAAGTTTACCAACGCCTTTAAGACTAAGCGACAAGCAATCTCATCCTTATAGACCAAGTCCGCGAGCGTGGCGCGCAATCGTGAGCCAACTTTCCGGAACCCGCAGATTGCGGCAGCGGCCTGGATCTCGCCAACGCGAAGGGTGACGGTGAAATATTCCGCCTCGGGAACGCTGCGATAACGGTAATTCATCCATGCTTGAGTTCGGCTGACCTGCCAGCGTCGTCTTATCGTAGGACCTTCGGTCCATAACTCACTCAATTGTTCCCCACTATCTCGCTCGGCTGTGAATATCGTGGACTCCCCCTGCCGGCCATGCATCACCCACCGGCCGTCTTGTTCCACCCAAAGTGAGCTTTGCCCCCTCAGTCCGAACATTGGTCGAATCCAGTCGGTAAGATTTGATACGTGACACCAGTTCAATGCGCCGACATTACCAGCGTAGGCCGCTTTGTTTGGGGCCCCGTACATGACTGCGATACCTTCCTGACTGCAAATCTCGTAACAACGGTTGCCCAGCTCTCGTAGGAGTCCTTTACCTTGGAAATCAGGATGCACCATACTATCGATCGGCTGTCCGCAAACAAAATCAGCCTGACCGTCCGTAAGCATCACCGGCCATACCATATAGAAGCCAACGGCTTGCTCATGAAAGAACGCTACGATAGCGGGGCACACCCCCGTTAGCGTCTTGTTCCAATATTTGTCGTCATACTCGGCGCTCCGGCTCTCCCCCCAAACGCGCTCAAAGAGATTGCGAACAGAGGCGAAATGAGACGAGTTATACTGTTCAAACCGAATGCTTCGAAGATCGGGTGGCGACATCAGCGGCGCTCCGTGAGGAATGCTATGCGTTTGAAACCGCAATTTAGCGAGCGGTCGTCGGATCTCTACTTCGACGACCGAGGTTCAAAGCAGAGCGCGCATGGCTAATCGCTCCACGATAACCAAGTCTGGTAGGGCAGGTAGCATTGCTGAAACAATTCGGAGTTGGCCGTCCAAACGATGAGGACGAGGCCGAGAGCGAGATAGGGAGCTGCCGCCAAAAGCTGAGCCCCCTGGGCGGGCCGGGCGAGATACGGCAGGCGCGCCATAATCATAATCTGGATCGGCGTGACGTAGTATCCGAACCGGTCGCTGATCACCGTCGAGAGAGGCACGAGGGCAAGCGTCCCGAGCATAACCCAGGAGCCTATGAGCGCCACCTTATAGTCCGCTGGGAAGCGCTCCCGATACGAGCGCCTGAGTTTCCACAGGAAGTAAACGCCGACCGCGGCGAGCATGCCCGACCGGTAAATCGCCCCTTTCGCGTCTTCCCCCACTCCGACGTAGCGGTCGCTATAGAACTCTGCGGTCTTCGCTAATATGAAATAGGCGCCCGGCAGCACCAGTATGACGGAGAGGAAGAGGGTGCCCCGCGTTAGCCGGAACTTAACGAACGGCGCCAGCGCAAGAAATACGATTGCGCTCATATGAAACAGTGAGCCTGCCACCACCATTGCAATGTAGCGGATCAGCTTTCTGTCCTGAAACGCGATCATTGCAACGCACAGGAAGCCGAGCGCCGCCGCCTGGCGTATGCCGGACATCGGCAAGTTTATAATCAAGACAGGAAACGAGAGGACGAGAAATGCCAACGGATATGGCTGCCGCCTGGCAAGCGCGATGAAGCCCCAGAAGAACGGGATCGCCATCGCTAAGTTGAGATAGGGATAGTCGAGCCCGGCCGCGCGAAGCTGAACGATGAGCAGCCAATAGGCCGGCTCCATGTTCAGCAGCGCTTCTGACGTATCCCAGTCCCACGCCTGCTCGAAATTCCCCTCATATCCATACCAGTCGCATCCGACTTTGTATCGGAAAGCTACGAAAGCAAACAGCAGCAGCGCGAAGAAGGCGAAGAAGAAGCGGCGAAGCTCCCTATGCTCGCTACCGAGCGCTGCGCCGAACAGCATGCCGCCGTAAAGAGTAAGGTAGATCATTCAGCGAAGGTTACGTGGAGACTATTTGATGTTTGCCGTCTCGTTGGGCGGCGCCGAAACTTTGTCCGCAAGCTTCGCCGAATGCCGACCATGTTTGCAACATCAATAGCGGCCAGAGGGGTTTCGCTGGTCCGCCGCCCGCTTCCTCGAAGGGAATACGGAGTCCGTGCGAGGACTCTGCGCGTCGTCCGTCCTCAACGGGGCGTTTCCGGACCTGGTGCAGCAGCTGAAGTCGGGACCGGCGCTTCCGGTGGAAGTGCAGGAAGAAATGCTCGCCCTCGTGGGGACGAGGCCTGGGACGCGGCTGCCGGTTTCGGCGATAAGGCATACTTCCCCCGGGCGTCCCTCTGATCGTCGTCTGCCCGGATGATCGGCGATGCGCCACCGCGTCACTGTCCGTCCCGCTCGATGAGATAGATCGCTTCCGTTCCGTACCTTGATGCCCAGCGCTGGAGTCGCAATTCGACCTGGAAGCTGCCCCAGGCCCACAGCTGGTGCAACAGAGGGAACCCGACCTGGTAGCGACGGGAACGCGCGATCCTCAGGCCGTTCCTGGCGCAGGCATCGACGATATCCGCGTGCGTGTAATACGCCAGCTGATAGCCGAACCGCTTGCGGTAGTAGCTGGAGGTCAGCATTCGCAGCACGACCGTGTGCGGATGGTTCGCCAGGGTCGTCTGCAGCAGGATGCGTCCCCCGGGGGCCAGGAGCCATTTCAGCCTGTCGAGCAACTGTTCCAGCCGCCCGGTGTGCGCGATCAAGCCAAGGCACATGATGAAGTCGAACTTTTCGTCGCCCGGCGCGAACTCGAAGATGTCGGACTGGACGAACCGGCTGCTGACACTTGGCGCTTCGGCCGCGAGCAATGCCCGTGCCTTCTCCTGCATCGCGGCCGATATGTCGTTCAGCGTCGCCGCATCGAACTGGCCGCCCGTGATCAGCGCACAGGTGATTTCGCCGGTTCCGCACGCACAGTCGAGCAACCGCCCGGAGGTTCCCGCGGCCAGTTCGCGAGAAAGTTCAAGCCTTCGCTGGAGGCAAAAATGGATGCCAGTTTTCCGGTTGACGAAGTACCTGGCGTAGTTCGACGAGACCCGATCGAAATGCTTTGCGACTGGATTCATGTCAGATACGACCATAGATATAGCCCTCGCTCTGTTATTGATGCGGTCGACCTTTATCCATGACTTCGCGCAACATTGCTGCGAGCCTTGGCCCGTGTGCCGCCAGGGAGTAGGCTCGTTCGATCTTACGGCGCCCTTCTGCCCCCATAGTCAGGCGCAGCGCTGCATTCTCGGTTAACGCCGTTACTGCTGCAGCCCATTCCTGTGGAACTGACGCCAGGAAGCCGTTCGACCCGTGGTCAACGATGTCCGCGTTAACCCCCACGGGCGAGGCTATCACCGGCAGACCGCAGGCCATGTACTGAATGAGCTTGTAGCCGCATTTCCCTCGCGCCCAGGGCTCGTCTGGCAGGGGCATGATGCCGATATCCATGCCTTGGATGAGACGGATCTCCTCTTCCTCGGACCACGGCAGGAACTCGAACCGAGGCGGGATGTCCATCTGCGGGCCGGCTCCGACCGCCCGCACCGTGAGATTGAGACGTACCGCGAGGTCGGTTAGGAGCGGGATAAGCGGCTTGACGAAAGTCCAGGTCGACGGAGAACCGATCCAGCCAATGGTGACTGGGCGATCGGCATTCGGCTCCATTGCTGGCTTATACACATCAGTATCGACCACTGTCGGCACGATCTCTGTGCGCCGACAGTACCGGGATGCGTAATCTTGAAGATAGGCATTCCCACAAATCGCAAGATCGGCTCGTTTCAAGAGCGGCTTCAGCTTGCCGCCGAGCATAGACCGCACCAACGGGTTCTTGTGCTGATCGTACTGATGAAAGATCGCGTCGTCGTAGTCAAAAATAAGCGGGCCACGAAGTCGAAAAGCCGCCTTCTCCGTAATGGCGGGGAGATATGGAAACAATTCGCAATGAACTAGAGTGGCGTCTTGGCGAGAGCCGCGAAGCAACAACACGAGCCGTTGTAAATAAGCGGCCGTGGCTGCCCGAAAAGGCTTTGGGCCACCTCGCATTATCTTTTCTAAATAATTATCACCGAGCAAAGGAACAAAATCGATTGCTATTCCCGCTGCCGTCAGGATTGGCTCGAACTGGAGGAAACGTTGTCGTGCAGAGGCGGCGAGCTGTCCATATTTCGAAAGAATGAGCAGGCTGTAATCACTAGGAGCCATTTACCGCTGCCGGGCGCTCGCGGCCCGGTCTCCATATTTGGTGCAGGCGAGAAGATTCATGGCGTGGTTGCAAGGCTCTCAACCGGCGATGGTGCGATAGAGGACGCTGTATTCGGCGACGCCACGCTCCAGCGAGAAGACAGCGTCTGCGGCGGCGCGGCAGCGGGCGGGCAAGGCAGGATCGGCCATAAGCGCGTCGAGCGTATCGAGGGTTGCGACCATATCGGCGTCGGCGGAAGAGGCCGCCAGCACACCCACCCGGTGTTCCGTCACGATCCGCGCCACGTCTCCCACACCGCCATTCGCAACGACGGGAAGGCCGCAGCCCAGCACCTCGCCCAGGCGGGTCGGGGAGCGACCCAACTCGGAAATCTCTCCACCGGCGTAGAACATGACCGAGACATCATGCGCGCGCACGGCATCCGGCATTTCCTGCGGCCGTCGCGCGCGAATGTTCAGCCGTGACCCTAACGTCCCTCCTGGATCGATGACGAGCCGCACCCTCTGCCGATCATCCCTTGTGATGACCTCAAATCGCGCGGAAGGATCGCGGCGGGCCGCGGCGGCGAACAAAGCGGCAAGCCAATCCGTCCGGAACCACCCGCTTAAGACCGTGCCGATGCAGCCATAGACGCGCGGCCCGGCTTTTCGGACCTGAGCGGGAGTGAAGCGGTCGAGATCCGCGCAAGTCGGGATCACTACAACGTTCTGCCGTTCCAACTCGCGTGGATAGACCTGTCGCAGGTGGTCCACAGAGGCATGCGTCAGGGACACGACGGCCGCCGCATCCCGCAGGCAGACGCGCTCGGCGGCGACGATGGCGCGATGCATGGGGGAGCCGCGCTTCAGGCGGCGGGCGGTGATCAATTCCTCGGGCCAGAGCGCCCGCATGTCGAAAATGAAAGGGGCGCCAGTCAGCCGCCAGACCTGCCATGCAACAGCCGCTGGAAGATATGAGCGGGCGTGGATGAGCTTCGCCCGTCGGCTTCGGACTTCCCCTAACGACTGCCGCATCATCGCCGCTAAATCCAGCGCTGGAGCGATACCCTTCGGCCGGCTGCAAAAGGGGCGGGGCAGCCACCGGATTCCAGCGCCCAGGCAAGCGGCGCGGGCGCTCGCCATCGTCCCCGCGTTCCCCCAGTCTTCTGGCTTCTCGCGCGTGATGAGCGAGATGTCATGCTCGCGCGCGAGGCGGCGCAGATAGGCGAACACCTGACTCTGGCCGAGAGGCTCAAGCAGGCCGTTGCGGGTTATATAGACCGTACCCATCCTACGGGATTCAGACCAAAGCTTTATCGATTGACCGTCTCGGCCCCGAAAAAAAATTCAGAAAACGTTTTCTCTTGCTGGAGGGTGCCAAAGCGACCGTGCCCCTGTTCCGGAAAGTGGGTCAACTCACCCACAAAGATTCGTTCTTGTGTCAAATAGAAATCAACGCGAACGCTTTCAAAAGGCTCTGACAACGCTGCAGCCAAGTCTAGCATTTCTTCCAGATGTCGGGGTCGCGGCAGCTCATCGCAAACCTTATAATTGTATTCTATTGGAAGAAGACGCCAGTTTGTGTCGTAGAGAACACGCTTATGATCGGAATGGCGATCAACGTCCACTTGTATAAGGCGAGGTCTTCCCATCCAACAAAAGACCTTATAGTCGCAAACTTCGTGCGATAGCCCTACGGCGGCTTCAGCAATCGCGGCAGGGCGTAGATACCTATAGTTTGGCTCCCTGCTTTCCTTGTAGAGATTCCGATTTAAGCACAACTTCAGTGTTCGGCGTTGCGCGACGCTGAGGCGCTCTCCTTTATTTAGAAACACCACGATGCCGGAGAGATGCGTAGGCTTGACAACGCATGGCGTGGGCGCGCTAAAATTCTCGAGGTCCGCGGCGCTTGAGAAGACCCGCAGGGTGTCTGGCACGTACTCCTTTCCGATGACGGCCGAGACATACAGTTTCACGAGAAGCTTGTCGCTGGAAAACTGGCGAAGTGGATCGTATGCCCCGGCTGAGTTCTTCAGAAAGAAGATGTAATCGTTGAAAAGCAACACGCCACTTCTCTTGGGTGTTCGCCTGTGCGCCACCCAAAAAAGAGATAAGTGATGCAGCCAGTCCCCCCAGCCAGTGTAAGGCAACAAGCGCAAGGCCTCACGCCCCAGCCTTTTCGAAGGCCCTGCCACGTTCATGCCGGTTCCCCCTCCAGGTTCATTACAGATAGGTATCTGTGCGCCGCTTTCTCTGGAGCGAAATCCGCCGCCCGCCGCATAAGTCCTTCCCGGTCGTGATGGTCAGCCAATGCTTCTTCGATTGCGCAAGCAAGAAGGCCGGCATTTCCCACCGGGACAAGCCGCCCCCAGCGCCCGTTCTCAAGGATTTCCGCGGGGCCAGAGCGGCAGTCGGTCGATACGACCGGCAGACCGTAGGAAAGCGCTTCAGCGATGACATTGCCAAAACCCTCGTAATCCGATGACAGAACAAATAAATCGGCGCTTCGATAGAAAGCGGTGAGATCGGTGTGAAGCCGGCGAAATTCACTCGCGTCGCTATCCCAAGGCTGTCTGCCAAGTCCTTAAGCTTGCGCTCATTCGGTCCGGCTCCAACTATTGTCAGGCCCGCATTTGGATATGAGCTTAGGGCTGAAAACGCGCGCAGTAATAGGGCCTGGTTCTTTGCCGGCTTTAACATGCCCACAGTGAGAATCCTTGGCGATCCAAAGAATAAAGCGTCCGGATTGTCCGTGGCTTGCCCTAACGTAACGACCGGAGCCCGGATTGCGTTGTGGATCACGTGTATACGGTCTCGATGAAAACCGGTTATCACAGAGATGCTTTCGGCAACACCGGCCGACACGGCGACAACAGCGTCGGTCCGTCCGTAAGCGACACGACCCATCCGCTTGGCTAGCCATGCAACCGCCGCGCTCCATGAGCCTGTCATACGGAAGTCGACGTGTTCTGACGCCAGCACCTTAGTGCAGGTGCGCGCAAGAAAAACTGCCAAAGGCGGTAGAGCTGTTAATGGCCACATGGCTGCAAGCAGCGCATCCGGCCGCTCTCTTCGCAGATACCGCACCAACGGCCAGAGAACATGACGAACCCGCAACGTCTTGAGATCCACCACGCGGGCGCCATTCGGGACAAGACCCATTAGCTCGCCCCGCGCTTGCATTAGAACGAAATCGACGGCGTAGCCCCGCTTGAGGAATTCAATACTGAGGTTAATCTTGAGGCGTTCAACTCCGCCGCCGCGAAGGTCGGGTAGCAGTATTGCGATGTGGCTGCCGGACATTGCCATGCCTTATATTATTAATGCAGGACCCTGGGCTGTTTCGGAAGTAAGAGCGTGAATGAAGCTAGCTAAGGTCCCGAGACAGCGCCGGTCCGGTACATTAGAGAAATCGGAAAGCTAGAGAGATTAGGCGATTAATGATGTAATCGGACTGCTTTCCGTCCACGGCATAGAAAGTGCGGCCTCCGATTGTTGCAGTCGAGATATGGTGCGCTCCAATTCTTCTCCAGGAGAGGCTCAAATCGAAGATATCAGCGGCGTACAACTTCTCTTCATAATTACTAGGAGATAGCTCAATTACCTCAAATAAACTCAAGTTTCTTCCGTATCCGCCCACGCAGTTCTGAGCTGGTCGAAGGATCCGTCCCCCCAGATAAATGAATGGCCCACCAGGTCTTAACATCTCAATGTTTCGGCTAACAGGGCTTTTTGGGTGTTCGTTAAAAGGCCCTTTCAGAGTTTGTGAATAAAAAATGTGCAGACCGCGCAGAGAGTACGTGAAAAGGTACCAAATGCCTTCGTGCAGGATCGGTGTCGTATCTGCATATTTTCCGTTGAGAAGCGTCTGAATCAGTTGAACTTTGGTTGGGAAGTCTACGAATTGGTAGAGGTCTACTTTGCCCACCCGCTGATTCTCGGGAATAAGGTAAACTGCATCTTCGAACTTGAATACATGTGGATAGGAGTAATGAGTCGACCCAGATAAAATAGTACCTGTGAATTCAAATTTTCTAAGATCACGAGAGATGTATCCGTCGATCCGTCCTTGGCCGCCAATTTCCTTGGCTTCCATAAAAAGATAAAGAGCTCCACCCCATTCCAAGAGGAACGGATCCGCCCGTGTGTAAAAATGTCTCCTAGAACGCCTGATATTTCGGCTATTAAAATAGCTTTTTACCGGCATAGAAGACACTTCAAGAATATTTCGACCTTCCAATTCTAAGACCGCAACATTCCAAACCTCGCCGGCTAGTTTCATCATTGACAATCTAGCGGTCCAATTCCGACATTTGCATCCCCTCACAGCAGCCTTAGAGCAAATGCCGGAATCAAAAGAACCACAAGCAACTCCTTAAATTGAGTGGAGCCGTGGGGAGGAGGAACGAGCTTCTCAAAGCAGCCCCCTCTCGCGAATATAGCCGAGTATTTTTCTTGTGAAAACTATTCCGCGCAATCTGTCGAGTTCCAAAAAGCTTAGCACAAAATAGATCCGATCAAGCAGGCCCTGGTCACTCGGATATGAGAATACAAGCCTTGACGCGACTTTAAGCCGATATAAGATCGCAGCTTTTGGCGACGGTGGGAGAACGCACCTGGAAAGCCCTTGGATGCAAGTCAGAAAGTACCGCTCAAGATGACGACGCTGGTGTGCATCTATCGAGCTAATGAACGAAAGATCTCGTAATTCGGTGAAATAGGATATTATCCTGCTACGAACAAAATTGTTCCATCGGTCTGGATCACTAACTCTGTAACCGGTTCCCGCTGACTTATCAGGCTTCCGTTGAAGGACCAGAAAATCATCAACCAAAAGTAAATCGCCGATAAGACATGCGCGAACAGAAAGGGCGCCATCCTCGATAATACTGCCTCCTATTAGCTGCGGGAAACTGTCGAAAACGCTTCGAGAATATGCACAAGTTGGCGATAGGAATGGTAGCGCCTTATGCCTAATATACCATTGCGCGTCGACCTTGGCATAAGGCTCTACTCGAGCGCTTACTTCCTTCCGTTTTGCTGGATCGGCATCTGAAATTTCGATCAGTTTGCTGTGAACCGCCGATGCGGAACTGCCACGTTCGATCCACGCCTGCGTAAGCTTCTCGGTCCGAAGCGGCAGAGATATATCGTCTCCCGCTGCGACAACAATTAATTTGCCTTGCGAGACACTCGCCACCGCCGAGACATGCAGTGCTGTACCGAAGTTGACTTCATTCCTCCTGACCCTCACCCGATGCGGCCCATGATATGCGGCTGCCATCTCCTGCATGATCTCGAACGTCCGGTCGGTCGAACAATCATCAGATAGGATGATTTCCAGCGGCGCGTAGGTCTGAGCGAACGCTCCCTCCACCGCCTCGCGGATGTATTTCTCCTGGTTGTAGGCAAACAGTGCGAATGTCACGAGCGGGAGGCCGCCCTGCTCAGCGGCCGGCTGGGCATCGTCGGTGAGTTCGATCTTTCCATCCTCACCCATGCCGGATCCCCAATCGTTCGGTTGAAGATCGCGCGAGCGCCGCCAAATGCCCGACGGGCCCCGAGAGTTCCGCCATCCGCCCAAGCCGGCCGAGAGCATAGGGGGCGATGAGACCCGCGGCCGTCAATCCGATCACGGCGGCCATCGGCTCCGACCATCGGCTCACGGCGGATACTCCGCAGGCGACACCGAAGAAAATGGCGCCGTGCACCACAATCGACGGCGTCCAGCGAAAGCCGATCCGCCGCCTCGCGAGCCAGTAGACGATTGGCAGGAGGACAGCATACATGGCGAGGAAGGCGATTCCGGTCGCCACCACGCCCACCAGCGCCAATCCAAGCGCCACGCCCCCGACGTAGACGGCGAGCGCGATGCTTTCGGAAAAGATGAATGTCCGGCCGGCGCCCGCCGCAAGCATGACAAACCCGAGCGGCCAACTCATCACCTTCAGCAGGTCGCCCAGCAATTGCCAGTGGAGGATATCCACCGCGGGCCCGAACTCATTCGTGTAAAGCAGACGCACAATCCAGGGGGATAGCGCCAGCACTGCGATCAGCGGCGGCGCCGTCAGCAGAAGGGCCACTTCGGTCTGCTCGTTGACCAGCCGGGAGGCGGCGGCAGGGTCGCCGATACAGCCGCTGAGCCTTGGATAGTAGTCCGTGCCCATGGCCCCCAGCACAAAGGCGAGATAGGTCATGCCAATGGCCCATGCGGCCTGGAAATAGCCAAGTTCCTCCGCGCCGAGTTCTCGCCGCACGAGACTGCGCACCACAAGGAAGCCGCCGGTCGTCACCAGTCCGCTTATCATGAAGGCGGCGCCGAGCGGGATCATGATTCGCCACTGGGCAACAACCTGTCGCCGCGGCGTCGGCGGCGCCCGAACGGCGCCCGAACGGGCCACGAAATAGTGGCCGAGCACGAAGGTCGCCAAGGGCGCGGAGAGCACAAATCCAGTCAGCCCGGCGCCGCCCCACAGCAGAAGGGCGCCGACGCCGAGAGCGCTCGAGAGCAACGCCGAGGCAATCTGTAGCCACGCAAGATCGCCGATCCGCCGCATGCCGTTGAGCAACGCGCCCTGTGAGCCGGAAGCAACCGTGAGAGCCACTCCAACGGCAAGCCAGCCGACATTCCCGGCTTGGCCCGCATCGGCGAGCACCAGCCGCGCTATCGGCTCCCTGAGAAGGAAAACAACCGCTGCCCCCAACGCGGCGAGGACGAGCGTGCCCCACAACAGCGCCCGCCGGGCGATCGCAACGTCGTCGTGACGCCCGTTGCCATGCGCTTCGGCGACTTGCCGCACGCCAACGGCGCCGAGCCCCATGGCGGCAACGCTCGCGCCAGCCTGCATCAGATTGCAAAGCAGGCCCACCAAGCCGATGCCTGCTGGACCGAGCAAAACGGCCACGATCTTCATCCGGACCAGGCTGATGACGATGTTGGCCACCGACGCGGCGCCCATGATGGATGATGAGCGGAGTATGGTCCGATAGGAATTTTGGGTCATAAACTTCGGATCACGCGGGCTGGGTTTCCAGCAGCGATAACATCGGCTGGAATAGCTTTTGTAACGACTGAGCCTGCCGCCACTACAGAATTGCGGCCAATTTCTACGTTCTTCAATATTACGACATTCGCGCCGATAAATACATTATCGCCAATAAGGACGCATCCTTGACGAGTCGAAGCGTAATTGTTGCGGTCCTGAGGTCGGAGGCCGTGAAAATCGCTGTCGAGTATTGTTACGCTTGGCCCAATGAAGCAGGCGCTGCCGATTACAATGCGCGAGGACTCCGCAATAGCGACGAAATTATTATTTATCCAGCAATTATCTCCTATCTCAACTCTTGCCGTTGCGTTGCGAGCCTCGAGGTGGCACACGCCGTTTAAAAAATTAGGAGATGGAAAGTAGCCTAGATGCACATTTTTTCCAAACCTAATTGCGCCATTGCCGATGCACAGGACGGGTTGAAGTCGAGTGGGGCGGCTGCCCTCGATTTGGCACCACGACAACATCCGGTAGAACAGGACTCGAAATGCCTGTGTAACTCGGATCAAGATGAGCGCAAATCTTCGTTGAACTTTGAGTATTAATTTCACCATGCTGACTTGGCAACTTTTAGCGCCTCATCTGCCCCCAAATGCGGCCCGATGGGCAGGCTCAGCATCTCCGAGGCGAGTTGCCTGGCAAGCGGCAGGGCGTCCGGCGCCAAACCGAGATTTGAGTAGGCCTCCTGCATGTGTGGCGGGATGGGGTAGTGAATGAGCGTTCCCACGCCATCCGACTTCAGGCGGTTCTGCAGATCGTCACGCTCAGGCGACCGCACGACATAAAGATGCCAAACCGGCTCGGCCCATTCGGGCGCGTGTGGCGGGACGAGACCGCTGCCCATAAGGGCGTCGCTGTAAAGTCTCGCGATGTCCCTGCGACGTTCGTTCCAGGCATCGAGATGCGCAAGCTTCACGCGGAGCACCGCGGCATGGATGGGGTCGAGACGGCTGTTTACCCCGCGCACTTCGTTCACGTATTTCACGCGCGAGCCATAGTTCCGGAGGACACGAATGCGGTCAGCCAACTCCGGACTGTTGGTGGTGACTGCTCCCGCATCGCCCATCGCGCCAAGGTTCTTACCAGGGTAGAAGCTCCATGCGACAGCATCGCCATGCCCGCCAATACGCCGGCCCTTGTAACGCGCGCCGTGAGCCTGCGCGGCATCTTCGACGACTCCCAAATTGTGCCGCCGGGCGATGGCGAGGATCGGATCGAGATCGGCAGGTTGCCCGTAAAGGTGGACTGGCAGAATGACCTTGGTGCGAGGCGTAATGCTTTCTGAAATCCGCGCGGGATCGATATTATAGGTTGCCGCGCCGGGTTCTACCGGAACTGGCGTAGCGCCGCATTCGCTGACGGCCAGCCAGGTCGCGATGTAGGTGTTAGACGGAACGATCACCTCGTCGCCCGGCCCGACATCCATGGCTCTTAGCGTGAGGCTCAAGGCGTCGAGGCCGTTGGCGACCCCGACACAGAATTCCGCGCCGCAATATGTGGCATAGTCCTGTTCGAAAGCCTCGACTTCGCCGCCGAGGATATACCACCCGCTGTCGAGGACGCGCGCCACCGCCGCGTCGATGTCGGGCTTGAGTTCAAGATACGCTGCCTTGAGGTCCAGGAATGGGATCATGAGGACAGCTTTCGGATGGCTCCGAGAAACTCGTCATAGGTACGGATATAGTCCTTCGCGTCATAGGGGTGCGATGCGAAGACAAGAAGGACGGCGTCACGCGTGTATCGATATTGTGTGCCCCAGATCATTGGCGGCATGTAGACAGCAACGTCCTGTGAGTCGAGCGTGACCTCGGCACGTGCGCTGCCGTCATCAAGCAGAACCCGGCAAGATCCGTGCAAGGCGACGAGGAATTGATGACATTGCTTATGAGCGTGCTCACCGCGCAGCTCTGAGGAAGGTACGTCAAAGACGACGAAATAGCGCCTTGGTAAAAACGGCAGCTCCTTTTCCATCTCCACCGCCGTCAAACTCCCGCGCAAATCGTTTATTCGCTTAAAACGGTATAATTTAGCGTCGCCGACACCAAGAGGTTCGATGGAACGCCGCCCTGGAGGCACGGAACCTTTCAAATCATTTGATCGCGCCCTCAATTCCCCATGGGTGTAGCCGACGATCACGGCGGGATTGCCCTCGACGACCGCGTTCGGTGGGACAGACTTGAGTACAGCGCTGCCGGCCCTGATCTCGCAACCACGGCCCAGTTCCACATCGGGACCGACGACGGCGCCAGCGCCAATACGGCAGTGCGAGCGAACGATGGTCCTGTCGCCGCCGGCAAACACTACCCCCGCCTCGACCTCTGCATGGGGCTCCACTGCTACGTTGGCCGGAAGGATAACCCCAAGGCCGATGCTGGCGGTCGCGTCGATTTGTGCGGCCGGGTGAATAAGGGGCGCGGCGTTCGACGGGGAGAAATCTCGTTGCTCTGCTTTCATGAGGATTGCCATGCGGGGAAGCTACAAGAGGATCAATTGTTCTCGTAATCAGGCTCGTTCGCTTAGTCGGATGAGACTATACTTAGCAAGCGCGGCTTGTTGGTCTCAAATATTTGTTTTTCTAGGATCATATAGACGTTCAGTTCGTCAGAATTTATAATTACAGCTCCCATCTTCCTATGAAAGCTGATAACCTTCGTGTTTTCGAGCCGTACATCAAAATGTGATCGGGGGAATTCTAAATAGTCAAAGCCGACACTGTAGACTAACAAAGCTGACTCAAGTGCAGCGTAGCGTGTCTTGTTATTATCAAGTATCCAGCTTCCCCAAGAAAACGAGCCATCACGAAAATCATAGAGGCGTACTGTGCCACAGGGCGCGCCGCCGAGCTTTTCAATAACAAAGTAATACTCTTCACCAGCCTCCTCTCGCTCCAAATAACGGCTAATCCAAGCCTCTTGCGCTTCTATTGATGGGGGCGGCGCAGAAAGATGCTGATTGTAGCGAGGGTCGATCCGTAGACTGAGGATGTAGCCCGCGTCGACCGGTCTTACAGGTCTAAAGCGAATGGTTTGCAATCTTAATTCACTTGCCCATTCTCTTATTTTAGGCGAAAATGCATTCTTCACTAAAGCCGCCCGTCGCTCTCGCGCCTTTCGAAAACCCCTTTGAGATCGAAGAACACGCTGCCCGGCCTCCCGAGGGCGCGGACCCTCTTGGCCCCCATCGCCACAAACTCGCGGTGCGCTACGGCCATGACAACTGCATCGTATCTGCCACGGGCCGGCTCATGCCGCTCAATATCGATGCCCAACTCGCGGTTAGCCTCTTCGGCATCGACCCACGGATCCCAAGCCTCAATTTGAGCGTTATAGTCCCGGAGCCCCTGGATTACATCGAAGGCCTTGGAATTTCTCAGGTCCGGGCAATTTTCTTTGAAGGTGAGCCCCATCACGAGGATGCGGCTTCCGACCACGGGAAAGCCGCGCTTCATCATGAGGCGGGCGACGCGGTCCGCGACGAAACTCCCCATCCCATCGTTGATGCGCCGGCCGGCCAGGATCACCTCCGGATGATAACCGATCTCCTGAGCGCGATGCGTCAGGTAATAGGGATCGACCCCGATGCAGTGGCCGCCGACGAGACCCGGCCTGAAGGGCAGGAAATTCCATTTGGTGCCAGCCGCCGCCAGCACCGCCTGCGTGTCGATGTCGAGCTTGTGGAAGATGATGGCAAGTTCGTTCATCAGCGCGATATTGAGATCCCGCTGCGTGTTTTCGATAACCTTGGCCGCCTCGGCGACCTCGATCGACGCAGCCTTGTGCGTCCCGGCGGTGATGATCTCGGCATAGAGTTCGTCGATGGCTTCGGCGGCCTCGGGCGTTGAGCCGCTCGTCACTTTGGTAATGCTGGGCAGCCGATGCTCTTTGTCGCCGGGGTTTATGCGCTCGGGGCTGTAGCCGGCGAAAAACTCGCGATTGAAGACAAGCCCGGACTCGCGCTCGATGATGGGCACGCAGTCGTTCCGAGTGCAGCCGGGATATACCGTCGACTCGTAGATGACGACGCCGCCCCGCCGGATGACCCTGCCGACCGTTTCGGAAGCTCGCCGCAGCAGCGCGAGGTCTGGGCGCTTTGCTTGATCGATGGGCGTCGGGACCGCGACGATGAAGACCTCGCAACCCCTGAGATCATCGAGGCTGCTCGTGTAGGTGAGGCGCCTGGCGGCTTCCAGATCGTGCGCCTCGACCTCGCGCGTTCGATCGTGAGCTTTCTGAAGCTCGGCGACACGCGCGGCGTTGACGTCGAACCCGACAACCGTGCGCACCTTTCCAAATGCGACAGCAAGGGGAAGACCGACATAGCCGAGCCCGATGACCGCGATCGTTTTGTTGCGTAGATCCATCTTCAAGACCATGTCAGAGCGAGACGATTGCAACCGCGGCGCCTGACAGAAGAATAGAGAAGCCTTCGTTGACGCAGGCCATAAATATATCAATCATATCTAAATAATGAGAATGCTACCGCACTTCGGGTGAAAATTTCAACCCGAAACGTCCACCGATATAGCTGCGAATAAATCCAAACGCTTCTAGGACTTCGATATATCGCAGCAATAAATATTTCAAAAAAGTCTCCTGAATAAGCACTCTTTATATATACACAAAGCTAAGCTAAACGCAAAGCATTTGATGATTCTGAGAGAATTCTCCATTTACTGATGAAAGTTCTCCCTTTACTACGCCGGCTTTGAAGAGATCCCGCCAAGCATGTTCGATAAGCTCTCCACGCGTGCGCTCCCCGAACAGCACGACGGCCACGGTTCTCAGCACAATCTTGGCGTCCAGAAAGAGACTTGCGTTGCGAACGTACCAGACATCCAAGGCGGCCTTGTCCTCCGGCGAAATGGAGCGCCCGCCAACGACTTGCGCCCAACCCGTGAGGCCAGGACGCACCAGGAGCCGCATCCGATAGGCGCCGGATTGATCCTGCGGCAGAAGCGGACGCGGACCGATAATCGACATATCGCCCCGGAGGACGCTGAACAATTGAGGCAACTCATCGATACGGAAACGACGCAGAATGCCGCCTATGCGAGACAGCCGCTCCTCATCGCTCAGCCGGCGCCCGCTAGCATCGTGAGACGCCTTCATGGTGCGAAATTTGCCAACCCAAAACGATCGCCCCCCCAGCCCCGGCCGGCGCTGCCAGAAAATCACAGGCAGGCCGACGCTCGCCCCGACAAGCGCGGCCGCAATCGCAATGAGCGGGACGCTAACCGAGAGCGCCACAAGCGCCACACAGAAATCGAGCACCCTCTTCGCTCTCCAATAGGACCGCCGCGCGATAGCCTTTAACTCATCTCGATCGATTTCAAAGGCCAGTTCTTCGGCAGCGGCGCCATCGGCGCGCATCCCCTCGGACGAGCCGGCGATGCCATCGAATCCCATATCGATGGCGAGCAGTTGAAGCCTCGCTTCGCCGCTGCGTTCGACGCGCAACAAAGCCTGGCGCTGATCCGGCCTTAAAGCATCGAAAGATGTTGCAACCACAATGCGGTCGACGTTAACTCCATGGACCCGCAGCCGTTCGAGGATTGCCTTAATGTCTTCGGGAAGGCCGAGCACTTCGTGATTGGCCGCGAGCCGTCCCACATGCCGCTCGGCGCCGCCAATCAGCCCAGCAATTTTAATTCGTCCAGGAGCGAACTCCGCCGCAGCCAGCAGGTAGGCCTCTGTCAACCTCGATATTCCAACGATCAAAACGGTGGCCTGCGACGTTTCTTGCTCAAGCTGAAGGAGGGCTGCGGAAGTCCGGCGGTTATGGCGGAACTCATGCGCGATCCTGTGCAAGATGCGAACGCCGCTCAGAAGGGCGACGCCCAAGAGAATGTGCAGAAATGGCAGGGCGCGCGCGAGCCCCTCAAGGCGGTTAAAAGCGAAGGCGATCAAGACGGCCCCGAGAACCGTGGCGCCCATGGCGGCCGCTAACTGCAAATGATCGGCGACGCCAGCAAAGCGCCAAATAGTGCGATTGAGACGCATGACCTGAAAGACAATCAGAGCAACGACAAGGGCGGCAATGAGATATGGCGCCAGGGCCACCAGCTTTTCGGGACCAACCCGCAAATTTTCGCGAAAAAAAAGAGCGGCCACGCCGGAGATGAAGATTATGCTTAGGTCGACAAGTAATAATGGAACACGGCGCATTCTAATCCCCTAAATCTGACGCCACCTAGCACTCGTTGAGTACTACATCAAGATACTTTCTACCATTATACGAACATAATCCGTAACCTGGCATTGATTACACTTCGTCCTTGCGGCGCCAAATTTCGGGCCATTGAGAGTCTTCGCGCTCATCAAGGCGAAGGAGTGCGTTCGCGCTCGCCGCGCTTAGGCGCGACCGGCGCGCAGGCTTCGCAAACGGCGCCGGCGGAGCGGGCGCCGCCAGTATGGCGCAAAAAAACGCAAAGACCGCTGACAAGGCCGTTGTCCTTAAAGGATAGTCCACGAACGAGTGGAACAGCAGGAGAGCCACGATAAGCGTCGACGCGCGCTCCAGCAAAACCTGGCGGCGATCGCAGGCGCCGGGCGCACGCATCCAAATGGCGAAGGCCCTTGCTCCGAACCAAACCAAAAAAGAAACGCCCAGAACGGCGCCGAGCAAACCCGTCTCAAGAAGGATCTCGGCGAAGTCGTTATGAGCCCTGTTGACGAACTCTGTGATGACCTCGGCATTCTTTTCGACAACGGCGTAGACCGAAGGAAAGGAGCCCAGCCCGGTCCCGAAAGGGAGCGCCTTTGGAAGGGTCTCAAGCGTTGTGCGCGCGAGCGGAATGCGAAGATCGTCAATAACGCCGCTCTCGAAGCGGGCGAGAACGCCGCTCGACCCGATCGCAACGGCGAAAACCAGGGCGAATAGGATCACAGCCGCGCCGATGCGCCCGCTTTTGCGCCGAAGCCCTTGAGTTCGCTCGTTTTGCGTTGGCCGGGCAACGATCATGGCCGCGACGCCTAAAAGCGCCGGCAGTGCGAGCAGGACGCCGGCTCGCGATTGCGCCATAAAAAGCCCCGTCACAACGGCCGCGAGAAATACAGCTGCCGCGGAGAACCACAAAATTCCCCGCGACTTCGATGCCCCGTGCTCTAGGGGCGCCTCGATAGTCTCCGCCAGCCAAAGGCCGCAAAGAATAAGGGTCGCGTTCAAAAGCGCGGCGAAATGGTTCCGGTTGGCGAAGAAACCGACGGCCTCCGTTGGATTGGTCCTCTCATAAAATCTAAGTCCGCTCGCGGGGCCTTGCACAAATTGGACAAAACCCAAAAGCAGCGCCAGCGCGCCGACGCCAAGCACCACCTTGGCGAGCAATGACCGCTCTTCAAAGCCGATCTGCGAAGCGGCGCCAAAAATGGCGAGGGGAACGATCATGGACGCCGCGGCCGCCCAGCTCGCGTCCGGCGTGAGTGAGAATGTGCTCCACACGCCGACGGGCAGGATAGCGCCCGCGTCTTTAGGTCCCGCAAACAAAGATGCGCCGCGATGCCAAAAGTCGAAGGGAAGCGGCAGTATCTGAATGGCGACGACGCCAGCGCAAATAAGCAATACCGCTCCCGACTCTCGTGCATTTTTGTGACGGGGGTGGCTGCGATCGAAAGCAGGCCACAGCGCCATGGCGACCAGGGGGATCGTCAAAGACTGCAGAGCAACGTCTCCCAAAAACCCGCTATGCGTGCCGCCGCCAAGCAGAAGGGACAGTACGATGACGCAACTACACAATCCAAAAAGCATGATGCAGTCCAACTATGGGCTTACGCTTGGCTGGCTCGTCGCCAAGCCGACTGCAAGACCGACGCCGCCCGCCAAGAGCGCGGCGGCGGCAGATGGGTCGCTTGCGCTTGTCCCATCTCTTAATCCGCCGTCACTGACGCAAGGAGACGCGAAGTACACCAGTACGGTTTGGTTCGGTCCAACTTTCTGGGAACAACCATTGTCATAGACGACTACGGCCGATCCAGCGGCGGCGCGAACTCTATCGCCGGCCACTATGGGAACTGCCCCAAATACGGGCTTGAAACCGTCGCCGCGATTGACGAAGACCGCGCCCTCAACGTTTGTCAGAAGCGCCGCCTCGGCGTCGCCCGCGGCAATCAAAGCGGCGCAGATAGAAGCTGCCAGCACACGACTGTAGCGTCTGCCTATGCACCCAGTGAAAGAACGCATTATGTCACCTCAAATTAAATCTGATATGCCGATAATTTGTTAATCGGCGCGAACCTTTCTGACAAGCGCTTTTACGACTGGAAAACTTTATATTGGGACCTATGTGGCGCAGTGGACGCTGGAACTAAACTCTAGGTTGTATTTTGGAACTTATGTAGACCGCAAATACACGCCTAGGATGTAGTTCTTACAAGGAACAAGATTTTTCCACAATTGAATAAAATAATGTCGGGAACTATTTGACTCCGTGAACGCAGACTTGCACTCTTCGCAGCGTTAGGGTTGTATTTTTGGGCTTAAACGAACCAAGGCCGCACGCTTAAGATGTGCGCCGGGGAAAGAATTGGAGATGGAGGAGAATGCATTTCCATGCTCCCGATCGCAGTTTAAAGAGAGACTTATAAGTACATTTAATGGCGGTTGGGGTGCAAAATCGATGGGGCGGATAATAGGTTTTAAGGCGATGCTGATCGCGATGAGGCATTTTGCTTCGTTTCTTGTGGCGGTCGCGGTCTGCGCCTGCGGCGTCCCTCCCGCGAACGAGGCCGCCGTTCTGAGCGTTCATCCCCAAGCAAGCGCGGAGAAGCCGGCGTCTGAAGCCGTGGACGATGCCTCCGCTCAAGCGAAGAGACCGAGCGATCGCGAGGCTGTCCAGAAAGTGGCCCTTTCTTTAGCGGCTGTGTCGGACCCGGCAAGCAAATCCTACAAGGTGGGCCCGCGCGATACGCTCGATATTACGGTGTTCAAAACGCCGGAACTGACAAAAACGGTTCAGGTTTCGGAAGTCGGTACTTTCACCTACCCGCTCATCGGGGAGGTCGAGGCCGCGGGAAAAACCGCGCGCCAGATCGAGAGCGAGTTGGTGAAGCGTCTTGGAGCAAAATATCTGCAAAATCCCCAGATCACTGTCCTCGTTAAGGACTACAACAGTCAGCGCGTCACATTGGAAGGCGCGATCAAGAAGCCAGGCGTCTACCCTTTAGTTGGCGGGTTAACGCTTTTGCAAGCGATCGCGCAGGCGTCGGGGTTCGAAGACACCGCGGACCACACGGTTGCCCTTTTCCGGCAAACGAACGGCAAACGCTTGGCGGCGAGATATGACGTTTCGCGCATCCGCGACGGGCAGGATGAGGATCCGCAACTGGAGGCGGGGGATGTGATTATCGTTTCAACGTCGGACCTGAAAGAAGGATTCAGCTTTGTTTTGAAGGCTCTGCCACTTGTCTCTTTGGTGCCGCTGCTTTAGGAGCGCCGCCAGGGAGTAGATGGGCGATCCAATTTCGAAAGGCGATTCCACTTCATGCGCAGCGGTGTCGATTCTGGGGAGGAGATGCACGCTCAAAACGGGCGTGCGGTGGCCGTCGCGGCGCCAGCTTCTGTTGGGCCAGTCACGCGCGATGCCTACGCCAGCTTGGGAGGGGAGACGAATGGCGTTCGTGGAGAGAGTCTCGCCGTCACCCTTCGCCAATATCTCTACATGGTTCTCAAACGCAAGTGGCTTATTCTGAGCATCAGCTTTGCGTCCGCGACGCTCGGGGGCTTATCGGCCGCCCTGACGACGCCGCAGTACAAAGCGACGGTGAGAGTTCAGATCGAGCGCGAAGCCGCGAAGGTCGTGGAGGGCGGGACAACCTCGCCAACCGATGCTGGCGGCAGCGACTTCCTAAGAACGCAGTTCGAGCTTTTGAAAAGCCGCGCCATGGCGGAGCGGGTGGCGCTGAAACTTCGGCTCGCCGATGACAACAGCTTTTTTCAGCCGCGCAACTCCCTCTCGGTGTTGAGGTCGGCCTTTTCCTCCGAAAAAAGCGTTCTCCCCGTCGAAGTGCGCCTCGACTTAGCCGCCGGGCTCATCCAGTCCAGCCTGACCGTCGTTCCCGTTACAGGGTCTAGGCTTGTCGACCTCTCCGTCAAGGACCCAAGTCCTGCAAGGGCTCAGCAAATCGCCAACGCCTATGCCGACGCGTATATCGCCTCCAATCTCGATAAGCGGTTTGAAGCGAACGCCTACGCGAAAACCTTTCTCGAAGATCAGGTGAAACAGCTCAAAATTCGGTTGGAGGACTCTGAAAAGCAGCTCCTTGAGTTCGCGGAGAAAGAGAGAATCGTTGAGGTTACGGACAAGAGTTCAATTGCCGAAACCAACCTTGCCACTGCCAGTGGCGCGGTTGGTCAATTAATCGGCGAGCGTATGAAGAATGAGCAGATGTGGCGCCAAGTCGAAAACGCCAAGGCGATCAATCTGCCGCAACTGTTATCGAACCCGGTCATCGAAGTGTTGCGTGGCCAGCGCAAGGCCCTTGAAACAGAGTATCAAGAGAAGCTGGAAAATTATAAGCCCAGCTATCCTTTTATGTTGCAAATATCCAGTAAGATAAAAGAAATAGACAGGCAACTTGCCTCAGAGGTCAATACCATTCGCAATTCGCTGAAGGCGGCTTACGACGCATCTCTCGAGCAGGAAAATGGAATGAAGGCGAGGATCGAAACCTTGCGCTCCGAGGTTCTCGACCTGCAAAGAAAGAATATTCAAAACAGCGTTTTAAAGCGCGAGGTTGAAACCAATCGCGGGCTTTATAACAATCTGTTGCAGCGTTATAAGGAAGTCGATGTTGCAGGCGGCGTTACCACGAACAATATTTTTGTGGTCGACCGGGCCCGGTCGCCACGCGCGCCGTCGGAGCCGAACGTCCCACTCTCTTTGTTGCTATCGCTGGCGGTCGGATTTGCCGGGGGCGCCGGGTTAGCGCTTTTTCTTGAATTGCTCGACGATCGCATTCGAACCCCCGAAGAAGTCGAGCAGCTGAGCGGGCTCGCCACGCTTGGGGTCATTCCCCTAATAGAGGGGGTTGACGCTGTCGCCGGGGCGCTTAGAGATCCTCGTTCGACGCTCGCCGAGGCCTATCGGTCGCTTGCAACGGCTCTACAGTTCTCAACCGAAGCCGGCCTGCCGCGTTCCATCGTCGTGACCAGCGCCGCTCCGTCCGAGGGAAAATCGACGACGGTCATGGCGATCGCACAATGTTTCGCGCAAATCGGCCTCAAAGTGCTCATTGTGGACGCCGACCTTCGCAAACCGTCGATGCATACCAAATTCGGTCTCTCAAACGCGGTGGGCCTTAGCAATTACTTGATCGGGTCGTCCCTTCCTCCGGAAATTATTCAAAGTACAGGCGAACGCAACCTTTCGTTTATGGCTTCGGGGCCCATGCCGCCGAACGCCGCCGACCTGCTTGGCGGCGCCAAGATCCCCTCCCTTATTTCGGTCGCCTCCGAAATCTTCGACCTTGTTATTTTCGACGCTCCGCCGCTTTTGACGATCGCCGATGCGCAGTTGCTGGCAAGCGCCGTGGAGGCGACGGTTTTTGTCGTGGGCGCCGGCGGTAGAGGCAAAGGTATTATTGTCAAAACATTGCGCCGGTTGAAACTCAGCCGCATCACGGTGATTGGCTCGGTTCTCACCAAGTTTGACCCCAATTCGGTGGGGTACACCTATGGTTATGGCTATGGCTATGATGGCTATGGTTATTCAGGCTACAGCTATGGCTACGGCTATGGCTATTCCGCCGAATCCGCAAACCCGAAGACGCGGCTGGCTGGACCGGGCCAAGCGTAGAGATGCGAAGTTCCGAAGCCCTTGCGCTTGCGCTTGTGATCTTGAGGCATCCTCCCCTGGCGCGAAAAGCGCGGCGTTCGCGTTTGCCAAGAGGAGTGACGTTGCTGTTGGAGGTTGCGGCAGGCGACCAGGATGCATTGGCCGATGCCGCGACGCGCATCGATCAACCCGAGGCTGTTTTGCAAGACGCGGCTGGATTCTTCATCCAACAGGTCCTGCTGAACCCTAGGTCTGACAATTACCGGGTCCTTGGCGCAAGTTGTGACGCCTCTTCTGAAGAGTTAAGGCGGCATATGGCCCTCCTCATGCGCTGGCTTCACCCCGATATTGTTACGAAGGGAATGAAGACTTCCGGTTTGGACAGAAGCATCCACGTAACCCGCGTCTCGAAAGCATGGGAAGCCGTCAAAACCGGCGAACGAAGGGCCGGTTACGATCGCGCGCTCACGGCGCAGAGGCGGCAAGACGGCGGTCCCCGCTCCGGACCGAAAAGCGGTGATGCCTTGGCAAGATCGAAGCGAGACTCTTCGCGAAAGATTATGCATCGAGGCGGGTGGAGACAACACGCCCTCGCGGCGAGCGGCGACGGCTTTTGGAGCCGGCTCCTTCTGCTTCTCCGGAGACATTGATGAGAAAGAGGTCGCGCCGGAAGCATCGTCGGAGGGCCGTGCTCAGCGCCTTCAAGAGCCGCGCGCGCCTCATCGCAGTTCATCCGCGCCGCTTTGCTCTGTTGACTGCGCTGTGCCTGGGGTTGGCTTGGATGGTGCTAACCAAAAGCTTGCCCTATGCGCTGGCGCCGTTCAATCCGGATGCCGCTCTTTTCCTGAACCCTTACAATCCAACCGCGCTCATGCTCAAGGCGGAGAGAAGCCGCGAACTGCTCATGAGGCCCGTTGCGGTGGCGGACATGCTCCGAGCGGAAGCTGACGGCGTAGCCCCCGACACCATCGCCCATCTTCCCAAAGCCAAATCGGACGGTCTCGAAACCAAGGAAGGCGACCGAGACCGGAGGCGTCAGGAAATTCGTAGCCTTGCGACGCGAGCTATCGCCGTAGACCCTCTCAACGCGTCAGCGTTTCGCATCCTGGGAGAAACAACCAGCGATCCAAATCAGGTCCGCGATCTCATGCAGGAGGCTATCAAGCGGTCCCGAAGGGAGGCGCGCGCCCATTTTTGGCTCCTGAACGACAGCTTCTACCGCAAGGACGGCGCCAGCGTCCTCGATAAGGCCGACTTGTTGCTGCGCTACCGTTCGGAGCTTTCCGCCTACGTTCTGCGCTATCTCGCGCTTCTCGCCGAAGATCCGCAACAGCGCCCTTTGCTTGCCCAAGAACTCGCCAAAGGCCCCGTCTGGAGGATGGAGTTTTTTGGAGCGCTTGCGCGAGACATGAGGCGATTAGATACGCCGCTTGAGGTGATGACGCTCTTGAAGAATAGCCAGACGCCTTGCACTGTGGAAGAACTCGCGCCTTATTTGGATGCACTTATCGCAAAAGGCGCCGTGGAGCTCGCCTATAATGCTTTACTGCAGCTTCTTCCAGACGACGATGTCGCACGCCTCGGCTTGATTATGAACGCCAATTTTGAGAGAGACCCGGGCGGCCTCCCCTTCGATTGGCGGATTGCCCAAGGGATCAACGCGTTGTTTGACTTCGTGCCCTCTGGCGCGCCAGGCAAGCGAGCGCTGCATTTCACTTTTGGCAATGGCCGGGTGCAATTTCCCGAGACGAGCCAGATCGTCGTGCTTCCCCCGAGCAGATACCGCGTCGAAGGCAAGCTTCGAGGCCAGATGGCAGGAAAGCGCGGCCTTCGCTGGCAACTTCGATGCGCAACCGGAGAGCGCCGGGTGCTTGGCGAAACCGAGATGTTAACCGGTCAGTCGGAGGAATGGCGCGTTTTCAGTTTTGAAGCGGATGTCCCTCAGGCTGAGGTATGCGGCGCCCAATTGTTACGCCTTTTTCATGATTCGCGCTCGGCGTCCGAGGAGTTTCTTTCGGGAGAAGTCTGGTTTGCAGAGATCCAGGTTGAGCGCATTCCGGAGCGCATATCCGTCCAATAATACAAATCGTCATAAGTCGCGACCTTTTCGCAAGGCGGACTGGTTTGGTATTATAATACCGTAAAAACACACCTTTCTGCAAAACGAACCCAGTGGCGTTAATCGATGGCGCACGCTCGCATGCCTGCGTCCATCGTCATCCTGCTAAGCTTACAGGCAACGCCGAGCACGCGGCGGCTCGCGCTTGATTTGAATGGTGGAGCCAATGAGATTCGAACTCACGACCTCTGCAGTGCGATTGCAGCGCTCTCCCAACTGAGCTATGGCCCCTTCCGCTCTCATTTAGTCGCAGGGCGCGACTCCTGTCAAGGCAAGCGACGTTCGCGAGCACAGCGCATGCGCGGCTTCGAGGTCCGCGGCTGACGGTGTGGGGGAAATCACGCGGATTTGCGCCACGCGCCGCTTTCGTCCTGCCGCCAGTAGCTCGCCTCGAAGCCGGCGGCCTTTGCGCCTTTCCATTCGCCGCGCGCGAGCGCCTTCGCCTCCTCGTCGCCGTCATCGAAAAGGCGGATGACGCGAGAGAACCGGCCGGGCTCGCTCTCGCCGGCCGTTTCCAAGAGAAACAGCGCTTCGGCGCCGTTGGGATTGGCGCCGTCGAGCGTCAGGAACACGGGCTGGCGCTCGGCCGCGCCATCGCGTGCGGTCCCGTGCGGCAGGAAAGAATCGTCGCGATAAGTCCAGAGCGCGGCGTCGATGGCGTCGAGCCGCTCGGGCGTGGAAAAGCGCAACAGCGCGCGCCATCCGCGGGCGAGCGTCTTCTCCAGGAGCACCGGCAGCACGGCCCGCAAGGGCTGGTTTTCGAGATGATAGAACCAGAACTCCGGGGCGCTCATCGCCGGCCCGGCCTCTCGTCCTCGCCGGCATAGGGGTTCTTGGTCTTGCGCACGTGAAGGCGAACGGGCGAGGGGCCAAGCCCGAAGGCCTTTTTCAGGTCGTTCACGAGATAGCGCAGATAGGATTCGGGCAGCGCTTCGGGGCGTGACGAGAAGACGATGAAGGTCGGCGGGCGTGCGTTGGACTGCGTGATATAGCGCAGCTTGATGCGCCGCCCGGAGACGGCGGGCGGCTGATGCCTTTCCAGCGCGGCGGCGAACCAGCGATTCAGCTCCGCCGTGGAGATGCGCTTGTTCCAGGCTTCGTCGACCTTGAAGGCGGCCTGCATCAGCTTGTCGAGCCCGCGGCCCGACAGCGCGCTGACAGGTACCAGCGGCGCGCCCGCGAGTTGTGGCAGCGAGCGTTCGGCGGCTGTTTTCAGGTCGGCGAGCCGGCTCTGCGGATCCGCCACCAGATCCCACTTATTGACCGCGAAGACGAGGCCGCGCCCCTCGCGCTCGACGAGGTCCGCGATGGTGAGATCCTGCTTCTCGAACGGCGCCTCCGCGTCGAGCAGAAGCACGACCACCTCGGCGAATTTGATGGCGCGCAGCGCATCGCCCACGGCCAGCGTCTCCGGCCGTTCCGTGATGCGCGCCTTGCGCCTGAGACCCGCTGTGTCGAACAGCCGGACCTTCCTGCCCTTCCACTCGAACTCGGCCGCGATGGCGTCGCGGGTGAGGCCCGCTTCCGGCCCGGTGATCATGCGGTCTTCGCCGAGAAGCGCGTTCGCGAGCGTGGATTTGCCCGCATTGGGCCGCCCCGCGATGGCGAGCTTCAGCGGCCGGGCGGCGCCCTCGGCGTCACCCTCGCTTTCGCCCTCGCCTGCCGCTTCGCTGAGCGCGTCGAGGCGGGCGGCGATTTCGGAGATGAGATCCGTGAAGCCGAGATTATGCTCGGCGGAAATCGCGAGCGGCTCGCCGAGGCCCAACTCGAATGCGCCGTAATAGCCGCCGTCCGAGGCGCGGCTTTCGCATTTGTTGGCGGCCAGGATAAAGGGCTTTCCCGACGTGCGGATAAGGGTCGCGATGCCTCTGTCCGCGGCGGTCAACTCGGCGCGGGCGTCGATCACGAAGACGATGAGGTCGGACTCGGCGATGGCCTGCTCCGACTGGTCGCGCATCCGGGCCGCGATGCTGCCGGGCTCGGCGTCCTCCAGCCCGGCTGTATCGGTAAGAATAACGTGATGCTTGCCGATGCGGATGCGCGTTTCCTTGCGGTCGCGCGTCAGGCCGGGCATGTCGTCGACAAGCGCCAGCCTCTTGCCGGCGATGCGGTTAAAAATGGTCGACTTGCCGACATTGGGCCGGCCAACGATGGCGACGGTATAGGCCATGGGCTTTCAGCGCTGTTAGCAAGCTTCTCGAAGAACCGGTGCGGCTCATGGTTCGACAGGCTCGCCGTGAGGATCCACCATGAAAACGCGCGGCCTCATCCCGAGCTTGTCGAAGGATGAGGCCACCATCTCATGCTTTTCAGCAGCCCGTCAAAGCATCGCTTTTCCGAAGGCGCGGGCCCCGGATCAATTCATTGCAATAAGTTTGGCTTCGTCCGTCAAAACGTAAAGCCTGTTGTCGGCGACCACGGGCGTGATCATCACCGGAGTACCGAGGTCGTTCTGGACCGAAATGGCGCCCGAAGCGGCGTCCACACCCACGAACAGGCCCTTGGATGAAGCCAGCCAAAGCTTGTTTCCGGCGAGCACTGGACCGCTCCAGCGGCCGTCTCCCGGCAAGGGCGTCACCCAGCGGGCCTTGCCGTCCTTGCGGTTGAGCGCGATCAGCTTCCCGCTGATATCCACAACGAAAACCGCTTCTCCCGCGACCCAGGGCGTTTGCGAGCCGGCGATATCGCGCGTCCACAACCGCTCGCCCTTTTCCTTCGAGGTCGCGATCAACTGCCCGCCGCGGCTCATGGCGAAGACCGCCGATCCATCCACGACCGGGCGAGACGCCTCTCCAACCGCCGTCGTCGCCGAGTTGTTGATTGCGCCTTTCGCGAGCGCCTCGGTCCATTTCGGCTGGCCGGTCTTCACGTCGATGGCGGCGATTTCCCCGGACGGATAGGGCACGTAGACGAAATTGCCGGAGATGGCGGGGCTCGCGCTGGTCAGGACCGCCGCGTTCTCGGGCAAGCCTTTTTGCGTCCAGAGCTGCGATCCGTCGGTAGCGTTGAAGCAATAGAGTTCGCTTTCGGAGTTGACGACGAACACGCGTCCGTCGGCGGCGGTGGGCGCTTCGCGGATCGGGATGTCGAGCTTTTTGGTCCAGACGGGCTCGCCGGTCTTCGCGTCCAGCGCCAGAACCGACCCGTAGCCCGTCGCGGCGAAGATCTTGCCGCCGTCCGCCGCGAGACCGCCGCCGAAGCCGGCGCGCGCCACGTTGTTCGTATTGAATGGGTGCAGGAAGTCGAAACCGGACTTGCCTTCGGGCGTGGTGCCGACCTTCCACACCGTGCCGCCGTCCGTGGCCGAGATGGCGCGGATGGAGCCCTCGGCGTCCATCGTGAAGATTTTGCCATCGTAGACGATGGGGATGGCTGTCAGCCGCTTGCGCTTGGCGGAGCCTTCGCCTGCGTTCGAGGTCCAGACCGTGTGCAAGGTCTCGCCGACCGCGAGGTGGCCGGGCGCGTTTGTCGGCGTTCCGCCGGGCTGGCTCCAGGCCACATTCACAACCGCCGGCGGCAGGGAAATCGGGGTCGTGGTCTCCGCGCCCGCGACGCCGGCCTTCTCATCGGCCTTGAGAACCGTGATTCTCCGTCCGGGAAGCTTTTCCTGCTTTTTGTCGAAAACCGAAGTGATGGACGAAAGGCCCGACTCGCCAAGTCCCATGGATTCGCATCCGCCGAGAGCGAAGGCCATCACTGCAATGATTGGAACGGACCGAAACAGCAAAAACGGATGGCTCGCGCCATGGTTACTGCGTTTTCGCGTCATTTGCCCCGTCCTTTGTCCCCGTTTGTCCGGCCTGCGCCGTCTTCGACTGCTCAAGAAGCAGCGCCAGCAAGACTTGCGCCCGCTGCCTCATTCCGGGAGGCGCCGCGCCGTCGCTGATAATCTCGCGGTACAGCTGCTCAGCCTCCGCCTTCTTGCCTTCCTTGTATGCCGCGAGCCCCAGAATTTCCTTCGCGGAGAAGCGCCATTCGCTCGTTCCGGCGCGGAAAGGTTCGAGGCTCTTCGCGAGCGCGTCGTAGCTCTCCTTGTCGACGGACAAGGCGGCGATCTGGACTTGCGCGAACTCCCGGAGCGCCGCGGGCGCGGCCGCGTCGTTCGCTATGCCCCGGTAATCCTGAAGCGCGGAATCGAACTGCTTCTTCGAAACCGATTCGGCGGCGGCGTGCAAGCGGGCCAGGACGCGATAGGAGCCCGACCCCGAACCCGCCAGCGTGGCGAGCGCCCGCTCGGCCTCATCGGCGTTCCCGGCGTCGAGAAGGCTCAGCGCATTGGAGAGCGCGTCGCCGCCGGCGGCGGCTTCCTTCGCCCGGCGAGCCTGATCGTATTTGTAGCCGCCCACGATGGCGAATACGACGAAGGCGCAGGCGATAAGATAGACGCCGTAAGTCTTGAAGAAATTGGCGGTCTTCTCGCGGCGATACTCTTCGTCGACCTCGCGGATGAAACTTTCTTCGCTAGCCATGGCGCTTCAGCCTTAAATCGTTGTCACTCTAACGTAACAGATGGGCGGCGCCCGGAACATGGGAAGACAATCGAATCCAAATTCGGCGCGGCCTCCAAGGAGGCTTAAGCCGCATCGTCGACTTTCCCAATGAGACATAAGCTCACCTGGGCTTCGTTTTGGACATTTTCGTGACTCGCGGGGTCTCGGCGGCCGGTTTTGCCATGGCGTAAACATGTTCCTTTGCCGGAAATTGCCGGCCGCGAACTTCGGCGGCGTAATCCTTCACCGCATTTTCGATGGCGCCGCCCAGCTCCGCGAACTTCTTCACGAATTTCGGCACGGAGGGCGAAAGGCCCAGCATATCCTCAAGAACGAGGATCTGGCCGTCGCATTCCGCGGACGCGCCGATGCCGATGGTGGGAATCGAGATCGCGCGCGTGATTTTCGCGGCCAGAAGTTCGGCCATGCCTTCGAGAACCACGGCGAACGCGCCGGCTTCGGCGACGGCCGCGGCGTCGGCTTCGATGGCGGCCCATTCCTCCTGGCGGCGTCCTTGCGTCTTGAAGCCGCCCATCACATTCACCGACTGCGGCGTCAGACCGATATGCGCCATCACCGGAATGCCGCGCTCGACGAGATACGCGATGGTTTCGGCCATGCGCCGGCCGCCTTCGAGCTTGATCGCGCCGCAGCCCGTCTCCTTCATGACGCGCACGGCGTTGCGAAACGCGACCGGCGGCGATTCCTCATAGGAGCCGAAGGGCATATCGACGACGACGAGCGCCCGCTTGGACCCGCGCACCACGGCCGCGCCGTGCATGATCATGAGATCGAGCGGAACCGGGATCGTCGTCTCGTGGCCGTGCATCACCATGCCGAGCGAGTCGCCGACCAGCAGGAAATCGACGTGGCTGTCGATGAGGCGCGCCGTATGAGCGTGATACGCCGTCAGCGACACGATCTTCTCTCCGCCCTTGCGGGCTCCGATGTCGGGCGCCGAGACCCGGCGCGTTTCGGAATGCAGCGACATGTTTGCGTCCCCCTATAGCGTTGCGCGTCGATAGCGAAGCCGGCCGCCGCCGGAAATAAGCTTCTCGGCGAAGCCCGCGCCGGCTCGCCAAAATTAACCGAGATCGGATAACTCCCCGAGCCGCTAGTTCAAAGTTTAGAAAATTTGCCTTAATGTCCACCGATGTGGGAGTTGGAGGCTGTTTTATGAGGTGGCGCCTGCTTTTCGCCCTTGTTTCTCTCGTCGCCGCCCTTGTCATGGGCGCGTCCGCGGCCAGCCTCCGCGCGGCGCCGATTTCCAAGGCCGCGTCCTCGCAGCCTTTTGCTGAACGATCTCACCTGACGAAAGTCGAATATGGCTGCGGCTGGGATACCGCCTGCCCGCCCCGTCCCTGGTATGGCCAGCGTTCATATCGCACGCCGCACGTGTATATTGAGAACAACTACGGGACCGTCAATGTCTATCGGACGCCGCGGCGCTCTTATCGCCAGCCTGCGTATTCGTCGTGGCGCTGGCGTGAGCGGGAGTACGACGGCCGGCGCGACTATGACGACTGGCGCGGCTATAAGAGGTGCGACGGCGACGCTTGCGCGGAAAGCTGCGGTATTGTGTGCTGGTATCGCCGCATAAGGGACGGCTATTGCGGCCATGGCTGCGACGCCTACCGGGAGCAGGCGCGATACGAACGCGATTACCCCGATTGCCGCGACGAAAATTGTCCGCGATACCGCGACGAAGATTATCCGCGATACCGCGACGAAAATTATACGCGATGCCGCGGCGGCGATTATCCGCGATGCCGCGACGAAGATTATGCGCGCCCTACCCGTTACAGGACCCCGCCGCGCGACCGCTACGACGACGCCCCGGCGCGCAACCGTTACGACGCCCCGCCTGTGCGCTTCGAGCGCCCGAGCAACGATGAGCGCGTTCCCTTGCGCCGCTTCAGCGGGCCGAAATATCCGTAGCCCATTTCCGCGCGAGCTTAGTCGTTGGCCCGCAGGATGAGCACGCCGTGAACGGTCGCGCTCTCGCCCGGAACCTTCGCCTGGAGCTTCAGCGCCCAGACGCCCGACATGGTGAGATCGCCCTTGAAGCGGTACACGGCCGGGTCCGTCGATGTGTCGGGCGCGAGCTTGCCCTTCACGTCGGCCATGTTCTCGGGCGACATGTCGAGCTGCGTGCGAGTGAAGACCGCGCCTTGCACCGGCTTCCTGGTCCGCTTGTCGATGAGCTTGAAGGCGATCGCCTTGCCCTTGCCGGCTTTGATCTCGCCGGAGACGGCCTGAACGTCGTAGTCGTCGGCTCCCGCGAGAGCCGGGGCGGCGGCGGATGCCGTGAGCGCGATGGCGGCGGCGGCGGCCCTGAAATAGGTATTTGTCATGACTTTGCTTTTGCGGCGCCGCGGCTGAGCCGTCAAGCATCAAGCTCGCAAAACCCCCTGGTTGCGAGCGGGCATCCACGACTATCCTTTTACCGCGCGGCTTCGATCCGGCGCGATCGTTCATAACCATCGCGGATACCGCGCGCGAACTCGCCTCCGGCCGCACTAGCCTTTGCATTGCGGCGTTCGATTCTACTTTTAGTAAAGATAAGCATCGAAATTCACCGTACTCTAAGCCGCCCCGCTTACGCTGACCGCAGACTGAAACGGGGTCCTCCATGCTAAAACAATTAGCTGCCGCGGCGATTGCGTTTTGTGTTTTGTCCGGAACCTCCGTCTACGGCGAACAGGTCTTAAAAATCGGTTATCTCCTGCCGGAGGACTCTCAGCTTGGCGCTGGCGCTACGGCCTTTGCCGCGGAAGTCGCCAGGCGCACGAACGGCAAGTACCGCATCGAGCAATACCCCAGCAGCGCGCTAGGCGGCGAAGTGGAGATGATCAAGGGCGTGCAGGCCAGCCAGATCGACATTGCCTTCATCACCAATCCCCCTTTTAGCGCGCTCATCCCCGAATTAGGGATCTTCGACGTGCCTTTCCTTGTGAAGGACGCGGCGCATGCCCGCGCCTTGCTGGACGGCCCGATTGGCCAGGAATACCTCAACAAAATTGCGGACCAGGGCGTCGTGGCGCTCGCCTGGGGCGAGAACGGGATGCGTCACATGACGAACTCCAAGCATGCGGTGAAAGAACCCAAAGACATGGAAGGGCTCAAGCTGCGGGTGCCGCAATCGCCCAACATGGTGAAAGCTTTCCAGTCTCTCGGCATGCAGGTCGAACCGCTCCCGTTTCCAGCCCTCTACCGCGCGCTCGAAACCGGCAAGTTCGATGCACAGGAGAACCCGATCGCCACCATCGTCTCGGCCAAGTTCGACAAAGTCCAAAAGCACCTGAGCATGACCGGTCACACTTATTCCTGGGCTGTCTTCATCATATCGAAGGAGGCCTATGACGACCTTACAACCGAGGAAAAGGCCGCCTTCGCGCAAGCCGCCCGGATTGGGGGCGTCGCGTCGCGCAACTACGCCGAGGAGGCAGAGGGGAAAGGCGTCGAAAGCCTTCGCGCCGCCGGAATGGAAGTCGTTACCGGCATCGATCGCGAAGCCTTCGTTGCAGCGCTCAAACCGGTCCACGCCAAATTCGCCGAGGAATTCGGCGCGGAGCGGATCCAACGCATTCGCGATGCGCAGTAAAGCGCCAGCCCTTTTTGCCCGGTGGAGATCGGGGAGCCATCATGGCAAGTTTGCCTCTCCCATCCAGCATCGTTAACGCCTCCGGTCTATCCGTCCGGGCCAGGGTATTTGGCGGCTTCGGGATCGTCCTGCTCCTGCTCGCGGCGGTAGCGGCCGTCGCGAAGATCAGCGGCATCGCCATTTCAGCGAAGGTTGGCCCCGTCGAGAACGCCGCCAATGTGCTTGCGGTTGTGAGCGATCTGGAAATGAGCAGGCTGAGAACCGCCAGACAAATCAATGCCTACTGGGCTACCGAAAACATCAGCGAAGGTGACTTGTTGAAACAGAGCGCGGGCGAGCTTCGGGCGGCGTTCGCGAGGTTCAAGCAGCTTCCTCATCGTAAAGAGGAGCAGGCGCTGACCAGCCGAATATCGGCGGAACTCGACAGATATTTAGAAATCATAAAAAAAACCATCGCGGTAATCGGCGACCGCAGAAAAGCTGGAGAGGAGTCCGACGCGACCGGCATTGTCATGACCAACGCCAGCGGCGCGCTGTTTCGCCGCATCGAAAAGGAAAACCGGTTCGATCTGGCTCCCGGCGCGATGCGCTTGGTGCAAGCCATAGAGTCAGGTCTCCTGAACACCTCGCGCTACGTCTTCACGCGCAACCCCGCGGACGAAGATAAGGCGAAAGTTGAGTTTGAACGCGCCGCGCGCGAACTTGGACCGCTCAAGGAAACGGCGGCCGGCGCCGAGAGTATTCTTCGCCAACTTAACGCGATCGCCGAGACGCTTCCCGCGATCCGGAAAACCCTTGAAGACATCGGCATTGCTACTGCCGCCCTCGACGCCGTGCTTAGCCAGCGCAAACAGTTGAGCGCCAAACTCGCCTCTTGGAATCAAGAGCTACTCCGCAACGCCTCCGGGCAGCAAAAAACCGATCTCCGATCCATGTCATCGGCGGCGGCCTGGGCCGCTTCTCTTTCCGCTCTGGCTCTCATTGCGGGGCTGATCCTGGCCTGGTTCCTCGGCCGCGGAATCGCCGATCCAATTCGCGCCATTACGGCTGCGATGAATGAGGTGGCCACGGGCAACCATCGGATCGAAGTTCCGTGCTTGGCGCGCGGCGATGAAATAGGCGCAATGGCGCGCGCGGTCGATGTTTTTCGTATTAACGCCATCGAGCAAAAAGCGCTCCGGGACATTCTCATAGAACAGGGCGAAGCCTTGGCCGTACAAAAGGTAAAGTTGGAGCAGGCATCCAAAGCGAAGTCTGAGTTCCTTTCCAATATGTCTCACGAATTGCGGACACCCATGCATGCGGTGTTGAGTTACGCAAAAATGGGGTTCGCCTCAACCGACCGCACAGACTTCGAAACGCTCGACGCCTATTTCAAGAACATCCATAAAGCAGGAAGCCGTTTGCTTGGTCTTTTAAATAATTTGCTCGACTTGACCAAGCTCGAAGCCGAAAAAATGGTTATCAAAAAAGTCAACGGTAACTTTATCGATGTTGTGGAGCACGCAAACATGGAAATAGCTCCTCTTATTAGAGAAAAAGATATTAGCGTTAAAACAATAACTGATACTGAAAATAGTCATACTTCAATAGATAAGCAACTTTTAGTTCAAGTTATGATCAATCTAATTTCAAATGCCGTCAAATTTTCTCCATCTGGCAGTAGTATCAATATTACCCTTTCGGATGATTTTCTGCCAGATGGCAAGAGCGCTCTTTGCTGTTCCGTTTCCGATGAGGGCGCCGGCATTCCCGAAGCCGAACTGGAAGCGGTATTCGACAAATTCATCCAGAGCAGCAAGACCAAGACTGGCGCGGGCGGCACAGGGCTGGGGCTCTCGATCTGCCGCGAGATTATCGCGGCGCATGGGGGAAAAATCTGGGCGCAAAACCGAAAACCGGGGGGCGCCGTTCTCAGTTTTTTGATTCCACGCAACGAAGAACAGCAGGCGAGCTAAACATGAAAGTCAAACCCAAGGTCCTGGCCGTCGATGACGAGGAATTCAACCTCGACATTATGAGGCGACACATGAGCAGAGCGGGCTACGCAGTGATCGGAGCGGAAGATGGCCTCGTAGCGCTACAAAAGCTCGAACAGCATCCCGACATCGACGCGATTGTGCTCGATCGCATGATGCCGAATATGGACGGCATGCAATTCCTGGACCGGATCAAAGCGGGCAAGCAATTTCGGGATGTCCCCATAATCATGCAGACAGCCGCGGCCGCGACCGACCAGGTGCTTCAAGGCATTGAAGCGGGCGTCTATTATTACCTGACAAAGCCGTATGACGATGAAATATTTCTATCCATTTTAAAGTCGGCGGTGCGCGATAGCAAAAGCAAGAAAAAAATGATGAAGGAAGTGCGGGGTCAACGCCGAATGCTCGGTCTGATGAAGCACTCCATCTTTGACTTCCGGACCTTGGACGATGCAAAGACACTCGCCTATTATATCGCTAGCTGCTTCCCGGAACCGGAGAGGGTTGTGTTTGCCCTGAACGAGCTCCTCATAAACGCGGTCGAGCACGGCAATCTGGGCATTACCTACGCGGAAAAAACCAAACTCGTGATGAGCGGCGGCTGGCTGGCTGAAGTTGAACGCAGGCTTGCGGCTCCCGAGTACGCGGAGAAGGTGGGCCGCCTCACTTTTAACGCCAGCAAAGACGCGATCACCGTCCACATTGAAGACCAGGGGAAGGGGTTTGACTGGAACCAATATCTCGAACTCTCCCCGGAGCGCGCCACCGATCCGCACGGACGCGGGATTGCCGGCTCCCGCATAATGTCCTTCAGTAGCTTGGACTATCTCGGCGCGGGAAACGAGGTGATGTGCAAAATGTTCCTGAACCAAGCAAACGCGAAGGCCGTCTCGTAGGACGCCAAGACGCGGCTCGCCGAAACAGCGCAATCTCGCGGCCGGAAAACGCCGAGACGATGGCGCCTTGGGCTGATGGGGGTCGTGTGTGGACTCGCCAATTCGATAAGTTCCCGGTAGCTTACCCCTCAGCTGCGGACCTTATTTGCGCGGCTCTTTTATCGTGCGGTAAATCTCCTCTATCATCGCTTCAATTTTCCACATGTCGTCTGCTACCGCTTTTTTGAAACGGTTGAACTTGTCCATGTCTTCCAACATTTCAACCGGCTTCTGACCAACGCCACTCTGGTATTGAGGGAGGCTCGTCAAAGCAAGTTTTAAATACTCTTCCATCTGTTCGGTATGGCGGCTCGATAGAAGGGCGCGGACCAAGGCAGTCAATATTGCTTCCTTCGGATGCGGCAGAGCCGAGACATCTTCGATCCGTGTTGGCAAGGGTGGGCTGCGCTCCATAAGCGCACCAAAATCGGCGATAATTTCATGGTCAGGAGTCATTTATGCTACCAATATTTTGTTCGGTCCTTTTGAACATCCAAGATGTCAGCTCGCGACCTGACGAAGACCTCTAGAGTTCAGCGCTCGCTGCAAATCCGAACGTTTCTACTACTATATTTTGCGGCGAAAAAACAACAGTAAACCCTAATGTAGAATGCTCAGTAATGTGCGAAATAGCACCTTCCGGAAGGTTCAGAAAATCAATCTGAGGCGGTATCCGCATGGGCACTGGAAATGTAACACGAAAGGTATTTGGGGCCGTCTTGATGATCAGTCCTAATCCCTGAGGGGTGCTGTTGGGGCGCACATCACGAAGAATAACGCCAAGCTCCCTAATTATATGCTCTGCCGCCGCTAGACGTTCTTCGGTATGCTTTTTTCCGTCTGTCATTTTCTCGTAAGTCGCAATACCGCTCTGGAGACTATCAAATTGAGCAAGAACGCGACCAAGAAGATTTGTTGTCTGCTTAGACTCGGCCAATGCCTTTTGATTTTGCTTTAGCGCCTCGATTATCGGAGTTATTTGCTGCGCTTCAGCGGCCAGAGCAACAGCACGCTCAGGTAAGTTTCGTTCGGACATCGCCTGTTCGGCGTTCTGGTTTTGACCAAAAGGCCAAAAATACCATGTAGCACAGCCGACAAAACCAACGCCAAATACAATCATACCGATTAAGGGGATCATTCTTCGTTGCCCGCCTTCACGTTCCGCCTCTTGCTCGCCCCTTATAGCTATCAGCGCCGCAAGACTTAACAGAAGGAAGGTCGCTCCGGTAGAGAACCAGAAGCCAACTCCTGGATGCTCTTTCAAATAAGGAAAATAATCCACTGCAATGCTCATGGCGAGACCCGCTGGGAGCGAGGCAACTGCCAACAGCAAAGCGATTTGGAAGTCCTTCCGCATAGAAGGAGGACTAACAAGTTGGTAGATGAAAGCCAAGTCAAAGAAGCAGAAGCGGCCTCTTATGTCTCTTTATCACCACCTTTTGCCACTGCTTTTGAGTCGGTCAAATGACGGCTCCCGGCCCTAAGCAGCGTCCAGCACACGCAGTTCGACGTGCAGTCCCGCAGCCGTCGCCATGTTCACCAACGCGTCAAGACCGAAGAGATTGATCTTTCCGCGCATCAAGTCGGAGACGCGCGGCTGAGTGACGCCAAAAAGCTTTGCTGTCTGCGCCTGGGTCATTTGTGTTTTTGCGATGCGATCCCGAAGCGCTGTCATCAGGATCGAACGCAACTTCATGTTCTCAGCTTCGGCGGGCGTGTCCTCGATTGCATCCCACACACTGGCAAACTGTTGATCGCTCATGAACCTAACTCCTTCACTAAATCGCGATAGCGCGCGGCCGCCAATTCCATATCCGCCTTGCCTGTCTTCTCCGTTTTCTTCTGAAAGCAGTGAAGCACATAAATTGCCTCGGCAAATTTGGCGATAGAGATGACCCGAAACGCGCCCGCGGCATCGTGGATACGTATCTCTTTTACGCCTTGGCCCACTGTGCTCATGGGCTTCCAATTATCCGGCTCATAACCATTCTGCACTCGGTCGAGTTGATAGCCTGCCTCGCGCCTTGCTGTCAGCGGAAAGGCCCGCAGATCGTCAAGAGAGCTTGCTCTGAATTCTACAGGCTTAGGATCGGGCATCGTTGTATTATACAAAACTTTGTATATTGAAGCAAGAGCTGTTTTTAGCGCACGACCAGACCAAGCGATTTCAACCTGGATTGCTGGCGCCAGGGCCGTAGCGCCGGAGCGAATTTCGTAGCGCCGAGTCATGGTTAAAATCGCCACAGGTTAACGGCCGAAAAGGCGATGCGCTCTTGCGAGATTTTCCTACGAATCCCTACGGGAAATGAGCAAAAAGCCAAATCCGACGCGAAAAATGCGAGTCAGAAATCCTAGTTAACGGTTTTATTCTTGCGCGCGTTAACCAAAATACCTATCCTCCGGTTGCGCAAACCGGCTTTGCGCCCGCCTCCGATTGTGCGTTATTTTGTGTAATTCCCTATGAATACCAATGCGATAGCCGCAATTCACCGTTCCGCAAGGCGCTTTCCGCTATACTGTTAATAATAAGGGAAAAGAGGCAAAAACACACGAACTGGCGGGTAGAAAATGCGGGGCGACAGAGTAAACGAAAGCTTAACGCGGACCGGGCCGGTATCCCTTATGGCGGCGCCCTACGCGCCGAGCCGCGACAGGGCCAGCGCCGAAATGGCGTCCAGCATTCGGTCGATGTCCGCGCGCGCGGTGCGGTGGTTGACGATGGCGCAGCGGACGACGCATTCCCCGCGCACGGTCGTCCAGGACGGCGCGGCGATGCCCGTTTCTTGCAGGTCCAGCACAATTTCGCGGTTGATGCGTCCGTCGCCCTCGCCCCGGACGCCGAAGCAGACGATGTTGAGCGCGACGGGCGCCTTCAGTTCGAACAGCGCGCTGTGCCGCACTTTGCCGGCAAGGTATTGCGCAAGCTCGCAATTGGCGAGCATCGCGTCGCCCATGCGATCCGCGCCCAGCGTCTCGATCGTCATCCAGGTTTTCAGCGCCTTAAAGCCGCGCGACAGGTCCGGGCCGAGATCGCACGGCCACGTCTCGCCCGCCGCAAGCCCGCGCTCCGACCTTTCAAGATACGCGGCGGGCATGGCGAAGGCTTGGCGATGGGCCGCCGCGTCGCGGACGAGCAGGAAGCCGGCGTCGTAGGGGACGTGGCCCCATTTGTGGAAATCGAGCGCGACCGATTGCGATTTCTCGATGCCCGCAAGGAGCGGGCGAAGCTTGGGCGAGAAGGCCGCCAGCGCGCCGATGGCGCCATCGACATGGAACCAGAGCCCTTCCCTTGAGGCGATGCCGGCGATGCGCTCCAGAGGGTCGATTGCGCCCGTATTCACGGTTCCCGCCGTGGCGACGGCGAGAAATGGCGAGAAGCCTTGCGCGCGGTCTTCCGCGATGGCCGCCTCAAGCGCGCCGGCGTCCATGCGGCCGGAAAGGTCGGTATCGACTTTACGCAGGTTCGCGGAGCCGATGCCGGACAGCTCCATCGCGCGCGCCACGCATTTATGCGCCTCCGCCGATGTGTAGGCGATAAGCGGCGCCTCAAGGCCCGCCAAGCCTCGCCGCCGCGTCCCGGTCCCGAGCGCATGAACCTTCGCCACGATCAAGGCGGCCCAATTTGCGAGCGAGGAGCCGGTCATGAATGCGCCGGACGCGGTTGCGGGATAGCCCAGCGCCTCGGCCATCCACAGCGCGACCTGCTTTTCGACTTCGATCCCGATATGGTCGCGCCCGCCGCAGTTCATGTTCAAGGCGGCGGCGGCCATCTCGGCGAGCATGCCGATCGGCGTCCCCGCGCCATGGACCCAGCCCATGAAGCGCGGATGCGTATTGCCCGTGGCGTAGGGCGCGATGTGGCCGCGGACGTCGCCGAGCACGCCGTCGAGATCGCTCTGCCCGCGCGGAAGCGGCCTTTTGAACCGCTCGCGCGTCTCCGCCGGCGCGGCCTGCCAGACCGGCTTGTCCCGGATGGTCTCGATATGGGCGATCATGTCGTCCAGGAGAGCGTGCGCTTGCGCCCGGAAGCCGCTCCAATCGCGGGGATCGAGATCGCGGGGCGCGCCTTCTTGAGGCTCGGCGCCGTTCTCAAGCGCCTCCTCGACGGCTTTAATTTTGTTTACTCGCGCGGACATCCGAACTTCTGGGGTTGCCGTTCAATGAGAGACCACTTTTCGAAAAGACGGTCCAGATCCCGCGTGACGGGCTGGAACGCGCGCTCGAAGCAGTAGCCGTCCCTCATCCGCGCCGCCACCCCTGCCATGGTGTAAGCCGAGGCGGCCACGCGAAGCGCCGATCTTGGGCCGAGCCGCACGGCCTGCCCGACATGGCAGACCGGCCCCGGCGCCCGCGCCCCAAGCGCGGCTTCGACCGACCGGCTTTCCGCGAGGCTGGCGAACGAGCCGTTCTCGGCGAGCACGGTGAGGGGCACGATGGTGCGCGGGCCGCTTGTGAGCGCGGCGTCGTCGCCATGAAATTGCGCGCGGCGCAGATCGTGCGCGCGTGCGATGACTTCGCCTGCGAAGCGGTCGGCGACGCGGGCGAAAAACTCGTCGCCGAGCGCGGCCACGGCGGCGAGCCCGTCGAGGGCAGCGGCCCATCTGAGACCGAGACCGGTATTCATCCGCTGCATCGACGTTCGATCCAACCTGCCGCGAAGCGCCGCCGGCCAGTCCAGCGCGGCGCTGTACGCGGCGAGCCCCTTGGCAAGCGGCGCATCGGGCCTGATTTCTCCCGCAAGCGCCGCGGGCAGGAGCACTACCCCAGAAAAGGGCGGCCCGCCGGCAAACTTCGAGCCGGTCGCGATGACCATGAATCCGTCGTCGAGATCGCGCTTGATCTGGGACAGGCTGCATCGGAGCTGACAAGCGTCGACCACGATGAAAATACGCTCCGGATCGTGGGCCTTGAGCGATCGCGCCGCCGCGCGCGTCAGCCCGTAAAGCCCGGTTTTCGAGGAGTCGAGGACGTGCACGAGCGCGGCCCGCCCCTGCTTGAGCGTGCGCTCCACGGCTTCCGCCACGCGCGCGCCGATGGCGCCCGTATCGCAAGGCGCGCCGCTGCCGTGGCGGATTGGAACGAACATGGCCTCGATGGGATGATCGGAAAGCCCAGGGATCACGCTTGCGGGCGTGACCTGTAAGCCAAGAGCGGTGCGTTCGGCGAAGTGCCTGCCCGAGGCCGCCAAGGGGGCGCCGCTGCCCGTTTCTTCCGGGCCGATGAGAATGTTCGTCAACGGCCTTTCGGTGAAGCTGGCCGCGAGCGCGGCCACAAGGATCTCCGCGTCCGTGCCGGAGGACGTGAGGATGGCTTCCGCGCCGGGAACGCCAAGGAAACCGAGGATTCGCGCCCGGATTTCATCGAACCATTCGTCATAGGACAGCCGGAACTTGGGATCGCGAGACGTCAGCCGCTCCAGCGCAAGCGCCGCCTCGGCGTAGCCCCGCTCGGAGATGGTGTTCGCTGTTGTGGACGCGAAGGCGAGTTCGCCGGGGGCGGGTTCCGTTCGCGTCCCATATTTGCTGCGCCGCGTGACCGGATCGGGCCAGATGCGCTGATCGCCGCCCATGGCGAGCAACAGCCAGAGAAAATGGCGGATTTCCCAGTTCCCGGCGCGGCGCTCAGCCTTGCGCGAACTTGCCGGCGCTTCAAGAAGGTCCAACTCGCTCATGGCCGCGCCGCCGTTTTCTGCGTTCCCGCGGGCGCGGGTCTACAACGCCGTTGCAGCGCGGCCTGAAAGGCGGCGAACAGCCTTTGCATCGCGGGCGCCTTGTAGGGGAAGATGTCAGCCGGGTCCATGGCGTGCAAGATCATGGCGACATGGGCCTCGAACAAGAGCAGGCGGCCATCCCGGGTCTCGGCGCAATCGATCACGACGTAATCGAGCCCGAGCTTGTCCGTCAGCGCTTCGAAGGCCGCCGCATGGCGCACGGCGAAATCGGTCTCGAAATTCTGCATCCAGGCCGCTTCCTCGGCGCGCCACGCCTCGTTTTCCAGCATGCCCGAGTTGAGGTAGTGCACCATCCAATGCCGGGACGTCGCCCAATGGCCCGGATAGGGATGTCCATCGACGATGGCGACCCGCTGCTTGCGGTAGAGACCGTCGGGGCCGGCGTAATCGATGAACGGCGCGATATAGAAGCGCTGCTCGGACCGGCTTTCGAGATAGGCCGCAAGATCCTCGGCGCTGTCGATCTTCTCCAACCCTTCGCCCGCATGCGATCCGAAGGGACGGACCGTGATTGGAAACCGCGCTTCGGGCAGGCTCGCCGGCAAGCCGCTTTCGCCTCGCGCCAGCTTCTCAAGCGCCGCCCTGTCGAGGCGGACCGTTGGGGGAGCGGCAATGGAGGCTTCGTCTGCGAACATGGCCGCGACGCGATCCCGCGTGAGAGCGAGGATACGCTTCGGGTCGCCGTTTACGATCGGCCCGCGCCAGCCCCGTAAGAGGCGGTTGAGGTTCTCCAGCGCAGGAATGGCCGCTTCGGATTCCCCGATGGCGACGAAGGCCACATCATGCTCGGGCAGGTCCGGCAACTCGGGGGTCTCGCCGTCGACGTAGACGATCCAAAGGGTTGCGTTGGAGCCTTCCATCAGGAAGTCGACCGGCGTGTTGGCCATGAAGTCGCCTTCAGCCATGAAAACCAGCACCTTCAGGCCGTCGCCGCGGCCATGAACGCGCTGGAAGAGCCGGCTGAGCCCGAGCGCATGCCGCTGGATGTCGAGTCCCTTGTCGCGGTGGCCGGTGGTTTGCAGGATAACCGACATGTCCAGGAGAGCGGCGGCGTCGGCGGGATTCTCGGCGTAGCGTAAGAGAAGCCGGTTCCAGACGCCGCCAATATCGCCCTGCCTGTAGGCGAGACCGACAAGCGCGCCCATCCCGATCAGGCGGGACGGATCGCGCGGCATTCCATGAGCGAGCGTTGCGGATGTCACCTGTGAGATCTCCTTCCCCGCTTGGGCGCGATGGCCGGCGAGGGCTTGGTTTGAACCGCTAACAGGTTGCTGAAAAAGTGGGAATTCTTGGCTTCATCCTTCGACAAGCTCAGGATGAGGCGTAGCTTTCGCAACGGGTTGACCTCATGGTGAGCCTGTCGAACCATGGGCAACATCACTTTTCCAGCATCCTGCTAATCCTCGGTGAAATACTTCTCTTCAACGATGGCCGACTCGAAGAGCACGTTGATGTCGCGCTTCAGCGCGGCCCGCTTGTCGTTCGTCACATAAACGCGGCGGGCGAGGTCGATGAAGGCCGGGCCGAAATCGCCCTTCCGCTCGCATTGCCGGATGTCCTCCTCAACGTCCCAGAGGATGGCGTTTACGGCCTTGAGTTCGCCGGCCAGCGCGTCGAGGCGGGGACCGGTAATGTCATGGCTTTCCTTGAACTCGTTCAACAGCCCAAGCTCCCGCTTCACATTGGCGAGCTTCTTTGTATCGGGAATGCGTTCGGCCTTGATTTCGAGGATGGTGAGCTTGTCGATCAGCTCTCCGACCGCGGCGGGGATGAGAAGAGAGGCGCTTGCCCGATCGGCGCCCTTTTTCGCTGGCAGCGCCTTCAGCTCTTCGGCCATCCTGGCGAAAACTTGAGCCCAGCCGCCTGCCGCGCTCTGCCTGAAAAGGCGCATCGTCGGATACCAGGGCGAGTCTTCGCGGCCGAGCATCCAGCGCCATTCGGGAATGTTCTTCAAAGCGACCCAGACAGAGCGGCCCAAGGCGCCAGCCAGATGCGCAATGGAGGTGTCGATGGAAACAACGAGGTCGAGATTCGCCATGACAGCGGCGGTGTCCACGAAAGCGCTGGGGCCAGCGTCGAAATCGTCGCCGAGCGTCTCGACGCAGAACCCAGCACTCTCGATTTGCTCGGCTCCGAAGCCCTTCTGCAGGCTGATGAGACGCACGCCCTCGATCGCGGCGAGCGGGGCGAAGCTCGAAAGCGGCGCCGAGCGGGCCATATCGAGGGAGGGGTCGGGATTTCCTTGCCAGGCGATGCCGATCTTGAAGCCATGCCGCCCCAGCCGTTCGGCCCATTTACCGGCGCGCGCCGGTTCCGCCTTCAGGTAGGGAACGTCGGCGGGGATGGCGCCCAGCCTGGTCTTGAAGGCGCGCGGCAGGCTGAAGAAATGGATCTGGTAATCGAACCGCTCGGCCGGATCGGCCTCCGTCACAAGGCGCACGCCCGGAACCTGGCTGAGAAGCTCGACCATGTGCGGGAGGCATTCGACCGCAGCGTCGGCGCCACGAGCGGCGAGCATCGGAAAGTAGCGGGCGAGCATGAACGCGTCGCCGTGAGCCGCCTCCTCAAGGACGAGGAGCTTCTTGCCGGCGATGTCCTCGCCATTCCAAACCGGAAAGCGCGGCTCGCACTCCGCCTTGCAGCGGTCGCCGGCGATCCTGCGATACTCGTAGCCCTCCCAGCCTCGTTCGAAGTCGCCGAGCAGAAGGCGGAGCGCGCCGAGGTTCGAATGCCCTTCCGCGAGATCGGGTTGCAAGGCGAGCGCATGCTCGAAGTCGCTCTTCGCCGCTTCGATCCGGCCAAGGTGCTGCAACGCGAGCCCGCGCCCGCAAAAGGCTGTCGCCGACGACGGGTCGGCGAGGATCGCCTTTTCGAACCAGGCAAGCGCCGCTTCGGTCCTGGCGCTTTTGAAGTCCACGATGCCGCGCCCGAGCAGCGCTTCGACGCGTTCGGGGTTCTCCGCCAGCGCAGCGTCGAACATCGCGGCGGCCTCCTCCAGGCGCCCCAATTCTCGAAGGGCCGCTCCCCTGTTGCAGAGGACCCCGATATGCTTCGGACTTTGAGCGAGCGCTGTATCGAAGGCGGCCAGCGCTTCGAAAAAGAGCCCCGCCTCGAAAAAAAGGTTGCCGTGAAGCAACAAGGCTTCGGGGTGGGAGGGCTCCATTCTCAGAAGCCTGTTGCAGGCGATGAGGGCATCGTCGTTGCAGCCAAGCTTTTGCAGCGATGCGGCGGCGCCGTAAAGCGCGCCCTTGTGAGCGGGGACGAGCCTGAGCGCTCTGGCGAAGCATTCGCACGCCTCCGCGTGACTGCCGGACGAGGCGAGGATCGCGCCGAGATTGTACCACGCGGCTTCATTGCAGGGGTCGGCGGCGGTCAGCGCCCGGAGCGCGGATAGCGCCTCCTTTGTGCGCCCCTCCTCGGATAGGAGGAGCGCTCTTGCGATCAGCGCCGGCGCATGGTTTGGAGCGCCTTGCAGAGCGCGATCGTAGCAGTCGAAGGCCTCGCGCCTCCGTTGAAGCGCTTCGTAGGCGGCGCCGAGGTTGCACAGGTCGGCGGCGGCCGCGGGGCGAATGCGGAACAGGGCGTCATAGTCGGCGATCGCATGCTCGAAGCGGCCGAGGCGATGCAAGCTCCGGGCGCGGCCCTCCAGGGCTTCGGCGCAGCGGGGTTTGAGCGCGATGGCGCGATCATAGTAAGGCAAGGCGGCGGGGTCGTCGCGCTTGTTCACGAGGATCAGGCCGGCGAGATAGCATGCAAAGGCGTCTCTCCGCGTCGCCTCGGGATGGGCGGTCAACCGGGCCAGCGCGCCATCGGCGTCATTGGCGCGCACGCATGCCAGCGCCTCTTGAAGAATGTCTTGTATGCCGGGCTTTGGAGAGTCGCCACGCCCGGGCCGTTCAACCGTGGCGCTTTTCATCCGTCCTCCAGGTTGTGCTTCGCTCGAATAAAGGATGCGAAGCTTCCCTGAACCTGACGACGCTTGGGTGTAAGAACTTCCGCGTTACGTGCGCGAGGACGATCTGACCGGCAGGGAGCGCCAGAGCGGGCGATGCCCCGTGTGCGAAAGGAGCTTGAGGAGGCCGACCAAGGCGATGGTGGTGGTCATCGTATTGACAAGCGGGTGGGCGCTGATTGTGCTTGCTTCCTTCAGCCGGTCGTCGAGAACCACACAAACCCTTCTGTCGCGATCGTTGAGGACCGCGAAGGGCGTGACGGCGCCCGGCGTCACGCCAAGGACGGCGCCGAGAATTTCAGGCTTCGCGAACGAAAAGCGGCCCGCCGCGCCGACGGCCTTCGCGAGTTCCTTCAGGTCGAGCGGAGGCGTATCGAGGCGCATCGTGACAAGGTAGAGCTGCTTGTCCTTATCCTCGACGAAGATGTTCTTCACGGGAAATTCCCAGCGCGCGGCCTCCTGGTCCGCGAGGCCATCCGCCGTGTAGACGGCTTCGTGCTCGTCGGTCTCATGGGGCACGCCAAGCTCATCGAGCAGTCGGAAAAATGCGGCCGCGTCGTTCATGATTCGCACTATGCCCTCTTGCCATCCTTGAGACAACATGCGGCGCCGGCGCCAAAACAGCGGCATCGCCGCTCGCCGCTATCGCAAGGGAGAGCTTTCGGCTGGAATAAGAGCTTTAGTTTTTCGTTATAGTTGAGTTTGATGAGGTGGCAAGATGAGGCGCGTGTGCAAATTCGAGATTAATGGGGCGTATGTTGAGCCTTATCGCGGCTTGGGATTGGCAGTCTTTTGGTTTTCGGCGGCGCTGTTCTGCCTCGTGATAAGGGCGGTATTTGGATGATTATCTGGGGAAGCCGCCACGGCAGCGCTGTCCTCCTTTAGATTTCTTGTGGCGCTATGCGCCATTATACCGTTTCAGCCATGGTCGCAGATCTCCGCGGCCGGGCATTGGAAGCGCCAGATCAGGCCGTCCGCGGGAAACGAGAGGTCGACCTTCGCGCTCAGGCTATTTTCGATCCCGGCGCAAAGCACGGTGACGCCAAATCCATGCCCAGCCGGCGGGGAGACCGGCGGTCCCTCGCATTCACGCCAGCTCATCGAAAACGTAGGCTCGCCCTCGTCATTCGGTTCGAGACTCCACGCCAACAGAATGCGGCCTTGCATGGTGGAAAGCGCTCCATACTTGCCGGCGTTGGCGGCAAGCTCGCGCACCGCCATGCCCAGGATCTGGGCGGCGGCGGCCGAAATCGTGAGCGGGCGTCCCTCTATCGCGATCAGCGTCCCGATGAGTTCTCCGAAATGGGCGAGCTGGAAGCGGACGAGTTCGCCGATATCGACGCCCGTCCACGCGCTTTTCACGAGCAGGTCTTGGCTGACCGCGAGCGCCTCGATGCGTTCGTCGAATTGCTCAAGGAAATTCTGCGGCTCGGTCGCACGAATCTGCCGGGCTATCGCCTGCGCCAGCGCCAGCATGTTCTTGGAGCGATGATTGACCTCGCGCATGAGGAACCGGATGCGCTCCTCGTCGCGCTTGCGGTCGGTGATGTCGAGGCAGGCGCCGACCATCTTGACCTGTGCTTTGCCCCGCGCCTCGTCGCGGAACAGCACGCGTCCGAGCCAAGTCATCCAGCGCACCTCGCCGCCCGGCCGCACGAAGCGGAAGTCCATCTTCACCCGCCCGCCACTTTCGCCTGCCGCCGCCGCCCCGAATTGCGACCGCACCCAGGCGATATCGTCGCGGTGCACCCTGGCCATGGCCAACTCAATCTTCGTAATCGCCACGTGCGGGAAACCGAGGATGGCGGAGAGTTCCGGCGAGTAGCGCGCCTCTCCCGCTTCAAGATCGATGGTGAACGTGCCGATGCCGGCGGCCTCGTTCGCAAGCCGCAGCCGCTCTTCGCTTTCCTTGAGAGCGAGCGCATGGGGCGGAGCAGTCCAGCGCGTTCTCTTCGCCAGACGCCACGTTATGGCCGAGGAAACAGCCGCGGCGGCGCAGGCAAGAAGAACGGAGGACAGGAAAAAGACCTCCATTCAAGCCACCGCGCGGTGGCCTGGAGGAGAACCTCGAAGGCGATGGATGCCGACGCTTGCTAAGACGGGCGCTGCGCTCCTCATGTCCGTGCTCCGATCTCAGTCCGATTGGGGGCCGGCGACTGGTTTCTGAACGACGCGGCGCTCGACGAGTGACTTTTATCAATCGGCGAATGTCATTCTACGAAAATCTGAAGATACCCCCATGTTGACCAGCGTCAAGAACGACGTAGGAAAGTTACTCAACTGGATCGAAGTCAAATCCGGGGCTGCACTTAACAGATGAAGCCTTTGCGCCGCCGCCGGCGCCGGCGGTTGGACCGCCTTTGCAGGCGCCTATTCTCGCGCGCCCGGCTTTTTCGCGATGACGAAGTCGATCGGAGAGTACGCGGCGAACAGGCACGATTTCGGGCCTTCGACCTTCAGGCCCGCCGCCTGGAACGCGCGCGCATATTCTTTCACGTTCGCGGAATCGGCGATGATCGCCATTCCTTCAGGCTTGAGCACCCTTGCGATCTCGCAGCAGGCCCTGGCGCGGCCGCCTGCGTCCTCGATGCGGTGCAGGAACACCAGCGAAAGCACCACGTCGAAGGAACCGTCGACAAAAGCGATGTCGCGCGGATCGTCGCTTCTCAGCTCCACGCGATCGTGAACGCGGGCAAGTTCGAGGTTGCGCTGCGCCTTTTCAAGCGTGTGTTCGGCCGCGCCCGCCCCCTCCCAGTCGTCGATGCCCACCACCGTGCCCGCGCGCAGGCGCTTCGCCGCCCCGATAGCCAGAAGCCCGCGTCCGGCGCCGATGTCGAGGACGGTCTCGCCGCCACGCCAGTTTACGGCCCCGAGCATGCGCTTGCGGATGTTGAACTTGCCTCGAAGCGAATAGGCGAGCATCGAGGCGCAAAGCCCGAGGCTAAGAAAGCCGAGCGCGAGGAGCGTCGGGCCGATCAGCGTGAGCTGAACTTCGTCGACCTGAAACGATGGCAGCGCGAGCCCGGCGGCAAGCGCCGCGGCGCCGGCGAACGCCAGGCTTGCAATCCTCCCAGGATGGTCGATCCCGTAGTCCGGCTTGGGCCGCGGCGGCAGGCGCAAAGGCCGCTTCATTCCCTCCCCCACGCGTTGGAGGTCCAACAGATAGCGGCAGAGTGGAGCTTCAAAATATCAATTCCTTGTGCATGGGGCGATAGCGCGCGCGCCGATCACACCCCCTCGTCCACCGGGCCGCACCAGCCGGGAAGGTGGTCGGCGTCGGCCGTTTTGGCGAGTTCGAAAGCGGCGTCGAGCGTAGCGGCGAATTTCTTCTCGACCTCGGTCCTCTTGAAGCGCCGTCTCAGAAAATCCGCCCAAAGGAATTCGCTGAAGGGTGTGGTGTCCTTGGCGTAGCCGCCCTTGCGCCGGAGCGCGCCAGCAAGGCTCCGGAAGGGATCGTCCTTCATGTCCTCGATCGACTTCGGGATGTCCGAATAGGCTCGTCGCTTGCCGTCCTCGTCGAAGGGGTGAACTAAGCCGCTGTTGTCCATGAAGACCCAGAAAGCGTCCTTGTCGAGCCGGCTCAGGTTCAATACGACCGTAACCGACACCTTGTCATGCCCTGCGAGCAAGAGCGCCCTGCATAGATGGTGGTGATCGATGACGTAGTAGCGATTCTTCGGGCCCTTTACCACAGGAATGACATTCTTGCGCTCAAATGCGTCTCCATCGCCTTGGGCGAGTTGCGTCAGTCTCGCCGCGCGAGTTTCCACCTCCTTGACCCCCACGGTAATCTGGGTTGGCCGCAACTCGTCGATGTCGACGGGATGCGAGACTGGGGATCGCACGGTTTGCAAATTCATGATGCCGCTCCTTCAGTGTGATGCCGCTTCCTTAAGCTTGAACGCCAGTCCGGCGCGCTCGTTTCCTACGATTGCAGTTTAGGCGAGCAGGAGGCCGCGGCCACGGGAAGAAACTCGCGATTGACGCGGCGCGCGGGAAACAGCAAAGAGGCGCGAGAGCGGCGATCCGGGAGGCGGGCAAGACATGGGGCATGTTCGAGGATGGTACAATCCGCTCGCCGTGATCCAATCGATCGCGATGCGCCCAAGGTTCTACGCGGCGGCGCTCGTGGGCGCGCTCGCGCTCGCGTTCCTTCCGCAGAGCTGGCCGCGCATGGCTCGCAACGTCGCGGCCTGGGATCTCGGAGGTCTGACCTACCTTTTTTTCGCGCTCCGGCTCGTTATTACCTGCGGCGCGGATCGCATCAAGGCGAGAGCCGCGCGCCGTGACGACAGCCGCCTTGTCATCCTGACCATCATCCTTCTCGGCATCGCGGCGAGCTTCGCGGCGATTGCCGGCCTGATCGGCGAAGCTAAGGCTCCAGCGACGGGGCCGTCCGAGAAGCTCATCCTCGGAAGCCTGGCAGTGCTCACGATCATGATCTCCTGGATCGTGACGCAGGTGGCTTTCGCGCTCCATTACGCCCACGCTTACTACCGCCCGGACGAGGGCAGCGATGCGGGCGCCGGTCTCGACTTCCCCGCATGCGACCAGCCCGACTATTGGGATTTCCTCTATTTCTCGACCTCCATCGGCGCGACCTCGCAAACCTCCAACGTCTCGATCAAATCCCGCGCTTTGCGGCGTCTCGTCACCTTGCACGCGACGGTGTCTTTCTTCTTCAACACCGCGGTTCTCGCCTTGACGGTGAATATCGCGGCGAGCCTGGCAGGATAAATGGAAAAGCAAATCATCGCAAAGCGCGACGCCGGCGAAGGCCATGACGCCACGCGCACCGCTCTGATCTTCGCGGGGCTCTTCGCGCTTGTGGCGCTGAGCTACGCCTTTCTCGACCGGCAGGTTGCCTCCGGTCTGCGGCCTTATACGCACGGCGTTCAGCTTTTCATCTGGATGACCTATATCGTGAACCCGCTTATCCCGCTCGCGTCCATCGCGGCGGCCTTCATTGGCGCCAGAGCGCTCGTGCGCGGTTCGCTAACGCCCGCGGAGTCCCTGATTCTCAGGATCTGTTGCGCGCTCCTCGTCGCCTATGTGCTGAAGGAGCAGTTGAAGTACCTCTTCGGGCGAACCTGGCCGGAAACCTGGGTCAACAACAACCCCTCGTTCTTCGGCGATGGAACTTACGGATTTTTCCCGTTGCATGGAGGGGCCGGTTACGCCTCGTTCCCCTCGGGCCATACGACGCTGATCGCCGCGGTGGCGGGAGCGTTATGGTCGCTCGTCCCGAGGCTGCGCTGGCTTGGCGTCGCGCTCGTTCTCGCGGTCGCCGCCGGGCTGCTCGGCGCCGATTATCATTGGCTGAGCGACATCATGGCCGGCGCGATCCTCGGAGGGACCACGGGCCTTGTTGCGGCCGGGATCGGGCGTTCGAGCGACGCTGCGTGAGCGGTTCGGAGGCAGGGGCCGAGGAAGGAGAGCGGCGAATAATACCAACCGCTGGATTTGTCGACACATGCCAATCGCCGGAGCCCTCGGCTCATATGCAGGCGTGCGTGCGTACACCGTCGATTAACGCTATTGGGTTCGTTTGGCAAAAAAGGTCGATTTTTTCCCGTAAAGATAGAGTGCTGTCTGGTATTTTAACCTAGAGTTGCAAAACGGTCGCGATTTATGACCAGTTAGCCAGCAGCGAGGATGATGAGGCTTCTTAATAGGGGGCATCGTAGACCCCGCTTTCAGGAGAGCCAACGCCGCTGGCTAAGCGCCGTGCCCGCCCAGTGCGTAAAGGCGCCGAGTGCAAGCGCAGGTTACGGTTTTCCCGATTTTCTTATGTGGGACGCTGCCCTATTCTTGAATGCAACACGAACCAACATTGTTCAAACAGCCGAAAATAAGACAAATTTGAGCTTGACGGGCCATGTCAGGGCCCCTATTTTGCGACCACTCTGGTGGCAGGTAGTAAGCAGGTTTGCGCGCCCTGGCGTGCGCTTTTTCGCTTAGACACTGCCGCGAAGACACCGGAAACATATATGCCGAGGTGGAGAGGCGAAGCCCTCAAGCATCTCAATCGTCTTCATCGGACCGGGTTGGGGTTTCCCGCCGGTCCCTCGCCGTTTTGACTTTTGGAAGCGTTGATGCCAACGATACAGCAACTGATCCGCAAGCCGCGCGTCGCGCCGGTCAAGCGAAACAAAGTGCCGGCTATGACGGAATGTCCGCAGAAGCGCGGCGTCTGCACGCGCGTCTACACGACGACGCCGAAGAAGCCTAACTCCGCTTTGCGTAAGGTCGCGCGCGTCCGTCTCACAAACGGCTTCGAGGTCACGAGCTATATTCCGGGCGAAGGCCATAACCTGCAGGAGCACTCGGTGGTGCTCATTCGCGGCGGCCGCGTGAAGGACCTTCCCGGCGTCCGTTATCACATCATCCGCGGCGTGCTCGATACGCAGGGCGTCGCCAAGCGCAAGCAGCGCCGTTCGAAGTACGGCGCGAAGCGGCCGAAATAAGGATCATAGGGCATGTCACGGCGGCATAGAGCTGAAAAGCGTGAGATCATCCCGGACCCGAAATATGGGGACGTGGTTGTTACAAAATTCATGAACAGCCTCATGTTCGAGGGCAAGAAGTCGTCGGCTGAAAGCATCGTTTACGGCGCCTTGGCTCGCATCGAGCAAAAGGCGAAACGCGACGGCATCGAGCTATTCCACGAGGCACTGACGAACGTGAAGCCCGCCATCGAGGTTCGCTCGCGGCGCGTCGGCGGCGCCACCTATCAGGTGCCGGTCGAGGTGCGCAACGACCGCCGTCAGGCGCTCGCGATCCGGTGGATCATTACCGCGGCGCGCGGCCGGAACGAAAATACGATGGAGGAGCGGCTTTCAGGCGAGTTGCTCGATGCCGCCAACAACCGCGGAACGGCGGTTAAGAAACGCGAAGACACGCACAAGATGGCGGAAGCCAATCGCGCGTTCTCGCATTACCGATGGTAAGGAATTAGGCGAGGGCCCAGTCATGGCGCGTCAGACACCAATCGAAGACTATCGTAATATCGGCATCATGGCCCACATCGATGCCGGTAAAACGACGACGACTGAGCGCATACTGTATTATACGGGCAAGAGCCACAAGATCGGCGAGGTGCATGACGGCGCCGCGACGATGGACTGGATGGAGCAGGAGCAGGAGCGCGGCATCACGATTACGTCCGCCGCGACCACAGCTTACTGGAAAGGCAAGCGCGTCAACATTATCGACACGCCCGGCCACGTGGACTTCACCATCGAGGTGGAGCGCAGCCTGCGCGTGCTCGACGGCGCGGTCGCCCTCCTCGACGCGAATCAGGGCGTGGAGCCGCAGACCGAGACCGTTTGGCGTCAAGGCGACAAGTACGTCGTTCCGCGCATGATCTTCGTCAACAAGATGGACAAGATCGGCGCCGATTTCTACGCCTGCGTGAAGTCCGTGATCGACCGGCTTGGCGCAAAGCCGCTTGTGGTTCAGCTTCCGATCGGCGTCGAGGGCGGCTTCAAGGGCATCGTGGACCTCGTTCGCATGAAGGGCGTCGTCTGGGACGAAGACACGCTGGGCGCCAGCTTCCGGGACATCGACATTCCGGAAGACTTGGCCGATCAGGCCAAGGACTATCACAACAGGCTGGTCGAGACCGTGGTTGAACTCGATGATGACGTGCTCCACGCTTACCTTGAGGGGCATCATCCCGACGAAGCGACGCTGAAGCGGCTCATCCGCAAAGGCACGATCGCCAGCCTTTTCTACCCCGTTTTCTGCGGCTCGGCCTTCAAGAACAAGGGCGTGCAGCCCCTTCTCGACGGCGTGCTCGATTACCTCCCTTCGCCGCTCGATATCCCGCCGATCAAGGCCATCGACGTCAAGACGGGCGAGGAGACGGTTCGCTTGCCGTCCGACGAAGAGCCGCTTGCTCTGCTTGCCTTCAAGATCATGAACGACCCGTTCGTCGGTTCGCTTACCTTCTGCCGCATCTATTCCGGCAAGGTCGAGACCGGCATGCAGCTCATCAACACCGTGAAGGAAAAGAAGGAGCGAATCGGGCGTATGCTCCTCATGCACGCGAACAGCCGCGAGGACATCAAGGAAGCTTTCGCGGGCGATATCGTCGCGATTGCGTCGCTGAAGGATGTCATCACGGGCGACACGCTGAGCGATCCGAACAAGCAGGTAATCCTGGAGCGCATGGAGTTCCCGAACCCCGTTATCGAGGTTGCGGTCGAGCCCAAGACGAAGGCGGACCAGGAAAAGATGGGCATGGCGCTCAACCGGCTTGCGCAGGAAGACCCCTCTTTCCGCGTGTCGACCGACCAGGAAAGCGGCCAGACCATCATTAAGGGAATGGGCGAACTCCACCTTGAAATCATCGTGGACCGTATGCGCCGTGAATTTAAGGTGGAAGCCACCGTCGGCGCGCCTCAAGTCGCCTACCGTGAAACTATTACCCGGAAGCAGGAAGTCGACTACACGCATAAGAAGCAAACTGGGGGCACCGGGCAGTTCGCTCGCGTGAAGATCGTGCTCGAACCGCAAGAGCAAGGCGCTGGGTTCCTGTTTGAGAGCAAGATTATCGGTGGCGCTGTTCCGAAGGAATACATCCCAGGCGTCGAAAAGGGCGTCCGCAGCGTGCTCGACAACGGTGTGCTTGCCGGCTTCCCGATGTTGGACCTCAAGGTGTCGCTCATCGACGGCGCCTACCACGAAGTGGATTCGAGCGCGCTCGCCTTCGAAATCGCGTCGCGCGCCGCTTTCCGCGAAGGCGCCCAAAAGGCCGGTCCGAAACTGCTCGAACCGATCATGAAGGTCGAAGTGGTGTCGCCGGAGGACTACGTCGGCGGCGTGATCGGCGACTTGACGAGCCGCCGCGGCCAGATCCTCGGTCAGGAAATGCGCGGCAACGCGACCGTCATCAACGCCATGGTTCCGCTCGCGAATATGTTCGGCTACGTGAACACGCTGCGCTCCATGAGCCAAGGACGCGCGCAGTTTACCATGCAGTTCGACCACTATGCGCAAGTGCCGCAGAACGTGGCCGAAGAGGTTCAAGCGAAATTCGCTTGATCTAAGGTGAATCGAAGTAGGCAGGAGCTTTTTTCCGGGGCTAGGCACTAGACCGGCATGAAAGAGGAAGAACGGAGAGCCAAATGGCCAAGGCAAAATTCGCGCGCACCAAGCCCCATCTGAATATCGGGACCATCGGTCACGTCGACCATGGCAAGACCTCGCTAACGGCTGCGATAACGAAAGTGCTGGCTGCATCCGGCGGCGCAACCTTCACCGCCTACGATCAGATCGATAAGGCCCCGGAAGAAAAGGCTCGCGGCATCACGATTTCGACCGCTCACGTCGAATACGAGACCAAGAACCGGCACTATGCGCATGTGGACTGCCCCGGTCACGCCGACTATGTGAAGAACATGATCACCGGCGCCGCGCAGATGGACGGCGCTATCCTCGTCGTTTCCGCCGCCGACGGCCCGATGCCGCAGACTCGCGAGCACATCCTGCTCGCCCGCCAGGTCGGCGTGCCCGCGCTCGTGGTGTACATGAATAAGGTCGACCTCCTCGACGACCCGGAGCTTCTGGAACTGGTCGAACTCGAAATCCGCGAGTTGCTGTCCAAGTACGAATTTCCTGGCGACGATATTCCGATCGTTAAGGGTTCGGCAAGGATGGCGCTGGAGGAGGACAAGGGAGAACTCGGCTGGGAGTCTATCCACAAGCTGATGGAAGAGGTGGACAGGTACATCCCGCTTCCCGAGCGTCCTCGAGACCAGCCCTTCCTGATGCCGATCGAAGACGTGTTTTCGATCTCGGGCCGCGGCACCGTGGTGACGGGCCGTATCGAGCGCGGCGTGATCAAGGTCGGCGAGGAAGTGGAGATCGTCGGCATCAAGCCGACCGTGAAGTCGGTCGTGACCGGCGTGGAAATGTTCCGCAAGCTGCTCGATCAGGGCGAGGCTGGCGACAACGTGGGTTGCCTGCTTCGCGGTATCGACCGTGAAGCGGTGGAGCGCGGTCAGGTCCTTTGCAAGCCCGGCACCGTGACGCCGCACACCCGGTTCAAGGCGGAAGCCTACATTCTGACGAAGGAAGAAGGCGGCCGTCATACGCCCTTCTTCGGGAATTATCGTCCGCAGTTCTATTTCCGGACAACGGACGTGACGGGCGTGGTTCACCTTCCCGAAGGCACCGAGATGGTGATGCCGGGAGACAACATATCCATGGAAGTCGAGCTTATCGTGCCGATCGCCATGGAGGAGAAGCTTCGCTTCGCAATCCGCGAGGGCGGCCGCACCGTCGGCGCGGGCGTGGTCGCGAGCATCATAAAGTAGCTACGGGAATAGGGAGCGGGCGTCTTCACCGGAGGCGCCTCTTCTTTTGGGAGTGACAGATGGCAGGCCAAACAATCCGCATCAGGCTAAAGGCGTTCGATCATCGCGTGCTCGACACCTCCACCAAGGAGATCGTGAACACCGCGAAGCGGACAGGCGCGGATGTGCGCGGACCCATCCCGCTTCCGACCCGGATCGAGCGCTACACCGTGAACCGCTCGCCGCACATCGACAAGAAGAGCCGCGAGCAGTTCGAGATGCGCACCCACAAGCGCCTGATCGATATTGTCGATCCGACGCCGCAAACGGTGGATGCGCTGATGAAGCTCGACCTCGCGGCCGGCGTGGACGTGGAGATCAAGCTTTAGCAGTCGTGTGGCGGGGCTCGGCCCGGTCATGGGGATGATTGATTAATGAATTGGCTTCGGACCCGCTAAAGAAGCGGGCGGCCAAAGGCGAAACTGAGGCAGACCGATGCGATCGGGATTGTTGGCACAGAAGGTTGGCATGACGCGGATCTTCACCGATGCGGGCGAGCACGTGCCCGTGACGGTGTTGAAACTCGAACAGTGCCAGGTGGTTGCGCACCGGACGCAGGAGGCGAACGGTTACACGGCGCTCCAATTGGGCGCGGGCAGCCGGAAGGTGAAGAACGTGACGCGCGCTCAGCGGGGTCATTTCGCGAAAGCGCACGTCGAGCCGAAAGCCAAGCTCGTCGAGTTTCGCGTGTCGCCGGAGAACGTCATCGAGGTCGGCGCGGAATTGACGGCCGATCACTTCGTCCCGGGCCAGTTCGTGGACGTGACGGGAACCAGCATCGGCAAGGGCTTCGCGGGCGCGATGAAGCGGTGGAACTTTGGCGGTTTGCGCGCCACCCACGGCGTCTCGATCTCCCACAGAAGCCATGGCTCGACCGGTAATCGCCAGGACCCCGGCAAGACCTTCAAAGGCAAGAAGATGGCCGGCCACTATGGCGTCGAGCGAGTGACCACGCAGAACCTGCAGGTTGTGCGCACCGATGTCGAGCGCGGGCTGATCCTCCTCCGCGGCGCCGTTCCTGGCGCCAAGGGCGGTTGGGTCACCCTCAAGGACGCCGTGAGAAAGCCCCTGCCGAAAGAGGCGCCAAAGCCCGGCGCATTCCGCAAACCAGAAAATGGCGCCGCCGAGGCAGGCGCTGAAGCGGGGACGAGATGAAGGCGGATGTACTTTCCCTTGACGCCGCCGCCGTCGGCAGCGTCGAGCTTCGCGACGATGTCTTCGCCCTTGAGCCGAGGGTAGACATCCTGCAACGCATGGTTCGCTACCAGCTTTCGAAGCGCCAGGCTGGAACGCACAAGGCCAAGCAGCGCAGCGAAGTGAACGGGCCGAACAAGAAGATCTACAAGCAGAAAGGCACAGGCCAAGCCCGCCACGGCAACGACAAGCCGCCCCAGTTCCGCGGCGGCGGACGCGCCTTCGGTCCCGTGCCGCGCAGCCACGCGCACGACCTTCCGAAGAAGGTGCGCGCGCTGGCGCTGAGACACGCGCTGTCGTCCAAGGCCAAGTCGAAAGCGATCGTTGTGCTGGACAAGGCGGAGCTGGCGGAGCCGAAGACGGCGCAATTGCGCGGCAAGTTCGACGGCCTGGGCCTGACCAACGTGCTCATCGTCGACGGCGCCTCTCTGCAGGAAAACTTCGCGCTGGCAGCGCGCAACATCCCGAATGTGGATGTGCTGCCGGTGCAGGGCATCAACGTTTACGACATTCTACGCAGGGACAAGCTCGTGCTGACGCGGGCGGCGCTCGAAGCGCTGGAGGAGCGGTTCAAATGAGGGAAGAAGAACTCTACGACGTGATCCGCGCTCCGCTTGTAACTGAAAAGTCGACGCTGGTTTCGGAGAATAACCAGGTCATTTTTAAGGTTGCGATCAACGCGGCGAAGCCGGACATCAAGGAAGCCGTCGAACGGCTTTTCAATGTGAAGGTTTTGGCTGTCAACACGCTGGTCCGCAAGGGCAAAGTCAAGCGGTTCCGCGGCGTGAAGGGACGGCAGAGCGATTTCAAGAAGGCGATCGTCACGCTCCAAGAGGGGCAAACGATCGACATCACGACGCGGCTGTAGGGCAAATTCGGTAAGGGCGCATTCGCCATGGCATTGAGAACATATAACCCCATAACGCCGAGTCTCCGCCAGCTGGTGCTGGTGGACCGCTCGCAGCTATGGAAGGGCAAGCCGGTGAAGGCGCTGACCGAGGGGCGCTCGGAGGCGGCTGGCCGCAACGCCCACGGTCACATTACCGCGCGGCGCCGCGGCGGCGGTCATAAGCGGACCTATCGCATCGTCGATTTCAAGCGGCGCAAGTTCAATGTGCCAGCGACGGTTGAGCGCCTGGAATACGATCCGAACCGCACCGCGTTCATCGCGCTCATCAAGTATGATGACGGCGAACTCTCCTACATCCTCGCGCCTCAGCGCTTGAATGTCGGCGACAAGGTCGTGTCTGGCACGAAAGTGGACGTGAAGCCGGGCAACGCGATGCCGATGGCGAACATGCCGGTCGGCACCATCATCCACAATGTGGAGATAAAGCTTGGAAAGGGCGGCCAGATCGCGCGCTCAGCCGGGTGCTACGCTCAACTCGTCGGCCGCGACCAGGGCATGGCGATCCTGCGCTTGCACTCGGGCGAAATGCGCATGGTCCATGCCGATTGCATGGCCACCGTCGGCGCGGTGTCGAACCCGGACAACTCCAACCAGAATCTCGGCAAGGCCGGACGCAACCGCTGGCTTGGCAAGCGGCCCAGCGTGCGCGGCGTGGCCATGAACCCGATCGACCACCCGCATGGCGGCGGCGAAGGCCGCACCTCGGGCGGACGTCATCCCGTAACCCCATGGGGCAAGGGCACCAAAGGCACTCGCACCCGCAAGAACGTGCGCACGGATAAATATATCGTCCGCTCGCGCCACGTGAAGAAGAAGTAGAGGCAGCGATGGGACGCTCAATTTGGAAAGGGCCGTTCGTCGACGGCTACGTGATCGCAAAGGCCGATGCGGCCCGCGACAAGAAGTCGAACGCGCCCATCAAGATATGGAGCCGGCGCTCGACGATCCTGCCTCAGTTCGTGGGGCTGACCTTCGCGGTCCATAACGGCCAGAAGCACATTCCGGTGCTGGTGTCCGAGGATATGGTCGGACACAAATTCGGGGAGTTTGCGCCGACCCGCACCTATTACGGCCACTCCTCCGATAAGAAGGCGAAAAGGAAGTAGCCATGTCGAAACCGAAATTCGAGCGGCGGCTGAAGGACAATGAAGCGCTGGCGGTTGCGCGCTCGCTGCGCGTGAGCCCCCAGAAGCTGAACCTCGTTGCGCAGCTCATTCGCGGCAAGAAGGTCGACAAGGCTCTTGCGGAGCTGACCTTTTCGCGCAAGCGCATCGCCAAGGACGTCAAGAAGACGCTGCAATCGGCGATCGCGAATGCGGAAAACAACCATAGTCTCGACGTTCGATCAGCTCGTCGTCGCCGAAGCCTACGTCGGCAAGAATCTGGTGATGAAGCGCTTCCACACCCGCGCTCGCGGACGCATGGGCAAAATCCTCAAGCCGTTCTCGCAGCTGACCGTGGTGGTGAGAGAAGTTCAGGAGCAGGCCTAATGGGGCAGAAAGTCAACCCGATCGGGCTTCGGCTCGGGATCAATCGGACGTGGGACAGCCGCTGGTACGCCGACAAGGGCGAGTACGGCAGGCTCCTGCACGAAGACTTCCGGATACGCGAGTTCATCCTGAAGCAGCGTCGGCAGGCCGGCATTTCCAAGGTCGTGATCGAGCGGCCGCACAAGAAATGCCGCGTGACGGTGCACACCGCCCGGCCCGGCATCCTGATCGGCAAGAAGGGCGCGGACATCGAGAAGCTGCGCACGCAGCTCGCGAAATTCACCTCGTCCGAGGTTTATCTGAACATCGTCGAGGTGCGCAAGCCCGAGCTGGACGCGACGCTGGCGGCGGAAGGCGTGGCCCAACAGCTTGAGCGCCGGGTGGCGTTCCGGCGCGCGCAGAAGCGCGCTATCCAGTCCGCGCAGCGGCTCGGCGCTCTCGGCGTCCGCATCTACGTTTCGGGCCGCCTCGGCGGCGCGGAAATTGCGCGCTCGGAGTGGTATCTTGAGGGCCGCGTGCCGCTGCATACGCTCCGCGCCAATATCGACTACGGCACCGCTGTTGCGGAAACCGCTTACGGCGTCATCGGCGTGAAAGTCTGGATCTTCAAGGGCGAAATCCTTGAGCACGATCCCATGGCGCAGGAACGGCTCTCCATGGAGAACCAGGAAGGCGGCGGAGGCGGCCGGTCGGATTCGCGTCCGCCCAGGCGCGACAGGGACCGGGATCGCGGCGGTCGCGACAGGGACCGCGACAGGGAAAAAGCATAGCTGCTTGGCCGGATAGGCGCGGCTTGGGAACAGGTGTGAGCGATGCTGCAACCGAAGAAGACAAAATTCAGGAAGGCCTTCAAGGGCCGGATGAATGGCAATGCCAAGGGCGGCACCTCGCTTAACTTTGGCAGCTACGGATTGAAGGCTTTGGAGCCGGAGCGCGTGACCGCGCGTCAGATCGAGGCGGCCCGCCGCGCGATTACGCGCCAAATGAAGCGCGCCGGACGCGTCTGGATCCGGATTTTCCCGGACCTTCCGGTATCGAAGAAGCCGACCGAAGTGCGCATGGGCAAGGGCAAGGGATCGCCGGAGTTCTGGGCCGCCCGCGTCAAGCCAGGCAGGATCATGTTCGAGATCGACGGCGTCGGCGAGGAAACGGCTCGCGAGGCTTTGAGACTGGGCGCGGCGAAGCTGCCGATCCGCACGCGCGTCGTCGCACGCCTCGGCGAAATCGCGGCGGTGAAGGAGTAGCGGGGCTACCATGAAGATCGTGGAAATTCGCAATTACACGCTGGACCAGCTTGAGGACGAATTGATCAAGCTGAAGCGGGAGCAGTTCAATCTGAGGTTCCAGAAAGCGACCGCGCAGCTTGCCAATACAGCGCGCGTTCGCGAAGTCCGGCGCACAATCGCGCGCATCAAGACGGTCGAGCGCGAAAAACGCACGGTCGAAGCGCAAAGTTAAGGAAGACGAAAAATGCCAAAGCGCGTTTTACAGGGCGTGGTTGTCTCCGACAAGAACGACAAGACCGTCGTGGTTAAGGTCGAGCGGCGCCTTACGCACCCGGTTCTGAAGAAGACCGTGCGTCTGTCGAAGAAATATCACGCGCACGATGAGGCGAACGCCTTCCGCGAAGGGGACGTGGTCCGGATTCAGGAGTGCCCGCCGATTTCGAAGAACAAGCGCTGGGTGGTTCTGGATCAGGCGCCCTCGCAGGCATCGTCCGAGTAATTTGAACGCGGGGTGGGCTTACGCTCCTTCGCCTGAAAGGTGAAACTGCAATGATACAGATGCAAACTAATCTGGATGTCGCCGACAATTCCGGCGCGCGCCGGGTCATGTGCATCAAGGTGCTTGGAGGCTCCATGCGCCGGACCGCCACGATTGGCGATGTGATCGTCGTCAGCGTGAAAGAGGCCATCCCGAAGGGCCGCGTGAAGAAGGGCCAGGTCATGAAGGCCGTGATCGTCCGCACGGCATTCCCCGTGCGCCGTCCGGACGGCAGCGTGATCCGCTTCGACAGCAACGCAGCGGTCCTCATCAACAATCAGCGCGAACCCATCGGCACCCGCATCTTCGGCCCTGTTCCGCGCGAGCTTCGCGCCAAGCAGCACATGAAGATCATTTCGCTGGCTCCCGAGGTGCTCTGATGTCCCAGCCGAAGCTCAAAGTCAAAAAGGGCGACCGGGTGGTGGTCCTGGCCGGCCGCGACAAGGGAAAGCGCGGCGAGATTCTTCAAGTGATCCCTTCCGAAAATCGCGCGGTGGTGCAAGGCGTGAACGTCGTCCGCCGCCACCAGAAGCAGAGCGCGCAGCAAGAGGGCGGCATCGTCGCGAAGGAAGCGCCGATCCACATCTCGAACATCGCTGTCGAGGACCCTTCCGATGGGTCGCCGTCGCGGGTTGGATACAAATTCTTGGATGATGGGCGCAAGGTGAGGGTCGCCAAGCGCTCGGGCGAGACGATCGATGACTAAGACAGCGCACAGCTCCAACGGCTACGTGCCACGCTTCAAGACGCAGTATTTCGAGGTCGTGCGGCCCGCGCTGCTGAATGAATTCAAGTACGACAATCCGATGCGGGTCCCCCACATTGAAAAGGTCGTGCTCAACATGGGCATCGGCGAAGCGACGGCCGACCGCAAGAAGGTCGAGCAGGCGGCGCGCGACATGACGCTGATCTCCGGTCAGAAGCCCATCATGACCAAGTCGCGAAAGTCGATCGCCGGGTTCAAACTGCGCGACAACATGGCGATCGGCTGCAAGGTCACGCTTCGCAAGGCGCGCATGTACGAGTTCCTGGACCGCCTCATCACCATCGCGCTTCCGCGCGTGAAGGACTTTCGCGGTCTCAACCCGAAGAGCTTCGACGGGCGCGGCAACTACGCGCTCGGCATCAAGGAGCACATCATCTTTCCCGAAATCGACTATGACAAGGTGGAGCAAATCTGGGGCATGGACATCGTCGTCTGCACCTCGGCTACATCGGATGACGAAGCTCGGGCGCTTTTGAAACATTTCAACTTCCCCTTCCGGCAGTAGGGCGAGGCGGAGGAGAGACGCATGGCCAAGACAGGCATGATTGAGCGGAACAACAAGCGGCGGCGCATAAGCGCCAGGGACGCTGAGAAGCGCGCCGAGTTGAAGGCGACCGCGAACAACAAAGATATCCCAATGGAGGAGCGCTTCGCGGCCCGGTTGAAGCTCGCGCAACTTCCGCGCAACGGCTCGCCCACGCGCATTCGCAACCGTTGCGAGGTAACGGGCCGTCCGCGCGGCTTCTATCGCAAAATGAAGATTTCGCGCATAGCGCTTCGCGAACTGGGCAATCAGGGGCTTATCCCCGGTTTGGTGAAATCGAGCTGGTAGGGATCACAGATCATGACGGTGTCCGATCCACTGGGCGACATGCTGACACGGATCCGAAATGCGCAGATGCGCAACCGGCCGAAGGTTTCCACGCCTGCCTCGAAATTGAGGGCTCGCGTCCTCGATGTCTTGCGGGAAGAAGGCTATATTCGCGGCTATGCCGAGATCGAGTACGGCCGCGGCAAAACGGAGTTCGAAATCGAGCTGAAATACTTCGATGGCGCGCCCGTCATTCGCGATATCAAGCGCGTCTCCACGCCTGGCCGGCGCGTCTATTCGAGCGTGCAGGATTTGCCGACCATCGCGAATGGGCTGGGCGTCGCGATTCTGTCCACGCCGAAGGGCGTGATGTCGGATACGCGCGCCCGCGCCGAGAATGTCGGCGGCGAGATTTTGTGCAGCGTGTTCTAGGCGGGCTCGCGGCGCGAAAGACGATAGATCGGGTGGCGGCGCGGCGCCATCGCTAGAGGATTGAAGAAGAAGGTTTTGGACGATGTCCCGGATTGGCAAGAAACCGATAGCTGTCCCGAAAAACGTGACGGCGACGGTGGACGGACAGAGAGTGACGGTGAAGGGGCCGAAGGGCCAGCTTTCGATCGCCCTCATAGACAACGTCGAGGCGGCGCTCGAAGACGGGGCCATCGTCGTGAAGCCGCGCAGCGAAACCAAACGCGCCCGCTCGATGTGGGGCATGTCGCGCTCGCTGGTCGAGAATCTCGTGACGGGTACGACGAACGGGTTTTCGCGCACGCTGGAAATCACCGGCGTCGGCTATCGCGCCGCCATGGACGGCAAGTCGCTCAAGCTGCAACTCGGCTACAGCCACGACATTTTCTATCCCGTGCCGGAGGGTATTTCCATCGTAGTGCCGAAGCCGACCGAAATCACGATCTCGGGCATCGAGAAGGACAAGGTGGGCCAGGTGGCGGCGGAAATCCGCGGGTTCCGCGGGCCGGAGCCTTACAAGGGCAAGGGCATCCGCTACCAGGGCGAGTACATTCAGCGCAAAGAAGGCAAGAAGAAGTAGGAACGCACAATGGCCTCCACGCTCTCCAGTTTCGATCGCCGCAAGGCGCGTGTGCGCAGGAACTTGCGCCAGGCGCAGGGCGAGCGCCCGCGCTTGTCCGTTTTTCGCTCTTCGAAGCACATTTACGCGCAAATCATCGACGACGCGAGGGGTTACACGCTCGCCGCGGCCTCAAGCATCGACTCCGAACTGAAAGCCGGCCTTGAAAAGGGCACGGATGTGGCCGCGGCCGCCGAGGTCGGGAAGCTGGTGGCGCAGCGCGCCTTGAAAGCCGGGGTCAAGGATGTTGTCTTCGACCGTGGAGGCTATCTCTATCACGGGCGCATCAAAGCGCTCGCGGAAGCGGCGCGCGAAGCAGGGTTGAATTTCTAGGAGGCGGCTCAAAGTCGGCCTTCCTCAAGAGAAAGGGTACGCTCGTGGCTCGTGAACCACGCGAAAGAAGCAGAGAACGGGACCGCGATGACCGCGACAGCGAGTTCGTGGACAAGCTCGTTCACATCAACCGCGTCGCCAAGGTGGTGAAGGGCGGGCGCCGGTTCGGGTTTGCCGCGCTTGTCGTCGTCGGCGATCAAAAGGGTCGCGTCGGCTTCGGTCATGGCAAGGCCCGCGAGGTGCCGGACGCCATCAAGAAGGCGACGGACTCGGCAAAGCGCAATCTCATCCGCGTTCCGCTGCGCGAGGGCCGCACGCTTCATCATGACGTGCGCGGCCATCACGGGGCGGGCCGGGTGTTCCTGCGCGCGGCGCCTCCCGGAACCGGCATCATCGCCGGCGGTCCGATGCGCGCCGTGTTCGAGACGCTGGGCGTGCAGGATGTCGTGGCGAAGTCGATCGGAACGTCGAACCCCTATAATATGGTGCGGGCGACCTTCGATGCGCTGAAGCACGAGGATAGCCCACGCGGCGTGGCCGCGCGCCGCGGCAAGAAGGTGAGCGAGATCGTGACCCGCAGGCGCGACGGCGCCGAGGGCGCTGCGTCCACCCGAGACGTCCGAAGCATAGAGGGGGCGACCGCCATGCCGAAAGCACCGATTAAGAAGACGCTCACCATCGAGCAGGTCGGCAGCCCGATCCGCAGGCCCTACGACCAGCGCGAAACGCTGATCGGGCTCGGCTTGAACAAAATGCACCGCCGCAAGGTCGTGGTCGACAATCCGGCCATCCGCGGCATGATCAACAAGCTTCCGCATCTCGTCCGCATCGTCGAGGAAAACGGCGTTCCGGTGGATGCGAAGAAGCGATAACGGAAGCGCTCCGCGCCGTCCGGGGACGAGACCATGAAGCTGAACGAGTTGAGAGATAATCCAGGCGCCACGAAGGACCGCATTCGCGTCGGCCGGGGTATCGGATGCGGCAAGGGCAAAACGTGCGGCCGCGGCGTCAAAGGCCAGAAAGCGCGCTCCGGCGTCGCCATCAAGGGCTTTGAGGGCGGCCAGATGCCCATCCATATGCGCTTGCCGAAGCGCGGCTTCAAAAACCCGCTGCGGCTGGAATTCGCACATATCAATCTCGACCGCGTTCAAAAGGCGATCGACGAGGGCAAGCTCGACGCCAAGGCCGTCATCGACGCGAAGGCGCTTGTCGCCTCTGGCGCGCTTAGGCGCGAGCACGACGGCGTCCGGCTTCTTGCGCGCGGCGCCGTGAAGGCGAAGCTGGCGTTCAAGGTGGCGAAAGCTTCCGAAGCGGCTGTGAAGGCGGTCGAGGCCGCGGGCGGCTCTGTCGAAATATTGTTGCCGCGCGAAGATCGGCTTGCGGGCGATGGAAAGCGCGCCGTTCGCCGCCGCGAGGCTCAAGCGAAGCGGGAAAGCCGCCAGCCGAAAGCGGAATGACTCGGGCGAGGCGCGCTTTTTTCCAGAGGCGCGCATCGTAGGTTGAGCCGCTAGAGTAGAACTGATAACGAGGCCTAACCCGCCAAGACGCTGCCTCCGGCCATGGAGCCGGAATAGCGACGCAGACCGGAGTCTCAGTCATGGTTTCCGCAGCGGAACAGCTTGCCGCTAACCTCAAATTCTCGACCTTCGCGAAGGCCGACGAACTCAAGCAGCGCGTTCTGTTCACGCTCGCCGCCCTGTTGATTTACCGGCTTGGCACGTTCATTCCAATCCCGGGCATCGACACGGCGCAGCTCGCGAAGTTGTTCGAAGGCAACCCGAACACCGTGTTCGGCATGCTGAACGTGTTCTCGGGCGGCGCGCTCTCCCGCTCGGCGATCTTTCTTCTGAACATTATGCCGTACATCACGGCGTCGATTATCATCCAGCTCTTGACGTCAGTGTTGCCTACGCTTGAGGCCCTCAAGAAAGAAGGCGAGTCCGGCCGTAAGCAGCTGAACCAGTACACGCGCTATCTCACGGTCGCCATCGCCACGGTCCAGTCGTTCTTGGCGGCGCAAGGCTTGAACAGCTCGGCGCTCGATCCCGGATGGTTCTTCGTTCTAACAACCGTCGTTTCGCTTGTCGGCGGCACGATGTTCCTCGTTTGGCTCGGCGAGCAGATCACCGCGCGCGGCATCGGAAACGGCTCCTCGCTCATCATCTTCGCCGGCATCGTCGCGGAAATGCCGACCGCGCTCTACCGCATTCTCGAACAGGGGCGCAGCGGCGTGCTGTCGCCGGCCGTCATCCTCGGCCTGTTCGTGATGATGATCGCGGTCATTACCGTGGTGGTGTTCTTCGAGCGTGCGCAGCGGCGGCTGACGATCCAGTATCCCAAGCGCCAGATCGGCAACCGGATGTTTCAGGGCGATGCGTCGCACCTCCCGCTGAAGCTGAACCCGGCGGGCGTGATCCCGCCCATATTCGCCTCGACGCTTCTGTATCTTCCCGCGACGGTCCAGCAATTCGCCGGCAGGAGCAACGATGTGCTGACCCAAGTGCTGGCGCTGCTTGGGCCAGGGCAGCCGCTGCACATCCTGCTCTACATTGGGCTTATCGTGTTCTTCTGTTTCTTCTATGTGCCCATCGTCCTTAACCCGCAGGAGACGGCGGATAATCTCAAGAAGTATGGCGGCTTCATTCCGGGCATCAGGCCAGGGCCTCGCACAGCGGAATACATCGAATATATCCTGAACCGGATTACGCTCATCGGCGCGGCCTACGTCTCGCTCGTATGCATCCTTCCGGAAATTCTCTCCTATCAAATGCAGGCGCCCTTCTACTTTGGCGGGACTTCGCTTTTGATCGTGGTCAGCGTTACCATGGATACGGTGGCGCAGATTCAGAGCCACCTGCTCGCCCACCAGTATGAGGGGCTGATCAAGAAAGCGAAGTTGAGAGGGAAGCGTCGATGAACATCGTCCTGCTTGGCCCGCCCGGAGCGGGGAAAGGCACCCAGTCCAAGTATATCGAGGACCGGTTCAAGCTGAAGCAGCTTTCGTCCGGCGACATGCTGCGGCATGCGGTGGCTATCGGCAGCGAGGTCGGTCTGGTCGCGAAGTCCTATATGGAAAGCGGCAAGCTTGTGCCGGACGACGTGGTCGTCGGCGTGGTCTTCGAGACCCTCGATGGCCTTCCAAAGGATTTGCCCGGCATCATCCTCGACGGTTTCCCGCGGACGGTGCAGCAGGCCGAGGAGCTGGACGGCGTCCTTAAGGGACACGGCAAAACGATCGACGCCGTTCTGGTCGTGGAAGTGAGCGACGATCAACTCGTCAAGCGCATTTCCGGGCGCTTCACCTGCGCGAATTGCGGCGAGGTTTACAACGACTTTTTCAGGCAGCCAAAGGCGGCGGGCGCTTGCGACCGTTGCGGGAGCGGAGCTTTCAAGCGCCGCTCGGATGACAACGCGGAAACTGTACGCCAGCGCCTGACGGTCTACCACAACGAGACGAAGCCTTTGGTCGACTATTATCGGACCAGGGGCAACCTTCACGTCATCGACGGCGAGCAGCCTATCGAAGAGGTCAATCGTCAGATCAACGAAATCCTGGAGGGCAAGCGCTGAAGCTGAGGCTTTTGGGCGCCATCCAAAATTAATTCCAGCTGTGTTTCCGCTTGTGCAGAACGTAGCTGGACTTATGCGCTAAGGGTGACTACATTGCCACTCTTAGCTCATGATCTGCGGCGGTCTGGAGGCGCATGCCTTTTGGACGCCGTTGGCTTATTCCGGTGTGAGCGGGCACTCGCTCCAATCTAGCCTAACACGAACGAGGACCACGTGGCACGTATCGCGGGTGTGAACATCCCTTCTAACAAGCGCGTTGAGATTGGCCTTCGCTATATTCACGGGATCGGCCCGCGTTTTGCGAAAGAAATCTGCGAAAAAGTCAATATTCCCACGGCGCGGCGCGTCAACGAGCTGTCGGACGCTGAAGTGCTGCAGATTCGCGAAGTGATCGACCGCGACTATGTGGTGGAAGGCGATCTTCGACGCGAAGTGGCGATGAATATCAAACGGCTGATGGATTTGGGCTGCTATCGCGGGCTGAGGCACCGCCGCGGCCTCCCGGTTCGCGGCCAGCGGACGCACACCAACGCGCGGACGCGCAAAGGCCCGGCCAAGCCCATCGCCGGCAAGAAGAAATAGGGCGCAGCGCTTAGCGTGCAATTTTAGGACTTAGACGATGGCGAAGGAAAAGGCGCGCGTGAAGCGCCGCGAAAAGAAGAACATTGCTTCCGGCGTTGCGCATGTGAATGCGAGCTTCAACAACACGATGATCACCATCACGGACGCCCAGGGCAATACAATATCGTGGTCTTCCTCGGGCGCGATGGGCTTCAAGGGCTCCAGGAAATCGACACCCTACGCCGCGCAGGTCGCGGCCGAGGACGCGGGCCGGAAAGCGCAGGAACATGGGATGCGCACTGTCGAAATCGAAGTAAGCGGTCCCGGCTCGGGGCGCGAATCGGCGCTGCGCGCCCTGCAGGCCTGCGGCTTCCAGGTGACCTCGATCCGCGACGTGACTCCCATTCCGCATAACGGCTGCCGCCCCCGGAAGCGGCGCCGCGTCTAAGAGGACCAGGGCAAGCCTCGCATCGAAAGCGATCGCGGCTGGCGTAGGGTGAGCGCCGCCGCATATAAGGAAACAAACGTGCTCAACAAGAATTGGCAGGATCTCATTAAGCCGGGCAAAATCAACGTCGTCCCCGGCGCAAATGCGAAATATGTCGCGTCCATCGTGGCCGAGCCGCTGGAGCGCGGGTTCGGACTCACGCTGGGGAATGCGCTTCGCCGCGTTCTCCTCTCCTCGCTCCAGGGCGGCGCCGTCACCACGGTGCACATCGACGGCGTGCTGCACGAGTTCTCCTCGATCCCGGGCGTGCGCGAGGATGTGACCGACATCGTTCTCAACATCAAGGACATCGCGCTTCGGGTTCATTCCGATGGCGTGAAGCGCATGGTGCTCCGCAAGGAAGGTCCCGGCGTTGCGCGGGCCCGCGACATCGACACAGGGCCCGACGTGGAGATCCTGAACCCGGATCTCGTTATCTGCACGCTGGACGAGGGCGCTGCCGTGCGCATGGAGCTGACCGCGACTATCGGCAAGGGCTACGTGCCCGCCGACCGCAACCGGCCCGACGACGCGCCGATCGGCCTTATCCCGGTCGACAGCCTCTACAGTCCGGTCAAGAAGGTCTCCTACAAGATCGCCAATACGCGCGAAGGGCAGATCCTCGACTATGACAAGCTGACGCTGGAGGTCGAGACGAATGGCGCGGTCTCTCCCGAGGACGCCGTCGCTCTTGCCGCGCGCATCGTTCAGGATCAGCTTTCGATCTTCGTCAACTTCGAAGAGCCGCGAAAGGAAGTCTCCGAAGAGCGGATTCCGCAGCTTGAGTTCAACGCGGCCCTGCTGAAGAAGGTCGACGAACTGGAGCTTTCCGTCCGCTCGGCCAACTGCCTGAAGAACGACAACATCGTTTATATCGGCGACCTCATCCAGAAGACCGAGGCCGAGATGCTGCGCACCCCGAATTTCGGGCGCAAGTCGCTGAACGAGATCAAAGAGGTACTGGCCGGCATGGGCCTGCATCTCGGCATGGAAGTCCCGAACTGGCCGCCGGAGAATATCGAAGAGCTGGCGAAGCGTTTCGAGGATCATTACTGAATTGAGGTTTATTAGGAGCCGCGGCGATCGGGATTGCCGCGGCCTTCGAGGGCAAGACAATGCGTCACCGTAGATCCGGCCGTAAATTCAACCGCACGGCGGAACATCGCCAGGCGATGTTCGCAAACATGGCGGCCGCGCTTATCAAGCACGAGCAGATCGTGACAACGCTTCCCAAGGCGAAAGATCTTCGCGGCGTCGTGGAGGCTCTCATTACGCTCGGCAAGCGGGGCGATCTGCATGCGAGGCGCATTGCCGCGGCCCGGCTGAGGGACGAGGCCATGGCGGCGAAGCTGTTCGAGACGCTCGGCCCGCGCTATCGGGATCGCCCAGGCGGTTATACGCGCGTGCTCAAGGCAGGCTTCCGCTACGGCGATAATGCTCCGCTGGCGGTGATCGAACTTGTCGATCGCGATGAGACGGCAAAGGGCCGCGACTCCGGTCCGGTCGCGGGCGAAGAAGAGGAAAGCGCCGCCGCTTAAGCCGCCCTTTTCCCCCCGCCATCCGTGCTTACCCGCCGGGAGCTTAGGAAGCGCCCATTCACGAGGCACGCGATGCCCCCAGCCGCGAGAACTGCGCTTCTACCGCACGATTATTTTGATCTTTTCCCGTTAATGCAGTAGAAGCTTGTGCTTGCATATAACGAAGAGCCTAACGGGCCGCGAATGGGGAGGATGAGAATGCGCGCGCAAACGCATGCGCGGCTGGGCGAGTCTCATCCAGCTCGGCGGCAAAAACTCAAACGTTACAATCGAGATAGGCGGGGGCGCGGCGTTTTGCCGGAGCGGGCAAGACGGCGCTTGCAAGGAGCGCGCATTAGGGTATCGTTCCGCCGCGTAGTAGACAGGCGGTCGTAGATGGCGAAAATCGGCGTACCCCATTTCCATAACGATATTGGGGTCGAAAAGATCCACATCGGCGTAAATGAGTTTCAGTGTATGGGCGCAAGTCCCCCGATGGATCACCCTCACGTCTACCTGGATATGGGCGCCGACGATCAGATCGTCTGTCCGTACTGCTCAACCCTTTACATCTACGACGGCAATTTGCGGCCCGACCAGACCGATCCACCTTATTGCCTTTTCGAGCCACAGGAGGCCGACGCGCGATGACGAACAGCGCACCCAAAGAAATCATAGCGGTCGCAGGCGCTGGCATCGCAGGCCTGAGCGCCGCAATTGCCCTGAGGCTGGCCGGGTATCCGGTCGAAGTCTTCGAACGCGAGCAAGCAATTCAGCCCATAGGGGCGGGGATCCAGATTGGGCCGAATGCCTCGCGCATTCTGGAGAGCTGGCGCCTCAATCTCGGCGGAGCTTCGTTCGAACCCGAAGCCATCGAGCTTCATAACGCGCGGTCCGGCACGCTGCTCAACACGGTGCCGCTGAAAGGCGCGGTGCGCGCGCGCTATGGCGCCCCGTACATCACGCTGACGCGAAAGGATTTGCAGAACGCGCTGCTTTCTCGCGCCCGCGACCTCGGCATTCAGATACGGTACGGCTGGCCCGTCACCGAAGCGGTCAAGACGGCTTCCGGGCTCGATGTCACGGCTGGCGGGAGAACCCACGCGGTTGGCGCTCTCATCGGCGCCGACGGGATCAATTCGGCCGTAAAGAAACTTGCCTGGAACACCAAGCCCGCCTTCTCGTCCCACGCCGTGGCGTGGCGCGGAATTGTACCGATCTCCACGTTGCCCGCTGAATTCAGAAGCAACGTCGTTCTCTGGATGGCGTCGGGCGGTCACTTCGTCCACTACCCGGTTTCGGGCGGCTCGGCTCTCAACGGCGTCCTTGTGATCGAGGACGGCTACAGGAACGGCCTCGACGCGCCCTCGGGCGACCCCCGGCCCTATCTTCTCGAGAGGCTTTCCGGCTGGGCCGAACCTCCGCGCAGCGTGATCGCCGCCACAAACGCCTGGCAGCCTTGGAGGCTCTATGGCGTGGAGAAGTGGGACGGCGGCGTCGGCCGCGTCCAGACCATCGGGGACGCCTGGCATGCGATGCAGCCCTTCCTGGCCTCGGGCAGCGTCATGGCCATCGAGGATGGCGCAGCGCTGGCAACGTCCTTGAGCGGCGCCAAGAGCATCGACGAAGGCTTAAGGCTCTTCCGCGAAAAGCGCGGTCCGCGCGTCTGGCACGTCGCCGAACGCTCCGCGCTCATGGGCCGGATCTATCACTGCCCGCAGCCCTTCGATGCGGTTCGCGATCTCGCCATCAAGTCGGCTTCGTCTTCCTCGCTTCTTGAGAGAAACGACTGGCTCTATGGCGCGCACATCTAGCTAGAGCATCGTGCGTTTAATGGGACGCAGCCGCATTTTTGTCGTCCCCGCGAAGGCGGGGGCGGGAATGACGCCGATGGGCGTGAGGCCGATTCCGGCTTTAAGTCCGATGCTCTAGTTTGACGCGCGGTTGACCGCCACGGAAAGCTCGGGGCGCCTATTTGAGGGTCTGGAAGACCGCGCAATAGCGCTCCGTGAGCTTGATCAGCTGCGCAACCGCTTCCTCGGAAGCGTCCGTTTCAAGATCGAAGGCAAGGCGGATCGCCTTGAAGCCAACCGCCGCCTCCTTATCGACGCCGAGCGTGCCGCGAAAATCGAGATCGCCCTCGGCCCGCGCCACGCCTTTGCGCAAGGGAATGTCAAGCGCGGTGGCGACAGCCTTCAGCGTCACCCCGGCGCAAGCGACAAGCGCTTCGAGCAGCATGTCCCCCGAACAGAGTTCGAGCCCGCTGCCTCCGGTGGCCGGATGAAGCCCCGCCACTGCAAGCGCGCGGCCCGTCTCGACCTTGCAGGCGATTGCGGCGCTATCGATGGCGCCTTGCGCCTTCAGCGTAATCGTAGCCGCTTGCGGAGTTCGCCGGTAGCAATCCTTGATCGGCGCCTGGAGGGCTTTCAGAGCGTCCTTGTCCATGCCGTTCCTTCCCTAACGACTGAAGCGTAGCGCGATCCGCCGTACATCGGGTGTGGCCGTTGTCGCGTCCCGCCATCAGCATGAGTTTCCATTTTCCTTTCGAATTGCCTAGTCTCATGGTGTATAATGCCGTATTTCTCTGAAATAAAAGAATAAATTGCTTATTTTATGCATTTGCCAGCACGTGATTATCCCGGAACCGGCGGCCTCGAAAAGACTTATTCTTTTCGTTCTCGCGAGGCTCGGCCATCTAGCGCGCCTGTCACCGACAGCGTAAGTATTCTCCCTGGGCGCCCGCGCGATTGCGAGCGCCTTGTGGCGTTCACGGCGCGAAAGCGGGCGGACCGCACACTCGCGATAGATTTCAGGGATCGGCGGGGACCGGCCCAAGCAACACGAACCGGAGGCAGTCATGGCTGAGAATACCCAAGGCAAAACCCACGTTCCCGGCCGCGGCCGCGTTTTCGGCTCCATCCTTGAGACCATCGGCGACACCCCCATCGTGCGGCTCGACAAACTCGCGAAGGAGAAGGGCGTCAAGGCGAACCTGCTCGCGAAGCTCGAATTCTTCAACCCCATCGCCAGCGTGAAGGACCGTATCGGCGTGGCCCTGATCGAGTTCTCGAACAGGCCGGCAAGATCGAGCCTGGCAAAACCATCCTCATCGAGCCGACCTCGGGCAATACCGGCATCGCGCTGGCCTTCGTGGCCGCGAATAAGGGCTATCGCCTGATCCTGACCATGCCCGAGACGATGTCCATCGAGCGCCGTAAGCTGCTTGCGCTGCTCGGCGCGGAACTCGTGCTGACGCCGGGCCCGCTTGGCATGAAAGGCGCTGTCGCCAAGGCCAACGAACTTCTCGCCGAATATCCCGGCGCCGTTATTCCCCAGCAGTTCGAGAACCCCGCCAACCCGGAAATCCACCGGCGCACGACGGCCGAGGAAATCTGGAACGATACGGGCCACACGGTGGACATCGTCATCTCCGGCGTCGGCACGGGCGGCACGATCACCGGCATCGGCCAGGTGTTGAAGCCTCGCAAGCCGAGCCTGAAGATCGTCGCGGTGGAGCCGGAAGAGTCGCCGGTGCTGTCCGGCGGCGCGCCGGGGCCGCACAAGATCCAGGGCATCGGCGCGGGCTTCGTGCCGGGCGTGCTCGACACGAGCGTGATCGACGAGGTGGTGAAGGTGAACAGCGCGACGGCGCTTGAAACGGCGCGTCACCTCGCACGGCTCGAAGGCATCCCGGTCGGCATTTCGTCGGGCGCCGCCGTCGCCGCCGCCATCGAGGTCGGTCTGCGGCCGTCCTCCGAGCGCAAGACCATCGTGATCATCATCCCCTCCTTCGCCGAGCGCTATCTGTCGACCGCGCTGTTCGAGGGGCTGGTTTAGGTCGCGATTGGGGGAGGGCTCGCGTCGCTCGCCAAGCGTGGCAACCCCTCACCCTGTCCCTCTCCCACGCAAGCTCGCCTTGGCGAGCTTGCCACTTAAGGGTGTCCGCATCCGCGAGCGGATGCGGATGGGAGAGGGCGCGCCGTTGCAACCGGCACAGCCGAGCCCCCTGTCCCAGGGGGAGAGGGCTGGGGTGAGGGGGTACGGCCTAAGTAATTGAAATCCAGAGGGCCGGGCTCCGGCCATGACTCCCAGTTACGCGGCGCGGTGCTCGATCCAGGAGAGGCCCTCACGCGCGTAATAAAAGCCGTTGATGAAGGGGATATCGTCGGACAGCGCTTGCAGGCGCGTTTCCGCTTCCTTCACCGACAGCTTGCCGTCCAGCGCGTCGCGATAGATCCGCGCCACGGCGACCATGTCCATGTCCTGCGGCGACAGGCGGAAATGGGTAACGCCCATCTTGCGCAGTTCGTCCAGCTCGTTCAGCAGCACGGCATAGCCGTGGCTCTGGGTCGAGGTGCCGCTGATCGTCAGCAAATCCTCGCCGTCCACCGTCGTCGCCGACAACCCGTTCGGTTCGAGTCCGCAAACGAAATTGCACGAATCCTTGGTGAGCCCGTGGCTGCGCGCGTGATAGCAGCGCATGGCGATGGAAAGCGTCTGCCGCCCGAAGACCATGACCTCGGTTTCGACCGGCGAGCCGGCCAGGACCTCGATCGAAGCCGCTGGCGCCTCGACCGGGAGGACAATCCGAACCGCGCCGTTCCGGATGACGAATTCGCGCGCGCCTTCATTGAAAACGTTGATGAGCGGGCCGATCACGTGCGGCTTGCCGTGCAGCGCTTGCAGGCAGGCTACGTCGTTCGCTTCGACAAGAGCGTCCGATGCGGCATGCTCCGCTATCTCCGCCATTTCGCGAGGCGCGGTGACAAGCCCGATGGTCGAAATCACCACCTGCTTCCCGGCGCTCTTAAGCCGGCCGGCGACCTCGTTGAAAAACTCGACGAAGAACGGCTCGCGCTTCGAGCAGATCACCTCGCCCAGATAGACGCAATCCACCGGCGCTTCATCGGCGATCTTGAAATAGAAATCCCGGCGCCGCTCCGGGCTCCAATGATAGAGGAGCGGCCCAAGGGTGAGTTGCGCCTTGGCTGTTTTCGCCGTCCCGGCTTCCATCACCGCCAGCCCTTCTTATACGCGCCTGTCGTTTGCTTCTTGCCTTCGGAGAGGCTGGAGAGATCGGTTGTCGCGCGCTCGCCTTCGTTTAACGCATCGACCGCCTTGCGAAAAGCGCCGACCACTTCGCTCACATAGGCGCGGCTGCGCTGGCGGCCCTCGATCTTGAGCGCGGTCACGCCGGCGTTCCTCAGTTCGGCGAGGATGTCGATGGCGTTGAGCGCGGTCGGCTCCTCGAAAAGGTAGGAGGCGGTTCCCCGCGTCGCGTAACGCGCCTTGCAGGGCGTCGGATAGGCCGCGGGCTCGTTCTTCTTCACCCGGTTCAGCACCACATCGCCGAGGCAGGAGAGAACGTGATCGCCATCCTCCTTGTAGGCCACGTGGCTCGCGGGGGCGCAGGCGCCTTCGCTCGTCGGCGACAGGCCCGTCATGTAGGACGACAGGAAGCAGCGCCCTTCGGACATCGGCCCCACGCTGCCGTAAGCGAACACCTCGATCTCAAGGCCGGTCTCCTCGACGCACTTGGCGACTTCCTCGACCGAGAGCACGCGCGGCAGCACCACGCGCTTCACGTCGAACCGATCGCGGAAGAAGTTGATCGACAGCGAGCTTGAGGCGGAAGCCTGAACCGAGAGGTGGCGGCGCAAATTGGGATGCTGGCGCGCCGCGTAGTCGAGCACGCCGAGGTCGGCGAGGATCACGGCGTCGGCGCCGGCGGCGGCCGCGTTATCGACGGCGGCCTGCCAATCCTTCATCTGGCCGGCAGGCGGGAAGGTATTGATCGCGATGAGAACCTTGCGGCCCTTCTTGTGCGCATAGGCGACGCCTTCCGCCATCTCCTCGACGTCGAAGTTCAGGCCCGGATAGTTGCGCGCGTTGGTGCGGTCGTTGTAGCTGCAATAGACGGTGTCCGCGCCCGCTTCGATTGCGGCCCGCAACGCCGCAGGCGAACCGGCGGGACAGACAAGTTCAAGAGACTGGGTCATGTTCGGAGGCTTTTTTCTTCTCCCGGACCTCTAGCTTGGCGAGGCGGGTCTTGAGGGTTTTGATCTCGTTTTGAAGCGTCTCGCGCTCGGCTTTCCAGTCGCCGCCGGCTTCGCCCTCGTGGAAGGACTCGTGAACGGCGGCCACGCGGGTCTTCGCGTTCTCGCGGATGCGGCCAAGAGCGGTCAGCGCGCGCCCGACCGGCTTCGCGAGCGGGCCGAACATGCCGGTGATGTCGGCGAACAGGTCGATCTCCTCGCGGTCGAGCGTGTTGCGCAGCGCAACGATCGCGGCGGTGTCGCCCGTGATCACGAGGCCGCGCGTGAAGAACAGCGCGTCGCCGTCGATGCGGCCTTCAAGCAGGTTCAGGAGAATGTCGATATTGCCTTTTACATAGGCGTCCGCGGTCCCCTTGTCCCACTTCTGCAGGAGGCGCACCTTCGCCTTCGTGTCGCCGCCATATTTCAGCTCGAAACGGTGCGGAAGGTCGCTTGGCTCGACATGCACGACGCTCGGTTTCAGCCGGGCTAAATTCCGGAAGAGCGTGGGATGGGCGCGCTCCATCCTGCGCATCAGCGCATCCACGGCGCGCGCCAGAACGAACGGCGGCGTGACATGCATCGCCCCGCGGACGATCGGCGTCGGCAAACTTGTAGGCTTCATGCGGCGGATGATGGGTTAAGATTTGGCGCGGGTCAAGCTGGCGCGGCGCGGCATCTGGAAGCGCGGCGCGCAACAAGGGTTTACCCGGCTTGAGGCGCCCGGGATGGTCCTCCCGGAAGGGCGAAGCCTTATCCGGGATCGTAATAAATCGCAGGCCTCGTTTTTTGCGATCCCGGCTCGCGCTTCGCTCGGCCGGGATGACGATGGGGGTCGATGGCCGGGATGACGATGCGCGTCGATGGCTGGGATGACGATTGATGCCGATAGCCGGGATACGATGCGTTGGGCAAATTGGCGGAGTCGTCTGGGAATGAAAGAAGCGGCAGAGGCTTTGGTCTGCCATCTCAGAGAAAATCGCCCGAGGAGACAGAAGGGACCGCCATTTCCGGTTGTGCCTGGCGGTAAATTTCGCTCTTTCCGCAGGAAAGTGACCGGACCCGGCCGAAAGCGCTTAACGGCGGGCGGCATGCGGCCTAAGCTTGAGCGAAGAACCGAACGGGATTGGGTTGATGCATGCAGCTGGTTAATCAATTTCTTCAGTTCTTGCAGCAGGGACTGGCTGCCGTGTTTCGCATCATCGAAATCGTCTGGCGGTGGTCGGTCACGCAGATCACGGCTGTCCCGTGGGATCGCCTGGGCGAACTGCCCTGGTACAAGGTCGTCATTCTCGCGATTTGCGGCGGCGCCGTCGCCTTCCTCGTTTATCGCGCGGCGCGGGAGCTTCTCGCGGCGGGCGAGAAGGCGTTGACGGCCTTCATGACCTTGCTCACGGTTTTCGTCCGCACGCTGCCGCCCATCCTTCTCGCAGGCGCCGCCGCGGCGATCGGCGCCTGGGCCGTCAATCACGTGAATTTTTGACGTTTCCAGATGTCGCCGCCGCTGGGACAAAATTTTGCTGCGGTCGTCCTTGAAAGGCCGCGGCGATACGATGACAATCGCGGCTCGTATTGCGGGGCGGCCGGCCTCAGCCTCGCTCAAGGAACTCCACATGACGCAGAAGCAGCGGCGACGCCACAGCGCCCTTCTCGCTGGGCTCGCCTTCATTTTTTTGGGCAGCGCCGTACATGCGGATGACAGGTATACCGCGGGCGAGATGCTGACGGATTGCCAGGCGATCATCCAGGCTTCGAAGACATCGGGCAATTCGGACGAGCTGGAGTTGGACAACACCTTCGCCACGGGCACATGCTGGGGCGCTTTCCTGAGCCTCCAGCAGGTTGTCGTCACAAGGTTTGAGGGCGGGAAGAACACGCTTCTGCACACTTGCGTGCCGCAGAGCGCGACTTTCCTGCAAATCATCCAGGTTTTTTATCTTTTCGCCCAGAGCAATCCCGAGCGTCAGCAGGAGCCCTTTACGAAGGTCGCCATTGCGGCGCTGAGGTCGGCCTTCCCCTGCAAGGGATAGGCGGTCTCGCCTCTCGCACGCCCGCGGCTCGGCGCCGGCCGCAAATCGCGCCAGCCGGCGCCGAGCCACCCAAAGCGAGTCGAAAGCGATCCGCCGGAGACACAATTCCTGAGTTCGAGTTTGGGAGAAACCGGCGGCTTGGGGCGTCGCGGTCACGGCGTCATAGAGTGCGCCGCTCCGCGTTTTTTTTAAATTTTACAGGTGCGGCGATTTTTGTCCCTTGATATAAGTCAAATTCACTTGCCGTTGCCCTCGAATGGAAGGAAGCTCTTATTCGATGCGTCTTATCCAAAGAGCGGCCTCCTCAGGCATCGTCAGCGAGGAGAAGTTTGTGTCCTACGTCGAGAATCTGACGCGCTGCAACACATGCGCCATTCGTCACAAGGCGATTTGCGATGCACTCAGCGCGAGCGAAGTCCAAGCCCTGAACCGCCTGTCGAGGCGGAAAATCGTCCCCCCCGGTCAGACGATTCTCGGAGAAGGCGAGGCGCGCACCATTTTTGCGAACATCGTTTCGGGGGTTGTGAAGCTTACGAAGACCCTCGACGATGGCCGCCAGCACATCATCGGCCTGCTTTTCGCGTCCGATTTCCTTGGCCGGGCTTTTCGCGACGATAATCCCTATTTCGCGGAGGCGGCGACCGAGGTCGAGCTCTGCGTGTTCCCGACCGCCGGTTTCGAGAGGCTGCTTAACGAGCATCCGGGGCTTGAGCACCGCCTTTTCCAGTATACGCTGAGCGAACTCGACGCCTGCCAGGAGTGGATGCTTCTGCTCGCGCGCAAGAAGGCCGAGGAACGCGTGGCCAGCTTCCTGCTCATGATAGCCAAGCGCGTCCCACACCTCGGATGCGCCGAGGCCGGCAAGCCCAATGAGGTGCGCTTCATCCTGCCGCTCTCGCGAACCGAGATCTCCGATTGCCTCGGGCTCACCATCGAGACCGTGAGCCGCCAGATCACACGGCTCAAGACGAAGGGCGTCATCGAACTCATCAACTACCGCGAGATCGTCATCCCGGACGTGCGCCAATTGCAGCAGGCCGCCTATGAAGGCTCGGCCGCATAGGCTTCGCTCCACGCCGAGCTCGCCGCTTGTGCTCGCGCTTTGGCGCATAGCAGGCGTGCGGGCGTACACCGTCGATTAACGCTATTGGGTTCGTTTTGCAAAAAATGCCGATTTATTCCCGTAAAGCGAGAGCATGGTATGGCCTTTCTGCCTATGATTGTGAAATATATGGTTTTGCAAACCTTCCGCCTTGGCAAAAGATCGCGATTTATGATGATTCGTATTGGCCCGCGTCCCGCCCAACCATTGGCGCTTTCGGTGCAACGCGCGATCAGCCGGACACCGGCAGGGCGGAAACAGGCTTCGCGCTTGCCGGCTGGACGAAGCTTGTGCGCGCCCTCGAAACTCAAGGATGAGGTCGAGACTCCGCTTCGTGAGTCTCATTCCGTCATCCCTTGGTTATTGCCGTTCGTAAGTTCCCGACAAGGCCGTGGTTGCATTGTCGATCGTCGGCAGCGCGCCGGTGGTCGTAATGCAGTGCGCAACGCTGTCCAATTCGGCGACCGAACAAAACCACAGCGCATTGTTAGTACTATCCCGCCCGATCATTGTTGCGGCGCTTGCCGCGGCATAAGGAAGCGTGAAAGTTATGGAGTTCGCGCAAGTCCCGGCGGCGGAGCCCGCGAAACTAAGACTTGCGGAAAACGCCACGGATTTCAAAGTTGGGAACTTATATTTGACCGTCGCCGTGTTTGAACCCGAGAGCGCGCCGGAACCACACCCAAGGGTTGGCGTAAACGCAGCCCATGAGGTTTCCCAGAACCATGGCCCGCTTGGCGTTTCCACGGCGGAACCGTAAAAATTCGCGCGGGTGCTGATAACGTAGTTGGCGCCGCTTGGCGTTGCAATTCCGATATAAGGTCTACTTGCATTTGCAACATAAGGGCTGAAGCTCTGGAATCCACTGCCTGCAATATTTAAGGTGGTCTTGCCAGACCCGTTATTTTTCAGATAGGCGTTGCTCGATACATACTGATCTGATAAGTTTCTCTGGAACTCGACGCCGTTAATGGAATGGACGCCATCTTGCGAACCAGATGCATTATCGATTAAAATGTCCGCTATTCCATTGTTCCCTGAAAAATATCCTCCAGTTATATTTAATCCCTTCGTTCCATCTATGGGGTTTCCAAGCATGTATATTGAAACAGCATTTTTATTACCATAGCCGACCTGCTCCCAGTCCCCGCCATATATGTTAAGATCGGCAGCGTTGCTCATAATTATGGCATAGTCTGAAATCCAGGCAAATAAAGGCGTTATGAACGTCCATGCATTCGGTCGCGTAGAGGAGTTATAGAGTCCAGCAACACCGAAATTATTTACAAACCAGGTGCATCTAATCCATGACACACGCAGGGTATCTACGGCGTAGACGCCATATGTGAAAGACTCAATCCATATATCTTCAAACACGGCAAGCGTTACATTTGTGAGGCACAGTCCTAACCCATTCGTTGGAGCGGCGTTTTTCAGCCTGAACCCCTTGAACGTCGAGTTGTAATCGCTGTTTATTCCGAAAGTCGATGGGGCCAGCGTAATAGCGCAATTAGACCCTGTGACCGTCGATACCAAAGTCGTCGATCCCGTACCATCGCCAATAAGCGCCGCGCGATTTCCAGATTCGCCGCTCGTCGGCTCAGGCGCCGCCAAGGTGGAGATTTTGCAAGTTCCTGTCCCGACCCCGCCAAGGTACACCGATTTTCCCGCGGCGGCTCCGGCATTCCAAGCGTTCTGGATCGCCGTCGTATCGTCCGCGCTGCCGTCGCAGACCGCGCCAAACTCTTTGATCCAGATCAATTGAGAGAGCTTATCGCTGCTGGTTAACGAGACAGCGCCTTTGCCGGTCTGGGTGTAAGTTGCCGCGGCCACGGGGACATGATCGTAAGCGCCGTCATTCGGTGGAAGTCTTGTCTGTCCGAAAACGAGCCAAGGCAAAGCAAGCGCCGTCAGCGCGGCCGCAAAGCGGAACAGCGATGTCATGTATAGATCCAGTTTTTCAATCGACCGACAACTAGGAGCGTAAGTCGCAAAAGCTCGAAATGGTTGCACAACCGCGACTTGTCTTTTTCTTGATCATGTCGATCAAGAGTTCGCGAGAGGCACGCTCCGCAGCATGAGAATAATGGTCGGGAAGAGGCTTATGGGAGATCTTGGGTCTGATTTCGCATCACATTTATGCCCAATAGAAAACACTATTAATCCAAATAGGGAACAAAGCGGCCAGCGTCAACAGCTTCAGGTTGCGTATCCGGCTTTTTACACCGGATTCGCATTGCTGAGGACAACCGGCAATTGCGTGCTGGAACCCGTCTTCGAAGCCGATCTTCCGCCGGAACGATCCGCCTATCGCCCTAGCGTAATGCGCGGCAGACCGTGGCCGACCCGGCCGGCATGACGGTCAAGAAGCGGGCGTCGCCCGGATCATATGGAGCGTGTGGCCGATCCGCTTGCCCTTTGCGCCGGCCAAGCCCGCTTCGCGCGCCGAAAGCCGGTAAGGCGCAAGCGCGGCCTTCAGCGCCTCTCCGGGAAGTTCCCCCTTGCCATCGAGCGCGCGCATCAACTCGTCGAAGAGATAGTAGTCGAACTCGATCTCGCCCTCATGCGCGGCGTAAGCGTCGATGGTGGCCGCAAAGTCCGTCTCAAGCCTGAGGCAGCACAAAAGCTCCTCGAAGACATAGCCGGAAAGCTGGGCGAGGCGCCCGAACATGCCGTAGGGGAAGCGGCCGCCGATCATCAGGAGCGCGCTGCCCTTCGCGTCGAGCACGGCGCGCGCGGACCTCAGGAACATGTCCTGGAAGCCCAGGAGATAGGCGGCGAGCTTTGGGTCGAGCGTCTCGTCGCGCTCGGAATAGCAGGTGTTGTAGTCGATGGCGCCGCTCATCTTCGGTACGGGCAGGTTCGGCAAATTGGCGTAGATGAGATCGAAACGCTGGCGCAGCGCCAGCAAGGGAGAGCACAAATCTCCCGCCTGGCCGATGACCGACACGCCGGCGCGGACGTTGGCGCGCACATTCTCCAGCCCCTGAGCCAGGACCTCCGGCTCGATGTCGGTCACGGCTATTGTTTCCAGCGCCGGGAAGATGAAACCGGCGCCGATGGCGTCGACGCCGGCCCCGGTGCCGATGGCGGCGAAGGAGCGCGGCGGGCGCCCCTCGGCCTCCAGCGTCTTCTCAAGACGCGCCATGCCCCGGAAGGCGTGCCAAACCCAATTCGCCTCGACATCGCGCTCGATGGGGTACACCTTGGGATGAAAGCGAACGACGACGGGCTTATCTGTGTACTCGTGAAAAAGAAAGCCGGCATCGGCGGTTGAGGGAGGACGAAGAGGTTCGATCAGGTTCATGCAGTCCTCCTGCGATTTATTGTCCGGCGATGGCGCGCGGCCCATCGGCCTTGGACTTGGGTGCAGGGCACAATTTACACTTTTTGGGCGGCTTTGTGACTCCTTTCAGCGGCGGCGCTTTTTTCCTGTGGACCCCCTCTTCGCTGGCCATCCCGCCGCCTGTCTCCTTTCGGACAAAAGCCGGCGCCGCCCGGCGAGCGTGTACGAAACGTGACAGGCGCCGCAATCTAGCTTAATAAAATCAATGCCTTATTAGCGTGGCACGGACGTTGCTTTCAGGATTGGCGAAAAGCCGCGCCGCGATCGGTGCGGCAGGACGGGGCGAGGGCCATGGGCCCGGCGCCTGAATCAGCGGCCCTATGCGAGGATCGACGATGTTGGAATCCGAACAGCAGCCAGACGCCCTTGCGGCTTTGTCGAAATCGCTCGACGCGGGCCTTCTCAAGTTCATGCCGGGCGACGGCTGCGGTTCGAAGGGCGGCGCGGGCAAGACCGGCTGCGGATCGGCGGCGGGCCAGGGCGATCTTGCGCCCGAGATCTGGGAAAAGGTCAAGAACCACCCCTGCTACAGCGAGCAGGCGCACCATCATTATGCGCGCATGCACGTCGCGGTCGCGCCCGCCTGCAACATCCAGTGCAATTATTGCAACCGCAAATACGACTGCGCGAATGAGTCCCGGCCCGGCGTCGTAAGCGAGCGGCTCACGCCCGAGCAGGCGGCGAAGAAGGTCCTGGCCGTCGCCTCGACCATCCCGCAAATGACGGTGCTCGGCGTCGCGGGGCCGGGCGATCCGCTGGCCAACCCCGGCAAGACCTTCAAGACCTTCGAACTCGTGGCGGCCCAAGCGCCCGACATCAAGCTCTGCGTCTCGACGAACGGGCTCGCGCTGCCGAAGCACATCGACGCCATCGTCGACGCCAAGATCGACCACGTCACCATCACCATCAACGCCATCGATCCCGAAATCGGCGCCAAGATCTACCCCTGGGTCTTCTTCGGACACAAGCGTCGCACCGGCGTGGAGGCCGCGAAAATCCTGATCGAGAATCAGCTTCTCGGCCTTGAAATGCTCGTCGCGCGCGGCGTGCTGGTGAAAATCAACTCCGTGATGATCCCCGGAATCAACGACAAGCATCTCGTCGAGGTGAACCGCGCCGTTAAATCGCGCGGCGCTTTCCTGCATAATATCATGCCGCTCATCTCCGCGCCCGAACACGGCACCGCGTTCGGCCTCGCGGGGCAGCGGGGGCCGACGGCGAAAGAGCTGAAGGCGCTGCAGGACGCCTGCGAGGGCGAGATGAACATGATGCGGCATTGCCGCCAGTGCCGCGCCGATGCCGTGGGTTTGTTGGGCGAGGATCGTAGCGATGAGTTCACCACTGAAAAAGTCATGGCGATGGAGGTCGATTACGACCTCGATGCGCGAAAAGCCTATCAGGCCGGCGTGGAGAAAGAGCGCGAGGCGACCGCCACGGCAAAAAGCGCGGAGCTTGCGACGCTCGCCAAGGAAATGAGCGATGTGAAAATCATGATCGCGGTCGCGACCAAGGGCGGCGGCCGCGTCAACGAGCATTTCGGCCACGCGAAAGAGTTCCAGATCTACGAGGTCTCCACGTCCGGCGTGAAGTTCATCGGCCATCGCCGCGTGGACCTCTATTGCCAGGGCGGCTTCGGCGACGAGGACAAGCTCGAAACCGTCATTCGCGCCATCAACGACTGCGCCGCCGTCTTCATCGCGCGGATCGGGACCTGCCCGAAGGACGCGCTCGTCAAAGCCGGCCTCGACCCCGTCGAGAAGTACGCGCACGAGTTTATCGAGCAGTCGGCCGTCGCCTATTTCAAAGAATACCTCGACAAGATAAGAACTGGCGAGATCGTGCACGCCCCGCGGGGGGACGCGGAGATCCGCCAGGGCGCCTTCACCGCGGCCTAGCCGCACACTTGAAAGAACCGGAGAAGAAACATGGCCTACAAGATCATCGCGTCGTCGTGCACGGCTTGCGGCGCCTGCGAAGCCGAATGCCCGAATGTGGCGATCGTCGCGAAGGGCGGCACATATGTCGTCAATGCGAAGAAGTGCACCGAGTGCCTCGGCCACTTCGATGCGCCGCAATGCGTCGCGGTCTGCCCGGTGGAGAATACCGTCGTGGTCGACGGCAGCGTTCCGCGCGCCGCCGCTTAAAGCGAATCGTCATTGCGAGCGAAGCGAAGCAATCCAGCGCTGAGCGGCCGGCAACGCCATGGATCGCCACGGCGGCCAGAGCCTCCTCGCGATGACGCTCGGTTCGATTGAACGCAATACGGTCTTAAGGATCGAAGCATGGGGCAGGCGGCCGAGATCGGCGGAGAAAACGCGCTTCCGGCGGAAGACGCGGTTTTGACAGCCGCCGTTCTCGGCGCCGGATTGCCCGAAGCCGCCGAGCGGCACTTGCGCCTCGCCGCGGGCGCCTACCGGGACGGCAACGTCGCGGAGGCGCATCTTCGGCAGGCGCGGGCCGCCGCGCCCGGCCATCCGGCGGTGCTGATCGGCCTTTATCGCTTCTATTTCTACAAGCACCGGCTCGCCGAAGCCTTGGAGGTCGCGCGAGAGTGCCTGAACAAAGCCGCGGCGGACAACGGCCTTGGCGCCAATTGGCGCGCCGTCGGCCCGCGAGACGCGGCGTTCGGCGATTTCGCGGCCGTCTCGCCGCGCTTCTATCTTTTCTCGCTCAAGGGCTACGCCTATCTTAACATGCGGCTCGGCGATCTTGACGAGGGGCGCGCCGCCGTCGCCAAGCTGCTCGAACTCGATCCAAGCGACAAGATCGGCGCGAGGGTTCTGCTCGGGGTTCTCGACCGCGTGGGGCAGAGCGATGACGTTTGACATCGACGAAGCGATCGACTGGCTTGGCAATCCGGTTTCCTGCGAGCAATGCGCGCATCGCCATCTGCTGGCGGAAGGCTTATGCCGTCCGAAGCATGCCTGCGTGCACGACCGCTATGCGCGGCGCATCCACCGCTTCTTCGACCTCAACCAGGAACTCGCAAACGGCTATCTCGCGCACCCTTATTTCGAGGTGCGGGCGATCGCGGCCAGATGGGCCGATGTGTTCCGTCTTCCGGCGCTGCTCGAAGACCCCGACGAGACCGTGCGCTGGAATGCCGCCAAACGGTTGCCGCGCCGCTATCTCCTCGACCTGCGCAACGATCCTCACCGGGAGGTGCGCATCCGCGTCGCCTCGCTGATCGATCCCGCCGATCTTTTCGAGATGAAGGGCGACGAAGACTATTGCGTCCGCATCGCGGTCGCGCGGCGCATCGCGGCGTCCGAGCTGGCCTCCATGATAGCGGACGGGGAGCCCGAGGTCCGGCGCATCGTCGCGTCCCGCATCGATCATGACTGGCTGTGGCGCATGCTCGCCGATGAAGACGCGCGCGTTCGGCTTGCCGTGGCCGAGCGGCTCACGCCCGTGGAGCTGATCGGATTTCGCAACGACCCCGATTGGAGGGTCCGCTACGAGGCGGCGAGCCGCATGGTTCCGGGCATGCTCGCCGCCATGCTCGACGATCCGGACGACGTTGTCCGCGAGATGGTGTTGCAGCGCCTTAACGTCCGGAACAGCCCGGAACCCGGCGGCAACGTCGTCCCCTTCAAGGCGATGGGCAAGGCCAAGGCGAACAAGGAAGAGGCGTCGAGATGAGCCTGAGCCGCGACAGCGACATCGTCGAGATCAACGAACCGCCCGCCTTCAACTACGGCGAAAAGGTCCGGGCGAAGCGCGTCGTCAAGAACGACGGCACCTTCCCCGGCAAGGATATCGGCGACATCCTCTGCCGCAAGGGCGAAGAGGGCTATGTCGTCAGCATCGGCGCCTTTCTGCAGCAATTCTACATCTACGGCGTTGAGTTTATCGAGACAGGCCATCTCGTCGGCATGAAGCTGAAGGAGCTGGAGGCCGTGGACGACGACGAAGAACTCACGCCCATAGGGGGACAGCCATGATCGATCCGAGCGAACCGAAATTTCAGTGGGGGCAGCCCGTGAGCGCCGCCGCCGACATCTTCAACGACGGCTCTCATCCGGGCGCGCCGGCCGACGCGCTGCTCGTGGAGGCCGGCGCCAAGGGCGAGATCATCAAGGTCGGCAAGCATGTCGAAAGCGATACGCCCGTCTATATGGTCGAGTTCAAGGAAAGCATCGTCGTCGGCTGCTTCGAGGACGATCTCAATCCCCTCTGAGCGGGCGGCGACGGAAACGACTACCGCCGAAGGGCGCACAAGGAGCGAACAATGAAAGTCATGATCCGCAAGGACTCGGACGGCGTCGTGTCGGCTTATGTTCCGAAGAAGGATTTGGAAGAGCCGGTCGTCGAGATGGAAAAGCCCGGGATGTGGGGCGGCGTGATCACGCTCGGCAATGGCTGGAGGCTGGAGCTGCCGGAGATGGCGGCGGACACGCGGCTGCCGATCACGGTCGAGGCGCGCAAGCTGCCGGAATAGGCGGATGCCCTCGTCCGTCATCGCGAGGCGCCGGAGGCGCCGCGGCGATCCAGTGCAGGAAACCGGGCGTTTGTATGTGTTGCTCTGGATTGCCACGGGGCTTCGCCCCTCGCGGGCGACGGTGCGGCGCAGGTTATCGTGCGTTACGCCCCCGGATAACGCGCAGGCGCGTTTCCGGGGCGACGGCGGGGCGGGCGGGAGGCCAGCGATGGGACTGACGAGCGAAGACCTTGCCGGGATCGAGGCGCTGCTGGGCGCGGCGGATGCGGATGCGCGGGCGCTCGCCTCCATCAAGGAGCGCTTCCCGAAGCTTTCGATCACCGAATGCAGCCGCTCCGAGGTCGATGCGGAGACGCCGTTCCGGGAATACGCCCGGTTCGATCTGTACCTCGTCGACCGCGCCGGCCATTGCTGGCGGCTCACGCAAAATCCGGCTGAGGCGACTGGCCTTGTTGTGGTCGCACGCCGTCCTGTGGCATGACGGCTGTCTGATAACAAATTGGGGAACCTGACGCGATGCCGACCATCACCGTTCTGCCTTCGGGCGCAGCCGTGGACGCCTCTGAAGGAGACACCATCCTTTTTGCGCTTCTCGTGGGGGGCGTGCCCATCAAAACCGAATGCACCGGGCGGGCGCAGTGCAGTTCGTGCCACATCCTCGTTCATGAGGGCGCCGCCAACCTCTCGCAAATCGCGGGACCCGAAAGCGACCGCTTCAAGGAGATTCCAAGCGCGGGGCCGAAGTCCCGGCTGGCTTGCCAGGCCGTCGTGGGGACCGGGGATGCGACCATCGAGGTTGTGGATTTAGTGTTACGAGCGGAGGAAGAACGGAATGTCTGAGGCCCCGATCCTGATCCATGTCCGGTTTGCGCCCGACGGCACGGTGAGCGTCATCGGCGAGAAGCCGCCCACGATCAGCGGCCAGGAGTGGTTCAAGCGGCTCAACGCCAAGGCCGGCGACGCTTATCAGCCGCTGGCCGGGGGGCGCGGCGTCTACCGCATCCAGCCCGCGCGGCTGAACGCGCTGAGGGCGGCGGCGCTGAATTGACGGGGCATCCCATGACAGCCGAAACCGTCGACGCAATTCGCGCGAGCCTGCAAAGCGGGCGAGCCATTCCCTATCTCGGGCCGGGCGTCCTCGCCCTCGCGGGAGAGGATTGCCCGCTTCCCGCCGCGCTCGAAACGCTCGCGGACCGGCTCACCGCCAAGGCGGGCGTGCCGCACAAGATTCGCAAGAATCCGACGGCGGCGGCGCAGTTCATCGAGAATTTCAAGCACCGCAAGACGGTGGTGGCTGCGATGAAGGAGGCGTTCGGCGCGCCCGTCGAGCCGACGGCGCTGCATCGCTACCTCGCCTCGCTGCCGGCGCTGCGCATGATCGTGCACGCCTGGTACGACGATCTGCCGCAGAAGGCGCTTGGCGGGCGCAAGGGCTGGGGCGCGGTTCAGGGCGTGAGCAAGTCCGAGCATCTTGGCGAGTGGACGCATTGTTATTGCGGGCAGAGGCGCCGCCCCGAGGCCGAGTCGCGCTTCTGGATGCCGCTGCTGTATCAGCCGCTGGGGTCGGTGTCGCCCGCCGCCAATTTCCTCGTGTCGGATTCCGACTTTGTCGAGGTGCTGACCGAAATCGACATTCAGACGCCGATCCCGCGGGTTGTCCAGGACATCCGCGGAGGCCGCGGCTTTCTGTTTCTCGGCTGCCGTTTCTCGACGCAACTCGAACGCATCTTCGCGGAAGCGATCATGAGGCGGTCGAGCGCCCGCCATTGGGCGGTGCTGCCGGAGGAGCCGACGCGCAACGAGGCAAAGTTCCTGGCGCTGCATGGCGTCCAGCGCATCGCCATGCCGCTCGCGGAGTTCGCCGCGCTTCTGACCGGGGACGTCGCGAGCCCCGCCGGCGAAACCGGCTCGGCCGCCGCATGATTCCGAACAGGTTGCTTCACTCGCGTTGCGAGGAGCGAAGCTGCGAGGCAATCCAAAAGCAACAAGGCGCGCGCCTTCGCCCTGGATCGCCACGGCGCTTATGCGCCTCGCGATGACGGTAACCGAGATGCGTTCCGTCCCCGTTTCGGTTCTTGAGCGGCTGCTTGGCGAAGATGTCGCGGATGGCGACCTGACCACCGCCTCCCTCGGCATCGGCGGCCTGCCGGGCGCGATGGAGTTTCGCGCGCGGCAGGCCATGACGGTCGCGGGATCGGACGTGGCCGCCGGCATGATCGAGCACGCGGGCGCCGAGGCGTCTTTGCTTCTTGCGCCGGGCGCGCGGGCCGAGGCGGGCGCGCTTATTTTGACGGCGAAAGGACCGGCCGCCGCGCTCCACAAATCGTGGAAAGCCGCGCAAACGCTCGTCGAAATTCTGTCCGGCATCGCGACGGCCACGCGCGCGCTTGTCGACGCGGTGCAGGCCGCAAACCCGGAGACGCGCGTCGTTTGCACCCGCAAGACCGTGCCCGGCGCGCGGCGGCTCTCGATGATGGCGATCCGGGCGGGCGGCGCCATTCCTCACAGGCTCGGCCTGTCCGAGACGATCCTCGTTTTCGCCGAACATCGCGTGTTCATGCCCGGCGCCTCGCCGGCGGACATCGCGGCGCGGCTCCGCCGGGAGGCGCCGGAAAAGAAACTCGGCGTCGAGGTCGCGACGGTTGCGGAAGCGCGCGAGGCCATCGAAGCGGGGTTCGACATCGTCCAGCTCGAAAAAATGACCCCCGCCGATGTCGCCGCCGTGAGCGCCGCCACGCGGGCCTCCCCGCATCGCGTGCTGATCGCCGCCGCCGGCGGCGTCTCGCCAGACAATGCCGGCGCTTTTGTCAGGGCCGGCGCGGGCCTGATCGTATCGTCCTGGCCCTATACCGCGCGGCCGGCCGATGTCGCCGTGACCATAAGGCCGGCTCAATGACAGCCCTCTTTCGATCCTGACACGATGAGTTGGATTGGGCCGCCCTATCTTCGGATGGCGAATCCGGTTGCCAAGACGCGCGATACAATCTAATGCTTGGGAAGGTTGTGTAATCTTCCGCCTGCTATCTCCGCGCGAGGCGCGCAATGTTAAGCAACGTCAGCTCATACAATCCCTATGCGTTTGGTGGTGCAGCGCTGCAGCTCCTCGGCAACGCCCCCGCCTCAAATCGAAACGGCGATGCGCAGGCTGGGACATCCGTGGCGCGCGCGACATCGACGGCGCCGGGCGGCCTGACGCCGGGTCTCGGCGCTTCGCTCGCGGAAATCGACTTCATCATTACCGGCCAGGGCGCCAAAGTCACAACGGCGAGCGCCGAAACGGGCGCGACCGGCAGCTCGGCCGAGGTCGCCGAAAGCAATACCTCGTCCCTGACGTTCAGAGTCGATCCCAGCGTTCAGGATCTCGCCAACGAATACGCGGCCGCCACCCAAAACGATGCAGGCGTCGTCAGACCGAACGTCGGACCTTCGCCCTGGGTCGACGCCTTGGCCGGCCTCGCCAAGGGATCGGACGTGGCGCTTGCGGCCGCCGCCCGGGAGGCGTTGCAAAACGTAACGCAAGCGCAGTGGAACTCGGGCGGACAGGAGATCGCGTACAAGGACATCGGCCCCGATGTGGCGCCCGACAATCTGGCTCACGCCGCCGAGTACATCGCTTCTCCAAATTTCGCGGAGTCGGCGATTGTAAGCATTGCGAGTTCTATTGCGCAAGGTCGGCAGCCCGATGCGTTTTTGGTCAACTTGCTTCATGCGCGCATGAATGGAAGCATAACAGTGGTCGATACAACGGCGCTGTCGAAGACTGAAAATCTCGCCAAGTACAACACAGCTTACAATAGCGACATCGGATATGGCGATAGCAATGGCGACACCTTCAATTTCGAGGCGATCGCGCAGCCCAATTCCACCTCGCCACTGAGCAGTTTCTCCGCCAGCACGGTCGCGGCGGCGTATCGAGAGAACTGATCTCCATGGCGCCGGTGTGGCGCGGGTCCGGACGCCCTGCTTCTTCGGTCGGAAGCTTACGGTGGAAAACGCCCTCGATATCCGCTGCACCGTCGCAAACACAAGCGCCGTTCCTTTCGGCAACCGCATCTTCGCGCTCGCCGGGAATGCGCTGCCCATGGAAATCACGCGCGAGCTCTCGAAAGCGACCCGGATGGCATTCGCATAAAGAAACGAGGTCATGCCCCTGGCGTGGCAGGCCCCAGGAAGCGTGCTCGTAACAAGAAAGAACCCCTGCGATCCGCTCGCCGTAACGTTCAGCAAGCCTCTCCGGCTTTGTTTTGGGGATACCAGCAGATATTTTTGCTATCTGGCGGCTTCGGCTGACAGTCGTGGCGGCGCGCTTTGCTATGCCCGAAGCCGGGATAGTGCAAATGCGGCGCGCGCCTCTATGCCAATTCCGAGGGGGCGTGCATAATCCAGGCTAGCAAGGCTACGGATTCGAGAGAGTCTTCAGCACAGTAACCACCTCATCGATCTGCTCGGGAGTGAGCTCCCGCCGCGGCATGCTTGTCCCGCTTGCAAAGCTGTCCGGATCGGCAAGGAATTGCTTTAGCGCCGCCTCTGTCCAATTACCGTCCTTGCTGCGTAAAGCTAGGGTGTATCGATAGTTGTCAGAGGCAATCTTGCGCCCGAAAAGATCGCTTAACGATGGGGCGGCATCGGCCGGGCTGGTGCTTCCGAAATGATGACAGAACATGCAAGATGAGATGACCGTATCGCCCAAAGCTTTCGGCCAGCGTTTGTTGGAAGCGAGGTGATCCCGGTCGACGGAGAGAAAAAGCACGCGGGCATCATCGGTCCACAGCGCAATCGCGCCGTTTTCCAATTGCGAAACGTCACGGATGCGCTGGCCGATCCAAATCTGTTCAGAATACATCACCCGGCCATTCTCCAAGCGCAACCTGTAAAGCGATTGCCCCTTGAGCGACGCGACCAATAAGTCCCCGTTCCATCGCTCGTCGAAATTCCTGACTTGGATCAGGCTGGAAACGGCGATGGATGGCAACCACGCAAACACCGGAGGCGTGTAGCCGCCATGCCGGCCGGTGGAGCCGCCTCCTTCCGAACTATATTTATCATAATCGACGCCAAGCGTAACCCTGGGCCACCCATAATTGCCGCCGAACACGATCAGATTGAGTTCGTCGCCGCCCGCCGGGCCATGCTCGGTCGACCAGATCTCTCCAGCGTCGGTGGCAAACAAACCCTGAGGGTTGCGATGCCCCCTGGAGACGATTTCGGCGGTTTGTTTGGCCTCATTCAGCCGCACAATCTTACCAAGCATTTTTTGGTCCGACTGCGCATCGTCTGTCCCGTTAATCTGATAGACGCCGATCGTCAAGTAAATGGCCCCACGGGCATCGAGAGCCAAACGGCCGCCGCCTGTCAAGGTAGGCCCGGCCGCCTCAAGATCGCCGCGGAATATTGTCCGCCACTGACCGGACGCGCCCAGCGTTTCCGGGTCGATAGTTATCGCGGAAACACCCATCCTTGTACCGTTGCTCTCCGGATCGAAGATTTCGTGAGCAGCCACCAATTCATTTGTCGCCCGGCGATATACGGCGCCATAAACTCTAAAGTGGTCCTGATCGATGAGCCCGTGTACTGCGACGTATTTTTCGATATTGTTCGGCAGTGGAGGATAATTGAGGACCCTCGGTTTATCCGGAGTCTTAATAGCGTAGAAATTGCCGAGCCGGTCCACAACGATCAGTGTATTGCCAACGGCGACTATGCCGCCGCCTCCCTTGGCTACCTGATGGGTCTCACTCAGACGGACCCCATTCATAGTCAATGGCAACAACGCGGTGTCGATCGTTTGGGTCAAGTCAAGCCGATCGAGATCGCGTCGATACTGCGTCTGAAGAAAGCTTTTGCCACGGAGCGTCCGCAACTCCAGTTCCATCCGAGCATAGTCCAAGCCGCGATCGATGACGCGCGCCGGCAGAAATCTGTATTTTTGAAGAACGACTCCAAGGCTGACCAGGAGCCCCGCAATTACGAGCGCCGCGGCGCCGGGCGCCAGCCAGCGATGCTTGAAGAGGCTTTGCATATCTTGGGCGAACCTCTTAAATACGCGTTCTATCCATGCTGCGTAAGTTGAGCGATGAGAGGGAGTCTGCCGCTCTCCTGTCCTTTGGTTCCACAAACTGCGCTTTCGCAGCTTGAGGAAGGGCTTCTCGACGAGGTGCCACGACGCCGCCGCGAAAAGCGCGCAAGCAATGGAGGCAAAGACAATATTAGCCAGCGGATTGGCGTTGGGTTGCGCCAGCCACACATACAATTGCTGGAAAGGGAACGCGTAGAGGTAAATACCGTAAGAGTAGTCGCCACTTGCCACGAGGCGATCCCGCTTCGGATTCCGAAGTCCCAACCAAACAGTGATATAAGTCACAGGTATCGGGGAAAGGTAAAATAGCGTGTTGTGAAAATTCAAAGCGATCAGCGCCAGCGCCACCGCACCGAGAGCGTAGGCAGGGTGGCTTGGAATGTAATTCCTCCACGAGTGAAAGCAACAACCCCACAAAAATGCCACCACCAGAACTCGGGGCTCTGTTTTTCCCAAATAGATCCCACGAAGGTCGTTGTACAGCAGCAGCGCCAACGTGATGGCTACGGTTGCCGCCAGGAGCAACGCCGGGCGCCTGACAACGCCGATTAAGTACAGTACAGTCAATATCATATAGCACTCTAACTCATAAGGAAGAGTCCAAAGTGATTGATTGACTCGAACAAAAGGGGTGTCGGTGAATACGCCAGGAAGATAATACTGTGGGTCGCCGAGCATGTTGTAGAAATATTTGTACAGCAGCGTATCCGAAAAGTAATCGCGAAGCGGCAGGATGGTCACAAGGGGGCCCAGGATCAGCGCGGAAAGGAACACTTCGACCATGAGGGCCGGGGCCAAACGAAAGACACGGGCAGTCAGGAAGTCCCTTATCGAAGTACAGCGAACAAGACTTCCTGAAACGAGAAAGCCGCTAAGGGCGAAGAACATTGGAAGAATAGCCGTAACAAACCCTCGCTTCGGGAAATCCCAAAGCCAGTCGTCTTTCCCGTAAGTTGACAACGCGCTGTGAAACATAAGAACAGAAAAGGCAAGCGCTAGCCTGAGATAGTCAAATCCGGCAGTTACGCCGCCCGCCCTTTCCATGGCAGCGCCAAAAGTGCCCGACTTTATTCGTGTTAGCATTGTCGCCAGGCCTCAGTTTATGAACCCGGCCTTTTCGTAGAGTGCGCCGCCATTGGTTGTCAACCGTATGTTATGCACGTTCCCCCGGATTGGCGATCGACCGGTTGTCATCGGCGGCCGCGAAATGGCGGCCAGACGCAAGGACGGCGGCCCGATGCGTTTTTGGCGAACTTGCTTCATGCGCGCATGAATGGAAGCATAACAGTGGTCGATACAACGACGCTGTCGACCTTGAAGCGGGCGCACCCAGCCGAAGCCAAACTTGAGCTAATCGATACGCTTGCAAGCCTTTTGTAGCGGTTGAGGCCGGTTGCGGCCATTTTCATTAGTTGAGGGAAAGAACCTGATCGAAAGTACAGCGGACCATGCCTGGACCGCTTAAGCGGCCTGAACAAGCGCGAGCCGTGGGGTGCAGGGGACCCGCTATTATTACGGGCATCTAACGAAATACAAGCATCTTTGGCTATTCGTTTTCGCGGTCGCTTTTGTCGTTATTCGCCCCCGAAAGCTCTCGGCGAGCTTCTTCGCGCGCCGCACGATAGACGTCCAACTGCCCCTCGAAGTGCAAGACTAAATCATCAAATGTCATAAAGAGAACTTCTGTGTCCGAGACTGTGCAATGATCGTTGAGCCAAGCCAGCCGAGACCTCTCAGCATCATCCATCGTGGTGTCCAAACCGCAAACAACGACATATGTTTTACCGAACTCCGGAAACCCGATAGCGTTTTGAAGCAACTTGCTGTGGTGAGCGTCGTTGAGAGCCCAAGACCAGTCAACGATCTGGCCTAGGGCGTGCTGAACTTGGCGCGCCCAGTCGCGCATTTGGTTGGTGCTTCCGGGGCCAAACAAACTGTTTTCCTCGCCCCCCTCGAACTCGACAAGCGTAAAGTGCCTCGTATGCCGGCTTCCTGCAACGTAGTCCGCCCTAAAGACCCCCTGCAATTCAAATTCATGTTTGAACAGATTTGGCTGTCCTGTGGTTCCCAAAAATGACATCAGAAGACAAAGATGGTCATATTTCTTAAGCTCCCGGACAACGGCCCGTTCTTTGAAGCGCGCATTCTCTGCAACCCATTTTCTAAATTGGTCTAATTCCGCTTCAGCCTGAGAATAGTTTAAACATAGTTCCGAAAATATCGACGGCACCTGGCGCCTCAAACTTCTTCTTGAGCATAAAATGTAATAACAGTCGCATGATCGGGGGCATCTTTCCGCGCGACAACTCTAAACGACCCTACTCGGAACACGTAATGACCAGATTTGCGGTCGCGCTTGGCAGCGGCAGAAGGCGAGGTAATGCCGCGGTATACGTCATATTCCGAAATTCCGCAGTCTTTCATACGAAAAAGGGCATGCCTTGTAAAAGACACGTCACGGACATCGGCAAGTGGATTCGGTTCACTTGGCATCGATCTGAATTACTCCGTGGGGTACGGGCGCAGGATCGGCTGGGGTTTCAAGCTTCCCAGCTTCTCTGCTCGTAGCTTATCGCAAACGCAACCGGCCTAAAAGCTGAATGTATCCCAACCGAATATACCCCAAGCTTTGTCAAGGTGGGCGCTGCGCTCAAACCGCCCCTTCAGGGGGCCTCCTCGGGATCGCGGCGGATATCTGAGCTTCTATCTGTATAAGAGGTTACACAGTAACTTAGGATTTGAATGCTCACGATAACTAGTCCGCTTCCGGTGTTGCAGCCGCCCACATATGCTCACAGCGAGCCTTTCCGCTCTCGACCCTGAAGAGCCCTCGCCGTTTCGCGCCGGCCGCGCGCCTACGGTTCACGATGTTCGAACCGTAAGGCGGCGGCGAATTTCGTTACGCCGGAGCATGGTTAAAATGGGGGCGGGTTAACGCGCGCGGGCGGCGGCGGCGCTCCTTACGAAACCGGGCGCGCGCCTTACGAAATGCGCGAAAAACGCGGATTCGACGCGAAAAATGCATGTCGAAAATCCTAGTTAACGGTTATAATGTTGCGCGCGTTCACCGTAAAACCGAGCCTGAGGTTGCGGCGGAAGGCTCCGCAACCGCGCCAAATCATGCGCTGCCGGCGCATTTCATCCAGCATTTTCAATAGCATAGGCAACTCGTAACGGTTCCGAAAGGCGCTTTGTGCTATCCTTAACAGAATGAGGGGAAAGCGTTAAACCATCGCCGGGCGGCGTAACCTTATTCCGGGCGGGAAGGGTTAACGAAAGCTGAGCGGCGCGCCAGCCACCAAGCTTCGAGAGCGCCGTCGCTGGCCTCGACCCATTCGCAGAAATCGCCGGCCCATTCGGCGAAAGGCGCGGCAAGCGCGGGAGAAACGCCGGCGACGCAGGGTAGTCCCGCGCCCGCCGCGGCCGCGAAGCAATCGAGGAGGCCGCCGCCGCTCGCCTCGATCTTTCCGAACTTGCTGAGGACCACGACATCCGCGCCGCCTTCGATTGCGCTCAGCACCCGGGCGCAGGCCGCCGCGAGGCCATTCGTATCGAGATTGCAGGCCGCCGATCCCGGTCCGAGGTCTTGCGCGATGGGAAACTGCGCGCCCGTTCCGATCTCGCGCAGCGCCAGCGAGCGGCACGCGCCCTTGGGCACGGCTTCAGCGATCTCGGTGACGCCCGCAACCCTTATGCCGTCTCGCAGCCTGCGCTCCGCGAATCGCGCGAGCAGGTTTTGGATCTCGAATGAGGACGCGCCGTGCAGCGCGGCGAGCGCGCCCTTGAGCGGATCGGCTCTCACCGGACCGGTTCGCAGGGCGGCCGCGGGACTTCGCCGCGCGCCAGCGCCGTCTCCCGCACGCATTGATCCGTGACCGGAACCGCGGTTTCCTTGAGCCCCACCCAGGCCGCCACGCGCACAGGATCGAAGCCGGCCTCGCGGCGGCCATCGGCTTCCATGAGCGGCCGGCGGACAAGCAGCGGATCGGCGAGCATCAAGGCCAAAGCCTCGTCCTCCGTTACGGCTTCGGGTTTCACCTCCCCCGATTTTATGCGGGGCGACGAGAGATTGAACCACTCCGAAACGGGCCGCGACAGGAAGAAGCTGCGCAGCTTTTCGGCCTCCCATGGCTCCGCCAGCAAGTTTCTTACGTCCAGCGTGTGGCCGCTCGCCAGCAGCAGGGATTTCTGCCGGGCATTGCCCGCGCAGCCCGGCTTCTCCCAAAAAACGATGTGCGCCAATGGCTCGCTCCCTGTCCGCCGCCTTTAATGTCGTCCCAGAAACGCCTCGGGCGCTCGATTTCAAACGAGCGACACGACGGCGCCGCTCCTCGACCGGCGCGAATGCTCGAACGCGATCGCATTCAGGGTCGCCCGCGCGATGGCGCGGCCCCGCTCGTCGATCCCCGTCCAGCTCGGGCGCCGGCGCGGGTCGATTTCGAGGAGCTTGACGCCAGCCGGAACCTCGCTGCCGTCCCGCACGATGCCGCGCACTACGCCGTCAAGCGGAGCTGGAATCGCGCCGCCGTCGAAAAGCCCGGCCGGAAAATCCTTGAAGACGGGCGTGCCGATATCCAACGCGCTATGCCAGCGGCCCTTGGTCCTCGAATAGACAAATCGCTCAGCGCCCGCGCCGCCGAGAGCCCTTGGCTGGCCGTCGGCGGCCTCGGTGCGCCCCATGAAGAGGATCGTCCCGTTCTTCGACGGCAGCGTTTCAATGGCCACGTCGCAGTTCCTGGCGACCGCGAATCCAGGCCCGAGCCCGACGGTGAGGCTCGCCAGGTGGCGCAGGTCCGCGACCGTTTCGCTTTTCTGCATGCGAGCGTCGATCAGCACGTGAATCGTGGACAGGGGGATGAGATCGAGCAGCCCCAGCCGCGTGACGACCACGCAGTCCCCGGCCTTGAGCAGCGCGGCGGCTTCGATTGTGGTTTCGGCGCAAAGCCCGGGCAAGCCGTCGACCTCCGCGCGCTCTCCGAAAAGCGCGTCGTGAAACGCCATGCGCCTCCGGATGACGGGCGGATAGGGATCGTGCGAAAGCACCGTGCGCCACCCAGCCCGGTGCATATAAACGGCGACCGCCGAGGCGATCTCGTTCGTCCCAAGGATCACGGCGAACGCCGCTCGAAAGCTGCGGGCCTCGGAACGCGGATGGATCGGCTTAGTCATGGGTACCTCCCGCAATGGGATGGCGGCCAAGAGAGCCGCCGCTTGCCGCGGCGGCGCGCCCTCCAGCGGATTTCGAGGGCTGCTAAACGGGCCGGTTTTCGTTCTTGTTGCGAACGGGCCCCATGAGCTTCAGCCCTTCCTCGTAGCTGATTTCCGGATAGCTCTCGCTAAACTCCAGCGCCGCGTCGGCGACCGCGTCGAGCTTGCCGGCCGTGTCCAACTTCTTCAGCGTACCCTTGTCGAGATAGAGAAGATCGAGAACTTCGGCGTAGACGCCTGCTTCGTCGATGGGCAGCACGTAGAATGTCACGCCGTTATAGGGCACGCGGTATTTCTTCGAGAGGTCGATGTTGTTGCACCAGAGAATGTACTTGCCCTCCGGCGAAAGCGTCTCGCCCAGCACCTCGGAGACCGTCTTCAGATACTCGAAGGAGTGCAGATAGGCCGTGAGAAACCGGATAGCCTTGCCGCCCTCTTCCGCAATCGCCATCACCTGATCTATCTTCAGCTCTGGCGGCCTCGCCTCGTCGGCCTTTTGCACCTGAAATTTCAGCGCGATGTCGCCGCGGAATCCGAAACGGCCGGCCTTCTTGGTCGGCGACTTCAGGACGGGATTGACGAGGCGGCCTTCGGCTTCGAGGCGAGCGAACGCCGTGTCGCTTATTTTTGTCATGTGGTTTTTTCCTCATCGTTGCGGACCCAGTCCGCGAGTTGGTAGAAGCGCTGTTCGATTTGTTGACGGATAGCCTGGTCGGGGACGACGAACTCAAGGGCCTCGCGCATGCACGTCATCCAGGCGTCGCGCTCTTGAGCCCCAATGGCGAAGCCGGAATGGCGCTCGCGCAAGGCGGGGTGTCCTTTTTGCCCGGAGAACTGCATGGGACCGCCCAAAAGCTCGCTGAAATAGCGCTTCATGACGGCCTTGGTCTTGGCGAGATCGTCCGCATGCATGTCGCGCACGGTGCGGGCTTCGGGAGAAACCTCCATCCGGGCAAAGAATTCCTCGACGATTTTGTCTATGGCGGCGGCGCCGCCGATCTGAGCGAAATATGTCATAGTTGGAGCTCTGTCTCAGGCATTGAGGGTGTCTAGCAACGTCTGTACCAAACGCGCAAAACGTATGGCTGGAATGGAGTTTACAACTCAATGCCGTTGAAATGGAACCAGCTTTGTCGCAATAACGACAGCTCCTGTCGGACTTCCCACAGCTCAGAGAACGGGAAGCCTTGACCGGATCTTAAAGAGAAGGCCCCGCTGCTCGAAAGGCTCGCGCGCAAAACCGCAAATGAAGTTAGCGCGAGGGCTTGCGATCGATCGCGAGCAGTTCGGCCCGGATCGCGTCCAAATCCATACGGAGACGCAGCATTTCCTCGATATGGCGATCTGGCGCCGGGGAGAGGCGTTTCAAGGCTTCGGCGATAGTGCGCAACCGGCCCGACAGCCGCGCAAACTCGGCTTTGGCATCCTCCGTTTTGGCGCGGTGTCTGGCCGAAGACATGCGATCCTCCAGGTAGCAACAAAGGATGGACTATAGCGTAAACCTTTCTAGCTAAAAAGTTATACAGTTGCAACAGATTGTGTCAGTGGCTTTTCTCACTCTGAGCACGATTTGGGCGGGAAAGATCGGTCTTGGACGGCGCGCAGTAAGCTGTCCGCTTTCAGACAAGGCGGAAGCGCGTGTCGGCTTTGAAACAAGCGCGCCGATGGGCCGATTTCGGCACGTAAAACAAATTCTATATCTTTTTCAGTGACTTGTCTGGTTGGCACGCGGCTTGCTGAATAGGGGCTGCGGGCAAGGAATTGCCAGATGCTCCGCCCTTCGAGGAGGAGAGAAGCCCCGCAAAGACGATAGCGACGGCGCTCGTAGGGCGTTTCGATCACTGGCTAAGAGAGGACTGCGTCCGGCCGTTCATGGCCGGCGCGAAGTTACGACGACGAAGGAGATACGCAATGAAATTGCGGCAGATCGCATTCTACGGCAAGGGGGGCATCGGCAAGTCGACCACCTCCCAGAACACGCTGGCGGCGCTCGCCGAGATGGGGAACAAAATCCTCATCGTCGGCTGCGATCCGAAGGCGAACTCGACCCGTCTCATTCTTCACGCCAAGGCCCAAGACACCATCCTCAGCCTCGCGGCCGAGCATGGTTCCGTCGAGGACCTCGAACTCGAAGACGTAATGAAGATCGGCTATCGCGGCATCAAATGCACCGAGTCCGGCGGTCCTGAGCCAGGAGTTGGGTGCGCGGGCCGCGGCGTTATCACCGCCATCAACTTCCTCGAAGAGAACGGCGCTTACGACAACGTCGACTACGTCTCCTACGACGTGCTGGGCGACGTGGTGTGCGGCGGCTTCGCGATGCCCATTCGCGAAAACAAGGCGCAGGAAATCTACATCGTGATGTCCGGCGAGATGATGGCCATGTACGCGGCCAACAACATCGCGAAGGGCATTCTGAAATACGCCAACTCCGGCGGCGTGCGTTTGGGCGGCCTCGTCTGCAATGAGCGCCAGACCGACAAGGAACTTGAGCTCGCGGAAAATCTCGCCGCCAAGCTCGGCACCAAGCTCATTCACTTCGTGCCGCGCGACAACATCGTGCAGCACGCCGAGCTGCGCCGCATGACGGTGATCGAGTATGCGCCGGACTCTGGGCAGGCGCAGCACTACCGCACGCTCGCGCAAAAGGTCCACGCCAATGTCGGCCAGGGCACTATCCCGACCCCGATCACAATGGACGAACTCGAAGACATGCTGATGGAGCACGGCATCCTGAAAGCGGTTGACGAGAGCATTGTCGGCAAGACGGCCGCCGAATTGGCAGCCGAAGCAGCAGCGGCATAACACGTAGGCCGGACAGGCCATGGACGCGAACCGGCCGGCTCTTCCTCCAGAGCCGCGCCGGGAGCAAAAAGTTGAACGTTTAGAAAAGGCTAGCGGCATGAGCCTGGAACTCGAAGAAAACATTGAAGACGTCAAGGCCAGAAACAAGGAACTCGTCGAAGAAGTCCTGAAGGCCTACCCGGATAAGTTTGCAAAGCGGCGCGCCAAGCATCTTGGCAGCTACCAGGACGGCAAGCCTGATTGCGGCGTGAAGTCCAACATCAAGTCGATCCCCGGCGTGATGACGATCCGCGGCTGCGCCTACGCCGGCTCGAAGGGCGTGGTCTGGGGCCCGATCAAGGACATGGTTCACATCAGCCACGGCCCGGTCGGCTGCGGCCAGTATTCCTGGGGTTCGCGCCGCAACTACTATGTCGGCACGACCGGCATCGACAGCTTCGGCACGATGCAAATCACCTCCGACTTCCAGGAGAAGGACATCGTGTTCGGCGGCGACAAGAAGCTCGCCAAGCTCATCGATGAAATCCAGGAGATGTTCCCGCTCAACAATGGCATCTCGGTGCAGTCCGAGTGCCCGATCGGCCTTATCGGCGACGACATCGAGGCGGTTTCGAAGAGGAAGTCGAAGGAACTGGGCGACAAGCCCATCGTTCCGGTCCGCTGCGAAGGTTTCCGCGGCGTGTCGCAATCGCTCGGCCACCACATCGCCAACGACGCCATCCGCGACTGGGTTTTCGACAAGACCGAGGGCAAGCCGGCCCGCTTCGAGCCGACGCCTTACGACGTGGCGATCCTGGCCGATTACAACATCGGCGGCGACGCCTGGTCTTCGCGCATCCTGCTCGAAGAGATGGGCCTGCGCGTGATCGCGCAATGGTCCGGCGACGGCACGATCAAGGAACTCAAGTCCTCGCCCAAGGCGAAGCTCAATGTGCTCCACTGCTACCGCTCGATGAACTACATCGCGCGGCACATGGAAGAGAAGTACAATATTCCGTGGGTCGAATATAACTTCTTTGGCCCGACCAAGATCGTGGACTCGCTGCGCAAGATCGCCGCTCAGTTCGACGACACCATCAAGGCGAATGCGGAGAAGGTCATCGCGAAGTATCAGCCGCTCATGGATGCGGTCATCGCGAAGTACAAGCCGCGCCTCCAGGGCAAGAAGGTGATGCTGTATGTCGGCGGGCTTCGTCCGCGCCACGTGATCGGCGCCTATGAAGACCTCGGCATGGAGATCGTCGGCACGGGCTACGAGTTCGGGCACAACGACGATTACCAGCGCACCACGCACTACGTCAAAGACGGCACGCTGATCTATGACGACGTGACGGGCTACGAGTTCGAGAAGTTCGTCGAGAAGCTCCAGCCCGACCTCGTCGGCTCCGGCATCAAGGAAAAGTACATCTTCCAGAAGATGGGCTATCCGTTCAGGCAGATGCACTCCTGGGACTATTCCGGCCCCTATCACGGCTATGACGGCTTCGCCATCTTCGCCCGCGACATGGACATGGCGATCAACTCGCCGGTCTGGAAGCTGACCAAGGCGCCTTTCTAAGACGCGCAGTTATGAACGGCCGGCAACACCCCTCACCCCAGCCCTCTCCCCATGGGAGAGGGAGCAAGCTGCGGCCCTGCAACACCGTCCCCTCTCCCGGGGGGAGAGGGACAGGGTGAGGGGCTAAGCCTCAGGATTTAAGGACGACCCATCATGACCCAGAATGCTGAAAACGTCTTGGACCACTCGGACTTATTCCGCGGGCCGGAATACCAGGAGATGTTCAAGAACAAGAGAGAGAAGTTCGAGGACGGCGTGCCCGCGGCTGAAGTCGAGCGCGTCAACGAATGGACGAAGACCGTCGAATATCAAGAGAAGAACTTCGCCCGCGAAGCTCTCACCATCAACCCGGCCAAGGCCTGCCAGCCGCTCGGCGCCGTGTTCGCCGCCGTCGGCTTCGAGGGCACGCTTCCCTTCGTGCACGGCAGCCAGGGCTGCGTCGCCTACTACCGCAGCCACTTCTCGCGCCACTTCAAGGAGCCGACCTCTTGCGTCTCCTCGTCGATGACGGAAGACGCGGCTGTGTTCGGCGGCCTCAACAATATGATCGACGGCCTCGCCAACAGCTATAACCTGTACAAGCCGAAGATGATCGCGGTCTCGACCACCTGCATGGCGGAAGTCATCGGCGACGACCTGAACGCCTTCATCAAGACCTCGAAGGAGAAGGGCTCCGTGCCCGCCGACTTCGACGTTCCCTTCGCTCACACGCCCGCCTTCGTCGGCAGCCACGTCAACGGCTACGACAACGTCATGAAGGGCGTGCTGGAGCACTTCTGGGGCGGCAAGGCCGGAACGGTAGCGAAGGCCGAGCGCCAGCCGAACAACTCCATCAACTTCTTCGGCGGCTTCGACGGCTACACGGTCGGCAACCTGCGCGAAATCAAGCGCATCTTCGACCTGATCGGCGTCGATTACACCATCATCGGCGACCAGAGCGACGTGTGGGATACGCCCACCGACGGCGAGTTCCGCATGTATGACGGCGGCACGAAGCTTGAGGACGTGGCGAAGGCCGTTCACGCCAAGGCGACGATCTCGATGCAGCAGTTCTCCACCGAGAAAACGCTCGGCTACGCCGAGACCTGGGGCCAGGAGACGGTGGCCTTCAACCACCCCGTCGGCCTCGCCGGAACCGATAAGTTCCTCCTGGAAATCTCCCGTATCACGGGCAAGCCGATCCCGGATGCTCTGCGCAAGGAGCGCGGCCGTCTCGTCGACGCCGTCGCCAACTCGAATGCGTACATCCACGGCAAGAAGTTCGCGATCTTTGGCGATCCGGACCTCACTCTTGGCGTCGTCGCCTTCCTCCTGGAACTCGGCGCGGAGCCCGTAACGGTGCTCTCCACCAATGGCGGCAAGGCCTGGGAAGCGAAGATGCGCGAACTGCTCGCCAGTTCGCCCTTCGGCGCCGGCTGCGAAGTGTACGCCCAGAAAGATCTCTGGCACATGCGCTCGCTGCTCTTCACGCGTCCGGTGGATTTCCTGATCGGCAACACCTACGGCAAATACCTTGAGCGCGACACTGGCGTGCCGCTGATCCGCATGGGCTTCCCGATCTTCGACCGGCATCACTGGCATCGCCGCCCGGTGTGGGGCTATCAGGGCGCGCTCAACGTGCTCACCTTGATCCTCGACAAGATCTTCGATGAGCTGGACCGGAACTCGAACATTTCCGGCAAGACCGACATCAGCTTCGATATCATCCGGTAATGAAAAAGAGGCGGCGCCCGCAGTGCGAGCGCCGCGATTGCAACACCGTCATTCCCGCGAAAGCGGGAATCCCAGTAGTCCCGGCGCTCTTCGATTACTGGGTCCCCGCCGTCGCGGGGACGACAACCGGGCGGACGCATTCCAGGAGACAAGATGACCACGCTGGCGAACAAAATCCAGGATGTCTTCAACGAACCTGGCTGCGGCGTCAATCAGGGGAAGTCCGAGAAGGAGCGCAAGAAAGGCTGCACGAAGCCGCTCCAGCCCGGCGGGGCCGCCGGCGGATGCGCTTTCGACGGCGCCAAGATCGCTCTCCAGCCCATCACCAACGTCGCCCACCTCGTGCACGGTCCCATCGCCTGCGAGGGCCATTCCTGGGACAATCGCAATTGCGGCTCATCCGGCTCGAAGCTCTACCGCACGAGCTTCACTACCGACATGAGCGAGCAGGATGTGATCTTCGGCGGCGAGAAGCGGCTGTGGCGCTCCATCCGCGAGATCGTCGAGAAATACGCGCCGCCCGCCGTCTTCGTTTACCAGACCTGCGTTCCGGCCATGACCGGCGACCATATCGAGGCTGTCTGCAAGAAGGCGTCGGAGAGATTCGGCACGCCCTGCATTCCGGTGAATGTGCCGGGCTTCACCGGCGCAAAGACGCTCGGCACGAAGCTCGCGGGCGAGGCGCTGCTCGATTACGTCATCGGAACGCAAGAACCCGAATACACCACGCCCTACGACATCAACATCATCGGCGAATACAACGTGGCCGGTGAGTTTTGGCAGGTGAAGCCGCTGCTCGATGAGATCGGCGTGCGCATCCTCGCCTGCATCACGGGCGACGCGAAATATAAGGAAGTCGCCAGCTCCCACCGCGCCAAGGCCGCGATGATGGTCTGCTCGCGCGCCATGATCAACGTCGCGCGCAAGATGGAGGAGCGCTACGGCATCCCCTATTTCGAGGGCTCGTTCTACGGCATCGGCGACACGAGCGAGTCTCTGCGCAACATCGCGCGGCTCCTCGTCGAGCGCGGCGCGCCGGACGACATCGTCGCGCGCACCGAAGCCGTGATCGAGCGCGAGGAGAAGAAGGCCTGGGCCGCCATCGCCTCCTATCGCGAGCGGCTGCAAGGCAAGAAAGTGCTTCTCGTCACGGGCGGCGTGAAATCCTGGTCGGTGGTGGCGGCGCTCCAGGAAGGCGGCATGGAGGTCGTCGGCACAAGCGTCAAGAAATCCACGAAGGAAGACAAGGAGCGCATCAAGGACATCATGGGCGAGGACGCCCACATGTTCGACGATCTGAAGCCGCGCGAAATGTACAAGATCCTCAAAGACGCGCGCGCGAACATCATGCTTTCCGGCGGGCGCTCGCAGTTCATCGCGCTGAAGGCGAAGATGCCCTGGCTCGACATCAACCAGGAGCGCCATTACGGCTATGAGGGCTATGAGGGCATGGTGGCGCTCGTCCGCGAAATCGACAAGACGCTGTCGAACCCGGTATGGGCGCAGGTTCGCGCGCCCGCGCCGTGGGACGAGGTGAGCTGGGAAGAGCGCGCCGATGCGGCGAACGCGGCCGACGCCGAAGCGCGGACCGCGAGCGCGGAGCCGGAGGCCGAAGAGTCCAAGTCTGCCAAGCGCATCTGCGACTGCATGGAGGTCGACGAGGCGACCATCGAGGCGGCTATCCGCGCCCACAAGCTGCTTCGCGTCGACGATGTGAGGGCGCACACCAAGGCCAGCAGCGGATGCGGAAGCTGCGCGCCGCGCATCGCCAAGATCCTGAAGCGCATCAATGGCGTGAGGGTCCCGGCCTTCGAGCAGACGCCCGCGATGGACGTCGAGGAAGACCTTTCCAACACAAAGGCGGCGTGAGGGCGATGGCGAAGGTTCAACTCTCCAAGAAGGCCTGCACGGTCAACCCGCTGAAGATGAGCCAGCCGCTCGGCGGCGCGCTCGCGTTCCTCGGCGTCAAGAGCTGCATGCCGCTGCTGCACGGCAGCCAGGGCTGCACCTCTTTCGGGCTCGTCCTGTTCGTGCGCCACTTCCGCGAAGCCATTCCGATGCAGACGACCGCCATGAGCGAGGTTTCGACCGTGCTCGGCGGCTATGAGAATGTCGAGCAGGCCGTCGTCACCATCGCCAGCCGCGCGAACCCCGCCATCATCGGCATCTGCTCCACCGGCGTCACCGAAACGAAGGGCGACGATCTGGACGGCTTCAAGACGCTGATCCGGCAAAGCCATCCCGAACTCGACCATCTGGAGCTCGTCTTCGTGTCCACGCCCGATTTCGCCGGCGCCTTCCAGGACGGCTGGGCGAAGGCCGTGACCCGCATGGTGGAGGAACTGGTCGAGGCCCCCGCCGGCGCCGCGCGCGACGCAACGCGCGTCAATGTTCTGCCGGGCTCGCACATCACGCCGGGCGATCTCGACGAACTGCGCGACATCTTTGAGGCGTTCGGCCTTGAGCCGCTGTTCCTGCCGGACCTTTCCGGCTCGCTCGACGGCCACATGCCGGAGGACTTCACGCCGACGACCATCGGCGGCATTTCGGTCGAGGACATCGCGAGCATGGGCCGCTCCGCCTGGACCATCGCCGTCGGCGAGCAGATGCGCCCCGCGGCCATGGCGCTGGAGGCAAAAGCGGGCGTTCCCTTCCGCCTGTTCGACCGGCTGACGGGCCTCGCGCCGAACGACGCGTTCATCGCCTTCCTGTCGAAGATCAGCGGCAGGCCGGCGCCGAACAAGATCCGCCGCCAGAGAAGCCAGCTTCTCGACGCCATGCTCGACGGCCATTTCTCCTTCGGCAACAAGAAGATCGCCGTCGGCGCCGAGCCGGACCTTCTATACGGCATTACCACCTTCCTCTCCGAGATGGGCGCGACCATCGAGGCGGCGGTCACGACCACACATTCGCCGGTGCTCGAAAATATCCCGGCTGACGAAGTGCTGATCGGCGACCTCGAAGACCTGGAGATGCGTAGCAGCGGCTGCGACCTGATCGTTACCCACAGCCACGGGCGGCAGATGTCCGAGCGCCTCGGCGTGCCCTTGTACCGTTACGGGCTGCCCACCTTCGACCGGCTCGGCGCCGCGCATAAGGTCTCCGTCGGCTATCGCGGCGCGCGCGCGCTTATTTTCGAGATCGGCAACATGTTCATGGCGGAGGTTCACGAACCGGCGCCCGAGACCTGGCGCAATCCTCAAGGCGAGGAGGACCATCATGGTGCGCAGTTTACGGCTCATTAGGCCGGGCGAAACGACGAACGAAGACGAAAAGCAGGAAAGGGCTGGTGCCATGAAAATAGCCTTTGCGACCCAGGACTTGAAGCGCGTGGACGCGCATTTCGGCTGGGCGAAGAACATTGCCGTCTACGAGCTTACGGAAGAGGGTTCGCGGCTCCTCGAAGTGTTCCGCTTCGAGGGCGAGCTGAAGGAAGACGGCAACGAGGACAAGGTTGCGCCGAAGGTCGAGGCGATCAAGGACTGCGCCATCGTCTACGTCGCCGCCATCGGCGGATCGGCGGCTGGGCGCGTCGTGCAAAACGGCATCCACCCGATCAAGGTGACGCAGCCGGAAGAGATCGCGGACCTGCTCGCGAAGCTGCAAACCGTTCTGAAGGGCAACCCGCCGCCGTGGCTGCGCAAGGCGCTGCTGAAGGGCAAGGAGCGGGACTTCGATTTCGACGACGAAGACGAGGCGGCAGCCCATGCCTGAAGCAACCGCGACCCCGGCCCCCGTCTCCGAGTCGGTCTTCCTTAAGGAATTGATCAAGCAATGGCGCGCCCAGGATGCGCACGGCGCCTGGGACAAGAAAAGCGACCTCGAATTGATCGAGCCCTACATCATTACGAAGGAACAGCGGCGCGAAGTCCCCATCATCGGCGATCCCGACCCGGAGACGCTGTGGCGTCTCGAACTCTTCTACAACGCCGTCGGCCTCGCCATCGAGCGCGCGACCGGCGTCATGGTCTCGCCCATCATGAAGATGCACCACGAGGGCTTTGGCCGCATCGTGCTGACGGGCGGCCGGCTGGTCGTCATGACCAAGACCCTTCGCGACGTGCACCGCTTCGGCTTCGAGAGTCTCGAAAAGCTCGCAGCGGAGGGCGAGAAGCTCGTGTCCGCGGGGGTCGAGATGATCGAGAAATTTCCTGAGGTTGCGAAATATTGAGCGAGGAGCGCATGAGCGAAATCGAGGCTCTGAAAGCGGAAATCAAGAAACTCTCGGCCAAGGCCACGCAGGCCAAGATGGATTTGCACGATCTGTCCGAGGAACTGCCGGTCAACTGGCGCCAGATCCCCGAAGTCGCCCAGCGCGCTCAAGAGGCATACGCCCTGCTGGAGAAGAAGCGCGCCGAGCTGAAGAATTTGGAAACCGCATAGATCTCGAACCCTGAAGGATTGGCCATGGATAGTTCAACGCGCGACGGCAGGACCTGGGAGCCGGAATACCTCATCGCCATCGACCCCAAGACCTGCATCGGCTGCGGCCGCTGCTTCAAGGTCTGCGGCCGCAACGTCATGACGCTGAAAGGCTTGACGGAAGACGGCGAACTGGTCGACATCGAAAACACGTCCGATGAAGACGACGATTACGATGACGACGAGGAATTCGAGCGCAAGATCATGACCATGGCGGATGCGGGCGCCTGCATCGGCTGCGGGGCGTGCGCGCGCGTCTGCCCCCGGACGTGCCAGAGCCATTCGAAGGCGCCGCCCGCTCTTTAGGCACGGTTGCGTCGTCCCGGAAACGTGAAGCGCTATCCGGGAGCGTCAAGTATTCCAAGGCCGTATTTGTAACGGCCCCGTATGAGCGCAACGGCGCTTTCCGGGGTGACGGCAGGGGAGTCGCGAGGCGGTTATGACCATTGCAGCGAACGTGGGCGGCGTGCATGTTGGCCTCATGCACGCGGAAGACCTCTACACAGCGCTCATGGAATGCCGCTCGCTCGCCTGCGACGAGTTCGACGCCCATATCGTAGCCTCGATCCTTGCGATCTCCTTTAGAGAGGCCGCGGCGGACGGACGAACGCTTACGAGCGCGACCGGTCTTTTGCCTGATCGATTGGGCGCCCTGATCCAGGAGTTCTTTCCAAAAGCCGCGTCCTGGCGATTGTTCGCTAAGGGCGCCGCCGCCGTCGAGCGCAGCGCGGACGAGGTCTGCCTGCTCGACCTTCTTCAGATCTGCACAACGTCGGGGACGGACTTCGAGGCGCAACTCGCCGCCATGATCGCCAAGCGCGCGCAGAGGCCCAATCACCTCTGGCAGGATCTGGGCCTGCGCAGCCGCGGCGACCTGAGCGAGCTGATGCGCCGCCACTTCAAGCCGCTTGCATTGCGCAATTCGCAGGACATGAAGTGGAAGAAGTTCCTTTACCGCATCATTTGCGCCGACGCGTCTTACACGCTCTGCACCGCGCCGAGCTGCGCCGAATGCGACGACTTCAACGTCTGCTTCGGCGAGGAAACGGGCGAGTCGTTCCTCGCCCGCGCCCGCCGGGTTGCGGAGGCGGGCTGACGCTTTCGCCTCCGGCTTTATAGCTTCAAGCGCGCCGGCGCGTTCCATGCTGGCGCGAAGGGCGCTCATCGAGAAAAAATGCATGGTTGCCGGCGTGAATGCGGGATAGAAGACGCTGTTTCAAGAACAACGGACTCTTCCATGATCACGCTCTATGCATTTGGCCCGGCCTTCGGTCTCCCAGATCCGAGCCCCTTCGTCGTCAAGGCCGCCGTGCTGTTGAAGATGGCGGGGCTTCCCTACCGGACCGAGCCCTCGGACCCTCGCAAGGCGCCGAAAGGCAAGCTGCCCTACATCCGCGACGGCGAAGAGATCGTCGCCGACACCACTTTTATCCGCATTCATATCGAGCGGCGCTACGGCTTCGACTTCGATGCGGGCCTCACGCCAGCGGAGCGAGGCGTCGCCTGGGCTGTCGAGAAACTCTGCGAAGACCATGTGTATTGGTTTGGCGTCCACTCGCGCTGGATGGACGACCGGAACTTCGAGCGCGGCCCGGCGAAGTTTTTCGACGCGGCGCCGGCGCTCATACGGCCCTTCGTCAAGGCGATGATCCGCCGCAATATCCGCAATGCGTTGTACGGCCAGGGCGCGGGCCGCTACACCGAGGCGGAGCGCGTGGCTCTCGCCGACCGAAGCTTCGCCTCGATCTCGGCCATCCTTGGCGACAAGCCATATCTCATGGGCGACAAGCCATGCGGAGCGGACGCGACCGTTTTCGCTTTTGGATGGAACGGGCTCTGTCCCTTATTCCAATCCGAAATCCGCACCAAGGCGGAAGGCTACCCCAACCTCACGGCCTATTGCGAGCGGCTCCGCCAGCAATACTTCCCCGACGCGAACGCACTCGGCTGATCGCAGGTTTCCGCAGGTTGACCTGCGGCGCAACCCCTCACCCTGTCCCTCTGGGAGAGGGACAGGGTGAGGGGTTTTGCGCCGTTGTGGGCGGGGGCGCTACCTGCGGCGGCGATGATGCCTGCGGCTCACGCGGGGCTGCTCGGCCGGGCTGGCGGCGGGCACGGGCGTCTCGGCTTTTGCATCAGCCGTTTTCCCGCGCATGGACGTCTGCGGCGACGGAGCGCTGGCCGGAACAACCGCCTTCTTGGCCAATTCGCGCGCGCGCGCCTGTGCGGGCGTGAAATCGCACAAGGGCCGCCGCCGCTCGATCATGTCGAGGTGGAAGTGGTTCCTGTGCGCTTCGTTCGCTTCGGGGCCGAGCGTGGTGCCGAAGATCTCGCAGGCGCCGCCGTGGATGTCGCGCAGAAAGGCCGCGCGCTCGTCGCCCGCGTTCCATGCGTCCTCGACGGCGATGCGCTCGCCCTTCGCGGTGACGAATTCGCCGATGTCGAGCGCGTTCGCGAAGGCGTGCTGGCTGATGCGCTGGGCCGGGTCGTCGTAGCGCGGGCGGCAGTCATAGTCTGAAAGCGCGCCCATGCGAACGATGGTCGCGTGCAGATAGGCTTTCGCTTGTCGCTGCACCACGGCGTCGAACCAGCGGCGCAGGGCCTCCGCCATCTTGCAGGAGAGGACGGGCGCGGGCGTGAAAATGAGGTCCGGCGCGCGCTCGCTTTCGAAGCCTTCGAGCCGGACCGGCCAGGGCGTGCCACAGGCGCCCTCCTTGATCGGATCGACGCGGCCGAGAAGCGCATGCAGGCCCGAAAGGCGGCGGTCGCAATCGATTTTGGCGGCCTCGATTTCGGCGGCGGTCCAGGTCGCGGGCGGCGGAGGCGGCCCCATCGGCTCGGCCGGCTTCGGCGCCTCTTTTGCGGCTTCAGGCAGGGGTTGCGGCGGCGGGGGCTGCTCCGTCGCCCTTGGCCGCTTCTCCAGGTCCGCAGGTTGCTCCGGCTCACGCGTTTTCACGCGGTGGCGATGCCTTCGATGCCGATACCGGGCCTCGATTGCGAGCGGCGATGCCGTCTTCGGACGCGCATCGGTCACGGCCGTTTGGATGACGGCGTGCGAGGCGCCGTTGGAAAAACAAAGACCGGAGAGCGCAAGGACGCCTGCGGACGCCACTGAGACGAAGGCCGGCTTAAGCCGTCTCATATTCTTCGTCTTCGGCGACCGTCTCTCCCTCGCGCGGAAGTGGATGCACCCGAGGCTGAAGATGCTTCAGCGGCTCGGGGCACGGCCCGCCATGCGCCCAGTCGAGAAGCTCGACGGTGTGGACCACTGGCGCCGGCCCGCCCGACAACTGCGTCATGCAGCCGATATTGCCAGTCGCGACACAGTCGGCCCTGACAGTTGCGATCGCGGCGAGCTTGCGCTCCTTCAACTGCTTCGCCAAGTCCGGCTGAAGGAGGTTGTAGCTCCCGGCCGAGCCGCAGCAAATGTGCCCTTCCGGTATCTCCAATACCGTGAAGCCGGCGTTGCGCAAGAGTTGGCGCGGCTCCTCGCCGATCTTCTGCGCATGCTGCATCGAGCACGCGGAATGATAGGCCACGCGGATGTCGCTCCAGCCCACGGGCGCATCGATCTTCTCGGCCGCCGCGAACTCGGCGATGTCCTTGGCGAGCGAGGAAACGTATCTGGCCTTCTCCGCATAAGCAGGATCGCCCGCGAACAGATGGCCATAGTCCTTGACCGTGGTTCCGCAGCCCGAGGCGTTCACGATGATCGCATTGACGGGGCCGCCCTTGTGGCGCTGGTCGTGCCAGGCGTCGATATTCTTCTTCGCGAAGGCTTTCGCGTCGGCCTCCTTGCCCATGTGCAGGGTCAGCGCCCCGCAGCAGCCCTCGCCCTCGGAAAGGGTGACGTCGTAGCCGAGGTGGTTGAGGAAGCGAACGGTCGCGTCGTTCAAATCCGGGCGCAGCACGCGCTGAACGCATCCGCTCAGCAGAAGCACGCGGCCTCTCCTGGATTTCGTCGTCTTCACGGTCTGCGCCTTGCTATATTCGCCGCTCGGGAGCCGGCTTCGCGGCGCCAGTTCCAAGACCGTTCTCAGCAGCGCGAAACGCGAGCGCCGCAGCATCCGCCTGAAGGGTCGCGCGGCGAGCACGAGAAGGAGCGCGAGCCTGAAGCGCCCCGGATAGGGCAGGATGTTGCGCAGAAGCTTCCGCTTGGACTCATCTTGCGGCGCGCGCATCGCCGATTTCTCGATGATCTGGCGCGCATAATCCGACAGGTGCATGTAGTCCACGCCGCTCGGGCAGGTCGTCATGCAGGAATAGCAGGAGAGACAGCGGTCGAGATAGGGGCGGATCTGCTTCGGCGCCGCTTTCCCTTCCAGCATGGACTTGATCAGATAGATGCGGCCCCTCGGGCTGTCGCGCTCGTCGCCGAGCAGGAGGTAAGTCGGGCAGGTCGCGGTGCAAAATCCGCAGTGAACGCAGCGCCGGAGGATCTCATCCGCTTCCTTCAGCCGGCCGTCCCGGAGCTGTTCGAGGGTGAAGCTTGTTTCCATGTCCTTTTCAAACTCCCGCGTACATGCGCCCGGGGTTGAGGACGCCCGCCGGATCGAAGGCTTTTTTCAGTCCCCGCACGAGTTGCATTTTGGTGAGCGGCAGCGGATGGAACACCTGAATGCTGGAGCGCACGGAGCGCGGCGCCCGCATGAGCATGGAGTCCGCCTCGAACTCGGCCAGCGCACGGCGCAGCTCGGTGACGCTGGCATCCGACGACGGCGGCAGCTCCAGCCACAAAAGCCCGCCCGACCATTCATAGGCCGCGTTTACGTCGATGAGGGCGGAGAGCGCGCGGATGATCGCCGGGGCTTTGGACGGCGCGACCGCGATCCGCCACAAGGGCCGGTCGAAATCGGCGGAGAGGAATGAAAGCGAACGGATCTCCAGCCAGAAGCTTCGCGACCTCTGGTGGTCGAGTTCGTATGTCTCGCCGAACGGAGAAAGCTCCTTGCGCAGTTTCGCGGCGCGGTAGGCGAGGCTCTGCGGCGCGCCTTCGAGACGCAACGCCGTCACGGCCGTCTTCGCTGGCGCGATCGAGGGGTCGTTGAGCCGGCCCACCAACGCGCCATGCAGGTGAACCGTGCCGGACACTTCGTAAGGCGTTCCCATCGCGGCGCTCATCACGCCGACAGCCGCCTCGTCGGCAAGTCCAAGGAACAGGATTGTCCGGCTTTCGGGCGCCCTTGGCAGCACCTTGAAGGTCAGCTCCGTCAGCACCGCGAGCGTTCCCCAGGAGCCGCACAGCCCCCTGACCAGATCGACGCCCGTTACGTTCTTCATCACGCGTCCGCCTGTCTTGATGACGGCTCCCTCGCCGTTCACGGCCCGAACCCCTAGCAGGTAATCGCGCGCCGCCCCGCGCAAGATCCGCCTCGGGCCGGAAATGTTCATCGCGCCAACCGCCCCGAGGCTCGCCGCCATGGGGTCCTTTCCATAAATGCGGCTGTAGTCGGCGGGTTCGAAGGGAAGCTCCTGATTTTTTCGCGCCAGCGCGGCTTCGATCTCGTGCAGCGGCGTGCCCGCCTTTGCCGAGATCACAAGCTCGCCGGGTTCGTAGAGGGTGATCCCGGACATTTTCGCCGTCGAGATGACGGCGGCAGTGTTCAACGGACGGCCGGCTTCGCGCTTGGAGCGGAAGCCGCAGACTTCGAGCGGATAATTGCCCTTTTTCGCGCTCTTGACGAAGTTTGCGAGGTCCGCCTCGTCGCCCGGCATGTAAACGTCAGTCATGGCTTTCCGCCGCCTCGGCCGCAAAGCGCTCTTGCAGATCGAGCGGAAAAACCTTGCCGTAGTTCAGAAGCCAACCCGGATCGAACGCCGCCTTCACGCGCATCTGCTGAATGAGGTCCGCCTCGGTATATTGATAGCGCATGAGTTCCCGCTTCTCGATGCCAACGCCATGTTCGCCGGTCAGGCAGCCGCCCGCATCCACGCAGAGCTTCAGAATGTCGGCGCCGCACTCTTCGGCGATAGCCTTTTCGCGTTCGTCGTTGGCGTTGTAAAGGATGAGCGGATGCAGGTTTCCATCGCCGGCGTGAAAGATGTTCGCAACCTTGAGGTTGTACTTCCTGGCGACCTCTTCGACCTGCTTCAGCACGTCCGGCAGCTTGCCGAGCGGGATGACGCCATCCATGCAGTAATAGTCCGAGATGCGCCCTATGGCGCCGAAGGCCGATTTCCGGCCCTTCCAGATCGCGGCGGCTTCCTGCTCGCTCTGGCTCACGCGCAGCGTCATCGGATCGTAGCGGCTGGCGATCTCGGTCACGCGGCCGATCTGGTCCTCGATTTCGGCGGGCGAACCCTCGACCTCGACGATGAGCATCGCCTCAACGTCCATCGGATACCCTGCCTTGGCGAAGTTCTCGCAGACATGGATGGCGGGCTTGTCCATGAACTCGACGGCGACGGGGACGAGTCCGTCGGCGACGATCGCGGCGACGCAAGCGCCCGCGTCTCCGGCCGACAAGAAGCCGATCAACATCGGACGAGCGCCTTCCGCCTGCCGGAGGATGCGCACGGTCGCTTCGGTGACGATTCCAAACTGGCCCTCGGAGCCGATGGCGAGACCGAGCAGATCGTAGCCCTGCAAGTCGAGGTAATCGCCGCCGAGCTCTACAACCTCGCCATTCATCAACACAACTTTTACTTTAAGGAGGTTGTTGGTCGTGACCCCGTATTTGAGGCAATGCGCCCCGCCAGAGTTCATGGCGATATTGCCGCCGATGGTGCAGGCGAGCTGGCTCGACGGGTCGGGCGCATAGAAAAAGCCGGCCTTAGCTACGGCATTGGAAATGCCGAGGTTTGTGATGCCGGCCTCCACGGTGGCGGTGCGGTCGTGGAAGTTGACATCGAGAATTCTGTTCATGCGGGACAGGCCGATGACCACCGCATCGCCGGAGGGCAGCGCCCCGCCCGAGAGCGACGTTCCGGCGCCGCGCGCGACAACTTTGACCTTGTTATCGCTGCAAAACTTAAGTACGCGGCTAACCTCTTCCGTCGTTCGCGGCAAGACGGCGGCAAGAGGCGGCGCCCGGTACGCGGTTAGAGCGTCGGTCTCGAAGGCGCGCAAGCCTGCTTCGTCGCTGACGACCACGCCAGACCGCAGGGCCCGATTGAGTCCGGACAGAATCTGGTCCCGCCGGCCTACGACCTGCGCATCCGCTTGCGGCAATCTTATCAAGGACATTTCGCTTCCCTCTTTTAAGCCGCTTGCCGAACACTGTTTTGCCAATTAGGCTGATTATATGGATACGTGAACATGATCTTTCGTCGAGCTGGTAATAGAAGTGCTTGACAGTAGCCGGAGCTGAGCCCTTATAGATGGGTTGCGTATCTGGCGGCCTAGATTGTATACAAAATCCAAAGTGGAGGAGGGGTTGTGACTTCGATTGCAGACCTTGAAATTTTTGCAAAGGTGGTCACGGCCGGCAGCATGTCTGCCGCTGGGCGCGAATTGGATTTGTCTCCGGCGGTCGTCAGCAAACGAATAAGTCACCTCGAAGGTAGGCTTGGGACACGGCTTTTTCATCGCACGACGCGCCAGTTGCAGCTGACTGAAACGGGCCGAGGCTTCTACGAGCGGGTGGTTCAAATCCTCGCCACGGTGCAGGAAGCGGAAGCATTCGTATCGTCCGGTCACGAACGCGCGGGCGGCTCGTTGAAAATTACCGCCCCGACGGGTTTCAGCAGGTTGCATATCGCGCCGTACCTCGGCAAGTTTCTGAAGCAATACCCCGATCTCAGCATCGAGATCATCGCCACCGATCATATCCTGGACATTGTTCGCGAGAATATCAACGTCGCGATCAGAATTTCCGAGCTCGACGATTCGAGCATGGTCGCCAAGAAGCTCGCGCCCTGCCGGCGAGTCTTTTGCGCAAGTCCCGAATACCTCAAGGAGCACGGGACCCCGAAATCGCTCAGCGAGCTGTCGAAGCATAAGATCCTCGTCGAGAACAATTCTTCGTGGCGCGTCCAGGGACCTGAGGGCGTGCTTTCGCTGAAGCTTTCGGGCGACATCAAGACCAACAGCAGCGAGATCGTGCATCAGGCCATGCTCGCCGGCTGCGGGATCAGCCTGCGAGCGACCTGGGAGGTGAGGGAGGATATCCTCGCTAAGAGGCTCGTGCCCATCCTTCCGCAATACCATGAAGCGCCGGGCGTGGCCGTCTACGCCGTTTACCCGGATAAGCAGTTCGTGCCGACGCGCTTGCGGGTGTTGATCGACTTCCTCGCCGGCATCTACGGCCAGACGCCCTATTGGGATGAGGGTCTGGATCTCTGGCCGAAGCAGGTGAGAAAAGCCGCTATTGTCGAGCCCGTGGTTACGGAGGCTTGATCTTTCGCTTCGAATTTCTCATGGTTTGCGAGGTGGAAGCAGACCGTGAGGGCAAGAGCCATGGAGAAGCCGTCCGGCGGGGCGCGGCAAGAGAGCCGCGTCCAGGCCGCTTTATTCGTTACCTGTCTCATCAACTCGTTCCGCCCTTCCGCGGCCTTCGCGGCCGTGAGGCTCCTGGAAGAGGCGGGGTGCGCCGTGGAGGTTCCGGCCCCGCAGACCTGTTGCGGACAGCCTGCCTATAATTCAGGAGACCGCCAGACGGCGCGTGAGATTGCCCAACTTACGATTGCGGCTTTCGAAAGGTTTCCGGTCGTCGTCGTTCCATCCGGCTCCTGCGCCGGAATGCTGAGCAAGCACTATCCCCTGCTTTTCGACCCCGAGAGCGAACCCTCCTGGCACGCGAGGGCGAGCGGCTTTGCGAGCCGGGTGCGGGAATTGACCGCTTTCCTCGCCGACGACCTCGGCGTCGACTTTGCGGGCCGCGCCTTCCCTTATCGCGTGGCCTATCACGACTCCTGCTCCGCGGTCCGGGAGGCGGGGGTCGCCGCACAGCCGCGAAAGCTGTTGAAGAGCCTGGATGCGATTGAATTGGCGGAGATGTCCGAACGCGAGGTGTGCTGCGGCTTCGGCGGCGCTTTCTCGATCAAGTACCCGGATATCTCGAACGCGATCGTTTCGCAGAAGGTCGAGCGCGCGCTTGAAACCAAGGCGGACGTGCTGACCGGCGTCGACCTCGGCTGTCTGATGAACATCGCTGGCAAGATGGCGCGCCAGGGCAAGGCGATGGACGTCCGCCATATTGCCGAGGTGCTCACGGGCGATTTCAGCGAGCCGGGCCTCTGCGGGCCGCAGCGAAAAGCGCCCGCGGCATTCCAGGAATTGGCGCCGCCGGAAACCCAAACACAAGGAACGCCGCGATCTTGCTCAACCCGGTCGAGAGAGACATGACGCTCCTCCTCCGGAGTTTCCCAAGTACGCCAACGGATGCCCCTTGTTCGTCATCCCGGATGGCCTTCGTTTGTCATCCCGGAAAGGCGAAGCCTCATCCCGGATCTTAATAAATCGCGGCGCTGATTTTTTGCGGTCCCGGCTCGCGCGTCGATGGCCGGGATGACGATGCGGCGGGCACATCGGCGGAGTCCGCTCAGGTTGACAATTTTTAGTCTCGCGTAAAAATGACCGTGCCCCTTATTCGATTGTACTTCGTGCTTATTTGGGCGTGGCCAAGCCAAGGGATCGGCGATGCAGGAACCATTCGAAGCGCTTGTCTTGACCAAGAGCGACGGCGGCCAAACCGCGGCGTGGACCACGCTTACCGCGCCCGGCCTCATGGATGGGGACGTCACGGTTCGCGTGACGCATTCCACCGTCAATTACAAGGATGGCCTCGTCATCGCCGGCAAGGCGCCCCTCGTCCGCCGCTGGCCGATGATCCCCGGCATCGACTTCTCGGGCGTCGTCGAAACCTCCTCCCACCCCGAGGTCAAGCCTGGCGACAAGGTCGTGCTGAATGGCTGGGGCTTGAGCGAGACGCATCTCGGCGGCTACTCGCAATATGCGCGCGTGAAGGGCGACTGGCTTGTGCCGCTGCCTGAAGGGCTCACGCTCGCCGAGGCGATGGCCATCGGCACCGCCGGCTACACGGCCATGCTCGCGGTGATCGCGCTCGAAAGGCACGGCGTTACGCCGGCTCATGGCCCGGTGCTTGTCACGGGCGCGGCCGGCGGCGTCGGCAGCGTCGCCGTCGCGATTCTGGCCAAGCTCGGCTATGCGGTGATCGCGTCCACCGGCCGGCCCGAGGAAGAGGCGTATCTGCGCTCGCTCGGCGCCTCGGAGATCGTGGCGCGGCAGGACCTTGCGGCGCCGGGAAAGCCGCTCGGCCGCGAGCGCTGGGCCGGCGCCATCGACTCCGTGGGCAGCCACACGCTGGCGAACGCACTGAGCCAGACCAGATATGGCGGCGCTGTCGCGGCCTGCGGATTGGCGCAAGGCATGGACCTGCCCGCAAGCGTGGCGCCGTTCATCCTGCGCGGCGTGACGCTGGCCGGCATCGATTCCGTGATGGCGCCAAAGGCGAAGCGCCTCGAAGCCTGGGCGCGGCTCGCGAAAGACCTCGACCGCGGCACGCTCGCCTCCATGACGCACACGCACTCCTGGAAGGAAGCCGAGACGCTGGCGAAGGCGATCCTCGAAGGCAAGGTTCGCGGCCGCGCCGTGCTGGAGGTCGGCTAGCGCAGGTCCCTGTGGGGCGCTTGAGGCCCGAGCGCTCAACCAGCCTCGCCTCCGCAAGCTTTAGCGTGCTTAAAATTCTCGAAAAAATTGGGTTCGTTTTGCAAAAAAGCTATAAACTATGGCTTTAAGTCCGATGCTCTAGCGCGGCGTTAATGCGAGCGGCGCGGCCTTGCCGAAGCGAAATTTCCCGGCTTCCTCGGCGCTTCGATGCCTACGCGCCGGCGGACAGCGAACGCGCGCGGGAGGCCGAATGCCGCATTCTGGCTTGTTGGCCGCCACGTCTCTTCCTTGGGGTCAAGCGGGAATTGTAGGCTCGCGGTTTAGCTGGGCGCCTCCCGCGGGACTCTTTACGCCAGGCTGCAGCAGCCACTTCGCGATGACGATCGCGCAGACGGCGCCGGCAAGCTGAGCCACAATGAAAGCTGGGACATCGGCGAGCCGGATGCCTGCAAAGGTGTTGGACAGTGCGCGAGCAATGGTAACCGCAGGGTTCGCGAAGCTGGTCGAGGCGGTGAACCAGTAAGCCGAGGTGATATAGAGGCCGACCGTGAACGGCACGGCGTCCGGCCGCCAGCGCAGCGTGCCGAAGATCGTCAGGAGCAGGCCAAACGCCGCCACGAACTCCGAAAACCATTGGGAGGGTCCGCTCCGCGCTTTCAGCGAGAGCTGGAACAGCGTCTCATCGAACATAAGATGGGCGGCAAGTGTGCCGAGGATGCCGCCCGCGATCTGGGCAGCCATGAAGCTTAACGCCTCTCTGCCGGTGAGTTCCTTGCGCATCCAGAATGCGGCCGTGACAGCCGGATTGAAGTGGGCGCCCGAAATGCCGCCGAACACGATGATCAATACGACCAGGATCGCCCCGGTCGGAATCGTATTGCAAAGGAGCGCGAGCGCCTGGTTTCCGCCCGCGAGTTTTGCGGCCATGATGCCGGAACCGACCACGGCGGCGACCAGAAACCCCGTCCCGAGCGCTTCCGCCACGATCTTATGCGGGAGACGATGCTCGCTCACCCCATCGCTTGGAACGGTGTTATTCATCGCAATCCTCTTTGCAAAGACTTGAAGCCTTATCGCTCCATCGCGGCCTTGGCTTTTTGCCACGGCGTGAGACGCGCCGTCACTCAATAGTGTAATATGGCGCGTTGGGTAGCGCGGAAAGCATTGGGAGTATGATGCCTTGAGTATCGAAGCCGTGAAGAATTATTACGGTAAGACGTTGCAGACCTCGGCCGATCTTAAAACGCAGGCCTGCTGCACACCCGGCGACGCGCCGGCCTATGTCGAGCGCCTTCTTTCCAACATTCATGACGAGGTGCGGGCCAAGTATTACGGCTGCGGGCTTTTAGCCCCGCTGGAGCTTGCGGGACGGCGCGTGCTCGATCTGGGCAGCGGATCGGGCCGGGATGCCTATGCGCTCGCTCAACTTGCGGGCCCCGCCGGCGAGGTTATCGGCGTCGATATGACGGCGGAGCAGCTTGCCGTCGCACGCGGGCGCCTCGACTGGCACCGCGAGCGGTTCGGGTTTCAGACCTCCAATGTCAGCTTTCTGGAAGGGTATATCGAGCGGCTCGGCGACCTCGGTTTAAAGCCCGGCAGCTTCGATGTGATCGTGTCGAACTGCGTCATCAATCTCTCGACGGACAAGCTCGCTGTGTTCAAGGGGGCTTACAACCTTCTCAAGCCCGGCGGCGAACTGTACTTCGCGGACGTGTACGCCGACCGCAGGTTGCCCGATGCGGTCAGGGCGGACCCGGTTCTCTACGGCGAATGCCTGGGCGGGGCGCTCTATTGGAACGATTTCCATACGCTCGCAAAGCAGGCTGGGTTTCGCGATCCCCGCCTCGTCTCGGACCGGCCGATTGGCGTCACCGACGAAAGGCTGAAGGAAAAGCTCGGGGCGGCAAAGTTCTTCTCCGCCACGTACCGGCTGTTCAAGCTCGACGATCTCGAACCCCTGTGTGAAGACTACGGACAGGCAGTCATCTATAAGGGCGGCGTCGAACATGCAGGCGATGTCTTTGTCCTCGACAAGCATCACGCTATCGAGCGCGGCAAGGTGTTTCCGGTCTGCGGCAACACCTGGAAGATGCTGAAAGACACCCGCTTTGCCCCCTATTTCCAGTTTATCGGCGACTTCTCCCGTCATTTTGGCATTTTCGCCGGTTGCGGCACGGCCATGCCGTTCGAGACCGGCGAGACCTCGGCAGCGGCCTCCGGAGGCTGCTGCTGATATATATTTGCGCCCAATAATGAGGAGTCCGGTCGGGGATTCAGCTTTCGACCCGTTTCACGCGCCGCCTAAAACAACCGTTTGCGCATGAAAACCTCGTCCGAGGCGCCGGTCGCGAGCTTGTCGAGAACGGCGACGGCTTCGAAACCGAAGCGCTCATAGAAGGCGCGCGCGCGCTCGTTGAAGGTGGAGACGCAAAGCCAGAGCTGGCGCGCTTCGGCCTTTCGCGCCTCGGCCTCCATCCATCGAAGCAGGCGCACGCCGATGGTCCGGCCCTGAAATCCGGGCAGCACCGCGAGAAGCTGCAAATAAGGTCCGTGCAGGAACGGATGCTGAATGACGATGAGGCCCGCGAGCCCGCGATCCGCCGCCAGCACTTCGAACCGCTTCACGGATGGCTCTTCGCGCATCAGCCCGCGCGTCAGGCGCTCCGCCGGAAAGCCGATGACCGACCACGGCGGGATCGCGGCCAGCGCCTCCCCCAGCTTGCTCGCGTTATCCGCCGTGAGCGGGGCGAGCGTGAGATCGCCGAGGTCGTGGGCTTGGAGTTCGAAGGGCATCGCTGAGACAGTCTCTCCCGTGTCGCGCGCTCGGCGCTTCTTGACTTTGGCGCGGTCCTCGCCGATGGCTAGCACTCAATTCGATGGCGGCGCGCCCCTTTTCCGAGGAGTTTGGCGGCGGCGCCTCTGGAGTTACCCATGGAAATCTTCTACGCCACGCGCGACGGCCAGTCGCGAAAGATCGCGCATCATATCTCCCGAGGGCTCGCCGGGCGCGGGATTGAGACGCAGCCTAAGGATTTAGCGGCGGCGCAACCTTTTCCGCCGACGCTCGAAGGCGCTGGCGCCGTCGTTCTCGTCGCGGCGATCCGTTACGGCAAGCTTCTGCCGGAAGCGCTTGAGTTTCTCGCCGCATACGAGAAACTTCAGACGAAGCCCAAGCTGGTTTTCCTTGTGATCAACCTCACGTCGCGAAAGCCCGGCAAGGAAACGCCGGAGGGCAGCGTCTATATTCGCAAGGCAATCGCGAAATATAAGCTTGAACCGGCCTTCGCCAGAGCCATCCCCGGCGTGCTCGACTACAAGCGCTACTCCTGGCGCGACCGGCAGCTCATCCGCTTCATCATGCTGCTGACGAAAGGCCCGACGGACCCCAAGACCTGCATCGAATACACGCCTTGGGACGTGGTGGACGACATCGCGGTGAAGATCGCCGGCATTCATGAGGCGAGCAAGGCGCCCGCCGGCGTGTCAGGCTGATCGCTTCGACGCCACTAGCAGGTTGCTGAAAAACCATGCGGCCCATGGTTCGACAGGCTCACCATGAGGTTCGAGTCCTTGAATCGCTCGGCCTCATCCTGAACTTGTCGAAGGATAAAGCCCAAATTCTCACCTTTTCCAGCGTCCTGCTAGCGGCGACCCTGTAGCGGGCGCGTCATGGCGGCCCGATAACGCCCGAGACCGCATCCAGCGCGCGGCCAAGCCCATCCTCCTTCGCCATCCGCGCGGAAATGTCCCGCGCGCGGCTGGCGTAACGCGGCGTATCCGCGAGGTCTTTCAGCCGGGCGGCGAGACGGTCCACGCGCCACGTCGCGACAGGGAGGGGCGCGGGACCGGCGCCATGCCGCGTCACCAGATTGGCGAAGAAGAATTGATCGAGCATCAGCGGCGTGACGAGCGCGGGCCGCCCGGCGCGCAGCGAGGCCGCCGTCGTGCCGGCGCCGCCGTGGCAGACGACGCCCGCCACGAGCGGGAACAGCTTGCGATGCGGCGCCGCGTCGATTGCGTGGACTTGCCCCCCAAGCGTGGAGAAGGCGTGTTCGTCCCAGGCGCCCCATCCGCGCGCGAGGATCGCCCGCCGCCCGCTCAGGCGCAGCGCGTCCTTGAGCACGCCCGCTTTGGCCGAGGCGCGGCCGAGCGGCATGCTGCCGAAGCCGATATAGAGCGGCGGCGGCCCCGCTTCGAGGAATTCGGCGAGGTCCGGCGGCGGCGCCCAGTTCTCGGCGTCGTCCAGAAGCCAATTCCCCGTGACGACGGCGTAATCCGGCCAATCGCGCGGGCGCGGAATCAAGGCCTCGCTGAATGCGAACAGCAGCGGCGCGGGCTTGCCGTTCACGCTGCGGAAATTGTGGAGACGCCCGCTCGGCTTGAGCCCCAGCATGTCCCGCCGCATCCTGTTCCACCAGGGCCGGAACAGGGTGTAGAGCGCGAGGTTCACGCCTTTGTGCGAGAGGCGGTTGAGATAGCCGCCATAGCTGAAGCGGCTCTGCATCGGGGGGGCGAAATCCGCTGTCGGCAACATGGGCGCGAGCAAGGCTCCCATCGCCGGGATTTTGCGCGCCTCCGCGAGGCAGGTCATGCCCGATAGCATCGTCGAAAAGATGAGCAGGTCCGCGCCTTCGCTGCCGCGAAACAGGTCCTCATACTGCAAGCGGAAGGCGCGCTCGTACTTCGGGTCGGCAAGATTACGGAGGAACGTGTTGGCCGCGATGGCCCCGGCGAGTTCGTCGACAAACCGCCGCGCCGGCTCGCCGATGGAAAGATGTGCAACGCCGTGCGACGCGATCCACGCCGCGAAATCCGGCGGCGCGCCGAGAAGCACATCGTAGCCGGCCTTCGAGAGCGCCTTGCTCAGGGCGATCATCGGCTCGATGTCGCCGCGCGAACCGGACGCCCCAATGAAAATGCGCTTCGCCATGATGCCTCCAAGCCTCGGCGAGACTATTATAGGGGCGCCGTCGTGGCATTTTTAGATGGATTTCGGCAGACAGAGGCGGCATGCGGGACGATGGAAAACGGGGATGGGCGCTTCCCTTGGGCGCCGCGACGGCCGCCGCGCTGGCGGCTCTCGCGCTCTTTTCCGTCAGCCGCTACTCCGAGGGCTTCGTAAGGCAGCTCGGCGTCAGCTATCTGATCGCGCTCGCGGTTCTATCCGCGAGCTGCTGGGCGATGGGGACAATCCTGAGGCCGCGGGACCGGTTTCTCGCGCTCGCCGCCGGAATCCCCGCCGGTCAACTCATCCTGCTTCTCTTATCGATCCTTGCGTTCGGCCCGGACGCGGCGCCGCAGGTCGGCTTCGATGCGGCAGCCCTCGCCGTGGGCCTCGCCTGGCTCATGATGCGCCCAGGCGCGGGGCCGATTGTGTTCCTTGCGGCCTATGAAGCTTTCGCGCTGCTCTGGAAGTGCTATCTCCTCTATAGCGAAAACTTCTACCAGAATTTCTACAGGGGCGTAATTGTCGCAATCCTCGTCCAAATTATTGCTTTATTTGCTCTTTTCGATGGGCTGCAGAGAGTGAAGCATCGGGCGGCGGCGCCGCGAAATGAACCTGCCAAGTAAAACCTCCCCGGCAACCTAGCGTAGAACCCTCCCGGAGAGGCCGCGCGAGCTTCTCCTTAACACTTTGGTGATAGTTAGGATGATAGGCCTTTTTGGAAGTCTTTTAGTCTCGGGTCAACTATACCTTTTTATCTGATAGAGGCGACAATGTTTACGACATCGAAAACGCGAGAACTGACGCGAGAGATCGAAGACTTGAAGGCCCAGCTCGCGGCGCTCAAACAACAGGGCCAGCAACCGGCGCCAGCGCCGGCGCCGCGTCAAACCTGGGGCAGGGGGCTCGAACAGGGACAGGAAAATCGCGACGCGGAACGCTTGCAGCTTGAGCGCGAGAGGCTCGCGGCGGAAAGCGCGCACGCCAAGGCGGACTCCGAGCGGACCTATGCGGGCCAGGTGGTGCAGGCTTTGATCCTGTTGAACGGCGCGGCGGCGCTCTCCGTCATGATCCTGACCTTCACCCTCGCGAAAGAGCCCCATGTCAACGCATTGCTGACGAGCCTTGCGGACACGCTCTCCTTCTTCAGCCACGGCGCCGCCTTTGCCATTCTCACGGCCATATTCGCCTATTTGAGCCAGGCGAGCTGGGGCGCGTCGACGAAGGCCTGGGACGACACGCTTCGAATTTTCGCGCTCGCCTTGGCGCTGGGAAGCCTCCTCCTGTTCGTCAGCGGCGTCTCCCACGCGGAAACCGCATTCAATACGCTCGGCAACGGCGCGGCGGCTGCATTCAAGGCGCCTTGAAACAATCGCAAAGTCACAGCTTGTGCGACCTTTGACGCGAACGTTTTGGATTCCTTGAGGCGTGTGCGCTTCTTGTCTCGATACGACCTTAGCCGCAGGCGCGACTTTTCCCGGCGGCGCGGTTGCATGGCGCGAACTTCAATTTGCGTAAATCTTCCCGAGGTCGCCAGTCTCCGCACGCTGCGGAGCCAAAGCCGCTGAGCCACGCCCGGCTGCGCGACAGGCCGCGCATTATGGAATCACGTATTCCACTTCGCATTGGTAAAGATGACCGCCAAGGGCCTGAAGCAACTTCACTTTTGTTCCTGGTTCTCGCTTCAAAATCGCAGTGAAGCCGGAGTTTTTCAACGCATCGTTTTTGAAGTATTCGGCAACATCGCTACGGCTACCCCTCTGAGCCGTAACCCGCTCGCTGCCTCCCGCGGCATTTAGCTGAAGAAATACAGCTTCGCCAACAACGGCTTCGCTGGGGAAAGCCGCCCACCCGGACGCGATGACTTCATCGCCGTCGGTCACACGGCTTTCGTCAAAGTTGCACGCGCCGCCAAGCCTTGTATCGGTTGCCTCATATTTGTTCGCTATCGCTGCTTCCGCAGCGTGCTGTAAATGATCCTGTAGCGCGTGCGCCCCAAAATACGTCGCCGGCAAGAGCAGCAGCGGAAGTGTCGATCGTATCCAGTGAACTTTACCTCGCGCAAGAAACGGCGATGCCACGCGCACATCCGCTGGTTGAATGAACGCATTCTCACTCGCGGGGGGGCTCGCGAGCGACACACGTCCCCTTTTCGGTCTTATCCAATCGCGCACCAAGGATCGCGCCGGCTTTTCTATCGCAATCAGAGTGAAGGACGATAGCGCCAACAAGCAAAACATGTAGGCAGCAAACTCAAGGCTCGGTATGGTGATCAATCCTCTCATATCAACGGATTGCCACCAAAGAAGCAGCGGAATATGCGTGATGTAGGTGGCGTAACTCGCCTCCCCGAGAAAAATTAATGGCTTGATTGAAAGTGCCTTTGAGATCGGCCCCGACCCGCCGGCGGCGCCCAAAATAATGGAGCCAAGGACAGGCGCAAGTACAACGTCGCTTATCAGCCAAGGAGCATCGGCGTGGCATATTACAATACCGCAAAGAGCACAGATCCCTGAGATTAAGTATGTCTCGCAAGCCTTGGCAGAAATGGAACGTTCATCAAATATTCTCGCCAACGCCATACCGAAAAGGAATTTTGGCAAATGGAATACTGGAAAGTAACAACAAAAATTGAACCACGTTGAGGGCTGAATCGCGACACTTTTCGAGAAGAAAGTCTCGTGTACAAGGCCCATTGCAACGACCCCACCGAAAGCCCAAAACAGAAGCCGGAGGGGCCTGAGGCGGCTGAATACGCGGCATAATGCCGGAAATAGTACATAGAAGAATGATTCGACGGAAAGCGACCAAGCCGGATAGTTCCACCAGTCGGCGAACATTGGAACCCATGCTTGGAGCAGCAGAAGCACGCTCGCCAGTCCAGCGACGCTTAACCATGGCACGCCGCCACTAAGGTCGAGGGTCAGGAGAGGTGCGGCAATGGCGAGCGCGAAATAGTAGGCCGGCAGAATGCGCGCTGCACGGGCCACGAAAAAAGATCTGGAATCCAGCCGGCCATCCTTAGCCTCTCCGCTGTGGACATAGGTCAAGATGAACCCGGAAAGGATGAAAAAAAAGCTTACAGCTTCATAGCCAAGACCGAAGATCGGCCAAGGAAGGATCGGTATGACACTTTGATTATAGTGGAATACAACAACGACAATTGCAGCGAAGAATCGCAACGACGTTAGGGCTGGAATTTGACGCATTCCACCGAATTCCTGGCAGCCTGGAATTTCAAGAAAAAGTCGGCTGACTTAGATAGCCATTAGTTTTTCGTATTCTCGCAACATTGTGCAAGAATTTTGGCGGGGTTGACGCGCTGCCCGATATGTCCCCGTTCTTAAACGTCTGCTCTGATTTTGCCCCCTCCCGCAAGGCGGACTTCCGGTTTTGGGATTTAACGATCCCGGCTACGGCGCCTGCCGAGCCAGGATCGGATAGCGTGAGCGAGCATCCGGCGCCAACGCGGCGCTTGCTCACCCGCTGGGCGAACCGGACAGCGCGGCGTATCTTGGCTCGGGCGCCTGAGAATGCACGAGTCTCAGGCGAAACCAGCCCAGGCAAATGCCGGATTCAGGTTCGTTTTCCTGGCAGGCGAACGGCGGACCGGCGGCTAAGCCAGTCCGTGCGCCTGCTTGCTGCGCTGTTCCTGCGCCCTGAAGGTGGTGAAGCGCGGCAGGAACTTGTCCCAATCGATGAGGTGCGCGTCGATCTCCGGGCCGTCGATGCAGGCGTGTTTGCGAACGAGCTTGCCGTCGACCATGATCGGAACCATGCAGGCGCCGCACATGCCCGTTGCGTCCACCATGATCGAGTTGAGGCTCGCCACGGTTTTCACGCCGTAGGGCTTGGTGAGGTCCGACACCGCGCGCATCATCAGCGGCGGGCCGATGGTGATCACTTCAGCGAGTCTGCGGCCCTTGCTCTTCTTGCCGTCCCGCAGCATCCGCTCAAGCGGCGCGGTGACGAAGCCCTTCTCGCCGAAGGTGCCGTCGTTCGACGTGTAGATTACATCGAGCTGGCGGCCGAACTCGGCCTGAAGCTTGCCGACGCGCTCGCTCTCGCCAACCCAGAACAGGAAGTCCTTGGAGCGGAAGCCCGAGATGAGCGTGACGTGGTTGCCGAGCCGCAAGTGCTCCCGCGCGATGGGGTACACGGGCGGCAGGCCGACGCCGCCGGCCGTGAACACCACGGTCTGGTCGGAGGCGTATTTGTGCAGCTCGCTTGCCCGGCCGAGCGGACCCGCGATGCCGGCGAAGGCGTCGCCGACAGCCATCCGGTTCATAAGCAGCGTCGAGGTGCCCATGCCCTGGATGACGAGGTCGATGGTGCCTTCCTTTGCGTCCCAGTCGGCGAGCGTCAGCGGGATCAACTCGCCGTCATGCCAGCCGAGCACGCGGACGAACTGCCCCGCCTGGGCCGACTGCGCCACCAAGGGCGCGCGCACCTTGAACTCGACGATGCCGCCGGCCAGCTCGTGCTTTTCGACCACGGTCTGCTCGGCCTGGCCAAGCTCGGTGTAGCGCCCGGCCTTCGCGACCAGCTCCTTGATCTGCGACGGCGAGAAGGGTATCTCGCCGACGATCTGGCGCGCCGCCGCCTGCCCGTCGCCCGCCGCCATGATGGCGGTCGAGCCGCCGCGAGCCGCGTCGCCGCCCGAATAGACGTTCGGGATCGAGGTCTTCTGCGTGCCCTCTTCGAGGTCGATGCTGCCCCATTTCGTCGTCTTCAGTCCGGGCTCGGCGTCCTTCATGATCGGGTTCGCCGTGTTGCCGAGCGCCATGATGACGAGATCCACCGGCACGCGCTCGGTTTCGCCTGTCGCGACCGGGCTGCGGCGGCCCGACTTGTCGGCGGGTCCAAGCTCGTTCACGGCGAGCACGGCATGGCTGATGAAGTGGGTCTTCTCGTCGCCGATGAACTCGACCGGGCCGCGCAGCACCTTGAGGTCGATGCCTTCCTCAAGCGCGTGGTGAAGCTCCTCCACGCGGGCCGGCATTTCCGACTTTGTGCGGCGATAGACGATGGTCACTTTGCCGCCAAGCCGGCGCGCGGTGCGCGCGGCGTCCATCGCCGTATTGCCGCCGCCGATGACGAACACTTGCTTGTCTTTGATGTCGGGAAGCGGCGTCTCGTACTTATCGTCGAGCGCCCGCATCAGGTTCACGCGGGTGAGGAACTCGTTCGCCGACATGATGCCGAGGTAATGCTCGCCCGGCACATTCATGAAGGTCGGGAGGCCCGCGCCGGTGCCGACGAAGATCTTCCAGAAGCCGTTCTCCTTGAGGTCTTCGAGCGTCGCCGTCTTGCCAACCACGAAGTTCTTCACGAAGCGGCCGCCGAGCAGGTTGATCTTGCCGACAACGTCGTCGATCAGGTCGTTCGGCAGGCGGAATTCCGGAATGCCGTAGCGAAGAACGCCGCCGAGTTCGTGGAACGCCTCGAACACGGTGACGGGGAAGCCCTCCACCGCGAGCAGATAGGCGTTGATGAGGCCGGACGGGCCGGAGCCGACCACCGCGATAGGCGGCTTCTCGGCTTTCGCCCAGGGGCTCACCACGCCCGCGAAACGCTGCTCGGGGCTTTGCCCGACGAGTTTCTCGCGCTGCGGCAGATACCACTCAAGCTGCCCGATTTCGATGGGCCGCTTGGTGTGCGCGCATACGCCCTGGCATTGCAGCTCCTGCGGACACACGCGGCCGGTCACGTTCGGCAGCGGGTTGCAGCTCTCGATCAGCTCCAGCGCCTGGCGAGCCTTGCCTTGGCCGAGCAGGTTAATCATCTCGGGGATGTGGATCTTGACCGGGCAGCCGCCCTTGGGCTGCTTCCTGCCTTGCATGATGACGCCAAGCTCGCACGGCCGGTCGTCGCACTGCTTGTCGCGCAGCACTTCGAGCCAAACGAACAGGTCGACTTCGCGCGAGGTGTAGCCGAGCGACATGTAGCCGAGATAGCCGGTGTTCACGAGCTCGAAGTCGTGAGAACGCTCCTCCGCCGGGCGGATGTAGGGCGGGATGAAGGCGTCGGCGGGCCAACCTTCCGACAGGCCCTTGAACATGGGATAGCGGTCGGACAGATGGTCGTCGATGGCCTTGATGAACTTGCGCTTGAACTTGAGCGGGATCGCCCAGAGGAAGCGCTGCAGCACGGTGCTCGCCTCGTCGTCGCGGGTCAGAAGGCCCCACAGCGCTTTGGTGAAGGTCGCGCCCAGCTCTTCCTGCTGGAATTCCCAGGCGATGGCGCGGACGCCGTCCGCGACGAAGGTGCCGCGCAGCGACTTCGGGTCGCCGAGCAGCCGTTTCTTGAGGAGCGTGAGCTGCTTCTGGAACAGCTCGACTGCCTCGGTGTGCTGAAGTTCCGCAAGGCGGTTGCGCGACAACTCCAGCGTGCTTTCGGTCTGGGCGTAACTCAGCAGGTCCTGATTTTGGGCCTTGCTCATCGAATGATCTCCGCATCGCAGTTGGCCGCGACCTTGGCGACGCGCGCCTTCAGTTCGGGCGTGATCTTAAGCTTCGCCAAAACGCCCGGGATGGTGTGGGCGACCTCTTTCGACTCGCCGTCCGCCATGATGACGGTTTTCTCGAACACCTCGGCGACCTGCTGGTAGCACGTCTTGCAGTTAGTGCACTTCGAAACGTCGTCATCGTGGATGTACGGCAGGTCGACGGCGCTCCCGTTCGCCGCCTTGGCGGGCGCCGCCGCGGGCGGGGCCGCAAGTCCGTTGCCGCCGAACGGCGCGAGCGCCGCCGAAAGCCCGCCATTGGCCGGAGCGCCGGAGGAAGCCGCAAGCTCGCTCATCGCACGGGCGATGGCGTCGAGCGTGTTCTCCTGGCTCGCGACCGCCTGATCGAGCCGCTGCTGCAACGCCTGCAACTCGACTTGATGATCGGCGTCGAGCTGCTCGACTTGGCGCCCGGCGAGATATTGCAGGGTTCGCCAGTTCTTGCGCCGCTCTTCGACCAGATGAACGATGGCGCCGGACGCTTCGAGCTTCACAAGCCGCTTCTCGTCGTCGGTGGCGTACACGAACGGCGTCTTGCCGGCGCGGTCGGCGGCGGAAAGATTGACGTACTCGTGGATGGGCACGGCGTTCGTTTCGTCCTTGAGCTTGCGGAACTGCTTCTTGAAGCGAGTCTCGTCCTGCGCGAAATAGGCCGGAGTCAGCGGCGTTTGCATCAGCTTCTTGGCGCCGTCCTCGACATACTCGATGGTGGTGTTGGTCCAGTCCTTGTCGAGCTCCGGATTGCCATCGAGGTTGAACCAGTTGTTCACCGACGTGCTGAGCCGAGGATCGTGCACGAAGACGGGGTTCATGCGGCTCTCCACCGCAAGGCGCGCGCGCTGGCTCGCCGCGGCGTCGGCGATGCCGTGCTCGGCCTGGCAAGGCGTGTACACGTCGAGCACAGCCGGCGAGGAGGTGTGGTTCAGATAGGCCATCACGCTCTTGAGGAAGTGCCCCTGGAGTGCGGTCGAGGTCTGCACCACGAACACATTCGGGTGGAACGCGGCGATGAGGCCGAGTTCCTTGCGGTCCTCTTGCTTGCCGTGATGAGCCGAGCCGAACCGCGACAGGTCGGAATCCTGGCCGGTGAGGCTTGCGGTCGAGGCCTGGCCGCCGGTGTTCGAGTAGACGCCGGTGTTCAGCACCACGACCTTGATGGGCGTCTTGGTCGCAAGCAGACGCGACAGCGCGCCGAAGCCGATGTCGTAGGTTGCGCCGTCGCCGCCCATGCTGATCACGGTCGGCAGGAGCGCCAGCTCCTCGTGCGTGTAGTCGCCCCAGCCGAAGGTCTTGAACAACTTGTCGTGGACGGCCGGTTCGTAGGCGTCCTCAAGTTCGAGCTTCGCAATGCGAAGCGCCTTGATGTCGTCGATCGATGTTGCGGTCAGGCCCTCGAACAGCCCCTTGGCGACAGCGGGCGCATCCTGGAACAGGCTGTTCACCCACGGGTCGTTGTAGGGGTTGAAGGGGAAGGTCGAAGCGTAGACGCTTGAGCAGCCGGTGGCGTTGGCGATCACCGCCGAAGCAGGACCGTTTCCGGTCGGGCCGCTCTCCAGGAGATAGAGGCGTTTTTCGAGGATTTCGAGCGTGCTTGCGATCCGTCCGCGCCGCGCGGCATCGTCCTGCACGGTCTTGAGCTTGTCGCCGAGCTTCGCGATCGAGACTTCCAGCTCGCGGATGTGCTCCTTGCGCTGCTTTGTCTTCATCGCGTGGTTGGTCGAGGTGACGAGCCGGATCGCCGTGACTTCGCCGCAGCCTCGGCAGGCGCCGTGGCCGCCCGTGGTGGCGTAGTAGTTCGCGCGGTCGAGCATCAGCCGCTTCGTGTCGCCGTCCGCCGCAAGGGCGCCGTCGGTGAAGCGGGTGGGCGTGTTCGGCGTCTTGGACAGGAACTCGAAGCGCGCCTGCAGCGAATCGAGCAGCGCCGCGTCCTGTTGCAGCGGCTTCAGCGCGCCGGGGCCGCACACCTCGATGCATTCGAGGCAGCCCGAGCACTTCCACGGATCGACCGCGGCCGAGAACAGGCCGCCGGAGCCGGGCCTGTCCTTCTCCATGGCGTCGAAGAAGGGCCGGGTGCGGGCGACCGGGAAGGCCGCGAGGACTTCGGCGAGCCGGGAGAGATTGCGCTTCAGCGTGGCGTTGCCGGAGTCGAGGCCTTCCGCGGCCGTGGCGACCGCTTCATGGAACGGCTTCGAATCCTTGGTTTCGCGATAGGCCGCGCGCACCGCTTCGCTCAGCGGCCACACCTGGGCGCGAACCGCCTCGCGCTGCGCCTCGGGGATATCGAGATGGGCGATGCCGGAGAGCAGGAGTTCGTGGATGTCGTGCACCGTATTCGGGATGGCGGCGTCCGGGCACACAAGCGCGCATTCCATGCAGCCCGTGCAGAGTTCGGGGATGAAGTCCGGAACCTCGCGGCGGAACAAGCCCTTGTCCTTCCAGGCGCCGGTGCCGCCCGGCATGAACATGCCCGTGCCCGGAAGCACGGGGGCCTCCGCGATGGAGCCGTCGCGGAAGGGCGCGGCGATCATTTCGTCATAGTACTCGCGATCGAAGATGCCCTGGCTCGGCGTGGTGGTGTTGATCCGGCACATTCCGGCGGAGATGGCGACCGAGCGCGCCGTCTTCGGGGCGGTCTCGGCGTCGATCGCGGCGAATTCGGGCGCGGTGTAATCGATGCGCTTGGTCTCTTCCAGACCCTCCCTGATAACCTGCATGTTGCCATCGACGACGGCGCCGCCCTTGGAGCCGAACTTCTTGGCGATCTGCTGGCGGACCTTGTCGAGGATGGCGTCGATGGAGCCGTCGGCCGTGATCCGGTCGACGTGGCCGCAGACGGCGCCGATGAAGGCGATGCCCATCATGCGCGTTTCAAGCTCGGGCGTCGGCGCGTGACGCTTCGCCACCGCGAAGCCGTCGACGACAAACATCTTGATCTTCTTGGCGCGGATCGTATCTCTCGCGGCCTTCGGCAACTCGCGCCACAATTGGAGCGGCGAGATGCTGGACTGCAGCACGAAGGAGCCGCCCTCGACAAGCCCGCGCAATGGATTGGTGTGGCTGAACACCTTGTGGTCGGGCGACACCACGATCTCCACGTCCTCAAGCTCGGCGTTGGTGATCTTCACCTGCTCGGGGCTGAGCGTGATGTAGTAATTGGTCGGCGCGCCGCTCTTCTCGGAGCCGTATTTCGGCGAGGCCTTCGAGCTCATGTTGAACACGCCGGCGAGGATGTCGGTCATCAGCTTGCCGGTCGCGACGGTGCCGTAGCCGCCGACCGAGTGGAAGCGGATGCGCAGCGCCGATGGCGGCAAGAGGTTCGGGTTCGGCTCCGTCTCCAGCGCCATCAGCTCGGTCTCGGGATAGGCCGCTTTGAGCTTTTCCTGAAGCGCCGCGAGCTTCGGCGTCGGGTTCTTGGAGAAGAATTGCGAGCCGAGATAGACGAACGGCGCGTTGTTGGTCTCCATGTTCTTATAGGCGGCGATGAGATGGCGCGGCTGCAGGTCGTGCGCGCCGAGGCCGAAGATCGCCGTGGTCATCTTTGGCAGGCTCTGGATCGCGGGGATGCCGGGGTGCCGCTCGCCGGACGCGTTCTCGACGCCCTTGAACAGGGCCTGGGTGACGAAGGTGGTGAGCGCGGTCACGTCGGAGCGCTCCAGCACGGTCACGGCTTTCTTTCCGGCGAGCGCGGCGACGAGCTCCGCCTCCGGGAACGGCTGCAACAGCTTGATCGACACGACGCCAACCTTCTTGCCCTGGCTGCGCAGATAGGTCGCGACCGCCTCGGCGTCGTCGGTCACGGAGCCGAGGCCGACCATGACATGCTCGGCGTCGTCGCACAGGAAGGTATGCACCGGCTTATACTGGCGGCCGGTGAGCGTGGAGTATTCGGCCATCGCCTCGCGGACGAAGTGCGGCACGTCGCGCACGAAGTGAGTGCGGTGATCGACCGAGCCGGCCTGGAAGTCGGGCTGGTTCTGCACGCCGCCGGTCAGACCCGGATTGTTGATGTCGACCAGCGCCGGCACGAGCTGGCGGGTGCCCTTCTCGAAGGCGTTGATCCACTGGCGGCGCCATGGGCCGCGCAATTCCTCGGGGAACCAGGCGACCGTGGCCGCGACGAGTTCGCCGCCATTGTCCTTCTCGATCGCTTCGGCGTTCGCCGCGAGATACGCCTTCGCCGCGACGAAATCGGCGACCGTAAGATCGGTCTCGTGCCGCTTCAGGTAGTGCTCAAGCTGGAAGACGCGGCCCTTGGCGCCGAACAGCATCTCTTGCGCCACGGTTGGACACTTGATGCGGCCCGACGGGTCGCCGAGGAATTCGCGCAGAAGGTCCGGTTCCGGCATCGAGGCTTCGCTCATCATGTGACTGGTGGCGAAGCCGTCCATCGCGTTGGCGACCGGAATGAGCGAGGTGGCGCTGACCTTATAGGAGATGGCGGCGAGGTCGGCCGCTTCCTGCGGATTGGAGCCGAACAGGATCGTGTAGCCGGACTGCAGCAGCGCGTAGACGTCGTCGTGACCCGCCATCACGTTCAGCGAGTGCTTCGACACCACGCGGGCCGCGACTTGCAGCACGAAGCCGCCGACGCGCTTGCCGACCGTCACATAGTGGGATTCGAGGCCGTAGAGGATGCCCTGGCTCGACGACGCGTTGGAGATGAACTTGCCGCCCGTCAGCGCCGCGCCGAGCGCGCCCGATTGCGCGGAATGCTCGCCCTCCGGCTCGAAGAAGAACGGGTGCTTGCCCCATACGTTGCAGCCGCCGGCGGACCGGAAGGCTTCGTAAAGTTCCGAAATTTCGGTGGAGGGCGTAATCGGATAACCAATGACGCCTCCGCACACGTGACCCATGACCTGGGCGACGGCGCCGTTACCGTTGATGACAGTCGGGATGCCGGGATATTTTGCGTTCATTGATTGCGTCCGTGGTCCATGATCATGCTGTAGAGCAGGCGTTCCGTGCTCATGTTGAAACTTGGGAGGGTAAGCGAACAACCGCAGCAGCGTAAGCCATCGCAACGTTTTCGCTCCCAGCCGTAATTATTTTGTGGTCGACGCGCAGGATAGCATCAATCGACACTTGCTTGAACATTAATGCCAAGGTCGCGGCGGCGCCATTAGCATGTCGTCGCCCCGGCGCCTGTGCGAACGCGCAAGCCCGGTCGAAGACGCCGGCGGCGGCAGCCGCGAAGCCATGTTAGCAGGAAAATGCTTCCTCCCGTAAATTCCAGAGCCGGTTAGCAAAATCCAGGTTTCGTTATCCCGCCCGGGCGCGTAAGCCGCTCCGAAAGCTTCGCGCCTCGTTACGGGACTCACTGTAACATGCTTGACGTGCGGCTAAATGACATTGATTTAGCGCAAACGGTTAACGGCGGCGCCAATTTTTGCAATTTCTCGAAACCGGGCGCGCGCAACTGGGAGGAAAACCGGTGCTGGCCATAGATGCACGGTCGTCGATGCTGCTTCTGATCGACTTCCAGGCTAAATTGATGCCGGCCATCGATGATGCGGCCGTAAGCGTTGCAAACGCGCGGCGCCTTGTCGACGCGGCTTCAATTCTTGGCGTCTCCATGCTGTTCACCGAGCAGTACGCCAAGGGGCTTGGCCCCACGGTGGCGGAGTTGTCCCCGCCCGCTGCTCTTATCGCGCACAAGATGACATTCGATGCGTGCCGGGCGCCGGATTTCCTGCCGCGGCTGCCGGAGGGACGCTCTCTCGTCGTCGCCGGCTGCGAGGCGCATATCTGCGTGCTTCAGACGGCGCTGGGGCTTATCGAGGCAGGCCGGCTGGTTTTTGTCGTGCGAGACGCCATCGGGTCGCGGCGCCCTGAAAGCAAGGAAACCGCCATTCGCAGGATGGAGCGCCACGGCGTGGAGATCGTGACAACCGAAATGGTCGTGTTCGAGTGGCTTCAGACCGCGGCGCATCCCCGGTTTCGCGAAATGGCGGCGCTTATCAAATAATCCGCCAGCTGGAGCCTGCGCGGCGACGGCTACGCGATCATGCTCAAAATGCGCTGGCCAAGCGTTCGCTCCCGATTGCCCTCGCCCTTGACGATGTCGTGGACCGCCTTGAGCTTCGCGGTGGCCGCCTGCGAAATCACGAAGGGATAGAGATCTTCGACGCCCATGCTCCGGTTGATGCTGTTCACGGCGAACGTCATCGGCAGCCAGGCCTCGATGATGGTTTCGAAGTCGGCCTGGGCGTAAGGGTCGAAGGTGATGCTGGCCTTGAGATTGCCGTCCTGCCCGGCGCGCGGCCGGATCCGGAGCCCGAAAGCATAGGCCGTCTCCAGCGTGTCCACCATGTGCAGATAATGCGCGAACGTCTCGGCCCAATCTTCATGCGGATGGGCGCTGGCGTAGGCGCTGATGTGCCGGTCCCGCCATCCCGGCGGCGCGCCGTTGGCGTAGTGGGCTTGCAGCGCCCGGCTGTAGTCCTGCGTCTCATCGCCGAAGGCCTGCCGGAAAAGCCGGTAGGCCGGTTTGTCCTTGACGAGCCGGTCCCAATAATAATGCGCGGCCTCGTGGCGGAAATGCCCGAGCAGCGTCCTGTAAGGCTCATGCATCTTCTGCTGAATCTCAGCGCGCAGGGCGTCGTCGGCTTCGGCCACGTTGAGCGTGATCTCGCCATTGTCGTGGCCCGTGAGAATCTTGCCCTGACCGCTTTCGCCCGGCGGCGGCGCCAGGAAGTTGAAGGCGATCCCCGCATGCGGCGCCTCGGTCTTGCTCAGGATCGGGAGGCCGAGGCGCAGCAGGCTATAGACAAGGCGGCGCTTGGCGATTTCGATTCGCTGCCAGAGGCGCAGATTCTCCGGCTGAGTAAGATCGGGGATCGTGCGGTTAAGCTCGCAGGCCTGACAGAGCGGGCCGCAACCCGAGTCGATCAGCCAGTTGCAGGCGCCATGCGTAAAATTGGCGCAGTAGGAGACCGTCCGCGACCGGTCGGCGAGCGGCGTGAACGCGCCAGATCCGTCCGGTTGCAGGGCGGTCATCATGGCCGTGTCCGGGAGGAAGCCCAGGGCGAAGCCGCAGCGCTCGCACAGCGTGTTTTCGAAATAGATGAGCTGGCCGCAATTCTGGCACTCGAACAGCTTCATGGTCCTCTCCCGGCAATTCGTCTGCAAAAACACCAAGGACGCGGTTTCGGTCCCGATCTTCGGATATCGAAGCGGCGGGAGAAAGCATCGCGGAGCTTGTCGATTTGCGTCAACGCCTTCAGCGTTTCTTTCGCCTTCGCGAGCGGCGCGGCGCCAGGGAAAACGGAGCCGGGCGCAAGGGAAAACCAGGCGCGCAATGGGACTTTCGGCAGGGTATCGCCTCGCTCCCGGCGGCAGATGCGACAGATAAAGTGTAGACGGGCGCGCCGAGCGCAGGTATCGTTTTCTTGGGGAAAGCTTTTGCGTTACGTCAGATTGTGAGCGGCGTAAAAGAAACGCAGGCAGAAAGTTCCCGATAATAATCTTGTTTTTTTTAATTTTAATCGGAACGTCCTACTCCTATGCTTTGACAAAGATGGAATGCTGCTCATGCCTGACAAAACGCTTATGACCGCGGCAGAAGATCTCCGCCGTTTCCAGGAAAGTCTTCTACCTTCGTTTAAGGAGATCGCTCATACGTTTTTGGCCGCCGTGCCAGGAGATGGGAGCGATTTGCAAAAATACCTCGACGGCACGGTCGAGGTCGACGGGATCCGCTATCGCCGCCGGACCGTTCTGCTTGCGATCCACGACATGAACGGCGAGCGAGAAGCGCCGCTCGTTCTGCAAAACGAAACCCTCGCTTACCTGACGCTTCTGAAGGTGCGCCCGATCCCGCCGCTTAAACTCTACCGCGACGTGGCGACGGCGATCCTGAGGATTGAAGTCGTCAAGAGGCTGGGAACGGCGATCGGGCAGGTTAACACCGATAGCGTGTCCCCGATCGGGCTGCAAGCCGGATGGCAAGGCCTCGATCCGGACGCCGCCGGCCCATCGCCAGCGGCCTAGCCAGAGTTCGCGAGATAGACATACGGGGCGCCGCTCTCGCTTCCGCTCTTTCCGGCTGGGAAAAAGGGGGCATCGTCGAAGTTTCTCGCGCACGAGCGGAGAAACCAAATCCACATGTCGCGCGCGCCCGCGAGCCTGGCGAAAAAGGCGGCCTGCGGCAGCGCGGGCCGGGCGCGCAAAGCCGCTCCGCGATAAGGTCGCAGAACCGTTCGACCTCGCTTGCCGTCGCGCCAACTCTCGCTTCACGAGCCACGGCGCGAGCGATTTCCGCCCCTCCATGATCTTCGGGACGTCGCGCTTTGAGTGTGGCGCAAGGCGGCGCCTGTGGAGAGCGGGGCGCTTGTCACAAGAAAGGGCGCCGTTCCAGGCGAGACTTGGAGCATGCTTCCGCATTCGTCAATCGCCATTTCCAATCGAACGATCATGCTTCACAGGCGCAAATACAATCTCTTCGCTCTCGTCCTTTTGGTCTGCGCCCCGTCGCCCGCGAACGCCCAGGAAGAGCCGGTCGACGTGGGCGCGATAAGAGACGTGGTGCTGGCCGAGACCAACGCTTATCGCGCGTCAAAGGATCTGCCGCAGCTTCAGCGGAACGCCGCCCTTGAGACGGCCGCCGCCTCCTATGCCGCTTATCTCGCCGAGCACGAGGCGATGGGGCACACCGCGGACGGCAGCAACCCCGCCAAGCGCGTCTCTGTTCAGGGATACAGGTATTGCTTCATCTCGGAAAACGTCTGGAGTTCTTTTCGGCATCCCGAAACGACGCTGTCCGAAGAACTCGCCCGCAAGGCCATGGATGGCTGGAAAAAATCGCCCGCTCATAACGCCAATCTCCTGGAAAAGCGCGCAAGAGAGGTCGGCGTCGGCGCGGCGGGCTGGAGGCGGGACGGGGGCGCGCACATCTTCCGCGTCGTGCAGGTGTTCGCGGCGGATTGCGCCGGGAAGCGGCAGTCCGAACCATCGATTGGCGAGACGCTGGTCCGCGCGTTGGACGCGTTGCGCTGATCGCGCGGGATTGGCCGGATGCCGGACTGGGCGGGATATGCGGCGCGCCGGCGAAAGGTTCAAATACAGGCGCCGAAAGTCCCGACCGGTCTCGACGTCGTTCCCGCGAAGGAGCGTGTGAAAATATCCGCATCGCCTCATTTGTCATGATCGGGCGCATTAACCATGCAAGGCTTGCCGGGGTCGCCAATGAAACCGCGCATTTACCAAACCGGCCGTTTTACGGTATTATAATACCGTAAAAACAGGTTTTTTGCCAAACGAACCCAATAGGGTTAATCGCGGCCGGCGCGCGACTGGCTGCAGCGGCTGCCGCAAAACGGCGCGAAGATCGACGCCATGCTGCGCTCCTTCAAGGAGCCCTTCGCGCAAATGCAGCAGGCGACGGAGGAAATCGCCTCCACGGCGATGGCGAACAAGCCCAGCACGCTGCAGCGCGTCCAGGTGGCGACGCCGAGCCTCACAGAGCGGCTTCTTGGCGGCGGCGCGCAGTTCGCGGCGGGCACATCGGTCGTTTTCGTGCTCGTCTATTTCCTGCTCGTGTCCGTCATTCCGACTTTCCGGGACAAGAAGCGGACCGTCGGCATCATCAGGAGCATCGAAAGCGATATTTCCTTCTATCTCGTCATGATGCTCGCCACCAACGCCGGACTTGGCCTCGGCGTCGCCGCCATCACGGCGGTTCTCGGCATCCCCGACCCGCTCCTCTGGGGCGCGCTCACCCTCGTCCTGAGCTTCGCGCCCTATATCGGGGAATTGGCGGTGGCGATCGCCTTGTTCGTCATTTCCATGATTACGTTCGACACCCTCGGAAATGCGCCGATTGCGCCGGTCGCCTATGTCGTCCTGATGAGTTCGGTTCACCTCGTTGTGCCATTCATCGTCAGGAGAAGGCTGCTCCTGAACCCCGTGGCGATCTTTGTCGCCATCGTCTTTCTTGGCTGGATCTGGGGCGTCCCCGGGGCGCTTCTCGCCGCGCCGCTGCTCGCGAGCGCCAAGACGATCTGCGAGCGCAGGCGATCACCTCAATCCGATCGCGGCGTTCCTGACGCCCTGACCCTGGCCCGCAAGCGCGATGCGGATCAGCGAGGGCAGCGACTTGGCGCCGAGCTTGCGCATGATGGCGGCGCGATGATTGTCCACAGTGCGCTGGCTCAGCTTCAAGTCCGTCGCAATGGTCTTTGTAGGCGACCCGGCGAGCACAAGGTCGAGGACTTGCCTCTGGCGCGCGGTAAGGCCCTGCATCTTGGCTTCGGCCTCTTTCCGCTCAGCGTCGCCCGATTGCTCGTCAGAGGCGTCGAAGGCGCGCCGGATGCATCCGAGCAACTCGTCTTGGCGCACCGGCTTTTGCAGGAAGTCCATCGCGCCCGCCTTCATGGCGCGCACCGCCATGGCGACGTCGCCATAGGCGGTTATGACGATGACCGGAAGCTCGGATCGCATCGCCTTGAGCCGCTCGATCGTCTGCAGTCCGTCGACGCCGGGCATTTTCGCGTCGGCGATAAGACAGCCGGCCCGGCCGGGCCTGAAGGCGTCCAGAAACTCTGAGCCGTCCGCAAAGACCGCCGCCGAATAGCCGTGCCTTTCGACCATGTCCCGCATCGTCTCCCGAATTTCGAAATCGTCGTCGACGATAAAGACGGAGGGTCGCTCAAGGGCCGCCGGCAGCGGGGGCGCGGCATCCTCGGCGTCGTAGGCGAGGGCCAGCGCCGGCGGCTCATGCCAGTCTGTCGCGTCGTGTGCGCTCTCGCTCGTTTCAGGCGCCGGTTCTTCGAAGTCCATGTCGAGGAGAGTGTCGAGCATCTCGGACATCGCGGAGACGCCTTGATCCAGGCGCTCGATCAGCTTGCGCGCGTAGGGGTCGGAAACGCTATCCGCCAGCATGCCCTGGACGAGGCAGATCGTCTGGAGGGGCTGGCGCAACGTATGGTTCGCGGCGGAGAGGATTCGCGCTCGCATTCGGCCGGCTTGCTCCGCCAGCGTCTTTGCGGCGCGCAGTTGTTCCGCCAGACTTTGCGGATCGTCAGCGTCTTCGACCGAGAGCACGATGGCCTTGCCGCCGCGAACGTCTTCGATTTCGCGCGCTATCAGCCGGAGCCTTCGCGATTGCTGCGCCGGCGCTTCGATTTCAACTTCGCGGGAGCCGCCGCCAGTTTGAGACAGCGCGGCCAGCGCTGCTTGCGGTAGCTCGAACAAGGCGCCGTCGCCGCGCTTCGCGCCCATGACATCGAGGAAGGACGGGCTGGCGAAAAGGACGCTCAAATCGTCGTCGAGCACCGCGAGCGGCTGTTTCGTGTGGGCGACGATGGCGCCGGCATAGGCCATCGCAGCCGAAATCGTCTCTGGGATTCCGGCTGGCGTTTCGCATTCGGGACTTTCAAAAACGCTTTGCCCCATTTTGATTACATAATCGTCCGGAAGGCTTCAGTGTTCCGCGTTACTAGCTAGAAGCGCCGGCGGACCGCCCAAGATCGCGCACCTTAGCACCGTTTTTCAGATAAGTAATTTCCAATTTAAGTATGACTGCGACGATTGGAGGAAGGCCTGCCGTCAAAGGCCCGCTTTCTCGATGGCGGTGACGAGTTTTCCGCGCTGCTGAGAAATCGCAAACAGGATCGAGACCAGAAAGATCGGCCATCCCACAAACAGCGTGAAGCGGGCGCTGAGATTCGCCAGGATCGCCTTTACGGCATCCGGGCCGAGGGCTTTTTCGACGGCGGGGATTGTCTGCGGAGAGGCGGCCAACTGGGTGAGGATCGCCCTCATGAACTCCGCGGCCAAGGCTAAATTGCCCGAGCGGATCAGGCTCGCGATCCTCGACGCTACCGGGGCAAGGCCGAGATCCGAAGCGATTTGCCCAAGTTTTGAGGCATCGAAGTCCTTCACGCCGAATGCAGCGTTGGCGATGCCGGCGACGATGGCCCCCAGATCCTCGGACGAGGGAGGCGCGGGTTGCGCGCCCACGACAGCGGCGAGCGCCTGCGGAACGGCGGGGACGTCTTTCTCAATCATTTGTTCCGCAAGGATGATCTGCCCCGTATCGGCGTAAAGAATGGCTTCTTCAGCGGGAACGCCGCCGACGATCCCGGCGATTTCCCCAAAGATGCGGTCGTTCGCGCTTTCGATGGCCGCCGCGCTTTCCTCCGAGAGGTTCGAAAACAGTGCGCCCGCGAGCATATTCTCCGCCTGCCCTTTTGCGCCCGCGATGGCCTGGATGACGTCGCGGCTGCGGTCGCCGACCTGCGCCTTCGCCAATGAAGCAAACGCCGGAACTAGACCCGCCGCAAGGCTCCCCGTCAGTACCGATCTCCGCGCCAGCATGAAACTCTCCCGGTTTGCGTCGCGGGCGGAACCGCCTGCCTTCGGCCATAACAATCGGCCACGCGCCAACAAACTCCTTCGGCGGCGCAAGATCAAGCGCTCGTTGAGGGGCGATCAACAACGAGAATCAAGCCGCCGTACCCCGTCGCGTCCGGCTGCGGGATTGCATTGAACGAGCGGTCGGGCAATATCGAGGGGAAAGCGCCGCTTGACAATTCCGCCGCGGCCGAGGCCCGCATGTCCCTCGATCCCATCCGCTACGTTCCCCCCGTCTATCGCCCGCCCAGCGAGGCGGAATCGCTGATCCTTCCGCTGACGGACGGCTGTTCCTGGAACCGCTGCACCTTCTGCGAGATGTACAAGGACCCGCAGAAGCAATTCCGCCCGAGAAGCGAAGCGGAGGTGCTGGAAAGCATCCGGCGCTGCGGCGAGGAGTTTGGGGCCGAAGTCCGCCGCGTGTTTCTCGCAGACGGCGACGCGCTGACGCTGTCCACGCGCCGCCTCGTGACCGTGCTGGAGGCGATCCGGCGCGATCTGCCCGGGGTGCGGCGCGTTTCGAGCTACTGCCTGCCGCGCAACCTGAGCCACAAATCGGTGGAGGAGCTGAAGGAGCTGGCCGCGCTTGGCCTGTCGCTCGTCTATGTCGGCGCGGAGTCGGGCGACGACGAAGTGCTGGCTAGGGTGCAGAAGGGAGAAACCTTCGCCACGACGCTCGACGCGCTCGAAAAGCTCGGACAGGCGGGGATCAAGCGTTCGGCGATGATCCTGAACGGGCTCGGCGGGCGCGCGCTGTCGGCCCAGCACGCGGCGAATTCCGCGGCGCTGATGAACGCGGCGCAACCCGAATTCCTGGCGACCCTTGTCGTGACCTTCCCCAAGGGAGAGGAGCGTCTGCGCGCCGAGTTTCCCGGCTGGGCGCCGCTCGGCATCGTGGATCTGATGCGGGAGATGGAGGCGTTCGTCTCAGCGCTTGAGCTGAAGCGCACGGTCTTCCGCAGCGACCACGCCTCGAACTGGCTGGTGCTGAAAGGTACGCTCGGCGCGGACAAGCCGCGGCTTTTGCAGCAGTTGCGCGCCGCCATCGCAGTGCCCGAAGAGGCGCCGCTTCGGCCCGCCTGGGCGCGCGGCTTGTAAGACCATCGCCGCCAGCGAGAGGGCGGGGTAAGGGGTTGCGAGCCCTTTTATTCCACCGGGGCGAACTCGGCGAGGAGCTTGCCGGGGTTCATGATGCCGCGCGGGTCGAACGCGGCCTTGATGCCCCGCATGAGCGCAAGCTCCTTCTCCGATTTCACCGTTTCGAGCGCGTGCGCCTTCAGCCGGCCGATGCCGTGCTCCGCGCTGATCGATCCGCCATGGCGCAAGACGATGCCGTGAACCACGGCGTTCACATCGTCCCAGCGGGCGAGGAAGGCTTCCTTGCCGGCGCCTTTCGGCTGCGTGAGGTTGAAGTGGACGTTGCCGTCGCCGAAATGGCCGAAGGCGACGGGGCGCGATCCGGCGATAAGCGCGGTCACGGCGGCGCTCGCCTCCTCGATGAAAGCCGGGATTTTAGAAATCGGCACGGACACGTCGTGCTTGATGCTGCCTCCCTCGTATTTCTGCAACTCGACGACGATTTCCCTTATGCGCCACAGCGCCAGCGCCTGCGCTTCGGAAGCCGCTACCGTCGCATCCGAAACCACGCCTCTTTCCGCCGCATCCTCAAGGATCGTCATGGCCGCGCGCTCCGCCACGCCGTCGCCAAGCGGCGAGGAGACATCGAACAGCGCATACCACGCGTGCGGCTCGGACAGAGGATCGCGGTTCTGCGGCAGGTGATCGCGCACGAAGTCGAGCATGATGCGCGGCACGATTTCGAAGGCGGTCAGAAGCGGCCCGGCCTTCGCGGAGGCGCACGAGAACAGCTCCGCCGCCGCGCAAAGGTTCGGCAGGCCCGCAAAGACGGTGGCGACCTCGGCCGGGCGCGGGAAGAGTTTCAGCGTGGCCGCCGTGATCACGCCAAGCGTGCCCTCGGAGCCCACAAGCAGGCTTTTCAGGTCGTAGCCTGTATTGTCCTTGCGCAGGTTTTTCAGGCCATGCAGGACTTCCCCGCCCGGCAGGACCGCCTCGACGCCGAGCACGAGGTCGCGCGTATTGCCGTAGCGCAGCACGTGAACGCCGCCGGCATTGGAGGCGATATTGCCGCCGATCTGGCAGGTTCCCTCCGAGCCGAGGCTCAGCGGAAACAGGCGATCCGCGGCGGCGGCGGCGTCCTGGATCGATTGCAGCGTGGCGCCGGCCTCGGCGGTGAGCGCGTAGCCGGCGGGGTCGACCTCGCGGATCGCCTTCATGCGGCCAAGGCTCAGGACCACCTCGCCGCCCCATTCGAAGGGGATTTGCGCGCCGACCAGCCCCGTATTGCCGCCTTGCGGCACGATGGCGATGCGCTCCTCATGCGCGAGCTTCAGGATGGCGCCGACCTCGGCCACGCTCGCGGGGCGCAGCACCATGGGCGTGCGGCCCCGGTAAAGATTGCGCTCCTCGACAAGGTAGGGCTCGGCGCCGGCCGGCGCCGCGATGGCGCCCTTCTCGCCCACGATGGCGGCGAGCCTCGCGAGCGTTTCTTCCGAGGGCGGTTTCAGGTCAGAACGCATCGGCGGGCGCCTCGCGGCATTCTTTTTCCAGCGCCTCGAAGCGCTTGAGATAGGCGGCCTGCGCCTCCGAAGCGGGCAGCGGATCGAGCTTGCGGCAAGCCTGCGGCAGGCGCCCATGAAGCGCGGAAGGATTGCCGAAACAGGCCTTGGCGTCCGCAATGTCGAAGCCCGCCAGCTGCGTCGCCTCGTAATAGGCCGCGATCTTGTCCGCCTTCTTGACAAGCTGCGTCATGGCGGGCGGGAGCACCGGCGGCAGCCCGAAGCGGATGTGCACCGCTTGCTGGATGCGGTCCTCGAAAGCCTTGTAGCCCGCGCCCATCGCCGCCTTGAACGGGCTGATAAGGTCGCCGACGACATATTCGGGCGCGTCGTGCAGTAGCGCCGCCATCCTAAATTGAGCGGGCGGGTTCGACCGAAGCGTGGCGGCGATGGCCTCCACCAGGATGGAGTGCTGCGCCACCGAGAAGGCGTGCGCGCCCTTGGTCTGCCCGTTCCAGCGGGCGACGCGCGCGAGCCCGTGGGCAATATCGGCGATCTCGATGTCGAACGGGGAGGGGTCGAGCAGATCGAGCCGGCGGCCCGACAGCATCCGCTGCCAGGCGCGGACGGGCGGAGCGGTCTCATTGGTGGCGTTCGGTTTCTGCATCGGCTCGCTCGATTTGAGCCGCACTTTATGCCGGAAGTTATGGCCGCGCCAAGGCCGCGCATGGCTCGAAGCGATTAGCCGGAAGGCGCCGCGCCCGCTAACTCATCATTAACCCTCAAGCCTCGCATTTTCTTCCCGCCGCTTCCGCTCTTTTTGCCTCTTTTTCCCTCATTACGATTATTATAAGCGAAAGCGCCTTGCGGCCGCGTTAAGGGGCGTCGAGCGGCTATCGCTTTGATTTATCTCGCTATTTTTCATTTGTGAGCGAGACCGGATACGGTTGCGCGGTTTTCCGCCGCAACCTCAGGCTCGGTTTTACCGTTAATTCGCGCAATATTCGTGCGGTTAATTGCCGAATTACAGGATTCTCGAACCGGTCCGAATCGCGTTTTTTTGGCGCTTTTCGCGTTTTTCGTAAGGGTTGGGAAGGATCGGGGAAAAAATTCCTCCCTCTTTTCCGCCGTTAATACTCCCCGATTTTAACCATCCTCTGGCGATACGAAATTCGACCGCGCCTTACAGTTCGAACTTTTCGAACTGTAAGGCGCGATAAACCGAAAACTGCTTCACCGGCCATCGGCGCCCATCGTCATCCCGGATAAGGCTTCGCCTTTCCGGGATGACGAACGAAGGGCATCCACACATGACAAACAAAGTCCATCCGTTGGCGTACTTGGGTAACCCTGCTTAGCCGAAGGCGCAGGCCCTCCCGCGCGGCCTCATCGCGCCGCAACCGTGTTCCTTCCGGCCGCGCGAAATGATAAAGTGCGGCCATGACGAAACTTCTGGAAGAAGCCATCGCCCGGCTGAAGACGCTCAGCGAAGACCAGCAGGACCGCGTGGCCGAGCTGCTCTTGCATCTGGCCGAGGGCGAGGCGGAGTTCGCGCTGACCGAGGAGCAGCTCGAAGGCATCGAGCTGGCCATGCGGCAGGCGGACGCGGGCGACTTCGCGTCCGATGAGGATATCCAGCGCGCGCTGCACAAGCCGTGGGCTTGAGCCTGAAATATGCCTCGGCCGCGCTGTTCGATATCGGGCGCATTCACAAGCATATTTGCGCCGAAAATCCAGCCGCCGCCGAGCATGTCCGCCGCTCCATCCTCAAGAGCATCGAAACGCTGCGATTCTTTCCGTTTCTTGGCAAAGCGGGGCGCAGGCGAGGCACGCGGGAGTAGGTCGTTCCGAGACTACCCTATCTCGTCGTCTACCGGATCGAGGAAGACGCGCTTGTCATCCTCCGCATCTATCACGGCGCGCAGAAACGCTGAAGGTTGGAGCAATGACAGAGAAAAAGCATCCGAACCGCGGCTCCAGCCTCGACGCCCTTCTTGAGGAGGAAGGCGCGCTGGAGGACATGCGCGCCGTCGCCATCAAGGAAGTCATCGCCTGGCAGATTCAGGACGCGATGAAAGCGCAGAAGCTGTCGAAGAACAAGATGGCGGCGCCGATGCGCACGAGCCGCGCCCAGCTCGACCGCCTGCTCGATCCGGCGCGCGGCAACGTCACGCTGGAGACGCTGCAACGCGCCGCGCACGCGCTCGGCCGCGAATTGCGCATCGAGCTGGCCTAACGTGCGTCCGGAAAAGTGTGAAGCGGTTTTCCGATAAGACGCACGGCAAAACAAAGAGCTAGAGCTTATCCGCTTCTGATTCCATCAAAAGCGGATAAGCTCTAGCCGAAGGCGCCGTCGCTCAAAAGCTCGATGCTGAGCTTGTCTAGCTTCGATTCGAGCTTGGCGTTGAAGGCGCGCTGCTCGGTGAAGAACGCGTCCAGTTTCGCGTCCGAGGCGTCTTGCCCGGCGCGGATCTCGCGGAGCAGGCGCACGGTCTTGGTTTCGTCGGCCATAGCGGTAATGTCTATCCTTCAAGGCGCTTCGTCACTATAGCGGGTATCGGAGTCGCCTCATCCTTCGACAGGCTCAGGATGAGGCTAGCCTGTCAACGTGTCGCGTCCTCATAATGCGCGGTTCGATGTCTTGCGATCCCGGATAGCCGCAAGCGGCTTCCGGGATGACGGGGGAGAGGCGGGCGGCTTCCGGGATGATGGGGAGGGGCAAACGCCGTTCCGGAGTGACGAGGCGCATGGCGTTCCGGGATGATGGCCTGCGCAACGCGCGCAAACAAAAAGGCCGCGGATTGCTCCGCGGCCCGTGAGACTGGCTGTTCGCCGCAGCCGCCGCGCCCCTTCTGGCGGAAAGGGCGCGATGCAAACGCGCTAGGCAGACGCCAAAGGCTGCTCCAACGTTTCCGGGGCGCGCATAGGCTGCAGGCTCAGCTCGCAGATCCCACTCGACATCGGATCACCTCCTTCCGGTTGTTGCTCAATGAGAGTATGGTCGCTCAAGGCGGCGAAAGTGTAAAGCGAATCAGCGGTCATTCCGCTCTCAACCCTTCATTAATTCGTGAAGGATTTGCGATGGCGCAATCCAGGATTGCGGCGGCGGACCCGGCATCGGCATCCTTCTGTTTTCTTTCTTTTGGCGCAACTGCGCGCCCTTGCGTCGCCGCCGGCCCTTGCGCGCGGGACAGGTTAAGAATAATTTCGAAGTTGCATCCCGATAACGGAGACTTGACCATGGCTTTCCTGTCCGACGCGCTGGCGCGCGTGAAGCCTTCGCCCACCATCGCGGTTTCGTCCAAGGCGCGCGAGCTGAAAGCGGCGGGCAAGGACGTGATCAGCCTCGGCGCGGGCGAGCCCGATTTCGACACGCCGGACACTATCAAGGAAGCCGGCATCAAGGCGATCCGCGACGGCAAGACGAAATACACCAATGTGGACGGCATCCCCGAGCTGAAGGACGCCATCTGCAAAAAGTTCAAGCGCGAGAACGGCCTCGACTACAAGCCCTCGCAGGTGATGGCCGCGCCCGGCGGCAAGAAGGTCATCTTCAACGCCATGATGGCGACGCTGAACCCCGGCGACGAGGTGGTGATCCCGGCGCCCTATTGGGTGTCGTACCCCGACATCGTGCTGCTGGCGGGCGGAACCTGCGTGTTCGCGGAGGCGGGCATCGGCACGAAGTTCAAGCTCAGCCCGGCGACGCTGGAGCAGGCCATCACGCCGAGGACGAAGTGGCTGATCTTCAACCACCCGTCGAACCCGACGGGCGCCGCCTATACGCGCGCCGAGCTGAAGGCGCTGACGGACGTGCTGCTGCGGCACCCTCACGTGTGGGTGCTGACCGACGACATGTACGAGCACCTCGTCTATGACGGCTTCGAATTCTCGACGCCCGCTGAGATCGAGCCGGGGCTGTACGGCCGCACGCTCACCGTGAACGGCGTGTCGAAGGCGTATGCGATGACCGGCTGGCGCATCGGCTATTGCGGCGGGCCGGAGCACCTCATCAAGGCGATGACGAAGCTGCAATCGCAGACGACCTCGAACCCGGCCAGCATCAGCCAGTGGGCGAGCGTGGAAGCGCTGAACGGGCCGCAGGATTTCCTGCCCGAGCGCGCGAAAAGCTTCAAGGCGCGGCGCGACCTCGTGGTGGCGATGCTGAACCAGGCGAAGGGGATCGAGTGCCCGGCGCCGGAAGGCGCCTTTTACGTCTATCCGTCCTGCGCGGGGCTGATCGGCAAGAAGACGCGCGGCGGCAAGGAGCTTCAGAACGACGAGGACGTGGTGACGGCGCTGCTCGAAGAAGAGGGCGTGGCGGTTGTGCACGGCGCGGCGTTCGGCCTGTCGCCCTATTTCCGCATCTCCTACGCCACCTCGACGGCGGAGCTTGAGGAAGCCTGCCGCCGCATCCAGCGCTTCTGCGCCAGCCTGGATTGAGCGCGCCCGCCCGCTCCGGGGCGGCCGTTCGGGCCGCGTTCCCAAATGAAAAAGGCCGGGGCTGAGCCCGGCCAATTCATGGAAGAAGCACGATGAGGCGCGCCGCGCCTCAGTGGTCCACGTTGCGCCAGAGCGTCTTCTTGGCGAGCAGCAGAAGGCCCGCGATCACGGCGAGATAGATCAGCACCCACAGGCCCATCTTCTTGCGCTCGACGAGGTGCGGCTCGGCTGCCCAGGCGAGGAACGAAACCACGTCCCTCGCCTCTTGATCGAGCGTGTTCGGCGTGCCGTCCTCAAAGTCGACCACGCCATCGGTGAGCGGCTGCGGCATGGCGATCTGATGCCCGGGGAACGCCCTGTTATAGTTCAAGCCCTCGTTCAGCTTGAAGCCGGCCGGCGTGTCGGTATAGCCGGTCAACACCGCATGGACGTAGTCCGGCCCCTGCTCCTGATACTGGGTGAAGAGATCCTTCAGCATGAGCAGCGGGAAGGAGTACCAGGCAATGTCGCGCTCCACCGTGCGGGCCTTGGCGATGAGCGACAAATCCGGCGGCACGGCGCCGTTGAACGTGGCCGCGGCTTCCTTCTCGTTCTTGAACCGCCACTGGAAATAATCCGACGGTTTGCCCGGCCGCACAGCCGGTTCGCCCTGGTCGTTGAAGCCGTCCGAAACCTGAATTTCGGCGGCCAGCGCCTGAACTTCTTCGGGCGACAAATGCGGACCGCCCTGGTCGCCAAGATTGCGATAGGCGATGAAGCGCAAGTTGTGGCAATTCGAACAGACGTTCTTGTAAATCTTGTAGCCGCGGCGCAGCTGCTGTTCGTCGAAATAGCCGAACATGCCGCCGAAGGTCCAGTTTTGACGCTGGATTTCGTAATGTTGCGGGGGCGTGGCTGCCTCCGCCGGCTTTTCCTCGGCGGCCCATGCCGTGGCGATCGCCATCCCCGGCAGGCTCAATCCCGCCGCGAGCGCAATCAGTGTCCGGCGCGCGAGAGTTGTCTTGACCTTGATCATTTGTGAGTTCCCCTACTCGGCCGGCAGCGCGCGCAAGTCAGACCCTGGGCCTTCGGATTTGTGCGTGAAGGTTTCAGAAATTGTGTTGGGCATCGGCTTTGGAGTCTCCAACAAACCGACGATCGGCATCACCAGAAGGAAGTGCGCGAAGTAGTAAAGCGTGAACACCTTGGCCGCCAGGATCGCGTTGCCTTCCGGAGGCACGGCTCCGAGGTAGCCGAGCGCAAGCACGTCGACGACCAGCGCCGCGAAGAACCAGCGGTAGATCGGACGATAGGTCGTGGAGCGCACGCGCGAGGTGTCGAGCCACGGCACCGCGAACAGCACGACCAGCGATCCGAACATGAGGAGAACGCCGCCGAGCTTGCTCGGGACCGCGCGCAGGATCGCATAGAAGGGCAGGAAATACCATTCCGGCACGATGTGCGGAGGCGTCAGCAGCGGGTTGGCCGGCACATAGTTCACGGCGTCGCCCAGATAGTTCGGCGCGTAGAACACCATATACGCGAAGAAGAGAGCGAAAACCGCCAGCGCCAGCGTGTCCTTCGTGGTGAAGTAGGGGAAGAACGGCAGCGTTTCTTTCGCCTGGTTCCGCACCTCGACGCCGGCCGGGTTATTGCTCCCGGGCACGTGCAGCGCCCAGACGTGGAGGGCGACCAGCCCCACAATAACGAAGGGCAGGAGGTAATGGAGGCTGAAAAGCCGGTTGAGGGTGGAGTTATCGACCGAGAAGCCGCCCCAGATCCACTGCACGAGGGTCGTGCCGAGGCCGGGAACGATCGAGTCGAAGGAGGAGAAGAGGTTCGTGATCACGGTCACGGCCCAGAAGCTCATCTGACCCCAGACGAGCGAGTAGCCCATGAACGCCGTCGCAATCATCGCGATCAGGATGGCGACGCCGATCATCCAGAGCACCTCGCGCGGCGCCTTGTACGAGCCGTAATAGAGGCCGCGGAAGATGTGGATGTAAACCGCCAGGAAGAACAGCGACGCCCCGACCATGTGCGTGTAGCGCATCAGCCAGCCGTAGTTCACGTCGCGCATAAGCCGCTCGATCGAGTCGAATGCAAGCGCGGTGTTCGGCGTGTAGTGCATCGCGACGATGACGCCGGTGACGATCTGCACGACGAGGAAAAACGTCAGGATCGCGCCGAACGTCCAGAGGTAACCTAAGTTCCTCGGGGTCGGGAACGCCATGAAATCCACTGTCCAGCGGACGATCGGCAGACGGGAATCGAGCCAGCGCGTAAAGGCTGTTTTCGGTTCGTAGGTCGAGGCGTGAGACATGAGTGACAAACCTTTTCAGAAGCCGGCGCTTAACCGATCTTGATCTTGGCGTCCGCCGAGAAAGCGTAAGGCGGAATTTCGAGATTACGTGGCGCCGGCCCCTGCCGGATGCGTCCCGCCGTGTCGTACATCGAACCGTGGCATGGGCAGAACCAGCCGCCGTAGAGGCCGCGGTCGTCGCCGGGCTTCTGCCCCTTGGGGATGCAGCCGAGATGGGTGCAGATGCCGATGGCGATGAGCCATTGCTCCTTGCCGGGTTTCGTCCGGTTCGCGTCCGTCGCGGGCAAGGTCGAGGGCGCCCCGCTGACTTCTGCGTAAGGGTCCCTCAGATCCGAAACCGTCACGTCCTGCGCCATCTTGATTTCTTCGGGGGTCCGATGCCGGATGAAGATGGGCTTGCCGCGCCAGAGCACGGTTATGGCTTGCCCGACCGCGATCGGCGACAAGTCCACCTCTGTCGAGGCAAGCGAAAGCGCGGACGCATCCGGGTTCATTTGGTCGATCGCAGGCCAAAGCGCCGCGGCGGCCCCGATTGTCGCGAACGCCGTCGTGGCGATGTAGATGAAATCGCGGCGCGAGACATCGCCCTGATCGCCGTCGTATGTTGTGGCCATTGAAGTCAACCTTGGTGGACGTTTGTGCGGGTGCGAAAAAAATCGTGCTCTTATGCATCCGATCGTTTTACGTGTCTATGGCGCAATTTAGCGCTCATCCTTTAGCCGAACACCCCGACGATGCGCATTGCACTATATCAACCCGATATCGCCCAAAATACAGGCACGATGCTGAGGCTGGCGGCATGTCTTAACGTCGCAGTCGACATTATCGAGCCAGCCGGCTTCGATCTCTCCTCGCGGGCATTGAGGAGAGCCGCCCTCGACTATTTCGATTATGTGAAGCTAAAGCGCCACAACACGTATGACGACTTTAGGCTCGATGTAGAAAGAAACGGTTCACGCATCGTCTTGCTCACGACCAAGGCAGACGCCGAGTATCACAATGTTGTGTACCGGGACACCGACGTGATTCTTGCCGGCCGCGAAAGCGCTGGCGCTCCGCAAGACGTGCATGCGTCGGTTAACCTAAGGGTTAAAATCCCGATGCGGCCCGAACTGCGATCCTTGAATGTTGCCGTCTCGCTTGCAATGGTGCTAGGAGAAGCCCTTAGACAAACAAGCGGTTTTTCTCAGCTACGCTAACCGAGCCGGGGTACGGAATGTCGAAATCGAGCGCAGCGCGCGTCGAGCCCGCGCAAGCTTCTGAAGCCGGACGCATCGAACCTTTCAACTTCGAAAAATCGAAAGCGCGCGTGTGGTTCTCGGCGCTGAGAAACGACATCTGCACGGAATTCGAGCGCATCGAGGACGAAGCGAAGACAGGGCCTGCCGCATCGCTGCCCGCCGGCCGATTCGAGCGCAAGCCATGGACGCGAACGGACCATGGCGGGGCCGGCGGCGGCGGCGGGACCATGGCCATCATGCACGGCCGGGTTTTCGAAAAGGTCGGCGTGCATGTCTCGACCGTCCATGGCGAGTTCGCGCCGGAATTCAGGTCGCAAATCCCCGGCGCCGAGGAAAACGCCGGTTTCTGGGCCTCGGGAATTTCGCTGATCGCGCATCCGCTGAGCCCGAATGTGCCCACGGTTCATTTGAACACGAGGTTCATCGTAACCTCGAAATGGTGGTTCGGCGGCGGCTCCGACCTGACGCCCATGCTGGAGCGGCGGCGCAGCCAGGAGGACGCGGACACGCGGGACTTCCACGCCAAGCTGAAAGGGGCCTGCGAAAGGCACCCCGTCGCCGACTACGCAAAATACCGGGCGTGGTGCGACGAATACTTCTTCCTGCCCCACAGGGGAGAGCCGCGCGGCATGGGCGGCGTCTTTTACGACTACCACAATTCCGGCGACTGGAGCGCGGACTTCGCCTTCACCCAGGACATCGGGCGCGCCTTCCTCGATGTCTACGCGAAGATTGTGCGGCGCAATATGAACGCGCCCTGGACCGACGCGGACCGCGAGGAGCAACTCATCCGGCGCGGCCGTTATGTCGAGTTCAACCTCCTGTACGACCGCGGCACCATGTTCGGGCTGAAGACGGGCGGGAACGTCGAATCGATCCTCTCCTCCATGCCGCCGGCCGTTAAGTGGCCGTGACGCAGCCGCTTCCGGCGCGCGCGCCCGGCGCTTAAGCAGACTCCGCCGCTTTGCCGGGCCCATCGTCATCCCAGCCAAGCGCAGCGCGAGCCGGGATCGTGAAAAAATGAGCGCCGCGATTTATTACGGTCCCGGATAAGGGCTCGCCTTTCCGGGATGACGAACGAAGGGCATCCCGGATGACAAACGAAGGCCATCGGTCGGCTTAATTGGAAAACTCTGCTTAGTGCAGCGTGCGCTTGGCGTCGAGGCGCTCATGCTGCTGCTCGCGCAGGGGCGCGTATTCCTCAAGCTTCCTCTTCAGGTGTTCGGGCGAGCGCGCGAACACGAAGCCGAAGGAGACGCAGCCGTCCCTGCCGTCGACGGCATGGTGCAGGCGGTGCGCCTGATAGAGCCGGCGCAGATAACCCCGTCTGGGGTTAAGGCCGAGCTTCACGCGGCGGTGCACAAGCACATCGTGGGCGAGGAAATAGACGAAGCCGTAAGCCGTTATGCCAAGCGCCACAAACAGCGCCCAGGTTGGCCCTCCAAGCTGAACGGTCCATTCAAACAGGGCCATCGAGAGCGCAATAAAGAACACGCCGAATACGTCGTTCAGCTCCCATATGCCCTTGCGCGGCTCGTGATGGCTCTTGTGCAGCACCCAGAGAAACCCGTGCATCGCATATTTATGCAGGCTCCAGGCGACGCCTTCCATGATGAAAAATGTTGCTAAGAATATTCCTGGATAGAACAGCCAATCGCTCATTCGCACCTGCTTTATCCGTTGGCCACCGCGAGCTCCGCTTGAAACTCCGGCATCAAATCCGAAAACGCCGCCGCGAGCATTCCCGCGAAAGCGGTGAAGGTGCGGCCGTCTCCGCCAGCAGCCCGCGCCGCCACGCACGCCGAGGTCACGCCGTCCTCGATCTTGCGGCGGGCGAGCACAGCCGCGCCCTTCACGCCAAGCAGGCTTGCGAACGTCGTGCGCCCGTTGTCCTGCGCGACATCCTTGCCCGCGCGGTCGCATGTGGATCGCGCGTCGAGGACATCGTCTAACATTTGGAATCCTACGCCGAGATCAAGGCCAAAACCGCGCATCGCGGCGCGCGCCGATGAATTTTTCGCGACAATCGCCCCGCATTCGGCCGCGGCGGCGAACAAGGCGCCCGTTTTCCGCGCATACATGCGCTCAAGTTCCGCATGCGTCATGGTGGCGCGGCCGTCCGCGAGGTCGTCCTGCTGGCCGCGGACGAGGCCGTCCAGACCGACCGACCAGTGAAGCACTTCAATCGCGTCGATGCGCTGCTGCTGGCTGAGCCCTTCGGCGGCGGCGGCGACGCCATAGGCGTGGTTGAACAAGCCGATGGCCGCGAGGATTGCGGTCGCTTCGCCGTAAAGGCGGTGATTGGCCGGCAAGCCCCTGCGCGTTTCCGCGTCGTCCATCGCGGGAAGGTCGTCGAGGATCAACGAAGCGGCGTGGATCATTTCCAGCGAGCAGGCCAGGTCGAGCGCGTGCTCCTCCTTGCCGCCAAGCTCGCGCGCCGCGATCATCATGAGCACGGCCCGAACGCGCTTCGCGGGCGCGAGCAGGCTGTGCCTGAACGAGCCATGCAGCGGGTCGCCGCCGGCCGGCGGGACAAGCTCCGCAAGCCGTGCTTCAACGCGAGCCCGCAGCTTCAAAAAGTAATCCAACTGGCCGCTCATATGACTTCCCGTAGTCTTGCCTTGCCGATTGCAGCCCGCTGTTCTCGGACTCTTGAGCGCCTATCCGAACCGCGCTCTTGAAAGCTTGTGGAAAACAGCTTAGCCATCAATCCGGTATGAACGATACGCCGGGATTTGTAAACCAGAGTTTACACCACCAAGTGTCAATCATGCTTTCCTCCTAATGGAGAACGCCATGGCGAAAGCCTATTGGATCGCTCGCGTTGACGTCAACGATCCGGAGGCCTACAAGGCCTACATCTCAGGCGCGGCTCAGGCTTTTGCCGGGCATGGCGCCATATTTCGTGCGCGCGGCGGCCGTGCGCAAGGCGTCGAGGGGCAGGCTCGCGCCCGGAACGTTGTTATCGAGTTCCCGTCGTATCGAGCGGCGCTCGATTGTTACAACTCCGCCGCCTGCCAGGCAGCGCGCGCGCATCGCATTCCGGCCGCCATCTCTGAAATCGTCATTGTCGAAGGCGTCGAGCCTCAAGACCAAAAAGGGTAAGCCATGGATCAGATCGTCGCCAAGACAGAAGCGCCGGCTTCGGCAAGCGCAAGAAACAGGGCCGTCGTGGTCGGCGCGGGCTTCGGCGGCATCGCCACGGCGATCCGGCTCGCGGCGAAGGGGTATCGCGTCGCCATCGTCGACCGCGCGCCCATGCTCGGAGGCCGCGCCCAGGTCTTCGAGAAGGACGGCTTCAAGCACGACGCCGGTCCGACCGTCATCACAGCGCCCTTCCTCATCGAGGAGCTTTTCGACCTCTTCGGCAAGAAGAGCGCCGACTATTTCGACCTGAGGCCGCTGACGCCCTGGTATCGCTTCTTCTTCGACGAGGACGGCTCGACCTTCGATTACGGCGGCACGCTTGAGGAGACGCTCGCGGAGATGCGCCGCATCGATCCTGTCGACGGCGACGGCTATCTGCGCATGCTCGACCATTCGAGGCAGCTTTTCGACGCGGGCTTCACCAATCTCGCGGACCAGCCCTTCCACAATCCGCTGACCATGGTTGGGCAGATTCCGCGCCTGATCCAGCTCGGCAGCTATCGCAGCGTCTGGGATTTCGTCACGAAATACTTCCACAGCCATAAGCTGCGGCAGGCGCTGTCCATCCAGCCGCTGCTCGTCGGCGGCAGCCCCTTCGACACCACCAGCATCTACGGGCTCATCCATTACCTCGAACGCAAATGGGGCGTCTTCTACGCCATGGGCGGCACGGGCGCCATCGTGGCCGCGCTCGGCAAGCTGATGGAGGAGGAGGGCGTCGACATCCGCCTCAATACCACTGTCTCGTCGATCGTCATCGAGAACGGCGCGGCGACCGGCGTCCGGCTCGAAGGCGGCAAGATTATTCCGGCCGATATCGTGGTCTCGGACGTCGATCCGATGCACCTTTTCGGCGACATGATTCCGGCGAAGGAGCAGGGCGTGACCGCGCGGCTGAAGCGCAAGACCGCGCGGCTTTCGATGGGCCTGTTTTTGCTTTATTTCGGCGCGGACCGGCAATATCCCGAGGTGCAGCGCCACACCATCTGGCTCGGCAAGCGCTACAAGGGGCTGCTCGACGACATTTTCCATAAAGGCATCCTGGCCGACGACTTCTCGCTTTACATCCACCGGCCGACGGCGAACGATCCGAGCTTCGCGCCCGAAGGGTGCGACGCCTTTTACGTGCTGTGTCCCGTCCCCAATCTCCTGACCGACATCGATTGGAAGGCGGAGGCGCCGAAGCTTCGGGATCGCATCGTGGCGGGGCTTGAGCGCACCATCCTGCCGGGCCTCTCCGGCGCCATGCGCGCGGAGATCATCATGACGCCGGAGGACTTCAAAACCAACTACCTGAGCCATGCCGGCGCCGGTTTCTCGATTGCTCCACACTTCACGCAATCGGCCTTTTTCCGTTTCCATAACAAGGCGGAAGGGATCAAGAACCTGTATCTCACGGGCGCGGGCACGCATCCAGGCGCTGGCATTCCCGGCGTTATTTGCTCGGCGAAGGTTGTCGACAGGCTGGTCCCGCAAGTCGCGGCATAATATCGAACTCGGCTTCACCGATAATGGCGCAAGCGCCCGCCATGTAAACATACAAGCTGTTAAAGATAAAAACTACCTGACTCCTTCTCCCGCGGCCTGGAACAAAAACTTGGCCGCTGGTTTTTGCTTTCCTTAGCATGGCTTCAAGCCAGCGATCCTCATTGGGCCGGGAAGGTTCGCACAGGAGTGAGTGGTATTATGTCTATCAAACGAACTTTGACCGCTGCCGCGGCGATGCTGGCGCTTTGCTTTCCGGCGTTTGCTGGCCCAGCGGGTTTCGCCAACGACGCGCCCAAACCGGCGCCGGGCGCGTTCACGCTGATCGGTCATCATGGCGGCGGCGGCGGAGGGGGCCGAGGCGGAGGCGGAGGACACGGCGGCTTCAGTATGGGAGGCCGCGGCGGAATGGGCAGCATGGGAATGAGCGGACAACGCTTCAGCGGGTTTAGCGGAAATCGCTACAGCGGTCTGCGAGCGGGCGGCTATCATCGCGGCCGCGGCTATTGGCGAGGCGGACGCTGGTATGCTTTCGACGGTTACGGCGTGGCCGGCGGCGGCAGCTGCTACTGGAACTGTCTTGAGGCAGGGTATAGCCCGGCCTATTGCAGCGCCAATGCCTATGATTTCTGCGATTGACGCGGCAGACAGCGTCAGGGAAGGGCCGCGAAAGCGGCCCTTTTATTTTGCGGGGTAACGACGCGCAGCCGAACGCCCGCGCGCTGGAAAGACTTTCTTGACGACCCCGCTGTTTCCGCCAATTCCCTCGTCATACCGGCGGCCAAAAGTCTCGACCGCTCCTCGGCGTCGTCCCCGCCTTCGCGGGGATAAACTCCGGCGGGGACCCAGGTATCGCTGCGCTACTTCAATAGCTTCCGCCGCCGGGATGACTGGATTCCCGCTCCCCGTCCGCACGGGGACAAGCTTCGCGGGAATGACAGCAAAAGGGCCGGCGCCATTGTCCGCCGGTATCATGGCCCGGCGTGATCGGCCATGACAGTGGGCCGAGCATTCGCCAATATTTTCATCGCTTCTTCTGCTAGCGTAAACATCCGGGTCATCAAAAAAAACTGTTTTCGACGCGCCGTTCAAGTTGCGCGCTCCTTGGGCGTGGCTTATCGTTCTGCTCGGGCTTGGTTGACACAAGCGAACAGGAATTGCGCGAAACGCGCATGGGGCCGAAGGTTCGTAAACCAAGAAGGAGGGGGTTTCATGAACATAAAGAGGATGTTAGTCGTGGGCATCGCGGCGCTCGGGATGTCCGCCGCCGCCGCATTTTCCGCCTCGGCGGCGCCTGCGAGCAGCGCGCTGGGCGTCGAGGGAGGCAAGGCTGCTCACCCCAAAAGCACATTCGATCTCATAAGGGGCGGCGGACGCGGAGGAGGAGGAGGAGGTCATTTTGGCGGCGGAGGCCATTTTGGCGGATATCGCCATTTTGGCGGCCCGGCCGCCAGATATTATGGCGGCCCGCGCATCGGGCGTCCGGGCGGCCCGGCCCATTGGAGCCATGGACGGCGCGGCTATTGGCGCGATGGGCGTTGGTACTGGTATGGCGCCGGCTTTTATGGCTATAGCGATAGCTGCTACTCGAACTGCATCAATAATGGCTACGGCCCGCCTTATTGCTCGGCCTACGCCTACAACTTCTGCTACTAGCGCGCCCCGCCGAATGGGCTGACCGAAGGGCCGCGAAAGCGGCCCTTTACACCTCGGGCGCGACGCTCGGCGGCTTTTGCATCCAGCGGATGAGCAGCCCCGCGAAGAAAACCCAGATCAGCGTGATGACGAGATAGAAAAGGAGTTGCGTCGCCATCGTCGTGCCGGGAAGCCGCGCGATCGCGACCGTGATCATGAAGAAGAAGTAGGAGACCGAACCGGCGACGAAGATCGCTGTTCCGATCAGCTTTTTGCGGCGGATATCCATGTCGATCTCTATCTCTTCGCGATTTCGGGGCCAACCTTAGAGCATCGTGCGCTTAATCTGCCGCGGCGTCATCGCGAGGCGGCTTTAACCGCCGTGGCGATCCAGAAAAGCGTCAGCCGCTCAAGCCCTGGATCGCTTCGCTGCGCACGCAATGACCGCCGGCTCCGATTTATTCCACTTTAGGCGGCCCTTGATAGTCGAGCTTGTTGACGTTGGCAAATTCTCTCCGCGCCTAAGCGGACTCCGCCGATTTGCCCGCCGCATCGTCATCCCGGCCAAGCGAAGCGCGAGCCGGGATCGCAAAAAAGCAAACGTTTCGATTTGTTACGGTCCCGGATAAGGCTTCGCCTTTCCGGGACGACGAACGAAGGCCATCCGTTGGCCTAATTGGGAAACTCTGTTTAGCGCCACGGCGGTATTCTTTTTCCCTGCCGACCGCGTCGCCGGACACGGCTTCCGAGTAAACGCTTTCTTAGCCGCAATCGGCAAGGCTATGAGAATGACCGGCATTACAATTTTCGATTTCAACGGGGTGCAGACATGAAAACGCTTCCCACTCTTGGCGCGGCCGCCCTCGCCGCAATTCTTTCTTGGGGCGAAGCCGCCGCCTTGCCCGCGCCGGACCTCTCCGGCGCGGCAGCCGCAAGCAGCGCCGTCAAGGTTTCCCGCCGGCGCCGGGGCGATAGCCTTTTCAGCTCTTGGTGCGCTTATAATTGCTATCGCGTCGGGGCTCGCGCCCGGCGCGGAGGCCGCTATGGCCGCTACCGCTACAGCCATTACCGCTACGACGAGGATTTGCCCCTTCCCTATCGCTGGGACCATGACGCGAGCCCGATCGACAACGCGTTGGGCATTATCCACCCATACACGGGCGATCCGTTCCTGCGCCTGTTCGAGCGCCAGTATTAGGGCGGCCTTTTAGTTCGGCGGCGGCGGACCAGCCTCCGGGGGGAGTTACGGCCTCGAAGACGCCTCTTGCTCATGAGGTCATCGGCGAGGCTAAGCATAAGCGGAGAGAACAGTTCGCCGCCAATCGCCGTCATCCCGTGCGCGTTGCGGCGTGAAATGCCGCCGCGCAGACACGGGATCGCCCGCGAACGCCAGCGCCCTGTACGGTCCCGGATTCGCCTGCGGCGTTTCCGGGAAGACGGCTGCGGAACCGTTCAGCGGGATTTGGCGTCAACCCGCCGCGAGCGCCCGATCGAGGTCGCCGATGATATCGGCCACGTCCTCGATGCCGACCGAAAGCCGCACCACATCGTCGCCCGCGCCCGCCGCCGCGCGCTGCTCCGCCGTGAGCTGGCTGTGCGTCGTCGATGCCGGATGGATGATGAGGCTGCGCACGTCGCCGATATTGGCGAGGTGCGAGAACAGCTGCACGTTCGAAACGAGCTTCACGCCCGCGTCGTAGCCGCCCTTGAGGCCGAAGGTGAACACGGCGCCCGCGCCCTTCGGGACGAGCCGCCGCGCCAGCTCATGATACGGATTGCCGGGCAGGCCCGCATAGTTCACCCAGGCGACCTTCGGATGCTTCTCCAGCCAGCTCGCGACGGCCATCGCGTTCTCGCAATGGCGCGCGATGCGCAAAGGCAGCGTCTCGATGCCGTTGATGAACAGGAAGGCGTTCAGCGGCGCAATCGCCGGGCCGAGGTCGCGCAGAGACAGCACGCGCGCGGCGATGGCGAAGGCGAAATTGCCGAAGGTCTCGCCAAGCGTCATGCCGTGATAAGACGGGTTCGGCTGCGACAGCATGGGGTAGCGCCCGCTCTTCAGCCAGTCGAACGTGCCGCAATCGACGAGGATGCCGCCGATGGAGTTGCCCTGTCCGCCGAGGAACTTCGTCAGCGAATGCACCACGATGTCCGCGCCGTGCTCCTTCGGCCGGAACAGATACGGCGTCGCCAGCGTGTTATCGACGATCAGCGGCACGCCCGCCTTCTTCGCGACCGCCGCGATGGCGGGCACGTCGAGCACGATGCCGCCAGGGTTCGCGATGGATTCGATGAAGATCGCCTTGGTCTTCGGCGTAATCGCGGCTTCGAAGCTCGCCGGGTCGGCGCCGTCGGCCCACACCACGTTCCAGTCGAATTTCTTGAAGGCGTGGTTGAACTGGTTGATGGACCCGCCATAAAGCTGGCGCGCGGCGATGAATTCGTCGCCCGGCTCCAGCAGCACATGGAACACGAGGAACTGCGCCGCGTGGCCGGACGCCGCCGCCAGCGCCGCCGTGCCGCCTTCCAGCGCCGCGACGCGGGACTCGAGTACGGCCTGCGTCGGGTTCATGATGCGCGTGTAGATGTTGCCGAACGCTTCCAGCGCGAACAGCGAGGCGGCGTGATCCACATTGTCGAAGACGTAGGAGGCGGTCTGATAGATGGGCGTCACCCGCGCGCCGGTCGCCGGGTCGGGCTGGGCGCCGGCGTGGATGGCGAGCGTGTTGAAGCCTGGGGCGCGTTCGTCGGACATGGGGCGTCTCCTCGGTTTGCCGGATAGAAACCCGGTTCGGCCGCGGAAGCAACTTCATTGAGGCCGCGGGCGGCTGAGCTTACGCGGCCGCGTGCTCCTTCATCCGCCGCGCCGCCTGCCAATTTTCGAACGTCAATTCCCAGATCTCCGCCGTCACCTTGCCGATGACGTAATTCCGCTCCACCCGCTCGACGATGCGTCCGCCCTCCCTCTCGGAGATGCGCCGCGACGCGATATTGTCCGCCGCCTTCGCCACGCGCAGCTTGTCGCGCTTAAGGACGCTGAACCAGAATTCCGTCACGGCCTCGCAGGACTCCGACATGATACGCCGGTTGTGCCAGGGCAGACCCAGCCAGAACCCCCGGTTCTCGTCGCGGGCGACGCCCAAATTGATGCATCCGATCTGATGCGCCGGCCCCTCCTTCAAACGAATGGCCCAGAGCCATTGTTCGCCGCGCTCCATCGCCGGGATCGCTACGTTCTTGATGAACCGCACCGCCCCGTCGTCGGGGTAGGGCCAGGGAACCTTGGCGCTGAGATAGCGCACGATTTCCCAGTGCGGAAAATACTTCTGCGTGGCGGGCGCGTCGTCCAGCGAAAGCGGCGTCAGCGTCAGCCTGTTCGTTTCAAGGGCTGGTATCATGGGGGCGTCGCCAATTGGGTGGTTTTTCTTTGTTGCTATAGTCCGCGCGCGCCCGCGAAACTACCTTGCTCGAAAGGATATGCACCTTTTCCACTTTATATTAACCGCCGGCCGCTCCGCGAATGCGGAACGATGCGGCTGGGCTAATCGAAAAAAATGTACTTGATGAGGCCCGCCATCACCACAATGATGAACAGCGCCAAAATAATGGACGCCCAACTCATTCCTCACCTCCATCCGTCATTGATAGAGCCGTCGCACATCATAAAATTCGACCCTTTCCGCCCATCTCCCACTTATACCGGCGGCCAAAGTTCTCGACCGCTCCGCGGCGTCGTCCCCGTCCCCGCCTTCGCGGGGATAAACTCCGGCGGGGACGCAGGTATCGCTGCGCTATTTCAATAGCTTCCGCCGCCGGGCTTACTGGATTCCCGCTCCCCGTCCGCACGGGGACAAGCTTCACGGGAATGACGACAAAAGGGCCGGCGCCATTGTCCGCCGGTATTAGATGCGCAGCCGATGGAGATTGTCAAAGGCTCTCGCTGGCCAGTCCGCTGAGCGCGCGTCTTGGGATGCGCGTCGCGCCCGCGCCGGCCGGAAGAACAAACGGCGCCAGGCTTGCGCAGGCCATGGCGAGCCTTTGGCCCGCGTCATCGACAAGAATCCGGGAAATCAGCGTGGCGCGCCGCAGTTGTCCCGAAAGGTCGCGCGCGAGCGCTTGCTGGTAGGCCTCCGCGCTTTCGCCTTTGAGATAGGCCCGCGCGGCCCGCTCCGCGCTATGGAGCGCAATCGACATGCCGTCGCCGGAGAATGACGGGATCGCCGCCGCCTGGTCGCCGAGCCGCCAGACGCCGCCGCTTTCGCGCGCGACATGGCCGTAGGGCAGGCCCGAAATGGCGAGCGGCTTCTCCATCAGGCAGACGGCGCCGGCAAGCCTTTCCTCAAGATGCGGGCAGCGCTCGCGCATGGCGGCGAGCAGCGCATCGAAGGAGCCGTAATGCGCCGCATAGGCGTCCTTCTTCACGATCAGGCAGAGATTGGCGCGCCCGCCTTCCACCTCCTGCAAGCCGGCATAGCCGCCCTTGAACAGGATCAGCTCAACGTGGCGCGCCAGCTTCGCGGCTTGATCCGGCTTCAGCCGCCAATAGGCCTTGAAGGCGAGGCATTCGGGATGCCGGCCCGGCCGCCGCTTCCAGTCTTTCAGGTCGTGCTTGCCGCTGGCGAGAAAAACCTGTTTCGAAAGGATCGCATCGCCGCCGTCGCAGCGCACCGCCCAGCCTTCCGCGCCTCTCTCGAAGCCTTTCACCCGAACGCCGCGCCGCACCTCGGCGCCCGCGTTGGCCGCAAGCTCAAGCAGCGCCTCGTCGAGCGCGCGCCGCGACAGGCTTTGCGCGTCGAACGGGAGACGCGCCGTCACGGCAGCGCCGCGCCGCGCCAGCCGGACACGATCGATCGCAACGCCGCCAAGCGCCTCGACTAAGACGCCGAGATCGCGGAGATAGCGCGCGCCTTCGTGGCTGATGAACTCGCCGCAGACCTTGTCGTGCGCGGCTTTTTCTTTCTCGAACAGGACGACCGGGCGCCCCGCGCGGGCGAGCCTTGCCGCGAGCGCCGGTCCCGCTATGCCTCCTCCGATAACAGCGGCGTCGTAAGGTTTCATGCGGGCTCCTTCACTCTTGAGACGCAGAGCCGGTACGGCGCCCAAGACTCGATGCGGGCCGCGCCCCGCGGCAACCCGGCTTCGGCGAGATAGCGCTCCCAATCCTTTTTCTTGAACGCGCTCGCGATGGAGACCGGGCCGTCATGGCGCATGAAGCGATGCCGCCGCGTGGCCCAGAACGCGAATTTCAGGAAGTAGTACGGCACGGGGTGGCGCTCGATGTCGCTGATAAACCAGCCGATGCGCGCGTTCTCCTCCATCCAGCGGATGAAGCGGACGAGCATCGGGCCGGGCAAGTGATGGGTGAACAGCCCGCTCATGACGATGTCGGCGCCGCCCTCGGCTTGAAACTCGAACAGGTTCGCCGTCACCCATTTCAAGGGCCGCCCCGGCTCGCTCGCCTCGGCCGCCGCGCGCGCGGCCCACGGGTTCATGTCGACGCCGATAATCTCGATGTCGTAGCCGTGCTTCCCGGCCCAGCGATCCACCTTGCGGCTCATGTCGCCATAGCCGCTGGCCGCGTCGATGACGGTGATGCGCCGGTCCACGGGGAGCCTGCCTTCGCGCGCGAGGCGGCGGAAGAAGGAGATGGTCGGCCTGTAGGCAAGGGAAAGCTCGTTCGCCTGCGTGAGCTCGCGCAGCACGCCGCGCAGCTCCTCGTAGCTGACGGCTTCGGTATCCATGAGTTCAGGCGTCGTGTCCCGCTTGGAGAAATCGGGCATCGGGCTTAGCACGCCGTTGAAAAACGATGCGGCCCACGGTTCGACAAGCTCACCATGAGGTTCAAGCAGACTTCGCCAGTTTGCCCGACGGGTCGTCGTCCCGGCCAAGCAAAGCGCGAGCCGGGAGCGCAAAAAAGCAAGCGTTTCGATCTGCTGCGATCCCGGATAAGGCTTCGCCTTTCCGGGATGACACGTTGTCGAAGCCTCATTCTGAGCCTGTCGAAGGATGGAGCCTGGAACTGGACCTCCTTAAGCATCTTGTTAGACCGCCTTGAACAACATGGTCTCCGCCGTGAGGCCCGGCCCGAAGGACATGGCGCAGCCGCGGGCGCCGGAGCGGTTCTCCTCCAGGAGCGATTTCAGCACGAAGAGAACCGTGGCGGACGACATGTTGCCGAAATCGCGAAGCACGCGCCGCGAGGCGTTCAGCGCTGTGAGCGGCAGCCGGAAGGCGGTTTCCACCGCGTCGAGCACCGCCCTGCCGCCGGGATGAACGGCCCAAAGCTCGATGTCCTTCGGCTTCAGCCCCGCCAGGATCGCGTCCGACGCGCGGTCGATCGCTTCGCCCACGGAGGCCGGGATCCGGCTCGACAGCACCATGTCGAAGCCAAGATCGCGGATGTGCCAGGCCATCTGGCTTGCGGCCTCGGGCATGAGGGCCGCGTAGAAGCGCTCCATGCTCAGTCCCTCCGGCTCCGCGCTGACAAGCGCCGCCGCGCAGCCATCGGCGAAGAGCAGGAACGGCATCATGTCTTCCAGCTCGTGCGTCTCTTGGAAGTGCAGCGTGCACAGTTCGATGCTGACCACCAGCACCTTGGCCTTCGGCTCGGACCTGACGATGTGCCGCGCCGCCTTCAAGGCGTTCACCGCCGCGTAGCAGCCCATGAAGCCGATGATGGTGCGTTCGATGGTGGGATTGAGCCCGCAGCGATGGATGAGCTCAAGGTCGACGCCGGGCGCGGAGAAGCCGGTGCAGGACGTGACGACGAGATGCGTGATGTCCTTCTTCCGTTCGCCGAGAGCCAGCGCATTGACGGCGCGCGCCGCGAGCACCGGCGCCTCGACCTCGTACTGCCGCATGCGGTCGCCAGTCGACGGGAAGTCGCCCGGGACGTAGAACGCCTCCCCATTGATGGTCGCGTGCGTACTGTCCTCGGCGGGAACCACGCAAGACCAGCGCTTCTCGATCTGGCCCTTCTCGACGAGCTTATCGAAGATCGCGCGCTTGCGGTGGTCGTCGAGCAATTGCCTTTGGAATTGCACGAAGGCGGCATGAACCTGGTGCGGGGGGACCGCGGTCGCGATCTGGTTTATATAAGCTCCGGACAAGGAGAAAACCTTTCTCAAATGGCGTCAACCACGGCACGTAAATTCGAAAGGCGTTTGATCTCAATCGCGCCCAACTGTGAGGATAGCGGAATGGCGCGGGGGTTCAAGCATTGGTCTATCCAGATTCGTCCCGGTCGCCAGTATGTGAACAGGCGTCGTTGAGCTTGCCGAAGCCTCTTCGTTCGTCATCCCGGAACTTGATGACCCGGAAAGGCGAAGCCGGGACCGTAATAAATCGTAGGCCTCATTTTTTGCGATCCCGGCTCGCGCTGCGCTCGGCCGGGATAACGATGCGCGCGATGGCCGGGATGACGATGGGTTGGGCAAATCGGCGGAGTTTGCTAAACAGCCTTCCAAGTCTCCGCGCCGGCCGTCGTTCCATGGAAATCCCCGAAAGATGAACCAACGTAACCGCCCAGTATCGCCGAACATGACCGCGACTATAGCGGCGCTGCTTTTGCTATTTTGTGCGCAATCCGCGGCCGCGGCGACCCCCTCGGCGGACGGGTTTCGCGCCTTCCTCGCCTCCTTCCGCGCCACGGCCATCGAAAAAGGCATACGCGCCAGCGTCTACGATTCCGTCACGAAGGCGCTCGCGCCGGATTTCTCGCTGCCGGACCTCGACATCCCCTCCACGAAGCTGCCGGAGCAGCCGGAATTCGTGCGCACGCCGGAACAGTATTTGAGCGGCAAGGCGCTTGCGAATTTGGCCGGGCAAGGGCGCGCGCTTTACGCGAAGCACAAGGACGCGCTCGCGGCGATCCAGAAAAAATACGGCGTCGATCCCTATCTCCTGCTCGGGCTTTGGGGTCGCGAGACGGCGTTCGGAACCTACGCCGCGGACCTCCGCTACAACGCGCTGAACGTGATCGCGACGGAAGCCTATATCGGCCGGCGGCCGGAGCTGTTTCAGCGCCAGTTCATCGAAGGACTCCGCATGGTCCAGGAAGGCGTCATCGCGGCGAAGGATATGAACAGTTCCTGGGCCGGCGCCATGGGTCTCGTCCAGTTCATGCCGGAGGATTACTTCAAATACGCGGTCGACCAGGACGGCGACGGCAAGAAGGACATCTGGCATTCCGTGCCCGACGCGCTGGCCTCGCTCGCGAACAACCTCACGCATATCGGCTGGAACGATGCGCAGCCCTGGGGCTTCGAGGTGCGCGCGGCCGCCGATGTGGATTGCTCGCTCGGCTATCTCGACATCAAGAAGCCCGTCTCGGAATGGGCGAAGATAGGCGTCGCGCCGCTGGAAGGCCGCGACTTCCCGCCGGAGGTCTTGGCCTGGGAAGCGTCGCTCTTGCAGCCCGCGGGCGTTTACGGCCCGGCCTTCCTCACCTTCGATAATTTCCAGGCGATCCGCGAATACAACAAATCCGATCTCTACGCGCTTTTCGTGGGCCACCTCGCCGACCGCATAAGGGGCGGGGGCGGCTTCAGCCAGCCTTGGCGGCCCGTCGTGCAGGTGGCGACCGCCGATGTCGAGTTCCTGCAGAAAAAGCTGACCGCGCTCGGTCTCTACCACGACACGATCGACGGCAAGGCCGGAGGGCGCACGCGAGCCGCCGTCGGCGCCTATCAGAAGCTTTCCGGGCTTCCGCAAACCTGCTGGCCGGCCGCGGAGCTTGTCGCCCATGTGAAAGCGCATCCCGCCGCTCTGAACGAGACGGCGCGGTAGCAAACCGGCCTAAGCCGACCCCGCCGATTTGCCCGCCGCATCGTCATCCCGGCCAAGCGGAGCGCGAGCCGGGAGCGTAAAAAAAATGAGCGCCGCGATTTGTTACGGCGAGCACGCATCCGTCCCGTGGGTCCCGGCCGCTTGCCCCAAAGCCTACTCGTTGCTGGCGGTCGTCTCCCAAGGCGGCGTGCATTTCGAAGGCGCCATGAGGAGACCCCGTCCGTAGACTGGATCGCGCCCCTGCTCCCCGAGGTCGATCACACGCAAGCCGTCGAGCAAGCCGGCCTTGTCCTGCTGGAGCGTTTCCCGCGGGTTGACCGCAAGGATCGCCGTGACATGGGGCGCGGCGAATGACGTTCCGGACTGGTAGCCCGCGCGTCCGCCGGGCATCGCCGTCCAGATGTCGACGCCGGGCGCCGCGACGTCGATGTGGTCCCCGCGATTGGCGTAACGGTAGTTGCGCAGGTCCTTCGTTACGGCTGTTACGGCGATAACCTGAGGGTAGGCGGCCGGGTAGCTTGGCGGAGCTGTCGGCCCCTCATTTCCGGCGGCGGCGACAAAAACGAGACCTTTCTTGCTCAGGTTTCCGATAGCCTCGGCGACAAGCTCGTCCCGAGGTCCCGAGAAGCTCATATTGACGAGCTTCACGCCGAAACTCTGCATCCAATCGAGGGCCTTCAGGAGGCTGAGCGTGTCGGCCGCCATCTCGCCCAGCTCGTCGGAGAAGAAAATGTTGGCGGCGAAGAATTCCGCGTCCGGGATGAGACCGAAACCGCCGCCAAGAGGGCTGCCCGCGAGCAGGGACAGGACCGCGGTTCCGTGCAGATTGGGAGGTACGCCGCGTCCGTCGGGAGAGAAATCGAAGCGATGGGTGGCCCGTCCCGCGAAGGCCGGGTGAGACTGGTCGACGTCGGTGTCGATCACGCCAACTTTCAGGCCTCGCGCGCAGGGCGCCAGCGTTTCGTTCCAGCCTATCGCCTGCCGCGCAAGACAATGGTCGGCCTCGCATCGGGAAGGATTGCCGGGGGCCGGCATGGCGTTGTCTTTGTCCGGTATTTTGGCTTTGTCTTCGCTCACCGCCGCGCGGTAAAGCCGGTAGACCATGTTCAACTCAAAGCGGCGGCTCGGCAATTCCCTGCTTAAGAGCTCCCGCCCCCGAAGCGCATCCAGCCCTGGGGGCACGGTAAACCGGGTAATGGCACGACCGGTTGCCTTGGATACCATCGCCTGGGGATCGGCCCTGAAGCCCAATGCTTCGGCCCGTTCGATGGAGGCAGGGTCCAGCCCCACGGCCAGCACCTCGTTGGGCATGAAGGTCGAATTCCCAATCGCAACGCTGGTATTTTCAACGGCCGTCCTGCCGTTTTGCTGGGCGGGAGCAGGGCGCGCATAGTTTGTGGGCGTGGAATCTCGCGTGGCTATGGAATCGACCGTTGTGTCGCTCTGCGGGGCGAAGCTCCCGCTTTGCGGGGCGAAGTTCGCGGCTATGGGGTTCAGGGATTGCGTCGCCGCTTCTTCGTTCCAGTCGTCACGATCGCGCCACTTCCAGCGTTCGCGATCGTGGAAATGGTCGTGCTCATGCCGCCGATGGCCCTCCGGTTCCCACTCGTGCTCATGCCGCTCATGATGATCCGGTTCCCATCCGCGATGCCCGGGCTCCAGGCTGTCGCGCCGTTCTCCCCCGCCAATTTTGAAACCCAGCGTCATCATGTTGCGGGAGGCATCGTAGCTGACGCCGCCTAAATTCGAGCCGTGGTCATCGCCGGACGATGGGGCGGCATGGGATGTCCGGCCGGGATCGGGGCCGATGTCGCCCCCGCCGCCATCCCTGCCACGGCTGTCCTGTCCATCCCCGTCGCCATTACCGCTATCTTTGTCATGGCTGGTCCAACCGCCGCCGCCGCCATTTCCCCAACCGCCATTACCGCCGCCATCGCCCGGTTGGCCGCCGCCTCTGCCATCGCCCCCGCCGCCGCCGCCGTGTCCGCGGCCATCGTCAGCCATGGCGGCAGAGAGGAAAGTGAAGGCCGAGCCGGGCGATGTGCGACTGGTTTCGGCAGAAAAGCCGCCGATGCCCGCATACACAAACCCCGCCAGAATGAGCGGCGCCGCTTTCCGCAAGCGAGCAGGCTTGAGAGGAGGTTTGAGGCCTGACGCAGGCTTATGTGCGGACAATAACGGTCGCCTCTTTCCTATTCTCGATTACCCCGATGTTTCCGCCAATTCCGTCGTCGTAGCCGCGCCGCCTCTTGTCTTGGCCCGGCCATGACGGTGGAAGCGAAATTCGCCAATGTTTTCAAGGCTTCTTCTGCTCGCGGACACATCCGGGCAATCAGATTCCTATTTGGTTTCCGGCGCGGGAGTTCTGGCGGACCGGAACCGCCATTCATCGCAGGCTAGCGCGATTCCCGGTTGTGGCTCCCGTGAATTAACTATCTAAGGTAGAATAATGATGGGGAGTTGCGGGAATGCAACCTGAAGGTGCGCGGAGTGCGTCCCGCCGCGTTAGCCCCGGCCAGGCCGCGGGAGCTTGTTTGGGCGCCCGCGCTTCGAGGATCGCCGCCGAAAGGTTTTGACATCGGCGCGGCAAGCGGGCCATGTCGGCGCTTCGCGATGAGGGCCGGGAACGAGACCCCGAAAACGATGGAAGCCGGCGGGCCGGAAGTTTTTTACTTGCTGTTTCTGCTCGCGCTTGCCGCCGCCGCCATCGACGCGATGGCGGGCGGAGGCGGGCTGTTGACCCTGCCGGGGCTGATGTCGGCCGGGCTCGACCCGCTTTCCGCATTCGCAACCAACAAGCTTCAGAGCGTCTTCGGGCCCGCCAGCGCCACGCTCCAGTTCCGGCGCAAAGGCCGGGTGCGCTTTCGCGACCACCTCCTTCCGGCGGCGACGTGTTTTGTGAGCGCGGCATGCGGCGCCGCCTGCGTGTCGATCCTGGACCCCGGCCTCTTGAAGAGCGCGATCCCTTTCGTGTTGATTGGGGTGGCCGTCGCCGTGATCGCGCGGCCGGACCTTGGCGAGGTCGAGCGCGAGGCGCGCCTCTCCCGGAGGACCGGCGCGCTCACCGTCATCCCCTTGATCGCGTTCTACGACGGCTTTCTCGGGCCTGGGACCGGAAGTTTCTTCGCGCTCGCCGCCGTGGCCTTTCTCGGGGCCGGACTGGCGGAAGCGACCATCAGCGCGAAAATCTACAATTTCATGAGCAATCTCGGAGCGCTGCTCTTTTTTATTTCCGGAGGCCACGCATCCTGGACATACGGCGCCGCGATGGCGGCCGGCACGGTCATTGGCGGCAACATCGGCGCGCGCCTCGTTCTCAAGCATGGCGCGCGAATCATCAGGCCCGTTCTCTTCGCCATGTCGCTCGCCATGAGCGTGAAGCTCCTTTGGCGGCAGGGGTAGATCCTGCGGCGAAAAAGCCACGTTTGCGCAACATTTCGCTCTTCCTCATTTCCAACATCAAGTCTGGTTATCGATAGCCGATGACCCTGATGCGAAACCCGCTTTCCCGCGCCGCTCTGCGCAAAACCGCGATGACCGCGATCGCCGGGGTTTCCCTTTCCTGCGTGGGCGGCGATCTCGCGCGGCCGCCATCGGGAGAGCACGCCGGACTCGCCTACACCGCTTTTCCCATGGCGATGGCCTCCGACGCGGACGACAATGGAAAAAAACGCGGCGATGACACGTCCCACACTTCGGGGCGCGGCGACGATAACAAGCGCCACCCTCATTCGCGCACAGACAACTCCCCGCCCGCCGGGAGCGGGAACGCTCTCCATATCGACGCGAACAGGAGAATGGTTGGCGTCAGCTTAAGGGTCGGGCAGGACCGCCGCGACGGCAATCATGCGCCCCACTATGCCCGCGGCCAGGAGAGCTGGGATCTCCATCACCATGTCGGAGAACATGAGGGTGGGCCGATAAGCGAAGCTTTTCTGCGGAATATCCGGCACGACAACTCCCATGACCCCAATACCGTGCACTTTCTCGACAAGGCCGTCAGTCCGGTGGCGAGGCGCTATTCGGAAGGAACGAAGTCGCCGAGCCTGGGCACGAGCATCTTCGCCAAGACCAAGTTTGCGCTAGGCGCGTCGGAGCATTCGCCCAATGAGGTGCTTGCGGTGGGGCTCGATCCTCAATCGATCGAGCGCGCGAAAGCCTTGGGATTCCAGGCCGACGACCCGGTCGGAGCCGATGAGGTAAGCCGTCTCACCGTGCCTTCGCATTTGGACGCGCTTCACGCTCAGGATTTGCTCAACCATGAGTTTCCAGGCCAGCAGTTCGAGCTGAACAAGATTTACCGGATTTACCGCGCGCAAATGCGCGACGAGGCCGGGCCCTCGGTAAAAAGCCCGCCGCCGGAAGCCAAATGCCCGGAGGACCGTTGCTTTGCGAGAGCCGCCATCGGCTGGAAGGACGAGCTTGGGTCCTGTGCGAGCGCGGTGAAAGTCGGCGTCATCGATACGGCCTTCGACCTGGGGCACCCGGTTTTCGCGGGACGCAACAATATCCATACCTTCGATTTTCTCGCCGACGGCCGGAAGCCGGCGCCGGACTGGCACGGCACCGGGGTGCTTTCGCTCCTGGCGGCAAACCGCTCATCCAGCGTGCCGGGGCTTATTCCCGACGCGGAGTTTTTCGCCGCCAGCGTCTTTTTCTCCGATGACGACGGCGAAATGGCCGCCGACACCATCAGCGTGCTGAAAGCCTTGGACTGGATGAAGAAAAACAACGTCAAAATCGTCAATATGAGCTTCGCCGGTCCCCGCGACGAACTTGTGGCGCAAGAGATCGACCGCATGGCGGAGGCCGGCGTGATTTTCGTCGCCGCGGCCGGCAACGGGGGGCCGACCGCCGATCCGAGCTATCCGGCGGCCTATCCGCAAGTGATCGCCGTCACCGCGGTGACGAAGGAACTAAGGAACTATCGCTACGCCAACCGGGGCCTGCACATCGACCTCTCCGCGCCAGGCGTCGACATTTGGGCGGCTGTGCCCGGCGGCCGCGAGGGCTATCACACGGGCACGTCTTTCGCGGCGCCGCATGTGACCGCCGTGCTGGCGGTCGAGCAGCGCGATGCTCCCGTGCAGGACAAGGCAGCGCTGCTCGATAGTATGCATTTCCGCGATTTAAGCGAGCACGGGCGCGACGAGATCTATGGGCGAGGATTGCTGCTTGCCCCGGACTCCTGCAAGCCGCCCTCAAGCGCCGTGGCGAGCGCCGAGTAGCGAACGAATGCCGCCCCGGCGCTATTTCCAGCCGCCCGCGATGGCGGCCGCCTCTTTTTCGCGTCCGAGCGCATCTCCGCTCATGACGCTGGTCACGAAAGCATCCAGCTCCACGGTATGGGCCGCGGGCGTCGGATGCAATTGTTGTCTCTTTATGCTGCCCGCCGGCACGTTGACTTCAAGCGCCCACCTGCCATCGGCTTCCCGGCATCCGAGGCCGGCGTATTTTCCGCTGTGCTCCGCCGAAATCTCGTATTCCCGGCACCAGGCGCCTTGCTTGGTCTTGAAGGTGAGGTTGGCGCGCATCGTGACGGCATCGCTCGCGCGCAATCCGGCAATCCTCGTCTCCTCGGTGCTGGGGGTTTCCTCAAGCACGCGATGGAGCGTTCCGCTCGCGTAAACGCGGCCATCCTCGAACGAGACGAGAATGCTCGGCTGGACGTTGTCATGGGCAAGCCAGCCCAAGCCCAGGCTGACGGCGATCGTCGCCGCGGAGACGGCTCCCAATTGCCAGCGCGCGGCCGGCGAAACCCGATCCGCGAGCCAGGCGGAGACGCCCTCCGCGACGGGCTTCGCCTTGAGCGAAAGCCTGCGCAAGGACCCGGCGATGTCCGGCGCGCCGCGCTTCGCCTTGAGAGAAAGCGCGCTCAAGCGCTCGACGAGCTTCCGCGTGTGGGGCGTCGCCGCCGCGGCAGGCGCCTCGGGAAACGCCGCTCTTTCCTCCACCGGGAAATTCAGCACGAAATCCCTCAAATATGCGGGCACGGGCTCCGCCATCGGCTTCCCATAGAGCGTCGACAGCCGATGTCCCGTGGCGCGAAAAGCCTCAAGGCGGCGGCGCGCCTCCATGTCGATCTGCAACACGGCCTCAACCTTGGCTCTCGCGAGAGCGTTCAAGGCGCCGTCCGCGTAAGCCATCAGCGTTTCATCGGTTAATCGGGCCACGGCGGCTCTCCAGCTTCAAAGACGCAATTTCGATACCCGGGTTGGCCAAATCGTAAAGAGCGCGCCGCGCGCGGGCGAGCCGGCTCATCACTGTCCCGATCGGGATCTGGAGAACCTCCGCCGCCTCCTTGTAGGAGAGGCCATCCACGCACACGAGAGCGATAAGAACCTGCTGTTCGGCGGGCAGTTGCGCGATGCCTTTCGACACCTCTTTGAGCGTGAGCCGGTTCTCGACGACCTCACGTCCATCCTCGCCCGCCACGTCGTAGGCCTCATCGATATCAAGGGCGTCTCCCCGAACCTTGTGAGCGCGCCGCTGATCCAGCCAAATGTTTTGAGCTATACGGAACATCCAACTCTCAAGCTTTGTGCCCGGCGTCCACTGATCGAGACGAGACAGCGCTCGCGCGCAAGTCTCCTGTACGAGGTCGTCGCCCTTATCCGGATCGCCGGTCAACGCATAGGAAAACCGTCGCAATCGCGGCAGGAAGTTTACGATTAGGAGACGGGGATCGCTTGTCACTGTCCCCTCTCTCCGGAACACTCGAATAACGGCTGGGGCAGCCCCTTAATCCGCATGCCCGCAAAACATTTCGGCGAAACGGTCCAGCATGTGGCAAAAATATGACTAGCGCGCCGAGCGGGCGTCTCCGCTCCTCGTTCAACGACCTTTTCTCGCTGCATGTGTTCCAAGCCGCGCCGTGGTTCCCGATAAAGCGCCGAACCGGCATTAAAAGTTGACGCCATCCTTAGGGATGAACTTTGTGGCAATCTTTTCACGATGGACAGCCGAAGGAGTCAAGGTGTTGTGCATATCCGTCAACCGGAAGCGTGGCCGCGCCCTAGGATTGCGTGAAATAAGGCGTATTCAACCGGAGCGGGAGCGGCGTCGTTCGTTTCATGCCTGAAGCGGGCGGCGTCCCTCTTGACGGGCGCTCGAACTCCCGTTCGGGGGCGGGCGCGTTTCCGCTTGATCCGAACCTTGGCTCACTCTATCTTGATTTCGCTCGCCCCGTTCGTCTAGCGGTCAGGACGCGGCCCTCTCACGGCTGAAACAGGAGTTCGATTCTCCTACGGGGCGCCAATAGCCTTCTAACGCATTGTTTTCTCTTGCTTTTTCCCTTGGTGGGACAATCGGTGGGACAATTCTGAGTTTCGCGGCGCCGCTTGCCGCCAGTCTTTTCTGCGCCGCCTTCCGCGTATAAATCCGCGCCATGTTGGCGTCATCCCAGCCGAACATCGCCATTAATTCATGTTCGCTTGCGCCGGCTTCCGCCGCGCGCACAGCCCCGATCTTGCGCAGGCCATGTGGCGTGCATTGCGGCAGCCCCGCTTCCGTGCACCAGCCCCGAAAGGCGTTGCCAAAGCCCGCCACGCGGTACGACTTGCCGAAGTTGGTCTCCAGCCAGGTTTCCCGGCCGAGTTCGCTTGCATCGAGGATAGCGCGAAGCGGCGGCAAGATCGGAAGCGTCAGCACCTTCGCGCCTTTCTTCCGGCCCTTGAATTGGGAGAAGGCGACGGACAGCCCATCCCTGCTCTCATGCTTCTTGCCGATTAGGACGGCATCGGAGCGCCGAACCCCGAGATAAAGCATGATGGACATAGCGAGGCGCGCCCTCGTACCCATCGGCCAGAACGCCTCGAATGTCTCCACGTCCTGCTCAGTCCAGGTGTAAAAGCCATCGGACCCCCCGCCCAGCTTCTCCAGTTTTTCGGCGGGGTTGACGGTCGCGAGATCGTTTTTGATCGCCCAGGCATAAAGCGCCGAAATCTGCTTCAAACGGAAATTCGCAGCCTCCGGTAAATCGGCTTTCATGTCGCGCAGCTTCCGGACATGAACCCTCTTAAGGCTTGCGAAGGGCGCGGAGCCTAATCTCCGCCCGGTTGCCCCCGCGAGATTGCAAATCTCATCCAGTACGGCACGCTTGCGCCGCTGCGTGTAGTCCTCCAGCGATTGGAAATAGGTGGATTTATAGTAGCGATCGCAAAGCCATTCGAAGCTCTTTTCGGCCTTAGCCTTGGATGGATCATGCTCGCCAAGCGCCGCCTTGTATGCGGCCAGAAACTCTTCCGAGCCGGGCAGCCCCGGTAGCCGGACTTTGGGCTTTCCGGGCCGCCGGAAATAGAACCGCACGTTGCCGTGCCGATCACGATCCTTCGTAATGTACCGAAATTTAATGAAGGTCATGTTCGGGCACGCCTAGCCAAGCACATCGTCCCAAGGGTTCGCCGTTTCGTTACGATCCCCAAATATTGGCTGGTCGTCGCCGCCTTCGCGCGGCAGCGCCTTGAACGCCAGGTCGAGTTCCTCGACATCCCAAACCCGCCGCCCATCGGCCAGGCGCGGCCGAGGCATACGCCTTTCGCCCACGAGCTTCCGGAAAAACGACGGCGAGAATGAGAGATAAATAGCCGCCTCGTTCTCGTCCAGCCCGCGCCGGATCGGCAATCTGCCAGCAATGACCGCCTTCGGGGGCATGGCCCGCTCCGTACTTCTCAGCCCAACCGTAACCTGATCCCTTGCCGCCGCGCCAACTCCAGGCGCTCGGCCACCATGTCCTCGAACAGCGCCGACTTGCTGAGACCATAGGCTTCCGCAAGGGCCGCAAAGGCGGCCGAGCAATCCTCGCTGGCCTTGATGTTTTGCTGCCGGTTGCGCCGCGCAGGCTCGGATGAGAGTAAATCAGGCCCCCGCTCGATCATGGCCACGGGCTTCGGCTTGCGCCTCAACAGGGACAGCATGTCTATTCCTCCCCGTATTTTTCGGTATAGGCGGCTTTCATATCGTCGAGCAGCGCCGCCATGCTTTTACCCTTCGCGGCGGCCTGCACCTTAAGCCAGCGCTTGAATTCCTCCGACACCACGGTCGCAAATTGCACCGTGCGCCCGGTCCGCCGCGCCGAGCGCCCGTCCATCGCCCGCACCGCCCCGTAACCCGGCCCCACGACTTCGTCGGCGCGCGGCGGGCGCGCCAGCATCGGCGCTTTCGCCAGCTTCTCGAAATTGCTCTTCGTCATCGCCCGCGCCCTCCTCTGTCGCGCTCGGACTGTTTCGACTTTTCGATTTCCCGAATGAGCCGCTTGCCTGCTTCGAGCACCGCGCCCGCGATGCCGTTCACAAGCACGAAGGCCTCGTTGTTCGTATCCGCTATGAGCCTGCCACTGAGGCGGTTCAGGCCGCCATTTTCAGGTCTTGCACGGGCGCCGCGCGTGCGGCTTTCCAGTTCCAGGGCAGGAGTTCGGCCAGCTGATGGCTTTTGGTCTGGCCGGAGACGATGCGCTCGAGGACATCTGTGAGCCAGGGCTGCGGGTCGACGTTGTTGAGCAGGGCGGTGTTGATAAGCGAGGCGAGAACGGCCCACGAGTCTGCCCCGTTTTCGCTGCCCGCGAAGAGGCTGTTGCGCCTGCCGAGACCGATGGGGCGCATGTCGCGCTCCACGGTGTTGTTGTCCACTTCCACGCGGCCATCGTCGAGGAACACGGCGAGCCCCCGCCAGTGGTTCAGCGTGTAGCGGATCGCTGTGGCGAGCGGCGATTTGGCGGAGACCTCCTTCAGCCGCTCCTCCGCCCACGTCTTGAACGCTTCCATAAGCGGTTTGCTTTCGGCCTGACGCACGGCCAGCCGCTCCGCGGCGCCCAGGCCGCGGATGCGCGTCTCGATGGCATAAACGGCCGCGATCTGGCGCAAGGCCTCGAAGGCGATGGGCGAGTTCGTGGCTTTGTGGAACTCGAAGAACTTTCGCCGCGCGTGGGCGAGGCAGAAGGCAAGCACGATGGGCTTGCCCTCGCGCTGCGTCTCCGCCAGCTTTTTGTAGGCGGCGTAGCCGTCCACCTGCAGGATGCCCGAGAAGCCATCGAGCAGCGTCATGGCATGCTCGGTTTTTCGGCCCTCGGCGAAAGCGTAGGCGACGGCGGGCGGGGCCGGGCCGCCCCAGGGACGATCATCTACGGCGACCGCCCAGAACTGGCAGCGCCTTGTCCCGCCGCGGGCGAACACCGGCATCGGCGTCTCGTCGCAGAAAATTTTCGGCCGCGCCAGGATCGAAGCGAGCAGCAGCGCATAAAGCGGCTTCAGCCACCAGGCGGTGCGGCCGATCCACAACGACAGCGTCGAGCGGTCAAGCTCGATCCCTTGCGCCCGCATCATGCGCAGCTGGCGGTTCAGCGGCAGATGCCAGGCGAACTTTCCAACCGCGATGGCGGCAAGCAGCGCCTCGGTGGCGATGCCGCCATCGACCGGCCGCGCCGGCGCAGGCGCCTGAACCACGGCGTTCTCGCAAGCCCGGCAGCCATAGCGCGGGCGGATGATGCGCTTCACCCGATATTGCACCGGCACCACGTCCAGCATCTCGCTCGCGGTCTCGCCAATGACGTGGAGCGCTCCGCCGCAACAGGAGCAAGTCTTGGCCTCCGGATCGATGCGTATCTCGATGCGCGGCAGATGCCCGGGCAGCTTGCCGCGATTGCGTTCGGCGGGTTTGCGCGGCTTTTTGCGAACTGCCGCGGAGGCGTCGCGGCTTTCACCAGCCCCCTCCGTTGCGGCCGCCGCCGCGGCCAGATCGAAGATGAGCTGCAGCTGATCGGGATCGAGCTTCTCGGAACGCTTCCCGAACAAGGCGCGCTTGAACTCAGCCAGGATGTAAAGGAGCTTCTCGTTCTCCGCTAGCGCCGCATCGCGCTGGGCGGCCGCCTCCTCCGCAGCGCTGGCCAGCTCGATGAGCCTTCCCTTGAGCTGCTCCGGATCGGAGGGCAAAGCGGAGAGATCGAGAATCATGACTGCAACTTATGCGAGAGCGTCGCCGTTCATCCAGTAAAATCGCTCGCTCTAAGCAGCTTTTATTGGACGCCTCATGGCTTTGACCGGCGCGTTGGTCCACGCCAGACCTTCGAGCAGCATGGACATCTGCAAGGCGCTGAGCTGGATCGTGCCGTTACGCGCCGGCGGCCAGCAAAAGCGCCCCTCCTCAAGCCGCTTGGTAGCCAGAATCAGCCCGGAGCCGTCCCAGACCAGGATTTTCAAACGGTCGCATCGCTTCGGACGGAAGATGAACATATCGCCGCAAAATGGATCGGCTTTCAGCGCCTCCGCCACCAGCGCGGCGATGGAATCCATGCCCTTCCTGAAGTCGATCGGCTCTGCAGCCAAGAAAATGCGCCGGCCGCCGGATATCCCGATCATGCCGTTTCGCGCAACGCCGCCAGCACGGTTTTGAGCGCCGCCTTGCCGACCGCGCCCTCGACGCGGACGCGCGCGCCCGAAAGCTCAATCTCGATCGCGCCGCACGGCGCGATGGCCCGATCTTCCTCTCCGCCGCCGCTCTCCTCCGCCAGTGCGATCGGAATGAACGGCGCCGTGGATGCAGCCGCTTGCCGGGCCTGACCGCGCCAATTATGCAGCAAGCCGCAGCTCACGCCATGACGCCGCGCCACAGCGGCGATGTTGGCGCCCGGAGCAAAGCTCTCCGAAACGATCCGCGCCTTCTCTTCATCGCTCCATTGCCGGCGCCGCCGCTGCCCCGTGATCGCCTCGATCCGCCGGTAGCTGTCCTGCCGTAAGAGACTGTGCCGATGCCTGTCACTTTGCATAAGCGCTCATCTTCCGTTCCCGCCTCAGCCCACACTCTCGCGCGGAAAAAGCCGATTTTGAAGGTGATGCCGCCGCAACGGATACCGTTGTTCAGCTCTTTCTCGCCCGTCTCGGTGATCGCCTTGCCTTCGAGCAGCGCGACTTCATAGGCTTTCAGATCGCGCACAAACCCCGGAAGCGCCTTGAAGCCGACCTCGGCCAAATAGGCCCGCGCATCGGCGTCGTCCTGCTGCGCCGTCGCGGCCCGAAGCGCGTTCAGCGCCACGCCAAAGCGCCAATCCTCGATCCCTTGCCCCTTCAGCGCATGAAGCAGCCGCACGGTTTCCGAAAGATCGTCTATGCGATTGGCGCGCGACGGGATCACGCAGAACGTGGACCAGGACGCCATCTTGAGGCTCTCCCGATCCGTCCAGCCCGGCGCATCGATCACGAGAATATCGGAGCGATCCGCCATGTCGTAAGCGAGGCGCGGCGTCGCGACTTCGACGCGGATATCGGGCTTAAGGCCATTCGCCCTGCGTACGTAATGACCCACGATAGGATGACACCATGAAAGCAAGTCTCATCATTGCCTCCAGCCGCGATGAAGTCGCGCAAGACGCGCCGTGGGCGAAGATCATCGCGCCAATCGAAGGCTTAAAAGACGGGATTGCCTACGACACGCAAGAAGCTTTGGAATATACACTCGCCAACCGCGCAAAATTTCTTCCCGGCATAGGGGACGATAAGGTCTGAAGATTTTTGTGTGCCGGTTATGAAGGGAGATTTGGGCGCTTCCCTCCCCTTGGGGAAGGGCCGGGCTCTAGCCGCCCTTCCGGGCGGCCGGAGCCGCGCGCCGCGCGTCTCCGCCCATTCGGGTTGCGCTCCCTAGCGCGCACTGCAAGGAGGCTTGACCGAGTTCCGTGACGCACAAAGGCAAAAAATTAGAGCCCTATCGCTGCCCTTTTTGCGGCGGACCGGCTTCGCTCCGCAAAGATTACTGCAACGGCGGCTGGCTCATCGGCTGCGCGCGCACGCACCACATGGACCCGCTGTGCTGTCCCTTCGGGCCTGATACGCTTCACGCCTTCAACACGCGCGACGCCGCCGTCCGGGCATGGAATTCCCGCACTTTACCCCGACCGCTTACTCGCGATGAAAAAGACCAGGCTGAAAGGCGGCAGGGCGACCACCCCGCATTTCGCAAACGGCTTCGCCGGCGGGGGCCGGTCATAATCGATCTTACGCACGAAATCGAAACGGCATTCGATCCCTTCACCTGTCCCGATTGCAAAAAGACCTATGATCCTCCATGCCAGACTCGGATCAGCCCCCGCGACTATGTCGAGCGCTGTCCCGATTGCGCCGAAGCCTTCGCGCAAACCCGCAGCGTGGACTCCTGATCCATGTCGCCTGCCTTTCGACCAGCGCCGCCGGGCGGATACGAAGCCAAGGCAGCCGAGCTGCCAGCGATGCGCGAACGGTTCCGCGATAATGTCGCCGAGCGGCTTGCCGCAATCGGCAAGACAATCGCTTATCAGTTCGAAGTCGAATATATGATGAAAATCAATTACAAGATTAGGCCCGCAGAAGCGCCTAAAATCGGGATCAAATCCAGAGTAGGGCATAACGAAAAGGAGCAGGCCGCGCCCACCGAAAAGTTCACCGCCGTCATGTTTTACAAGCGGAGCACTCCACCCGCCGATGAGCCCTTCCTTGAAATCCGTGCCGCCTTCACTGATGAAAGCGCACAACCGGACGCCAAAAAACACAGCAGCCTTGTCGATCGCATTCAGGTGACGCTCCGAGAGCCAGGCCGCGAGCCGCGCGAACTCCTGTCTCTCAAATTCGTTTGCTACGAAGGCACGTTCGGACGCAGGCCGCTGCCTTGGCAGCTTGGCTTCATGGCCGAAGACTACCGGCTCCGCACGCAAGCTCCCCCCGGCCAGCGCGGATTGAATCTCCCCGCCGACGACCGTCAAGGATATGCGGCCGGAGCCGCCACGGACGGAATTCTAGCCGACATCGAAGCCTTGCTTTCGGAGCAGGGCATTTCCCGCAGGCCGGAACCGCAGCGCTCACCGTCGAAAAAAAATGCGCGACGACGGGCCAGGCCGAAACGGCGATCTAATTCCCGGATAAAGAATCAGGAAAACGGGAAGTTTCTAATTCTTCTTATATATGAAAGTCGCATAAGATATCTTATGTACAACTTATCATTTTATTCACAATGACTTAATATCAATTATCTATTTTATGTATTATGTTAAATTGGCCTTCAGTTAAACTATCCATCTGTCTCTTTCATTTTTCCCTAATTCGTAGAATTTACACCCTAAATCGTAGAATGAATGCTGATCGCCAACTTTGACCTTTCCGTAGCTCTGTGCAGGCGGCGGTTCCCCAAATCCCTCGTTTTTAAGGCTAATCTCGCTACTTGAATTTGTCCGGCACTTTGTCGTACACTAAGTCTCGATATAGGAGTCCACGGCAATGCCAAAACTTTCAGTTGAACGGAAGGCGCGCAAGCCAGCCAAACGGCATCGGCTTGAAGCTCGCATTACTGACGAGCAACGCCAGCTATTTCAGCGCGCCGCCGATCTTCAGGGGCGCTCGCTTTCAGACTTTGTAATCTCCACCGTGCATGAAAAAGCAATGCAGACGATAGAGAGCATGGAAATCATCCGGCTTAATGCCAGCGAAAGCCTCAAGATGGCAGAAGCGATTTTCAATCCTCGCGAACCAAGCCCTCACCTTCGTAAGGCTGCAAAGCGTTACTTGGCAACCATCGAGGCCAAGTGACCGTATCTCCGCTTTACACCATTGAGCCGCTCGGAAAACACCATGACCGGGCGGCTTTTTCATGCGGCGTCGAAATCCTCGATCGCTACTTCAAGCAGCAAGCCGGACAGGAAAGCCGCCGCCACGTGGCTAATTGTTTCGTGGGGGTTCACCAAGAAGCAAAGACGGTTGGCGGCTATTATACACTTTCCGCAACCTCCATAGTTTTCGACAGTCTGCCAGACGGTTTCAGAAAGAAATTGCCGCGTTATCCCGAAGTGCCCGCCGCGCTTCTCGGTCGTCTTGCTGTTGACCTTCACCACCGCGGCAGAGGGCTGGGCGAGATTTTACTACTGGACGCAATGCGCCAGACCCTTCATTCCGGTCTTGCTGCCGCTGTTCTGGTCGTCGACCCGAAAGACGACGATTCCGCAAAATTCTATTATCACTACGGTTTTCTCGACATCGGGCCAGGCCGCTCCCGGCTTTATATGCCTGTTTCTGAAATTGAGAAAGCCCTGCCCCGCGAAACACCATAAGAGTGCAACGCTTGTCTTTTGTAAGTTCTTTCATTTGTTTTCAAACCCAACTGCGGCGTGCCGTAGGCCCAAAGGCCGCTTTGAACGCAAGCTCAGGCGGCCTTCTGCTTCACGTTGCGCCGGGACGTTCATGATTGGCGCACGCCGTACCGTGGCGGTCTCTGGTGGCAGCACCGCACCCAGCCTGACCGCCGATATGCGGTTGCCAAACGCATGCTTTCGCGCCGAGAGTTGCGGCAGCATGGTTTGAGCAATAACGGAGGCTTCATCGTCACTGATAAAGCAAAATGAGCAAATTCGAGCCATTACGCCACGCCAGGTTTTAGCGTGCAAAAATTTCCCCCTGATCCGCTTGCCAATCCGAACTGTGAATACGTCGCATCCGGGCATTGCACCCATTCCAGGAATGGCCATAATGGCCACTCGGGGCCGGCTTCATGAAATGTATTTCGGCGAAGGACGCGAAGAATGGGTTCGGGCGCTTGCTGGATACCGCTCGCGCCGAGCCGGTCGTCATTGAAAAACACGGTCGCGCGGTCACCGTGATGATCGCGATCGAAGAATATGAGCGCCTTGTTGCCCAAGAATCGCCGGATCAATCGTCGCGTCCAACGATAAGGTCAAGGAGGAAGTGATGTCCCCCGTTCGATCAAAAAAGGAAGATGGATACGAGGCTACGACGCCATCACGAGCGTTGGCCGAAGTCTGGAGAGGGAAGTGACATACAAGACGATCTCGATCGGAATTGACCTTGGCACCACCAACTCCTCGGTAGCGGTCAACAACAACAGCATCATTGAGATTTTGAAGAAGCCGGGGGGTTTGGAGTACACGCCTTCCGTATTCGGCTTCGATAAATCTAGAAACAAAATCGTTGGCCAGAGAGCATACGAGTCTCTATATTCTGATGCCACCGGCACGGGTATCAAAAATTTTAAGCCGGAGGTGAAGCGCATCATCGGCACGCCCGACAAATTCTATTTTGATCGCGCGGGCATCGAGATGAGCGCGGAGGAAATCTCCTCAGAAATACTCAAGAGCTTAGTGCAGGACATCCTGCGGAAATACCCGAAGTTTGATACGTCAGCGGCGGTTATCACCATTCCAGCTGCATTTTCCGTCCTTCAATGCGAGGCGACAAAGCGCGCAGGCAATCTCGCCGGCTTCAAGCATGTGGTTCTGTTACAGGAGCCAATCGCTGCGGCCATTTCCTATGGCTTTGCCACCACCGCCAATGAAAATTGGTTGGTTTACGACCTTGGTGGCGGCACGTTTGACGTTGCGCTCATTTCCTCGAAGGAGGGCGTTCTTTCGGTTCTTGGCCACAATGGCGACAACTTCCTCGGCGGAAAGAACCTGGATTGGGAAATCGTCGATAAGGTGCTGACGCCCAAGATCGCGGACGCATTCAGTTTCGAGAATTTCCGTCGCGACAATGAGGCTCATCAGAGCAAGTTTGCTCGCCTAAAGTTCCTCGCGGAACGGGCAAAAATCGAACTCTCCCTGTATGTGACCACTACAATCGAAGTAGACGGTATCGGAGATGATGATGTCGGAAACCCAATCTCGCTCTCCGTGGAGATAGCTCGAAAAGAATTTGAAGAGTTGATGGACCCGCTGATGAGCCGGACCATCAGCCTTTGCAAACAGACGCTAAGGGAAAGCGGCCTTCCCAGCTCCGCCGTCTCAAAAATCATCCTCGTCGGAGGTCCAACACAAATTCCATAAGTCCGGCAGCGGCTCGAAGCAGACCTGAGCATTGCAACGGATTCGTCGGTCGATCCTCTAACCGTCGTCGCGCGCGGGGCCTGCATCTTCGCAATCAGCCAGAAAGTGACCGACAATGAAAGCTCAAGGAACCGAGCGCTTCCTGTCGGCACCCACGCATTGAACCTGAACTATGAGGCGCTAACGGCAGAGACCGAACAGATCGTGACAGGTATTGTTGATAAGTTGGATGGCAGTCAGCACTACCTCAAAATTCAGTCTGATAGCGGCACTTATTCTGGTCCCAAAGTCCCCCTCAAGAACGGCAAATTTTTTACGTCTGTAACGCTTGAGCCCCACAAGTCCAATCTGTTTTGGATTTATGTCTTCGATGCCAAAGATAATCCGGTAACTGTAGAACCGGACTCTTTTACCATCACACACGGCCTATCTATCGCCGGTGCACCCCTACCCCATTCGATTGGTGTCGCCGTATCAAAAAGGGCGTTTCAGGAAAAGCTCGGAACTACAGATATCTTCGAACGCGTCATCGAAAAGGGTACCGTACTCCCCGCCAAGAAAACCGAGAGATACAAGACTGTCCGCGCCCTCAAGAAGGCGCAAAACGACAATCCGCTCTGGATTCGCGTTGGCGAAGGCGAATCCGACATTCCGGACCGTAACACCTTTGTATGTGAATTGGGAATCAAGGGCAGCGACCTGCCTCGCGACCTACCCGAGGGCACGGACGTCGAGTTGACCATCGAGATCAACGAGATTCGCGAGCTATCGGTTACCGCTTACATCCCTTCGATCGACCTGACCTTAAACGCGCGTTCCACTTACATCGACGAGTTCGTGAAGATCGATGACGTGGAGAAGGAGCTGGATACCCAACTTGTACGTGCGCGCTCCTTGTCGTCCAACTGTATCCGTTGCGGCGGCATCACCTTCAAAATCGGCTTTTTCCGCGCGAGAGTGTGGGCTGAGGCGGGAACGGAAGATGAGCGCTTATGCAAAGTGACAGGCATCGGCACAGTCTCTTACGGCAGGACAGCTACCGGCGGATCGAGGCGATCACGGGGCAGCGGCGGCGCCGGCAATGGAGCGATGAAGAGAAGGCGCGGATCGTTTCGGAGAGCTTTGCTCCGGGCGCCAACATCGCCGCTGTGGCGCGGCGTCATGGCGTGAGCTGCGGCTTGCTGCATAATTGGCGCGGTCAGGCCCGGCAAGCGGCTGCATCCACGGCGCCGTTCATTCCGATCGCACTGGCGGAGGAGAGCGGCGGCGGAGAGGAAGATCGGGCCATCGCGCCGTGCGGCGCGATCGAGATTGAGCTTTCGGGCGCGCGCGTCCGCGTCGAGGGCGCGGTCGGCAAGGCGGCGCTCAAAACCGTGCTGGCGGCGTTGCGCGAAACGGCATGATCGGGATATCCGGCGGCCGGCGCATTTTCTTGGCTGCAGAGCCGATCGACTTCAGGAAGGGCATGGACTCCATCGCCGCGCTGGTGGCGGAGGCGCTGAAAGCCGATCCATTTTGCGGCGATATGTTCATCTTCCGTCCGAAGCGATGCGACCGTTTGAAAATCCTGGTCTGGGACGGCTCCGGGCTGATTCTGGCTACCAAGCGGCTTGAGGAGGGGCGCTTTTGCTGGCCGCCGGCGCGTAACGGCACGATCCAGCTCAGCGCCTTGCAGATGTCCATGCTGCTCGAAGGTCTGGCGTGGACCAACGCGCCGGTCAAAGCCATGAGGCGTCCAATAAAAGCTGCTTAGAGCGAGCGATTTTACTGGATGAACGGCGACGCTCTCGCATAAGTTGCAGTCATGATTCTCGATCTCTCCGCTTTGCCCTCCGATCCGGAGCAGCTCAAGGGAAGGCTCATCGAGCTGGCCAGCGCTGCGGAGGAGGCGGCCGCCCAGCGCGATGCGGCGCTAGCGGAGAACGAGAAGCTCCTTTACATCCTGGCTGAGTTCAAGCGCGCCTTGTTCGGGAAGCGTTCCGAGAAGCTCGATCCCGATCAGCTGCAGCTCATCTTCGATCTGGCCGCGGCGGCGGCCGCAACGGAGGGGGCTGGTGAAAGCCGCGACGCCTCCGCGGCAGTTCGCAAAAAGCCGCGCAAACCCGCCGAACGCAATCGCGGCAAGCTGCCCGGGCATCTGCCGCGCATCGAGATACGCATCGATCCGGAGGCCAAGACTTGCTCCTGTTGCGGCGGAGCGCTCCACGTCATTGGCGAGACCGTGAGCGAGATGCTGGACATCGTGCCGGTGCAGTATCGGGTGAAGCGCATTATCCGCCCGCGCTATGGCTGCCGGGCTTGCGAGAATGCCGTGGTCCAGGCGCCTGCGCCGGCGCGGCCGGTCGATGGCGGCATCGCCACCGAAGCGCTGCTTGCCGCCATCGCGGTTGGAAAGTTCGCCTGGCATCTGCCGCTGAACCGCCAGCTGCGCATGATGCGGGCGCAAGGGATCGAGCTTGACCGCTCGACGCTGTCGTTGTGGATCGGGCGGACCGCCTGGTGGCTGAAGCCGCTTTATGCGCTGCTGCTCGCTTCGATCCTGGCGCGGCCGAAAATTTTCTGCGACGAGACGCCGATGCCGGTGTTCGCCCGCGGCGGGACAAGGCGCTGCCAGTTCTGGGCGGTCGCCGTAGATGATCGTCCCTGGGGCGGCCCGGCCCCGCCCGCCGTCGCCTACGCTTTCGCCGAGGGCCGAAAAACCGAGCATGCCATGACGCTGCTCGATGGCTTCTCGGGCATCCTGCAGGTGGACGGCTACGCCGCCTACAAAAAGCTGGCGGAGACGCAGCGCGAGGGCAAGCCCATCGTGCTTGCCTTCTGCCTCGCCCATGCGCGGCGAAAGTTCTTCGAGTTCCACAAAGCCACGAACTCGCCCATCGCCTTCGAGGCCTTGCGCCAGATCGCGGCCGTTTATGCCATCGAGACGCGCATCCGCGGCCTGAGCGCCGCGGAGCGGCTGGCCGTCCGCCAGGTTGAAAGCAAACCGCTTATGGAAGCGTTCAAGACGTGGGCGGAGGAGCGGCTGAAGGAGGTCTCCGCCAAATCTCCGCTCGCCACAGCGATCCGTTACACGCTGAACCACTGGCGGGGGCTCGCCGTGTTCCTCGACGATGGCCGCGTGGAAGTGGACAACAACACCGTGGAGCGCGACATGCGCCCCATCGGTCTCGGCAGGCGCAACAGCCTCTTCGCGGGCAGCGAAAACGGGGCAGACTCGTGGGCCGTTCTCGCCTCGCTTATCAACACCGCCCTGCTCAACAACGTCGACCCGCAGCCCTGGCTCACAGATGTCCTCGAGCGCATCGTCTCCGGCCAGACCAAAAGCCATCAGCTGGCCGAACTCCTGCCCTGGAACTGGAAAGCCGCACGCGCGGCGCCTGTGCAAGACCTGAAAATGGCGGCCTGAACCGCCTCAGTGGCAGGCTCATAGCGGATACAGATGACGGAGGCGCTTGCGGCTGAGAAGGGCGAGCGCACAGAGGGCCGGCTTGGCTATCGCAGCGGCTATTACAGTCGCGCCCTGATCACGCGGGTCGGGACGCTGGAGCTTCGGGTTCCACAAGACCGGGCGGGTCGGTTTTCGACGGAGTTGTTCGAGCGCTATCAGCGCTCGGAGAAGGCGCTGGTTGGGACATTGGCGGAGATGTATGTGCAGGGCGTTTCGACGCGCAAAGTGAAAGCCGTCACCGAGGCTTTATGCGGCCACAGCTTTTCCGCAAGTTCGATCGGCGCCATCGACAAGACGCTCGACGAGAGCCTGAAGGCTTTCTCGGAACGCAGCCTGTCCGACGGCTATCCCTATCTCATCCTCGATGCCCGTTACGAGCGCATCCGCGAGGGCGGGATCATCACGAGCCAGGCCGTGCTGATCGCCGTCGCCGTGGACTGGGAAGGCCGGCGTCAGATCCTCGCCGTGGAGCTTGCCAACCGCGAGAGCCGGTCGAGCTGGCGCGACTTCTTGCTGGGCCTGAGGAAACGCGGGCTTTCCGGCGTCGAGTTTGTGGTCTCGGACGATCATGCCGGTCTCAAAGCCGCGATCCGCGAAGTGCTGCCCGAGGCGGTGTGGCAGCGCTGTTACGTGCATTTTTTAAGGAACGCGCTCGATTACGTCCCGCGCAAAGTCGACGACGACTGCCTGCGCGAGCTGCGCTGGTTCTACGACCGGCGCGAGCTTGCCGAGGTGCGCCGCGACATTGCGGCTTGGCTTGCCAAGTGGCAGGCGAAATATCCAAAGCTTTGCGCTTGGGTCGAGGAAAACATCGAGGAGACGCTGGCGTATTACCGGCTGCCGCTCGCCCACCACAAGCACATGAAATCCACGAACATGCTTGAGCGGCTGAACCAGGAGATCAAGCGGCGGACTCATGTGGTTCGCATCTTCCCGAACCCGGAGAGTTGCTTGCGGCTGGTCCGGGCGCTCGCCGTCGAGATGCACGAGAACTGGCTCGAAGCCATGCGCTATCTCAACATGGATCATTTGCGCGAGCACAAGAAACAGATGCTGAGACAAGCGGCATGAGCGGCCCGGCTAGCTCGACGATCGCGCCGTGCTCACGGCCCTCAACGCCGCTTCGCGCCGCCTTTGGCGGTGGCCTTCGGCCAGCGTTGACCGCCGCTCCGCGAGGCGCTTTACAGAGTTCAGGCCGGGACGGAGAAACGCCGTTCAGCCGAACAAAGAAACATCCCTGCAGTGTGGTCCGGCCATTTTGCAGAACTTGACGCACATAACTAGCCCGCGGTGACGCTGCTGCTGGTGTGGCGGGAGTACCGGGATCTGCATCCCGACGGCTACAGCTACAGCCAGTTCCGGCGGCGCTATCGGGAGCATCTGCATCTTGGGGCGCCCGAACCGCGGATGCGGCGGACGCTTTTGCCTGCGGAGATGTGCGAGGTCGACTACGCCGGCATGACCATGCCGGTGGCGACGGCCGATGGCGTACGCCAAGTCAGCATCTTCGTCGGTACGCTGCCGTTCTCGACCCTCATCTACGCGGAAGCGACGTGGACACAGACCACCGAAGACTGGCTCGGCAGTCATGTGCGGATGTTCAACGCCTGGGGCGGCTCGGTCCCCAAACTCGTGCCGGACAATCTGAAGACGGGCGTCACCCACGCCAGCTTTTACGATCCGGTCTTGAACCAGTCTTATCTGGCGCTGGCGCGGCATTACGGGATCGGCGTCGTCCCAGCCCGCGTGCGCCATCCCCGGGATAAACCGCTCGCGGAAAATGGAGTGCAGCAGGTCGAGCGATGGGTGCTGGCGCCGTTGCGGAACCGCACCTTCTTCGGCCTGGATGAGCTGAATGCCGCCATGGCGGAAATGCTCGCGGACCTGAACAATCGGCCGTTGAGCGCCGGCGGCGCGCAGACCCGCGCCAGTCTGTTCGCCGAACACGAGAAACCGAAGCTGAAGACGCTTCCCGGCGAACCCTTCGAGATCGGCCGCTGGCGGCGTTTCAAACTCGGGAGCGACTATCACGTTTGTATCGATGGCGTCGCCTATTCGGCGCCATTCGGGCTGATCGGCAAGGCGGTCGATGTGCATTGCACAGCCAGCCTGATCGGCATTTTCCACCAGGGCGAACGCATCGCCTCGCATCCGAGGATCAGGCCGCAGCCCGGCGTGCTGCGGCCGGCCGTCACCCTCGATGGCCATCGCCCGCCCCAGCACCGCGCGGCGGCGCGGCTCACGCCCGAGGCGGTGCGCGAGAAGGCGGCGGCCATCGGCGGAGCGCTGACGGCGCTTTCGGACAGGCTCTTTCTCGCCGCCGATCATCCGGAACAGGCCGCGCGCCAGGTGGCCGGGCTGATCGCGCTCGGCGAGAAGTTCGGCGCCGAAGCCCTGCAGACGGCGGCGAGCGCGGCTCTGTGCGCGAACGTGCACTCCTACGCTTACGTCCGCCAATGGCTGGCCAGCGGCCGGATGGCTCTTGGCAGCGAACCCGCCAGCTCCGGCGCCGGCGCCCACGAGAATGTTCGTGGCGCCGCCTACTACCATTAACCCGCGAGCCAACCTGAAAGAGGAACCCGATGCATTACCAGAACCTCGAAAAGCTCAAGCGCCTGAAACTGTTCGGCATGGCGCGCGCGCTCGAAGACTTGCAGCGCCTCGCCGATCGCAGTCAGTTGGATTTTGCCGACCAGCTCGCCCTGCTGATCGACCGCGAGGCCACCGACCGCGCCAACACGGCGTTGCTCTCCCGTCTGCGACAGGCGCGCCTGCGTCAGACCGCCTGCTTCGAGAACCTCAACATGAAGGCGGCGCGCGGCTTGGACAAGGGCGTGATCCGCGATCTGTTCACCTGCCGCTGGATCGGCGAACACCGCCATCCGATCCTGACCGGAAAAACCGGGACAGGCAAAAGCTGGATTGCCTGCGCGCTTGGCAATCAGGCCGCCCGCGAGGGGTACAGCGTGCTGTACACGCGCCTGTCGCGGCTGCTCGACGATCTCGCTGTCGCCCGGCTCGGCAATGGCGTGGGCCGGCTGATGCGTCAGGTGAGCAGGGTCAGCGTCTTGATTCTGGACGACTGGGCGATGATCGACCTGACCGCGGCCCAGCGCCGCGATCTCATGGAGGTCATCGACGATCGCCACGATCGCGGCTCCATCATTCTGGCCAGCCAGCTTCCGGTGGACCGCTGGCACGCCACCATCGGCGATCCCACCTACGCCGACGCCATCCTCGACCGCCTCGTCCACAACGCCATCCGCCTGCCCCTCAAGGGCGAGTCCCGGCGCAAACCGGAAACGAACAGCGAGGTCAGCACCGATGGAGACGCAAAAATCGACGCCAAGAAATAACCCGCTTCCTTAACGCCAAGGACAACCTTAGAATGAAGCTCAGATCAGACGCCGGCCGGGTACACCGCCCCGCGGGGCGGTGTACCCGGCAGCCTCAAACGCAGCGCCTTGCATGACTGCTCAGCAGTGGCCGCATTCATGAAAACGGTGGCCGCTTTCGTGAACATGCGCAGGTTTGCGCCACTACGGGGCGCGTTCTCGTAACATAGGCGTCGGCTTCCCCGGCACCGCGATCGTCCCCTCCGTCCAGTCGAGCAGCGCGTCGGCCTCGGCCGGCGGAAGCGTGACGCCGATGGTTTCGCGGCCGGCTATCATGATTTCGCCAAATCAGCTTCGGTCAGCGCGAGCATGGTTTCGCCCTGCAGGGAATGAGATTTCGTCGCCCATCTCCCTCTTGGCCCGCGCGGCTGCTTCTGCGCCTTCTCGCGCCGCAGCGCGCGGATTGCGTCCGTGACGACCGGAAGGACGCCGCCGTGCAGCCTGCACCGTTTCTGCCCTGGAAGGGGCCTCGCCTGACAAGGCTGGCCGCCGCGGCTCTTCGTTCTCGCGCCGCACCGAAACGCCGCGTCGGCGGCGTCGAGCGCCGCGCGCCAAGTCTGCGCCTCGCGGTTGTAGAGGCGACGCCGGGCTTCAGCTTCGATCTCTGCTCGCAAGGCGCGGCTCACGGCAACCTCATGACGCGCGTGCGCATGGATGTCTCACCGCTCACCGTTATCGCCCGCCGCGCCGATATAGAAGCCGGCGGGCGATCGCGTCACGGGCCTCTCGGATCGACTTACGCATGGCCGCTACCGCAGTCGGAACCGCGCGCGCGGGTGTGGCGCATGGCATATAGAGTCACGGGCTGAGGGCCTTTGGGACAAGCGCTATGAATGATATGACTCTTCCGCTCATATTCAGCTGCACGCGCGCGCGCACGGGTATAGACAGTCGATAATGGGAAAACATTCATATCATTCATGGTCGTTCCTGCTGTCCGCCATTTACGCCGCCCGTGAGAAGCTCCTCGATGATGATTTGAGGCGGATGCCATTGAAACCTGTGCCCTGCGTTTTGCGCTGGAAATGAAAATCACGACCCTTGAGTTTTTGCGTGAGCGCTTTCTGTGAGCCCGGCGCTTCCCCGGTTCTTTCGGCGTAAGCCTTCCAACTCGCGAAGAGATTCGAGGTGGGCGTCCAAGCTGCAACATCTTTCTCGGTGCACTCGGCAAGCCATGCCGCCAACGTATCTTCCGTGCTAAGATATTCCGCCGTGGCGCGCGTTACTGCGGGCGGCGGCGCCAGTCCCCGTTGTCGCCAGGCCTCGCAGCCCTCCATCATCCACGCCATGATGCCGGGCAACTCGCGCTTCAGCTTATTTCCAAGTTCCAGGTCGCGTTCCCCTTTTGGAATGGTCACCGCGAACGGGATAAGATGCATGCGCCGCCGAATAGCCTCGTCGACAGACCGTAGGCTCGGCATGTGGTTGCCGGTGATGATGAGCTTGAAGGCGGGCATGAATTCAAAATAGTCTTGCCGCATGAATCGGGCGGGCAGCATCTCGCCGCCGGTCAGCGCCTTTATTTTAGCTTCCGCCCATTGGCGGCCTTCTTCAGTTTCCGTCGCCGTTACCAGGCGCGCGCCTTGGAGGCGGGCCACCTCGGTGGGATGCCGTTCCGATTTCGTTTCGGTGAACATTTCCACCGGCGCGCTTTTGTGATAGGCGCCGAGGCAATCGCGAATGGCCTCAAGAAAAGTCGTCTTGCCATTGGCGCCTGCGCCATGGCCGAAGAAAAGGGCGTGTTCGCTGGTCTCGCCGGTGAGGCAATACCCCGCTACGCGCTGGAGATAAGCCTCAAGCTCGGCGTCGCCGGCTGTGATGCGATTCAGAAACCCTCGCCATGTCGAGATGCCGCAACTGGCGTCCGGCGCCACGTTCGTGATCTGTATCATGTAGTCTTCGGGGCGATGGGGACGGTTCTTGCCGGTGCGTAGATCATAGACGCCGGCTGGGGTGTTCAAGAGCCATGGGTCCGCATCCCATTGCGAAACCGTTGCGGCGATCCGACGATCAGCTTCGGCAAGGGCCACGACAGCGGCGACAGTCTTCCTGCTGGCGAGCGCCTTGGCCTCCTTCGTACGATTGCATTCCAGGGCAGACTGCCGGCACAGTTTACGCACCATGTTGAACGCGAGCTTGGTATCGTCGAGCCGCCAGACACCGTTCTGATAGGCCGCCCACTTGTTCCATGCGGCGATGTAGCGAAGCTCATTAGCGTGCGCTGCGGCGAACTTGAGAGCAATCGCCTCGTCGGAGAAGGCGGGCTCACGGTCTGTCTCCTCAGTCCCATTTGCGCCGAATGGTATCGCGCCATCCATCGCGCGGCGCACCGCTTCATCGCCGCCAGCGCGGCCGAGGTCGTCCATGTCAAACCCCATGGCCAGCCTCCGCCAGGCGCGTTTCAATGCCGCGCGCCATCAGTGCGTTAGCGAGTTTCTTCGCTTCCCGGCGTCCCGCTTCGTCGGCATCAACACAGATCGTTACGCATTCCGTGAGCGGCGGAACGAAAGGAGCCAGCGCCGGCATCCGATCCGCCGTTCCGGCCGCCCAGGCGCCGAGCCCGGTTGGCTGATGCGCCCAAAACGTGGTCTCGATGCCCTCCCCGATGAGCAGACCGAGGGAGTCGTTGAGCGTCGCGAGCACAATCGGTTCTCGGACGTCGACGCCGATTATTCTCCTAACCGGATCGACCGCCGCTTTGCCGGATCCGTCCGCCGCGAGGCAGGTCAGGTGCACGCCGGTGACGGCCTCCTCTAGCAGCTCGAGAACTCCGGGCTCCGGCTCCGTCGGTAGGCCGAATCCGGCGAGTAGCGCGGGATGGGGATATTTCGGAGGATCGGCCGGAAGAAACCGCAGCGTCGCCGGGAGCGGGCAAGCGACGCCGCGGGCTTCACGGAGGTAACGCTCGGCGACCGAGCCGTCTACGGGCACGCCCCGGCGCCATAGCCATCGTGCCTTTTGCCGCCACGTCGCGATGCGAGCCGCATGCTCTATTTCCGCCTCGACCTTCTTGGCGGCGGCAACCGCCATGGCGGCGGGATCCCGCGTTGGAGCCGCCCGCTTGAATCCCGTGAGCGGCAGAATGCCGGCGGCGCGCAGCTGATCTTTGATGGGCTGCCAATGGTCGCGGGCGAAAGAGTGCATAATGACGTTGTTGGGATCACTTGGATGCGGCCTGATCGAGAGCGAGCGATCGCGCCTGCTATGGCCGGGGCCCGGCGCGAGGCCATAGGCGCCATGCCAGTCGCCATATAGGTATTCGGTTACCCGGCGCGCGGTTTCGGTGCTCATAATTAGGCCGTCACCGGGAGGGAGAGCGGCGCGTTGCTTGCCGGGCGCCCTTTCCCTCATGCGGGAACCGGGTTTGTGCGCGCTCAACAATCCAGGCGTCGACCTCGGCTTGCACCCAGGCGACCGCTCGTTTCCCGAGCCGAACCGGCTTAGGAAACTTTCCCCGTTTAATGAGATCGTAGAGTGCGGTTGTCCGAAGCCCAACTTGCGCAAGCACTTCCGGCCGGCGGATCAGGCGAGGGCGAGCCAATGCGTTTTCCATGTCATTACTCCGCGAAACGTCGCGAAACACAGAAAACAGAGGCGGCCCGAACGAGCGAGCGAGAAATTATCCTTGACTTTTCGGAATTCTCTTCTTGGCTGGCAGCAGTCTCTGGAGCGAGGATCTCTTGTAGGGCATATCAAGCTCGTCCAAAACCGCCCCTGCGAAGTCAACAAGCTTGGTGTTTCGAGGACGACTAAGGTCGCCAGTCCAAAAATCCTCGATGCGCTGTAGCACCTCGCGTTTGAAAAATTTATCTATGCTTGGCGGTCTAACGCCCGCAAAATAACTCTCCTTGAACTTAGCCTGCCTCTTCAGCAGCCCGATCACGCGATCGAAGTCGGAGAAGAACTTCCGCACTTCGGCGTCAGCGGCGTCTTTTTGGCCGCTGGTCTGCTTATTTGGGTCCGCGTTTCTCTCATTCACGATCGCGGCCGCAAGTTCACTCTGAACATCGCTCGCGCAGGCGATGCGAGCGATGTTCAGGTGGGTCGCTGCCCTGTGCAAGTGCGCCGAACTTGTCAGAGTCCGCAACTGTTTCCTGTACTCTGCTGGCAAAACGATGCTCCGCGTCGTTCGCCACCATTCCGCAAGCGCTAGCCGCTCTTCTTCTGCCGAGATGGCGCCTGCTCTCGCCAATCTCGCGACGATAACCTCTAATGTTTTTGGGCGCCCCATTATCGCCTCCAAAAGCGCCGGCGCTTGTCTAAGCAATTCGTCGACGTATTCGCTTAGCATCGAGACAAGGAGAGCTGCCCGGAATTGGGGGTAGATTTTGGGGTATAATTTGTCTTTTTACTACATAAGTCTCGTTTTTTCAATGACTTAGTGTCATAATATGCCTGTCACCCCCTCCGCCAGCCGCTCCGCGAATGCAAAGCGCCCCCGCTCTCGCGAGTTCTTGCGCCGGCGCGAAGCTGAGCCGCCAAACCATCGGCGAGTTTTGCGCGCCGTTATCGGCGAGCGGCAGACCGCTTACGGAGGCAAGGTCGCCCGGGCGTTTGCGGCGAACCCGGCGCCAACTTGTCTCCGGCTGCAGGGCCAGCGCGATTAAGATCGACGCCGCTGAACTCGTTGGCTATTATGGGCGTTCATGATTTAGCCTGCGGGCCATCTCCTCAAGGTTTCTCCCATGGAAGTTCCCCTTTCAATTTCCTTCGACGGCATCGATCATTCCGACGCCATCGAAGCGCGCATCCGGGAAGAAGCGGATAAGCTTGAGCATTTGTTCGACCACATCGTGAGCGCGAGGGTGGTCGTGACCCGGCCGCAGCGCCGCCATCACAAGGGCGATGTGTACCAGGTGCGCATTCATCTCGTGGTCCCCGACGCCGCCGACATCGTGGTCAGCCGCGAGCCTGGGGTCGATGGCGCGCATGAGGACATGTACGTGACCATCCGCGACGCCTTTAAGGCTGCCCGCCGCCAGCTTAAGGACACCGCCACGGCCAAGCGGGCAGGCCACTAAGGCCACGACGGAGGAACAGGCGGCGGTCGATGAGGCGCCCGGCCAAGCCGCGCGCGGCGCGCGCCTCCGCAAAGGAAGCGTCGCCCCATAGCCCTTGTCTCACACGCGGCCTGCGGTTCGCCTTTTTGGAACGGTAACAGCGCCGCAAGCCCGCCCCCCGTTTTGTGTCTTTACAGCGTGGACGCTCCCGGCGCATTTGGCGAGCGTCCGTCCTTCGCAGCCCATGAAGAAAGTCCCCGCGTGATCCCCGCAGGCAAGCTCATTCCGCTCATCGTCGCTTGCGGCCTGTTCATGGAGAACCTCGATTCCACGGTGCTCTCCACCTCGCTGCCGGCCATCGCGGCGAGCCTCCACCAGGACCCCATCGCGCTGAAGCTCGCGCTGACGAGCTATCTCCTCAGCCTCGCGGTGTTCGTGCCCATCAGCGGCTGGGTCGCGGACAAATACGGCGCGCGCACCGTGTTCATGGCCGCCATCGCGGTGTTCACCGGCGGCTCGATGCTGTGCGGCACATCGGGCGGCCTGCCGGAATTCGTGGCTTTCCGCGTCGTGCAGGGCCTCGGCGGCGCCATGATGGTGCCGGTCGGCCGCCTCGTCATCCTGCGCAGCGTGCCGAAATCCGAGCTGATCTCCTCGCTCGCCTGGCTCACCATTCCGGCGCTCATCGGCCCCGTGATCGGCCCGCCGCTCGGCGGTTTCATCACCACCTACTTCAACTGGCGCTGGATTTTCTATGTGAACGCGCCCATCGGCGCGCTCGGCCTCGTCCTCGCCTGGCGCTTCATCTCGAACATCAAGGAGGAGGAGGCGCCGCCGCTCGACAAGGTGGGCTTCGTGCTGTCGGGGCTCGGCCTTTCGGCCTTAGTTTTCGGCCTCGCGGTGCTGGGCGAGGATGCCGGCGCGCTCTCCACGGGCTTCTCGCTCGCGGCGGCGGGGATCGCCCTCTGCGCGGTCTATGTCTGGCATGCGCGGCGCACGGAAAACGCCGTCATCGATCTCAGGCTCCTTCGCATCCCCACCTTCCGGGCGAGCGTGACCGGCGCCTTGTTCTTCCGCATCGGGGTCGGCGCCATGCCGTTTCTCTTGCCGCTGATGCTGCAACTGAGCTTCGGGCTCTCGCCCTTCCAATCGGGTTCGATCACCTTCGCGGCGGCGGCGGGCGCGCTTCTGATGAAGGCCACGGCGGCGCCCATCATCCGCCGCTTCGGCTTTCGCACCGTGCTGATCGTGAACGCCGCGATCAGCTCCGCCTTCCTGGCCGTTACGGGCTTCTTCACGGCCGCCGTGCCGCACGCGGTCATCGTGACCGCGCTGCTCGCGGGCGGCTTCTTCCGCTCCCTCGAATTCACGGCGATCAACGCGCTCGCCTATGCGGACATCGAGCCGGCCGATATGAGCCGCGCCACGAGCTTCGCGAGCGTCGCTCAGCAGGTTGCGCTGTCGCTTGGCGTCGCGCTCGGCGCGCTGATCCTGCAAGCCGCGCGCGCCGCTCATGGCGAGGCCAAGATCATGCAGGACGATTTCGCCATCGCCTTCTTTATCGTGGCCGCGATCAGCGCGCTCTCGGTGTTTTCCTTTACGCGGCTGCCGGCCGGCGCGGGAGAGGAGATGGCCGGCTCGCGTGTCAGCGCCGCGGAGAAGGACGCCGCCGCCACAGCCGCCAACCCGCGCGCGGAGGCGACCGCGCCGCAATAGAGCGCGGCTTGCCATGGCAATCGCCTAAGTCTTTGATTTGATTGGAGCGGGCGACGAGGTTCGAACTCGCGACCCTCAGCTTGGGAAGCTGAGGTACACGTATTTCCTGACGTTCCTGAGACTGTCCGGACATTACTTTCCGTCAATAAGTCAATGATATAACAGTTTCTTGGTTTCCTCGTCATTCTCTGAAGTGCTTGCATGGTGACGACACAGTGACGATAATTTGCCAGAATCGTCACCGAGAGGGGCGCATGGCGCGGCAGGGGAAAGAGACCGGATCGAAGGCCCGGATAACAAAGCGTGCGATTGATGATCTGCGCAGCCGGGCGAAGAGCGAGGGGCGAACGCTTTATCTGAGGGACGAGGAGCTGACCGGCTTCGGCGCTCTCAGCACTCGGGCGGGCGCGTGCTCCTATTTCGTGGAATACAGGCTTGGCGGGCGTGCGACGACACAGAAGCGCATGACCATCGGCAAGCATGGGGTGCTGACGCCAGACGAGGCGCGGAAGCTGGCCAAAGAAGCACTCGGCAAGGTGGCGCGCGGCGACGATGTTGCGCAATCCAAGAAGGAAGCCCGCGAGAAGCTGACGGGTCAAACGCTAAAAGACGCCATAGAGCGCTTTCTCGCGTCGAACAATCGGCCGGGGCGGTATTGGGTGCACAAACAGGCTCGTCTGCTCGGCAAAGACATGGAGCCGCTCCATAATCGGCCGATAGTCTCGATCAAGCGCAGCGACGTGCTAGCCGTCATCGATAAGGTCAAAGCGCGTTCCGAGGCTGCGGCCCGCCTTCTGTTCGTGGATCTGCGCCCATTCTTCAAATGGGCCGTCGAACGCGAACTGATGGATACGAACCCAGCGGCCGAAATGAAACCGCCTGCTGCGGCGACCAAACGCGACCGCGTACTCGAGGACATCGAGGTCAAAGCGTTCTGGAAAGCCGCCAGCGATGTGTCCTGGCCGTTTGCCTCTATCTACAAGCTTCTGCTATTAACAGGCGCGCGGCGGGAAGAGGTGGCGGGGATGAAGTGGAGCGAGTTAGACCTCGACGCCGGCATGTGGTTCCTCCCCGGCGCCCGCACCAAGAACAAGCGCGACCATCGCATTCCGCTTTCCTGTCAAGCGATCAATCTTTTGGACAGGCTCGGAATCGTGGCAATTAAGGCGGGCATCGGATACGAGGATGCCGATCTTGTTTTCAGCACCACGGGACATAGCGCGCCGTCGGGCTTTTCGAAGGCGAAGAAGATTCTCGACGCCAAGATGAAAGCGATCTTGGGCGCGCGCTTCAAGGACTGGCGTGTGCACGATTTACGCAGAACGTGCGCCACGGGCATGGAGGACCTTGGGATCGATACGCGCGTTGTGGAGACCGCGCTTAATCATGTCTCCGGCACGAAGGCGGGTATCGTTGGCGTCTACCAACGCTCCGATCATCGGGACGCGGTGGCGGCGGCGTTTGGGGCCTGGGGCGCGCGCGTGATGGAGATTGTGAGCGGCGAAGCGCCTGCGTCGAATGTTGTCAGGTTCGCCGCAACACGTTGAGAGAATGACGCCGATTCGACAACCCGGAGGCCTCCTTCGCCAATCATTGCGAAACATCGCGCTTGGTTCGACTATGGCTCCGATCAAGCCGACGCCAGGGCAGTGCACTGATGGGGTGAGGTTAAGCCTCAACAAGTCCCGCACGGCGCTCAAGAATGGCGAGCCTCCCGTCAATGGTATTGAGCCGGCCGCCGTGGCTTCTCTGCGTTTCGACGATCTCGCGAAGAAGGACGGAATGCTGCTCCTGCACCTTCGCCACCTCTGTCACCGCGTCCGTTACCTTGCCAAGAAGGCCGGCCAGTGCGTGCTGCTCCGCCCGCACTTCGGTCATGTCTACGCGCAAGCCGGCAACGTCCTCGCGCATCGCGGCCTGCTCGGCGCGTATCTCGCGAAGTAGGACAAGGGTGAGGTTTTCAGGTTCGTCGACCATAGGTTCATCATCCTCGAGAATCGCGTCCCTGTCGAGACTGTTCGAGGATATCCATCCGGGCCCTCCGTATGGCGGCGCCCCCACCGCCATGCGCGTACTTACGAAATGCCAAAGGCGCCGTCTTCCCTTTCCGACGCGCGTCAGCGCTCCCGTCGAGCCGAAGGCGAGTAAGGTGGAGGCCGCTTGCGGCCGGTGATGTAGGCCTACATCACACATCTTGCCATCCGCATCTTCTAAATTCTCAGAAACTCTCTGAAAAACTCAGAGACAGTTAGAGCGATTCTGAAAAACTCTGAAAATCTCGCAGACACTTTGAAATTTTCCAATATTCTCGGAGCCGAACGGAAAAAGTCTGAAAATGTCAGAGCAGAACTCGACCGAACCCGTGGTCCCGCTTATGACGGTGTGATAGCATTTAGACCATCAGAGTTTGGAGCGCGCCGTGGCCGAAAAAAGAGCAGACAGGGCGAGGTGGGGAGAGGCTCGACAATCGTTTCGCGCGCTCGCAGCGGAAATTGTGGCCGACCTCGACAGGTCGGCGAGCAAGAAGCAGGTTTATGAGAAGCACCGGGCTCGTTTGAGGATGAGCTACGTCTCCTTCACGCGCTGGGTTCGGTTTCACCAGAAACGTCGTGAGAGTGTCCCGCATGCCGGGCTCAAGACTTTCAAGCCCAAGGATCGCGAGGCTGCCTCTCATCAAGCTTCAGCGCTTTACGGGAGACCAGCGCCCCATAAGCCGAGTTCCGGACCGCTTATCGTGCGGTCCGAGAAAGAGAAAACCTTCCATTGGGATCCAATGGAGGCGTTCAACCAAAAATATGACTGACTGTTTGTTACAGTGCGAAATAGACCGCACGCGCGAGTTGCGAACTTCTACTAAACAGAACGTGGCGCCAGCAAACTTGAGCCGATGTCCCGCATCGCCTATTTCGGCGTTGCACCGCGGGGCAAAGGCTGGGCTCAGGGCTTCGTCGCGGGCATGAACCTTTGCGCGGACGCTTGGGATCCTTTCAGAAAATGAGGACGAGGGCGACGCCGCCCTGCAAATTTTGGCGCTTGCGATGGAGAGCGACACCATGTTGCCGGATACGCGCGCCGCGATTGTCGACGAGCTGCCTGATCGCCTCCTATTGACGAAACCCGCCCGCCGCTCCCGCACGCAAATCGCCCTCGCGTTCGTCGAAGATCGGCCGCAACAACCCCTGTCGGGAAAAAAATACAAAAAGTGTTGCGGTGGCAACGCCTCGCCGATGTATCATTAATCTTCGGACCGTCACTTAAGGCCGGAGCAGACTTCGGGCTGATTTCTGTGGTTTCACGCTTTTGGGGGATGAGCAGCCATTTCTGCCGGGCATAAGAGATGCAAAGGAAATCCCCAAAGCTTCTGCTCGGCCATGGATTGAAGGTTCGGCCGCAGCGCTTGTGGTTGCGTTTGCCCCGCCATTGCGCTTAGGTCTGGATCGACTTTCACATACGACACAACAGCCGCGCATTGAGAAGCCGAAAATGAAGGGAATTCAGTGCAAAAATATAGTTTCGCTACGAAACTTTCTTGAGCTTGTTTCGAGCGACACAAAAGACTGGACCCGAGACGGTTTTGCTAAGCCGTGGTTCCGTGGCGTCACTAACGCGGCGACCCACAAACTTGTGCCCTCAGTTTTCCGCGGAGATTTCAAAGAGCACGAGTTTCAGCTCACCAAAAAATTTCGCTTAATGGCTCCAGGCTTCGGTGCCACCCCAGACACTGGCAGAATAGACCAGTGGCTCTTTCTGATGCAGCATCATCGGGTGCCCACCCGGTTGCTTGACTGGACGGAGAGCCCTTTGATCGCCGCATTCTTCGCCGCCGAAAAAGCAGCTCAGACCGATAACGTAGAGAATGATGCAGCTATATATGGTCTTGATCCAATAGCTATGAACAAAGAATCTGAACCTGATTTCAGTTTCTTTCCAAACACTTGGACAGACAATCCCACGACACAGAGGATACAGTTTGCGTTCGGCACAGACGCGGATAGGGCTTGCATTATGAGTAATAGAAAGGGGCCGCTGGAGTTACCTCACGCAATTTATCCATCAAACGTGCATTCGCGTATTTCGTCACAGAGAAGCTGCTTCACGCTTCACGGAAGTGATGAGAGAGATTTTGGATCAATGTTCGAAGGCAAATTGCTGATTACTAATAGGAGGCTAATCAAATATCACATTCCTGCGGAACAAGTGCCTAACATGTTGAGAGACCTTTCTGACTTAGGAATAACGTATGGCGCTGTCTTCCCTGATCTTGACGGGCTAGCGCGCGAGTTGCGTTATGGCTTTGATATCAAAGGCTAGCGGTCAAGGTCTAACATCGCCGAGTTCTAACGGCTTCAAAAGTCCTGTTTGGAGATGGTTCGAGTGTGCAAATTGCCATCCTTTTGAAGGATCAGCTCTACTTCAACTCCACGAGCTTCGTCGCCGACAACGACGAATGAAAGTGGATTGACGGTCTTTGAGAAAGCGGTTTCAGGCCCGAAATAGTCTGTTTCGTTTATCCAGGTGTCGCCCGCCGCGTACCTTAGCTCATACGACCCTGTAGGTACCTTTGTGTCGAAGGGTATGCCGCCGACGATAAATCCTGCCATTTCCTCCAGATTTGTTCTTAGGTTAATCAGCTTAAAGAAATAACGGGAGCCTCGGGCAGTCTTGATCCTGAAGGGCGCGGACGATTCGCCCGCTCTGCGCCTAATGATGCCGCCTCGGAAAATGCTGGTTGGTGGTGGTGGGGCTGTATTTCGGAATTCTCCCGCGGGCTCCGTCGAAGTGACACGAGGCTGGTCGGCCAATGTTGAGCCGGCCTCTTTGCTTTCATACTCGGCAAGTTTCTCAATCAGGCTTGGGCGAACGTGAAAGTCATCTATGGTGGAAAGGCTTGGCCCTCGGCTATAATAGCATGATTTGAAATTCTCGGATTTACTTGTGTTTATAAGTATCCAATTCAAGTCATCGGCCATAAGGAATGTAAAATCATCGTCGCCGACTTGTGATGTCAAATGAACAATGAAACTGTCGCCCAACTCGCGGTTAGCCCAAAGCCTGACATCTATTTGATCCCAGACTTCGTTTGCGTCAGAGCATCTCTGAAAACCTGATCCCGGCATCCCGTATTTTTTCTTTGGGTTCGTTTTCGTGGGCATGTTCGTTATCAACTGAACTTCGTCCCCAAAAGCGATGAGGCAATAGTTCAAGGTTTCGCCTCGCCGTTCTAGCAACCTCCATGGAATGATAGGGGTGCCGTCCGAGTGATTGTGCCCTGGTACGGCTTTTCCGTGCAGCAAAACGAAATAAGTCTGACCGTCACTCTTTTTGAGCGAATACTCGGTTACGGGCGGGTTGATCCCGCGCGTCGCGTATGGGATCGCTAGGATGCTGTCCAAGCACTTCTGGTGAAGAGGAGGGGTCGCTGCACAAGGGGAAACGGCGCAGAGAGCCATTAATACGGTGAACAGCACACCTAATATGTTTATGCGGCCAGTAGCTGTCATATCGAACGCTGCCCCACCCCCATGCGACAAACCACACGGAAACGAACCCCAAAAAACACTTACTTATAATTTCGGCCACCTGTCAAAGCAAAGTCAAGCTCGAAGGGAGGTACCACCATCTCGGCCCTGCCGTCAGCCAGCAAGTTATGGCGGCGTCGAGGACCTGCTAGTTCCGTCGTGAACGCCATTTCCGGAACCGGGGGTTATGCGGGTTACGGGTTCTCCTGAGGTGATCTCAGCTATTGATGCTGTGGACGGCCTTCCACTCGAACTGAGGTACTCTGCCTTCGGAAGCCGGGATGGAGGGCACAATGGCGCTTATAGCAATTGCAGGATTGGATATCGCAAAGAACATCTTTCAGGTTCACGGAGTTGATAGCGCGGGGCAGGTTGTTGTTCGGCGGCGCCTTACCCGCGGGCGCGTGTTGTCGTTTTTCGAGAGGCTTGCGCCTTGTCTTGTTGGGATCGAAGCCTGCAGCACTTCGCATTACTGGGCAAGAGAACTCATGGCGCGCGGGCACGAGGTCCGTTTGCTGCCCGCTCAGTATGTGCGGCCTTATGTGAAACGCGGGAAGAACGATGCTGCTGACGCCGAGGCGATCTGCGAGGCCGTTGCGCGTCCCACGATGCGCTTTGTGCCCGTCAAGTCGCCAGAGCAGCAAAGCGTGATGATGCTTCACCGCGTGCGTTTGATGCTCAACCGACAGTGCACCCAGCTTTCCAATTCCATCCGCTCTCATCTTTCTGAGTTCGGTATTATCGCTCCCCTCGGGCGGCGCGGTATCGATCAGCTTCTGGCCGTCATCGCGGATGAGACAGATTTGCGTGTGCCAGTTGAAGCGCGCCTTTGCCTGCGAATGTTGGCGGCGCAGCTTGCCGTGGTTAAGGAACAAATCCTCGAAACCGATAGGCGCGTCCGTGCAAGCGCGCGTGAGACCGAGGTTGGCCGCCGCCTCATGGAGGTTCCCGGCGTAGGCCCGTTGCTGGCAAGTGCATTCGTGGCCACCATCGCCGATCCGGCCGCCTTCAAGACAGGGCGCGATTTAGCCGCTTGGATCGGTCTTGTGCCGAAACAAAACTCAAGCGGTGGAAAGGATCGGCTCGGCAGTATTACGAAGGCTGGAAACCGCTATCTGAGGCAGATGCTCGTCGTGGGCGCCATGGCGGTGATCCGCTATGCCGAGCGGAATGGAACCCGGCGCCCCTGGCTCGTTCAGCTGATGCAGCGCCACTCAACGAAGGTCGCAGCGGTCGCACTGGCCAATAAAACGGCGCGGATCGTCTGGGCCTTGATGACGAGCGGTGAACGCTATCGCGATCCCGCCGTCCCGGCCGGAGCCGCGGCATAGAACAGGCGCTCATAAGCGCCTTCGAGGTTGGTTAGGGCGGACAGGAGTGAATGCACAAAGCCGGTCAAAACCGCCGGATCAGGAAAACCCACTGTGGGTCGGAGCACTTCGAGTGCGGGCTTTCGATCGGGACCTGAGACGCGCGAAAGGCATTATGGCCAGCGGCGCATGGAAAGGCCGCATGATAGGCCGGACACATGACCGCACCGACCAGCGGGTGCAGATACTCAAGAAAATCCTTGCCAACGTCGGGCCGTCCACACACGACCCCAAGCTTCCGTCGGCAATCCCGTGGCCGAGGAGAAGTGCATATATACTTATTACTAGAACGCTCATGGCGTCCGGCACACGGTCGTGTTTTCAAGCGCCACTAGCAGAGCGTGGTCGATCACGCTTCCAGGCTGGGCCCGACCGACGATCACGAGGACTCAGACAAGCGCATCCAGAAGCGCGCCACCAGCGTTGAGCGCTGGACGTCGGGTAGCGTCGTATGGTATCTAACACCATATGAAGGCGACGCGCATCTTCTATGACCGGATGGATTATCCTGACGGCGCGATATTGGAGATGACGATCTGGAAAGTTCCCGATCCCGTTCAGGGAAGCGCGCATTGGCTCAAGTATAGGCTGTTCTATGGTTTTCCGGGCCAAAGGCTTATCTGCTACGACAATGAGCGAGGCAAGGGGGACCATCGCCATCTTGAGGGCCGGGAGGAAACTTATGCATTCACCACAGTCGAAAAGCTGGTTCAGGATTTCCTGGCCGACGTGAAAGCGCTGCGAGGCGAGCCATGAGCGAGAAAGTCAAAATTCATATCGGGACGCCCGAGGATATGGGCCGGCGTTTCGCGGACGCCTGGCGGCGCGCTGAGCAAGGCGAAGAGGTTGACGAGACAAACCTCACATTTCGCAACCTCGAAACGCTGCTGGCGGCCTTGACGCCGAAGCGGCTGCAGCTCCTACGATATGTCCGTCACCATCACGTTCCGAGCGTCAAGGCTTTGGCGGCGGATTTGCGTCGCGACTATAAGAATGTGCACCGCGACGTCGAGGAGTTGACGAAGATCGGTCTTCTGGCGCGAACGGCGGAGCGAGTGACGGCGCCGTTCGGCGAAGTCGACGCGAGGCTGGTGCTGTGAGCGGGCGGCCCCTGGATCGCGGGGTCAGTCCGAGCTCCGAACTATTTGAGGCCGTATGCGGCTGTTTTTTAGCCTTTACGGCTCCGCTCCGCGAGGATTTCCGTTAGCCTGCGAGCGCGGGGGTTATCGATAGCCTCCAAGCTTTCGAATGCCTGTCCAGCAAGCCCATCGCCCGAACTGGCGATACGCCCAAGCAGCACGATCGCTTCGTCGCAGGCAATTTCGGAGATGGCTTCTATGACTTCCGCACTGGGCGCTTGACGCAACCGGCGAAGAAGGGTTGGCCTTGCGTCGGCTTGTCCCATCCGGCCCAGGGCGCAGGCCGCGGCGACAGCGACGCCATTGTTGAGGTTGTCCAGAAGCTCAATCAGCATGGCGATGGCTGCGGGACGGGCTGGAGCGCAACGGCAAGCGTCCGAGCGCACAGCCGGATCGGCGTGGCGCAAAAGGCTCGCCGCCTTTTCGTCCGGGAGAACGACGCCAAGCCGGGCCGCGGCGGCGAGCGCGATCGCCAGAGTTGAACCTTGCACGACATCGTGGCGCAGTATACGCGAGACAGCCGCTGCTGCCTCGGCGCCTCCAATTTCCGTCAGTGCGTTAAGGGCCGCCAGCTGTTCAGGCGCCGGGCGTTCGAAGCCGAATCCTTTCAGGCGGCGGCATAGACGCTCAAGGGCTGGAACCGCCGCTCCCAGGCGGCGCCGGGCGGCCTCGGAAGCCAGAGCTTGCGCGAGACTGAAGCTGGCTTCGGGAATTGCGGCGACGAGCGCATTGTCGTCGAGAGCAACGGGATCGGCCGGAAGGCGCCCCGGCTCTGAAGGCGAAGCAGCCTCCGGCGACACTCCGCCGCCCGAAAACAGATCGAGTTGATGTTCCCGCATGGCGCCAAAATGCCGGCCGGCGGCAATCTGTCAACGCGCAGCCTGTTTTGCTCACACCGGTTCCGGTGTGCAACTCGCGCACCGGCTGAGCGCCTCGGCCTGACACCGCCTGTCGCGACGGCCGGACGGCGCGTGATGATTTAGCAGATCGACGGGCGCCAGGCAAACCGAACAAAGCGAGGGAACGGATTGCAAAAATCAGCCAGCGCGGCGATTGATCGAACGTTGTTTGCAATCTGAGGCGTTTATGCCGCTTTTCTCGCTCGACGAACTTGCCGAGGCCGCCGCTCGTGTGAGGAGCGTTGTGCCGCCAACCCCGGCTTATGCCTGGCCGCTCCTGCGTCAGCGCATTGGGGCCGAAATCATCGTCAAGCACGAGAACCACGCGCTGACCGGCGCCTTCAAGGTGCGAGGCGGGCTCGTCTATTTCGACGCGCTTCGAAGCTCGGGGCAAATGCCAATAGGCGCCGTGACGGCGACGCGAGGCAATCACGGACAGTCGGTCGCCGCAGCCGCGGCTCGTCATGGCGTCCCTTCCGTGATCGTCGTGCCGAAGGGCAACTCGGTCGAGAAGAACGCCGCCATGGCCGCCTTCGGCGCGGAGCTTGTTATCGCCGGCGCCGATTTCGACGAGAGCCGGGAGGTCGCGGCGAAAATCGCCGAGCAGCGCGGCTATCACTTCGTCCCGTCTTTTCATCCCGCTCTTGTCAAGGGCGTCGCGACTTACGCGCTCGAACTGTTCCGGGACGCGCCCGATCTGGCGGCCGTCTATGTTCCAATCGGAATGGGGTCCGGCATTTGCGGCGCCATCACCGTGCGCGACCTGCTGGGACTCAAGACGGAGATCGTTGGCGTCGTCGCCGAAAATGCGCCGGCGATTGCGTTGTCCTTCTCGGTAGGCCGTCCCACGCCCACCGCATCGGCGCGCACCTTCGCAGACGGCCTCGCCTGCAGGGTTCCCCATCCCGAAGCGCTTTCGATCATTTGCGCCGGCGCCGCCCGCATCGTCTGTTTGAGCGAGGACGAAATCGCGGAGGCGATCAGGATTTATTACACCGACACCCATAACCTCGTCGAGGGGGCGGGCGCAGCCGCGCTTGCCGCCGTTCTCAAGGAGCGCGGACTGCTTTCTGGAATGCAGGTTGGCGTCGTTTGCTCGGGCGCCAATATCGATTTGCCGATGTTCGCTGAAGTGCTGGCAGGCCGCACGCCGCAAGTCTGACCGGACCGCGAACGGGCTGCAAGGGGTCGAGGCCGTGGGAAGACGCGACGACGTGAGCGGCTGAATTGCTGCATGCGCTAGCCTACATGACTCAAGGCGTTTTCACACATGGCGTAATTCCGGATCTCCGCCTCACCCTGGCAAGGCAATGATTAAGCCGACTGAGCGGCATTAGAAAGATATGTAGATTGATGCGCCCGCTTTCGGATCGCTTTTGCGGACTATCCTGGATCGAGCCCCAGCAAACTTGGCCGCTTGCCTTGGAAGCCGCTCCATCCCATTAGCCGACAGCAGGGCTGCCCTTTACGAACATCTTGCGACCTGCATGGCGCGCGTCCGCATTTGAGGGCATTGCGGTTATGGCGGGCCTGCTTTTCGCGGTTCAAAAATCGTCCGGCCTCGGCCGGTCGCCAAAAATGGAAAGCGAGAAAATTAATGAGCAGCCGCGTCTTTGCCGCGAGATAGCGATGGCTGCGGCCAGCGATCTCGACAACGCTTGTGCGACAGCGCGCGGCGTACGCTGTGCGAGGCGGGAAGCGCAGGCGTAGCAGCGTCAGGCCGCCGAGATAGCCCACCACATAGCCGCCGGCATGAAGCGCCGCGATGTCGCCGGCATCGAGGCCATCTTTCGACGATCCCAGCTGCCGAAGGACCGCCTCACGATCGAGATGACTGAGCGCCACGATCTCGTCGAGATGGCGATGCCGGCCTTTCTCGCGTCTGGGCGGGAGACTTTGCGCCCAAGGAGCGACGCCACGCGGCCATAGAGATTTGTCGTGTCCGGCTGCGATACGGTCATGGGCGCCTCTGAATGAGCGTTAGCAAATGTCTATTGCGCGTAAAGATTGAGCCCGGCCACCACTCATCCAGAAGCAACGCTGCGGCAACGCCCCCTCAATTGGGCGAAGGCTGCGATGAGGCGCGGAAAGATCATTGCTTTTCGGTCTTTTAATTGGCTTACCCGGGCTTCATACCCCTGAAGGACCTTGATGTAATTGGCCCGTTCATAGTCTTCTGGATTTGCGAGCCTTAGCTTGAATACTCTTCCCCATTATCCCGAGCCCATGTGTGGCTATGCGGGTGGTTAGTTAGCCTGTTCCGCCACGCGCCTGAAGCGCATCACCGACAGCTCCAAGAACAACGCGGCGATCACCGCGACAGCCAAAAAGCGCGGCCACACGTCGCTCAAGCCTGCTCCTCTGAAAAGAATGGCCTGGGCGAACGAAACGAAATGGGTGGATGGCGATGCCTGCATCACGGTGCGTAGCCACTCGGGCTGGCTGTCGAGCGGCGTATTGGAGCCCGACAGGATATTCATCGGCATCGCGACGAGAATATAGAGAAGCCCAAGTTGAGGCATCGTCCGCGCGATGGTCGCCAGGAAAATTCCAATCGCGGTCGAGAAGAAAAGATAGAGACAGACCCCAAACATGAAGAGCGGCACCGAACCGTTGATCGGGACGTGCAGAAGACCCCGCACCACAAAGACAAGGGACAAGCCCGCGGCAAGTGCGATGACGAGACCGTTCGCCCACACTTTTCCCACGGCGATCTCGAACGGGGTCAGCGGCATGACGAGGAGGTGATCCATCGTGCCATGCTCGCGCTCACGCACAACCGCCGCGCCTGCAAGAATGATCGCGAGCATCGTGACGTTATTGATGATGCCCATGACGCTTGTGAACCAGCCCGTCGTCTCATTCGGGTTGAACGCGACGCGAATGGCGAGGTTGACGGGCTTGGGCGCGATGGGTTCAGACCGCGAGATGAAGTTGGTGACTTCGGTATCGATGATTTGTCCGGCATAGCCGGAGCCGATCCCGGCCTGCGTCATGGCCGTTGCATCGACCAGGAGTTGAAGGCTTGGACTGCGGCCGGCTCGCACGTCCCGCTCGAACTCGGGAGGAATGTCGAGAACGAAGGTGTAAAGGCCTTTATTCATAAACTCATCGATGTCCGCCTCTGCGATCTGCACAGGCTTTTTGAAGTAGGGGGGCAAAAATGCGCCTGTGATCTGGCGAGATAGCGCGGACCGGTCTTCGTCGACGATCCCGAAGGAGGCGTTGCGCAGCTCTTGACTGTTGCTCTGCGACTGGCTGATTACCGCGAGCGTAAACGTGTAAACTACAAGGCCAAGCAGGACATAATCATGCATAAGGCTGCGGAGTTCCTTGGTCCCGAGCCAGAAAATATTGGAAAGCGTGAACATGATCCTCGCTCTCATCGTTCCTGCTTTCTCAAGAACAGCAAGCTCATCAGAAGAAGCGCGGGGGCGAAGAGCGAGAGCCATCCGAAACTGCTCCAAAGGTCGGCAAAGCCCAGCCCCTTCGTGTAGGCGCCCACGCAGATCGGCACAAAATAAGTCATCGGGAATATCTTCCCCATCAAGGCCGGCATGCCTGAGAGCGACGAGACCGGGGTCAGCATCCCGGAGAATTGCGTGGCCGGCAGTATGGTTAGAATTGCGGTGCCGAAAAGAGCGGCGATCTGGGTCTGCGTGAAGGAGGAAATGAACATCCCCCAGCCCGTGGTGGCCGCCACGTAGATGAGCGCTCCAAGCGCGAGCGCGAGAAAGCTGCCTTTCAGCGGAACATGGAAAATGAACCAGGCCATCAGCGCCATCATCAAGAAACTCCAATAGGCCAGCGCGATGTAGGGAAGTTGCTTGCCGATCAGAAACTCCAGCCGAGAGACTGGCGTCACATAAAGATTGGTGATCGTGCCGAGTTCCTTTTCGCGAACGACGGCCAGCGCCATCAGGATTGCCGGGATGAGCATGAGCAGCAACGCCATCGTGCCAGGCACCTGGGCATAGATGCTGTCGAAGGATTGGTTATAGCGAAAGCGGATTTCGGTATTGGAGAGCGGCTTTGGCGGTCGCGGCATTACGTTGATGACCGGGTCGTTCAAATAGGCCTGGTGAACGCCGGTCAAATATTGGCGCATTGTTTCGGCGCGGAACGGCATCGCGCCGTCGACCCAAACGCCAACCTCCGTCCCGCGCCCGGCTTTGAGGTCGCGGCCAAAACCGGGCGGGATCTCGATGGTCGCATTGACCGAGCCGGTTTTGAGAGCGCGCTGCAGATCGTCCTCATCCGCCAAGGGCGCTTTTTCAGTGAAGTAGGCCGAATGGCGGATCTCGTCGAGGTAGGCGCGGCTTTCCGGGCTGTTGTCGCGGTCGAGCACCCGAAACGAGAGATTGTTCACGTCGGTCGTGATTCCGAACCCGAAAATCAGCATAAGAAATGCCGTGCCCAGGAGGGCGAACCCCAACCGGATCGGGTCCCGACGCAGCTCAAGCGTCTCGCGGATGCTGTAGGCGAAGAGCCGCCTGAAGCTGAACAAGCCCGTCGGCGCCGGCGCTCTTCGCATTGCCGGCGCCTTCGTTGGAGCGGCGAATGCGTTCTTACTTTTTCCGGACGCAAGCGTTCTTGCCGCTTCGGCCTCCTGCAGATAGGCGATGAATGCGTTCTCAAGAGTATCCGCCCCTCGCGAGGCGACGATCTCTGCGGGCGTTCCCGTTATCAGCACCCGTCCGGCATCCATGAGGGCGATGCGGTCGCACCGCGCTGCCTCGTTCATGAAATGGGTGGAAACGAAAATCGTTACGCCTTGTTCGCGCGAAAGCTCGATCAGCAATTCCCAGAACCGGTCCCGTGCGATGGGATCGACGCCGGAGGTCGGCTCGTCCAGTATGAGCATGTCGGGACGATGCACAACGGCCACCGCGAGCGACAGGCGCTGACGGATGCCCATGGGCAAATCCGCCGCCTGATCGTTGACGTACGCCTTGAGTTCGAAGCGATCCAGGAGCTCGGCGATGCGCTTTCGCGCCTTGTCCTTCGGCAGATGGAACAAA
>CAWEFZ010000006.1:0-118164 GCA_963808505.1 uncultured Alphaproteobacteria bacterium
CTGTGTGAGAAGTCGAGCTTTTCTGAAAACTGATTCTGCCTCAGAATCTTCTCTTCCAAGAGCAGGGAGATGGCATGACCGGCTTTATAATCGGGGCGGATCGCACTCAGGGAACGATGTTTCCGGCTCAGCTGGAAGACTATGTCGCCGAGGATAATCCGGTGCGGGTGATCGATTTTTTCGTCGATCAGCTCGATCTTGGCGAGCTTGGCTTCTGGCGCGTTCAACCGAAGCTCACGGGAAGGCCCGCTTACGATCCCGCGGTGATGCTGAAGCTCTACATCTATGGATACCTCAACCGCGTTCAGTCCAGCCGCCGGCTTGAGCGGGAATGCCAGCGCAACGTCGAAGTCATGTGGCTGACGGGCTGCCTGACGCCGGACTTCAAGACCATCGCCGATTTCCGCAAGGACAACGGCCCGGCCATCCGCAAAGTCTGTCGCGAATTCATCGTAGTGTGCGGGCGCGCGGGCCTGCTCGCGGCCACAATGGTCGCCATCGACGGCAGTAAATTCAAAGCGGTGAACTCCAGGGACCGGAATTTCACGCAAACCAAGGTGGCCAAGCGGCTGGAGCAGATCGAGGCGAGCATCGCGCGGTATTTGTCCGAGCTTGAAACCGCTGACCGCCAGCCCTCCACGCCTGAAATCAAGATCGCCCGGCTGAACGGCAAGATCGCCAAGCTGAAACAAGAAATCGAGCGCATGAAAGCGATCGGGGAGCAACTCGAAAAATCAGAAGACACGCAGATTTCGCTGACAGATCCCGACGCCCGCTCCATGCAGGGGACGGGCAAGGCGACGGGGACTGTTGGCTATAACGTGCAGTGCGCGGTGGAAACGGAGCGCCATCTCATCGTCGCCCATGAAGTCACCAACGCCGTCCATGACCGCCATCAGCTCTCGGGCATGGCCCAGCAGGCCAAGGAAGCCCTTGGCGCCGAAGCCGTCGACGCCCTCGCCGATCGCGGCTACTACGACAGCAAGGAACTTCTGGCGTGCGATCAGGCTGGCGTGACGGCCTATGTCCCAAGTATTTCAACCTCGAACGCGAAGGCCGAAGGGCGTTTTGGCAAGCAGGATTTCGTCTACAACGCCGATGAAGATGTCTATGTTTGCCCCAACGGCGAGCGCTTGATTTACCGTTTTACAAGCGAGGAAGACGGCAAAGTCATGCGCTGTCACTCGACAACGGCCTGCTCAGCCTGCCCGCTGAAAGAACAATGCACGACGGCTGCGGAACGCCGCGTTAAACGCTGGGAGCACGAGGCCGTTCTGGAAGCGGCCCAGGGCCTGGCTGGACCGTAATCCTGATATAATGACGGTGCGGCGCAGCACGGTGGAGCACCCCTTCGGAACCCTGAAGTTCTGGATGGGCTCGGCGCACTTCCTGATGAAGACGCTGCACAATGTGAAAACGGAAATGTCGCTCCATGTGCTCGCCTACAACATGAAACGCGTGATAAAGATCCTCGGCGTGCCTGGATTGCTGCGGGTGATGCAGGCTTGGCGCATATTTTGCCATTTTTTATTCGTTTTGACGTGCGCGGCGCGCTCAAACGGCCCAGAACGCAGTCGGAACCGTTCCCGCTCGATTCTGGCCTGCATCGCGAAATCCGCGCCGGTGCAGCAACGTCCCTACGCCGTGGCCTAGCAAATCAGACCGAACCGGACTTCTCACACAGCCTCGGCCGTAAGCGGAATTGAGGAGGTGTTTGGGATTCGTCTCTTAGTGAAGGTGCTGCCGAAGTGCCTGAAACCACTCTTAGGATACTCTCACAGCCCGTTAATTGTTTGAAGCAAAACACGAGCGGTCGGGCGTATCGCTTCAATGTCCTCTGGCTTCAGAGATAGCGCTTTCCCTGACGTTAGTGAATTCGACAAGTCCTCAAGGGATTCACGATCATGGTAATTGCTAGAAAGAAAGATCGAAATAATCATATCATTTTCTGTTTGCAATCTTTTTCCGCAATAAGGGCATGTCTCAGGGAATACTTCCTTCATCTTGAAACACCTGGTGCATAGCCCATAGTGATTTCTTTCGCTCCTCTTCCTAAGCTCAACATCAATGGGTGGCAGAGGGCTGGGAGTAACACTGGGTAGAGAAAGATACCCCCTAACCAAGTCTACGGGCAAAGGAACATTCAAAACCGATTTTTGCCAATGACGAATATGCTCATCAAGACGCAAAGGAAAATTATCGACACTGAAGTTTACACCAAATATCGGATTCTTAGGATGTAAACCTTTGTCTAAAATGTAGTTTTCTGGCGCTCTGGTGCTTTTTCTTGGATGCACTAAGCTCAAGTAAAGAAGCGTGTTAACTTTTCCATCTATTGACAGCACTTGATACCTGTCTACGATCCCGACTTCAGCTTCAAGAGACCCAATTCTTTGGAACATTAGGGGGATGCCAGTTCCAGTCCGAAGTCGAGACAAGTAAATTATTTCGCCGACCGGCCCATTCACAGGAATTGGATTGTTGGGGTTTTTTCCAAATTCGCCGCGTCCATTTTGAAACTGATCGCATGAAACTCCATTCAGCACTTTATCCTTTATTTCAGGAGACAAACGCTGATTTTGGACATCGTCATCGTTTAGAAAGATTTTTACTTTTGCGAAAATAATTTCTACCTGATTATCCGCTCCCTTTTGGGCCAGCTTCAGATTCTGCTGCTTTTCTCGCCAAGCCTCAAGCGCCATGCGCTCAATCTCTTCATTCGAAACTTTTGGGAAGGCCTTCTTGGTAACAGCGATCAGTTTGTCCAACGATGCTGCTGACATACCCGTCTTGTCTGCAAGCTCGTTCACAAAATCGGTGTTGGCTGGGGTTATTGTGGCTCCGTCTGCCTGACTACGACGACTGGTGACTGGTAAGTTATTATTAAATGCACTGGAGTCCCGCAGCTTTCTGTTAGAAGCCTGTATGGTTTCAAGATTAGAAAGGCCAAAGGCATCGGAATCGTTCTTCGATAATATTCCCCAGACCACAAGGTTCATTCCGCGTTTCAACTCACGCTTTACACCCTCGACCGTATGCTCTTCATCGTCGCCGTAAGTGTATTGGGAAACTTGGATGGCGGTCCCCTCGGCCCAAAAAACAAGGCGATATCGAAAGCCGCCCCGCTTCATCGTCGCCTCGAACTTTGCCATCGTGATGATGTTATCAACGAGCTCCTCAACGCATCTTTGCGGAAGTGAAGCGGGATTGACTCCGTAGGCTAAGAGGTCTGCCCATAGAAGACGGCGGGCCAAAATCCTAGCGGGGAAGATGGGCAGAAGCGCGAACAAGCCAAGCAAAGGAGATACAGCTTTTTTCAGCAGGAACATGTAGTCACCTATTTATGGACCTTCGAATGTACGACAAACGGCAAAGCGTCAGAACCGCAACCAACTCCCTGGGAGCGTTCTCGGAAAATGTGTCGAAATGGAGCTTCGCTTACGAAGTTCATCACGCAAATGCCTCACGTCTTTTGCACAACCGCAGTCGAACGCTAAGCGGTCGATACCTCTACCTACGCCTCGAGTCCGCTCGTGTGAACGTTTTCGGATACCGGCCCATGCCGAACCGCTCAGCGTGCGCCGCGGGCCGGTGTTCGAAAACGTCCGGGGAAGGAACACGCGGGGAGCAGGGCACGGACGCCCTCTCAGCTTATGGGGATTTCAGCAGTTTAGACGCCAAGCGCGCAGTGGCTCTGGGGCGGCAAAAGCCGCGCGCACAGCCAAGCAAAGCGCGCTTGCGGGAATGGCGGCGCCGGACCGGGGGCGAAGCTATGGCGGCAGGCCTCGAAAATGAGCTCGATTTTGCCCTTCAAGCAAGCGCCGCCGTTGCCAGCCTTTGAACGGCGGCTCAAGCCGGGCATCGATACGCTGCAAGCCGTCTTGGCGCCGATCATGACGTATCGAACCCCGCTGGCGGGGATGGCATTTTGCGCGGACGGCAGGCCCCTTCGAAACGCTCGATGACGAACATGCGGCTGCCGCATTTTGGGCAGCGCTCCGCTGGCTCGCCGGCAGTATCGGGTTTTGGCGTGGCGTTCACCTGGGGCAGCAGCGAGGACAGCGCGATCAACGCCCGCATCGCTACGAGATTGCCGGCGCGGACATTGCTGGCCAGGAGGCCATAATGCCTGATGCGGTGAAAGCCTTTCGGCAGCACATGGATCAGGAAACGGCGGATGAACTCGCCCGCGTCCAGCGTCATCTTCTTATAGCGGCCAGGTCCCTCGATCCGGTAATCCTTGAAGGTGAAGGTCACGCTCTTCTCATCGGCGGCGACAAGCCGCCGGTTGGAGATGGCCACGCGGTGGGTGTAGCGGGACAGGTAACAAAGGACCGCCTTTGGTCCGGAAAATGGACGCTTGGAATAGACGAACCACTTGGTCTTTTTGAGCGGCGCCAGGAAGGCGGTGAAAGCGTCCGCCGCGGCGAGATGCGCGTGCTCGCCGAAGAACTTAAGCTTGCCGGCCTTGTGGGCTGCGGCGAGCTTTTCCAGCATGAGCCGGCGGAACAGCTTGGAAAGAGCCCGCACGGGCAGGAAGAAGCCGCGGCGGCAGGGGATCCAGCGCAGGCCGTCGGCGGAAAGGCCGCCGCCCGGCGCGATCATGTGGACGTGCGGATGGTGCGTCATCGCCGAACCCCAGGTATGAAGCACGGAGATGAAGCCGATCCTGGCGCCAAGATGTTCGGGATCGGCCCCGATGATCAGCATCGTTTCGGCGGAAGCCTTGAACAGAAGATCGTAGATCACCGCTTTGTTCTGATAGGCGATATCCGCGATGGCCTCGGGCAAAGTGAAGACCTGGTGGAAATACGGCGCCGGCAGCAGCTCCGCCTCACGTTCGGCAAGCCATTTTCGCGCCGCCGCGCCCTGACACTTAGGGCAGTGCCTATTGCGGCAACTATTATAAGCCACATGCCTGTGGCCGCAGGCGGGGTTCTCGCAGCGCGCAACATGGCCGCCGAGCGCCGCGGTGCGGCAGCGCTCGATGGCGCTCATCACTTTGAGCTGGCCGAGGCTGACATGGCCGCGATTGGCTTGGCGCCATGCAGCCCCGTGGCCGTGGAAAATATCCGCGACCTCCAGAGATGGACGGGGCAAGGCCGGACCGGACTACTTGACCGGCTCCGGCTCTCTCTTGGCGGCCGGCAGCGTAAGGCGGTCGAGCGGGCTCTCGACGGTGCGCAGGATATTCGTAGCCACGTGCGTGTAGCGGGCGGTCGTGTCCAATTTGGAATGTCCAAGAAGCACTTGGATGATTCTTATGTCGACGCCGGCCTCCATGAGATGAGTGCCGAAGGAATGCCTGAGCGTGTGCGGCGAGATCCAGCTCCCGAGACTGGCGGCATCGGCGGCGGCGTGGCAGGCGCGGTTAAGCTGGCGGTCCGTGATCGGCAGCAGGGGATCCCGGCTCGGGAACAGCCAGCCCTTCGAGGGGCACTGCAACCACCAGGCGCGCAGGATCGCGAGCAACTGCTCGGAAAGCATCCCGTGCCGGTCCTTGCGTCCCTTGCCCAGCTCGACGCGGATCAGCATCCGTTTGCTGTCGATATCGCTCACGCGCAGAGCGACAACCTCGGCGCAGCGCAGTCCGGCGCCGTAGGCCACACTCAACGCGGCCTTGTACTTGAGGCCCGGTCCAGGCGCAGCCTCCAGCAGGCGGGCCACATCCGCCGGCGAGAGCACGCGCGGCAGCTTCCTCGGATAGTCGACGCGGGCGAGTTGGTGGGCGAGATCGAGGCGGCCGAGCGTGATCTTGAGAAAGAAGCGCAGAGCCGAGACCTGAGTGTTCATCTTCGGCGGCTTCGAGCCCTGCTCGATCTCATGCACCTGGAACCGGCGCAGGTCCTCCGCCGTCGCCGTGTCCGGCGAGCGGCCGAGAAAGATGGCGAAGGTCTCGACGTGCTTGATGTAATCGTGTTGTGTCTTCTCGCCGAGGCGGCGGACGGCCATGTCCTCCAGCATGCGGCGGCGCAGATCGCTGATGGGCTTCTGGTTCATCGGAGAGGTCCTTGTCTTGAGGGTGGAAGTGTCGAACCTCTCGATCCTCAGGACAGGACGCCTGCCGGCGTTACCGGTTTAGCTTCAGATGGTTACCACACCAGTTCAGGCCACCGCGAGCGCAGCAGCAAACTCGCGCGTAGCGTGTTCGTTCTTCGACCCATCTGAGACCAACGCCACCTGAAGGCGGCGAGCAAGCCGAACGCCTCGCTTAGAGAAGCGCGGCTGCGGATCGCGAGCGGCTCCGCGGGGGCTACCAGGCGGCAAGGCGCCTTCAACGGCGCAATCGGCGAGACCGGCGGCTAGAAGGGATCGTCGAGCGAGGGGCAGGAGGTAGTCTCTCCCTGCATCCGAAGCCCGCGCCTAAAACGAGCTCGCTTCCTTAGCTGCCGGTGGGGCGCTATCCCCGCCTCATATCCACGATCCCCACTTCAGTATTGCTGGTCAAGCACGCGAAGCTTTGTGCTGTTTCGTGCTTCGGAGAGGCGTCCGAATAGCCATTGTCTCCTGCATCGGGGCGATGACGCGCGACCTCGATCGAGCGAATCTGGGCCAAGACCGGCTGCGCCTTGATCGCTTTCCGCAATGACCTGTCCCAGTTTTTTCCGCCGGGCCCCTGCGGAGCCCTTTGCATCGCGACGCAAAAAACAGGTCCCTTGTCATCCTCCGCTTCGCTGCGGGCCTCGCCGTGCCGGCGGCCTGCAGGGCGATCATCCCGTCCAGAAAAATCGCCATCGAGGCTGCGATCATCAAAGCCCGATTAGAAACAGGAGACTTCACATGGCTAAGATCGGGACCTTCTCCAAGACGGAACACGGCTACAAAGGGCGCGTGCGCACTTTGACCCTCAACACCGAAGTGGAGCTCGTGCTGTCCGATGCCGGCGGAGACGGCGCCCCTCAATACCGCATCTTTTCTGGCGGAAGCGAGCTCGGCGCGGTCTGGGAAAAGACCTCGGATGCAGGGAGAGACTACCTCTCGCTGAAGTTCGACGATCCGGCCCTGCCGGCTCCGATCTACGCTTCGCTCTTCGCCGATGACGAAGGCGACACGTACAGCCTGGTCTGGCAGCGCCCCGTTAAGCGCCACTAACCGGACCCGCCGGGCGCCTCGCTTCTCCAAGCGAGGCGTTCGGCTTGCTTGGCGGCGTGCCGCCGCCTTCCAGCTGCTCCGCCGCGAATAACAATCTCTCGCCCTCGATGCGATCCCACAAGGCGGCTGGCCCCAGTTCTGCGACAAACGCGGCATGCGCGGCGAGTTCAGCCTCGGAAACGCGCGGCAGAAGCGGCGCCGGCCGGCGCAGGGCAGTCACGACGGCGGCCGAGGCGGCCGACGTGAGATCGAACACGAGCTGGGACGCCTTGGTGTCCGTGAGATGGGCGTAGACCTCGGCAAGAAGCTGAGCGTCGAGCAGCGCGCTGTGCTTGTCGCGAGCGCGCCGGGACACTCCGAAGTGATCGCAAAGACCGTCCAGCGTCTGCCGCACGCGGGGAAGCTTGCGGCGCACCAGCTCTAAGGTGTCGACAAAACAAGAAAAGGGATCGAAGCCGCACAAAGCCAATTCGGCGTTCAGGAAGCCGAGATCGAACACGGCGTTATGGGCCACAAGCACTGAGCCGCCGACAACCGCAACGAACTCGTCGGCGCGATTCGCAAACGTTGGCGCCGAGCGAAGCTTCTCATCGGTCAGGCCATGAACGGCGACAGCCTCTGCCGGCACCGGCCGGCCAGGGTTGAAGTACGAGTGCCAGGTCGCGACGGTCGCCTTTCCGTCCAGAAGCTCCACACACCCGACCTCAACAATTCTGTGACCATCGCGAACATCGAGCCCCGTGGTCTCAGTGTCGATGACGATTTCCCTCACGATCGCCCCCTTGAACAAACTACGCGGCCCGCACCGTGTACGCCACGGGCACCCATCCCTGGGGCGTCTCGCGAATGAGATCGTTCGCGCGCAGGATCGCTATGCCGGTGTTCCAAGACCCGCCTCGCGGCGCGCGGCCGAGCCGCAGCGCCAGCGACGCGGTGTCGATCGGCCCGTCCTTGACGATCGCCGCCAGCATTTCATTCGCAGGCGTCGGCAGCGCCTGGATTATCCGCTCGAGGAGCTCCGCCTCGCTTCGCGGCGTCGCCGGCATCTCTTCGCCGAAATAATCGAAGGCGGCTTGATTAAGCCTGAGCAGGCTTCCCTGCTCGACAGAGAACCCCTCGAGGACCTGCTTGCGCGCGGTGTTGAACGACCCGCCTCGGGTTTTCCGGCCGCACAGCACGCCAAGCTGGCCCCAGGTGAGAAGCACCGGATAGACGCTCATCGCCGCACGCACAAAGGCGGCGGCCGACACCGACAGTTTCTCATCCTCCAATGGCGCTCGGCGGGCGCCGGCGGCCGAGCTCGCCTTTTCGGGAACGAGGCTGACCTCTGGCCGTTTCTCGCGCCACGCCAAGCCATCGAGGGCAGCCCGCATTTGCGCCTTCGCGGCGTTAAAACCGAGCCGCTTTCCATCCTCGATCCAGGCCGCCTTCTCCGCCTCGACCTTCTTCCCTACTCGACGATTGACCTCGGCTTCCAGATCGAAGGGCTGCGCCTCAATCGCGGGGGCGCTGGCGCGCGCGCCGGACGGCGCCTCGCTCGCGAGCATCTCGCGCAGCCGCCCGATGTCTGCTTGGGCGAGTTTCTTCGGTTCGATGCGCTGTTCTCCGCTCGCCGGCGTCGAGGACGTGTCGAGCGTCTTGATTTTCGGAATGCGCACCCGCTTCAAGATGTCGAAGTCGGGCGCCCAGACCCAGCCTTCGCCGCGGGGAAGGGACGCCAAGCTTTCGTACACGGCGCGCGCCTTGTCACGATCGCCGTTTCCCTCCACCCAAGCCTTGATCGCGTCGCGATCCTGCGGACTCGTCACGCCCAGCGCTATGAGAACCGAGAGTTGCGTCAGCACGTCTTTGTTGAGCTTGGCTGGGCGCTGGGTGATCGTCAGGAGCCGGAAGCCAAACGCCCGGCCGCGGCGGGCGATGCGATCCACCTCGCCGAGAACCCGGATGGCGTCTCCCATAGGAGACTGGGGCGCAAATGCGTCTGCCTCCTCAAGAACGATGGTGAGAGGCGCGCGATTGCAGGCGAACAGTTCGTCAAGGAGGTCGCCGACGAGACGTTGCTGCTCGGCCTTCCGCATTGAGCCCAGGTCAACAATCGCCGAGATGCGCTCCGCGACAAGCACGCGCGCCAGAGCTCGCCCGCTGGCCTCGCCAATTTCCACATCGGCGTGCTGGCCTCCGAACACAGGCACGGGATACCCCGCCTGCTCGCCGTTGGCGGAGGCCTTCAGCCCCCACCAATGCCCAAGAGGATCGAGAACCAACACGCGCTCCCCGAGATCGAGCATGCGCTCGATGAGCCCCTTGGCGGCGTAGCTCTTGCCGCGCCCTTTCTTGCCCAGAATTGCAATGTCCATGCCAGAAGTCAGAGCCGTATCCGGGAGCGGCCAAGGCTCAGATGACATCTCTAGCTCGCCGAAACTGGCGCCCAGAAACGCCGCTCAGATCAACTTCATTATGTGCTCGGTTTATGAGATGCTTTTTTGTTCGATGGACGAACGAATAGGTCTGTTGATGACGAATGACGCGAACAAAAAGACAACAAAACCACAAAAAACCCATATGGAACGGAGAAATAACTAAATTCGTAATGATGGGGTCGGGTGTTCGAGTCACCCAAGCGGCACCAACTCCTTTCAAAGGATTAGGCTGAGAACGCACCGGAACTGTATTCCGGACGCTACCACGGTTCCGATCCTGGCTCTCCTTTGAACGGCCCCACAAGCTCGGGCGTCACCCAGCCGCCATAAAACCGGCCCGGCTGGGGGAGAACGCGTATGCCATCCACAAAGCATTCGAGCTCTGCGGGGTAAAACGAAAAGTAATCGCGGATCGCTTCAAAGCCTGGGAAGGGCTCGGGATAACTCCATCCCACGCGCTCAAGCCTCTGGCCAGCCGCCGCGACGGTCCAATAGGCGGCCTGCCCTTTCCACTCGCACAGCGAGCCGCCCGCCGCCCGTTCGATGGCGTCCATCGTCACATCGTCCGGCGGAATGTAAAAGCTTGGCGGGCTGGCGGTTTCCAGGACCCGGATGGTCCGCGACGACCGTGCAATTTCGACGGATCCCACGCGAACGATCGCCTCCCGGGAATCGAGGGCGAGGCGCGGCGGCCGGGGATAATCCCAGACCAACTCCTGTCCCGGCCGCGGCGCGCGCGCAAACGGCGGACGCTTTTGTCCGCGATAGTTCCATTTTGCGCGGTTGGCTTCAATCCAGCTTTGAGAGGGCACTCGCTGCTCCTATTTCGGTTATAGATGCTTCCTCGCCACGAGGCGTCGACCTCACGGCTTGTAGGCGACAAGGATCGCGCCAAGCGCGATGAGCGCCACGCCGAGCCAGTTGGGAAGCGTGAGCTGTTCGCCCAGAACGATCGCGCCGAACACGGCCACCAGCACAACACTCAATTTGTCGATCGGCGCCACTTGCGCGGCCTTCCCGATCTTCAGGGCGCGGAAATAGCAGACCCAGGAGGCGCCCGTCGCAAGGCCGGAAAGGATCAAAAACAAGAAGCTTCGGCCGGAAACCGAGCCGAGGGGCTGCCATTGGCCGGTTGCGGCGAGGAACGCCGCGAGCGCGCAGATGATGACGGCCGTGCGAATGAAAGTGGCGAAGTCGGAGTTCACGTTCTCGACCCCGATCTTCGCAAAGATGGCCGTAAGGGCCGCGAAAGTGGCCGAAAGCAAAGCCCAGAGCTGCCAAGAGCCAACGAAGTGTTTCATGTCCCCGTCCTGTCACGTTTAGCCGCCAGCCGGCGCACGCATTTCCGCAAGGGTCAACGGTGAGCAAGGGCGTTGCCTCGCAGCCGCGCTCGCTCCCTATGCTCGACGCCATCGCCGGCTTTATCGACCGGCCGCCGCGGCGTACAGTGGCGCACGGCGCGCGCTGCCGTCGGCGACGAGGCGAACCATGAAACGTGTCAAGCAAATCGGCCTATGGTTTGTCTCCGCGCTGTTTCTGACAAGCGGGGTGAGCCATTTCCTGCTGACCCGCTTCTTTGTCGCGATCGTGCCGCCTTATCTGCCATGGCCTTATGCCGCGGTTTACGTCAGCGGGGCCTTCGAAATCGCGGGGGCGATTGGATTGCTTCTCCCGGCGCGCCGCCGCGCGGCGGGCATCGGGCTCTTCGTCCTGACCATTCTCGTGACGCCGGCCAATATTCATATGGCGCTCAATCCGGAGCTATTCCCCGCTTTTTCCCAGAGCCTGCTCTACGGACGCCTTGTGGCGCAGGTGGGCCTGCTGGCCTTGATCTACGCCGTCGCAATCCGGCGGCCGCAACAGAGCGCCCAGCCGGACGCGCAAGCCGCGAACGTTCGGCGCGCCACCCACGAACAGCCATAATGTCAATCGGCGAGCATGGTCAGAGCGGCCTTGCGCTCCCCTGGCTTCAATTTCAGAAATTGCGCGCGGGCATTTTTGATGTCCCGCGCGGAGCCGCCATCGGCAGCCGCCTGAAGGGCAACCGTTGCGGGATGAGCGGCGCCGCAAATGAAAACCAAAGCTTTCGCCAGGCGCCCGATAGCCGCGCCGTCTATTATTACTTCGTCCATTCAAGATCTCCTCGGCGCTTCGCCGCGCCACTGACGCACGTGAACTTTTGGGGACGGTTCGACCCCGTAAGATGATGTTTAGTGGAACGCCCACATTCTGAAGTTGGGATTCGCGAGCCGCCTCGATCCGAGAGCGGCAAAAAGCCCAAAGCCTGCCTTGGGCCTTTTGAAACATGCCGTAACCAAACGTGACTTGCGCGAAACAGGCAGAATGAGGAGGATGAAGACGCCCAAGTTCCCTCACTCTCTCGCCCAATCCGGCCCCGCTTCGACAGGCGGGGTCTTTTGCTTCGGGAACGCGATTGAGCCGGGAGGACGCGTTAGCGCCGGTGGCGTCGCCAAACACTCGGGACGATCCGAACCGCGGATCGAACAAGGCTGGCGCGATGCGCCCAACGCTGAGAGCGGATCGCTGGCGCTTGTTAAACAAAAGCCGGGGATGGCGCGGGCACAGCCGGCGCACGCTACAGAACCTGATAGACGGCCGGAGCCTTCGCGCTGCCCGAACGCTCGTTGCGGATGAGCCGCCGTTTCTCAAGCGACTGGAGCACTGAGTGGAGCGAGCCGAGCGGGATATTCGCGGCGCCGGCGAGGACGGCGGCTTTTGCCTCGACAAGCTGTGCGTCGTCCATCTTCAAGCGAAGCGCTTTCAGAACGGCGCTCTGCCGCTCCGTGAGGTCCGGCGGGGTTTCCGGCTCGGCTTTGGTTTTCTCGGCGGCGCGCTTTTTGGGGGCGGCATTGCGAAGGATCGCCGGGCCACGCTCTGGCCGCGCCTTTACCGCCAGCTGGAAATGCCGCGGCGTTGCAAGGGCTGCATTTTCGCGAGCCGCGTAATCCTGAGCGCGTTCAGTTTCGTAGAACGTCGCGACGACCTCGAAGATCTGAGGCTTGGCGGGATCGGCGCGCATTACGGCGGACGTTCCGTCCTGCAGCGTTACTGCCTGATATGTTGCACCGTTACTGGCCATAGTAACTTTCCTGTTCTGCGAGCGATAATTTCGCTGGCCTGCGGTTGGAAGTTCATCGCGTGTTGGATTGAATTGCCACTATGTACTGGCGCTTGGCGAGCTATACAAGGGCCGCACTAACAATGGATTGCTCATGACAACGGGAGAGTTGCCTGGATATTCTCGGCGAATGTATTTTGGTCCGATGCACCCGCGGATTGCGCGCAGGAGGCTGCTTGCCCGCTAACAACTCGCGCATAAATCGGCCATGCGTTTTACACATGGGCGCTGGCCAGAGCCTTGCCTGGTTTATGCCATTTAATAAATTATAATTTCGATTAGTAAGAGAGCAAAGGCGCTTTTTCGTTTCAGCTACATGAATAAAGGAACCACGCCATTGAAGAACATTAAGACACTGCCTTCTGAATTAATTTGCTTTTCTATTCTTATATTCGCAGCTTTCATAAAACCTTGTTTTCCAGAATTGGCGGATTTCCGGATAGCGCTTGCGACAGCCGTTATATTGTACTTGACCATGCATATCCAGTTGCATCTAAGCTCGGAGGAGAGCGTGAAGGAAAAGCCTTCGCCCTAAGCCCAGCGAAGAAGCCGCGAGGATGAAACATGCTGCGAGCGGCTTTCAGGCATGCGCTTTCACGATGCGTTTGAGCGCGAGATCCGTGGGCCGATCGATCCCTTGAGACCAGGATCGCATCTTCAAGCCATCAAAAACCGGCTGTCCATCGGAGCCGCGTCGGCCAGTTGAGCAACAGTCGCCAGGGCATCGTCAACTTCGGGCCGCTCTCCGTATAGTTCAAAATCGCGCGTTGAATGCGCTTCACCGGAATGCGGTGAAGATGACTATTATGACGCCGGTTAAAAAGATTCGGAATTTACTCAAACTTAGGCGACTGTTTCTCCTCACGAAACCTCCTTCATATTGTATAGCCTTGGCTTTATGACAATAGAGACTTTAAAATGGGAGTACTTTCCGAGTCTATACGCTCAAGTTGTTCTGTGCAGAGATGACTCTCATCTCTCACATCAGGAGTGCATAGCATGATGCGTACGCTGACATTTGCGGCTGCTTTTGCCGCGGCGATCGCGCTTCCGGCAGTTGTCGAGGGGGTCAACTCCCCCGCCATGGCGGAAGACGGCAATAATGCCTCGCTTACCGCGCAAGAGGCGCAGGCCTGGGTTGGCAAGCCCGTGTATAGCAGCGATGGGAAAAAGCTCGGCGAAGTCGCGGCAATCCAGCGAACTGAAGACAACAAGATCACAGAATTGCGCGCCGACATCGGCGGTTTCCTGGGCCTCGGAGAGCATCAAGTTGTGCTTCCGGCGCCTCTGTTTTCCCTGCGGAGCGACCGGGTTGTGCTTAACCTGACGGCGTCGGCTGCAAAGGGACTTCCAAAGGTTGTGAAGTAAGCATCCAAGTCAAAGGGGCGAGCGTTCGGCGTGCTCCCCCAAGATCGTCTGCTCTTCGCGCTTCCCCCTTTCGTATCGCCTTCTTCGGCGCATCCGGCCAGCGCGGATGACCGGAGAGCACTTTGTCGGCGGCGGCGCGGAGAGCTTCGACGCCAACGGGCTGCGCTTTCAAAAACTGATCTCGGATTTTTTCCGGTCGACCCTTGGTTTTGGCGCCAGCGATCTTCGCGCGGCGGTAGCGGGGAGCGGCGGGGCAGCCATGGAAATTTCGAACGTCATCTTTGTCGGCCGCAAAGTTCGCGCTATCGAAAAGCCGATTTCTGTTAAGCCGGAAACCGTTTCCGAAGCCGGATCTTGAGACTCAATGCGTTGCTCCGGATTGCCACGGGGCTTTGCCCCTCGCGGGCGACGATGCGGCGCAGGTTTCCGCCTTATCTTGGCGCGTATGCGCGAAGGCGGGGAGCGGGAATCCAAGTATCCCGGCGGACGACGACGCGGAGCGGTCAAGACTTTTGGCTGCTGATATTAGCTTTGTGCTGGCATTTCTTGAAGATCGATAGCCTTATTCATCCCAGAAAATGCGCGGGCGCAAATCGCCTCGCCGGGAGATTTGGCGCGCGTTTCCGCTGGAAGAAGTTCTGCAAGCCGCGCGAAGCCGCAACGCAATCTCGCATCGTAGACGTGCAACGCGCAGCCAACGATTTTCGCCGCGTCCTCGCGGGACAGTCGCACTCCGGCGCGGAAGACGACAGCTTCCCGGTCCTCAAAGTTAAGGCGAAGAAGAGCGGATGCGAGGCTCATCGGCCTTTCCCCGCGCCCGCCCTTGGCAATCCGGCGCTCGAACTTTGGCGGCGCGCGCTCGCTGTCGATGAGAAAGTTTCGGAGGATTGTCAAAAGCTGGACTCGTATGCTTGTGCATGTGCGAAGCTCCTCCCTATCGAAGAGCGCGCGCTTTAGCGTTTCCGACACCTCCCGATCGGCGCTTGAAACGTCATTCGTCATCAAACGCGCATAGGCCCGAAGGTGAGGAATTTCTGCGAGAATCGCCTTGGAGAGGCAGGTTTCCAGCTGGTCCGGCATTTGCTTCGCTTTCTCGATGGGGCGGAAAGCTCCCCGCGCCTCAGGGGAGCATCGACCCGTTACTGCGCACGCGATCAGCCCCTCGGAACCCCGTCAAAGACGATGAAGCCATGCTGAATGATCGAACCGCGCCGTGAGATAATCCGGCGCGCGGGACAATTGAGACACCGAGGACGATATCGACGGATGGCCGGGGGAACGGCCGAACCCGCTCTCGCCGGGCGCTTTGAAGCGCACATCGATAGACAGGAGCTTGCCATGCCGCTTGCCAACCCTGTCCAGGTTCTCGGAAATATCGGCAAGAGTCGCGCCCTGGGGAATGCAAAAGGACACCCCGCCGTCCTCGAACGCCATCAGCACATTGGCGGCGACAAAACGCTCTTTTGAGACATTACGCACGATCACCCCACTTAAGTATAGGAGCGTGATCTTAAGCTATCGCGGCCGCTGCCTCAAAGAGTCGGAAAATACCTAGCCAAGGCCGGCGCCGGACGTTCGGACATCCGCTTTCGCAATCGCCTATGAGGGATTATGGCTGTCTTTCGCTTTATCGAACTGGCGCCCGCTTATGCGGCCGCGCCAAGAAAGCGGTCCGATAGTCCTATCGGCCCATGTACTTGCGCACGACGTTTTGCCACATCGTGAGGAGGACATTGGGCGACGAGCGCGCGATAGACCGCCAATTTAGCTCAGCGCGCTCGCCTGTGCGCACTATCATAGAATAGAAGAACTTTGTTCGCTTTGGAACATATGGCATTGCCGCATCGGCCTGCCAGATCGTCGCAGCCAAGGTTCCCGTCACGGATAACCGCGCGGATTATTCTTCCCGCACGTTCGTCGCGGATGACTTCCCGGTGCGCCGGTCCGCCTCAACGTCGAAGGAAACTTTCTGGCCTTCAACGAGATTTCGTATGCCCGCTCGTTCCAGAGCGGACGCATGAACGAACACATCCTTCCCGCCGTCGTCGGGCTGGATAAAGCCGTAGCCCTTGGCGACATTGTAAAACTTCACGGTGCCTGTCGACATTTCGTTGTCCCTTCGCTTTTGCGGCACTTTAAATCCGCCGCCTTCAACCTATAAGATCTTCCACCCAAACAAATGAGGCAATCATGGCTAAAGGTCAAAAGAGAAGCAACCGCGAGCCTAAGAAATTGAAGGCGGCGAAGCCGAAGCCCGCGGCGGCGTCCCCCACGTTTCTGAAAGAGAAGCCTGGCGCCGCCCCGGCAGCGAAGAAATAATTGGCCTCACGTTTTTTCCGTAGGCCCCACAATTGGTCCCGGCGGGTGCACGGCCATGGCATCGTCTCACGCCGGTGTGACTTGAATGCGCGCGGCGATCGGCCTAGTTTCTTGATTTAGATCAAGTTGGATTTAAACTAGACACCGGCCAGCCTAGCGCCACGGCTGGCCGGATTTTCGATCTGCCGAGCGCCGGTCCGGCCTCCGATGCCAACCGCCGACTGTGCCGCCCGCTCCGCAGCGTCGTCCCCGTCCCCGCCTTCGTGTTGCGGGGATAAACTCCGGCGGGGACCCAGGCATCCCTGCGCTATTTCAAGCTAAATCCGGCAGTTGAGCTTATGCGGCGCCTGAAAACGTGAGCTGGAACAGCGCGCCTTGCGTTTTTGCGCCGCCACCCCCGGGTGAGCCGCACGCGTGGATGGCCGGGTCAACCCTCTGGTCAAAGCCCGAGGGCATGGCCAGGCCATGACGGTGGCTGGCGTTTCGCCGCCGCAACCGCCGGATGCAGGATTAACCATGCAAGGCTTGCCGGGGCCGCCAATGAAACCGCGCATTTACCAAACCGGCCGTTTTACGGTATTATAATACCGTAAAAACAGGTTTTTTGCCAAACGAACCCAATAGGGTTAATCGACGGCTGTTCTCCGGCGATTGGCGGGAGCCGGCAAATCCAGCGGGCGGTCTGATGCCCGCGCCGTCGTCGCGAGGCGCCGGAGGCGCCGCGGCGATCCAGCGCAAGAAACCGGACGTTTGTAAGCGTTGCTCTGGATTGCCACGGGGCTCTGCCCCTCGCAAGGACGAATGCGGCGCGGGTTTCCGCCTCATCTTGGCGCTTCCCTATCGCCCGGCGCCCCGGCGCGCATCTTGGACTTGCGCCGCACGCCCTGTTGGATTTACTTAAGCGCGGCCCCGGCTTCCGAGGGCGGTTGTTCTAAGGCAAATTGCAGCGCGCCAGGCAGGCGCGCATTGGCGTTTTCGACGGAACGAGCGGATGGTGGGGAGACCTCGAATGGCGCCGCTTCAAAGGATCATCGCGCTTTCGCTTGTGCTCCTGTCGCTCGGCGCTCCCGGCAAGGACGCCTTGGCCACCAACCAGACGGACCCGGTTCAAGATCTCATCGGCGAATGGGATGTGCCGGGGTCCCCGGCGTCGATAGCCATCAAAGCCAACCATGTCGTCATGCATTACAAGCTGGGCAGGGGCGACATCAAATGGGACAACGCGGATTATTACAACATCAACTTCCGGCAACGGACCATAACCTGCCATTACATCGTCCGTGTGTACTCGGAAACCGATATTGAGTTCGTCCGGGCCGAAAACCTCGATTTGCCGGAGTGCGATCTCGGCAAGGTTCGCCGTCCGCCGCCGCCGCCTCCCGATTTGACCCAGCAAGGCTCGCCAAGCGCCGGCGCCGTCATAGCCGAACCGGAAGAGCCGCTGGCCAAGGCCGCCTTCAAGGCGCTCGACAAGCATTGCGCGCGTTGCCACCAGAACGGTCGGCTCTCGGGCCGCGGCGCCCCGGCCCAGGATTTCGGCAACATCCTGAAGTTCGACGAGATCGCGGGGAACGTGAAATACGTCCTCCCCGGCAACGGCCATGGCTCGGGTCTCGTCGACCAGATCGTCAACGGCAAGAGGCATTGGGCTGAAGGCTCCAGCGGGGACCCGGCCAAGGAAGACATCGACGCCATCATCGCCTGGATCGACAGCCTCGGAAAAACGGCGGGCACCAATTGCCGCCCCGTGATCGGAAACAAGGAGCTGGTGAGCCTGATCGCGAAGGACCTCGACAGCTCCGACATTCCGCAATCCAAAAAGTCGGCCACGCGCTACCTGACGCTCACCAACATCTACAACGCCTGCGCCGGAGAGAAGACCCTCGAAATATACCGCCAGGGCGCGATCAAGCTCGTCAACAGCCTGACCCGCCTGCCGAACGTCGCCAAGGTTGCGCCCATCGATCCGGCGAAAACGATTCTGCGCATCGATATCTCCGACCTCGGATGGAGCGCGGCCGATTGGGAGAAGATCCTCGCCGCCTACCCTTACGCCACGCGGCCGACGGACACCGTGCATAACCGGACGATCGAGGACGTCACCGGCACGAAGCTCGCTTATGTGAGGGCGGATTGGTTCGCGTTTACGGCCTCGCGCCCGCCGCTCTACAACAGGCTGCTCCGCCTTCCGGCCACGGCCCAGGAACTGGACGAACGCCTCAACGCCGACATCGGCGGGGACATCGCCGGCTACCGGGCGAAGCGGGCGGGTTTCCAGACCTCCGCCGTCGCCCAGCACAATCGCCTCATCGAGCGCCATCCCCTGTCCAGCGGCTATCTCTGGCGGTCTTACGATTTCGCGAGCGACGACGGCGACAAGAACCTGTTCGAGCATCCCCTCGGACCGGAAGGGCCCAAGGGCTTCCGCCACGACGCGAACGCGACCATCTTCACCCTGCCGAACGGGTTCCAGGGCTATTTCCTGAACGATGGCGAGGGACGCGCAATCGAAAAGGCGCCGCCCGACATCCTGCATGACGGCAATCGCGTTTCGGACAATCGCGATCCCTCGGTGGTCACGGGCATTTCATGCATGGGCTGCCACGGCAACGGCATGCGCGAGGCGAAGGACGAGGTTCGAAGCCGCGTGCTGAACGCCAAGGAGCTTTTTCCGCGCGCCGTGAGCGAGGCCGTCGCGGCGCTCTATCCCGAGCCCCCCGAACTGAACGAGCTGATCGCGGGCGATACCGCCGCATTCAAGGGCGCGCTGACCAAGGCAGGCGTCGCGGCGCTTGCCGATAGCGGCGGCGACATCGTTTACGCGCTTTCGAGCCAGTATGAGCGTCCGCTGACCCAGCAGGTCGCCGCGGCGGAATTCGGCATGACAGCCGACGAATTCAGCCGGAGCGCGGCGGCGCGCGCCGAGGGTCCGAACCGGCTCCTCGTCAATCTCCTGTCGCAAGGAAAGGCGCCGCGCGACCGCTTTGAAAAGGCCTTCGCGAGCCTTGCCAAGGAGATCGCCGGCGACGAGGTCGTCGCGCCGGAAGAGGCGCCGATCCCCGTCGCCCGATACGAGCCTCCGGCGGCCCTCACCGTGACGGTGACGGCCGACAAGGCCTTCTATCGCAAGGACGACAAGGCGGTCTTCACGGTCGTCGCCTCGCAGGATTGCTATCTCACCTTCTTGAACGTCGATCAGAAAGGGGCGGCCACCGTCATCTTCCCGAACAAGCATCAGCAGGACAACCGGATCAGGGCCAACGCCTCCGTCAAAATCCCCGACGACCAGGCGGATTTCGATTTTAAATTGAACGATCGCGGAACGGAGACGCTCATCGCCATATGCACCGAGAAGAATGTGCCCGTGGACGGCATCGTTCACGATTTCAAGTCATCGACCCTTACGGAAGTGCCCAACTATACGGGGGCCATCGCCCGCTCCATCACCGCCGAAAAGAGGATCAAGCCCGGCGCGCAAGCGGCCCCGCCGGCGCCCTCCAACGCGTCCCGCGCCGCCATCAAGGTTCAGGTCCGGTAAGGGGAGAGGCGCGGGCCTCCCTGCCCAAACTTGACCGTCAAGCTCGGCGCAAACTAGAATGCAAGCGCAGGCAAACCCCCAACTTTTTGCAGGACGTATTGATATGGCTATTCATCGTCCCCTGACCCTCCTTGCGTCCGCCCTCCTTGCGGCGAGTTTGGCTTCCGGCCCCGTCCTCGCGCAGCAGCCGCAAAACGCCGGCGACATCGCCAACGCGCTCGCGCCGAAGAATAAGGTCACCACGCGCGGCCTTACCCTGGACCCGAAAGCGGCGCAGGAGCGGCAATTCCTCAACGGACTGAGAACCCGGGGAGTTGCGCGCTCCATCACTGTCGAGGAGCGGGCCAAGGTGGCCGAAATCGCGGAAGCGAAGCCCGCCGTCGATCTGGAGGTCAGCTTCGAGTACAACTCGGCCGTCATCGGCGCCAAGGCCAAGGAAGACTTGACGAAACTCGGCGTCGCCCTTCGCGATCCGCGCCTCAAGGATCAGGTCGTGCTGGTCGCCGGGCACACCGACGCCAAAGGCGCCGACGCTTATAACCAGGACCTCTCCGAAAAGCGCGCAGATGCCGTGAAGCAATTCCTGGTCTCGACATTCAGCGTGCCCGCCGAAAACGTCGTCGCCGTCGGCTATGGCAAGGAACGCCTGAAAAATACGGCCAATCCGCTCGCGCCGGAAAACAGGCGCGTGCAAGTGGTGAATATGTCCTCCCAGTGAAGGGGGCTCGATAGCGGGCGCCGCGAATTTCGCTGCGACAGGTCCGGCGAGGTATGCCTCGGCGCCGGATAAAGGCGCTTGTCCCTCGCGACGGGCTTTCGACGGGGAAACCGCCCAGAGAAAAAATTTGGGCCTCGCCACGATGCCGTCGGGCGCTTCAGCCGTCGCCTTGTCGACAGACAGCGTTTTATTGCATATAAAGTTATTTTTTTCGAAGCGGTTTGATTTTTCGCACGTCAAGGTTGCGTGATCAGGCTTATACTGAGCAAGTCAGCGGGGTAGTGGGCCTCGATATACTTGGCTCGACCGCGTGATATTGACATTGCTAGGCTAGTTTTTTGCGGCCTCGCTGACGCTGCCGCTTTCCTGGATCGCCTTAAGGGTTCGTTCCAGCTCCAGAACGGCCTGACGGGCGTAGGCGCCGCCGCACTCATGCGCGAAGATTTTGGCCCAGACCGGCATCGCCTTGTCGCCGTCGCCCTTATGGCCGCCCCCGTTGCGAAGAATTTGAAGCACATGTTCGGAAGGAAAGGCGCCGCCCGTCCTTGCCGTAAGCGTGGTGAGATCCGGCGGCGCCAGTTCGAGCGCCTTAGCCAATATGCCGCCGCCTTTGCCGCCGTCGCCGTGACACTGCGTGCAATTATCGGCAAAGAGAGCCGGACCGGAAATCTGCGCCAAGGGCTCGCAGCCGGCGGATGAAGGCGCCTGGGCGGCCGCCGCAAAAGGCAGCGCCAGCGCCAAGCCAGCGCCGGCAATCCGGGTTCGCATTCGCTTCGACATGGCGCCCCGATCCTCGCGCCGCATCGCGCGCGAGCCAAGTGGACGCCGATTCGTTATCCAAAGCCAAAGGCGCTGGCGCCCATCCTCGCTCTTTTCTGCATTTGTGACAGCCGCCGGGACGCGCTAATAGGGAGAAAGAAAGGAATCCGCCCATGATCCGCCAGAAAATTTCCGAGGCCGTGAAAGTCGCCATGCGGGCGAGAGACGAGGCCCAGACCACGACGCTGCGCATGATCAACGCCGCGATTAAGCAGAAGGACATCGATGTCGCCCGCGCGCGAGGCGATCGGGAGATCGGCGAGGACGAGGTTCTCAATCTGCTGCAAGGCCTGATCAAGTCGAGGCGCGAGTCGATCGAACTTTATGGGCAGGGCGGGAGGCAGGACCTTGTCGACAAGGAGAATGCGGAAATCGCGATCATCGAAGGCTTCCTGCCGAAGCAGATGAACGAGGACAAGACGCGGGCCGCCGTACAGGGCCTCATCGCTTCACTTGGCGCGGCGAGCGTCAAGGACATGGGCAAGGTGATGGCCGCGCTCAAGTCGCGCTACGCGGGACAACTCGACATGACGAAGGCAAGCGCCATCGTCAAGCAAGCCCTGTCAGGGGCTTGAGACCACCCGCGGCCGGCTTCGCTCGGCGTTAATGGATGCCTGCGATCCCGCCCTTGCCCCAAACGCGTCTGCGATGCAGAAGCTCCGGCATTTTGGCGACGATCTCCATCAGCACCACCAACTCCTGCCGCAAGCGGGGGTCCGTTATCTTGTTGAACGCAGACATGAGCTGCCGCGATTGATCGATGACGTCATGCTGCTTCTCCACGCCGGGGCCCCCAGCCGCGCCCGCCAATAACCGCCGAAAGAACTCATCGACCTCTTCGTGCTTGACTTTCACAAACGCCTCCAACCGACACAACGCAACCATAACGGTTGTATATCGAAATTATTGCAATTTGAAGTCATGATTCCTTTTTTTAAGAATCGGCGTCCCCGCCCAGCCAAAAGTGCGACGCCGGAGCCGGCGGCTTCGGCGGCCGTTGCTGTTCATCCACCCGAATATTCAACTTGGCAAAGCCAGAAAATAAGGTATCCTTGTTTGTTGAGGGAGAAAGTTTTGTGCGTTCAAGGTTCGCTTGCCGAGGAAAGCAGCATGAGATTTTCGCCTTTTTTCGTAGTATTCGCGTTGCTATTACTAGCCAATCCCGCCTTCTCGCAAGGGAAAGACCTGTTCCACGAGAGAATTGACGCCGTCGCTTCGAGGTTTTCTTCTCTCAATATTCCGTATTTGGAGAAAATCCAGCTTCCGCAAATCCAGGCCGATGGCTCGCTTATTTTCATCTACATTTGGCATCCGAGGACGCACACGCCGACCATGGCTTCGTTCGAGGCCAATGTTGGGGACTATTTCGATATCGTGGGCGCGCAGAACACGGCCTTCACCGGATGGTGCCACCTGAAAAAGCCCGAGACGCATATGCTGAAGGGCGACGCCGGCGAGGTCGCCGTCATGCGGATTTGGGCGTTGGGCTTTCACGGAAGGGCGCCAAGGGCCAAGTGCCATGGCGGCTTGCCGGGCGCCGCGGGCCGGCTCGGGCAGACGCAGGTGTTCAAGGACCCGAGTTCGGGCCTGCTTTCCATGGTGCGGTCAGGCCATCCAACCCGCTTCCCGCCGGCGGCCGAGCGCGTTCAATAAGACCTATCCGCCCTGCCCCTTCTTGGCGATCAGGTCCGGCCTCCGCTCCCTCGTCAGCCTTTCGGCCTCCTCGCGCCGCCAGCGCGCGATGCGGGCGTGATCGCCCGATAGCAGCTCTTGCGGGATCTCGCGTCCCTCCCATACGCGCGGCCTCGTATAATGCGGATATTCGAGAAGACCCGCCTCGAAGCTCTCTTCGCCGAGCGAGGCTTCCGCGCCGATGACGCCGGGAAGAAGCCGCACGCAGGCGTCGATCAGGACCATGGCGGCGATCTCGCCCCCCGAGAGCACATAATCGCCGATGGAAATTTCTTCGAGGCCGCGCGCGTCGATCGCACGCTGGTCGAGCCCCTCGAAACGCCCGCAAAACAGGAGAACGCCAGGGCCGCCGGCCAGGCCGTGGACGCGCTCTTGCGTCAGCGGCATCCCGCGCGGAGAAAGGTAGATGCGCGGGAGACCGGGATGGGCCGCCGCCGCCGCGTCGATGGCCGCCGCCGCCACATCCGCGCGCAGGACCATACCGGCGCCGCCGCCCGCGGGCGTATCGTCCACCGAGCGGTGTTTGTCGCGCGCGAAGTCGCGGATGTTCGTTGCGGAAAGCCTCCACAGCCCGTCTTCGAGCGCGCGCCCCGACAGCGAGAGGCCGAGCGGCCCTGGAAACATCTCGGGAAACAGCGTGAGAACGGCGGCCTGCCACGCGGTCATGAGCTAGACCTTCGTGCGCTTAATTGGACGCCCAGGTGTTGTCCCAGCGGAGGCGGGGACCCAGTATTCGATGAACGTTGGAACTACCGGATTCCCGCTTTCGAGCGTGTGAAAAAATCCGCCGGCATGCCTGGACGGCGCAAATGCGTCCTCTCTCCGATCCGCATTCGCTAGCGAATGCGGACACTCCAGAGTGGCAAGCTCGCCAAGGCGAGATTGCGCGGGAGAGGGACAGGGTGAGGGGTTGCGCGCCATGTTTTTCAAGGGCTTACCCCCTCACCCGGCCCGCAAGCGGTCCGGCCTCTCCCATCCCATATCCGCTTGCGGATAAGGGACCGCTTAAGAGTCGCAATCTCGCCAAGGCGAGATTGCGGGAGAGGCGAGCTGCGGCGCGAATTCCGGCGTTTGCCGATTTTTTCACACGCTCTTTCGCGGGAATGACGCCGGGGGCATGAGGCCGATTCCGGTTTCATGGGCTGCGCTACCCCCCGGCATCGAGGGTTCGCACCCACGCCTCGATGGGCGCATCGCGGGAAACGCGCAAAAATCCGACCGAGATGGGCAACGAAAAGCGGCGCGGCCCGGCGCTTCCGGGGTTGACGTAGAGCACGCCGTCAAGCATTTCGATGAGCGGCGCGTGGGTGTGGCCCGAGACGACGGCGGCTATGCCCGCCGCCTTCGGATCGATGTCCATCCCGCTCAGGTTATGAAGCATGTAGATGTCGGCGCCGCCGATGGAAACCACGGCGTCCATGGGAAGAGCTTCAGCCAAGCGCCCTCCATCGACATTGCCTCGCACCGCCGTAACGGGCGCGATGGCGCGAAGCTCGTCGAGCACCTCCGGCCTTCCTACGTCGCCCGCGTGCAGGATTTGCGAAACGCCGGCGAGCGCCGCCGCGACTTCCCGCCGCAACAGGCCATGCGTGTCCGAAATCAACCCGATAATCGTCATGACCCTTCGCCGCCCTGCCCCTGTTCGTAGACAGGTCTCACGATGGTAACACGTCCGGCCTCAAGATCGACATGCGGAACATGGGCGCCGTCGAACGGGATGAGAACAGGCTGGCGCTCATCCACAAAGCGAATTTCGATGAGATCGCCCGCGCCGAAATTCTGCACCGCGATCACCTCGCCGATTGGCTCGCCTCCGGGCGAAACCGCCTGAAGCCCGATGAGATCGGAGTAATAGAACTCATCCTCTTCCGGCGGGGGCAGCGCGGCGCGCGGCGCATAAAGGTCCACGCCGCGCAGCTTCTCGGCTTCGTCGCGATCCGAAACGCCGCGAAGGCGCGCGACGACCGAGCCGCCCTTCGCGCTGTGCATCGACGTTATGTGGAACTCGCGCGCGCCGTCCGCGTCGGTCAGCGCGCCATAGGCCGCGATGTCCCGCGGCGCGGCTGTGAACGCCGCGATTTTCACCTCGCCCTTGAGGCCGTGCGGCGCCGTGATGCGACCAAGCAGCACTTTATCTTCCGTCATGCCGGCCTCACCTCCGCATGCTCAGCCGCCATCCGCCGCCTGCCTCTTTAAGATCCCGGCTCGCGCTTCGCTTGGCCGGGATGACGATGCGTTGGGCAATCCCGCCGAATGTGCTTAGGCGGCCTCGCCTTCAGCCTTCTTGGCCCGCTCCTCGGCGCGTTCCTTCGCCTTCGTCCCCTGCTCGCCCTTTTTCGGGTTGTTGCGTTCGGGCCGCTTGGCCAGCCCGCGCGCGTCGAGGAAGCGCAGCACGCGATCCGTCGGTTGCGCGCCGACCGAGAGCCAATGCTTCACGCGATCCTCCACCAGGGTGACGCGCTCGGCGTGATCCCTCGGCAGAAGCGGATTGTACGTGCCGACCTTCTCGATGAAGCGGCCGTCGCGCGGCGCGGTGGCCTCGGCGATGACGATGCGATAGTAGGGGCGCTTTTTCGCTCCGCCCCGCGAGAGCCTGATTTTCAGCGGCATATTCTAGTCTCCGTTTGTTTGTTTGTTCTTTACGAGGTTCCAATTTCCAGTTGTGGCGTCATTCCCGCGACTTCCGTCGTCATTCCCGCGGAGGCGGGAATCCAGTAAACGCCAGCGCTTGTCTTTGCCCCCGAGGCCAACATCTCCCGATTACTGGGTCCCCGCCTGCACGGGGACGACATCCTGCTTAGCGGCAAATCGAGTGGTAGAGGTCGTCCCAGTTCGGATTTTTCTCCTCGATCAGCCTAACCTTCCATGCTCTGTTCCACTTCTTGATCTGCTTTTCCCGAAGAATGGCTTGCTCTACGTCTGAATGAGCTTCGAAATACACCAGCCGGGAGAGACCGTATTTCTTTGTGAAGCCTTCGACGCTTCCTTCCTTATGCTCGTAGACCCGCCGAACAAGGTCATTGGTAACGCCAATATAGAGAGTGCCTCCGAGCTTGCTGGCCAAGAGATAGACGTAGTACTGCACCCCGCAGCCCCCATTGTCATTCCCGCGAAAGCGGGAATCCAGTAATCGCCAGCCTTGGTTACAAGCTTCGAGATCATGTCTTTCGTCCCGATTACTGGGTCCCCGCCTGCGCGGGGACGACGTTGTGCATATTTGTCCTCAACTAAATTTTCTGATGACGACGAAAGCGAAGGTTCCGCCGAGCAGCAGTTGGATGATGAACAGCGCGTAGAAGATGCCGCGGGAGCCCGACCGCGTGCGGCCCTTAGCGCAAAGCTTGCGATAGAAATTTTCCCAGCCGAGGCCGTCGGCGGCGACGCTGTTTTCGATGCTGAAGAGGTATTCGTAGATGATGGCCGAGCGCCAAAGCAGGAAGCGATAGAGCGTGAAGGCGAAGATGGTGAGGAGGATCGGGATCACCGAAGCGATCTGAAGCACGGTGGGCGAGAACTCGTCCTTCGCCGTCTGCGCGATCCAGGCGATGATGAAGCCGTTGGCGATCAACGCGTAGACCGCGACCTGGAACGCAAGCCGGAAGTTTTCGCCGATCTCCGAGTAGAGGAGGCGGTATTCCGCCGTGTGAAAGTCGGCGTCGCGCTCACGCGAAACTCTTAGAACTTCGGTCATGGCTTCACCTGCTGCATCGTTTTACTTCTTCTTCCCCGGCAGGCCCGGCAAACCGCCGCCGAAGCGCGGCTGGCCCGGCAAGCCCGGCAGCCCAGGGAACCCGCCGCCGCCGAGCACGCCCGGCAGCTTCATCCCCGCCGGCAGCTGCCCCTTCTTCGCGGCCTCGATCATCTCGGGCGTCGGCTCGGGCATCTTGTTCAAGCCGAACAGCTTGGCGAGCCCGCCCTTGCCCTTGCCGACCACCTTCATCATGTCGGCCATCTGCCGGTGCATCTTCAGAAGCTGGTTCACCTCCTGCACGCTGGCGCCCGAGCCTGCCGCGACACGGCGCTTGCGCGTCGCCTGCATGATCTTCGGGTTGCGGCGCTCCTTCGGCGTCATCGAGGAGATGATGGCGATCTGCCGCTTGATAAGCTTGTCGTCGAGGTTCGCGGCGTCGACCTGCTTCTTGATCTTGCCGATGCCGGGCAGCATGCCCAGCATGCTCGACATGCCGCCGATCCGCTGCATCTGGCGAAGCTGGTCGGCGAGGTCCCCAAGGTCGAACTGGCCCTTGGCGAGCTTTTTCGCCATGGCCTCGGCCTTTTGCTGGTCGATGGTCTCGGCGGCCTTCTCGACGAGGCTGACCACGTCGCCCATGCCCAGGATGCGGCCCGCGATGCGCTCGGGGTAGAAGTCTTCCAGCCCGTCGAGCTTTTCGCTCGTGCCGAGCAGCTTGATCGGCTTGCCGGTGACCGCGCGCATGGAGAGCGCAGCGCCGCCGCGTCCGTCGCCGTCGATGCGGGTGAGCACGATGCCGGTGATGCCGATGCGTTCGTTGAACGTGCGCGCGAGGTTCACCGCGTCCTGGCCGGTGAGGCTGTCGGCGACGAGCAGCGATTCATGCGGGCGCGCGATGTCGCGCACCTCCTCGGTTTCGCGCATCAGCTCGTCGTCGATATGCAGGCGGCCGGCGGTGTCGAGCATCACCACGTCGTAGCCGCCGAGCTTCGCCGCCTGGACGGCGCGCCCCGCGATCTGCTGCGGCGTCTGGCCCTTGATGATGGGCAGCGTGTCGACGCCGGCCTGCTCGCCGAGGATTTTGAGCTGCTCCTGCGCGGCGGGGCGGCGCGTGTCGAGCGACGCCATCAGCACTTTCAGCTTGTCGCGCTCTTTCAGGCGCTTCGAGATCTTCGCCGTGGTCGTGGTTTTGCCGGAGCCTTGCAAGCCGATCATCATGATGGCCACGGGCGCGGGCGCGTGCAGGTCGATGGGCTCGGCCTCGGAGCCGAGCGTGCGCACGAGTTCGTCATGCACGATCTTCACGACCATCTGCCCCGGCGTGATCGAGCGCACGACCTCCTGGCCCACGGCCTTTTCGCGCACGCGGTCGGTGAACGACTTCACCACGTCGAGCGCCACGTCGGCCTCGATCAGCGCGCGGCGCACCTCGCGCATGGCCTCGGCCACGTCGCTGTCGGTCAGCGCGCCGCGGCGGGTCAGCTTGTCGAAGATGCCGGAAAGACGGTCGGAGAGGGATTCGAACATGGAAAAGCTTTCGGGTTCCTGGGCGGCGTCGCGTTACGGTTGGGCTGGGCGAGCCATGGGGCGGCGCGCTTCCCGCGAAATGGGGTTGCTTTTCGCAGCCGCGCCAGCATTGTGTGGCATTCGATGGTCCATCCGCGCGTCCAGCACAAATTGCGCTCGCGGGCGAACCTTCGCTGGCGAGCGTTGCTATCTTTTTTCGGGTTATAGCCGATCGGAAGCGCGCTTACAATTTAGAAATTCGCATCGCGAAAAGATCGAAGAGCGCGGCGGACTTCCGGCGCCTTTGTCGAAGGTCGCGACATCCGGCGTGGCCGCCGGCCGCCAGCGCCGAAAAAAAGTTCAGCTCATTTCGGAGAACGGTCGAGGTAGGGCTCGCGCTCGGTGCAAAGCTTGTCTAAGTTCGCGCAATGACGCTGGAAGAGATCACATGGGCGCTGAAATCGGCGGACACGCCGTCCGAGGATGCCTTGCGGGCTGGCCTTGCCGAGGCCGATCGCCTCGCTCCAATCATCTTTGACCTCGCCGGCAAGCTTTGCGAAGGCGTCTTCCTTTTGCCAGGGGAAAGCGCGCTTCTTCGCTGCGGGCTCACCATTCTCGCGGCGTCCAAGCATCCAGGGCTTTATCCGTATTTGCTGAAGCTTACGCGCCTGCCGCAGAGCGAGCTCGAACCGGTTTTTCCTCTTCACATATCCAATAGTCTGACGCGGTTGCTGCTGAGCGTGTGGGACGGCGACGCCGATGCCCTCTTCGCCGCGATCGAGAACGGCGAGCTTAATTCCGAGGTCCGCTGGTCGTGGTTCGACGTTCTCTCGCGCCTCGCCTTCGACGGCGTCATTTCACGCGAGCGCGCCCTTGCGTTCCTGGCGCGTCTTGAGCGCGAGGGCGCCATCGAGGACGGCGATATCGTCTGGTGGGGCTGGGAGGAGGCGGTCATCAGGCTCGGCGCGACAGAACTGGAGCCGGCGCTTCGGCGTGTTTGGGCGAAAGGCGCCTTCGATCAGCACACGCCCGAGGAGCACGAAGAATCCCTCGCCCTTCTTCATCGCGCCGCATCCAATCTCGCCGATCCCGCTTCTTTCGATAACGCCGAGATTTGCGCCATCGGCGATCCAGCCGAAGCGCTGGCTTGGATCGGCCGGCGCGAGAAGGCGATGGAAACCTGGCGCGCGGAAAAGGACCGGTCCGATGACGATCCCGCTCGATCCATCAGCCTCACGGGCCATGAGATCGATTGGCTTTCGGGGTTCCTCGAAAGCCGGCAGGCGCCGGAAACCGCCATGCCGTTCGAGACGCTCGACGGATTTTTCACCGCGCTCGTCATCGGCCCTGAATTGGTGATGCCCTCGGGATATCTCCCTGAAATTTGGGGGACCGAGGATGGCTCCGGGCCCGTATGGGACAGCATGGAGCAGCTCCAATATTTCATGGACCTGCTTACCAAGCATTGGAACGCGATTGCGGCGCGCCGCAACGCCGATGCCCCGCATCTGCCGCAAATCGATCATTTCGGCGGGCTGCTCGGACAAGGCTGGGCTCAGGGCTTTGTCGCGGGCATGAACCTCTGCGCGGACGCGTGGGACGCCCTCATGGAAAATGAGGAGGAGGGCGACATCGCCCTGCAAGTTCTGGCGCTTGCGATGGATGACAGCACGCTATTGCCAGACGATACGCGCGCCGCGATTGCCGAGGAACTGCCGGACATTGTGAGAACGATCGCTGCTTATTGGCGAAACCCGCCCGCCCTTCCGGCCCGGAAATTGCCGTTTCGATCGTCGAAGATCGGCCGCAACGAACCTTGTCCATGCGGATCGGGCAAGAAGTACAAGAAATGCTGCGGGGCCAGCAGCCCGCCAACGGTCCACTGACCCGCGCCGCCTTCGCTTGAGGCCCGTGAGCTTTCGGGGGGAGTTAGCGCAAAGCCTCCTGGGGAGCCGGCATTTGCGACGGCCGCCGCGCCGTGTTCTTCCCGCCGCCGCCCAAAAGCCGGCCGAGCAAGGAGTCCGCGCGCTCCTGCGCTTCCCCCGTGAAATTCCGGCGGATCGGCGCCAGGCTTTTCTGAAACGCCCTGCATTTGTTCATCGCCTGGATCCCGAGCGGGGTCGCCTCCGCGATCTCCCGGCTATAGGGGACCACGACCTCGGCAGGCTTGCCGAATGCCTGGGCGAAATCCTGCCCGGCAAGTCCCCCATGCGGCGCGACATGGTTCACGATGTGCACGGTGTGCCGCTCCGGCGTATCGGGTCCGACGATCTCGCTCCAGCGCGCCAGATCCCTCGCTCCGGAAAGGCTCGGGTTGCTGACCAGGAGGCAGGTGCTCGGGATGCGAAGAGCCCAGGTTATTTTCATCGCCAGGCTTGGGGGCACATCGACGATGGTGAAGCGATAGCGGGGAAGCAGGTTGCTCAAAAGCCAGAGAAAGGATTCCTCGGAGACGGCGGCCTCCGCGTCCAGCGGCTCAAGAGAGGCGAAAAGAGAGAGACGGTCCGTAATGCGCTTCAGGCCGCGTTCGAGAAGGAGCTTGTCGAGGCGTTCGGGGTGGCCAAGCGCATCGAAAAGCGCGCGGTCCGGCACGGTGTCGAGTTGCAGCGCGGCGTCGCCGCTTTGCAGCCCAAGATCGACAAGCACCGTGTGGCGGCGGGCGGTTTCCGCGAGCGACCAGGCAAGGCACGTCGCCAATGTCGTGGCGCCCACGCCGCCGCGCACGCCGAGCACGTAGACGAGCTGGCCGGTCTTGCGATCCGAATAGCTTCCCTCCGGCGCAAGGATCGCCTTGCACGCGCCGGCGAAGGGTTCCCTCTGCACGGGAAGAGTGAAGTAGTCGTTGATGCCCGCGTTCTTGAGCTCGCGGTAGAAGCCGATGTCGTTGCGGTCTCCGATCGCGATGACGGTGACGCTCGGGTCGCACGCCTCGGCGACGGCTCTAAGCCCTTCCAAGGCGTCGTCGACTCCGCTTATGTCCAGCACGAGCAGATCGGGTGAGCTTTCCTTGGCGAGCGCGGCGGCGGCGGCCTTCAGATTTGCCGGGGTGAAGACCGCATCGTTAACATCGAGCGTACTGAGAGAATGGCGAATAACGGCTTCGGCCTCCCGATTGTGCACGAAGACACGGACGGACGGCCCCGCTGGACCCTCTCCGGCAACGCCTGACGAAATACTTTGTGCCTTAGTCATTCGCAGACTTTCCCAGCTCTTCTAACGGCGCCTGGATTATTGAATTTTGTGGTTCCGCTTAAAGGTTGCCTCTTCGTGGTAATCTATTTTCCTTTATGCAATCTTAAGCTGTGGCGCGGATCATCTCGTCGAGGGCGAGACGCCCGCTGAACAGCCGCGATTGAACCTGCCATGAGCCTGCCGCTTGCGCGTTCCCGAACAGCCGCGATTATGGCGGGGCTTGTTTGCTGCGCCGTGCTGGCCCGGCTTCCGTTCGTTTCCAATGTGGGGGTGGACGAGTCCTATTATCTTGTCGTCGGCCGGCAATGGCTGGAGGGGACGCCGCCTTATGCGGGCGCCTTCGACGTAAAGCCGCCGCTGTTGTTTGCGCTGATGGCCGGCGCGGAAGCCGTGTTCGGCCCGGCGCTGCTGGCCGCGAAGGCGCTTACGATGGCGGCTGTCGCGGCGACGGCCTGCGGGCTTTACCTGTTCGGGCGGCGGTTTACGGGCGCGGCATCCGGCCTCGCCGCGGCGCTGTTCTACATCGCCGCCAGCCTAACCTTTGGCGGGACGTTTTCACCGGCCGAGCTGCTCATGGCGCCTTTCACGGCATTTGGCATGCTGCTTGGCCTCGCCGCCGCGTGCTCCAGGAGGGCGCGGCCCACGCTGCTGCTCGGCGCGGGGCTCCTCCTCGGCGCGGCGGCTTGCGTGAAGCAGACGGCGCTTTTCGAGGCGCTGGCGCTGGCCATGTATCTTTTTGCGAGGCCGGGCGGATTTCGCGAATTTGGCGAGCGAACCGGCCGGTGGCGAGCCCGGCAAAACCTGCCAAGGTTGGAATCCCTCGCTTGGCTTGCCGCGGGACTGTGCGCCGTCCCCTCGGGCTTCGCCCTCTATTTCCTTGCGCAAGGCCATCTCGACGCTCTTGTCGCGGATGCCGTGCTGGCCGCCATCGGGCGCGCGGGCGCGAACTATGTGTCCTTGAGCGAGGCCGCCGGGCGCTTGCTGCTCGAATTTTTTCTCGCGCTGCCGCTCGTCGTCATGGCGGCGGCGGTCTTTGCGCGCCGGAAGGCCTTCCGGGACGAGCCGGCCTATGCCGCGCTCCATTTTCTCATGGTCTGGGCCGCAGGCGCCCTGTGCGGCGTCTGCGCGGGGAAAGCGACGTTCGTCATTTATTTCCTGCCCGTTCTTCAACCGCTTTGCCTGGCGTCCGGCGTGGGCCTCCAACGCCTCATCGAGCGATCGCCCGAGCGCAGGGGGTTGCGCCTCGCCTGGCCCCTCGCGGCCGCCATTGTTGGGGTCTATCCCCTTTGCACGGTCGCGCCCCTAATTTTTGCCGGACGAGAAAATCTCGCTTCGGCCACGGCCGCAACCGCGGCGATGAGAAGCGCGGGCCTTTCGGACAGCGACCGCATCCTTGTCGCCGACCGCGATTTGATCGTTTATCTCGCCTCGGGCTCAAATCCGCCCGCCGCCATCTTCCACCCGCTCCAGTTCCTTTGCGATTTCGCGGCGCCGGGCGCTGGCGTCGCGCTCGAAGAGGCGCTGAGAAGCCGCCCGGCTTACGTCATCGCCGCCGAGCCTTTCCACATTCGGGGCTGCGAAAAGCCGGGCCGCCGCTTGCTCATCGAGGACACGCTTCGGCGCGAGTACTGCGCCTTGGGGCGGTTCGGCAACGCTTTGACGGGCCTAAAGGGCGGTTCGCTTGTCGTCTATGGACTTAAGGAGAGGGTTGCGGCGCGATGCTCTTAGGCGATTGGGGGAAGAAGAGAGCCGGCCCTCGCGCCGTTAAGCCCGCCGCGATGATGGCGGGGCTGGCGTGCTGCGCCGTGCTCGCGCGGCTTCCGTTTCTCTCCAACGCAGGCGTGGACGAGTCCTATTATCTCGTCGTCGGCCGCCAATGGCTGGAGGGAACGCCGCCCTATGCGGGCGCCTTCAACGTCAAGCCGCCGCTGTTGTTTGCGCTGATGGCCGGCGCGGAAGCCGTGTTCGGCCCGGCGCTCCTCGCGGCGAAAGCGCTTGCGGCGGCGGCCGTCGCGGCGACAGCCTGCGGCCTCTATCTCTTCGGACGCCGGCTGACGGGCGAATTGTCCGGCCTTGCGGCGGCGCTGTTCTACATCCCCGCCAGCCTCACCCTCGGCGGCTCCTATTCGCCGGCCGAATTGCTCATGGCGCCGTGCACGACATTCGGCATGCTGCTGGGCGCCGGCGCCGCGCTCGCCGAAAGGCCCCGGCCCATGCTGCTTCTCGCGGCGGGGCTCCTCCTTGGCGCGGCGGCCTGCGTGAAGCAGACGGCGCTCTTCGAGACGGCGGCGCTGGTTCTCTTCCTTGGCGCAAGCCTGAGCCTGGGACGGGGGATGAACGCCATCGCCCGGCTTGGGACCGGGCTGATCGCGGTCCCGGCGGGATTCGCCCTGTACTTCTTCGCGCAAGGCCATCTGGACGCGCTTCTCGCGGATGCGGTGCTCGGCGCCATCGGGCGCGCGCGCGCCGGCTATATATCCTGGAGCGACGCCACGGAGCGGTTTCTCTTCGAACTTCTTTTCGCGCTGCCGCTCGTCATCATGGCGGCGGCGGTCTTCGCGCGGCGAAGCGCGTATCGCGGCCAGCCGGCCTATCCCGCAATAAAGTTCCTCATGATTTGGGCCGCGTCCGCTCTTGCCGCCGTCTTCGCGGAGCGCGCCATTTGCGATTTCTACATGCTGGCCGCTCTTCCGCCGCTCTGCTCTTTGTCTGGCGTCTTTCTCCAGCACGGAATTGAGCGCTTTCCAGGACGCCGCCCCTGGCAGGCGCGCGCGGTCGCGTTCGGCTGCGCCATGCTTTTTCTGGCGTCTTTGCCCGTTGACGGGCGGGCTGACGGCGCTGGCGGCGCCGCGAAGGCGGCGGCGGCGATGAAGGAAGCCGGACTGAACCGGGGCGACCGCATTTTGATCGCCGACCGCGATCTCGTTGTTTATCTCGCGGCCAGCGCCGATCCGATGGGGCCGATCTTCCACCCGCTTCAGCTTTTTTGCGAGTTTGCTTTACCGGGAGCGGGCGAGGCGCTCGCGGACGCGCTGAAAAGCCGCCCGCTCTTTATTGTGGCGACGGAGCCTCGTGTCCATCTCGGCTGCGAAAAGGAAGGCCGGAGCGCTCTCCTGGACGACGCGCTGGCGAAGGATTACCGCGCCATCGGCCTATTCGGCGAGCCCGTCGCGGGCGAACGCCCGCGCTCCTTTGCGGTCTATCGCCGGCTGTAGCGGCGGGGCGGCGCTCCGGTTCTGCTTTCCGTCGACTTTCCCGCAGAACCAGCAAACACCGGCCAGGGTCTTTGTTCTCGGACGAAGGAATTTTCGTTAAAGAGGCATGGATCAGCTTAGCGATTACTCAACCTCTGAGTGCTACTTATTGTCCTGTAGTGCAACCTGTAGAATTGGAGAATTGTATGCATCACCTTCCCGATCTTGTCCGCTACGTCTGCGCTTGGCTCAAGGTGGATTCCGAAAAAGGCGCCACGGCGCTCGAATACGGTCTGCTTGCCGCTGGGATCGCGGCGGCCATCGCCGTTGCCGTCGGAACTATCGGCACAAACATCACCGCGGTGTTCACCTCCGTGGCGGCCAAAATCCATACCTAGGAGCGGCCGGCCCTGTTTGTGTGATGCACATCAAGCCGTGGGCGCGCCGGGTGTGCGCCCACGGCTTCGGTTGCGCTTTCGGCGGGAAAACCATGAGCCTCACTTTCATTCAAGCGGTTCTTTGGACGATCGTTCTCGCCGGGCTTTTCTGGGGGGCGGTCACGGACCTCAAGGAGCGCATCATTCCCGATGAACTCGCGATCCTGATCGCTCTTGCGGGACTCATCCTTTGCCTTGCCGCGCGGCCTGGTCAGCTCTGGCTCAGCCTGATCGCGGCGTTCGTTGTTTTTCTCGGCTCAGGCCTTCTTTGCCGCTACGGCATGATCGGCGGGGGCGATGTTAAGCTCATGGCGGCTGTCGTACTCCTTGTCCCGCCTCATGAGATCGGAGAGCTTTTGATCGCGATCGCGCTCGCGGGAGGCGTTCTCAGCAGCGTCTATCTCGGCGCGAGCCTCATGCTCGGAAGCGTCCCTCCGGAAAGCGTTTCGGTTGAAGCCGACGGAGCCGTCGCGCTTTCTCGCTGGTTCAGGCTCGAAAGCGCCCGGATCGCCTCACGAAAGCAGGTGCCCTACGCAATCGCCATTCTTGGCGGCGTCATCTGGCATGTTGCAGGAGACCCAAAATGTTTTTCCGCAATGTCCTCTTTATTCTAGGGGCTTTTTGCATCCTAGGCAGCATGGCCTTCGGCTATTTGTGGTTCGTGAGCCAAGGCGCGCCCGCGGAACCGCAGCGCGCGGCTCCGGCTCCCGCGCCTGCCCGCGTGGCGATCCTGACGGCCGCCCACGCGGCGCCGGCGGGGACCTTGCTTCAGCCGGAAGACATCGCGTGGAAGCAAATCGAGCCACAAGAACTTAAGCCGGGCAATATGGTGCGCGGCCAAGTCGCCGAGTCCGAATTCCTGGGCGCCAGCACGAGGCGAGACCTCGCGAATGGCGAGCCGCTCGCCGCGAGCGACCTCCTCAAGCTCAGCGACAGGCGGTTTCTCGCCGCTGTCTTGAAACCCGGCGCCCGCGCCATCTCGATCTCGGTCGACGCGGCGCAAAGCGCATCGGGGCTCATCCTGCCGGGAAACCATGTGGATGTGATCCTCACGCAGAACCTTGGCGAAGTGACGGGCGAGGGGAAGCGCAAGGTTGTCGCCGAAACGATCTTGCAGGATGTCCGGGTGATCGCGGTCGATCAGGCGATCAATCCGCAGGGAAAGGCGCCCGCCGCAGGGCCGCAGTATTTCGGCGAGGCGCGGATGCCGAAGACGGTGACCCTGGAGTTGACCAAGCGGCAGGCGGAGATGGTGTTCGTTGCGTTGCAACTCGGGTTCCTTCAGCTTGCGGTTCGTCCTCTTGAAGATGCGTCGAGCGCCGGGAAAGAAAGAGAAACGGCCCATTACGCCCGGCCAACCTATGGCACGGACGTGTCGCCAGCGCTGAGCCAGACCGCGCCCGTCGCGGCTGCGCAACCTTCCGCGAGTTCTCTTGAAAGCCAGGTTCGCCGGGCTCCCGCCAGCTAAAAGCGCCGAATTTTGGCTCCACCGTCATGGCCGCTGTCCGGTTCGTTCTCACCCCCCTCAATAGTTCGGTTCGAGGTTTTGCACGATCCCGGATAGGGCGCGAAAGGCGCCCTCCCGGGATGACGATGTTGAAAACTCGCCGGAATTAAACCGGACTGGCTTGGGCTTCGACCCGAGGGTCGAAGCCATTCGTGCTGGCAATGTTGCCTGCGGAACACGCAAAGAGACACTCCACAATTTTGCTCTACTAAAGGTTGCACCGCCTCCGAGAATCGGCGCACGTAAAGTGTGTCCCATGCGCACTGCGGGCTATGATTCGCCCCGCTGTCGCCGCCAAGCGTTCGGAAGGTTCCGGAAGATGTTGCGCGCGTCGAAAAATATGTTCCAGCCTTCTTCGAGCGGCAGGTCCTCGGCTTGCCTGCTTTTGCTTCTTGCCTGCCTCGTCAACGCGGCGGCGGCGGCCTTCTTCCCGGCGGGAGATTTACGCGCTTCGGCCTCGGAGCTTAACTCTGTGGACGGCCCGCCCATTCGCAGGCTGCAAGTCGTTCGCTTCAAGTCGAAGACCTTCACCTTCCGGTTGCCGTTCGCCTCGGCGGTTGTCGGCTCTCCCGAAATCGCCGATGTGCTGCCGATGTCGGATCGCGTGCTTTATCTTCAGGGGAAGAAGCCCGGCACAACCAATGTCTCGCTTTTCAGCTCCGACAAGAAGCTGCTCGGCGTTCTCGATGTGGAGGTGCTCCTCGATAGCCAGGCGATCGCGGAGAAAATCCGCGCCAGCGTCGGCAGCAAGGCCATCTTCGTATCGAGCAGCCATGAGCAGATCGTGCTGAGCGGGCAGGCGCGCGACGCTGTCGAGGCCGAGCAGGCCGTTGAGATTGCCAAGGGCATGTCGCCGGACTCGAACATCATCAACCTGATCCGCGTGGCGCCCGCCCAGCAGGTGATGCTGAAGGTTCGGTTCCTTGAGGCGACCCGCACGGCGGAGCGCGATTTCGGCGTGAACCTTTACTCGGCCAACCGCGCGGGGACGAGCGGAATAAACACTGGGCAAAGCGAACCCAATGTATCGGCGGCGCCGGGGCTGCCCGTCCTCAAGACGGTTGGATCGCTCGTCTCCGGGTCGCTTCCCTACGGCACGGCCATCGCCAGTCTTGGCGGCAATGTCGACATTCTCATTTCCGCGCTTGAGGCGAAGGGGCTTGTGCGAGAGCTGGCGGAGCCGGACCTGGTCGCGCTTTCAGGCGATACGGCAGCCTTTTTGGCGGGGGGCGAGGTTCCAATACCGGTCGTGCAGCCCTCCTCCGGCGCGACGCCGACGATCACGGTGGAATACAAGCAGTTCGGCATCCAGCTCACCTTCCAGCCGACGGTGCTTTCGAGCGGCGTCATAAACCTGCGCCTTACGCCATCGGTCAGCGAACTCGATTACGCGCATGCGATCACGCAGCAAGGCTTTCTCATTCCGGCGCTGAAGAAGCGGGAAGCGCGCACGACAATCGAGTTGCGCGACGGGCAGAGCTTCGCTATTGCGGGACTTTTGCAATCCGAGGGCTACCGCAACCTTGACCAGACCCCCTGGCTTGGCTCTGTCCCCGTTTTGGGCGCACTGTTCCGCAGTTCGTCCTACCAGCAGAACGAGACCGATCTCGTGGTGATCGTAACCCCGCACATCGTAGCGCCGATCGCGCCTGGGCAGCGCACCGCCTCGCCGCTCGATTCGCGGCTGCCGGGCAATGACGTCGATTTCTTTCTCATGGGCCAGAACGAAGTTCCGAAGAAATCCAACGCATACGTGACGTCCGGCGGCGGCCTGGCCGGACCATATGGGCATATTGTGCCGCTCGATAACAAATAGACGACCGATGGACGGAGGGCGAAGCCATGATGAAACTTTGGCGCATTAGCGCCTTGATGCTGGGCGCGTCCGCCTCCTGCGCTGCTGCGGGCGACCAGACCTTCGACGATTTTTTTGGCCAGTATTTCCAAAGAACCGACACGGTCACCGTCGGAGCCGGGAACGCCAAGGAGGTCAACGCCGCTTCGCAGATGCTCGATCCATGGCCGCCCCATGTCCGGGACCGGCGCATCCCGGCCGATGGCGCGCGCATGACCGGCGCGATCCAGCGCTATAAGGATGTCAAAAAGCTAAAGGAGGCCGCGCCGACGCTCGCTCCCGAGGTCATAAGCCCGAGCGGCTTCGCCTCCAGCGCCGCGGTTTCCCATTGAGCAAGCGCTGCAGCCATAGACCGGGGTTGAGCCGCCGCGGACGCCCAAAAAGGGCGGCCGGGCAGGCATCCCCAGGCGGATTCATCGGCGCTGTCGCGGCTGGCGCGCTAACCCTCATGCTTACCGGGTGCGGCGGCCTTTTCGACGACGTTGGCTCTTTCACAACTCTTACCGTTCAGGAGCCTGCAAGCGAAAAGTTCTTCCCGTCCGACGAGCCCTACAAGCTCGGCGCCGAGCAGTTCAATCGCGGGCATTTCGGTCTGGCGGAGCGCTATTTTCGCGACGCCGTGGAGAAGACGCCGAAGGATGCGCTGGCATGGGTTGCGCTGGCTTCAAGTTGTGACCGCCTGAGCCGCTTCGACCTCGCCGACCGCGCTTATGCGAAAGCGATCGAGATTTCCGGAGAGACGGTTCAAATCCTGAACAATCAGGGATATTCGCAACTGCTGCGCGGCAATCTGAAGGCGGCCCGGGCGAAATTCCGGAAAGCCGCGGAGATTGAGCCAGACAACATAACGGTGCTCAATAACATCAAGCTGCTGGATGGCAGTCAAGGTCAGCGGGCCAAGACAGCGCCCGACGGCGGCCTGTAAGAGGCGCTGTTTTCCCCATCGCGCGCCTCTTGCCTACTGCCCGACATTCGTCTGCTTGAAGGTGTCTATGATCCTCAACACCGCTGGGCCGCCCACAATCAGAAAGATGGTCGGCATGATCAAGAGCATCACCGGAAACGTCAGAAGCGCGGGGAGCCGGTTCGCCTGCTCTTCCATTTGCATGAGCCTGTCATTGCGCATCTCGCTGGCGGCGACGCGCAGCGATTTCGCAAGCGGAGTGCCGAAGCGCATGCTTTGAGACAGCGTCGTGGCGATCCACCGCAGGCTCGGCAAGTCGACGCGGTCCGCAAGATCCATAAGAGCCTGGTCGCGGTCGGGGAGGATGCTGATTTGCGCCCAGGTCAAAGCCAATTCGTTCGCAAGCGCGGGCTGAGAGGGTCCCAACTCTTCGGAGACGCGATGCAACCCCTTTTCGAGCGAGATGCCGGCGTCGGCGCAGATAGCCATCAACTCGATTGCGTCCGGCAGCCCGGCCGCGACCGCCGTCCGATGTTTTTTTACGCCGATCCTCACAGGGACGATCGTGATGAACCAGCCGGACAGGGCAGCGACTAACGGGAGCAGAAGCGGCTGCGGCCAGGACGCGCGGCTGAAGGCGAGGTAGGTCATGGCGGCGAGCCCAAACATCGCGGCAAACCGCAGGATCGTGAAAATGGCGACGGCCCTGTCCGGCTCCACCTTGTAAGGCTCGAAAAACCGCGCGATCTGTCGCTGCTCCGGGACGGTTAGGGACAGCGTTTCTTCGAACTTATGCTCTTCGAGCGTCGGTGCGGCCGCCGTTGGCCCGGCGCTGAATTTCGAGGGCCGAGCCAGCTTGATGCGGCGGGAAATCGCCTGAGCGCGGCCGCTCGTGCTCGCAACGATCAGCAGCGCGCCGCCGATCAAAAACGTGGCAAACGCCATGAACGAGGCAATCTGAGCGAGCAAGGCGTTGGAAAACAGCGGTTGCGGCACGATGAACTCCCACGATTAAGCGTTCTCGACGCGGCTCATCATCTGCCTCATTACGAACGCTGACGTGACAAGGAGGCCAGAAGCAATGCTGAGGATGACTTTGCCGCGCGGATCCGAGAACAGCGGCGACATAAAGCCGGGCGATAGCACGGCAAAGGCCGCCATCGTCACGACGGGCAAGGCGCTGAGGATGTAGGCTGTGAGGCGGATTTCCGCGGTTACCGCGTGAGCCTTAAGTTGCACTGCGCGGCGGCTGCGCATGAGTTGTCCAAGCGACTCGAGCGTCGGCAGCAGGTTCCCGCCGGCCGACCGCTGAAGCACCACAGCCGCGGCGAAGAACTGGAAATCGGCAATGCGAATGCGTTTGGCGCTAAGCCGCAGCGCGTCTTCCACCGGCATGCCGATCGTCATTTGGCCAGCGAGCGCCCCGAAGACGGCGTTAACCGGAGCTGGCGCCTCCACGCTCACAATCTGGAACGCCGTGGTAACGGGCAAGCCCGCGCGCATCATGCGCGCGATGGCGTCCACGGCATCGGGGAACAAAGCGCTGAAGGCCTTCTCCAGGCGTTTGCGTTCGCGGATCAGGAGCAAGCGGGGCGCAAGATAGGCCGCGATCAGGGCTGCGAGAGCGGCGATTGAGACTGGCAAGCCGAAGAGGTAGCGCGACTTAAACCAGATAGCTGCCGCCGCCACAAGCGCGGCGAACGCAAGCCGCGTCAGCGTCGTCGTCATTTCCCATGGCTGGTCGCTGTCGAGAAGCAGAAAACGCTGCACCTTCGCCAACTTCGATTGTCCGGGGGCGGGCTGCGCGGAAAGGGGCGGCTCCGTTTTTATAATGGCTGCGCTCTTGGGAAGAAGGCTCAATCGCTGTTCGATTTCCCGCTGTTTTCTCCGCTGCAAAATCAGCACGAGCGCAATAATCAAGGCCGAGCTCATGGAAGTGATGAAAAAGAGGGCCGGTAACAGCATCGTCAATCCTACTTCTTCCTAATGCCGAGAGCTTCCAGCAGGGCATTTTCCATCCCATAATACTTGATGCGGGGAAGAAAGCGCGGCGGGATCGGCGTCGCTTCGAACTCTCCGGTCAAAAATCCACCCGGACCCTCGCCTTTGTATTCATACTTGAAGAGCTGACCGAGCACGATGATGTCGCTTTCCAGCCCCACGACCTCGACCGCTTCGGTCACACGCCGCGCCCCATCGCGCATCCGCTCGGTATGGACGACGACATCGACCGCGCTTGCGATCTGTCCCCGAATCGACCGCATGGGCATATTCGCGTTCGCCATGAGAACCATGTTCTCAAGGCGAGCCAGGGCGTCGCGCGCCGAATTGGAGTGGACGGTCGACATGGAGCCGTCATGGCCCGTGTTCATGGCCTGCATCATGTCGAAGGCTTCCGCTCCGCGGACTTCGCCCACGATGATGCGGTCGGGCCTCATGCGGAGCGCATTCCGCACCAACCCGCCCTGATCGATCTTGCCCTGGCCCTCAAGGTTCGGAGGCCGGGTTTCGAGCTGAATGACGTGCTCCTGCTGCAGGCGAAGCTCGGCGGCGTCCTCGATCGTCACGATGCGCTCGCCGGCGTCGATCATGCCCGAAAGCGCGTTCAGCAGCGTCGTCTTCCCGGAGCCCGTGCCCCCGGAGACGATGATATTCAGACGGCAGCGCGCAAAGATTTCGAGCGCGGCTGCGAGCCCCCGCGACATCGAGCCGGCCTCGACAAGATGCTTGAAACTGAGGATCTTCTGCGAAAACTTGCGGATCGAGATGGACGGTCCCTTCAGGCTCAGGGGCGGGATGATCACGTTCACCCGGCTGCCGTCCGCGAGCCTCGCATCGAGCATGGGGGTCAACTCGTCGATGCTTCGGCCGACATAGGACGCAATCCGCTGCGCCACGTGCAGCACATGCGCGTCGTTGCGGAACGTGAGGCCCGTCAGCTCCAGTTTCCCGCGCCTCTCCACGTAGATCATACGAGGGCCGTTCACCAGGATGTCCGCGACCGTCGGGTCTTGAAGGAGCGGCTCGATCGGACCGAGCCCCACCATCTCGTCGACGATCTCGCGGGTGAGCGCATCCTGCTCGCTCTTGTTGAGGAGGAGTTTGCGTTCATCGGCGATCCGGGAGACGAGGCTGTTCACGAAAATGGTCAGCTCGGCCTTTTCCATACGCACCGCCGCGACGGGCTCGATCCGCGACAGCACCTGTTCGCGAATGATGTCGACTGTCCCGAGCGAGCGCACGCCGACGGGCGGAGCGCCCGCAATACGGCCGGCCGCGGAAGGGGGCGCAGCCGGTTCGTCTATTCTTGTTCTTTTTCCAAACGAGGACATGGCCGGTCAGATACCTGCTCACTGAAGCTTATCCGTTTTATACGACCTTGGGTTAAGATTTAGCCACAAATACCCGCTCCGGTAGAGCGTCTTGCGCCGCTACTGCAGCGGCACCGAGACGACAAGGCGCGGCCGGAAATAGGATGCGCCCGTAAACGTCACCCCGCTCAGCAGGAACTCCCCGACCGTCGGCGTAAACGCGTAGGTCGCTTTGCTGATGATGATGCTTTCGCCGGCTCTGAGGACGCCCGCGGGAGCGCCTGTATAGGGTGCGCCGGTCTCGGCGCAAGTCGGGGCGCCCGAAATGCCGCTCCAGAAGCAATTCCATTGTTCGGTGATATTGCTCTGGCTGTCCTCGCTCACGCTGCTGATCTTGAGCGTGAGGCCGCTCGATGAAAACGGCTGCATCAGTTGAACGCCAATGCTCGCGATATCGCTGAGGTTGGCAATTGTAACGGACTGCGCCTGGGCGACAAGATCGGCCGTCGTGCTCGCCACGGCCTGGACCCGCCTCTTGGCCGTGAAGGCGTTGCTGAATTCGACCATGCCGAGGAAGATCATGAGCAAAACCGGAAGGACAATCGCCGCCTCGATCAGAACGGCGCCTTTGTCGTCCGAAACCGCTCGCGCGGCTTTCCGCAGGCAAAGCCTGAGGAGGGAGCGTCCGTTTCGCAAGCGCCGGCCGGGATCGATCATGGGCGCCCTCAGTTTCCGGAGTAAGGCTCGTTTCGGAACGCCGCCGAAGCCTGAAGCAGGTAATTGCCGTCGCCGAGATTGGCGAGCGTCGCTCTCGTCAGGGGATTGGTCAGCGTCCACTCGTAATAGGCGGTGAGGAGGACGATAGACCCCGGACTGCCGGGCGAATAGGCGAAGGTGTTGCTGACGGCGCCGTTCTGGTTCAGCGGGTTCGGCGCCGCGATCCCGGCAAAGGTCGAGAATGTCTGAACGTTCAGCCTGACGGCCGTCGTGCAATTGGCGAGGATGACGACCTTGCCGCAGAGCTGCGCCGTCAGTTGCGTGGCGGTCCATCCTGCGGTTTGGGCTTGGCCGGTGCGGACGAGACGGGCTGTCGCCACGGTTGCGTTTTCAAGCTCATAGCCGGCCCAAAAGATGAGCGCGACCTCGATGATCCCGAGGACGAGCAGGAAAAAGGGTGTGGCCATCAGGCCGAATTCGAGGGCTGAAACGCCGTCTCGCCGGCGGAGAAACGCTCCTGCCAGCCGGTGAAGGCGGCGAAGGCCGCGACCTCTGCCCGTGTCATCAACGTCCATGAGTCCGCCCGCGCGGGAATCGCCCTGTCCGAAAGCTTGCGCCAAGCCACTTAAGGTAGCATCCGGCGTCAAGCTCTCGTTATAGTGGCGATTCGTTAATCCAAAGCTTAGGCGGGCATTCAAGCCATGTTCAGAAAGATGATTGGGCGGATGCGGCGCTTGCCCCAGAGCGAGCGCGGCGCTTTTGCGGTTCTCTTCGCGATCCTGCTGCCGCCGATTCTCGGGTTGATGGCCGTCGCCTTCGATCTGAGCCAGTTCCTGGTCATGAAGCAGCAACTGGCCGCGGCCGTCGACGCCGCCGCTCTCAACGTCGGCGCCTCGCCGTCGCTGTCCGATGCCGCCGCCAGCACGGAAGCGCAGTCCTTCATCGCCGCCAACTATCCGGCTGTGTCGAGTGTGGGAACGCTTCAATCCGTCTCGGTCGCGCGCACGACGAACACCGTCGCCGTCACGGCGAACGCAACCATGAACACGACCTTCCTCGGCATCATCGGCTACAACACGCTCAGTGTCGTGGTGAACGCGCAGATCGCGGTGAGCCAGAACCAGCTCGAAGTGGTTCTCGTGCTCGACAACACCGGGTCCATGGCGCAGATGTACGGGAGCATGACGGGCATCGCCGGACTGCAGGCGGCGGCGACGACGCTTGTCAATACACTGTTCGCGAGCGACCCCACCGGGCAATATGTGAGGATCGGCGTGGTGCCGTTCACGGCGGCAGTCAACGTCGGGACACAATATGCCGCCGCCTCCTGGATGGACACGAAGGGCGTGGGAGCGTTGACGCGCGAGAATCTCAACGTTCCAGCGGGGCAAGGTTTAATCCAATTCGCCAGCCAATTAAGAAATGCATCCTGGGGCGGGTGCGTTCGTCAGCGCACCGAGCCTTATGACCTCGAAGACGTGGCGCCCACGTCCGGGAATACGCTTTACACCCCCTATTTTGCGCCGAGCGAACCTTCCGGCTTATACAATCATTACTTGCCGGACGGCAATTTTCCGCAGGGGACAACGCAAGCTCACATTCAATTCAGCGTTAAGAAGTACAGTAACGGCATTGTGCAAGGATATGGGCCGAATTTCACCTGCGCGGCGCAGCCCATCATCCCTCTGACGAACAATCAATCCGCAATTCTGTCCGAGATCGCCGCCATGCAGGCTTCCGGCGCGACCGTCATTCCGGCCGGCCTGACCTGGGGGTGGCATCTTGTTTCTCCCATCGTCGCCCCCGTCCTTTTTCCCAGCAACGCATACAAGCCCGTGGCCTATGCCGACGCCAGCACCATAAAGGTCATCATTCTGCTTACGGACGGCGAGGCCGATGTGCAGCTGACCTCCAATTATCAACCGCCCACCGCCCCGACCAACGGCTTCGATCTATCGATCTACAACGCCTATGGCTATGGCGCGGGGCCTCATCTCAACATCCTGCCGCTCCCTCAGTCGCTTTATGGAGTTCAAGATCAGCCCGACTACAATCTCGACCAGAAGGAAATCCAGCTCTGCAATAATATAAAGGCCGTGCAAGACGTTAACGGAAATCCCGGCCGGATTAAGATTTATGCGATCGGGTTCGGCTCCGTCATCGATAACAGCAGCCTGGCTCTCCTTCAGCAATGCGCCAGCAGCCCGTCGGACTTCTTCTATAATCCGACCTCGGAGAGCCTCATTCAGACGTTCCAGCAGATTGCGGTCGGGCTCAGCCAGCTTCGCATCTCCCGCTAAACTAGGGCGTCGTACATTCAATCGGACGAGCGCCAAGATAAGGCGGAAACCTGCGCCGCATTCGTCCTTGCGAGGGGCAAAGCCCCGTGGCAATCCAGAGCAACGCTGACAAACGTCCGGTTTGTTGCGCTGGATCGCCGCGGCGCCTCTGGCGCCTCGCGATGACGGCGCTGCTTGCGTTTGCGCCTATGGGGCCTGATCCGGGGATCGGGGGCGGCCAAGACAACATTGGCGGAGCCAGAACGCTCCTTCGCGGGAATGACGCCGTTGGGCTGCGGCACGATTCGTATTTTGAGTCCAATGCTCTAAATCGAAGAGAATTCTGGAGGAGAGCCAGTCCTCGATTATCCTTGGACAAACGCACAAGACGCATCATAGCATCGCCCGCGGTCGAGGCGCATTGAAGGGGACGTTGCGATGAGGATGTTTTTCCTACTCTTTTCTATCCTGACGTTCGCCGCCGCCGCGCGCGCCGACAAGTGCGACAACGCCATGGACCAAGCGACCATGAACGCGTGCGCGGAGGACGCCTACCGCAAGGCGGACGCCGAGTTGAACGCGGTCTATAAGCAAGTGCAGAGCCGCAATAAGGACGACGCCGAGGCGGGGAAACTGCTGGTCGCCGCCGAACGCGCCTGGGTCGCCTTCCGGGACGCGGAGTGCGCCTTCGACGCAGCGCCGAACGCCGGCGGCAGCATCTATCCGCTGGTTTATTTCGGGTGCCTCCAAAGGCTGACGAAGGCGCGGACCGGCCAGCTCATCCGATATTCGCAATGCGAAGGCGGCGAGGTCGCCTGCGCGCAACCGGCGCGATGACATCGCGGGTGTTCCAGCGGGTCGGCCCCAAGGGCGGTGACGAACTAAGCAGAGTATCCCAATGAAGCCGGCGGACGGCCTTTGCTTGTCATCCCGCATGGCCCTCGTTCGTCATCCCGGCTCGCGCTTCGCTTGGCCGGGATGACGATGGGCGCCGATGGCCGGGAGGACGATGCGTTGGGAGAAATCGGCGGAGTCTGCCTAGGCCGCCGGCGGCAACGCCAACGATGGCGGGCGCTCCGCCTTGCAAATGAGCTGAAGAAAGGCCGCGCGCTAAACAGGCGCGCCGGTTTTGCCGCCTTTCCGCACCCGGTAATGGGCCCAGAGCAGCCGCGCCGCCGCGCTGCGCCACGGCGCCCAGGCTTCCGACATCGCGCGCAAGTCTCGCGCCGAGGGCCGCGCATCGAGCGCAAACGCGATCCGCGCCAATTCCTGGAGCGCCAAGTCGGCGGCGGGAAAGATGTCCGGATGCCCCGCCGCGAAGAGAAGGTACACTTCCGCCGTCCACGGGCCGACGCCCTTGATCGCGCAGAGCGAGAGAATGGCCTCTTCGGCGCTTTTTTCTTCCAGCGCATCGAAATCGAGCGCGGCCTCCTGAAGGGCGCGGAGCGTGCGCATCTTCGGCGCGGAGAAGCCGGCGGCGCGCAGCACCTCGTCGCTCGCCGCCGCAAGGGTTTCGGCGGTGATCTCCCCAAGCGCCGCTTCAAGCCGGCCGAAGATCGCGCGCCCCGCCGCCACCGAGATCTGCTGCCCGGCGACGACCCAGACGAGCCCCTTGAAGCCCCGGTCGAGCCAGCGGACCGGGATGACGCCGGCCTCCTTGCGAAGCGGCGCGAAAACGGGGTGCGCCTTGGCGAGCTTGGCGACATGCCACGCCAGGTCTTCGTCGGAGCGAATGAAACGCATCAGGCCTGCTCGTTGCTGGACGGCGCCCCCGCGAGGGCCGCTTCGAGCGCGCGCCTCAAGAGCGCCTCATCGATGCTGAAGCCGTCGTCGCGCGTTTCGACCGGCCCCGCCAAATGGCAGGAATAGTCGAGCCCGAGAAGCCGCGAGAGAAGCCAATAATCGTAGGTGGCGTTTCTCGCCCGTCCGCGCGGCCCGTCGGGGCCCGGGAAAAACTCGATGACTTTCGTCCCCGGCTTGCACCAGGCGATGTGGGCGAGGCCGGCGCCGTGCGGGGCGACGACGATGCCGGCTTGCCGGAACAGCGCGACCTGCCGCTCCATCGGCAGATCGCCAAGCACCGCGCGCTCGACCCCCAAGGCTTCGAGCATCGGCAGAAGGCGCTTTTCGTTCAGCACGCGCCTCAGCCGGGCATCGTTGCGGCTGATGTAAATGCGTCGTCCTCCGCCTTTCCCGTCCTCTCCGGCGATGAAGCGTCCAAGGTCGTAGAGGCGCGCGAGCCCGAGCGGCGATTGCAAGGCGCGCGGTATATGCGGAACCGGGATCGCGGCCTTGAGATCGGGGACGCGCACGGCCTCGCGCTGCGCCACCGGCTCGACCGCCGCGATGCCGTAGCGCGCCTTCAGGTACTCGATGCTCCAATCCTGAATTTCGCTTGGCGCGGCGTTGACGAGGAGGCCAAGGCTTTCGTCGCGGCCTCCGCTTTCCAGATAGGCGAGAAGCGGGACCATGGCGTTGAACAGCCAGTGGAAGATGTGCCCTTTGGCGGGGATCGGCGCCAGGAGATTGAAGTAGGCGCGATCGTCCGCAAGAGAGCGAAGCTGGTGCGGATGGGCGCGCAAGGCGGCGACCCAATTGTGCTTCGGGCGCACGGTCAAGAGCAGCCCATCCTTCATCATGGCGCCGGCCCAGCCCGTCACGAGCGCGTCCCGCACCGTATAAATATGGTCCACAAGCTGAAGCGGCCGCGCCGCCGCGATGCCGAGCTTGCCGTAAAGGCCGGGCAGAGGCGCATCGACGCGCGCGGAGGGAAGCGGGAAATCTTCGGATGCTGCTTCGCCGATAGGCTGCGATTCCAGGGGCAACAGCCAGCGCCGCCGCAGCGCCGGAAAGAGCCGCGCCGCCTGGTCCGACAGGATGTAGCGGAGGCTGCGCACGCTGAACTTCGATTTGTGAATTCGCCCTTTATATTGCAGGGAGACCATGGCGCATTTCCACTGAGGTGCTGCGGTTCCTATGCCCGCTTGGCGCCTTCGCGCAAGCGAATTCCGTCGAGCGCGCGCGCGGCGGAGGCGCGGCGCCTTCGCGAATTGGGGAAAATGGGCTTGTGCCGAATCTCGCTTGTGGTATGAAAGCGCGATGCGGCGTCGAAGGCGCTCGCATGTTCCCCGGTAGCTCAGTCGGTAGAGCAAGCGGCTGTTAACCGCTGGGTCGCTGGTTCGAGTCCGGCCCGGGGAGCCACTCGCGCTCATGCGGGGCGGTTCCTGCGTCGTGCAAGCCGGGTCCGCCGCGCGCCCCGCCCGTTTCCTCGCCCATCTTGAACACCGCGACGGATAGCACGAGCTTCGGCGTTCCGGGATGACGCCTTGCCGTTAAGCCGCCTTGGCGCCGTGGAGGAAGTGCTCAACGACATCCCCGAGGGTGCCTGAGAGTTGGGACAGTTCCCGCGCCGCGCCGAGCACCTTGGATGCGGCGGTTCCCGTTTCGCCCGCGGCCTGGCGCACCTCGCTGACATGGCCGCTGAACTGCGTGGTGCCGGCCGCCGCCTCCTGGACGCTTTGCGCAATTCTCTGGGTTGCCGCGTCCTGCTCTCCGATGGAGGTCATCACGCCGTTGGAGATGACGGACATTTCGGAAATTTTCTGGGAAATCTCCTGAATCGCGGCCGCCGCTTTTTCGGTGACGGCCTGGATTTCGGAGATTTGGGCGATAATCTGCTCCGTCGCCTTTGTGGTCTGGCCCGCCAATGTCTTGACCTCGGCCGCAACGACGGCGAAGCCCTTGCCAGCCGCGCCGGCGCGCGCGGCCTCGATGGCGGCGTTCAATGCGAGCATGTCGGTTTGTCGCGCCACGGTGCCGATCAGTCCGACGATATCCCCAATGTGGTTGGCGGCGGCGCTCAGGGTTTTGACGATATCGGCGGTCCGCTTTGCATCTGTCACGATCCCATCCACGATGCGCGTCAACTCTTTGACCTCCGACGCGATCCCCTGGATCGAGTGGGACAGTTCCGCCGTCACGGACGCCACCTGCCGCACACTCGCGGAGGTTTGCCCAACGGCGTTTTCCACGCTGACAATCTGGCTTGCGGTTTGCTCGGCGGTCGTGCTCATGGAATCGGCTGTCCGCTGCATCTGCTCGGATGCGCCGGAGAGGCGCTGGGTGAGATCGGAGGCGCTTTCCTCGAAAGCGATCAGCGCGTCCTTCAAGACCTGAAGCCCGTCCGCCATGACGCCGAGTTCGGTATGCTCGCCGCGATGGGGAATTTCGACCGAAAGATTGCCGCCGGCCAATTGGCTCAGGCTCCTGCCGATGCGGCCAAGCGCCGTTACGATGCTGCTGCCGATCAGCCACGCCAGCAGCGCGCCGAGGCACAGCGACAGGGCGGAGGCCGCGAGCCCGAGCCGCCAGCTCTCGCTGGAGATGTCGCCCATGGAGGCGAGCGCGCCCTTTCGTTCCAATTCGCTGATCTCGCGGATTTGCTTCAGCCGCGATTGCAGCGCGTCTCCTACGGCTTTCCTCTCGGCCGAGAGGCGGACGAAATTTTCGTTTGTCGAGATGAGGAGCTTCAGCGCCTCTTTCGTATGCTGAAGCGGTTCGGCGGCGGCGCCGAGAAAACGCTGCACGCGCTTGCTGCTCGCCGCCGAGACTTGCAGGCTTTCGATGGCTGCTTGCAGCGCGTCCAGTTCGGTTTGCGCCTCGGCCGCGTCCGCCGGGTTCCGGGAGGCGAGGAAGCGGCTGGCGGCGGCCGAGGCGACCTGCACGGCTTCCAGCAAGCGAATGGCCGTTGTCACGGTCTCGGGCGCCGCGTTTTCGCGCAAAAGCGCCGCTGGGATGGCCGAGCCGATGGTGCGTAACGCAATGACTTCCTTGTTGAATTGTGAATTCGCGGCGCGGCGGCCGGCAATGGTTTGGATTGTGGCCGCCGAGGCCGCCTGGTATTTCGACTGCGCCTCCAGCCCGCTCGAAACGGCGGATGCCCCACTTTTCCAGCCGGCGCTCGCTTGTTCGAGGGAGCGCGCGCCTTCGGCGAACTCCGACAATGCTTTCTGCGCGGCGGTTAAATCGGCGTCGTTTTCGCTGACCGTATAGCGCAGCACGCTTTTTTGCGCCTCGACCGCCTTGGAGACGAAATCCGCCACGCGCTCCGCCACCAGAGAACTGCTGGACACGGCGTCCGCCTCCTGGTCGACATACGCCTGCCCCCTCAACAAGATGGCCACCGCGACAAGAAACACCGCGATGAGAAGTCCGAACCCGCCGAAGATTCTGGCCCTAATCGACAACCGGCGACTTATGGATGTCCATGCCATTGTTCACAGTCCCAAAACCAAAGTACGCCAACGGATGACCTTTGTTTGTCATCCGGGATGGCCTTCGTTCGTCATCCCGGAAGGGCGAAGCCCTATCCGGGATCGTAATAAATCGCGGCGCTCATTTTTTTTACGATCCCGGCTCGCGCTTCGCTCGGCCGGGATGACGAAGCGCGCCGACAGCCGGAATGACGATGGGTTGGGCCAATCGGAGACGGGACACTAGAGGCCGGCCCCCGTCTGGCGGATGCTCTGGATGACGCCGGCCCCGAAACGCTTCTCATAGTCGGGCATCGCCGAAGCCATGGCCTTGGAGAACGGCTTCCTGTCCACTTGGGCCGTAACCGTCATGCCAGCCTGACGCAGAGCGGCGACGCCTTTCTCCTGAGCTTCGGCCGCGTATTTGCGCGAGGCCTGGGCGCCGGCGCGGGCGGCTTCGACAAGGATCTTCTTGTCCTCGTCCGGCAAGTCATTGAACATGTCGGGCGACGCCAAGAAAACGGCGGGATCGTACACGTGGCCCGAAAGCGTCAGATATTTTTGCACCTGGGCGAATTTCGCCGACATGATGGTTGCGATCGGGTTTTCCTGACCGTCGAACTGTCCCGACTGCAGCGCGCCAAAGAGCTGCGGGAATGGCAGAGGAGCCGGATCGGCGCCCAGCGCCTTGAAGCCAACCAGCATGACCTCGGACTGCGGCAAACGCAGTTTCAGGCCTTTCAAATCCTCCGGGCTGCGAATTTCGCGTTTGGAGTTGGTAAGGTGGCGCATGCCGTTTTCGCCCCAGGCGAGCGCCACGAGGTCTTTTGAATCGAACTTTTTGAGATAGTCCTGCCCGATCGGCCCGTCGAGCACCGCATGGGCATGGTCGACATCCCTGAAAATGAAGGGGATATTGAACACGCCAACCTCCGGCACGACGTTCGGCAGGGGCGCTCCGGTAATAAACGCCAGATCGAGCGTGCCGAGTTGGAGGGCTTTCAACATTTCCACTTCGCCGCCGAGGGCCGAGTTCGGGTACTGCTCCACGGCGAGCCGCCCGCCGCTCTTCTTGGCGACCTCCTCGGCGAACGCCGTCGCGCCGGCGCCGAGCTGCGAATCCTTCGATAGGATATAGCCGATTTTCAAGGTGCGGGTCGTTTGCGCCTGAGCCGGCGCCACGCTAAACCAAGCCGCCGCCGCGATTAGCAGAACTTGCGCCGAGCGGACGAGAAAAGTCCCCCTACGCAATGCGAGCCGGGAAGCACGGTATGACATTGCAACCTCCAGAGAAGGGATGTTGCCGCACGTTCCCAGAACCGGGTTAAGGATGCTTCGGCATCCGCCGTAAAAATTAAAACTAAATCCGGCGGTTACAGCGGCGAAACGCCAGCCATTGTCATGGCGCGCCCTCGCCGTCCCGGAAGCCGCGCGGCTCCCCCCTCGCCGTCCCGGAAAGCGGCGCCGCGCCCCAAGTGTCGCCCCGGAAAGCGCCTTGGCGCTTATCCGGGGCCGTCCCCATTCGCCGCGCCAGCCGTCTCTAAACGGGCGGGGGAGGCAGCGGCAAGGAGATCAGCACTTCGAACCCTCCTCCTTGCGAGGGGGCGCCGAGGCGAATTTCGCCTCCATGCGACAGGATGACGTCGCGCGCGATGGTCAGACCCAAACCGACGCCGCCGCTTTCCCGGTTGCGCGCATAATCGAGGCGCCCGAAAGGCCTGAACGCCATTTCGGCTTTGTCCGGGGGAATGCCGGGTCCATCGTCGGCGATCGAAATCGCCGCGCCGTCCGCTGAAAGCCCCAGCCGCACGCGCGCGCATCCGCCATACTTGACCGCATTGTCGATGAGATTGGTGAAGGCCCGTTTGATCGCAACGGGCTGGCAGATGGCGAAAAGATGATCCGGTCCGGAATAGCTGGCCGGAGCGTTGCGGTCGGAAAAGCTGTCGCAGAGACTGATAAGCAAAGCCGCGAGGTCGATCTTCTGCGCCGGCTCGGCCTTGAGGTCGTCGCCGGCAAAGGCCAAAGTCGCGGAAATCACCCGTTCCATGTCCTCCATGGCGGCGATGAGGCGATTCTTGCTCTCGCCTCCGGTCATTTCTTCCGCGTCGAAGAGCAAGCCGGTCAGACTGGTTCTGAGATCGTGCGACAGGGCGGCGAGCATGTTCGTCCGCTCGTCGATAAAGCCCTTGATGCTCTCCTGCATTTCGTTCATGGCGCGCGCGATGACCTCAAACTCGTGCAAGCCGGCCGGATCGATGGGGATGGCCTTGCGCGTGCGGCCGAATTGCCGGGCGTTCTCGGCAAGCCGCTCCAAAGGGCGCAGCGCGTTTCTCGCCGTAACGGTCGAAAGAAATGCAACCAAGGCCACCGCGCCGGTCAGCAAGACCAGCAAGGGCCGCAGCTGCTCCAGATAGCCTTGCGTCCCTTCCGGCTCGATTATGATCCAGCTCTTATCCAGCCCTTAAATCGCAAGCTCGAAGATGCCGAGAATCGGGAGGTCCGCCTCCCCCTGGTCGAGCGGGCCGAGCGGCAGCCGGTCCAGGAAATCCGGCGGGTAAGGCTGCACATCGACGTGAAATATATTTCCACGAAGTTCAAGCGCGCCTCTCACGGCCACTTTCCGGACTTTTCCCTCCAGATCGCGTTCGATGGAAGCCCGCGCCCGTTCGAGGAAGGGCCGCAGGCCTTTCTTCCCTTGTGGCTCGGGCTCTTCCCATGTTCGCTGCCAGCGGACATGGAGATGATTGTCCGCTCCAAACTTGTCGGCGCGGGCCTCTCTTGCTTGCGCATCCTCATTGAATATGTCCGATGTGGCTTCCCTCGCCTTCCCCGTAAGCCAATGCCCGCTATAGGTCGTCAGGACTCGCGCGGGCATGAGGAGAAAGAGCACGGCGTAGAGCGCATCGACGGCGACGATCGCCGCCAGTATCGTGACCGCGATTCGCGTCCGGAGCCGTAACCGCGGCCACGCCTTACGAAGCAGCATCGGCCGCGCACTCCGCCGATCCGGCGACGACGTTCGCGCAGAAGACATAACCGCCGCTTCGCACCGTTTTGATCAGCGCCGGGAGTTGTGGATCGGCTTCCATTTTGCGGCGCAGCCTGCTGACTTGCACGTCGATGCTGCGGTCGAAAACCGCCGCTTCCTTGCCGCGAGACAGATCGAGGAGTTCATCTCGCGTAAGCACGCGCCCGGAGCGCGCCGCGAAAACCAGAAGGAGGTCGAACTCGCCGCCGGTCAATTCGACAAGCGCTCCTTCCGGATTGCGCAGCGTGCGCCGGACGGCGTCCAGACGCCAGCCGTCAAATTCGTAGGAAGCGACAGACGCGCTCTGCCGCTGAGGCGCCGCGTCCCCTCCGCGGCGCAACACAGCCCGGATCCGCGCGAGCAACTCCCTTGGGCGAATGGGTTTGCAGATGTAATCGTCGGCGCCAAGCTCCAGCCCCACGACGCAGTCGATTTCGGCGGACAAGGCGGTCAGGAAAATAACGGGGACCCTGCTCGCCTCGCGAAGCCGCCGGCATAACGTCAGCCCGTCCTCCCCCGGCATCATGATGTCGAGCACGATGAGATCGACGCGGCCTTTCTCCAGCGCCTCGAACATGGCCACGCCATCCTTCGCCGCCGCAACTCGAAACCCGTTCAGGGCAAGAAAGCGGGAAAGGCTCGTCCTGATCTGCCGGTCGTCGTCGACAATCAAGATATGCGGGGTGTCTGGCATGACGAACCGTCCATCGAATGGATGAAGCATTCATAAGCCGAGCCGAGACCGTTGACTACCTCCGTCTGTTGTAACACTTCGTTACACTTCGTCTCGCGCCGATCATCATATCCGGGGCCTCGCGGTGTAAGCTATGGCCTTGCAGGGGTCCCACAACCTGCGAGTCATCTGGCGGCCTTCACGGGCCGCCAGATAATTGCGTTTGCCATCCCGGACCGCGCGCGCATGCCGAAAGCGCCGCGCGCCAAGCAGGCGCCAAGTTCTTCCCAGCGAAAAAGCGATAATCGTGGAGGCTATATGAGGGACTTCAATTCACGGGCGCGCCCAACGGAAAGAAAAGTGAATTTTCTCGACGCGACGGAGGAGGAAATCGTCGATCTCGTCCGCACCTTCGTGAACCAATTGGCGATTGCGTCTTCCTGCCTCGCCATGCCGGCCGAACGGCGGAAAACGATCGAGGCCAATATCGCCAGTTTCGAAGCCTATATAAGCCGCAGCCGTCCGCAACACTGAGTCAGCGGCGGCCGTTCATCGCTTTCGCTGGCCGGACACAGCTCAATGCCGCGAGAACATGTCGCGAAGCTTACACAGCGACGTGGTGATGTCGAAGCGCTGGCCGGGCAGCGGGTCGCCGGACAAGATGCGCCGCAGCGCCTCCGCCGGGTCGGTTTCGCCCGTCAAGATCACGCCGGCGCCGCGCTCCTTCATGTGCCGCACGAAGCCGTCGCCCGCGCTCCCCGCCACCACGATCTCGACGCCGTCCAAGGGATGCGGGCCATCGTCCTTGAAGTAATGGAGAATTTGCTCTTGCAGCAATTCTATGCGCGAGGGCGGCGGCAGCTCGCCCTGCGACGGCGCCGCGCCAAGATCGTAAAGCAGCCAGCATTTGGCCTTCCCGGCATGCCCGGTCACGGTCCGCCAATCCTTGGTGGCGATGGCGATCTTCATCTCTCGTCCCCCCTTGTCCGCGGCCTTCATTGGCGGCTTTCCTGAGAGAATGCAAATTCCGCGCCGCCGCCAAGCAAGGTTTTCGGGCCGCGCCAACACTTGTCCCGGCCATCGACGCGCATCGTCACCCCGGCCATTAATTCCCATCGGCATCCGGGATGACAAACAAGGGTCATCCGGTGGCTTCATTGGGAAACTCAGCTTAGACGGCGGAACGGAACGGTTGTTGTTTTGGGCCAGGCGGAACCTAAGACTGGCCGACCATGGGAGCTGGGCTATAACGGCGGCGTAAAACGAAGAATGTCTTGCGCACCAGATGCCGGCAAGGCGTTTCAAACGCAACGAAGACAAAGCTGGAGGCGATCGTCAGAACGGCCACCAGAATCCAGAAAAAAGCCGCCGGCTGGAGGTCTGGAAAATTGAGTTTCAGCGCGATCATTACGGGAATTTGCAAAATATAGACGGCGTAACTCGCCTGTCCAAGGAAACGAAGAGGCGTGGCCGCGAGGACAGGCGCGTTAAGAGAGCAAAGACCTGCGATCAGGAGCGCAAACACGGGCGATAAAAAGCCAACCGTGCCGAACAGGTGCAGCCCCGTCAGGTCGTAGATGTCGTTTTCCCCATGCAGTCCCAGTGCAATTCCAACGAGGGAGAAAACAACCGAGGCCCGCGCGGCGGTTGCCCCGAAATGCAGCGCGTCGCGCTGAACCAGCAGCGCCGCCGTCATGCCGAGCAAAAAGCTGTTTAGATGAATCAGCGGAAAGTAAAATAAGAATTCGTGCGATGCCGACGGATAGCCGGTGTAGAAATTATCGTAGAAAAAGGAAGCTCCGACCTGAGTACAAAGCCAGACGGCAAACACAATGAAACACCAAGACAATGTGGAGGTTCTCCTCGTCGCGATTATCAGGAGCGGGAACAAGGCATAGAACAGCACTTCGACAGAAAGCGACCACCCCACCGTGTTAAGCGACAAAGCGTGTCCTGGAAACCAAGCCTGGATGAGGGTAAGGTTCAGTAATAAATCGACCATATTATAGTCGGGCATCAACCACAAGTAAGAAAACAACCCCAGAATGTACACGGGATATATTCTCGCAAATCGCGAAATCCAGTAGTCCGAGGCGCCGGACCAATCCAAATTGAAATGGACAGCGGTCATCAGGAACCCCGACAGGACGTAAAAGTAAGTTACGACTTGAGGACCCGCACGTAAAATATCGGCCAGGGGCTGGCTATCGATAGGCCAAATGCCTTCGCCGAAATGAAAGCACACAACGACGAGTGCGGCAATGCAGCGCGTAAAGGTCAGTTGATCCAGACGCTCGCTTCTGATTTTAGCCATCGTAATGCCCCCCCGCCCCACTCTTCCTGTACATCGTCGCACGAGACTTTCGCAGATACGGCCCCCGCCAAAACTGTAAAGAGAAGCTGCGATTGATTCGCGTTCTTCGCATAATACCGCGCCAACACTTCGATTCGAGAACAAAAGTGCGTATATACGGTGTTCTGGAGAGAGCTGTGCATTCGCGATCTTATGTCCGGAAAAACTATTGACACGCGCGATCGAGGCGCCGGCGTCCGCGCTCGAAGGCCAAGGCAGAGTTTCGCGAGTACGCCAGCGGATGGCCTTCGTTTGCCATCACGGATGGCCTTCGTTCGTCATCCCGGGATCGTAACAAATCGAAACGTTTGCTTTTTTGCGGTCCCGGCTCGCGCTTCGCTTGGCCGGGATGACGATGGGCGCCGATGGCCGGGATGACGATGCGTGTCGACCGATGACAATGCGTTGGGCAAAAACGCGGCGCCCGCTTAGCGGACCAACTTCTCGCCGATCCTTTTGTTGTCATTCCCGCGAAGGCGGGGACGACGCCGCGGAGCGGTCGAGACTTTTGTCCGATGCTATCGCGCCCGGCGCGGAAGGCAGAACAACCGAGAGAGGCAGTCCGCCATGTCCGGTTGAAGTGCGAGCCGAACATAATTCCATACAATTTGGGTGCAAGCGAAACACAGTTTCGACGCATTCTGGACTTTCGATAGCAACATGGACTTTCCATAGCGCCATAAATTAAATGAACGCATGCGTGAAAGCGCCTGTACTTCATTAAGCTCCTAAGCGCTGGAAAGTCGAATTTGACGGCTGTTAAATAGGCCTAGGGAACCTATTAGCTTAAGCGGCACAACGAGAGACGGGGACATGATCATGAAGCTTCGTAACGGGATTTTAGGGCTGACGCTCACAAGTGCGTTCGCCCTCACGGCTTTCTCCGCAAACGCGGCGGACATCTACCAAGGCCCCGGTGGATATAAAGATGGCCCGGTTTACGCACCGCAACCGGTCTGGGCTGGGGTTTACGCCGGTATCAACGGCGGATATGGCTGGAGCAATGAGAACCAGCTTGCAGACCCCTTTTGGCCCTTTGGCGGCGTGTCTCCCAGCGGCGGCTTTGGCGGCGGTCAGCTCGGCTACAATTGGCAATCCGGTCATTTCGTATTCGGCTTTGAAACGGACCTGCAAGGCTCTGCGATCGGCGATAGAGGCGTCAACGTCAACGGTTCAGTTTACAAGTCGAACCTCGATTACTTCGGTACGGTCCGAGGCCGCCTGGGGTACGCTTTCGATAACGCGCTCCTTTATGCCACCGGCGGTTTTGCATATGGCGGCCTAAGTAAATATACCAACGATGGGGGCAATAGCTTCAGGTATAGCGATACTGCCGGCGGATATGTTGTTGGCGGCGGCATCGAGTACAAAATAAACCCTGCGTGGTCGGTGAAAGCTGAATATCAGTATATCAATCTTGGAAACAACGATCTTATCGATCCGTTTGTTGGCTCATTTAACAGCTTCACAGGCGTCTCGAAGGACGATGACTATCACACATTCCGGGTTGGCCTGAACTATAGATTCGGCGGCTCCGACTACGTTCCTTTCAAGTAACCAGGCCCCCATCTGGTCATGAAAGCGGCGCGCCATGCGCCGCTTTCTATTTTTGGCGGCAACCGCCGGCGAAGCCGCGAAATCCTGCGTAGCAACAGCGCCGTCGAGCGTCAGCGCACCTTGAGCAGGTTTCGAAGCGCAAGCAGGAACATGAAGATCAGCCCCGCGCTGACGAAAGCCTGAAACAGCGCCATGGCCGCCACGCTCAGCGGCAGCGTGGGGAAGCCCCCAGGCTCGACGCCGTAAAGGCAGCCGAAGACCCGTCTGGCGTTCACGGCGTCGTTCCAGTCGATCTTGAGGAACGCGTTCCGGAAGGACAGGTACAGCGACTCCGAAAGCGGGTCGGAAGAACCCGCGACGCAGGCTTTGCCGGACGCGCCGCCTCGCTGGACAAGGTAATACGCCGCGAAAACCAGGATCGACGCGAGCCACAGCATCATCGGCCGGATCAGCGAGCGGCCGAAATTGGCGACGCCGCCATAGGCCCAGCCGAGCCAGAAGCGCGCGACGCCGCGCCCGGCCGGCTTGTCGAGCCAGAAGCGGCGGCAGCGGAACTCCTGCGCGAAGAACTCCTGCTCGCGCGTCAGGTCCTGCGCCTCGAAGGCGAGCTTCTTCAGCCGCCTGAACTTCGCCGAAGCGTCGGGGTCCGCGCAAACCTTGAACGCCTTGAAGAACAGCCCCCTCGGGTCGGAGACGCCCATCTGCTTCCACTTGTGAAAGCGCTTGAGCGGATCGGCGACCGCCATGTTGTCGACGCGCGGCGGTTCGTGGAAGCTCGCATCGAGAAAACTCGGCACGTTCTTGAAGTCCGCGTTCGCGAGCACGAAGGCGACTTTGCTTTGCAGCGCGGAGAAATCGGCCGCCGCGTTGAACCTGGCGCGCGAGAAGGAGACCGGCGCCTCGAAATGCGCTTCCCGGAACAGCGCGGCGCCGTCGAACAGGCTTTCCTGGAAGCTCGAATTTTGCAGCAGCGTCAGGCCCGAAAAATCGGCGGCGGCGAGGAAGCGGCATGCGGCCCACGATGCGCCATGAGCGAAGCGGGCGAGGCGGAAGCCGGCGGCGCCGCCGAAATCGGCGCCGGAAAAGTCGGCGGCGCCGCCGAAGCGGGCTTCGAGGAAGTTCGTTTCCAGCGCGAATTTGGCGCCCCGGAACCGCGCCGCGCCCTCCACGCGCATATCGGCGAAGGAGGCGGTCCGATCGAAGCGCGCTTCCCGGAACGACACGTCTCCCCAGAACTGGCTGCGGTCCAGCTGGCATTCGCCCTTGAACGCGGCCTCGGCGAAGCGGGCTTCTCCGGTGAACTGCGTTTCCTTGAACGCGGCGGCGCCGAAGAACTGGCAGGCGTTGAAGCCGGCGGGCGCCGAGAAGACCGCGCCCTCGAACACGGCGTCCGCCGTGAAGCGCGCCTCGTCGAAGCGCGCCGTGCCCGCGAATTGCGACTTGGAGAAGTCGGCGCTGCCGATCAGCACCGAGGAGCGGAAATCCGCCTTGCCGATGAAGCGGACGCGCTGGAACTTCGCGCCATGGCTGAGCGGGCCGTTCTTTTCCTTGAGAAACTCGGCGCGCTCGAAATCCGCGGCCGCCTCGAAAACGGCGTCGTCGAAGATGGTCTGGCCGGAGAACTTCGCGCCCTTGAACGCGGCGCCGGCCTGGAAATGGGCGCGGGCAAAATTCGCGGGCAACTGAAAATGCGCGCCCGCGAACGAGACGGGCCGCTCGAACACCGCCCCCGAAAGGTTCACTGGGCCGGGGAAGATATAGCCGTCGAAGTCGATTTCGTCCTCGAAGCGCTCCTTCGAGAAATCCGCGTTCGCGACCTTCAGCCAAAGCCGCGTTTCGTCGTTGTCGGCCTCGCCATACCAGTTGAGCGCGAATGCGCCCGCCTCCTGGAAATTGGCCTTCGACTTCAGAACCTGGGATGCCCACTCATTCCAGGCGTCGCGCCCCATCTCGCGCAGCGTCCGTGTTTCCTGCCCGTTCATCGCGGCTAAAGTCCCTCTCCGTCTTAAGCCGTACCCCCAAACTGGATGAAAATGGCGCCCCGATAACGGTCTTTTGACGACAGCCGGCGACAGGCGGCGTATCCCGTCGCAATTTTCCTCTTGAAGACCTGTGAAAAACTCCGCCGGCGCCCATGCGGGCGCATTTTATGGAAGGCCGCCAAGGTCGACTGGATCGCCGTTCCCGTCCTTTGCCAAGCTCCGGCAAGCTCACCGTGAGCACGGCGCCGCGCGCCCCAATCCCGACCTTGCGACCGTCATCGCGAGGCGGCTTTCGCCGCCGTGGCGATCCATGACGATCCGCAACCCGGCCTGGATTGCTTCGCCGCGCTCGCAATGACATTCTCCATGACGCTTTCCACATGCGCGAATTTTCGCTAAGCATTACCCGCGCCGCCCCATCGCGGCGCCACGGCGGGCGTGTAGCTCAATGGTCAGAGCCGACGGCTCATAACCGTCTGGTTGTAGGTTCGAGTCCTACCGCGCCCACCACCTCGGCTTCATGCGAATTTGCGGGCGCGAGCGCGGCGATTGCATCGCGGCGCCGATATGAATTACAAAAGTTGAGGCTAAATTTTCAGCGCCGGTCAGATTCCCAATGCCACGGATTTTCATCTCCTATCGCAGGCAGGACGCCAAGTATCAGGCGCGGTCGATCTATGCGGCGTTCGCGCGCGAGGTTGGCCGCGAAAACGTGTTCATGGATGTCGATTCCATTCCGCCGGGAGCGAATTTCCGCAAGATCCTGAAGGATTGGGTGGACCAATGCGAGATTTTGCTGGCGCTCATCGGGCCGGAGTGGATCGATGCCCGCGACCCGCAAACGGGGCAGCGCAGGCTGGAAAATCCGAGCGATTTCGTGCGCATCGAGATTGGCGAGGCGCTGCGGCGCGATATTCCCGTGGTTCCGGTGCTTCTGGATGGCGCGGCGTTGCCCCAGGCGCATCAGCTTGCCGACGACTTGAAGGAATTGTGCGACAGGCAGGCCGAGTTCGTCGAATACCGCACCTTCGACGCCGATGTGGAGCGGCTGATCAAGAAGCTGCGCCTGAGCGCGCGGCCCGCCGCGCCCGGTCCCGCCCCCGATGACGGACGCATCAAGATCGACGCGGCGATTGTGACGGGCGCGCCCGGCGGCCGCTTGCTGCCGGGGAATGGCAAGAGCGAGTGGTTCAAGGATCACCCCTTGGCGCCGGAAATGGCGATCATTCCAAAGGGGCAATTCGTGATGGGCTCGCCGGCTGGCGAGGAAGGGCGCGGCGATGACGAAGGCCCGCAGCATTCCGTCGCCATCGGCGCCCCGTTCGCCCTCGGGCGGTTTGCGGTGACGCTGGGCGAATTCGGGGCTTTCGTCGAAGCGACGGGCCACGCCATGCCGGATGAAATGTACACATTCGAAAACGAGAAGTGGGAGACCCGGAAAGGCCGCTCCTTCCGCAATCCTGGCTTTGCGCAGACGCCCCGCCATCCCGTGGTGGGCGTAAGCTGGGACGACGCCGCAGCTTATTGCCAGTGGCTAACGAAGACCACGGGCAAAGGCTATCGTCTGCCCAGCGAAGCCGAATGGGAATTTGCCTGCCGGGCCGGAACGTCGTCGCCGTTCTGGTGGGGTTCGTCGATTTCGACGGACGACGCCAACTATGACGGCAATTACACCTATGGCGGCGGCAAGACGGGGCAATATCCCAAGGCGACCGCGCCGGTGGAGAGCTTCAAGCCGAACCCGTGGGGCCTCTATCAGGTTCATGGCAACGTTTGGGAGTGGTGCGCCAACTCTTGGCATGAGAACTATCGCGGCGCGCCCGAAGACGGATCTGTATGGCAAGGCGGAGACGAAGCGCGTCGCGTTTTGCGCGGCGGCTCCTGGTACGACGATCCGGGGGTTGTCCGCGCGGCGTGGCGCAGCAGGGACAGCTCCGGCGACCGTTACGGCAATGTTGGGTTCCGCGTGGCGAGGACCCTTTTTACTCCCTAGATCCTAACCTCTTTACCTCTTCAAGCCACTGCCCTAGCCGCGGTCGCGGCCCTAAAGTCCCCGCCGGAGGCGGGCCGCAAATTTTTGCCTTCCTTCGTCATCCCGGCCGAATTGCCCTCCGTCGTCATCCCGGCCAAGCGAAGCGCGAGCCGGGATCGCAAGAAAACGGAGGTTTCATGGTGTTACGATCCCGGATAAGGCTGCGCCTTTCCGGGATGACGCGAGGGGATTTATCCACAGGCGAGGCGATATTTGTGAATCCTCGCCATCCGTTTCGCCGCCGGATCGCGGACTCGGCGCATCCTCGCGCTTGAGCCTCGACGAGAAGTCGCGCTCCCTGAACGGCTCCCAGTCGCGTTTTGCGCGGCGGCTCCTGGAACAACAATCCGAGGAATGTCCGCGCGGCGAGGCGCAACAGGAACAACACCGGCAACCGTAACAACAATGTTGGGTTCCGCGTGGCGAGTACGGCCAAAGCCAGAGCTGGCGGGTTCACGGACCCGCCGGGAGTGCAAGGTCCGTCCAGGGCCGTTCATGACGATCATGGCCGGGGCAAGTGGTCTGCGCCCGTAACCGCCAAGGTCCCTGCCCTGGCTCTAAGACGGGCGGCAGGGGCCTTGGTTCTTCAGGAGAGCGCCGCATCGGGCCAGCGTTGGAGGCGCAGCTCCAGTTCATCCAGTGCGCGCGCCTTACCGTTCGAGATTCTCGAACCGTAGGCGGCGGGCGAATTTTGTACCGCCGTCGCATGGTTAATTTCGCCCCGGTTAACGGCCGGGATGGCGAGGGGCGGTCGCCTACGAATCGCGGGCTTCGCCTACGAAAAACGCGAAAAAAGTCGAATCCGGCGCGAAAAAAGCGAGTCGAAAATCCTAGTTAACGGTTTTATTGTTGCGCGCGTTAACCGCGAAACCTAACCCCGCGTTGCGGCGCGCGGCTTCGCAACCGCTCCGATTCCCGCGCGAAAGGCGGATTTTCGCAATAAAAATCAGCGGGATAGGCGCCGCTTAAGGCATCCGCAAGGCGCTATGCGCTATGATGGTCGTAATGAGGGAAACGGGGCCGAAAACCCCGTTTTGGCGTAACCTAATTCCGGGCCGGCAGGGTTAACGAAAGCTTTGCGGCGCCCGCCGGATCGCCTGCCGCCCGGCGCCCCTCGCCCGCCTCATCGCCGCCGCCGCCTCCATCAAAAGATTACCTCCGAGAGCGACACAGCGCCTTGCGGGCCGGAGAGAAGCTGGCTATGACCTTGGCTTTCCCATGAACGCCCGGCCGCCGTCCGGGCCGTCGAAGCGAGACTGCCATGCCCCTCGATATCGCCAAATCCGTCCTCCCCGCAGCGGTGCGTGACTCCGCCGTCGTCCGTTTCGCGGGCGATTCCGGCGACGGCATGCAGCTTTCGGGCAGCCAATTCACGCTGTCCACGGCGCTCGCGGGCAACGCGCTGGCCACGTTCCCGGACTTCCCCGCCGAGATCCGCGCGCCCCAGGGCTCCACCTTCGGCGTCTCCGCCTTCCAGATCAATTTCGGCTCGGCCTCCATCGAAACCGCCGGCGACGAACCCGACGTGCTGATCGCGATGAACCCCGCGGCGCTCAAGACGAACGTGCAGGATCTGCGCCCCGGCGGCCTGATCGTCGTCGATTCCGGCGCGTTCAGCGACCGAAACTTGCGCAAGGCGGGCTATGCCGAAAATCCGCTGGACGACCATTCGCTCGCGCCGTTCGAGGTGGTCCCGCTCGACATCACCCAGCTCACGCTCAACTCGGTGCGGCCTCACGGCCTCTCCGCCACCGACGCCTTGCGCTGCAAAAACATGTGGGCGCTCGGCCTCGCGCTGTGGATGTTCGACCGCGACCGCGAGCCCGTGATCGCCTGGATCGAGGCCAAGTTCGGCAAGAAAAGCGAGGCCCTCGCCGCCGCCAACATCGCCGCGCTGAACGCGGGCCATGCCTACGGAGAGAACGCGGAACTCGCCTTGCCGCTCGGCCAGATCCGCATCGCGCCGGCCGAAATGGCGCCCGGCGTCTACCGCACGATCACCGGCAGCGACGCCACGGCGCTCGGCCTCGTCGCGGGAAGCCAGCTTTGCGAACTGCCGCTGTTCCTCGGTTCCTACCCCATCACGCCGGCGAGCGGCATTCTGCACGCTCTGTCGCATCTCAAGGAATACGACGTCACCACCTTCCAGGCCGAGGACGAGATCGCCGCCATTTGTTCCGCAATCGGCGCATCCTACGCCGGCAGGCTTGGCGTCACCACCACCTCCGGGCCCGGCATGGCGCTCAAGACCGAAGGCATCGGGCTCGCCATCATGTCGGAGCTGCCGCTCGTCATCGTGAACGTCCAGCGCGGCGGCCCCTCCACCGGCCTGCCGACCAAGACCGAGCAGTCCGATCTCTATCAGGCGGTTTACGGCCGCAACGGCGACGCCCCGCTCGCCGTCATCGCGGCCAGAAGCCCGTCGGACTGCTTCGAAGCGGCCATCGAGGCGGTGCGTCTCGCCGTGCAATTCATGACGCCGGTGATCCTCTTGACGGACGGTTACATGGCGAACGCCGCGGAGCCGTGGCGGCTGCCGGATCTCAGCGCGCTTGAAAGCTTCCCCGCGGAGTTCTACGATGCCGTCCCATCGGAAGGGCGCATCAACGCCTACGCCCGCGACGCCGAAACGCTGAAGCGCATCTGGATCAAGCCCGGCACGCCCGGCCTGACGCATCGCATCGGCGGTATCGAGCGCGGCTTCTCCACCGGCGAGATTTCCTACGACCCCGCCAACCATCAGAAGATGACCGACACGCGCAAAGCCAAGATCGACGGCATCGCCGATTTCATCCCCGAGCAGGACGTTCTCGCTTGGCGCGCCCGGCGGCAAGCTCGCCGTCGTCGGCTGGGGCTCGACCTTCGGCGCGATCCAGCAGGGCGTGCAGCGCGCCCGCGCCGGCGGCGCCGATGTCAGCCACATCCACATCCGCCACATCTGGCCGCTGCCCCGCAATCTGGGCGCGCTGCTCAAGAGCTATGAGCGCATCCTCGTCCCCGAAATGAACACCGGCCAGCTCAAGACGCTGCTACGCGACCAATACCTCGTCGACGCCAAATCCTTCAGCAAGGTTTCCGGCCGGCCCTTCCGCATCGCCGAAATCGAGGCGGCGATCCAACAGGCGCTGGCTTGAGAGGCACCCCCATGACCATGACCACGACCGCCGCAACCACGACCGCTCCCGCCCGCGCCTTGACCCCCGCCGACTACGCTTCCACCCAGGAAGTGCGCTGGTGCCCTGGCTGCGGCGATTATTCGATCATCAAGGCCGTCCAACGCGCGCTCTCGGAGATTCAAGCCAAGCCGGAGGACACGGTGTTCGTCTCGGGCATCGGATGCTCCAGCCGCTTCCCCTATTACATTGAAACCTACGGCTACCACACGATCCACGGCCGGGCGCCTGCGGTGGCGACGGGCATCAAGCTCGCCAATCCGGACCTCGACGTGTGGATCGTCACCGGCGACGGCGACGGGTTGTCCATCGGCGGCAACCACATGGCGCATCTCCTGCGGCGGAACCTCGATTGCCAGGTGCTCCTGTTCAACAACGAGATTTACGGGCTGACAAAAGGCCAATATTCGCCGACAAGCCGGCAGGGCACGCGCTCGCCGTCGACGCCGTTCGGCTCGGTGGAGCAGCCGGCGAACCCGTCCAGCTTCGCGCTCGGCGCCGGCGGCCGGTTCGTGGCGCGCGTCGTCGACGTGGCGCAGAAGGAGCTGCTGGCCCTGTTGAAGCGCGCGCGCGCCAACAAGGGGACAAGCTTCGTCGAGATCTATCAGAATTGCGCCGTGTTCAACGACGGCGTCTTCGCCGCAATCGCCGACAAGAAATCGCAGCCCAACGAAGTTGTCTGGGTCGAGCATGGCAAGCCGATGCTCTTCGCCAAGGGCGCGAAGGGGTTGAGGCTCAACCGCGAGCACTTGCGATTTGAGGTGGTCGATGTCGCCGGCGGCGATTGGCAGGCGGCGGGCGTGTTCGTTCATGACGAAACGAGCCGCACCATCGCGCAGCTTCTGATCGATCTGCCGCAGGGCGGCTTTCCCGTCGCGCTCGGCGTCCTCTATTGCGATCCGGCGCAGAGTTTCGACGCCGCCGTTGCCGCCCAGCACCAGCGCGTCGCGGCGGCGAGGAAGCCTGACCTGGCGGCGCTTCTGCGCTCGGGCGAGACCTGGTCCATCGGCGGGGATGCGTCAGCCGCGTAACGGCGCGATTTGCGTTCGCTGCCTGGGCGCTCAAGCGGATTCCGGGATGACAGGGCGTAGCCTGTGCCGGCCTCAATTACCCCAAGGCCCCTTCCCGAATGGCCCGCCGCCGCGCCGCTCGCCTTGCCATGGACCGCCGCTGGGGCCAGCATTGTCGATGGGGACATCGATGAAGCGGCCGCCCGGTTCCTCGGTGTGGCCCATCGCTTGCGCCTGCGCGACGAGCGCCGCCACGCGGTTCTCGGTGCTGGGGTGCGTCGAGAAAAGATTATCCATGCCGGCGCCGGAAAGCGGATTGACGATATAAAGCGGCGCGCTGGCCGGATGCGCCTCGGCCTCCCGGTTCTGGATTTCGTGCGCCGCGCGGTCGATCTTCTGCAACGCAGACGCAAGCCACAGGGGACGCTGGACGATCTCGGCGCCGTCGTGATCGGCGGCATATTCGCGCGAGCGGGAAAGCGCCATCTGGATGATCGCGGCGGCGATGGGCGCCACGAAAACCGCAAGCAGCGTGCCGATAACGCCGCCGCCGCTTTCGCCGTCGCGGCGGCCGCCGAACAGCATGCCGAAATTCGCGAGCATGGAAATCGCGCCGGCGATGGTGGCGGCGACGGTCATGGTGAGCGTGTCGCGGTTCTTCACATGCGCAAGCTCATGCGCGAGCACGCCCGCGATTTCCTCGCGGCTCAACATGCGCAGGAGCCCAGCCGAGGCCGCCACCGCCGCGTTTTGCGGATTGCGGCCGGTGGCGAACGCATTGGGCTGCTCGGTCTGGATGATATACACGCGCGGCATCGGCAGCCCCGCCCGCTGGGCAAGCTCGCGCACGATGGAGAAAAGCTCCGGCGCGCTTTGCTCGTCTGCCTCTTCCGCGCCTTGCTGGGCGAGGACCATCCTGTCCGAGTTCCAATAGGCGAAAAGGTTGGTGGCGGCGGCGACCAGGAAGGCGATGGTCATGCCGGCCCCGCCGCCGAGCGCATAGCCGATGGCCATGAACAACGCCGTCAGAGCGGCGAGCAAGAGCATGGTGCGGAAGAAATTCATGGCGTCGCGCCTTCCGATCCACTGAGAGTGAGGCGAGCAAAAACAGACTTGTTATTTCGGCGTTCGGACCGCGCCGCGCAAGACCGGGTCCCACACTGCCGGCGAGCGCTGTCAGAAAACGGCGCCGCTAGAGCATCGGACTTAAAGCCGGAATCGGCTTCATGCCCTTCGGCGTCATTCCCGCGAAGGAGCGTGTGAAAAAATCGGCTTCCGGCTCTACCTTTGGTGTCATAGCCGCCCCAGGCCAAGGGCCGCCGCGACGACCGCCAGCCGCTCGCCGGCTCTCGCCGATGGTCGGAGCCCGGACGCCGGCGCGCGAGCAGCAGCCGCGATTAACCCTATTGGGTTCGTTTGGCAAAAAACCTGTTTTTACGGTATTATAATACCGTAAAACGGCCGGTTTGGTTAATGCGCGGTTTCATTGGCGACCCCGGCAAGCCTTGCATGGTTAATGCGCCCGGCCATGACAAAAGGGGCGATGCGGATTTTCTCACACGCGCGAAGGCGGGAATCCAGGTATCCCAACGCCTATCGAATACTGGGTCCCCGCCGGAGTTTATCCCCGCGAAGGCGGAGACGGGGACGACGAAAAGGCGGCTGCGTCCGATTAAATGCACGATGCCCTATTTAGCCCGCCAGCTTGTGGCCGATGAACTCCTTGATCTTCTTCGCCAGGTCGTCGGCGAGATCCCGGAAGTCCTGATCGGCGCCGGGGATCACCGCGAGCGTCACGGTCTTCAGTCCCGCGAAGTCCGCCTGCGCCGCGTTGATCTCGCTCAGGGCCGGATCGGCGTCGCCCACCGCGATCAGGACGGGAATTTTAATGCTCTGGAGCAGGTTGGTCGTCTTGAACTTGGCGTTCGGGCCGTAGTAGTTCGCAAAGGCGCTCGCCGTCACCTGCGGCTTCGCGCAGGAAAGAAAGCCCGGCGCGTCCACAAGCTGGTTGCCCCGCTCGCTGGCGACAAGTTCCTCCGCCTTCGCCAGTTCCTCCCGTAAGGGTTTGCCGAACCGCGCGCTATACTCCGCTTCGGCCTTTGCCTCGCTCTGCATCAGGGGCGCCACCAGCACTGCGCGCTTGACCGACTTGTCGAGCCTGTTGATGGCGTAGAGCGCGACCTGATTGGCGCCGCGGCCGTGGCCCGCGACCGTAATGGAGGCGGCGCCCTTCTCCTTCAGCCATTGAACCCAATTGGCGATCTCGTCGACGGCGTCCTCATGGCGATGATCCTGCTCCATCGCGCAATCGAACATGCCGCGGCGCTTATCCATGCCGAGCCCGAGCGTGATCGCGAGCGAATTCACGCCGAGATCGCGCAAGCCGTCCTGAAGGGCCGCCATAAGCTCCATGCGGCCGTGGCCGAGCGTGTCGTGAACGAGGATCACGACGCCGTCGCCCTTCAGCGACTTGCCGGCCGCCATTTCCAGATTGGCGGACAACTCAAGGCCGAGATAATCGAGCGAAACCTGCTCGGCGGCGCAGCGGGCGGAAGCCGCCATGATCGAGAGCGCCGCCAGGGCGGAGACGAGGAGGCCGCGCATGATGTCCTTCCGGTAAAAGGTGAGCCGACGCCCTAGGTCGCGCCTCAATCTTCTGGACGAAACCAGGGCTGATGGCGGCACATTCGCCGGATTATGGGCGCCAAGATGGCGGAGGCGCCTATTTCCGGCGGTTCTTTTTCTGGCGCGCCCTCGTGCGCCCCTCTCGCGAGGCCGCGACGCTTGCGTTGGGCGATGGTCCTTCAGGAGGCTTGGGCCCGCGCGGTTCGGACGCGTCCTCTCGATGCGGCGGGGCGGCGCGTCCGCCTCGGGCGCCGGCGCCCTTCGCCCAAACGTTGAAGGCCTCGACGACGGCCGCGAACGCCATCGCGAAATAAATGTAGCCGCGCGGGATGTGCATGCCGAAGCCGTCCGCGACAAGGGCGACGCCGATCAGGATCAGGAAGCACAGGCCGAGCATCTTGGTCGTGGGATGGCGCTTGATGAAGCCGCCCACGGGCTCCGCCGCGAGATACATGACCCCGATTGCGATGCAGATCGCGGCGGCCATGATCTCGATGTCGCGGGCGAGCCCGACGGCGGCGATGATCGAATCGAGCGAGAAGACCATATCCATGACGGCGATCTGCGAGATGACGGCGCCGAATTTCGCCTTTGTCCTTGGCGCGTCCGCCGCATGGTCCCTGCCCTCGATCTCGGCGTGAATTTCTTGCGTCGCCTTCACCATCAGGAACAGCCCGCCGCCGATCAGGATCGCGTCCCGCCAGGAGAAATCCTGGCCCCCGGCGGTGAAGACGGGATAGGTGAGGCGCGTTATCCAGCCGATCGCCGACAACAGCGCGAGACGAAGCGCGAGCGCCAGAGCGAGGCCGGCGGCGCGGGCGCGCCGCGCTTCGGCCGCGGGCAGCCGCTGGGTCAGGATCGACAGGACGACGATATTGTCGACGCCGAGCACGATCTCCAATGAGGTGAGAGAAATCAAGCTGGCCCAGGCGGCCGGATCGAGAAGAAGGTGCATAAGGCGCTCTTTAGCCCGCGTCGGCCCTTATTTTTGCGCCGCCCGCGTTTTCGCGGGATTGAAACGACGGCCGCCGCCGGCGCTGAGGCCGATCCAAACACCATAAAGCGCAACGAGAACGAAGACCGACTGCTCCCAAAGGGTTCCGGGGAAACCGCGCACGACCGCCGCTCCCGCCGCGGCGACCCAGGCCGTAACGGCGGCCAGGGTTACGATGCGCAGCCGCCTCACCCGCAGCGGATGAAGCCAATAGAGGGGAATGAAAGTGAAGATTGCGCAAACCGCAATGACAAAGGCCGAAAGCGCGGGCGGCAGGCCGAGCACGAAGCAATAAAGGACGACGACATTCCAGATCGCCGGGAAGCCGACGAAGTAGCCGTCCTCGGTCTTACTTTGCGTGTCCGAGAAATGGTAGAGCGACACGAGCATGATGGCGCCCGCGAGCCAAAGGCGCAGGCTTTCAGGCGCGATGCCGGAGCGGGCCACCATGAAGGCGGGCACGGCGACATAAGTGAGGTAATCGACGAGGTGGTCGAGTTCTTCGCCGGAGAAGCGGGGCAGCACGCGCTTCACCTCGATCGCGCGGGCAAGCGGACCATCGACGCCATCGACGATCAAGGCCGCGCCAAGCCAAGCGAAAGTTTCCGCCCAGTTTCCCTTCGCGGCGGCCAGGAGCGCGAAAAGCCCAAGTACCGCGCCGCTCGCGGTCAGAGTGTGCACCGCGGCGGCGCCCGCAACCTTCAAGGCCGATTTGAAGCGCACGCTCATCCAGGGGGGCCGGCGCAAGCCGGGCTAGAACTTGTGACTCAGCGTGCCCTTGATCTGCATATCGCCGTCCGGAGCGTGCTGATCGAGCTGCAGAGCATCGGGGCCGTTCTTCGGGCCGTACAAAAGCTCAAGCCCGAAGTCGAGCTTGGGCAGCGTGGCGACCGTTCCGAAGCCGGGAATGATCACATCCGTGCCGCTGGGTTTCACAACGGCCAGGGGATCGTTGAGGTCGAGCTGAGGAGCGCCCGGCTGGCCAAGCTGCGGAGCGGGATTCGCTTGCAAATTGGCTGATGGCGGCGCCACGGGCTCCGTCGAGAACGCGGCCGCCGAATTGATCTGCTGGGCAAGCGACAAGGCGATACCACACGCCAGTGCCGCCTCCTTCAACTTTCTATGCCTGCCCATAAGTCTTCTCCCCGCATAACGTATTTAAGATGAGTGCGAACCCTTATGAATGCAAGTTTATTGATTCATCGTTTAAGTGCCTCTGAAACATGGGGTTTCCCGGAGGTTGCCGTGACCCTGTTGCAGAAAAGCACCAAAGCGCCGCCCCGGGCGCCTTATTTTCGGCCCAAATTCCCCTAGCGCTGGAGGGCGGTTTGGTTGCAGAGCCATTCGAGGTAGGAGGCGGCGACGCGGCGCGGCTCGAACACGATGAGGGCGGGAACGGCATAGGGGTGCTTCGCGGCCAGGGCCTCAAGAACCTGCGACTCGAGTTCCTTCCTGGTCTTGACGAGCATGACGGTCTCGCTGCCGCTTTCGATGGCGTCCTGCCAGCGATAGATGGAAACCATACCGGGAAAAATATTCACACAGGCGGCCAATTTCTGCTCTACGAGTTCTCCGCCCACCTTCCGAGCATCTTTTTCAGCCGGGAACGTGGTATAAATGACAATCATTTCGGCGTCGCTCTGGTCCATTGCTCTCCCTCGAAAGTGCGGTGTTTGCGTGTTGTCCGGTCTCCTGGACGTCAAAGCTCTGGAGCTATCATGGCCGATATAAGCCCGGTTCGAACTCAGCCGGCCGTCTTCGCCGATAAAGTTCGTCTCGGTTTCGTCGCAAGCCCCGCGCCCGAGGCGCAGGCGGCGTTGAAGCGGCTTACCAAGCGGTATGGCGACGCCGCCCCGGAAACCGCCAGCGTCATCATCGCTCTTGGCGGCGACGGCCTCATGCTGCAGACGCTGCATCGCTTCATGGGGACCGAGGTTCCCATCTATGGCATGCATCGCGGCTCCGTCGGCTTTATGATGAACGAGTTCCGGGAGGACGATCTCCTGGAGCGCGTCTCGAACGCGAAACTCAGCGTCATCCATCCCCTCAAGATGCAGGCGGAAAACACCGCGGGCGAAAAGTTGAACGCGGTCGCCATCAACGAGGTGCACCTGTTCCGCCAGACGGCGCAAAGCGCGCGGCTTTGCATCACGGTCGACGGCAAGGAGCGCTTGAGCGAGCTGGTCTGCGATGGCGTGCTGATCTCGACGCCCGCGGGCAGCACCGCCTACAACCTTTCCGTCGGCGGGCCGATCCTGCCGCTCAAGGCGCGGCTGCTCGCGCTCACCCCCATCAGTCCGTTCCGGCCGAGGCGGTGGCGCGGCGCCCTCCTTTCGAACAAGGCCCAGGTGCGGATTTCCGTGCTCGAAGCCGATAAGCGTCCGGTCAGCGCGGTCGCCGATCATGCCGAGTTCCGGGACGTGCTCTCCGTCCTCGTTCGCGAAGAGCGCGGCATCGGACTGAAACTCCTTTTCGACCCCGGCCACGCCCTGGAAGAGCGTATTCTCGCCGAGCAGTTTCGTTTCTAGGCTATCGGCTCGCGGTTGAACGGGCCGGCAGCTGGCAAGGAGCCGTAAGGGGAAAGACAATGCGGGCACTCCATATCGGCGTCCTCATCTCCTTCGTTTTGTGCTGGTCTCCCTTGAGGTGCGCGGCCGACGAAGCGCGAACCCTCGTCGTGCTCGACGCGACGGCGCAAATGAGCGCGGCCATGGGACAGAGGCGGAAGCTCGATTGGGCGAAGGCGAGCATTGGCGCCGCGGCGGCCCGGCTCGATCCCGCCAGTTCCTTCGCGCTGTGGTCTTTCGGCGGAAATCCGCAAAAGAAATGCGAGGATAAGGGCGAGCTTGTCCCGTTGCAGCCCGCGAGTCCGGCGGCCAAAGCGGCGGAGACGGCGATGGCCGCGCTTGCGCCCAGGGCGTCGCGGGCGCCGGCGCTGGGAGCGATGGAGGCGGCGCTGAAGTCGCCGGGGCTTGGCGATGGCAAGCCCGTTTTGGCCATTCTCATCGCCGGGACGGGAGACGATTGCGTCACCGACCTCTGCGGGACGGCCGGCCGCTTCACGGCGCCTACCCGAACGCGAAGCTTATGGTCTTTGGGCTGAACATGAGCGAGGGGGCTGCGGGGGCCTATGCCTGCGCCGCGAAGGCGATGGGCGGCGCATTCATCGGGGTGAAGTCCGGCGCCGAACTCGACAAGAACCTTAGGCAGGCGCTGAACGTTGAGCAGACCGCGCCGCAGAAGAAAGCAGTTCCGGCATCGCCCTCGCCCGCCGGAAAGCCCGCTTCCGGGCAAGCCGCGCCGCAACAGATGGCGCCCGCTCCGGCCGCGCCTTCGCCTACCGCGAAGCCCGCCGCGAACGCGGACGAGCCGGCGCCCACCGCCGTCGCGAACGAGGCGGCGCCGAAGGAACCGCCGGCCTCGCCGCCCGCGCCGCCGCCGCCGCCCGCGCCGCCGCCGCCGCCCGCGCCGCCGCCGCCTCCGGCCGCCGAGGAGCGCCCTGCCCCGCCTCCGCCGCCCATCGAGCCTAACGTCGTGCTGTCCGCCGCCCTTGCATCCGGCTCGCCCCCGCTCGACGCGGGCGTGACGTGGGAAATCACCAAGATCCAGGTTACGCCAACCGGCCAGATCCGCCTCGCCGAAGCTCCCCTTTGGGTTGGCGGCGGGGCGCAGGCGAAAGCGAAGCTTCCCGAAGGCCGCTACAGCGCGAAGCTGACCTACGGTTCGGCCCGCGCGAGCGGCGAGTTCGCCGTGGCGTCCGGAACGGTCGAGAAGACAATTCCGCTTGAGGCGGGCACGATCGCGGCGGAAGCGCTGCAAGCGCCGGGGGGTCAGGCCGCCGAGGGCGGGTTTTTCATTCTCCGCAAGCCGAAAACGGGAGAGGAACTCGGGCGCTCCAGCGAAACGCCGGCTCTGTTCCACGTCAATGCGGGCGAGTATGTGCTGTCCGCAAGCGCGGGCCTTGCCAAGCTCGACGCGTCCGTCAAGGTCGTGGCCGGGAAAGTCTCCGTGGTGCGCATGGCGATGAATGTCGGCGTGCTCGACATCAAGACGCTCGCCGCGGAAGGCTCGGAGAAGCCGGTCCCGGCATGGCATTTCATCGCTCCTCTGGCGCAGGACGCGTCGAAGACCGCTGGCGCCGCGCTTCGCCTCCCCGGCGCTTCTCATCGCCTGCAGCTTCCGGCGGGCGGCTACCGGCTTGAAACCGTGTATGGCGCCGTAAAACAGGAGAGCACGGTGACGGTCGAGGCCGGTCGAACGGCATCGAAAACCGTTGTTCTGAACGTTGGGGAAGCGAAGGTCAGCCTGCCGGCCGGCAAATCGGACGAGGTCTGCGCGGTCTATGAAGCGGGCGCGGACCGAAAGGGCGAGCCGGTCGGCCGCGCGGCCGGCGACGACATGCGATTTTTCCTGAAGGCGGGGCGCTACGAGGTGGAATGCCGCAAGAAGGGGGAAGCCGCGCCGCAAAAGACGGCCGGGATCGAAGTTGTGGCCGGAGAGGTTCAGTCGGCGAAAATCGAAGATTGAGACGCGTCCCGCCTCATTTTTAAGCCTTTCTTAACGTTCCCTCGAAGCCGTATTCGACCGGTTTTCTCAAGAGGGACATCGATGCGGGGGGCATGGCTCGCAATCCTATTTCGGGCCGTCCTCATCGGCGTGGCCGCGATCTGGAGCAGCCAGCCTTTCGTCGCCGCCTTGCATGCCGCGCCCAAAGCCCCGAAGCAGGAGGCCGTCCCCGATGGGGAGGACATGCCCGTCGAGGGCGAAGGGTCCGCCCTTCCCGTCGAGCCGGACGCCGAAGAGCAGACGCAATCGCGGCCCATTCCGCCAACCTCAGGCCCGCCCGGAAAGATAGCGCTCACGGCTTACCTGAGCGAAGGCAGCGCGCCCATGACGTCCGAGGTGGTCTGGCGCGTGTTCGAGGGGCGCCCCGGCCGCGATGGCGCCTACAAGCTTCTGGCAACGTCGCGCGATCCCCGCCCCACGCTGGAACTGAAGCCCGGCGAATATCTGATCAACATCGCGTATGGCCGCGCAAACCTCACAAAGAAGGTCGGCGTCTGGCCGCAGGTTGCGAAGAATGAGGATTTCGTCGTGAACGCTGGAGGACTCCGGCTCACGGCGACGCTTGCGCGAGCGCCGATCACTCAGGAGCATCTCCTCAAGTTCGAGATTTACAGCGAAAGCTCGGACCAATCGGGCAATCGCCAAAAGCTTTTCTCAGACCTTCGCCCCGGCGTGGTGACGCGGCTCAACAGCGGTGTGTACCACGTCGTCAGCACCTACGGAGACGCGAACTCGGCGATCTCGGCGGATGTCGTGATCGAGCCTGGCAAGATCACCGAGGCGGGGATCGATCACGACGCCGGCAAGGTGACTTTCAAGCTCGTGCAGCGATCCGGCGGGGAAGCGGTCGCGGATACGCGGTGGACCATCTATAATGCGAGCGGCGAGGTGATCAAGGAAAGCGCGGGCGCATTTCCGACGCATATCCTGGCCGCTGGCGACTACCGCGTCGCCGCCCAGCACGGAGAGCGCCAGTATGGCGGCGGTTTCTCGGTCGCCGCCGGGGACAGCAAGCTTGTCGAAGTGCTGATGCAGTAGGCCGGAGCGATTTAGGTTTCGTCCCTGAACTGCGCGATGACGAAGACGCAGAGGCAGATGCTGCACGTCAGGTACATCATGATGGTCGCGGACCACGCGAGGTAGCGCTCCGATATCCCGGAGTTGTAGGGGGGCAAGGCAAGAAGCGTCTGGTCCAGACCTTGCGTCGAAGCGATCGCGAGATAATGCGTCGCGGAAAGACACAGGCCGAGAGCGAGCGAGCCGATCAAGGTGACGATCACGCCCCGGCGGCGGAAAAGAAACCAGAGCGTGAAGGAGGCGACCTGGATCGAAACGGCCACTCCCACCACCGTGAGAAACCAGGAAAGATTAAGGCCACGCCCCGCAATAGCCGCGACGCCGAGATAATTCATCAGCGCGATGGCGGCGCCGAAAATCGCGACCGCGTAGGGAAGACGAGCCCGGTAAGAGCGCTCGGCTCCGCCGAGCAGAAACAAGGCGGCTCCCGCGCCGAGGAAGGCGCATGCGGCAGAAGCCGCCAGCAGCAGCGGGTTGAGAGCGAAGTTGAGCGGAGCGTCAAGGGAAAGCAGGCCCACAAAGTGCATGGCCCAGAGAGAACCGCCAAGCGTCACGGTGGCCATCGTAATTCGCACCCCCCTTTCGCCGCCGCCGAGCGCCCTCAGGTTCGACATCATCACGCAGGCCGTGAAAGCCCCGAGCATCGAAATCGTGATCGAGAGGATCACCAGGCTTGGGTCGTGCGCGATCATGAGGCGAAACCTGCCCGATTGTTGTGGCGCAAGGGCGCGCGGAGCACGCGGGGCTCGCATTGCCGCTGGTAATTGGCAATTGTGGCCGGATATGGCGCCGTTCGCGGCCGCCTCCATCTTTTCGCACTTGCCTTGAGGCTCCGCGAGGCGCGCGCAAGCTGGAGCTGAAAAATGCCTGAATTTCGCCCTTGCCTTTGGAAATGCAGCCCCGGAAAGCCAGTGGAATGCTTATGAAAACGTTTCGAGCCTTCGCCTTCGCATTCGCCGCCGGTGTTGCGGTCGCTTCCGCCGGGGCCGCGTTCGCGCATCCCCATGTTTGGGTCTCCGTGGAAACCGAAGTGATCCTTGGCCCCAACAAGGAGATAACGGGCTTCCGGCACAAATGGACTTTCGATGAAATGTACGCGAAGTTCGCGACCGATGGGCTCGATACGAATGGCGACGGGATTTATAGCGAGGAGGAACTGAAGCCTCTCGCGGACACGAATATCGAGGCGTTGAAAGAATTCGAATACTTCACCTTCCCTTTTGTGGGGAAAACCAAGGTTCCGCTTAAGGCGCCAACAGACTATCGCCTCGACTATAAGGACAACCTTCTGACCTTGTCGTTCACGCTGCCGCTGGAAGCTCCGGTCCCTTACGCGAAGATCAAGGATTTCAGCTTTTCTGTCTACGATCCCGGCATGTATGTTTCGCTCACCTTCAACGGCAAGACGGCGGTGAAGATCGTCTCGGCCAAGCCGGCGCCGTGCAGCGCTCGCATCGGCGACCTCCCATCGCCGAAGACCAAGGAGGCGACGCTCGCGCAGATGGGAGAAGCCATCGACCCGTCGAGCAATCTCGGCGCCCGATTCGCCGAGCGGGTTGTCATCATGTGCAAATCGTGAGCCCATTGGCGCGGGTTTCGATTCTCATGCGCTTGTAACGCGGCGCGTGCGCGAGGCGCCGGTCTCCGGCGCGCCAAGACGGCGCCTTTTCCCTTGCCTGTGTATGGCTTTTGGCCTACTGCGCTTGAGCTGGACGGTGAAGATTGGAGGAAGATTGCGTGGTTCCAAGCGGTCGAATTCTTTCGGCGCTGTTCCTGCTGCATGTCGGCTTCTGGACCGTTTACGGCGCGCTCGCCAATCCCCGCCTTGTGCATGCGGATATGCTGGAGGCCTACCTCTGGGGGCATGAGTTCCAGCTCGGCTATTTCAAGCATCCGCCATTTTGGGCCTGGATCGCGGGCGCCTGGTTCGAGGTTTTCCCGCGCGGCAACTGGGCGTTTTATATGCTTTGCTCGCTCAACAGCGGGCTCGCGCTGCTGGGCGTATGGCGCCTCTATGGGCTTTATGCACCGGCCGATGCGCGGCGCGCCGGGTTCCTGCTCCTGTTCGCGACGCCCTTCTATACGTTCATTTCCCTGAACTTCAACGCCAACACAATTTTGCTCTCGGTCTGGCCCTGGACGGTCTACGCCTTCGCGCGTTCGATCGAACGCTCCAGCCTCGGCTACGCGGCGCTTTTCGGAGTTTGCGCCGCGGCGGGCATGCTTTCAAAATATTACAGCGCTATTCTGCTTCTTTGCTGTTTTATCGCAAGCGTGGTTCACCCGAATGCGAAACGGTATTACCGCTCGCTCGCGCCCTATCTGTCGGTCGCCGCCGCCGCGCTTCTGATCGCGCCGCACGCCGTCTGGCTCGTCGACAACGGCTTCCCGACGCTCGACTACGCCGAGAGCAAAACGGCCCTCTCGGACAAGAAAACCTATTTCAGCATCCTCGACTTCTTTTTCGGCTGCCTTGCCTTCCACGCGGTCATGCTCGGGCTCATCCTTCTGGCCCGGCGCGGCGCGCAGGCGCCCGGCGGCCGCATCCTCGACAGCTCGCGCGTTCCTTTTCTCGGCGTGCTCGCCTTCGGTCCCTTCGCGATCACAACGCTCGTGGGGCTTCTGGGGCATGTGCGGCTTTCGACGAACTTCGCCACCGCCGTGTTCATTCTCGTCCCGCTCATGCTGATGGAAGCGCTGCGGCCGAGCCTTTCCAAGCTTTCGTTCCTCGCCGCCCGCTTCACGGTTCTCGTTTACGCCGTGGCGCTGCCGCTCGCGCTCGCGACGCCCGCCGTGACGTTCTTTCTGAAAAAGCCGATTGCGATCATGCCCTACCTTGAGGTTGCCGAGGAGGCGAAGCGGCAATGGAGTGAAACGACCCCGGCGCCGCTCCGCACCGTGGCCGGGACGCTGCCTTTTTCCGCGGTCCTGGCTTTCTACGGAGAAGGCGAAATCAAGGAGTTCACGGACTTCAACCGCCGTCATGCGCCCTGGATCGATGACAACCGGCTTGCCGAAACCGGCCTGCTGGCAATTTGCGGAAGCTGGGACCGGGTTTGCCGCGAGTCGGCCGCCGGCTATGCCGCGCAGAACGGCCGCCAGACCGATGTCACGCTCGCGCACCGCGAGGGCAAGTCCGAGGGGCCGGCCCACACGTTTTCGATTTATGCGATCCCGCCTTGGAAGGGCAACGCGCTGGCCGGGGAGGCGCCGCCGGCCGCGCCGCGGTCGAGCGCGGATGCGCGTTAGCAGGCCGCCGGGAAAGCGGGAATTCTTGGCTTCCTCCTTCGACAAGGATGAGGCTTCGAGACGGCGCTTCGCGCCTCCTCGGGATGAGGCTTCGACAGGCTCGCGGCGAGCCTGTGCGTCATCGAAGTTTCACGGAGATGCGGCAGAGAACGAGGCTCACCCCTGTTCGCCCGCGAATTGTCCGGGCTTCGTTTGGAAGGGCGCCATGAAGACGATTTTCCCCCGCGCGGTTGCGGCGGCGCTGGCCTTCAGCTGCTCCGCCGCCTTGGCGCAGGACGCGCCGAAGCCCGTTCCGGGCCTTGAAACCGTCAACCACATCATCGTCATCTATCTGGAAAACCGTAGCTTCGACAATCTCTACGGGCTCTTTCCGGGGGCGAACGGCATCAAGGACGCCGGCGCCGCCGCGACGCAGGTCGACAAGAACGGCGTCCCTTACGAGAAGCTGCCGCCGGTCTTGAATACGAACCTGAAGCCGGCGATCCCCGATGCGCGCTTTCCGGCCGATCTTCCGAACGCGCCGTTCCGCGCCGAGCCCTATGCCGGCCTCGATCAGACCACCGGCGACGCCGTGCATCGCTTCTATCAGGAGCAGCTCCAGATCGACGGCGGCAAGATGGACAAGTTCGTCGCCTGGACAAACGCGGGCGCGCTCGTGATGAGCTATTACGACGGCGCCCAGCTGCCCCTCTGGGAGTACGCCAAGACCTATGTGCTGATGGACAATTTCTTCCACGCGGCCTTCGGCGGCTCTTTCATCAACCACCTCTTTCTCGTCTGCGCATGCACGGCGGTCTATAAGGACGCCCCGAAGGAGTTCGTCGCCGAACTCGACGAGAAGGGCGCGCTCGTGAAGGACGGCGTCGTCACGCCCGACGGCTATATCGTCAACAATGCCTATCCCGTGAACGGACCGAGGAAAGCCTCCGGCCACGCCCTGCTTGCGCCGGTGCAGGAGATGCCCCATATCGGCGACCGGCTCGACAAGGCCGGCGTTTCCTGGGCCTGGTATGCGGGCGGCTGGGACGATGCGGTCGCGGGAAAGCCCGACCCCCTGTTCCAGTTTCACCACCAGCCCTTCGCCGTCTTCAAGGACACCGCGCTCGGAACCGAAGGCGCGAAGGCTCACCTGAAGGACGAGACGGATCTGATCGCGGGCGTCAATCGCGGGAAGCTGCCTCAGGTGGTCTTCTTCAAGCCCATCGGCGAGGATAACGAGCATCCCGGGTACACCAATGTTCTCGCGGGCGAGAACCGCGCGCGCGTCCTCATCCGCATGATCGAGAAGAGCGAGCTTTGGAAGGACAGCCTGATTATCGTCACCTATGACGAGAACGGGGGGCTGTGGGACCACGTCGCGCCGCCGAAAGGAGACCGCTGGGGGCCGGGCGCGCGCGTGCCGGCGCTTGTGATCGGGCCGATGGCCAGGAAGGGCTTCGTCGATCGTACGCAATACGACACGACCTCGATCCTGAAGCTGATCGAGACGCGGTTCGGCCTGAAGCCGCTTGGCGAGCGCGACGCGGCGGCGGCGGATATGACCGCCGCGCTCGATCTGGCGGCGCAGGGGAAGTGACGGCGGCGGCCCTGGACCAAGCGGGCCTTCGCGGTTCCGGCCGCCTCGACGGCGCAAGCCTATTCGGAATAGACGGGCCTATCCCAATCCTCGTCCCAGCCCGGTTCCGCTGGCGGATACCTCTTCATCCAATTTTCCACCCACGAAACGTGCTCGCGCTCTTCCGACGCCAGCTGTTCGGCAAGACGCTTTATTTCCGGGTCGGCCGTATTCGTCGCAATGACCCCAAACCAATCCGCCGCGCGCTGTTCGTTTCGTTTGGCGATATCCAGAGCCTGGTAAGGGCTCATGAGATAATGAACCTTTTCGAATTCCGTAACTTCGGGACCGTCGGGGAAGATCCAAGTGAAGCGGGCCTTTTTGCCGCCCACCAAAAGATCGCCGGCGCGCGCGCAAATCTCATCGTGGTGTTGCATTTCGAGTGCGGCCATGCGGCGGAAGATACCCGCCACCTCCTTGTTGTGGTGGACCTCCATTTGCTCGGCAAGCAACGTATAGCGGTCGGATGCCTCGATCTCGATGGCAAGAGCTTGCGCATAGAATTCGGTCGCGCTGCGAATGTCGGCTGCGCCGGGAAGATCGCTCATGCCTCAAACTCCTTCTCCAGGACAGCGGGGTCGAGATCCTGATGCGGGCCCGGCGCATAGCAGCCCCTCGACGCGCGATAGAGGATTCCAATGTTGAAACCGTCGTCATCCATGAGATAGCGCGCGGCAAGGCCAGGATCGTCCGTTTCCGGTTGCGGATGATCGCGGAAGGCGCCTTTCCACGCCTCGCGCTGATCGGGACGGAACGTGACGCAAGGACTGAGGATTTGCAGGAACGAGAAGCCCGGGGTGCGGACGGCTTCGACAATCATTTTGGCGCAGTGGGGCAGATTGGCTGAAGACGTGCGGCCGATGAAGTTGGCGCCGGATGCGAGGGCAATGAGCATGGGATGGAAGGGCGATACGCCGGAGCCGCCAGGAGCGATGGCCGTGTCCCAATCGGGTTCGGTCGTCGGGGAGGGTTGCCCCTTCGTCATTCCGTAAATGCGGTTGTCCATGACAATATAAGTCAGGTCGACGTTGCGGCGGCAGGCGTGCAGGAAATGGTTGCCGCCGATTGAAAAGCCGTCGCCATCGCCGCTTGCGACGATCACGGTCAGCTCGGGCCTCGCAACCTTGAGCCCGGTTGCAAGGGCGAGCGAACGGCCATGAATTCCGTGGAATCCGTAGGTGTTCGTGTAGGCGGGAATGCGCGAGGAACAGCCGATGCCGGACACGACAGCGACCTTTTCCGGCGCGAGCGCGAGTTCCGCCATCGCCCGCTGGAAGGCTAGCAGGACCGCATGATCGCCGCAGCCTGGGCACCACACAGGTTTGATGTCGGATTTGTAATCGGCCGGCTGATACGTTTCCTCGGCTTCGAATCCGTGTGTCGGAACGAGGTTCATGGTTGCGCTTCCTTCATGAGAGAAGAGAGAATTTCACCGGGGCGAATGGGGAGCGGGCCTGGACGGTGGATAGGAACGACGGGGGCGCCAAGATCGTAGTGGGCCCTGAGATACCGCCAGAATTGGCCTTGGTGGCTTTGTTCGATAACGAGGATGCGTTTGACCCCTTCGAGTTCCTTGAGAAGCTTCTCCGGCTGTGCGGGAGAGATAAGCCTCATGGCGATCAGTTTGATCGCTAGGCCCTTGCTCCTCGCCAGCTTCACCGCTTCGCGAACCGGCTGGGTGGAAGAGCCCCATGTTATGACCGCCAGTTCGCCTTCGCCTTCGATGTCGGCCCAAAAGTCGCCGTAGCTGTAGCCGGAGACTTTTCGCTGGCGTTTGTCGAGTTGATCGATGTGATCTTGGACCTGGCTGGATGGCGTTCCGCGGGTATTGTGCTCAAGGCCATCCGCCGTGTACTGGCCGCCCTTCATGCCCGGCAGCGACATCGGGGAAATGCCGCTTTCGGTGCACTCGTAGCGGCGGAAATTCGCCGGGTTCGGCTCCGCCGCCACTTGCCGTTTGGCGATGAAGGGCGCGTCCTTCGGCCGGTCGACGATGGCCTGAGACTGGCCGATGGATTGGTCGGACAGCACCAGAACCGGCGTTTGTATCGCTTCGGCGAGTTCAACGCTCCATTGCGTGGTCGGAAGGCAATCGGAGATGCCGAGCGGCGCCACGACAACATGGGGAGCATCGCCATGAAGGCCGTAGACCGCGATATTGAGATCGGTTTGCTCGGATTTTGTGGCGATCCCGGTCGAGGGGCCGGTGCGCATGACGTCCACGACCACGATCGGCGTCTCCGAGGCGACCGCAAGGCCTAAGGATTCGATCATGAGGGAAAGTCCAGGCCCGGCCGTTGCCGTGAGGGATGGAACTCCGCCGTGGCTGGCGCCGATGATCATATTGATCGAGGCAAGCTCATCTTCGGCCTGGACCAGCACCCCTCCGCACTTTTGCAGCGCCGGCGCCATCCATTCCAGGATTTCGGTCGCCGGCGTGATTGGATAACCGGCCACAAAGCGAACGCCCCCCTTGATGGCGCCGTAGCCAGCGGCTTCGTTTCCGGTCAAGGACCAGCGGCGATTGGCTGCCTTTTGCGACAGATTCAAGCGAGGCGTGTGCGGCAATCCTTTCGCGGCGTTGCCGCCCATGCGCGCCGCTGCCTGGCTCGCGGCAAGAGCCTCCGGTTTACGCTGTCCGATCGTCGCTTCGACCGCGGCGAACAGCGCATCTTCCGGCATGCCGATAAGGGCGGCCAGAATGCCGAGGGCAATCATGGAAACACGCCCGCCCTTGATGGTTTTCGTCATATCGGCGATTTCGGTGAAGGCGAGCCTTGCGCCGTAAGCCGCGATCGCGGGGGGAATTTCGCCGGCGCCGGAGTCGGCGACGATGAGACTTTTGCCATCGAGCGGGATCTCGGCGGCAAAGCGCTGCGAGTTTTCAAAGTCCAGCGCCAGGAGAATATCGAAGCGGTCGGCGTGACTTTCGACCGGGTAGTTCGCGAGACGCAGCAAAGCCGCGGCTTCCCCTCCCCGGATTTGCGGACCCGATGAACGCGTCATCAAGCCATAAAGGCCGCAGCGCTGCGCGGCGCCGAGCAACGTCTCGCCCGCCGTCATGACGCCAGCGCCGCCCGAGCCGGTGAGCACCAGAGACATCGAGTCCACGACAATAGGCTTATGCATTTTTGCACGCACGTATCGTGCGCCTCCTCCGTTCGGACATAGGACGCGTTGGGATCGGAAACGGTATCGGAAAAGCGTGGCGCTAGGGCTTGTGTTCAACGAAGGGGAATGAGGGCCATGCTGCCCGTCCCGCCGCCCGGCTCCGATGCGGTCTACGAATTACGCACTCAGGCTTAATGAGAGGAGGCTTGCTTCTGTCGTTCATGACCATCTCGATCCGCCAGCGATCAGCCACTTATCAGCAAGACACGTGCCAAGAATCGCTTCGCGCAACGAACGAAAAGTGAATGCAACATTAAGGAAAAGCAGTGTGCGCACACTCTGCGCTGAATGTCGGCTTCCATACAAAGGCGCCGCTGGCGCCGTCGTTTTCAGACAAAGTTTGTTCGTTTTCCTGCTTCTGTCAGGTCATGCTTCGTTTGCATGAAGGCGTGCGGCGGCCAACGCGGAATCGCCGGTCAGCGCCCCATCATGATTTTGCCCATGAGGCCGGCGACGCGGCCGAAAGGCGGGCGGAGGAGATGCGCCAAGTTGTACCGGCTTTGCAGGAACACGCCCTTGCGGTGCGAGAAGGTCTGGAAGCCGTATTCGCCATGATAGGCGCCCATGCCGGACGCGCCGACGCCGCCGAACGGCAGGTTCTCGACGACGACATGCATCAGCGTCTCGTTGACGGAGGCGCCGCCCGATGTGGTGCGCGCCAGCACGCGGTCGCGATCCTCCGCGCCGGCGCCGAAATAATAGAGCGCGAGCGGGCGCGGGCGGGCGTTGACGAAGGCGATGGCGTCGTCGAGCGTCTTGTAGGATACGATCGGCAGGACGGGGCCGAAAATCTCCTCGCGCATGACCGCAAGATCGCCGGGGGGATCGATCAGAAGCGTGGGCGCGATCTTCCGCTCCTGCGGCGCGAACGATTCGCCCGCCGGATCGATCTCGACGATGCGCACGCCTTTCTGGCGCGCCTCCTCGATATACTTGGCGATCCGGCCGTAATGCCTCGCATTGACGATGGAGGTGTAGTCCGGGTTCGCGCGCAGCGACGGATAGAACGCCGTGACCGCGCTTTGCAACGCCGCGATCAGATCCTCTCGCAGCGCTTCGGGCACGAGGATGTAATCGGGCGCGATGCAGGTCTGGCCCGCGTTCAACAGCTTGCCGGCCGCGATGCTGGCGGCGGCCTTCGCAAGGGCGGCGTCGCGCGCCACGATGCAGGGCGACTTGCCGCCGAGTTCGAGCGTCACGGGCGTCAGGTTTTCGGCGGCGGCGCGCATGACGCGGCGGCCCACCTCCGTCGAGCCGGTGTAGAACAGGTGGTCGAAGGGCAGCGACGAGAAGGCCGCGCCCGCGTCGGGCCCGCCAAGCACGGTCGCCACCTTCTCCTCCGGAAACAGCCTGCCGAGGAAATCCGCCAGAAACTCCGATGTGCGCGGCGTCAGCTCCGAGGGCTTCAGCATGATGCGGTTGCCGGCCGCGAGCGCCGCGATGACCGGCATGATCGCGAGCTGGAACGGATAATTCCACGGGCTGATGATGCCGACCACGCCCACGGGCTGATAGAGGATGCGGGCGCGCCCCGGCAGAAGCTCGATGCCGACGCCGACGCTTTTCGGCTTCATCCAGCGCGCAAGATGCTTCAGCGTTTCGCGCGCCGAGGCAACGACGGGCCAGACATCCGCGAGCAGCGTCTCGTGCCGCGAGCGGTTGCCGAAATCCGCCGAGATCGCGCCGGCGACGCGGTCCGCCTCGGCCTTCACGGCGTCGCGCAAGCGCTTGATGTCATCCTTGCGCTCGTGAAGGCTGGGCGCCCCTGCCCTCAGGAATGCGTCGCGTTGGAGGGCGAGGATGCCGGCGGGCGCGGGCCCGGTCCTGATGTCGACGGCTTCTGCTACGCTCATGACGGGCTCCCGCTGATAAAAACTATCGGCTTGAAGATAGGTCCTGCGCGCGCTTTCGAAAAGCCGCCACCGGATGACGGCTCATCAATTGTTAGCGCTACAGCAGAATACCTAAAATCGGAAACACCCGTCATTGCGAGCGCAGCGAAGCAATCCAGGGCTTAAGCTGCTTCTGGATCGCCACGGCGGCTATAGCCGCCTCGCGACGACGCTGCGCGCGATCGAGCACACGATACTTTTAGGGTCGGCGCGAACTTAATCGGCCCAGGCTCGCGGGCAATGCGGCTCACCTATCGGCGGCGAGACGCGTTACTCGGCGGCGCGCAGCGGGGTCTGAGCTTCCTTCTTGGCCGCGCCCTGGCCGAAGCGCTTCTCGATGTAGTCCTGCACCATGGCCATGAAGTCCCGCGCCAGCGTCGGACCGCGCAGGGTCGCGACCTTCTGGCCATCGATGAACACCGGCGCGGCGGGCGACTCGCCCGTGCCCGGCAGCGAGATGCCGATATCGGCCTGCTTCGACTCGCCCGGCCCGTTCACGATGCAGCCCATCACGGCGACGTGCAGCGTCTCGACGCCGGGATAGGTTTTGCGCCATTCCGCCATGTTCGTCACGAGATGCTGCTGGATGTCGCGCGCCATCTCCTGGAACAGCGTGGACGTCGTGCGCCCGCAGCCGGGACACGCCGCGACAATCGGCACGAAGGTGCGGAAGCCCATGGTCTGCAAAATCTGCTGCGCGACCTCGACTTCCTTGGTGCGCGCGCCGCCCGGCTCCGGCGTGAGCGAGACGCGGATGGTGTCGCCGATGCCCTTTTGCAGCAGGATGCCCATCGCCGCCGCCGAGGCCACGATGCCCTTCGAGCCCATGCCGGCCTCGGTCAGCCCGAGATGCAGCGCGTAATTGCAGCGCGAGGCGAGCAGCGCATAAATGCTGATGAGGTCCTGCACGGCGCTGGCCTTGGCCGACAGGATGATCTTGTCCTTGCCCATGCCGAGGCTCTGCGCCAGCTCGGCGCTGGCGGTGGCGGAATGCACGATGGCCTCGTGCAGCACCTCGCGCGCCTCGCGCGGCTTGGCGCTCTTCGCGTTGTCGTCCATCATGCGGGCGAGCAGCTCCTGGTCGAGGCTGCCCCAGTTCACGCCGATGCGCACGGGCTTATCGTGCTTCAGCGCGATCTCGATAATGTCGGAGAATTGCTTGTCGCGCTTATCGCGGAAGCCGACATTGCCGGGGTTGATGCGGTATTTCGCGAGCGCCTCGGCGCAGGCCGGGTACGCCGCGAGCAGCTTGTGGCCGATATAATGGAAATCGCCGACGAGCGGCACATCCACGCCCATCGCGAGCAGCTTGTCGCGGATGTGCGGGACGGCGGCGGCGGCCTCCTCGCGGTCCACCGTGACGCGCACCAGCTCCGACGGCCTGCGCCAGCGCCGCGACCTGGGCGACGGTTCCGTCGATGTCGGCGGTGTCGGTGTTCGTCATCGACTGCACGACGATGGGCGCGCCCCCGCCGACGGTCGCGCCGCCAACCTTCACCGCAACGGTGGTGTGCCTCGCCTCGCGCATGTCGGTCATGGATGTGTCTCCAGGGAACGCCGGATCTTTTGCTGTCTACATAGAGAAAAACGCGGGCGCGCGCTAGCGTGCCATTTGGCGCGGCGCGCGGTTATTTTTTAAATTTTTGTCAACGGTTAAGGGCTGCTCGGGCGCATCGCCGAAATCCGGCGGCCTCTAGCGTAACGAGCGCCCGAGGAGTATCGCCTCATGCCTTGGCGACCGTCGTGTTGACCGGACCATCATAACAGCTCCTCGATCTTCTTCAGCCACCCATCAAAGTGTGGACAGGTTGCGCGTATCGAATCGAGCCCGATTTCGCAAGCAATCAGTGGGCCATGAAAGGTTTTTTGGTACCCCGGCATGGCTGCCAGAATGCGCTTCGAGGGCGCTGTCCGCGGATTGTCATTTATGTCTTCAGGCGCAGTCGTGCCACGTACTGCCCGCAAGGGCTCAAGCACTTGGTCGTCATCCGTCCAATCATTGAAGGCGTCTATTTCAGTGAACAGCAATGCCTCAAACTCATGAACGAGCAGATTGGGGATGAAATTGCGGCACCCGATATCCCTTTCCATTTCCGCTTCAAGAAATTCTGCTTTGCGTTGCCCGTTCAACAACGCGCGGTAAGCTGGGGCCGCCTTTCCAGGAAAGTCGCTTGGCAGTGCATAAAGATCAAACATTGTACTGACATGAGCACCGCCGTCCTCTTTGCAGAGCCTTTGGATGTCGGGTTTTACTTTGGCGTAGCTAACAACCCCGCCTTTGTGGCCTTGGCTGGTTTTGACTATTATGGGCGTCAAATAAATCCCCACGCACCTATAGTGGGGATCCAATAGCTCCCGGACAAAGGCGTCCTCTGTCTGGCCTTCGACAACCAGCTTGATCCTGATCATCGCCCCGGCCTCCCGCCGAGCAAGTTCTTTTTCCAGAGTTCCCCGAGGCTATACTCGGCCAGCCACTCAGAAAGCGCCTCGCTATCTGGACGCTTGAAGGTGGAGGCGCCGCCACGCTTATCGACCACGATCAAGTCTTCGGCGTCGAATTCATTCACCAATTCTACGGACTGTGTCGAGACGATCAATTGGTGTTCCTGTGAGGTTGAGTTCATTAGTCCGGCGAGAACAGCGATGGCAAACGGGTGCAAGCCTAGCTCAGGCTCGTCGATTAGGATAGCCTTCGGCATGAAGTCATCGGGCTGCAGCAACACTGTCGCCAGGCAAATGAAGCGCAGCGTACCATCTGATAGGGCGCCAGCGGTAAATAGCTCGTCATGCCCCTGTTCTGTCCACTCAAGCTGAATCTTCTCTTTGTTGTGGACGGTGGGACGCAGGAGAAAGTCACCGAAGAAAGGCGCCACTAGGCGGATGGCCTTCACAATGCGCCGGTAGTGTTCGTTATGATGATCCTTCAACCGAAGCAGAAAGGCTGCTAAGTTGCGTGCGTCGTCGCGCAGAAATTCGTTATCGTTGATGTTATGGATTTGCTTGACTAGGGCGCTGCTACTTGTGTCGTGGAAGTGGTATAAGCGCCAGCTGCGTATTACGGGTACTACGAAAGCGTAGACACGGGTGCGTTTCCTCTGCTCTTCGACATAGGTCTCGAAATGACCGGAACGTGGACGCCAATCTCCATGCGGTTTCCACCACAGAGATTCACTCGCAAATATCATACGATTATCTTGAGTAGGCCGCAGAGTGAAGCGGTATCCGTTGTTGCCGAAGTACAGCTCGGCGTGCAACTCCTCAGTCTTTTTGCGCCCGAAGTGCAAAAGCGCATCCGGGCCACCGGCCTGACCGACGGCGGACTGCAGCTGTCGATCCAAAATCCGATTAATTAGACGGAAAAAGCCAATTAGGTTGGACTTGCCCGCGCCGTTCGCGCCGATCAGCACGTTAAGCCGGCCCAGTTCCAGGTCGCATTCGGCAATGGATTTGTAACCATGCAGTACGAGCCGCGAGATTTGGTCCGAGTCGTTGACCCGCTTTATCATATCTCTGCCTTTTTGCGCCGCACACACCTCTCCCAATCCGATGGAGAATAACATGGCATTGCGAGCGGGGATGCCCCGTTGCGATGTTTTGATCAATTTCGAAGCTGATGGTCAAGCTGCATCCCGGTCCCGCAGCGCCACTATGGCGGAAACCACGAGCCGGACATACCCGACGCGGTGAGCTTCCTCGCGGCCTTCGTGCAGGCGCCCTTGAGCGCGGTGCTGATCTTCCTGTTCCTGCTCGCGGTGAAGAACAGGTTCAAGATCAAGTAGACGGTTGTTGTCAGCGCAGCCGGTCGTCATGGCCGGGCTTGACCCGGCCATCCAGAATACGGGCGAAGCGCGGTGTTCTTCAACTCCTGGATGGCCGCCTCAAGGGCGGCCATGACGGCGCGGGGCCTTACAGTTCCGGTTTTTCGAACTGTAAGGCGCGGCCGAATTTCGAACCGCCGCGTCATGGTTAAAATCGTCAAGTGTTAACGGCCGGACATGCGATGGTTTTTCGCGGGAATTTGCTACGAAACGCCAACCGAAAACGCAAAAAACCCGAAAAACACGCGAAAAAAGCGAGTCGGAAATCCTAGTTAACGATTTTAATCTTGCGCGGGTTAACCGCAAATCCCAGCCTGGGGTTGCGGCAGGCGGCCTCGCAACCGTTTCATTTCCCGCCCCGCGAACGAGATTTATCAATTGAAATCAATAAGATGGCGCAGCTTAAGGCATCCGCAAGGCGCTTTGGGCTATGATGGTCGTAATGAGGGGAAAGAGGCGTAAAATGCTCTGTCGGCGTAACCTTAATCCGAGGCGAAACGGTTTACATGGGATTAACAGAGCGGAGCCTCACCGTCGCCCTCCCCGCAAGGCGAGCGCCGGCGCCCCCACGAAGACGAACGGCGCGGCGAGCGCGATCGCGATGGAAGGAATCGTCGAGGCCTCGCGGGGCGGATGGGCGCTTTGGTTTATCGCGCGTTTCCTTCAGGCCGTGAGATTACGCTCCGGCGGTAGCGTGAGCGTAACGCGACGCCCTTATAATCAAAGCTTAGCCGGCGCCACGCGCCGCTGAGCGAGCGCTAAGCTCAAGGAGCCGCGGCCGGGCAGACCTGCTATGTGTGCGAAATGATTGGGTGCGTCGATGGCATCTGCGCTTACGGGTGTGTCGATAAATTCTGTTCCGGCATCGGCCGCCGATAGCGGGATCGGGTCCGCCGGAACTCAACCGCCTGTATCCGCCGCCGCGCCGGCCAGCGCGGCCGATCCGGCAGACGGCGATGTCAGGAAACCGGCCGAGCTCGGCGTTCAGGTTTTAAACGCTCTCCTCGCCACTTCCATAACCAATACGCCAGTCTCCAGCCCCAAGCCGGGCGGCGCCCTAGGGGGGATCATCGCGGATTATGCCGCGAACGCCGCCCCTTCCATCCAGGGAGCGGACGCCGACAGTGGCGGCAGTTCGGACGGCTCAGACAATTCAAGCGCGCCGGAGTCTCTCTCCTCGCCCGGCGAAGCCCAACCGGGCGCCCAAGAAGCGGGCGGCAGTTCGAGCAAGGGGCAGTCATTATTCAGTCTCGCTCGCATCATTCCGCACTTTCACATCATTCCCAGAATGAAATAGTCAAGGGACGCCTCGCAACCGGGCGGGGCGGCGGGCTGAATTTTTTGCCAATCCCGTGCAACCTTAAGCCGAGCGCGGTGTTAACTCGCCAACCACGGATGAGAGCGGGTTGGCGTGCCGGCATGAGCGAAGAGTTCGGGTTGCAGGGGTTCGAGCGGTTTCCGGTTGCGCTTCCGGGCGACGATGAAGCGTGCGAGGCGGAAGGGCGGCAGCACGCGTTTCGCAGCCCGTTCTCGACGAGCCGGGCGGCCGCACTTGGCTCAATAGAGCGGAACAGACGCTCGTGTTTGTGAAACGGCTGTACCAAACGCGGGCCTGAGAGCGCGGGAGCGGCGCCGTCCGCTCCCGCAATTCCCTTGGGCGCCCACAGCCAAGCCGCCGCCACAGGGCGCTGCGTCAGGCCAGCGCGATGGGCCGGTCCGGGAAGGCGAGCTGCTCCCTGTCCCGCCACGTATCGCTCACATAATTGATCTCCATCAGGCGGCGCACGCCGTAGATCGGGCGCGGCTCGAAGCCGTGCCAGCTATGCGGGCCGGAGATGAAGATCACCGCGGAATTGAACTCCGCCGTGCCGCGTCCGCACCATTTCACGTCGTGATCGTAAATGTCGGTGCCCCAATCCTTCGCGAACGGCCCGGTGGTGAGATAGATCACCATGGAGAACAGCTTCTCCTTGATATCGCGGTGCGGCTCCAGCCACATGCCGTCGAGATCCTGGATATACTCCATACGCAAATAGCCGCCCTCGGCCTTCACCCCGCAGGTCTCCACGAACTGCCGGGCCACGCGGGGCTGCTGCATGGCGTCGCTTAAGGTCTGCATGGCGGGGAACAACGCGTTCATCTTCGGCGTGAAGAAGATGCGCTGGTTGTTGAACGCGTCGCGCGTGCCGTGCGTATCGATGGTGACGACCGGCGGCGCGATGGGCAGCGTAAGGATGCCGGTGCACATGGACTCGGGGAACACGTTCCTGCATTGCCAGCGCCGGTACGGCTCTTCCAGGATCTCAGGCGTCGCCAGCGCTTGCACGAACCGATCCGCCACTTCATCGGCCGTTGGGAGGGTTGGGTAAGTCATATGCTTTTCCTAACGCGTCTGTGCGTCTCGCGTCACTGGCCGCCGAACTTCCGGGGCGCCCATTCGAGAAATTTGCGCGTGACGGGATTGGACTTCACCATCGCGCTGAGGCTGTGCCGCCAATATTCCTTGCGGACGTACCATTCGGAATCGACGTAGCAAAGCTGCAGGCTGGTGCGCGCGCCCTTCTGCGGCAGGAAGCCGTGCCAGGAGTGGTCGCAGACGCGGAACATCAGCATGCGCCCGAACTCCGGCGGAAACTCGAAGGCGTAGTCCTCGCGGTCCGAGCTGCGCAGCACGCGCAGGCGGCCGCGCTCATAGGGCCATTCGCGGCTGAAGCCGACCAGCACGGTGACGATCTTGTGCTTCGAGTTGGGGTGCGCGTAGCCCTCGTTGTAGTTGCCCGTGGTGTTGCCCATCATCACGATGCAGGGCGGATAGGCGCTCAAGTCCATGTCGAACTTCTGCTCGACGAGCTTGCGAAAGCGCACGCTCAAGAGATCGTCGACCGCCGCCGCGAAGTGCGGGCCGTAGCGCAGGCTCGGCAAGCCGAAGCTTCCGTGGGTCGGGATCTTCGGCGCGTCGGTGAGCACCTCTTCCTTGTAAGTCTCGGGAATTGCGTTCTCGACGAAGGCGAAATCGTAAGGGTCGCGCCGCAGCTCGGCGGCGGAGATCGCCGCTTCGTCCAGCAGTTTGAACGGGGGCTCGTTGGAATGCATGGTTCGCTCTTTCGCTCGGGTGTTTGTCAAAATGCGGGGAGGGATGGATCGTCGTGCGGCGCCGCGGCGATGCCTTCGATCTCCACGAGCCATTCCGGCCGGCACACGGGACCCTCGACGACCACCGTGGGCACGCCGGGGAAGCTTTCGCGCACCATGCCCGCGATGCGGCCGTAGTCGGTCGGGTCGCGCAGGTAGACGATCAGGTGCTGCATGTCGTCGAGCTTCGCCCCGCCGGAGCGCAGCAGCGCTTCGATATTCACGATCACGCGCTCCGTTTGCTTCACAACGTCGCCGACATGGAGCACGTTGCCTTCCCTGTCGATGCTGGCGGTGCCGGAAATGAAGTGGTGCGCGCGATCCGCATACGCCACGCGCGTGCCCCGCTCGAAGGTGACATTGTAGTCCCTCGTGTGGCACAGCATCTCGAAGTCGTTCAGGTAGGAAACCTGCTTCTGCTGCAGGTCGATGATGGAGTAGGCGTCCATCGACACCACGTCGTAGCGGTGCGAGCACGAGCCCTCGATGCCGGTGCTCGCGATATAATGCGTCGAAGCGGTCAGTCCCTCGTGGTTGAACAGGTCGCGGCGGGCGTCGACCATCCCCTGATAGAAGACATCGACGTTTCTCATATAGAGCCACGTCCGCACGCAATTTTCGGCGAGATTGCCGCCGAGATCCGACAGCGTGTCCGTGAGGTTATGGAAAATCTTGCGCGTCTGGCTCGCCGAGGATGGCGAGGAATCGAAGGCGCCGGCGCAAAGCCTCGTGCTCCACAAATGCCGCTTGCCGTTCTTCTTCACCAGCACGTGCTTCATGGTGAAGCGCTTTTTCGAAAGCTGGCCCTTGGCGGCGATGTGGTATGCGAGGAGCGAGACCTTGGCGCCCGGCAGGGGCGGCTGCTGGACGATGGAGACCGCCACCGGGTTGTCGTCGTGCTCGGCGACGAGTTCGCTGTTGCGCACCAGCGCCGCCTGATTCATGACGTCGCTCAGGAAGAGACGCCTGAATATCGCGGTCTCCGGTTCCAGCCCCAGCGATTTCGCCGCCTCGGCATAGGCCGCTTGCACGTATTTGAGCTGATCCTCGAACGAGAGGTGGGCGGGAGGAGCGACGGCGATATTGATTTCTTCATCGCCATTGGCGCCGCAAAAATTGCGATAGCTCACCCCGTCTTGAGAAAGCACCTTCAGCATGAACGTCACCCCCTGTTCTAGCCGTGCGGGCGAGTCGCCGTAACTCTCGCGCCGTTTGCTGCCGCTACCTCAGGATGAAGGTGTTTTGCGGGCGGCTTTGCGCGGCCAGCGTAGAAACGCTTAGCCGGTCGCGAAACAGGCCTTTTTGATCTTGGTCAAATTATCCACGTCCAAGTCACAGATCATTTCATATGAAGGGGGCCGCGGAGAGGCTTCCCGGCGGCCCGCGTTCGTCAGGCGCGCGAGCAGGTGCTGAGGCCGGCGAGGCGATAAGCGGGGCAGAAGCCCACGAGCGCGGTCGCGAGCGGGATCGCGCCGATCCATCCCCATGGCGTATGGGGACCGACAAAGACGATCGCGATAAGCCCGAGCCCGACGGCGATGCGCAGAATGCGGTCGATGCCGCCGACATTTTTCGTCATGAAAACCTCCCATGTTCAGGAGCGAAACTTAAACATGCGAGGGGGCGGGCGTCTGTGACTAAGTCACCGGATTTGCGCCTTCGCGCTTCGTTTCCCGAGTTGGGTTTCGGTAAGGAATTGTTTGCCTTATTGGGTTCGTTTGGCAAAAAATGCCGTTTTTTGCTATCCCTGGTTGTTTTTGTGGGTTTTTTTCGCACGAATGCTATCTAGGATTGCATCGTTCGACGCGGTTGTTTGAAGAACCGGCGCCGCGGGATCGGGTCGCGAGCAAAGTCCCGGTGCGATTTCAGGGCACAACCGATTTAACCTTCGCAGCCGAACCCACACGCATGTAGAAAAGCGCTTCTCATGCATTGACACGATCACGATGGGCGTGTCTTGCATAATTCGCATCGGACACCTTGCGACTTATAGGGAGTACAATGTGTATTCAATCTCCTATTTGCCGTCCCGCAAGCCACGGCGACGGAATAGTCTAAGTCAAACGCAGAGGAAGAAAGCCATGAGAAAACCCGGCGTGAGCGCCGCGACTGCGCTGAGCATCTGTGCCGTCATTCTAATCGGAGCGTCGACGCCGGTTCTAGGTTATTGCCCAACTGAATGCAAAAGGATTGATCCAAAAGTGGGTTATTGCATTGAATTTGGACCCGTCGGCGCCGGTTGCACGGAGAACTCAACTGGCTCTGCCAACATTGGCGGAAGTTACGGAGCCATCGCCTACAGTCCGGCCAGCGGTGAATCTGGCTATTCTGACAAATACGCCAACCGCGCGCAGGCGGAATCTCGCGCCAAGCAGGAATGCGGCAAGAGCGACTGCCAGGTCGCGGTTTGGTATTACAACAAATGCGGTGCGCTGGCCACGGATGACGATGGCGCCTGGGGCGCTGACAACGGTGACGACGAGGCGCGCGCAAATCAGGCCGCGCTGGCAAAATGCGCGGAGGAACACGGGAAGAACTGCAAGGTGATTGCTTCTTATTGTTCGCGTTGACCGGCTCCCGAGCGGAAGATGCGAAGGCAGGCTCGGAGAGATCGGAGCGTGACCGAAAGCGCGGACGCCGACGTGCTGCTTGTCCCCAAATAGCGGGCTACAGGATTTAACTAATAACTTTCGCAACCGGCCTCTTGCGGCGCCAGTATTCGATGAGCGTCGAGATTACTGGCGCCGCATGAGGCCGACTCCCATTTTAAGTCCGATGCTCTAAGAGCGGGCAAATCCGTGAAGCGGACTATCCGCCGGAACCGAGGTCACGCCCCGCCCGATCTTGAGCCAGCCGCGCCGCTGGAATTCATGGAGCTGGCGGCTGATGGTTTCGCGCGCGGCGCCAAGCTCCGTCGCGAGCTGCTGATGCGTCGCCTCCACATCGCCCCGCGCGTTTTTGAGCTGCAAGAGCTTCTGGGCGAGACGAATGTCCACCCGCGAAAAGGCGATTTCATCGATGACGCGAAACAGCCCGGAGATGCGGTCGCCGAACGCCTTGAACACGAAGCGGCGGAAGGAAGCGGACGCGGCGATCAATTCGTCGAAGGTTGCGCGCGGCAGCGCAACGGCCTCGATGGCGGTTTCGGCGACGCCCTCGGCCCGGTAGTCTTCTTCTCCAAGGAGACACGCCGTCGTCAGCGCGCAGCTTTCGCCGGCGGAGACGCGATAGAGCACGATTTCGCGCCCGTTTTCCGAAACCTGCTGCACGCGGATGCTTCCGCTCAAAAGGAGAAGGAAGTTCGAAGGCGTCTGTCCCGGCCCGAAAATGCGCGACCCTTCGGGCAGCGCGACAGTCCGGCTTTCGGCTTCAAGCCGCCGGCGCTGCTCCGCCGCCAAGCCGGCCAAGCCTGGAAAGCGATCGATCCAAGTGACGCTCATTGAGTTCGCCCTTTCGCAAACGCTATCCTATGCTCCCACGGGGCCGAAGGGAAACTGAGGATTGTCAATTGAGAGCCGCGGCGCCTCGTGCGTCTCGTACCAAGCGCCATAGATGCTGGCGCGCTCGGCGTCATTCCCGCGAAGGCGGGGACGGGGACGACGCCGCGGAGCGGTCGAGACTTTTGGCCGCTGGTATTAGATGGATGGCCGGGTCAAGCCCGGCCATGACGGTGGAGACGAAATTCGCCAATGTTTTCATGGCTTTTTCCGCTAGCGGAAACATCGGGGTAATCAAGTTCCGGGATGGCGAACAAAGAGCATCCGGGAGGGCAAACGAAGGCAATCCGTTGGCTTAATTGGGAACTCTGCCTAGCCCGGAGGGGCGAACCGAGGTTTGCAGCGTAGGGGACGGCTATCGGCGCAAGCCGCCCGGTCTGCCGCCGCCGCGAGCGCTTCTTATCCTTACGGGAGCTTACGGGGCGCCGTAAGGACGCCGTAAGGAACGGGCGATTTTCGAAGCGCCAAGGTATAGTTAATATCGGCCCGGGTTAACGGCGGAAAAGGCGATGCGCTCTTGCGGGATTTTCCTACGAATCCCTACGAGAAATGCGAAAAAAGCTGGATTCGACCCGAAAAAAGCGAGTCAGAAATCCTAGTTAACGGTTTTATTCTTGCGCGCGTTAACTGAAAATCCTATCCTGAGGTTGTGGCTTTGCGTCTTGCAACCGTGTCCGGTTTTGCTGGATGAGCGTTATTTATCAAGAAAAACCAATGCGATAGCTGCAATTTAAAGCTTCCGCAAGGCGCTTGTGCTATAATGACCATAATGAGGGAAAAAGGGCCGAAAACCGCAAATCGGCGTAACCTTATTCAGGCGCGCCAGGGTTAAGAGCGGGTTAACGGGCAGCCGCCCCCCACCTTCGGTTTCCCAGCGCCGCGCCCGAAATCGTCCATCTCAATAGCTCCCCGAACTAGAAAGCCGGATGGAATCGCACACACCCAATTCCTTAGCCTGAGTTCGCGCCCCCGCGCGCAACAGCACGCCGATTGACGGGGTTTTCCGTTGGGCGTATCAACCGCTTCTCCCCGCTCCAATCGCGGACGCCGCGCCCGCTCCGGCGCCGCCATGAGGATCGCCCAATGCCCCACTATCGCTCTCGCACATCCACACATGGCCGCAACATGGCCGGCGCCCGCGGACTTTGGCGCGCCACCGGCATGAAGGACGAGGATTTCGGCAAGCCGATCATCGCCATCGCCAATTCCTTCACCCAGTTCGTGCCGGGGCACGTGCATCTGAAGGACCTCGGCCAGCTCGTTGCGCGCGAGATCGAGAAGGCGGGCGGCGTCGCCAAGGAATTCAACACAATCGCCATCGACGACGGCATCGCCATGGGCCACGGCGGCATGCTCTATTCGCTGCCGAGCCGCGAGCTGATCGCCAACTCCGTCGAGTACATGGCGAACGCCCATTGCGCCGACGCGCTCGTCTGCATCTCGAATTGCGACAAGATCACGCCCGGCATGCTGATGGCGGCGCTTCGCCTCAACATCCCGGCGATCTTCGTCTCGGGCGGCCCGATGGAGGCCGGCAAGGTCACGGTCGGCGGCAAGACGCTCGCGGTCGACCTCATCGACGCCATGATCAAGGGCGCCGACAGAAACGTCAGCGACGAGGAGGCGCTCGCCTATGAGCGCGAGAGCTGCCCCACCTGCGGTTCGTGCTCCGGCATGTTCACGGCGAACTCGATGAACTGTCTCACCGAGGCGCTCGGCCTTGCCCTGCCCGGCAACGGCACGCTGGTCGCGACGCACGCCGACCGCAAGGAGCTGTTCCTCGAAGCCGGCCGCCGCATCGTCGACCTCGCCAAACGCTATTACGAGAAGGACGACGAAAGCGCGCTTCCGCGCTCCATCGCGAACTTCAGCGCCTTCGAGAACGCCATGACGCTCGACATCGCGATGGGCGGCTCCACGAACACGGTGCTGCATCTGCTCGCGGCGGCGGAGGAAGGCGGCGTGCCGTTCACGATGGCGGACATCGACCGGCTGTCGCGGCGCACGCCCTGCCTGTGCAAGGTCGCGCCGAGCAAGAACGACGTGCATCTGGAGGACGTGCATCGCGCGGGCGGCATCGTGGCGATCCTGGCAGAGCTCGACCGCGCCGGCCTCATAAACGCCGAGTGCGCGACCGTGCATGCGCCGACGGTGGCTGAAGCGTTGCGGCATTGGGACGTCAGCCGCGCCGAACAAAGCGACGTGCAGATATTCTATCGCGCCAAGCCCGGCGGCGTGCGGACGACCGAAGCGTTCAGCCAATCCAAACGCTATGAGGCGCTCGACCTCGACCGCGCCAAGGGCGCCATCCGCTCCGCCGAAAACGCCTTCTCGCAAGATGGCGGCTTGGCTGTCCTTTATGGCAACATCGCCGGCGATGGCAGCATTGTGAAAACGGCAGGCGTCGACGAAAGCTGCCTGAAGTTCTCAGGCGTCGCCGTAGTCTGCGAAAGCCAGGAAGAGGCGGTGGAGAAGATCCTGGGGGGCGGCGTGAAGGCTGGCGACGTGGTTGTCATCCGCTACGAAGGCCCCGTCGGCGGCCCAGGCATGCAGGAGATGCTCTATCCCACGAGCTACCTGAAAAGCGTCGGTCTCGGCAAGCAGTGCGCGCTGATCACGGATGGGCGATTCTCAGGCGGCACCGCCGGTCTTTCGATCTGCCATGTTTCGCCCGAGGCGGCTGAGGGCGGCGCCATCGCCCTGATCCAGAACGGGGATATCATCGACATCGACATCCCCGCGCGCTCCATCGATGTGCGGCTCGGCGAGGCGGAGTTGGCGGCGCGCCGCAAAGCGATGGAGGGACGGGGGGCGGCCGCATGGAAGCCGCGCGAGCGGCAGCGCGAGGTCAGCCAAGCGCTGCGCGTCTACGCCGCCATGGCGACAAGCGCGGCTCGCGGCGCCGTGCGCGACGTGACGCGGGTGGTGGGCTAAGGTCGCGCAGGCTAATGCAGAACGCGACCTCAAAGCGTTCCCTCACTTCAATTCATTCAGTAACAGACTTTGGTGCAGATTCGACCACCGGTAGCTGCGCTACCGGTGCATGTGGTCGTGCATGTTTTTGGCGTAGACTGCGCCATGGCATCAATCACTGTTCCACCAACACAGCACATCGCAATAGCGACGAAAATTACGATACGCATCAGCAATTATCCACGCACAGAATAAGCACATTCTTCTTTATCGCGTTCAATAGGATTGGTCCAAGACCAACTAAAGAATCAAGTGGAAAACTCTTCGGTCGTTATGCCAAATAAGTCGGCGTGCTCAACTTTTTGTGTCGGTTGCAGAAAAGAAACAACCTGCGGCGGAGATCGATGCTAAAGATTGATTTATGATATCACGCCTAGCGACCGAGGACGTGAATGAGGTGAACGTCCTCGCCGGCGATGCAGGCCGCCATGGGCGCCAGTCGATTTATTTATAGCCCCTGTCTTTGTGTGGATCGCGCCTCCCGAAGACTTCAGTATTGAACAGGACCTGCTTCAGACTATTCCGTAAGCAAGGCAGCAACGAAATCGCAATGCCCAAAAGGCAGTGCGAAACTCAAGCGTTGCGTACCTAAATATTCCGAGATGCCGCATGCACGATACCGTAAGAGAGCTTTCCCCGGATTATCCCCGGCTCGCTTGCTTCGCGGCGCGCGCGCTCGATAAGGGGCTCGGAAATACGTTCCCCAAATACGACGATCGGGACCGTTCGAGCCACAATTTCAAGATCCAGAAATGGGCTGGCGTTCCGGACATACCAGACGTTGAGCGCCGCCTTGTCCTCGGGCGGGATGTCCCTTCCGCCCACGACTTGCGCCCACCCGGTGAGACCGGGCCTCACCAGCAAGCGCGCCGCGGATGACTTTGGTTGGTCGCGGGGCAGCAGGGGCCTGGGACCGACAAACGACATATCCCCCCGCAAGATATTAAGGAGCTGCGGCAACTCATCGAGCCGAGTCCGGCGCAAGAAATTGCCCATCCGCGACACTCGCTCCGCATCTGAAAGGCGGCGTCCGTCTGGAGCGTGAGCCGCGCCCATCGTTCTAAACTTGTAAAGATGGAACGACCTTCCCATCAGCCCGGGTCTGCGCTGCCAAAAAATGACGGGAAAGCCAACGCTTGCGGCGACGATAAAGGCCACGACCAAAAAGACTGGCGCCGATGCCAATAGGATCGTCAACGCTCCGACCGTATCGAAACATCTTTTGACTTTCCAGAAGCGCCGGCGCGAAAACGCGTCGAACTCGCTTGGAGCGATATGGGCGGCCGGCTCCGACGACAAGGCGGATTGAGTTTTCGCTTCATCGGCGCTCTCCCGGCGGATCGCCCCGGCGTCGAGCGCCAAAATCTCGGTCAGGAATTGCAGCGCGATCCCTCGCGAACGTTCAATCCGCAGGAGCGCTTCCCGCGCCTCCTCCGACAGATCGCCGAACGGCGCCGCCACGACGACGCGATCAACGGCGACGCCATGAGTTTCAAGTGCGTCGAGCACGCTTTCAATGTCCTCCGGCGCCCCCAAAATCGGGTGAGTGCCGACAAGCCTCCCGACGTGCCGGTCGGCGCGGGCTACGATTCCGGCCACATTGATGCGGCCAGATCCGAAATCGGAAAGAGTTTGCAGATAGGCTTCGGTAAGCCGGGTCAAGCCGACCACCAGCACGTTTATTTCATAATATTTCGCGGAGACCTCGAACGCAGCCGCTTTTTTCCGCCGCGAAGAATGGCGCATGCGATGGACGACGCGCGCGCTCACGAGGACCATGATGCCGACAATTCCTTGGAGGAAGGGCAGCGAGCGGGGGACGCCATCCAGCCGATTGTAAGCGAACGATAGCGCCACTGATCCTACGCACACCAACGTCACCACAGCGGCGATGCGCACATAGTCGCGCATGTCGCTGAAGCGCCAGATGGACCTGTTGAGCCCCGCGGCCGCAAAGAATAATGCGGAAATGAGGCCCGCAGCGACGAGATACGGCGCAAAAGCCTCATAACGCGCTTGCACGAATTCCAAGTTCTCGCGCAGCGCAAACGCAAGCAGGGTTGCAAAGAGTATCAGGGCGACATCGACACCCAACAAAACATAACGTCTCATCTTAGCTCCCGTCCCCACCCAAAGCCGACCGATCAACAAAGAGTATGCGGCGGCGCCCATCCGCTCACTTACTCTCCAACGTAAATCCGATCCCCTTGCTGTCTCGGCTCAATCTCCTCTTCTTTGCCAGTCGTGTGGCCATTGGAGATCGGCGCCCCATTTTCCCCCGGGGGCTGCATGCAGCGAAGGCGTGCGCTCGGCGAAAGCACGGCGCTTTGGCCGAGCTATCTCCTCCTCAACGATGGCGGCATCGGTCGCAAGGACACCACAAAAAAATGCGAAGATCGCGCTCAGCGCGGTCGTTCTCAATGGGTAGTCAACCAGCGAGTGCGCCAGAAGCAGGAGAATGATCAGCGACGCCGCGCGCTGGAGGGGCAGTTGCCCATGATCGGCCGTCGTCGAGGGCTGCCAAACCCAGTAAGTTCTGGGCGCGAACCATGCGAGGAAGGCCAGAAGGAGCGCCAGAGAAAAAACTCCGTTTTCGAGAATGAATTCGGCGATCTCGTTATGAGCCCGGTTGGCGTATTCAACAGAAACATCTTTTTCTTTCTCAACCGCGGCGTAGACGGGGACGAAGGAGCCGAGGCCCGTGCCGAATGGCAAAGAACGAAGCGCTGCTTCTGCCGTTGTTTTCGCGAGGGGCGCGCGAACATCATCCAGTTGATCGTCGCCGAAGCGCGAAAGAATGCCGCCAAGCCCAAATTGGGCGGCGAAAAGAGCGGCAAAGACGACTATAATCACGGATAACCGGCCGATGGTCAGACGGCTTTGGCTTCGACCTAGGTCCTGGCGACTGCTCTGGCGCAGAATCATTAGCAGGGTCCCGAGGAGCGCCGCCATCGCAAGAAATACGCCTGCGCGGGAGCGCGTCATGGCGAGGCCAGCAACGACGGCAATCAGAAAAACCGCGGCGCCAGCGAGCCGCAGCAATGCCCGCGAGTTTAGCGCTCCCGACCTCAGAAGCTTGTGCGCGGCGCCTGCATACCAGACCGCTCCGAGAATGAGCGTCACAACGAGAAAAGCTGCGAAATGGTTGCGGTTCGCGAAAAATCCCACTGCTTCGCTGCTATTGGTCACTTCATAGAAGCGAATGCCCGAAGCAGGACCCTTCGCCACCTGGAGAAAGCCGAGGAAAAGCGAGAATGCGCCCAGGAGGAGGACAGCCCAAACGACCATGAAACGCTGAGAAAGGGTCAGTTAAATCGCCGCCACGAAGATGGCGGCTGGCACAAGCAACGAGGCCACAGCCGCCCAGGTGGCCTGCGGCGACACTGAAAGCGGCGCCCATGTCGGGCTTGAACTCCCTAGCGCCAGTTCGAAGGCTTTTCCGGCGTCGGCGTCCCCGACTGTGTGGATCCCAAATGGCAGAGGCAAGAGCTGGACGACGATGATGGCGCCCAAAACGCAACCCGCCAAAATTAAGCGGCGCTTGCTGCGAGCGCTTTTATCCTTGGAAAACGCAAACCAAAGCGAGAGAGCCAGCAGCGGGACCGACGCCAGCTGAACGGCGACATCGCTTAGGAATCCCGAGTGGGTTCCTCCGCCGAGAAGGATCGCAAGAACCATAACGATACCGCAAGACCATGCGAGCATTGCTTCATCTCAAGGGGTTGGCGAAAACCAGCACGTGTTACGGGCTTCGGGGATTGCTATGATTGTTCGAGAGGAGAATAGCGACTCCGATCCCGCCTCCAACCAGCAGACCGGGAACGAGCAAATCCTGGCCCGCCTCCGGTTCCGGCCGGTCTTTCAGCGATGAAGTCCTAGCCGGCGCCGACGGCGGATCGGAGACGACCACAGCCATCTGCCCGTTGCATATCCTCAATTCGTAGCCAGTATGATAAACAATCAGGGTGCATCCTTTTCCGGCGCGAACACGGTCGCCGGGATTCACTTGCATATTGCTTGTCGCCGGCGTGAAGCCTTTGCCGGCATCCACAGCGGCGAGTCCCTCCACCTGGAGAACGGCCGACTGGGCCTGGCGGCCAGGGAAAAGAAGCGCAATCCCCACCAACGCGAATTGACGCAGCATCGGTATTCTCCTAAAGAGAAAAGGTGCTTTTCCGTATCATCCATTTCGGAGCCGCACAATGAACGTCGGCAATTTGGTGGTTGGAATCGTGTGGAGTGCTGCAAATTTGCCTCTGTCCCACGCAGGACGCATGTTCAGATTTCTCACGAATGCAGAGGCTGTCCATGTTGCGGAACTCTCTGGGGAATCGGCGCGGGTGGGGAATTGAGCGATTGTCTGAGGAAAAGTCACAACATCCGGTTGTGGTCCCGCTACTCGCTGTACTATCAGAACGGTTGTGGAACGATTTGTAATTTCAAAACTGATTGGCGATTCAGAATTGAGGACGCGATGGCTCTGCTCAGACTTCTTTTGCCTTTGGGGGCAGCAGCCTTTCTCTGCGCATGCGGCGCCTCCTCAATGCATGAATTGACTTCCGACACGCCGCAGATTGCGAAACTTCCCGCAGAGGACGCCGGCAAAGCGCCCGTTAATTCAGAGGCAAAGAAGGACACAGAGGCCAGGGCGGGCGACCAGGAGGCGGCCGCCGTCAAGAAAGTTGCTCTTAGCGTGTCGTCGGTTTCGGACCCGTCCAGCAAATCCTATAAGGTCGGCCCGCGCAACGTCCTGGAAGTGAGTGTGTTCAAGGTGCCTGACCTCTCCAAAATCGTGCAGGTGTCCGAGGCGGGCACCATCAGCTTCCCGCTTGTGGGAGAGTTGCAGGCGGGAGGAAGAACGGCGAGAGAAATCGAGCGGGACCTCACCAAGGCGCTCGGCGCCAAGTATCTTCAGAACCCGCAAATCAACGTCTTCGTCAAGGAATATAACAGTCAGCGCGTCACGGTCGAGGGCGCCGTCAAGAAGCCGGGCGTCATTCCGATCCAGGGGGATATGACCCTTTTGCAAGCAGTGGCCTTGGCGGGCGGCTTCGAGGAAAAGGCGGAAGAAACGGTCTTGTTGTTCCGCCAAGCGAACGGCAAGCGCTCCGTTGGCCGCTACGATGTCGGCGATATTCGGGCGTTCAAGGCGGAGGATCCGCATTTGGAGGCGGGAGACGTTCTAGTGGCGCCAACATCCGACTTGAAAGAAGGGCTTGGCTACTTCCTGAAGTTAGCCCCGCTCGCGACCCTGGTCCCCTATTTGTAATGCCCGGCTGGCCGAATAGTAAAGTCAGCGCTGTGAGAAGCGAGTCGCCGAATGCATAACGCGAAGGACGGAGCTCAGGAGCATCCGCAAGCAGGGCAGGCTCTTGTTCCAGCCGAAAACTTGGCCTTGGGGCCGGTCAGACGCGATCCATATCTGCCGCTCGATCTTGATTCGCTTGAGGGCGATCAGAATGAAGTTGGCATTGCCCTTCGCCAGTACTTGCACGTCCTCGTCAAGCGCAAGTGGCTGATCTTGAGCTTCGTCCTCGTGTTTGTCGTTCTCGGCGGAGTCAGGGCTATTCTAAAGACGCCTTTGTATGCGGCGACGTCGCGGATTCAAATCGACCGGGAGCCCGGGAAAATCATCGAGGGGGGGGCCACTTCGCCCAGCGAAGAGGGCGGCGTCGATTTTCTGCGTACTCAATACGAACTGCTAAAGAGCCGCGCCATGGCCGAGCGCGTTGTGTCCGCGCTTCGTCTTCATGAGGACAAGCAGTTCTTCAAGCCGACGGATGTCTCGTTGTTCAGCCTTCTGACGGGAACTGGGAGCGCGCCAGCTCTTTCGCTGTCCGCGCTTCAGGATCGCGCGGCTAAATTGGTGTTGTCAGGAATATCGGTTAACCCGGTGGCGCAATCCCGCCTCGTGGACTTGACCTTTCTCGATCCGAGTCCCGATCGCGCCCAAGAAGTGGCGAACGCCTACGCCGAAGCTTATGTCTCCTCCACCGTGGATAAGAGATTTCAAGCCAACTCCTACGCCAAGACATTTCTCGACGATCAGATCAAGCAGCTGAAAATTCGGCTTGAAGAATCCGAGAAGGCGGTCCTCGATTTCGCAGAGCGCCAGAAGATGGTCGAGGTCTCGGAGAAGTCTTCCATCGCGGAGAATAATCTCGCTGCGGCGAACGCCTCCATGGGGCAGCTAATCTCCGAGCGCGTCAAGAATGAGCAACTCTGGCGCCAAGTCGAGGCGGGAACCGCCATCAGCCTTCCGCAGCTGCTGACCAATCGCGTGATCGACACCCTTCGGTCTCAGCGAAAGGGGTTTGAAACCGAGTACCAGGAAAAGCTTGAGAACTTCAAGCCGAGCTATCCCACGATGGTGCAGCTCTCTAACAAGATGAAGGAGATTGACCGGCAGATCGCGGCGGAAGTGGAGACAATTCGCCGGTCGCTGAAGGCGGCCTACGAATCCGCGCTCGTGCAGGAAAACGAAATGAAGACGCGCATCGAGAGCTTGAGGGAGGTCGTTCTCGATCTTCAGAAGAAGGGCATCCAGTTTAACGTTCTGAAGCGCGAGGTCGACACCAATCGCGGGCTCTACAACAGCCTCCTCCAACGCTACAAGGAGGTCGACATTGCCGGTGGAGTGGGCACGAGCAACGTCTTCATCGTCGAGCGCGCCTTGGCTCCAAACGCGCCATCGGAACCGAACATCCCGCGGTTTCTCTTGACCGCCTTGGCGCTCGGCATTGGTTCGGGCGTCGCCTGCGCGCTCCTGCTCGAAATGCTTGACGACCGCGTGCGCGCTCCGGAGGAAATGGAGCGGCTTTCCGGCCTGGCGACCCTCGGCATTATTCCGCGCGTCGAATCGGACGGGCAGGCCGTCGACGCGTTAAGCGATCCGCGCTCGCCCATATCCGAGGCCTATCGTTCGTTCGCAACAGCACTGCAGTTCTCCACAGAATCCGGTTTGCCTCGTTCGATTTCTGTGACAAGCGCCGGGCCGGGGGAAGGCAAGTCCACAACCGTGCTCACGATCGCCCGGCACTTTGCGCAGATGGGTCTTCGGGTTCTTCTCGTCGACGCCGACCTGCGCAAACCCTCGCTTCACTCGAAGCAGGGCTTGGACAATTCGGTCGGGTTCAGCAACTTTCTAACGGGCGCTGCGCTGCCGCCCGAGGTCATCCAGAAGACGGATTATCCAAATCTCGCATTCATGGCTTCCGGGCCGCTTCCGCCCAACGCCGCGGACCTGCTCAGCGGCACGCGCATCTACTCCCTGATTTCGCTCGGCTCGGAGATCTTCGATCTCATTATATTCGACGCGCCGCCTCTGCTCGGGCTCGCGGATGCTCAGCTCGTTTCAAGCGCAACCACAGCGACGGTGTTCGTCGTCGGCGCCGGGGACCAGCGGAAAGGGATAATACGCTCGGCCCTGCGCCGGCTCCAACTGGCGCGCGTCACGGTGCTTGGCTCGGTGCTCACCAAGTTCCACCCCAAAACCGTCGGCTATGCCTATGCCTATAGCTATAAGTACAGTTATGGCTATGGCTACGGCGACACCTATTCCTATTCCGAACCAGGCTCTTCGGATCAGGGGCGGAAAAAGCTTTCCAAGTCGAGCGTGAACTGAGCCATGACTGGAGCCGATGCACTTGCCGTAGCCCTTGCCATGCTCGAAAGGCCGCATTCGGTGAGGCTCGCTCAACACGCTCGCCTGCCCGCGGGCGTGACGCTCTTGTTGGAAATTGCGGCCGGGGAGGGGCAAGCGATCAGCCGGGCCACGAGGTTGACTGGACGCTCCGATGGGACTTTGCAAAAGGCGGCCGGTTTTTTCATCGAGCAGGTGCTTCTGCAGCCGGGTGGGGACAGCTATCGCGTTCTGGGGTGCAATAGGGGCGCGGCAATCTGCGAATTGCGCCGCAACATGGCCCTCATCATGAGGTGGCTGCACCCGGATGTCGCCGCCAACGGCTCTTCCGACAGCCGGATGTCGAGAAGCGTCTTCGCCAACCGGATCACTCAAGCGTGGGCTTCGATCAAGACAGAAGAACGGCGTTCAGCCTACGACGCGGCGCTCGCGGCGAAAGAAAGAGAGGCAAGCCGGAAGGCGGTTCCCAGTAAGGCGCTTCGGAGCGATCATAAGGAGCGGCGCGTTCATGCCGGCTTGAAGAGCAGCGGCAGGCGCCTCGTGATTCAGCGCGTGCAGTCCGAGGGCTTTTGGAGCCGTCTTCGCCAACTCCTGGGGGGACACCGATGAGCGACCGTAATCTGCGCCGCAAGCGTAAGCGGCTGGCCCCGATCCATAGCCACGTCGGAAACGCGTTCGCCGGTGTGATCCGGAGCCCGCTGCGCGCCGCTTTCATCGGCGCCTTGAGCCTCGTGGCGCTGTGGCTGGTTCTTGCCAGGAGCTTACCCTATGCGTTGGCTCCAGTCGCTCCCGACCTCGCCCTCGCGTTGAACCCCAATAACCCGGCGGCCTTGCTGGCCAAGGCCGAGGCCGCAAAGAAAAAGCTGCTCGATATTCTCGGCGCAGCGGAAGAGGCTCCGAAAACGGGCGAGGCGGTAAGTCCGTCCGATGGGACCGCGGACACGCTATCGCGTTTGCCGGAAGTTAAGGGCGCTGCCGCGGAGCCCGTCGGTGAACGGGAGAAACTGCGCGCGCAAATCCGCGCTCTCGCCCTGCGAGCGATCGCAAACGATCCGCTGAACGCCCGGGCGTTCCGCTTGCTGGCGGAGGCGACGGCCAGCGCGGATCAGGTGAGGGTGTTGATGCAAGAGGCGCTCAAGCGGTCGAGGAGGGAGTCGATCGCGGCCTTCTGGCTCCTCAACGACAGCTACTATCGCAACGATTTCAAGGCGGCGATCTACTACTCCGATATCTTGCTGCGCACCCAGCCAGCGCTTGCGACCCATGTCCTCGGCTATTTGTGTCTCCTGGCGGATAATCCGGAAGCGCGGCCGCTGCTTATCGCGATGCTCGAATTTGGCCCCGCGTGGCGAAGGCGCTTTTTCGACCTCCTCCCTGACAAAGCGAAGAACCCCGATACGCCCTTGGCGTTCATAACGACCCTTCGCAATTCGAAAAAGCCCATCGCCGACAATGAATTGCAGCCTTATCTTAATCACCTCATCCGAAATGACCATGTCGATCTCGCTTACAACGCGTGGCTGCAGTTTCTTCCTCCGTCGCGGCTCGAAAATCTGGGCCTTCTTACAAATGCGAATTTCCAGACCAAGCCGAACGGCCTCCCCTTCGATTGGCAGTTCGGCGAAGGCGTCAACGCCTTGGCGGAAATCGTTCCTTTAAATAATGGTGGCGTAGAAAGGGTTTTGCATATCAGCTTCGGGGAAGGCCGAATCAAGTTCCCCGAGGTGCGGCAAGTTCTTTACCTTGCGCCAGGCCGTTACCGCCTTGAAGGCAAACTACACGGCGCGATTTCGGGAAAACGAGGCTTGAGGTGGCAACTGCGTTGCCTGGATAGGCGCGCGCAAAAGGTTCTCGGCGAGACGGAAATGCTGCTGGGACGGACTGAGCAATGGCGCGTTTTCTCGTTTGAGGCCGAGGCGCCGGCACCGAAAGAGTGCCTCGGTCAGGAGCTGCGGCTCATTCATGACGCCCGCTCGGCATCGGAGGAGCTCATTACTGGAGAGGTCTGGTTCAACGATCTCCGTCTGGAACGCATCCCCGCCGAAGACGCGCAGTGGAGGCCTCAGCCATAGCGCAGAAGCGCTTCTCGATACTAAAAGTTGGAGGCGCGGTTCTGGCGGCTTTACGGTTCGCGCCTCTTCCCTCGAAGCGGAGCGCCCTCGCGGATCTGTTCGATGGAGGTCGCAAGGCCTGTCCTGTCGTCGGTCTCGATGAAGACGCCGAAGAGCGTCGCCGGACCGAGCGCCGGCGTAAAACGGCTGGACGAAACGCCGGTCGTGAATCGATGAACCGGCTCGCCCTTTTCCATGCCGATGACGGAGTTGTAATCGCCGCACATGCCTGCGTCCGTGATATAGGCGGCGCCGCCCGGCAAGATGCGGGCGTCCGCGGTCGGCACGTGGGTATGCGTTCCGATCACCGCAGTCACGCGCCCGTCGAACGCCGCCGCGATCGCCTGCTTTTCGGAAGAGGCTTCAGCGTGGATGTCGATGACGATGGCATCCGCGCCCCGCTTCAAGGGACAAGCCGCAATCTCGCGCTCGATCGCGCGGAACGGATCGTCGAGCGCGTCCATGAAGACGCGGCCGAGCGCGTTCAGCACGAGCACGTCGGCGCCGTTGGCCGCTTTGAAGAGGCCGGCGCCGCCCCCGGCGTGCCCGGCGGGTAGTTCAGGGGCCGTAAGAGCCGTTGGCGGCGCGTGATGAAGACAAGCGCGTCACGCTGATCCCACACGTGGTTGCCGGTGGTTACGGCGTCGGCGCCGGCATCCCGCAAATCCTGGTAAATCTGCTCGGTGATTCCGAAACCGCCCGCTGCGTTCTCGCCGTTCACGATGACGAAGTCGGCGGCAAGGCGCTGCCTCAGATCGGGAAGAGCCTCGCAGACGGCATTTCGGCCAGACCGGCCAACCACATCGCCAAGAAAAAGAATGCGCATTACCGCTCTCCGCAAGCGATGACGCGCGACGGCGTAAGGATCATGCCGAGGCGCTCATCCTGCGGCTCCGCCGGGATTTCCGGAAACTCCTGCTCATCGAAGGCGATCCCGATGGCGACGACAGCCCCCCGGCGCCTCAGCTTCCGCAGGCTTCTGTCGTAGAAGCCGCCGCCATAGCCAAGCCGGTTGCCGTAACGGTCGAAAGCGAGAAGGGGCGCAAGGACGACCGCCGGGCGCAGCTCGGGCTGCGATGCCTTCGGCTCATGGACGCCGAGCTTTCCGCGTTCAAGGGAGTCGCCCGGGAGCCACTCCCGAAATGTGAGCGTGTCGTCGCCCTCCGTGCGCGGCAACGCGACGCGAACGCCCTTATTGTGAAGCTCGATGAGAAGAGGCATCGGATCGAGTTCGTGGCGGATGGGATGATATCCGCCAACCGCTGACGTCACGTCCAAGGATGCGATCAGCGCTACCCCCGTTTCTGCAATGGCTTGGGCGGCGGACGCTCCCGACTTCAACCAAGCCTCCTTGCGGAGCGCAGCCGCTTCGGTCCTGAGCCGGGCCTTCAGCCCGGCTATGAGGTTTGGACGTTGGATGGGCTTTGCCTACACAATTCTGGAACGACATTATGGAGCCGCGAAGGCCGTCGGGACAATCGATCCCCTGGGTCCCTGGCTAGCAGGTGGGCGCCAAATAACCGAAGCCACGGCTCCGGCAGGGTCGGCTCCCTTAAGGATCTTATAGGGCCCGGGAAGTCATTGAAGCCCCTAACGCACCCCGCAGCGAAGCTGTTATATAGCCGCCGCCGACGAAATTGCTAGCCCCGAGGCGAAACCCTCGATAAAAAACCGTGCGCGGATGGGTCTGCGAGAATTTTTTCAACGGAGGACAGGCGCTATGGCGGGCGTGAGCTATATGGCGGCCTTGGGCCGCATCATGATGGCGGCGGTGTTTTTGATCAGCGGCTTTATTCACATTCTGCCGGCCCATGACAAGTTCCATGCGCCGATTGCGGTGATTACGGAGCCGCCCTATGCCTTCTGGATTGCGACCGCGGTCGAGATCCTCGGAGGCATTTTCCTGGCGCTTGGGCTGGGGACGCGCTATGTGGCGCTCCTTCTCGCGATTTTCACGCTCTCGATGTCGATCGGCTCCGATTTCGCCAACTACACCGACTTCCTGAAGAACCTCGCGATCGCGGGCGGGTTGATCCAGATCTGGTCGTTTGGCTCGGGCGGGCTGGCGCTCACCCACAGCAGGCCCAAATAGGTCAGACGTTCGTCGCTCGTTGCTGCGGGGCCTCGGTCCGGTTGGCTGCATCGAGCGCCCTTGAAAGCTCTCGCTGCATCGCCTGCGCGCCGCCGTCGATCACGTGATAGGCGCGCGCGTCGGCGATCTGCCGGAGCCGCTGCAGTTCTTCCCGAGCGTCCCAAAGCTGGTCGGCCAACATGATGGCCGCCATGAGGAATAGCCTGTCGTCCTGCACGGCCTTCGCGCCGCCCCGGATGCGCTGGATATGGGCATCGATTTCGGCCGCGAGTTCTTGTACGCGCGCTTCTTCGCCCTCTCGGCACCCCATTCTGAAACTGCGCCCATTTACGACAACTGTGACCTGGGCCATAGCCCACCCCTCCTTCGTCCATACTCTAGGCGCCCGACCTAGCCGCATCGACTCCTGGCGTACGTACTCACGTCTTCCGGGTTGCCGCCGCGCAGCCTCCCACAAGCAGCATTTATAGCCGAGGGAAGTGAAAAAAAAGTAAAGTGGGCGCCGGATATTAACCATAATCGGCATCGTCTTAAAATATGCGGCGTATAAGCGAGGGGTGGGCTGTCTCGTGGACTTGTTATTCTTTACAATCCACGACCGGGAGTCCACAACCCGCCTGCGCGTCCGGTTGAAATTTTAAATGGACACGCAAGCGATCATAAAGCTACCGATTTTTGGTGAGAACGCTACGACACCCTTCCGAGTTTTCAAGCTGAGATACGGATTTACGTATCCTGCCCAGGAAAAGGGTTTCTGTGCTATGCGGATTTCACCATCTGGATACGTTTTCTAACCTCATTCTGCTTTGAGGACTCGGAAGCAGACGAGCGAGTTAGAACGACAGCTATTGCTGCAGATGCGATGACTGCGATATCCTGGATTTCCACGCCTGACTTCTGGGCTTCTTCGAACAATCGCAGCAGGCGCTGCTCAAGCCAACTCTCCTCTTCTTTACATGGTGTAACGCGTTGCGCCGCGTAGAGATTGGCTGCACTTATCAAATAGCCCGCGTATACCTTATCGAGATGCATTTTTACGCCCCACAAACACAACTAACTGCGCCAGGAGATTAATTCTTCTTAGGAAAAAGTGAAGATCTATTTTTGCATATATGACCAAATGATACCTTTTCTTCCACAACTTTGGGAAGAGGCGGCGGCAGTCTGTGACCTGGGATTGATTTTCATCAATCTATCGGGAGAAAGAGTTAGGGGTTGCGCCGGCGCGGCTTCCGCAGCATTTTGCGCGCATGCTGCACATCAACGATTTGAGCTTCCGCATCGAGGGGCGGCCGCTGTTCGAGCACGCAACCGCCGCGATCCCGGACGGCCACAAGGTCGGCCTGGTCGGCCGCAACGGCACGGGCAAAACCACGCTCCTGCGCCTGATCTCGGGCGAGCTTCATCCAGACGACGGCGCCGTCGGCTTCCCGAAGAATGCGCGGCTTGCCCATGTTTCGCAGGAAGCTCCGGGCGGGCCGGAGACGCTGCTCGAAACCGTGCTCGCGGCGCACACCGAGCTTGCGGCGCTCACGGCGGAAGCCGAGACCGCGGACTGTCCGCATCGCATCGGCGAAATTCACACCAGGCTTACCGACATCGACGCGCATTCGGCCCCGGCGCGCGCCGCCCGCATTCTCTCCGGCCTCGGCTTCGACGAGGAGGCGCAGCTGCGGCCCTGCTCCGAATTTTCGGGCGGCTGGCGCATGCGCGTCGCGCTGGCCGGCGCGCTTTTCGCCGCGCCCGATATCCTGCTCCTCGACGAGCCGACGAACTACCTCGACCTTGAGGGCGCGCTCTGGCTCGAAGACTTCATCGCGACCTATCCCCATACGGTGCTCATCGTCAGCCACGACCGCGACCTCCTCAACAACGCCGTCGACAGCATCCTGCACCTGAACGAGAGGCGGCTTACGTTTTACACCGGCGGCTACGACCGCTTCGAGGAAACGCGGCGCGAGCAGCAGCGGCTGCAATTGAAGCTGAAAAGGGCGCAGGACGACGCCCGCCGCCACATGGAGGCCTTCGTCGAGCGCTTCCGGGCCAAGGCGACCAAGGCGCGGCAGGCGCAGAGCCGGCTGAAGGCGCTGGCGAAGATGCAACCCATCGCCGCCGAGATCGACTCCGAGGTAACGCCCTTTCGCTTTCCCTCGCCCGAGCGGCCGCTCGGCAACCCCTTGATCCGTCTTGAGGGGGCGAGCGCGGGCTACGACCGGGAGAAGCCGGTCCTGCGCAATCTCAATTTGAGGCTCGATTGCGACGACCGCGTCGGCCTCCTTGGCGCGAACGGCAATGGCAAGTCCACCCTTGCGAAGCTCCTCTGCGGCAAGCTCGAACCGCTCTCAGGCTTCCGCCGCGCTTCGAAGAAGCTCGAATATGGCTATTTCGCTCAGCATCAGATGGACGAGCTGCGGGCCGCGCGCTCGGCGTACGACCATATCGCGGAGCTGATGCCCGACGCGACCGAGGCGCAGAAGCGCGCCAAAGTGGCCGGCATCGGCTTTCGCGCGGACAAAGCCGATACGCCCTCGGAAAAACTGTCAGGCGGCGAGAAGGCGCGGCTTTTGTTCGCGCTCGCGACCATGCACGCGCCGCACCTTCTCATCTTCGACGAGCCGACGAACCATCTCGACGTGGATAGCCGCGAAGCGCTCATCCACGCGCTGAATGAATACGAAGGCGCCGTCATCCTCATCAGCCATGACCGGCATCTTCTGGAAGCGACCGTCGACCGCCTCTGGCTCGTGAGGGGCGGCACGGTCGCGCCCTATGACGGCGATCTCGACAGCTACCGCGAGGAAAGCCTGGGCGGGCGTGGCAAGGCCGGGGCATCGGGCAAGGCGAATGGAAGCCAGCCCGCCGCCAACTCCAGGCGATCGCGGGAGGAGGAGCGGCGGCAGACCGCGCAGCGCCGCACCGAGCTTGCGCCGCTGCGCAAGCAACTCGCCGAGCGCGAAAAGCGCGTCGAGGCGCTTCAAAAAAAGATGACCGTCATCGACGAGGCGCTTGGCGACCACGGTCTTTATGAGCGGGCGCCGGACAAGGCGCGCGCGCTGACGCTGGAGCGCGCCGCTCTGGCCAAGGACCTGAAGCTCGCCGAGGATGAATGGTTCGAGGCTTCCCTTGCCTATGAGGAAGCGGCGGCCGCGCAGCCACTTTAGAACTCTTATAGGAGGAATATAGCAAGGGCAAAGATTTTTGGCATAAGGTTTTTAGTATTCAACTTGTTAGAACGATTATAAATACCCGATTTTCATTGCTTGATCGATCCAAGACCTCTATCATTTTTATGATCCTGAACGAGACAAGCGTTTGACGCATGATCATCTGTTCCTGCAGCGTACTGAGCGATCACCAAGTCCGCGAAGCGCTCGACGCTCCAAACCCGCCCCGCACGCCGTGCCAGGTCCACCGGCATCTTGGCTGCGAGCCGCAATGCGGGCGCTGCGTGCGCTCCATGCGCCAGATCATCGATGAGGCCAAGGTCGCCAGCGCCGCGCAAGGCTTGCCCGCCAAGGTCGCTTGACCCTTGAAATTCTGACAATTCTATCGAAATTGCCCGTAAGCATTTCCTCGCGGGCGACCAAAAATCGCCCGGCCGCGTTCACCCCACGCCGGAGACCTCCATGAAGGGCGATCCCAAAGTCATCGAATATCTTAATGCCGGACTTCGTCACGAACTAACCGCCATCAATCAATATTGGCTGCATTACCGCTTGCTCGACAATTGGGGCTACAAATCGCTCGCCAAGCACTGGCGCAAGGAGTCCATCGAAGAGATGACGCACGCCGACAAGCTCACGACGCGCATCATCTTCCTCGAAGGCTTCCCGAACATGCAGGTGCTCGATCCCTTGCGCATCGGCCAGACGCTGAAGGAAGTGCTCGACGCCGATCTCGCCGCCGAACTTCACGCGCACGCGCTCTACCAGGAGGCGGCCACGCATTGTCACGCCGTGAAAGACTATGTATCGCGCGACCTGTTCGAGAAGCTGATGCACGACGAGGAGGAGCACATCGATATGCTCGAAACGCAACTCGACCTCGTGGACAAGCTCGGAATTCAGCTTTATTCGCAATATCACATCGGGGGGCTGGAAAGCGCCGATTGACCGGGCGCCGAGGGATCGCGCGCGCCCGGATCTGACCGGCGGCGCGCATCGGGACAGGCCGGAAAGCGCGACGCGGACGCTTCCATAAGGGGCTTGCGCCTTTTCGCCCGCTATGGCACGGTCGCTCGCGTCGGCGCTGCAGTAGCTCAGTGGTAGAGCACTCCCTTGGTAAGGGAGAGGTCGAGAGTTCAATCCTCTCTTGCAGCACCAGCTTTTCCCTTGAAAATTCAGAGCTTGGGTCGCCAAACGGCGAAAGACGTTGGCACATGCTGGCGCATCTATGCCCAGAACGTCCCGAGAACGGCCCAAACATATTTGGGCAAATAGTGGGCAAGGGTTCTTGGCCGGTTCCGCAACCTCTGATCCGGGCGCTGCCGACGCCTACATCGACACCCCGACGCTGTTGCTGCGGCTTGGCCGCGCGCCGCGCGCCGCGAGGCGGGACTTGGAACACCGGCATGGCGATTCTGCGCGCGAACTATCTCGTTCGCGAGACGCCGCAGGGCTGGGTCCCCGTCGCGTAACGGTGCGGGCCGCAGGATTTGTTAAGGGGCGTCCATGAGGGAAATCGTCATCGATACCGAGACCACCGGCCTTAAGGTCCGCGAGGGCCACAGGATCGTTGAGGTCGGGTGTGTGGAGCTTCTGGACGGAAAGGCGACCGGCGCGTCCTGGCACTCGTACTTCACTCCTGGCTGGCCTGTGCTCGCAGAGGCTGTCGCCGTTCATGGCCTGACCGATGTGCGGGAGAAGCTGCGCGCGGCGCCGAGTTTCGCCAAACGCGCTGAAGAGCTCCTTGCCTTCGTCGGTGGCGCGGCGCTTGTCGCCCATAACGCTGCCTTCGATCTCAGCTTCCTGAACGCTGATTTGGCGTTGTGCGGCCTCTAACCTTTCCTCGCGTCGTCTACACCTTGGAGCTGGCGCGTCGCAAGCTTCCTTGCGTGCGGTTGATGATCGACGGTCTTTGCGACGTGTTCATCGTCAGCGATGGTTTCCGAGAAGAGGGTGAGAAACTTCTGCATCGCGTCCGTATCGACGTAAGGCATCACCAGCGCAAACGCGTTATCCGTGCCGGGCTCAACGGCCGCGAAGATATAGGCGAAGGTGAAACGCCTGTCGCAAAGCCCGGGCGGGCGCTCGCCGCGCTTCCACCAGACATGGCAGACGCGGCCCTTTTGGCCGATGCGCGCCTCGTCCTGGAAGAACAGACGAATGAGTTTGCCTTTATGACGCCTACGGATTAATCGCAAGAACGCTGGGGCTCTTTTTAAAGGCCTCTGCTTCGGCCGGGTCTTTTTGCGGATGGCTGGGTCTTGCCTTTTGCCTCGAAAAACCGAGGCGCTTCAAGAGCCGCCCCATCGAGGCCGGATGGAAGCTCTTGCCGAAGCGGGCTTCGCAGATGCGCGCCAAATCTTCGCGCGTATACGCCGAAACGCCATCGGTCTCAGGATCGGGACCTGCAAGCACGATGCGGATCAGCTCGGCCTGTTCCTGCGGTTCAAGCCGTGGCGGCCGCCCATCGCCCCAGCAATCGGAAAGCCCATCGACGCCATGCTCATTATAGCGGATCACCCAGTCCCTCAAAGTCTGGCGGTCCATGCCCGCCGCTTCGGCCGCCTCCTTTCGGCTCATGCCCGAAAGGGCGTTGGCGATCGCAAGCAGCCGCCGCGCCACGCGTGTGTCGGCCTCAGCCTTGGCAAGCTTGCGCAGGACCGCCGGAGTGCGATCCGCCCTTATGGTCAATGCTGTCATGATGCCCCTCGCCTAATCATGCCGCTAGGGAATCATGATTTGGCGAACCTCGGGTATCGCAGCGCTGCAACAGGAGTCGGTCTTTCGGTACGGCGGTATTATTGGACGCCTCATGGCTTTGACCGGCGCGTTGGTCCACGCCAGACCTTCGAGCAGCATGGACATCTGCAAGGCGCTGAGCTGGATCGTGCCGTTACGCGCCGGCGGCCAGCAAAAGCGCCCCTCCTCAAGCCGCTTGGTAGCCAGAATCAGCCCGGAGCCGTCCCAGACCAGGATTTTCAAACGGTCGCATCGCTTCGGACGGAAGATGAACATATCGCCGCAAAATGGATCGGCCTTCAGCATCTCAGCCACCAGCGCGGCGATGGAATCCATGCCCTTCCTGAAATCGATCGGCTCTGCAGCCAAGAAAATGCGCCGGCCGCCGGATATCCCGATCATGCCGTTTCGCGCAACGCCGCCAGCACGGTTTTGAGCGCCGCCTTGCCGACCGCGCCCTCGACGCGGACGCGCGCGCCCGAAAGCTCAATCTCGATCGCGCCGCACGGCGCGATGGCCCGATCTTCCTCTCCGCCGCCGCTCTCCTCCGCCAGTGCGATCGGAATGAACGGCGCCGTGGATGCAGCCGCTTGCCGGGCCTGACCGCGCCAATTATGCAGCAAGCCGCAGCTCACGCCATGACGCCGCGCCACAGCGGCGATGTTGGCGCCCGGAGCAAAGCTCTCCGAAACGATCCGCGCCTTCTCTTCATCGCTTCATTGCCGGCGCCGCCGCTGCCCCGTGATCGCCTCGATCCGCCGGTAGCTGTCCTGCCGTAAGAGACTGTGCCGATGCCTGTCACTTTGCATAAGCGCTCATCTTCCGTTCCCGCCTCAGCCCACACTCTCGCGCGGAAAAAGCCGATTTTGAAGGTGATGCCGCCGCAACGGATACGCTCAATGAGCTCGCAGACATCTACGTCAAGCGAGGCGTCGAACGCGGGCTTGCCCGGCAGGTCGCAGAGCAGTTGATGGGGAAGGATGCCTTGGCGGCCCATGCGCGCGACGAGCTTGGCATGTCAGAGATCACGACCGCGCGTCCGGTGC
>CAWEFZ010000007.1:0-410311 GCA_963808505.1 uncultured Alphaproteobacteria bacterium
CACCGTCAATGCGAACGGGACCTACACCTACACGCCCGCTTCGAACTACGTCGGTACGGACACATTCACCTATCAGGCGACCGACGCCAGCGGCTACAGCTCCACGAACACGGTGACCGTCACTGTCGCGGACGTGGTGACGGCGTCCGCGGATGCGAAGACCGCTACCGCCAACACGGCGCTGAACGCGACGCTCGCCAGCGACGCGACGGACGCGGCGGGGCAGACTCTGACATACTCGAAGGTAAGCGGACCGGCCCACGGCACGCTGACCGTGAACGCCAACGGGACCTACACTTATACGCCCACGACGAACTACGTCGGAACCGACACGTTCACCTATCAGGCGACCGACGCCAGCGGCTACAGCTCCACGAACACGGTGACGGTCACCGTGGCGGACGCGGTCGCCGCCTCGGCCGGCGGCAAGTCGACGACCGCCAACACCGCGCTCAGCAGCACGCTCGTTGGCCTCGCGACGGACCAGGCGAGTCAGACGCTCACCTATTCGGTCGCCAGCGGCGGCAATCCGAGCCACGGAACGCTCACGGTCAATGCCAACGGAACGTACACCTACACGCCCACGACGAACTACGTCGGAACCGACACGTTCACCTATCAGGCGACCGACGCCAGCGGCTACAGCTCCACGAACACGGTGACCGTCACTGTCGCCGACGTGGTGACGGCCGCCGCCGATTCGGTCTCGACCAACGCCAACACGCACGTCTCCAAGAACATCGCATCGGACGCCACAAGTTCGGCGAGCCAGACGCTGACCTACACCGTCGCCGCCGCGCCGTCCCAAGGCACAATCACCTTCTCGGGGAGTACTTTTACCTATACGCCGGCGACGAATTACACGGGCGCCGACAGCTTCACCTATCAAGTTTCTGACGGCAAGGGCTACACCGCGACCGCTACTATCGCGCTTACCGTGACCGATGTGCCGCCGACCGCGGCGAACGACGCCATCACCTCCACAAAGAACAACGCCGTCAGCGGCAGCTTGGCGTCTGACGGCAAGAGTTCCGTAGGCCTCCCGCTCGCCTATTCCAAGGCCTCCGACCCGAGCCACGGCACGGTCACGGTCAATTCCGACGGCTCCTACACTTACACGCCCGCCACGAACTATACTGGCGCGGATAGCTTCACGTATCAGGTCTCGGACGGTCATGGCGGAACGGCGATAGCCACCGTCTCCGTCACCGTCGTCTCATTCGAAGCCGCGAATCCCGACAGCTACACGGTCATCACAGGTGCGCCAATCGTTGTCGATCCCCGGATCAACGACACCATCGCGGGCGGTTACAAGAACGCGGCCATCACCGCCATTGACGGCGTCTCGATCAGTTCGGGCCAAACGATCACGCTGGGTTCCGGCACACTGGTCACACTCCGCTCCGATGGCCGGCTGGCTGTCACCGCGGCGGGCAGCGGCGGCGCGAGCGAGAGTTTCACCTACACCTTCACCGACAGCAACGGCTCGAAGACGGGCACGGTCACGCTTACCGAATACAACGATGCCGCCGATGCGCAAGCGCTTGGCTTCGTGTTCACGGTCGACACCACCAAGCCTGGGACGAGCGGCAGCAATTCCATCACGCTGCCAGTCAACACTGGAACCACCGCGACCAACAACTACACGGTGTTCTGGGGGGATGGCACGAGCAACACCTATACCGGCTCGGCGACGCCCAGCCACACCTATACGACGGCTGGCTCGCACACTATCGCCATCGTGGGCGAGTTCGCGGGGCTTGACTTTAATAATTCCGGCGATGCTCAGAAAATCACCGATGTCAGCCAATGGGGCGATGTCGCCCTCCAAAACCTATCGCACGCTTTCGACGGCGCGACCAATCTTACCATTTCGGCTGCAGACAATCCCGATCTCACCGACTGCACCAGCCTCAGCTATGCGTTCGCCCGAAACTCCAAGTTCAACGGTAACCTATCCGGCTGGAACACCTCTGCCGTAACCGACTTGAGCTATGTGTTTTACGCCAACTCCGCGTTCAACGGGGATATCTCGGGCTGGAACACCTCGGCGGCGACCACCATGAAGTGTATGTTCCTCAACGACACTGCCTTCAATCAGAACATCGGTTCATGGGATACGTCAAATGTGACAGACATGAGCGATATGTTTGCCGGTGACACGGCGTTCAACGGGAATATCTCTGAGTGGAACACCTCTGCTGTTACGAACATGAACAATATGTTCAACGGCGACGCCGCCTTCAATCAGAATATCGGTTCATGGGACACGTCGCACGTCACGGACATGAGCTATATGTTCGCTGGTACAACCGCGTTCTCTCAGAACATCGACGGCTGGAACACGTCCTCCGTTACGAACATGAGCGACATGTTCTTCGAAAGCTCGTTCAATCAGAACATTGCGGACTGGAACACCTCGGCGGTCACCAGCATGTACGGCATGTTCAGCGGCGACGCCGCCTTCAACCAGAACATCGGGAGCTGGAACACATCGGCTGTCACTAATATGAGCTATATGTTCAGCGGTGATACAGCTTTCAATGGGAACGTTGGAGGCTGGAATACATCTTCTGTCACGAATATTAGCTATATGTTCAACGGAGATACAGGATTCAACCAGAACATCTGCGGATGGGATACTTCTGCCGTGACGAATATGGCGGGTTTATTCGAACATGCTACGTCGTTTAATCAGGACATAGGTTCCTGGGACACCTCGAACGTCACGAACATGAACGGCACGTTCTATGGCGATACCTCCTTCAATTCCGATATCTCCGGGTGGAACACCTCGGCCGTCACGAACATGAACGGCATGTTTGAACAAGATGCGGCGTTCAATCAGGACATCGGCGGCTGGAACACGTCCAACGTCACGAACATGACCGCGATGTTCTGGGGTACGTCGTTCAATCAGAACATCGGCTCCTGGGATACATCGCACGTAACGACCATGCAAGGCATGTTCTTGAACGACGAGGCGTTCAATCAGAATATCGGCGGATGGAACACGTCCGCCGTGACGAACATGGCCTCGATGTTCGACACCGACAGGGCCTTCGACGGGAACATTTCGGGGTGGAACACCTCGGCCGTCAAGAACCTTAGCTACATGTTTGCGGGTGACTGGTCGTTCGATCAGAACCTCGCCAGCTGGAATATCAGCGCCGCCACCAACATGACAGGGTTCATGACTTACGGCGCGGGCCTCAGTACTGCGCACTATGATGCAACACTCGCCGGCTGGAGCGGCGAGGCGCTGCATTCCGGGCTCATGATCGACATGGGGGCGAGCACTTATGAGACCTCGTGGGCGCAGCGCGCCGCCATAGTCGCCGAAGGCGTCACGATCCAAGACGGTGGTCAGTTCGATGTGGTGACGGCCGCCGCCGATACGGCGTCCACGAACGCCAACACCGCCCTGGCTGGGAGCCTTGCCGGCGATGCCTCAAGCGCCGCCGGACTCCCGCTCACTTTCGCGAAGGCGGCCGATCCGTCTAACGGCATAGTGTCTGTGAACGCCGATGGTTCTTACGTTTACACGCCGTCTTTGCACTACGTGGGTACCGATACCTTCAGCTATACTGTCTCCGATGGCCAAGGATATACGGCGACCAACACCGTCACCGTCACGGTCGCCGACGCGGCGCCCACCGCCACGGCCGACAGCGCCGCCACCCTCGCCAACCAGCCGCTCTCCGGCAGCCTCGCCGGCCAAGCCGCAAGCCCGGCCGGGCTGCCGCTGACCTTCTCGAAAGCCTCCGATCCCGCGCACGGGACCGTGACCGTCGCCTCAGACGGGAGCTATCTCTACACGCCCGCCGCCAACTATACCGGGAGCGACAGCTTTACCTATCAGGTCGACGACGGCCATGGCGGGACGGCCATAGCGGCCGTCGCCGTCGCCGTCGCCGACGCGGCGCCCACCGCCACGGCCGACAGCGCCGCCACCCTCGCCAACCAGCCGCTCTCCGGCAGCCTCGCCGGCCATGCCGCAAGCCCGGCCGGGCTGCCGCTGACCTTCTCGAAAGCCTCCGATCCGGCGCACGGGACCGTGACCGTCGCCTCAGACGGGAGCTATCTCTACACGCCCGCCGCCAACTATACCGGCGCCGACAGCTTTACCTATCAGGTCGACGACGGCCATGGCGGGACGGCCATAGCGGCCGTCGCCGTCGCCGTCGCCGACGCGGCGCCCACCGCCACGGCCGACAGCGCCGCCACCCTCGCCAACCAGCCGCTCTCCGGCAGCCTCGCCGGCCAAGCCGCAAGCCCGGCCGGGCTGCCGCTGACCTTCTCGAAAGCCTCCGATCCGGCGCACGGGACCGTGACCGTCGCCGCCGACGGGAGCTATCTCTACACGCCCGCCGCCAACTATACCGGGAGCGACAGCTTTACCTACCAGGTCGACGACGGCCATGGCGGGACCGCCACGGCAACGGTCGCCGTCGCCGTCGCCGACGCGGCGCCCACCGCCACGGCCGACAAGACAGCTTCGAACGACGCGTCCCGGCATCCTTGGTATCGCAGCCTGCCTCTTGGCGAGACCGCGAAGACCGATTGGACGGCGCCTTCAAGCGCCGATGTGGCTAGCTTCTTCGCCTCCCCGGCGTTCAAGTTCATCGAGGCGCCGCATTTCGCCGTCGAGCAGGCCGTCTGCACAACCGCCACGCCCGAATACTCCTTCGACGTCGCGGCCCAAGACCGGCTGCTCGTCATTCAGATTTGGGGCGACTCCGGCGCGGCGTTGCCGGACGATGCCGAAATTCTGCTCGCAAATGGTGACCCCTTGCCGCCCTGGATAGCGCGCGGTCCAAAGGGGTGCGTCGTATCCGACCTTCCGGAGGGGATCGACTCCGTTCGCCTGAGGATCGTCCAACCCGAAGATAGAAATTCGGCAGGCAGGGAGACCTTCCTTACCATCAACACGTCGACCGGAGTAGTTCTGGCCGAAACCCGCACAGCGGCAAAGAAGCCTGGCGCTCTTTCATTCGGCGAGCAGCTTCGGCGGATGGTCCCGCGCGCCCGACTTCGCAGGTTCGACCGATTGTGACGTAATAGGGGCAAAAGTCCGGGCGGTCAGAGAAAAGCAAGCGTGCGGATGAATTCGGCCAAGCTTGGCACGGCGGGTGCGTCTGGCACACCAAGGCGTTCGCCGAGATAGTCCCAGAAGCTGATCGCCTGCTTGGCACAGGTTTTCATGAGGCTGAGGAAGGCATCGCGGCTATCTAGCCCGACTTCGCCGAATTCGACCGGGTTTGGCTGTTGAAAAGCGGCTTTTGCGCCAGAAAAGCCCTTTGAGGTGGCTCCGGTTGTTTGGACAGTTTTTCCGCTTCGATAAGTGGATCCTCTGCCGGGTTTAGGCCGCCAAGCGAATGGGCGGCGAGCCGAAGTAAGCGCAATCGGGCGTCATGCCGTCAAGGCTCGAATGCGGGCGGCGCCGATTGTAGAAGTCGAGATAGCGGCCGATGCTGGCACGCGCCTCCGTCACGCTGTCGTAGGCCCGCAGATAGACCTCCTCATATTTGATGCTGCGCCAAAGGCGCTCCGTAAACACATTGTCCCGCCAAGCCCCTTTGCCGTCCATGCTGATCGCGATCTTGTGGCGGGCGAGGGCGCCGGTGAAGGCCGCCCCTGTGAACTGCGAGCCCTGGTCGGTGTTGACGATCTCGGGCTTGCCATGCCTTGCCAGCGCCTCTTCGAGCGCCTCGACGCAGAAGTCCTCTTCCAACGTGATCGAAACCCGAAAGGACAGCGCCCGCCTGGAAAACCAGTCGAGCACGATGGCCAGATAGACGAAGCCGCGGGCCATGGGGATGTAAGTGATATCCATCGCCCAGACCTGGTTCGGCCGCGTAATCTCCAGGCCGCGCAAGAGATACGGGTAGATTTTGTGGCCGGGGGCGGGCTTCGTCGTGCGCGGGCGGCGATACAGCGCCTCGATCCCCATCCGCCGCATCAGCGTTCGCACATGCCGGCGTCCGGTCGCGATGCCTTCACCGCGCAACAGGCCGCACAGCATCCGGCTGCCGGCGAACGGGTAGTCGAGATGCAGTTCGTCGATCCGGCGCATGAGGGCGAGGTCGCTTGCGGGCGCAGGGCGCGGCTTCGAATAGACGCTGCTGCGGCTCAGACCCAGCGCCGCCGCCTGCCGCGAAACCGGCAGATCGTGCTCGCGGTCGATCATCGTTTTGCGCTCGCAACGCCGGCCTTGACGAGCGCGCCCTCTAAAAAACTAGCTTGGCGCTGCTCGCCCCCTGTGGGGATAGAAACGTCACTGCTACACTAGACCCGGAAGGGAGCGGCCGTACGATTTTGGTGGCGCATGACCCCGTTAAAAAACCTGGTCCATGGGCTGTTGCGCACTTGAGAGTGGTGACGCCATCCGGCGATCCCGTTTAGGAATCTGATCATTCGCGCAGCCCAGCCCTTCCGCCTTGTGAGCAGGAGGATTGATGATGGCCCGGAAGAAAGTGCAATCCAGGAACGACCGCACCATGCCGATGGTGCATCCCAATGCAGCCGCCATCGATGTCGGAGCGACCCTATTGATGGCCGCCGTCAGGGCGGATCGCTCGTCAGAGCCGGTCCGCAGTTTCGGGACTTTCACGACCGATCTGCATCGGCTGGCGGCTTGGTTTGCAGAATGCGGCGTCGAAACCGTCGCCATGGAATCGACCAGTGTCTACTGGGTCCCGATCTACGAGCTTCTCGACGCCCGCGGCTTCGCTGTGTTCCTTGTCAATGCACGCGACGCCAAGCACGTGCCCGGGCGCAAGACCAACGTCAGCGATGCACAGTGGCTGCAGCGGCTTCATTCTTACGGTCTGCTGCGCGCCAGCTTTCGGCCCAAAGGTCACTTCATCGAGTTGCGCGCCTACGTACGTCAGCGCGAGCGTCTGCTCGAGTATGCAGCTTCGCATATTCAGCACATGCAGAAGGCGCTGAGCGAGATGAACCTCCAACTCCACCATGTCGTCGCCGATATCACAGGCGCAACCGGATTGCGGATCATCCGTGCAATCCTCTCCGGCGAGCATGATCCCAAGGCGCTGGCGCGTTTGCGGAATTACCGGCGCCACTCCAGCAGCGAAACGATCGAGAAGGCGCTCACCGGAAACTACCGCGCCGAGCACCTGTTTGCGCTGGAACAGGCACTTTCCCTCTACGATGCGTCGGAAAAAGCCATCTTGGGGCAGCCATCGGCCTGGCGCTCATCGAAAATGGCTGGCGCGTCCTGTTCATGCGCACCACCGATCTCGTTCAGCGATGGCTGGATCCAGCAAGGCGCCAATATCCTCCTGTTCGGCCCACCCGGCGCCGGAGCTCAGCGCCATGACTTGGGCCTTGCTGATCATGGGTACTGCAGCGAAGTCGAAAGCGTCGAGCGTCTTGCCGGCGTATCGAACGCCACCTTGCCGATGCGCGCCTGCCCGTCGGCGGCGCAGCGCCCGCTCCAGCTATCGACGTAAAGAGCCTCCACGCGAAGATCGGCGAACTCACCCTGGAGAACGATTCCTAAGAAACGGTGCCGGATGCGGTGCCGGACGCCGGCTCAATAGGCTGAAGAACAAAGCCGAATGTCTTCGCGCGCCGATGCAGATTTTCGACCACCCGCTGACGGTATCGGATGTCGTAGAACGACGCGCCCGTGTCGACATAGTCCATACCGTGGCGCACGGCGTTGTAGAACAACGCTGCAATCTTGCGCGCCGTGGCGGTCACAGCCTTGGCCTTGCCGATGCGCGCCGAAAGTCTTCTGTAGAAAGCGCCGAGCGCGGTGTCGGTCCGTCCAACGGTGACTGCAGCAAGCCGCAGGAGCGCTGCGGCGCGGCTACCAGTGCGTTGCGTTCGTGATGAAAGCACCTTGCCGCCGGAGATCTTGTTGTTCGGCGCCAAGCCCAGCCAGGAGGTGAAGTGCTTTGCGCTCGGCCAAGCCAAAAGATCGTCGCCGCATTCAGCGATCAGCTTCAGCGCGAGGTAGGGACCAAAGCCATCGACCTTGGTGATGTCCTTCCCGAGCAAAGCGAACAGCGGCCTAGATGAGGCTGCGCAATCAGGAGAGAAGCATGGCAAAACGGCCCCGCAGGAACCACTCGCCGGCCTTCAAAGCGAAGGTGGCTTTAGCAGCCGTGAAGGGAGAGAAGACGCTCGCCGAGTTGGCGCAGCAGTTCGATGTCCATCCCAATCAGGTTACGCAATGGAAAACTCAGCTTCTCGACGGCGCCGTGGAGGTGTTCGCCGGCCATCCGGATCGAAGCCGTCTTGAAGGAACTCAGCATCGGTCGCGACCACAAATGCGATGCCTTGCCACCGTCACGTCGGCGAACCGATCAAGTCAACGGGCTCGCCTTCGATGCCCGCTCGGCGCTGTGTCAGGCAGAAAATCCACTCATCGCCCTGTCCAAATTTGTGAGCCCGGCTCTTGGTGCGTTACGCGGATGATCCCCGCCTTCGCAGCCGGGGACAGGCCCCGTGGTCCTGTGCCAAAGTCAGGAAGAAGCCGAAGCCGCCCTTGTGCTCATCCGCGCCTGGGTGGCGGGAAACGGCCTAAGCCTGCATCCGGGTAAGACCCATATCGGGGACTCATGGGACAAGGGCGGGGGCTTCAGCTTCCTTGGCTACAGCTTCGAGGATAAACGGCGGCATGTCCGCAAGAAGAGCTTGAACAAGCTCAAAGACAAGATCAGGGCCAAGACCAAGCGGACCCGGGGTGATAGCCTCGAACAAGTCATCGCCAGTCTGAATCCGGTCTTGCGCGGCTGGTTCAACTACTTCAAACACGCCCATCACCCTGTCTTCAAACGGTTGGACGGGTTGGTTCGAAGGCGGTTGCGCGCCTTCCCGCGCAAGCATATCGCGCGACAATCTGGATGAGAAGAGCGGCAATCAAGGTGAGAATGGGCGGATCGCCGAGCCTTACGATGATCGCCGCTGGCGCGGTGACGCGCAAGCGGGTTTTGCTTTCAGATTGACGCGGAGCGTCACTCCGACGTTGTTTTGATTGTCGCGCGCCCGGCCGGGCGGCCCTTGCCGCGTTTACGCTCAAGCGCTTCGTTGCAGCGGTAGCTCTTGACGTTCATCTCCAGGATAGTTGCATGATGCACGAGGCGGTCGACGGCCGCGAGCGTCATCGCCTGGTCCGGGAAGACCTTGCCCCATTCGCCGAACGGCTGATTGGCCGTGATCAGCATAGAGCGGCGCTCGTAGCGCGAGCCGATCAACTCGAACAGCACGCTGGTCTCGGCCTGGTCTTTGCTGACATAGGCGATGTCGTCGAGCACGAGCAGGTGATACTTGTCGAGCTTCGCGATGGCGCTTTCCAGCGCAAGCTCGCGGCGCGCCACCTGCAACCGCCGTCCGCGATCGGCAATCTCCAGCTCAGTGAGCGAGGCAAGGAAGCGGGCCGCGGGCCAGCCTTCCTTGTCCGCTTGCTCCGCAAGCTTTTGCCACATCAGCTTGATGCCCGGCAGGCGCAGTTCGGTAAGGAGAAGTTCGACACGTACAGTGTCAATGGCGGAGTTCTTCGTCATGCCGCCGCCTCCAAAGCGCAGGGTTGGGCGACAACGGCCAGCTCGTCGTAGGCTGAGAGCGACGCCAATTCCACGGTAACGTCCGGGATGGCCGCTGCATCGGGCTTAAAGCGGTCCCGCAACCGGGCGGGATCGGGCAGTTCTCCGGCATTCAGAGCGGCCTCGATGGCTTCCGCCAGCTCTGCCTCGCAAGCCCTGTCGTGAGCGAGCTCCAGGAGTTCGACGGCAACGCGGCAGGCGCGTTTCTCGCCCTCCTGGGCCAGCAGCGCCTCAAAAGCGCGTGCGTAAGCCTGACGCGGGAAGAGCTGCTCGCGATAGACAAGATTGAGCAGCGCCATCGGTTTCTTGCGCAGGGCATGAATGACATGCCGGTAATCGACGACATGGGCGCGCTTGCCGCTCGCCAGCGGCGGTTGCCCCCTTCGCAAGGTCAGGATGGGCGTGCCGCCGAGAAAGCATTCCAGCCTCTCATCGTAAATCCGCACCCGCAGGCGATGGCCAATGAGGCGCGACGGCGTCGTATAGAAGACGCGGCGCAGAGTGAAGCCGCCGCTCGATGTAACCCGGACGACCGCCTCCTCAAAATCGGCGGTGCGCCTTGCCGGCAGCTTTTTCAGCGCGGCCCGCTCCGCGTCGATACGCTTGCTGTTGTGCGCATTCCGGCGCCCAACGATCTCGTCGATGAAGCGCCGGTAGACCGCCAGATCGGAGAAATCGCGCGAGCCGCGCAGAAGCAGCGCATCGGCAATCGCTCGCTTCAGATGCCCATGTGCGCTTTCGATGGCGCCGTTCTCGTGCGCGACGCCGAGATTATTGCGCACCGGCTCCATGCCGTAATGCGCAACCAGCGCCTCGTAACGCTGCGTCAGGTCTTCTCGCGCTTCGCGGTCGAGATTACGGAACGCCGCTGACAGGCTATCGGTTCGATGCTGTAACGGCGCGCCGCCCAGCGCCCAGAGCGCATTCTGCAGTCCTTCGGCAAGCGCGACGAAGCTCTCGCCGCCAAAAATGACATGAGCATGCTCGAAGCCGGAGAACGCCAGGCGAAAGTGATAGAGCCGATGATCGAGCGGCTGACCGGCGATGGCTATGCCGAGCTCGCCCATGCTGGTGAAATCGGACAGCCCAAGCCGGCCGGGCGCCTGGCTCTGCAGGAAGATCACATCCCGCTCAGGGCCCTTGAGAGCCCGCCATTGGCGAATGCGCCGCTCGATCGTCCGGCGCACGCCAGGGGCGATCTCGGGGTGACGGCGCACAATCTCTTCAAAGACGGCGACCGCGCGCAAATCCGGCGTCGCCTCGATCATCGGCAGGATCTCCTGCTCCCAAACGCCCTCAAGCGGATCGGGACGTCGGCGGCGCCGCGGCGCCTTCTTTTGCGACGGCAGCCGTGGATCGTTCTCGATCCGGTAGCCGGTCGCAGTGCTGAAACCGGCCTTGGCGGCGGCTACAGCCGTGGTGTGTGTCTGGCGAAAACTCATGAACAGCCTCGTCTGGTGGTCGTTGATGTGGAGGCCGGACAAGCGTCGATCCCTCTTTGCTCCGAAAAATCATATGCTTGACCAGCCTGCCGGTGACCGCCAGACGCCGTTCCATCTGAGTGAAACGAGCGCCGCCGCTAACGTCGCGCCTTCGGTCGGGCTACGCCCTCCCTCCGTCACGCCGTCAGCGGCATTCTCATCCTGATTGACGCTGGGTTCCGCATTGCTTCGCTTAAACTGTTCCTGACTATTGCTTCGTTGCCTCATCTAATTTGCTCCTCGGCGCCAGTTAGGATGGGGAGCGGCGATGAGGCGGGTAAGCATGGCGACGCGGGATGAGTTGATTGCAGCGGTTATCAACCGGTACGGCGGCAGTAACCGCCGAGAGAAGATACGCATTCTGGATGAGTTTGTAGCGGTGACGGGTTTCCATCGTAAGCACGCGATGCGTCTGCTCGGCGGAAAGAAGCCACGCCGATCCGCGGCGCGACTGTCGCGAAGGATTTACGGCGATGATGTCCGCGCTGCGCTTGTTTTGGTCTGGGAGGCGTCGGATCGCGTCTGCGGCAAGCGTTTGAAGCCGCTTATTCCAATCCTCGTCGATGCGATGGAGCGGCACGGGCATCTTAAGCTCGCTCCCGAAGTCGGCGCTCGGTTGCGCTCCATGAGCGCGGCGACGATTGACCGGGCGTTACGTGAGGTGCGTGAGACAGTCGGCCGAACCCGGCGTCGGCGGACCGCGTCCTCGATAATCAGGCGCAGCATACCAATTCGCACCTTTTCGGATTGGCGCGATCCGCCGCCAGGCTTTGTCGAAGCCGATCTTGTTGCGCACAGCGGCCCATCGACACACGGGAGTTTCGTTCAGACGCTGGTTCTGACCGATGTCGCCACAGGTTGGACGGAGTGCGCGCCGTTGCTGGTCCGTGAGCAGAAACTTTTAAGCGAAGTTCTGACGGAGCTTCGCAAGCTTCTTCCGTTCGATCTTCTCGGGTTTGACACGGACAACGACAGCGTCTTCATGAACGAGACCGTCCGGGATTATTGCCAGGAAGCCGGGATCGAGTTCACGCGATGCCGCCCCTATCGCAAGAACGATCAGGCTTTTGTCGAGCAGAAAAACGGAGCCATAGTCCGCCGAATTGTTGGCTACAGGCGCCTTGAAGGGCTTCCGGCGGCTGAAGCCTTGGCACGGCTTTATCGGATTGTCAGGCTGTTCGTGAACTTTTTCCAGCCGTCGTTCAAGCTGTGCGGAAAGGAACGCTATGGAGCGCGGGTACGCAAACGCTACCATGCTCCGGCCACGCCATGTCAGCGGGTTTTGGCGGATCTGCGCACGCCTGAGGAAGTGCGCCGCCGCTTGAAATGCGTTCAAGCGGGCCTGGACCCGGTGCGGCTTTTGAGCGAAATGCGAACAGCGCAGCAGCATCTCGTCGATATCGCGGACAGTCCCAGCGTTGCCTTCGATGCGACTGCGCCTTCGATTGAAGAATTTCTGGCCGGCCTGAGGACCGCCTGGAAAGACGGCGAGGTCAGACCGACGGCGCGACCGAGGTCGGCGCAAAAGCGCGGCCGGCGACGGCCAGATCCCCTGGCGCAGGTGAGCGGCCAATTGAAATCCTGGTTCGAGGCGGAACCTTGGAGAACGGGACGCGAATTGCTCGTGCGGCTCCAGACAGAACATCCCGGCGCTTATGCCGACCACCTTTTGCGAACGCTCCAGCGCCGCTTGAAAATCTGGCGGGGTGAAATGGCGCATGCTGTGGTTTTTGGTCTTTCGCATGACTTGGTGGCCGGGTTAGGCGAGAACGAACCTGGACTGACTGTATGAGCCGCAGGTTCCACTCCGACAGCTAACAGACTACCGCCGTGCTCGCGTCTATCAAGGACAAGCCCTTCGGGCGACCGCCAAAAAAGCGGCCGTCCTTGACAGCCGCTGCGCGCGACGGCAGCGCGTATGTGCTGATCGGGGCGGAAGAATGCTCGCGGCGCGGATCGAACTAAAGAATGTCATGACGGCATCCGAGGCCAGGATAACTCGGGGAACATTCCCGATGAGGCAGACGGCTTCTGCTCAGGAACATTATTGAATGAGGCAATACGGGTTCTCACGTTGATTGTCGCGCGGCACAAGCAGGAAAAGCGTCCCGGCCTCGGCCGCTGTCTCGCCGATCACATGCGCTGGACCAACGCTTTCTTCGCGGACGCCGGGCTGTTCGCACTTCACACGGCCTGGCAGGAAGCGAGATGCCCCCGTTGAGGAAACCACCAACTGGAGAGCCTTGTGCGGGAAAACCGCACGCACGGTTCGGAGGGAGGGGAGGGAGACCTTCCCTACCCCTATCGAAACTGTGGCTGCGTCCGATTGAACGCACGATGCTCTAGAACTTATAGTTCAGACCCGCGCGGATAATGCTGATGTTTCCGACATCGTGAATGTAGGTCTGGCCATCCCGCTGGGAAACCGTGCCCGTGTAGCCGCTTTCGCTGCTGAAGCCATCGGCGTAGAGATATTCAATCTTGGCCGTCAGCCGATTGCTAAAGGCGTGCTCGATGCCCGCGCCGATCACATAACCGGCCTTCCAGCCCTGGTAGAAATTGCTTTCGCTGGCGTCATTGCCAACTATGGTTTCGTTGGCATGCAGGAGCGCGAGTCCAGCCGTGCCGTAGAACAGGTTCGGCCCCGCCGCGTAACCCAGGCGGCCGCGAATCGTCGAAAGGCCATCCCAGCCGCCGGACCAGTCATGTCCGTCATAAATGTACTTGTGCTGTTCGCCTTCCATGCCAGACCAGCTGAAATCGGCTTCCGCGCCGACGACCCAGTTGGGCGCCAAAAGCCAATTATAGCCGACGGTGACGCCCAGCAGTGCGCCGTCCGGATCGTTCTCGGCCCAGCCATGCGGGTTATTGGCGTTGGGGGAGACGTAATTCCTGGACGTTCCCGAACCATAGCCGGCCGTTACCCCGCCATAGAAGCCGCTCCAGTTCCAGGCCGTCTCGACATAGGGGACATCCTTCAAGTCTCCCGGCCCCTTGATATCGGCAGCATACGTAACGCCTGACGCAACTAACGATACAGTAACTCCGGTAAGAATGGCCCTCATGCCCATCTTTTCTCTCCTGTTGAAGAAGTCGCGCCGCGAGTATCAAACCGCACGAGCTTCCGTTTTGCCGGAAAATGTAAGAGAGAATATCGATGGGATAGAGATTTACTGATTTACTTGGCGAGAAATTGACAGAAATAGGACAGTTACGCCTTTTATGGGACAGGTCGCGGCCATGCGCTTGAGGGCAAGTGCTTGTACGCATTGGATAATTTGATTTTTTGACGAAGATACCGGCGGCAAACTCGCCATATTGTGCAGCATTCTTTTCATAACTTTTTACTATTAATATTTATTCCGCTAAAAATGTTCTGCTGCTCTTATATTTTTTTACTTGGAGCGAGAATAAAATTCTTGGCGGTTGCCGGGAATAAAATCAACACAGGCTGAAGAAGCGTGAGGCATTCGAGAATTCCGCGAAACGGCGTTTCTGACGCTCAGCCGCCTCGTAATCCTCTCCCCAATGGGCCGTTTGCCAGGCCTCATCCACATGAGCGGCGGCCCAGGCGGCGCCCGCGTCGAGAAAACCCTCGGCTTCGGCAAGCGCGATCAGCGCCGATCCGGTCAACGTCGTCATCACGTGCAAAGCGGCGAGCTTGAACGCGTCAAAGCGCACGAGCGCGCACCGGACCGCCTCCAGCGAAGCGGCGGGCTGAGCGATGTGCTGGACGCCCGTTCCGGTCGAGAAGGGCGCACCGTGGCGTGTCCGAACCCAGGCCAGGATCGGATCCCAAATGCGGGGCTGCTCCGCGGCGAGTCCGGCCGGCGAGACGGCGCGATAACAAACGAGATCGGTCCCGGCGTAGTTCAGGATGTCCCGAACAACCTCCCCTTCCCTGCCCAGAACGCCGTCGATGGCGCTGTTCGCGATGCGCGTCAGCTGAAGAGTTGCGGGGACGATGTCCTCGCCTTGCGCATTCCATTCCGCTGCGATGGCGCCGGCGAGCGCCCGCGCCGGCACGGAGAGCGTCTTGCCCGCCGGCGTCTTGATGGGCCGGCCGTCAAGCTCCACCGCGAAATCGTGCGCGCCGCGCTCGGCCGCGGCTGCTGTCGTATAGAAGCGTTTGAGCGTCTTCGGCTGCGTTGAAGCCATGTCGCGCGGTCCTTATAGAGAGCGCCGCCGCGCCGCTCGCCAGATCCGCCAGAACCGCCGCAGCGGATTGATGGAAACGACGGTCTGGAGAGGGTCGAAATCGGGAGCGGCCATCGCCCTTAGGTGGGGCTTGATGAGGGTCAACGGAAGGAAGGCGGGCCAGGCTTCGGCGGCGAGTTCCGGGGCCTTTGCGCCGAACTGTTGAAATGCGCGCGCGGCGACGCCCCTGAGATCGGCGGCGGCAGCCGCGAAGCTGGGCGTGGTCTCGCCGCGCTCGACGGCGGCAAAGTCGACGCCTCGGCTGGCGGCATAGCTCGAAGGCAAGAGCAGCCTGTGGCGCGCGGCCCCGAACGGCAGCTTGGCCAGCATGTCCGTCAAGCCGTAGGCGACCCCGGCCTGGCGAGAAGCCTCGCGCGCGATTTGGCTCCGGTCGCCGAGGATAGCGCAGGCGAGTTCGAAGACCGCGCCCTCCGTCGCGCGAAGCGTGGCCTTGAGCGTCCTGTCGTCCGGCGGCGGGTCGCCGAACATCACCGGCATTCGGGCGTCGACCATGGCGATCATCGGGTCCTTGGGCAGATCGTGCCCGGCGATTGCGGCGAGCAGCGCATCGGCCAGCAGGTTTCCCGTTTTGGCGCCGGGCGCGGCAACGTCGATGGCGTCGCGCCACCATTGCAGGCGAATCTGTCCGGCCATCGGCTCGCTCGTGGCGTCGACGATGCGGTCGAGCTCCGCGTGGAAGGCGTAGAGGGCGAGAAGCCCAGGCCGCTTCCCGGCAGGCGCGAACAGCGCGCTCCAATAGCGGTCGCGGTCGCGCTGCCTCACAAGCGCCGAGGCGGCTGCATCCTCGATGGCCCTTGCTTCCTTTTCCCCCGGCGTCGGCACAATTCGCTCCACGAGCAGGTTGCTGAAAAACCCGGATTTTTGGCTCCATCCTTCGACAAGCTCAGGATGAGGCCGAGTGTTATCAAAGCGTTATACCTCATGGTGAGCCTGTCGAACCATGGGCAACCGCCTTTTTCCGCGACCTGCTAGATGCTTTAAAAGGCGGCCGGACCGTTCGCAAGAGGGAGAAGCGCCGCCGCAAAGATTCGCGCTTCGGCAATCAGGACATTGTATGTGTCGCAGGCGGCGGCGGTGTCCATGACATCGAGGCCAAGGTTCAAGCGCTCGATTTCGGCTCTGAAGCCGGGCGAGGGGAATTTGAGGGAGCGGCCAGTCCCAAGAAGCAGGAAGTCGGCCTGCCCGGCCGCGAGGTTGCGCACAAAACGCAAGATGTCCTCTTCGCTCAAGCTGCGCGGCGCGGTCCAGGCGAAAACGTCATGGCGGGAAACGAGCAGCGGCGCGGCCCTGCGCACGCCGCCGAGCTGGAATGCCCCGTCGCGCGTCAGCGAAACGGGAGCTCTTGCGCCGATGCGGTCCAGCCCCTCGATCATCGCGCGCTTAGTGGGCGGCTAGCCGCGGCGCTTGGAACGCCCGCCGCCGCCCGCCCTTTGCTTTCCCCGCTTGGAGCGGTTCTGGGGCTGTTTTCGCGGGGTGGAAACCGGGATCGGGCTCGCCGCCTTGTCCGGGGCGCCGAGCGGGATCGAGGCGGAAAAACCGATGCTCTGCACGTCGCCCTCGTCTTCGCCGCCCTCCTCGATGGAATGCAGGAGGCCGGCGGCGTGTTCAGGCTCGGAGGCAGGCTTCGCGGCGGCTCGAGCGGCTTTCGCTCCGGGACGAGCCTCCTTGCCTTTGCCCTTGGCCTTTTCCACGCCGCTCCAGTCGCGCTTGACCCCGATCATGATCAGGAACGGCGCCGCGATATAGACCGAGGAATAGGTGCCGACCAGCACGCCGAACAGCATCGCGAAGGTAAAGCCCCGGATCACTTCGCCGCCGAAGAAATAAAGCGCGAGCAGCGCCATCATCACGGTGCCCACCGTCATGATCGTGCGCGACATGGTCTCGTTCACGGAGAGGTCGAGCAGATCGCGCAGCGGCATGCGTTTATAGCGCCGCAGATTCTCGCGGATCCGGTCGTAGATGACGACGGTGTCGTTGATCGAATAGCCGAGGATGGTCAGGAGCGCGGCCACGATGGTCAAATCGAAGTCGAGCTGGAACAGCGACCAAACGCCAAGCGTAATCGTGACGTCGTGTATGAGGGAGACGACGGCGCCGAGCGCGAACTGCCACTCGAATCGGAACCAGACATAGGCGAAAATCACAACGTTCGTAAACACGATCGCCCAAATCGCCAATTCGATCAGCTCCTTGGAGACCGTGCTGCCGACTTGTTCGCGCCTCAGCTCTTTGGAGCCCCCGGGAAGCGCGCCGAGAACCTTATCCGCGGCGACTTTCTGCGCTTCGGGGCCGCCCGCCTGCTCGGGGAAGCGAATCAGAAGCTCGTCCGCCTTGCCGAAGTTCTGGAGCTGGATCTCCCCTATGCCGAGGCTCGTAAGAGTCGTCCTGATCTTGGCGGCGTCCGCAGGTCCAGGCGTCTGGATCTGCATGAGCGTTCCGCCCTTGAAGTCGATGCCAAAGTTCAGGCCTTGCGTGAACAGAAGCACGACCGTGCCAACCAAGGCGACGATGGAGAGGCCGAAGCACAGCTTGAACCACCTCACGAAGTGGAGGTTCATCTTCTGCGGCAGGCGGAACAGCGGTTTCAACAGCATGGCGTGTCTCGTTCTGCGCTAGATTTCAAGGTGGGCCGGGCGCGTGCGGCGCAGCCATGTCGAGACCATCAGGCGCGTGACCGTGATGGAGGTGAAAAGGGAACTCACAATGCCGAAGGACAACGTCACGGCGAAGCCGCGCACCGTGCCGGAGCCGAAGGCGTAAAGGATGAGCGCCGCCGACAGACCCGTTAAGTGCGAGTCGATAATCGTGCCATAGGCGCGGTCGAAGCCCGCCTCGATGGATGAGATTATGCCGCGCCCGGACTTCATCTCTTCGCGGATGCGCTCGTAGATCAGCACGTTCGCGTCCACGGCGACGCCCATGGTGAGCACGATGCCTGCGATGCCGGGCAGCGTGAGCGTGGCGTGGAACAGCGACAAGCACGCCATGACGATCGCGATGTTCACAACGAGCGCGACGATCGAGAACATGCCGAACAGGCCATAACCCGCGATCATGAGCAGGGAGACCGCGCCGAAGCCGACAATGCCGGCCAATTCGCCGGCCTCAATCGAATCCGCGCCAAGGCTCGGGCCGACGGAGCGCTCCTCCATAATGGAAAGCGCGGCGGGCAGCGCGCCGGATCTCAGTAGCAACGCCAGCCTATTGACCTCTTCCTGGCTGAAATGGCCGGTGATCTGGCCGTGACCGCCTGGAATTTCCGAGCGGATGACCGGCGCCGAGACCACCTTGTTGTCGAGGATGATCGCGAATGGCTTACCGATATTCTCCCTCGTCACGCGCGCGAACGCCGCCGCGCCTTTGACATTCAATGTGAACATGACGGCGGGCTGGCCGCTCTGGCTGTCGAAACCTGCATAGGCGTCCGACAGATCGTCGCCGCTAACGAGAATCTCTTTACGCACGAGCACGCTTCCGCCACGCTCTTCGTCGAGCAGCAGCGCGTCGTCCGGGGGCACGCCGTTCGTCTTCGCGTCCTCCAGCGACGTGGACGAATCGACAAGCTGGAACGACAGTTTCGCGGTGGCGCCGACGCGCTTCTTAACCTCGTCGGGCGCGAGACCCGGCACCTGGATCAGGATGCGGTCCTTGCCGCTGGCGCCGCCCTGCGCTTGGATGGTCGCCTCGGTCGTGCCGTTCGGATCGATGCGTTTGCGGATGACCTCGATGGAGCGCGTGACCGCATTCTCGATTTTGCGCTGCAAGCCGGCGGGGGTCGGCTCCAACGTGATCGCGCCGTTCTCGCCCTTGAGGTCTATGTCCATGCCTCCGCCGCCTCTTCCGGTCAGGATCGAAGCCGACAGAGGCTGCGCGAGCTGTTTCAGCCTTTCAAGCGCAGCCGGCATTTTTTCCGGGTCGCGAAGCGTCGCCCGCACCGCGTTGGCCGTGATGACGACGCCGGAATGGGCGATCTTCTCCTCGCTGAGCGCCCGGCGCGTTTCGGTCTGGAGCGATTGCAGCCAGTCCTTTTTCAACTGGGCGGTATCGATCTGATAAAGGAGATGCGTGCCGCCCCGAAGATCGAGACCGAGCGGCATGCGCGGCAGTTGCGCCCAGCCCGGCAGGCTCTCATAGGTCGAAACCGGGATCACGTTCGGCAGGGCGAACACGATGGACGCGATCGACAGGAAAAGCGTCGCTATTGCGCCCCAGCGCGAGAAGTGCAGCGAAAAACCGAACATGGAGCTTTGTCCCCTTGATGCGCGCCAGACCTGCGGCCCGTCGACTGTATGAGATTAGGCGGCCGGTTGCTTCCCGCTTTCGTCGTCTCCCGATTTCGCGGGCGCCGCGGCGGGTTCCGCCTTGCCCTTGACCGGTTTGGCGCCTTTTGCCGGCGGTGGGCTCTTCTCCTCCGCCTCTCTCACCGGCTCGCCCTTGCTGCGCACTTCGCTGATGGCGCTCTTCACGATCTGAATCTGGACGTTGTTCGCGATTTCGACCCGAAGCTCGCCTTCCGGTCCGACGCGGATCACCTTGCCGATGATTCCGCCGGTCGTCACCACCATGTCGCCGCGCTTGACCGCATCGATCAGGGCCTGATGCTCCTTCATGCGCTTTTGCTGGGGCCGGATCACCAAAAAATAGAAAATGGCGAACACGGGGATCATCGGGATCAGGAAGTCTACCGCCCCGCCGGCTATGGGACTGGTCGTTTGAGCAAATGCAGGAGTAATCATCGAGAGACCCCATGGTGAGCGGAAAAGGATTCGCGGCGCCGGCTCGGTGCAAGCGTAGGTTTCTTATATCCGCTTGCAGGGAGTTCGCAACTTTCACGATGTGCCGTTGCGCCAGTGGTAAAATAGCGCATAGTGCGGCGGTCTTCCAGGGCCGCCGGCCTTGAACTCTCACTTTTGCCATCCGATCCGCCATGCCCAAGAACGCGCAATCCCTCGAATCGACGCTCCTTCGCATTGCGGAAGCGCTGGAGCGGCTGTCTCCGGCGGACACGCCCGCGCCCGATTTCGGCGCTGCCGGCGCTTTCGTCTGGCAGCCCGAGGACGCTCGCTTTCTTCCCGTGCCCGAGGTGAACCGGACGTCCATCGCGCTCCTCAAGTCCGTGGACCGCATGCGCGACACCCTGCTCGCCAACACCCTGAGCTTCGCGCGCGGGCTCCCCGCCAACAACGCGCTACTCTGGGGCGCGCGCGGCATGGGCAAAAGCTCGCTCGTGAAGGCTGTGCATGCCGAGGTTGCGGCAAGGGGCGGCGGCGGCGGCGCGCTGAAACTCATCGAGATCCACCGCGAGGACATTGGGAGTCTTCCGCGCTGCCTCGCGTATCTGCGCGGCAGCGCGCATCGCTTCATCGTGTTCTGCGACGACCTCTCCTTCGACGCGGACGACACGTCCTATAAGTCTTTGAAGGCCGCGCTCGAAGGCGGCATCGAGGGACGGCCTGGCAACGTCGTGTTCTATGCCACCTCGAACCGCCGCCATCTCATGCCGCGCGAGATGATGGAGAACGAGCGCGCGACCGCCATAAACCCCGGCGAGGCGGTGGAGGAGAAGGTTTCGCTGTCGGATCGCTTCGGCCTGTGGATCGGCTTCCACAATTGCAGCCAGTCCGATTATCTCGACATGGTGGCGGGCTACGCCGAACATTACGGGTTGAAGCATCCGCCGGAGACGCTGCGCGCGGAGGCCCTGGAATGGTCGATGACGCGCGGCGCCCGCTCAGGCCGCGTCGCCTGGCAATTCATCCAGGATTTGGCGGGCCGGCTCGGGCGGAGGCTCGGCTAACAGACCGCTTCTCAACAACAGCGCCGGGCTGCGCCTCCCCTTAGCAATTCCCAGAACACTTCGTGCTGGAAATATTTGGGGTTTTCGTCCCGAATAATTTCTTCGAGGACAAAGGCGCCCTTTTTCTTGAATATGGATTCGATCAGGTCGGTCGGATACTCCGTGATCCAAGACCTGAATGGAGTAAAAACGCACCCGAACGGCTCAACGGAGACGTACCGGCTGGCGCCGTCATCTTCGATGCACAATCGTGCATCCGGGTGATGTAAGACAACTGTATTCGAGTGAAGCGCTCTCAATTTTATACCCTCTTATCGTCCCCGCTTAGCTTATATTCTTATCCATACAGCACTTGAGCGGGGCGCCCATACAGGACACGGTCGCATTCTCTCTCCAACGAGAACTATGAGCCGAGCCTATGCTCGCCAAGTTAACGAAATTGGACAGGGCAGCAACCTTTCCGGGATACTATTAATATTATGCAGCTTCCATGAAATGCTATTTAGTCATATCTTATATGCCTTCATTGCTCATCGATTAGGCAACGCCTCAAATCGGGCAAGCAAAATGCTATTAACGCCATCAATTCCTTTGATTTGGTGCGAGCCCTTCTCACCTTCTTCGGTTAGGCTGCCCCATTAATATCGGCCTTGGCGGCGACATCGCGGGCAAGGGAGATGACGGCTTGGAGTTAACGGGCAGCGCTGTTTTCAGCCGGCTTTGGATCCGGCGCCGGAGCGGGGGACTCGGGCTGGGTCGCGCACGTCCAAATGTCCTTGAGAGTCGGCTTCGGCACGCAGTCGACGAGTGACGCACTTCCCGTCGCCTGCGGATTGGAGGCGCAAGCGCCCAGAGCCATCGCCAACATTGCCAACACGACACAAGCACGGCCCATCGCGGCGCCCCTGTGCTCAATTGTGGAAGAGAATCGACTAAAGACGCGAGCGTTACGGCTCACATTCCCATATTCGCTGCCTATGTCAATCGGCGAAACTTTTTCTGGGCCGAGCCGGCGCTCGTGCTCAACAATTAAGAAGGGATTATCATGAACGCTTCAAGCATAGCCGGCGCAATCGGGATTATCGCCCTGTCCGCGCTCCCCGCCTTTGCGCAGGCCGAGGTCAAGACCATCGCTGCGAAAGGCGGGGAAACGGTCGATCTGATGCCGGTCTACGGCGCGCGCAACTGCCGGTCGACGCTTCTGGCGACGCCCGAGGTCGAAGTCCTGCAAGGCCCCCCGGAGGTGAAGCTTTCGGTCCGCGAGGAGATGGTGACGCCGAAAAACTGCGCCGCCAAGATCAAGGGCGGCGTCGTCGTCGCCACCATCGCGGCCCTTACAAAGCCGGTCGACGGCAAGCTCACCTTCCGCGTGAAGTACAAGGCCAAGGACGGCGATCATCAGGTTGGCCACGTGTACACCGTGGCGCTCGTTCCGTGAGCAAGGTCAACGTAGTAACCCCTCACCCTGTCCCTCTCCCACGCAAGCTCGCCTTGGCGAGCTTGCCACTCTGGAGTGTCCGCATTCGCAAGCGAATGCGGATTGGAGAGGGGACGCGGCTGCAACGGGCGTGCCCGGACTCCCTCTCCCACCGCATCCGCTCGCGGATGCGGTCATGTTTAATTGCGAACTCGCCAAGGCGAGTTCGCTGGGAGAGGGTTGGGGCAAGGGGTTGCGACGAGTTAATCTGGCGGAGCGCTGCCGCGCAGGAGTCCGCAGTTCACCATAGGAGGGAAAGGGGCAGCTCCGTCGTGCTCTTCACCTCCGAGATCGCCATGGACGAGTTCGTGAACTGCACGGACGCCACCTGGGTCAGTCGTCTGCGAAAGAAGTCTTCATAGGATTCCTGGTCGCGTGTGATCACGCGCAGGAGATAATCCGTCTCGCCAAGCAGCGTGTGGCACTCGACCACCTCGGGGAAGCGCCGCACCGCCTCCTCGAAGAGCGGCAGCGTGCGCTGGCCGTGGCCCCCGAGCTTCACATGCGCGAAGACCATCATGTCGAGGCCGAGTTTCTTGCGGTCGAGCAGCACAACGCGCTTCTTGATGATGCCGGAGGCTTCGAGCCGCTCGATGCGCCGCCACACCGAGGATTGCGAGGCGCCCGCGCGCGCCGCGATCTCGGCGGTTGAAAGCGAGGCGTCGGCCTGAAGAAGGGTGAGGATCGTGCGGTCGACGGAATCGAGATTTGTCATGATCTATTCATAAAACGTTCCCGCCTGAACGCGGATCACATTTAAGCTAGGGGCGGCCGCCTTGCTTTGCAAAATCTTTTCAGTTTCCCCATGTCATAATCATAAAAATTCAGGGGAGATGACCATGGACACTCTTGTTTGTGCCCCCTCCGTCAGCCTCGACGACAAGTATCGCGTCGAAGGCGGCCAAGTGTTCATTACGGGCGTGCAAGCTCTGGTCAGGCTTCCCATGCTGCGCAGGGAAGCCGACGCAAAAAAAGGCTTGAACACGGCCGGGTTTATATCTGGCTACCGGGGCTCTCCGCTTGGAATTTACGATAAGCAGCTCTGGCAGGAGCGCAAACGCCTTTCCGAACATCACATTATCTTTCGCCCGGGCGTCAACGAAGAGCTTGCGGCGACGGCAGTGTGGGGCAGCCAGCAGGCGGGGCTCTTCCCTGGCGCGCGCTACGATGGCGTCTTCGGCATCTGGTACGGCAAGGGGCCGGGCGTAGACCGCTCCGGCGACGCGCTGAAGCATGCGAACTTCTTCGGGACGGCGCGCAACGGCGGCGTGCTTGCCCTGGCGGGCGACGACCATTCCTGCAAATCTTCCACGCTGCCGAACCAGAGCGACTTCGCCTTCATCGACGCCGAAATCCCCGTGCTCTACCCCGCCGACATCGCGGAGATCGTGGAGTTTGGCATGAAGGCCTTCGAGCTTTCGCGCTTCGCGGGGCTTTGGGTCGGCATGAAGGCCATTTCAGATACCATGGATGCCAGCGCCACCGTTCGGATTGATCCCGCGCTTTACGCCGCCACCCTCCCCGAGGGCGTCGCCGAGCCGCAAGGCGGGCGCAACGCCAGGCTGCGGCTCGCGCCCGCGCAGCAGGAGGAAATCCACCGCCATTTCCGCCTGCCTGCCGCGCAGGCCTTCGCGCGCTTGAACCGCTTCGACAGGATAGCGCTCGACAGTCCACGGCCGCGCCTCGGCATCGCCGCTTCCGGCAAGGGCTATCTGCATGTCCGGCAGGCGCTGCGCGACCTCGGAATAAGCGACGGCATGGCCGCGGCGCTGGGCATTCGCGTCTACAAAGTCGGCCTTGTCTGGCCCTTGGACGAGGAGGGCGCGCGCGCCTTCGCCGACGGGCTCGAAACCGTGCTCGTGGTGGAGGAGCGCCGCGACGTGATCGAGCATCGGCTCCGCGCCGCGGCTTATGGTCTCGCCGACGGCCGCCGCCCCCGCATTCTCGGCAAGCGCGACGCTTGCGGAGAGCCGCTTGTCAGCGACGTGCTCGACATCGACACCGCCGCCGTCGCCCGCGCCATCCTCCGCGTGATGCCCGGCGACTGGAAAAGCGGCAACATGCGTGAGATCGAGGCGCAGCTTGCGGAGGCCGCGAAGCCTTCCGCAGCCGCGCCGCTGCACCTGCGCACGCCCTATTACTGCTCGGGCTGTCCGCACAGCACGTCAACGCGCGTACCGGACGGAAGCCGCGCGGTGGCCGGCATCGGCTGCCACTTCCTCGCCACCGCCATGAACCGCAACACCGACGCCTTCACCCAGATGGGCGGCGAGGGCGTTCTGTGGGTGGGGCAGGCGCCCTTCACGGACGAGGAGCACATCTTCGCCAATATCGGCGACGGCACTTATTTCCACTCCGGCAGCCTCGCGATCCGACAGGTCATCGCGGCGGGGCATAACATCACCTACAAGATCCTCTATAATGACGCGGTGGCCATGACCGGCGGCCAGCCCGTGGACGGGCAGCTTTCCGTGCCGGGGATCGCCGCTCAGATGCGCGCCGAGGGCGTCGAGCGCATCGCCATCGTGAGCGACGATCCGGACCGGTTCCGGGGCAATCCCAAGGTTCCACCGGGCGTCACGTTCGATCACCGCTCGCGCCTCGACGCGGTGCAAAAGGAGCTGCGCGAGACGCCGGGCGTGAGCATCGTCATCTACGATCAGGTCTGCGCCACGGAGAAGCGCCGCCGCCGCAAGCGCGGGTTTATGGAACAATCGCCTAGGCGCGTCGTTATCAATGAAGGCGTCTGCGAGGGTTGCGGCGATTGTTCCCGCGCCTCGAACTGTCTTTCCATCGAGCCGGTCGAGACCGAATTCGGCCGCAAGCGAAAAGTCAACCAGTCGAGTTGCAATCAGGATTTCACCTGCGCCGACGGGTTTTGCCCGAGCTTTGTGTCTGTCTATGGCGGGAGCCTCCGGCGGGAGAAGCCGAAAGAGCACGAGACGCCCGAACTGCCCGAGCCCCGCCTGCCGCCAATCGGCGCCGATGGCTACAACATTCTCATGACCGGCATTGGCGGGCTCGGCGTCACCTCGCTCGCGGCCATCCTCGGCATGGCCGCGCATCTGCACAACCGGCAGGTTCGCGTCGTCGACCAGATCGGCTTGGCGCAAAAGGGCGGCGGCGTTTATTCGCATTTGCGGATCGGCGAGCAGGGAACCGAGCTGTTCGCGTCGCGCATCGGCGCCGGCAAGGCGGACCTCGTGCTCGCCGCCGATATCGTGGTGGCGCATGGAAAAAGCGGCCTGCCCATGATGGGCGCCGGGCGCACGGCGGTCGTGGCGGACGCGCAGATTACCCCCACCGCCGAATTCATCGCCAACAACGCTGTCTCCTACGAGGCGGCGTCCATGAAGGCCCGGCTGAAGGCGAATGCGCGCGCTTTCGAGGAATGCGATGCGCAGGCGATTGCAACCGCGCTTCTCGGCGACGCGATTTTCGCGACCATGGTGCTGACGGGCTTCGCGTGGCAGAAAGGGCTGATCCCGCTCGACCGCGGCGCCGTCATGCGCGCCATCGAGTTGAACGGCGCGAGCGTCGAGGCCAACAAGCGCGCCTTCGAGATCGGGCGCGAGGCCGCTGTCGATCCCGCGCGGATCAAGGAGAAGGTCGCCCCGCCGCCGAAGCTCGCGAAGACGCTCGACGAAATGATCGAAATCCGCGCGAGCGACCTCGCCGCCTATCAGGATGCGGCCTATGCGAACCGCTACCGCGCCTTTGTCGAGAGGGCGCGGCAGGCGGAACAGCGCGCGAAGTCCGGCGGCGAGACGTTCACGGCCACCGTCGCGCGAAACCTCTACAAGCTCATGGCGATCAAGGACGAGTATGAGGTCGCGCGGCTTTATAGCGACGGCGCTTTTGCCAGACGGCTCAGGGAAAAATTCGACGGCGGCTTCAAGCTTGCGCTCCATATCGCCCCGCCGATTCTTGGCGCGCGCAACCCCGATACGGGCTTGCCCGAGAAACGGACCTTCGGGCCGTGGATGTTCAAGGCGCTGAAGCTGCTGGCGAAGGGCAAGCGATTGCGCGGCACGCCGTTCGATTTTTTCGGACGCACGGCTGAGCGGAAAGCGGAGCGGGCGCTTCTTGCGGACTACGAGGCTCGCATCGAGAAGCTGCTTCCGGCTCTTTCGCCCGGCAACCTCGCCCTTGCCGCGGCCTACGCGAACGTTCCGGATATGATTCGCGGTTTCGGCCACATCAAGGCGGCAAACGCCAAGAAGGCGAAAGCGCGATACGCGGAGATCGAGGCGGCGCTCTTTTCTCCGCGGGCCGCTTCGAAGGCGGCGGAGTAAACAAGGGGCGGTCGCCGCCCCGCCCCTGCCCTCACACCGTTGCCGGAAGCGCGGCCGTGCGCTTATTTCTTCTCGGCCACCTCGACGCCGACTTCCTTGCAACGGCCATAGATGAAGTTATTGATTTGCGCGGCGGCTTGACTGCCGAGAATATCGAAGGTTTTGTCAAGCGTCGTGGCAGACCAGACGGCGCCCTGAAGAAGCGTCGGCGCGTCGACATCGCTCCAATTGAGCTTCACCGCCGTCGCCTTGCCATTCTTGAAGGTAATTTCAGGAGCGATGGAGAATTTCAGGACATAGGAGTCCGCTTCCTTGCCTTCCCCGCCCTTCTTATCGACTAGGCATTTCAGCGTATGCTGCTTGAGCTTGATTGTCGCTTCAGGTTCGGAAACGAGCTTCGCCAGGGCCGCGCGGTCTAGATCGATATGAGCCGAGCATTGTGCATGGCCCCATGCCCAGCCGATCTTGCCAGACAGAATGGAGCCGCCGATTTCGCTATCGAGCCAAGTCTTGACGGCGTCGCATTGGATAGCGCCTGGCTTGCCCTCTTTTCCGGCGAAAACTTTGCAAATGTCGGTCTTGCACTGCTTGCGGGCCTCTTTCTCGGAAGCGAGGCGCGCCTCAAGTTTCGGATCGAGCGGCGCCGCCGCGGGCGCGTCTTCCGCTTTCGCGGCTTCAATGGCGAAGATGAACGCAAACGCGCATAACACGAAACCGTAACGCTTCATAAAAACCACCCTCAAAATTGAACATCGTGACGAAGTTGCGATTGGGCGCGACCGCTTCTATCATTTGAAAGCCTCATGCCCAGGCTCCCTTTTTGCCGAATTAACCGAATTGAACAATTGTTTCTTTCTTTTCGGGGAAAAATGTCCCCAAGAGGTTTTGCGGGGGGGAGCGGCGCTTGGCTTGACACGGCAGAAGGCTCACGCATCTTCTGAATTGCGGGTTGAGGCGAAAGGGCGGAACCATGCTGAGAAACTCCTATAATGGTCTCGATTTCGGCCTCGGCGAAGAGGCCGGCATGCTCCGCGACAGCGTCCGCGCCTTCGCTAGCGCCGAAGTAGCGCCGCGCGCCGCCGAGATCGACCGCGCGAACGCGTTCCCGCGCGACCTCTGGCCGAAGATGGGCGCGCTCGGGCTGCACGGCGTCACCGTCGAGGAGGAGTGGGGCGGCTCAGGGCTCGGCTATCTCGAACATTGCGTGGCCATGGAGGAGGTAAGCCGCGCCAGCGCCAGCGTCGGCCTCTCATACGGCGCGCATTCGAACCTGTGCGTGAACCAGATCCGCCGCAACGCCAGCGACGAGCAGAAGCGCCGCGCTCTTCCGAAGCTGATCTCGGGCGAGCATGTCGGCGCGCTGGCCATGTCCGAGGCCGGTGCCGGCTCCGACGTGGTTTCGATGACGACGCGCGCCGAGAAGCGCGGCGACCGCTATCTGCTGAACGGCGCCAAGATGTGGATCACCAACGCGCCGCACGCCGACGTGCTTGTCGTCTACGCGAAGACCGATCCCGGCGCAGGCTCTCGCGGCATCACCGCGTTCCTCATCGAAAAGGGCATGAAGGGCTTTTCCGTCTCGCCCAAGCTCGACAAGCTCGGCATGCGCGGCTCGGATACGGCGGAGATCGTGTTCCAGGATTGCGAAGTTCCCGAGGAGAACGTGGTCGGCGGCGTCGGCCGCGGCGTGAACGTGCTGATGTCGGGCCTCGATTATGAGCGCGCCGTGCTCGCCGCCGGCCCGCTCGGCATCATGCAGGCCGCGCTCGACGCGGTGCTGCCCTATATCCACGAGCGCAAACAGTTCGGGCAAGCGATCGGGACGTTCCAGCTTGTCCAAGGCAAGGTCGCCGACATGGTGGTGACGCTGACCGCGGCGCGCGCCTACGTCTATGCGGTGGCGCGCGCCTGCGACCGGGGCCAGACCGCGCGCGAGGACGCCGCCGGCGCGATCCTCTTCGCCGCGGAAGCCGCGACCCGCGTCGCGCTCGACGCGATCCAGCTTCTCGGCGGCAACGGCTACATCAACGACTACCCGGCGGGCCGGCTCTTGCGCGACGCCAAGCTCTATGAAATCGGCGCCGGCACCAGCGAGATCCGCCGCATGCTCATCGGCAGGGAAATTTTCGAGAAGACGGCGTAGCTGCATCGTCATCCCGGAAGCCGCTTGCGGCTATCCGGGATCGTAACGAATTGGAACACTTGGCTTTTCGAGATCCCGGCTCACGCCTCGCTTGGCCGGGATGCCGATCTCTCTTACGTGCGAAATTCGCGTTCGTAGAGATCGGGGAGGTCATTCTCAACGAGTATGACATCCGATGTTTGACTGTTGGCCGTCAGCCACTTGTCGGCGTCGTTATAGCTCGCGAAATCGAGAATGGTTTTGCCGTTTTGCGACTTGTAACCATCCACGAATGTGGGAATGCGGTCGGCTCTTATGACCAGCGCAATATCGACATTATGCGCGGCCGCGGCTCCGATCTGACGATGAAGATCGTCGTGGCGATTTCCCATCTCAACCATTCCTGGCGTTACGAGGATCGCGCGGCCCCCCGGATTTCTGATCTTGGAAATGAGTTCCAGCGCCGATATGAAGCCGGCAGGGTTGGAGTTGTAGGAATCGTCGAGCAACAGGGCGCCATTCGCGCGCGATTTCAACTCAAGCCTGTGCTTGACTTGCGGAGCGGTTCGCAAAGCGAAAATCGCCCGCTCCGGCGAAACTCCCAACGTGACGGCCATGACAAAGGCGAGAACGATGTTCGTCGCTTGGTGGCGCCCGAGAACGGGAGCGAACAACCGGTAGTCCCGCCCCTTCCACACGATGGGGATCGCGGCGCCCTCCCGGCTTATATCGATGTCTCCAATCAGAACGTCGCTCTCCTTGCCGGCGCCGCAAATCACAAACCGGGACCGCGCTCCGCGAATGAAGTTTGCGGCGTAGGGCTGATCGAGCACGCTTTCATGGACGACGATCGTTCCGCCGGGCTGTTTTAGGACTTCCTCCGCGAGCTCGAATTTGGCCTGAGCGACGGCAGCCAAGCTTTTGAACCTCTCATAATGCGCTTCTCCGATGGCTGTTATGATGCCGTATTGAGGAGGCGTCAGGGCGCAGCATCGCCGGATGGAGCCGATCCCGTAGGCGCCCATTTCCACCACGAAGGAACGGGAGCCCGCCTTGAGTTGCTCCCGGATATAGCGGGCGATGCCCATGGGGCTGTTTACGCTGCCCGGCGTGATCGCCGCTCCCGAGTCAAGCTCAAGGATATGGCCCAGAAAGTGCTTCACGCTCGTTTTGCCGAACGATCCGGTGATGCCGACAATTTTCGGATCGATCTGCTTCAGCCTGGCCTCCGCCTCCCGCCAGTATTTCCTTTGCGTCCATGCTTCGTAGGGGGAAAGCATGGTATTGGCCAAAACCATCAGAACTGGGACCGCCTGGATCGCCAAGACCCAGCCGAAAACGCCGAACGCGGCGTGAGCGGCCAACGCCGCAATCGCGCAGAGGAGAAACGCAAGCGCGCCAATGCGCGTCGCCCTGCTGGTGAGGACAAGTTTCTTCTTCGCCGCTTTTCGCGGGTCGCCCTCCAGGAGCGCGAAAACAGCGAAGGATAAAGCAACCGGCAGTTCCCATGCCCATCCGGGCGCAAAGCTGGGGAACAGAAGGGACGCGCCCACGAGGAGCAGCACCGCAGCGCTCAGGCGCCGGTCGAACGCGAGCTTGTGGACCAGCCAGGCGAGAAATCGCCCGCCGTCATAGTCCTCCTGCTGGAAGACATGAAGATATCTTAGAAGCCGTCTCCAGCAGAATGCAAGGAAGGGCAGGAGTGCTATTGCCGTTGTCATAGCTTTGAAACGAACTCCAAGATTTTTTTGCTGACGACGTGCCGGCCAGCGCCAAGAAGCGAGTAATGGTCTTGATCGGGCAGAATTTTGAGATCGGATGTCTTGATAAGGGCCGACAGGCGCTCGCCAATCTCAGGCGGAGTGTCGCGATCTTTCTCTCCATAAATGAGAAGCGTTGGACACGCCACCTTAGCGGCGACATCCGTCAGATCTTCCCGCACCACGTTCAGAAGGATGCTTCTCATGGCGCCGGCGCTTTTGTAATCCGCGCTGCCGAAATATTGCCGAAGAGAATTTGGATCGATGCCGAGATACGGGGCGATGTATTTCAGGGTTTTATAAGTGTAAACCTTGGATGTATATCGCGCGAATTCAATCGGGCTCCGCTTCCTGGGCAGTCCAGCCGACGCCACTAAGATCAAGGCGTCAAGGGAATTTGGATGGCGGGCTGAAAATTGTATCCCAACTCTGCCGCCGAACGAGTGACCGACCCAGACGACCTTTCCCTGCCCTCGGAGCGGCTCGATAACCTTGGCGGCAGCATCCGCATAATCCGCCGTTCCCCAGTTCGATGGCGGAGCGTCCGCGCGTCCAAAGCCAGGCAAATCCAGTATGAGATGCGATCCGACCGAGGCGAGCGACGTGACAATCCCATCGAAGGCGCGGCCATCCTGCCCCCAGCCGTGCGCCCAGACGAACACGAGGCCGGTTTTCCCAGCCGGGCTTTGGCCCACGCTCCGCACCGCGGGCACGGGCAAGATTTCAAGGCTTTCTCCCACGAACCTACGCCTCCGGAGATTTCTTTGTGTGATATGGCCCATTCTCGCCATCTTCCCTCGCATAGAAGCTCTCGCCACCTATCCCGAAGTCGTCGATTCGGACCAGGGGATCGGCGATGCGCGGGTCGTCGAGAGCAACGGGGATGTTGCTGTACGCCCCGGCCTTGCTTGGCCAATCCATGATCGGAATGGGGTCGATGAGGAAGTTCATAGGATTGCAATTTCCTTGCTGCTGCCATAGCGTCCTAGCGCAAAAGCCAAGAAGGAACAAGCCGTACAAATGAAAAGCGCAAAGCAGACAGTGGCCGTCCTGTTTGGCGGACAGTCGCCTGAACACGATGTGAGCATTGTAACCGGCCTCCAGGTTCTAGATGCGCTCGACAGCGAACGATATACCTCGATCCCTGTCTATATCACTGGAAGTGGCTCTTGGTATACAGGAGATATACTTAGGAAGCGGGACTTTTACATTCCCGGCGATGCATCCTTGCGCGACGCGATCCCCGTTTCCCTGTCCTTGCGCCGCAATCCCCGGCCGACGCTTCTCTCGCTCCGGAGCGGTATGTTTCAAAGCGCCAAGCCAATCGAATTCGATGTCGCAATACCTGCGTTTCATGGGTCGATGGGCGAAGACGGCCGAATTCAAGGCATGCTTGAGGTCGCTGGGGTTCCCTATTCCGGCATGCGCCCCTTGGCCTCGGCGGTGCTTATGGACAAGGTCGCGACAAAACGGATGCTGGGCGAGACCAAGATTCCACAGCTTCCTTATCGCGAAATTAGGAGGCCGGCGCGGGGGCTTCTCATTACGGCGGCTGAATTAAGAAGAGATTTGGGCGATGTGGCATTTCCCGCTTGCGTGAAACCGAGCCACCTCGGCAGCAGCATCGGCGTCGCCCGCGTGAACGACATCGATGAATTGAGCATGGTGTTGCCGAGCATCTTTCGTCTGGATAACGCGGCTATCCTGGAGCCTTGGGTCAACAATCTGGTTGAGTACAATGTTTCCGTTTCGCGTTTTGGGGAAGAGGTTCGCACGTCCGCGATCGAGCGGCCCAAGCACTCCAGCGAGCTGTTGGATTTCAAATCCAAGTATCTGTCCGGGTCGAAGGATGGATCGGGCTCCAAACAGCCAGGGTCGTCGAGCGAGGGAATGCTTTCTCTGACCCGCGAAATCAATCCCCCTCTTCCGTCGGAAGTCGAGGCGCGGCTGCGTCAATGGGCGACGGACATGTTTTTGCAGGTCGATGGCGCCGGCGCCCCGCGAGTTGATTTTATCGGCGATGCCGGGAGCGGCGATATCTGGCTGAATGAAGTTAACCCTTGCCCTGGTTCGTTCGGCTTCTTCCTATGGGAAGCCGCGAGGCCTCCCCTGCTTTTTTCGAGCCTTCTGGATCACCTCATCGAGGAGGCCCTGAGGTTTGCCGCTTCGAATGAGTTGCCGAGCGATCCGACGCCGGAGAGTGCAAGGCTGTTTAAAAGGCGCGGCTGACGTTTATCGACGCGCGCGGTTCACAATTGAACTTCCCGGCGCCTTGTTTCGTCGTCCCGGAAAGGCGCAGCCTTATCCGGGAACGCCAAAAAACCGCAACTTGCGTTTGAAACGAACACGGCTCGCTGCGCTTGGCCGGGACGGCGAAAGTCTCGGCGTCAGGCTATTTTTACGAGAACCTGCCCGGCTTCCACGCCATCTCCAGGTTTGACCAGGATCGCCGCAACTTTTCCCGCCCGCGCGGTCGATAAGGGCGTCTTCATCTTCATCGCCTCGACCACCGCAATGCTATCGCCGTCGCTGACTTGCTGGCCCACTTCCACAAGCACCGACACGACGACCCCGTTGAGCGGGCTTACGACATCTCCAGCCTCGGCGGGGCCGCGAAACGCCGTTGGCGTCGCCGCCGGAGACGAGCGACCCATCGAGCCCCCTGCCGCGAACGAAAGAGTGAGCGGCGCGGATGGCGCAACGATTACGCTCGGCTCTATATGAGGAAGGCTGTTCACTTCGCTGAGTTCCTCAACAGTCACGTTGAACTGCCGGCCGTCGACTGTGATCTTGAACTTACGTTCCATGGCTGTTTCCTGTGTGATTGTCCGGCTGACGCTGGGACGCGCCTGAATGGGAGACGGCATGAGAGCCATGATGGGCCGCGCGCCCCTCGGCCTGCCACCCAAGGCCGTGGTAAACAGGCTCGATGCGAACGATGCGGTGAGCCCCCATAACGGCCGCGACGGCCGCCGATATGGCTGCGGCCACATGCTCGTCCACGATCGCTGCTTGTTCATGCGCGGGCGCCGTCGGCTGGCTGCGCTCGGCTTTTGCCGCCGGCGAAGCTCCAAAACGGTTCAGCAGCGGGATCGCCGCAAGGACGAGCGCGATGAAAGATGTCGCAACGAGCGCCAGGAAAAAGACGGCGATGCCGAAAACAAGGGCGCCGTTCAGCGTATCGGAAATATTTAGACCCATGGCCGCGCTCAATTGCCCCCTAAAGCGACGAGGATAATCCCACTCATAACTGCAGCGCCAAAGACGCCCGCCGAATACGTCCCCATGGCGTGATGGATCGGGATCGTCTGTGGATGCTCGCTGCCTCTTGCGCCATAAGAAGCGCGCGCGATTGGCGTCAGCGGATCGATCGGCGTCTCCAGAAACAGGTTCATAAACTTCGCGATCCCCAAGGTTGATGCAACTCCGAACGTTAAAGCCAAAAGGCCGAGCATTACGATTTTCCCTGTCTCGACTGTGAGGAATGTGTCGGCCGCCATGGTCGATCCGATAGCGACTGCCAGGATCACGATGGTTGCGTTCGTTATTGCGCTGGCGGTTCTTGCAAGGCGCCCGGCTCCTCCAACTTCGCGCAGCAGATTGCCAAGCATGAACATGGCGATCAATGGCGCGATGGGCGGAAAGAAGAGATTAAAGACGATGGCGATGCATAGCGGAAACGCGATCTTCTCAAACTTCGCCGGCGTCCGCGGCGTCCCGCCGCCGGCAGAGCCCGCTTCTTTCGCGCGCGGGATAGGCATCGCCTGCTCAAGCATTATGGGCATCAGAGCCAGGAAAGCGAACGTGGCGACCGACACCGGCCCCAGAAGGTGCGGCGCAAGCTGAGCGGTCACGAAGATCGCGAGCGGTCCGTCGGCGGCGCCAATGATTCCAATGGCCCCCGCTTCCTTCAGCGTGAACCCGAGCGAATTGGCGAGGACGAGAGCGACGACGATGCCGAGCTGAGCGCCGGCCCCGAGAAGCATCAGCCTTGGATTTGCGATCACCGGACCGAAATCCGTCATCGCGCCAATTCCCAAGGCGAGCAATGACGGGATGATAAGCTTATCCGTTCCGAGCGCGGCGTAATGGACGAGAGCGCCCTCATTTGCGCCAGGCACGTTTGCGACGATGCAGGCGAAGCCCGCGCCAACCAGCAGCAACGGCTCAACCCGCCGGACGGCCGCCGCCCAGATCATGCCGGCGCCCGCGGCAATCATGACGAGATTGCCGAATGTAACGTGCGCCGCGCCGGTCTTCGCAAGCAGCGCATTCAGCACGGCGATCACTTGATCGAGCACTCGCTTCCCCTTCCTTGGATCACGCCCTTCAGCCAGCGTGGCTGGCGCCCCCGTCCGCTCTTGCTTTAAAGGGGGATATTGCCGTGCTTCTTCGCAGGCCGCAGCTCTCGCTTCGCAAGCGACTTGCGCAGTGAGAGCGCCAGCACCCCCCGCGTTTCCGACGGCTCTATCACATCGGTGAGGTAACCGTGCTCAGCCGAAAGATAAGGGGACGCAAATTGCGCGCGATAGTCGGCTGCAAGTTCGGCCAGCTTCGCCCGCCGGTCGGCGGCCTCTGACAACTCCTTGCGGTAAAGGATATTGACCGCTCCCTCGGCGCCCATGACAGCGATCTCGGCGTTTGGCCACGCATAGACGAAGTCGGCGCCCATCTCCTTGCTGCACATGGCCATGTACGAGCCGCCATAGGCCTTACGCAGAATGATGGTTATCTTCGGCGTCGTGCAGGACGCATAGGCAAACAGGAGCTTTGCTCCATGCCGGATGATGCCGCCGCGCTCTTGCTCTATCCCTGGAAAGAACCCTGGAACGTCGACCAGAGTCACCAGAGGGATGTTGAAAGCGTTGCAGAACCGGATGAAGCGCGCGCCCTTGTCCGACGCGTTGATATCGAGCGCGCCAGCTGTTTCCATTGGCTGGTTTGCGATCAGGCCGACGACAATCCCTTGCACTCTGGCGAAGCCTACGAGCAGATTTCTGGCGAAGTCGGCTTGAATTTCCAGGAACTCACCGCCGTCCACAACGCGGGCGATGACCCGGCGCACATTCATGGCTTCCGCGTGATCGGCCGGAAGCACTTCGTTCATCGCTTCGTCGCGGTCGAGCACGATGTCCGGGCTGATGCGGTGTGGGGGATCCTCGGTGTTGTTGGCGGGGAGATAGGAAAGAAGCGCCTGCACGATTTTGATTGCGTGGGCGTCGTCCTCGGCCACGAAATGGACGTTGCCGCTGATGGAGGAGTGCATGACCGCGCCGCCGACCTCTTCCATCGTGCATGTCCGCCCCGTCACCGCCTTGATCACCTCCGGGCCGGTGATGAACATGTGGGCGTTGCGGGTCATGATCGTGAAATCCATGAGCGCCGGCGAATAGGCCGCTCCGCCGGCGCATGGGCCGCACACGACGGCGATTTGCGGCACGACGCCGGACATAAGCACATTGTGATAGAAGACCTCGCCATACCCGGACAAGGAGTCGACGCCTTCATGGATGCGGGCGCCTCCGGAATCCTTGAAAGCGACAAAGGGGATGCCGAATTTCAGCGCGGTCTTCATCTGCTCGACGATTTTCAGCGCGTGCATCCTCCCGACCGTGCCGCCGGAGACCGTAAAGTCCTGGGCGGCGGCGGCGACCTGCTGGCCATTCACATAGCCGGTGCCAGTGATGACGGCGTCCGCCGGTATGTCCTTGTCCTCGGTTCCAAAATGCCGGCCGCTGTGGCGAATATGCATGCCGACTTCTTGAAATGTGTCGGGCTGAAAGAGAGCGCTAAGGCGCTCCCGCGCGGTCATGAGGCCCTTCTTTTGCCGCGCCTTTATCTTCTCCTCGCCGCCTCCGAGGATAATCCTGCGGCGGCGCTCGCGGAGGCCCTCAACCTTGGACTGCTTCATCTCCCTCACCGAGTTTTGTTCTTGTGCAAAGATATTTGGTCAATTCTGAAGTGGCATCCATTTCTTTGTCAACGACCTGACACGTCGCCGTCGCCGAGAACACCTGCGTCTACGGTTAGGAGACGTTATCCCTGCCGGTTTTGCCTTGAGACCAAGCCTTGGCGACGCCACCCTAGAAAACTGCAGAGGCTTGCGCCAGAGCGGATTTAGCGATGAAGCCATTCGTCGAAGAAAACAAGAACTATGAGACGTGGCTCAAGAGCCGGTGCTGCGTTGTCGATAGCGATCTCGCTTACAAGCATGAGCGCATGACGCGCGATGCGTTCACCTTCCTCCGGGCGACGTGTTTCCGGTGGTCGAGCGGAATTGAAACCGTCTGCCCCGAAAGCCAGGCGACGCCTTCGGTGCTGTCGGCCGGCGACGCGCATCTGGAAAATTTCGGAACATGGCGCGACGATGAGGGGCGCCTTGTCTGGGGCGTCAACGATTTCGACGAGGCGGCCGATATCCCCTACGCCTACGACCTGCTGCGCCTTGCGGCGAGCGCGCACCTTGCCCGAAGCGCCAAGGATAAGAAGGGAACTCTGGCGCCATTCTCGCTCCTCGATCATGAGGCGACGGCGGAGGCGCTTCTCGAAGGGTATCGCGCGGGTCTTTCGGGTCCCAAAGCGACGGTGATCGACGACAAGGAGAATTCCTGGCTTCGCCGCTATGTCATCTGCACGGACAAGAAACGAAAAGAGTTCTGGGAGGAGTTCGACGGATACGAGAACAGCGCGGTTCTTCCCGAGGTTCTGGAGGGATTCAAGCGGACGGCGCCGGAGGGGGCCGAGATCACCAAGGCCGCCGCGCGCCCCAGGGTGGGAGGCGGAAGCCTCGGCCGGCCTCGCTTCGTCGCTTTGGGGGATTGGCGAGGCGGCCAGATCGTGCGCGAGGCGAAGGCGCTCGTCCCCGCAGCGTGGGACTGGGCGCATGGACGCAGCGGATCTCACCGTTTCGAGGAAGTCGCCAAGGGCAAATTCCGCTCGTTCGATCCGTGGCTGCGGGTTATCGGCGGCTTCATCTTCCGGCGGCTTGCAGCCGATGCGCGCAAGGTCAATCTCACGCGCAATTTAGATATCGACCCTCCTGAGGCCGATGCCGGCGACGTTCGCAAGCTGCTCATGAGTATGGGGTTCGATATCGGATCGATCCATGCCGCGAGCGAGGACAAAGTCTTGGCTATCGAAGGGGATCTCCATCGCCGCGCCGAAGGCTGGCTCGCTGTCTCGGCCCAAAAGGCCGCCGAATGGGTAAGCGGCGATTATGACGAATGGCGCCAGCACTCCGCGAAATAGGTCGGGCCCTCCTCAAGGGGCGATGCGCGGCCTCAGCGGCGCTCGCGGGAAACGAGGGAGGCAAGGACCTCGTCGGGGGCGCCTTTGGCGATTGCCTGCCGGATGGCCTGGTTGCGCAAACGGCTTGCCTCATGCCGATCTCTTTGGCAACGTTTGCATTGATAATGGCCCGCGGGCGTCACGTAGACATTCTCCCCGATCAGGGCGTGGCCGCGCCCGCACGCGGCTCCGGGAATCCTCGTCTTTGGTCTCGCCAAAATACGTACTCCACAATAAAGCAGCGGGCGGCCCTGCATCCATCGGAGCCGCCCGCGAGAGGCGCGGCTTATACGCGCCTCGCAGCTATTTTGAAAGTGCGCTCGCCGCCGCACCGCACTAAGTCTAAGAGCCAAAGGGAGGACGTGGATATGGTGACACTGGAGCAGGCCCAAAAAATCGTGGCGGGGGCGCTCGCCTATGCGCGCGAAAATAATCTGAAGCCGATGGGGATCGTTGTCCTCGACGCGCGAGGGGCTTTGCGCGCCGCGGCCGTCGAAGACGGCGCGAGCCTTGGCCGATGGAAAGTCGCCTATGGCAAAGCCAACGGCGCTATCAGCCTCGGCGTGAACTCGCGGGTTCTGGGCGCGATGGCGGTTGAGAGGCCCCATTTTGTCGGCTCTCTCGGCGCCGTCTTTTCCGACGGAGTCGTGCCGGTGGCGGGCGGCGTGTTGATCTACGATCAGTCCGGCCACATCGCCGGCGCGGCGGGCGCTTCCGGCGACACGTCCGACAACGATGAAGCAGCCTTGATCGCGGCGATTGCCCACGCCGGACTGAAGTCCTGACCCTGCCGGGGCGAGCAAGCGCCCCAACACCGGGGGCGCGCGCTTTCTTCGCTTGGCGCGCCTAGCGCCAGAAGCCCGCCGCGTCCTTAAGCTGCTCCCATTCGCGTTTCGCGTGCGTCCAGGCCGCCGCCGCGCGAGCCTCGTTGCGCCCGAGGATATAGCCCGCCGCCGCGAGCGAGGCGCCGCCGCCGCTTTCCTCGGCGATGCCGATCAGGCCGTGGGCCATCCGCACGTCGTTAATGGCGCCGAACAGCTCCTGCATCTTCTTCACGCGCTTGATGAACCGTTGCGCCTTCTTGTCATGGAGGCTCTGGAAAAACTCGGCATTGTAGCGCAGCTTCTTGATCGCTTTGCGCATGCTATGCCGCTGTTCGAGGTCCAGCTCTTCGAGCCGCTCGCCGTATTTCCTGACCTTCTTCCAACGCCTTTCCAGGATCTCGCCGGCCACGACATCGATCGGCTCGTCGAGCCTGCTCCCCGGCGCCAGCAGATGCGGGCCAAGCGCCATGCCGAGCAGGACGCGGGTCCACTCGCCTTTTCCGAGGGACTGGCGGACATCCTTGTAGGCCGCCTTCCGTTGGGCCTTGAGCGCTTCGAGAAGCTCAGGCAGCCCCGCCACATGGGCCGCATCCCCGGCGACGGGAGCATAGATGTCTTCAATGAGGACATCGGCGTCCCTCAAACTCCCAACCCTTCGCGCCAGGTTTTGAGCGTCGCCTTCAAGCTCGCCGATCCAGGCGCCGCTGGCGTAAGGCTCCAGACTGCGGAGCGCGGAGCGCAGCCTCGTCAGGCCCACCCGCATCTGATGCACGCTCTCGACGCCGCCCGATTGCACGATTGCGCGCTGGTTAAGGGCGATCTGCCGCCCGGCGGCCCCGAGGATCGTTGCAAAGGCCTCCCTCGCTGAGTCGTTCGGCTTCAGAGCAACCGGCTGGCCGCGGCTTGGCTCGGCCCTCTCCGGCTCGCCCTGCAACAGCCGGTAGCCGCGCTCAGCCTTGTTTGAAGCGCTCGGCCGGGCGCCGAGACCGGAAAACAGCTCCTTGGCCATCGCCAGGAAGTCATCGACCGAACCGGATAGAAGTTCGAGTTCCACCTCGCGAATGGGCTTCGTTTTTTCCCCGGCCGCAACCTTGCCTATGTCGATCGCGAGTTCGGCGGCGCACTCGCCCTTGTTCAATCGATAGGCTGTGCGCGCGACGATGGTCTCGAAAAGGGGGGTGAGCGCCTCCTTCTCAAGAACATTTTCGATCCTCTGCCGCAGATTCTTGTCGCCGATGCGTTCGAGGTCCGGCTCGCTGCCCTCGATCCGCGCCTCCGTCTCCCGCACGGAGGAAAGGCCGCCCTCAAGCGTCGCATCGGACTTAACGGTCTGGACCCATGAGCCGCCGCCGCCGTTGCGCACGCGAAGGGCGATGCCTTCCCGCTGCAGGCGCCAATCGGCGGTGTCGAAATAAACCGAGGTCAAAACTTTGCGAACCTTGCCGCCCGAAGCGGCGCGAAGCAGCGCCGAGCCGCGCAGGCGCTTCAAATCCTCGGCGGGCAGCTCCAGCTTGAGCTCAAGCTCTCTCTGAGTTGCGGTCGTTGGCGCTAACATTTTTTTGTGACCCAGGGCGAGATGCGAATGCCTGCCGAAACACGGTGCGGGAAAGCCACACAGTGTCGCTCCTTTCGATATTTTAAGCAAGACGAGCGGGGGCGCCGCCAATGCGGTTGCGCTAGGGGCGCGGGCGTGAAAGCGGCGGCGCGCTAGGGACGCTCCGGCAAGGCGTGGGAGCCGAAATGGCGCCGCCGCGCCAAATGCTCGGACGAGGCGGGATCGGCGAGAATGGCGGCGATGCAATCGCAAAGGAGCGCCGCCCATTGCGTCTGTCCCTCGGCCTCGCGGATGAGGTCCTGGCGGATCTCGATGAGCGCGTTGGGTAAGCCCCGCAGCGTCGCGTGCTTGAAGATCGTGTCGTTGCGCAAATAGCCCTCATAGGGCTCGTTATCGCCGATTTCGAGGCCGGTGCGGTCGCGCAACTCCCGCAAAAGCGGCACGGCGAGGCGCGGGTCCTTGTCCCACAGCACCGCCGCATGCCATTTGCGGGGCACCCCGCGCCAGGACTCGGTAAAGCTGTGGATCGACACAATGATGGGGACCGCGCCGAGGCGGAGCGCCGCGTCGATCTCGCCCGCGATGGCGTCGTGATAGGGCGTGAAGAAGCGCGCGATGCGGCGGTTGCGCTCGGCCTCGTCGAGGCGGGCGTTGCCGGGCACGACGGCGCCGTCGGAAATCTGCATGATGAGCGTGGGGTCGTCCTCGCCGCGGTTCGGGTCGATGAGGAGCCGCGAGAAGCGGGACGAGACGACCGTCGCGTTGAGCCGCCGCGCCATTTCGAGCGCCACGCCTTGCGCGCCGATGTCGTAGGCGATGTGCCGCTGCATTTCTCCCGCGTCGAGGCCGAGCGAGCCATATTCGGGCGGCAGCCGGTTCGTGGCGTGGTCGCACAGGATGAGGCAGGGCGAGCCGCCGGGCGCGCCGCGCTGGATTTCGAAGCTTTCCCAACGCGCCGGCGCCGTCTTCGGCTCCGCGGTCTTCATCAGTTGCATGGATGCGTCATGTGGGGGAGCGAACATGGATTTGGTAGAAATGGGGTGCTGCCTCGCGCAGGCGTGATCGGGAATCGGCCGGGTTGCAAGGCGTCCTTCATGCTCCTTTGCACGCGCCGGTTCAAGTCCTTTGCGGTACAACTTTGCATATTTGCGCGGCTCGTCGAAGCGGCGCCGTGTCAATTCTTCGTTAACCCTGGCGCCTCGGAATAAGGTTACGCCACTTCGCCGTTTTTCGCCCCGTTCCCCTCATTATGACCATCATACCAGGAAGCGCCTTGCGGACGCGTTAAATGGCGCCTATGCCATTGGTTTTCCTTGTGAAAATCAGCGTCCGGCGCATGATTCGACGCGGTTGCAAACCGCGCGCCCGCAATCCAGGGAGGCGATTCTTGGTAAACATGCGCAACTTTATTGCGGTTAACTAGGATTTCCGACGTGCATTTTTCGCGTCGATTCCAACTTTTTTCGCGTTTTCCGTAAGCGGCGCCCGCGAATCGTAGGCCATCGCCCCTCGCTTTTTCGCCGTTAACCCGGCCCGAAATTAACCATGGCGCGGCGGTACGAAAATCGCCGCCGCCTTACGGTTCGAGAATCTCGAACTGTAAGCTAAGTGGAAGGTTAGCCCCTTGCAGCGTGCATCGCCGAAGGCTAAGGTGGCCATGTTTTTTGCTGCATATCACCTTGGGAGATTGTGGTGCAAAAGATTTTTGCCCGAGCACTTGGATTTTGCCTACCGGCACTGTTGCTTCTGATGCCGGGGTTAGCTGCGCCAGCGGCGGCAGATACGTTTTTCGATGGGCAGGTGGCTGAAGGTAGGCATGATTACGCCACAGCCCTTCAACTCTATCGCGCAGCCGCACAGCAGGGCGATGCAAGGGCTTTTCGCCAAATTGGCTCAATGTACCTAATGGGAAAAGGTGGGCTGCCACAAAGCAACTCCGAAGCTCTGAAATGGTATTACATGGCCGCCCAAAAGGGTGATTCCATAGGGCAATCGTTTCTGGGCTCATCTTACCTAGATGGCTATATTTTGCCCCGCAGTTACGCAGATGCAGCGAAGTGGCTTACACTTGCTGCAAGGCAGGGTGACGATATCGCTCAGTGGCGGCTCGCTGAGCTGTATCTTAATGGTAACGGAGTTACGCAGAATTTCATAAAAGCGTACTTCTGGTCGAGTTTAGCCGCCGCTCACCTCAATTTATCCGATGGCAATCATGACTGGAATGTGGATATAAAGAATGTAAGAAACACGGCTCTCCGCTATCTGACGCCCGAACAGATTGCAGAGGCTCAACGGCAGGTGGAAGCATTTCAACCGGAAAACTTCGCAAATAAGACGCCTGCTCCTCCTAAGAAACCTGCGCCACAAACATTTTCCGGTACTGCATTCTTCGTCTCGCAGAAAGGCGAAGCTCTCACAAATGCGCATGTGGCTGAGAACTGTAAGCAGCTTTCCGTAAAAGGAAAGGCCGCTCGGGTTGTTGCTATTGACCAGAAAAATGATCTGGCCCTGCTGGCAACGTCCGTATTTCCTGTTATTTGGGCTAGCTGGCGCCCCACAATCGAGCTGGGCGAAGATATTGTGGCTTTTGGATTTCCGCTTTCCGGCGTCCTTGCTTCAGAAGGCAATGTCGTGACGGGCAATGTGACCGCACTCGCCGGAATGCGCGATGATAGCCGATACCTCCAGATCTCAGCTCCTGTTCAACCAGGGAACAGCGGTGGACCGCTCCTCGACCGAAACGGCAACGTGGTTGGTGTTGTCGTCGCGAAACTTGACGCTCTGAAGTTTGCTTCCTCCACCGGGGACATTCCTCAAAACGTCAATTTTGCCATTAAAGCTTCCGTCGCTGAGTCGTTCCTCGACAGTCACGGCATCAAGCCGCCCGACCCTTCTCAAGCAGGCGAAACCCTCTCTACCCCAGTGATTGCAAAGCTCGCGCAAGACCTCGCCGCTCAAGTGATCTGTGTTCAATAATCGAAGGGTGACCTATCGGTTGCGCTGCGGGCGGAATCGGGCGCTATCTCGCCAGAAAGGGGTATTTGTGATGGAAAAGGGCAGAATTCCGACTCATGTAATGAATGACGCTGCCGCACGGGCCAATGGCAAGTGTGAATGCGATAATCCGGCATGCCGTGATTATCATGCACTTGGTGAATGCTCCTGGCGCGCAGATAATTTCGAAGCTGGAGCAGCTGTCGTTGGATCAGCACCAACGTCCGAAGAGGAGATGAAGCGGCGTGTCAAGTGGATGTGCGAGACGTGCCGCAAGCTGGCGGAATCCTAAATTCGAGAGGCCGTCTATCCGCGTGACTCTGGCTTGTAACCAGAGCAAAAGCATCCTGGGATGAATCCACTACACATTACGACCTCAGCGCAACACTGACCGCCATTGAATGTGCGACAGCAGCATAGGACCATGGCGGCTAATTTCTTGCACTGATGCTGGGCATCTGCTTTTCCTGTTGCGCAGGAGATTCCGGCAAAAGCGGCGCTAGCGCACCCAAAGACCAGCGTAATAGCAATCACTATAGCTCTGATATTCATTATTCACCTACCTTGCTGATTATTGCCTTGTGACGCTATTCCCGCAGTGCAAGCCTCTCAATCGGAAACTAATTAAAATCCACCGATATCTCCAAATCGCGCCGCCGCACACACCTTGCGATGGCGCCAATTTGTGGTATCGTTCGCCATGAATGCGGCGCACAGGAAAACGCTTGCGGGGATTTTCGCGCAGCCTGTCAGGTCCGGCGTGCGCTGGCGTGACATCGAGGCGCTTTTCGCGGCGCTTGGAGCGACGATTGAGCAAGGCCGCGGCTCAAGGGTGCGTATTTCCTTAAATGGCGTTGACGCTGACTTTCATCGCCCGCATCCAAGGCCAGAAACGGACAAGGGCGCGCTCAAATCAGTAAGACGTTTCTTGACCGAGGCCGGAGTTGAGCCATGACCGCATTACGATACAGGGATTATATCGCCACTATCGAGGCGGATGAAGACGGCGGGTTCTTCCACGGCGAGGTAATCAACACGCGCGCCGTTCTTACCTTTCAGGGGAGATCGATCGATGAACTGAAGCACGAATTTGCCGAAACCATCTCCGATTACGAAGAGTGGTGCAAGGAGCGCGGAAAGGAGCCCGAGCGGCCTTACTCCGGTTCGCTCACGCTGCGCATGCCGCCGGACTTGCACCGGCGCGTGGCGGAAGCCGCGGCGCGCTCCGGCAAGAGCCTGAACAGCTTCATCAAGGACGCGCTCGAACACGCGACGTGATGGGTGAGGCGGGGCTGCGCTCTTAAGGCTTCGGGTTCAGGCATTCGATTTCCGCGAGAACGGCGGCGGGAAGCGGCGGCAGGCTTTCGCCATCGCCTGTGCCCGGCGCCAGCAGGTACCGCCTTCGCGGGCATGACGCCGGGGGCGTGAGGCCGATTCCGGCCCCCTCCGATTGGCGTGGCCGTAACAAATCCCGGCGCGGTCTCTTGGGATCTGTTCCCTCAAATGGCGCGGCTAGGCGGATTTCGCCGGTCCGGCGTCTCCAGGGCGCTTTCAATAATAGAGTGGATACAGTAAGGAGTTTCCACTAAGGTCGCCGCACCCCATCGGTCAACTCAATAGTCTCGCCCGTGAGACGCGCGCGGCGAAGCGCAAAGAATGCGGCGAGACGTTGCTCTTTCAGCTTGTGGAGGATTACATCCGCATGCCCCCTCTGGCAAAGGACGCGTTTTAGGAGCGGTGTCATTCAGGGACAATTTTAATGAAAAGAGAAAGTTGGGTTGCGCTCGATGGTCTTCGCGGGCTATCGATCATATTTGTTGTGCTCGTACATCTTTGGGCGCACGCAGACTTTTCAGGTGAAGGCATACCGGTTACTTTAAGTTTTTCTGACTATTCGCTTGACATAACCTGGATATTTGCAACTGGCAGCAATGCAGTAATAATATTCTTTGCATTATCCGGATTCCTGCTTTATAGGCACTGGCTCGAAAAAATAGATCATGGTAAATACAGAGATGTAGCCGCAAGCTTTTACAAAAAGCGGGCGCTCCGTATCCTGCCTGGATTTGTATTTTTTTTAATGATATATTATATTATTGTGCTCATGCTTGGGGAGCATCACTTTACAGCCGATCTTAGACCTTCGAACATTTTCTTGAATGTTACATTCCTGTCGTGCCTTGCGCCTTTATTCAACAGTACAGCCGCCACTTCTCTCGATATCGTACCTGGGACGTGGTCGTTAAATGCGGAAATTTGGTTCTACCTCCTTCTGCCCGCGCTTGCCTATATCTTAGCCTTTATACGCGTGCCGTGGGCGTTTCTCATCGCCCTGTCGCTGATAGCCCCGATTTATCGCGCAAGCCTCGCCGCCGATGCCTCCTTTATGATCCGGTATGCTCTTCCGGGCGTTTGCGATGGGTTTCTGCTCGGCATGGCAGTCGCGGCGCTGAGTACACAAGCCGCTTTTGGAAGGGCGGCGGCGATGCTCTTTCCACTCGGAGCGCTGTGGTACATCTTCACTTGCGCCGATGTGGGACCCGTCCTGATCGATGACCGTTTTCAATTGGCCGCGGCAAGCGCATTCATGATTGCGGGCCTCATCGCGTCGGGCGATTGGCCGTGGAAACGCTGGATGGCCAACACCGCTATCGCTTGGACGGGACGAATCTCATACAGTATGTTTCTCTGTAACGTCGTCGTTGTCTGGTATATTGTTCTACCTTTTTCCGAGATATTTGGCGTTAGTTCTTCAGGTGTCCGCTTCTTATTGAACCTGCTGATCGGCTTCCCAGTTGTTTATCTTTTCGGTTGGGCGGGCTATACCTTCGTGGAGGCGCCCTTTTTGCGGCGCGACCCTGCTCCTTGGCGAATGCGCCGGCTGCCCGCAACTGTCGCCGCGGGATCTTTCGCGGCGCTGTCTCTTGGATTGGGCGCTGTTGCATACGTGGTGCGCGATGGCATTTCGGTGGAGTTTGCCGGTCCGGCTGTATCGCTCGCGGCGCGCTTGGCGCCGTCATCGATGACAGGCGCGGGACTGCGGCCAGTGGCTTTGCTTGGCGCGCCCACCGTCGTTTCAAGCACCGGCGGCAACCCGATCGAGGTCGATAAAGTCGCTCCCAGCATCGTTCACATCAAATCCGACGGACTGAATGAGAGCGATGCTTGGGTTGCCGTAAACTTTCCCGTTAACCAGGAGGATATCGCACGCGGACAACGCGTCTTCCTGAGGGCGATGGTTTCCGTCAAACGGCCCAGCGATGCCGAGGCTTGCCTTGGAATTTTCAACGGAAAAGAAGACGTCTGCAGCACTCGGGTGCAACTGAGTAAAAGCATTCCTCTGGCCGTTGAGACTTCAGCCGCCGACGGGGCGCCCCTTCAATTCAAGTTTAATATCTTCCCGAATGGCGATTCGAAGCCTTTGGCTCTCAGCCTTGAGGACTTACGGGCGTACCAGGAAATAAGGTGAGCGAGGCGGCGGCCGAAATCGCGGGCGCGCTTTTCCAGTTGGCGGTTTGGAGGCCGAAAAAGGACGGCGGAAGGCCGCTGCCGAGGATGACCGGCCCCGGAAGGCGATCGGACGCAGCCGTCGTCCCCGCGAAGGCGGGGACCCAGTATTCGATGAGCGTTGGGATACCTGGATTCCCGCTTTCGCGGGAACGAAGCCGAAGGGCACGAGGCCGATTCCGGCTTTAAGTCCGATGCTCTAGCCTCATGCAAGCCGCGCCCGCCTTTTTGGCCGCGCGCGCGTTCCCCATGACGGTCGAAGCGCTTGGGCCTCAGGCTGTCAGCGTCGCGATGAACTCCTCGATGCCGAACAGAAAAATGCCCGCGCCGCCGATCATGAAATGGGAGATCGAGGCGGCCAGCAGCGAATTCGTCCGCGCGAAGATGTAGCCCCAGAAAATGCCGGGGATGAACGCCGCAAGCGCGAAGGCGAAGCTGATATGCGAGTGAGCGGCGGCGAAAACGAGGTTCGAGACGAGGATCGCCCAGAGGCTGCGCCTGAGGTCCGGGCCGGGAATGAACGCCTGAAGCGGCGCTTGCAGGCAGCACCGCGCCACGAACTCCTGGATGGGCGTGAGAACGAGGTAGAGCCCCACGGCCAGCCAGTAGAGCGGCGACATCATGACTTGCTCATGGTCCACGCGCAGGTCGGAGAAACTCAGGACGGAAAGATGCGAGAAGCCCGGCGCGGTGTGGATGAGGAACCATTTGAGGGCGATGCAAACGCCGATGAAAGCGAGCGAGGCGAGAACCGAGAATTGCGTCGCGCTCTTCCAATTGTGCAGTTGCAGGCCGAAAAAGGCGGGCGGAAAGCCGCTGCGCAAAATGACCGGACCGAGAACGAGCGCGAAAAACGAGATGATGAACGGACTGATCGCGAAATTCACCTCCAGCGCGCGCTCGAACTTCGGAAGCGCGCCGAGAAGCAGCGTGTAGAACGACAGGAGCGACAGCGCCGTCACGACGATGCGGCCGATGGCTGTCTTGTACCGTAAGAAGTCCGCCTCGTGCTCCACGGCGCCCACGCGCTCGGCGACGGACTCGCGCAATTCCGCGCCAAGTTGTCCGCGCAACTCGCCGATCACCGCCGAGCGCAGCCTTTGCAGGGCCGGGGTGGCGTCGCAGGTCGTGCAGTCGAGAATGGCGAGCGTCAGCGGCGTTTTTGCGACGACGCTGCTTGAGGCGGGGCGCCCGTCGAGAAACGAGATTTCGCCGAAAACCTCATTGCGGCCTCGTATGGCGATTTCGTAATCGGCGACGCGGCCGTTCGCGAGCGAGCGGCCTTTGTTGCAGACGGAGGCTTCGCCGTCGAGCACGATGTAAAGGCGCCCCGGATTGCGGTCGCCTTCCTTGACGATGGAGGCGCCCGCCGGGAAACGCGCTATCGCGACGCGCCGCTCCAGTTCCCGCCGCTGGTCCCTGGGCAGTCCGGCAAAAACCGGGATGTCCTCGACGCGAAGCTTACCGGCATTTGCGATTTCCATCCGAAGCCCACCTCGCCCGCTACAACATCGTAGCTTAGATCGACATCGCGAGGCGCGCGAGCCGGGATCGTTGAGAACTCGGGCTACGTTTTGTGCGGTCCCGGATAACGCCTCCGGCGTTTCCGGGACGACGAGAGGGGCGCCCGCGCGGTTTCCGGGGCGTCCTCATCGCGCGGCCGGCCATGACTTACGCGCCGGCGGCGGCGGCGTGCTGCTCGGCGGCCCCGGCCTTGTCGCGGCGCAGGCGCTCCGCCACGAGGAACGCCAGCTCCAGCGCCTGATCGGCGTTCAGCCTTGGATCGCAATAGGTGTGGTAGCGGTCCGACAGGTCCGCGTCCGAGATGGAATGCGCGCCGCCCGTGCATTCGGTGACGTTCTTGCCCGTCATCTCGACGTGAAGCCCGCCCGGATAGGCGCCCTCGGCCTGGCACACGTCGAAGAAATGCTCGACCTCGCGCAGGATCGCGTTGAAGGGCCGCGTCTTGAAGCCGCTCGCCGCCTTGATGGTGTTCCCGTGCATCGGATCGCACGCCCAGATCGCCGATCTGCCCTCGCGCTTCACCGCGCGGATGAGATCGGGAAGGTGCGCGCCCACCTTGTCGGCGCCGAACCGGCAGATCAGCGTCAGGCGGCCGGGCTCGTTGCCGGGGTTGAGCACGTCGAGCAGCGCGATCAGCTCATCCGCCGTTATGCTCGGCCCGCATTTCACGCCGATGGGGTTCTTGATGCCGCGCAGGAACTCGATATGCGCATGATCCGGCTGGCGCGTGCGGTCGCCGACCCAGAGGAAATGGCCCGAGGTGGCGTAGTAATTGCCGCTCGTGGAATCGGTGCGGACGAACGCTTCCTCATAGCCGAGCAGCAGCGCTTCGTGGCTTGTGTAGATGTCGGTGGTGCGGAGCTTCTCCGAATTGTCCGAGGTGACGCCGCAGGCGCGCATGAAGTTGAGCGTCTCCGAGATGCGGCCCGCCAGCTCCTCGTAGCGGGCGCCCGCCGGGCTGTCCTTCACGAAGCCGAGCGTCCACTGATGGACGCGCTCAAGATCGGCGTAGCCCCCTTGGGCGAAGGCTCTGAGTAAATTGAGCGTCGCCGCCGACTGCCGGTAGGCCTTGAGCAGGCGCTGCGGATCGGGCGTGCGCGACGCGTGCGTGAACGCGATGTCGTTGATGATGTCGCCGCGATAGCTCGGCAGCTCCACGCCGTTCTGCCTCTCGTTCGCCGTCGAGCGCGGTTTTGCGAACTGGCCCGCGATGCGGCCGATCTTCACGACCGGGCGGCTCGCGGCAAAGGTCAGCACCACGGCCATTTGCAGGAACACGCGGAAAAAGTCGCGAATGGAATCCGCGCCGTGCTCCGAGAAGCTTTCCGCGCAGTCGCCGCCTTGCAGAACGAAGGCCTCGCCCTTCGCGACCGCGGCCAGACCTTTCGTCAGACAGCGCGCCTCGCCCGCGAAAACGAGCGGCGGGAAGGTGGCAAGCTCCTTCTCCACGGCCGCAAGTCCCGCCTCGTCGGGATACGCCGGGACTTGCTCGATAGGTTTTTGCCTCCAGCTGTCCGGCGTCCAACGCGATGACATATTAAGCTCCTCCCCGCGCGAGCGCGCGCCTTCATGCCCAGTTCCCGGCCCCGGTTATACGCGATTGAGCCCTCGGTTGCCAGTTCGCAAACGCGAGATGCCGCGCCCGGTCGTCGTCCCGGAAAGGCGAAGGCGTTATCCGGGACCGTAATAAATCGCAGCGCTCATTTTTTTACGCTCCCGGCTCGCGCTTCGCTTGGCCGGGATGACGAAGCGCGTCGTTGGGCGGGATGACGATGCGGATCGATGGCCGTGGTGACGATGCGTTGGGCAAATCGGCGGAGTCTGCGTCGCTCAAGCCTTCGTCCCGTGGCGGGCGCAAAGGTCCATGAACGCCCGGCCTCTTTCCTCGAAATCGCGGAACTGGCCGAAGCTGGGCGCGGCGGGGGAGAGCAGCAGCACGTCGCCATCGCGCGCGCCGCGCATCGCTTCGGCGACGCCTTCGTCGAGGTTCGCCGCGCACAGCGCCGGCGGATGATGCTCCGACTGCGAAAGCTGCGCGAACAGGCGCTCGCCCACGGGCGGCAACAGGATGATTTTCTTCACGCGGGTCTTGGGCAGGAAGCCGATCAGCGCGGTGTAATCCTGGCCCCTGTCCGCGCCGCCGAGAAACAGGACGATGTCGTGGCCGGGGTAGGCTTTCAACGCGGCCAGCGTCGCTTCGGGAACGGTTGCGATGCTGTCGTTGACGCAAAGCAGGCCGGCGCCAATGCGGAATTCCTGCAAGCGATGGTCCAATTGCTTGAACGACCTCAGATCGACGGAGCGCCGGTACTGGCGCACGCCAAGCGCATCGGCGGCTGCGCAGGCGCCCGCGAGATTGATCAAATTATGCTCGCCCTTGAGCGGGAAGCCGGCGCAATCGATCCGCTCGTTATCGAAAAGAAGCTGCCCGTCGCGCACGCGATAACCGTCGTCGCCATTGAACCAGCGGATGTTTTCGCGCATGCCCACGCGCTCCCGAAGCGTCCGGTTCGAGTAATTGCAGATCGCTGGCGTTTCCGGCGAAAGGCCGAGAATGCGGAGCTTGTCGCTGTAATAGTTCTCCACGCCGCGATGCCAGGGCGCATGCTCGGGATAGAGGTTCGTCACCAGCGCGAGATTGGGCGCAAAGTCGAGGTCGGCGATCTGATAGGAGGAGAGTTCGAGGATGACATAATCCTTGGGCTTCGATTCGCCCAACACCGGGATGCCGATATTGCCGGCGAGCATCGTCTCTTTCCCGGCGTCGAGGAGGAGGCGCTCCAAAAGCCGCGAGGTCGTGCTTTTGCCTTTCGTGCCGGTGACGACGATCTTGAACGCGCCCCGGTTCTCTTCGAACCAGATGTTCGTCGCCGAGGTGAAGCGCGCGCCGCGCCGCTTGGCTTCGGCTATTTCGGGCCTGTACAGGCTGACGCCCGGACTTTTCACCACAATGTCGAGCGACCCGTCGACAAGCGCCTTGGCGACATCGGGTCCCGCAATCGCGGGCGCGCCGGGCCCGGCCGGCAACGGCGTGTCGTTGAGGATGGCGATGTCGATATGCGGATAGCGGGCGCGGATATGATCGAAAGCCGCGCGGCCTTCGCGCCCGAAGCCCCAGATCCCCGCGCGCTTAACTCCCTCGAAGATAGGCATCCATCGTGTCCTTGAATCGAGCCGGCAGGCGATGGCGCTCGCCCGGCGTGAGAAACTCCTCTCGCACGCGCTCCATGTCCGGCATTTTGGCGCGAAGGCGCGGCGCCAGCGCTTCGACCACGGCGTGACCGGCCCATTCCGGCCGGCCGGCGAGGAGAAGCGCCGCAAGGCTGCTTTCGGCGAGTTCGCCCACGCACTCCCAAGGCTTGTGGCCGGAAAGCCCCGTCAGCTCTTCATAGCCCGGAAGCTGCCGGCTCTCGTCCAGCAAATCCGCCCCGAAGATCGCGCGCAAGCGGTCCGGCGCCATCGCGGTCGCGAAGATCAGAAAGCTGAAGCGGCATTTCGGGCAATCGCGGCACCAGCGCGCGGGCGGCGCGGCCGGGTTGATCTGGAAGGCGCGGTTGCAGCTCGTAAAGCAAGCGTCGTATCGCGAGATCCGTGAAAAGAGTTGCGCGATGTGAAGCTCGGAAAGCGGGCGCAGCAGCGAGAAATAGCTAAGCTCCGGGTCCACATAGGCGGAAAGGTACGCCGCGAAGTCTTCCTCGAACTCGACGGACTTGCTGTATTGATGGTTGACGTTCTTGGCCGCCGCTGATGACGTTGCCTTCGCTGGCGGAGCGCTCGTTTGAAAGGACGATGGTCCGAAAGCCGTGCACATAGGACGCCGCGACGGCGATCAGGCTGACAATGGCGGTGATGGGCACATGGCCGTTGAGCGCGCCCCTGGCGTTGAGTTCGAACAGGGCGGGATCGAGCGTGCGGGAAACGAAGACGCTGGGCAAGCCGCTCGCTTGCGCGCATTCGAGGATCGGCTTCTTCGGGTTGACGGCGAAGAGGACGAGATCGTGCTTGGCCCGAAGCATCTCGACGCTCAGGAGCGAATCCTTTCCGCCGCCGACCAGCACGGCGATCCTGCCCGCGTCCTGCTTCCCGTGTTCCGGTCCAGGCGCCGAAGGCCGGCGAGCATGCCCGGTCGCGCTGAATTCGATGTAGCCGAGGTCGCCAAGCCGGTTGCGGTAGGCGAATTCGGCGAGGCCTTTCGTGTAAAGCTTGCGGAAAAATGGGATCTGCTCCGCGCCGGCCGCTTCGCCAAGCTCAATCGACTTCGGCGCGAAAGCCTTGTAGTAGCTCACGCCCAGAGCGACGCCGAGCGCGTCGAGCGCCGCCTCGAACGTCGCGCGGCCCGCATCGCCGGACGGCGGCAGGGGGCGGCCGAAATCGATGGTCTCGCGGAACGCAAGCCCGTTGTCGAAGCCGTAATGGAAGGAGACGGCGCCCTTTTCATCCTGCGTTTCCCAGCCGCGAATGCTGAACGCTCGCGGGGGCGTATGCTCAGGGGCGAATGCTTTCATGGCTGCGCTCCAATCTCCAGGATCTTTCGCTGCCTTCCATGAACGGCAAGAGAATGGCGAAGGGTGGCCTCTTTATGCGGACGGCCGGACACGCCCTGTTATCGCGCGGCGCGCGGCCTGTAAAGGCTGGCCTCGCGAAGCCTTCACTTCAAGGGTGGCCGTCATCGCCGCCGGGGCGCCGAGAGCGTCGCCAATCATGCTTCGGCGCTTGGCCGGCATCGACCGGCAATAGAGCTCGAAACAAAACTGCTTCGAAGAGAGTTGGGTACGAAGCAGACTCTGAAATGCCCTCTCACCTTGGAGCGACCATGCCTGCGGTAAAAAACATCGTGCTTGTCCACGGCGCCTGGGCCGATGGTTCAAGCTGGTCCAAGCTCATTCCGCTTTTGCAGGCCAAGGGCCTGCACGCGGTTGCGGTCCAGAATCCTCTCAGTTCCATCGCGGACGATGTCGCTTCGACCAATCGCATGATCGACGCCCAAGATGGTCCCGTTTTGCTCGTCGGCCATTCCTATGGAGGCGCGGTCATTACCGAAGCCGGCAGCAACCCCAAGGTTGCCGGGCTCGTATACGTGGCGGCCTTTGCCCCTGACGCGGGCGAGACTCTTGCCGGCCTTGCGCGGAACTTCCCCGCGCCGCCCGCCTTTAGCGAAATCAAACCGATAGAGGATGGCTACCTGCTTCTGACCGAAAAGGGCGTCATCGAAGATTTCGCGCAAGACCTGTCGCCCGAGGAGAAAAGCGTCGTGCTCGCAACCCAAGGGGCGACGCAAGGGGCGATCCTTTCGACGCCCATTAAAACGGCGGCCTGGCGCGATAAGCCGAACTGGTTTGTGATCGCCGAGAACGATCGCGCAATCTCTCCCGAGCAAGAGAAAAGCACGGCCGCAAGAATGGGCGCCAAGACCTTGACCCTTGCCACGAGCCACCTCCCGATGCTTTCGCAGCCGGAAAAGGTCGCGGCTTTCATCATTGAGGCCGCCAACTCGCTGGGAGAAAGCCAGCCAGCCGCGCGATAGGAGGGAGAGCCGGGCGCCCTTTCGAAGCGCACGCGGCAGCGCGCCTATTAAGACTGTGCGCCGGCTCGCATCCCGGACGGGTCGCTAACCCAATGCAAAGGCCGGGGCCGGCCTGCCGGCCCATTCGCGAGCCCATGCGCGCCAGCGCCGGCTTCGGCGGCCTTCTCCCTTTCGCATTTTTCTCCGGGACTTCACCCTTTGTAGATTATTCGGACCCAATTTTGCCAACTCGTAAAAAGCGCAGGCTCGGCTTTAAACTCTGGAAATATGCTGGGGCCAATCTCGTCAGGACTGCAAATCAGAGCAGTATAGCCGAGAAAGCGATGTCCCTTATTCCGGGCATAAGCAATACCCTGGTCGCCGCAAGCTCAACTCCCGCCGTCGCGCTGCTCAAGGCGTCCCAAGCCGCGACTGCCTCGCAGGCCGCGTCCGCTCCCGTCGCCCAATCCTCCCCGGCGGTGAAGGTGTCGCCGCAAGCCGCGGCCGCCATATCGAGCCTTTCCACCGCGAAGCCGGCAAGTTCCCCGCCGCCGCCCCTCACGGCGGCGCAGATCAACGCCATGACCAAGGCGCAGGTGCAGGCGCTCAACGTGGCGGACATTCCGGTCAGCCAGATCCCCAGCCTGACCGCCGGCCTGACGAACATGTCGGGCGCGCAAATCGGCGCGCTCTCAACCCCGCAGCTTGCGGCGCTCACCGCTACGCAGGTTGGCTCGCTCGGCGCGTCGCTGTTCCCGTCGCTGTCGGACGCCCAGTTCGCGGCGCTTTCGACCGCCGCCTATTCCGGCCTGACCTCTTCCGAAGCGGGCTCTCTCGACGCGAACGAGATCGCCTCGCTCGGAACCGGCGTCGCCAAGCTTTCGGCCAGCGCCATCGCCGGACTCGGCTCGACCCAGATCGAAGCGCTGTCCAACGCGCAGGCCGGGGCCTTGTCCTCAACTCAGCTGAACGCCATGACCTCCGCCGAGATCGGCGCCCTGTCCAATTCCCAGATATCGTCCATCTCCACGGCGGCGCTCGCCGGTCTGAGCCCCGCCGCGCTGAGCAAAATGTCCTCCGCCCAGCTTGGCGCCATGACCGGCGGCCAATTCAGCGCGCTCTCCGGCGCCGCGATCAACGGCCTGTCGTCCGCCGTGCTCAAATCCCTCTCGACCTCCGAGGTCTCCTCCCTTTCGACAGCCGCCGTCTCCACCCTTTCGATGGCAACCCTCGACGCCATGACGTTCCGCGCAGCTCGGCTCGCTGACCGGGACGCAGGTCCAGGCGCTGACCACGGCGCAGGTCGCGGGGATTTCGCAATCCGCGCTGTCCTCGCTCAACCTGTCATATTTCGGCGCCAGGCAGGTCGCGGCGCTCGGCGCTTCGACCGTCTCGTCCATGTCCGTGCCGCAGTTCGACGCAGTCGTGGCGCCGAACATCGCCTCGCTTTCGGCCGCGGCCGTCAAAGGAGTCACGACGGCCCAAATCCAGTCCCTTACCGCCCAGCAGGCCTCAGCCCTGACCTCGGCTCAACTTTCCGCGATGACCGCCTCGCAGAAGGCCGCCGCCGCCGCCGTCTACTCGGTCATGAAAGACGCCCAGAGCCTGGAAACGAATGGCGCGTTATCCTATCAGGACCTGCTCCAGGTGCTTGAGGACGCGGCAACCAACGGCATGAACGCCTCCAAGTTCTCCGACCTCCAGACGCTCGCGAAAGACCTCAACGCATCCGGCGCCAACGGCATCCAGACCTCGGCCTATGTCCAGCAGATATTCGACGATGCGGTCCTCGGCAACGCGGCCAACGCTGTCTACAATGGCGGCTCGACGGCCGCGAGCAAGCTCGGCAACCTTACGGCGTCGTCGAGCCAAACTCAGGTGACCGAGCTGATCGGAAAATGGTTCCTCGGGACCGACAACCCGTCGCTTGCCGGATATACAGCCACCTACCAGACGGTGAACGAACCGCTGTTTTCGAACGGAGGGCCCCAGGTCGCCGACGTCAACCAGGGCGAGGCGGGCGACTGCTACTTCCTCGCCGCTCTCGCCGACACGGCGCAGCAGGACCCGTCGCTCATCCAGAACATGGTGAAATCCAACGGCAACGGCACCTACAGCGTGGAATTCCAGCTGAACGGCAAGGCCGACTACGTCACCGTCAACAACCAGCTCGCCATGCTGCCCAGCGGCCGGGCCATGGCCGATGGCTCGACCTACGCCTTCGACCACGGCGGCGGCGCCGGAAACGCCAATGACTGGTCGGCGATCGTCGAAAAGGCTTACGCCGAGTTCCGCGAGCAGACCGACGGCGTCAATTCCTACGCCAACATCGCCGGCGGCCTGGACAACGGCCTGAATGCCATTACCGGTCAGGCCGTGTCCAACTCAGGCAACATCAGGAACGCGGCTCAGCAGAGTTCGCTGTTGCAGGCAATGCAAGCGGCTCTCGCCTCCGGCAACAACGTCATCATGAGTTCCGATAACTCGAACGCCTCATTGAACCTCGTCGGCGACCACGTGTTCGCGGTCACCGGCGTCAACGTCGCCACGGGCGTCGTGACCCTCGACAACCCCTGGAACGGCAGCGGCGCCAACTCATCCATCAAGATGCAGTTCACGGAGTCGCTGTCCGCCTTGCTCGCCAACGGCGCCGGATTCCACATCGCCACGGGTACGCCCGCCACGGCTTGACGCCGGGACCATGGAGACGCCGAAGGCGTTATCCTTGCCATCCCGGAAGCCGCGCGGCTCCCCCTCGTCGTCCCGGAAACAGCGCGGCTCACCCCCCGTCATCCCGGAAGGACGCCTTTCGCGCCCTATCCGGGATCTTTCAAAACCTCGAATCGAAGTATTGAGGAAGGCCCCGGATAAGGCTCCGCCCTTCCGGCGCGACACTTGCGGCGCGAGGGCGCTTTCCGGGGCGCCATCGAAGGATGAAACCAAGAATTCCAGCTTTGTCAGCAGCTTGCTAAACCGCGTGAGGAGATCGTTTTGAGCGTTTTGGAAGCCGTTTCGCAATCGCGTTGCTTTAATGGAACGCAATACGTTTACCGTCGCAACTCGGACGAAACGCGGACGCCGATGCGGTTTTCCGCGTATCTGCCGCCTCAGGCCGAGGCTGGCCGCCGCGTTCCCGTTGTGTGGTGGCTTTCGGGCCTGACCTGCACCGAAGACAATTTCACCGTCAAGGCGGGGGCTCAGCGCGTGGCGTCCGAGCTTGGCCTCCTGGTGATCGCGCCCGACACAAGCCCGCGCGGCGAGGGCGTCCCCGACGATCCCGCCACCGATTTCGGCCAAGGCGCCGGCTTCTATGTCGACGCCACGGTCGAGCCGTGGTCGCGCAACTTTCGCATGAGGTCCTACATCGAGCGGGAATTGCCGGCTGTTGTCGAAGCCGAGCTGCCGGCGGACATGACGCGCCAAGGCATCATGGGACACTCGATGGGCGGTCATGGCGCGCTCACAATCGGCTTACGCAATCCGGGCCGCTACAAGGCGGTCTCCGCCTTCGCGCCCATCGCTTCGCCCGCGCGCTGCCCGTGGGGCGAAAAGGCGCTTACGGGCTATCTCGGCCCCGATCGAGAGGCCTGGAGGATGTACGACGCCACGGCGCTGATCGAGGATGGCGCGCGGCTACCCGGCTTGCTCGTGGACCAGGGGGCGGCGGACGGCTTTCTTACGGCGCAGCTGAAGCCGGAGCTTCTGAAGGAGGCGTGCGACCGGGCCGCCATCCCGCTCACGCTGAGGATGCGGGAAGGCTACGACCACTCCTATTTCTTCATCGCGACCTTCATCGAGGATCATCTGCGCTGGCACGCGGCGAGGCTCGGCGCCTGAAGGACGCGCCGGCGTCAGGATCAAAGAAGCGCCTCGATGTAGGTTTGCAGCTCTTCCGGCTTGGTCATCGGCGCATAGCGTCCGGCAACGGCGCCATTGCGATCGACCAGGAACTTTGTGAAGTTCCATTTGATCAATTCCAGCCCCAGCATGCCGGGCTTGGCATGTTTCAGAAACCTGAAGAGCGGATGGGCTTCCTTGCCATTGACAGCTATCTTGCTGAACAGCGGGAACGTAACATTGTAGGTCAGCGAGCAGAAATTCTTGATCTCCTCGGCATCGCCAGGTTCCTGGCCGCCAAACTGATCGCATGGAAAAGCGAGCACCTCAAAGCCGCGCGCCGCATAGTTCTTATATAACTCTTCCAGCCCTGAATATTGTGGCGTGAACCCACATTTGCTGGCCGTGTTTACGATCAACAGCACCTTGCCCTGAAATTGCTTCAGAGGAATCGTCGCACCCGAAAGGGACGTGGCGGAAAAATCATAGACTGTTGTCACTTGGCGCTCCTCGCTGACAAGATCACGGTGAAAGATGAGATAAGAGCTTCACGGCTAAGCGGAGTTTCCCAGTTAAGCCAACGGATGGCCTTTGTTTGCCGTCCCGGAAGTCCTTCGTTCGTCGTCCCGGATGGCCTTTGTTTTGTCAGCCCGGAAGGCCTTCGTTTGCCGTCCCCGATGGCCTTCTTTTGTCAGCCCGGAAAGCGCCTTGGCGCTTATCCGGGACCGTAATAAATCGTAGCGCTGATTTTTTTGCGATCCCGGCTCGCGCTTCGCTTGGCCGGGATGACGATGCGGCGGGCAAATAGGCGGGGTCTGCTCAGGCCGCCGCGCCGCCAAACTCTAACGCGCAAGCAAATCGTTCCGCCCAATTCTCTGCAGCGAGGTCTCGACACGCACCCTATCCTGGCGGATCTCCTCGACCGTCTCGAACGTGAAGCGCATGTGGCCGGCGGCGGCCGCCTCGGCGGCCTCGACGTTTCCGGCCAGAACGGCTTCGGCGAGGGCGAGATGCTGTTTCAGGAGTTCGTCGCGGACGCCCGCCCGCAAATAGAGGTGCGAACGGCTGTAGAATATGTTGCTGCGCAAGAGGTCCGCCAGCGCGCGCATGATATGCAGCAGCACGACATTGTGCGAAGCTTCGTAAATAAGCAGATGGAGATCGAACGTCCGCTTCGCCTTCCTGCGCGGGATCGTCGAGAGCGTGCGCCTTGGCCATCCGGTCGACGCACTGACGAATGGCCTCACGGTCCACCCCGGTCGCTCTTTGCGCGGCCAATCGCGCCGCGCAGGCTTCCTGGATGCCCCTGAACTCGAAATAGTCTGCGGTCACGTGCGGCCGGTCCTGCATCAGAGCCGCGAGCGGCTTCATCAGCGGCGACAAGAATTGCGCAACGCGATTCCCCGACTTGCCGGTGACGACAAGCCCGCGCCGCGCAAGCGCGTCGAGCGCCTCGCGCAGAGACGGCCGCGAGACGCCGAAACGTTCCGCGAGATCGCGCTCCGCCGCCAGCCGTTCGCCGGGACGCAAAACGCCTTCCAGGATCAGCTTTTCGAGGTGGTCGGCTATCGTATCCGCAATTTTCGGCGTGCGTATGGCTTCTCGCATTTCCCGGCGCTCCCGAAGGGACGGAGCGGATTTCATACCAACCGGAGCGCCCGCGTCAAGCCATTCGCCCAAATGTCTATTCGGCAACATCATTATTCCAGTTGACGATTTTGGTAAGCCCATATTACCAATATTATCAAGAGACGCCAACATCTTACCAATAAGCCTGAAGGCGGCCGGCGACGGCGGCCTCGATTGGGAGGGCGGGCGGAATTCGATTCTGCCGTGGAGAGACGAAAAGAGCTCCGCGGGCGGTTGCAAGGCCGCGCAAAAAAACCTGGGTGAGGCGAACGAACGGGGTATGCGATGTTCAGTCAGCTGTTGACGCCGGTGGCGGATAGTTTGGGGTTGTCCTTTGTGGTGGCGATCTCGCCGATTGCGACGGTGCTTGTGTGTCTCGGCCTGCTGCGCCTGCCGGCTTGGCTGGCGGCGGGCGCGGGGCTCGCGGTGGCTCTGGCGATAGCAATCTATTTATGGAAGATGCCGCCAAATCTGGCTCTCAACGCGGTTACCAACGGCGCCGTCTTCGCGCTCTGGCCGGTGATGTGGATCGTGGTGAACGCACTGCTGCTGTATAATGTTGCGGTTCGCTCCGGCCGTTTCGACGCTTTCCGGAACTGGGTCGCAAGCTATCTGCCGAACGACCGGCGCGTCGTCCTTGTGGTGGTCGGCTTTTGCTTCGGCGCCTTGCTGGAGGGCGTTTCAGGCTTCGGAACGCCCGTCGCGATCACAAGCTCGCTCTTGATTTTGGTCGGCTTCCCGCCGCTCGAAGCTCTGGTGTTCGTGCTGATCTTCAACACCGCGCCTGTCGCTTTCGGCGCGCTTGGCGTTCCGGTGACCGTGCTTGGCGCGGTGACCGGCCTTCCCGCGGCGACGCTTGGCGCGATGATCGGACGGCAATTGCCCGTGATCGCCCTCATCCTGCCCTTCTATGTGATGGCGCTTTATGGCGGCTGGCGCTCGATCCGCGCAATCTGGCCGATTCTGCTCGTCTCGGGCGGCAGCTTCGCGGCCTCCCAATTTATCGCCTCCAACTACATCGATTACACGCTGACCGACGTGCTGTCTTCGCTCGGCTCGCTTGTCGCCACGTTGCTTTTCCTGCAGATCTGGACCCCCGCCGACGACCCGGAATTCAGGGTTGCGAATTCCATGGAAGGCCGCCGCTCCCAATCCGTCGTGCCGGACTGGCAAGGCTGGCTCCCCTGGATCATCGTGTCCGCGACCGTGATCATGTGGACCTCCTATAAGGTGGCCGGCGTCGCCCAGCAGAAAATCGAATGGCCGGGCTTGCATCGCGCGATTTCCATAACGCTGTATAATGGCAAGCCCTATGACGCGATCTGGACCTTCCAGCCGCTCGGAACGGGAACGGCCATCCTGCTCGCCGCGATCGTCACCGCCATCGCCGTGCGCTTGCCCGTCCGCGCGTTCTTCGGCTGCATCGGCGAAACCATCCGCCAATCCTGGCTGGCCATCATTACGGTGATGCTGATCATCTCCCTCGCCTACCTCATGAACTACTCCGGCCTCGCTTATACGCTCGGCAAGGGCGTCGCTTCGACGGGCGCATTCTTCGTGCTGCTATCGCCCTTCCTAGGCTGGGTCGCCGTCATGCTGTCGGGCAGCGATACGTCGGGCAACGCGCTGTTCGGCAATCTCCAAGTCGTCGCGGCGCGGCAGCTCAATCTCGATCCGGTTCTGTTCGCGGCGGCCAATTCCTCGGGCGGCGTCATGGGCAAGATGATCTCTCCCCAGAATATTGCGACCGGCGTCGCCGTCACGAAAATGGCGGGCAAGGAGGGCGAGGTTTTCGCCCGCACCTTCTGGCACAGCATCGTCCTGACGCTCATGCTCGGCGGCTTGGTTGCGGTCCAGCAATATCTGATCCCCTGGGTCATTCCCAAGTAATGCGGCTGTCTTTCGGCGAGGAGGGAGCCTTTGCGTCATGGTCGACCCGGACGGATTATCGCAAGGGAGCAGACCGCCGCGCGTGGGGCTCCTCGTCGCGTGCCTTGCCTATCCGATCCGGCCAAAGCTTGGCCTCGCCGCCATCAAGCTGCTTGAGGCTTCTGGCTGCGAGGTCGAAGCGCCGCTGGGTCGCACTTGCTGCGGCCGGCCAGCCTTCAACGCGGGCGCGATGAAGGCCGCGGCCTTTTTCGCGCGCGAAACGATCAGGCAGTTCGAGCAGTACGACTACGTTGTGACGCCGTCCGGGCCGTGCGCGGCGACGATCAAGGCGCATTACGCGGAAGTGCTGGCCGGCGATCCGAACTGGCTGCCGCGCGCTCTAGCGTTGGCGGCGAAGACCTGGGAGCTTACCGCCGATCCGGCCTTCTATGACTATATCGAGACGAAGACCGGTTCTAAAGCGGGCACGGGCGGCGCCGATGCCCAGTTGCAAATGCATGCCTATGCTCTCCAGGCGAAAGAGCTTACGGAGATGGTCGGCGGCGCGGCGCAGAGGGCGAAATCCAGCAGTTGAGGCGCTCCGGCAGGGGAGCCGATCTATGCCAGATCCGGCGGTTGAGCTTATGCGGCGCCTGAAAACGTTTCCAGCATCGTCATCCCGGAAGGGCGCTTCTTGCGTCCAATCCGGGATCGTTCAAAACCTCGAACCGAACTACTCAAGACCCATATCGAAACCTTCAATGAGGCTCTATAACGAAACCGGTCAAGCCTCCCATTGTGGCTGATCCAGCGCTGGGAAGTCTTTATGCGGCCTGCTTCATTCGCGAGCTTTTGATGAACTCCGCCGCAACGGTCATCAAGATATTCACCGGCGGGGACTATAATGACGTTTCAGGATAGGCCTATTCAGCACCCATCGGAGGATCGGCTTTGATCAAAATTCTCGAAAAAATGTACAGCGCATTGACGCTGGGCGCTGTTCTGGCGCTTCTTGCCATCTTCGCCTTCCATCGCTCCACCGCTTTCGAAACGCAATACTGGCCGCCCTTTTTCACCTGGCTGCACGTCCTCTCCGGCATCGCCTGGATCGGGCTTCTCTATTATTTCAACCTGGTGCAAATCCCGACAATGCCCAAAGTGCCCGCCGAGTTGAAACCCGCGGTCAGCAAATATATCGCGCCCGAAGCCTTGTTCTGGTTCAGATGGTCCGCTCTCGCCACCGTTGTCACGGGGGTTATCGTCGCCCACCTGCACCATTATCTGCTTCCGGCTTTGACGCTGGACGCCCCCAGTCGCACGATCGGAACCGGGATGTGGCTCGGGCTCATTATGGCCGCCAATGTCTGGTTTATCATCTGGCCTAACCAAAAGCGCGCGCTGGGAATCGTCCCATCCGAAGACGCCGTCAAGGCCAAGTCCGCGCGGGTCGCTATGTTGGCCTCGCGCACCAACTTTGTGCTTTCCGTGCCGATGCTCTATTGCATGGTCACAAGTAACCTTATCGGATAAGCTTGCGCTCCGCGCGGCGCCTCGTGGCCGATGGCGCACGCGCATCGCGGCTGTCCGGTTTAATTCCGGCGAGTTTTCAACATCGTCATCCCGGAACGGCGCTTGCGCTGTATCCGGGATCTTTCAGCCTAAATCCGGCGGTTGAGCCTATGAAGGAAAATGCGTGTTTTCAATGCGTTGCTGGATGGCCGGGTCGAAGGACGGCAATCCACGCTATATTAGACCGCAGCCTCTTTTTGGGCCTGTGGAGCATTGCGCCCGGCAAGCGCCGCCATCACGATCGCCCAACCCGATGTGATCAGGTTTACGCCGACAAGAAGGCCAAGCACCCATACAGCGCTGACGGGCCAGCCCATAATGATGATCGCGGCCAAGATCAGATCGGCGATGCCGCTCGCCAGAACCCAACCCCAAGAGCGCCCCATGGCGTTCCGGTAGGCAATCGACGCGACGGTCTGAAACACGCCCTCGGTTATGAAGAAGGCGGTCAGCAGTACCGTGAGCGAAACCGCGCCCTCGATGGGTTTCAATAGGAGCATGGCGCCAACCGCGGTCGAAAGAACCCCTGGGATGAGGCTCCACAGAAAGCTTGCAATATTCCGCGCCGCGAACACAGCAAAGATACCGCATAGTCCCGCGATCAGAAGCAGCCAGCCAATCAGGATGTCGGTCGCGATGGTGGCGGCCACTGGCGCGAGGATAGCGAGGACGCCAAGGATAACGAGAAGGACGCCTTCGAAAAGGAAGAGCCGCCAGTGGGCGCGCAGGGCGTCCTTTACGGCGTGTTGGACGTCGTCGTAGGCTGGATCAAGAGTCGTCATCGCATGTCCTCAACTGGTTACAGTTATTCAAGGCCCGCATATCGCCGTCTGGCTTAGATTTTGTGCATGAACCGCCCTTGCTGCGAGCACGCTTCTTCCAGATGGCGCTCGCCCTGTATCTGAGGCGGCGCTTGCCAAGTAAAAGGGAGGCAATGGCCCACCTTCGAAGAGACAACGCCGCTTGGCGCGTGCAGTTCGCCGCCGTCGGCAAGGTTTCCGCGTCCTGCCGGCCCGAAGGCCGAGCGCTGCCTTCCGCCGCGCTCAGCTCGTCACAGACTTAGTCCGCCGGCGCGGCCTGCACGGGCCCGGCCGCTGCCTTTCGGCGTTCTGAAGCGCACAGCGATCGAAAGCGGCTGACCTTTGCGCTGTTTGCCGATTTTATCCAGGTTTTCCGAGACATCCGCGAGCGTCGCTCCGCGCGGGATGCGGAAAGACACGCACCCATCTTCAAATGCCACCATCACGCTGGTCGCGATGAAGCGCTCGCTTGAGATATTACGCATAATGACCCCACATCGTTATGTTAACTCAAGATTAACGATAAATCATGCGGAGCTGCCAGAATCGGAAAATACTCACAGAGGACGTTCGCGGATCAAATCGGCAAAACGCCGTGCAAGTGATCTACGATCTTATCGCTTGGGATCTTCGTCAAATCCTTCTCCAATTCGCCCGCCAGCGCATCCTTGAGCGTAGCGTCCAGATGCTGGCGAAAATCGCTGAGGATTTCGGGAGGCGCCACGAGAACCCAGCGATCGAAGTCTTTCGCGGAGTGCTTTTCTTTTAAAAAGGCGATCAGCGTTTGGACGAATTGGTCTTTTTGCTGGGCGTGCGCATCGTTGCGCACCACCGATGAACGCGAAACGCCTACCAATTCATGGGTTCGCCCCTGGCGTTCGGTATAAATCTCTCGATTTGGCGGCGTTGCGTGCCGAAAATCGCTGCCCGGTACAAAGCTCAGCCCCTTATCGGGTCCTTCATTGAGGAGGATATGGGCGCGGGACCCGTCGGCGATCACGATCCAGGTGCGGGTTGGTTTCATGGCGTTCCTCGATGCTTTTCAGAATAACCCAGGAGCAGGCGTTTCGGATTTGATGGTTATCAACCAAAACGTAAGTTCGGCTGCCTCCTTTATGAACCGGCTTTTCCAGTACAGCCGGAGGCAAGTTCGTACTCACTTTGCCGCACGTTTCCGCGCGAACTTGCCTTCGATAAGCTGTTCGAGAGTCAATAAGTCGGCCGTACTCTTATCCGCGGGAAATCCTGGAAGCGCTCGCGGAAAACGTGTCAGGAGTTCCCGCGGGGCGCCCCCCGGCGAGGCGGCGAAGCATCGGGCAAGCGGCGCTTATTTTCCTCTGAGGGTGTCTTTGACGCCGCCGGCGACGTTCTGAATCCCGCCTGCCGCTTTGTCGGCCCTGCCCTCCGACTCAAGCTTGGCGTCGCCAATCGCCTTGCCAAACGCCACCTTGACGGAGCCTTTGATTTTCTTCAGCGATCCGAGGATGCGGTCTTTGTCCATGATGTCTTCCTCCTAACAACAACAGCCCTGACGCGACTTCCCCGCCGCCGTTCATGGAAAGCGAACGGCCCGAGGCAAACAACGCGTGTCTTCAACGTCGTAAGGGGCAGGCCGGGAGCCCGCGCCTCGCGACTTTCGATGCTTACTTCACAACCTTCGGAAGCGCCTTTGCAGCCGCCGCCGTCAGGTCGAGCGCAATGCGGTCGCCGCGCAGGGCGAACTGCGACGCCGGAATAGAGATTTCATGCTCGCCGATACCCAAGAAGCCGCCGATACCGGCGCGCAATTCGGCGATCTTGTTGTCGGCGCTTCGCAGGATTGCCGCGACCTCGCCAAGATTCTTGCCGTCGCTGCTAAAGACGGGCTTGCCAACCCAGGCCTTGGCTTCTTGCTCGGTAAGCAACGTTTGCTCGGTAAGCAACGTACCGGCCTCCACGGTTGTTGCGGAGGGAGATTTGACGTCCTCGGCAATTGCCGGGAGCGCGACTACCGCGGCAAGAGCAGCTGCAAATGTCAGCGTGCGCATCATGATGTGGACTCCTAATATGACATGAGATGAGAGCCATCTGCGCACGGAAAAGATCAAGCGTCTAGAATCGGAAAATACTCAGCGTTCCAGATCTATTAATTGAGCGTGCAAAGTTCTTTATTGCGATAATCATTTGTTTTATAGAGCCATTAAACGCAGAGAGGGCATGTATTGAATAGAATTTATTGGTCTTATTGTTCTTGTTGCTTTCGCCATTCCTGCATTTGCGATCTCGAAAGCGGGGAGAACGCCCCACGGCATTGAAAGGCTGGGTAGTTTCCGAGCCTAGCCTCGCACGGCCGCTCCGCGCATGATTGAAATGGCGGGTAATCCGGCAGCAAATCGCCATGGATCTTGCCCCGCTCGCGCACCCGGAAGAGCGAAAGAGAGACGCCATCTCGCTGCCGATCCTCGTCGTCGACTTTTATCCCGTAACGCTCAATGACGGCGCCATCCTGTCCATCGCTTATGACAACGTTCATTACAAGGCCAAGCCCGAAGCCTGGAACATGCGCCTTGTGCTGGGCATCGCGACCGTGCTGGGCGTCACGGGGGTGGTATCCGCATTTGGGCTATTTTATCTTGGCGAGCGCGTCTTTGACCTCGACCGCGCGCATATCCAGACGCTGATGTATCTGAAGCTGTCCGTGGCGGGCCATCTGACCAAGCTCGCGCCTAAAACCAAAGCCAGCCGTCGCCCTAAAGCCAGATCCGCCATACGGTCCGGCCCCACGCCGCGGATCGCCGAATGAGCCGGGAAGGAAGAAGGCGATGAAAATACGGACGAAGGACTTTCGCGTGCGGGAGGGGGACGAGGTCGACCTCGAAAAGTGGCCAACGTCGATCGATCCCCTGTACAAGTCGAAAGAGCAATACGAGCGCCTTCTGCAAAAGCACGTCGTTCAACTGAGCGCGATGCAGAAGCTTCACTACGCTTCCAATCGCTATGCCCTCCTCTTGATCTTTCAGGGGATGGACGCGGCGGGAAAAGACGGCGCCATCAGGCATGTAATGTCCGGGGTCAATCCCCAAGGGTGCCAGGTGTTCAGTTTCAAGCATCCCACCGCCACCGAACTGGAGCACGATTTTCTCTGGCGCACCACGCGCAATCTGCCCGAACGGGGGCGGATCGGCATCTTCAACCGTTCCTATTACGAGGAAGTGCTGATTGTCCGGGTTCATCCCGAAATTCTGCATAATGAGGGGATGCCGGACGCTCCGCGCGACGGCAAGAAGGTCTGGCGCCGCCGCTATCGTTCCATCCTGGATTTGGAGAAACACCTGCACGCCAACGGAACGCGCATCGTGAAGATCTTCCTCCACCTCTCGGAAGAGGAGCAGCGGAAGCGCTTTCTGGCGCGTATCGACGAGCCCGATAAGAACTGGAAATTCAGCATTGCGGACAGCCAGGAGCGGAAGTTCTGGAAGCGCTACATGAAGGCTTACGCGGAATGCCTCGGCGCGACAAGCACGAGCGACTCCCCCTGGTACGCCGTTCCCGCCGACGGCAAAGAGAACGCCCGGCTGATCGTATCCCAGATCGTACTCGATACGTTCAAGGGGCTCGATATGGCTTACCCCAAACCGACCGAAGAGCGCCGGGAAGAATTGCTCGCGATCCGAAAAAGGCTTGAGGGATGATACCGAATCCGGTTGAACCTGAAAACGGCGGTTGCAGCGCCGAAACGCCAGCCACTGTCATGGCCGGGTCAAGCCCCATACGCGCTTAAGCCTGGGATCGTTCGATACCGCCGTTTCCTCGGCGGTTCGAGGATGTGGCGTCTCAGCTTTGCGATTACGGAAGGCTGGGGCATCGGCGAGGGGATGATCGCCGCAAGCAGCGCCTTTGCGGTAAGGCATGTCAGACGCCAAAGAGAAGGCGCTGTTATGCCGCCAAGCGGGGAGAGATCTCGGGCGCGCCTGTGTGCGGCTCGTGCAGAAGAACCAACAGAAGGTGAGCCAAAATCCAGGTCTTGGCGATTTGGGGGTCTTCGCTTGGCGGGGCTGACAGACCGATCAAGCTTTTCAGGCGCTTGAACGCCATCTCGATGCGCCAGCGGGCGCGGTAAAGCTCTCCGACTTTTGTTGCCGGGAAGGCTTTTGCGTCGAGCGAGGTGACGAGAATAACCCATTTGGCCGCGATTGGCCGATATTGTGGGGCATACGGCAAAAGAGCGGCCAGACGCGAAACGTCATCCCAATTACAATCTCCGCCGGCGGCCTGGCCGTTCGCTTGGCGGAAATCCGAAGTCCGCCAAAATGCCGCAAGCCAAGTTTCGCGGATCGATGAGGCCGGGCATTGGACCGGTCCCGCCGTTGACGGAGCTGTCATGAGTTTGTTGCCCGCGTCAGAGAAAACGGTTACATCCGATCCGATGTTTGAGTTGGAGGGGCGCGCATGAATGGGCAGGCGGCGGCGGGTCGTATTGCAGCTATTCCCGCTCAGCACGAAACCGAAACCGGCGTCGACACTCCCCAGCCGATAGCATCCATTGCGGCGGAGAAGTACATCCAGGTGGACCGTGACGATATCGTTGAGCGTGCTCTCGAAAAGCTTTTCGAGCCGCAACAGCGGGAGCTTGCCGAACAGGTGGTGCGCTATATGTGCGCGCTGCGCCAATGGGAGACGGCTCGCTCGCTCGACGCGGTCGTTGCCGCTTACGATGCTTTCAATCCCGACGACGAAACGATCAACCTGACAGCCCTTTCCGCATCCGAGCGGCGGGCGAAGCTGGAAACCTTGAAAGCTCAGGTCATCGATCTGGTGGTGAGCGCGAATTACATCGAAGTCGACCCGGCCACGCTGCAAAAGCTGCTCGACGAAGAGACGCCGGCGGGCTTCTCCGCCGAGGTCGACCTCGAAGAGTACGACTTCCACCTTCTCTATTACCGGGGCGCGATCAAGGACAGGATCTCCGTGACGTCGTGGAAGACCCTCTGGCTCTTCGAGCGGCCCGTCGAAGCGGACGCCTACCGGCGGCTTTTCCTCGGGCTCAAACTCAAGCCCATCGAGGCGCGCATCGAGGAACAGGTGGCCCGCGGAATGACCCGGAAAAAGGCGGAAAAAAAGGTCCGTCGCGCAAGAAGCCAGCAGATGCTCGAAGGCGTGTCCGAAGACACCCTGCATCTCAAGATTTTCCGCCGCATCCCCAGAAGCGAACTGGAAATCCTGTTCCCGAACGCGAAAATCAAATTCAACCTGTTCGACCGGCTCTGGCTTTGGATCGGCTCCGGCGGCAGCACGGTTTTCGCGATCGTCACCGCCGGCCTGAAGTTCGTCGCGGCCTTCGCGATCAGCATTTTCTTCGTCGTCTTCACGGTGGCGGGCGCGATCGGGGCCATCATCCGCACTGTCACCAGCTTCTTCAACACGCGCACGCGCTATATGGCCAAGCTCGCCAAAAGCCTCTACTTCCACAATATCGCGAGCAACCAGAGCGTGCTCGACACGCTGGCGGACGACGCCGAGGAGGAAGACATCAAGGAGGCAGTGCTCACCTATGCTCTCTTGCTCCGCTATGGCCATCGCGGCCTGGAGGAGGTGAAGCTGGAGGCGGAGAAATTCCTGCAGGACGAGTTCCATGTGCTGTGCGACTTCAACGTCGAGGATGGTTGCGTCCACTTGCGCAAGCTTGGCCTGCTCGTGGTGGATGAGGCCGGCGCGCCACGCATCCGCGACCTCGAAGACGCGCGCGAGCACCTGCTCCATCAGTGGCAATTGGCGCCCGACTCCTAGGCTCCGCCGATTAGCCCAGCGCATCCGTCATCCCAGCCATCGACACGCTTCGTCATCCCGGTTATCGACACCCATCGTCATCCCGGCCAAGCGAAGCGCGAGCCGGGATCGCAAAAAAATGTGCGCCGCGGTTTGTTACGGTCCCGGATAAGGCTTCGCCTTTCCGGGATGACGAACGAAGGCCATCCGTTGGCTTAATTGGGAAACTCTACCTAGGCGTAACGAATGGCCTCTTTCAAGACCGTCCTTGGATTTCGCTCGGAGGAGGACGCCGCGAAGGCGGGCGCCCTTCTTGGCGAGACGCCTGGCCTTGACGACCTTCCCCTCGTCTTGCGCGAGGATGGCGACCGCTGGTTCCTCGAAGTCTATGATTGCGGCGTGCTGGCCAAGGACGGCGCCGATGGCCTGTTCGAGCCGCTGGGCGTGGCGGTCCTGTCCTGTGCGGCGGAGGCCATCCCCGACGCCGACTGGGTGAGCGAGACGCAAAAGGCTCTGCCGCCCGTGCGCGCGGGCCGCTTCCTCGTTCACGGCAGCCACGACCGCGGGGAAATTGCATCCATTTGGGCCATCGAAATCGACGCGGGCCGCGCCTTCGGAACCGCCCATCATGGGACGACGAAGGGCTGCCTCGCCGCGATCGGCCGGCTTACCGCCCCCGCAAGAACCGTGCTCGATCTCGGCACGGGCTCAGGCGTGCTCGCGATAGCCGCCGCAAAAGCGCTCTCCCATCGGGCGCGCATCGCGGCGGCGGATCTCGACCCCATCGCCATCGAGGTCGCCCGGGAGAATTGCCGGAAGAACGGGGCGGCTTGCGTCCGCTTCTTCATCGGCGACGGTCTGAAACCCGCTTCCGCCTATCGGGCGGCGCCCTTCGATCTCGTGATGGCGAACATCCTCGCGAAGCCCCTGCTGAAGCTTGCGCCGCGCCTGCGGACGCTGACGCGGCTCGGCGGCGCGCTGATTTTGTCCGGGCTGCTCTCCGGGCAGGCGCGCGAGGTTTTAGCTCGCTACAGGGCGACGGGCTTTCGGCTCGTCCGGCGGAGCGACCTCGAAGGGTGGGCGACGCTCACGCTCAAGCGCGACGCGTAGCCCAACGTTCTCCCCTGCCTCGCGGCTGTTTCCGTCCCGCCGCTGCCTCGGCTCTATCGAAGAGCGTCCGCATTGCGTGGGGCCGCGACGCTCCGATTCGCCACACGGCGCGGAACAGGGGGGACGCTTTTCCGGCGCGCGGCGCGTGGCGCCGCCGACGGCTTCGGCTTGGGCTTCTCGTTGAGGCCAAGGCTGCCCTGAATGGCGCGAACGCCTTGATAGGTGTCGACGGCAACGTCTTCGACAGGCAGATCGCCATGGCTTTTGCAGCGACTCGCCGCCAGGAGCGCGATGCTGTTCTGGCCTTCATCCGTCATTTTCGCCAGGATCTCGGCCTTGCCTTTCAGCGCGTAGGCGCGGTCGAGCGCACGCATGCTTGTGACGATATAGTTTAGCGCTTCCTGCTGTTGCTCCTTATCCGGCGGCTGGCGCTCCATCAGGGCGGCGACCTCGGAACATTTTGTCTCATCTCCGATGAACTCGGCATGAGCAACGGAAAATCCGTTGAGCAAAAGAAAAGCGCAAGCAAAAAGACTTCCCCGCAGCTTCATATCACGATCCAATGTCAATAGAGGCAACCGATTAGAACAACGGCCTTCGTCGCGAAGTTGAAGATCACTTGTACTTCTGTTGTAACTGGCGCTTCGCTCAACTGACGCTAGCAAGGCCACTGGTTGCAGGCAAACGATATTTTCATGTGTAAGCCAACAGTCCTGTGAATTAAGAAAGACGATAAAGTGTCTCAAAAATATATTAAAATTGCGTGCCCGGCCTCGGGGGCGACAATCGCCGATTGCGGGTTTGCCGTCGCCGCATCAGAATGACCTCTGAACCATTCAGGAAACTTGCGCATCATGCAGGAACCCGCCCAACGCGCGGCTCAACGCCTCGCGGCGCTCAAAGTCTCGATCAAATCCCTTGGTCTTTGCGGCTTCATCGTCCCGAAGGGCGACGCCTTCCAGAACGAGGAGGTTCCACCCCATTGGGACAGGCTTTCATGGCTTACGGGCTTCACCGGCTCGGCAGGCTGCGCCGCGATCCTGGAAGACAAGGCGGCGCTCATCGTGGACAGCCGCTACACGCTTCAGGCCAAGGCGCAGACGGATGCGGCGCTGTACAGCGTCGAACTCACGCCGAAGGTGAAGGTCGGTTCCTGGCTCGCCGCCAACGCGCCCGAAGGCGCCGTCATCGGCTATGACCCGGCGCTGCATACGCTGGCCGGGTTCAAGGCGCTTGAGAAGGAGACCGCGAAGGCGGGGCTGGAGCTTCGGCCCGCCGCGCGCAATCCGGTCGACGGCCTCTGGCAGGATCGCCCCGCCGCGCATCACGCGCCGATCGAACCGCACGGCGAGGACTACGCCGGCGAGAGCGCGGCCTCCAAGCTCGCGCGCGTGCAGAAGGCCATCGAGGAGAAAAAAGCGGACGGCCTTTTTGTGAACGCGCCGGACGCCGTGTGCTGGCTCCTCAACATTCGCGGGCGCGACGTGCTTCACACGCCCATTCCGCTCGTGCGCGCCTATGTCCCCCGGTCCGGCAAGCCGGCGCTGTTCACGCATCCGGGGCATGTCACGCACGAAAATCGCGCGCTGCTGGAGCCTCTCGCCGCGCTGCACGATCTTGCCTCGCTGGCGGCGGCGCTTCCCGGCCTGATGGAGAAGGGGGCCAAAATCCTCGCCGATCCGGCGCACACCACGCTCGAAATCGCGGAGATTTTGAAGGCGAGCGGCGCGGAACTCGTCGAGACCGCCGATCCTTGCGCCGCCATGAAAGCGCGCAAGAACGCGGTCGAGCTTCAAGGCGCTCGAAAGGCCCATGTCCGCGACGGAGCGGCGCTCGCCCGGTTCCTCGCCTGGCTCGTCGCCCAAGCGCCATCCGGCGCGCTCGACGAAATCGCGGCGTCCGACCGCCTTGAGGCGTTCCGGCGGGACACGGGCGCGCTCGAAGACCTGAGCTTCGACACGATCTCCGGCGCGGGCTCGAACGGCGCCATCGTACATTACCGCGCCACGCCCGAGACCAACAAGCGGCTAGAGCCGGGGACGCTCTATCTGATCGATTCCGGCGGCCAGTATCGCGACGGCACGACCGATGTCACGCGCACCGTCGCCATCGGCGAGCCCGCGCCGGAGATGCGCCGGCATTATACGCTGGTGCTGAAGGGGCACATCGCCATCGCCACGGCCCGCTTTCCCAAGGACACGCGCGGCGTGGATATCGACGCGTTTGCACGGCGCGCGCTTTGGGATGCGGGCCTCGATTACGGCCACGGCACCGGGCACGGCGTCGGCAGCTTCCTGTCGGTGCATGAAGCGCCGCCCTCCATCTCGCGCAACGGCACGGCGGCGCTGGAGCCCGGCATGATCGTCTCGAACGAGCCCGGCTATTACCGCGAAGGCCATTACGGGATCAGGCTGGAAAACCTGTTGGCGGTGACCGGCGCCGCGCCCATCGAAGGCGGCGAGACCGAGATGATGGGCTTCGAGACGCTGACGCTCGCCCCCTTCGACAGGCGCCTCGTCGAGCCTTCGCTTCTCAGCGCCGCCGAACGCGATTGGCTCGACGCCTATCACGCCCGCGTGCGGCGCGAGCTTTCGCCTCTCCTCAAGCCCGCGGACCTCGCCTGGCTCGAATCGGCGACGGCCGGCATCTAAATTTGCAGCCGGATCAACGGTTTCTTAATCGTTTTAAAGCGGAAATCGTGGAGAACGCGTAAAACGGACGAATCGCTTAAAATGGGGCCTGGCGTGGCTGGTGGCCGCGGTCTTCGCCGTGGCGCCGCGCTTTGGAGGTGCAACATGGAAAAAGAACATTACTTGCTGGGTGGGCTCGGTCTCGCCCTGATCGTTTCGCTGATCATCGGTCAGTTTTTCTCCGGCATTGTGATCGGAGTGGTTGTCGGTTACTCGATCGCAGACAAAGGAGTGTTGGCGTCTTCTGTCTGGGAGAAGGTCCATCCGCATGTCAGTACGGCGCTTCACGGGGCGAAGCTCATCGCCGGCATCAAATAGGTTCATGACATCGCGGCCGCGGAGCGATCCCCGGCTGCGTTGTATGACGCCCTCCAAGGTTACATGAAGCATCGATACGGGGGCGGCCCTCACCAAGCCGTCCCTTTTTTATGCCCGCCGGCGGGCCGCGTCGCCGTAAGCGTCCGGTGGAGCTGAGTTTCGTCTTGCCAAAGCAGCGTCCGCGCGATGCACTGTGAAAAACGTGCCGGAGGCGAACGAAGTGACGAAGCCGAAACTCCTGATGACGCGCGTGCTGAGCCCCGCCGTCATAGAGCGCGCGCGCCGCGACTACGACCTGGACCTCAATGAAAGCGACCGCATCATGCGCGCGGACGAGCTTGTGGCGCGCTGCCAGGGCAAGGACGCCGCGCTGATCACGCTCACGGAGAAGTTCGACGCCGAAGTCATCGGGCGGCTGCCGGCGGCCTTGCGCGTCATCGCCACCTATTCCGTCGGCTTCGACCACATCGACCTCGCCGCCGCCCGCGCGCGCGGCATCCGCGTGGCGAACACGCCGGACGCCGTCACCGTCGCCACCGCCGAAATCGCGATGCTGCTCATCCTCGGCTCGGCCCGGCGCGCGCCCGAGGGCGAACGGCTCCTGCACGCGAGGCTTTGGGGCGGCTGGCAGCCCATGCAGCTCATCGGACAGCGGCTCGACGGCAAACGGCTCGGCATCCTCGGCATGGGCAAAATCGGCCGCGCCGTCGCCAAGCGCGCCCGCGCCTTCGACATGGCTGTGCACTATCACAACCGGCGGCGATTGGGTCCGGACGAGGAGCAGGGCGCCGTCTACCACGACACGCTCGAAAGCCTGCTCTCGTCAAGCGATGTGCTGTCGATCAACGCGCCGTCGACGCCCGAGACGCGCGGGAGCATCGACGCGGCGGCGCTCGCCAGGCTGCCTCGCGGCGCCATCGTGGTGAACACCGCGCGCGGCGACCTCATCGACGACGGCGACCTGATCGCGGCGCTGAAATCGGGGCAGGTGAGCTATGCCGGGCTCAACGTCTATAAGGGCGAGCCGAACATCCATCCCGGCTATTACGGGCTGGAAAACGCATTCCTGTTGCCGCATATGGGCACCTCGGCGATCGAGGCACGCAACGAAATGGGGTTCGCGGCGCTCGACAATATCGACGCCGTGCTGGCCGGTCGCGAGCCGCCTTCGCCGCTCGTCTGATCCGAAAAACAGGAAGCGCCGGCCACATGCCGGAGCTTGCCCCCTTCGCGCGATGAGCGAATAGCATGGCTCGGCGCGCGCGGAAGCGAACCCGCGACGCTCGCTCAGGGGTTCTCCCCGCGGCGGGCAGCCGTAGGGATTCGGCTTTTTCGCAAAGCTGTTTAAGAATTGTAAACCGACGCAACGCTAATCTGCGCGCTTTCGCAGGCGCGCCTCGCAAAAGGAGGCTTCCATGAAATTCTTCGTCGACACAGCCGACGTGAACGAGATCCGCGACCTCGCCGAAAAAGGCCTGCTCGACGGCGTGACCACGAATCCGTCGCTTGTCGCCAAGGCCGGCCGCAACTTCCTCGACGCCATCAAGGAGATCTGCGCCATCGTGGACGGGCCGGTCAGCGCCGAAGTCGCCGCGCTCGACGCCGAGACCATGATCGCCGAGGGGCGCAAGCTCGCGGAGATCGCGGAGAACGTCACCGTGAAGGTTCCGCTCACCTGGGACGGCCTCAAGGCCTGCAAGACGCTCTCGCAATCCGGCATCATGGTGAATGTGACGCTGTGCTTTTCCGCGAACCAGGCGCTGCTCGCGGCGAAGGCCGGCGCGAGCTTCGTGTCGCCCTTCGTCGGCAGGATCGACGATGTGGGCGAGGACGGCATGGAGCTTATTCGCAACATCCGCGCGATCTACGACAACTACCCCGATTTCGGGACGGAAATTCTCGCGGCCTCGCTGCGCCACCCGCGCCACGTCACCGAAGCTGCGCTCGCCGGCGCCGATGTGGCGACCATCCCGCCGCAAATCTTGAAACAACTCGTCAACCACCCGCTGACCGACAAGGGCCTCGCGACCTTCGTGGCCGATTGGAAGAAGACGGGTCAGAGCATTTTGTAGGAAGCATGCTGAACGGCGCGCCAGAAAATGAGGGGCACAACCCCTCACCCCAGCCCTCTCCCTCAGGGAGAGGGAGTCTGGCCGCGCCCGTTGCAACGGCGTCCCCTCTCCAATCCGCATTCGCTAGCGAATGCGGAAGCTCTGGAGTAGCAAGCTCGCCAAGGCGAGAATCCGCATTCGCTAGCGAATGCGGAAGCTCTGGAGTAGCAAGCTCGCCAAGGCGAGAATCCGCATTCGCTAGCGAATGCGGAAGCTCTGGAGTAGCAAGCTCGCCAAGGCGAGCTTGCGTGGGAGAGGGACAGGGTGAGGGGTTGTGCGCTTCGAAAGATGTGCGCGACGCCGTTGCCGGCTGGCTCTCCTATCTTGGCGCGGAGCGGCGCTATGCGGGCAACACGCTCGAAGCCTATGAGCGCGACGCGCGGCAGTTCCTCTCCTTCCTCGCCTCGTCCAAGACCCCGGTGACGCTCGCGCGCCTCAATGCGGTCGCGCCGCAGGATTTCCGCGCCTTCATGGCGTCCCGCCGCGACGATGGGACCGGCAGCCGCTCTCTCGCGCGCACGCTGTCGGCGCTTCGCTCCTGGTTCCGCTACCTCGAACGCATCGGCGCGCTGCAAAATCGCGCCGTGCTCGCCGTCGCCTTGCCGAAGCTGCCGCCGCGCCTGCCGAAGCCGCTCACCGAGGGCAAGGCCAAGGACGTTGTCGGCGAGGCCGCCATCGACGGCGAGCTTTCCGCCTACCCTTGGACGGGGCCGCGCAATGAGGCCGTCATGCTCCTTCTTTACGGATCGGGGTTGCGGATCTCGGAGGCCCTCAACCTGAACCGCAAGGACGCGCCGCTGCCGCCCCGCGATGTGCTCCGCATCGAGGGCAAGGGCGGGCGCGAGCGCCTGGCGCCGGTGCTGCCCGCCGCGCAATCCGCCGTTTCGGCCTATCTCGAAAAATGCCCGCACCCGCTTGAACCGGACGGCCCGCTTTTCGTGGGCGTCAAGGGCGGCAGGCTCAATCCGCGCATCGTGCAGCTTCTCATCGCGCGGCTCCGAAACAACCTCGGACTGCCCGAAACCGCAACGCCGCACGCGCTTCGCCATTCCTTCGCGACCCATCTCTTGAGCCGCGGCGCGGACCTGCGCGTCATACAGGAATTGCTGGGCCACGCGAGCCTTTCCACCACGCAAACCTATACGGCGGTTGACCGCGAGCGCCTGTTTCAGGCTTACTCGAAGGCGCATCCGCGGGCATAAGCTGTGAATCGCCCGCTCATCCAGGCCTAATTGGCCGGCCGCAACGGGCGAATCGCGGTATTCGCCCAATGGGGTGTGTCTCGAAGTGAGGACGCTATGGGCATTCTTCTGGCAGTCGCGAACCGCAAGGGCGGCGTAGGCAAGTCGACGATCACGACCATGCTCGCGCACGGCTTTGCCGCAACGGGCGAGCAGCGCGTGCTTGTGGTCGACCTCGATACGCAATGCAACTCGTCGATGATCCTGACGGGCGGCGAGAAGTGGGAATGGGCGCGGCGGAACCAGAAAACGGTCGCCGATTATTTCGACCAGAAATACGACAGGCCGAGGCTCAGGCCGGACGATTTCATCCTCAACGACGTCGGCGATATCGAGGCGCCCGCGGGCAAGCTGTCGGTTCTGTCCGGCTCGCTCGATCTGGAGGATATCGAGAACGCGTTCCTGCACAACAGGGCGCGGGCGGGTCAGGACCTTCCCGCGGCCGAGCAAGGCGTGATCGGCCGCTTCAGGTCCATGATGGCCGACCTCGGCGATGAGTTCGACGTGGTGATCTTCGATTGCCCGCCCGGCCTTTCCTTCTCGACCCGCGCGGCGCTGAGGGTCGCGCACAAGGTCGTGGTGCCCTTCCGGCCCGATTTCGTCTCAAGCTACGCCGTCGACCGCATCTCGATGGTGATCGAGGAGAAGTCCCGGCTGCAGGATGTGCTCGCGATCCCGAAGGAGAAGCGGCGCTACATTTCGCTTGTCAATTTCTGGCGCGACGGCGACTTCCAGCGCCTGAACTTCGGCAACGTCGCCGCCGGCCATCCCATCATGCGCACCGCGATCCCCGAGGACGATGGCATCGCGGAAGCCTTCGAATACCGGGGCGAGCCCCTGTCCATCGACGAGAAATACGGTTCCGGCGCCGGCGTCGTGCGCGCTCTGTGCAAGGAAGCGGTCGATTCCATCCTTCTTCGCTACGAAAGAGAGGTTGCGGCATGACAGACGCTTCGCCCAGGGCGCTTGCGCGATTGCGGGCGCTTTTCGACGTCATCGCCGGGGAAGCACGCGCCAATCCGGCGTTCGCCCGCAAGCTTGGCGCCTCGCTCGAAAGCCTGTCCGACCGGCTCGGCCATGAGTTCCCAGCGGCAATGTCCGCGCGGCAGCCCGCTACGGCGTCGCGCCCCAAGGAGGTGAGCGACGCGCATCCCATGCTGCACAACATCACCTTCGACCCGCTCGAATGCCAGATCGAGGCCGCTCTTTTGAATGGCCGCGAGCAGGAGGCGCGCAATTTCCTGGGCAGGCTCGACCGCGCGCAACTCGAAGAGGTGGTCAAGGCGCAGCGGCTTCCGGGCGCGAAGAGCCTTCAGAAAAGAATCCAGGAGGCCGACGCCGCCTCGGCGGTGGAAGCGATCGTGGGCAGCGCCGCCGAAAGGGTTCGCAGCCGCTTTTCCGCCGCCGGCTGACCATCGTGCGTTCAATCGGACGCAGCCGCTTTTCCGTCGTCCCCGCGATTAACCCTATTGGGTTCGTTTGGCAAAAAACATGTTTTTACGGTATTATAATACCGTAAAACGGCCGGTTTGGTAAATGCGCGGTTTCATTGGCGGCCCCGGCAAGCCTTGCATGGTTAATGCGCCCGGCGGGGGAGGAGGACGGCGATCCGGCGCTGGAAAACCGGGTCAGGCCCGGCCATGACAATAAGCGGCGCGGCGATGACAAATGAGGCGATGCGGGGCATGAACTCCAGCAACCCCCCTATCCCAGCCCTCTTCCCGTGGGAGGGGGAGAGATGCGGTCGAGGCCGCCCATATAGGGCTTGAGCGCGTCCGGCACGCGGATGCCGCCATCCGCATCCTGGTAGTTCTCGATGACGGCGATCAGCGAGCGGCCGACCGCGAGGCCGGAGCCGTTCAGCGTGTGCACGAACTGGATGTCCTTGCCTTCCTTCGGCCGGAAGCGCGCCTGCATGCGCCGGGCCTGGAAGTCGCCGCAGTTGGAGCAGCTCGAAATCTCGCGATAGGCGTTCTGGCCCGGCAGCCACACCTCGATGTCGTAGGTTTTGCGCGAGGCGAAGCCGGTGTCGCCCGAGCAGAGCGCGACGACGCGATAGGGCAGGTCGAGGCGCTTCAGGATTTCCTCGGCGCAGGCCGTCATGCGCTCGTGCTCGGCGGGCGACTGGTCCGGCGTGGCGATCGAGACCATCTCGACCTTGTAGAACTGGTGCTGGCGGATCATGCCGCGCGTGTCCCGGCCCGCGGCGCCCGCCTCCGCGCGGAAGCACGGCGTCAGCGCGGTGAAGCGATAGGGCAGCTCCGCTTCGGCGAGGATGCTCTCCCGCACGAGGTTCGTCAGCGGCACTTCAGATGTGGGCACCATTCCCAGTCGGCCCGCTCGGATTTTCCTTACAAGCCCGAGATATGCCATCTGCGCTTCTAATCTGTCCGCCTGATCCACTTCTTCGGCGCTTCTAAAACCCAGCAGTTCGCCTGAAACCGCCCAGAACTGGTCTTCCTCGAACTTCGGCAGTTGCGCGGTGCCAAACATGGCGTGGTCACGAACCAGAAGCGGCGGGTTGACCTCCGTAAACCCGTGCTCGCCGGTCTGCACGTCGAGCATGAACTGGCCGAGCGCGCGTTCGAGCCGCGCCAGCCCGCCCTTCAGCACCGTGAAGCGCGCGCCGGAAATCTTCGCCGCCGCCTCGAAATCCATCAGCCCCAGCGCCTCGCCGATCTCGAAATGCTGCTTCGGCGCGAAGCCGTCCGCCGCGAAGTCGCGCGGGGCGCCCCAGCGGCGCAGCTCCACATTCTCGCTCTCGTCCTTGCCGTCGGGCACGTCCGCCTGAAGTATATTCGGGATGCCCGAAAGCAGCGTCTTCACCCGCTCGTCGAGGTCGCGCTCCTTCGCCTCGCCATCCGCGATCTTGCCCTTCAGCTCGGCGACCTCGGCCATCAGCGCCTCGGCCTTCGCGGGATCGCCGCCCTTGCCCCTGGCCTTGCCGATCTCCTTCGACGCCGCGTTGCGCCGCGCCTGCATGTCTTGCAGCGCCGTGGTATGCGCGCGCCGCTCCTCGTCGAGCGCGAGCACGTCGCCGGACAGGGGCGGAAGGCCGCGCCTGGCGAGGCCGGCGTCGAAATCGGCGGGGTTTTCCCGGATCCATTTGAGATCGAGCATTCTCGTCTCCGAAAAGTGAAAGCTGGTTCGCGCCAGCTATAGAAGCGTGGAATGCGGGCGTCCAGCTTGAGGGCGCAAGCTTCTGTTGAAGGACTTAACCCCTCACCCCAGCCCTCTCCCTCTGGGAGAGGGAGTCAGGCCGCAGCCATTGGAACATCGTACCCTCTCCCAGAGGGAGAGGGACAGGGTGAGGGGTTGCACCCTGCTATGCGCCGCCCGCGAGCAGCACAATCGACCCCGTCGTCTTGCGGGCTTCGAGATCGCGATGCGCCTGCGCTGCTTCCGCGAGCTGATACGTCCTGCCCACCTGGATTTTGACAAGCCCCCCGCTTACCGCGTCGATCAGGTCGTTCGCGTTCTCAAGCAGCGCCTCGCGCGACGCGATGTGCGTAAACAGCGTCGGCCGCGTGGCGTAGAGCGAGCCCTTCTGCGCGAGCACGCCGATCTCGAAAGGCGGCACGGGGCCGGACGCGTTGCCGAAGCTCACCCACAGCCCGCGCGGCTTGATGCAATCGAGCGAGCCGGGAAACGTGTCCTTGCCGACGGAATCGTAGGCCGCGTCGACGCCGCGCCCGCCCGTCAGCTCCTTCACGCGCGCGACCCAGTTCTCCGTGCGATAGTCGATCGTGTGCGCGGCCCCATGCGCCTTCGCGAGCGCCGCCTTCTCGTCCGAGCCGACCGTGCCGATGACGGTCGCCCCCAAAGCCGACGCCCATTGGCAGGCGACAAGGCCCACGCCGCCCGCCGCCGCATGCCAGAGGATCACGCTGCCCTTCGCGACCGGATAGGTCTGCTTCAGGAGATAGCGCACCGTCATGCCTTGCAGCATCATGGCCGCGCCCGTTTCATAGGAAATCGCGTCCGGCAGCTTCACGAGCCGGTCCGCCGGGATGAGGCGCTCCTCCGAATAGCCGCCGATGGGGCCGGCATAGGCCACGCGGTCGCCAACCGCCACATCGGTCACGCCCTCGCCTACCGCGATCACTTCGCCCGCGCCCTCGCTGCCCGGCGTGAACGGAAGGGACGGCTGCGGGTAAAGGCCCGTGCGGTGATACACGTCGATGTAGTTCACTCCGGCGGCATGCTGCCTGATCCTGGCCTGGCCCGGCCCCGGCTCGCCGGCTTCCGCCTCCTCCCACCGCAAAACTTCAGGGCCGCCATAGGAATGGACGCGGATCGCATGGGGCATGGTCGACCTCTTCTCGAAATGGGCGCGCAAGGGAGCGCGGCGCTGCCTTTATGAGACACTTTGCCTCTGAAAAAGCCAGATGTCGAATGGCCTAAACAACACAAATCGCACGGGAGGATAATGGCGCGGAGCAGCCTGAGGTAGTATGGTGGAGGCCGGTCTACGCGATGCCGGCGAGCCTTGGATTTGCGTTTCGGCCCTATCGCCTCAAGCCTGTGTTTTTGATGCATCTACAGAAAAATTTTTATTAGAGCATGGAATAAATTGACGGAAGTCAGCGGACGAGGCAAACCTTAGGCTGTAGGGTTAAAAAAAATAACGGGACGCCGCGATGTTAAAGTACCCAAAAAGCGAACTTGCGCTGATCGATTTGGAAAGCCTTTTTCCGCCTCAAGACGATTTGGTTTCGGGGAAGGCCGAGGAGGCCTTGCAATCCCACATGATCATGGGTTTCGAGGAGGCTGTGGACCTAGGGATGTCCCCCATGGAGGCGTTGAGCCAAGTGTTGGGCTGGGTCGCTTCCGAGATGGTCCGGATCAACGCCGCGGGCCAGACGCCGGGCGCGGTCTGTTCGGGCTCCGGGCAGGGCGGCTAGCCGCGCCGTCAACGCCGCCTCAACCGGCGCAGTGTGGCTTGAAGAATTTAAATGTTGCGCCTAGTCCTTGTTTGTGGCTCCTTCACCGGGCAATCATAAACGCGGCGAAGCGCATCGCACATGACCGTTTCCGTCCACCTGAACGACCTGCCCCCTGGCCTCGACTTCGGCGGCTCGGTCGCGATCGATACTGAGACTCTCGGCCTCAAGCCGTTCCGCGACCGGCTCTGTGTCGTCCAGCTCTCCGCGGGCGACGGCAACGCTCATCTTGTGCAGTTCGAAAAGGGGCAATACGAGGCGCCTCGCCTCAAGGCGCTCATGAAGAACCCGGAGGTGCTGAAGATTTTCCACTTCGGGCGCTTCGACATCGCGGTCCTGTTGCATTATCTCGGCGTCGGCACGCGCCCGGTCTATTGCACCAAGATCGCGGCGAAGCTCGTCCGCACCTTCACCGACCGCCACGGCCTCAAAGACCTCTGCCGCGAACTGCTCGGCGTGGAACTCTCGAAGCAGCAGCAGACCTCGGATTGGGGTCAGGCCGTGCTGACGCCGGAGCAGCTGAATTACGCGGCGTCCGATGTGCTCCACCTGCACGCCTTGAAAGAGAAGCTCGACGCGCTGCTCAAGAGGGAGGGCCGTGAAGCCCTGGCCGGCGGCTGCTTCGACTTCCTTCCCTACCGGGCTGAACTCGATCTCAAGGGGTGGCATGACGACTCCGATGTGTTCAACCATTAGCGGGAGGGAAGCCGGAGCATGGCGATAGCGGCGGCGCCCGCGGGCCGAAACAAGCCGCCCATTGGGCAGCCGGCGCGGGGGATGCGGGGCGGGCAAGGCGTCGACCGGGCGCGCGAATTCCGCCGCGCGACGCGCCACAGCGTCCTTGTGAGGGTGCTGAAAGTGGTGCTGCCGCTCATAGCGGCGGGCGTCTTGAGCCTCTACGCGCTGCCCTCGCTCCTCGTCGTCTCGATCGACAAAGGCCGCGGAGAGGCTTCTGTGCGCGCCGTGACCTTGGAGGCCGGCTCGCTCAAGATGCTGGAGCCGCGCGTCAGGGGCGTCAACGACAAGAACGAAGCCTATGAATTCGTCGCCGACACCGCCACGCAAGCGTCCCGAACCGCCGAGACCATGTATATGGAAAAGGTGCGCGGCCACGTCACCGGACGCGACGGCGTCATCACCAAGCTGACCGCGCCTGACGGCATTCACAACGGCAAGGCGGACGAGATGACCTTCAACAACGGCGCCGTGGTGACCCGCGATCCCGATTTCACCGCCACCTTCAAGACCGCGACCGCCTTCATGAAGCAGCAAATGGTGATCTCCAAGACGCCTGTCGTCGTCCGCCTTCATGAGAGCACGATTCATTCGGATGGTATGACTCTGTTCTGGAACGAGCAGCGGGCTATTTTCGAGGGGAATGTGCGAACCCATATCGAGCGGCAGACCGATGACGGCGTCCACAAAGCGCCCACTCCTCAGCCGCCGGCCAGCCCAGCGGGCGCGGCCCCCGCTTCCGGGCAATGAGATGTGTCGATGGCGAGGCTGCGGCAGGGTAGGCGGATGAAATGGCTAGGAATGCGGGCGGCGGTCGCGGTTGCAGCGATGGCGCTTCTCGCGCCCGCGCACGCCCAGGCGCCCGTCACGGGGTTCAGCGGCATCGGCGGCGATAACGCAAAGAAGCCGATCAACATCGAGTCGGACCGGCTTGAAGTCGACGACAAGAAGCACGTGGCCATCTTCACCGGGAATGTGTCGGCGACGCAGGGAGATTACAATCTGCAGTCGCCGCGTCTTGAGGTTACTTACGAAAAGCAGGAGCAGGCCGAGGGTCAGAATAAAGCCGCGCCGCCCAAAAGCAAACCGGAGAAACCGGCCGACACAGCCGCCGCCGATCCGTTTTCCAACGGCCAGATCAAGTTCATCCATGCGGCCGGAGGCAAGGTGGTCGTCACATGCGCCAAGGATGAGCAGGAAGCGACCGGCGAAGACGCCGTCTACAACGTCAAGGGACAGAACATCGTCATGACCGGGAAGGAAGTCATCCTGACCCAAAAGAAGAATGTCGTCAAAGGCAGGCAGCTTAGCATCGACCTCGCCACGGGCAAGGCCACGGTCATACCGGAGAAAGGACGGGTTCAGGCCGTCTTCACTCAGGAAGGCAAGGGGGCCGCCACGTTCAATCCGTTCGGCGCGACGAAGAACAAGGAAGCGGCGCACGCTCCCGAGCCGCAAAAACCCGCCGGGGAAAAGCCCGCCTGGCAGACGCAAAGCAATTAATCGATTTCTTGAAGGGATCGTAAGGAATTCATGGTTCTTCTCGACAAGCGCCAGCCTCAGCCAGGGCCGTCCCAGCGCCCGCAGCAGCGCCCCTCCGCTCAGCCGAAAGGGCAAGGCCACGCCGAGACGCGCCGGCAAGCGGGGCGGCAAGAACAGCTCATCGTCAACAGCGTTGTGAAATCCTTCAAGGGGCGCACGGTCGTCAAGGGCGTCAGCATCAACCTGAAGCGCGGCGAATCCGTCGGCCTGCTCGGGCCGAACGGCGCCGGCAAGACCACCGTCTTCTATATGATCACCGGCCTCATCAAGCCGGACGAGGGCGCCGTGTTCCTCGACGGCTTCAACGTCACCAAACTCTCCATGTACCGCCGCGCGCGCCTCGGCATCGGCTACCTGCCGCAGGAGGCGTCGATCTTCCGCGGGCTGTCGGTAGAAGATAATATCATGGCTGTGTTGCAGGTGACGGAGCCCAGCCGCAAGCAGCGGAAGCGCCGGCTCGACGAACTCCTCGACGAGTTCAAGATCGGCCGGCTGCGCAAGGCGCCGTCCATCGCATTGTCGGGCGGCGAGCGCCGCCGCTGCGAGATTGCCCGCGCCTTGGCGGGCGATCCGGCCTATATGCTCCTCGACGAGCCGTTCGCGGGCATCGATCCTCTTGCGATCAACGACATTAGAACTTTAGTACGGCATCTGACCGATCGAGGCATCGGCGTACTCATTACGGACCATAATGTGCGCGAAACCCTGGACTTAATCGACCGGGCATATATCATCTATGACGGCCGTGTGCTGACGGAGGGAACCCCCGCCGAGGTTGTCGCGAACGAGGACGTGAAGCGCGTGTACCTGGGCGATATGTTCTCCCGGTGACGTGCACGGGCCGCGTTCGCAACGCAGGTGGTCGATGTGCTCCAACTAAGGCTTGAGCAACGGCAGACACAAAGGATCGTCATAACGCCGCAGCTTCGGCAGGCCATCAAGCTTCTGCAACTTTCGGCCATCGAGCTCCAGTCCTATATCGAGAACGAAGTCCGCGAAAATCCCCTGCTCTCAGCCGAAGAACGCTCCGACGCCGAACGCGCTCCGGAAACAACTCCCGAATTTGCGCAAAATCCCAGCGGAGACGCCGACGTTCCAGCGTTCGACGCCCGCGACGCGACCGGCATCGAGATCTCAACCGATTGGGAGCCGGAGACGCCGGGCGACCGCGTTTATGAAGGCGAGCCGGCGGCGCCGTCTCCCGCGCCGGCGGACTGGACTTCGGCTGGCGGGGCGGGCTCGGCCCCTGGCGAGGATTACGATCCGTTCGCGACGCTGACGAACGAGAAGACGCTCGCCGACTGCCTCAACGAGCAGGCGCAGCTTGCCTTCACGAGCGCCGGGGACCTCCTCATCGCGCGCTACCTGATCGACCTTGTCGACGCCGACGGCTACATCCGCGCGCCGCTGGAAGAGGCCTGCGCCATGCTCTCGGCGAGCTTCGAGGACGTGGAGCGCGTTCTTTTAGCGCTCCAGACTTTCGACCCGCCCGGCGTATGCGCCCGCAATCTCGCGGAGTGTCTCGCGCTGCAGCTGAAGGAGAAGAATCGTTTCGATCCCTTCATGGAGCGTCTTCTCGCCAATCTGGACCTGATTGCGGGCTGCGATTTCCAGCGTCTCAAGAGGGTGTGCGGGGTGGACTCGGACGACCTTCGGGAGATGATCGAGGAGTTGCGCGCGCTCAATCCGAAGCCTGGAGCGGCGTTCGAGCGTGGCGAGGTCGAGACGCTCGTGCCCGATGTGATCGTCCGGCGCGCCCCGGACGGGAGCTGGCGGGCCGAACTCAACCCCGGCGCCGCGCCGTCGCTCGCCGTCGACCGCGCCTATTACGCAAGCCTGAAGGCGCGATGCCGCTCCGACGCCGACCGCTCCTATTTGAGCGACCGGCTCAGCTCGGCGAACTGGCTCGTCAAGAGCCTGGAGCAGCGCCTCGCCACGATTCTCAAAGTGGCGACGGCGGTCGTGGAGGAGCAGTCCGCCTTTTTCGACCACGGCGTGCGCCATCTGAAGCCGCTGAATTTGCGGCAGATCGCCGTGAAGATCGGCATGCATGAATCGACCGTGAGCCGCGTGACCTCGAACAAGGCCATCGCCACGCCTCGCGGCGTGTTCGAAATGAAGTATTTCTTCACCTCCGCCATCCCCGCCTCCGGCGCGAGCGCCGAGGCGCACTCCTCCGAGGCGGTCCGCGACCGCATCAAGGAATTCATCCTGAACGAGACGCCGGCGGGGGTCCTCTCCGACGACCGGATTGTGACCATGCTGAGAGAGGACGGCATCGATATCGCGCGGCGCACCGTGGCCAAATATCGCGAGGCCCTGCGCATCCCGTCATCGGCCGCCCGCCGCAGGATGAAGCGCGCCGCCACCGCCGCCTGACCGCCTCAACCCTTCTATAACGACTGAAAAGCCAAGCGCGGAACGACGAAGAATAGGGCGCTGGGCGCGTAGCTGACAATCGAGCGGCGGCGCCGCCACGTTGCCCCACCGCCTGTCCTACTCGCAGAAAACCCCAGCAAAAACAGTGGATTAGGCGAGGGATGGTGGACACGACAGGGATTGAACCTGTGACCCTTCGCGTGTGAAGCGAATGCTCTACCGCTGAGCTACGTGTCCGATCCGGGCACTGTAATACAAATCGTCCTATGTCACGACCCCTTTTTCCAAGGCGGCCTCATGCGGTATCATAACACCGTAAAGCATGCTTTTTGCAAAACGAACCCAATAGGGTTAATCGACGGTTGTTTTCCGACGGTCAGTATGAGCCTGCAAGTCCAGCGGTTCGTATAAGTGCTTGACCAATGCGCTGTCAACAAGCGCGGCTGGCTGCGGCGGCGCGTCGTACCGAATCCCGCTGAACGGTTCCGCAACCGTCATCCCGGAAACGCCGACGGCGATATCCGGGACCGTACAGGGCGTCGGCGTTCGCGGGCGATCCCGTGTCCGCACAGCGGCATTTCATGCCGCGGCGCGCACGGGACGACAGCAATCGGCCGAGCGGCGCCATCCCGGCACGCGGAGCGCCTTGGAAAGCCCGCGCGCAAAAGCGAAGGCGCGGCCGTTAGTTGGGGAGGGAGATGTATTCCACGTTGAAGGTGCGGTCGCCAAACGTCAGCCCCGATGGAGGAACGGGCAGCTTCGCCTGCCTCACCGACATCATGGCGCCGGTGTCCAGCCAATTATCGCCGCTGCTCTTGATCAGCCTCAGGCCCTCGACGCGGCCCAATTCGGTGACCACGAAGGTCACGACGGCAGAGCCCCATTTGCCGTTGCCCATCGGTTTCGTGGCGGAGAGCGCCCAGACCACGTCGCGCTCGAAGGCGTCGGATTTTCCGCTGTGGGTGGCGCCCGGACGCAACGCCGTCACATTGCCGGCCGAACGGGCCGCACGCTTCGCTTGCTCGCTGCGGGCGTCCGGCGTGTTGAGGGCATGCTCGATCTGCGATGTGAATTGCTGAGCCGCCCTCGCGATGAAGCCGGAGGGGTCGTAAGGCGCGGGCTTGTCATTGAAGAGAGGCTGCGAGGGAGGCGGCGCCGCGCTCGCCTGCTTCGCTTCGGGCCGAGGCTCAACGGGAGCGTCGCGCTCGGCCTGCGCATCCTCGGGCGCGGGCGCCGTCTCGGGCGCATTGGCGGGCAACGGAGATTGGCGCGCCTCCCGCAGAAAAGGATCGGAGCTCAGCCGGTCGAGATCCGCCGCGCTGACGACCGAGACGTTCAGATTCTCGGGCAGGCCCTCCTCCATGCCGAGTTGCTGCAAGGAGGCGGCGGGTCTCAGCACGAAGGGCGCGAGAAAAGAGAGATGAAGAAGGAGCGCGATAGCGAGCGCGGCGTGGAAGGCGCGCCTGGACCAGAGGTCGGACGGCATGGCGGCCTTCACGCCGGCGATCAGCGCGAAGCCCGCGGGCGCGGGGCCGGCCGGAATCGCGGCTTCGGCAAAAAGCGCATACTTCGCGGGGGCCGCTGTCACAGGCGCGGAGCGGTCCGCGAACAAAGCGAAGTCGCGGCGCCCGGCCGGCTGCCTCAAGCCGGCGGCGGCGCGATCCGCTTCGGCGTAGGATATAAAATGGCTATGGGCGTTCTTTCTCAATCCATGCACCCCTCGCGCGAATTTAGCCGGTTCCTTACTCGCTTGACTACAGTTTCCAGAAGTCCATCGTCACTTTGAGGTGAGCAACCGGTCTTTCCGCGAGGGCGCATGAGCGACGAACGAGACCCATTCGGATTGCAGCGATTCGCCGAAGCGCAAAGCAACTCTTATGAACGCGCTCGTTCAGAATTGCGGCAGGGCGAAAAACAAAGTCACTGGATGTGGTTTGTCTTTCCGCAAATGCGCGGCCTCGGCCGAAGCCCGATGGCGCATCGATACGGAATCGCCTCCATGGCGGAAGCCCGCGCCTATCTCGCGCACCCCGTGCTTGGGCCGCGGCTCGCCGATTGCGTCGCGCTCGCGCTCGATGCGAAAAAGAATTCGGCGTCCGAGATTTTCCCTTACCCGGACGACCTGAAATTCCACTCGTCGATGACGCTGTTCGCGGAAGCGGCGGGACCGGCGCCGAGCGTCTTCAGCGCCGCGCTTGAAAAATTCTGGCGCGGCGAGCGCGATCCGGAAACGCTTCGCCTCCTTGGCGCGAGGTAGCGAACCGCGCCGCCGCCGAAGCGCCTTGCGCCGCCCCGTGCCGTGAGGTAGAGACGCTCATCTTTTGGCGGCGCGAACGTGATCATGAAGATTTGGGGTTCCCACAGCCTGACCGGCGCTTCGCTCGCCGCCGCGACCGTCTTATGCGATCAACTCCATAAAGCCTGGATGATCCAGCTCTTCGACGGCTCGCGAAACAAGATTGCCGTGACGCCCTTTTTCGACCTCGTGCTCGTCTGGAATCGCGGCGTCTCCTATGGGCTGTTGAAGCAGGACAGCGATGCGGGCCGCTGGGCGCTCACGGGGTTTGCGCTTGCCGCCGCCCTCGCGCTCATCTTTTGGCTCGCGCGGCTGCAAACGCGGCTGGCGGCGTCGGCCGTCGGGCTTATCATCGGCGGCGCTCTCGGCAACGCCATCGACAGGCTGCATTACGGCGCGGTCGCCGACATTTTCTCCTTTCACGTCGCCGGATTCAATTGGTACGTCTTCAACTTGGCGGACGCCGCCATCGTGGCCGGCGTCGGAGGCCTGCTTTACGACTCACTAAAATCGAGTCATAAAAGCGCCGAAAACTCAGCTTAGCGGCGTAGACCGGACAGGAATCGGGGGCGGTTGGCCATGTTCACAACGCGGAAGAGTTTCGTGGGCGTAACAGCGGCGGCGGTCCTCGGCGCGCTCTGCGCGGCGTGCGGCGGCGACATGGGCAATGTGTCGCTGCCGGGCTTGAACTTTAAAGAAACGTTTATGGGGAAACCCGCGCCGGAGCCGAACCTTCAGGATCGCGCGCCCCTCGTGATGCCGCCGCCGAACGCAGCCTTGCCCGTTCCTGGGCAATCGCAGACGGCCGCAAATCCGCAGTGGCCCGCCGATTCGGATCAGGCCAAGAAGTAGGCCGCGAAACACGCCGACGACGGCCGCAAGAACGGCGAGTGTAAAGGCGGCAAGGGCAGCATCGAGAAGTTCAACAAGAACGCCGGCCGGGACGACAGCTGCCGTGCGGGCTGGCTTTGCCGCGTCATGCACCCCGGCGAGGAGAAGCAGGCCCAGTGCGGACATGGCGGCAGGCGCCGCAAAGGCCGGCATACCCGGCCTTTTTTGCGTCCGGCGTTGCTCCCAGACCTGACGGCGCGTTGCGGGCGTTCGTTCTCTTTGCGCGATTTTAAAGACCGGCGTCACATGGGGCCGGGCCAGATGGTTGCCGCGCTGGCTTTTTGTGCTGTATGTGAAGTTAGCGAAACCTCAACGCCAAAGGCGTGTTGTAAAGCCACCTGGGTCACGCTCGAACTTTCTCCGGCCACCGCTCCAAGGGCAAGGCATGCCAGCTTCCACGCAGCATCGTTTCCTCAAAGCCGCGCTTGCGGCGCTCTCGGCGCTCCTCCTCGCCTCGTGCGGCGAGAAGCAGGCGCGGGCGCCCAGCGCTCCTCCGCCGCCCGCGGTATCGGTGGCCAATCCGGTCGAGAAGAGGGTGGTGGAATGGGACGAGTACACCGGCCGCTTCGATGCTGTCGACACGGTTGAGGTGCGCGCCCGCATTTCCGGCGTCCTCACCGAGGTGAAGTTCACCGATGGCGCGATCGTCAAGAAGGGCGACCTGCTCCTCGTCATCGATCCGCGTCCGTTCCAGCGCGTGCTCGACCGCGACCGCGCCGCCTTGCAAGGGGCGAAGGTTCAGCTCGATTTCGCGCAGAAGGATTTGGAACGCGCCAAGCCGCTCGTGGCGAACAATACGATTTCGCAGCAGGGCTTCGATCAGCGCAATCAGGCGGTGAAAGTCGCCGAAGCGAACGTGCTTTCGGCGGAAGCGAGCGTGCGCTCGGCGGAGCTGGATGTGGAGTTCACGCAGATCCGGGCGCCGATCGCGGGCCGGATCGGCCGCAAGCTTGTCAGCGAGGGGAATTTCATCACCGGCGGTTCGGGCAGCGGCACGCTTCTTACGACAATCGTCTCCATCGATCCCATCTATTTCTACTTCGATATCAGCGAGGCCGACTTCCTGAAATACAAGCGGCTTTTGGAGCAAGGCATGCGGCCAAGCTCACGCGAGACCGCCAATCCGATCGAGGTAGGCCTCCAGGGCGATGCCGGTTTCCCCATCAAGGGGAAAATGAATTTCGTGGACAACCGTATCGACACCGCCACGGGCTCTCTGCGGGAGCGGGCCACTTTTGAGAACCCGAATGGCAATTTGCTGCCCGGGCTCTTTGCGCATGCGCGCGTCATTGGCAGCGGCGAATACACGGCGATTCTCCTGCCCGACGAGGCCATTGCGACCGATCAGTCCAACCGCTTCGTTTTTGTCGTCGCCGATGACGGCGCGGTCGGCGCCAAGTCTGTCGCTTTGGGGCCGCTCATCGACGGCCTGCGCGTGATCCGGAGCGGCGTTACGCCCACAGATTGGGTGATCGTGAACGGCGTGCAGCGGGCGCGCAAGGGCATCAAGGTCAAGCCCGAGAAGACCGTTATAGAGCAGAACGCCAAGGCGGCGTCGCTGCCATGAAGTTCAGCCACGTCTTCATCCGCCGCCCGATCTTTGCCGCGGTGCTCGCGATCTTTATCGTGATCGTCGGCGCGCTGGCCTATCTGCGCCTGCCCGTCGCCCAGTTTCCCGAAGTCGCGCCGCCGACCGTGACGGTCACCGCGTCCTATCCCGGCGCGAACGCCCAGATCGTCGCCGACACCGTTGCGACCCCCATCGAGCAGGAAATCAACGGCGTCGAGAACATGCTCTACATGTCGTCGCAATCGACGGCGGACGGCAATGTCTCGATCACGGTCACCTTCGACCTCGGCACGAATCTCGATCTGGCGCAGGTTCTCGTCCAGAACCGCGTCGCGGTCGCCGAGCCGCGCTTGCCCGCGGAGGTCCGGCAGACGGGCGTGGTCGTGAAGAAGAACACGCCCGACATTCTGATGGTCGTGCACATGCTGTCGCCGGACAACAGCTACGACCAGCTCTATATCTCGAATTACGCCCTGCTTCAGGTGCGCGACGTGGTTGCGCGCGTGAAGGGCGTCGGCAATGTGACCCTGTTCGGCGTGCGCGAATATTCGATGCGGGCCTGGCTCGACCCCGACAAGATCGCCTCGCTCGGCATGACGGCGAGCGAGGTCGTAAGCGCGCTCCAGGCTCAAAACATCCAGGTGGCCGGCGGCGCGCTCGGCCAACCGCCAATGCCGGCCGACCAGGCGTTTCAACAAAGCCTGCAGCTGCGCGGGCGGCTTGTGAAGCCGGAGGAGTTCGGGGAGATCGTGGTCAAGACCGGCGAGGGAGGCCGCATCACGCGGCTCCGCGATGTGGCGCGCATCGAACTGGGCGGCCTCGACTACACCACGAACGGCTATCTCGACGGCAAGCCCGCCATCGTCCTCCTCGTGTCGCAAACGCCGGGCGCGAATGCGCTCGAAGTGGCCAATTCGGTCAAGGAGACGATGACGGAGATCGCAAAGGGCTTCCCGAAGGGCATCGAGCACCGCATCGTCTACAACCCGACCGAGTTCATCCAGCGCTCCGTCGACGAGTTGCTCAAGACCATCTACGAAGCCGTCGCGCTTGTCGTGATCGTGGTGCTCGTCTTTCTGCAAACCTGGCGCGCGACCATCATCCCCGTCGTGGCGATCCCGGTGTCGCTGATCGGCACGTTCTTCGTCATGGCGGCGCTCGGCTTTTCGATCAACAACCTGACGCTGTTCGGGCTTGTGCTCGCGGTCGGCATCGTGGTCGACGACGCCATCGTCGTGGTGGAGAACGTCGAGCGCAAGATCGAGGAGGGGTTGAACGCGAAAGACGCGGCCTTCGCCACCATGAACGAGGTCGGCGTGGCGCTGATCTCGATTGCGCTCGTGCTGTGCGCCGTCTTCATCCCGACGGCCTTCCTGCAAGGCATTGTCGGCCAGTTCTACCGGCAGTTTGCATTGACCATCGCGGTGGCGACGGTCATTTCCGCTTTCAACTCGCTGACGCTGAGCCCGGCGCTTTGCGCGCTCGTGCTGCAATCGCGCGAGGAGAGGGAGCGGCCGCGCCGCTTCGACCCGTCATTCCTCACGAACTGGTTTTTCGATGGGTTCAACCGGATCTTCCGCGCGCTGGAGCATGTCTATTCGCGCTTCGTCGCGCTCATCCTGCGGGTGACGCCGCTCATGCTCGCCCTCTACGCCGCGCTTATCGGAACGGCGGCCTATCTTTTTATAACCGTCCCGAAAGGCTTCATCCCGCAGCAGGACCAGGGTTATCTCGTCGTGTCTTTCAGCCTGCCTTCGGGCTCGTCGCTGTCGAGGACCAGCGACGCGATCCTGAAAGCGCAGAAGGAAATCCTCGCGACGCCCGGCTTCGCCCATACGCCCGCTTTCGCCGGCTTTTCGGGAGCCACACGCACCAACGCCCCCGACGTGGGCGCCATCTTCGCCGTAGAGGCGCCCTTCGAGGAGCGCGTCCGGCAAGGCCTCACATCGACGAAACTGGTCGCCGACCTGCGCAAGAAGCTCGGCCAGATCGAGGAGGCGAACGTCTTCGTGATCGCTCCGCCCTCCATTCGCGGCATCGGCACGGGCGGCGGCTTTTCGATGTACATCCAGGATAGGCGGGGCCGGGGCCTGCAAATGCTGACCGAGTCGACCTATGAGTTGATGGCCGCCGCCAATAAGACGCCCGGGCTGCAAGCGGTCTTCACCACGTTCACGGCGAACACGCCGCAAGTGTTCGTCGACGTGGATCGCGTGCGCGCGCAAATGCTGGAGGTGCCTCTGCAGAATGTGTTCGACACGCTGCGCATCTATCTCGGCTCGGCCTATGTGAACGACTTCAATGCGTTCGGCCGCACCTATCGCGTGACCGCGCAGGCGGACGCGCCCTACCGCATCGACGAGGCCCGGATCGCGCAATTGAAGGTCCGCAGCGCGAACGGCGCCATGGTCCAGCTCGGCTCGCTTGCCACCTTCCGCCAAATCGCGGGCCCCCAGCGCGTGCCCCGCTATAACCTTTACCCGGCCATCGAATTGCAGGGAGCCACCGCGCCCGGCGTCAGCTCCGGCGAGGGCATCAAAATCATGGGCGACCTCGCCGCGCGAACCCTGCCGGATGGCGTAAGCTACGAATGGACGGACCTCAGCTACCAGGAGACGCACCAGGGCACGCCGGCCATCGTGATCTTCGCGCTCTCGGTTTTGTTCGTCTATCTGGCGCTGGCGGCCCAGTATGAGAGCTGGAGCATGCCGCTCGCCATCATTCTGATCGTGCCGATGTGCCTTCTGTCCGCGATCCTCGGCGTGTGGTCGCACGGCTCGGACGTGAACATCCTGACGCAAATCGGCTTCGTCGTGCTGGTCGGCCTCGCGGCGAAGAACGCAATTCTGATCGTGGAGTTCGCGGCGCAGCTCGAAGCGCACGGGAAAGACCGCTTCGAGGCCGCCATCGAGGCGTGCCGCTTGCGCCTGCGCCCGATCCTCATGACCTCGTTCGCTTTCACCCTCGGCGTGCTGCCCCTCTATATCGCCACGGGCGCGGGCTCGGAGATGCGCGTCGCGCTCGGCACGGCCGTTTTCTACGGCATGCTGGGCGTCACCTTCTTCGGTCTGGTCTTCACGCCGGTGTTCTATGTGGTGATCCGCAAAGTGTTCGGCGGCGCGTTGCAAGGCCAGGGCATTCCGAAAGGCTCGCCAGCCCCGGCGGAATGACAAGCATATGCGAGTGCGAGTTTGACGGAGATTGTGCTGGAGGCGATGGCGGCCTCGGCGCGGGCGGGCGCCGCCTATCGGGACAACGTCATTCCCGATCTCGCCGCGTGGCGCCGCGACGGCGAGCGATGCGCGCTCGTCACGCTCGTGGGCGTCGACGGCAACGCGCCGCGCGCGGCGGGCGCTCAGATGGCGGTCTCCGAAAGCGGCCGCTTCGCGGGCTACATTTCCGGGGGCTGTCTTGAGCAGGCCATCGCGCTCGAAGCGGCGGAGGCGATCAAGGCCGGCAAGCCGCGCCTTCTGCGCTACGGCAAGGGATCGCCCTATTTCGACATCCGGCTTCCCTGCGGCAGCGGGCTGGATGTGTTCATTCAGCCGATGCACGACATCGCGCTGATCGAGGAGATGGCCGGGCGCCTTCTCCGGCGGCGTCCCTTCGCGCTTCGGATCGAACTTGCAACCGGCGAGGCGTTGCTTGAAGAGGCAGGCGAACGCCAGCCGCTGTCTCATCGCGATGGCGCGAGCTTTGTTCGAGCCTACGGCCCGGCGCTCCGCTGCCTTGTCATCGGATCGAGCCCCATCGCGCTGGCGCTTTCGGCGCTTGCGGCCTGCGCCGGCTTCGAGACCCATTTCTATTCGCCGGGCCCGGAAAAGGCCCCCGCGCTTCCGGGCGCCGTGAGCCTTCATCCGCTCGCGCCGCGCACGGCCTTCGCCGCGGACGCATGGACGGCGGCGGCGCTCGCCTTTCATGACCACGACCAGGAATTGCCGGTCTTTGCAGCGCTGCTTCGCAGCCCGTGCTTCTTCATCGGCGCGATCGGCAGCAGGAACGCTCACGCGGCCCGGAAGCTCGCCCTTGCCGGCCTCGATTTTTCCGAGGCCGAGATCGCGCGCATCGCAAGTCCCACCGGGCTTGTCGCGGGCCTTAAGACCGCGCCCTTCATAGCGGTGTCGGTTCTCGCGCAAATCGTGGAGGCGGCGCGAGAGAAGCGCCTGATTTCGTGAGGCGCATGGCGGGCGCGCTCTTGAGGTTCGGCGCGATCGTGCTGGCGGCGGGCCTGTCGCGGCGCATGGGCGGGCCGAATAAGCTGCTACAGCCTTACCGCGGCCAGCCGCTTCTCGCGCATGCGCTGGAAAGCGCAGCAAAGGCCGGGCTTGCGAGCCGGGTCGTCGTCACGGGACGAGACCCGGCCGAAATCGAAGCGCTCGCCGCCCTTTACGGCTTTCGCTGCGTGCATAACGCGCGCTTTTCCGAGGGGCTTGGCGCCTCCATCGCGGCGGGCGCCAGCGCCGCGGACGCCAGTCTCGCTGGCGTTTTCATCGCGCTTGGCGACATGCCTGAAGTCCTTGCGGACGATTATCGCTTGCTGGCCTCGCGCTTTGCGCACGGCGCCATCGCGGCCCCCGTCTACAAGCGCGCGCGCGGCCATCCGGTGCTGTTCTGCGCCTCGTATCTCGACGAGCTTTCGGCGCTGCGGGGGGAAGAAGGCGCGCGCTCGATCCTCAAGCGTCGCGCGGCGCGCTTCATAGAAGTTGAAACGGACAATCGCGGCGTGCTGCGCGATTTCGACACGCCCGATGATTTCAAGGCGTCTTGAGACGCTCTCGACCGCCTTCGGCTTGCTAAATCGGCCGGTATCTTGAATATATAACAAGGTGAGCTTTTGGAAACCCAGATCGCATCGCAACTGCATATAAGAGAGAGCGCCATGACGGATACGCCAAATTTCGCAGAACTTCCCGATACCATCCGCACCATCGTGAAGTCGAGCATCGAACAGGCTCGGAACGCATTCGAAACTTTCGCCTCCTCCAGCGAAAAGCTTATACAGAGCGTCGACACGACCGCTGTGCCAGCCGCGGAAGGCGTGAAGCAGCTGAACGAAAAGATCGCCGCCTTCACCCGCGAGAATGCGGAGTCGAACTTCAACCTGGCCCTGCGGCTGACCGAGGCGCGCCAATTGAGCGATATCGTCGAGATTCAAAATGCGCATTTGCGCAACCAGCTGGAAACTTTCAGCCGCCAGTTCGAAGAGCTTCGCGACCTCACCGTGAAGGCGGTCAAGGATGGGACGAAGGCGGCCAGCGCCACGGTGCAAAACGCCGCCAGCGTCGTTCCATCCAATCCCTTCTTTAATGGCTGATTTTTCGCGCCTTGACTTGTCCGCCGTCAGGGCAAGGCGTGCTTGAACCGGCGCCGGCCGAAGCAAAAGCGCCGCATCGCTTTCCCCGAAGCGGCGCCCGTTTTCGACGCGGAATCGGCACATTCCTTGCTTATTTCTTAGCCTGCAGGGCCGGGCGTGAGCTTGGCCGGGTGTTGCTGAGTAAAAGGATGCAGGCTATGAAAAAGCAATCGAAGCGGCGCGAACCGGCAGTCATTCGAGCCTGGGCCGAGGAGGATGACAAAAAGGTCACGATTCAGATCGAGGACCGCGACGGCGAAACGCTCGCATTCATCCAGCTCACTGCCGACAAAGCATCCGAATTTTCCGATTGCCTCGCCATATATGCGGCCAAACTGAAGATGGCGTCGCGCGAGAAGAGCGCGCCCCGCAATACGGCGATGGGGCGTCCCATCCTTCTTAGCTAAAAGGAGCGTCCGCGCAGGCTTTTCGCTTTAATTCTGCTTCATCGCTTGCGATGCGGCGGCGCGGCGGTTATACAGTTTCGCCAGATGGCTTCGGAGTGTAGCGCAGCCTGGTAGCGCACCTCGTTCGGGACGAGGGGGTCGAGTGTTCGAATCACTCCACTCCGACCATTTAAAAGGCAGTGAAATCGATGGCTTGGGCCGATCTTCACTCAGTGAGAGGCGGTCCCGGAAATTCGGACAGGACGATAAGGGGAGCGTCTGCCTGACAGCGGGCTATAAAGGCCCTCCGGCTCGACAGAAAGAGATCGCCCAGGGTTCCAACACAGGGTGGCGCCTCGCGGGCCAGCTATTTAACGGCTTGCATCGTAACCAACGAAGCCTCACTAGAGCTCGAATTTTTTCACGGTGACGACACAGTGACAATTCTGTGAGGATGTCGTTTTAAGGGACGCGGCTTAACCCCTCGATTTAAATGGTGAGCCCAGATGGATTCGAACCATCGACCCTCTGATTAAAAGTCAGATGCTCTACCGGCTGAGCTATGGGCTCCCTTGAAATGCGCATGAGGCCGCACGCGGGCCGCGACCGCAAGTCCGAATGGACCATAGGTTGACGGCGCCTCCGGGTCAATACTCTCGGCAGGCATTTGGGGGCCGAAGCGGCGCCGTATAGTGCGGCGGCCGGTCGAGGTCAGACTCGCCGCAGCCTGCATTCAATCGCAGAACAGCGGAACGAGGTGCAGGTTGGTGAACAACTGCAGCGGCTGCCCTCTCAAGCCGACGACCTTCAGCTTGTGCCCGTTTGTGATAAGCCGCTTGTGAAGAAAGACCAGCGCCCCAAGACCGGAGCTGTCGACGAATTCCACTTTCGTGAAATCGAGGATCACATCTTCTTCGGCCTCAGCCAGACGATCGATATGGGGTTTCGCCCGCGAAACATAGGCGGCGTCGAGATCGTCGTCGATATCGTGCTTCTGGGACATGTTAAGCTCGAACCCTTAATTGAGTTAGCAACCAGATAGTGCCGTGAACATGTTGATACAATCTAAACTGGCAATATCGGGTGGCCGTCCCGAGGGCGAAACTCATGCGGCTCGGAGAGGTCCTTAACCGCCTCTTGCGTATTCTCTCCAAATCAGGCGAACTGTCTCGCTACCAACAGGACTGGAAGGTTCTTCATGGCAGGCAAGGACGGTAAAAAACCGGGCGGAGCAAGCGACAGCGGGCGCGTACCCATCTTGCCGTTGCCGCTGCCGTCCAACATCGCGCGGCTCCCCTCCGCGGACCGGCGGGAGAAACTCAGGATTCTGGAGGCGCTTCTCTTCGCCGCGGCGGAGCCGTTGGACGAGGCGTCGCTCGCCAAGCATCTCGGCGCGAAGGACGAAGTCGTGCCCCTCCTCGAAGAGTTGCAGACGCTATATGCGGGGCGCGGCGTGAATTTGATGCGCGTCGCCGGGAAATGGGCTTTCAGAACCGCCGAAGACCTCTCTTTCCTTCTGGAGCATTACTCCGTCGAGCAGCGCAAGCTTTCCCGCGCGGCGCTCGAAACCTTGGCCATCGTCGCCTACCACCAGCCGGTGACGCGGGCGGAGATCGAGGAAATCAGGGGCGTCAGCACGTCGAAGGGCTCGCTCGATGCGCTTCTCGAAATTGGCTGGGTTCGTCTGCGCGGGCGCCGGCGCGCGCCGGGGCGGCCTGTCACCTACGGCACGACCGACGCCTTCCTCGAACATTTCGGCTTCGATTCCATCCGCGACCTGCCTGGCCTTGCGGAGCTCAAGGGCGCGGGCCTGCTCGACAGCAATCTTCCGCCCGGCTTCACCGTTCCGGAACCCGACGATAGCGTAACGCTCAGGGAAGACGAAGATCCCCTTGAGGATGAGCCGCCCGGCGAGCACGCCGAAGACGCGGATGAGGGCGGCGGCGAAGCCGCGGGCGGCGAGGGCGAGGACGCGGAAGTCAAGCCGGAGCTGGAGGCTTTGGCGCGCGCGGTTTTCGCGGGTTAATCATTCGCAAATCGGACAAGCTTGCGCTATTATGGCGCACGTCAGGGACAAATCGACCGCGATTGGCTGTGTTGCTCCGCGCCATGCTATGCGCGCTTGACATGGCGCCCGCGTGCGGCCACGTTCAGTCCGACATTAAGTACAAAATGCCGTGGCCGCGAAGTCGCGGTGAAGGAGTGAAATGGAGATGCCCCACAATTTGGCGGAGATGCCTCAGCATCTCATGTACCTTGGCAACCCCTTCCAGCTCTTGCTGGTATTGCTTGTCGTGGTGCTCTTGTTCGGCAAAGGCAAGATCTCCGATCTTATGGGCGATGTCGCGAAGGGCATAAAGAGCTTCAAGAAAGGCATGGCTGAGGACGATGCCCCCACGCAGCCAACGGAGGCCGTGGCCACGCCCAAGCCCATCGAGCACGAGGCCGCCGCGCGCACGGAGACGAAAGCGCACGCCGGGTCCGAGACGAAAGCGTAAGCCGTCTCTGTCATAGTGCGCTTGAGCTTTTTTGAGGGCAGCCGTCTTACATGTTCGATATCGCCTGGTCTGAGCTTCTCCTTATCGCGGTTGTCGCGCTGATTTTCATCGGCCCGAAGGAACTGCCGTATGTGCTGCATTCCCTGGGCCGGATGGTGGGTAAGCTTCGCAGGCAGGCGGACGATTTCCGCCGCCAGTTCGAGGATTCCGTGCGAGAGGCGGGCTACGAGGATCTTCATAAAAATATTCAGGAGTTTCGCTCCCTTAATCCGGCGAACCAGCTGAAGGACAGCATCGCGCGCGCGATCGCCCAGGATTCCGCGCCGAAGCCGGCGGCACCCGTAGAGGCGGCGCCGGCGGACGCCTCGGCCTCGAAGCCCGCCGCTTCGGAGCCGGCGCCCGCGCAGGCTTCGCCGGCAGCCCCGGCTGAAGCGCTAGGCGCTCCGCGCGTGGAGAATGCCGCCGTCGAGGCGCCCGCCGAAGCGCGTCCTTCAAGCGCGCAGGCGCATGCGGGAGAGTTCGAAAAAGATCGCATAGCCCCGGCAGCGTGAGGAACCGCGATGGCCGTGGCGAACCCCGAAGAAGACGAAATCGACCAGTCGAAAGCGCCGCTCATCGAGCATTTGATCGAGCTCCGGCGGCGGCTCGTCTATTGCGTCATCAGTTTGGCGGCGACGTTCGTCTTCTGTTATATTTTCGCGCAGCCCATCTATAATTTCCTGCTCATCCCGTACAAGCTCGCCGTGGGCGGGGAAACGCGGATCGATCTGATCTACACGGCGCCGCAGGAGTTTTTCTTCACGCAGCTTCGCGTGGCGTTCTTCGGGGCCGTGGTGCTCTCGTTTCCCCTGATGGCGACGCAGCTTTACATGTTCGTGGCGCCTGGACTTTACCGAAGCGAGCGCAAGGCCTTCCTGCCCTATCTGTTCGCGACGCCCATCCTTTTCCTCATCGGCGGCGCGGTGGTCTTTTTCATCGTGATGCCGCTCGCCATGCGGTTCTTCCTGTCGATGCAGCAGACGGCGGGGGATGGGCAGGTTCATATTCAGCTGACGGCGCGCGTCAGCGAATACCTCCACCTCATCACCACGCTGATTTTGGCGTTCGGCTTGTGCTTCCAGCTGCCCGCGGTGCTTACGCTGCTCGCGCGGGCTGGAATGGTGACGTCGGCTTGGCTCCGCCAGCAGTGGCGCTACGCGGTGGTCCTCATCTTCATTGTCGCCGCCATCCTGACGCCGCCCGATATTTTGAGCCAGATCGGCCTCGCCATCCCGACGCTGCTTCTCTACGAGCTGTCGATCCTGTCGGTCAGGTTTGTGGAGCGCCAGCGCGCCGCCAGGGAAAAGAAACAAGCTGAAAGCCAAGGCGAGTAGCGCCAAGCCAGGCGCCGCTCGCGGCTAGGGGCCTCGGAGGCGCATACGCGGTCCGGCAGGTCCGTTCCGGGTTGAGAGCGGGCATGGCGGTAAAAAAAAATTGGGGCGGCTTGACTTTCAGGTGCGGAAGTCGACTGCAAGGCTATTTCGTCGAGCGCTGAACCGATAACTTTCGCGGTGCCGCCGCAACCGAAAAGTTTGTCCACAACACGACCGCCCGCTGCCCGTGATCCCGAAACGTTCTCCAGCTTGTTGTTTTGATGCTGCACCGGCCAGCATCTCAGGCGGGGCGTCTATAGCGCCCCAAAAGAGCGGGGATTATCGTCTCCTCAATTCTTGACAAAATCCTGAAAAGGAAATTTAGTTAAAATAATCATTTATTTTCTGTCGACTTCATTTTGGAGAGCGAGATGAGTTAAGTCCATTAAGGCGATTGGGCAAGTTCCATTCAGAATTTTGAGTTCTGCATGCTCATGGTTGCATGCAGCTTTAGCCTGGTAAGTGATGCCAGCGCATGGGTAGGTTATTTCAGTCGATTTAAGTTGGGGCGATAGATGCTACAGGCCGGGCAATTCGACGAAGCACTTTTGAAAGTTAAATCGAGTCAGCCAGCTAGTCAGGTGGTTCGGTTACACATTCTTGATTCTATCCGAGGGTGGGCATCAGTGCAGGTTCTAGTGTATCACGTCTGCTCAGAGATGTTTTCTGCCAAGCTTCCCGATTTTAGATTTAATGGAATACTTAACGCCGCATTTGCGGTAGCCATATTTTTTGTGCTTTCGGGAGAAGCTCTTTCTTATGCATACTTTGTCAAAAAAGATATCAACATAGTGCGTAAGCAAGCTTTAAAGCGTTACCTGAGACTTGCTATACCTATATCTGTATCATGCTTTATGGTATTTCTTTTGATGAAAGCGAATCTCGTATTTTCGCATGAGGTAGCTCCAATCCTCGAAAGGACTGATTGGCTAGGGGGATTTGTTAACTTTGATGCAAGTTTTAAAAGTCTAGTGTCTTATGTTTTTTTTGGCGTTTTCTTTAATCATACAAGGGATACATCATATAATCCATTTCTATGGACGATGTCCGTTGAGCTATTTGGATCAGTATTATTATTTCTAGTTTTGTTTTTGGCTAAAACATCGAGGCAAAGATACATAATTTATATAATTTTGGCTCCATTCCTCATTAAATATAACCCATACCTTGGTTGCTTCATTTTTGGAATGTTGTTTGGTGAGTTACGTGCTTCTGGACTTTTCCAGTTATTATGTGCTCAGAAGGCAACAAACTGGATCGCGCTTTTGGTTATTATAGCCGTAATTTTGAGTTCGTTCGTCTATCCGAGTTTCCTCTCTCGTGAGCGGTACTTTAGTTTCGCAGCTGCATTATTTCTTTTTGCTATCTATTGCTCAAAATGGTTGCAGGTTGTTTTCGATAACCGTCTTTCGCGTTTTCTGGGAGAGATTTCTTTCCCAATCTACCTCGTCCATTTTCCTATTATCATATCCTTGCAGTCCTATTTGGTATTGCTTCTGTTTCCAAACGGTATTGTTACACGGGAAGGAGCTTCTATCATCATTGCACTGACGGTTTGCACGAGTTTGTTCGTGGCCTACTGCTTTAGGCCCGTTGAGCGCATTGCAATAAAGACATCAAACAGGTTTTTCGTCTTTATCGATCATGCTTAAATTTTTGCAGTTTGTGTTTCCGATGACCAAGATGACACATTGGTTCTCTTTCCTGTTCGTGCCTTACGATATCTGACTGAAGACAAGAGCTATGACACGACGACCTCAACAAGGCGCCTCTCGAAATTAGATCGTGCCCCAAGGCGTGGTGTAGCTGACGGCTGGCATCGCCGAAGCTCCGGCAGGGCCGGGAAGGTCAGGCGGCCACAGCGGGCAGCCCGGCGATGGGATCATCGCTCAAAGGCGCGATGGTTTCCAGCGTCATGTATCGGGCGCGCTGCACGGCCCATTCGTCGTTCTGTTCGAGGAGGATCGCGCCGACGAGGCGGGTGATGGCGGCTTCGTTCGGGAAGATGCCAACGACCTCGGTGCGACGTTTGATTTCGCCGTTCAGCCGTTCGATGGGATTGGTGGAGTGCAGTTTGGTCCGATGCGCCGCCGGGAATCCCATATAGGCGAGCACGTCAGGCTCGGCCTCGTCCATGAAGGCGGAGAGCTTTGGCAGTCTGGGGCGCAGTTGATCGGCGACCCTGCGCCATTGCTGTTTGGCGGCCCCGGCGTCGTCTTGTGCGAAGGCCGTGGCGATGAAGGCCGAGACCACGCGGCGTCCGCTCTTGCCGGCATGGGCGAGCGCATTGCGCATGAAGTGGACGCGGCAGCGTTGCCAGGTGGCGTTCAGCACTTTGGAGACCGCGGCCTTGATGCCTTCGTGGGCGTCGGAGATGACGAGCTTCACGCCGCGCAGGCCCCGGCGCGCGAGCTTGCGCAGGAAGCCGGTCCAGAATGTCTCGGCTTCCGAAGGGCCGATGTCCATGCCCAAGACTTCACGCCTGCCGTCGCTGTTCACGCCCACGGCGATGATGACCGCCACGGAAACGATGCGGCCGTTCTGGCGCACCTTCACATAAGTGGCGTCGATCCAAAGATAGGGCCAGTCGCCCTCGATGGGGCGGTCGAGGAAGGTTTTGACGCGGCCGTCGATGTCTTCGCACAGGCGGCTCACCTGGCTCTTGGAGATGCCGCTCATGCCCATCGCCTTGACAAGATCGTCCACGGAGCGCGTCGAGATGCCCTGGATGTAGGCTTCCTGGATCACGGCCGTCAGCGCCTTCTCCGCCAGCCGGCGCGGTTCAAGAAAGCCCGGGAAGTAGCTCCCCTTACGAAGCTTGGGGATGCGCAACTCAACCGTACCGGCCCGCGTCTCCCAGTCGCGGCTCCGGTAGCCATTGCGCTGGACGAACCTTTCTGGCGAGCGTTCTCCGAAAGCGGCGCCGGTGAGGCCTGAGACCTCCATCTCCATCAGCCGTTCGGCGGCGAAGCCGATCATCTCGCGCAGAATATCGGCGTCGGGCGTCTTCTCAATCAGCGTGCGAAGGCTCATCATGTCGTCGGTCATCGGCAGTTCCCCGGTTGCGTTGGATGTCGCAACCCGATCATACCGGTAAGTCGCCGATGACCGCCGCAAGCCGCTCGCACGCTACAGCGCCATGAGAAGCGCGCTTAGCGAGCGGTTCGCTACCGTCGAGCTACACCACTACCGGGGACGTGACCCGAAATTAGGCCGAGCATTCCGTTGAAAAGGAGCCGAAAGCGCCCGGAGCCCTGCGACGAGGCCTCTGAAAAGTGTGGGTCGATTAACGCAGCTTCTTTCGCTGCGCAGCGCCTTCATCAGACAGAAATACAGATGATGCGGCGGGCCGGGGCGTCGTTATCAATGTTATACAGGTTCACGCCGGACGTGCGGCACACCCACCGATTTCACTTCGGCACGACCTCCAGTAGGAGACTTGCCTATCAATCGGCAAAATGGCCGCTCCCGGCCTACAGCCCTCCCGGAGCGCCGATCCCGCCGCAATCGCCTTACAGTTCACGATTCGCGAACTGTAAGGCGCGGATGACGGCCGTTTCGGCGCATCGTGGTTAAAATCGCCAATCGTTAACGGCCTCGCGCGCGGCGTTTCCTGGCGAGGCGTTCCTACAATTTTCCTACGAAAGGCGCCCAAAAGCTGGAATCGACGCGAAAAAACCGCTTCAGAAATCCTAGTTAACCGCAATGAAGTTGCGCGCGTTAACCGAAATCCATAGCTTTAGATTGCAACAGCACGCCCCCGCAACCGGCGCAATCTTGCGTCGCGAGCGGATTTTCCTCCGCAAACTCAACGCGATAGCTCCCGCTAACGCTTCCACAAGGCGCTTTCGCCTATAATGAAAAAAGTGAGGGGAAGAAGGCGAAAAACCGCGAAGTGGCGTAACCTTATTCCGGGGCGCCAGGGTTAAGGAAGGGTTGACGGTATGGACAAGAGCGGCGAGGCGGGCTATGCGAGCGACACTGTCAACAAAAGGTTGAGCGCGTCCCATGGAGACTATTCGCGGCCGCACGGTCTTGATCGCGGGCGCGTCCGCTGGCATCGGCAAGGCGTTCGGCCCGTGTTCCGCAAGACGCGCTGGATGTTAATTTCGGGCAGGAAACGATGCGCGTGCATGCCGTCATCAACCGTCGCGCCGGCAGCGCTCTTGGCCTCGATGCGGACGCTCTCGCAAATGAAGCGCGCTTCGCCTTCGAGAAGGCCGGTCATGACATCGCCGTCGACCTTGTGGAGCCGGATTCCATGGAAGCCAGGCTCGACGAAGCCGTGGCCGCCGGCCCTGACGTTCTCATCGCGGGGGGCGGCGACGGCACGGTCCGCAGCGCCACGAGCCGCCTTCTCGGCTCAAAGATCGCGCTTGGCGTCCTTCCGCTCGGCACCGTCAACCGCCTCGCCCGCGACTTGGCCATGCCCCTGGAGCCGCACGCGGCGCTTCGCGCGCTCGCCAGCGGCGCTTTCCGCACGATCAACGTCGCCGAGGTGAACGGCGAAATTTTCCTTTGCACTTCCATGCTGGGGCTGCCCTCGCAAATCTGCGAAGAGCGCCAGAATTTAAGGGGCGCCCCTTTTTCGAGCGCTCCAAGGGCTACTTCAAACTTTTGAAGATCGTCCTGGCGGCGCGCAAGAAGATCGAGCTGTCGCTCGACGGCGATGCGGCTAAGACCCGCCGCGTCCGCGTCCTTTCCCTCGCCGTGTCGAACAATCTTTACCGCCACGAACCCGCCCTTACCTTTACCAGGAAGGCGCTCGACGGAGGCGTGCTCGGCGTCTACATCGCCAAGCCGCACAGCGGGCTGGGCCTTTTGTGGGTGCTGGCGCGCGCGGCGCTCGGGCTCTGGACCGGCGACGACCGGCTCGACAGCCTTGCCGCAAAGCGCGTCGTCATTGCCGCGAAACGCAAGAGGCTTCGCTTGTCCAACGACGGCGAAGTGGAGACGTTCAAGACGCCGCTCACCTACCAGATTCATCCGAAAGCGCTCACCGTGCTTGCGCCGCTGGCTTAGAACGCATGAAAATCGCTCTTGCCGCGGACCTGCACTTTGGAAGCGTGGCGGACGGCCTCGCCGCGGCGCTTCGCGCCGCCATGCAGTCCGAGTCGCCGGATGTCATCGTGATCGCAGGCGATTTGACGCTGCGCGCCCGCAAGAGCGAGTTCGAGGCGGCGCGCGCGTGGCTTTCCTCGCTGAAGGCGCCGGCGCTCGTGCTGCCGGGCAACCACGATTTGCCCTATTGGAACCTCCTCCAGCGCTTCCGCTATCCCTTCCACCGCTATAGGGCGGCGGCGAACGCGGCCGACCTCATGCCTGCGTTCGAGTGTGGAGGCGGCATGGTGCTCGGCTTCAACACGGCGAGGTCATGGCAGCCGCATCTCAGATGGCAGGAGGGCGCTGCGAGGCTTCGCGACATCGAGGCGGCGAGAACGGCGCTCTGCGCTGCGCCCGCGGGCCGGTTCAAGGCGGTGGCGACGCATCATCCGCTTGCGCGCGTGCCCGGCTTTCCGCGAGCGGAACCCGTTCGGCGAGCAGCGCCGGCGCTCAACGCCTTTGCCGAATGCGGCGTCGAACTCATCATGTCGGGCCACATTCATCAAAGCTACGCCGTTGAGAGCGAAGCGGAGGGGCGGCGCATGCTGATGGTGGGCGCGCCCACCGCGCTATCGAGCCGGCTTCGCGGCGAAGCGAACGGCTTTTGGATCATCCATGTGAGCGAAGCCGCCATCGAATGCTGCCTGTGGCTTCGCGCCGAGTTGTGCTTTAAGCCCGCCTGCAAGAAAGTCTTCAGCCGAAGGCAGGACATTTAGGGAACGCGGCGCGGAGCGCCCGTGTTTTATTCTCGTTATGTAACTCCAGGGAGAGCGCCATGTTAGGCTGGGCCTTAACTTTCCTCTTAATCGCAATCGTTGCCGCAATTTTCGGTTTCGGCGGCATAGCCTCGGCCTCGGCCGGCATTGCGCAGATTATCTTCTATATTTTCCTCGTTCTCTTGCTCGTTTCGATCATCGCGCATCTCCTGCGGGGACGAAGCATCTAAAGCATCGGACTTAAAGCCGGGATCGGCCTCATGCCCTTCGGCGTCATGTCAATGCCCTTCGATGTCATTCCCGCGAAGCTTGTCCCCGTGCAGACGGGGAGTGGGAATCCAGTAATCTCTATGCTCATTGAATACTGGGTCTCCGCCTTCGCGGGAACGACATCCAGACCGATTTTCAAGCAGAAAGACGAGCGACGACGCCTTCGATCCCGAGCAAGAACATTCCGGCGCCGCCGACGAGAAGGTGCGACGCCGTCGCCGCAAGCAGCGAATGCGTCCTCGCGAAAATCCAGCCCCACAGAATGCCCGGAAGGAAAGCCGCGACAGCGAAAGCGAGGCTGATATGGGCGTGTGCGGCGGCGAAGACGAGGTTCGAGGCCAGAATGGACGCCCAGCGGCGTTTCATCTCGCTGCCGTGCAGGAAGGCGTAGAGCGGCGCCTGGATGCCGGAGCGCGCCACGAATTCCTGTAGCGGGGTGAGCAGGAGATAGAGGGCGAGCGCGAGCCAGTACCACGCCGTAAGGGGCTCCTGATGGCCGCTGACCTCCACGTCGGCGCGATCGATCAGCGGAACATCCGCGAAGCTGGCGGACGTGTTGATCAGCACCCACTTCGCGGCGACGAAAACCAGGATAAAGAAAAGCGACGCCTTCACCGAATAAGCGAGCGCTGGCCGCCAATCGTCGAAGCGCAGGCCAAAAAAGGCGAGCGGGAAGCCGCTCGTGGCTATGATCGGAATAAAGCACAGGCCGAATAGCAGGATCACGAGCGGAGTCAATGCAAAGTTGGCGTGCGCGAGGCTCTGAAACTTCGGCAGGAAGCTCAAGGTGAGAGTGTAGCAGGACAATAGACAGAGCGTTGCCACCACGATGTGGCCGACGCCGTTACGATAGGCGGCGAACTCGTTTTCGAGTGCGAGGCTGTTGACGCGAAGGGTGACGGATTCGTCGGCGTGGCGCGTCAGATGGTGGCGGAGCTTGTTGGTTACGACCTCGCGCAGGCGCCGTGTGACGCTGCGCCGGCGCGACGCACTGAGGTCGACGACCGCCACCAGCGTTTCGGTCTTTGTCACGAAAGCGACCGCGCTCGGTTTGCCGTCGACAAAGGACATTTCGCCAAAGATTTCGCCGCGGCGCAATATCGCCAGCTCGTAAGACATGGGTTGGGCTTCGAGAGGGGAAAGACCTTCCTTGGTCAGCGCGACCTCACCATCGATGATGATGAACATCTTGCCGGGGTTCCTGGCGCCTTCTTGAAGAATGACGCGACCGGGATTGAATTTCTTGTGCTTTATGTGCGGCAGAAGCAAACGCATCTGCTGGCGTGAAAGACTTGTAAAGAGCGGATTCTTCGGAATCTCGATATGGCGGTTTCGAACCCGCGATGGCAAGCGTGACTGCGATACTGTTACTAGCGCGTTTGCCAATTCAACCATGATATTTCGATACCAATCCCTGCCTTTAGTTTAACATTTGTCTTCCGTGCACAGCAAAACCTCGGATGAGCCGAACGATCCACGCGCCTGCTCGCCATGCAATGCGCCGCCGTACAAGTTTACGTGTGCGCACTGGCAGGACGGTAGCGATTCCGCATCGCTACGGCGGCCGCTTTATGTTTGCCTTCGTCTGCTTATCGCCGGATCATGAAGCTCCATATTAGACGAGACGGAGCGAAACTTAGGTTAAGAGTAACGTCTGCTAGTCTTAAGTATGCATCCGCAAAAATTGTACCAATTGTTGCGATGCAGCATAAAGCCAGCGTCGGCTTTCATCTCAATTTTACGCGTATTGGCAGGTTTTTTCTTAGTTTCTCGCGCTGCCGAGCGCTATCTGCCCCCGAATTTTGCTCCCGTTCAATGAATGTTAACTGATTTCCTGGCGCATAGCTTTCTCAAAAATCCGTGAACATGAAACAATCTCGCGCTGAGGCTAACCGCACCCCCCCTTGGGCCGTATGGCCCTGGATCTTCTTCGCGCTCATCCAGATAAACGCTCACCTGCTAGAAAGATGAAGCTCGCTGCTTGGAGCAAAGAGTTCTTGTTTGAACTCTTTGCTTATATGCAATAGCCCTGCCCTTCGGAGAGAGAGTCCCGTCGCAGCCGTTGAATGACCGTTCCCTCTCCCAGAGGGAGAGGGACAGGGTGAGGGGAGATTCGCTAGCCAATCTGGCTGAGCTGCGCCGCGTCCCTTACGGCGTGCGGATTTTTTGCGGCGAGGTCTGGCGGCACAGCCTCCGCCGCGATGCGCGCAATCGCTTCGGTGAGCGGCAGCGTTTCCTGCGCCTGGCTGCCGAGGCGCCGGATGGACACGGTTTTCTCCTCCGCCTCGCGCTTGCCGACCACAAACATCACCGGCACTTTGGCGAGGCTGTGCTCTCGCACCTTGTAATTGATCTTCTCATTGCGAAGATCGGTCTCCGCGCGAAACCCCGCGGCCGCGCATGCCGCCTCAGCCTCCGAGGCGTAAACGTCCGCGTCAGAGACTATCGTCGCGACCATGACCTGCAGCGGCGCCAGCCAGAGCGGCAGATGCCCAGCGTAGTTCTCGATGAGGATGCCGATGAACCGCTCCAGGCTGCCGAACATGGCGCGATGGATCATGACGGGGGTGTGCTTCGCGCCATCCTCGCCGATGTAAAACGCGCCGAGCCGCTCCGGCAGGTTGAAGTCGAGTTGCACAGTGCCGCACTGCCAATGCCGGCCGATGGCGTCCTTGAGCGTGTATTCGAGCTTCGGGCCGTAGAACGCGCCTTCGCCGGGACTCACCGAGTACGGGTGGCCGATCTTCTCCAGCGCGATGCGCAGCGCCGCTTCCGCGCGATCCCAGACATCGTCGGTTCCCACGCGCTTCTCGGGCCGGGTCGAGAGCTTCACGATCACCTCCTCGAAGCCGAAGTCGCGATAGATCGACAGGATCATGTCGTTCATCTTCACGCATTCGCCGATCATCTGGTCTTCGGTGCAGAAGATGTGCGCGTCGTCCTGCGTGAAGTGGCGGACGCGCATGATGCCGTGCAGCGCGCCCGACGGCTCGTAGCGATGCACCTTGCCGAACTCCGCGATGCGCAAAGGCAGGTCGCGGTAGCTCTTCAGCCCGTTCTTGAAGATTTGGATGTGGCCGGGGCAGTTCATCGGCTTGCAGCAGAACACGCGCTCGTCCGGAGTTTCGGTGACGAACATGTTCTCGCCGAACTTCTCCCAGTGGCCGGATTGCTCCCAGAGCTTGCGCTCCATCATGTCGGGCGAGTTCACCTCGACATAGCCGTTGGCTTCCTGGCGCCGCCGCATGTAGGAGATGAGTTCGCGGAACAGCGTCCAGCCCTTCGGGTGCCAGAAGACGGAGCCCGGCGCCTCCTCCTGGAGGTGGAACAGGTTCATCTCGCGCCCGAGGCGGCGATGATCGCGCTTCTCGGCTTCCTCAAGCTGGCGAAGATGGGCCGCAAGCTGCTCCTCGCTCGCCCAGGCCGTGCCGTAGATGCGCTGCAAGTGCTGGCGGCTCTGGTCGCCGCGCCAATAGGAGCCGGCGAGGCGCATCAGCTTGAAGGCCTTGCCGATCTTGCCGGTGGAGGTCATGTGAGGGCCGCGGCAGAGGTCGAGCCATTCGCCCTGCCGGTAGATCTTCAGAATCCTCGCCCGCGGGGATCGCGTCGATGAGTTCGACCTTGAAGCCCTCGCCCTCGGCGGCGAAGAAATCCTGGGCCTTGTCGCGCGGCCAGACCTCCTTTGTGAAGGGCTTGTCGGCGGCGACGATCTCGCGCATGCGGGCCTCGATCTTCGCCAGATCGTCGGGCGTGAAGCTCTCCTCGCGATAAAAATCGTAATAAAATCCGTTCTCCACGACGGGGCCGATGGTGACCTGCGTGCCGGGATAGAGATCCTGAACGGCTTCGGCCATGACATGGGCGGCGTCGTGGCGGATCAATTCGAGCGCTTCGGGGTCGTCGCGGGTGACGATTTTTACGCGGGCGCTGTCGGTAATGGGATCGGCGATGTCGGCCAGCGCGCCGTCGAGGCTGATGGCGACGGCCTTCTTCGAGAGCGACTTCGATATGGACGCCGCAAGCTCCGCGCCGGTGATGCCGGGCTTGTATTGGCGCGCGGAACCGTCGGGGAAGGTCAATGTAATCATGGGGGCCTCTCACTCCCGCCTACATGCGCGGGTAAGATGGTTGTCGGGGCTTCCGTATTGGGATTGCGCGCGTCGAAAGTCAAGGAGGCTGGCGCCAGGATCCGCGCCGGGGACGCGGCCTGCTAACCCTGCGTTAACCCTGGCGCCCCGGAATAAGGTTCCGCCACTTGGCGGTTTTTGCCCCTTTTTCCCTCATTACGGCCAGTATAGCCGGAAGCGCCTTGCGGAAGCGTGAAGTTGGCCTATCGCATTGGTTTTGCTTGGACAATTACGCCGACGGCGCAAGATCCGCAGCGATTGTAAAGCAGGCGCTTACAATCTTAAGAGGCGCTTCATGGTTAACGCGCGCAACATTAGAACCGTTAACTAGGATTTCCGACTCGCTTTTTTCGCGTCGAATCCGGGTTTTTTGCATTTTTCGTAAGGCGCGCGCCCGATTTCGTAAGGTCCGCCGCCACCGCATGCGCGCGTTAACCTCTGCCGATTTTAACCATACGCGGCGATACGAAATTCGCCCGCCGCCTTACCGTTCGAAAAACCCGAACTGTAAGGCGCGCGCTCCGCTCGCGAACGGCGCATTTGCCCCTGGCGCTGGCCGCCGCCGACGCAGCCGCCGGCTTCGCGTTCACGCCGCCCGCCGATACGCCATCCGAAGAAGAGATCGTGGCGTCGATGGCGACTGCGATGCCTTCGCCCGCGCCTACCGCAGCGGAATTCGCCGCCAGGAGACGCCTTCCTCGCGAGGAACAGCTTCGCCGCATCCGCCGCGGCCGCGCTCTCGACCATCCCGGCGCGGACGCCGTAAGCCCCGACAGCATGGACGACGAACTCGACCACTTCTAGATGCTGAGAACGGGATTTCCAGCCCGCGCCAAGCAGAGCCAATTTCAAACTGAGACACTACCGGGCAAGCCCCTGAAATCGCTCGCCCTCATCCCGAGCGTGTCGAAGGATGGGGTTGCGCGCGATACGCCGCGAGATAGCGCCACACGGCCCAGAAGGGGATGCCCGCGCGCGTCAGGTCGGGCGCCGGGTCGTAGCCATGCGTGCCGAAAGGGTGGCAGCGCGCGATGCGGCCGAGCGAAAGCCAGCAGCCGATCCACGCGCCGTTGAGGTCGATGGCGTCGAGCGCGTATTGCGAGCAGGTGGGCAGGTGGCGGCAACGCGGGCCTAGGAGCGGCGAAATCGCGGTGCGATACACATAGACCGGAGTTTTCGCGGCGCCCTTCAGAAACCTTCCGAAGCCGGCTCCCGCGCTATTCATCGTCGAGGGGAAGCGAGACGAAACGAAGGCCGCCGTCGCGATCCTGAACCGTCAGGAGGACTTCGGCCCGCTCCGCGCGGCGCAGCTCCGCCACGCGCTCCTCAAGCTCCTCCACGCTGCGAACGCGCCGATGGGCGGCTTCGACGACGAGGTCGCCAGGCTTCAATTCGGCCATCGCGGCGGGATAAAGCTGCGCCGGCGAGACCACCGCTCCCTCGGCGTCCGAAGCCAGCGAAAACAGCTGCCGCGTATCGTCCGAAAGCGGCTCGAAGTTCATTTTCCCGAATTTGTGGCGCTTCGCTCTCGCATGCGGATCGGACTCGGCGGCCACGTTTGCGGCCTCTTCGAGCTGGCCGATCTTGACCTTCACCGTCTTGCGCTCGCCGCCCCGGAGGATGACCATTTCGGCCTCCTCGCCGATGGGCGAGTGAGCCACGTAGCGGGGAAGCTGGCGCGCATGCCGCACCTCCGTCCCCGCGAACGACAGCACGAGATCGCCTTCCTGGAGCCCGGCGGCTTCCGCCGGCCCGCCTTTTTCGACGCGCGCGATGAGGGCGCCCTCCGCGGCTGCAAGATGGAAGTCCGCCGCCAAATCGTCGCTAGGCGTTTGCAGCCGCACGCCGATCCACCCCCAACGCGAATGGCCGTAGCGCTTGAGCTGGTCCACGATCCGGTGCGCCGTATTCGACGGGATGGAAAAGCCGAGGCCGATGCTGCCGCCGGAGGGCGAGAAGATGGCGGTGTTTATGCCGATGACTTCTCCCAGGGCGTTGAGCAGGGGTCCGCCCGAATTGCCGCGATTGATCGGCGCGTCGGTTTGCAGATAATCGTCATACGGGCCTGAGCTTATGTCCCGGCCGCGTCCTGAAACGATGCCCGCCGTGACGGTGCCGTTAAGACCGAACGGGTTGCCGACGGCGAGGACCCAATCGCCGACGCGCATTTGCTCCGAGTCGCCGAACGCCACGGCCTGCAAAGGGGCGCCGGGCTTGGGCGTGACCTTCAGGAGCGCGACATCGGTCTTGGGATCGCGGCCGACGATCTTGTCGACCTTCAACTCGGAGCCGTCGGACAGGATGACGTAAGTGGCGTTGCCGCCCTCGATGACGTGGTTGTTGGTGACGATCAAGCCGCTCGGATCGATGATGAAGCCCGACCCGATCGAGGTGAATTGCCGCGCGGGCTCGCCCGGCCTCCGCTTCGGGCGCAACGGGCTGAAGTCGTCGAAGGATTCCGATCCCCGGTTGCTGCGCTCTTCCGTGCCGCGGCCCCTGTCCGCGACCGCGCGCCTGTCGAGCACCGCCGACGCGACGGTCACGACCGAGTTTTTGACTCGGCTTGCGATATCGGCGAAAGACGTGTCGTTCGGCGCGTCCACGGCGAATGACGGCGAAGCGCATGCCACGAACCCGGCGGCGAGCATGGCGGCGCCGGCGAAAAGCCGGAAACGATGGTGAATCGTCATTGGGGCCTCAGCAATAGCACTAAACGAACGCCGCCAACCGACATTGGTTGCGCGCCCCCGCTTATAAAGTGGATCATAACCGCGCCGAGCGCAACGTTCCCTTATGCGCCCGGCGAAGCCAAGTGTCATCCCGGAATCCGCGCGGGCGCGCCCCCCATCATCCCGGAAGCCGCCCGGCTCACCCCTCGTCGTCCCGGAAGCCGCTTGCGGCTATCCGGGACCGCACAAAACGCAACCTTGAGTTCTCAACGGTCCCGGCTCGCGCTTCGCTTGGCCGGGACGACGAGACCCGCGCTCTTCGCCGCCCCGGAAGGCGGCGCGGCGCCCCCCTCGTCATCCCCGATAGCGCGCGACGCGCGTTTCGGCATCAGCGGACAGGCGGGATCGCCGCCGCCGCGCTCGATCCGGGTTGCGGCGCCGGGCCTTGCGGCTTCACGGCGTCGCCGCTTTTCATGGGGTCGTTGAAATAACGGAAGAACTCCGAGGTGGGCGACATGACAATCCGCGTGTGAGAGCCTTTGAGCGCCTCCTCATAGGCCTGCATGGACCGGTAGAATGCAAAAAAGTCGGGGTTCTTGTTGAAGGCGTCGGCGTAGATGCGGTTGCGTTCCGCGTCGCCCTCGCCGCGCATGCGCTCGGAGTCGCGGTTCGCGTTGGCGAGAAGCACGGTGACTTCCTTATCCGCGGTCGACTTGATGCGCTGCGACTGCTCGCTGCCTTGCGCCCGAAGCTCGGCCGCTTCGCGCTGCCGCTCGGTTTGCATGCGCCGGTAGATCGCCTGCTGGTTCGCCTCGGGGAGATCCGCGCGGCGAATGCGCACGTCCAGAATCTCGACGCCCAGATTATGAGCCTCGTCATTCGGGTTGTCAACGTCCTGGTTGACCTGCGCGATCGTCTCCTTCATCAACGCGTCGCGCTTGTTGCGGACGACATCGATGAAGCTCGCGCGGCCAAGCACGCTGCGGATGGTGGAGTCGACGATGGCGGTCAGGCGCTGCCTTGCGCCGGTCTCGCTTCTGAAGGCTTTATAGAATCGCAGCGGATCGGTAATCCGGTAGCGGGCGAAGGCGTCCACGATCAGCCGCTTCTGGTCGGAAGCGATGACTTCCTGCTCGTCGGTCTGAAGATCGAGGATGCGGCGGTCGAACTGCTCGACCGTCTGAATGAAGGGCGTCCGCCAATAAAGGCCCGGCTCATCGATCGTTCTGACCGGCTCGCCGAACTGCAAGACCAGCGCCCGGTGGGTCTGGTTGACGATAAAGGCTGAAAAGCCGATGGCGAGGCCCACGCCTGCGAGAAGCAGGAGGAAAAAGCCGAGAATGCCTGCTTTCATCGCTGGCCTCCACCCTGGCCGGTCTTTTGCAGTTCGCCGAGCGGAAGATAGGGAACGACGCCGCTGGCGTTCGCCTTTTCGTCGATGATCAATTTATCCATGCCGCCAAGCACCCGCTCCAGCGTCTCGATATACATCCTGCGCCGCGTCGCCTCGGGCGCCTTCTGGTATTCGTCGTAAACCTTGACGAAGCGTTCGGTGCGCCCCTTCGCTTCGGCGACGGACTGCTCGCGGTAGCCCTGCGCCGCCTGGAGGATGCGCTGAGCGTCGCCGCGCGCCTCGGGGATCACGCGGTTGGCGTAGGCCTCGGCCTCGTTGCGGGCGCGCTCCTGGTCGGCGCGCGCGGCCTGGACGTCGCGGAACGCCGCGATCACTTCGGCGGGCGGATCGACCTTCTGCAACACGACCTGCGTAATGTTGATGCCGGCCTTGTAGCTGTCGAGCGTGCGCTGCATGAGCGCCTTCACCGACTCTTCGATTTCCTGACGGCTTTTCGTCAGGATGGGCTGGATTTCGTTCTGGCCGATCACTTCGCGCATCGCGGCTTCCGCGACGGCCTTCACGTTCGAATTTGCGTCGAGGCCGTCGCCCTGATTGCGCACGTTGAACAGGAAGGCGGGGGCGTCCTTCACGTTCCAGAACACGTTGAAGTTCACGTCGACGATATTCTCGTCGCCGGTCAGCATCAGGCTTTCCTCGGCGCGGTTCGGCGTGCGGATCGGCCCGAATGGCCCGGCGGTTCCGGTGCTGAAGCCGATTTCGATGCGGTTTTGCCGCGTATAGGGGATGACGGTCACTTCCTCGACGGGGTAGGGCCAGCGGAAGTTGATGCCGTTGGAGAGTTCGCGGTCGAACTTGCCGAACTGCTGCACAACGCCGCGCTCGTCGGGATTGATCCGGACCGTGAAGCCGAAATAGCCGACGGCGGCCGCGACGACGAGGAAGATCAGCGCCGATCCGAAATATCCGATGCCGCCCGGCATGGCTTGCCGAAGCTTGTCCTGGCTGCGCTTGAGAAGTTCTTCAAGATCGGGCGGCGCGCCGCCTCCGCCCGAGGGTCCCTGGCCCCAGGGGCCGCCCGGACCGCCTTTCCAGTTGCCGCCGCCGCCGCCATTCTGATTCCACGGCATATCGATCGTTTCCTTCGTAAAATCGGCGGGGTCTCCGCCTTGGGGACCGGCCGCCGCTTATTCATGGGGTTGGAGCGTCACTTACGTCAAGGCTTGGCGCATCTTGATCCGTTGCGAGGCATAAGCCGTTATTCTTAACCGGCTATGATGGACCCGCTCCGCACGCATATGGCAGGCCTCGCGGAAAGGTTCAAGCACTCGTGCAGCTTGCGGCCGGCAGCCCTGTCCGCGCCCGAGGGACGGGGGCCGCCGGTTGCGCCTTCGTCATCCCGGAAGCCGCCCGCGGCTATCCGGGATCGCAAAAAAACGGAGCATCTCAATTGTTACGATCCCGGATCGGGCTCGGCCCGTCCGGGATGACGGCTGCGGCGTTAGCGCGCGCGTTCGAGGATGGTATCGGTGACGGCAAAATCGTCGCGTTCGCTTGCGGGGCGGTCGTGCCTCGAAACCTCCCGCCAGTCCGCGCCGAGGCGCGCCGGCCAGCGCGCGTCGCCCTCCGGCGAGGCGTGCACGCGCGTCAGGTAGATGCGCGAGGCGAGCGGCAGGGCCAGCTCGAAAATCTCCGCGCCGCCGATGACGAACGCTTCGCTCACGCCCCGCGCCGCCGCGCGCTCCCGCGCCAGAGCCAAAGCCGCTTCGAGGGAGGGAACGAAAAACACGCCGTCCGCCTGTCCTGACGCGGCCGGGCCGCGCGTCGCGACGATGGAGTCCCGGCCATCCAAGGGCTTGCCGATGGACGCGAAGGTTTTGCGCCCCATGATGAGCGGATGGCCCATGGTGAGCTTGCGGAAGCGGCGCAGATCGCTGCCGAGCCGCCACGGCAAGCCGCCGCCGCGGCCGATCACGCCATTGTCCGCGACCGCAACGATCAGCGAGAGGGTGAAGCGCGCGCCCTCCGTCATACCGCGATCGGCGCCTTGATCGCCGGATGCGGCCGGTAGCCGGTAAGCGTGAAGTCGCCATAGGCGAAATCGAAGATGGAGCGCACGGCGGGGTTCAGCGTCATCGCGGGCAGCGGCCTCGGCTCGCGCTTGAGCTGCTCGTCCGCCTGCTCGATGTGGTTCAGATAAAGATGCACGTCGCCGAAGCTATGCACGAAATCGCCGGGCTTTAAGCCCGTCGCCTGCGCCATCATCATGGTGAGCAGCGCGTAGGACGCGATGTTGAACGGCACGCCGAGGAACACGTCCGCCGAGCGCTGGTAGAGCTGGCAGGACAGCCGCCCCTCCGCCGCATAAAACTGAAAGAGGCAATGGCAGGGCGCGAGCGCCATACGCGGCAGCTCGGCCGGGTTCCAGGCTGAAACGATGTGGCGGCGGGAGTTGGGGTCGGTCTTCAGCGCCCGCTCGACATCGGCGATCTGGTCGATGGCGCCGCCGTCGCGCGCGGGCCAGGACCGCCACTGCGCGCCGTAGACCGGGCCGAGATCGCCGTTCGCGTCCGCCCACGCGTCCCAGATGGAGACGCCATGCGCCTTCAGATACGCGATGTTCGTGTCGCCCTTGAGAAACCATAGAAGCTCATGGACGATGGACTTGAGGTGCAGCTTCTTGGTCGTCAGCAGCGGAAAGCCGTGCGCGAGGTCGAACCGCATCTGATGGCCGAACAGGCTTAGCGTGCCCGTGCCGGTGCGGTCGCCGCGCGGGGCGCCGCGTTCGCGCACCATGCGCAGGAGATCGAGATAAGTCTGCATGCCCGGACCCTACCGCGATTCTAAGCGGAGTTTCTCAATGAAGCCAACGCATGCCCTCTGTTCGTCATTCCGCATGCCCTCTGTTCGTCGTCCCGGAAAGGCGAAGCCTTATCCGGGACCGTAACAAATCGCGGCGCTCATTTTTTTACGGTCCCGGCTCGCGCTCCGCTTGGCCGGGATGACGAAGGGCGCCGATGGCCGGGATGGCGATGCGAACCATGGGCAACACCCGCGCCGCATGCCGCCTCGGCTATTTCCACTCCTCGATGTCGAGATAGGGCTGCTCGGACAGCGGCTGGATCGTGACGCCCGCCGGAACCGGCGCGTCCTTCCGTTCGTCCTCGGCGCGCTTGGCGGCTTTTTGCACCTCGGAGTCGAGGTCGACCTGCGAGCAAAGCCCGAGCGCCACCGGGTCGTTCGGCTGCAAATTCGCGGAGTTCCAATGCGTGCGGTCGCGGATGGATTCGATCGTCGATTTCGTCGTGCCGACAAGCCGCATGATCTGTGTGTCGCGCAGCTCGGGGTGGTGCCTCAGGAGCCACAGGATGGCGTTGGGCCGGTCGTGGCGGCGCGATACGGGCGTGTATTTCGGCGCGCGCTTCGCCTTGATCTCGGGGATGAACACTTTCGAGCGCGCAATCTTCAAGCGGTAGGCCGGGTCTTTCTGGGCGTGCGCAATCTCCTCGCGGCTGAGCTGGCCGGAGGTGATCGGGTCCAGCCCGCGAATGCCGTGGGCCACGTCGCCATCGGCGATGCCCTTCACTTCCAGCACATGCAGGCTGCAGAAATCGGCGATTTGTTCGAATGTCAGCGACGTGTTCTCGACGAGCCAAACGGCGGTCGCCTTCGGCATCAGGGGTATATCGCTCATAAATTTCCTCCGTTCCTGGAAGCGATCCCTCTCGGCTTCCTGGGCGTCTTGGTCGATTGTGTTGGGGAAACGGCAATCGAAGGGTTGGAAGCAATATAATGGGCAGTTTAGCTTTGTGCAAACGCTGGATGGCGCCGGCGCAGAAGCGCGCCCGCCCCGCCGCATCGCGCAACGGCGGCCGGCGATTTTTGCGCGGCGGCGCAACGGCGGCGCGGGCTCTGCCTAGGGCTGTCCGGCGCCCGGCGGCGGCGGGTCATGCGGCGCGGGCGCGTAGCTCACCGCCTTGATGTTGCTGTTAAGGAAGCGCGCGAGCTGCTTGGCTTCCTCAAGGCTTGTGCCGCGATAGAGGTCGAGGCCGAGTTCGCCCTCGATCCCCTCAAGCCCGGCGCCCTTCGGCTGCAGCGCCACAAAGGGCGCGCCGTCCTCCCTCAGGCGCACCGCGAAAACGAACTCGGCGCTTTCTCTGCTCATCCCACCCTCGCGCAACAAGAACAAAACAAGAACACGATAGAGGCGAAGCGTCCCCGCCGCAAGCCTTTCTTCTCCGGCGCCCCCCGGCGCGCTCGCGTTAACCATATCCATGCACCGGAGATTAACGCAGCTGCGCTTATTTTTATAAAATGTGGCGTGCGTGAAAAGGGAGCGTGGCATGACATCGGCCGATCTCATGCGGTTTTTCATTATACTCGGTCTTGGCGTCCTTTCCTTTATCACCTTTCTTGTGGCGGGCACCTTGATCGGGCTGATGTGGCTCGACAGCTGGAGCTGCGGGAATTGCGCGCGCTATCCCGCCGGCATCTACATCCTCGGCGTGCTGGGCCTTTTGCTGCTGGCGTCGATTGGCGGCGAGGCGGGCGAGGCTTCCAAACATTGGGAAAAGCATGCGCCCACGGTGCAGAAGCGTATCAGGGAAGCGGCGGAATGGATGCGCAGGAACTGGCCCATCCCCGTCGCCGTGCTTTTGAGCATCGCCACTATTTACATTGTCATGAACTGGTGGTCGATCGCGCGCTGGTGGTATTGCCTGTGGTAGCCGCTCCGCGTTCCAGGGCGGGCAGCGTTCGCGGCCGATCAAGCGGTAAGGCCCGCGCATTCCTTCTCGGGCTCAGAGACGTTCGAAGCAACGCTTCCCTCCCTTGGCCAAGTTACCCGGTTTGGATACTCAATAGCGCCTGCAATAATGTGCAAAAATCCGATGAACATGAGGCTCCAGTTTCTGAGCTCTCCGGTTTCGGCGAATATAAAAAATAGCGGCACATTTATGACACCGGCAATTAAGATATGACGCCTGACCGTGGCGTTACAACCTCCCCATCCGCGCGCTACAAGGAGTGAAACGATTGCAAGGGTTACCAGCGACATTCCCGCGGGACTTACGATGCCGTAGGTGAACTCATAAATAAGATACGACCCTAGACGTTGGTAACCATACAGGTTTCCAATAAAGTGCGTTACCGCAACCTCGCCTGGAGAGCCAGCGTAATAACTCTTAACAAGAATGTTTATAACGCCAGAAATAAAAATAAGCGATCCGGTAATAAGAACGACCCGCGAAAGGCGAAAATGATTTAGCAACAATGGAACCATTGTCGGCAAGAAAAATAAAAACGTTTCCTTATTAAGTGTTGCGGGTATAACTAGAATGAAGAGTGGTACGATACTACCCCGGAACGCGAATAAATACGCCGCACTTAGAAAAGCGAGCTCGCTCCAATCATAGAAGAACCCCCCAATCGTTTGTATATAAGGGAATGCCAGAACCAACGACATCGATGCCAATACTGCGCAGAGGTTTCTGTGCCCGGCATCAAGGAGGACTTGACGAAAAAGATACAGCGTTATAATTACAAATAAGAAAGTTATATTATAAACCAGAAAAACCCGGAAGTTCATATCCAGGTCTTGAAAAACAGGAATTGTTGGATGCAAATAATCTGGAAACAGGTTGACTAATAGATACTCCTTCGTTGAGTCGGGAAGCACGGAACTTATAGCGTTAGCCAGTGCCGCCACGAGACGACGATATACAAATGGCCGGTCGGCGGTTCCATCGAGCATCTTATCGATGGTATATCCTGGCTCGATACCCAACCCTCTTTTTACTATAAAGCCGCAAAAACCGGCGGCCGCAGTCATCCAGAAGACGATAAATAGAAGGGTTGCGGAGGTAATGCGGGACCATAATTGACTATTGTAAAGTATTTCTCTACGAACCATATTCATTTTAGCCCCCGCAACGATAACGGCAACCGTCTCACCCAAGCGGCGCTCAAATTTATCAAGTCCAGCTCCACCAAGCTCGTAAAGCTTCGCGCTCACTTCGCCGCACGCTGTTTAAGGCGCTGATTTTCCCGAATGTTAGTTGCCCCAGGATTTGGCCAGTTTGTAATCTGTGTCAGGACAACTTCTTCATCAACTTTGTGTCGAAATTTGTAGAACGGGCCAAACGCGCTTCCATGCAACGCCCGCCCGCTACTTCATGGTCGGGATGACGAACTCGGCGCCATCCTTCACGCCGCTCGGCCAGCGCGCCGTCACGGTTTTGGTCTTGGTGTAGAAGCGCATCGAATCGGGGCCGTGCTGGTTCAAATCGCCGAACATGGATTTCTTCCAGCCGCCAAAGGTGTGATAGGCGAGCGGCACGGGGATCGGCACGTTGACGCCCACCATGCCCACGTCCACGCGGGAGGCGAAGTCGCGCGCCGCATCGCCGTCGCGGGTGAAGATGGCGACGCCGTTGCCATATTCGTGGTGGTTGGCGAGCGCGAGGCCCTCTTCATAGTCGCGCGCGCGGACCACCGAGAGCACGGGGCCGAAAATCTCCTCGCGATAGATGCGCATGGACGGCTTCACGCGGTCGAACAGGCACGGCCCCATGAAGAAGCCCTTCTCGTAGCCCTGCATCGCGAAGCCGCGGCCGTCGATCACCAGCTCGGCGCCTTCGTCCACGCCCGATTGCACCAGCTCCTTCACGCGCGCCACCGCCGCCGCCGTGACGAGCGGGCCGAAATCGGCCTTCTCGTCCGTATAGGGCGCCGCCTTCAGGCTTTCGACGCGCGGGGCAAGCGCCGCGACCAGCCGGTTCGCCGTCTCCTCGCCGACGGGCACGGCCACCGAAATCGCCATGCAGCGCTCGCCCGCCGAGCCGTAGCCCGCGCCCATGAGCGCGTCCGCCGCCTGCCCCATGTCGGCGTCCGGCATCACGATCATGTGGTTCTTCGCGCCGCCGAAGGCCTGAACGCGCTTGCCATGCGCCGCGCCAAGCGAATAGACGCGATGCGCGATCGCGGTCGAGCCGACGAAGCCCACCGCCTTCACGTCCGGGTGCGTCAGGATCGCGTCCACCGCTTCCTTGTCGCCGTTCACCACGTTGAACACGCCCGCCGGAAGGCCCGCCTCCATGAACAGCTCGGCAAGCCGCATCGGCACGCTCGGGTCGCGCTCGGACGGCTTCAGCAAAAAGGCGTTGCCGCAGGCGATGGCGGGCGCCGCCTTCCACAGCGGGATCATGGCCGGGAAATTAAACGGCGTGATGCCCGCCGTCACGCCGAGCGGCTGGCGCATGGAGTACATGTCGATGCCGGGGCCGGCGTTGTCGCTGAACTCGCCCTTCAGGAAATGCGGGGCGCCGATGGCGAACTCGACCACTTCGAGGCCGCGCTGGATGTCGCCGATGCTGTCGGCGACGGTCTTGCCGTGCTCGGAGGAAAGCAGCTCGGCGAGCGGGCGCATCTCCTTCTGCACGGCTTCCAGGAATTTGATCAGCACGCGGGCGCGCTTTTGCGGGTTCTGGGCGGCCCATGCCGGTTGCGCGGCCTTCGCATTCGCCACGGCGTCGGCGACCTCGGCGGCGCTCGCAAGCGATACGCGCGCCTGCGCCTCGCCCGTGTGCGGCGCGTAGACATCGCCAAACCGGCCGGACTTTCCTTGCTCGGCCTTGCCGCCGATGAAATGTCCGATATGGCGCATCGCGGCCTCCCCATCCCTCTTATGCTGTTTTCCCGAGAGGTGGGGAAGGAGCGGCCGCGTTCAACAGCGCGGCGGCCGAATCGACGCGGCCGGGCGCGCAAAAAAAAAGCGCGGCAGAGCCGCGCCAAGATCGGGGCTGGATTTCCCAGCCGGCTGATTTGAAGGCTTCCTCCTCCGAGCCGATGAAGCTCAGATAGGAGGCGAGAGCATCGATCTTCTCTTCCGAGAGGTTGCTCGCAATCTTGGGCATCGGATAGGTCGCCGACGCATGGTAGCCCGCGCCCCAGGCCTCAAGTCTCCTCTTCAGGTAATGGAAGGAGAGGCCGCCGATGCGAGGGATGTTTCGGGAGCCGACGCCGTTCGGGCCGTGACACACGGCGCAAGCCGGGACGTTCTCGCTCGCCTCGCCGCCCGAGAAGAGGTTCTGGCCGGTGGCGACAAGCTCCCGATGGCCATCGGCCGCAGCCTTCGGCTCAAGCGTTGAGAAGTACGCCGCGACGGCGCGTATGCCATCCGGATCGATGGACACGAGCTTAGCCGAAGCGCGCCACATATAGAGTTGTGAGTAAGGATTATCCCGCTTGTGGGCGAGAAGATCGTGGAGCTGGTTGACGACATATTGCGGCTTCTGCCCGGCCAGCCTCGGCGCCACGAAGTAGCCCTGGAACGACGGGCCGTGGCACATGACGCAGTTCCGGGCTATCTGCTCGCCGACGCAAACCAGGTCCCCCTCGCAAGCTATAGCCGAAAGGGATGACGTTAAGACTGCCGCGACAGCAATCTTCAGCTTGAGAAGTTTCATAGTCCGCGCCCCCCGGCTGCCGTTGCTTTTCTGTCTTGGTTCCCGTTTACTTCAAGCTGCTTAGATAAGCAGTAACCGCTTTGATCTGATCCTTGGTCATGCTCTTCGCGATCGGCTTCATGATCTGCGAATTGTCATCGGCGCCGGCGGGCCCCAGGCCGCGCTCTTTTTCCCAGTTGACCAGCTTATTGATCAAATACGGCCTCCACTGCCCCGCCAGACGGGGGAAGATCCCCTCTCCCTTGGCTTCGGGACCATGGCAAACCGCGCAAGCCGGAACGTCGTTATCAGGAGCGCCGCCGTGGAAGATCTTGTCGCCCTGCGCGACGAGATCGGACGACCCTCCCGGGTGAGGCGCGGGCGGCAGGCTGCTGATGTAATTCGCGATAGCTTCCCTCTGGCTCTCGGGAATTCCATGCACCCTGTTGTACTTGACGAAATAGAGATCGCGCTGGCGCCGCCGCTCCACGAAGGCCTGCAGCTGAATCTGGATGTACTGCGCCGGAAGGCCCGCGATCTGCGGAACGGGCAGATAGCCCTGGAACCCGCGCGCGCCGCGGCTGTGACACGTCATGCAATAAGCATGCACCTTCGCTTCCGCGCCGCCTCCGTGGCTCGCCTTCTGATAACGGGCTTCCGCCGGCGCCGACAAGGCAAGCGCCGCAACGGCAGCCCCCAATGCCAGCTTTACGCTAAAAACCTTCATCGAACGTCCTCCACGCCTTCTTGCGGGCTTGAGAAATATTCCGAACCTAAGTTCCTGTCTTAGCATGCTACTCTGCGCCAGGGAATGAGCAACATAGGAAATCTTAACCCGGATCAAACTAACGAGAGCTTGCCGCCTAGTAGTCGATCCAGGCATAGAGGAACGTCGTATCGTTGTCCCTGGCGCTTCGTCCGTTGCCGTCCCAGTTCGCTGAAGAACCCGCATACTTGTCATAGTGAGTGTAGAGGACGCCGATCCTCGCGTTCAGCCACGGCCAGAAATCCGGGCCGCCATAGGGGAAGGGAACATAAGCCAAGTCGAAGGTATAACCATTCGTATCTGGCCTCATGTTGATGCTGCCGAGAGCGCCACCCCAGTAAGTCGCATCGCTGCTTCCCGTGTAATTAAAGTAGGCGGGAGTAAAACTTATGTGGCGGTCGTAAATGTAGCTGACGGAAGCATTGAAGCCGTTAAGCCATTGATCCGGCTTGTTGGATCCGCCGGTCGGAAAGGTGGCGTCGAGCTTCTGAGTTTCGTAGATGTTATAGACTCGCACGGTGACGGCATGGACCGGGCCGATATACTGATATTGCAGGTCCGCGGCCACGTCGTTGAACTTGTCGGTATGGCCTGGGTTGAGCTGAAAGCCGGTGCCCGGGACAGTCGGGATCTGATCGGCGTACATACCGTAGGCGCCAATCATCAACGACTGCTCGTTCCAGGTCTTTTCTATAGCGAGACGCCAATAAGGTGCGATGCCGTCGATCCTGGCTTGGCCATCGGTGACGCTGAAGCCCGCCAGTTTCGTCAGACTAGCGTCTTGAGAGCGGTAGCCGCTGATTTCCGCGTAGAACATACTATTGATCCAGGTGTAGAACCCTGCGCCGTAGGCCCGCCCCGCAAATTGCCCCTCGATCATGGTTCCGGGAGGTCCGAAAGTGGCGGGGATGTCGGTCGGCACCCATGGGAAGGCCCATGCCGGCACGGTATTCCACACGTCCTGCATGCCTGGGTTGTTGTTCGCCAGAGTGCCTAACAGAACGTCGTTGCCGGCCACCTGGAACCTCTGCGTGTAGCGCAGTTCGGTGTTATCCCAGAATATTTGCGCCGTCCCATCCGGGTTGCCGGTGCTGGCGTAGCTGAACTGCGAGAAGATGCCCAGATTGCAATAAATCTGCCCCGCGTAGAACATCGTCGCGTCCGAGAAATCGAAGATGTTGTTTGTGCCAAGGCCTGGGGCGACGGGCGCGGACAGCTTCGTCTGGAAATTAGTGAATGTCGGGAGCACCCACATCGCGAGGTTCGCGCCAGACCATTCCTGGCTGCTGAGATCCCAATTGCCGAAAATCTTGCGGATGTCGCCGCAGCGCGTGCCGCCGCTGACATAGCCGTTCAGCTTGAACTGCCGGCCGAACGGCGTCAGTTCGGGCTGAACGGTATGACAGGTGGTGCAGTAATAGCCGGTCTGGCGCGCAAACGCAGGCACCGCGTCCGCCGTTTCCGTATTGGCAAGTATCCCGCAAGCAAAGGTTGCGGCGGCTGCCGCCACACGAGCCGGAAGCGTCAGCGAAAGACGGGTGTACGACTTAGAGGACTGGCCAGCATTCGAATTGAGCGCAAGCTCAGTTTCATGATCGGATCGCTGCATTTTGTTCCCGCCCTTCGGTTAGCCCGAATCTCACGTTCAACCTACGCGCCCCGATAGCCTAAGTTCAAGTCCAACGCTCGCGGTTTTTGACAGGGCCGTCACAAATGAAAAGATACTGTTGCTCATATGCACGTTTTGAATAGTCTGGAAACAAAACAGAAAAACTGTGCTTCTCTTAAATTGAAAAATAATCGCGGCGTACAATTAGAAGACAATTGACTTCGACCTGCGAATCAGCGCGTCGTGGACAACTTTTGCGTGCTCTCGCGCCCCGGACTCGCGTCGGAAACCTGCGCCGGTTTGCGTGCTGAAACGCTCGTATAACGCAGAAAATGGCGGCCGGGGCGGCCTCGGACCAACTGCAACCTCCGGCTTTGGCGATCCACAACAACATGTGCGGCTTGGCGCGGGATCGCTTCGCGGAGTTTTCCCCAGCCTCCGAGCCGGGGCTCGCAATGACAGCGATTCCGATTCGAGTCGCGTTGCGCTTGCGCCTCAGGCGAATTCCATGATGACGGCGTCGACGGCGAGGCTGTCGCCCGGCTTGGCGCGCACCTTGGAAATCGTCACGTCGCGGTCGGCCTTCAGCACGTTCTGCATCTTCATGGCCTCGACCACGGCGAGCGTTTCGCCGGCCTTGACCTCCTGGCCCTCCGCCACTTCGATCGAGATGACAAGCCCCGGCATCGGGCAGAGCAGCTTCTTCGAGGTGTCGGCCAGCTTCTTCTCCGGCATCAGCGCGGCCAGCTCCGCCTCGCGCGCCGTGTAGACGTAGGCCTTTGCACGCACGCCGTCGTAGGAAAGGTCGTGGCCGTTCAGCACTGGGCGAACCTGAACGTTCAGCTCCTTGCCGCCGATCACCTTGCCGTGCCACAGCGGCTCGCCCGGCCACCAGTTCGAATGCAGCGTGAGCTTGCGGCGGACGGCGCCGTCGGCGTCGAGAAGCTCCACCGTGGCGCCGTCCGACAATTCGCCCGTGACGCGCAAGGACTGCTCATAAGTGCCGAGGCGGCAGACGCGCACCGCGCCGACTTTCAGGCCGACGGCGCCGGGAAGCTGGCCCGAAATATGACGCCGGCGCACATTGACGAGGTGGTCGATCGTGGCGGCGACGCTCACCATGATGTCGCGCGCCTCGCCTTCCGGCTGGCGGTGCTTGAAGCCGCCCGCGAATTCCTCGGCGATGAAGCTCGTCGAAAGGTCGCCCTTGCGCCAGCGCGGATGCTGCATGAGCGCTGACAGGAACGGGATGTTGTGCTCGATGCCGTCGATGTAGAACGCGTCGAGCGCGGCGGCCTGCGCCTCGATGGCGGCCTCGCGCGTCGGGCCGTAGGTGATGAGCTTGGCGATCATGGGATCGTAGTACATCGAGATCTCGCCGCCCTCTTCCGCGCCGGTGTCGTTGCGGACCACGATGCCGCCATAGCGCGGGCCTTCCGCGGGCGGACGGTAGCGCACCAGCCTGCCGATGGAAGGCAGGAAGTTGCGGAAGGGATCCTCCGCGTAGATGCGGCTTTCGACGGCCCAGCCCTCGATCTTGAGATCTTCCTGCTTGAAGGGCAGCTTCTCGCCCGCCGCGACCCGAATCATCAGCTCGACGAGGTCCAGCCCCGCGATCATCTCGGTCACGGGATGCTCCACCTGGAGGCGCGTGTTCATTTCGAGGAAGTAGAAATTCTTCTTCGGATCGACGATGAACTCGACGGTGCCGGCGCTCTCGTATTTCACGGCCCTGGCCAGCGCCACCGCCTGCTCGCCCATCGCCTTTCGGGTTTCCTCGTCGAGGAAGGGGCTCGGCGCCTCCTCGATCACCTTCTGGTTGCGCCGCTGGATCGAGCATTCGCGCTCGAAGACGTAGACGATGTTTCCGTGCTTGTCGCCGAGCACCTGGATTTCGATGTGGCGGGGGTTCTCGACGAATTTCTCGACGAACACGCGGTCGTCGCCGAAGCTCGACTTCGCCTCCGCCGTCGAGGTGAGGAAGCCTTCGCGCACCTCGTCGGCCGAGCGCGCGACGCGCATGCCCTTGCCGCCGCCGCCGGCGCTCGCCTTGATCATCACCGGATAGCCGATGTCGCTCGCGATGCGGATCGCCTGGTCCGGGCTCTCGATCACGCCAAGATAGCCGGGCACGGTGGAGACGCGCGCCGCCGCCGCCGCCTTCTTGCTCTCGATCTTGTCGCCCATCGCGCGGATGGCTTCGATGTTCGGGCCGATGAAGACGATGCCCTCGGCCTTAAGCCGTTCCGCGAACGCCGCGTTTTCCGAGAGGAAGCCGTAGCCGGGGTGGATCGCCTCCGCGCCCGTCTGCTTGGCCGCCGCGATGATCTTGTCGGCGACGAGATAGGATTGCGCGGCGGCCGGCGGCCCGATGAGCACCGCTTCGTCGGCCATGCCGGCATGCACCGCGTCGCGGTCCGCCTCGGAATAGACGGCGACCGTCTTGATGCCCATCCGTTTCGCGGTCTTGATGACGCGGCATGCGATCTCGCCGCGGTTGGCGATCAGGATTTTGTTGAACATGGCGGGCATCCTATGCGGGAATGCGTATTGTGTCGTTTCCGCTGTTCTACGCGTGCCGCGGGCGCGCATCAATGCGGCTTACGTGTCATAGAGGCCACGCATGCGGCTCGGTTATGGCTCGCGGCCCGCGCCTCGGCCGCGCTTGTCACTCCAGATAGCCGAGGCTTTCCGCGCCGATGTCGTCCCAATGGTGATGGCACTCCGCGATCGCGGCCGCTTCGATGTCTTCCTCGTCCTTGCGAACCAGCGCGGACAGCGCGTCGAGAAGCTCGGCCCGCTCTTTCGGCGTCAGCCGCCGCGCCTCGTCGGTAAGTCTCTTCACGCGTTCGCTCATAATATATAAGCATCGCTTGCGCGCGCGCCGTTGGCAAGCCGCGCCGCGCGCTACTTATCATCGCCCTCGTGGCGCATCATCATGACCGCGGCGCCGGCCGCGGCTCCGCCAAAGGTGATCGCAAAACCCGCCGCCAGCATCGCAAGCGGAAGCGCGGGCAACTCCGAGGCGAAAATCAGCGCGCCGACGCCGTTCACGTCGGTCGCCAGGAGCAGCGCGAGAAGCAGCCAGCCCGCCCCGATGCCGATGGCGGCGTGCAGAAAGAGAAAGCGCACGAGTTGCGGCAGATCGCTCCAGCCTTGCCTCACGCTCGCTATCAGCTTGTTCATTTCATACGCCTTGGCCGGAAAGTTGCGTAAGAGTATGTGGGAGCGCCTTTGGCGTTCCGCACTTTCGACTGCCATCAAAGCGCCTTCGCGATGAAGGTTTTAGTGGAGCGAATTTGACATTTGAGTACCGCCAGCCACGGGTTCGCGCTCAAATGTCAAATTCATAAGCTCCACGAGATTCAAAAAAGTTGCTAGCGGTCCTTTCAATTCCGGCATTTGCTCACGAGTGTGCGGCAAGCGGATGCAAATGCCGGAATCGGACCGCTAGCGGTAAAGTTACGTTGAGGCTGAGCCAACGGGACCATCGATGACGCCGGACAAGGGGGCTGTTCCGAGCCGGCACCGGCTGCCGCTTCGGGTGGGCGCGCTGCTCGTTGCGGCCGTCGCGGCGGGTTTGCTGTTCGTGCGCCTCGCCGGCGGAGCGACGGTCGAAGTCGCCGCGCCGGCGCGGGGGCTTGCCGTCGCCGCCGTCTATGCGACGGGCACGGTCAAGTCGAGCGTGACGGTGCGCATCGCGCCGCAAATCTCCGGGCGCATCGTCGAGCTTCTGGCGGATGAGGGGCAGAGCGTGAAGGCGGGCGGCGTGCTGGCCCGGCTCGACGACAGCGACCTGCGGGCGTCCGTCGCCGAACTTGAAGCGCGCGCGAAATACGCCGAGCAGCAGTTCGAGCGCGTCGAAGCGCTCCTCAAGCAGGGCTGGGTCACGCGCGAGAAGTTCGACCAGACCCGCACCGAGCTGGACGCCGCGCATCATACCCTGCGCCGCGCTTCCGAGCAGATGCGCTTCATGGCGCTGACGACGCCCGCCGATGGGCTCGTCATCCGCCGCGATGGCGAGGTGGGCGATTTCGTCCCGTCCAATCAGCCCGTCTTCTATCTGGCGAAAGCTGGCGCTCCGCTTCGCATCTCGGCGGAAGTCGACGAGGAGGACATCCCGGTCGTGAAGGCGGGGAACAAGGTTCTCATCAGGGCCGACGCCTTTCCGGACCGCGTCTTCGAAGGACAGGTGAGCGAGATCACGCCAAAGGGCGATCCGGTCGCGCGGAGCTATCGCGTGCGCGTCGCGCTGCCGGAGGACACGGCGCTCAAGATCGGCATGACGGCCGAAACGAACATCATCGCCAAGGAAAGCCCGAATGCGCTGCTCGTGCCCGCGACGGCGGTCGTGGGCGGCGCCGTCTGGACGGTGCGCGGCGGCCGGCTTGCAAGGCTTCCCGTGCAGATCGGGGTCAAGGGCCGCGACCGCATCGAGATCGCGAGCGGGCTTACCGAGGGCGACGCCGTGGTTGTGAAGCCGGGCGAAGGTTTTAAGGAGGGCGAGCGCGTGAGAACCGCCGTCGTCAAATCCGCGATCCCGCCCGGCGAAGCGCAGAGGTCCGCGCGATGAACCTCACGGCGTCGATTGCGGCAAGCCATCTTCTGTCCCGCAAGCGGCAAACCATCGTCTCGCTGCTTGGCGTCAGTCTTGGCGTGGCCTTCTTTCTTGCGGTTTCCGCGCTGATGAGCGGCTCGGAGAAGGACTTCATCAAGCGGCTTGTCGACAATTCGCCCCACGTGACCGTCTACGACGAGTTCCGCGATCCGCGCCCGCAGCCCGCCGCGCTCGCCTTCCCTGACGCCGAGGTCGAAATTCGCAGCGTCAAGCCCCGGACCGAGGTGCGCGGCATCCGCCAATACAAGCAGGAGCTGGCCTTCATCGCTGGGATGCCGGACTTGCGCGTCGCGCCCGCTCTGTCGGGGCAGGTCATCGTCACCTTCGCCGGAAAGGACCTCGGCGCCACCGTCAATGGCATCGTTCCCGATCTGATGCAAAGCGTCAGCACCATCGAGGAGCACATGACGGCGGGTTCGCTGGAGTCGCTCGCGACCAATCCCGACGGCATCGTGATCGGGACAGGCCTTGCCGATAAGTTCCGCATCGGCATGGGCAAGAACGTCACCGTCACCTCGCCCGTGGGCGTGGTGCGAACCATGAAGGTCGTCGGCTTGTTCCGCACCGGCAACGCCGCCTATGACGAGGGGCAGGCGTTCGTCATCCTGAAGCGCAGCCAAAATCTCCTCAACCGGCCCAACGTCGCGAACCGGCTCATCCTCAAGCTCAACGACCCCGATAATTCGCCGGACGTGGCCCGAATCATCGAGGCCGCTTTCGGCTACAAGGCCCTGTCCTGGCAGGAGTCGAGCGCCGACCTCATGAGCCTGCTCAAAATTCGCGTGCTCATTATGTATAGCGTCGTGAGCGCGATCCTGATCGTGGCCTCGTTCGGCATCTATAATGTGATTTCGACGGTGGTGCTGGAGAAGACGCGCGACATCGCCATCATGAAGTCCGTCGGCTTTCATGCGCGCGACATTTTATACATTTTTCTCCTCGAAGGAGCGATCGTCGGAGCGATCGGCAGCGCCCTCGGCACGGCGCTCGGCCTCGCCATGATGTACGGCCTGTCGCGCATCCAGATCAAAACGCCCTTCGATACCGCGCCAACCTTCATGCCCATCGATTGGGGCTGGTATTCGATTGCGCTCGGCATTGCGTTCGCCATGACCTCGGCCATCGCGGCGGCGTTTTTGCCCGCGCGAAAAGGCGCCCGCGTGCATCCCGTCGATATCTTGCGGGGCGCGGCATGACGGGGGTCGTGCGCACGGAGGGCTTGACGCGCGTGTTGCCGGGCGAGGCGCCGGTCACGCTGGTGGAAGGGATCGACCTCGAAATCGCCAAGGGCGAGTTCGCCGCGATCATGGGGCCTTCGGGCTCCGGCAAGTCGTCGCTGCTCTATCTCCTGGGGCTGCTCGACATGCCGACGGGCGGCCGCATCTTCATCGACGGCGCGGACACGGCGGGGCTCGGCGAAGATGAACTTGCCGCCTTGCGTTTAAGAAAGCTCGGCTTCGTGTTCCAGTTTCACTTCCTGCTGGCGGAGTTCACGGCGCTCGACAATGTTTGCCTGCCGATGCGCAAGCTCGGCCTCCTTTCCGAGGAGGAGGCCGTCGCCAACGGGCTAAGGCTTCTCGACGCGCTCGGCCTGAAAAAGCATGCCGGGAAGCGGCCGGGCCAGATGTCGGGTGGCGAACGCCAACGGGTGGCGGTGGCCCGCGCGCTCGCCAACGATCCCATCATCATTCTGGCGGACGAGCCTTCGGGATCGCTCGACACCAAGGCGAGCGCGAATTTGCGGGCGATCTTTCAGGACCTGGCGCGCGTGGAGAAGCGGACCATCGTCGTGGTGACGCACGATCCCGTCTTTGCGAAAGCCGCGGACCGGCGCATTTTTCTTGTCGATGGACGTTTGGCGGCGCCGGAAAAAGCGGCCGAATTTTTCGGGACCGGCGTCCGACCGTAGTTTTGCCGGGTTCGCTCACGGAAGCCGCAGCCGTCATCCCGGAAATGCGCACAGCGCGTTCCGGGATCGCACAAAACGAAGCTCGCCTTTTCGCGATCCAGGCTCGCGCTTCGCCTGGCCGGGATGACGAGACGAAAACTAAGCGGCGGTTTTCGCGGCTGGCCACGGCGCCCATGGGAACGGCTTAACGTCCGTCTCCATGCTGACGTAACTCGACACGTCCTTCAGCCACTGGCCCAATTGGGGTCCAAACTTCTGCAAGGCGGGGTTTGGCGCCCTGTACACAAGAAACCAGACGAGTTGCACAACGCCGGCCGCGGTAAAGATCGTCTGCCCGGCATAGAAAAGAATAAGAAAGACAAGTGAAAAGGCTGCGCGCGGCCAATCCCGGCCCGGCGCCGCTGCCGGAGCTTTTCCGGCTTCCGGAGCTGGAGTTTGTCCGGCTTCTGGAGTTTGTCCGGCATCGCTCATTGCGGTCTCCTGATTCTCCCACGGAAATGCCCATAACACGGCTCTTGGCGCGGCATGGCGCGATGCTTAGAGTTGCAACTCCACGCCGCGCTTTCTCCACAGCTTTTGGCCCGCCGGCGTGAGGAAATAAGTTGCAATCCGTCCAGCGGCGCCTTGAGCGGGCGGAGGCGGCGCGCGGCGCCAAATCAGCGGTATCGCAGATTTCGAATGTTTCGGCCACGCCGGGCGGCGCGGGGGTAGTGGGCGCTTTTCCGCTGTCGGTAGTGGGTACTTTTGAAATTTGAGGGGGGATATATTTTTTAGTTTTGCATTTCGGAGTCCACTAAAGGCACAGCTTGTGCTCCCGTGACTCATTCTTTCAAGGATGAGTCCCAATGCCAATCATTAGAGCCGTTGTCGACCCTGCGAGATTTAACCCGCACGCCGAACTGCCATATGAGTTGCGGTTGAAGGATTTCGAACTCGCCATGCAGGATGTGTATGATTTCTTTCACGACGTAAACGTGATTTTGATGGGCAAAGGACTCCGTCGCCTTGATGATATGCTTCGACCTGCTGCGATGTCCGGCGTGGTTTCCGACATGCTCACAGCGGCGATGGCGCGGCACGCAAGAGCTTTAGTCGAAAACGCTTATTTTAACGGCCACCCTGATTTGATCCTCCAGGGCAAATACCCTAGGAACGCCGTTAAGGCGGGCGAACTTGGCGTTGAGATCAAAAGCACTCGCAAGCCGGGCGGCGCTGTCGATACGCACGGCGCGAGAACGCAATGGATGTGCGTTTTTGTTTACAAGACCGACAATGAAACGGAGCCAACAGAGGCCCGCAACCCAACTCGCTTTACTGAGGTTTATTTAGCCTACGTTACGGAGGCCGACTTTAGGAAGAACCCCAGAGGCGAGCTTGGCACGCGAACTGCGACCCTTGACCGAAATGGGGTCCTCAAGCTGAGAAGCAATTGGATTTATCTCAAGGACCCCAAGCAGGCTAAGCCTTTGCAAGGCTGAACCTGCGACCTCTACATATGCGGGATCTATCTCGGTCCCGATGCTCTCATAGCCAACAGCATTCGCTGCCGCCAAGGTGGAAGCTGCTCCAGCGAAGGGATCAAACACGACGCCCCTTCCAAGAGGTAGGCACCCTCGAACGAGTTGACGCATGAAGGCTTGCGGCTTCAGAGATGGATGCGGGGCGATCCTCCGTTCGGAACTCGGTGTTGGCGCTGACTTTACGACATCGCCGAAAGGCTGTTCGCCTGAGATGCGCCTAAACCCGCCTGTTCCCCACTTGCGCAGATTGTCTTGTACGCGTCCCTCTATGGGCTTGCGGAAAACAAGCCACGGCTCCCATTGAGAGCGAGGCATAACACTGACACCGGGGAACTCATCGTGAGCGTTCTTTGGTCGATCCCCACCCCTCATTGTCATGACAAGCCGGACGATGGTGCCGCGCAACTCAAGCCCCCCTTCGACCATCGCGCCCGCAACGAGATGGGCAAGCAGGGGATTGCTAGCAACGATCACATTCGCGCCCGGCACGCAAACTCGAAGAAGAGAGATAGCTAGACGCTCAAAGAAGGAGCGCAGCGCGGCGTGATGATCTGCATCCAGCACGGTGAAGCGTGGAATCGGCGAGCGCTTGTGCCCGTCAAAAGAAGGAGGGATGCGCCAAACTCCGCCCTTTCCGGCACGTAGCTTGGTTTGCTCTTTTGGAGTGTACTCCAGCAACCCGTAAGGCGGGTCTGTCACGACCGCATGTATAGACTGCACAGGCCGTTTCTGAAGCCACTCAAAACAATCGGCATGATAGAGCGCCGCCCTACCGTGAGCGACGGCCGGTACGGCCTCCTTTGCCGCCTTGGGTGCATTGTGACAGGATAGCCGGTATCGGCCACGGGAGACGCGTTCAAACACGTCTGGAGTATTGGCGGACAAGCAAGAGCGCACTGAGGATGGCAAGACAACGCGACCGTGGGTAAGCAAGGTGTTGGTTATGTCTTCAGACGTTAAATCCGATTTAGAGGATTGCAGGCACGCAATGATTGCCTCTTTGAGCGTTCCCTGTTTCATGCAACCCCCTCCGCCTATCCCTATTCTTCTACCGTTTTCTTTTTGTAAGGTCCGCGCTTGCCGGCTTTTGGTTCGGCGTCTTCAACAAGTTTCACGATATCGACCCCATCCCAAAGACGGTCTGAAACGCCAGACTGCATCGCGGGGGTGACGCGCACCGTTTTGTGGATCTTGCAGAAATTGTAGTCCATCGCAAAGAGCGCGACGGAGTAAGCGCGGTTTTCGAGCTTCTTGTAGAAGCCGTTCGTCAGCCGGGTGAAGCGCCGGTTGTGCATCCGCACTGTAATGTTGGAGAGCTCCACATAAGAGTTTGAGATGTGCTTCTTGTGGGGCTTGCCTTCGATGACCGTCTTTTTGCAGCCGGAGCATTCGGCTGAAGAATAACGCGCCGGGGGCGCGGAAGCCTTACGGTTCGGGTTTTTCGAACCGTAAGGGGCGGGCGAATTTCGGGACGCCGCGGCATGGTTAAAATCGGCAGGGGTTAACGCACTCGGGCGGCGGCGGCGCGCCTTACGAAACAGGGGGCGGCGCTTACGAAAACGCGCAAAAAGTCGATTCCGGGCCGAAAAAAGCGAGTCGGAAATCCTAGTTAACGGTTCTTTTGTTGCGCGCGGTAACTATAATACGTGACCTAAGGTAGCGAACGCAGCGTGCACAACCGCTTCAAAACCCGCGCCGTGAGCGGTTTTTCCCAAGAAAAATCAATGCGATAGCCGGACTTAACGCCCCCGCAAGGCGCTTTCGCCTATACTTAAGAAGATGAGGGAAAAAAGGCGAAAAACCGTTGACTGGCGTAACCTTATTCCGAGTCGCCAAGGTTAGCGGAGGCTTAACGGGGCGCCGCCGGCATCCGGCTCGAAGTGAACCGCGAGCCACAGGGCGGGCGGGTTCTCGCTCGTCCAATCGACGCGGTGGCGCGCATGGGCGGGGATGAGAACGTGGTCGCCGGCGGAGAGTTCGCGGGCCTCCGCCTCGTTTTCGAAGCGCAGCCGCGCGGCGCCCGCAAGCAGCGCCGCCCATTCGTCCCAAGGCTGATCGTACCAGAAGCCGGGCGGGCTCGCCTGTCCGGCCGAGACGATGCGCTCGATCTTTAGGCGGGGCCGCGCCAGGATCTCGGAAAAGCGTTCCTCTTCGAGCCTTTCGCCCGGCAAATCGGCGAAGAGGTTGCCTTCCGTCATCGGCGCCGCATCACTCGTCGCGGACGGGCGTGCGCGCGAGGATCATGAAATCCATCGCGTAACGGCCCTCTCCGCTCATGCCCACGTCGGAAACGATGAGCGTGGCGCCGACCCACAAGCGGTCCGCGATGCGCTGGGCCGCTTCCGGCGGGATTTCGATGCGGTCGAGCGCGGCCGAAGCGGTTTCGGGGAAGGCCTCCGGCAGACGCTCCTCAGGTTCCGGCTCGAACCTCCTGCCCCGGCGGCTCGAATGGGGCCGCCGCTTGATTTCGACGGCGGCGGGCGGCGTGACGGCGACCCAGCGGAGCGAGGCGCCATCCTCGCCGGCGCGGGTAGCGATGAAAAGGTGGCTGCCGATCGGCCGCTCGGGATCGCGGATCGCGATGGGAACGTCGAACAGATGCTTGGTCGCCTGCCGCACGTAAAGGCGTCCGGTCTTGCGGCTGATGAAGATCGAGATCGGCTCAAGGCGCGTGGTTGCGTCCTTGGCGGCCTCGGCGGCGGCTTCCGCCTCCACGTCGGCGCCCTTGATGGCTTTTTCCAAGGACGCCAAGTCCAAATCCCTGGCCGCCTTCGCGCCGCTCGCTTCCTTCGCCTTGGCTTCGGCTAGGGCAAGCTTCTCTTCGGCGGCGCTCTTCCTCTCGGCCGCTTTCTTGGCGGCCACTTCGCCTTCTGCCTTGGCGGCGGCCCGGCTCTCGTCCTCGACCTCGTCCCTCGCTTTGCGCAAGGCGGCTTCCGCGGCCGCAAGCTCTCTTGCCGCTTTGCGGGCCTCGTCATACTTGCCGTCCGCGCTGGCGAGCGCCGTCTTCTTGGCCTGCGCCGCGCTCGCGGCCTTGGCCGCCGCCGCCGCTTTCAACGCCCGCGCATAGTCCAGCGGATTGAACTGCCGCGCGGGCGGCGGCGCTTTCGCCGAAGCGGCGGGATTGTCGAGCGCGACGGTCTCCACGGCCTTGCCGGGCTTGGCCGCCGCATTCTTGTCATCGGGCGCGGTTTCGGGCGGCGGCGACAGCCGCGGCTTGGGAAGATGCGCATGCGCGATGGCGGCGGGCGATACGTCCTGATGGGAAACGATCACGCGCTGGCCTTCATTCGTGATTGCGAACAGCCGCTTCGCAAAGGCGCCCGGAAGGCGGATGCAACCGTGGGAGGCGGGATGCCCGGTCACATATCCCTCATGCATGGCGACGCCGGTCCAAGTGAGCCGCTGCATATAGGGCATGGGCGCGCCGCTATAGATGTTCGAGCGGTGCCAGCGCTCCTTCTCCATGATGCTGAAGATTCCTGCCGGCGTTGGATGGCCGTCCACACCCGTGGAAATGGTGCTGCGCGCCCACAGGCCGTTCGCGTCATAGAAGGAGATGTGCTGGTCGGCGAGCGAGACGATCGCGAAAAGCGGGCCGGCGGGCTTTTTCTCCTCCGCCGCTGGGGCTTGCGTTTCTCTGTCGGCTCGATAGCGATGATGGCCGCGATACCGGGCCTCCACAGGCTCAAGCGCGCCCAAGCCAGCGACGAAAAGCAGCGCCAGCGCCAGAGAGTTGCGCGAACCCGGTGTAAAATAATCAAATCAATTCATGCGGCCTGGATCGTTTAAGTTGTGGAAATGCGATTATGCACCGCCGCTCATAATGCTAAGTGAACGCTCGGCGAGGAGCGCCTATTTTCGAGCCTGGACGCGCACAGTTCAAGCGCAAACGGCAAATCCCTTGCGAATCGGGGCGGCGCGCCCAAAAGCTCCTTCCTACGCGGCCTCGCTTTTCAAGAGGGGCGTCGAGCGATTTTTGCCCTTGTGGCGTATATGCATCTCTTTTATGGAAAAGACCGAAGGCAGGGAATAAGGCGGCGGCCCGTCCTTGCCAACGACGCCAAGCTTGAGTAATACAACCTTTAGTCACATAATGTGTGTAGGGTTCAACCAAAAAGCGCCTGAGTGACTCATGAGTGACAGGGCCGAGGTTTTGATCATGAATACACGTCGCAGCCAGATTTATTTGGCCCACGCTTGCACTGGCGAACAGATGGAAACGGTTGCAGGCGGCAATGACGATTACGTTGTGGAACTGCAACCTGACGAGGCTGCGGAGTATATCGCTTCTCTTCTTTCCGCGCTGCGCCCCATCGCGGCAAACGCCCAATTCCGCCTGCTTTCCGACTTAATCGCCGTCGCCGAAGAAGAGGCGAGATTCCACTGCCGTAACTAGGCGGGTTCGTTGTCAGGGTTTCAGAGCGACCATTCGCCCGCCGCGCCGCTCGATTTGCCCGGAGAGGTCCAGGGAGACAAGTGCAGCGTTCACATGCTTGGCTTCCAGGCCGCTCAACCGGCACAACTCATCGACATCGATAGGCGATAGGCTCAGCAGCCGCCGCACTCCAGCAATCGCTTCCCCAAGAAAAGCAAAGCCATCCGCGGCTGCCGTTCTGGCGTTTTTGGGCAGGGATGAGCCTTCCAGTGAAAGCGCGGCGGCATTCTCCGCCGCCTTTGCGCGCGGAGGAGGACCTGCCTCCTTGGGCTTTCTGGTCCAGGCCTTCAGCAGAGCTTGCAGCGCGTCCTCGATGTCGCCCGCGCAAGTCGTGAAGATGGCCCCCTCCTTGATGAGGCGGTTGGAACCGGCGGCGCGCAGCTCCAAGGGATGGCCGGGCGCCGCGAACACCTCCCGGTTCTGCTCCGCCGCAAACCGCGCGGTGATGAGGGAGCCGGACCGCTCCGCCGCCTCCACCACGACGACGCCGAGACAGGCGCCCGCGATAATGCGGTTGCGGCGGGGAAAGTCCTGGGAGCGCGCGATAAAGCCGGGTGGGCACTCGCCGATGAGGACGCCCGTCGCGGCGATCTCGCCGGCAAGCCCCACATGCTCGGGGGGATAGATCGCGTCGAGACCGCCCGCAAGAACGGCGCAGGTTCCGTAAGGCAACGCGGCCCAGTGCGCCGCGCCGTCGACGCCGCGCGCCAGCCCCGATACGATGAGGAAGCCGCGCCGGCCGAGATCGGCGCCGATTTCGCCCGCGAATTTCAGGCCCAAGCCGGACGCGTTGCGCGATCCCACGACAGCCACCGCGGGACGATCCCAGACGCTCGCGTCGCCTTTCGCGTAAATAAGGGGCGGAGGCGCCTCGATCTGCGCGAGCAAAGGCGGATAGCCCGGCTCTCCCGGCGCAAGAAGCGACATCCCGGCGTCGTCCGCCCTCTGAAGTTCGGCTTCGACGGCCGCCAATTTCGGGATGCTTCGCGGCGAGACGCGGCTGCCGTATCGCGCGAATTCGGGCAGCGCTTCAATCGCGGCGCTCGCCGAGCCGAAATGATCGAGCAACTGCCAGAAGGTGACGGCGCCCACATGCGGGGTGCGGATCAAGCGCAGCCGGTCGCGCTTTTCGCATTCCTCCAGAGCGGGCGGCGATCCCGCCGGGCTAGGCTCTTTTTGCGGCCGGCGCGCTTTGGCCGATTTTGCTTTCATGACCTGAAATCAGATTTCGAATATTTTGATGATGCTTAGCGATGAGAATGGCGGAGAGGACGAGCAGAAAAGCGAAAAGGGAAGGCGACTTCAGAAAGAGGACGAAGAATGGGGTGGCCGCGGCCGCGATGAGCGCGGCGAGGGAGGAGTATCGCGTGACGAACGCCACGGCCAGCCAAAGCGCGCAGAAGAAGGCCCCGGCCGGCCAATACAGCGCCGCGATCGCTCCGATATAGGTCGCGACCCCCTTGCCCCCGCGAAACCGCAGCCAGACCGGAAAGAGGTGCCCGATGAACGCGCCGGCCCCGGCGAAAAGCGCCGCGTTAAACCCGAAGTAATGCTGGCACAGAAGGACGGGGATCGCCCCCTTGGCCGCGTCCGCGAGAAGGGTGGCCAAAGCGAGGCCCTTGCGGCCCGTGCGCAAGACGTTCGTGGCGCCGATATTGCCGGACCCGATCTTGCGGATGTCGCCCGCGCCGGCGAGCCAGGTGAACGCCAAGCCAAATGGGATCGAGCCCAGGACGTAGCCGAACAGGACGAAAATCAGCCAGGACTGCGCGCCGAGCAGGACGGCCAACCACATATCTTTCTCATTCATCGCCACGGCGTCCCAGGCAGCGGCCGGCTCCACCGCCGCGCCACGAAACAAAGTTGCATTTTCATGAGCTTTGCGCCAGCCAGATGAAAAGAGGAAGGGTCGCCAGTGACGCAATGCTTTGAAACGTGATGATTTGCGCCATGAGCTCCGCATCGCCGCCCATCTTCCGGGCTATGGTGTAGGCTGTGGGGGCTGTCGGCACAGCGGCGGCGATCACGGCGATGGTGCGGGCGAGCCCCGACAGGCCCGCCAGCCAGCACAAGCCGAACACAAGCGCGGGCATGCCGAGAAGGCGCAACGCCATGTTCATCGCCACGAGATTGCGGGCGGCGTGCGCGGCGGCGATGTCGAGCCCCGCGCCGACCGCGAGCAAGGTCAGCGCAATCGCCGCGGCGCCAAGCACCGAGAAGGTTTCGTAGACGAAGCTCGGACAGCCGGTTGCGTTCAGCGCAAGGCCCAGCGCGCAGGCCAAGGTCAGCGGGTTTGTGGCCAGCCGCTTCAGAATGGACCAGGGCGGCGCCTCGCCATTGCCCTTGCCGAAGATCAGCAGCGTCAGCACCGTGTAAAGCTGCGCGGTCGGCACGATGGAGGCGACGGAGAGCGCGGCGAATGTCAGCCCGCGCTCGCCATAAAGCGCGGCGGCGACCGCAACCACGATGGTGCTCTGAAACCGCACCGCGCCCTGGAAGAAGCTCGTGAATGCGGGGTCGGGAAGCGGCCGTTCGAGAATGAGGTAGCCGGCGAGCAGCGCGCCGCTCATGATCGTGACCGAGCCGGACGAGACGAGGAAGAAGCCGCCCGCCGGCACGCTGGCGAGGTCCGCGCGCATCAGCGTTTTCACAAGCAGCGCCGGGAAGAACACATAAAAGGTGATGTGATCGAGCGCATGCCACATCTCGGCGCCGCCGAACTTCAGATGCGCGAGCGCGTAGCCAAGCGCCGTGATCAGGAACAAGGGCGCGAGCGCCGCAAGAATGGCGATCATGGCGCGCGCGGCGCGGCATTGTAATTCAGCCGGTCCAGCGCGCCCTGGAGGATATAGGCGGCGGCCATCTTGTCGATGACCTCGGCCCGGCGCTTGCGGCTGGCGTCGGCTTCGAGCAGCGCGCGCTCGGCGGCGGCGGTGGAGAGGCGCTCGTCCCAGAACGCCATCGGCACGCCGGCGAGCGCGCCGAGATTGCGGGCGAAGGCGCGGGTGGATTGCGCGCGCGGGCCTTCCGAGCCGTCCAGATTGATGGGCAAGCCGATGACGAGGCCGCCCGCGCCATGCGTCTTCGCCAGTTCCAGCAGGCGCGCCGCGTCGAGCGAGAACTTCTTGCGCATGATGGTTTCAAGCGGCGTCGCGATCCGCCGCATGACGTCGGACAGCGCAAGCCCGATCGTCTTCGTCCCCACGTCGAGGCCGAGAAGCCGCTCGTCCCGCTTCAGTCGTTGAGACAGCTCGGAAAGCGCCAGAAGTTCGGATGGCACAACTTCGTCCTTGCATGCTTTTATAAATTGCGGGCGCGCCGCGGTTTCATATTATGCGGACGGAAGAGGTCGCTCATCTTTGGGAGAATTGCAATGAAGCTGACATGGTTTGGGCATGCGGCGGTCCGCGCCGAGAATGGCGGTCACGTCATCCTGATCGACCCCTTCCTTTCCGGCAACCCGAAATTCAACGGCTCGGTGGAGGAAGCGGCGCGCGGCGCGACCCATGTCGTGCTGACGCATGGGCATGACGACCATGTCGGCGACGCGGCGGCCATCTGTCAGAGCACGGGCGCCACGCTGATCGCGGTCTACGAGCTTGCGATGTTCGTGGCGGGGCAAGGCGCGCCGAAAGTGGAGCCGGGCAATCCGGGCGGAACCATCGATCTTGGCGGCGGCGTCGGCGTGAGCTTCGTGAAGGCGTTCCATTCGTCGTCGACGAGCGTGAACGGTGAGACCGTCTATCTCGGCAACCCCACCGGCGTCGTGATCGAGGGCCTCGGCAAGACCATCTACCACGCGGGCGACACCGAGATTTTCGGCGACATGGCGCTGATCGAGGAGATCTTCGCGCCGAAGGTGGGCTTTTTGCCCATCGGCGACCGCTTCACCATGGGGGCGAAGTCGGCGGCGCTCGCCTGCAAGAAATTCTTCACGTTCGATGCGGTCGTGCCGATCCACTACGGCACGTTCCCGATCATCGACCAGACGCCGGACAAGTTCATAGCCGCCGCGCAAGGGCAGAATGTCGTGGTGCCCGAGATCGGCAAGCCTTTCGAGGCGTAGAACGCTTCCATCGGCTTGAACCTCTTGTAACTCTCCGCTCCGCGACCCGCCGCTGAGCAGAGTTTCGCCAACGGATGCCGTTCGTTTGTCGTCCCGGCTATCGCGCGCATCGTCATCCCGGAAGGGCGAAGCCCTATCCGGGATCGTAATAAATCGTAGCGCTCATTTTTTGCGATCCCGGCTCGCGCTTCGCTTGGCCGGGATGACGATGGGGTGTCGATAGCCGGGACGATGGGTGTCGATGGCGGGGACGACGATGCGCGTGATAGCCGGGACGACAATGGGTTGGGCAAATCGGCGGAGTCTGGAACGCTGCGATCCTTCGACGAGCCTCCCTTTCGTTGAGGGGGAACAACCAAGCGATGCGGACGTGTCATGATCGCCATTACGGACAGGATCGCGCTGAACGAAGCCGAGATCGCCGTGACGTTCATCCGGGCGAGCGGTCCCGGCGGCCAGAACGTGAACAAGGTTTCGACCGCCGCGCAATTGCGCTTCGATGTGCGCCGCTCGCCGAGCCTGCCGGAGGCTGTGCGCCTGCGCCTGGAGCGCATCGCCGGCTCGCGGCTGACGAAGGACGGCGAGATCGTGCTCACGGCCGGAAATTTCCGCACGCAGGAGGCCAATCGCAAAGACGCCATCGACCGGCTTGTCCGCATGATCAGGCTGGCCGCCATCGAGCGCCCCGTCCGCACCCCCACGCGGCCAACCCTTGGCTCGAAGCAGCGGCGGCTGACCGGCAAAACGAAGCGCGGGGAAGTGAAGCGCCAGCGGCGTGCGCCGGGCGCCTGCGGCGATTAGGGCGGCGGAGAACGAGGCGCGGCAATGCATCCGCGAAAACTTGTTGAACTTGAGCGCGCGCATTTGCTAAGCGCTTGGTGAACCGATGCGGCAAGGCGGTTGCGCCGGCGCCGCGCGAGAGGACATGATGAACACCGACGATCTCGACCTGAAAGAGCTGGTTCGCACGATTCCCGACTACCCCAAGCCCGGAATCATGTTCCGGGACATCACGACGCTGATCGGCCATGCCGAGGGTTTTCGCGCGGCGGTCAGGCGGCTCGCGGCGCCGTTCGAGACGTTGAAGGTGGACGCGGTCGCCGGCATCGAGGCGCGCGGCTTCATCGTGGGCGGCGCGGTCGCCGACAAGCTCGGGACGGGCTTCGTGCCGATCCGCAAGAAGGGCAAGCTGCCCTGGCGCGCCATCGGCCAGGATTACCAGCTCGAATACGGCACCGACATCATCGAAATGCACGAGGACGCCATCCAGCCGGGCGAGCGGGTGCTGATCGTCGACGACCTGGTCGCGACGGGCGGCACCGTGGAAGCCGCCGTGAAGCTCATCCGGCGGCTCGGCGGCGAGGTGGTCGGCGCGGCCTTCGTTATCGACCTGCCGGAGCTTGGCGGCATGAAGCGCCTTGCGGAACATCGGGTTTTCGCGCACGCGCTCATCGCCTTCGACGGACACTAAGGCAAGCTTAGGGGCGGGTCATCCGGCGCCGCCTCTAGCAACGCCCGCGAAGCCAAACCCATGGACGCCAAGGAATTCCGCCGCCTCGGCTATCGGCTCATCGACTGGGTCGCCGATTATCGCGAGGGGCTTGCGCGCCTGCCGGTCATGAGCCAGGCCGAACCGGGCGAAATTCGCAAGGCTTTCCCGGCGCAGCCGCCGCTGGAGGGCGGCCGAATGGATGAGGCCCTCGCAGCGCTCGACAGCACTGTGCTGCCCGGCATAACGCATTGGACCCATCCGAGCTTCTTCGCCTACTTCCCGAGCAATACGAGCTACGCCTCCATCCTCGCCGACATCGCGGCCTCCGGGCTTGGCGTGCAGGGCATGAGCTGGCAGACGAGTCCGGCCGCGACCGAGGTGGAGGAGGCCGTCATGGACTGGCTCCGCCAGATCGCCGGCTTGAGCGACGCCTGGACCGGCGTCATCCACGACACCGCCAGCACCGCCACGCTCACGGCGCTCCTTTGCGCCCGCGAGCGCGCCTCCGCCTTCAGCCAGAACGCCAAGGGGCTTCAGTCGGGCGATGCGCCTCTCACGGTCTACGCCTCGGACCAAAGCCACAGCAGCATCGAAAAGGCGACGCTGCTCGCGGGCTTCGGCAAGGACCACCTTCGGCTTCTCCCCACCGATGAAGACCACGCGCTCCGCCTCGATCTCCTTGAAGCGGCCATCGCCAACGACGTGCAGGCCGGGCTCAAGCCCTGCGCGCTCGTGGCCTGCATCGGCACCACGGGCACGACAGCGGTCGATCCCGTGCCGGGAATGGCGGACATCGCGGAGCGCCACGGGCTTTGGCTGCATGTGGACGCCGCCATGGCCGGAACCGCGATGGCCCTGCCGGAATGCCGGCGCTATTTCGACGGCGTCGAGCGCGCCGGCTCGCTCGTCTTCAACCCCCACAAATGGATGGGCGTCGGCTTCGACTTCAGCGCCTACTTCGTGCGCGATCCGCAGCATCTCATCCGCGTGATGAGCACAAACCCGAGCTACCTGCAAACGAAGCAGGACGGCCAGGTGAAGAACTACCGCGACTGGCATATCCAGCTCGGCCGCCGCTTCCGCTCCTTGAAGCTCTGGTTCTATCTGATGGATGCGGGCGTCGAGGGCCTTCAGGCGCGGCTTCGGCGCGACCTCGCCAACGCGCGGTGGTTCAAGGAGCAGGCCGACGCCGCCCCCGATTGGGAGCGGCTTGCGCCCGTGCCCTTCCAGACCGTGTGCATCCGGCATGTCCCCGCCGCGCTCGCCGGCGACGAAGATGCGCTCAAGGCCCACAATCTGGAGATCGCGCGCCGCATCAACGAAGGCGGAAAAGCCTATCTCACGCCCGCCATCCTCAAGGGAAAGCAGATCCTGCGCGTCAGCATCGGCTCCGAAACCACGGAACGCGCGGAGGTGGAAGCGCTGTGGACGCTTCTGCAAGAAGCCGCGGCCGGATAGCCGGGAGCCCCGGCTACACGATCGGTGCAGTCCGCGGCGCTCTCTATGCCTTGCGCAAAGGCCGGGCTTCCATTAATCCCTGAATAAACCCCGGGAAAGCCTCCAATGTCCGAAAAGAAAAGCATCAAGAAAGTCGTCCTCGCCTATTCCGGCGGCCTCGATACGTCGATCATCCTGAAATGGCTGCAAGCGACCTATGGCTGCGAGATCGTGACGTTCACCGCCGATCTCGGCCAAGGCGAGGAACTGGAGCCCGCGCGCCGCAAGGCGGAACTGCTCGGCATCAAGGAGATTTATATCGAGGATCTGCGCGAGGATTTCGTCCGCGACTATGTGTTCCCGATGTTCCGGGCGAACGCGGTCTATGAGGGCCTGTACCTGCTCGGCACCTCCATCGCGCGCCCTCTCATCGCCAAGCGGCAGATCGAGATCGCGCGAGAGACCGGCGCCGACGCCGTCTGCCACGGCGCGACGGGCAAGGGCAACGATCAGGTGCGCTTCGAACTTGCCTATTATGCGCTTGAGCCGAACATCACGGTGATCGCTCCTTGGCGCGAATGGGAGTTCAAGTCGCGGGCCGCGCTGCTCGATTTCGCGGAGAAGAACCAGATCCTCGTCACCAAGGACAAGCGCGGCGACGCGCCCTTCTCGGTGGACGCGAACCTGCTTCACACCTCGTCCGAAGGCAAGCTGCTCGAAGACCCGGCCGTCGAGGCGCCGGACTACGTTTATCAGCGCACCGTTTCGCCCGAGGAGGCGCCGGACCAGCCCGAGATCGTCGAAATCGGCTTCGAGAAGGGCGACGCGGCGTCGATCGACGGCGCTCTCCTCTCCCCCGCCGCGCTGCTGACCAAGCTCAACGAATACGGCCGCAAGCACGGCATCGGCCGGCTCGACCTCGTGGAGAACCGCTTCGTCGGCATGAAGTCGCGCGGCATCTACGAAACGCCCGGCGGGACGATCCTGCTCGCGGCCCATCGCGGCATCGAAAGCATCACGCTCGACCGCGGCGCCGCGCATCTGAAGGACGAGCTGATGCCGCGCTACGCCGAGCTGATCTATAACGGCTTCTGGTTCGCGCCCGAACGCGAGATGCTGCAGGCCGCCATCGACAAGAGCCAGGAGTTCGTGACGGGCAAGGTGCGCGTGAAGCTCTACAAGGGGGCCGCGCATGTGGTCGCCCGCGAGAGCCCGTACTCGCTCTATAACCAGGATTTGGTGACGTTCGAGGAAGGCGCCGTCGCCTACGACCAGCGCGACGCGGCGGGCTTCATCAAGCTGAACGCGCTGCGCCTGCGCCTCACCGGCGCGCGCCGGCAGCGCCTCTAAACTGGGATAGGGATAGGGGCGGCAACGCCGTCCCTATAAGTCCGATGCTCTAATCGGCGCTGAGAGCCGCGAGAATGCTTTCGCGGATCCGGCTTTTTGCCTCGTCGCCGGCCACCTTCTTTCTCGATGCATCGGTGACATAGAACACGTCCACGGCCTTCTCGCCGAAGGTGGCGATGTGAGCCGAGGCGATGTCGAGGCCGAGGTCGCTCAATCCGCGCGCCAGTTCGAACAAAAGGCCCGGCCTGTCGAGCGCATGCACCTCGATCACGGTCTGCTCTTGCGACGCGCTGTTGTCGATGACAACGTCCGGCGGAACCGTGAAAGCGCCGAGCCGGGGCTTCGGGCGGATGGCCCGCAATCTCTGCGGATCGAGCGGACGGGCGCCGGAGACGACCTCGCCGATGACGCGCGCGATCTTCTGCGTCTGGGCGATTTCCTCGTTGTTGTTCGAATAGGTGCGGTGGAACAGGATCGTATCGAGCGCGAGCCCGTCCTTCGTCGTCGAAATTTGCGCCGAGGCAATGCTTGCGCCCGCCGACGCGCAAGCGCCCGCGCACTGCATGAGCAGCCGCGGGTGATCTTGCGTGACGAAGGTGAGTTCCGGGATCGGATGGCTTATGTCGCAGCAGCGCACGTCGAAGGCGAGCGGCCATTCCTCGGTTTCGAAGCGGTGGATCAGCTTGGCGTGCTGCACCTGCCGGTCGGTGTCGGTCTTCAACCAGTAATCGGGCTCATGCCGCTCCATGAAGCGCTCGAACGTCGCCGGCGGGCCAATCCAGAAGCGCATCGTGCAACAGCCTCTTCGCTTCCACGATGCGGGCCTGCCGTGGCGTCCGTGTATGGCCGCCCGCGATGATCGGCTCGGTGTCGTAATAGAGCGACCGCAGGAGCTGCCCCTTCCATCCGTTCCAGGTCGCCGGTCCGACCGCGCGAATATCGGCCACGGTCAGCAGGAGCAGAAGTTTGAGCCGGTCGGGGCTCTGGACGAGATCCGCGAAGTTCTTGATCGTTTGCGGGTCGGTTATGTCGCGGCTTTGTGCGGTCTGGCTCATGACGAGGTGGTTTTCGACGAGCCAGGCCGCTGTTTCCGCTTCCGCGGGCGAGAGCCCAAGCCGGAGCGCGAGCGCCCGCGTCATGGCGGCGCCGACGATGCTGTGATCGCCTTCGCAGGCCTTCGCTACGTCGTGCATCAACAGCGAGAGATAGAGCGCGCGGCGGTTCTGGATGTCGGCGATGATTTCGGTGGAGAGCGGCAGCTCGTTGACGAGCACGCCCTTCTCGATCTGCGAGAGGATGCCGATCGTCCGGATGGTGTGCTCGTCGATCGTATAGTGGTGATACATGTTGAACTGCATCATCGCCACCACGCGCCCGAATTCGGGGATGAAACGGCCCAGCACGCCGGCTTCGTTCATGGAGCGAAGCAACGTCTCGGGCGCGTTCCGCGAGGTCAGGAGTTCGACGAAAAGCGCATTGGCCTCCGGGTTCGCGCGGAAGGAGTCGTCGATCGACCTCAGCGACAAGCGGATGCGCCGAAGCGCCTCCGGATGCAGGAGCAGGTTGTTGCGCTCGGCCTCGATGAAAAAGCGGATGAGGTTCAGCGGGTCCTTCTCAAAAGCGTCGGACTGCTTCACGTTCAAGCGGCCGTTGTCGAACCTGAAGGGCGTGGTCGCGGCGAGCTTCGCCCGCGAACTCCAGGGCAGCACGCCCACGAAATCGCTCAAGGTCGGCACCGTCTTGAGCTGCCGCAGTTCGAGGCTCGAACAAATGGTGCGCGTGAGGTCGCCCACATCCTTCGCGATCAGGAAGTAATGCTTCATGAACCGCTCGACGCCGAGAAGCCCCTTGCGGTCATGATAGCGCAGGCGCCGCGCCATCTCCGGCTGCACGTCGAAGGACAGCCGCTCGTCGGGCTTGGCCGTAAGAAAGTGCAGGTGGCAGCGGACGGTCCAGAGAAAGTCTTCGCATTGCTTGAAGGTCACGATCTCCTGGGGCGCGAAGACCTTGTTCTCCGCCTGTCCGTTCTTGCCCGGATTGAGGTAGGCCGCGAGCCAATGGAGCATGTTGAGGTCGCGCAAGCCCCCTTTGCCCTCTTTGATGTTGGGCTCGACCCTGTAGCGGGAGACGCCCGCGCGCTTGAGCCTTTCCTCGCGCTCCATAAGTTTCGCCGCGATGAATTCGCGCTGGCTGCCCTGCACGACGCTCGAAAGGAACCGCGCCCACATCTCGCGAAAGAGCGTGCCCTCGCCATAGATGAGCCGCGAGTCGATCAGCGCCGTGCGGATCGTCATGTCCTCCTTGGCGGCCTTCAACGTCTGGTCCGCCGTGCGCGTGGCATGGCCGACCTTGTAGCCAAGGTCCCACAGGAAATAGAGGATGGACTCGACGATGCTTTCGCCCCACGCCGTCTGCTTGTACGGCAAAAGGAAGAGAAGATCGACATCCGATCCCGGCGCCATCAGCCCCCTTCCGTAGCCGCCCGTCGCCACGAGCGCCATGTGCTCGGAGGTGGAGGGGTTCTGCGCGCGGTAAACGTGTCTCGTGGAGTAATCGTAAATAAGCTTGATCAGCTCGTCCTGGAACGTCGCGAGCGATGCGGCGCAGGCGCGGCCGTTTCCGGTGCGCAAAAGGAGGGCCTGAGCTTCCGCGCGCGCGGCGTGCTTCAGCTCCTTCAGCCGGCGAAGCACGCGCGCCCGCGCTTGCGCCTCGGGGCCTTCGCGCCAATAACCCGCAAGCTCTTCGCGAAGCTCGGCCGGGTCGAAAAAGGGCGGGATGGGGAAGTTGATCTGGTCCATAGCGTCCGTATTTGCCTTTCAGCCTCAACTTACAACATTGCGAGGCTCCGGCCTATCGCGACGTTTGTGGACCGGCCGGCGGCGACTTGGGGAACAACATATATAACCAGTTTTCAAAGAGCGGCGCCGGCCCCGCTTACCTTTCATTAACCCTGACGCCGCTGAATAAGGTTACGCCAGTTCGTGGTTTTGTGTCCATTTCCCCTTATTATGTTCAGTATAGCCGAAAGCGCCTTGCGGCCGGGTTAAACGGCGCCTTTTCGCTTTATCCATTTGGTTTTCCAGGATAAATTCCGCAAAATCCTTGATCCGGCGCCAGTTGCAAAACTTGCGGCGCTCAACCCAGGGCTTGGTTTTATAGTGAACGCGCGCAAGAATAGAACCGTTAATTAGGATTTTTGAGTTGCATTTTTCGCGTCTATTTCGCCTTTTTGGGCGCCATTCGTAGGAACATTGTAAGAAACGGTAGGGAAAAAACTTCGCCTGCCGGCCGTTAACCTCTGACGATATTAACCATGAGCGGCCGTCACCGTGAGGCGCGAAACGCGCGCTCATCCGCATGCAAATCCGGGAGCCGACGCCAAGCGTCGATAGTCCTGACCGGTCCCGGCGCCGTTCCCGCGAATGAGCCTGTGAACGAGATGGCGTCGGCCCTCTTTGTCATGACCCGGCCATCCAGTTTCCAAATGGCATGCATTGTGTTTTTTATTTAATGGATGGAGCGATTGACCTGCTGCGCTTTCCGGCCGCAAAAAGGCCGGGTGCGGAAGTGACGGCTCACTAAAAATGATTGGGCGTTGACACGTGCTTTCGGATCCGATTGCCGACAACTCACAAATTCGCCAAATTCGAGCGGACTGGATCAAAAGCCTTTTCAGAGGCTTGGAATAGCCTTTCGTCGATGAGGCTGCGAAACCTTGTCGCTTCGTGCTGAACACCCCGCGGCGCAACGTGCCGCAAAAATGCCATCCGCAGGCGATTGCTCTCCGAGGAACGTCAGGCTCTTTCGATCCCATAATCGCGCCATGCCTCGCAAATACGACAAGGGTGAGAAGCGCTACAAGCACGAGGGACACAGCCCTGACCCTGAAATCCAGTTTTTCAAAGATCAGCCTAAGCGTCACATCGGGCTGTGTCCGGCCGGAATGTCCGCCGAGTTGCGGCTACAACTCCTTAACGAGGCCATTCCAGCCCCGCGAGGAGACCGGGATATCGACTATGACAAGTACCTTTATGCGGTGCATGAGGGAGCTATCTATGAAGCTAGAACGAGTGACGCTGGTGCTACCTACCATGGGTTCCCCTATCGTGGTAAGCTCGCTAGGCAACTCATCGAACAACTGAGGACGGCGGCTCGAAACAAGGACTGCCTCGATAGCTTTGAAAAATGGGTGAAGACCCATATTCAATCTTAGGTACCGACATGAGTTTTGCGAAACCGCCACAGATGCGTTTTGAGATTGATTGGCGCGACAGGGATGACGGCCTCGCGTGCGATACACTTGCCTCAATAGCATTGCTCGTTGACGATACGCCCGTCTGGCCGGTCACTGGCGGAGAGGCCGGCGACTTTGAATGGTTTGCGGACGAATTGCTTGCTCACCTTGCCGAGTGTTGGAAGCCGTTAATCTTAAGACAAACGTATCCGATCCCAATCCAATCCGAACGCCCGTCTTTCTTGGCCGCTGAGCTTTCCAAGCGTTGGTCCGAGTTGCCGGACGATGCCATTGAGACCGAGCAACAAGAAATGGCTGCATTCGAGGACGTGCATAACCTTGCTAATGCCTTCGGCGGCATTAGCGGTCTGCTCCCCTTGTGGTGCCTGCGCGACCGGGACCGTATGATTATAGATACACAGGAAACCCTCTCCGAAGTACCGATCAAAATCGCGATCCATGCGCTTACGGTCGCGGGAAACCGGATAGCCGAGCGTCTTGCGCAGGCCAACAAACAAAAGTGGTCGAAACTTCTAGAGGCTTGGCAGCATCGCGATAAAGGGGACGGTACGTTGCTGTTAGCCCTTACCATTGGGCGCGACAAAAAAACCGCTAAGGCCTTAATTGAAGACAAAATCCTCAAGGCGCCATCGTCCTTTGCGGACGCTGCGAACGACGAGGATCAGGAAAGGCTTGCCGCGCGCATGGCGGGGCCTCTTCCTGTCTATCAAATCAAGACTGTCATCGAGAAAGTCCGTATCTTCCCATCGCGAGCCGCGCCGCTACTCGATGAGACAGTCAAAGCGGCGCACGCCTTTCTCGAGTCGGAATTAGATAGTGAAAGGCCTTATGTTCAGGGTAATGAAATGGCAAAATGGCTTAGAGGTTTTTTGAATCTCTCAGCCGACCGCAAAATCAATCCATTTAAAGTGCTCGAAAACCGCGGCATCGATGTTCGTTCCATTGAATTTGGCATTCCTTCGTTAGATGGGATCGCCGTATGGGGCAAGAAACACGGACCGGGCGTCGCGTTAAATGAGGGAAGCAAGAGATTAAAAGGCGCGAATGTTTGGCAAAATGGGGCGGCGCGAATCACGGCAGCCCATGAGCTTTGCCACTTGCTGCTGGACGCCGAGCACCCGCTTTCTGCAATTGATATCCTAGGTGGGCGCATGCCGTTGCGCATAGAGCAGCGCGCAAAAGCGTTTGCCGCTGAATTCTTATTGCCCAGTAAGGTCGCTGCGGCGGCATGGGAAAGGCAAGGCTCTCCGCTCGAACTAGATGGAGTTAAAAAGGTAATTAATTCACTTCAGAGAACACACGGCGTCACGTCCTCGGTTGCTGCTTGGCAATTAGAGCATGGCATCACTTCCCCTCAGAGGGAAATTCTCGCGCAGATTTTGGACCAAGTCGTCCCACAACGGTGGTCGTCAAGTTTTGCTTCGCAGCTCAACGTTCATTGACCGTTCGTGTGGCCTGGCGGCCTTGCACTCGGGGAGTCGATTTGCCCTTGCCAAAAGCGCAAGGGCATTCGCTGGGGAACCCGGTAAATCGCGCGCCGTGACGCCGCCGCTCAGCTCAGCACGAGCTTGCGCCCGAAGGGATGGGGAGCATCGCGGTGCTCTTCGGGCACGGCCCAGATCACGGGCCAGCGCGGGCGGAAGCCGGCGGGGCCGTCGAGATCGGTCAGCACGACGGCGATATCGGGCCGGTATTTTTCGGCCTCGATGAGGAGCGGCGTGAAGTCCGTGTCGCCCCGGCCCTGGAACTCGATCTTGCGGAGATCGGAAACGCCCGGCTTATATTGCTCGACCTTGCGGACGCGGTCGTCGCCGATGATGAGCGTGAGGCCGGCTTCCTGGCGCCGCGTGATCGCCTCGATCTGGCTGGCGAAGCGCTCCAGCAGCTTGTCGTCGACCGAGCCCGACACATCGACGATCACCACGAGCCTTGGCGTCGGCTTTGACATGCTGAACCCCGGCTCGAAGGGCATGCGGCTGTTCCCGCACCAGCCCTGGTTCGCGATGTAAGACCGCGCGGGACGCGACCAGGAAATGTCGATCTTCTTCGAAAGGCCGCGGGCGAGCTGCGTGCGCAGCGCCTGTTCCCACGGCGTTCGCACCTTGGGCAGGTCGGCCAGGAGCGAGCGAAGCATGGAATGCATGCCGTCGCTGGCGTGGCTGCGTTGCAGGCGTTCGCTCCACAGCAACGCCTGCTGGGCTTCGGCTTCGGGCGGCGCGTTCGGGTCGGGCGCGGGCACGAGGTCCATAAGGACGCTGGCGCCCATCGCCCGCGCGCGCGACGCCTTCGATCCGTCCTTCCGGTCCTCGGTTTGCCGCGAAGCCGATGCCTGCTCGTCCTTGCCGTCTTCGCTTTTTTCGCCGCCGCCGTCATGTTTGCGGCGTTCGTCCTTTTTGCCGCTTTGCGGCGTGGCCTCGCGGTCGTCTATGGCGCGGTAGAGCCGTTCCACGTCCCATTCGAGCAGCGCGGACTGCGCGTCCCGCTTGACGCCGAGCGCCGTCGACAAGAGCTCGTGGAGATAGACCGATCCGCGAGGCAGGCGCAGCCAGCTCAAATGCGAAAGCGAGCTGTTGACGATGGCGTCGGCGCAAATGGTGTAGAGCTTGAGATCAACGTCGCCGAGCAGCTGTTGCAGTTCGAGGTAGCGCTGGGGGTGACGGAGCGCGATATGCAGAACCTCATGCGCCACGAGCCCCGCCTGTTCCGCTACCGGCAGCGCCTCGAAGCTCACCCCGTAGAACAGCGCGTTTCCGTCGGTCGTAACGATGGGCGCGTCAGACGTGGGCGGATGATCGTGGTGCTTCACCCAAAGCGCGAGACCGCCCGTGGAAGGAGCGAACTCCACCATGCGCTGGATCGCGCGCGTGCCGCGATGATCGCCCGGCATGCGCGTGTCAGGCATAGGCCTCTTCCTTGTGCCGCTGGTCGGCGTAGCGCCTGTAAGCTGGGCTGTCCAGGATCGCGGCTTCGAGCCCGTTCGACAGGGCTTTCTGCATCAGAAGCTCCATCGCCAAGGTCTGGACCTCGCGCACGGGCAGGCGGGTCTCGCCCCGGATTTCGGGCAGCTGCTCGACGATTTCGAGCGCGCGGCCGACCGTCTGCTCGTCCACGCAGGCGGCGAGCAGCCCATAGGTCATGCCGTAGAGGCCGTCGAGCGTCTTCGGCAGCAGCGCCGCGGTGTCCTTGCCGGGACGGGAGGCGAGGAGGCGGATGACGTCGACGCTCGACTGGATTTCGCGCAACACCCCGAAGAACTCCGCCGCGTTCGCCGCGCCGATGCGGCCCTGCACGAAGATGCGCTTGGCGTGCTCGGACATGTCCGACTTCAGCACATTCGACACGTCCTCCCAGCCGCGCGGGCTGGCCCCGATCAGATGATCGTTCGAAAGCTGCACCTGGGTATCGTCGAGCTTGTCGGGGCGAACTTTCAGATAAGCCATGACTTCCGGCGCCAGATCCTTCTCGACGGCATAGTCGAGGAAGGCTTCGATAACGGTCTGGACATGGAAGTGGAACATGCGGTCGGCGAGCGCGGTGCCCATGTCGTGACAGACCGCGCCGTGGAAGCTTGCGTTGCCCGCCGCGACCACCTGCCATCCCTCGGGAAGCTGGTAGTGTCCGACGCGGCGATCGAGGATCAGCGAGTAGGCCGAGATTTGCAGGCGCTGGTCCGCCGCCGTCAGCTCGTCGAGGAAGAGAATGCCTTCCCTCACGTCGGCGGCCGGCAGGAATTCCGGCGGAAACCACACAGTCTTGGCCAGTTGCTCGTTGGCGTAGATCGCGCCGCGTATGTCCACCGGCTCGATGGTCGTCAGCCGCAAGTCGATAAGCGGAACCCCGAAATGCTGGGCGACCTGCCTGACGATGGACGATTTCCCTACTCCCCTCGTCCCCCACAGCATCGAAGCCCGCCGCCTCAGAAGCGGATTTGCGAATTGCTCGATCAGCGCGGCCTTCGCCGTGGCGATCGAGACAGGGGGAACGTTCATCGGGTTTCCGGACATTCTTCACCGTTTGTCAGGGGTTGATGCGTGGAAGCGGCGCGAGCGAGCCCTACGCCCGAAGCCGGCGATTCCCGCCAGGCCGGAGCCGTCAAGGCCCTTGGGATCGGCGGAACCTCGATGACGGGCAGTCTGCGCCTGCAGAAAAGGAACACCATCAGTAAGCCGGGCAGATTCATCATCATCATCCGGATCGGAGAGTCGTCCGGGATGGCGAACTTTGAAGAGGCCGCGGCGCCGCCGATGAGCCCGAGTCCGATGAGAAGCGGCATTGCGCGCCGGAGGACCACGCTCCAGCGCGCCGCCACAAGGCGCTCATGAAAGCGGGCGGGCGCCTCCGCGAAGGTTTGCGCGAGATGCTCCACCATCCTGTCGAGCTTGCTTTCCGCCTTCCTGCTGCGTTCCGGCTCCCGGCCCCGGAGCTTAAGAATGCTCTTCCAGCCTTCTCTCCGTTTTGAGATCAGGCCCCAATCCCAGCCCAGCACGGCGAGAAGGTCGTCCGGCAGCTTCTTGTACTCTCCGGCGGTTGGCTGGATTTCGATCACCGCTTCCGGGTCCACCTTCAGCGTGGGGGCTGTCGCCGTGATGACGAAATCCGAAATGTGCGCGGACATCTGGGAAAGAATTTTTTGCACGGCGGGTGCGCCGGAGAGCGTTGAGCCGCTGCCTCGGATCAAGCGGTAGCTTTTCGCGATCTTGAACCCCGGCCCGAAGCGGAACTGGCTTTCGGGCGCGATGGAATCCACGGAGGCCAGGAGGTCGGCGGGGTCTTTGCCCTCGATTTCGAGCCGCGCCTCCAGCTTGTCCTCCCCGTCGGTCACGCAGACGAGCATGCGGCTGAGGACGTAGGCGTCCGCATTGGGGCTATCGAGCCGGAGCGTCTCGGTGAGCGCCGAGACGCCCTGCATGTCCACGGGAAGCTCGACCGGCTTGAAAACGAGCCTGCGCTCAAGCCGGTTTGTCGCCAGAAGATCCGGATGGCGGCCTTTTCGCGTAAATGGCTCGACCAGCGTCAGAATCTCATGGTGCGTGAGCGGATGCGATGGCAATGGATACCTCCAGCGAGCGAATTTCCTACGCGCGACTGAGACGCGGCTGGCGGCCACCCTCGTTCCGGGAGCGAGGTCAGGGATCGTGTCTCAATCCGAGCTCCGGCATTGTAGCAAATTCTAATGCTGGTTGGAGCAGGTAGTTCCCACTCTACGGACCCAGTCGAGGTAATATCCGGTTAATTTAACGTGAACGGCAAAATAGGCGCACGGACGGAATTACGGCATGCTATTCGCCAATATGTCCAGATCCTAAGCTTTAGTTGTGCGGAACGATGGGAAGGGGGCTCGAATAAGGTTCGACCCTGAGCGATTGGCTTGCGAGAAGCCCGATTTGATGCAACGGAGCAAGCTGCAAATCTCCGCCTGCCGATCTTCCGACAGAGTAGCGCCAGACCGTCAGAGACTTTTTGTCGGCGAGCGCGCGCGCCACGCCTCCCGCATTTCTCTCGGCGCCGCCGATCGATTGCAGCTCTTGCGAGCTGAGCCCGATGATGATCTCGTCTTTATCGGTTACAACTTTGAAAAGGGCAGTTTGCGCTTGCGCCTGCGTTAAGCCGCTCTGAGAAAAAAGCGCAAGAGCCGCAACCATGAGCGCGGATCGGGCAATCCTTGTCTTGTTCATAGTTATATCCTCGCCTAAGCAGATTCCGCCGATTTGCCCACCGCACCGTCATAAAAACGCGAGATGCCCCCGATGAGGAAACCGCCAACCGGAGAGCCGTGTGCGGGAAAACCGCACGCACGGTTCGGAGGGAGGGGCGGCGATGCCGTCCCTACCCCTATCGAAACAAGCAATTCCCTTCACCCTTTGCGGCAAGCGGACGGCGCCGCTCCACGGCAAGCAGCCAAGCCGCGCCGGCGCAGGTTTCGAGAACCGCGGGCGCCGGGCCTTACACGCAATGCGCCTGGGATGAAGCGCGCGCGATGCGCGCTATTCGACCGGGCGGTAAACGCCGGCGGCTTCGTCGAAGGCGAGCGGCGTGCCGTTCTGCGCCCTGCGGATACGGCGGTCGGCCCTCTGAAAGGCGGCTTCCACGCGATCCGATTCGCGGCGGACCCAGCGATAAGCGTAATAGAGGGAAAGAGCGCCTGCGGCGACGGCGATGATGTGCGGCATGACTGACAACCCCGACTGTTAACACGAACAACGACGCAAGGCGCCAGGCTACAGCCCGAAACGCGCCCAAATCGCACGCTCTTCAAGAGCGGAGATCAGATCATCAGCAAAACCTTTTGCGAAGCTGATGCCGAACTCCGCGCCGGAAACCGATACCCCCACACCTGTTTTCCGGCGGAACAAGCCACGCTCCGTGGTGATGAGCTTAAACCTCACGTCTTCCCCAAAGAGCGCACGCATCCTGGTCCTGATATCTATAATGCCATCGATCAGCCCAAGCTCAAGCGCCTGTCTTCCGGACCAGAACTCGCCTGTGAATAAGCTATCGTCGCGCGCGGTGAGCCGTGAGCCGCGGCTTTCCTTCACGAGCGCGACGAAATCCTCGTGGACGATTTCCTGGATGCGCTTGAGCCGTTTGATTTCGTCCGGTTTCTCTGGCCTGAACGGATCGAGCTGGAACTTGTTTTCCCCCGCCGTATAGACGCGGCGCTCCACGCCAAGCTTGTGGATAAGGTGAACGAAGCCGAAGCCCGCCGACACCACGCCGATGGAGCCGATAATCGAAGACCCGTCCGCGTAAATCTCGTCGGCGGCGCAGGCGAGCATGTAGCCGCCCGACGCCGCAACGTCTTCGGCGAAGGCGTAGACCTTCTTGTTCCTCCGGGCCGCGAGCGTCCTGATGCGATCGTAGATCAGGCGCGATTGAACGGGGGAGCCGCCCGGCGAATTGATCTGAAGCACGACGGCGGGCGCGTTCTTTACCGAGAAGGCGCGCTCGATGGCGGTGGCGCAGCCCGCGATCGACAGGCCCTGCCTCAAAGGGGTGGCGGCGCCGATGGTTCCGCTCAGACGCAGAATAGGGATTACCTTGGCGCGGGAAAAAAGCTTGCCAGAACTGAAACGGTCCCAGAATGAGGGGGGCTGGATATCGGGAAGACGCTCGCTATCGACTCGCATGGGGAACTCGCGTGATGATCGAGCTGGAAACGCCAGCCCGTGGACTTGCCGCACATGTGTGTACGCAAAGCGCGTTAACAAGGCATTCAGACGATGCCGCTTACCGGCGAGCTGTGTCGAAAAGCGCACATCCGTCTCTGAGGATGGCGCTCGCGGCGGGCGCCGGCGTTCCGTCTTGCTCGTGCAGCACAAAGCCCGGCGCGATGGAGAGGGGCGCGCGGCTGCCTTTCGTGCCGCGGATGAGGACGCGAATGGCGGGCGCATCCGCCTTCGGATAGAGCGGCGCGACCCGCAAGCCGCCGAACCGCCTTTCGAATGCGGCCAGCAACTCGGGCAGGGCTTCGGCCGTATGGATCATGGCGCAGGTTCCCGAAGGCTTCGCCGCGGCGGCCAGGAAGCGGACCCAGGCGTCGAGCCCGCCCTCGGGCATGGCGCGGGCGCGATGCTTGCCGGGATGCGCGGAGGGCCGGGAACGGGCTTGCGAGAAAAAAGGCGGGTTCGCGATGACGTGATCGTAGGCGTCGCGGCGCAGGCCCAAAGCTTCGAGCTTGGACCACGATGCCGCAACGTCGGCGGCGACGATCTCGAAACAGCTTGATACGCCGTTATCCTCGGCGTTGGCGCGGGCGAGAGCAGCAAGACCGGGATCGATTTCGACGCCCGTGACGTGTGCGCCGGGAACGCGGGCGAGAAGGCAAAGCGCGGCGGCGCCCGCTCCGCAGCCGGCTTCGAGAACGCGATCGCCATCGGCCGCTGGACACGCGGCGGCCAGAAAAACGGCGTCGAGCCCCGAGCGAAAGCCCGTTTCAGGCTGGCGCACAAGGACGCGCCCGCCCAAAAAAGCGTCACACGTTAAGTTGAAATGACTGGCCATGCCAAGGCCGGGATACTAGAGTGAGCGCGCGCCGCGCCGCGGCGCGATTGCCGTCAAGTGCTCGCCGAGGCCGGCATCGGTGAGGAGGGAGATGCTTTCATCCCAATCGTCGGCGTCTACAAGGACGCGCCGCGGAAATGCGCCAATCGATCCTTCAACAGAGCTGACGTGAACGTCGGCGATGAGCACCGAGACACAGGCATCGTTCAACAAGGAGTTGACATAACTGAGGAGCACAATATCCGTGGTTCGAAGCAACTCTTTCATGCAACAAGCCTTTTCCAGCGGTGACCGGCATCCAGGGACATTAAGCCACGTGGCTATTTTATCAAAGCGATGTTTCACTGAGAGGCCGTGGACGCGCTCCCAGGCCGTCGCTATGCCCAAGCACCAAATTCGGAGGACATCATGAACTTGGCGGTTCAAGTTCAGGAGCGCGGCGACCCGGCGGCGGCGCTTGAGCCTCTCATGCGGCTGGTGCGCGATGAAATGGCCGAGGTGAACGCGATCATCCTCTCGCAGGCGCGCTCCGACGTGGCGCTCATCCCCGAACTGGCCCAGCATCTCATCAATTCCGGCGGCAAGCGGCTGCGCCCCATGCTGACCATCGGCGCGGCGAAGCTTTGCGGCTATCGCGACGGCGGCCACATCAAGCTCGCGGCGGCGGTCGAATTCATGCACACGGCGACGCTTCTGCACGACGACGTGGTGGACGAGAGCGACATGCGGCGCGGCAAGAAAACCGCGCGCATGCTCTGGGGCAACCAGGCGAGCGTGCTCGTCGGCGATTTCCTGCTCGGCCAGGCCTTCCGCATGATGGTGGATGTGGGCTCGCTCGGCGCTCTCAAGATTTTGTCGGAAGCCTCCGCCGTGATCGCGGAAGGCGAAGTGATGCAACTCGCCGCGTCCAAGAACATGGCGACCACCGAGGAGCAATATCTCTCGGTCATTCTCGCGAAGACGGCCGCGCTGTTCTCCGCCGCCGCCGAGATCGGCGCCGTCATCACCGCCCGCGGCGAGGCCGAGCAGGCGGCGCTTCGCCTTTACGGCACGAATATCGGGCTCGCCTTCCAGCTCATCGACGACGCGCTCGACTATTCCGGCGAGGCGGCAAGGCTCGGCAAGCGCGTGGGCGACGACTTCCGCGAGGGCAAGATGACGCTTCCCGTTGTGCTGTCCTACCGGCGCGGCGATGCGGAGGAGCGCGCTTTCTGGCGGCGCACGCTGCAAGACGGCGCCATCGAGGAAGGCGATCTGGAAGAGGCGATTTCTCTGATTTATCGCCATAACGCCATCGAGGACACCATCGAGCGCGCCTGTCTCTACGGCAAGGAGGCGCGCGAGGCGCTGCATATCTTCCCGAAGAGCGAGGCGCGCACCGCGCTGCTCGACGCCATCGAGTTCAGCATCAGCCGCATGCATTAAGCCGCCGGCGGCAGGCGCGCTCCGGTCACATAAGCCCGCCCGCGCTCGCCCTTGTTTCGGGGGCGCCCCTCCTCTACATGCCGCAGTGCAAACCTGCTATTTATTTGATAAAAATTGGCGATCATGGCCGACCCTTATAAGACGCTTGGCGTGGCGAAGACCGCGACCGAAGACCAAATCCGCAAGGCTTACAAGAAGCTCGCGAAGAAGCACCACCCGGACCTGAACCCCGGCGACAAAGAGGCCGAGAACAGGTTCAAGGACATCTCGGCCGCCTATACGCTTCTCACCGACGCCGAGAAGAGGCGGGCCTTCGACGCGGGCGAGATCGACGAGAGCGGCGCGCCCAAGGCGGAGCGGCGCTTCTACCGCGACTTCGCCGGCGCCGACGCCGGGGTCCGCTACGGCCGCGCGGAGGATCTCGGCGGCTTCGAAGGCCTCGGCGACATCTTCGGCGACATCCTGCGGGGGCGGCGCGGCGAGCGTGGCGCGGAAGGCGGCGCGACGTTTCGCATGCGCGGCGCGGACGTCAATTACACGCTGCCCATCGATTTCCTGGAGGCCGTCAACGGCGCGAAGAAACGCGTCGACATGCCGGACGGCAAGACGCTCGAAATTGCAATTCCAGCCGGCGTCGAGGACGATCAGACGCTGCGCCTCAAGGGGCAGGGCGGCCCTGGCATCGGCGGCGGCCCCGCCGGAGACGCGCTCATAACCGTGACCGTGCGGCCGCACCCCGTCTTTCGCCGCGAGGGCGCCGACATCAAGTCGGTCATCCCGATCACGTTGAGCGAGGCGCTGTCGGGCGGCCCGGTGCAAGTGGACACGATTACCGGCCCGGTCAGCCTGAAAATCCCGAAGCATGCGAATGCGGGGCGCGTCCTGCGGCTGCGCGGCAAGGGCGTGCAAGGCCGCGTGAAGGGCGACCACCTCGCCGAGCTGCGGGTTGTCATGCCGCCGCATCCCGACGCCGCGCTTGAAGATTTCATCGCCGAATGGGAGCGGAAGCACCCCTACAATCCAAGGCAAGGAGGCGGCGCGAGATGATGATCACCGAAACCGAGGTCGTCGCGCACTTTGCAAAGCTCGACGCCCATGTGTTGGAGCACTGGGTCGCGGCGGGCTGGCTGAAGCCGCATCGGGGCGACGAGGGCTTTCTGTTCGACGAAACCGACATCGCGCGCACGCATCTGTTGTACGATCTGCGGTATGAGATGGAGCTGCGCGACGAGGAGCTGACCATGGTGCTGTCGCTCGTCGATCAACTGAACAGCCTGCGCGCGATGCTCAAAGCCATGACCTCCGCCGTTCACAGCCAGCCGGACGAGATCAGGCAAGCAATCCTGATGAAGGTGCGCCTTCACCTCGCGCCCGGCGGCGCCAACTCCGATTGAGCGCTTCGCGGCGTCATGCGGAGCGCGCGCCGAGCGCCGCGAAGATCAGCGCGAAGCCCGTCAGCATCATATTGATGCCGACATAAAGCCCGAGCGCCCAGATGCCGGTCGAGGGCCAGCCCGCGATCACGAGACCCGCCAGCACGAGGTCGATCAAGCCGGAGAAGATCAAAAGCACCCATCGCCCCGTGTCGTCCTTGATCGAGAAGGCGAAGGCGAAGCTTCCGGCGCCGTGCACGATGAAATAGACCGTCAGCAGCATCGTCAGCGTGACGGCGCCCTCTATCGGGAACAGCGCCAGCACGATGCCGAGGATGGCGGTGAGGATCGCAATCAGGAGCGAGGACCGGTAGCCCGGCGCGTGCGGGGCGCGGATCAGCGAGACGGCCCGCATCCCGCCCGCGAAGAAGAGCAGCCAGCCGATGAAGGCGCTGAACGCCACCGAGGCGAGGGCTGGAACGCCGATGGCGAGCGCGCCGAGGAGGACGAGCAGGACGCCCTGCGCGGTGAAGAGCCCCCAATGATCCTTGAGGCTGCGCCGCACGGCGCGTTCGAATTCTTCCCGGTTGACGCTGGGCGAGGTCATGAGCAGTCTCCTCTTCGCTTTCGGCGCCTGAGCTTCCATCCAATCTTTACCGCAGATAGGACGGCCGGGCGGCGATTGTCAGGGTTGGCGCGAAATTTGGATCTCCAATCGAGATGGCGAACATCGGCAAAACAGGATCGCCCGCGCTTCGGTTTCGTCTCCCGTCAGCCATCGCGGCGCGCCCGTGAACTACCGCCACATCTATCACGCCGGCAATTTCGCGGATGTCGTCAAGCACATCGTCTTCGTTCTCGCGCTCGACTATCTGCAAAGGAAGGAAGGCGCGCTGTGCGCGATCGACGCGCATGCGGGGGCGGGGCTTTACGATCTTTCCTCGGAGGAGGCGGAAAAGACGCGCGAATGGGAGCGCGGCGCCGGCTGCCTGAAGGACGCCGCCGGCGCGCCTTCGGATCTGGAGCCGTATCTCGGGCTCATTCGAGACGATCTGCGCGCGGGCCTCTATCCAGGCTCTCCGCTGCTCGCCGCCCGCCGCTTGCGTCCGCAGGACAGGCTGCTCGCGAACGAGCTTCACGAGCCTGCGTTCGAAGCGCTTCGCGCCGCGCTCGCGCCCTTCGGCAATGCCCGCGCCACGCGCATGGACGCCTATGAAGCCCTTCGCGCGAACCTCCCGCCGAAAGAGCGGCGCGGGCTTGTGCTGATCGACCCGCCCTTCGAGCGGAAGGACGAGTTCGAGACGCTCATGAACCAGATGCGGCAGTGGAAGAGGCGCTGGGCCACGGGCGTTTTCCTGCTCTGGTATCCGATCAAGGCGCATTTGCCCGTGGTTGCGCTGAAGGAGGCGGCGCAAAGCCTCGGCCTGCCCCGGACGTGGGTCGTGGAAGCGCTTGTCCGGCCGCGCGAGCAGGCGGAGACGCTGAACGGCTGCGGCGTCATCGCGTTCAACGCGCCCTATTCGATCCCCGAGCGCGTCGAGGCGCTTTTCCCCTATCTCGGCGGCGCCATGAGCCTGCACGAGATCGCGGGCGCATGGCTCGTGCCCGATGTGGGCTGATCGATGATGCCAACCGCCGAATTTGCACGCTCATGCCGATCGCCGGCGCCTTTGGCGTGTGCGAGCGCGCGCGAACGTACATCGTCGATTAACGCTATTGGGTTCGTTTGGAAAAAATGTCCGTTTTAAGGTATTATGATACCACATTATAACTTTTGACGATTTATATTATTATTATCCACTCTCGAACTGGTAGGCGTCCTTGAGCGCGGGATGCATGATGGCCGAATGAAGCGCAAGCAGGATGAGGCTCGCGTCGAGGCCGTCCCCCGTTTCCAGAGCCGCCTCGATCCGGCGCTCCGCCGCGCTTGCCGCGACCGTGCCGTTGGAGGAGAGGAAGGTTTGCCGCCCGAGCGCGCAATAGGCGATGAGAGCCGCCGCTTCGGCATAATCCTCGGTCTTCGGATCTTCGCCCCTTTCGTCTTTCAGGACATTGAGCGCGGCGAGCTTGACGGCGTCGGGAACGAGGTTCGGATGCAGGTCGAAGACGCGAAGCGCGCGTTCGAGCGAGCGCAAATCCTCGGATCGCCCGAAGGCGCCGAAGAGGCCAAGCGAGGGATTGCGGCGCGTCATGCGCGAAGATGTAGCCCACTCTCGCCTTCCGGCGCAACGCGGCCGTGGATGGCCGGGCCGGAGCCCACGGCTATCCGGGACCGCACAAAACGCAACCTGCGTTCTCAACGGTCCCGGCTCGCGCTTCGCTTGGCCGGGATGGCGAGGTTCGCGCTCTTCGCCGCCCCGAGATACAATCCGGCGTCTTCGTCGAGACTTCAATTCGAGGTTTTGAAAAATCCCGGATAGGGCGCAAGAGGCGCCCTTCCGGGATGACGATGTTGAAAACGCTGCGAAATTAAACCGGACAGCCGTGGGCCGGAGCCCGGGGTGACAACGCGATCAACGGTTCGCGCTTTTCAATTCGCCCGACGGACAATAGCTCGAATCCTGCGTCGCGTCGGCTGCAAAGAGCATGAGGGTCTTGCCGCCCTCCGCGAGGCTTGCCCGGTAGCTGCACTGCGCGCTGCCGCTGGCGTAGAACACGGAAATGTCGGCTTGGTCGGTCGCCTCGCGGATACGTCCCACGCCGTAACGGGGATGAGTCCAGTCACCCTTGGGGCTGATCACAAGGATGCCGTCTCCGTCCGGGAGAAACCATTCGCCGGCGAGCGGATTGGCCGGGGCCTGGGCGGCGGGGGCGGCGCTCGGTATCGGAGCGGCGGGGGCGGCGCTAGGAAGTGGAGCGGCCGGGGCGGCGGCCTTGGCGGGCGAGGCCGATGCGATCTTCGGCTCCTCCACAATGACCGGCGCGGCCTTGACGATCTTCGGTTCGTCGATGACCGGCGGGGTCGTGGGGGTCTTCGTTTCGGCGACCTTCGGCTTGTCGGCGGCGGTCGACGGAGACTCCGCGACTTTCGACGTGCAAGCCGCTTCCCCGTCGACGAGCTTTGCCGCGTCGAGCTGTCCGGCGCCGCATCCCTTCGGGCAGGTCGTGGCCGAGGCCGGGACGGCGCAAGCGCGAAGCTTCTGCTCGATCAAGTCGGGCTTGCCGCGCCAATCGGGATGCGCCGCCAAGGCCAGCGCCAGCGCTCCGGAAAGGTGAGCCGCCGCCTTTTCCGACCCATACATCCCCCAAACGCCCTGCGGATTGTTCGGCGTGGGATGTCCCACGCTCCAGATCCAGGCGGCGTTGTTGCTTTCGTCTTTCGTTTTGGGATCGCCTCCCGGCGCAAGCAGGGTTACTCCGCCGAAGTTCGAATAAGAAGCGGCCTGGCCTTTCCCATCGCTTGCAGCCACCGAAACCACGCCAGGGCAGCCTCCGGGGAGGTAGTCCTTGACATCGGCGGCGCTGTCGCCGGCGGGCACGACGACGACGGCGCCTGCCGAGCGTGCGGCGGCGATGACATCGATCAAATTCCCGAATTTCTCGCGCGAGCATTCAAGCTTCGCGGAAAAGTTGATCAGGATGATATGGGCAGGCCGCGGGTTGACCGGGAATCCTTCGATTTCGTAGCCCGCCGCCCAGAGGATCGAGTTATAAAGGTCGGCAAACATGATCTGACACTTGCTGACGACCCGGATCGGAAGCACCGATACGTTCCAGTTCAGCCCGGCTATGGCGACGCCGTTATTCGTCTTGACGGCGCCGATCGTGCCTGCGTAGTGCGTCCCCTCGTAGATCGCCTTCACGTTTCCCGAACAATCCTTGCCCGGATCGGTCGCATCGGGCTTCGGTTTTTCGTCTTCCTGGGTGACGAAACTATAGCCCGGCAGAAGATTCGGCGACCCGGCGATATCCGGTTGCTTCGGAAGAATGCCGGTGGAGAGCACGGCGACGACAACGTCCGCCGAGCCGGTTGTCTTCTTCCACGCGCCGACGGCGTTCATGCCGGCGGGCAAGGCCTTATAGTGCCATTGCTGACCGAAGATTGGGTCGTTGGGGGCGCCGTCGGCGGCCGGGGCGAGCGATTTCACGCCCTGCCGGACCGGGTTTGGCGCCGCCCGCCCCTCGCTTTTCGGAGCAGACCGCAAAATGAGATCCCCGTCCTTTGCGGCTGCCGCCAGAAGCTGGCGCACATCGCTCGCCTGAGCGTATGCGCCGCCGTCAAGCATCAGCGTCGCCTGAACAAGGAAGCAAAAAGTCCAGCACAAATGCTTCATCATATGTTTTCTCCTCGGCGCCGGCGTTAAAACACGCCTTCAGCGTCATTTATAAGGGCAAGAAAGGACGCCAGCAACGGAAGCTTCTCAACATAGTAATTGCAAATCAAGGGCCAACGCATCGTCATCCCGGCTATCGGCGCCCATCGTCATCCCGGCCAAGCGGAGCGCGAGCCGGGATCGCGGCTTCGCCTTTCCGGGACGACGAACGAAGTCGGCCACGCAATCCGCGCGGCGCAGCTCAGCCATGGCGGCGCGCGCCCGTCAATTCGCCGTGAGCGCAACCTTATCGCCGCGGCTTCGTTTGCCGCATAAGCCTCGCATCCCATATCGGGTGTTCAAGGCATGCCACGGCGCTGGCGTAAAAGCCGCAACCAACCGGGGCGCGAACCAAACCGTGGAGCCGTCATGCAGATTGGTGTGATCGGACTTGGCCGGATGGGCGGCAATATCTCCCGCCGGCTCATGAGAGCAGGACACGAGTGCGTGGTCTTCGACGCCAATCCCAAGGCGAGCGAGGCGCTGGCGAAAGAGGGGGCGACACCCGCCGAATCGCTGCGCGGCATGGCGAGCGCGCTCGGCGACGGGCCGAGGGCCGTTTGGGTCATGCTGCCGGCCGGGAGGATTACGGAAGAGACGATCGAGCAACTTGGCGGCATTCTCGCGCCGGGCGACGCGGTCGTCGATGGCGGCAATTCCTTCTATAAGGACAGCATAAGGCGCGCGAACGAACTCGCGGCGAAGGGCGTCCACTTCATCGACTGCGGCACTTCGGGCGGCGTGTGGGGGCTTACGCGCGGCTACTGCCTCATGATCGGCGGCCCGAAGGAGGCGGTCGACCGCCTCGATCCCATCTTCTCGGCGCTGGCGCCCGGATCGGGCGGCATCGCGGCCACACCCGGCCGGGAATCGGACGGCGGCCGCGCCGCGCGCGGCTACATCCACGCCGGGCCTTCCGGCGCGGGGCACTTCGTCAAGATGGTGCATAATGGCATCGAGTACGGCTTGATGCAGGCTTACGCCGAGGGCTTCGACATCCTCCGCAACAAGAACTCGGCCGCCTTGCCCGAGGGCGAGCGCTTCGAGTTGAACGTCGCCGACATCGCGGAGGTCTGGCGGCGCGGAAGCGTGGTGTCCTCCTGGCTTCTGGACCTCGCCGCGGCGGCGCTCGCCAAGGACGCGGAGCTTCAGGATTTCTCCGGCGCCGTCCAGGACTCCGGCGAAGGGCGCTGGACGCTTGAGGCCGCTTTTGAGGAAGCGGTGCCAGCCAACGTGCTCGCCTCGGCGCTCTTTGCCCGCTTCCGTTCGAGGCAGGAGCACAGCTTCGCGGAGAAGATGCTGTCCGCCATGCGCTTCGGCTTCGGCGGTCACGTCGAAAGCGCGGCGCCGAAAGCCCCGGAACCGAACGCAAAGCAGGTCTGACATGGATGAGATTACGACCTTCATGGAGGTGGTGGAGTGTCCGCCAAGGCGCGAGGCGCCGCAGGCCGGTCCTTGCGCGATGGTGGTTTTCGGCGCGAGCGGGGACCTGACCTCGCGTCTGCTTGTGCCCGCGCTCTACAATCTCTCGCGCACGCGCCTTCTGCCGGAGAATTTCGCGCTGATCGGAGTGGCCCGATCCGAGTCGAGCGCCGAAGGCTGGCGGAATAGTTTACACGAGAAGCTTGAAAGCTATACGGGCCGCAATTCGGACTTCAACGGCGGCCGCATCGACGAAGAGGCCTGGTCGCGGCTCGCGGACAAGATGGCTTACGTCCAGGGCGACCTGACCAAGCCGGAGACTTACGAGAGGCTGCGCACGGCGCTGGGCGAGGCGGAGCGGGCGCACGGCACGCGCGGCAACGTCATCTTCTATCTTGCCGTCGCGGAGAGCCTGTTCTGCCCCATCGTCGAGCATCTTCACGAGGCGGGGCTGACCCATCAGCTGGAGGACGAAGGGCGCCGCACTTGGCGCCGCGTCGTGTTCGAGAAGCCGTTCGGCCACAGCCTCGAATCCGCGAAAGCGCTCAACGCGCGCATCCTTCGCACGCTCGACGAGGACCAGGTTTACCGCATCGACCACTACCTCGGTAAGGAGACGGTGCAGAACATCATGGCGCTGCGCTTCGCGAACGGCATGTTCGAGCCGATCTGGAACCGCGACCGCATCGACCATGTGCAGGTCACGGTGGCCGAAACGGTCGGCGTCGAGGGGCGGGGGAATTTCTACGAGGCGACGGGCGCGCTGCGCGACATCGTCCCCAATCATGCGCTGGCGCTCGTCTCGATGGTCGCCATGGAGCCGCCGGGCGGTTTCAACTCCGCCTCGATCCGCCAGAAGAAGGCCGAGGTCTTCGCGGCGATGCGCCCCGTGCGGCCGGAACTCGCGGTGCGGGCGCAGTATGGAGCGGGAACGGCGCTGGGCAAGTACGTGCCGGCCTACCGGGAGGAGCCGAACGTCGCCCCAGATTCGAAGGTCGAAACTTACGTGGCCATGCCGCTCGAAATCGACAATTGGCGCTGGGCTGGCGTGCCCTTCTATATCCGGACGGGCAAGCATCTTTCGCGCCGCAAGACCGAGATCGCGATCCGCTTCAAGCAGGCGCCGTTCACGCCTTTTCAACACACGCCGGTCGGCTGCCTCCCCGACAACTGGCTCATCATCTCCATCGCGCCGGACGAAGGCATTGCGCTTCAATTCGCGGTGAAGCGCCCCGGGCCTGTCGTGGACCTCGCGGCTGTGCGAATGGATTTCCGCGATCGCGACTGGTTCCCGAACGAGCCCAATGTCGGCTACGAGACGCTGATCTACGACGTGATCATGGGCGACCACACGCTGTTCATGCGCGGGGACATGGTGGAAGAAGCGTGGCGCGTCGTTCAGCCTGTCCTCGACGCCTGGGCGGCCGCCAAGGGGGACATCATCGCCTACGCGTCGGGAAGCGATGGGCCGCTTGAGGCGGAAGGGCTTCTCGCGCGCGACAGCCGGGCCTGGCGTCCGCTGCGCCACGAGCCGAAAGTGAAGCCATGAGACGCGTTCCGGCAAGGCGCATCGTGGCCGCGGCGGGAGCGCCGGCCGCGTCCGGGCGCCATGGCCGGTTCACCTTCGCTCCTGTGCAAAAATAGCGAACCTTGTGCGAAACTTGCAAACGCCTATTATCAATAATTCATTGAAAGTGCATAAAGGGATCGCGCAAGCCGCTAGCCGACCTGCAATAGCTAGAGGCTCCAATTGGTGACGAGAAAGCCCCTTGCACTGTCCCGCGTTTGCAAGGGGCTTTTCATTTTTCGCTGAGTGCGATCTAAAGCAGAGTTTCCCAATTAAGCCAGCGGATGCCCTTTGTTTGCCGTCGCGTTCAAGCGCCTGAAAAGCTTGATCGGTCTGTCATACCGCCGTACCGAAAGACCAACTCCTGTTGCAGCGGCGCGATGCCCGAGGCTCGCCAAATCATTTGGCGGAAACATCCGGGTAATCAAGTTCCGGGATGACGCTTGCGGAACCGTTCGACCGGATTCTCTGTGAGCGTCCCCTAGAGCGTATCCGTATTGAACGTATCGCAGGACGACGCCGCGCCGCTGTCGTAGCCGCGCTTGAACCAGCGCACACGCTGCTCCGACGACCCATGCGTGAACGAATCAGGCACGGCGTAGCCTCTCGTACTCTTCTGGATGGCGTCGTCGCCGATGGCCGCCGCCGCGCGCAAGGCCGCTTCGATGTCGCCCGGCTCCAGGATCTTGTTGATGCGGTCGGTGTTTTTCGCCCAGACGCCGGCATAGCAATCGGCCTGCAGCTCAACCTTCACCTGGATCGCGTTTCGCTCGGTCCCCGAAGCCGCGGCCTGCAGCCTCTGCGCGGCCTGAAGCTTGCCTTCGAGGTTCTGGATGTGGTGGCCGACCTCATGCGCGATCACATAGGCTTGCGCGAATTCGCCGGGCGCATTGAAGCGTCGCTTCAACAGTTCGTAGAATGACAGGTCGATATAGATCTTGCGATTGACCGGGCAGTAGAACGGCCCCATCTGCGCGTTGGCGAGGCCGCAGCCGGACTGGATGCCGTTGCGGAACAGGACGAGCTTGGGCGGCGTATAGCGCTTGCCCTGCTCGGCGAAGATCTTCGTCCAGGTGTCCTCGGTGTCGGCGAGCACGACCGACACGAAGCGCTTCATGCTTTCATCCTCGGCGCCGACGGCGCGAGGCTCGCGGTTGCTCGGGAGCTGGATTTGCCGGCCGCCTTGCATCTCTCCGCCGCCGCCATTCAGGATCACCCGCGGATCGACGCCGAGAAGCAGCGCGAGCCCCACAATGACGATCAGCCCGACGATGCCGACGCCGCCGCCCTGCCCCATCGGAAGCTGGAAGCCCCCGCCGCCTCCGCCGGGGAACGGCAGCCCGAAGCCGCCGCCGCCGCTCTCGTACCCGCCCTCGTCGTCGCGGCGGTCTTCAACATTGTCGCTTTCGCGGCGGCCTTGCCATCTCATGCGAGCGCCTTCCTTTTGCGGCCCGAGCCTTGCGCCTCTTTCGCAGGCGCTTCGGCGATCTCTCCGGACGGATCGTCCAACGGCGTCTTCGCCGCGCCCGCCGCTTTCATAAAGGCGAATGGACATGAAACTCAAGAGGCCGCAGCCGGATCGCCGGAGGATCTTCCAGCGCGGCTGTTGAAACTTTCAGGCCTTGCTCCTTGACGCGCCAAACGGGCGCCATGCCGAAGGCGCCGGGCCTGCGACTATCTCCCATTCATATAAAAACTCTTGCAAAACTTGCAAAATAATTGTCTGCTGTGGGCATTGCCGCCGCTGAGGAGGGGAAGCCGCTCCGGTGCAACGCGCCCGAGCCGGGCATATCGTTTGGCGAGATGCATATGCGCCGGGTTGGCGGAGGAGTTGCGCTCCTCTATTAAAAGAGGGCCAGTTTAGCTCTAGTTTTACATTCAACCCATTCAATTATTTTAATGTTGCCATTTTGGCTGAGCTAATTTGAGGCAAATCAAAACAAAAGACCTGTGCTTAGAATAAGATAATCCATTCCAGGCTTGCGGAATGTATAGCATTTTCCGCGGGCGATTGATTGTTTCACGAGACGGGCAGCTTTTGAAAGTATCGGCCACGCATGGTTCCGCGATGAAAGGCAAGGAATACGATGAGTCCATCACAGGCTGAGCGCTTGCGATCCATGATCGAGGACGACATCCTCACATTCAAGCTCAAGCCCGGGGACAAACTCGACGAATGCAGGCTTGCGGAGAAATATGGCACCTCGCGCACGCCGGTCAGGGAAGCGTTGCGCCAGCTCTCGTCGAATGGACTGATCGAGATCAGGCCTCACAAGGGCGCCATCGTCGCGAAGCTCGGCTTCCGTGAGTTGATCGAACTGCTTGAGGTGATGGCTGAACTCGAAGGCGCTTGCGGGCGTCTTGCAGCAAAATCGTGCCTGAATGACGACATCGCCGCTATCGCTGCGGCGCACGTGTCGTGCGTGAGGTACGCCGAGATACGCGATTTAAGAAGCTACCAGGCCGCCAACGAAGAGTTTCACGACGCTATTTACACCGCGAGCCGCAATTCCTGCCTCATCAAGCTGACGATGAGCATTCGCAATCGAGTGGCGGCCTACCGGAGACTGCAACTCGAGTCCGCCAGCCGGATCAGGACCTCCGTAGCCGAGCATGAGAAGATCATGCGCGCGATCCAGGAGGGTCTTGCCGAGGAAACCGACCGTTTGCTCCAACTGCATATTCTGAACCTTGGCGGCGAGCTTCGCCGGATTTTTTCCGTCGTCTCGACCAGTCAGTGGCCCGAACCCTCCGAGGATCGCGTGCGAAGAAGGCCCGAACTTTCTTCGCTTGAGAGCGTTGCGATCAAATAATTCGGCATGCCGATTAAACGCTCGATGCTCTAGGAACAGCGGTTATCTTTGCTTTGAGTTCCGCTGAGGTTCAGCAAACGAGCCTTGCGGAGCTATAGGAAGCGATGCTGGGGAGGACACCCTCGTATTTCGAGGGATTTAAGTGGTCGGAGCGGCGAGATTTGAACTCGCGACCCCCGGTCCCCCAGACCGGTGCGCTAACCGGGCTGCGCTACGCTCCGAGCGGGTGCACTGTGCTAACAAATCGCCGCGCGCGTCAAGCGCCCAGGCTGGCCAAATTCACGAATTTGCCAATCAGGACGAAACAGCGCGCTTCTTGGCCGATGGCTTCGCTGGCGCCGCCGCCTTCGAACCCGCCGCCGCCTTCGATCCCGCGGCAGCTTTCGAACCCGTGGCGGCGTTCGCGCCTTTGGCAGGCTTCGCAGGCGCCGCCCGCTTGGCAGGCTCGGCCGCCGGCGCGGGCTGCGCGAGCGACGCGTTAATGCGGTCCTTCATGATGTTGCTGGCTTTGAACACGATAACGCGGCGCGGAGTGATAGGAACCACTTCGCCCGTCTTTGGATTGCGGCCCACCCGCTCCGCCTTCTGGCGGAGGCCGAAAGAGCCGAATGAAGAAAGCTTTATCGCTTCGCCGCGCTCCAGCGCGTAGACGATTTGTTTGAGAACCAGCTCAACAAGCTCAGCCGCCTCGTTGCGAGGTAATCCAACCTTATCGAAGACCGCTTCAGCTAAGTCGGCCCGCGTCAGTGTTTTTCCGTTGAGCGCCATAACGCGCTATGTCCCTCCCCAAAGGCCTAAGCGCAGACAATGCTAACCCTCAAGATACGATATAGCAAATACTAATCTTAGAAAAATCCCTTGAGAAACAACTTTTTTGCGAAAGAATGACGCAGTATGCGCCCTTTCCCTTACTCATTGTTGTGGAGGCCGCGGGCCTACCACCGCAGCAGATTCGCCCCCCAGGTGAATCCGCCGCCCATCGCTTCCAGAAGAATGAGGTCGCCCCTCTTAATCCGCCCATCGCGGACCGCCGACATGAGCGCGAGCGGGATCGACGCCGCCGAGGTGTTTCCATGCCTGTCCAGCGTGACGACCACCTTCTCGGGAGGGATGCCGACCTTCCTGGCGGTGCCGTCGAGAATGCGCTTGTTCGCCTGATGAGGCACAAACCAATCGATGTCGCTCGGGGTCAGATTGTGCGCGTGAAGCGTCTGCTGGACAACGTCCGCGATGGCGTTCACCGCGAAACGGAACACCTCCTTGCCCTGCATGCGAAGATGCCCGACCTGCTTGCTCGAACCCGGGCCGCCATCGACATAGAGCTTTTCCCGATGACGCCCGTCCGAGAACAGCATCGAGCCGATGATGCAGCGGTCGCGCATCGGGTCCTGCACCTTCTGCGCCTCGATAACCAACGCGCCGGCGCCATCGCCGAACAGAACGCAGGTTCCGCGATCCTCCCAGTCCAGGATGCGCGAGAAGACCTCGGCGCCGATCACGAGCGCGCGCTTGCCCTGGCCCGCGCGCAAGAAATTGTCCGCGGTGTTGAGCGCGTAGACGAAGCCCGAGCAGACCGCCTGCACGTCGAAAGCGAAGCCGCGCGTCATGCCAAGCTCGGCCTGGATGGTCACCGCGGTGGCGGGGAAGGTATTGTCGGGCGTGGAGGTGGCGAGAACGATGAAGTCTAGGGAGTTCGCGTCGACATTGGCGTCCGCGAGCGCGGCTTTGGCCGCGGCGAGCCCCAGGTCCGACGTCCGCTGGCCTTCCGCGGCGATGTGCCGGGCCTTGATGCCGCTCCGCTCGGTTATCCACTCGTCGCTGGTGTCCATCATGCGAGCGAGATCGTGATTGGTGAGGATTCTGCTGGGAAGATAATCCCCGGAGCCAAGAACTACAGATCTGATTTGTGTCACTGCGCCGCTGCCTTTAGGGCCCTTGCCGGTTTCGTTTGCAGCGCGCCGTGGAACCGCTCGACATCGCGTTGAATACTCTCAACGAGCCCGCTTGCCGCCATGTCGTACCCCAGGTCGATGGCGCTTGCAAAGCCCACAGAGTCGGCGCCCCCATGACTTTTTATTACAAGACCATTCAAACCGAGAAACATTCCGCCATTCATCTTGCGCGTGTCCATCTTCGCGCGGAGCGCCTGGAAGGCGCCTTGAGCCAGAAGCGCGCCGAACCGCGCCATGAGCGAGCGGTTCATCGCGGCCCTGAGATACCCCCCGATCTGCTTCGCGGTGCCCTCCGCCGTCTTCAGAGCGATATTGCCGCTGAAGCCCTCGGTCACGACAACGTCGACGACGCCCTTTCCGAGGTCGTCACCTTCGATAAAGCCTTTGTATTCAATGGGCAGGCCCGGATTTTTGAGCGCCGCCGAGGCCGCCTTGATTTCGCCAAGGCCCTTCGCCTCCTCGGAGCCGATGTTCAAAAGCCCCACGCTCGGCTTCTCGACATGGAACAGCGCGCGCGCCAGAGCAGCGCCCATCCCCGCGCAATCGACAAGGGCGCGGGCGTCCGCGCCCACATTGGCGCCGACGTCAAGCACGACGCTCTCGCTCGTAAGCGTGGGCCACAAAGCCGCGATGGCGGGCCGGTCGATCCCCGGAATCGTGCGAAGGCAGAATTTGGCCATGGCCATCAGCGCGCCGGTATTGCCGGCGGAAATCGCAACCTGCGCCTCGCCCCGCTTCACGGCGTCCAGCGCGAGCCACATGGAGCTTTTCCAGCGGCCATGACGCAGCGCCTGGCTGGGCTTTTCGTCCATGGCGACGGCGACATCGGTGTGAACGATCTTGCTGACGCTTGCCAGAGGCGAGTTCGCCGACATGTGCGCCCTGATCTCGTCCTCTCGCCCGACGATGATATAGCGGCTTTCAGGATGCCGGATAAGCGAAAGGGCCGCGGCCGGAATGATCACCGACGGGCCAAAATCTCCGCCCATCGCGTCTAGCGCAATTGTGACTGTCAAACCCATCCTTTAAAACCAGAAAGCCCCGCATTGCGTGGAAGAACGCTCTGCCCGCTAGTAGCCCGACCTGAGCAGAACATACTGGATAACGGTATTGTGACAACGAAAAAGATCGCCGCGCGGCAAGTTGCGGTTGTCTCAGGCCCCGTCCGTCTTTTTTCGCCGCAGCTCAACGAGTTTGGCGAAGGGACCGGCCGGCGCATCGCTCTCTTTGCGATCCCATTCGAAGGCGTCGTCCGGATTGCGGGGGTAGGGATCGAGAGAAACCGAGAACAGCTCGCACAGGTACTCGCCGATGAGAAGCCGCCCCCCGGCGATCGGCTCCGGCGCGTCCTTCTCGAAAGAAAGCGGGCCGGCTTCGGCGCCGCCGATGGAGTCCTCCGGCCAGAACTCGACCGCGAAATCTTCTTCGATGGCGGCGGGAACGGGTTTGAGATCGACCACGCTGGCCTGAATCGCGCGCGCCTCAAGCACGCCCGCCGCCTTGAAACGTCCGCCCGAAAGCGGCGCAATCTTCACGCGCGCCTTGAAGCTCGCGACGTCCTCAACCTCCGCATAGCGCTTGATGGCTTCGAGCTCGCGGGCGTTCGCCTCGAAATGGAAGGTCTCCGCCGAAGGGACGGCCGACGCGTCGATGGACCAGGTGAGAGGGGGGGCGGACATGACGCTTTTCCGCCGTCAGACGGCCTTCTTCAATCCGTAGATTTCCGGGAAATTGAGATGCCCCTGAAGAAGGAGGTTCAAAGGCATTTCGCCGATGTTCTTGATGGCCTGGAAAATGTAATTGGAAAGTTCGTCGGCGGCGACATTTGCGTTCTCGTCGCCGGACTGGAAGCTTTTCCAAATGGCTTCGGCGAGCGCGGCGTCGTTCTTCTGCTCGACCGCGTTGGTATACACGATGAGCTGACGGTAAAACAGGTCGGCGATTTTTCGGACCTCTTGCGCGACGTAAATATCGGCTATGCCGAGATCGCGCACCATGCTGTCCATCTCGCGAACGAAGGCCTCGATGATTTCCTTGCCGAGCAGCTTCCCCTCGTTGGCGCCGAGCTTCAAGTTCTGCATGACGATGAACATGTGGATGACCAGCATGTCGAAGCGGCCGGACAACGTATCGGGAACCCCGCACCTGACATAGAATACAGGATTGCGAGACTGCGCAACAATCGAATCGTATATCTTCTCCGCAGCCTCACGGCGAGCTGCGCGTTCTGCAAACCAGCGGAACATCGTTCGGCCTGAACTCCAGTTGTGCGCTTGCGGGCCAGTGTACCTTATAATGCCTTAATCGCATCCGAAAAGGATGGCATTGCGTTGCGGCAAAGTTAGGTCAGGAAGCGAAGCGATCGCAGCAAACAACAAATTTGGGGGCCGTATGTCAAATCAATCCTCTCGCGATTCGAGGGCGGAGCGCCGCCGGACGGGGCCTCGCCGGCGCGCGCGGATCTCTTCAGCTGTTGCGATTGTCGCGGGTTCTCTCATCCTTTCGGCTTGCGGCGGCAATAACGTGATCCGCCAAGGCCACCAGTTCCAGGACGAAGACCTGAGCCAAGTGCGCGAAGGCATGAGCAAGGAGCAGGTCTCGCTCGCGCTCGGAACGCCCGATACGAAATCCACGGTTGGCGGCGGCACGTTCTATTATGTTTCCACCACGGCGGTTCAGCCCATGCCGTTCCTGGCTCCGGAAGTGACCGACAGGCGCATCGTCGCGGTGTATTTCAACAACAAGGACCACGTCGAGAAGATCGCGAATTATGGCTTGAAGGACGGCAAGGTGTTCGACTTCATCAAGCGCGAGACCCCCGTCTATACCCGCGACCAGGGCATGCTGAAGGAACTCTTCCGCAATATCGGGGCAGGGCCGACCCTGCCGGGCATCAGCCGGGATAATTAATCGCTTCGGGAAGCGCGCCAAGCCGCGCCGCAAGCGCCTTCCCGGACCTACCGCGTCCTGACGATAAGCCCATCCGGGCCGCTTTCCACGTTGAGTCCCTGCCGCGCCGCGATCGCGGCCAGCCGTTCCGCGCCGCCTGGGAAGTCGAAGCCGATTTCCGCGCTGCGCGGGTTCACGGACCTCACGTCCCAGTTCTGGATGCCGGGGACGTTCTGCAGGCGCGCGCGGATCGCCTGCCATTCCCTCAGGCCGGAGTACTCCGCCGTCACCAGGACCGGCGCCAGCTCGCCGCCGGTTGGGGAGAAGGCGGCCGGCTCCGCCGGCGCTCGGCTCGGCGCTCGCCGCGACGAACGAGCCCCGCGTCAGCTTCCAGCGCTCCTGCACGGTCTCGAAGGCGAGCCGCGCCGCCGCTTGCAGCGCCGTCTCGTCGACGCCTTCCCTGGGCTGGAACGTCCGCTTCAGGGCGAAGGCGCCGAGCGCGTCGCTGCCGATCAGCTTGAGCGTCAAGGCGTCGCCGCCGCCGTCGAGTTCGGCCAGCGCGAACAGGATCTGCGTCGTGCGGTATTGCGATTTCAGCGTGTCGAGCCCCGCCGGCGGATTGGCGATATAGGCGGCGGCGATGGCGGCGGTGATGTCGCCGCGCGCGGGGGCGACTTTCGCCGGAACGAGCGCGTGCGTCAGGTCGAGGTCCGCGAGCGCGGCTCGCCAGGGGTTGCGATCCGCGGTCCTTGCGTTCCCGCCCTCGACATAGACGGGGACGATGAGAATTTCGGGGCCGCGGTCGGTCACGGGAATGACGCCATGCTGGCCCAGCAGCTGGGCGAGTCCGCGCTCGGAAAACGTAACGCCGAAGGTCGCGACGTAAGACGTTCCCGATACGCCTTCCGCGCGCACATCGATATTGGAAATAACCCGCTCAAGCTCGGCGGCGGGAAGATCGGGAATGCGCGCCTCGACCCGGAAATCGGCGAGGCGAGACACAAGCAGCTCGAAGGCGCGCGTCTCGGCCGTCTCCGTCGCAAGCCTTTTTGCCTCGACCGCGTTTTCGGCCTCAGCCTCCGCGCGCACATTCGCCACCGTGTAGATGCTCGCGGGGCGCTGCTGCGCATCGGCCGGCGCGATGGCCGCAAGGGCCGCCAGCGCAGCGACGGCAAGGATCTTGGCTGCGTTCGTCGTCGCCATGGGTGAAACTCCCCCGTTCGTCAGGCCGGTGGCGCTTGCGCGGAAGGCATGCTTAATGATAGCCCCTGTTTAAATTGTGTTCCGCGCGCTCGCAAGTCCGAGCCGGGACCGCCAAACGCAAATCGCAGGCATGAACGCACAATCGAACGGCTCATATGCGGAAGCGGGCGTGGACATCGACGCGGGCGACGCGCTCGTGGAGCGAATTAAACCGTTCGCCAAGGCGACGGCGCGCCTTGGGACAACCGCCGCGCTCGGCGGTTTCGGCGGGCTCTTCGACCTGAAGGCGGCGGGCTTTAGCGATCCCATCCTCGTCGCGTCGAACGACGGCGTCGGCACGAAACTGAAAATCGCCATCGAAACGGGCCTTCACGACACGATCGGCGTCGATCTCGTGGCGATGTGCGTGAACGACGTGGTGGTGCAGGGCGCGGAGCCGCTCTTCTTCCTCGATTATTTCGCCTGCGGCAAGCTCGACGCGGACGTGGCCTCGCGCGTGATCGGGGGCATCGCCCAAGGCTGCGAGCAGGCGGGCGCGGCGCTCATCGGCGGCGAGACGGCGGAGATGCCGGGGATGTATGGGCCGGGCGACTACGACCTTGCCGGCTTCTGCGTCGGCGCGGCCGAGCGCGGCGCGCTGCTTCCGCGCGAGGACTTTGCAAAGGGCGATCTCGTGCTCGGCGTCGCCTCCACGGGCGTGCACTCGAACGGCTTCTCGCTCGTTCGCAAGATCGTTCGCGACGCTGGCCTCGCCTGGGATGCGCCGGCGCCTTTCGACCCGGCTCGCCCGCTCGGCGAGGCGCTTCTCGCGCCCACGCGCATCTATGTGAAGGCCGCGCTCGCCGCGCGCCGGCTGGGCCGCGTCAAGGCCTTCGCGCACATTACCGGCGGCGGCCTGCCCGGCAACGCGCCGCGCGTTCTGCCGCCCGGTTTCGGCTTATCCATCGATCTCGGGGCCATTCGATCCCAGCCTGTGTTCCATTGGCTGGCGGAGGCCGGCCGCGTGCCCGAGGCCGAGATGCTTCGCACCTTCAACTGCGGCGTGGGCTTCATCGCCATCGTGGCGCCGCATGACGCAGCCGCCGCCTGCGCCTGCTTCCAGGACCATGGCGAGTGGGCCTTTCCCATCGGCATCGTCGAAAAGCGCGAGGACGGCGCGCCCGTCATGGCCTTCGCCGGCAAGCTCGGAGCCTCGGCATGACGGGCCGCAAACGCGTGGGCGTGCTCATTTCGGGGCGCGGCACCAATCTGGCGTCGCTGATCGAGGCCGCGCGCGATCCCGGCTATCCGGCCGAAATCGTGCTCGTGCTGTCGAACAAGCCCGGCGCCTTGGGCCTCGTCCGCGCGCAGGAGGCGGGCATCGCCACGACGGTCGTCAGCCACAAGACTTTCGCAACGCGCGAGGCGTTCGATTCCGCCATCACCCATGCATTGCGGCATGCGCGCGTGGACATCGTCTGCAATGCGGGCTTCATGCGGCTTCATTCAGCCGTGTTCGTGCGCGAATGGCATGGACGGCAGCTCAACATCCACCCTTCCCTCCTGCCGGCCTTTCGCGGCCTGCATCCCCAGGCGCGCGCCTTGCAAGCGGGCGTGCGGATCGCCGGCGCGACGGTGCATTTCGTCAGCGAGGAGATGGACGCCGGCGCCATCATCGCGCAGGGCGCGGTTCCGGTCCTGACGGGCGACGACGAGGAGGCGCTGTCCGCCCGCATCCTCGCCATGGAGCACAGGCTCTACCCGCTCGCGCTGAAACTCGTGGCGACCGGCGCGGCGCGGCTGCACGAGGGCCGCGTCGCGTTCGCGGGCGCTGGCCCTGAGCCGTCGCTTTGGGCGCACGGCTAGGCAAAGTCTCATGGGTGGCGGCGATGCCTTTGTGCTTTCGGCAAGCACGCATGCGTGCTTGGGGTCGGGAGCAGTCGTGCCGGTTTTCTCGCGAATCCGTGCGCATCAAGTCGGGTTGCAGATCCCAATGCGGGCTTCTCAAAGCCAAAACAACCCATTCCTGATTTCATCCGCGATGGATGGCTGCTCATCTAAGATGCTTGCATTCTTGGCGGCTTATTTTCGCGAGTGAGAAGACTTGCCACGTCGGCGAGATTGCCTGAAAACCGGCGCTGGGCTCTAGCTCCAAACCGGACGGACAAGGCGATTCGGCGAGGCGGACATGGGAGCGATCACGAAACAGCTTTGGGATGTATTTTTATTCCTGGTTGATCCTAGGCACATGGCAGCCTGCGCCGCGATTGGCTTTTCCGCGTTCTATCTTTTAAGCAGGCAACCCTTCAGGGCGTTGCTCTTGGCGGCATGTTTGCCGGGCTTCGTTGCATTTGTTGCATTCACTCTTGCATTAGAGTTAAACCATCTCAATGTTTTGGCTGCACATCCAGTTGTAGTTTTATTTCCGTTCTACGAGAGTATCGGCTTCCCATCACTTTTTTTTGGTTTCATTATCGGCATAAAGGTTATTTTCGGTTTCTTAACTAACAAGCCTGACTACATCCCAAACAAAATTTACATTTTTATGATAATGCTACAATCCGCCCTAAGCGCTTTAACAATTTATATGACGCATTTCAATGAGGGCGTCGGATAGGTGTGATTATGGCCGAATACCCCTTGCGTTACTCCCCTGCAGCTTTGAAGTACCTAAGCGAGCATGCCAATGAAACTTCTTTAGGTGGCCGGAAACAAATTATATTTCACTATTGAGCGACCAAGGCATCAAAGACAGCTACAATGCAGTCAATAAATTGGATAATGAAACCTTGATCAACCCTCAGGCTTACGACAAAATCGTGCATCCTCTGTTGTTCGATATCGGACCTGGGAACATCAAGCTTCGCACTGGGATCTCTCTGCTCGACAATTATAACTCGCAATACCAAGGCAATGACGATTTCATGGAGCTTAACAAATACGAGGGAAATCTTCCGACGTTTGTAAGCAACCTTCAAGACCCGGGCGATCCTTTGACCGCGAAGGTTTCCGGTCTACTTGCTCAAGAAGCTACCCAGTTCTACCAGCAGCATATGACCCCTACCGCGTGGAACTATCTCACGGATGATCAGAAAGCGGCGGCGATTACGCAATACTACGTGCGCGGGCCAGAAAAATTAGCGCAAGAGGCCGCAGGCCAGGAGTTTTGGTTTCCCGACTTCTCCAAACCGGGTTCAAGCTTCTATAATTACAAAGACAATGCCGATGTGCTTCGGGCTGCGCTTGGCTACAATACTTACCCCCAGGAGCGTGAAGCGCCACAGACCGAAACTGCTTCCATCGACACGTCTGGAAACAGCGCCTATAACTTCGTGAGCCCCCCGTCCGCGCCGATGGCCGATGACAATGCTTCGGACCTCTATGCATCCCAAGGCCAAGCAGCCCCCGCGTCGAGCAACATGCTCATTCCCTCGCTTAGGATCGGCAACGCGCTTGTTGGGCAAACGCCTGCTCCCGCCAACGGGGTCGATCCAGCCACGTTCGACGCGATGGTTTTCAATCGAACCTTCGGCTTGCCGCCCAGCGGAGGCCGTCTCTTTTGATCCAAGGCGTGTCTTGAACAATTGCAGCTATATCCATGATAGTCCGCAAAGGCATCGGAAAGCGGGCGCGCTGATCGAACAAATTTTTTTGATGCCGCCGAGTCCGCAATCGGGCCTTTTCCTGCCGGAATTGAAGCGCCGCAAATTCGCCCTGCCTGCACAACCGTTCCGCGTGCAAACGGCGGCGGCAGCGCCAAAGGCCGCGCTCCCCTGCTAGGAATGAGGATTCTGGGTCACGCTTGGGGTTGCTCCGAGCGCCAGCAAGCGATTTTGCGTTGTGCTTTCGCTCCGAAGAAGGCGCTATCGTCCGCGCTTTGCTACGGGGTAAAAATGTGAGAGCGCCGCTCATTGCCGTCATTCACATCTGTGGGGCGACGATCTTCGCGGCGCATTGTGCGCTCGCGCTGCTCTCGCTGCCGCAAAGCATCGCGCTGTGGGATGGCGAAGATGCTCCCAAGGCGCAAGCGCTGGGCGAGCAGATCGACCGAACGCTGACGTCAACGCCCGTCTTGCATGTCGCATGGGATGCGGCGCGCGACGCTATCGAGGATGGCGGCGACGCTCTCTTGAGCGTTTCCGCCGGCCTTGGCATTGCAAGCGCCGCCTTCCTTGTGCTCACCCTCGCCGTGCTGCGATCCCGAGCCGGCGAAGTGGGGAACCGCGAAGCCGCCCTGATCGCGCGCTGGGCCGCGGCGTTTGTGGCGGCAAGCCTGTTTGCCTATCCCGTTTTCACCCAAGACCTATGGCTCTCCGCGGTCTGGGGCGGGATGATCGCGGATGGAATGAACCCCTACCATCAGGTCTTCGGCGACGCGCAAATCGGCGCGCTTCCGCTGGATCACGCGCCGATGGCGATGACATACGGCCCCCTTTGGGCGCTGATTTCGGCGGCCGTCATGAAAGTATCGGCGGGACAGGCGGCGCTGGCGTTTCTCCTGTTCAAGCTCATCCTCGCCGCATGCTGGCTGCTTGGCTTGCGGCTGGTGCTCGATCTGGCGCGCGACGCATCGCCGAGGCGTCGCGCGCTTGCCGCCCTCGTTTACGGATGGACCCCGCTTGGCGTGCACCAAACGGTCGCGGAGGGGCATAACGACATCGCCATGGCGGTCTGCGCGCTTTTGTGGCTGCGTCTCGCTCTCGGGAGGAGCGCGCTGTCGCCGCTGGCGCTTTCCGCGTCGGTGCTCGTTAAGTACACGACCTTGCCTCTGTATGCGGCGGGCGCCGTTTTTGCGTGGGCCGGGAGGCGAAGCTGGCGCGACCTCGTCGGTCCCCTCGCCCTGCCCCCGATTTTCATCGCGCTCGGCCTCGCCCTGTTCTTCCGTTCCTTCGCTTTCTTCGATGGCCTCCGGGAGATGAGCGCTTGGCGCGCTCTTCGGCCCGTGGATGCTCTCGCGGCCTTGGAGGGCTGCACCGGCCTGCCTTTTCACATCTTCAACCCCGCCGTGCTCGCCCTTTTCCCGGCGCTTGCCCTTGTGGCGCTTTACCGGCTGAAGCAGAACCCCGCGCCCGCCTCGCTTATGGCCGCGGCGCTCGCCGCGATGGCGGCTGTCGTTTTCACTGTCAGCAACCACCCTTGGCCGTGGTTTCTCGTGTGGCTTCTTCCCCTCGCGGCGCTGCAACCCCTTTCCTGGCTTGCGCGCTTCGTAACCGGGGCGGCGCTCGCGGCGCCTTTCGCGCTGCCGTTCTGGTGGGACTCGCACCTGCAAGAGCATAAGCAGTATGCCGCCCTTCTCCTTTATGCGACGGCGCTCGCGTTTGCGGCGCTGTCGCGCCCCCGCGAAAAGGCCCGGACGGAGGCTTTCGTTTTAGACAGAGAGCCCTCCAGCGCTCCGGCGCCCGCGGAGTAGGCCGGCGCATGGGGCCTCGCTTGCGAAAGGCTGCTCTGACAGCGGGACCCTATGCGGCGCTTGGCGCGTGCTCGGTGCTGCTGTTCCTCCTGTCCGAGCCGCCCACCCTTTTTAGCGATTTCAACAAGGCCTATTATCCGGCGGGCGACGCGATCCTGGAAGACGGCCCGGCCGCGGAATGGCAGTTTCGCGAAGAGGGCGCCGACGGTTTCGTCAACATCCCGATCGTCGCCTATCTGTTCGCGCCCTTCGCCCTCCTCAGCGAGGAGACCGCGGGTTTCGCATTTCTGGCGGCGGGGCTTGCGGCGACGGCGGCCGTTTTGCTGCTTCTGTCTCCGCGCGGCGGTCCGACCGTTCCGCTCGCCGCGCTTTTCCTTCTGAACGGCCCGCTGATCAATGCCTTGCGCGAAGGGAACAGCACCCATTTCGTGCTTCTCGGGCTCACCGGCGCCCTGTTGCTTCTCGCCAAGGGCCGGCAGGTCCCGGCTGGCGCGCTGATCGGGGTTTGCGCAATCGTCAAGCTGCCGCTTCTGCTCTTCGGCCCTTACTTTCTCCTGCGCCGGTCGTGGGGCGCCGCGCTGGGCGCCGGCGCGGCGCTTGCGGCGGTTGCCGGCGCCTCCGTCCTTATTTTCGGCCTTGAGCCGCATCTCGACTGGTATCGCGCGTGTGTCGCGCCTTTCAGCTCGGACGTCGTTCCCGCCTTCAATGTGCAATCCCTCGATGGCTTTCTCATGCGGCTCGCGAGCGGAGCTTCGCATTTGCGCGAGTGGACGCCCCTGGAGCCGTCCAACGCGCACAGGATTGCGCGCGCGGTCCTGCTCTGCGTGCTTTTCGGACTGCCGCTCTGGGAACTTCTCATACAACCTGGGCATGCGCGCAATCCGCGGAGCGACGCCTTGGCGTTCTCGCTTGTGCTGACGCTTGTCCTGATTGCCAGTCCGCTCACCTGGAGCCACTATTACGCGTTTTTGCTGCTGCCCTTCGCGCTCACTCTCACCGGCCGCCTCGACCTGCCGGACGACCCTCTCACACAGGGGCTGATGCGGGCGAGCCTTGTGCTTGTTTCGCTGCCCGTCATCGACGTGGCGGCCATCGCGCCTCGCTTCGGCGAAACCATCGCGCGCACCGCCACCTCCGCCTGGTTCTTCGGCGGGCTGTTCCTTTTCCTGGCGCTCCTCAGGGGGCTGCGGCTGCAAAGTCGAAAGGTTAAGCCATGACCCCGGCGCCTCATGCGACGCTGAAACGCTTCTCGACCGGCCTTCTGCTTTTTTGGATCGTTACCGCTTTCGCGATCAGCGGCTTCATTAAGATTGCCGCGCCCGAAGAGTATCGCGAAACCGTCCTCGACCACACGGCTCAGCTTCTCGAAGGCGAGGGCTCCGACGATTCCTGGGGGGCGATGAAAGACGCTCTCACCCATTTTTACACAAAGCCCGGCGTTCCGGTCTACAGCGAGGTCTTCTTCAAAAACGGGTCGCGGTTCCAGTATCCGCCTTCGTCCTTGTTCGCCCTCATGGCCTTGGAGCTTGCCGGCGAGGACAATGTGCGGACCAAGGAGGATATGCCGGACTCGCCCTATCCGTTCGTGAACGACGTTATCGGCTGGCTTTTCATTCTTATGAGCTTCGCATCCGCCGCGGCTCTTCTCGAAATCGGGCTTGCGGCGCGGTTCGGCGACGAGGCGCGTTCTTACCGCGCTCTTAGAGTTGTAACGGTCGCCTGCCTGACGCTGACCTTTTATCCCGTCGTGAAGGCTTACACCCTTGGGCAAATCCAGGTGTGGATCAACGGCTTTCTGGCGCTCGCCCTCTTGCTTTGGGCGCTTGGCCGTAAAGCCGGCAGCGGCGCGTTGATCGGCGCCGTCTGCCTCTTGAAGCCCCATTACGGGCTCTTCGTCGTGTGGGCGGCGTTGCGCGGCGAGTGGCGATTATTATTCGGATGCCTGATTGTCGCTTCAGCGGGGCTGGCGGCGGCGGCGGCCGTTTTTGGCGTCGCCAATCACCTCGACTATCTCCGTGTCCTCTCTTTCCTGTCCGAGCGCGGCGAGGTTTATTATCCAAACCACTCCATCAATGGCCTTTTGAACCGGCTCATGGCGCTGAAAGCTCCGCAAGACTTCGTCATACTGGAGTTCGATGCCGGCAAATTCGCGCCATACACGCCGCTGGTCTATTGGGGCACGGTTGTAAGTTCCGCGCTCATTCTGGGGGCGGCGCTCCTGCATCGAAGGAAGAATTACGGATCGGACAGCCTTTTGGATTTTGCCACCATGGCGCTCAGCCTGACGATGGCCTCGCCCATCGCATGGGAGCACCATTACGGCATTCTCCTGCCCATCTTCGCCTTGCTGGCCGCTCGCATCGCCCGGCCGGCCTCGCTGGCGTGGCTTGCTTTCGCCTACGCGCTGGCCGCGACGTATATCCAGGCGGCCCAGCTTCTTGCGCGGACGCCGTTCAACCCGCTGCAATCCTATCTGCTGTTTGCGGGCCTTGCCGTGCTCATCGCTCTCCACGTCTCGAAAGCCGAGGCACGCCGCCGCATCGGCGACGCCCCGCCATCGGGGCCGGACTATCGACCGGAGGCCGCGCCGGAAAATTACACCGCCCCGCAGGACACTCCGGTCCTGGTCCGGCAGAGCGGATAGACCGGGGCCGATAGCCGTCATCGCGGCCAAGCGGAGCGCGAGCCGGGACCGTTGAGAACGCAGGTTGCGTATTGTGCGATCCCGGATAGCCGCGAGGCGGCTTCCGGGACGGCGAGGGGCGCCCGAAAAAGCCGTGGCGCGGAGATGCGCACAAAGCCGTCGCGCCGCTGCGCTTTCATGCTAAAAAGCGGGCATGAATGTGCTTCTGATCGGCGGCGGCGGCCGCGAACATGCCCTGGCCTGGAAACTGCGGCGGAGCCCGGCTCTCGGGTCCTTATTCTGCTCGCCGGGCAATGCGGGCATTCTCGAAATCGCGGCGCCGGGTCCCCAGCGCATCGGCGATCATGAAGCGGTCGCGGATTTTTGCTGGAAAACTCAAATCGATCTCGTCGTGATCGGCCCTGAAGCGCCCCTCGTCGCGGGGCTGGCGGACGATCTTCGGGCCGCCGGGATTTACGTTTTCGGCCCCTCCGCGGCGGCGGCCCAGCTCGAAGCGTCGAAAGCGTTCACGAAGGCGATCTGCGCCGAGCGCGGCATCCCGACCGCGGCTTGGGGCGCGTTCCAGGCGCGGGCCGATGCTCTTGCTTATGCGCGCGAAAAAGGGGCGCCGCTCGTGGTGAAGGCGGACGGTCTTGCCGCCGGGAAGGGCGTCCTCATGTGCGAAACCTTGGCCGGGGCCGAGGAAGCCATCGCCGCCTGCTTTTCCGGCGCCTTTGGCGTCGCGGGCGATCAGGTCGTGATCGAGGAATGGCTCATTGGGGAGGAGGCGAGCTTCTTCGCGCTGTGCGATGGGACGCGCGCCATTCCGCTCGCCAGCGCAAAGGACCACAAGCGCGCCTTCGATGGCGACCTTGGGCCGAATACGGGCGGCATGGGCTGCGTTTCGCCCGCGCCCATGATGACGGCGGCGCTCCAGGACCGCATCATGCGCGAGATCGTGACGCCGACGCTGGACGCCATGCGGGAGCGCGGCGCCCCGTTTCAGGGCGTGCTCTATGCCGGCCTCATGATCTCCGAGCAAGGCCCGAAGCTGATCGAGTACAATGTGCGCTTCGGCGACCCCGAGTGCCAGGCGCTCATGTTGAGGTTGAAATCCGATCTTTTGCCGCTCCTTGCCGCCGCCGCGAAAGGCGACCTTTCGGGCGCGCGCGCCGAGTGGAGCGCGGATAAGGCCGTCACCGTGGTCATGGCGGCGAAGGGCTACCCCGGCGACTATGCCAGGGGAAGCGTCATCCGTAACCTCAAGGAGGCCGAGGCGGCGGAGGGCGTCGCCGTTTTCCATGCCGGAACGAGCCTTGGCGCGAAGGGCGAGCTTTTGGCGCAAGGAGGCCGCGTCCTCAATGTTTCCGCCGTGGGGCGCGATGCGGAGGAAGCGAGGGCGCGCGCTTATGCGGCCGTCGACAGGATCGACTGGGAAGGCGGCTTTTGCCGCCGCGACATCGGCCTCAAGGCGGCGCGGCGGGCTTGAGGATCGGGCTCGCTCTCGGCGGCGGCGGCGCGAGGGGGCTTGCCCATATCGCGGTTCTCGAAGCGTTCGACGAGGCGGGCGTCAGGCCGGCCATGGTCGCCGGCACGAGCATCGGCGCGCTGATCGGCGCGGTCTATGCGTCCGGCATGCCAGCAGCGGAAATAAGGCGCTACTGCGAGACGGCGTTCGGACGGCGCGGCGCGATCCTCCGCCACATCTCTTCGCGCTGGAAGGGCCGCGTCTGGGACATCTGGCGGCCGGGGGCGCCGGCGCTGTTCAAGTCCGAGCGCATTTTCGAGCTGGCGCTGCCGCCCGGATTGGCGAAAACCTTCGAGGAGCTGCGGATCCCGTTCATCTCGGTTGCGACCGGTTTCTTCGAGCAAAGCGCGCATGTGAGTTCGAAGGGCGCGCTTCTGCCCGCTATAGCCGCCAGCGCGGCGCTGCCCGCGCTGCTCACCCCGGTTTCGCTCGATGGCCGCATCCTCATCGATGGCGGCTATGTGAACCCGCTTCCCTTCGACCTTCTGAAGCCTCGCTGCGATTTCACGATGGCCGTCGATGTGAGCGGCGGCGCCATCGCCAGGAGGCCGAACGCGCCCCGCGCCATCGAGGCGTTGCTCGGCGCGCAGCAGATCGCGCTCCGGTCCATCGTTAACGCGAAGCTGAAAATTGGCGGCCCGGACAGCCTGCTCAGGCCGGATGTGGGCCGCTTCGGCGCGCTCGACTTCCGCCGCATCCATGAGATCCTCGCCGCGTCGGAAGCGGCGAAGGCGGAAGCCGCGCAAACGCTCGCGGCGCTGCCGCGCGCGGCGGGCGCGGCGGCGGGCTGACCGGTTCTCGCCCTACGCCGCCGCCGGCTCGGCGCTTTTCTTCGCGTGGCTGTCCCGCAGGCTGGCGATGCGCCTGCGCACGAACTCCACATGGTCGCGCAGCGTGTAAAGCTCGGGCGCGAGATGGCCGGGGACCGAGATGCGCCACACGCTCTCCTCGATGCGGTCGAGTTCCTTGTCCTTGCGCGCGATAAAGTCCGGCGCCGTGGCGGACTTGTCGAGGTCCCGTTCGAGCGCCTTGAGGGGCGTATACCAGCGCAGGATGCGCTGGCGCATGCGCCAGTTGTAGAACAAAGGCACGATCCTGAAGAGCGGGAAGATGATGCCGATCACGGGCAGAAGCAGGATGAAGGCGCGGTCGAGGAGCGTCGCCAGCCAGAAGGGCAGCACGCGCCAGAAAAAGGTCGGCCCGGATTTATAGACGCGCCGCGCATCGTCCGGTATCGGAAATTCGGGATCGTCCGACAGCGCGTCGGCGCCGAGCGCGAAGAGCCGCGATTCCCCCGACTCCTTCAGCGAGGGCCGGCTCTGCACCTCGCGGATCGCCTGCGCGAGTACGGTGATGAGCGCGGGATGCAGATCGTCCCGGACAAGCAGCATGGCCTTCGTCGCCACAAGCGCGGTGTCGGCCGGCGGGATGTTTTGCGCAAAATCCACGACGCCTTGCCGCAAGGTGACGGAGGTGAGGAAGGGATAGCGCTGGATCAGCGCATCCGCCTGGGCCATGTTCATCAGCGATGTGCCCGGCTGGCGCAGCAAGGCCTGCACGGGCGCTCCCTCCTCGCCGATCACCAGGAAGCCCGCATCCGCGTCGCCCTTCGCGAAGGCGTCGGCGTAATCCGGCAAGGGCAGCGCGATCAGTTTCGAATTGCCGGGCGTGACCCCGTTCGCCTCAAGCAGCTTGCGCGCGAGAACGCTCGTCCCGCTGCCGTCGGGCCCCGTGAAAATGCGCTTGCCCTTGAGCTGGGTGATGCGATCGACCTTCGCGCCGCGATAGAAAATCCACACCGGCTCGGTAATCACCCGGCCCATGGAAAACAGATCGGGCGCATCGATGTGATTGCTGAGCCCGCCTTGCACGAAGCCCGCCTGCACGCCGGAGGCCGGGTCCTTGAGCAGCCTCAGATTTTCGGAGGACGCCTTCGACTCCCGCACATCGATCGTGATGCCCTTCTTCGCCACCTCCTCCTTGAAGCGCATGGCCAGCATGTAATAGGGGCTGGTCTTGCTCGACGTCGACATGACGAAGGAGGTGGGCGGCGCCGGCTGCACATAGCGGAGCGTGAACCAGATGGCGCCGACGCAGATTGCGGCCGTCGGCACGAAGACGACGAGGAAGTCACGAAAGAAGTGGCGTCTCATGGGCAACTCGTGAACGGGCTTAGCCGACGGTTTCCTCCTCTTACGGGGGCCGAGCCGCAGGCGCAATCGCAAATCTCGCGGGGGCCCCAAGCGCGCGCTTTGTGTGTTGCGCCTCCGCGATGGTATGATGGACCGCAACGGTATTCGGAGGCCGCGCCATGACCGCCTACGCCCCGCAAATCCATCTCGAAACGCACGATGTGACGAACGCGCCCCCGCCGTTTGGCGCGCGCAATTTCTATGAAGACGACCGCGCGCTCGGCGAGGCGGCGCGCCTGTTCGGGGGCGAGTGGGTGGAGCCGCCCTTGTCGGCGCTCGGCGCGGCGGCGGGGTCGGAAGAGGCGCAAAGCTGGGGCGAGGACGCCAATCGCTATACGCCGGAGCTTGCCGCCTTCGACCGCTTCGGGCGGCGCATCGACGAGGTGAAATTCCACCCCGCCTATCACAGCCTCATGGCGCTCGCGATGGAGCATCGCATCCACAGCATCGGCTGGCGCGAGACGCGCGCCGGCCGTCACGTTGCGCACGCTGCGCTTTTGGCGCTGGCGACCCAGGCCGAAGCCGGAACCATGTGTCCCATCAGCATGACCTATGCGAGCGTGGCGGCGCTGCGCCATCAGCCGGACGTGGCCGCGATCTGGGCGGCGAAAGCGATCGAGGGCGTTTACGACGCGCCGCTGCGCCCCATCGCCGGGAAGCGCGGCGTCACCATCGGCATGGCGATGACGGAAAAGCAGGGCGGCTCGGACGTGCGCGCCAACTCGACGCGCGCGTTTGCGCTTGGCCCGGGCGGCCCGGGCGGCGATTACCGGCTCGTGGGCCACAAATGGTTCTGCTCCGCGCCGATGAGCGACGCCTTCCTAACGCTCGCCTACACGGACAAGGGCCTCAGCTGCTTCCTCGTCCCGCGCATCAAGCCCGACGGGCAGCGCAACGCCATCCATGTGCTGCGGCTGAAGGACAAGCTCGGCAACAAATCGAACGCCTCCTCCGAGATCGAATATCGCGGCGCTTATGCCCAGATGATCGGCGAGGAAGCGCGCGGCGTCGCGGCGATCATCGAGATGGTGCATCACACGCGGCTCGACACCATGGCGGGCTCGCTCGGCGTGATGCGGCGCGCGCTGGCCGAGGCGGTGCACCATGTGAGCCACCGCCGCGCGTTCCAGAAGACGCTGATCGGCCAGCCGCTGATGCGCGCCGTGATCGCCGATCTCGCGCTCGACTACGAGGCCGCCGCGATGCTGACCCTGCGCGTGGCGCGCGCCTTCGACGGCGGCAGCGCGGAGGACAGGAGCTTCGCGCGGCTCGGCGTGGCGCTCGGCAAGTTCTGGATTTCGAAGCGCACGCAGCACTTCGTCTACGAGTGCATGGAGTGTCTCGGCGGCGGCGGCTATGTCGAGGACAGCCCGCTGCCGCGCCTCTACCGCGAGGCGCCCGTGAATGCGATCTGGGAAGGCTCCGGCAATGTGATCGCGCTCGACATTTTGCGCACGCTGGCGAAGGACCCCGCCGCGCGGGATGCGTATCTCGCGGAGCTTGCGCCCGCGCGCGGGAGCCATCCGGCGTTCGACCGGGCGTTTGAGGCGTTGGCGGGGACGCTTGCCACAGGCGGAGCGTCCGAGGCGGGCGCGCGGCATGTTGCCGAGACGATGGCGCTCGCCCTGCAAGCGGCGCTGCTGTTGCGGTACGGCGCGGGCGAAGTCGCCTCCGCCTATTGCGACGCGAGGCTCGGCGAGCGCGGCGTGAACTTCGGCGCAGGGGGCGCCCGCATCGACGCCGGCGCGATTATCGCCAGACAGCTCAGCGCCTGAGCAGGTTTGCGGAAACTTGGCTCTGCAATGGCGCCGGCCCTTTTGTCGTCATTCCCGCGAAGCTTGTCCCCGCGCGGAGACGGGGAGCGGGAATCCAGGTATCCCGGCGGCGGAAGCTATTGAAATAGCGCAGCGATACCTGGGTCCCCGCAGGAGTTTATCCCCACGAAGGCGGGGACGGGGACGACGCCGCGGAGCGGTCGAGACTTTCGGCCGCCGGTATGACCGGATCGTCACGCCGAGAAAGGTCCGCAAAGTCACTCCGAATCCCATTTCAGCGGTAAGTACACGTCGGTAATCATAACTTCCTCGCGCACGCTCGGGCCGACGTTGACGTAATGGAAGAAAATTGGGAAATCGCCAAGGACTTCCCCGCTCCGAGGCAACCAGTTTTCGTACAGATAGACCGCAGCTTTGTTGTCGTGGCGAGAGCCGATGTCGCGAGCGAACGCGCACCGGCACTGTGGAATGACCTTGTTCACGATGCCGTAAGAATTAGGCCCGACTTCGCTTGCAACCGACAGACAGAAATCGACGCGATGCCTTGAGGGCGGGGTGGTTCGGGGGTCGGTGTAGTGGATGCCGTAGCTGCGGTATTTCGCGGCGTCCACCAGCTTCCGCTCCAATTTCCATGCGATCAATTTCCGCACGGCGTCGTGCTCCGAGCTGGGCGCTCCGCGATGCTCGATGGCGGCAACCCGGGTTTCGGGAAATATGACGATCCGAACCTCCATGCGCCGCTTTTCCCGGAGAGACAGCGTTCAACCCCTTGATTGGACCAGCGTAGCTGGGCTCCGGCCCAACCGGAAGAGGGATTGCCGCTACGATGTCCCTTCGACCGCTACTGGCCCGCCTGAGAAGGTCTCGGCTGCGGCGACGCAAAGATCGCGGTTCCCGCAAATATGGCCCGCAGCCTGTCAGGCCGCCTTCTTGCCGGCCGCAAGCGCCTTCACCGCTTCGGTCGTCAGCGGCTGACCGCCAATTCCCCAATTGCCGCTTGCAACCTCCGAAATCTTCACCCACGTCACGCTGCGCATATTCTCGCCTTCGATGCTGACCATGGCGTCTGTGAGTTTCTCGATGATTTGCTTTTTCTGGGTGGAATCGAAAACGTTCTCAATAAGATGAACTTCGATAAGGGGCATGGTCGTTCTCCGCTTGAACTTGACCGGCTAGCGGCCCGGCCTGGCCGAACCCATCTGGCCGGTCCCATCGATAGCGTGCCAAAAACGAACCAAGGAGAAAAATGTTCCAACCAGAGGACAATGGTTGGAACGGATGGAGTCTTGCACTGTCTTGGCCGCTTTCGGTCGACGGCAGGCCCCGCATGTACCTGATCGATCGGGCCACCCTCGCCCACATCGGCGAAATGTGCGCCGTCGACGATGAGTCCGGATCGAGTGAATGGCTCTTCCCGGCCCAAAGCCCGCATGCGGCTTCAGCGGGAAGCCGGTCAAAATATCCGTGACAAATGGATTGGATAACGTCAGTGAGTCCCTTCGCATCGCCTCACAGCAATCGCGCGGACATTCCCTGTTTTCCCAAAAGAGCCACAGCTTTCTTATCGAATGACACGAACACTTCCCCGCCGAGCCACGCGCCTTCGAAAGCGATGACGCCATCGGCGAAGTCCCCGCCGGCCTCAAGACTCTGCAACCCCGCTTCGGCGGCGGGGCGATTGACTTCGATAGTGGCCGCATTCAGCAACGAGCGGATCGTTTGCGCGATTTCCGGCGCTGGGACCTTATAGCCTCGCGATAAAACCCAAACCAGTTCGCACAGAGCCGGGACCGTCAGCGCGATTGTCTCCGCGCTCGCCAGCGCCTCTTGGGCGGCGGCGCTTTGCAGCGTGTCGTCTCCCACGATTGCGCGGACAAGCACATTGGTATCGGCCGTAATCTTCATGCCAACTCCAGTCGCTCGGTTCTGTCATTGCGAGCGAAGCGAAGCAATCCGCGCAACAGATGCGGACATGGATCGCCACAGCGCCTGTAGCGCTTCGCGATGACGACGCGAAGGATCACAACTCTCCCGCCCAGCCTCTCGCGGCGATTTCGTTCATTTCCTCTATGGAGAGGCAAGACCCGCCGGACTTCTTCAGGGCGTTGAAAACATCCGCAATCTTCCCGGCGGGCCGTTCCGCCCTGATCCCGATCCGGCCGCCGGGGAGTTTTTCGACAGCGAGCTTGCCGCCCGTTTCGACGCCGAGATGCTTCAGCAAATCTTTGCGGAGCGTGATCTGCCCCTTTGCAGTGACGGTCAGTGTGCTCATGAACCAAATGTAAGGAGGGAATGCCTTACCCGCAAGACTAAAATTGAGGCAGTTTTCGCCTTCGGTTCTCCAATTCGCCCGTCGGCGGGGTCACAACAAAGCCTCGATCCCCTTACGGCGAACGATGTGCAGGAGCGTCAGCGTCGTCCCTGTGGCGCGCTTGGCGCCCCGTTCAAGTTCCGACACATACCCTGTCGTCAAATTAAGCAGAGCCGCAAACACCGCTTGGCTCACACCGGTGTTTTCGCGGATGGCCCGCACATCGTCAGGCCCAAGCGGATCTGGCTTGACAGGCATCAACCGCCCCAAGGCGCGCTTGGTAATCTTGTCGGCGCTTTCTTCGTGCAACAGTGCGCCACGCAAAGCTTGCGCTGTTTCCAAGAGCTCCGCGTCGAGCCGGATGTTCGGATCGGTCTTCTTGCCCATACTCAACCTCCTGCACCATTCCCGCGGCGGTGGCGTGGTCCATGGCCGCATCGCTTGCGCCAAGAAGCTCGGCCCCAATCGCCTTGAGGTCATCGAGCCGGTCCGGCGAAATGGTGTCGAGATCGCTCTTGGCAAAGCCGAAAAGAAACGCCGCACGCTCTGCGGCCGCGTAAGCGACGATGGTGCGATAGCCGCCGCGCTTCCCTTTTCCTGGCCGCGCAATCCGCAACTTAATCAAGCCGCCGCCAAGATCGACAGCGGCCAAGCCACGCTCGGCATCGCGAATGGCGCCGGCGAGCATGGAATCGTCGATGGCTTCCCGGCGCGCGAAACGCGCGAACGTCCGTAGCTTGAATAGCCTCATGACCGGCGTGCTGTGAATTATAGTGCTGAGCGTTATAGAATGCAAGGGCGCAGGTGTCGAGAGCGATATTCAACGCTGGCGCGGCGTCGCCATTTCCATCGAGGCGCCGCGCCTGGCGGGACTGCCGGCGAGGCGGCCGTCGCCTACGGTTCGGGTTTTTCGAACTGTAAGGCGCGCGCGAATTTCGAACCGCCGCCGCATGGTTAAAATCGGGGTGGGTTAACGGCCGGAACGGCGGCGCGCATGCCTTACGTTTTCGGGCGCGCGGCCTACGAAAATGCGAAAAAAACCGAAAAACACGCGAAAAAAGCGAGTCGGAAATCCTAGTTAACGGTTATATTGTTGCGCGCGTTAACCAGAAAGCGCTGCCTAAGGTTGCGGAAGCGGCGTCCGCAACCGCTGCAAAACCCGCGCCGCTGGCGGAATTTCTCAAGCGAAACCAATGACATAGGCGCCGCTTAACGCGTCCTCAAGGCGCCTTGGGCTATACTGGTCATAATGAGGGAAAAGGGGCGGAAAACCGCGAAGTGGCGGTACCTTATTCCGGGGCGCCAGGGTTAGCGAAGGGTAAACGCGGCGCCGCTTCGAGGCCGCCGCGCGAATGAGCGCCCGCCTGGTTATCGAGGGCGACGGCAAGCTCGTCCAGGGCTTCATCGATGAGTTGAGCCTCCTCCTCGCCGAGGAAGCGCACGGCGTTGTTCACGTGGACCAGCACGCAAGCGCCCGCCGGCGCCTCTTCCAGGAGCATGACATTCACGCGGCGCCGTTCGCCGCGCCGCTCGCATAGAGCCGTGAAGCCGTCGCTCTCGATGATCCGCATTGGAACGCCAAGACACATGCGCCCACCCCTTATTCGGCGGCCTGCGTGAGGCGGCGAGGCTCAAGCCTGAACCCCGTCGCGGTAAGCTCGGCGGCCAGCGCCTCCACCAGCGCCGGAAGGATGGCCGCAAGTTCGGGCGTCGGCTCCAACCCGAGCGCCAGAGATTTCGGCTCGGCGCCGACGAGCACGGTGCGGACCGGAGAAAGGTCATGCAAGGCCAGCGTGGCGAGCACGTCGGACAGGCCAACTTGATGCGGCGAAATCTTCGTTCGAAAAAACGCCTTGAGCGCTCCGTCTCCGAGCCGCACCAGCGTCCCCGGCTCTCGCCCCCCGCGCACGCAGTCCGCGATCAGGAGGAGATCGGCGCTGGCGATCTGGTCGAGGCAATCCATCGCGGATGTGCCGCCGTCGATCACATCGACCCCGGCCGGGATCTCATAGCGCGCGGCGAGCGCATTGACGGCGTGCACGCCAATCCCCTCGTCCGAGAGGAGAACATTTCCGACGCCGAGAACCGCCGCGCGCATGCGCCGCCTCCTTCAGAAGCTTCACAATGATGCAGCCCATATTTCGACAGGCTCGCCATGAGGGTTGTCGACGCGCCTCGCCCTGAGCCTGTCGAAGGGTGAGGCTCGCCCAGTCAGAGCGCCCTGACTTGGACGGCCTGTCCGCTGTCCTCGTCATGCACATGGACGGCGCAGGCGATGCAAGGATCGAAGGAATGGATGGTGCGCAACACCTCCAGCGGCTTTTCAGGGTCGGCCACGGGATTGTTCAGAAGCGACGCCTCGTACGGCCCTGGCGCGTCGTCCTCGGCGCGCGGGCCCGCGTTCCACGTCGACGGCACGACGCACTGATAGTTCGCGATCTTGCCGTCGCGAATGACGGTCCAGTGCGAGAGAAGGCCGCGCGGCGCCTCGTGGAAGCCGAAGCCCATGATTTCGCCCTTCGGGAAGACCGGTTTGTTGAAGGTCGCGAGATCGCCCTTGCCGATATTGTCGACGAGCTTCTGCCAGTTGGCCTGCAGCAGATCGACCATGAGCGCGCAGCGGACCGCGCGCGCGGCGTGGCGGCCGATGGTGGAGTGCAGGGCGTCCACGCCCACCTTGGCGCCGACAAGCGCGGAGACCGTGTCGAGCACCTTGGTCACAAGCGCGGCGGTCGGCTGATGCCCCGCGGCGACCGCGTTCAGCACCGCCGCGAGAGGCCCGACCTGCGCCCGCTTCCCGTAGAAGGTCGGCGCCTTGAGCCAGGAATATTTGCCCTCGTCCTGGAAGTCCGTGTATTGCGGCTTCGTCTCGCCCTTGTAGGGATGCAGCGGGCCGTCCTGCGTATACGAATACCAGGAATGCTTGACCAACTCCTCGACGCCCTTGCCGAGGAAATCGTCGCCGAAGCTCTTGATGGGCTGATACTTCGTCAGATCGCCGCCGGGGATGTACCCGCCGGGATACATGAACTCGGTTCCCTTCGTGTCGATGGGAAAGTCCGGCGCCGAGAGGTAGTTGGTGACGCCCGCGCCGTAGCCGGTCCAATCCGCATAGACCGAGCCGACCGCCGCCACGTCGATGAGATAGACCTTGTTGACGAAGTCGGCGAGCTTGTCGATCTGCGTCTTGATGGCGTAAAGGCGGTCGACCGTCAGCACGGACTGGCTGTCGACCGCGATCGCATTCGAGACGCCGCCCACCGCCATGTTCTGGATGTGAGGCGTCTTCGAGCCGAGGATGGTGACGATCTTGTTGGCCTGCCGCTGCACCTCAAGCGCCTGGAGGTAATGCGCGACGGCGACGAGGTTGATTTCCGGCGTGAGCTTCATCGCCGAATGGCCCCAATAGCCATTGGTGAACGGCCCGAGCTGGCCGGTTCCGACAAACGCCTTTAGCTTCTCCTGGGTCGCCTTCATCGCCTCTTTGCCGTTCAGCGGCCAGTCGGTGTACTGCTCGATCCAGGCGGCGGCCTTGACGGGGTCGGCCTTGAGCGCGGAGACGACATCGACGTAGTCGAGCGCCGAGAGGTGATAGAAGTGGACGATGTGATCGTGGATCGCATGCGCGGCCACGATCATGTTGCGGATGTACTGCGCGTTCAGCGGCACTTCGAGCTGGAGCGCATTCTCGACGGCGCGCACCGAGGCGATGGCGTGAACCGTCGTGCAGACGCCGCAAATGCGCTGGGTGATCGCCCAGGCGTCGCGCGGATCGCGGCCGAGGAGGATCAATTCGACGCCGCGCCACATCTGCCCCGACGACCACGCCTTCGTCACCTTGCCGCCATTGATCTCCACGTCCACCCTGAGATGCCCCTCGATGCGGGTGACGGGATCGATTGTTATTCTCGTGGACACTTAAGGTCTCCTTGGCGATAGGCCGATCAACGGATGCGCGAGGCCGGCTGGCCGGGCAGGATTGGGAAGATCTTGACGAAGAAGACGTAGGCCAGCACCTCGATGGAGATGACGCCGAGCGTGACCAGGATCTCCGGCGCGGACGGGAAGTAGTGCCACGCCGCGTCGCGCTGGTAGGCGACGAGGAAGGCGTCGATCCGGTACAGCACGGCGCCGGCCAGCATGCTGGCCGCGGCCGGGAAAAGCTTCGACAGGCGACGCCGCCGCGCGGGGATCGCGAGCGTGATCGCCGGGTATGCGAACAGCGCGATTTCGATCCAGAACATCACGCTCAGGTATCCTGAGTCGAAGACCCTCGGTAACTCCCCGCGCCAAGCCAGATCGCCGAACCTTAGTCCGATATAGACAAAGAGGATCCCCGAGATGATCCGGCCGATCTTCGAGAGGAGGTCGAGATCGTCGAAGATGTCCCGGCCGAAGCCGACGGCGGCGAGCGTCGCCTCAAGGATGACGACGGCGAAACCCATGCAGAGTGCGGTGAGCAGGAACAGCGCCGGCAGCATCTGCGTCTGCCAGAGCGGATGGACCTGGTAGCCCATGGCGATCAGGAGCGAGCCGAGCGAGCTTTGATGCATGCTCGGCAGCAGCACGCCAAGGCCGATGAACAGGAACACGATCCGGTTGAACGACCGTTGCATGCTGTGACGGCCGAGCCATTCGAGGAAGGTCGGGAAGAATTCGATCCACAACACGAGGATGTAGAGCGAGATGCAGGCCGCGACCTCGAACATCACCGAGTTCGGATTGAAATAGGCTGGCGACAGCGTGTGCCAGAAGTTCCAATAGCGGCCGAGGTCGATCAGCACCGACGCGGCGCCCAGACTGTAGCCGAATACCGACGCGGTGAGCGCTGGCCGGACAAGGGGATGGAATTCGCCCTTGTTGAGAATGTAGACGACGAGCGCCATGGCGTAGCCGCCGCAGGCGAAGCCCGTGGCGATGACGACGTCCCAGACCACCCAGATGCCCCAGGGGTAGCCGTTCGAGATGTTGGTGACTGCGCCGAGACCTTCGGAGAAGCGGCGGACCAGGAAGAATACCGCGATTGCGGCGAACACGCCCAGCACCGTGGTGAACGTGCCCATGAGCTTCCCACCGACGGGCGCGCTCATCCGCGCGCGCGGCCGATGAGGCGCTTCGTCCTCATGATGCTCCTTGGCGCCGCGATAGGCCGCCCCGACGAGACCTACCAAGGCGACTGCGGGAGCGATAAGCCCGCCATAGAGCCTATGTTGCAAGCTCTCCGACACCGCGGCGTAGGACAGCTCCGGCAGCCCCGTCGGCATGCCGAGCTTCGCGAAGGATACGCCGGAAAGGTAGCGCACTTGCGTGCCGCCCAGCATCTTCGCGCCGTAGACCTCGGGCGTGTATTCGGCGGCGGCGCGTTCATGAGTGTCGCCGGAGTCGACCGTGCGCCTCGGAAAGACGTTCTTATCGCCGGGCGTCATCGCCTTGCGGCGTTCGATCTCGCCAGTCAGCGCCTTGTAGCTGCCGAAGAGCGTCGCGCCGGTCGGGCAGACCTTGGCGCAGGAAGGAATATCGCCCTTTGAAAGCTCTTCCTTGCAGAACTGGCATTTCGCTATCTGCGGCGTCGGCGTGTCGTACTGAAATTGCGGGACGTGGTAGGGACAGGCGGCCACACAGTAGCGGCAGCCGATGCAGGCGTCGGCATTGTAGCTGACCACGCCAGTGGCGGGATCCTTTTTCATCGCGCTGACGGGGCAGACGGACACGCAGGACGGATCGATGCAATGCAGGCATTGCCGCTTGATATGGGCGAAGCCGTCCTTCTCCCGGTCCTTATTCTCGCAGGTTCCGTCCTTGTAGAGCTTGATGACGGTGAAGGTCTTGCCGGATAGCTCGAACGGCGTGTCCCACAGTTTTTGCCCGAGGTTGTCCTCCACCGGCAAGGCGTTGGTGGTTTTGCATGCCGCCATACAGGCCTTGCAGCCGATGCACAGCGTCGAATCATAGAGGAGCCCGATGGCGTCGACGGGAACGGTCTTGTTGCCTCTCGCCTCCGCAGGGTCCACCCAGATCGTGGCGCATGCAGCCGCGGCCGCAACTCCGCCTACGCCTTCGGTCAGGAATTCGCGACGATTGACTGTCATGGGAGCTACTCCTCGCGGCTCGAGGTCTCGATCCTTCCGAGTTTCTTGGAGAGAACCGCGACCGATCCAGCCACGGCGCCCGCCGCGGCAGAGAGCACCGCAACCGCCGCCATCCCCGCGCCGTAGCCCTGTTCCTCGGCGATGCGCGGATACATGACAGGAGGCCGCTGATTAGTGAGATCGGCCAAAGCGTGGATGGGCTTCGTGAAGCCGATCCCCTGCGTCGCGCACCCGATGCAGGGGTGGCCCGTTCCAACCGGCCACGACTGCATGCCAACGTCGCCGAACAGGACGGCAGGACAGTTCGCGTAAGTCTCAGGCCCCTTGCAGCCCAATTTGTAAAGGCAGTGCCCCTTGCGGTGGCCCTCGTCGCCAAACTCCAGCGCAAAGCGCCCAGCGTCGAAATGCGCGCGCCGCTCGCAGTTTTCGTGGACGAGGCGGCTATAGGCGAATTGCGGGCGGCCCAGGCCGTCGGTCGGCGGCAGCTTGCCGAAGGTCAGGAAATGAACGACGCAGGCGAGGAAGTTATAGGGGTTCGACGGACAGCCGGGGATGGTGACGATGTCGTTGCGACCCAGCGCTTCGGCGACGCCCACGGAGCCGGTCGGATTCGGCGGGGCCGAGGGCATGCCGCCCCAGGAGGCGCAAGAGCCAAGCGCGACGACGGCCGCCGCATCGGCCGCCGCCTCGCGCGTCAGCTCCAGGGAGGTGCGGTTGCCGATCTTGCAGTAGATGCCGCCATCCTTCATGGGGATCGCGCCTTCAACCACGAGCAGATATTTGCCCTTGTTCTTCTCCATCGCGGCGCGCTTCGCTGCTTCGATCTGGTGGCCAGCGGCGGCGAAAAGCGTCTCGTGATAGTCGACCGAGATGATGTCGAGGATCAGTTTCTCGAGCGTGGGATGCTCGGCTCGCAAGAGCGACTCGGTACAGCCGGTGCATTCCTGGTGATGCAGCCAGATGACGGAGGGCCGGCTCTTACTGACGATGGCCTCGGCGACCTCAGCGGCGGCGCCCGCAGGCAGACCCAACGTGGCCGCCACGCCGGTGCAGAACGTCAGAAAGTCACGCCGGTCGATACTGAAGCGCCGCTCGATTTCATCAAGCTCGTGCTGGATTGCTGGCATCCGTTCCTCCCAGCATATAGCTTTTATTGCTCTTATTGATTGCAGCTTTAGCGGCGCCGGGAGCTGATCCAAATCAAGCGCCGGGACGCGAGGTATGCAACCTTGGAATTAGGCTATGCGTTCGGAGAATGGTTGCGCCGCTCGGAAGTATCCAAGTCGTCAGAAAAATTTCAGATCATTTCAAAGAGATAATATGCCGGACGTCGCTCAATTCTCCGTGGGCGTCCAGGCGGATGCGGCAAAAGCCCGCCCCCCCTTGATGGCTTCGCAGCAACCTGATCCCGGTCCTGCTCCACCTCTTCCGCCATTTCGAGCGTTCGCTCACTGGCGCGCCGGCGCTGCTCCTCGACGCCTTCGCCCGCTTATGCCCGGCGCGCTCAACTCAATTCGCGTCCCTGGGAGGACACTACGGTGAGCAACACATCTCCCGACTTGCTCCAATCCCCGCCATCGCGCGGGCCCGGCGTGCGCCGCCTCAATCGCGTCCCGCTGTTCATCGCCATGGCGATCCTCGCCATCATCGCCGCGACGATCGCCTACACCTATTGGCTCAGGCTTCAGACTCCCAGGCAGACCGAGACGCCCGCGCCAACCGCCAAATCCGTTCCCGTCCTCATTAACGCCCCTGACGGCTTCATACCGCCGAAAGCGCCCGAGAGCATTCCCGTCCTGGCGCCGCCGCTAGCCCCTGCTCAGCCGCCGCCGCCAACGGATCGCTGAATACCACCCAAACCATCGGCCCGGCGATGGGTCAGCAATTGGCCCAGCTCGGCATGGAAATGGCGCGGCGCAACATGCAAGTCCAGCCCACGCTCGAAATCCGCCCAGGCTATGGCTTCGCGGTCATGGTCACGAAAGACATGATCCTGCGCCCCTGGGTCGGGCGCGACGCGGGCGCGGGGAGATCGACCAAGCTATTCCGCCGGAACCACCATGACTGGCGCATCCAGCCTCTTCATCAGGAGGCGGCGAATGCCTCCGAGCGTGAACATCGCCATGGAGCAGGTCGAGCAACAGCCGGTCAGGCGCACCTTTACGCGATGGCCCTCAACGCCGACCAGTTCGATATCGCCGCCATCGGCCAGCGCGACGGGGCGCACTTCGGCGATCGTCTCCTCGATAATGCGCAGCCGCTCCTTGGCAGTCATGCTCTCCCGTTCCTGAAGGAAATCCTGGTCTAAGAAAGACAAATCCATCTGGGTCACTCCAGTTCGTCGATTGAGCTGATGAGGCGATGGCTTTCGGCCAGGCCTTCGGCGAGGCTTCGCTGAGGCAGCGCGGCGGCCTTCGCCTTGGCGCGATCGACCCAAGCCAGCCCGCCATGGGCGAGCGCAAGGCTGACCTCGTTCAGGAGGTCGACGATGTCGTGGCCGGTATCGACGATGACGGGCTGGACGCCGAGCGCCATCAGACGCCGGATCGACGAGGCGCCGATGGAGGCGGCGTAGACGGCCGCGCAGCCCTGCACATAGTCGAGCTTCGGGATCACCTTGTCATGGACGGTGCCCGTCAATCCGGTACGCCCGGTTTCGCCCACCGTTTCGGCTTTCGCAAATTCCGTGAAGCCGACGAGATCGGCATGCCCCGGCGACACGTCGTAGAGCATCAGGCTTTCAGCGCCGCCGAAGTGCAGATTGACGGTTTTCCTGTCGCTGGAGGCAAACGCGATCCTCAACATGCGGCGTTCCTTCCGGTTTCAGCGTCGCGCTCCGTCCCCTGCCAATAGCGCGAGCGGTAAGGCTTAATCTCGCGGTACTGCCCGGCGAGCAGGTTCGCCAGATCGAACAAGGTCTGCCGACTTCCGGCGTAACCCACAAGGGCGCGCGTGTGCGCCCCATAGCTGTCGTAGATCGGGAAGCCCGCGCGGAAGAGCGCGATCTTCAGGCGCTTTGCGATTTCGGCGCCGTGGGAGTTGGCGACGATCAGCTCTGCGGCGTGCTCGCGCGACAGCCATTCCAGGTCTTCCAGGTCGCCGATGACGACGCTGTCGATGGGTAGTTCGGACAGATGATCGGCCCGCGACGATGCGACCGCCGCGACCACGTCCGCTCCCATCGAGACGAAGAACTGCGTAATTGCGGCAAGCAGGTCCGCATCGGCGGCGATACCGACGCGCGCCCCGCCGAACTGGAATTGGCAATCGACCATGGCGTCCTGCAACTGCGCGCGCTGGCGCTCGATCCTGGCCGGGATGCGCACGCCCGCGATAAAGCTCAAGGTCCTTGAGAAGGCGTCGCAGTCGTCGAGGCCGATGAGGCTTGTGAAGCGATAATCCGGCACGCCGGTTTTTGCTTCGAGCAGATCGGCGGCGCGGTCGAGCGAGCGGCCGATGACAAGTGTCGCGACCAACTCGCCCATTCGGGCGATGTTCTCTGGCGGCGTGCCGCCATAGGTGAGCGTCGAAAAGCCGGCCTCGATCATGTGCCCGTCGAGCGAGTCCGCGATGTCGGGCAGCACAATGGCCGTGAGCCCGAAGGCCGCGATCCAGTCCTTGATCGCCTCAACGTCGCCCGGCGCGAGCATGGCGGACGCCAGCACGTTCACCTGCCTGGGTCGGCGTAGTTTTGAGGGCGCGCGGGGAGCGAGCGCGGCGATGATGGCTTCGACCGCGAGCGCAAAGCCTGTCTCCAGACAGCCGAGCGTATCGCTGGCGCTGGCTGGAACGATGGCGACGGCCTCATGCTGCGGAAACTCTTCCCGGAAGGCCTTGATGGTGCGGGGGATGTCCGCGCCTTGCGTCTCCGACAGGCCGGTGGTGATAAGACCGATGACTTTCGGCTTGTCCTTCTCGCAAATGGTGGCGAGCGCTTCGACCACGTTGCTGTCAGCGCCGAGCACCGCCGTGGCCTGATCCATCGCTGTCGTCTGCAACGCAATCGGCTCGCGGAAATGCCGCATGAAGAACAGCTTGTTGAACGAGGTGCAGCCGCGCGCGCCGTGCTCCAGCGGCATGGCCTCGGCGAGCCCGAGAAAGGCCAGCGAGGCCCCGATGGGCTGGCAGGCCTTCAGCGGGTTGACGGCGAGCGGCTTGGTGGGAAGGACGATCTCGGCCATGGTCTCCTCACGCAGCGCGCTTTGTGGCGGCGGGGCGGGCGCGAACCTTGTCCCACACCGGCGAATGGACGGCGCGGTCGACATTGCGCGCCAGCTCGATCATCCCGTCGTATCCCGCGTAGCCGATGCGGCGCACATGATCGATGTCGAGGAAGGGAATGCGCGACTTCAGCGCCGGATAGATATAGCGGTCCCCGGCGACGAGGATGTCGGCCTTGCATTCGTGGAAGCTTTCGATCAGCGAGGTCTGATCGTTGTCCGAGATCATGCGCGCGTCCGCCCCCATCAGCGCCACGATGCGCGCCTTGTCCTCCTCGGTCGATTTCTCGGTGCCGGTTGCGACGACCACCATGCCAAGATCCTGCATGGCCGAGACGAGCGACCAAGACTTGTAGCCGCCCGCGAACACGAGCACGCGCTTGCCGGAAAGGCGCTGGCGCAAGGGCGCGAGCGCGGCTTTCACGCGTTCCTCCTCGCGCGCGATGAGCGCTTCCGTGCGAGCGACAAGATCGGCATCGTTGAGATTGGCGGCGAAGTTGCGGAAGGCGTCGGATGTATCGGCGATGCCGTAGAAGCTGCCTTCGAAGAAGGGCGTGCCATGATCTTCATTGAGCTTGCGGGCCACGTGCAGCATGGCCTTCGAACAGACCACCATGTTGACCTCGGCGCGATGCATGGTCTGCACCTCGCGGAAACGGGCGTCGCCCGAGAAGGTGCACAGGATGCGCAGGCCCAACTCGTCGAACAGCGGCGCGACGTTCCAGAACTCGCCGCCGACGTTCCATTCGCCGATGAGGTTCACGTCGTGGGTCTTGACGCCCGGCCGCTCGGCGGAGGCGGGCGGAGGCGACGGCTCTCGCGTGCCGATGACGCGCTTGTAGATGACGTCGCCCGCAATGCGGTTGCCGAGGTTCTTGTTGCCGTAGAAGCCTGCGCAATCGACGGGAATAACGGGCAGTCCGAGCTTTCCCGCTGCTGCCTTGGCGACGGCTTCGATATCGTCGCCGTGCAGCGCGGGCACGCAGGTGTTATAGAAGAAGACCGCCGCCGGACTATGCGTCTCGACCGCCTGCTTGATCGCTTGATACAGCCGCTTCTCGCCGCGCCCCATGATCACGTCCATCTCGGAGAGATCGGTGGTCATGCCGATGCGGTAGGTCTCCGCCCCGCTGGAGCGCGTGCCGCGATTGTCCCAGGAGGAGCCCGCGCAGCCGATGGGGCCGTGCACGATATGGGCCACGTCGGCGATGGGGAGAAGCGCGTTGCGGGCGCCGTCGAAACAGCAGCCGCCCTGCGTGGCCCCCGGCTTCGGCTTCGCGCAGCCGGACTTCGACTTCTTGTTCTGCGCGCAGGCCGGCTCGTTCATCAGAGCGAGAATGTCCTCGTGTTTCATGCCGTTTACTCCTGTGTCGGCATCGATACAGCAAGGGATGTGCCAGAGGCGGATTCGGCGAAACTGGAGTCGGCGCGGAAGCGGGCGAGCGCGCGCGCTTGCTCCAATTCCTCAGGCGTCAAAAGCGAGTCGCGGACGCGGTTGAAGAAAGGATTGAGATAGCCGTCGAGCCAGTTGAACGCCGGCGAACGCTGCTTCAGAGCGTTCTTGCGGAAGCGCAAACAGCCGTGACACTTCTTCGAACGCGCCCGCCCCTGATCGGTTCGAACCCATAAGGCAATGGCGAACAGGCGGATTCCTGTCGCGAGCGCCTCCCGGAAGGCGCGGAACCACCAGGCGCGCCGGTAGCAGAGTTCTTCGAGCCGGATCGTGCAGATTTTGCAGGCGTCAAACGCGCTCGATTGCGGGGCGGCGACAGGCATGAGGCATCCTCTTTGCGAAGGGGCATGACCCGAAATAATGCAAACCCGAGGCCATATCCTATTCCCATATGTATACAGCTATGGCAGGATGCCGGCGCGTCTGGCGTTTCGTACGTGGAAGGAACGGAAGGAGGTATTTCGTTCGTTCCGGTACGTTTCGCGAGCAGCTTGCCTGGGCTTTCCATGCCGCGGAAAGCCCAGGCAGTCTCTGTCACTGGTGAAGCGGGGCCTTCCAGCGCCGCATTCCGCGTCTGGCATTGCCCTTGCAAACCAGGCGTCTGTTTAAGAGCATCGGGAATAATTATGGATCAAGCGGTCGCAATCGATCTGGACGATATCGGCGAGGAATTCACCCATTGCTTCACAGGCGAATGCCGCGTGAACGTGCTGCCGATCTTGTTCCAGATCAGCGAAATCATCACCGAAAGCGAAGACCTACAAACATCGCTCGCCATCATCCTGAAGGTGATGCAGGAGCGCCTGAAGATGGCGCGCGGCATGGTCACGCTTTACGATCGCGAAGCCGAGCGCATCTTCGTCCACGAGAGTTTCGGGCTGACCGAGGAGCAGAAAGGCCGCGGCATCTATGCTCCGGGCGAAGGCATCACCGGCAAGGTGGTCGAGGCGGGCAAGCCGATCATCGTCCCTCGGCTGCGCGACAATCCCAGCTCTCTTCCCCACACCATAAGCGGCAACGGCGCGAACAAGAACGCCTCCTTTTTCTGCGTGCCGATCCTGCACGCGAAAAAGGTGCTCGGCACAATCAGCGCCGAGCGTGTTTACAGCAACAGGCGGCTTCTGAAGCAGGATGTGGAGCTGATCGCGACCATCGCCTCCATGATCGCCCCCGCGGTCGAGCTCTATCTCATGGAGAACATCGACAAAGTTCGCCTTGAAAATGAGAACCGCCGCCTGAACGATGCGCTGAAACAGCGCTTCAAGCCTTCCAACATCATCGGCAATTCCAGGCCGATGCAGGATGTCTACGAGCTCATTCACAAGGTGGCGGCCACGAAGGCGACCGTGCTCATCCTCGGCGAAAGCGGCGTCGGCAAGGAGCTGGTCGCCAACGCCCTCCACTATAACAGCGCGACCGCCGATGGGCCGTTTATCAAATTCAACTGCGCGGCGCTTCCCGAGAACATCGTCGAGAGCGAGCTGTTCGGCCATGAGAAGGGCTCGTTCACGGGCGCCGTCGCGATGCGCAAGGGCCGCTTCGAGATGGCGGACGGCGGCTCCATCTTCCTCGACGAGGTGGGCGAGCTGAGCCTTCCCATGCAGGCGAAGCTCTTGCGCGTGCTGCAGGAAAAGACCTTCGAGCGCGTCGGCGGCTCGCGGCCTGTGAAAGTCGACCTGCGCATCATCGCGGCCACGAACCGCAACCTGCTCGACATGGTGGAGAAGGGGACGTTCCGCGAGGATCTGTATTACCGGCTGAACGTGTTCCCGATGACCATCCCTCCCTTACGCGAGCGCGCCAGCGACGTGATTCTGCTCGCCGACCACTTCGTCGCGGTCTACGCCAACGAGAGCGGCAAGGACGTCAAGCGCATCTCCACGCCCGCACTGAATATGCTCATGGCCTATCACTGGCCCGGCAATGTGCGCGAGCTGGAGAACGTCATCGAGCGCTCCGTGATCCTCTCGGAAGACGGCGTCATTCACGGTTATAATCTGCCGCCGTCGCTACAGACCTCCACGGAGACTGGCACGACGTTCGGCTGCGGCCTCGAAGCGAAGCTGCAAGCGGTCGAATACGAGATGATCGTCGAGGCGCTGAAGACGCATGGCGGCAACATGACCGAAGCCGCGAAGGATCTCGGCCTGACGCGCCGCATCCTCGGCCTTCGCATGGAGAAGCACGCCATCACCTACAAAGCGTTCCGCAAGAAGGAGGCCGTCAGTTGAGCGAGCAGCCGGAGCCGCGCCTCTCGGCCAACCAGCGCTATCATCTGATGCTGGCCGATATCGCCATGGCGGCGGCGATCAAAACTCACGATCCGGCTTACGTCATCGCCGGGGGCGAAGCTCGCGCGCCCGGCTCCGTGCGCGACGCCTGGCTCGCCCAGTGCGGCGACGAGGCCCTGAAGAAGCGTGTAAACGCCATGGCGTCGGCGGCCATCAATTCCTTGAAGGCGCTCCCCGCCGAGAAACTCGCCGCGGCCGCCGAGACTTACGGCGTCGCGCTGGCCGATGGCGCCAGCGAGCGCCTCGCTGACCACTTCGAGGCCAAGCGCCACGCCGTGCTCAGTTATAACAGGTGAGGCGCATCACAGCGGCGAGACGCCGAACTCCTTGTAGATTTCGTCCTTCGCCTCGTTGAATTCTTCAAGCGTGAAGTCGTAGCCGTGGGCGCGGATGAGCGCCCAAGCGGCGGCCTCGTCTTCGCTCGCCGCATTGATCTGGCGGTGGAAGTCTTTGTCCTCGCGCATGCGGGTGATGTAGGCTATGGCGGATTCGACGGACATTGTTCTCTCCCGAAGTTTCTCAAAAAGGGCGCGCGCCAGTGTCGTCGTCCCGGAAGCCGCTTGCGGCTATCCGGGACCGTAGAGCGCGCCGGCTTTCGTTACGATCCCGTGTCTGCAGAGCACCGCTTCGCGCTGCGCTGCGCACGGGATGACGAAACCGATCCAAATTATTGCTCCGCGGGCTGGATCAGCTCGATGCGGTGGCCGTCCGGGTCTTCGATGAAGGCGATGACGCTATTGCCGTGCCGCTGACCACGCGGCGCGCGGGGCATGGGCACGCCTTCGGCGGCGAGCTTGTTGCACAGGCGGTTGATGTTCGTCACCTGGATCGCGATATGGCCGAAGGCGTCGCCCTTCGTATAGGGCTCCTCCTGCATCCAGTTGAACACAAGCTCCAGCGTCATCTGCGAGCCGTGCGCGTAGCCGAGATAGGCTTGCGTGAACTGGTTCTTCTTGTGGTCGCGCTGTTCCAGCACCTTCATGCCGAGCAGCCTCGTGTAAAAGTCGATGGAGCGCTCCATGTCGCTGACGCGCAGCATGGCGTGGGCGAGCCGGAAGGCCGACGCGTCGATGGGCTCGTCGCTCACCGGCGCCGTCTTCTCGGCGAATACCGCCATCAGCGCCGTCTCCACAGGCTTGCCAACATGGGCGTCGATGGCGTCGATGCCGGCGTTGCCGAGCTTCTCCGCCGGTATGGGGCCGATCTTGGCCACAAGCAGGACTTTGCAATCGGCGAGCATGCGGCACACCGTTTCGCGCGGGTCCTCGTCCTCGCTTTGCGCGTGGCTTGCGATGTCCCGGCGCGCGACGAGCGTTGCGCCGTCGGCCGTGACGTTGAAAACGAGAAACTCTTGAGTCTGTCCGAAGTGGAGATTGACGGTGGTTCCGTCGCGGCTAGCGGCAGCAATGCGGAGCGAGGCGGCGGGCGCGGCGGCCCCGGCGATTGGACGTTCAAGCGTATCGGTCGTCATGGCGTTCTCTCCAGAGGCAATATCTGAAGAACTCAAGGCAACCTTCGTGCCAGACGCTATTCCCTAGACAATATAGCTTCCCGAGCCCTCCCTCGCGCACTTGACCGAACTATTTCTCACGGTTTCGTACGGATTTGAACGGCGGCGTACGCCCGTACATCCGCGAACGCCCTAGATTTTCGTATATGAACTGGCCTTTCGCTGGCTTTTTCAGGTTTGGCACGCCTCCTGCAATAAGGGGTGCAGTCCTCTTCCGTCTGCAAGCACACGGAAAGACAATGCCACGACTAGACCAAGGATCTGTAACCATGCCGATGGTACTTCTGGAATGCGATAAGGATATTCCTGAACGCGAAAAGCATATCTACTTGAAGGTTGACGGCGAAGATACGCGCGACTTCCTTCCCGTCTCTAACGCGCCGACCATTCCCGGAACCCTGTCCGAGCGCGGCTGCGCCTTTTGCGGCGCGAAGCTCGTCATCGGCGGCGTTCTCAAGGACACCATCCAGATGATCCACGGCCCGGTCGGCTGCGCCTACGACACCTGGCACACCAAGCGCTATCCGAGCGACAACGGCCACTTCCAGATGAAATACGTCTGGTCGACGGACATGAAGGAAAGCCACATCGTGTTCGGCGGCGACAAGCGCCTCGAAAAGGCCTGCCACGAAGCTTTCGACGAGATGCCGCACATCAATCGCATGATCGTCTACACGACGTGCCCGACGGCGCTGATCGGCGACGACGTGCGCGCCACCGTGAAGAAGGTCATGGCCGACCGCCCCGGCGTCGACATCTTCACCGTGGAATGCCCCGGCTTCTCGGGCGTGTCGCAGTCGAAGGGCCACCACGTGCTCAACATCGGCTGGATCAACGACAAGGTCGGAACCGTCGAGCCGGAGATCACGAGCCCCTACACCATCAACTTCATCGGCGACTACAACATCCAGGGCGACACCCAGCTCCTCGACACCTACTGGAAGCGCCTCGGCATCCAGGTGATCGCGCACTTCACCGGCAACGCCAATTACGACGATCTGCGCGCCATGCATCGCGCCCAGCTCAACGTCGTCAATTGCGCCCGCTCGGCCGGCTATATCGCCAATGAATTGAAGAAGCGCTACGGCATCCCGCGCCTCGACGTCGACACCTGGGGCTTCAACTACATGGCGGAAACCATCCGCAAGGTCTCAGCCTTCTTCGGCATCGAGGAGAAGGGCGAGAAGCTGATCGCGGAGGAATACGCCAAGTGGAAGCCGCAGCTCGACTGGTACAAGGAGCGGCTCAAGGGCAAGAAGATGGCGATCTGGACCGGCGGCCCGCGCCTGTGGCACTGGACCAAGGCGGTCGAGGACGATCTCGGCATCAAGGTGGTCGCCATGTCGTCCAAGTTCGGCCATCAGGAAGACTTCGAGAAGGTGATCGCCCGCGGCCAGGAAGGCGCCTATTACGTCGACGACGGCAACGAGCTTGAGTTCTTCGAGATCATCGACCTCGTGAAGCCCGACCTGATCTTCACCGGCCCCCGCGTAGGCGAACTGATGAAGAAGCTGCACATCCCCTACATCAACGGCCACGCCTATCACAACGGGCCGTACATGGGCTTCGAGGGCTTCTTCAACATGGCGCGCGACATCTACAACGCCACCCACAACCCGCTTCTGAAACTCGCCGCCAAGGATATCCGCGGCAACGCAACCGTTCGCGTCCTGGAGGCCGCATGACCACCGAAAAAGTAGACCAACTGTTCGGCTATGTGCAGGAGCGTTGCCTTTGGCAATTCTTCTCGCGCACCTGGGACCGCAAGGAAAACCTCGACGGCATCATGAAGACGGCCACCGACCTCCTGACGGGCGCTTCGCCGAAGCGCGAGACGCCGATGGACAAGCTGTTCTACGCCGACGCCTCCATCATGGTGCGCGACTTCAAGGAGCGGTTCCCCTGGATCGAGAAGACCGCGCCCGCCGAAATCGCCGCCCTCATGCAGGGCCTGAAAGACCGGGTCGAGGAAATCAGCATCACCAAGTCGCTGAACCACGAGCTGAACCACTCACTGTATTAGGGCAATCGTCATGGCCCGGCTTGACCGGGCCATCCAGCAAACAAGCAAGGCGTTTGAGGCTTTCTGGATGGCCGGGTCGAGCCCGGCCATGACAAGGGCGGCGCCGAGCCGGCTGCTTTATAGGAGAATACCCCCATGGGTTGCGAAGTCATCAACAAGGAACGGGTTAGCGTCATCAACCCGATATACGATTGCCAGCCAGCCGCCGCCGAGTATGCCGGCATCGGCATCAAGGACTGCATTCCGCTGGTCCATGGCGGCCAGGGCTGCACCATGTTCGTGCGGCTGCTGTTCGCCCAGCACTTCAAGGAAAACTTCAACGTCGCCTCGTCGTCGCTGCACGAGGACTCGGCCGTGTTCGGCGGCCACCTGCGCATCGAGGAAGGCATCATCGTGCTGGCCAAGCGCTATCCGAACCTGCGCGTCATTCCCATGATCACGACATGCTCGACCGAAGTGATCGGCGACGACTGCGAAGGCGCCATCGTGCGCACGCAGAAGAAGCTGAAAGAGATGTTCCCGGACCGCGAGATCCACATCATGGCGGTGCATACGCCGAGCTTCAAGTCGAGCCAGGTCGGCGGTTATGCGGAATGCGTGCTTTCCGTCGTGAAGGGCATCGCGAAGGAGAAGACCAAGCCTTCCGGCAAGCTCAACGTCTTCCCGGGCTGGATCAATCCGGGCGACCTGAAGCTGCTGAAGCATTACGTGAAGGAGCTGGGCGCCGAGGCGACCTTCTTCATGGACACCGAGGACTTCAACTCGCCGATGCTCCCGGACAAGTCGATCCACACGCATGGCCGCACCACGGTCGAGGATTTCCAGGACGCGCCGAACGCGCTCGCCTCGATCTCGCTCGCCCGCTATGAGAGCGATCCGGCGGCCCAGCATTTGAAGTCCGCGTTCGATGTGCCGGTCTCGAAGGTCCCGACCCCCTACGGCATCGCCAACACCGACGCGCTGCTCGAAGAGCTTTCCCGCGTCACCGGCAAGCCGATCCCGGACAGCCTCGTGCACGAGCGCGGCGTCGCCATCGACGCGCTGCAAGACCTCGCGCACATGTTCTTCGCGGGCAAGAAGGTGGCGCTGTTCGGCCATCCGGACCTCGTGATGGGCCTTGCCGAGTTCTGCCTCGAAGTGGAGTTGCAGCCGTCGCTGCTGCTGCTGGGGGACGACAACGGCAAGTACAAGCGCGACCCGCGCATCAAGGCGCTCCAGGACAAGGCCACTTCGGACATCGAGGTCGTTTGCAACGCCGATCTTTGGGAGCTGGAGAAGCGCATCAAGGGCGGCGAGAAGAAGTACGACCTGATCCTCGGGCACTCGAAGGGCCGCTATCTCTCCATCGACAACAACATCCCGATGGTGCGCGTGGGCTTCCCGACCTTCGACCGCGCCGGCCTCTATCGCCACCCCACCATGGGCTACAAGGGCGCCATGCTGCTCGGCGAGGCCATCGCCAACGCGTTCTTCGCGCACATGGAGCACAACAAGGACCGCGAGTGGCTGCTTAACACCTGGTAGGTTCGCCAACGAGGCCGGGGGAATGCCGCTCCCGGCTTCAGCCTCGATGGGGCGGGGACATGCCGCTCCCGCCCCATCGCCCGAGGCGCGGAATGCGTCGCCAGTTCGCCGCCCCGGAACGCGCTTGCCGCGTATCCGGGGCCGTAACGAACACAACCGCCGTCATTTTTGCGATCCCGGATAAGCGCAAGCGCTTTCCGGGACGACAAGTGGGAAGCAAGCGGCTTCCGGGATGACGAGACTCGAATGACAAAGATTACGAAAAGAGAGATTTCGCCATGGACGCCGCCCATTTAAGGATCGCCATTACCACGAACAGCCTCTTGGCCGTGGACGCGAATTTCGCCTCGGCCAAGCAGATGGTGTTCTACGACGTGACCCGCGACGCCTCCGAATTCGTCGACGTGGTGAAGTTCAGCCGCTTCGGCAGGAAGGGCGCCGGCGGCGGCGCGGGCGGCGCGGATGGCCGCTGCGTGATGGACGACATGGGCGACGACGACGGCGAGGGCCACGATCCGCTCGCCGAGCGCGTCGAGTCGCTCTCCGGCTGTTCGGTGGTGTTCACGCTGGGCCTCTCCGACCTCGCCGCCGTGCGCATCCACGACAAGCGCGTCTTCCCGGTGAAAAGCGCCAAGGCGCGCGGCATCGAGGAGGTGATCGAGAATTTGCAGCGCCTCATGAAGGGCGCGCCGCCGCTGTGGCTGCGCCGCGTGCTGCGCGACGCCGAGGGCAATCGCGTGCCGCTCGACGAGCAGGAGATTTGAGGGCGGCGGCTTGGAGCGATTGAAAAATACATAACCGGTTTCCTGTTGCGGGGAGCGGCGCCGAAGCCGCCGGCTGCTTACTCTTTGTTTACTCTGGCGCGGCTGAATAAGGTTACGCCACTTCGCGGTTTTTCGGCTCTTTTGCCTCATTATGTTAAGTATAGGCGAAAGCCCCTTGCGGCCGCGTTAAGCGCGCCTTCTCGCTGTATCGCATTGGTTTTTCTCGTGAAAATCCGGCCGCGCCCCGGCCCGCCAGCAGTTGAGGAATGCGCGCCGCTCAACCCAAGGATCGGTTTTTCGGTTAACGCGCGCAAGAATAAAACCGTTAACTAGGATTTCTGAGTTGCATTTTTCGGGGTCAATTCAGCTTTTTTGGCGCCAATCGTAGGAAATTGTAGGAAACGCTAGCTGAAAAACTCTCCCGCTTCGCCAGTTAACCTGTTGCAGTTTTAACCATGCGGCGGCGGTTCGAAATTCGCCCGCTTCTTACAGTTCGAGAATCCTGAACTGTAAGGCCAGAGGCTCAATCCTTCGACAGGCTCAGGATGCAACGGTGTCCCAGCCGCTATCTCCGGGTCAGGCCGAGTGCCGACTAAGCCTTCGGCGGGAAACATGTCTCCAGCCGGAGGCTTTGCTGAAGTGAAAACTTCCGCCAGCCACGCTCGCTTCATGCAAAAGGATAGACACAGACTTCAGGATCACGCGTTGCCAATGACAACAGCGGGGTCGGCAGTGGCACTGATGCATAGGGGTTTGGGTGGAAGGACAACTTCCAACAGAACTTGGAAATGTAGGGGCGTGCATCGAAGCACAGGATCCCGGATACACGCGGCCAAATGGGTAGCCACGACGCGAGTTCGGATTGCCATCGATGATGCCGCATCGGCATTGCCTCTCCATAGCCCTGATCGAGCACGACAAGGAATGGATGCTTAGGGTCGCCTTGCGGTCGCCCCGCCTTTGCCTCCACTTGATTGAGGTACGAGACGAATTGAAGTTTGCCGATGATTGAGATGCGGCGAACATCTTCAGGCTTTGCAGAGAACGACAGCTCCGTGCTCGACAAGCTTGGCCCATCGTCTTGCCACCATGAGGGGTAAAGCGCTTGCCGACGTTCGGGATCGATGAAGATTTGCTCTTGATCGATAGGAACTGCGTAGACGTCCCACACTCCCGGAGTCCCCGCTCGATCTCCGGCGCTGAGCTTGAGGACGCAGTCAATAATATCCGACTGAACCTCGGCAACGGGTACTTCCCCTAAATGGATAAGAGGGTGCCACGAAGTACTCCGAGTCCCAATGACCTGCCTCAATGTCTCCATAATGTTCCGCAGTTCAGTCTGCTGGCCCTTAACGCTGGCCGTCCTGACTTCCGCATCGAGGGGGGCACTGCCCCACCAAGCTCGAATATCAGCCGTTGGAGACTTCCCTTCCTTGAGGAACTCCACACGAGCCCCGAGTTGCGTCAACATCGCCCCTGCATGGATAACGCTCCAATCGTCGGCTGCGATTTTGCCATTCTTCGATTTTCGGAGGATGCGCTTTAGACCCTTGCTCGCACCGAGAATGGCCAACGGCCAACCCATCTGAAGAATCCTTTGCGCATCAAGCGGTTGGAAGTCGGCTGGGGGCATCCAGCCATCGACACCCGGCAGGGCCGCGTAGGCATTCACCGCCGCTTCCCCAAACGGAGAAAGTGATCTGGGAAGAATAAGACTTCGGATTGTATCAACAAGGGCCATCTGGGCAAGCAAGGATGTTCTCAACGGGCCATGACAATACCGTTTCTGTAATTGCCTAACCAGCACATGCTCAGATTGAGCCCGGGTGCCTCGCGACGTCGTTATAAGTGACGTCTGCACCCGGAGGTCAACCTGTCACGGTCTTTTTACAACTGCGAGTCAGGAATCGACCCGGTGCCGAAGAAACGGGTGGCGCCGCGCGCCAGGGAAAGGCGCTGCGGGCGGATTGGCGCGTTGCGCGAGGCATGTGTTATTCTGCCGCGATCAACTCGCTTGCGCTGGAACCTCAAACACACACCGTGCCCCCTGAGCCCGGCTCAGCCGTACATCTAACGTGGCGAGCTTTGCGCCCAGCGTCTCGGCAAGGGCCACATACCACGCGTCATAAGATGTAAGGTTCCCGCGCAGTTCCCAGACGCGCTCGGCGAAGGGAGCGTATGGAAAAAACTGGATGGGCAGCGCAAGGAGATCGGCATGAGCGAGCGACGCGGAATCCGCCGAAACCTGCCCGGAGAGCGCGGCGCGGCGCAAAATGTTCGCGGCTTCGACTGGCATGAGGTGAGGCGCCGCAAGCGGGCCGGCGCCGAGCCGCTCCAGCGCCCATGCGCCATCCTTGCCGCTGTCGATGAGGGCGGCGACGACAAGCGACGCGTCGACGACGAGCATCAGCGGCGGTCCGCGTCGCGATGCGCGAGGATCGTTGCCGCCGGAAGTTCGGTTCCCGTCCGCTGCTTGCGCTCCCCGATCCTCGCAAGGATCGTCTCCACGTCGGGACGGCTCGCCAGCTCGATAAGCTGACCGCGAAGGTACTCTTGAAGCGAGCGGCCCGATGCGGCGGCCCTTGCCGCAAGCTCGTCCCGCGCCTTCTCCGGTATGTTCCTGATAGTGATCGATGTAGCCATGCATGCAGAATAAAGCCTATGCATGCAAAGTGCAAGCAGCGTCACCCCTGCCCCAAAAACCGCCGCCGCAGCGCGCCCCCGATCATCGTAATCCCCGTCACAAGCCCGAGCAGCACGATAATAAGCGCCGACGCCTCGCGGTATTCGAACAGATGAAACGCGGTCATAATCTCAAGGCCGAGGCCGCCCGCGCCGACGACGCCGAGCGTGGTGGCGGCGCGCAAATTATGCTCCCAGCGATAGACGATCACGTCGGCGAAGCGCGGCAGAACCTGGCTCAGCACCGAGAAGCGCAACACGCCGAGCTGCGAGACGCCGTGGCTGCGCAGCGCGTCGCCGGGGCCGGGATCGGCGTGCTCCATGGTCTCGGCGAAGAACTTGCCGAGCATCCCCGTCGAATGCGTGGCGAGCGCGAGGATGCCGGGCAGCGGGCCGAAGCCCACGGCGGCGACCCATATCACGCCCCAGATCAGGCCGGGGATCGAGCGCAGCACGTTGAGGAACAGCCGCACGGGCGCGCCGATGGCGGTCCGCGCGACGATATTGCGGGCGGCGAGCGCGCCAAGCGGCAATGCGGCGGCCGCGCCAAGCGCCGTGCCCGCGACGCTCATGGACAGCGTTTCGAGCAGCGGGCGGCCCCATTCGCGCCAGCGGCTGAAATCGGGCGGCATGGCGTCGGCGGCGAGCTTCAACATGGTCGACAGCGCGCCGGCGTAGCGCGCGCGCTCGAAGCCGCCGGCATAGGCGAAGGCGCAGGCGATGACGAGCGCGACGCCCGCCGCCGTCAGCAGCGCGTGCGCGTGCTTGCGGCGGCCATCCGCGAGGACGGCCGCGATGTCCGTATCGAGCGCGCTCATTGCGGGGCCGGGACGGCGTCGGGGCTGGCCGCCTCGATCGCCGCGATCCAGGTCCGCACCAGTTCCACATCGGAGTCGACGCACGGAATAAAGGCCTCCGCGCGGAAAACCTTCAGCGCCTCGGGGTCGGTCACGCCGATGAACGCCTTGCGGATTTCCTCCTTGAAAGCCGGGTCGAGCCCTTCGCGGAACGTCCACATATATTCGGGGATGGCGGGCGAGGCGGCGAGAACGCGCACGGTTTTCGGGTCGATCTTCCCTTCTTTCAGCAGCCGGTTGTAGATCGGCATCGAAAGCCCGCCCGCCGCGACCTTGCGGTTCGACACGGCGAGCGCCACCGCGTCATGCGCGCCGAGCACGCGCATCGTATAATCGCGCCCGGAGACGAGACCCGCCTCCAGCAGCTGATAGCGCGGAACCCAGGCGCCCGAGGTGGACGCCGGATCGCCGAACGCGACTTCGCCGCCTTTCAGGTCGCGCAAGCTCTGCGCCGCGCTGTCGGCGGGCACGATGACCACGGCCTGGAAGGCCGGCCCCACGACCTCGTGCGAGGGCCGCGCGAAGGGCTCCAGCTTCGCCGCGCGCGAGCGCAGGATGTAGGTCACCGGGCCGAGATAGGCGATGTCGATGCGCCCGAAGCGCAGCGCTTCGCCGGTCGCGGCGTAGCTGGCGCCGACGGCGATTTCCACCGGGATGCCGAGCCGCTTCTCCAGATACGCGCGCAACGGCTCGTTCAGCCGCATGACGGCCGGCGCGGATTCGCCGGGCAGCAGCCCCACCACGAGCTTCTCCGGCTTGGTCTGCGCGCTCGCGGGCGAAAGTCCCGGCGCAAGCAACAGGGCAGCCGCCATCGTCAGACGGCCCAGCGTCTTTAACATGTCATCTCCTTTTTGTTTTTGGTCGGAAGTGTCGGGTTAAGGACCGAAAATCCGGCGCTCGTCGTCCGCCCCGAAATCCGCCGCCGCGCCGTCAAAGGCCACGCGGCCATCGCTCAGACCGACAATCCGGCCGGCAAGCATCCGCGCCAACTGAAGCTGATGCAGCACGAGAACCACCGTAAGGCCGCTGCGCACGACGAGGCGGCGGAACTCCTCCCCGAGCCGCATCGCAAGCGCCGGATCGACCGACGCGAAAGGTTCATCGCCGAGCAACAGGCGCGGACGCCGCACGAGCGCGCGCGCAATGCCGACGCGCTGGCGCTCGCCGCCGGAAAGCCGGTCCGTGCGCGCCGTCGCCCGGTCGAGAAGCCCGACCTCGTGCAGAGCCAAAGCCGCGCGCTCGCGCAAGGCTTGCCGCCAAGGCAGAAGCGACAGCGGATGGCGCGCATCGGCGAGCCCGAGCAGCACATTCTCGATGGCGGAAAGCCGCCCGATCAGCGCATGGTCCTGGAAAATCGTCGCGGTGATGCGGCGCGCCTCTTTCAGAGCCGCCGTGTCGTCGAGCCGGCCCGCGCCCGCAACGGAGACCGCGCCGCCGGACGGCTTTATCAGCCCGTTCAGCGCCCCGATCAGCGTCGTCTTGCCGACGCCCGACGGCCCCACGACCGCGGTGATCGTCCCCTCCTCGAAGGCGAGCGATACGTCCCGCAAAACCTCCCGGTCCCCCCGGCGCACGGTGAGCCGCTCCGCCGCGATCAGCCCGCGAGGCGCCGGAGGGCCGGACCGGCCTTGCGCCGCCGCGCGCGCCAAAGGCCGATGGGGCGCATCGAAAGCCACGCTCGGAAAGCGGCTTGGGATCGCCAGACACTCTGAAAGGATGCTCATGTCGCCCCGCTCGAAACTCGGACCTGCCTTCCTACTGCAAGCCGCGGGCCAAAGCTTTCCCTTTGAGATATCGGGAGAAATTCGCGAGCAGATCGTACCCGCGCGTACATCGCCGCCCGAGTTTCGTACGTCCGCGTGCGCTTCGGGCGAGAGCCTCGAACCCACCCGGCGGGCAAGGCGGCGATCTTGATGAGCCGTGCATCGACGCCGCTGACCTGGACCCATCGTCATCCCGGCCAAGCGAAGCGCGAGCCGGGATCGCAAAAAAGCAAGCGTTTCGATTTGTTACGGTCCCGGATTGTATGTTTCCGGGACGACGAACGAAGGGCATCCGCGATGACAAGCGAAGGCCGTCGGGGATGACAGACAAAGGCCGTCCGTTGGCGTACTTGGGAAACTCTGCTTTGCGCGGTTGGCGCTATGGCCTTTATGGCTTCGATGCTATATATGAATAGATATAGTGTATTCGCATTTTTGGTGGGTTCAAAGCCTTAACGGAGAGCGCGGAACATGACCCACGGCGGCAACAGAGCGGAACGAGTTCATGTGAGGCTCGCGCTGTCGAACGGCGGCGGGCTCGATGAAGCCGACATCGCGCTGCTTGAAACCTTGCAGAAATGCGGGTCGATCCTGGGCGCGAGCAAGCTCATGGGCATGTCCTACCGAAAGACCTGGCTCATGGCCGACGCCCTGAACCGCACATTCGAGACCAAGGTCATCGACACGTTCCCCGGCCGGAAAGGCGGAGGCGCCGAGGTGACGGCGTTCGGCCGGCGTATCGCCGCGCTGTTCCGGTCCATCGAACGCCGGACTAACAAAGCCGCCTCCGCGGCGCTCGACGAGCTTACCGCGTCTCTGAATCGCTCTTTCGAAGAGGCGGGCGCGGCTCGGGAAGACCGTCGGCGCTGATGTTCGTTCGTTCGATGGCGACCGTCTTGATCATCGCCCAGGCGTTCAATCCCGGCTCCAGCCCAAGCCGCTCCACGGATTCCCATGTTACGAGCGAGTGAAGGCGGCACGAGCCGAGGTCGAAGGTGACCCGCGCATAGGGCGCGTCGAGATAGTCGACTTCGACGATGGTTCCGGGGATCCGGTTCGTGATCGACACATCCATCGGCCGCGACAGGGCGATGGAAACGTCGCTGGCGTTGATGACAATCGCAACGCCCGTTCCAGGCGCCGCGTCCACTTTCGGCACGCGAAGCTCGAAGGCGCCGAGGAACAGCGTCGTCAGCCCGACCTTCGGGTGATGGTGCAGAACGCGCGCTTCAAGCGTGGTGGATAGCCGGATCATGGTTGCCGCGAAAAAGGGTTCTCAAAAGGAAACTCTATTTGCAAGATTCATGCAAGAACGGCTCCGGAGGCCATACTCCGCCGCCTGATGAAAACATTGGCGAATTTCGTCTCCACCGTCCTGGCCGGGCCATGCCCTCGGGCCTTGACCGGAGGGTTGACCCGGCCATCCAGCTAACACATTGAAGACATCGATAATTTTCTGGATGGCCGGGCATGCCCTTGGACTTGATCCGAGGGTCGAAGCCCGGCCATGACGACGGAATTGGCGGAAACATCCGGGTCATCAAGTCCCGGAAACGCGAAACGTACAATCCGGGATCGTAACAAATCGCGGCGCCCATTTTTTTTTTGCGATCCCGGCTCGCGCTTCGCTTGGCCGGGATGACGGTGGGGGTCGATGGCCGTGACGACGATGCGGGTCTGGGCCGGGATGACGATGCGTTGGGCAAATCGGCGGAGTCCGCTCTTTGTTATGCCGTGCGTCTTGCCGGAAAACCGCTTCACACTTTTCCGGACGCACTCTAACCGCCACATATCGGCTTTTCGTATGCCCAAGCGCCAGCGGCGGTTTTCTCAAGCGCCAACCCTTCCTGCAAGCGTGACTGCGTTTTAGGCGGAGTGATGTGGATGGGCAACGCGGCGCGGCGCGGTCTGCCCTGTTAACGCCAGCGGCTTCTCCTTAGCTGTATCGCTTTGTATATAGCGAAGGAGGCGGATCTCTGGCGCATCGGCGCCGTTGGGGGGGCTGCCTGCGAAATTGTAGGGGCAGGGGAAAATCATGGGACGTTCACGGTCGCTCGGCGCGCACTGTCTTAGCGGCGCTCTCGCAATTGCGGTTGCTGCTTTCATTCCGGTCGCCGGCCACGGCGCGGACTTGAGCGCGCCGGAAGCTTTCAGCCTGAAGGACGCGCCGGACGACGGTTATGGCGTGCATGGCGGCGGCAATAATCATTCCACCATCCCGGCCGGCGTTTCGGGCGCGGCAATGGTCGGCGCGGGCGAGGGGATGCTGATGTACATGCCTATGTATATGAGCATGCAGGGCACGTATGCCGGCACGGACAAGATTTCGACGCCAGCCATCCTCGCCACGCCGCACTCGGGAATGGGCGCCTATCTAAGCGTCGTCCCCAACAGCATGGACGTGCAGATGCACATGCTCGGCGCCGAATACGGCGTGACGAATTATTTCAATGTCATGGTCATGGGCAACTACGTCGACAAAAGCATGACGATGACGAGCTATGCCGAGCCGATGGGAGGCAATCCGGCTATGGGACGCACGCTTCTCGGCGCGAAAACGAACGAGACGGACGGCCTCGCCGACGTAACCGTGTCTGGCCTCGTGAGGCTCTACGAGGACGGCGTCAACCACATCCACGTCAATCTGGGCTTGAGCGTGCCGACGGGAGACATCACCGAGCAGGCGACCATGATCAGCCCGATGGGCATGCACATGCCAATGACCATGCGCGCCATGTATGGAATGCAGATCGGAACCGGGACAGTCGATTTCCTGCCGGGCGTGACGTATACGGCCAACAAGGATCTGTGGTCATGGGGCGCGGCCTATCGCGGGCGCATCGCTTTGGATGATAACGAGCAGGGCTACCGCTGGGGCGATCTGCATGAAGTGACCGGATGGCTCGGCTACACCTTCATTCCCGGCGTGACGGCGACGGCGCGCGTCGCGGGCTCGACCCAGGGCAAGATCGAGGGCAGCGATCCGCTTATCGCCGGCCCGATGCAAGGCGCGGTTCCCGGCTATTACGGCGGCCAGCGCGTCGATCTGTTCGGCGGAATCGAGATCGCGGGGCATCGGTTCGGCCTCGGCGACACACGGCTTGCGATCGAAGCCGGCGCCCCGGTCTATCAGGACCTGAATGGGCCGCAGCTCGGCCAAGACTGGCAGCTCAACGCCTCGCTGGGCGTGCGGTTCTAAGCAAACTCCGCCGATGCGCCCACCGTATCGTCATCCCGGCTATCGCCACCCATCGTCATCCCGGCCAACGGCGCGCGAGCCGGGATCGCAAAAAAATCAGGCCTGCGATTTATTACGGTCCCGGATAAGGCTTCGCCTTCCCGGGACTTGATGACCCGTATGTCCCCGCTAGCAGAAGAAGCCATGAAAACATTGGCGATTTTCGTCTCCACCGTCATGGCCGGGCCATGACAAGAGGCGGCGCCGCCATGACGACGGAATTGGCGGAAACATCCGGGTCATCAAGTTCCGGGATGACGAACAAAGGGCATCCGGGACGGCAACGCCGCCTTTCCGTTGCGTCACTGTAAGTTGATTTCCTCGATTGCAACTTGCGGACGAGGCGGAAAGAGACTAAAGCCGCTTTTCTGGAAATCGTTTTTTCCAGCCGCCTTTGAATCGAGGAGCTGTCATGAAACTGAGCGCGCGAAACGCCATCAAAGGTAAAGTCGAAGCCATTCATAAGGGCGCCGTGACCACGACGGTGAAGATCGATGTCGGACATGGAATTCATGTCACGTCGTCGATCACGAACGAGGCCGCCGAAGACCTGGGTCTCAAAGCCGGCGACAGCGTTACAGCCATCATCAAATCGTCGGACGTGATCATCGGCAAATAAATCGCGCCCTTATCGGTTGACAGGTGGGTTATTTCTTTCCCAGGGTGGGCAGCCGGCTCGGCCGCCCATGCCGATCCTTGAACGGGAAGATGCCGGCCTGAAAGCTGACGCTCATGTGACGGGCCCGCCCGATCGTCTTTTGCGCCAGCTCGGCGTCGAGCGTCTCGCGCGCGGTTTCCTCGAAGAGCGCGATCCAACGCGTGAAGTGCTCGGGCTCCACCGGCAACGGCACATGGGCGGGATAGGGATGGCCTGAATAGCGCGCCGTTCCGAGCAGAAGTTTCGACCAAAAATCCTGGATGCGCCCGATGTGGCTCTCCCAATCGCCGACGGCCGCATTGAACACGGGGCCAAGGAGATCGTCGTTCCTGCCTTTGGCGTAGAAGGCGCGAACGCAGGCTTCGATCGCCGCTTCGATTTCCGCATTGTCCAATGCTTGCCGTGACGCGCCCGCCGTCGCCTCGCTCATCGTCTCCGCTCCCGCCGCCATCGGCCGCTATGCCGGTCCGAAGCTTGCAGAGATCGTGCCAAGGCGGCCCAGCAGACGGCGGAAGAAACGGAGATGCACGCGGGCAATGCGATCCGGGCTTAATCGCGGCCGAATTGGATCAGTGGAGATTTCCTGGAGCCGCCGCCGCCGCCGCTCGCGTCCCGCGCTGGGTTTTCTTTGCGGGCTTTTGCGCTGCTTTTGCTTGCCCCGCGCGCTTCGGCTTTGCCGCTTTGATCTCGCTCTCTATTTGGCGCACAGCCTGGATCGCGGCGTTTTGCGCGCTCCTCAAAATATCGCGCATGATGCGTTGCGTTTTTGCGTCCCTCGAATAATTGTGCACGGTCCCTTCGTGCCAAAGGGCGCCGCTGCCTAATTCTGTCAAGAAAGACTTAAGCTCGAAGATAGTCTCATCGGCCTTCGTGTCGAACAGCCGCTCTCGGATCGCGTCCATATCGAATGCTCCGTATTTTTCTATTTCTGTCAACGCATTCGTTACAACTTGACTATACACGCACGCAGGCTAAAACTTTTAGGTGTAAACAGAAAAAAATGCCTTAATTGGCTCTGTCAAGCGCATTTTCTCGGGCAAAGGTCCGGTGAGCATCCGGCCGCGATGAGGCATCGGCAAGACCGGCGCGGGCCTTAACAGTCCGGCGAAGTCTGCAATGGCTACGTCCGATCGTGTTCAAGCACCGGTCTGTTCTGGGAAATGCACGATCTCAGGACCTGTTCAAGCCGGTGAAAGCGACGCCAAAGCAGGGGGTTAAGGTTGCGCGGTCATATGACGACTACATCGTTGAGATCGACCGCGCCAATCTGCCCGACGGCGTCGAGATCATCGAGCGGCTGTGATGGAGGATGCCGGACGCGGCACAATGAGCGAGGAACCCTCGTGACCTATGATGTCAGCACGGTCGAAGCGGGCGGCAAGGCGCGCCTGCGGTCGGTCGCCAAGGCCTGCCGCGATTTCGGCCAGCGGGTGCAGTTCTCCGTTTTCGAGATCGAGGTCGATCCGGCACAGTGGACACGCCTCAAGGCGCGGCTTGAAGCCATCATCGATCCGGAACACGACAGCCTGCGCTCTTATCATCTCGGGTCGAACTGGCGGCACAAGGTCGAGCATGTCGGCGCGAAGCCGGCCGCCGACCTTGGCGGTACGCTGATCGTTTAGACCGATGCCCGTTCCTGCTGTTCCTCTCGAACAGGTGCGCGAACCTCAAGCGTGCCGTCATATTCCGGAAGGTTCGCGCAAAAACAGCTCTTTGAAATCGTGAGAGATCTCGTTCTCGCTTCGAAAAGTCTGCGGGCGCCCATGCTCCTTGACCGGAGGTTCGCGCTGATCGGGGGCTTTCGCCCGCGCCTTCAGGATCTCAACCCGCCGGATCGCCATAGGCCGGTATTGTCCTGCCTTGAGGCTTTCCGAAAGCTCGGCCAGATAGTCCCCGGCACGTGCTTCGAACCGTTCGATGCTCTGTCCATCCACCCCCGCCGCCCCGCGATTGGCCCGAACCTTTTCCCAGGCCGCCGCAAGGGTCTTGGGCGCATACACCTTGTCGATCAGGTTGAACCAAACGCCTCCTTTGACGCCGTTGACCAGCGCCGATGCCATACGCTCGGTCCAAATCGCAGCTTCGACCCAGCTCAAGTCCGGCAGGTTCTGCCGCTGGGTTTCTGCGCCTTGTCTAGCCGCTTCCGGCACTTTCGGCGCTATTCCTTGCCACTCTTCATCCATCGCGCATCCACCTTCCTGCCTCCCCTCCCTCCGAGCGGTTTTGCTGCCCGCCCCTCTCGCGGCCTTCGCCGCATCGGTATTACGAAGGCTCTGACTCCTGTCCCTCTCGCACACCAGAGACAGGTCTCGCCGTTTACTCCGCCTTGCCTTCAGGGCATCCCGCCCCCAACCACGCCAACGCGCCCGGACATCGCTTTAATCAGTCACCTCAGCGTGTCCGGCTGTCTGGGCTTCGCCATGGATGAGCAGGCTCGCCGCGCAGTGCCGCCGAATCGGGTTCGTTTACCTGCAGGCTACCCTTTCGTCTCCAGTTGCTCTCCACCTCGCATCGCTGCGGGCCGGCCGGGGCGGGCGATATTCGCTCAGGCGTCCTCGCCGCGAAGCTTCCGGAAAAAATCGCGCAGCATCTTCGCCGAGCGCGCCTCCGCGATCCCGCCATAAACCTCCGGCGCGTGATGACATGCCGGCGAGGAGAAAAACCGCACGCCATGCTCGACCGCGCCGCCCTTTTCGTCCGGCGCTCCGAAGTAGAGCCGCCTGATCCGCGCGAAGGAAATGGCGGCTGCGCACATCGCGCACGGCTCCAGCGTCACGTAAAGATCGTAGCCGGGCAGCCGCTCGCTCGCCGAGACAAGGCACGCCTGCCGGATCGCGCGGATCTCGGCGTGGCCTGTCGGATCGCTCGCCCCGATGACGAGATTGTGCCCCCGGCCCGCGATTACGCCATCGGGCGCGACGACGACCGCCCCGACCGGCGTTTCGCCCGCGCCGGCCGCGCGCGCCGCCTCGGCCAGCGCCTCTTCCATGTACCTGTTGCTTTTCACGCGCCAAGCTTAGTGCATCGCCAAGCGGAAATGAACCTCGCCCGAGGCGGGCTTGGACCGAATCCGGTTGAACGGTTCAGCACGGCCAAGCGAAGCGCGAGCCGGGATCTCTCTGTGCGTGGGACGATCCCGTGTCCGCGCGGCGGCATTTCATGCCGCGGCGCGCACGAACCCGTCGATGAAAGCCTTCGGCGCAACCCTGAAAGCCCGCGGGAAACCCTTCAAGGCCGCCGCCGCCGCCGTCATGCGAAAACTCATCGTCATTCTCAACGCCATCCTTCGAACCGGACAGCCATGCAAAATGCCGGAAACCGCTTGACTTCAACACGGTAGATGACGCCTATCAGCGGCCTTCGCGATACCAGGTGAGCGAGAGAAGGCCGAGGCCTATGGCGAGGACGGCGAAGCCGGCGATCAGCGGCGTGTAGGACACGGCCGTCACCTCGAAAGCGTCGCGCGCCTTCAATCCGAGCCATGCCGACCCGCTGAAGCGGCGCCCCGAGCGCACCATCGACACGGATGGCGTCTCCACGGCGGGCGCCCCGGCGGTTCCGCCGAGGAAGTAAGCGCCGCCGCCCGTTTTATCGAGCACGGCGCGCAAGGGCTGGTCCGAAGCGATCACGCGCTGGAACTCCGGCGCGTTCAGGTCGCCCGCAACCGCGACCGCGCTCAAGCCGTCCATGGCGATGCGATGCACGCCGGGCTCATCGGTCGCGATCGTCTTGGCGAAGCGGCCCGGCGCCGGCTCGTCGAGCGCAACCTTCAGCTCCTTGCCGGAGGGCATGGTCACGGTCGCTTCGCCCGGCTGGCCCTTTACCGTGCGGCGTTCGATGGCGATGTCGTGGCGGCCCGCGCGCGCGTTCAGCGCCTCTTCCTCAAGGTCGGGCTCCTTCATCAGCCAATGCGCGAGCCGCCGCAGGAGATCGACATGCGGGCCGCCGCCCTCGTAGCCGCGCGCCCAGAGCCAGGCGTGATCGGAGAGGAGAAGCGCCACGCGGCCGGCGCCTTGGCGGTCGAGCACAAGCAGCGGCTTGTTCTCGGCCCCGCTCATGACGACCTCGCCGCGCTCGGCCTGTGAATCCACCACACGGAACCAATGTCCCCAGGCCGGCTTGTCGCCCTCTTTACGCGGCGCGCCGGGAAGGCCGGCCGTGACGGGGTGCTTCTCGCCTTCCTTCGTGATCGTGGGCTGGAACGGCTCCTCGACGACGCGGCCCGTCGGCCGGGCGGGCAGGATGGTTCCGAGCGGCGTGCGCGCGAGGCTCACCGGCGAAGCGTAATCGGCGCCCGCCGCGACCAGCACCGCGCCGCCCTGCTCCACATAGCGCGCGACATTGTCGAGATAGATCATCGGCAGCACCGCGCGCCGCTGATACCGGTCGAAGATGATCAGGTCGAACTGGCTGAGTTTTTCGGAGAACAGCTCGCGCGTTGGAAAAGCGATGAGCGAGAGCTGGTCGATGGGCGTGCCGTCGTGCTTCTCGGGCGGGCGCAGGATCGTGAAATGAACGAGGTCGACCGCGGCGTCCGAGCGGAGCAGGTTGCGCCACGTGCGCTCGCCCGCATGAGGCTCGCCGGACACGAGCAAAACCTTCAGATTCTCGCGCACGCCGTGCGCCTGGATCGCCGTCTTGTTGTTGACCGTGGTCAGTTCGCCCGGCTCCGGCTTCAGCTCGATTTCGACGATGTTCGGTCCGGGCCGGTCGAATTTGAGGCGAATGGGAACCGTCTGGCCATAGGGCGCCTGGATCGTTTCGACAGGGCCGGAGGCGCGCCGCACCAGCAAGGTGGCGACGCCATCGCCGCCTCCCTTGCCGCTCTTTTCCGCTTTCACCTCGGCGACCGTCTCCGATCCGACAAGACCGAAGCGCGGCGCGGAGACAACCTCGATCCGATTGTCTTTTTCATCCGGCGAGCCGGCGATCAGCGCATGCACCGGCGCATCGAAGCCGAGGCGGCTTGCGTCTTGGGGCGCATCGTGGATCTGGCCGTCGGTAATGAAAAACGCCCCCGCCATGCGGCCCTGCGGGATGTCCGCCATGGCCTTGTCGAGCGCGTCGAACAGGTTCGTGGCCTCGCCCCCCGGCTGGTCCGAGCCCGAAGCGTGGACAAAGCGGACTTCGAGGTTGGGGATTCTCGCAAGCTTGTCCTTCAGCTCCGCCTCGATCTGGCGGGCGCGCTCCGGCCGTCCGGCAAGCTGCATGCTTGAGCTTTCGTCGACGACGGCGACAGCGATGTTCGACAGCGGCTGACGCACTTCGTTTTTCAGATTCGGGTTCGCGAGCGCGAACAGGAAGCAGGCGAGACTTAAGCCCCTCAGGAAAAAGCCGGCGCGATTGCGCCACGCCGAAAGCACAAGCACGCCCAAGCAAAGGACCGCGCAGCCCGCAAGCAGTTCGCGGGTGAAGAAGGGGAAGAACTCGACGGACCAATTCATGCGCTTTAATTGTCGCCCCGGAAAGCGCTGTAGCGCTTATCCGGGGTCGCCCAAAACTCCGCTGTTTGTGTTTGTAACGATCCCGGATACCGCCCCGGGGGCCGTTCCGGGATGACGAGATCGAAGGAAATTCTGTTCATCGCTCGCCCTAATGCCCGAGGCGTTCCAGGATCGCGGGCACATGCACCTGGTCGGATTTGTAGTTGCCGGTCAGCGCATACATCACGATGTTGACGCCGACGCGATAGGACATCTCTCTTTGCTCTTCGCCGCCGGGGACCGTCGCGAACATCGGGCGGTCGTTCTCGTCGAGCGCCCAGGCGGCGGCGAGATCGTTGGAGGTGACGACAATGGAGCTTACGCCGTCGGATTTCACCGCCCGCTTCGCCGCATCCCCCGCCTCGGCGCGAGCCTCGACCCAGGGATCGCCATTGTCCCAGCGCCCCGGAAACGATTGCAGCAGATAGAAGGACTTCGTCAGCACGTGATCGTCCGGCACGCGCTGCAGCGGAGGCAGGTCGAGCTTGCCGAGGAGTTGCGACAGGGGCGTGGACACACCCGACGAGAGAAGGGCGCCCGAATTGGCCTCGTCGTTCTTGGTGTCGAAGACGATGAGCCCGCCCTGCTTCATATAGGCGTCGATCTTGGCGAGCACGGCGTCGGGGAGCGGCTCGGCATTCGGCAGCACCGGCCAATAGAGCATTGGGAAGAACACGAGTTCGTCGCGGGCCGGATCGACGGCCATCGGCTCGCCCGGCTCAACGGCCGTCCGCGCCGTCAGGATTTTCGACAGGCCCGAAAGCCCGGCTTGGCTTACCCTGTCCGCCTCCGCGTTGCCGGTTTGGACATAGGCCAGATGCGTTTCAAGAGAAGCTTGCAGCGCGAAGGCCGCCGCATCGCCCGGCGCCGCCGCTCGCCGCGCATCCTCGGCGCGGGCTTCAGGCGCGCCAGCGCCAAGCATAACGCCGAGAGCCAGGGCCGCCGTGGCGGCCTTGCGCCAGCGGATGGCGCCCCTCCCGAGGAACAGCGCGCACACAACGCCGTCAAGGAGGAAAAGCAGGAGAGCCGCGAGGAAAAGCCACGGCGCCAGCGCGATGGTCTTCGCCTCCGAGAACACGCTCGAATGCGCGCCTTCCGGCAGCGTCAGCGGCGCAATGCTATCGGCGTCGGAAATCGCGTTGATCGCCCGAAGCGCGTTTTGCGGTCCGTAGAGCCCGGCCGGATGGGCAGGCCCAGCCCGCGCCGTGTCGATTTTCGCGGCCGCAATCGCCTGCGCCCTCTCCCCCGGCTCGGAAAGCTTGCCGAAGCCGTCGAGCATGCGCCACGGCTTCAGGAGGGCGTCCTGGCCGGCGACGGCCGAAGCGGCATCCGCCGCGGGACCGGCCGAAGCTTTCGCGCCTTGAGAGAGCTGCAACGGCGCCATTTCCAAAGTCTTCCGCATCATTTCGACGAACAAGCCGGAAATCGGAAGATTAGACCAATCGGGGTTTGCGGTGATATGAAAAAAGACAAGCGTCCCGGCGCCGCGTTTCGCAGCCGTGACGAGCGGGGTGCCATCGGAGAGCCGCGCCCAGACCTGCGTTTCCCTCGGCATCGCCGCCGGGTCGGCCAGAACCTGCCGGGTAATCGTCACATCCTTCGGGACGGCGAGCCCTTCGAAGGGGGAGCCTTGCTCGAACGGCGCCGGCGTCTGCGGCGAGGTCCAGGTCATGGCGCCGCCGAGCGTGCGCCCGCCCTCTCGAAGCGGCGCCGGCAGAAGAGCGTCCCCGCCCTGTTCGAGCCTCGGTCCCGCAAACCGGATCAGCATCCCGCCGCTTTCGACAAAGGAGCGAAGGCGCTCCCGCACGGCGCCGGAAATGCGCCCCACATCGCTCAGGATGATAATCGAAGGCGAGGCGCCGGCGAGGTCCGCCGTCGCCTGGTCGAGATTGGCGGTCGGCGCCTTCGTCACCTCGGCGAAGGGCGTCAGCGCGCGCTCAAGGTAATAGGTGGGCGAAAGCAGCGGCTGCGCCTCGTCCGCGCCCTCGCCCGCCACAAGGCCGATACGGCGGCGCTGCGAGCGCCCGTCCAAGAGATAGACGCCGCCCGCGGACGCCTCGTCCACGATTTCGAGGCGGGCGACCTGATTGCGCAGGTCGAGCGGCAGGTCGAGCGCGGCGTTCGCGCTCGATTCCGCAGCTGAAATGTCGAAAGGCGCAATCGCGAGGCGGTCGCCGCGAGCGGTCACGGCAGCAATCTGCCCAGCGCGAGGTCCCGGCTCCGCCTTCGAAACCCGCACGCGGAACGGACCGGCGCCCAGCGAGGGCGTTTGCGTCAGCGCGAGCGCGCCGAAGCCCTTGGCGTCGCCATAGACGTCGATGGCGCCGTTGGCGGCAAGCCCCGCGAGGACTTTCCCCAGGGCTTCGGCCCCGGCGTCGTCCACGCCATCGGCAAGCCACGCGACACGCATTGCGCCGCGCTTGGCCCCAAGCTCCTTTTCGATCTGCTGAGCGAGCGCCGCGCGGTCCCCCGGAAAAGGCTGAGGCGCGAGAGAGGCGAAACGCTGCCGGAACTCGGCGGGCGTCATCGGTTGAAGCGGGGCCGCCGGACCGGCGGTCGAAGCCAGGATCAGCGTCTGCCGGCTCTCTTCGGCCAGGGCCGCGAGTTCGCCCGCGAAGGCGCGCCGCGCCGCCCAGCGGCTCCCCGCGGCCCAGCCATTGTCGGCGACCACGAGAAGCGGCTCGGATAGCGCGAGCGATGCGGCGGCGGGAGGCTTCAGCATCGGCCCGGCCAGCGCGCCGATCACGGCGGCGGCGATGAGCATGCGAAGGGCTGTAAGCCACCAGGGGCTGCGCACGGGCGTCCTCTCGCGCACCCTCAGCCCGAGAAGCAGCGAGGTTGGCGGAAAGGCGACCGTCTCCGGCCGGGGCGGCGTCAGCCGCAAGAGCCACCAGATGACCGGCAGGGCCGCAAGCCCCATCAGCATCCAGGGCGACGCAAAACTCAAACTCGCCAGCAGGCCGGGCGTCATGAGGCGCCATTCCTCTCCGCCGCGCGGCCCTTGATCAATCCCTTGGCGCGGTAGGCCTTTTCAAGCCCGGACAGGTGCATGTGAAGGGGCAGCAGCGCTTCGACGGCGGGACGGTCGGTGTGATGGAGGAACGGCGTCCACCCCACGCTCGATGCGTTAAGCGCGATGGCCGCCTTGTGCGCGGCGAGCGTCTTCCTGTAGTCCTCGCGAAGCGTCTCGGCGCGCTCGGCCAGATAGCGCGCGCCGTTCTCGGCGTCGAGGAACTCCACGCGACCCTGATAGGGAAGGCTTTCCTCCGCCGGATCGAGGATTTGCATGAGATGGCCGCGGACGCCCTGAACGGCGAAGCCGTTGATGACTTCCGCAAGAAAGGCTTCCGGTTCGAGGAAGTCGCTTAACATGACAATTTCGGAATGGCGGCTCAGCCTGCTCTTTGCGCTCGGCAAACCGTCGAAGCTCGAAAGCGAGCGCGCCAGCGTCTCCATCATCACCGTCGCGGTGTTGTGCCTCGCCTTGGGCTCCATCAGCGCCGGTATGCCCACGCGCTCGCCCGCGTCGGACAACAGCGTCGCGAGCGCCAGCGCCAGCACGACGGCGCGCTCGGCTTTCGAGACTTGCGACAACTGCGAGCGGAAATGCATGGAGGGCGAAAGGTCGATCCAAATCCACACGGTGTGGGCCGCCTCCCACTCGCGCTCTCGCACGAAGAGGTGGCTCGAACCGGCGGAGCGCCTCCAGTCGATGAGCGCCGAGGAATCGCCCACCTCGAAATTCCGGTATTGCCAGAAGGTTTCGCCGGGTCCCGCCCGCCGCCTGCCGTGAGTCCCTTGCGCGACCGTCATGGCCACGCGCCGCGCCTCCAGGAGAAGGGCGGGCAGCTTGCCCACCAGATCCTGCGAGGCGCCTTCAAGCGCGAGAGCCGATTGCCGGGAAAGGAGACTGGAGGGCATCGCGGGTTCGGCCGCCTTATCGCAATCGGACGAGAAGATCGTCGATGACCTGATCGACGGCGACGTTTTCGGTCCGCGCCGTAAAAGTGAGCGCCATGCGATGCCTAAGAACGGGCTTCGCCAGCGCGATCACGTCGTCGACGGACGGGGCCAGGCGGCCGTCGAGAAGGGCGCGGGCGCGCACCGCCAGCATCAAGGCCTGGCTTGCTCTAGGACCCGGTCCCCAAGCGACAAGCTCGTTAACGCGCTTGGCGGACTCCGGCGTATTCGGCCGCGCGGCGCGCACCAGCGAGAGGATCGCGTCGACGACGCTATCGCCCGTCGGCAGCTGCCTTACAAGCCGCTGCGCCGCGATGACCTCGGCCGCGTTCAGCACCGGCTGCACGGTTCTGTCCTCCAGGCCCGTGGTGGAGTGGAGCATGCGGCGCTCGGCGGCGGCGTCGGGATAGGTCACGTCGATCTGCAAGAGGAAACGGTCGAGCTGCGCCTCGGGCAGCGGGTAGGTGCCCTCCTGCTCCAGCGGGTTCTGGGTCGCGAGCACGAAGAACGGCGAAGGCAGCGCGTAGGTCTGGCCGGCATAGGTCACCTGCTGCTCCTGCATCGCCTGCAACAAGGCCGATTGCGTTTTCGGGCTCGCGCGATTGATCTCGTCGGCCATCAGGAGCTGGGCGAACACCGGCCCCTGGATGAAGCGGAAGGATCGCGAGCCCGCCTTCTCTTCGAGAACCTCGGTGCCCACGATGTCGGACGGCATGAGGTCGGGCGTAAACTGGATGCGCTTTGCATTCAGACCGAGCGCGCCGCCGAGCGCCTCCACGAGCGAAGTCTTGGCGAGGCCGGGGACGCCGATCAGAAGCGCGTGGCCGCCCGAGAGAATGTTGACGAGGACAAGCTCGATCACCCTGTCTTGCCCGAAGATTACCCTCGCAATCGACTCCTTGACGCGAGCCACCTTCGAGCGGATGTCATCCACGCGCGTCACGATGTCTGGCTCGGTTGGGTAATGCATCTATAAGCAACCTCTTGGCGGCGGGGCCGATTTCCAGTGAGAGTATATGCTGATGCTTTTCGGTGATACAACGCTGCGGGGGTATGGTTTATCCCTCGCCGCGGTCCCCGTCGGGCGGCAGGCCGCAAGATCGGCGGCGCCATTTTGTCAGCATTGTGGAGAAGGACTCGATGCCGGAGGCTTTGACGCTCGCGCGGGATGAAGCGCTAAGTCCTTTTTCCCCCGAGGGTTTTGCGGCGCGGGCGCGCACTTTCGGCATCGCACTCGATAAAGCGTCGTGGATGGCTTCGCAGCCGATTTCCTACGGGATCGACGCCGGACGGCGCCTTGACGAGGACGGCGCGCCTAACGAAAATTTAAGGCTTGAGCGGCTTGTCGCCGAGGGGGCCTGGAAGAATGCGGCGGTGCTGGCGCCGGTGATCGCGCGGCGGCCGGAAGTTACGGTGCTCCTGACGCAAAGGACCGCGCATTTGGCGGCTCATAGCGGGCAGATCGCCTTTCCGGGCGGCAAGATCGAAAAAAGCGACAGAACCCCCGTGGACGCGGCGCTTCGGGAAGCTCAGGAAGAGATCGGCCTCTCGCCCGAACTGGTCACGCCCCTGAGCCTGCTCGATCTTCACAATACCGGAACGGGCTTTCGCATCGTTCCCGTGGTCGCGCTGGTCGATCCCTCTTTCACGCCCGCTCCGGACCCGAACGAGGTCGCCGATGTTTTCGAGGTTCCGCTTTCCTTCCTGATGCAGGAGCAAAACCACATCCGGCATTTGCGCGAATGGAATGACAGGCGCATCCTGTTCTACGCCATGGAATACGAGCAGCGCTTCATCTGGGGCGCGACGGCTGCGATCCTGCGCAATCTTTACGACCGGCTTTATGCGGGCGAAGCGGAGGCGATCGAGGCGGAGCGCGATGGAAAGCTTGAGCGTCGCGAACGCTGACTGGTTCTTAAAGCCGGAGACGCAGGCCGTCTTCGCTTGCCTCAACCGCGAAGGTTTCGAGGCTCGCGCGGTGGGCGGCGCCGTGCGCAATACGCTTCTCGGCAGGCCGGTGTCCGAGGTGGATTTCGCGACCACGGCGCGGCCCGGGGACATACTTCGCCTCGCCAGCAAGGCGGGACTGAAAACCGCGCCCACCGGCATCGCCCACGGCACCGTGACGATCATCGCCCAAGGGACGCCCTTCGAGGCGACGACGCTGCGCCGCGACGTCGCCACGGACGGGCGCCGCGCCACAGTCGCTTTCGGCGAGGACTGGGCGGAGGATGCGCGGCGGCGCGACTTCACCATGAACGCGCTCTACGCGGACGCCGGCGGCCAGGTTTACGATCCCTTAGGCGGCTTGCCCGATCTTTTCGCGCGCCGCGTCCGATTCGCCGGCGACGCGGGCGCCAGAATTCGCGAGGACTACCTGCGGATCTTGCGCTTCTTCCGGTTCAGCGCGGAGTACGCCGAGGGCGCGTTCGATCGCGACGGCGTCGCCGCGTCGATCAGGGAGCGGCTTGGCTTGATGCGGCTGTCGCGCGAGCGCGTCCGCGCCGAACTGCTTCGCATCCTCGTGGCGCGGCGCGCGGCCGGCGCCATCGAAGTCTTGGACGAGAGCGGGCTTCTCCTTCTTATTCTTGGCGGCGTCGCGCGACGGCGGCGTTTCGAGCGGCTTTGCGCCATCGAGGCGGCGCTTGAAGCGCGGCCCGATCCCATTTACCGTCTGGCCGCGCTCGCCCTCTTCACGGACGAGGACGCGGCAAGGCTGGCCGATAAGCTGCGCCTCTTCACGCAGGAAACGAACGACCTTTCCGGCCTTGCCGCCCGAAGGCCCGATGTGTCCGGCGGCATGGACGAAGCCGCCCTTGAGGCGGCGCTGTACCGGCTCGGCCCGCGCCTTTATCTCGGCCGTCTCCTCCTGTCATGGGCGGACTCGCAGGCCGCCGAAAGCGATCCCGCATGGAAGCGCGCCGCCGCTCTTGCGCAGTCGTGGCGGCGCCCCAAATTCCCCGTCAAGGGCGGCGATCTCGTCGCGAGAGGGTGGGCGCCCGGAGCGGCGGTGGGCGAGTCGCTCAGGCGGCTGGAGGAGAAATGGATCGCGAGCCGGTTCATGCTAAGCCGCGAAGCGCTGCTTGAGCTCTGCGACGGCTAACTCCGCTCAAACCGTCCGAATCGCGAGATTTCGACAGCTCAAGCTTTGTTCCGCCGCGTAACATTTGACGGTCAATGCCTTCGCAGGTATATGAATCCATGGTTTCTGCCCAAGTGGCAAAGCGGGCGTCTTTTCATCCCAGAATGAGCTTGGATCGCGGGTCGCCCGCCCGCTAAAGGACTTTGTGAACATGGCGAATACGAAATCGGCGAAGAAGGCCGCGCGTCAAACGGAGAGCCGCACCCTCATCAACAAGGCTCGCCGCAGCCGGATGAGAACCTATGTCAGGAAGGTCGAAGAGGCGATCGCCTCCGGCGACAAAGGCGCCGCGGACGCCGCTTTGCGCGAGGCTCAACCTGAGATCATGCGGTCGGCCTCGAAAGGGATCCTGCATAAGAACACGGCGTCTCGCAAAATCTCCCGCCTGTCCGCGCGCATCAAGGCTTTGGGCGAGGCCGCTTAGATTCCAGAATGCTGGTGCTAATTTGCATCAGAGCGTGTCCGCGCTCCCCCACAGTCCCCGACACAAGTTCAAAATATGCTTATTTTTCAAGGCCCTGGCAGGTTAAGCCATCCGGGGCCTCTTTTGCTGCGCGGATGAATGCGCCAAGGTCAATAAAATTCGGCAACCAAAAGCCGTAGCCGGAAGCCGCTTCCTGTTGGGGTTGTGGCCATAAAACTTATTAATAAAACGTTAATTTTCTCAAGATCTTACCGCTAAAATTGGCGCTTGCCGCAATCTCCCCCGTTAAGAGATTGCAAATGCCGCACAGCTCACCCTACGCTTCCTCCTCTCTTGCGTCCGATGAATGGCCTTTGTATGGTTGGCCTTCCGAACGGGGAGTTATCCCCTCCTGATTTGTAAACCGTGTAATGCGTACCAAGCCCGTTTGTAGGGTGGCCCCTGCGCGCGGGCATGATGTCCATGGTCAAACGATGGATGGATGGTGCGCGCCAAGGCTATGGGGCGGTTCACCTTTCTGTCCGCAAGGCATTGGGCAGGAGGATGGCGAATGCGAAATGAATGTAGGGCGGCTATGCCGCAATTGGCGTGTTGTTATATGTGGAAGTTGCCGGTGACGCCCCATATGCGTCCGGTTTTGTTCGATCAAGTCCACGGCTCTTTCGAGCGCGGCGGCGCCAAGCAGCGCCGCGAAGTCTGCAGGGCGGAGCACCCTTCCATCCCATGGAAGGCGTATCTCGCATCGAGAGAATTCCAGAACTTGGCATCGGATCTTGCGGATGGCGTGTTTGCGCCGGCCACCGCCGCCCAGCCTTGCCCGGACGCCGAGCGTCCCATGAGCCTGACGCCGGAAACACGCACGCGCGGGTCCGAAAGCAAGGCCTCGGGCGGGTTGCTGGCCCCCGTCCTCTCCAGCGGCGCCGGGCCGCTGGATGTTGCGAAGAAGCAGGCGCCTCGCTTAGCGATGGCGGCGTAGCGCCTGCATTGCCGCAGCATAAGACTTTTGTCCGATGGCACGTTGACGGCCCACCAGGCGCGAGGAATTTTAAAATGGAAGCTTTGGACCTCTCGACAACTTCGATTGAACACAAGTGGCGCCGTATCCAAAGCCGTCTTCGGGCCGAAGTTGGCGAAGACGTTTTTACAAGCTGGTTTGGAAGGGTCGAACTGGACAGCTATGACGGGCGCGTCGTGCACGTCTCGGTTCCAACGAAGTTTTTGCGGAACTGGCTGCAATCCCATTACTCCGACAAGCTTTTGGCTTGCTGCAATACGGAGCTCGCCGGCGTCGCCAGGCTGGAGTTCCGCGTCCGTCAGCCGCATCTCGCGCCGGTCGAGAAGCTGAAGCCGGCCCCTGTGGCGAACGCGTCGGCGTCCAGGCCGCAAGCCGTCTCCGCCGCTCCAATTTCGCTCCGCGTGGTGAACCAGGCCGCGCGCGACGGCAGAACCGGCCTCGATGGGTTCGAAGGGTCGCCGCTCGACCCGCGTTATACGTTCCATTCCTTCGTGGTCGGGGCGCCAAATCGGCTCGCGCACGCCGCGGCGCTCCAGGTCGCCGAAAGCCCGCCCGATCAACCCCTGAAATATAATCCGCTCTACGTTCACGCGCGCGTCGGCATGGGCAAGACCCACCTCCTGCATGCGATTGCGTGGGAGATGAAGCAGCGCAATCCCAACGCCAAGGTGCTTTATCTGACGGCGGAGCGGTTCATGTACAGCTTCGCGGAAGCTTTGCAGACCCGCGACGCGCCGGCTTTCAAGGAAAAGCTGCGCACCATCGATCTTCTGCTCATCGACGACATGGAGTTCCTCCAGGGGCGCACCTTTCAGCAGGAGTTCTGCCACACGCTCAATTCGCTGATCGACGGCGGCAAACAGGTCGTCGTGGCGGCCGATTGCGCCCCGCTTCTTCTTGAAAGCTTCGACGCCAGGATGCGCTCCCGCCTGTCGGGCGGGCTCGTCGCGGAATTATCGACGCTCGATCACGACCTCCGCCTGAGAAATCTTGCAGAAACGCGCGGCCGAGAAGATCGCGGCGTCCAACGGGTTCGAGGTTCCCGCCGACGTTCTCGAATATCTCGCGACGCAGCTCACCGAAAATGGCCGCGAGCTCGAAGGCGCGATCACCCGCCTTCACGCGACCTACCAGCTGACGGGCGAGCGAATCACCATCGACGCCGCAGAAACCACGATCGGCGACCTGATCCGGTCGAAAGAGCCGAAGCGCGTCAAGATCGACGACATTCTTCGCATCGTCGCGAAGCACTACGGCGTCCAGCGGGGCGATCTTCTGTCGAGCCGCCGGAATCAGTCCATCGTGCGCCCGCGTCAAATCGGCATGTACCTCGCCAAAACCCTCACATCCCGCTCTCTGCCGGAGATCGGAAGGCGCTTCGGCGGACGCGATCACACCACCGTGCTCCACGCCATCCGCAAGATCGAGTCGCTGAAGCAGAACGACGGAACGCTGAAGGAGGAACTCGATTCGCTGGCGCGCATGCTGAAGGACGGGGCGATTTAAGGAGAGAGCCGCTCCTCTTGCCAACCCAGCGGGGTTGACAAGAGCATTCGGGGGAACTTCTTTAGCAAAACATAACGCCGCAGAGAAGCCGGGTATCAGTCATATGCGCTTTGTTGTCGACCGGAATGCGATGGTTCGCGCCCTCGGCCATATCACGGGCATAGTTGAGCGGCGCAACACCATCCCGATTCTCAGCAATATCCTGATTGGCGCCGAAGGCGACGGAAGCCTGACGTTCAAGGCGACCGACCTTGACATGGAGGCGATCGAAAGCGTGCCCGCCAAGGTCGAGACGCCCGGCGCCGTCACGGCGCCCGCGCATACGCTCCACGACATCGTGCGCAAGCTCCCCGAAGGCGCCGAGATCAAAATCGAGCGCAAAGGCGGCGAAGGCCGGCTGAAGGTCGCGGCCGGGCGCGCGAGCTTCGAACTTGCGATCCTGCCCGCGGACGACTTCCCGGACATGGGACAGACGGAAACGCCGACCCGTTTCACGGTTGAAAGCAGCGAGCTGAAGCGCCTGTTCGAGAAGGCCCGCTTCGCCATCTCGACCGAAGAAACACGCTACTATCTCAACGGGATTTACCTGCATGCCGTCGAGAGCGAGGGCGGCATGAAACTGCGCGCCGTGGCGACGGACGGCCACAGGCTCGCCCAGGTGCAGACCGAATGCCCCGCCGGCGCCGAGGCAATGCCGGGCGTGATCGTGCCGAAAAAAGCTGTCGGCGAGGTCATCAAGCTTCTTGAAACCGATACCGCGCCGGTTGAAGTCGCGCTCAGCCAAGCGAAGATCCGCTTCACGGTCGGGACCGTCGTTCTCACCTCTAAACTGATCGACGGCTCCTTTCCGGACTATGCGAGGGTCATCCCCGCCGCCAACAAGAAGCTCCTGCTGCTCGAAAATGCGGATTTGGTCAAGGCCGTGGACCGCGTCTCGACGCTCTCCTCGGAGAAGGGCCGCGCCGTGAAGCTTCAGGCGAGCGAAGGCCGCGTCGTGGTTTCCGCCAGCAACCCCGAATCGGGGTCCGCGACCGAAGAAATCTCCGCCGACTACCGCAACGAGCCCATCGAAATCGGCTTCAACGCGCGCTACCTTCTCGACATCACCGCGCAGATCGACGGCCCGCAGGCGTTGTTCAAGCTGGCGGACGGCTCGTCGCCGACGCTCATTTCGGACGAGAGCGACGCCACGGCGCTCTACGTGCTCATGCCGATGCGCGTCTAGCCCCAGGTCCAATTCAAAAGAGTGCAATCCCCGCCGCAGGACCTCAAGCCATCGCGCCGCATTTGGATCGGCAAGCTGACGCTCACCGACTTTCGGAACTACCGCGCGGCGAGCGTTGCGCCAGGGCCGGGCGCGGTCGTGCTGACGGGCGCCAACGGCGCGGGCAAGACGAACTGCCTTGAAGCAGTGTCGCTGCTGACCGCGGGGCGCGGGCTCCGCTCGCTCCCGTTCGCCGAACTTGCCCGAAGCGGCGGACCCGGCGGCTGGGCCATCGCCGCCCGGATGCGCATCGCAGACGAAGAGATCGAGATCGGCACCGGGGTCCAGCCTTCGCCGGATGGCCTCGTCAGCGCCCGCGCCGCGCGCATCGTAAAAATAGATCGCGCCCTTGCCAAAGGGTCGGGCGCGCTGGCTCGCATCCGCATGCTGTGGCTCACCCCCGCCATGGATGGCCTGTTCACCGGCCCCGCCAGCGAGCGCCGCCGCTTCCTCGACCGGCTCGCCCTCAGCATCGACCCGGACTACGCCACGGCCGCCGCGGCGTTCGACCGCGCCATGCGCCAGCGCAACAAGGCGCTCGAAACCTTCAGCCCGGCGGGGCTTCTGGACGCCATCGAAGCGCAGATGGCCGAAGCCGCCGCCGCCATTGCCGCCGCCCGCGCCCACTCCGTTCAAAGCCTCGGCGCCGAAATCGCGGCCGAGCGCGACCGCGATCCCAATTCGCTCTTTCCCTGGGCCGCGCTTACGCTTCAAGGCGACTTGGAGGAGCAAGCAGTTAAGGCGGATGAAACCACGCTGACCGATTCCTATCGCCGCGTGCTGGCGCAGGGCCGCGATCGCGACCGCGCCGCGGGCCGCACGCTCGCCGGCCCCCATCGCAGCGATCTCGATGTCGGCCACGGGCCGAAGCACAGCCCTGCAAAAATGTGCTCGACAGGCGAACAGAAGGCGCTTCTCATCGGGCTCGCGCTGGCCCAGGCGCGCCTCGTCAGGAAGGTCTCCGGCGGCGTGTCGCCAGTCATTCTGCTCGACGAAATCGCGGCGCACCTCGACCTTGGCCGTAAACTCGCGCTGTTCTCGCGGCTCGCCGGGCTCAACGCGCAGGTGTGGATGACGGGAACGGATGCGGACATCTTTACGCCCCTTAAGAATGTCACGGAAACGCAGCTTTTTCTTGTGTCAAACGGGGCTATCATGCCCGAAAGCGATGCAGAATCCGCTTTGGAACACTAAATAATAGAATACAAAGAGCCGTGCGGACGGCCCGCAATCAGGTGTGCATTTATGGACGCAGCAAGACGCTTGGAAGAAGCGGCGGAAGCCTACGGCGCGGACAGCATCAAGGTCCTGAAGGGCCTCGACGCCGTGCGCAAGCGCCCCGGCATGTATATCGGGGACACCGACGACGGCTCCGGCCTTCATCACATGGTCTACGAGGTCGTCGATAACGCCATCGACGAAGCGCTCGGGGGCTACGCCAATCTTGTCACGGTCGCGCTGAACGCCGACGGCTCGGTGACGGTGGAAGATAACGGGCGCGGCATCCCGACGGAAATCCATGCCGAGGAAGGCGTTTCCGCCGCCGAAGTGATCATGACCCAGCTCCATGCGGGCGGAAAGTTCGACCAGAATTCCTACAAGGTGTCGGGCGGCCTGCACGGCGTCGGCGTGTCCGTGGTGAACGCGCTGTCGACGCGGCTTGAGCTGACCGTCTGGCGCGCCGGCGCCGAGCATTTCATGGCGTTCGCCGACGGCGTCCCCGAAGCGCCGCTGAAAGTGGTCGCCAAGACCCCTGGCAAATCGGGCACCCGCGTGACCTTCACGCCGAGCCAGGCAACCTTCACAATGGTGGAGTTCGACTACGCGACGCTGGAGCACCGCCTGCGCGAGCTCGCTTTCCTCAATTCGGGCGTGAACATCGTTCTTTCCGATCTGCGCGGCGTGGAACCGGCGAAAAGCGAGTTCAAATATGAAGGCGGCTTGAAGGCTTTCGTCGAATATCTCGACCGCGCGCGCACGCCGCTTTTCGCGGAGCCGATTTTCATCAAGACCGAGCGCGAGGGCGTGGCCGTCGAGGCGGCGCTGTGGTGGAACGACGGCTATCACGAAAGCGTCTTCTGCTTCACGAACAACATTCCGCAGCGCGACGGCGGCACGCATCTCGCGGGCTTCCGCGCCGCGCTGACGCGCACCATCAACACCTTCGCCACGTCCACGGGCATCGCGAAGAAGGAAAAGGTGCAACTCACGGGCGACGACGCGCGCGAAGGCTTGACCTGCGTGCTCTCCGTAAAGGTGGCGGACCCGAAATTTTCGAGCCAGACCAAGGACAAGCTCGTTTCCTCGGAAGTGCGCCCCGCCGTGGAAGGCGCAATGACGGAGACGCTTGGCGCCTGGTTCGAAGAGCACCCAGTCGAAAGCAAGCTCGTGATCCTGAAGGTCGCCGAGGCCGCCGCCGCGCGCGAAGCCGCCCGCAAGGCGCGCGAACTCACGCGGCGCAAGGGCGTGCTCGACGTTGCGAACCTGCCCGGCAAGCTCGCCGACTGCGCGGAACGCGACCCCGCCAAGTCCGAACTCTTCCTCGTCGAGGGCGACAGCGCGGGCGGCTCGGCCAAGCAGGGCCGCGACCGCTCCAATCAGGCCGTGCTCCCCTTGCGCGGCAAGATCCTGAACGTGGAGCGCGCGCGCTTCGACAAAATGCTCGGAAGCCAGGAAATCGGCACGCTGATCACCGCGCTTGGCACCGGCATAGGCCGCGACGACTTCGACATCGCGAAGCTGCGCTATCACCGCATCATCATCATGACGGACGCCGACGTGGACGGCGCCCACATCCGCACGCTGCTTTTGACCTTCTTCTTCCGCCAGATGCCCGCGCTCCTCGAGTCGGGGCATATCTACATCGCACAGCCGCCGCTCTATAAAGTGAAGCGCGGCAGCTCGGAAAACTATCTCAAGGACCAGCGCGCCTTCGAGGATTTCCTGATCGACGGCGGGCTGGAGGGCGCGGTTCTCATATCGGAGAGCGGCGAACGGCGCACGGGCCGCGATTTGCGCGCCTCGGTCGAGAGGGCGCGGTCTTTCGCGCAGGTGATGGATGCGCTGCACATGCGGTACGACCGCACCGTCGCGGAGCAGGCGGCCATCGCCGGGCTCCTCAATCCGAAGCTCGCCGACGATGAGGCGGAGGCGGAACGCCTCGCCGCCACCGTGGTGGAGCGGCTCAAGGCGCTATCAGAGGAGACGGAGCAGGGCTGGAGTTTCGACCCCAGCGACGACGGCGGCTTCGTTTTCGCGCGCGAGGTGCGCGGCGTGCGGGAGGCGCACAGCATCGATTGGGCGCTTATCCAATCCGCCGACGCGCGCAAGCTCCACGGCTATTATGCCGAGTTCTCGGAGCTGTTCCGCGGCAAGGTCGCGCTGGAGCGGAAAGGCGCGGAAACCCCGGTTTTCGGGCCACGCAGCCTGCTCAACGCAGTGTTCGCGGCGGGGCGCGCGGGCCTGACCATGCAGCGCTACAAAGGACTGGGCGAGATGAACCCTGGGCAGCTTCGCGAGACCACGCTCGATCCCAATGTCCGCACGCTCCTTCAGGTGAAGCTGGGCGAATTGAACGACGCCGACGAGATTTTCTCGAAGCTCATGGGCGACGTCGTCGAACCGCGCCGCGAGTTCATCCAGCAGAACGCGCATTCGGTCGCGAACCTGGACATTTAGCAGGGCGATTTCTCCTGGGCCTTCTCCTTGGCCAATTGAGAGAGGGCTTGATGGCCGTCAAGTGAGCAGCCATCAAGCGATCGACAGGCTACTAGCTTTTCTTTTTGGGAGCGGTTTTGCACTTGCCGGTCTTTTGCGCGCCAGTCGGGGCAGCCCAGGTGCAGTCGGTGCGGGCCGTGCAAGCGGCCTCTTCCTTGAGAGTCTTGCAAGCCGCCGGCTTGGCGGGAGGGGTTTGAGCGAGCGCGGACATCGTGCCGGCCGCAAGCGACGCCGCAACGGCGACTGTTAAAAGAATGCGCATGAAATTCATGTCTCCTGAAAAGATCCGTATCGATCCCATCTTAGGATCGCGCAACACACTAGAGCAGTTTTATGAGACTGCAAGAGTAGCGATGCGTTTATCTCCCGCTCCATGAAAATGCTTGCTCCAAACGGTCATCTCCCCAGAACATTTCACCAATTTCGGTTGTAAAACTCGGGGCGCCGAATAGCCCTTTCGACTGAGCTTCCCCGGTATTCGACCGTAGCGCCTGTTTGACGACCTCGGTTTCGGCGCGGGCGAAGGCCTGCTCGACGGCGGCGCCGGCCGCCTCAAGCGCATCCGCCAGCACGGCGCGATCCGCGATATTCCGGCCATCGGCGAACTCGAACGTGTACACCGCCTTCACGAAAGCCGGCGTCCAACCTTCCTCAAGCCCCGCAATCGCGAGGCGCGCGGCCGTCACGCCGTTCTGGGGAAATGGCTTTGGCAAATGGAAAGCGAGGCCGCGCGCGGACGCGATGCGCTCCATGTCGCGTATCATGTATCGGCCCTTGGCGGGGTAGAGATTGAAGGGCGAGGTATCCCAGCCCTGCGCCTTGAAGATGGGGCCGAGCAAAAACGGCTTCCAAACAAGCCGCGCGTTCGCCTTTTTCGCCAGATCCTCGATGCGCATCGCCGACAGATAGCTGTAGGTCGACGCAAACTCGAACCAGAAGGTAAGTTCAGGCATCCGCTGCTTCCACGTCGCCATAAGTTTGAAGCCTAGAGGACTAATCCTATAACAGGCAGTTGAGTCTATGCGTCGCCTGAAAACTTGAGCTGGAACAGCGCGCCTTGCGTCTTTATGCCGGCGCCCTCCAGGTGAGCCACACGGTTGTCATGGCCGGGCTTCGACCGACGCCTGTCCCGTTTAATTCCGCGGAGTTTTCGCCATCGTCATCCCGGAAGGGCGCCTTCTTGCAAAACCGCGAATCGAAGTATTGAGGAAAACTCCGGATTGTATGGTTCCGCCGGTTGACCTTTCCGGGGTCGAGGGGAAGGGGCGGCGCCCCTTCCGTTCAGGATCGCGCGAACAGCTTCGACCAGCCGCGATGCTTCCTGTTGCGCCAATGGCCCTGGTGGTAGGCGTCGCTCGCAAGGAGCGGCAAGACCGATGTCGCCTCGGCGAAGACCATCTGCTCATGCGCGGTGTCGACCTTGCCCCAGGAGCAAGCCTCCTTCAGCGTCGAACTCGAACATGCGCCGTCCCGCACATCGGCGACCGTGATCTGGATCGCATATTTGTGCATGTCGACCTCGCGGCCCAGCACTTCCGCGCAAACCACGGTGTCCTGCGCGAAGTTCTTCGGCACGCCGCCGCCGATCATGAGAAGGCCCGTCGTGCCCGCCGCGATCTTGATGTCGGTGACTTCGCGGAAATCCCGGATGGAATCGATGGTGAGGTGGCTCTCGGGTCTGTCCGCCTGATGCTTGACCAGACCGAAGCCCGCGGATGAATCGGTGAAAGCCGGACAGAAAATCGGCACGTCCTTCTCATAGGCGAGCTGAACGAGCGAATTCGGCTTCTTCGCATTGCCTTCGGCGAGCCAGCGGCCCATCTCGCGGATGAACTCGCGCGAGCTGTAGGGGCGCGGCTGAAGGCGGTTGGCGATTTCGCAGATCGTGAAGTCGCAGGACTTCAGCGACTCCTCATCGATATAGGTGTCGTAGATCCGGTCGATGAAGAGATCGCGCAAGGTCCGGTCGTCGGCGAAAGGGCTGCCCCGGTAATGCTTGAAGCCCAGCGCCTCGAAGAAGTCCATGTCCACGATGGAGGCGCCCGTCGCGACGACGGCGTCCACCATGTTGTATCGGATGAGGTCCGCATAGAGCTTCATGCAGCCGCCCGCCGACGTGGAGCCGGCCAGCGTGAGGATGATCGAGCAGCTGTCGTCCTTCAGCATGGCGTTGAAGATCTCGGCCGCGCTGGCGAGGTCGCGCGAGGTGAAGGACATGGCGCTCATCGATTTTACGATGGGGCGCGCGTCGAATGAGGCGATGTCGATATGCTCGATTTCCTGCGCGAGCAGGGTCGTCTTGAGCCCGGATTCGTGTTTCATGGCGTCGGTTCCGTCGAGCAGCAGTTATCCAGATGCGAACAAGGGGGGTATGTGCATGGCGGCCGCCCTAATTCAAGCAAAAAAAGCGCGATTTCGCTCAAATGCGAAGGGCAACGAGCGGGCGGCGCGAACTCGCCCCCGAGGTCTTGGCCGGGCTTGACCCGGCCATCCAGTGAACAAACTGAAATTTCTGGATGACCGCCTCAAGGGCGGTCATGACTGGAATTAGCGGAAACGCCAGGGTAATCGCGTTCGCGAAGGCGCGTTCAAGGTCTCGGAGCGGCGGCGCGGCGCAGCCGGTCGTCGATGGCTTCTCCGAGGCCGACAGCGGGGATCGGCATGACGGCGATCCGCGAGGGGCGCTCCGCGTCGAGCGCGCGCAGATACGCGAAGAGGTTGGCCGCCGCCTCGCGCAAATCGCCCGTGGGGCTGAGATTGAGCGCGTCTTGCGGCGCTTGCGGCCCAAACGCGAGCAGCGCCTCGCCGGGCAAGGCGCCCGCCGCGTCGAGGCGCAGCGCGGCGCTGGGCGCGTAATGGCTCAGGAGCTGGCCCGGCGACTGCACTTTGCCCGACGGGGGATCGGCAAGCGGGCGGCCCAGAACCGCCTCGATGTCCGCGCGCGGGGCCGCGCCGGGGCGCAGAAGCGTAGGCCGCGGCGCAAGCGCGACGATGGTCGATTCGAGGCCGGCCTCCGCGCCGCCGCCATCGAGGATCATGAGGGTCTCGCCGCCGAAATCGTCGGCCACGTGCTCCGCGCGGGTCGGGCTGACGCGGCCGGATTTGTTCGCGCTCGGCGCCGCGATGGGAACGCCCGCCGCCGCGATCAGCGCGCGCGCCACGGGGTGCGCCGGAACGCGGATGGCGATGGTGTCGAGCCCCGCCGTCACAAGCTCGCCGACTCGGGCGTGCGCCGCGCGCGGCAGGACGAGCGTGAGCGGCCCCGGCCAGAAGCGGCGCGCGAGCGCCAGCGCGTCCTCGCCGAACTCCGCCAGATCGCGCGCGGCGGCGAGGTCCGCGACATGGACGATCAGCGGATTGAAGCGCGGCCGGCCCTTCGCCTCGAAAATGCGCGCCACGGCCTGCCCTTGCGTCGCATCCGCGCCGAGCCCGTACACCGTCTCGGTCGGGAACGCGACGAGGCCGCCCGCCCGGACGATGCGCGCGGCTTCCGCAATCGACGCCCTGCCGGCCTTGACGATCATGCCCTTCCCGGTCCGCTGCGTTCGCCGCTGTTAAGCCTTCGTCAACCTTGGCGCCTCGGATTTAGGTTACGCCAACGCGCGGGTTTTCGCCTCTTTTCCCTTATTATTTACAGTATAGCCGAAAGCGCCTTCCGGAAGCCTTAAACTCTGCTATCGCATTGGTTTTGCTAGCGTATTCTCGCTCCCAGGGCGCGATCCGCATCGGTTGCGGAGTGCGCGCCGGCAATCCAGGGTTAGGTTTTATCGTTAATATGCGCAACTATATAACCGTTAACTAGGATTTCCGACTCGCTTTTTTCGCGCCGGATTCGACTTTTTTGCGTTTTTTGTAGAGATTCGTAGGGAAATCCGCGCGAAAGACATCGCCTCTCCGGCCGTTAACCTCCGCCGATTTTAACCATGACGCGGCGGTACGAAATTCGGCCGCCGCCTTACGGTTCGAAAAACCCGAACGATAAGGATTTGCGACGCGTCCCTCCATGGTTCGACAGGCTTGCCATGAGGTCGAAGCCGTTGGAATCGCGCGTCCTCATCCTTGTAACTTCAAAACTGCCGCATTGGCGAGGCCTGTTGCCGATGCGGTGGCGGCGGAGAGACCGCCTCATCCTTGGACGAAAAAGTCCGCAGCTCAGCATGGGTCCTCCGCCGCAAGTCCATTGAACCCGCACAGTCGCCTGGGCCGCAAAGCGAGCCCGTTTAGACAAGGAAGGGTAGAGATGGAAACAATCGTGCAGCCTGTTTTTGTGGGGATCGATGTCTCGAAGGATAAGCTCGATGTGGCGCTTTGGCCGTCGGGAGAAGGGTTCACGGTCGAACGCAACGCAATAGGCCTGAACAGCCTCTGCGCCAAACTCGCGGCTGTAACCCCTGTCACCATTGCCTTGGAGGCCACGGGCGGCTTCGAAACCGTTGTGGCGGCAGCCCTGGCGGCGGCCGGTCTGGCGGTCGCCGTTGTTAATCCCGCCCAGATCCGGGCCTTCGCCCACGCGCTCGGCAAAAGAGCGAAAACCGATCCCATCGACGCCGCCGTCATCGCGCGCTTTGCCGAAGCAGCAAGACCCGCCATCCGCCCCCTCGCCGATGCCGAAACCCAACTCCTCGCCGATCTCGTCGGCCGGCGCCGGCAAATCGTCGACATGATCGTCGCCGAAAAACAAAGGCTTGGCCGCGCTCCCGCCAAGCGCCTGCGCAAAAGCATCGAACGGCTCTTGAAAGCCTTGGAGAAGGAGCTCTCAAGCCTCAATGGCGATATCGACGCCGCCGTAAAGGCTTCGCCTTTGTGGAGAGCGAACGAAGAGCTTCTGACCTCCGTCCCCGGCGTCGGCCCAACCACCGCGCGCACTCTCATGGCGGAACTGCCCGAGCTTGGCGCCTTGACGCGCAGGGAGATCGCCTCGCTGGCCGGCCTTTGCCCCTTCACCCGCCAGTCCGGACAATGGCGGGGCAAGAGCTTCATCGCGGGAGGCAGAGCGGACGTGCGCGCAGCCCTGTTCATGTCGGCCATGGTCGCGGCAAGGTTCAACCCCATCCTGAAAACCTTCTATGACCGGCTTGCCGCAGCCGGCAAACCCAAGAAAGCCGCTCTCGTCGCGGTCGCGAGAAAGCTCCTCACGATCCTCAACGCCATCCTGAGAGACCAAAAACCATGGCAACCCGCTTGACAGCCAAGACAGTCGCTGAGCTTGTCGAGTGAACGACGTTGAGTTGGTTTAATGCAGCGCCGCGATGGGGTAAACCTCCGCGTCGCGGCCCTTGAAGAATTGCGGCTCCTGCTCGCCCTGGAGCTTCGCCGCCAGCTCGGGCACGCGTTTGCGCAGATACTCCGCCAGCTCGGCGGTGTCCACGCGCCCGTCATGGTTCGCGTCCGCCGCGCCGCCCAGCCCCTCTACCAGCGCATAAGTGAACAGCCCGTGCTTGAACTCCGGGCTCTCCAGCGCGAACTGGTCCCAGCGCGCCGACGAATAAGCGAGGATATTGGCGTAATACGCGGCATTGCCCAGCCGCTGGTTATACGCGCCCGCCGAATGGCAGGTGTCGATGAACAGGAGCCGCCGCCCCTTCGCGCCGTCGATGGCCTCCTCGATGGCGTACCACGGCACGACCGAGGACGGCTTCAGCGCGCCATTCGCGGCGGTGGCGGCGTCGGTGGAGACGAAGCGGTAGTTCGGCCCGTCGTTCACGCCGTGGCCCGCGAGAAACACGGCGACCGTGTCGGTGGGGCCTGCGTCGCGCAGCACGCCCAGCGCGTCGATAATGTTGGCGGCGGTGGGCGCGTCGTCCGCCGCGCCGCCATTCTCCAGCACGCGGCGCACCACCTTGTCGTGCAGCGGCCCGAGCCGCGCGCTCATCGCATCCGCGAACGCGCTGGCGTCGGCGCCGGTATAATCAAGGTCGCAAGTGTCCTTTGGTCTGCAAAGATTGGCCACGCCGGGATATTTCGTGACGCCGATGGCGAGGATGTAGAGCGTGCCGCGCCGGTCGAGATCGCCCGCCGTCTCGTTCGCGACCGTCACCGTCCCGTCCTGCACTTTCGACCAGCCGATTTCGTTCAGCGCCGTCACGACGACTGTGTTCTGGCCCTTCGCGAGCGGCACGGGGAACAGATGATCGCCCGCCGCGAAGCTCGCGCCGTCCTCGGGCAGGAAATCGTCGAGCTGGCGGCCGTTCACCTGGATGCGGATGCGCGTCACGGGGTCGGGCGTGGCGGCGAGCGCGATCTTCACGTTGATTCCGGCGGAGGTTTTCACCGTGGCGCCCGCCTCGGGCGAGAGCACGCGCAGATGCGGCGCCGGCCGCGCCAAGAGGTCGGACAGCTTGAACTCCGTGCCGTAGGACGTGCGCACGGCCTCCTCGGCGGAGGCGAGCTGGATGGCCTTCGCCACGATGTCGGGCCGGTTCAGGTGCTTGCGGAGCTGCTCGGCGCTGACGTAATCGGCGGCCTTGTCCGGCCCGCGATTGATCTGCCAGCCCACGATCTTATCCGCGCCGGGCGAGCCCGTGTAATAGCCCTGCGGCGTCCACATCACCCATTCGCCGTCGTCGCCGCGAAAGATGGTGACGAGCAACTCGCGCGTCCGCGCATTCCACAGCCGCACGGTCTGGTCGGCCGAGCCGGAGACGAGATACCGGCCATCGGGCGAAGGCGCGACGGCCCAGACATCGCCCTCATGGCCGGCGAAATCGCCGATCTTTTTGCCGTCGAGGCCATAGGCGGCGACCACGCCGCCGGCGCCGCCCGAGACGATCGTCTTGCCATCGGGCGTGAAGCTATACGATCGATGATCGTAGCCATCCGTGGGCCCGCGCTCGATGGAGACGCCCGAGGCCTTGCCATCCTTCAAGACATCGAGGATGGCGTCGTAGCCATAGGCGCCGCCCTTGCGATGCTGCAACGCCAAGGCGCCAAAGCTCGCCTTGGCCCGGACCCAGCCTTCGGCGCTTTTCACGGCCTCGGGCGGGGACAGCGTTTCGCCGGGCGAAGGCAGGCGCAGCAACTGCTCCAAAGGGCTCGTTGATAACGCTGGATGTGATTTTAGGTCAGGCGTAGTGCCCCAGGCGATGCTGCGCCCATCGGCGGAGAAGCCCACGGCCCAGCCCGGCCTTCCGGCGCCTTTCAGCACCGCTTTCGTCTCGCCGGTCTTCGGGTCCCAGACATGGATCTCCTTGTTGTTGCCGCCGCCGGTCGCGACGAGCCCGCCATCGGGCGAGAAGGCGCTCGCGACCACGGTATTGTCGTGCTTCGCATAGGCGATCAGCTCCTTGCCGGATGCGGCGTCATAGATATGGCTCCCGAATTTACCGCCGCAGTTTTGGCCGCAGGTCGAGAGCAGAAGGCGTCCGTCGGGAGAAAAGCGAAGCGCGCCCACAGAACCGCCCTGGTTGGCGAAAACCTTCTTCAGAGCGCCAGTCTTTCCATCCCAGAGGCGGATTTCGCCGCTCCAGTCGCCGCTGGCGATGGCGCCGTCGCGGGGCGAGACCGCGAGCGAGATCACCTTGCCGCCATGTCCCGGCATTTCCTTAATGAGCGCGCCATCGGCCACGCTCCAAAGCCGGAGCGTTGTGTCCAAGCTTCCCGTCACGGCCCGCGCGCCGTCGGGCGTGAAGCCCACGGCATAGATTTGGGCGCGATGGCCTTCGAGCCGATGCAGGAGCGTCTGCGTCTCGACATCCCAAAGGATGGCGCTGCGATCCGCGCTGCCCGAGATCAGCGTCTTGCCGTCGGGCGAGAAGGCGAGGCCCATCACAACGTTTGTATGCCCCTTCAGCAGCGCCTTCATCTCCCCGCTGGCGAAGTCGTAGAGGCGGACCTCGTTATCTGGCGTCCAGCCCCCAACCGCGAGCCAGCGCCCGTCGGGCGACAGCGCCATGGCGTAGATCGTGCCCTCGCTGCCCGGCCCGGATTGCCCGAGGATTGTGCGCACCGTCTTGCCCGCGCGCCAATCCCAGACGCGGATAACCTTGTCGTTGCTTGCCGAGACGATAAACTTGCCGTCGGGCGTGAAGGCGAGGCCCCGGATCGGCGCCATATGCCCGCCCGTGTCGAGCCGCAGGATCGGCGCGTCCTTCGACGCCGGGCGCGCCACCTCCACCGGCCGGGCGCCGAGCGTCGCGGCGAGCCGCTTTTCCTTGCCGCCGCGCAGCAGCCGAAGCTTGATTTCCGCGCCCGGCGCCTTTCCGCTCTCCGTCGCGACAAAGCCCGCCACGTTGTCTATTTCCACGCCATCGGCCGAAAGCAGGATGTCGCCGGGCAGAAGCCCCGCCTTCTCCGCCGGTCCGCCGGGCGCGGGCTTGACCGCCTTCGCGCCGCGCGGGCCTTCCCAGCCGAGCGCGTCCGCCTCTTCCTTCGTCACATCCCGAAGCTCGACGCCGAGCCAGCCCTTGGCCGGCTCCTCCGCCCGCGCCGCCGCCAGCGAGAGAACCAGCGCCGCCAATGCCGCAACCCACCGCATCGCAATCCCCTAAAGCAAATACTTTCACTGCACAGCTATAGCACACGAGGGTGAGGGGCGCATGCCTTTGGCTTATTGGCGCCCTCCAAACAATCCATATTTCGCGCGGGCGCATTGTGGATTACTGTAGCGCTTCGCCCGCAACCGGATACGCCCCCCGCCCGCATGCCCCGGCGGGCGGCGCAGCCTCGGAGGATCGATGACCTATCGCGCGCCCGTCGCGGACATCGCGTTTACGCTCAATCACATCGCCGGATTGCCTCAGCTGATCGAGCGCGGCCTGTTCGAGGACCTCGACATGGACACGGCGATGGCGATCCTGGAAGAGGCGGCGCGCTTTGCGAATGAGGAGATCGCGCCGACGAACCGGGCGAGCGACGAACAGGGCGCGCGGCTCGTGGATGGCGCGGTCGTGATGCCGGACGGCGTGGCCGAGGCGTATCGCAAATGGGTCGAGGGCGGCTGGGGCAGCGTGGCGGTTCCGCGCGAATTTGGCGGGCAGGGGCTGCCTTATGCGCTGTCGCTGGCGCTGACCGAGATTTGGAACGGCGCCAACATGGCCTATGGGCTGTGTCCGATGCTGACGCAGGCCGGCGTGAACGCCATCATCGCGCATGGCTCGCCGGAGTTGCAGCGCACATACCTGCCGAAGCTCGTGACGGGCGAATGGACCGGCTCGATGCAGCTCACCGAGCCGCAGGCGGGCTCGGACCTGCGCTTCATGAAGACGCGCGCGATCCCCGCAGGCGACGGCAGTTACAAGATCACGGGCTCGAAGATCTTCATCACCTATGGCGAGCATCCGATGACGGAGAACATCGTCCACATGGCGCTCGCGAGGCTACCCGATGCTCCGGCGGGGACGAAGGGCCTGTCGCTGTTCCTCATCCCGAAGCGCCTCGTGAACGGCGACGGCTCGCTCGGCGCGCTGAACGACGTGGCCTGCGCGAAGCTCGAACACAAGCTCGGCATCAACGGCAGCCCGACGGCTGTGCTGAACTATGGCGACAAGGGCGGCGCCACGGGCTGGCTGGTCGGCGAGCCGAATGGCGGCCTCAAGGCGATGTTCACCATGATGATCGAGGCGCGCATCGGCGTCGGCGCGCAGGGCGCCGGCATCGCGGAGCGCGGGTTTCAGCAGGCGCTCGGCTATGCGCGGGATCGCAAGCAGGGCGCGGCGGAGGGCGGCGATCCGAATGGTTCGGTGGCGATCGTCGAGCACCCCGACGTGAAGCGCATGCTGCTCTCGATGAAGGCGAAAACGAGCGCCGCGCGCGCGATCTGTTATGCGACGGCGGTTGCGATGGACATCGCGCATCACGCGCCGGACGAGGCCGAGCGCCGCCACGCCTATGCCGAGGCCGCGCTGCTCACGCCCGTCGCCAAGGCATACGCGACCGACATCGGCGTCGAGGTCGCCTCCGAAGGCATCCAGGTGCATGGCGGCATGGGCTACATCGAGGAGACGGGCGCCGCGCAGCATTACCGCGACGCGCGCATCGCGCCGATCTACGAGGGCACGAACGGCATCCAGGCCATCGACCTCGTCACGCGCAAGCTCGCGTCGAACGGCGGCGAGACGCTGGCGCGCTTCATCGCGGGGCTGAAGGAGACGGCGCGCGCGGCCGGACAGGCGAACGAGCCGGCCTTCGGCGCAACCGCCGGGCGCCTTGAGGCGAGCATCGCGGATCTGGAGGAGACGAGCGACTGGCTCGTCCGCCAGCTTTCGGAAAACCGCAGCGCGGCGCTTGCCGGGGCTACGCCGTTCGCGCGTCTGTTCGGCCTTGCCGCCGGCGGCGTCTTCCTCGCAAAAGGCGCGCTTTCGGCCGCGCGGGGCGCTGACGGCCATCGAGCGGAAGCCCATATTATCGAGGCGCGGCACTTCGCCGAAAGCCTGATGGGCGAAACGGCGGGGCTGAAGCAAGCTGTCCTGCACGGGCATAGAACCATCGGCCAGGCCGACGCCGTTTTGGGAGGGCGCTAGCATGAGCGAGCACGTTGCGATCGAGCGCGAGGGCGCCGTCCAGATCCTCCGGCTGAACCGCGCGGACAAGAAGAACGCGCTGACCGGCGCCATGTACGAGGCGCTCGCCGGCGCGCTCAACGCGGCCAACGCCGATGACGGCGTCGCGGTGACGGTCATCCTCGGCCGGCCCGGCATCTTCTGCGCCGGCAACGACATCGCCGACTTCCTCGCCGCGAGCCAGGGCGGCGCGGTGCTGCACGGCTTCGAGTTCCTGAAGGCGCTCGCCAATTACGACAAGCCGCTGATCGTGGCGGCGGACGGCCCCGCCGTCGGCATCGGCACGACGCTGCTGTTCCATTGCGATCTCGCGTTCGCGAGCCCGCGCGCCGTGTTCCAGACGCCCTTCGTCGATCTCGGCATCGTGCCGGAAGCCGGCTCCAGCCTGCTCGGCCCGCGCGTCATGGGCCATGTGCGCGCGTTCGAGCTTCTGGCGATGGGCGCGCCCTTCTCGGCGGAGCAGGCGAAGGAGGCCGGCCTCATCAATCGTATCGTCGCGCCCGACGCGCTGGAGAGCGAAGCGCTGAACGCGGCGCAAACGCTGGCCGGGAAGCCGCGCGAAGCGTTGCGGATCGCGCGCCGGTTGCTTCGTGGCGATACGGCCGCGCTGAAGCAGCGTATGCAGGAGGAGGGCGCTCTTTTTCTGGAGTGCGTGAAATCGAACGAAGCCGCCACGGCCTTCTTCGCGTTTTTGCAGAAAAGCAAACGCACGGCACAGTAAAATGGCATACAATACGCCCCGCGCTGCTTGGGGCGCCAAACGCGGCGGTCGCGGCGATTCCGCCCGAGGCATGTGACGGCACAAGAAAAACAGAGGCAGTGAGAATGGGAACGCTCCATAAGAAAACCCTCTTCATCACGGGCGGCAGCCGCGGCATCGGGCTCGCAATCGCGCTGCGCGCGGCCAGGGACGGCGCCAATATCGTCATCGCGGCGAAGACCTCCGATCCGCACCCGAAGCTGCCCGGCACCATCTACACCGCCGCCGCCGAGATCGAGCAGGAAGGCGGCAAGGCGCTCGCGATCCAATGCGACATCCGCTTCGAGGATCAGGTGCAGGCCGCGGCCGATCAAGCCGCGAAGCATTTCGGCGGCATCGACATCCTCATCAACAATGCGAGCGCGATCAGCCTGACGCCCACGGCGCAGACCGACATGAAGCGCTACGACCTGATGCATCAGATCAACGGGCGCGGCACGTTCCTCGCCTCCAAGACCTGCATCCCCTATCTCAAGCAGGCGGAGAACCCTCACATCCTCATGCTGTCGCCGCCGCTCGACCTCAACCCGAAATGGTTCGCGCCCCACGTCGCCTACACCGTCGCGAAGTACAATATGAGCCTGTTCGTGCTGGGCTTGTCGGCGGAGCTGAAGCGCGACCGTATCGCGGTGAACGCGCTCTGGCCGCGCACCACCATCGCAACCGCGGCCGTCGCCAATCTCCTCGGCGGCGACAAGCTGATGCGCGCGAGCAGGAAGGCCGAGATCCTGGCGGATGCGGCGCACGTCATTCTCACAAAGCCGAGCCGCGAATTCACGGGGAATTTTTGCATCGACGACACGCTTCTTTGGGAGAATGGCAGGCGCGAGTTCGATCATTACCGAATCGATCCCAGCGAGGACCTCGCGCCGGACTTCTTCGTACCCGAGGACAGCAAGGCGCCGGTTTCGCTGAAGGCTCTCGTGAGCAAGCAGGCCGGTTGAGGACGCTTCGATGACGACCCTGCAAATCACGCATGACGCCTTTCTCCGCCACGACACGGGAGAATGGCACCCAGAGCGCCCGGAGCGGATCAAGGCCATCGAGCAGGCGCTCTCCTCCGCGCGTTTTCAGAATCTCATCACCGTCGAGGCGCCGCTCGCGACGCTGGACCAGGTGGCGCGCGCGCACCCGAGGGCCTATCTCGATCTCCTCGAAAGAAGGCAGCCGAAGACCGACCTGATCGCGCTCGACGATGGCGACACCATCGTCTCGCCGGGCAGCTGGGAGGCGGCGCTGCGTTCCGCCGGGGCCGCGATCTACGCCGTCGACGAGGTGATGCAGGGCCGCGCGAGCAACGCCTTTTGCACGGCCCGCCCGCCCGGCCATCATGCCGAAATCGCCAAAGCGATGGGCTTCTGCCTCTTCAACAACGCCGCGGTGGCTGCGTTTCACGCGCGGGACGCGCACGGCGCCGAGCGCGTCGCGGTGGTGGATTTCGATGTGCATCACGGCAATGGCACGCAGGCGATCCTTTGGGCGCAGCCATCGATGATGTACGCCTCGACCCATCAAATGCCGTTGTTTCCGGGCACGGGCGGAATCAACGAGCGCGGCGAGACGGACAACATCGTCAATTGCCCGTTGCGGGCAGGCGATGGCGGCGCCCAATTCCGGGATGCGTTCGAGTCGGTCATTCTCCCGGCTCTGCGCAAGCATTCGCCCGACCTGATCATCATCTCCGCCGGCTTCGACGGACACCGTTCCGACCCTCTCGGCAATCTCAATCTCGGCGAGGACGACTATGCGTGGGTCACGCAGAAGTTGATCGACGTGGCGCGGGAACGCTGCCGGGGACGCGTTGTTTCGGTGCTCGAAGGCGGTTACGACTTGACCGCGCTCGGCCGCTCGGTGGCGGCTCACGTTCAGACTCTGCTGGAAGCTTTTTGAGGGAACGACCGATGCAGACCGATGCAGTGAAGGAGGCGGCCGCCCGCCAGCCTCGCCCGCCCTTTGCCGACATCAAGGGCATGAGTTTCGAAACCGCGCTCAAGGAACTCGAACAGATCGTCACGCGCCTCGAACGGGGCGACGTGGAGCTTGAGCAATCCATCGACATCTATGAACGCGGCGAGGCCTTGCGGGCGCATTGCGATCAGCTCTTGAAGAGAGCGGAGGCAAAAGTGGAGCGGATCACGCTCGGCGCGCAGGGGAGGCCAACCGGGGTCGCCCCATTCGATCCCGAGGTTTAATGACGCAGACAGGCAAACTCCGGTTGCCGCGGCCAAGGCTTTCTCCTCGCTCCGTTTAACCGGAAATTCCCTTTCCCAGGCAGTTTTGTGCGTTGCGGGAGCGAATTGCGCCCCAATATCGGAGAGCGCAATTTTTTTGTCGCAGCGAGCGCGAAATCCGCGCGGTCTTGCAATTGCGACGAAAAATTGCGTGTCTTTGCGCCGATGTTCGGCATAGGGTATGGGCTTTGAGACTCGGAACGAAAGCGTTTGACGTGACAATCAGCAACCGCACACCCCTCCTCGACACGATCAAGACCCCCGAAGACCTTCGCAAACTGGAACCCGATCAGCTTCAGCAGGTCGTCGACGAGCTGCGTTATGAGGTGATCGAGGCCGTTTCGGTGACGGGGGGCCATCTTGGCGCGGGTCTGGGCGTCGTGGAGCTGACGGTCGCGATCCATTACCTTTTCAACACGCCCGACGACCGGCTGATCTGGGACGTCGGCCATCAAGCCTATCCCCACAAGATCCTGACGGGCCGGCGCGACCGCATCCGCACGCTGCGGCAGCCGGGCGGCCTCTCCGGCTTCACGAAGCGCTCGGAAAGCGAGTACGATCCCTTCGGCGCGGGACATTCCTCGACATCGATCTCCGCCGGCCTCGGCATGGCGGTGGCGCGAGACATCAAGGACCCCGAAAACGACCGGCATGTGATCGCCGTCATCGGCGACGGCTCCATGAGCGCGGGGATGGCCTACGAAGCCATGAACAACGCCGGCGCGATGGACAAGCGCCTCATCATCATCCTGAACGACAACGACATGTCGATCGCGCCGCCGGTCGGAGCGCTGTCGCAATATCTCGCGCGCATCACCTCGTCGGAGACCTTCCTCAAGGTTCGCGACATCGCCAAGTACTTCGCGCACAAGCTGCCGAAGGTGTGGGAGCGCCGGGCCGCGCGCGCCGAGGAGTTCACGCGCCATCTCTTCACGGGCGGCGTGCTGTTCGAGGAACTGGGCCTCTATTATGTCGGCCCCATCGACGGTCACAATCTTGAGCACCTGCTGCCCGTGCTGCGCAATGTGCGCGACGCCAGCGCGGGGCCGGTGCTTATCCACGTCGTCACCAAGAAGGGCAAGGGCTACGAGCCCGCCGAAAACGCGCCGGACAAATATCACGGCGTGACCAAATTCAACGTCGTCACCGGCGCCCAGGACAAGGGCAAGGGCGGCCCGCCGAGCTATACGAAGGTGTTCGCGCAAAGTCTCATCGCGGAGGCGCGCAAGGACGACAGGATCGTCGCGGTTACGGCGGCGATGCCCGCGGGAACCGGGCTCGATCTTTTCGAGAATGAGTTCCCGGACCGCTGTTTCGATGTCGGCATCGCCGAGCAGCACGCGGTGACCTTCGCGGCCGGCCTCGCCAGCGAGGGGCTGAAGCCCTTCGCCGCGATTTACTCCACCTTCCTGCAGCGCGGCTACGACCAGCTTGTGCACGACGTGACCTTGCAGCATTTGCCCGTCCGCTTCGCGCTCGACCGCGCCGGGCTTGTGGGGGCCGACGGCGCCACCCACGCCGGCTCTTTCGACCTCGCCTATCTCTGCTGTTTGCCCGACATCGTGGTGATGGCGCCCTCGGACGAGGTGGAACTGAAGAACATGGTTGCGACCGCCGCCGCCATCGACGACCGGCCGAGCGCGCTCCGTTATCCGCGCGGCGAAGGCTACGGCTACGATATGTCGGCGGAAGGCTTGGTGCTTCCCATCGGCAAGGGACGCATCCTGCGCGAAGGCTCGGCGGTGGCGATCCTGTCGCTCGGCACGCGTCTCCAGGAGAGCATGAAAGCCGCCGACAAGCTTGGGGCCATGGGCCTTTCGACGACGGTCGCGGATGCGCGTTTCGCAAAGCCGCTCGACCGCGATCTCATCCGCCAACTCGCCCGCCATCACGAGGTGCTGATCACGGTGGAGGAAGGCTCCGGCGGCGGCTTTGGCAGCCACGTCCTTGAGTTTCTGGCGCGCGACGGGCTGCTCGACCACGGGCTCAAGGTGCGCCCGCTCGTGCTTCCCGATATTTTCATGGATCACGGCAAGCCCGAAGCGATGTACGAGAGCGCGGGCCTCAATACGAGCGGCATCGTGAACGCCGTTATCGGCGCGCTCGGGCAGGCGACCGTCACGGCGCGAGACGAGAGCGCTTAAGCCGCGCTTTGCTCTCGATGGCGCCGCGGCCGGATGCAAATGCCGGAATCGGACCGCTAGCAGGATGCTGCAATAGGCTGTGGCTCATGGTTCGACAAGCTCACCATGAGGTGTAGCGCTTCGATAGCACACGGCCTCATCCTGAGCTTGTCGAAGGATGGAGCCAAAAATCCGGATTTTTTTCAGCATCCCGCAAGGCCGCGCTCAGGCGTCGATCGGCCGTTTCCGGTAATCGCGCAAGAATAACGCGCCGGCGATGAAAGAGAAGCACGCCCCTCCGGTCACATACCAAAGCCCCGCATAAATATCGCCCGTGGCGACGACGATGGCGGCCGCGATGACCGGCATGAGGCCGCCGAACCACCCGTTGGCGATGTGATACGTCAGGGAAACGGACGTATAGCGCACCTCGGCGGCAAAATACTCGGACAGGAACGCGGCGATGGGGCCGTAGACCATGAGCCCGACAACGACAAGGACCTGCAGGATCGCGCCCGTCATCGGATAGTCGATCTTGGCCGGATCGGCCGGGGCCTTTTCAAGGACCGGACGTCCATTCACGGTCTTCAAGCTCAATCCGGGATAGCCCGCGGCGAACAAGGCGCCCTCGACGCGCGCGCGCACCTCCGCATCGGCCGTCTCCAGAATCGCCGCCGTTTGATTGCCGGCCGTCAGAAACACGCCGCTCGCCTCGGGCGCGCTTTCGATTTCGAACGACAGGCCCCAATTGGCGAGCATGCCCCGGACCCGGTCGCAAGCGGTAACCTTGGTCCACGGGCCGACAAAGAGATGGAACTGGCACGCGTTGGGATCGGCGCGGACCACGATCGGGTTCGCCGCCTGGAACGCCGCCAGCTCGGGGTTCGCCGCCTGCGACAGCAGGTGGAAGGCCGGAAACGTGATCGCCGACGCGAGAAAAAAGCCGGCAAGGATGATTTTAAGCCGCCCGATGCGATCCGAAAGCCATCCGAAAAACAGGATGAAAAAGAACCCCACGGCGCTGTTGACCGCGACGAAGAAGGATGCGGTCGCCAAATCGAGCTGCAAGGTCATGGTCAGGAAGAACAGGAGATAAAACTGCGCCGCGTAGGCGACGACGCCCTGACCGATGCCCACGCCGAGCAGCGCGAGCAGCAGGTTTTTGTTGTTGGGGTATCTGAAGAGCGTCTCTTTGAGCGGGTTCTTCAACACCCTGTGCTGGGCCTTGAGCCTGAGGAACACCGGGCTTTCCTGCAATACGGCGCGCAAACCCATCGACAGCGCCAAAAGCAGGAGAGACACGAGGAAAGGAATGCGCCAGCCCCAGGCCAGGAAGTCCTGCTCCGTGGTATGCGCGCGGGTGAGGGTGACGACCGACACCGCGAGCAGGAACGCGAGTGTCGGGGTGATCTGAATGAAGCTTGTCGCGAGCCCCCGGCGCTTCGCGCTCGCAAACTCCGCCACATAGATCGCGGCGCCGCCATACTCCCCGCCCAGCGCCAGCCCCTGCAGCACGCGCAGGACGATGAGCATCGCGGGCGACAGCCAGCCCGCCTGCTCGAACGTCGGAAGCAAGCCGATCGTGAAGGTGGAAAAGCCCATGAACACGATGGTGACGAGGAAGGTATATTTGCGTCCCAGGCGGTCGCCGAGCTGGCCGAAGAGTAGGGCGCCGAACGGCCGAACGAAAAAGCCGATGGCGTAGGCGGTGAACGCCGACAGGAAACTCGATACCTCGTCGCCCGCGGGGAAGAAGATCCGCCCGAAGGAAGGCGCGAGAATCGTGCAAAGGTAGAAGTCGTACCATTCGAAGATCGTGCCCGCCGCGGTGACCGCGACGACGCCGCGTATTCTGGGCTTCGCGGAAACGAACGCTTCGCTTGCGTGCAATGCTGCGCCGGCCATGCGCCACCCCCGGGATACTTCGAGCGGCGACCGTAGCGGGAGGCGCGTGGCGGTTCAAGCGCTGCTTGGCCCCATGGCACCGAAGCCCGGCCATGACAAGAGGCGGCCGCCATGACGACGGAATTGGCGGAAACATCCGGGTCATCAAGTCCCGGAAACGCGCCCCGCGCGTTATCCGGAATCGTAACAAATCGAAACACTTGCTTTTTTGCGATCCCGGCTCGCGCTTCGCTTGGCCGGGATGACGATCTGCGGGCCAATCTGGCTTGCTTAGAAGGACAGGCGCGCCGCGCGATGGACGTGCGGAAGCTTGAGAACCTTTTCGAGCGTCGAATCGAGGACGCTGTCGTCGACGCTCACAAGCGCGATCGCCTTGCCGCCCTGCTCCTCGCGGCCGAGGTTGAAGGTCGCGATGTTCACGCCTTCATTGCCGAGAAGCGTGCCGAGCGCGCCGATATGGCCGGGCTTGTCCGCATTCTCGGTGTAGAGCATGTGCGCCGCGAACTCGGCGTCGACCGGCACCGTGTTGATCTGGATGATGCGCGGCTTGCCGTCCGAGAACACCGTGCCGGCAATCGCGCGCTCCTGCGTTTCGGTCTTCACCAGCACGCGCACATAGGTTTCGTAGGCGCCTTCCTGCCCGCGCTTGACTTCCTCGATCTTGATGCCGCGCTCCTTCGCCACGATCGGCCCGGAAACCATGTTGACGTGAAGGAACGGGCGAAGCACGCCGGCAACGGCGGCCGACGTCAGCGCGCGCGTGTTCATCTCGGCCACGTCGCCCGCATATTCGAGGCGGATGAAGCTCGGCGCGGCGTCGGTGAGCTGGCCCGCGAACGAGCCGAGCAGCTCGGCGAGCTTCACGAAGGGCTTCAGCCTCGGCGCTTCCTCCGCCGTGATGGATGGGAAGTTGACTGCATTCGAAATGGCGCCGGTGAGCAGGAAATCCGCCATCTGCTCGGCGATTTGCAGCGCGACGTTTTCCTGAGCCTCCGACGTGCTCGCGCCAAGATGCGGCGTGCAGATCACGTTCGGCAGGCCGAACAGCGGGTTCTCCTTCGCGGGTTCGACCTCGAACACGTCGAGCGCGGCGCCCGCCACATGGCCCGACTTGATGGCGTCGGCGAGGTCCGCTTCGACGATGAGGCCGCCGCGCGCGCAGTTGACGATGCGCACGCCCTTCTTCATCGTCGCGATGGAGTGGGCGTTGACGATGTTCTTCGTCTTTTCGGTCATCGGCGTGTGCAGCGTGATGAAATCCGCGCGGCGGAACAAATCTTCAAGCGACACGCGCTCCACGCCGAGATCGAGCGCGCGCTCTTCGGTCAGGAACGGATCGTAGGCGATGACCTTCATCCTCAGGCCGTGCGCGCGGTCGGCGACGATGGAGCCGATATTGCCGCAGCCGATGATGCCGAGCGTTTTCGAGGTTACCTCGACGCCCATGAAGCGGGCTTTCTCCCACTTGCCGGCCTGGGTGGAGCGGTCCGCCTCGGGGATCTGCCGGGCGAGCGCCATCATCATCGAGATCGAGTGCTCGGCGGTGGTGATGGAGTTGCCGAAGGGCGTGTTCATCACGATGATGCCGCGGCCCGTGGCGGCCGGCACATCGACATTATCGACGCCGATGCCCGCGCGCCCGATCACCTTGAGGCGGGCCGCCTTGGCGAGCACCTTCTCGGTGACCTTGGTGGCCGAGCGGATGGCGAGGCCGTCATATTGGTCGATGATCTCGGCGAGCTGATCCTTGTCGAGGCCGATTTTCGTGTCGGTCTCGACGCCGCGATTCTTGAAGATGTCGGCGGCGGCTGGCGAGAGTTTGTCTGCGATAAGAACGCGAGGGGCGGTCATTGGCGTGTCTCTTTCCGAATTGCGGTTATGAGCCCCTCATCCTGTCCTTCTCCCGCTCATCCGCTTGCGGATGCTGACGGGAGAAGGGACGCCGTTTCACCCTCTCCCAGGGGGAGAGGGCCGGGGCGAGGGGGTTCGAACTAAGCGGCCTTCGCGAGGCCGGCCTTGGCGTTGGCGAAGGCCCAGTCGAGCCAGGGGGTCAGCGCTTCGAGGTCGGACTTCTCGACCGTGCCGCCGGCCCAGATGCGAAGGCCCGCGGGCGCGTCGCGATAAGCGCCGATGTCGAGCGCCACGCCCTCTTTCTCAAGCGCGGACGCAATCTGCTTGGCGGCGGCGGCTTGCGCCTCGGCGGAGGGCAGCTCGGGATCGACGATCTTGAGACAGACCGACGTATTCGAGCGCGTCTTCGGATCGGCGGCGAGGAAATCCACCCAAGGCGTCCGCTCTACCCAATCGGCGATAACCTGGAAATTGGCATCCGACCGCGCCGCCAGCGCCTTCCAGCCGCCGAGGTCCTCGGCCCATTTGAGCGCGTCGAGATAATCCTCCACGCACAGCATGGACGGCGTGTTGATGGTGGAGCCTTCGAAGATCTCGCGGCTCACCTTGCCGCCCTTGGTCATGCGGAAAATCTTCGGCAGCGGCCAGGGCGGCGAATAGGTTTCGAGCCGCTCCACCGCGCGGGGCGACAGGATGAGGATGCCGTGCTGCGCCTCGCCGCCGAGCACCTTCTGCCAGGAGAAGGTGATGACGTTGAGCTTTTGCCAGTCGAGGTCTTGCGCGAAGGCGGCCGAAGTGGCGTCGCAGAACGTCAGTCCCTCGCGGTCGGCGGGGATCCACGCCGCGCCGGGAACGCGCACGCCCGAGGTCGTGCCGTTCCAGGCGAAGATCACGTCGTTTGTGAAATCGACCCTGGAGAGATCGGGCAACGCGCCATACGGGGCTTCGAGCACTCGCGCGCCGGGGACCTTGAGCTGCTTGGTAACGTCCGTCGCCCAGTCCTTGCTGAAGGCCTCCCAGACGAGCACGTCGACGCCGCGCGCGCCGAGCATCGACCACATGGCCATCTCGAACGCGCCGGTATCGGACGCCGCGACGATGCCGATCAGGTAATCGTGCGGCACGCCAAGCACGGAGCGCGTCTTGTCGATGGCGAGCTGCAGCTTCGCCTTGCCGGGCTTCGACCGGTGCGAACGGCCCAGTTCAGCGGATTTCAGATTTTCGAGGGAATAGCCGGGGCGCTTCGCGCAAGGGCCTGAAGAAAAATGCGCCACATGCGGGCGCGCGGTAGGCTTTGGAGCCGTCATAGCGGTCTACCCTTTCAGATAGTTGCCTCCCGTTGGGGGGAGGTGTCCCGCGGAACGGAATATGGCCTCCGAGCGTGGCTGTCAAGAAAATGCTTGTACAGCAATGGCGCCTAGCGCTTGAGCTGGATCGACGCGACGGGAACTTGGCGCCCCCTGGCCGAATCGAACTGAGTAATCGCCACCAAGTGACTGGAGGCGCTTTGGAAGGTCACGTTGAAATTGCCTTTGAAGATCGGGCTCTCCGCGTTGATATTTAGATAATTACCGCCGATGCTGCCCTGAACCAAACCGGTGCTATGGGCGATATTCTCCTCGAACAAACCTTCAAGCCTGTTGCCCTGGCAGGTCACGCGGCTTGACGCCTCGATCTTGTAGTCGCTGCCAGCGCAGGCGATGACCTGCTGGATGATGTCCTCTCCGCCCATGGAATAGGAAATCCTGCAGGCGATGAATTCCGGCGCCCCGCCGATCGGCGTCACCGCCCCTTTCCCGCGCCAGGAACCAGCGAGATTTCTCATCAATTCCAACCCCTGGGCCGAACAAATAGCACAAGCTGGACTTGCCGCGATCAAAGCCATCAAGGTCGCGGCGACAGCGATTCCCGGGCGGAAGGATTTGGACAAACTCATGTCGGACCTCGACCATCAAGCAATGAAGCGATAACTCGCGGCTTCGCAACAGGGCGAAACGCAGAAAAACCCCTGAACTGCCGGCAGCGACAAAACGCATTGCGCGACAAGTACCCGACAAAAGGCGCGCAGGACAACCATTTTCCCCCGCACGCAAAACTATATGATCCGAATCTGTGAAGTCTCCATGCGGCGTGACCGATCCCGGGATCTTCGGTCTGACCGGATTGGGCTTCAAACACGCAAAAAAAGCGGCGGATAGACCGCCGCTTTTCAAACCGTCTCCTCGGGAAGCTGAACCGGCTTCCCATCGTAGCTTTAGAACTTCAGCCGGAGGCCGCTCACCCAAGTGGTGTTCTCCCTCGAAGCGTTGGCGACGAAACCGTTCGCCAAGCCGCCTGAGACGTCCGACCAAGCCACGCCGGTATACACGTCGAAGTGCTTGTTAAATGTATAGTCGATGAGACCGGAAACCGTGTTGGTCTCGCCAGAGCAGGCGCTATTGCTTTCGTTGGAACAATGTTCCCCATTAAAAGCGTCTTGGCTCAGGTGGTAATAAGCACCCGTAAAGGCCCAGGGACCCGTCTCATACTTTGCGCCCGCATATTCCGTTTGCAGGGTTTTGGTGCTGCCGGGATTGACCGCGGAGGCGAGGGAAGCAATGGAGTAGCCGCCCGAGTTGTATTGCCCCGTAGATGAGAAAGTGCTGCCGGGGGCCGTCAAGTCCATGTGAACGTAGCCGCCATAGAAGGTCAGCTTCGCGCTCGGCTCGTCGTCCTTGAAGCCGTTCGCGAACTTATAGGTATACTTGGCCTGGACCGAATACGACTCGTTGTCCGAGATCGTGCCGTTAAGTTGATCGGAGCCGAGGGTTCCAAGCGGCTTCACGCCGATGGCGCCATTCTCCTTGGTGTAGACGGTGTCGAGCGCAAAGCCATTGTAGTGGAAGCCGAAATCCGCGGCGTAGGCGTCGTTCAGGATCGACGAGTTGGTCGATCCGGTCGCGTACATGCCGGCAGCGTGGACCGGGCCATAGCTGACCAGGTATTTAATGGAGTTATCCCAGCGCGCGGTTTCCGTGGATCCAATTCCGCCATCGGCGCCGCCCGACCAGCCGATGAGCGACAAGGCATAGGAGCCGCCCATCGGATCGTAGGTCCCGACCGTGTCGTTTTGCAGGGAGCTTTGACGCCCGATGGTCAGCGTGCCGTAGCCAGGATGGCTGAGGCCGGCGTAAGCCAGGGTGAAAGCTTGGCCGCAGCGGCTGCCGTCGAGGCCCGAAGTCCAGATGTTGGTGGCCTTGCCGTTATTCTCGGTCAAGCTCTTGCACGCGTCGGCAATTTCACCGGACCACGGATTGAAGTTCGTCTCGAGTTTGCCGACGGTGGAGAAGCCGTAACCGATCTGTTCGTCCCATTTCAGGCCGACTTTGGATTGCTCAAGGGCGTTGCCGGTCAGCGCTGAAACCGATTCCCGGTTTTGTTTGGAGCCGTACATGTTCCAATCGAGGCCGCCGGTGTAGAAGAAGGCGGACTGCGGCGCGCCATTGGTCTGGTACGAGTAGCCGACATCGACCGTGCCGTAGAGCGTGACGCCGTGCCACGTTAAAGTATCGGGCAGCGGATCTTTCAAGCTATCGACGCTCAAATCCGCCGCTTGCGCCGAAGCCGCGAGGACGAAACCTCCGGCCAGCGAAACCAAAGTTGCCGCCGCAAGGGTTTTCGTGCGCCCGCGCGACCGCTCTGAACTAATTAGCTTTTTCATAGTACCCCCATCTCAAATAAGCCGCCTCAAAGCATTTGGCGAGACAACTTAACCCAACCCGCAATCCCTTTGATAAAGCCAAGGCGGGGGCGGATCAATGTCCCGTCGACGCTCTGGGAATTATGACAGTTTCGTGTGTGGCTTTTCAGCTACTCGGATGATTCTACAAAACGCCGCCGAGCGAGAACCGGCCGGTCGCTCGAAGAGGAAGCCTGATAGACAGCGCCGAACCTGCTAGAACTTCAGCCGGACGCCGCTCATGAATGTCGCCATATTGTCGACGAGATAGCCGGAGGCGAGACCGCCGCCGTTGTCTTCGAAGCTAACGCCTGCATAGGCATCGAGGTGCTTGCTGAATGCATAGTCCGCCAGGAAGGACACCTGGTCGAGGAACCCGGAACAGTTCGCGGGAGTAGGATTTCCCACGAGCGCTTTTGCTGCGCCGGCGCAGTTCTTTCCCTTGTTATTAAGGTACTCGTCCTGACCGTAGCGATAATATGCCAATGAGAAGCTCCAGCCGCTCGGAAGTTCGTACCTCGCCCCTGTCCAAGCCGTTTGCAGGATCTTGTCCGTGGTGTACGCATTGGTTGTAATGCTTACGAGTTCGTACCCGCCGATTGTGGTTGAGCCCGCCGGGATGTTCCGGTCCCGCGGATTGCCAACATCGATGTGTACGTATCCGGCGAAGAACGTCAGCTTTTGAGTCGCCTCGTCCTTGAGGCCGCCGCCGATGTCGAGGGCGTATTTGCCCATGACCGACCAGGCCTCATTATCCGATATTGTGGCCACCAGTCCGGCGGGACAACTGCCGGGAGAGCAGCTATATCCGGTTGTGTAGGCCGGATTGGGGATGGGGGAGGAAACGACGGTTCCTGCCTCCTTGGTATAATTCGTGTCGATCGAGAAGCCTCGCCAGCTTCCGCCGGCGTTGAAACCGTAGGCCCTGCCGAACATCGGGGTATCTTGTCCGCCATCCGAGTACATGACAGCGGCATGCGCCGGACCGATTTGATAGATATATTTGATCGAGTTGTCCCAGCGGGCGGTCTCGGTGGATCCGATTCCGCTGGCCGTTCCGCTGGAATAACCGATCAGCGAGAAGGCGTAGGCTGCCTGATTCGGATCGTAAACGCCGACCGCGTCGAGTTCCAGCGATTGCTGGCGCCCCACCGTCAGCGTGCCGTAAGCAGGGTTGCTGACGCCGCCAAAGGCGGGGCCGCTGAAGGCCTGACCGCATCGGCTGCCATCGCTGTTCGTGTTCTGCGCCGAGTACAGCTTTCCATTATTTTGGACCATGCTGGCGCAAATGTCGGCGATCTCGCCCGAAAGCGGGTCGAAGGCCGCTTCGAGCTTGCCCACGGCCGTCCAGCCGGAACCGAGGGGCTCTTCCACCTTAACGCCGATCTTCGATTGCTCGATGCCGCTCTGACTGAAGGACGATATTGCGCGATTGGCGTTCTTGGACCCGTTGAGGTCGTATTCAAGGCCGGGATAGAACGATCCATTCAGGGGCACGCCGTGGGTTTGATAGGCGTATCCAATGTCTATCGTCCCGTAAACGGTGACGCCCCGCCAGGTAAGGGCGTCCGGCAGGGGGTCCTTGATACTCCCCGCGGCGTCGAGACTTAAGTCCGCCGCCTGAGCCGTGGCCGCAAGGGCGAAAACGCCGAGCCATGCCGCGCGGGAGGCTCGTCTCGCAACGCCCGCGCCGCCCCAGCTCTTTGAATTGCGAACCTTGGTCATGCGTTCCTCATCTCGATTGCCTGCCTCAGGCGCTGGGCGATGAAGGCTTCCAATCCATTGACGGCGTATTTGTATTATTCGCGCGCAACCATATTCAATCTGAGATTGTAAAAAGCGCAGCCTTTGCCGCTCTTTGTGCCGCCCAAGCTACGGAGCGTCAGGTTCGGGCCAGATTTGCGAGTGAAGGGCGGGATCGAGGCGCTCGAAATCGGAGCGGCGCCGGCAAAGGAAGCTTTCAGCCTTCTTTTGGGGTTCGCTGAGTCGCCCGCGGGCTGGCATGTTGCCGGAGGATACAAGGCGCGCGCCATGCCAATCCGCCGCGAAGCTGAACCCGAGGCCAAAGCCCGGCGCGCCTTCAGCCGTGTCGAGCCAGGCGAACCGCTCCAAGATGACCTTGTGCTTGCCGGCCGGGATGCCGGGACCGGAATCGGCGATGGAGAGAAAGACGCCGTCCTCAGCCTTGGCTGCTGTCAGCTGAAAACGAGCGTGTGGGGGCGTCTGTAAAAAGCCCCGGTTTCGGCGGCGCCGCGGCTCACGTGCCTGCTTCGGACCGTTGCCTGTTTGCTTGAAGCCTTCGGTCTTGTCCCGGATCCTGCACCCGGCCCTGCCCTGTTGGGCCGCTTCGGTTGGCGGCAAGCCTTCGGTCGCTCTCGGGTTGCTTGACGCTGCCTTGCCCTGTTGGGCCTTCCCGATTGGCCGACAAGCGCCGGTCCTGCTTTGGATTTTTCACCCTGCCTTGCCCTGTCGGCCCGTCGCGGTTTTTGGCAAGGCGCCGATCCCGATCCTCACGCTTGACGCGGCCTTGCCCCGTGGGTCCGTTTCTATTTTGAGCAAGGCGGCGGTCGCGGGCCGGGTCCTTGACTCTGCCTTGCTTGCCGAGGGCGGCGTCTTCCTTGTCCGGCGACTTCCTGCCCATGATGATCGTCCTCGATAAACGAGTGTCCCGTCTCCGAATTGCCGCCCAAATTGCAGCGAACTCGCACGGCAATTCGGAGACATAAGGGACACGAGCAAAAAACAATACTTTAGCGTGGCTGATGTCTCGCAATTGCCCGCGGGAGCGCTCAGCAATGTTGGCAGGCAATTGCGAGACGCCACACTAATTGATTAATATCAACCCGAACCGCCTCCATGACAAGTGTAGATTTGTAAAGAAATCGCGCCGCATTCCCGCGAGAACCATTCGGCGGGCATTCACACACATCCAATTGGATCGCGCGGGGCCTTCCTGAAAAGCGGCGGCTCTCGTCCGCCACGACCTCGCCGGCCTGACTTTTCGCTGGCGAAGCGAGGATTCGCGGATCGCTTTACTCGATAAACAGGCCGCTTAACGAGATTTTGAGAAAACGACCGGCATCCCGCGCGCTACATTATTGCCGCGCCGGTGTTACCGTTATTCGTATATGCGCCCACGGAGAAAAGCGGACATGCAGGAAAGATTGGGCGACACGCCCTTTTGGATGCAGGGCAATTTCGCGCCCGTCAAGGATGAGGCGACGGCGGCCGATTTGCCCGTGGAGGGCGCCATTCCGCCGGAGCTTCGCGGCCTTTATGTGCGCAACGGCGCCAATCCCCGCGAGGGCCAGTCCGGGTACTGGTTCCTTGGCGACGGCATGGTGCACGGCGTGTCGATCCGGGACGGCAAGGCGGAGTGGTATCGCAACCGCTGGGTGCGCACGCCCATCTTCGAAGGGGAGCCGCGCACGCCGATGTCCGCTTTCGACATCCGCTACAGCCTCGCCAATACGAATGTGATGGCGCATTCGAAGCGCATTCTGGCGCTGGTCGAGAACGCGCTGCCGATGGAGCTGACGCGCGATCTCGATACGGCCGGTTTCAACGACTTTGGCGGCGCGCTGAAAACGCCCTGCACCGCGCACCCCAAAATCTGCCCCGAGACCGGAGAAATGCACTTTTTCGGCTATCGGGTGCTGCCGCCGTTCCTCACCTACCACGTCGCCGATGCAGGCGGAAATCTCCTGAGAAGCATGGAAATTCCGGTCAAGGGCGGGACCATGATCCACGACTTCGCGCTGACCTCCGGCCATGTCGTTTTTATGGATCTGCCGGTGGTGTTCGACCTTCCGGCGGCGATGGGCGGCGCCTCGATGCCGTTCCGCTGGAGCGACGATTACGGCGCAAGGCTCGGCGTTCTGCCGCGCGGCGCGGGCGTGGAGAGCTTGCGCTGGGTCGACGTGGAGCCGTGCTATGTCTATCACGTGGCCAACGCGTTCGAAACGGCGGAGGGCGCCATCGTGCTCGACGTGGCGCGCTACGAGGAGCATTGGCGGGGCGGGCCGCCGGCGCATTCGTTCGACACCGCGAGCCTGACCCGCTGGACCATCGCGCCGGGCGCCGCGAAGGCGAGCGAGCAGCGCATCGACGAACGCACGGTCGAATTTCCGCGCATCAACGACGCCCGGACGGGGAAGGCTCACACGGCCGTTTACGCGCTTGCCACGCATGGAACGCTGGCGAGCGGCGTCTTCACCGCGCTTCTGAAATACGATCTGAAGAGCGGCCGCGTGGAGGAGAACGACTTCGGGGGGACCGGGCTCCCGAGCGAGTTTACCATGGTCCCTTCGGGGCCGGACGCCGGGGAGGACGAAGGGTGGCTTCTCGGCTTCGTCTACGACCGCGCGCGCGGCGCGAGCGACTTCGTCATCTTCGACGCGCAGCGCGTGAGTGCGAAGCCGGTGGCCAAAATCGCCTTGCCAAGACGGGTCCCGCAGGGTTTCCATGGAAGCTGGATCGCCGATTGATCCGCCGGAAGAGAGGCGGCTGCTTCGAACTGACTAGTTTTCGCCATCAAACCGCCTTATCGCCGTACAAGCGTTTCGGCAACTGAGGCTTAATTGTCGCCGCCGCGCGAAACTGCGCATACATAACGGCCGGCAAGGCGCCATCGGTGAGCGAATCGCGTCATGAGTCGAAGTGTGGGGCGCTCTCCAGGCGCAAGGGTTCGGCTATGAAGATAGGATCGGCAGCTTTAACGTTTGTGCTTATCGCGGGCTTCGCGCAGGCGGGGAGCGCCGCGACGCAATGCGACGAACGGGTCTTCGGCGCTCAGATCGATCAAACGGCGCAGACTTTGCGCACGCTCAATCGCGATAGCGAGGGGCGGTTCCAGGAGCGGCTTGCCGCGCTTGCGAAGGCGCGGGGCTGGACGGACGCGCAAAAGGCCGACAAGGCCGCCGCCGCCATGGACGACACGAAGCTCGAAAGCTTCAACGCCGAGATCGAGGACCTCGTGAGCCAGCTCGACGCGCTCAACGTCACGCCGAAAAACGACATATCCTGCGCGCGGCTGGGCGATCTGAAGGCGGTCAACGACAAGCTCGTCGCCGTGATGCGGCGGAAAGGCCGGCTTTATTCTGGCGCAACTTGAGGCCGAGGCCGCGAGCGCGCCCATCTCGCCATACCCGGCGAAGGCGCCCGTGGAGAAGTCCGCCCCGCCGCCGCGGACGGCCGCGGCGACGCCCGCGCCGCCGCCCGAGCAGCAGCAGTCTTCGCCGCCCGTCCCATGGTCGGCGAATGTCGCCAAGGCGCTGCGTCCGCAGGCGCAACCGGCCGCGCAGCAGACGAACGCCGCGCCTCCCGTGCCGGCGCCGTCGCCGCTCCGGCCCCCTTCGGCGCAGGACAAGGTCGCTTCGCTGACGCCGCCCGCGACCGACGCGCTTCCAACGCCGGCGAAGCCTAACGCGGGTTACTCGGTTCAAGAGATCCGCAACGCCGGCGCGGGCCTTTTCGGCACGCTGACCTCCGAATTCGCCGTTGTGATGAACTATGCGTTCGACACCTTCGGGCAGCCCAACGCCTATATCATGGGCGACGAAGGCGGGGGCGCCTTCCTGGCCGGGCTGCGCTACGGCGAAGGCCAGCTCTATGCCCGCGTCAAAGGGGTCGAGACAGGGCCGACGAAAATCTATTGGCAAGGGCCGTCGCTTGGGGCGGACATCGGCGCGACCGGCTCTCGCGCGCTGTTCCTGGTCTACAATCTCGACGACCTCGCTCAGCTCTACAAGCGTTATCCGGGCATCGATGGCGCGGCCTATGTGGCGGGCGGCTTCGGGCTGACGGTGTACCGCAACGGAAATATGCTGATCGTGCCGATCCGAACGGGCCTGGGGCTTCGTTTGGGAGCGAGCCTCGCTTATTTAAAGTTCACGGAGCGGGCAAGCTTGAACCCGTTCTGATCCCGGTCTAATCCTGGACGGGGAAGCAGCCCCCAAGGATTTTCACCCTCTTCATGCTCGCAAAGTCTCAAGACGGAGCCGTCGCGCAGACGGCCCAATTTCCGCTGTCGTTCCTCGAATTCGTGTCGCTGATCGCGCTTCTCATGGCGCTTACGGCGCTCTCGATCGAACGTCATGCTTCCGGCGTTACCGCAAATCGGCGCCGCGTTGGGCGTCGGCGGCGAGAACGACCGCCAGCTTGTCATCAGCGTTTACTTCGTCGGCTTCGCGGCCGGTCAGTTTCTTTTCGGGCCTGTTTCGGACCATTGGGGGCGCAAGAAGCCGCTCCTGCTCGGGCTCGCGCTCTACCTCGCCGGCACCGTGCTCGCCCTTTCCTCCTCATCCTTCGCGGGCCTGCTTGCCGCGAGGATGTTCCAGGGCTTCGGCGCCGCCGCTCCGCGCGTCATCGCGCTCGCCATCGTTCGCGACCGCTTCGGCGGGCGGGAAATGGCGCGCGTCATGTCCTTCGTGATGATGGTTTTTATCGTGGTTCCCATCCTGGCGCCGGAAGCGGGCGAGATCATCCTGGAGTTTTCCGGCTGGCGGTTCATTTTCTATCTGCTGCTGTTCGTGGCGGCGGGTTCCTTCGTCTGGGCCTTTATCCGCCTTCCGGAAACGCGGCGCGGCGAGGACCGGCTCCCCTTCACTGCAACCTCCATCTGGCGGGCCACGAAGCTGATCGTCACCACGCGCCAGACCTTCGGCTACATGATCGGCATGGGCTTCGTATTCGGGCTTCTGCTCAGTTACATTATCAGTGCGCAACAGGTTTTCGTCGATGTGTACGGCCTCGGCTCGCGCTTCCCGATCGTGTTCGGCGCCATTGCCTTCTTCCTCGTCGCGGCGTCGGGGCTCAATGCGCTGTTCGTGCGGCGGATCGGCATGCGCGGCGTCTCCCATCGCGCCATCCTCGCGGGGCTCGCGGCTTGCGCGATCATGGCGCTGGCGGGCTTTCCCGAGAAGCCGCCGCTCATCCCATTCTGCGCCTTCGTCGCGGCCGTGTTCTTCTGCTTCGGCTTGATCATGCCGAACTTCAGCGCGCTTTCCATGGACCCGATGAGCCACATCGCCGGCACCGCCTCCTCGCTCGCGGGGTTCTATTCGACGGTCGCCGGCGCGATTTTCGCGACGCTGATCGGACGATCGTTCAACGGCACGGTCGCGCCGCTCTGCATCGGCATCACGCTCCTGTTCATCGCAACGCTCGTGACGGCGTTGATCACGGAACGGTTCCGGCTCATGCAGCACAAGGCGGCGCCGGCCGTGGAGATGCCGCCGGCTGAGTAGCGCCGCCTTCGCAGCTCCATGGCGGCGCCTAAATGCCGGGTTTACGTTGGCGAAGATTCCAACCATGTACACAATCGCCCAGGATCTTTATCATCGCCGAGGGCCGAATCACCAAAAGGGTCACGTTCCATGAAAAAAATGCATTCGATCGCATCGACCGCCGCAATCGCCGTTCTCGCCGGCTTCGCCTTTGCCGCCGCCCCCGCTTCCGCGGAGCAGGCCAAGAAGCCGGCGGCAACGCCAGCCGCGACCGCCGCGCAATACAAGACCGAAGCCGAGGCCAAAAGCCACTGCGCGACCAACGTCGTGGTGTGGGTGAACACCTCGACCAAGGTCTATCATTATGCGGGCAACGCCGAGTACGGCAAGACCAAGAGGGGCGGCTATGCCTGCGAGAAGGAAGCCGGCACGGGCGGTTTCCATGCCGCCAAGAACGAAAAGCGCCCCGGATAAGGGCGCCGCTTTTGCGTGGCGGCGCTGCCTGAACGCCAGAACGTTCTCAGGCGTGGGATTGGGCGTCGCCTCCCGAACCAGCAGAGTTTAGATCATGCGTCTTGACATGGCGCGGCGATCGTCCTCCTCGCTGGAGAAGGTTTGGGCGCCGCGCCAACAAAAGCGACGAAAGTCAATAAGGCATCCATGTTGGGTCGCAAGGGCATAAAAGGCCTTAAGGGAGGTCGGCGCCGGTGGAAGCCCAAGTTCGGGTTGCCGTCCGCGTTCGTTCTTGTGCTGGCCATAGCCGGAACCATCGCGTCCCTAGTTCCGGCGACGTGCCGGGCGGCGGAAAACGGGTGGGCGTCGGCGCATTACCAGGACCATCCGCTCGCCGGCACGATTTGGACCTCGGACTTCAAGAGGGTCGCGCCGGCCGAGCTAGAGAACGCCTTGGCCAACGCCCGTTACGTTTTGCTCGGCGAGATCCACAACAACCCCGATCATCATCGCCTCCAGGCGCGGCTCATCGAGGCTCTCGTCGGAAGGGGCCGGCGTCCCGCTGTCGTTTTTGAGATGATCCCGGCGCATCTGCAATCGGAGCTCGACCGCCGCGCCGAGGCCGGCGACCGCGACGCCGGCGCGCTTGGAAAGGCGCTTCGCTGGGAGGAGAGCGGCTGGCCCGACTGGAGCATGTATCGGCCCATTGCCGAGGCCGCGCTCTCGGCAGGTCTGCCGCTGATTGCGGGCGGGCTCGACGCCGATGTGCGAAAGGCGGTCGCCAAGGGGGCGCCGTCGTCCCTTGTGCGGGACTTCGATCTGGATCGGCCTTTGAAACCGGAAATCGCCGAGGCGGAAGGCCGCGAGATCGAGGAGGGGCATTGCAATCTCCTGCCCGACGCCGCTTTGAAGCCGATGCTGCGCGCGCAACGCGCGGCGGACGGCGCCCTTGCCAAGGCGATGGCGTCGGCAAATCCAAGCGAAGGAGCGGTGTTGATCGCCGGCGCCGGGCATGTGCGTAACGACTGGGCCGTCCCGCACATCCTCCGGGAAAAAGCGCCCGGCGCAACCGTCGTCTCGGTCGCCTTTGTCGAGGTCGATCCCAAGCGCACCGCGCCGTCCGCGTATATGGATGCCGTTCCTGGATTGGAGAAGCCGTTCGACTACATCTACCTCACTCCGAGGGCGGACCTGACCGACCACTGCGCCGAACTTGAGAAACAGCTGAAGGCGAAGAAGTAGCCTGCGAACGCGGTTGAGACGCCGCACGCCGGGGTTGACTTCTCTGGCGCGAGATGCTGTTCAAGCGGAGCCCGCGCCGGCTCAATTCGAACGAGTTCCCGTCTTTTCCAGGAAGGATGCGCCCATGAGCACCCCATTCGACGCCAGTTTCGCCTCGGCCGGCGTCGTCAGCGCGGAGGTCCAGGCGGCGCATGCGAGCGAGGTCGAAAGCTGCGCAAAGATGCCGGGCAAGCTTGCGAATGCAAAGCTGCATGCGAGCAACGATTTGCAGCGCTGGGTTCTGGCCTGCAACCGGCTCGTGTGGGGCGAAATGCCGGCCGGCCTTCGCGCCCCGGCGGATGGAGAGATCGCGGCGCTTCTGCAGGCGCTTCCCCCTGAAAAAAGGGAGCGGCTCCTGAAGGAGTCTCGGTTCGCGGCGGAGGCCCGCCATCTTGTAGCCTTGCTGGAAGCGGCGGAGGCCGAGGCGCAGGCCCGGCTTAAGGCGCGCGAGGCCGAAGAGGCGCGCGCCGAGGCTGAACATCGCGCGAGGCTGGAGGCGCAAGCGGCGGAGCTGGCTCGTTCGGAGCGGCAGCGCGCCTTGCGCGAGGAGTTCGAGGTCATCGACGCGGCGCAGAAGGAAGCGCGCTTCCAGGCTTGGCTCGCACGCCGCTAGGCGGCGACCGGGTGGGGCGCGCCTGAGGAAGGCGCCCGGTTCCGTCCCCCTTCGCCCTTCCGGCGCCGTACTCGCGGCGCTCGATTTTTCCTGATATGCTTCCCCCAAAACAAAATGAGGCGCGCCTCGCCCTCAAGACCGCAAGGCGCCCTCGCGGATGGCCCGGATCCTGCAACGCGAGGACTGGACGGCCATCCGTTAGCCGCTTCAGGCGCCCGGGAAGGAAACGCATGTCAGGCCTCGATGCCGCCGAACACTATGCCGACGCGCTCGTCGTTCTCGGCACCGCCGGCATTGCCGTTCCCCTCTTGCGCCGGCTCGGCTTCAACCCGGTTCTCGCCTATCTCGGCGCGGGCGCGATCCTTGGGCCGTTCGGCCTCGGCTCATTGAGAAGCGAACTCGGGCTTCTCTCCTGGGTGACGATCTCCGACTCGAAGGGCCTTTCCGGCATCGCGGAACTCGGCGTCGTCTTCCTCTTGTTCACCATCGGCCTGGAATTGTCTTACGAGCGCCTTCAGGCCATGCGCCGGCTTGTTTTTGGGCTCGGCAGCCTGCAAGTCATGACCTCCACGGCGGCGGTCGCGGCGCTGGCCGCGCTCGCCGGGATCGAGCCCCGCGCCGCGATGATCCTCGGGGGATGCCTTGCTTTGTCGTCGACGGCCATCGTCGTCGAAGTGCTCGCCGCCCAGGGCCGGCTGTCGACGGCAACGGGGAAGACAAGCCTCTCCATCCTGCTTGCTCAGGATCTTGCCGTCATCCCCCTGCTTCTTTTCCTTTTCATCCTCGGCTCGCGAAGCGAGGCGTCCATCTGGACGGCGCTCGCGCTCGCGGCGACAAACGCCTTTCTCGGCCTCGGGCTCATTGTCGTCGCCGGGCGCCTTCTGTTGAGGCCGCTGTTCCGGCTGGTGGCGTCCATTGGCGCGGCCGAGCCCTTCATGGCCGCCACCTTGTTCGTGGTGGTGGCGACAGGGGTTGCGGCGAGCCGCGCGGGGATGTCCATGGCGCTCGGCGCCTTTGTCGCGGGCATTTTGCTTGCGGAAACCGAATACCGCAAATCCATCGAAATCGCCATCGAGCCCTTCAAGGGCGTGCTTTTGGGCCTTTTCTTCTTTACCGTCGGCATGGGGATCGATGTCCGCGAAATCGTGAACCAGCCTCTCTTGCTTTTCGGCGCCATCGCGGTTCTCGTCGCCGTGAAGGCCGTTTTGCTGACCGGACTGGCCACCGTCTTCGGCATTGCGCGCGCCCCCGCGCTTGAAACCGCGCTCCTCCTCGGCCCGGGCGGCGAGTTTGCCTTTGTCGGCATCGGGCTCGCCGCCAAAATAGGCCTCGTCGCTCCCGCCTTTTCAAGCTTCGCGCTCGCGATGACCTCGTTGTCGATGGCCTTCATTCCAGTCCTCGCCATGGCCGGCAGGCGCTTATCGGCGAGGGCCGCCGCAAAAGAGCGCCGGCTCGATCCGAACCTTCTCGCCGCGCCGGAAGCGTTGCGCGACCACGCCATCGTGGTCGGGCATGGCCGGGTCGGGGAGGTGCTTTGCACGCTTCTGGAGCGGCACGCCTTTCCCTTTGTCGCAAGCGACAAGGACCCCGATGTCGTCGCCGAGCGCAGGCGCTTCCGCCGGGACGTTTATTTCGGCGACGCCGCCAATCCCGCCTTCCTCAAGGCATGCGGGCTCGATCACGCCAAGGCGCTCATCATCACCATGAGCGGGAAGGAGATCGACGATATCGTCAAAGCCGCGCGGCTGGCGAGGCCGGATATCCTCATCGTCTCCCGCGCGCGCGACGCCGGACACGCCCGCCATCTGTACACGATCGGAGTCAACGACGCCGTGCCGGAAACGGTCGAGGCGAGCCTGCAACTCTCGGAAGCGTCTCTCGCCGGCCTTGGCTTGCCCGTGGGTCCCGTGATCGCGTCGATCCATCAGCTGCGCGACGAGTTCAGGACCGACCTCCAGGCAGCCGCGGTCAGGTCGGGCAGGCCGATCTCGCGAGCCATCCGCCGCAAGACGCTGCGCGACCGGCTCCATTGAGGCGCCGGCCGGGCCTTAATGCGCAGGCGGGAGCGCTTCGAAAAAGGGATTGCGCACAACCACGACGCCTGAGGCGCCCCGGCTGGCAAGGCTCACGCTGGCGGCCTCGGGCTTCAATTCATCGACGAGACGGGCGGCGCCGCCCCGATGGCTCGATGGCGCCTTATACTCGACGCCGTCCCTTGCCGGGTCCATGACGATAAATGCAGCGCAGGGCGAGGCTGGCGGCGCGCGCATCGGCGACGCGGACGCTTGCGAGCCAGTCGCCGCCACGGAAACCGCCAAGGCCGCAAAGAACGAAATTATGGCTTTCATAATGCAATACTCGACGCACATACAAACTCGAACCCAGCGCAAGCTGCGCCGCATCTCACACTAGCGCCGCGCGAGGGCGGCGCCGCCATGCATTTGCAGGGTATCGAAAACGGTTCAAACTTTTCTTTAAGGCGCGATACCGAATCCGGTTGAACGGTTCGCCGCCGACTGCCGTCATCCCGTGCGCGGCGCTGCATGAAATGCCGCCGCGCAGCGCCACATGCACGGGGAGAACCCGGATAACGCCTTCGGCGTTTCCGGGAAGACGGTCGCGGAACCGTTCAGCCGGATTTGGCATGAGGGGGTTGGAAACGCGAAAAAAGCGTGATAGCACTTGTCGCGAACGGCGCTCCTTTATCCGCGCGCTCGAAAACCTCAACGTATTGGCTTGCGCTTCCACCGGCCCAACCGGCGACTGCGTGGACAGCTTGGAATTTGGCTATGAAGATCAAGAATTCGATTAAAACGCTTCGGTTGCGCCACCGCGACAATCGCGTCGTTCGCCGTCGCGGCAGGCTGTACATCATCAACAAGAAAGTCCGGCGCTACAAGGCGCGGCAGGGCTGAGCCGCGTGGCGGCCGGGGCTTTACCCGGCCCTCCAGCTGGCGAACGGCGTATTCGATCCCTGGAATTGGCAGATCGACGGGCGGGCAACCCATCGGCGTCATTCCCGCGAAGGAGCGTGTGAAAAAATCGGCTTCCGGCTCTGCCTTTGGCGTCATAGCCGCCCCAAGCCAAGGGCCGCCACGACGACCGCCAGCCGCCTCGCCGGCTCTCGCCGATCGTCGGAGCCTGGACGCCGGCGTGTGAGCGCCGCGATTAACCCTATTGGGTTCGTTTGGCAAAAAACATGTTTTTACGGTATTATAATACCGTAAAACGGCCGGTTTGGTAAATGCGCGGTTTCAAAGGCGACCCCGGCAAGCCTTGCATGGTTAATGCGCCCGGCCATGACAAATGAGGCGATGCGGATTTTTTCACACGCTCGAAGGCGGGAATCCAGGTATCCCAACGCTCATCGAGTACTGGGTCCCCGCCTTCGCGCATACGCGGGGACGACGGAGAGTGGCTGCGTCCGATTAAAGGCGCGATGCTCTAGCCGCCGCGGCTAGATCAGAACGAATTCCGGGGTTCAAGCCCTGGATTGCTTCGCGAAGTTTACCCCGGCCTCCGGGCCGGGGCTCGCAACGACGTTTTGCGTGTTCCGCCTTACACCGTATTGGCGCCGTTCTCGCCGACCCTGAAGATTCGGAGCATGTTCGTGGTGCCCGGCCTCTTGAACGGGACGCCAGCGCACACGATTGCGCGGTCCCCATTAACGGCGTAGCCCTCGGCGCGCGCGACGGCTTCCGCGCCCTTCACCATTTGCGTCGTGTTCGCGGGGTCCGCCGTCTGGACGCAGTGCAGCCCCCACACGAGGTTCAGCCGCCGCGCGGTCTCCTTGACCGGCGTCAGCACGAGAACCGGCTGGCGCGGACGCTGGCGGGCGACGCGAAGGGCCGTCCAGCCGGTCGCCGTGTAGCAGACGATGGCCTTGAGGTCGAGCGTCTCGGAGATGGAGCCAGCCGCGGCGGCGATCGCGTCGGCGGCGGTCCGGGTGGCGACCGTCGGGCGGAAGCGCAGGATGGTCTCGTAATTGCCGTCCTGCTCCACCTCGCGGGCCACGCGGTCCATGGTGGCCACGGCTTCGACGGGGTAGGCGCCTGTCGCGGATTCGGCAGAGAGCATGACCGCGTCGGCGCCTTCGAAGACCGCGGTCGCGACGTCCGAAACCTCCGCGCGGGTGGGCACGGGCGAGGCCGTCATGCTTTCGAGCATCTGCGTCGCGACGACAACGGGCTTGCCGCGGTCGCGGGCGGCGGCGAGCAACCGCTTCTGCAAGCCCGGCACCTTCTCCAGCGGCATTTCCACGCCAAGGTCCCCGCGCGCGACCATGATGCCGTCGCTCTCGGTCAAAATGGCTTCGATGGCGGCGATTGCGGCGTGGCGTTCGATCTTCGCCATCACGGCGGCGCGGCCCTGCACGATGGCTTTCACGTCGAGCACGTCCTGCGCGCGTTGCACGAAGGAAATCGCGATCCAGTCCACGCCCGCTTCGAGCGCGGCTTCGCAATCCTCCCGGTCCTTCGCCGTCAGCGAGGCGACCGGCAGCACGACGTCGGGCAGGTTCACGCCCTTGCGGCTCGACAGAATGCCGCCGGTAACCACTTCGGCGATGAGACGGCCGGGCTGAGCCTCGACGATGGTGAGGTTGAGCTTCCCGTCATCGATGAGGAGCGTGTGCCCCGGCTCCGCGACCGCATAAATTTCCGGATGAAGGAGGCCGATGCGCTTCTCGTTGCCGGGCGCGTGGTTCGCATCGAAGACGACGCGCTGCCCCCGCTCCAGCCGCACCTGCCCGTCGGCCAGCGAGCTGATGCGAAGCTTCGGGCCTTGCAGATCGGCCAGGATGGCGATGGGTCCGTATTTGCCTTCAAGCTTACGCAGCGCCGCCACGTAGACACGCATGTCGTCGTGGCTCGAATGGCTCATATTGATGCGGAACACGTCCGCCCCCGCGATCACGAGCTTCTCCAGCTCGGCGGCGTCCGAGCTTGAAGGGCCAAGCGTGGCGATGATTTTAATCCGGCGATGACGTTTCATCTGTGGCGCGTCCCAGGCGTCGCCGCGACCGCGGCCTGGGAAGGAGCTTGTGTCTGAACCGCCGGCGTAGTGCTGTCGGCGGCCGGCGATGGTTCGGATTGATCTGTCAATTTCACGGTCCAGTCCGTTTGCTCTTGGGTATCGACCTCGAAGAAGCCGCTTTTCTTGAAACCGCGGCCATCGCAATTATCGATCCCTTTGATTGTGAATTCGGCGTCGTTGGTGCACATGTTGATCGTGCCGCCCCATTCGCCGCCCTTGTCGTAATCGAAGGCGTAGACGTAATAGAAGCGCGCGCGAAGCTTGTCCTGAATGAGCAGAGCACAGGACTGACTGTCGACGTTCCACCAGCCTTCGCTGACCCAGCCATCCTTTTCCTTATAGCCGATGGCGACCCCAATGCGGCTGCCGGTGCTGTTGCAAAGCTTGAGTTCGGCGTTTGCGATGCCTGGCAAAACGAGGATCGAACTGGAAAACAGAGCGGCGCTCACGGCGCGCGCTAGCCATGCGGGTAGAGAGTGCTGTTGCAAGGTCATCCCTGGGATCCAGAAATCAAGTGAGTCGGACGCGCACACTAATCTCTGATTGAACTATCGACAACAATCGCTCTGAAATCGTTTACATTCGTTCCCGTAGGCCCGCAAACGAGCAGATCATTTGTTAACCGGAAAAATCCGGTTGAGTTGTTATCGTCGAGAAATGTGGCTGGAACGAGATTTTGCGCGGCGGCCCGGGCCAGCGTGCATCGATCGATGAACGCTCCGGCGGGGTCCGCCGCGCCGCCCGAGCCTCCATCGGCGCCGTCCGTGTCGGCCGCCAGCGCGGCGATGCCCCTTTGCCCGTCCAGCGCAATCGCAAGCGCGAGCGCGTATTCCTGGTTCGGTCCGCCGGCGCCCTTGCCCCTCACCGTCACGGTCAGCTCGCCTCCCGACAGGATGACGGCGCGGCGTCCGTCGGCGAGGCAGCGCCGCGCAAGGTGCGCATGCAGGCGCGCGACGTCCCGCGCCTCGCCCTCAAGCGAATCGCCGAGCATGATGACGTCGTAGCCAAGCACGCTCGCGAGCTCCCCCGCCGCCTGGAGCGAATCGCGCCCCGAAGCCACGAGCTCGTAGCGGGCATTGGCGAAGATGGGATCGCCCGGCTTCGGCGTCTCGTTGGCGGGATCGTTCAAGGCGGCGGCGACGGCGGCGGGGACATCGATACGGCGCCTCGAAAGGATTTGCCGCGCTTCGGCGAGCGTGGTGGGATCGGGGCAGGTCGGGCCGGAGCCTATCGTTTCCGGCTCGTCGCCCGGCGTATCCGAGATGGCGAGCGTAACAAGCGTCGCGGGGAAGGCAAGCGCCGCGAGGCGGCCGCCCTTCACGCGGGAAACATGCTTGCGGACGCAGTTGACGTCATGAATGCGCGCGCCGGACCTCAGCAGCGCGGCCGTGAGCGCCTGTTTCTCGGCGAGCGCGATGGTTCCCGCCGGCGCCGCGCAAAGGGCGGATGCGCCCCCCGAGAGCAGGACGAGAACGAGATCGCCGGGTCCCGCCGAGGCCGCGAGCCGCATCGCTTCGGCGGCGGCGGCGACGCTCTTCTTGCCGGGCAGCGGATGGCTGGCCTCGATGACGTGGAGTTTATCGAGCGGCGCCCCATAGCCGCGCCGCGCGATCGCGACGCCCCTCATGGGCGGCGGCGTTTCGAGCGCGCCGTAATGCAGCTCGGCGGCGCGCGCCATGCCCGCCGCGGCCTTGCCGCAGGCGATGACGACGATCTCGCCGCCGGCGGGCGGCTCGGGGAAATGACGAGGCAGGCAGCGGGCCGGCTGAGCTGCCGAAACCGCGGCGTCGAACAGGGCGTTGAGGAAGCGTCTTGTGTTCAACAGCACGTGGATCAACGCAGGTGATTTGAGCGGATTTGCAGCTTTGAAGAAGCTACTTCTTCTGCAAATTGGCTCAAATAGGCTTTAAGTCGTTCCCCCAAAGTATCGGCGCGGGCGTCCCCGTTATCGCCAGGCGGCGCTTGTCATGGCCGGGCTCGACGCACGGCTGTTTTCAACGTCGTCATCCCGGAAGGGCGCAGCTGAGCGTTCCGGAGCGGCGAAGAGCGCGGACCTCGTCATCCCGGCCAAGCGAAGCGCGAGCCGGGATCGTTGAGAACTCAGGTTGCGTTTTGTGCGATCCCGGATAGCCGCAAGCGGCTTCCGGGATTACATGGAAGGTGAGCGAAGACCCCGGTCAGTAAAACGAACCGCGGGATAAGCAGGAACCTTGCTCGGGTCTACATGACGGCGCTGCGCACCGCGATGAACTGACAGGCCGCGCCGGCAAGCACGAAGACGTGCCAGATCGCGTTGTGGAAGCGCAGCCGCTCCATGAGGTGAAAGCCGACGCCCACGGTGTAGACGATGCCGCCCGCGATCAGCAAAGCGAGGGCGTCGCGCGGGAGCGAAGCCACGATGGAATTGATGGCGAGCACGACGATCCAGCCCTGGAACAGGTAAAGCGCGACGGAAATTTTCGCGAACCCGCGGGGGTGTCTGAGATTTATCGCCACGCCGAGCGCGGCGATGCTCCAGACCGCGGCCAGCAGCGCATGCCCGGCGGCGCCCCCCACCACCAGCGCGAACGGCGTGTAGCTGCCCGCGATCATGACGAAGATCGCCGCGTGATCGAGGCGCCGCAGCCATTCCTTGAGGCGGCGGCGCGAGGCGAGGTTATACGCCGCCGACGCCGCGAACATGCCGATGAGGCCGATGCTGTAGACGATGAGCCCGACGAGCATGGCGGCCGGCAAGACGCCGATCGCGCCAATCATCAGGAAGGCGGCGGCCACGATGCTGAAGGCGATGCCCGCCGCGTGCACGCAAGCGTCCACGATCTTCTCAAGCCGCGTATAGACCGGAAAGACCAAATCGTCGCCGCTCATGCCCTCGCCTTTCCCCGTGCAAACACGCCCGCCCCCCTGCGCGCGTTCGCGCCGGCTCATTTCGAAATCGGCGGCGATCCCGGCGCGAAGCCGGGCGAGCCCAAGCGCGACGATGCCCGCCACAATGGGAATGCTCAAGCCCATGATAAGTTCCGGGCTGACCTCCAAGCCGGCCGCGTGAGCCGCCTTCGCGGCGTAGCCGACGAGGCCGACGATGTAATACGTCACCGCCGCCACCGACAGGCCTTCCACGGTTTCCTGCAACCGCAGCTGCAGCTTCGCGCGCTTGTTCATCGAGGCGAGCACCGCCTGGTTCTGCTGCTCCAGCGTCACATCGACCTTGGTCGACAGCATGTGCGTGGCGCGCGAGACCTGGGTCGACAGCGCCTCCTGCCGCGAGGGGACGGCCGCGCAGGTGTTCATCGCGGGTTCGAGGCGGCGCTCGGTGAACTCCTGGAACGTTTGCAAGCCCTGGATGCGCTCCTCGCGCAGCTCGGCGATGCGGCGCTTGACGATGTCGTAATAGGCGGCGGCGGCGCTGAAGCGATAGGAGCTGGCGGAACGCTTGCTTTCGATCTCCGCTTCAAGCCGTGTCAGGCGGTCGAGAAGCTTCGGCTCGTCCTGCTCGCCCGACTTGACCATCGCGGAGGAAATCTCGGCGAGTTCCTTCTCCCACGCGGTGAGCAGCGGCGAAAGCTCCTGCGCGAAGGGGAGCGCGAGCAGCGCCATCATGCGATAGCTGTCGACATCGACGAGCCGCTGCACGAGGCGGCCCGCCTGCCGCGGCGTCAGCGACAAATCCTGGACGAGGATGCGGCTGAAGCCGTCGCCATGGATGCGAAAATCGGTGAACGCGCGCGCCGAGCCGCTCGATGCCGAAGACCCGACAAGCGTATTGCCTTCGAAATAGCGCGCGGAGATGTCGTCGAGATTGGGCAGCGAGGAATTGCCTCGCACCACCATGATATTGGAGGCGACGAGCAGCTTGCCCGGCAGGCTCGCGAGCCAGTCCGGCGGGACGGCGTTTATCGGGGGGTTCGAAAAAGGCGGGTTCTCCTCCTTCTCGATGATGAATTTGTAGCGCGTGAACTCGGTATGGCTCTCCCACTTCAGGCGGAAAGGTCCGAGATTGGCGCTGTAATGCCTGGCCCCGGCGGCCGGCGGCGGGGCGCCGAACCGTTCGGCGAGTTCCCGCACCTTCGCCCCGAATTCCTGGCGGGCGGCTTCGTCGGTGAAAAGCGCCAGATAGGAGATCGAGCACGGCGCGCGCAGCTCTTCCGGCGGACGGGCGTGAACCTCGTCGTTCAGCTTCTGGCGCAGGGGATGATTCGAAGGCAGCATCATGGCGCTTGTCTCACCCATCCCCGCGCGCGCGTCAAGCCTCGGGCCTCCCGTTTTTCCATCCGCGACCGCCCTTTTCGCAGGGCGATTGCTTTGAGAAAAACAAGCCGCTATTAAATAACTAATGCCGAACCGCGAGGTCATATGATTACCAATCCAAAACAAGTTGGCGAAGGTTTGGTCCTTTTTCCTTTCGCCTCTGGAGAGAAAGTTCAAGCAACTGTTCGCCTAAACGACAGAGAGAATGAAGTCTTCTGGCTCGAACAGATAGAAGGTGACTTTGAGACTCTGCCATATAGCAAGGTTAAGAGCATTCGCATCCCCCTACGTCTAGGTAGAAAACTCAAAAGCGTGGCTTGATCGTTTCTGAAGAGGACTGAAGCTTCATCCGCAAATGGTCGATACGCTATCCGATGCGGAACGTAGCGAGCGGATGGCTCGCGTTAAAGGACGCGACACCGGCCCAGAATGGACCGTGCGCCGCCTTGTTCATGGACTCGGCTATCGCTACCGCCTCCACCGGAAGAGCCTTCCAGGATGCCCGGATTTGGTTTTCCCAGCGCGGCGCAAGGCCATCTTCGTGCATGGCTGCTTCTGGCATCGCCATCCCGATCCGGCGTGCAAACTCGCGCGCCTTCCGAAGTCGCGCCTCGATTTCTGGATTCCAAAGCTCGAAGGCAACCGCGCCAGAGATTTGCACAACCAATTCCAACTTATCGACATGGGTTGGCAAATCATGATTGTTTGGGAATGCGAGATTGGTAAAGAGGGCCTTAAGGAAATGATAAAGGACTTTCTCGATGGGGGAGATGCGAGCGGTTGAGCTTTTCGCCGGGGCCGGCGGGCTTGGCATGGGAGTTAGCCGAGCGGGCTTCGTTCCGGTCGTTGTGATCGAGCGCGACAGTTATTGCTGCGACACCATCCGCGAGAACCAGCGCCGCGATCTGTCCCCCGTCAACCATTGGCCGCTTACGCAAGGCGATATTCGCGATTTCAAATTCTCCAAGATCAAGAGCGGAATAGACTTCGTGTCCGGCGGGCCGCCGTGTCAGCCGTTTTCCCTGGGCGGAAAGCATAAGGGCAATGACGATGCTCGCGATATGTTTCCGCAGGCGGTTCGAGCCTTGCGGGAACTCAAGCCGAGGGCGTTCTTGTTCGAGAACGTGAAGGGGCTGACGCGTTCAACCTTCGCCACGTATTTTGAATATATCCGCTTGCAGATGACCTATCCAGAGTTGACCGTTAAACGGGCTGAACGTTGGCAGGATCACCTTGCGAGATTGGAACGCAAGCATACGCAGGGCGCTAACGATGGTCTTTCCTATAAAATCGTTGCGCGCGTTTTGAACGCCGCGAATTACGGCATTCCGCAGCGCCGGGAGCGCATCTTCTTCGTCGGATTCCGATCCGATCTTAACATTGAATGGGCCTTCCCCGATCCAACGCATAGCCGAGAGGCCATGTTATGGGATCAGACCAAAGGGGACTATTGGGAGCGTCACCGCATCCCTCGGAACCAGCGGTTTATCCCGGACCTCTCCATGCCACAGCGGAGCTTGTTTGAGAAAGCGCCCTTGCGACCTTGGCGCACGGTCAGGGACGCCTTGACCGGCCTTCCCGATCCAGAGCTTGAGAATGAAGCCTCAAGCGCGTTTCTCAATCACCGCTTCCAGGCTGGGGCAAGAAGCTACAAGGGTCATACCGGGAGCCCCCTGGACGAGCCCGCGAAGACGTTGAAGGCTGGAGTGCATGGCGTTCCTGGGGGCGAGAACATGCTTTGTCGACCAGACGGTTCTGTTCGTTATTTCACCGTGCGCGAAACAGCGCGCTTGCAGACGTTCCCGGATGAATTCTTGTTCCATGGCTCCTGGACCGAAACCATGCGCCAACTCGGGAACGCGGTTCCCGTTGACCTTGCGAGGCTGATCGCGTCCGACATCAAGGAGCACCTGGAACGCGGGCCATGATCGACGGGCCGTACAATCCACTCGCGAAGATAAATCTAGGACGAAGCGTGGCGCGGGCGCTTTTGACGGTTGCGCCGCGACCGCTATCGGAAACGGATGATCTTCGCGGCGCCGGTGTTTACGCCATCTACTACATAGGGGCATTCCCCGGCTATGCGCCGATTGCGGCGCACAATCGTGATGGCAGGTTCGAACAGCCCATTTATGTTGGAAAAGCAATACCAAGGGGAGGCCGGAAAGGCCTGTTGTCCGAAGCCTCGGCAGTCGGGACCGCGTTGCGGGATCGCCTAAGGCAGCACGCCAGTTCCGTCAACGAAGCCAAGAACCTGCAAATGGAGGACTTCCTATATCGTTCTTTGATCGTCGATGACATTTGGATTCCGCTTGGCGAAAACATGCTCATCGAGAAGTTCAAGCCGGTATGGAACATCGTCATAGATGGCTTCGGCAACAAAGACCCAGGTAACCGGCGCGCGACTCAGGTCAAATCGCCTTGGGATGTCCTGCACCCAGGGCGAGCCGTGATGGAAAAGCTTGCCGATAGCGCCCTTAGGCCGGAAGCGTTGGTCGCGAAGCTGGACGCCTTCTTCAAGGGTGAGAACGTGACGCTTGTCGAGCCGACGCAGGCCGACGAGGAAGCGGATAACTAACTCGTCAAGCCCTATAACCACCTTCGCGGGCACGTTTCGCGCCTCGACAAAACGTGAGCGCTTGTGAACGTGGAACGCTGGCGCGGGCCGTTCTCTTCCTTTATGAGAATCCGACGACAGCCAAGGTCCACGGCCTCCCGCCGGCCTCCCGGTTCCCTCTCATCCTTTGGTAGATCATGAAGCTGCTTCGCATCCTTGCCGTGCCTGCCGCCCTTATTTGCATCGGAGCGGGGCTTTGGCGGCTGGAGGGCGCCACGGCGGGTCTCAAGATCGCGCATGCCTATGCCGGGCGGACGCCCGTCACCGTGTTTCAGCCCGAGAGCGGCGGACCGGCGCCGGTCGTCGTCATCGCGCATGGCTTCGCGGGCTCCCAGCAGCTCATGCAGCCCTTCGCGACGACGCTGGCGCGCAACGGCTTCATCGCCGTGACCTACGATTGCCTCGGCCACGGCCGCAATCCCGAGCCCATGCGGGGCGACGTGACGAAGGTGGAGGAGGGGCCGACGCCGCGGCTCGTGGCCGAGTTCGGCCGCGTCGCGGATTTCGCGAAAAGCCTGCCCGGCGCCGATGGCCGCATCGCGGTTCTCGCGCATTCGATGACGACGGACATCGCGGTCCGCTATGTGCAGGATCACCCGGAAGTGGCGGGCGCCGTCGCCGTCTCCCTGTTCTCGCCCGTCGTCACGGCCACGAGCCCGAAGAACCTCGCCGTGATCGATGGCGACAACGAATTCAGTCATCTCAAGAATGAAGGCCTCCGCGTGGTCGGCCTTGTTTCAGGCGGCGAGGCGGTTCCAGGCGTCATCTATGGCGCGTTCGCCGACGGAACCGCGCGCCGCGTGACGTTCTCTCCGGGCGTGGAGCATCTCGGCGTGCTCTACAGCCCCGAAAGCATGGCCAATGCGCGCGACTGGCTCGACCGGGTTTTCGGGCTGGGCGGCGAAGGCGGCTATATCGATGCGCGCGGCCCCTATCTCGGCCTGTTGTTCTTCGGGCTGGTGCTGCTCGGCTGGCCGCTGGCGTCGCTGCTTCCCGTCGTCTCCGAGCCGCCGCAGGGCGCCGGTTTGCGGTGGCGCACTTTCCTGCCCGTCGCGGTCGCGCCGGCGATCCTGACGCCGCTCATCCTCTGGAAAATGCCCACCGACTTCCTGCCGACCGTGGTTGCGGACTACATCACGGTGCATTTCGGCCTCTACGGCCTTCTCACGCTGGCGGGCCTTTGGATCGTAACGCGCGGCGACCTCAGCGGCGCCTACCGGGTGCGCACCAGCTATCTCGCCCTTATCGCGGCGGCTCTCGTGGCGGCCGCCTATAGCATTTTCGCCTTCGGTTTCGCGCTCGACCGCTATGCGCTCTCCTTCTTCCCGATCCCGGAACGCCTTCCGCTTCTTCTTGCGGTGGGCGCCGGCACGCTGTCGTTTTTCCTCGCGGACGAATGGGTCACGCGCGGGCCGGACGCGCCTCGCGGAGGCTATATCCTGACGAAGGTGCTATTTCTCGCTTCGCTCGCGCTCGCGGCCGCGCTCAACTTCAAGAAACTGTTCTTCTTGATCTTCATCATTCCCGTGGTGCTGACCTTCTTCGTCATTTACGGGTTGTTCAGCCGCTGGGTGTACGGCCGCACGGGCAATCCGCTGGCGGGCGGGGCGGCCAATGCGCTTGCCTTCGCCTGGGCCATCGCGGTGACGTTCCCGATGCTCGCCCGATAGGGGGTGGGCGAGCGCGGCTCGGATTACGGCTGTTCTTTTCCATGAAATCGCTTATCACTACGATGGCAGAAACCCCGGACCTTTCGATGACGCGCACCTCCTTGCCCAGCCCGGCTTGCCTTGCTCTCGCGGCGGCCGCTTTTTGCCTGCCGGCGCAGTCCGCCACCGCGCAGCCGGCGCAAGGAATGGTCGAACTCGCCGCTCATCGCGCGGTCTACGATCTGACGCTCGACAGGACCGGCGCGGGCTCGAACGTGTCGGATATTCGAGGCCAGCTCATCTACGATTTCAGCGGCTCCGCGTGCCAGGGCTACGCGCTGAGCACGCGGCTTGTGACCGAAGTCTTCGACCGGGAGAACAAGCCGAACGTCACCGATATCAGATCGGAGAGCCAGGAAGAGGGCGGCGGCCGGCGCTTGAAGTTCGACACCTCCCAGTACACGAACGACAAGCTGAGCGAGACGACGAAGGGGACGGCGCAGCGCGGCTCGCGCTCGCGGGATACGATCGCGGTCGAACTCGAAAAGCCGAAACGGTCTGAGTTCATACTGACGGGCAATATCTATTTCCCGACGCAACACTCGCTCGCAATCCTGAAGGCGGCGGCGGCGGGCGCAACGCGCCTGCAGGCCGATATTTACGACGGCTCGGAAAAGGGCGTGAAGGTCTACGAGACGACGACGGTGATCGGCGCGCCGCTGGAACTCGCGGCGAACGCGCAACTCCCGGCGGTGAAGAACGCGGAAACCTTGGACGGCATGCAGTCATGGCCGGTCGTCGTCAGCTATTACGAACGCGGCCCGCAGAAGGACGGCCTTCCGGCCTATGAAGTGTCGTTTCGCATGTACGCCAACGGGGTAAGCCGCAAGCTGAAGCTCGACTACGGCACATTTTCCTTGAATGGCGAGCTGTCCGCAATCGAATTTTCGAACACCAAGCCCTGCCCATAGGCGCCGTTTCGGCCGGGCGCGCTCAATCCGAGCCGGCTTTCGGATGGCTTTGAGGTCGTGCGCGGCCTGTGGATCGAGCCTGAGCCTCAGCGCCATGGCTCGCCGAGAAGCGCGTTCGCCTCCGCATCGGAGACGCGCTCGCCCCGCCGAGCGCCTTCAAGCGCGGGCTTCATCAAAAGGCCGGGCGGATATCTCGCCAGACAGGAACGCTTCACGCCGCGAGCGGATTTCGTCTCGAAACTCGGCTTCGTCCCGGTCGCTTCCCTCCTGCAAGCTGAGCAGCAGAGTTTCGTAAAGGCGCTCCCGCTCTTCGGCGGATAGCTTCGCCTTTCCGGGACGACGAACGAAGGCCATCCACACATGACAAACAAAGGCCGTCCGCTGGCGCCTTGGGAAACGCCGCCTGGCGATGCTTCAAGGAATCGCCCGAGGCCAGTAGGCGTAGATGGCCGCGAGCGCGGCGAAGATGAGGACGCTTGTGAGCGCGAACATCGCGATCGCCTTTTTCGGGTTGGGCTCGACGAAATAGTTGGCGGCCGCCTGCTCGGGGCCGGGCTCGGCCGATACGGGCTTCGCTTCTTCCTTGTGCGCGATGTCCGTCTCTTGCGGCGCGAGCGCAGGGTCTGAAGCGGCGGCCTTGTCGCCGGTCTTGCCCCGCTCGATCTCGTCGCGCGGTTCGTCAGGGCGATGGTCTTCCGCGGATTTCTGGCCGTTTTCCGAAGGCATGGGTTGTTCTTCCCTGTCGCGATTAGCTTTGCTTGGGCGGGACCTTACCATAAAGCCTGCGCAATTCACCCTTCGCTTTTTCGAGGTTTCGCTTGCGCCGTTCTGGCGGATTTTTCCCGGCGCGGTTTATATAGAAGGTCGGCATCGACATCGCGGTTCGAAACGGGGCGGCCTTTCGCCGCGTGCTTTCCCCGGCCGCCCCGCCCGGGGCGCGCGCCGGATCCTGTCGAAAATTCTTTCGCGACGCCCAGCGCATGCCGCCTGTGCGGGGCGAATGTTTACGTCCCGCCGCAGTCATGATATTGCATCCGCCATGCGCATTCCCGTTGCTCGCCATAGGCGCGATTTCGCGCGACGAAGGATCGAGCCCTGATTCGGGCTGCGGGCGGGCGCGCCGAATTTTGCGCCGCGAGCCGCCTTCGATCCTTGTTTTTCGAGACAGACAGGTATGCGCGATGACGACGACGCCGTCCGCATCGATCCGGCTGCAAACGCCGGACGATCGTGCCGCTTTGGTCAGCCTCAACGAAAAGGCCTTCGGTCCCGGCCGCTACGCCCGCACCGCCTACCGCGTGCGGGAAGGGTCGGCGGGCGAGCCCCGCCTCAGCCTTTGCGCCGTGCTCGATGGCGAGATCGTCGGCTCGGTCCAGTTCACGCCCATCGCGATTGGCGGCGTTTCCGGCGCGCTGTTGCTCGGCCCGCTTATCGCCGCCGATGGCCACAAAAACCAGGGGCTCGGCCTGAGGCTCATGCAGGAAGGGCTCAAGCGCGCGGCCGAGCTTGGCTACAAGCTTGTCATTCTGGTGGGCGATTTGGACTATTACGCACGCGCCGGTTTTTGCGCGATCCCGCATGGCCGCATCGTCATGCCTGGCCCGGTCGATCCGGGGCGGATCCTTTGCGCGGAGTTGAGGCCTGGGGCTTTGGAGGGGTATTGCGGGCTCGTTCGCGGGCTTAGCGAAGGCCTTGATCGGAGGGAGGAAAACCCCTAACTGAGCGGGGGGAGCCGTTAGGGGTTGTGCATTTCCCTCGAATGCAACCTCAAGGTATTTGCAAATAGAGGTAGAGTCAACCGGCTCGCAGGTTGTGTGCATAAGCAGTGGAAAAACACTGCTGGCGCCGCCGCTGTGCTGAGATGCTTTCCGATGTGCGTTTCAACTAGAAGTTGTAGTCGCGAATGTCAAGCGGACTCTCGCAGCCGAGGCGGCAATCCCCTCTTTTGCATGGTGAAAAGAAGCGCGCCGGGGCGGAAACGCGTCAGTCGAAGAAAGCGCCGGCTTCGATGCTCAGTCCGGGCGGCTCCAGCATGACAGCGCCCGAGGTGAGCAGACGCGTTTGCAGCGCATCGCCCGACCCGCGCGCGTGGTGGATGACCATCCGCTTATCGGGATCGACGATCAGATAATGATGCACGCCCGGCAGCGTGAAATAGCCGTGCAGCTTGTCCCGCATATCCGTCGCCTCGGTCCCCGGCGATAGGACTTCGACCACGATTACCGGGTTCGGCGCTTCGAGCGCGTTGCCGGGAACTTCGTCGCCGCAATAAACCAGCGCATCGGGTTCGAACGCGGTCTTCGCCGAGACGCGCACCGTCGCGCCATCGGGGACGGCATGGCATGCGAGGCCCGCCGCCTTCACCGCGTCGCGCAACGTCACGAAGACGGCGCCTTTCGTTTTCCAATGCGCGGCCCGCTCGGGAGACATCATGATGACGCGACCGTCATGAAGTTCATACCGACCCCTTCCCTGAGCCACGGCCCAGGGCAGGAATTCATCGACGGTCATAAGGTGGTCCGGCAGCGATTGCATTGTGAAAATATAGCACTCCGCGGCGCGCTTGTCCCCGGCTTGCCCGATCTAATATGGTTTCGCCATCGCGCGGCGCCCCGGCTCGTTCGATCGATGTTGCGAACCCGCTCTTTCCCCTTTATGGGAAGCGAAAGCGGCGCCCTCCGAGAGCGCCGCCAAAGGCGGGAACGATGGTCGCTTTCAACAATGAGATTTCATCGGCGGAGAGGATCGGCTTGCACCTGTCGGAGATCGGGCGCATCCAGAACAATTCGGGTTCGCTCCTCCAGTTCGTCGCCATCCTGTTCGCCGTCTGCGTCTACTTCTATAACGCGCTCGTCTACCCCGAGACCGCGCACCGGATGCTCTACGCGTCCTTCCTCGCCGTCGACGCGCTTCTCATTTTTGCGACGTGCTTCTTCTATATGCGGTGTCTGACGCTCTCGGTGGGATGGGCCAAAAAGGCCGAAAACCCGAGAAAAAAATTCCACTTTCTCTCCACGCTATCGGAGGAGGAAATCGAGCGGACGCTGTTCCGCATCGTGCTCTCGTTCCGGCGGGGCACTTATTGCTTCTTTCTCAGCTTCTTCAATACGTTTATACTGATCGCCCTTGTCGCTTTCGGCTACTTGAACATGCTTCCCTCTTGAGCCCGGCGGCCGCCAAGCGGCGGTTCGTCCCGGCGCTGCGCGTTCTTAACCTCTAGCGATTGCCCCGCGTCTCGGTTATCAACAAACAATAACCCTTGGAAACGCCGCATGTCCGTCCGCCGCCTCGACCCGAACCAGCCAAGCGACTTCGAGTTCACGCAAGAAAACCTCGCCTGGGCAAGGGAGCAGATCAAGAAATATCCCGAAGGCCGGCATCAGGCCGCCGTCATCCCTATTCTGTGGCGCGCGCAGGAGCAGCACGACCGCTGGCTGCCCGAGCCCGCGATCCGCTACGTCGCCGATCTCCTCGACATGCCCCACATCCGGGTTTACGAAATCGCGACCTTCTACACCATGTTCAACCTGTCTCCGGTCGGGCGCTATCACGTCCAGCTGTGCGGGACGACGCCGTGCATGCTTCGCGGCGCGGAAGAGCTGATAAAGGTCTGCGAGCGCGAAATCGGGCCGCAAGGGCATGTCACGCCCGAAGGCGTTTTCTCCTGGGTCGAGGTCGAATGCCTCGGCGCCTGCGTGAACGCCCCCATGGCCCAGATCAACGACGACTTCTACGAGGATCTTACGGCCGAGAACTTCCTGGCGTTGCTTGAGGGCTTGCGGCGGGGCCGCAACGTCAAGCCGGGACCGCAGATCAAGCGGCAGTTTTCGGCGCCCGTGAGCGGCCCGACGACGCTGAACAGCGAAATCCAGAACACGGCCAAGGCCGCGGCCGGCGCCATTTCCGATGCGGCAGGACAGCCTCAGGGCAAAACGGAAAAAGGGGACTAGGCCATGCTGTCCGATAAAGACCGCATCTTCAAGAACCTCTACGGCCTCCACGATTGGGGGCTGAAGGGCGCGCGGGCGCGCGGGGCCTGGAGCAGCACCAAGGGGCTCATGCAAAGGGGCCAGGATTGGATCGTCGACGAGGTCAAGGCGAGCGGCCTGCGCGGCCGTGGCGGCGCCGGCTTCTCCACCGGCCTGAAATGGTCGTTCATGCCGAAGAAGTCCGACGGACGGCCGCATTACCTCGTGGTGAACGCCGACGAATCCGAGCCCGGCACCTGCAAGGACCGCGAGATCATGCGCCACGATCCGCACCTGCTGATCGAGGGCTGTCTGTTCGCGTCCTTCGCGATGCGGGCGAACACCTGCTACATCTACATTCGCGGGGAATTCATCCGCGAGCGCCAGCGCCTGCAAGCCGCTGTCGACGAAGCCTATGCGGCCCGCCTCATCGGCAAGAACAACGTGCATGGCTGGGATTGCGACATCTACATCCACCACGGCGCCGGCGCCTATATCTGCGGCGAGGAAACCGCGCTGCTCGAAAGCCTCGAAGGCAAGAAAGGGCAGCCCAGGCTTAAGCCGCCCTTCCCGGCGAATGCCGGGCTGTGGGGCGCGCCGACCACCGTCAACAACGTCGAATCCATCGCGGTGGTGCCCGACATCCTGAAGCGCGGCGCGAGCTGGTTCGCCAAGCTCGGCAAGCCGAACAACACCGGCACGAAGCTGTTCTGCGTCTCCGGCCACGTGAACGAGCCGTGCAATGTCGAAGAAGAGATGGGCATCACGCTGCGCGAGTTGATCGACACCCATTGCGGCGGCGTGCGCGGCGGCTGGGACAATCTCCTTGCGGTGATCCCTGGCGGCTCCTCGGTGCAATGCGTGCCCGCGCATATGTGCAACGACCTCGGCATGGACTTCGACAGCCTGAAGGCCGCCGGCTCCGGCCTCGGCACGGCGGCGGTGATCGTGATGGACAAGTCCACCGACATCGTGAAGGCCATCGCGCGGCTGTCCTATTTCTACAAGCACGAGAGCTGCGGCCAGTGCACGCCCTGCCGCGAAGGCACGGGCTGGATGTGGCGCATGCTGGAGCGCATGGTCGAGGGCCGCGCGGAGGTGGCCGAGATCGACTTGCTTTACAACGTCTCGAAGCAGATCGAGGGCCACACGATTTGCGCGCTGGGAGATGCGGCCGCGTGGCCCGTGCAGGGGCTCATCCGGCATTTCCGGCCCGAGATCGAGGCGCGCATCGAGGGCTATAAGTCGAAGCACGCGGCGCGCGCGGCGGAGTAGCTATGGTCGCCGCACTCGGGCGCGGCTAAAGCGGAATGCGCAAAATCGGAATTGGCCGTCATTGCGAGCGAAGCGAAGCAATCCAGGGCTTAAGTCGCCGATTTGTTCTGGATCGCCACGGCGGCAAAAGCCGCCTCGCGATGACGCTGCGTCCGATTAAGCGCACGATGCTTTTAAGCCGACCGCCGCTTCTCGACCAGCCCGCGATTGATCATCGTCTCGGCGATCTGCACCGTGTTGAGCGCGGCGCCCTTGCGTAAGTTATCGGACACGACCCACAGGTTCAGCCCGTTCTCCACCGTCGGGTCTTCGCGGATGCGGCTCACATAGGTGGCGAAATCGCCGACGCACTCGACCGGCGTGATGTAGCCGCCATCCTCCTGCTTGTCGATCACGAGCAGGCCCGGCGCCTCGCGCAGGATCTCGCGCGCCTCTTCCGCCGAAATCGGCCTCTCGAACTCGATGTTCACCGCCTCGGAATGGCCGACGAACACCGGCACGCGCACGCATGTCGCCGTGAGCTTGATCTTCGGATCGAGGATCTTCTTCGTCTCGGCCATCATCTTCCATTCCTCGCGCGTCGAGCCGTCCTCCATGAAGCGGTCGATATGCGGGATCACGTTGAACGCGATCTGCTTGGTGAAATGCTCGGGCGTCGGCGAGTCGGTGACGAAGATGCCCTTCGTCTGGTTCCACAGCTCGTCCATCGCATCCTTGCCGGCGCCGGACACGGACTGGTAGGTCGACACCACCACGCGCTTGATCGTGGCCGCGTCGTGCAGCGGCTTCAGCGCGACCACGAGCTGCGCCGTCGAGCAATTCGGGTTCGCGATGATGTTCTTCTTCTTGAAGCCGACAACCGCGCCGGCGTTCACCTCCGGCACGATCAGCGGCACGTCCATATCCATGCGCCACGCGCTCGAATTATCGATGACGACGCAGCCGGTCCTGCCGATCTTCGGCGCCCACTCCTTCGCCACGTCGCCGCCGGCCGACATCAGCGCGAAATCGCATCTCGAAAAGTCGAACGTCGCCAAATCCTGGCATTTGAGGTTCTTGTCGCCGAACGAAACTTCCACGCCGACGGACCGGCGCGAGGCGATGGCGAAAACCTCCTTCACCGGGAATTCGCGCTCGTCGAGGATGTTCAGCATTTCGCGGCCCACATTGCCCGTGGCGCCGACGACGGCGACGTTGTAGCTCATGGCGGTGTCCTATTTCTGAGGTGGGGCGAATGTAGTGGGGTGCGCGGCGGCTGTCCATCCTTGCCTTTCGCCGAGGCGTGATGCTGCCTCATGCAGGCTCACCTCGCTTGAGGCAAGGACGTTATTAGCGCATCGCGCCTTAAATCGGCGTCGCCGTCATTGCGAGCGAAGCGAAGCAATCCATGCCCGAGTAACGATAGCGTTCTGGATCGCCACGGCGGCCAAGGCCGCCTCGCGATGACGATTTGAAGTCCGGCGCTTTAAGCTGCGGCTGTGTTAACGTTCGGGATTTTGGACGTATCCACCACACGCTGAGCTTGCCACAAATCGTAGGCCACCTGCAGGCGCAGCCAAATTTCTGCTCCGTTGCCAAGGTAGGCGCCGAGCCGGATCGCCAGTTCCGGCGTCACGGGTTCGCACTCATTCAGGACGGCTTCGAGCTGCCGCTGCTCAATACCGAGGTCAACGGCGATCTGCTGCGGCGCGCGCCCCAGCTCCGGCAGGATGTCTTCCCGCAGAATTTCGCCGGGATGGGTGCGAGGCCGTTCGCTGCCGCGCCTTGCCGCCTTATCAGTGATAGTCCTCATAATCCACCTCAATGGCGTCTTGGCCGTCCCAGGCGAAAGTAATGCGCCAATTCGCGCGCACCGTCACTGCATGGAGGCTGCTTAGATTTCCTCGTCGCCCTCGAAGTTCATGCTTCGTTGCCCTTCCTCCGGAGGGCTTGGCAGGTCGGCAAACGCCAGCACCTGCGGGCCGTCTGGGCCGACGAGCTTCTTAAAATCTGGGTCGTTTGAATATATGCGGCCGACGCCTTCCACCCGTGCGATGGCGATAATCTGCCGGTCGAACTTGATTTGATGCCACCCCGTCTTCAGGCCCGATTTTTTATCCCCGGCGTTAAGGGATTGACGAATCATCTCCGCCGTCTCAACGGCTGCGCGAACATCAAAATCAGCAATACGGAAAACCGAATGCTTGCTCATTTCGGTTTGGTACTGCGCCCCGGCATCGCCAGCCCGCACAAGGTACTCGCTCAGCGCCGGGGTCGGCACCACAATCCGCGCCTTGGCCTTCTCAAGCTCGGCAAACAGGTAATTCAGCTTGCGCCGGGCGCCTGGCTCAGGCTCATTCGCCTTGGGGTCAAACAATGGAATAAGAAACGAAGCATCAAAAGCCACCATCAATCATCCCCATGGCGCAAGCGCCGCAATTCATCGTAGGGGTCTTTAATTTCGCGCCACCCGTTGCCCTCGATCGCGCGCAACTTGGCTAAGACCTCGCTTAGAGGCTTTTCATCCAGAGGCTCGAAGCTTGCCACCTTGAAGCTGAGCATCTCCCACTCGCCTTCGCTGTTGCGGCGCCACCGCCCACGCCCTGCCACGCGCACCACGTCGAAAAGGTGCGCAGCCATCTTCTTCGCCAGTTCTCTGGTTACGGTGCAGGGGCGCGTAACCTTTCCATCGTCGATCCAAGCCTTAATTTCGGACCGGCCTCCTATGCGCACCAGCCGCCCATCCAACGTCCCATCTTGATTGAATGGCCCGTAGGTCGTAGGCACGATGCGCTTGATACCGGGGAACGGAAGAATTTCGGCCCCGCCTTCCATACGGCCTGATGAATTATCCTCGACCAGCAGGTTATTAAGCCGCTTGAACAACTCACGAACCTCGGGCGGCGCCGTTCCATCCTGCAAACCACGTATGCGGCCTTCCACCTTTGGGGCCACTGACTTGTGCACCAGCGCAACCAGAACGGCACTGCCACGCTGCACACGGTCAAAGTTGACGTTTGATGTCTCGCCGAGAAGCTTTGCCCATTGGCTCACATATTCAGCCAAGCGCGCCATCGGGAGCGTCTCCGGCGTGAAGCCGTCGATCACATAACGGTATTCCAGCGATTCAGCCACCACGACATCCATGCGAGGCGCTCCTTAAATTCTATCTTATAGGTGATTTCAAAGCCGCTGTCGCGCAAGCGCTGCGTGCATTCACATATCTATATAGAAGATTGCCGCTTTGAAGGATGTCAGGGAAATCTTGACGGGCGTCGTGTGTCAAGATAGTCTTGACACGAAAGGAGACGCACATGCTCGCTCTCATGAAGAAAACGCTGCGGTGTTCGTTTTGCGGGAAGACGGAGAAGCAGGTCGCGCGGCTCATTGGCGGCCCGAGCGTGCACATCTGCGACGGCTGCGTCGGCGCCTGCAACAAGATCCTGGAGGCGACGCCCGCCACGTTCGCCGGCTGGGACAAGATGACGGACGCGCAGCTTCTGGACGGGCTCAAGACCGCCGAGGCGACGGTGGAGGCGACGCGCGCCGTGCTTCAGGCCATGATCGAGGAGCTTCGGCGGCGCGGCGCGAGTTGGGAGGTCATCGGCAAGGCGCTCGGCGTCTCGCGGCAGGCGGCGTGGGAGCGGTTTTCGTAATCCCTCATGGCTCGGCAGGTTAACCACGACGGCTCACGCGAACCGTCAAAACTCTCCATTTCTTAACCAAGACAGGCTTTTTCGGGTATTATGATACCGCAAAAACACCTTTTTTGCCAAACGAACCCAATAGGGTTAATCGCGGTGCGCGCCGGCGCGCCCGCGCGCGATATGCGCCGAAGGCTCCGGCGGATTCGATGCCGCGTTCCTGCCTGAGAGGCCGATTGTCGGCAGCGCGACACGGGCCTTTGTACATAAGCGTACAATGCCGCCGGCGCCCCGCGCAAAAGCGCACATTTTCGTGCGCCGCTCAAGTTGGCGCAACTCTTGCTTTCCTGGGTCGTCAGCCGGTTTGGCGTGGCGAGCACAACCGGCTTGCCCGTTCACTCTCGATCCCGTCTTCCAGGCAGAAACTCCCTTGGCCTGGAAAGCCTGTTCGAGCGCGCGCGCCTGCCCGGACCAATAAGGAGAGCACTGTATGGCTAACGTAACATTCAAGTCACCGGTCATGGCGAAAAACGTCACGATCTACGCGGTGGCCGGGCATCGCGGCACCATTCTCGCGGTCGCCAGGGCGCACAAAATTCCGATCCCATTCGACTGCCAGGACGGCGAATGCGGCTCGTGCATCGTCGAAGTGAAGCATGTGGCGCCGAAGTCCAGGCACGGCATTTCGCTGACCGAGAAGGAGAAGGAGCTGCTGCGCCAGCTCGGCAAGATCACCCGCGACGAGATCCATGACGCGGAAGTCAACGACATGCCGCCGCGCTATCGCCTCGCCTGCCAGTGCTTCATCCGCGACGAGGATATCGTCGTGTCCTTCGAGGGCGACCGCACCCTCCCGGCCAAGAAGGCGACGCCGCCGCGCATCAAGTCCGTCGAGGATTTCTACGCCTACGCCGCCAAGGTCGAGGAAGACGCCGCGGTTCATTATGAGGAGCTGGCCGCGTCGATGAAGGCCATCGACAACAAGGACGTCGCCGATTTCTTCCTTGAGCTCGCGGACTATTCGCGCACGCATCTGAGCCAGGTCAAGGGCCAGGCGGCGCAGCTCGACCCGAGCGTTCATCTCCCCGCGCATTTCACGTGGCCGCACCACTTCACGCCGGAGAACACCGCGGTTTGGGCCGGCGACCCCGCCTTGGCTCGCCTCGATGCGCTAAAGGCCGGTCTGCAGGGCGAGAAGCGCGGCTACGAATATTACTACATCGTCGCCGACACGTCCGAAATTCCCCAAGTCGTTGAGAAGGCCAAGGAGTTTCTGGCCGAGGAAGCCGAGCACATCGCCGTGCTGGAGCGCTGGATCCAGCGTGAAACGGCGCGCCTCAATCCGGGCGCCCGATAGCCCGAACGGTCCCAACGCGATGCCGGAGCCGGTACGCCGGTTTCCGGCTCTTTTTTTGCCGTCATCGCCGTCTCGCCGCCCGCGTCCATCGATGCATTCCTCGAAGGAATTGCCTTGCTTAGCTGCGAAACTAAAGCTGTCGCTTTGCGGGGCGGCGGTGGCCGCCGCAGCGGTCCAGAAACGGCAACTTCGATCTGTATTGTTTCGCCGAGCTTACCCCGGCCTCCGAGCCGGGCGCTATCGGAATCAACGCCGGCGGCGTCAAGGGTTCATGGAGGCGTGCGCCTCGCCAGCCGCCATATTCACGTCGTCGGACCTTGCCGCTGGCGCCCGTGCGACAGGTTCGAGAACATTATTCTGTAGCGTAAAGCCATTCGGCAGACGTTTGCTGGTGGCCTTGAACAGGTCGACCATCGCCGGCGAAGAGTAGATGCCGTCGAACCTGACGATTGTGTCGCTGATCGAGACACTGCCGGTATAAAGCAGGGACAGCATTTCAAGCGCCACCTTGGAGGCATCGAGCCAATCCTGCGGCTCGCCTTTGGCGAATTCCATGCCGTTGTTGACTTTCAGATTGTTAAACAGGGCCTGCGCGTGGGCGCACAAAATCCGGTCCTGCTTATCTGGGACATGGCCGCTCAGACTGATCGCGCCGGGCTGCAATTGCGCGAACCAGACAAAGGGGTGAACGTCGTGCGGCTTCAGCGCCACTTGCACGTAGAGGCCCTTCGGCGCTTCGTCGTGCACCTTCTTCTGGACGGACGCAAAATCGTCATCGGCCTTGGTCACGCCCTCGATGACGATGGCGGTGCTTCTCAGCACGGCCGTCCCCGATTGCAGCTTGCTGAGCTGACGCAAGGCGTAGGTCATCGCGGCAAGCCAGATGTCGCGATTGCCGACATTGACGTTCACGCGGCTCTTGTTGATGACGGAGGCGCCGGGAGATGTCGCCGCGGCGACGCCCTGGAGGATCTTAAGATCGTCTTCGGACGGGACATGACCTCCGAGCGTGATCGTGCCGTTAGCCTTCACCAACTTGCTAAGATACGCCTGTTCGATCTGTTTGGCCGCCTCTTTCGGCGGCGTCTTCTCAGCTTGAGTGTCGTTGTCGACGACACGAAACAATTTATCGAAAACCGCGTTGTACCATGGCGTTCGAGTAGCGGCTTCCAATGGAGCTGAAGCAAACGTCGCAAAGCATAACAAAGCGGATGAGAAAAAAGTCAGGTTCGCGTTTCCTAACCTCATTGCATGAGCTCTCCACCGCGTTGATATTCAGTGTACTGCATATGGTGAGGCTGGCTTGTCACCAGTGCTTTCTCGTAACGGTATTTTTGTACTCCCCCGCCGAAACGAATAGGCCGCCCTCTCGGCCCTTTATCTTTGGCCGATGCAAAGCAGCACCATTCGTTTGTAAAACCGACTCTAACGGAAGGTTTGCTATATTCCAAGGGAGTCTTGGCGCTTTTTCGCCTCTTTTTTTGCTTGCGGCGTGACAAGAATCAAAAAGCCCGGCGCTTGGCCGGGCTTTTCTAGTTCTACGCGAGACGATTTTACTCCGCCGCCTGCACTTGAGGCGAGAGTCCTGGAGTAAGCAATTCGCCCTCGCCCGCCGGCGGCAGAGCCTTCGCTGCCGTCTTGTTGCGCTCCTGCAGGATCAGATCGTCGCGATGAGAGGCGACACGGCGGAGCTGAGCGATCATGCCGCCCGTGCCCGCCGGGATGAGGCGGCCCACGATCACATTCTCCTTGAGGCCGTCGAGCGTATCGACCTTGCCATTGAGCGCCGCCTCGGTGAGCACGCGCGTCGTCTCCTGGAACGAAGCCGCTGAAATGAACGACCTCGTCTGCAGGCTCGCCTTCGTGATGCCGAGCAGCACCGGCACAGCCGTTGCGGGCCGCCCGCCGGACGACTCGATCATCGCGTTCATATCGTCGAATTCGAGCTTGTCCACCTGCTCGTTCTTCAGGAACTCGGTGTCGCCCGGATCGACGACCTCGACCTTCTGCAGCATCTGCCGGACGATCACCTCGATGTGTTTGTCGTTGATCGTCACGCCTTGCAGCCGGTAAACCTCCTGGATTTCGTTGACGAGGAACGAGGCGAGCTCTTCCACGCCCTTGATGGCCAGGATGTCGTGCGGGGCGGGGTTGCCGTCGAGAATGAACTCGCCCTTCTCGATGCGGTCGCCCTCCTGCACCGCGAGATGCTTGCCCTTGGGCAGCAGGTACTCGACCGGGTCGAGCCCTTCCTCATCCGGCTGGATGATGACGCGGCGCTTGTTCTTGTAGTCGCGGCCGAAGTGCACCGTGCCTGAGATCTCCGCGATGATGGCGTGATCCTTGGGACGGCGCGCCTCGAACAGCTCCGCCACGCGCGGCAGACCGCCCGTGATGTCGCGGGTCTTGGCGCTTTCGAGCGAGATACGGGAGAGCACGTCGCCCGCCTTCACGCTCTGGCCCGGTTCGACCGAGAGGATCGCCTCCACCGACAAGAGGTAACGCGCCTCGCCGCCGCGCGGCAGCTTCAGCACCTTGCCGCCCTGCTTGTCCTTGATGATGATCGCCGGACGCAGCGCCGAGCCGCGCGGGTTGGCGCGCCAGTCCACGATAACGCGGTTGGTGATGCCCGTCGTCTCGTCGGACTGCTCGTTCACCGAGATGCCTTCCAAGAGGTCTTCGAACTCAACCACGCCATCGATCTCGGTGATGATCGAGCGGCTGTACGGATCCCACTCCGCCAGGCGCTGGCCGCGCTTGATCACATCGCCGTCGTCCACCTTGAGGTGGGCGCCTTGCGGGATCTTATGAGTGGCGCGCTCGCGCCCGTCATCGTCGAGGATGACGACGGCCTGGTTGCGGCCCATCGCGACGAGGCGTCCCTGGCTATCGCGGGCTGCGAGCCTGTTGCGGACCTTCACCTTGCCGGCGAAGTTGCTCTCGACGAACGAATTGTCGGCAACCTGCGCCGTTCCGCCGATGTGGAACGTGCGCATGGTGAGCTGCGTGCCCGGCTCGCCGATGGACTGGGCGGCGATGACGCCGACCGCCTCGCCGATGTTGACCGGCGTGCCGCGCGCGAGGTCGCGGCCATAGCACTTGCTGCAGATGCCGCTCTTGAGTTCGCAAGTCAGGGCGGAGCGGATGCGCACCTCCTGCACCTGCGCCTCCTCGATGTCGCGGGCCTGCGCTTCGCTGATGAGGTCGCCGGCCTTGACGATGACCGCGCCCGTCGAGGGGTGAACCACGTCATCCGCCGGGACGCGGCCCAGCACGCGGTCGCCGACCGAGACGAGCACCTCGCCCGCGTCGATCACGGCGCCGAGCTTGATGCCCTTATCGGTGCCGCAGTCGACCTCGGTCACGATGCAGTCCTGCGCCACGTCGACAAGGCGCCGCGTCAGGTAACCGGAGTTCGCCGTCTTGAGCGCGGTGTCGGCCAAGCCTTTGCGCGCGCCGTGCGTCGAGTTGAAGTATTCGAGAACCGACAGCCCCTCCTTGAAGTTGGAGATGATCGGCGTCTCGATGATCTCGCCCGACGGCTTGGCCATGAGGCCGCGCATGCCGGCGAGCTGACGCATCTGCTTCTCGGAGCCGCGGGCGCCGGAGTGAGCCATCATGTAGACGGAGTTGATCTGCTTCTCGCGGCCGGTCGCCTTGTCGTACTGCACGGCCGAGATGCGGTCCATCATCTCCTTGGCGATGCGGTCGGTGCATTTCGCCCAGGCGTCGACGACCTTGTTGTACTTCTCCATCTGCGTGATGAGACCGTCATTGTATTGCTGCTCGTAGTCGAGCACCAGGGCCTCGGTTTCGCCGATGATCTTCACCTTCGTTTCGGGAACGAGCATGTCGTCCTTGCCGAAGGAGATGCCGGCTTTGTAAGCGTGGTGGAAGCCGAGCGCCATGACCCGGTCGCAGAAGATGACCGTCTCCTTCTGGCCGCAAGAGCGGTACACCGCGTCGATCACGCGCGCGATGTTCTTCTTGGTCAGAAGCCTGTTAGCGAGATCGAAGGCGATGCCCGGCTTTTTCGGCAGGAGCTCGGCGATGATCAGGCGGCCCGGCGTGGTGTCGTAGACCTTGGACTGCGGATTGCCTTCGTCGTCGACGCCGATATAGCGACCCTTGACCTTCGCATGAAGCGTGACCGCGCCCGCGGCCAAAGCATGGTGCACCTCGGCCAAACCGCCGAAGATATGCCCTTCGCCGGGCTCCTTCTCCATCTGGATGGACAGGTAGTAGAGGCCAAGCACGATGTCCTGGCTCGGCACGATGATCGGGCCGCCATTCGCGGGGTGCAGGATGTTGTTGGTCGACATCATCAGCACGCGCGCCTCAAGCTGGGCTTCGAGGCTCAGCGGCACGTGAACGGCCATCTGGTCGCCGTCGAAGTCGGCATTGAACGCCGCGCAGACAAGCGGGTGGAGTTGGATCGCCTTGCCTTCGACGAGCACCGGCTCGAACGCCTGGATGCCGAGGCGGTGGAGCGTCGGCGCGCGGTTGAGCAGCACGGGATGCTCGCGGATCACCTCGTCGAGGATGTCCCAGACCTCGGGGCGCTCTTTCTCCACAAGCTTCTTCGCCTGCTTGACCGTCGCCGAATAGCCCTGCGCGTCGAGCCGCGAATAGATGAACGGCTTGAACAGTTCGAGCGCCATCTTCTTCGGCAGGCCGCATTGATGCAGCTTGAGTTCCGGGCCGACCACGATCACGGAGCGGCCCGAATAGTCCACGCGCTTGCCGAGCAGGTTCTGGCGGAAGCGGCCCTGCTTGCCCTTGAGCATGTCGGCGAGCGACTTCAGCGGACGCTTATTGGCGCCCGTGATCACGCGGCCGCGGCGGCCGTTGTCGAACAGCGCGTCGACGGCCTCCTGAAGCATGCGCTTTTCGTTGCGGATGATGATGTCCGGCGCGCGAAGCTCGATCAGCCGCTTCAGACGGTTGTTGCGGTTGATGACGCGGCGGTAGAGGTCGTTCAGGTCCGACGTGGCGAAGCGTCCGCCGTCCAGGGGCACGAGCGGGCGCAACTCCGGCGGAATCACCGGAATGACCTTCATGATCATCCATTCCGGCCTGTTGCCGGACATGATGAACGCCTCGATGACCTTGAGCCGCTTGGCGAGCTTCTTCGGCTTCAGCTCGGTTGTCGCTTCCGAGATCTCCTGGCGGATCTGCTCGCGCATTTGATCCAGGTTGAGCGCCATGAGCATGTCGCGCACGGCCTCGGCGCCGATGCCGGCCTGGAAGGCGTCCTCGCCATATTCTTCCTGCGATTTGAGGAAGTCTTCCTCGGACAGGAGCTGGCCCGCCTTGAGCGGCGTGAGCCCCGGCTCGATCACAACGTAGTTCTCGAAATAGAGCACGCGCTCAAGGTCCTTCAAGCCCATGTCGAGCAGAAGGCCGATGCGCGACGGCAGCGACTTCAGGAACCAGATGTGCGCGACGGGCGAGGCCAGTTCGATGTGGCCCATGCGGTCGCGGCGCACTTTCGTGAGCGTCACTTCCACGCCGCATTTTTCGCAGATAACGCCCTTATACTTCATTCGCTTGTATTTGCCGCAAAGACATTCGTAGTCTTTGATCGGGCCAAAAATACGCGCGCAGAAAAGGCCGTCGCGCTCGGGCTTGAACGTACGGTAATTGATCGTTTCGGGCTTCTTTATTTCGCCATACGACCAGGAGAGTATTTTCTCCGGACTTGCAATAGAGATGCGAATCTGGTCGAAGACCTGAGTCTGCATCTGCGGGCTGAAGAGATTCGTGATCTCTTGATTCATTCGTCGCTCCTATGAGCCGCCCCCGCGGCTTCCTCGACCTATTGTCCGCTTGGCGGACGGCGAGGCGCGTCCGCCTCGCAAGTTCTTCTAAAACGCTTTGCGGGCGCCGGCTTTCGCCGGAACCCGCGTGAGTTTATTCGGCCGCCTGCGCTGGCGTTCTCGATCGCCTCGGCAGCGCAAATTGCGGAGGCCGCGACGGCTGTGCGGGCTGCGCCTCTATCGCAGGCACTCGGTTTTGCTTGAGCTCCACGTTCAAGCCCAGCGCGCGCATTTCCTTCACGAGCACGTTGAAGCTTTCGGGCACGCCGGCCTCGAAAGTGTCGTCGCCGCGAACGATGGCCTCGTAGACCTTGGTGCGGCCCGCCACGTCGTCCGACTTCACCGTCAGCATTTCCTGCAAGGTGTAGGCGGCGCCATAGGCTTCGAGCGCCCACACTTCCATTTCGCCGAAGCGCTGACCGCCGAACTGCGCCTTGCCGCCCAAAGGCTGCTGCGTCACGAGGCTGTAAGGCCCGATCGAGCGCGCATGGATCTTGTCGTCGACGAGGTGGTGAAGCTTGAGCAGGTACTTGTAGCCAACCGTGACCTTTCGGTCGAAGGGTTCGCCGGTCCGGCCGTCGTGCAAGGTGACTTGGCCCGACGAATCGAGCCCCGCCGCCTTCAGCATCTGCACGATATCGGCCTCGCGCGCTCCATCGAAAACAGGCGTCGCGACAGGAACGCCCTTGCCGAGGTTTTCCGCCAGTTCGACGAGATGCTCCTCCTTGAGCGCGGCGACCGCCGAGTCATTGAGATAAGCCTTGGCCACCGCCTCGCGCAGCTCTCCGATCCGGTGCTGCTCCCGATAAGCGTCGAGCGCCTGGCCGATCAAGCGGCCGAGACCGCGCGACGCCCAGCCAAGGTGCGTCTCCAGGATTTGGCCCACATTCATGCGGCTCGGCACTCCGAGCGGATTGAGCACGATGTCGACCGGCGTGCCGTCTTCGAGGTATGGCATATCCTCGATGGGCACGATGTGGCTGACCACGCCCTTGTTGCCGTGGCGGCCGGCCATCTTGTCGCCGGGCTGAATCTTGCGCTTCACCGCGACGAAGACCTTCACCATCTTCATGACGCCGGGCGGCAGCTCGTCGCCGCGCTTCAGCTTGTCGATCTTGTCGACAAAGCGCTGTTCGAGGCGCTTCTTCGCGTCGTCGTACTGACGCCGGATGGCCTCGATGCCCGCCATCGCCTGCTCGTCTTTCAGGGCGATATCCCACCACTGGCTTCGCGGCACATCGGTGAGAAGCTCCTCGTTGATGTCCGATCCCTTGCGCAAACCTTTCGGCCCGCGGGCAACTTCCTTGCCCGTGAGAATATCGCGCAAGCGGCCATAGACGTTCCGGTCGAGGATGTGCAACTCGTCATCGCGGTCCTTCGCCAGACGCTCGATTTCCTCGCGCTCGATGGCCATGGCGCGCTCGTCCTTCTCGACGCCGTGGCGATTGAAGACGCGGACCTCGACCACCGTCCCGGCCACGCCGGGCGGCAGGCGAAGCGAGGTGTCGCGCACGTCGGACGCCTTTTCGCCGAAGATGGCGCGCAGCAGCTTTTCTTCCGGCGTCATCGGGCTTTCGCCCTTCGGCGTGATCTTGCCGACCAGGATGTCGCCCGGCTGCACTTCGGCGCCGATATAGACGATGCCCGCCTCGTCGAGGTTCTTCAGCGCCTCTTCCGACACGTTCGGAATGTCGCGCGTGATTTCCTCAGGCCCGAGCTTCGTATCGCGCGCCGCCACCTCGAACTCCTCGATATGGATCGAGGTGAACACGTCGGTCGAGACGATGCGCTCGGAAAGCAGGATCGAATCTTCGAAGTTATAGCCCTGCCACGGCATGAACGCGACGAGCACGTTCTTGCCGAGCGCCAGATCGCCGAGATCGGTCGAGGGGCCATCGGCGATGATGTCGCCCTTCTCGATGCGGTCGCCCACGCGAACCAGCGGACGCTGGTTGATGCAGGTGTTCTGGTTCGAGCGCTGGAACTTGCGCAGATTGTAGATATCGACGCCCGACTTGGACGGGTCGGTTTCGTCGGTCGCGCGGATCACGATGCGGGTTGCGTCCACCTGATCGATGACGCCTGAGCGTTTGGCGCCGATCGCGGCGCCCGAGTCGCGCGCAACCACGCTCTCCATGCCGGTCCCGACGAGAGGCGCCTCCGCCCTAAGAAGCGGCACGGCCTGGCGCTGCATGTTCGAGCCCATCAGCGCGCGGTTGGCGTCGTCGTTCTCAAGGAACGGAATGAGCGCCGCGGCCACGGACACGACCTGCTTCGGCGAAACGTCGATGAAATCCGCCTTGCTCTGCGGGACGAGAGACACGTCGCCCTGATGGCGGCAGATAATCAGCTCCTCGGCGAAGCTTCCGTCGGGGTTCAGCTTCACGTTCGCTTGCGCGATGTGATAGCGCGCCTCCTCCATGGCCGAGAGATAGACCACTTCGTCGGTGACCTTTCCGTTCACGACCTTACGGTAGGGGCTCTCGATGAAGCCGTATTTGTTCACGCGCGCAAACGTCGCGAGCGAGTTGATAAGGCCGATATTCGGGCCTTCCGGCGTCTCGATAGGGCAGATGCGGCCGTAGTGCGTCGGGTGCACGTCGCGCACCTCGAAGCCGGCGCGCTCGCGCGTCAGGCCCCCCGGCCCAAGCGCGGAGAGGCGGCGCTTGTGCGTGATTTCCGACAGCGGGTTCGTCTGGTCCATGAACTGGCTGAGCTGCGAGGAGCCGAAGAACTCGCGGACGGCCGCGCTCGCGGGCTTCGCATTGATCAGATCCTGCGGCATGACCGTGTCGATATCGACGGACGACATACGTTCGCGAATGGCCCGCTCCATACGCAACAGGCCGAGGCGATACTGATTTTCCATCAGCTCGCCGACCGACCGAACGCGGCGATTGCCGAGGTTGTCGATGTCGTCGACCTCGCCCCGGCCGTCGCGAAGATCGACAAGCGTGCGGATCACGGCGATGATGTCTTCCTTGGTCAGGATGCGCATCTCGTCCGATTGCTCGATTTCGAGCCGGATGTTCATTTTGACGCGGCCCACCGACGAAAGGTCGTACCGCTCCACGTCGAAGAACAGGCTCTTGAACAGCGCGCGCGCGGCGTCTTCCGTCGGCGGCTCGCCCGGACGCATCACGCGATAGATGTCGAACAGCGCGTCCTGCTCGTTCTGGTTCTTGTCGGCGTGCAACGTGTTGCGGATGAACGAGCCGGTGTTGACATGGTCGATGTCGAGCACGGGCAGCTCTTCCACATTATGGGAGCGCATCTTGTCGATCACCTTGGCGTCAAGCTCGTCGCCGGCCTCGGCCCAGATCTCGCCGGTTTGCATGTTGACAACGTCTTCGGCGAGATAGCGGCCGTAGAGTGCGTCGTCGGGCACGGCCACAGCCTTGACCCGCTCCGCCAGCTGGCGAACCGCGCGCGCATTCAGCTTCTTGCCGGCCTCGATGACGACTTCGCCGGTGTCGGCGTCGTAGATGTCCTGGACGGCCTTCACGCCGCGCATCCGCTCGGCGAGGAAGGGAGTCCTCCACCCCTGCTTCGTCGCCTTGTATATGATGCGCTTGTAGAAGGTTTCGAGAATTTCCTCGTTGTTCATGCCGAGCGCGTAAAGCAGCGTCGTCGTCGGAAGCTTTCGCTTCCTGTCGATGCGTGCGAAGACGATGTCTTTGGCGTCGAATTCGAAATCGAGCCAGGAGCCGCGATAGGGGATGATGCGCGCCGCGAAGAGCAGCTTGCCCGAGGAATGGCTCTTTCCGCCGTCGTGGTGGAAAAACACGCCGGGCGAGCGGTGCATCTGGGAAACAATAACGCGCTCGGTTCCGTTGATGATGAAGGTGCCGTTGGACGTCATGAACGGAATGTCGCCCATGTAGACGTCTTGCTCCTTGATGTCGCGGACGGAACGCGATCCCGTCTCCTCATTGACGTCGAAGGTGATCAGGCGTAACTTAACTTTGAGCGGCGCCGCATAGGTCATGCTTCGCTGCTGGCATTCATCAACGTCATATTTCGGCGGCTCGAAGTCGTAGCGGACAAATTCCAGTTGCGCTTTGTCTGAAAAATCTTTTATTGGGAAGATCGAGGCGAAAACAGCCTGCAGGCCGGTCAATGGACGCCCGCCAACCGGTTCTTGCACCATGAGAAATTGATCGTAGGATTGCTTCTGCACCTCGATCAAATTCGGCATTTCAGCTGCATCGGCGATAGTTCCGAAGCGCTTGCGAATACGTTTACGGCCGATAAACGTTTGCGCCATTTGATCTCCTCATTTTCACCCGGCAGCGGCTTTACCTGCACGCCGCCACGGGGGCTTGGCGTCGCGAGAGAGCCATTTTATGGGAAGCCACCTCATATGGCGTCCCATTAACGATTTGCAAGTCCCGCCCCATGCCCAGAATCAGCCTTTTTTATGGCAAGTTCCAGCACTGAGGCCGTCATTCGACCTGTGTCATTTGCTGCGGCCGGGGGCGGCCCGGCCGCAAGTCGCGCTACTTAATCTCGATCTTGGCGCCCGCCGCCTCGATCTTCTTCTTGATTTCCTCGGCTTCCGCCTTCGAGACGGCTTCCTTGATCGCCTTCGGAGCGGCCTCGACGAAATCCTTCGCCTCTTTCAGGCCAAGGCCCGTGATGGCGCGGACTTCCTTGATGACGTTGATCTTCTGCGCGCCGGCTTCGGCGAGGATGACGTCGAACTCCGTCTTCTCCTCAACCTCGGCCACGGGGGCTGCGCCAGCCGCCGGCATCGCAAACGCCGGCATCGCCGCAGCCGCGGACACGCCCCATTTGTCTTCGAGAAGCTTCACGAGCTCGGAGATTTCGAGAACCGTCAGCCCGGACAGCTCCTTGTAAAGTTTTTCGAGTTTGTCAGACATTTAAACCTCTATGCATTTCTTGGTTGGTTGGTTGGAGACCCTGCCTCAAACCGTCACGCCGCCTCAGCTTGCTTTTCTTGCTTTTCCTTGTACGCCTGCAGCACCATCGCAAAGTTTTGCGCGGGCGCATTAAGCTGCCGCACAAGCTTGGAGCCAGGAGCAAGGAACACGCCCAACAGCTTGGAACGAAGCTCTTCCTTTGAAGGGATGGCGGCCAAAGCCTTTACCCCATCCGCATCCAGCGCTTGACGACCGAGCAAGCCGCCGACAATCACGAATTTGTCGGTCGTCTTAGCGAAATCGGCCGCCACTTTCGCCGCCGCCGTCGGGTCTTGCGCGAAGGCAATGCCCGTCGGTTCAAGGAAGAGATCCGCACCCGCGCCGTCAGTCGCGCCGCCAAGTGCAATTTTGGCGAGACGGTTCTTGATGACTTTGAACTTCGCCCCGGCGCCGCTCATGCGACGGCGGAGGTCGGTCATTTGCGCTACGGTCAGACCTTTGTAGCGCGCCACCACGACAGAGCCGCTTGTTGCGAAGATGTCGTTGAGAGCCTCAACCATCTCCCGTTTTTCAGCTCTATCCACCGCTTCTCTCCGTTTATGGCGGGCCGCGTTGCAATTCGCGAACCGCCGCTTCGATCACGCCGCCGCCTCAAGTCAAGGCGAGCGACCGCTCATTCCTGTCCCGAGGCGTGATCAGGCGCGATCGTCCAACCAGCCGAAACTGGCAAAGAGACTGCCTGTTATCCGTTCCCCGTCTCATGCTGGCGGCTATTAAGCCAAGAGGCATGCCCCTCGGCGCCAACAATCTCGGACAGGCTGCCTCCGTTTTGCGGAGACAGCGGCCAAAGCGTTTCCGCCCTGGCCAATCGGACGGCGAACCGCCCGAAACTCGTACGGCGCCCGAAGGCGCCTATGACGTCCCCACCTCCGTGCGTGCGGAGCCGCGGACGAAAATCACTGATGAACCGCGTCGCCGCTCAGCGTGCCCGGCTCGATCTTGACGCCCGCTCCCATTGTCGAGCTGAGCGCCACGCGTTTCACAAATGTTCCCTTAGCGCCTGTGGGCTTCGCTTTCATCACGGCATCGGCGAAAGCCTTGACGTTTTCCACAAGAGCGTTCTCGGTGAAACTTGCCTTGCCGATTCCTGCGTGCAAAATACCGGCCTTTTCGACTCGGAATTCAACCGAGCCGCCCTTGGAGCCGCGAATAGCTTCCGCGACATCCATCGTCACCGTGCCAACCTTCGGGTTCGGCATCATGCCGCGCGGACCGAGGATCTTACCAAGACGGCCGACCAGAGGCATCATGTCAGGCGTCGCGATGCATTTGTCGAAGTTGATGTTGCCGCCTTGGACCTGGGTTACCAAGTCTTCAGCGCCAACGACATCGGCGCCCGCCGCCCTCGCTTCGTCGGCCTTGGCGCCGCGCGCGAATACGGCCACACGCACGGTTCGGCCGGTGCCATTGGGCAGCGCGCATACGCCGCGAACCATCTGATCGGCGTGACGCGGATCGACGCCCAGGTTCATGGCGATCTCGATCGTCTCATCGAACTTGGCCTTGGCCCGCTCCTTCACCATCTTCACGGCCTGATCCACGGGATAGAGCTTTTCGCGAACGATGGTCTTCTTGGCGTCGCGCAAACGTTTTCCGCTCATGGCGCTTACTCCTTCACCGTGAGGCCCATGGAACGGGCGGAGCCAGCGATAATCTTCGCAGCTTGATCTAGGCTGGTTGCGTTCAAATCTTTCATCTTCTTCTGAGCGATTTCGCGCACCTGCTCCATTGTCACCGTGCCAGCAGAGCCGACGCCCGGCGTCTTCGAGCCGCTTTTGATGCCCGCCGCCTTCTTCAGGAAGTGAGACGCAGGCGGCGTTTTCATTGCAAAGGAGAACGACTTGTCTTGATAATAGGTGATGACGACAGGCACGGGCGAGCCGAGCTCCATCTCCTTCGAAGCCGCGTTGAAATCCTTGCAAAACATCATGATATTTAAGCCGCGCTGACCCAGCGCTGGGCCGATCGGCGGCGACGGGTTGGCTTGACCTGCAGGTACCTGCAGCTTGATGTAGCCTGCTACTTTCTTTGCCATAATGACCTCTCAGGGGCATGCGCCCGGGGTTGAGGGATGTGGTCCGGCTTCCCGCGACCGCCTGGCGAGCGGACGCCTGCCTCCCACGATGAAAAACCAAGCTTCGAAGACGCGCTTGCGCTAAATCTTCTCGACCTGGCCGTACTCCAACTCGACCGGAGTGGCCCGGCCGAAGATGGAAACCGCTACCTTGAGCCGCGCGCGCTCCTCGTCCACTTCCTCGACATGCCCGTTGAAGGATGCGAACGGGCCGTCCGCCACGCGCACTTGCTCGCCGATTTCGAAAGAGATGGACGGCTTCGGCCGATCCACGCCTTCCTTCACTTGATTGAGAATCCGCTGCGCTTCCAACTCTGAGATCGGCTGCGGCTTGTTATCCGCGCCAAGAAACCCCGTAACTTTCGGCGTATTCTTAATCAGCAAAAACGCCCGGTCGTTCATGTCCATCTTTACGAGGACATAGCCCGGAAAGAACTTTCGCTCGGTGGCGACTTTTCGGCCCCGGCGGACTTCCACAACCTCTTCCATGGGCACGACGATCTCCTCGAAGTGGTCTCCGAGGCCAGCCGCCATCGCCCGTTCACGGATAGCGTCCGCCACCTTCTTTTCGAAGTTCGAATAGGCGTGAACGATATACCAGCGCTTTGTCATTAGTTTTGCTGCTTTTGGTTACGAATTTTTTAAGCGCTAATGGCCAAGGGTCAGCAGAAGCCCAATAACCTTGCTGAATATCTGATCGGCCAGCAGAAAAAATATCGACGCGGAGACAGCCATAATCACGACCATTATCGTGGTCACGGCGGTTTCGCGCCGGGTTGGCCAAACGACCTTCGCGCCTTCCGCGCGAACCTGCTGCAGATATTCGAAGGGACCTACGTTTGCCATTTCTTTCCAAAGCCGATGCGAAGCGGCCTAGCCTTCGCTATGAAACCTTGTTACTCTTATGCCCGATTGTTTCGAGTGTTCCCTGCCGCCATACGGTGGCAGGAGTGGAGGGACTCGAACCCCCAACCCCCGGTTTTGGAGACCGGTGCTCTAGCCGATTGAGCTACACTCCTCCATCCAACCGGTTACGAGCTAGCCTGTCCGGGAAGGGATTAGCCAAATCCATGCCCTTTCTAGCTTGCTTCGGATAATTACCAGTAGTAGGGAGCTGATAGCTATCACGCAAGATGGCGGCGCGCCAAGCCCTTTTTTGCGCCGGGGCGAAAGAAATCTGCATTTGTCAAGGGGCGAGGGAAAAGCTGTGCAAACCTAAGGCGCCGCGTTTTTCCGTTGAGCCCCGCGCCGATATGCGTAATGTAGTCGCTGCGCGGGTGTAGCTCAATGGTAGAGCAGCAGCCTTCCAAGCTGAATACGAGGGTTCGATTCCCTTCACCCGCTCCATGTCTTCTTGGCGCGGCGCTTGCCTCACTCCTTCTTCGGAAGCAGCGCGTCGTCGGTTTCGCGTGCGCGAACGGCGGCGGGCCGGTCCTTGATCCGGTTGAAGTAGGCCTCGAAAGCCGGGCGACGTTCGAGCAGACCGAACTGCAGGCCCCAGCCGATTTGCGCTCCGAGATACACGTCCGCCGCGCTGAACCGGCTTCCGGCGAGATACTCGGACGCTGAAACCGCCCTCTCCAGCGCGTTCAACAGGTCGGCTTCACAGCCATAACCTACCATCGCGCGCCTCTCGGCGGGCGGCTCGAAGCCGAGCGATTTGTTGACGATTGCGGACTCGACAGGGCCGGCTGCAAAAAACAGCCAGCGATAGTAGGGCGCGCGCTCGCGGCTGCCGGGCGGCGGCGCCAGTTCCGCCTCGGGGAAGGCGTCGGCGAGATAGGCGCAGATCGCGGCAACTTCCGTCACGATGGCGTCGCCATGGCGGATGGCGGGCACTTTGCCCATCGGGTTGATGTCCGTGTAAGGTGGCGACTTCATCTGCGGCCCGTATTGGATGATTTCCGTTCGGTAGGGCTGACCAAGCTCTTCGAGCATCCAGCGTACGATGCGGCCGCGCGACATGGGATTGGTGTAGAATAAAAGTTCGTCCGGCATCCGCGTTCTCCCTCTTGAGGTCCAACGACGCTCCCCTAGCCGGGTTCCGGCGTCTTCGCTAATCACTGTCGAGTGAGCGGGCGCCAGGGTCCAGCCTTCGACCTGGCCGCTTCCAGAAGCGATATTTTACGCGCGCTTTCGGCTTCGCGTGCGTGCGCGTGGTGGCATGCCGGGCCGCGCGCCTGCGAGCGGCTGCGAACTGGCGGGCCTTGACCCTCGCTTTCTTCATCCGCCGCTGGCCTTCCAGCCGGAGCTGATGCTTTTTGAATTCGAGACGCTTTTTGGTGAAATGCCGTCTCTGATGATGCTTGAGACGGGCCGCAAATCGCTTGGCGTCGCCCGTCCCGGCCTCGACAGCCTGTTCCTCGCGCGCTCTTTCTTTGAGGCGGCGCATCCGGAAACGACGAACGAGAATCCCGGCGTAGCCGTGCTCATCGAAACCGTCCTTAAATCCGGCCGGCGGCAAATTCTCTTGAGCTTCGGCGCCTCCGCCAAGCGCGCACGGGAAGGCGCCGCCCAATCCAAGGAGCAGGACGCAAGAAAGAAGCCTTCGACAGAATGTCTTTATCCCATTGCAATACACTCGCGTCCCCTTTTCGCCTTGAAGCGAGAGCTGCGAAGGAACTTTCTTGAACTGAAGTTTGGGAAAACGTCAACAGCGCGTCATCGTCGATACGCGAGATAGGACCGTACCATTTTGATCGTCTCAACGGACGCTTTCGTGTTGACAGACATGCCCGAGCAGTTCATCGCCTACCAATGAGGCGCCATCTGCCTCACCAAATCCGAAACAACGAATAACCATCTCCTTCCGCGGACTCGGACCAACAAGAGCGCAAACCATGAAGCTGGGCTAGACGCCCCGAACCTACAGGAGCGAGGCGAGCGATGACCATGCTACCATTCCCCGCCGGCAGCCGCCGCATCGCCACCATTTCCGCGACCGTCTCCCGCGCCTGGCCAAACCGCTACGATGTCGTCGTCTTCTTCGCGCTGGCGGCGATCTTCATCGCCATCGCGCATGGCGCTCAATCCATGCATCGGCCTATTGAAGGCCTCCAGCAGAATCCGGTTTCCCTCGACCCCGTCAACCTGCCGCAATACGCACTGTTGACGACGCTTCGCATGTTCGCCGCGATTGGCTTTTCGCTGCTTTTCACGTTCATCGTCGCGCCGCTCGCCGCAAAAAGCAAAAAGGCCGAGCGCGTCATCATTCCGGCGCTCGATATCCTGCAGTCCGTTCCTGTCCTCGGGTTCCTGACGTTCACCGTCGCATTTTTCCTGAACCTCTTTCCAGGCAGCCAATTGGGCGCCGAACTCGCCGCCATCTTCGCGATCTTCACGAGCCAGGCCTGGAATATGACGTTCTCGTTCTATCAGTCGCTCAGGACCATACCCAACGATCTCGACGATGTAACGACCCATTTCCATCTGTCGCCTTGGCAGCGCTTTTGGAAGCTTGAAGCGCCGTTCGCGACCCCCGGTCTCGTCTGGAACACGATGATGTCGATGTCCGGCGGATGGTTCTTCGTCGTGGCGTCCGAGGCGATCTCCGTCGGGGACACGAGAATCGCTTTGCCGGGGATCGGGTCTTATCTTTCGCTGGCGATCGACGAGAAAAACATCGAAGCCGTGGCCTGGGCTGTCGCGGCGATGGGCGTCGTCATCATGCTGTACGATCAGCTGGTCTTCCGGCCAGTTGTCGCCTGGGCCGACAAGTTTCGCACGGAGCTCGTCGCCGCTCAGGATCAGCCGGAGTCCTGGGTCCTCGATCTTCTCAGGCGCACCCGGGCAATACAGGCGCTGAACGAGTTCCTGGGCGGCCTCCTTCGCATGTTCAGCGTCAATGTAAGCTACTACTCGAAGCGGCTTCCGGAAGCCAAGGTCAACATGGCGGCCAGCAAAGCGTTGGACTGGATTTTTAACCTCGCGCTTTTCGGCGTCGTCGTATGGGGCGTCTATTCTGTTGTCACTTACGTCCGCGTCGCGCTCGGCTGGCCGGACGTCGTCGAGGCAGTTACCGACGGCTTCATAACGTTCCTGCGCGTCATCGTCCTGATCGCCATCGCGAGCGCGATCTGGGTGCCCATTGGCGTGTATATCGGCCTTAGGCCTGCGTTGGCGGAGAGGGTGCAGCCGGTAGCGCAATTCCTGGCCGCCTTTCCGGCCAACGTGCTTTTCCCTTTCGTCGTCGTGGGCATCGCCGCTTATCACCTGAACTCCGACATTTGGCTTTCGCCGCTCATCGTGCTTGGCACCCAGTGGTACATCCTCTTCAATGTCATTGCGGGCGCCAGCATGTTCCCGAACGACCTCAGGGAAGTCTCCAAGCTCTACCACCTGAAACGGTGGCAATGGTGGCGGAGGGTTATCCTGCCGGGGATCCTGCCCTACTACGTAACCGGCGCGCTGACGGCTTCGGGAGGATCGTGGAACGCCAGCATCATCGCGGAAGTGGTGAGTTGGGGCGACACGAAACTCGAAGCGCACGGCCTCGGCGCCTATATTGCCAATGCGACGGCGGCTGGAGACTTTCATCGCGTTGTGCTGGGGATCGGCGTCATGTCGATCTTCGTCGTCACCGTGAATCGCGTTCTATGGCGGCGTCTCTACGCGTATGCGGAGCGCCGGCTCGGCAGCGAAGGGTTGGGCTAGGAAAAGGAGGAGGCCATGGGTGTGGTCGCAGCGCCGCGAGCGATCGGACGGGAAGCGCTTGTCTCGGTCAAAAAGATCAGCCACTCCTTTAAGCGTGGGGCAAGCAGCAATCTCCTGGTTCTCGATGACGTGGATCTCGATCTCCACGATAACGAGATCGTGGCTCTGCTCGGACGCTCAGGCTCGGGCAAATCCACGCTGCTCAGGATCATATCCGGCCTGCTTCCGGCCACCAGAGGCGAGGTGGATATCGATGGCCGCGCGGTCGATGGACCGGCCGACGGCCTTGCCATGGTTTTCCAGACTTTCGCGCTGTTTCCCTGGCTGACCGTGCTCGAAAACGTGGAGCTTGGGCTAGAGGCGCAGGGCGTGCCGGCCGAGGAGCGACGCAAAAGATCTCTGGCCGCCATCGACCTTATCGGCCTCGACGGGTTCGAAACCGCTTATCCAAAGGAGCTTTCCGGCGGCATGCGGCAGCGCGTGGGCCTGGCGCGCGCGCTCGTCGTGAACCCCAAGGTACTGCTCATGGACGAGCCGTTCTCCGCGCTCGACGTGTTGACCGCCGAGACGCTGCGCACCGACCTGCTCGATCTCTGGTGCGAAGGCCGCATGCCCATTCGCGCCATCCTGCTCGTCACGCACAATATCGAAGAAGCGGTGCTGATGAGCGACCGCATCCTGGTGTTCGCGTCGAACCCAGGCCGCGTGATCTCTGAAATCAAAGTGAATCTGCCGCAACCCCGCAACCGCGTCGATCCAGGCTTCCGCGCGATGGTCGACGATATTTACGCTCGGATGACGACGAAAAGCGGCGCCGCGCCCGCCCGCGAAGGCATCTTCCCTGGAACGGGCATCAGCATGAGCCTGCCTTCGGTCTCGACGAACACGCTGGCCGGCTTGCTCGAAACGCTGGCGGAGCCGCCTTTCAACGGCAAGGCCGACTTGCCGCTGCTCGCCGAGCGCGCGCAGCTGGAGGTCGACGATCTTTTCCACGCGGCGGAAACGCTCCAGCTCTTGCGCTTCGCCGAACTCGCGGAAGGCGACCTCAAGATCACCGACGCCGGCAGACGTTTCGCGGGCACGGGCACGGACGAGCGCAAGGCTCAGTTCGCGCAGCACATCGTGAGCTACATTCCGCTCGTGGCGCACATCAAGCACATCCTCGACGACCGGCCGAGCCACCGCGCGCCCATTATCCGCTTCCAGGACGAGCTTGAGGACAGCATGTCGGAGGAAGAGGCCGAAACGACGTTGCACACGGTGATAAACTGGGCGCGCTATGCGGAAGTGCTTGCTTTCGACGGCGAGACGGGAATGATCAGCCTCGACAACCCAAGCTGAGCGAGTGCCTTGCCAAACGTTGGCCGCCCGCTCACTTGTCATGCCCGCGAAGGCGGGCATCCAGTAGTCGGGAGGCTGGCAGTTGTGCATGACGTGAAAACACATCGCATACTGAGTTCCCGCCTTCGCGGGGACGACTTGGATCCGGCGCATGATCGCGATTGAAGCGCGCAATATTACGAAAAGCTTCGGGGCCGCGCAGGTCTTGAAGGGCGTTTCGCTCGCGGCGGAGCAGGGCGAGGTCATCGCGATCATCGGCGCCTCCGGCTCCGGCAAGAGCACCTTTCTGCGCTGCCTCAATCTGCTGGAAACGCCGGACGGCGGCGAAATCGTCGCCGGCGAGGAGCGCCTCGCGATCGAGGCGGACGGCAAGGGCCTCGACCAGCGGAAGGTGGAGCGCATCCGCCGCCGCGTCGCCATGGTCTTCCAGAGCTTCAACCTCTGGCACCACATGACCGTGGTGGGCAACGTCATCGAGGCGCCGGTCCACGTCCACGGCCGGCCGCGCGACGAGGCCATCGAGGAAGCGCATGCGCTGCTCGCCAAGGTCGGGCTCACGCATCGCGCCAACGCCTACCCCAGCCAGCTTTCGGGCGGCGAGCAGCAGCGGGCGGCGATTGCGCGCGCGCTGGCCGTGCATCCGAGCGTGATCCTGTTCGACGAGCCGACCTCGGCGCTCGACCCCGAGCTTGTGGGCGAAGTGCTTTCCGTGATCCAGGACCTGGCGGCGGAAGGGCGAACCATGATCATCGTCACGCACGAGATGGCGTTCGCGCGCGATGTCTCGTCCCGCACGCTGTTCCTCTGCGAGGGCCGCATCGAGGAGGAGGGCGTCTCGACGGAGCTCTTCAACGCGCCGAAAAGCCCGCGTCTGGAGCAATTCCTCGCGACGTTCAGGACGGGACGCTTTACGGCGCAAAAGCAGCGCGCTACCGTGCCGGGCAACGCTCAATAAATCCGCCGGCGGCTTCCATGCTCAACGCCCGTCTTCCGCGCGTGCTCGCGCTCATCCTCGCGGTGCTGCTCCTGCCGCTCGCCGCGCCCGCCCAGCAGGCAAAACTGCGCATCGCCAGCGAAGGCACGAACCCGCCTTTCAGCGTCAGCAACGCGAAGGGCGAGCTGGACGGTTTCGACATCGACATCGCGAAGGCGCTGTGCGCGAAGATGGGCGCGGATTGCGAGATCGTCGCGCAGGATTGGGACGGCATCATCCCGGCGCTGCTGGCCCGCAAGTATGACGCCATCGTCGCGTCGATGAACGTCACCGAGGACCGCAAGAAGGTCGTCGCCTTCACGAAGCCCTATTACCGCTCGCCGAGCGTGTTCGTCGCGCGCAAGGGCGCGGACCTGAAGGACGTGTCGCCGAAAGCGCTGATCGGCAAGTCCATCGGCGTGCAGAGCGCGACCAACCATTCGGCGTTTCTGGAGGATGTCTACAGCCGCTCCATCGTCCGGCTCTACAACACGGTGGCCGACGCCTATCGCGATCTCGCGGCGGGGCGCGTGGATTATGTCATGTACGACAAGCTGGCGGCTTACGACTGGCTGAGGTCGGCGGAGGGCGGCTGCTGCGAACTGGCGCCGGCGGAGTTGAACGACCCGGCCTATTTCGGCTCCGGCGTGGCCATCGCCTTGCGCAAGGGCGACGGCGCGCTCGCGGAGAAATTCAACGCCGCCATCGACGGCATCGTGGCGGACGGCACATACGCGAAGATCAACGCCAAGTATTTCCCGTTCCCGATTTTTTAGCGCGGTGCGCGGCCCGGCTTGCTAACCTCGCGTTAACCTTGCCGCCTCCGATTAAGGTACCGCCGACTCGCATGTTTTCGCGTCCTTCCCATCATTATTATTAATATACTCGAAAGCGCCTTGCGGACGCGTTAAGCGGCGTCGATTGCGCCTATCGCATTGCATTTGCTTGGAAATTTCCGCTCGCCGCGCGGGCGCCGGGGCGGTTGCAAAATTCGTCTCTTCAACCTCAGGCTCGGATTTGCGGTTAACCCGCGCAACTTTATAACCGTTAACTAGGATTTCCGACTCGCTTTTTTCGCGTCTTTTTCGGCTTTTTTGCGTTTTTCGTAGGCGCTGGTAGGCGCCGGCGCGAAAAAGTCCCGCCTTTTCAGGCCGTTAACCCATGCCGAAATTAACCATGCCGCGGCGCCGGGGGTCGCGTGCGCGCCTTACGGTTCGAAAAACCCGAACTGTAAGCAAAATACAGGCCGCGGACCGTCCGGCGATAAGCCGCTCCGACGGCCACGGCCGTCCCATCGGCCGAGGATCGCCGGCCGGCCGCCGCCTTGGAGCGTGAGGCGAACTCTGTCGCGGTCTCATGGCTTTCGGCGAACCTTCGGCAAGCACGCGCGCGCGCCGCGGGCCGGGACCCGGCGTTCGAAATGACTGAACCGCGGGGCGCGATTTTAGGTGTGGCAGACGCCGCTCGCAAATTCGGTATCTTTGCAAGCATCGTTTCAACGTTATTGTAACGCTAGTCATTCAAGTTTGGGGGCGCGCCGCGAGTGTCGAAGAAATTTTAGATAAATGCCTACAGGAGCATAACCGATGCACTGGCGTTACCGTTCCATAGTCATCGGAGGTGTCGCTCCCGCGGCGGCTTTTGCTACTGTTTTAATGGGCTACGCATTCGAGCTTGAGCAAAATCTAATCGCCGCCGGTCTTCATTTCCTGGCGACGCTTTTCATAACCGCTATCGCTCTTGCCGCGGCCCTGTGGTTGGACAAGCCGGATAAGGAGGAAGCGGACCGTGGGCATGACATCGATCGCCTCCCTTCAGCGTCCATCGACCCCGCTCCACAGTTAGACGCGCCTGTAGATGTTGAACGTCTCAGCGAGATTATTTCCGGCGTTAGTCCATTCGTTCAAATTCTAAGCGAGCAGATAAACAACGCCACCAAAGAAACCGAGCTGGCTGTCGTGGACGTCGTGACCAAGCTTCAAAAAGCCGACGATATATTAGAAAAACTCGTTGGGTACTTGAAAGGGAGTGCGAACGAGAAAATTATTCCAATTATAGAGCAAACCCAGGACTGTCTGCGCGACAGTAACGAACTTTTTGACGTGTTTTTGTCGCACAGGGTGCAAGCGATGATGGAGAGCGGCAGCCGTCTCGGAAAGATAACCGATCTGGTTTGCAGTTTGGACGGCATCGTTCACAGCATTCGAAACGTGGCGAAGCGGACGCATTTGCTTGCGCTTAATGCGACAATCGAGGCGGCGAGGGTCGGAGACGCAGGGCGCGGCTTTGCCGTGGTGGCATCTGAAATAAAAGCGTTGTCGCGGCAATCCGACCGAGCCGCAAAGGACATAAGCGAGGGCTTGCAAACACTAAAAGCCGCGATTGTCGAGAGCGTCGAAGCTCTGACGGTGCGTCACGCGCACGAGGAAAAACTGAATTTAGACTCTATAACCGAAAGAATTGGCGAACTCGGCGAGGATTTGAAAAATCTTGTTCAGCACGAGCAGGAAATAATCATTAGAACACAAAAGGATAGCGAAAATATGGCTGAAATCGTTATAAGTTTACTCGGCTCGATGCAATTTCAAGATGTGGTATCCCAGAGACTTAAATATGCAAAAGACAATTTGGGAAATGTTGTGAGGCATTCCATTGAACTAGCGGAATATATAAAGCTTTCCCGCGATGGAAACTATAATCTATATGACGTTACGCAAGCCAAGGCGTCTGCCCATATCCATCAGACGTTCTCTTTTCAGCGACGAAGAAAACAGAATAGTCGAGTTATTTTGATTATATCGTTCAAACCCTAGCTAAATCCTTTTTCCGCACGGGCCGGGCTGCTTTGCGCACGAAATCGAAGCCCGCCTCGCTCGGCGCAACGCCAACCGTAGCCCTTTTAAGAGAAGCCGGAAAGCCGCGTTAGTCTTGTGCTCACTGGGGCAGGCTCAGCCGCGATTGCTCAAAGACCCGGCGGTGAAGCCGCCGAGTTGCGACCGTTTGAACGTGTCCAACAACACTTCGGTGAGCCGGGCGTGGCCAGCGCTATTTTTGTCGAGGCTAAGCTTGAACAACTCAAGCAAGATATCCTTTTGCCGTCCCTCGAAATCATCGACATTGCGTAATGCCATATACCATTGATCGAACAGGCGCGTTTCGATTGGCCTTTCCAACAAGACGAAGCAGCCTAAATGACGATGATCTTTTTTTATTTTTTCATACAAGTTCTTGACTACGTCCTTTTCTCCCTCTAAGAATTGAGTAAAACACCTATCACGATAGCATAGCAAGCCGGTTACACCTAATTCTTTATTAGTTGCAACGGCCACATCAATTATCTTAACAAGATCGGAGTGTTGAAAGCTTGCGGTTGCGGTACTGAAATAGGATAGCATGTAAAGCATTACCGTGGACCTTTCTTTCAAGAGGGGCGTCGATGGCGACTCCTCGTAATAACGTCGAGAAGTGAAAGCTTACAAAGATAGGGCTTAGAAGGCGGCGATTTGGTTTTTGTCTGGCGCGGCGTGCTAACCTACCGCGCCAGACTGTCGTGGGCCTTGCCCAAAAGTCAGCGTCCACTATGCCCGCAATCGCGTTCCATGGTTCGACACGTTAGAACAACAGCTTCCGGCCTCCAGCCGAAAACGCGACGCCTCGATCTCGCCATCCACGAAGCGAAGTGTGCTCAAGGAGCTTCGCCATTCGACAGGACGACGGCGATGCCGTCTCCAAATCGGCGGCGCCATCCCGGCAGGCTTTCCAGCACGCCAACGACAGGCGAATTTGCGCGCAAGATCGCCCACCTTATCTTGAATTTATCTATGGTCTTTTGAAGCAGGGCGCGATCGGGAGCCATCATAATGGAGTATTCGGCAAGAAACGCGTCGCCATACAGGTCGGCCCGGGAATCGACATAGGGGCGTACTCCATTGAATATCAGGAAGGCGCCGAACTCGTAGTCGTTCAGCACGGGCAAGGCGGCAAGTTCGGGCGGGACATGGGCGAAGGCCGATCCGGGAGAGGCCGGTTTGTCGGGGTTCGTCGCGGGGTCCGCAAAGCGAAGGAGCGTAAGCGCGGCGCAAAGCGCGGCGGCGGCGACGCGGAATAACGGAGAAGCCGGGGCTTTCGTAGCTGTTTGGGCGGTTTTCGGCGAGACGCCGAGGCCGCGCGCGAGAGGCTCCGCGAACACCAAAGACCCCACGATGCCAAAAAGCAGCGCGTGACGCGCATGGTGCAAAGCGAGGTGAAGCAATCCGAGAAGGATCGGGAGGCGCAACAATGGCACGCGGACGCCGCGCGATAGCGAGATGGCGAGCGCCGCGAGCAGCGTTATCTCCAGAGGCGACAGGATTTGAAAGCTTGGACTTTGCCACTCGCCAATCCGATCCAGTGAGCGCATGGAGAGGAGCTGGAACGGAAAAACCAGTCCGTGCCAGCCGTGCGGAGTCAAGAGCGTCGCCAGAACCGCAAGGGCGGCAAAGGCGCCCCATTCGCGCAAAGGCTTTTGCCAAGCGCTTTCGCCGGCGAGGATTGCCTCCAAGGCAAAGGGGCAAATCAGAGCGAGCCCGAAGACGAAGCTGCCATGCATGTTCGCCCAGAGCGTCGCCAATGGCAGAAGCGCCCACGGCGCCCGTCCTTGTTCTCGCGCGATGAGCAATCCGGCGGTCCAGACTTCCAGAATGGGAAGTACGAGGATGTGAGGGCGGGCAAGGAGCGATCCGGCGGCGCAACTGCCGCCCAGGATCGACACGGCGGTTGCCGGCAAGGGCGGCAGCCAACGGGAGAGATGCCGCGCGAAAAGTCCAAAAGCGATCGCGGCGGTCAGACCGAAAAGGATCGACAGTCCATTCCAGCCTCCCGATCTGTAAGCGAGCGCCATGACGGCCTCGGACAGCCATTCATGCGCGACCCATGGCGAGCCCTGAACCGTGTAGGAGAACGGGTCCGCGCCCGGCGCCGACCCATGCTGAAGGATCCACTCGCCCGCCGCGATATGCAGGTAGGTGTCTCCATCGTTCAGAACCTGCGGCGCAAACAGGAAGAGTGCGTAGGCCGCGCAGGCGGCAAAAATCCATAGCGGCAAACGGTTTTCGGAAATCATACCGCCGTGCTCAAGTTTCGCGGATCGCGGCCAAGACGTGTCTTTGGCGGTTCGATACCGTTGGGCGACCGGCATTTCAAGCCATACAGCAGGGCCGGATCGCCGCGTTGCCCGGAGGCGGGCCACGCTGTTGCTTTTCGCCCACCCCATCGTCATCCCGGCCAAGCGAAGCGCGAGCCGGGATCGTAACGGCACACGAAGGGCATCCGTTGGCTTAATTGGGAAAATCTGCTTAGTGTGCCTCCAAACTGGACCGGACCCGATTCGCGCCGGGTTGCAACGCCTCGGGCTCTCATGGACGGCGATTTAATCCGATGGGGACATGAGCTGGCGCTGGGCGCGGCGATGACGGTGGGGCTTGCGCTCGCCACGCTGCCGTTCGGGCTGGCGTTCGGGCTGGCGGCGGCGCTGGCGAAGGACTCGAAGGCGGCGTGGGCGCGGGGCGCGGCCGAAGCGTACACCACCATTTTCCGCGGCCTGCCCGAACTCTTGACGCTGCTGCTCATCTATTACGGCGCGCAAATCCTCATCCAGAACGCCGGCTTCACGCTCAGCATCTCGCCCTTCGCGGCGGGCATGATCGCGCTGTCGCTCGTGTTCGGCGCCTATTCCAGCGAAGTGATGCTCGCGGCGCTGCACGGCGTCGAGCGCGGCCAGATCGAGGCGGCGAAGAGCTTCGGCATGGCGCCTGCGCTCCTGTTCCGCCGCGTGACGGCGCCGCAAATGCTGCGGCTCGCGCTGCCGGGCCTCGGCAACAACTGGCTCGTGCTCTTGAAGGACACGTCGCTGGTTTCGGTGATCGCGCTCGACGATCTCCTGCGCAAGTCGTTCATCGCGGCGCAGAGCACGCGGGAGCCCTTCGAGTTCTACGCCGTCGCCTGCGCGCTCTATCTCGGCATGACGGCCATCTCGACGCTCATCATCGCGCGGGCCGAGCGCGCCGCCGCCAAGGGCTGGAGGCCGGCCGCATGATCCACTGGGATTTGTTCGAGCGCTTCGGCGCGCGCATGGCGGACGGCTTTCTCGTCACGCTGGAACTCTCCATCGGCGCCACGCTGCTCGGTCTCTTGATCGCCGCGCCCGTCGCGCTGGGCCGCGTGTTCGGCTCGCGCCCCTTAAGCGCCGCGCTGTTCGGCTACACCTATGTGTTTCGCGGCACGCCGATGCTGGCGCAACTGTTTCTGATCTATTACGGCTCGGCGCAGTTCCAGCCGGCGCTGGCGGCGGCGGGGCTGTGGTGGCTGTTCCGCGACCCGTTCTTCTGCTCGCTCCTGACCTTCACGCTGAACACGGGCGCCTATCAGGCCGAAATCTTCGCGGGCGCCGTCCGCGCCGTGCCGCGCGGCCAGATCGAAGCCGCCCGCGCCGCCGCCATGCCGCCCGCGCTGACCGCGCGCCGCATCATCCTGCCGCAAGCCGCGCGGCTCGCGCTGCGTCCCTTCGGAAACGAGCTGATCCTGATGGTGAAGGGCAGCGCGCTGGCGAGCGTCGTCACGGTGTACGATCTTTTGGCGACGGCCAAGCTCGCCTTCCAGCGCACCTACGATTTCCAGGCGTATATCGCCGCCGCGCTCGTCTATGTGCTCACGGTCGAAATCGTTCGCCGGCTGTGGAACGCGCTCGACAAGCGGCTGAACCGCCATCTCGCAAGGGCTTAACGCCCCGTGCATTTAATCGGACGCAGCCGCTTTTCCGTCGTCCCCGCGAAGGCGGAGACCCAGTATTCGATGAGCGTCGGGACTACTGGATTCCCGCTTTCGAGCGTGTGAAAAAATCGGGTTCCGGCTCTGTCTTTGGTGTCATAGCCGCCCCTAGCCAAGGGCCGCCACGACGACCGCCAGCCGCCTCGCCGGCTCTCGCCGATGGTCGGAGCCTGGACGCCGGCGCGCGAGCGCCGCGGTTAACCCTATTGGGTTCGTTTGGCAAAAAACCTGTTTTTACGGTATTATAATACCGTAAAACGGCCGGTTTGGTTAATGCGCGGTTCCATTGGCGACCCCGGCAAGCCTTGCATGGTTAATGCGCCCGGCGGGGGAGGACGGCGATCCGGCGCTGGAAAACCGGGTCAGGCCCGGCGATGACAAATGAGGCGATGCGGATTTTTTCACACGCTCATTCGCGGGAATGACGCCGATGGGCATGAGGCCGATCCCGATTTCATGAGCGCCGCTCTAGCGCCCCGTCATTGCGAGCGGAGCGAAGCAATCCAGGATCGGCTCGCTGATTGTGTCATGGATCGCCACGGCGGCAAAAGCCGCCTCGCGATGACGCTGCGACCGAACGAGCGGCTCTTCTTGATGTTGCCGGGGAGCTGAAATAGAATTGGCCGGACCCGGGTGGGGCAGGGGTCCGGCCTTTCTGGGCACTTGAGAGGGAAATGATCGAAGCAATCCTTGGGCGTGGATTGCGTGGGATCATTAACAAGACACTTGCGTATGCCCTCCAATGAGGAGAGCTATCGAACTTGTTAACCGGCTGAGCTGACAAGCTCGCGTTACACATGCGTCTCGTTGCAGATACAACTACAGCGGGTAATTCCTTAAAGCAACAATTTTCGGCCTCCTTTTCGATGAAATCAGCTTAAGGTTGCGGAATGGTCACACAGGTATCCCTATGACGCAGCTCGCGCTCATCACGGGGGGCGCCGTGCGGATCGGCAAGGCGATTGCCCTTCGGCTCGCTAAGGCGGGTTTTTCCGTTGCGATTCAATACCGCAATTCGAGGGAGGAGGCCGGCGCCACGGTATCGGCCATCGAGGCGGCCGGCGGCAAGGCGGCCTGCTTCAAGGCGGACCTCGCCCAGCACGCCGATGTGGAGAGCCTTATCCCCAAGGTGATGGCAACCATAGGTTGCGTGACCTGCCTCATCAATAACGCGTCGTATTTCGGCGACGATGCCGCGCAAACTCTCACCGATGAAAGCTGGCGCGCTCACCTCGCCACCAATCTCACGGCGCCCGTTTTCCTGGCCCAGGCGTTTGCGGCGCAGTTGCCGGCGGGCGAAAACGGCAATATCGTCAACATTATCGATCAGCGCGTCCTTCGCCCCAATCCGCTCCATTTCTCCTACACGGTGAGCAAATCCGCGCTCTTCGCCGCCACGAAAACCATGGCGCAGGCCTTTGCGCCGCGCATCCGCGTGAACGCCATCGGCCCCGGACCCACGCTGAGGAGCATCCATCAGAGCGAGGAAGAGTTCGAGCTGGAGCGGCGATCGATGCCGCTCGGCCACGGGACGACGCCGGAGGAAATCGCGGAAGCCGTCGTTTTCATCCTGTCGGCGCCCGCCATGACCGGGCAGATGATCGCGCTCGACGGCGGCCAGCATCTCCTGTGGCAAACGCCGGATATCCGCGTTAAATAACGCCTTATGCCCGGCAATGAGGACATCATCGAGGTCGGCTCCGGCGACCCGCTCCCGGACGGCGTTGAAAGCGCGCCGGAAACCGGGCCGCAAGTCATCGCCCGCTATGTGAAGCACCTGAAGAGCGGCCCCGGCGTCTATCGCATGATGGATAAGGCCGGCGAGGTCATCTATGTCGGCAAGGCGCGCAGCCTGAAGAACCGCGTGCAGAACTATACGCGGCTCGGCGGGCATACGAACCGCATCGCGGCGATGATCCGCGCGACCGCGTCCATGGAGTTCATGAACACGGGCACGGAAGCCGAGGCGCTGCTGCTCGAAGCGAACCTCATCAAGCGCTTCAAGCCGCGCTACAACGTGTCGTTCCGGGACGACAAGTCGTTCCCCTACATCGTCATCCGCCGCGACCAGGACGCGCCGCAAATCTCGAAGCACCGGGGCGCGCGCACGCTCTCCGGCGACTATTTCGGCCCGTTCGCCAGCGCCGGCGCGGTGAACCGCACCATCAACACCTTGCAGCGCGCCTTTCTCCTTCGCACCTGCTCGGACAGCGTCTACGAGAGCCGCGCGCGCCCCTGCCTTCTGTTCCAGATCAAGCGCTGCGCCGCGCCTTGCACGCGCGAGATCGAGCTTGAGGATTACCGAAAGCTCGTGGACGAGGCGCTCGCCTTCCTTTCGGGCAAGACCGACGCCGTGCAGAAGAAGCTGAACGCGATGATGGAGGCGGCGGCGGAGACGCTCGAATTCGAGCGCGCCGCGAAATACCGCAACCGGCTGTGGGCGCTGGCTCACGTGCAGGCGCATCAGGGCATCAATCCGCAGGGCGTCGAGGAAGCCGACGTGTTCGCCATCGCGCAGGAAGGCGGCCAGACCTGCATTCAGGTGTTCTTCTTCCGCAACAGCCAGAATTGGGGCAATCGCGCCTATTTCCCGCGCGCCGACCGCAGCCTCGGCGCCGCCGAGGTGCTCGGCTCCTTCATTTCGCAGTTCTACGACGACAAGCTCGTGCCGCGCCGCGCGCTGCTGTCGGAAGACGTGCCGGAGCAGGCGCTGATCGCCGAAGCCCTGTCGACGAAGCTCGGGCGCAAGGTCGAGGTTTTGACGCCGAAGCGCGGCGAGAAGCGCGAGCTTGTCGAGCATGCGATCCAGAACGCGCGCGAGGCGCTGGGCCGCAAGCTCGCGGAGACCACGAGCCAGGGCAGGCTGCTCGCGGGCGTCGCCGCCCTGTTCGGGCTGGAGCGCACGCCCCGCCGCATCGAGGTCTACGACAATTCGCACATCATGGGCGCGAACGCCGTCGGCGCGATGATCGTCGCCGGGCCGGAAGGCTTCGTGAAGAACCAATACCGCAAGTTCAACATCAAGTCCGCCGATCTCACGCCAGGCGACGACTTCGCCATGATGCGCGAGGTGCTGACGCGGCGGTTCAAGCGGCTGTTGAAGGAGCACGGCCTGCCCGCCGGCGACGCGGCGCCAAGCGACGAAGGTCCTGCCCCCTCGCCCTGTCCCTCTTCCACGCAACAACGTCCCCTCTCACAGGGGGAGAGGGACAGGGTGAGGGGCGATGCCCCCGGCAAAGAGCCGGAGGCGACCCCTTCGTTGTCATGGCCGGGCTTGACCCGGCCATCCACAGCCACGGAGGAAGCGCCTGCTGGCCGCCTCAAGGGCGGCCGTGACGACTTGGAGCCGGAGGAAGATGAAACGGAAGACGAGGCCGAAGCCCAGGGCGGCGACGTGGGCGCATGGCCGGACCTCGTCCTGATCGACGGCGGCGCGGGCCAGCTTTCCGCCGCGCAAGCCGTGTTCGCCGAACTCGGCCTTCACGGCCTCGCCATCGCCGGCATCGCCAAGGGACCGGACCGCAACGCCGGCCGCGAGCGCTTCTTCATGCCGGGCAAGCCGCCCTTCAGCCTGCCGCCGAACGATCCCGTGCTTTACTTCGTGCAGCGCCTGCGCGACGAGGCGCACCGCTTCGCCATCGGCTCGCACCGCGCCAAGCGCAAGAAGGCCATGAGCGAAAACGCGCTCGACGACATCCCCGGCATCGGCCCGACACGCAAGCGCGCGCTGCTCAAGCATTTCGGTTCGGCGAAATCGGTCAGCCGCGCCGGGCTGTCCGACCTTCAGGCCGTGAGCGGCATCAGCGCGGCGATGGCGCAGCAGGTCTACGACTATTTCCACGATCGCAAATAGCAATGCTGTTCTCCCAAGATGGGGCTTGCGGGAATCTCGCCCGGATCGTAAAGCCCAAGTTCGCCATTGAGGGAGACTGACATGATGAGCAATGCAGTTCGGGTGAGCCTCGTAGCGGCGCTTTGCCTTGCAAGCTTTTGTGCGGACGCCCGGAGCCGGCGCTCCCCGGAGGATGAGGAAAGAGCCTGCAAACCGGACGTTTTCCGCCTCTGCCGGGACGCCATACCGAGCCAGGAAAAAATTATCGCCTGCCTGAAGCAGAAGAGAAAGCAGTTGAGGCCTGCTTGCCGCAAGGTCATGTCTCGCTGATCGCAAGATTTTCACGATAACGTAATTGCACAACCTCGGGCGGTGGCGGCCGAATCAGCTATGGTCGCGGGAGCCTCTCCCGATTGCGGTGGGGAGGCTTCAACATTTCCAGAGGGAGACTGGCATGATGCGGAATACGGCGCGATTCGCCGTAGCGTTAGCGTTTTTTGGGGCGAGCGCTTATGCGATCGCGCAGGGGAGCCATAGCGGAACCAAGGAAGAGCAGGAGGCCTGTGAGCCGGACGTGTATCGCCTGTGCAGCGATCACATCCCGGATGAGGACAAGATCGTCGCCTGCCTGAGGCAGAACAAGAAGAAACTCAGCCCGGCCTGCCGCAAAGTCATCGGCGACTGATCGAGGACGCCGGCCGGCGGGCGATTGCCATGGCCGGGCGTGACCAACGGCCATCCGGTGTTATTCCGCGGCGTTTTCAACATCGTCATCCCGGAACCTGAATACCCGGATGTTTCCGCCAATTCCGTCGCATGGCGGCGCCGCCTCTTGTCATGGCCGGGCTTCGACCCTCGGATCGAGTCCAAGGGCATGGCCCGGCCATGACGGTGGCTGGCGTTTCGCCGCTAACCGCCGGATTTAGATTAAAACCGGTCCTTGCGCCGCCTCAGCTCCTCGAAGGCCGTGGCGCCGGGCGCGTCCGGGCCAAGCCCAAGGCTCCGCCGGATGGCGGCGCTATTCACCCGCAGGAACGGGTTCGTTTCAAGCTCTCGCGCCAGCGGAACAGGCAGCGCCGGTTTGCCCGCGTCTATCAGCGCATCCACCTCGCGCTTGCGCTTAAGAAGCGCCTCATTCTCCGGGTCCACCGTCAGCGCGAACCCGATATTGGCCTGGGTATATTCGTGGCCGCAGAAGATGAGCGTATCCGGCGGCAGCGCCATGATCTTCTCAAGCGAGCGCCACATCTCGGCGTGGCGCCCCTCCATCGCGCGGCCGCAGCCCACCGAAAACAGCGTATCGCCCGTAAACGCCACGCCGCGCCGCCCGCCGCCCGGCGCATCGGCGGCGTCCGGAATGAAATAGGTCACGCCCCCCGGCGTATGGCCGGACGTCTGCAATACCTGCACCTCGATGGACCCGAAGGTGAGGCGTTCGCCCTCCTCGATGGGAATATCGATGCAGGGGATATCGCGCTCCTCTTTTCCGGGACCATATATTGTGCAGTTGGTTTCCCGCTTCAGCGCCTCGTGTCCAGCCACATGATCGTAATGATGATGCGTCGTGAAAATATGCGTAAGCGCCCAGCCCGCGCCGGCAAGCGCCTCGCGGATGGCGCGTTCGTCCGGCGCATCGATGGATGCGGTGACGCCCGTGGACCTGTCGTGGACGAGGACGCCATAATTGTCGCTTCGGCAGGGGAACTGGCGGATTTCGAGCGTGGGCATATCTTCACCTCGCGGGCTTTGTGGACACACATTTAAGGGCAAGGCCGCAAGTAAAAAAGTAGGACAAAGAGGCGATACTGACCGGCCATGTATGACGACGTTTCAGAATTGATGGATTTCTACGCCTCGCCGCTCGGCCAGCTGGCGCGCCGCATCGTTGCGCGGCGCATCCGGGAGCGCTGGGATAATGTTTCGGGCATGGACGTGATCGGGCTGGGCTATGCCTCGCCTTTCCTGCGCATCTTCAACGGCGAGGCGCGCTTGACGGCGGCGCTGATGCCGGCGCAGCTGGGCGTGATGCAATGGCCGCGCGAGGGGCCGTACCGCTCGGCGCTCGTGGATCAGATGCAGCTTCCCCTCCGGGATACGTCGGTGGATTGCGTGCTTGTGGCGCACGGGCTTGAGCATGTGGGCGCGCGGCTGGCTTATTTGCGTGAGATCTGGCGCGTGCTGATGCCGCAAGGGCGCGTCATCCTGGTTTTGCCGAACCGGCGCGGCGCGTGGTCGCGGTTCGAATCCACGCCTTTCGGCCACGGGCGGCCCTATAGCGTGCGCCAGATCGAGAGGCTGCTGCGGAAGGCGATGCTGGAGCCCGTGGGGGTCACGCCCTGTCTGTTCGCGCCGCCGTTCCAGGCGCGGGCTCTGCGGGCGGCGGCGCTGCCTTGGGAGCGGATCGGAGCGCGGCTGTGGCCCGCATTTTCCGGCGTCATCGTCGTCGAGGCGATCAAGCAGGTTTATGCGGAGGTTCGCGTCCCGGCGAAGAAGCTGGTCTTCGTTCCGATCCCCGCGCTGCCGGGCCTCAGCCCGGCCCGCCGCGACAACGGGAATGCGGAATGAAGCCGCGGATCGCATCGCCGCTCGCCGTCGTCCGTTGCGCGCCGCGGCATGAAATGCCGCCGCGCAGACGCGGGATCGCCCGCGAACGCCAACGCCCTGTACGGTCCCGGATTGTATGTTTCCGGGATGACGATGTTGGAAACTCGGCGGAATTAAACCGGACGGCTGTGTCCCCCCTTCCGGGATGACGACGGTTGCGGGACCGTTCAGCCGGATTTGGCGTCGAACACTTGTCTCAGAAGCTTCACGTCTAAAACTGTCCCGCCAAATGAGTTGCCCGCAAGAACGTGAAATGGGTGTCGCGGTTCTCCGAGATTATCGATCACCAGCGCCGCGCCCGCGAAATCCTGGCCTACGGTAAAGCTGTTTACGGTTACGATCGTCTCGATGCCCGCCGCGAGCGAGGAGCGCAAGCCCAGCTCGGAATCCTCGAAGGCGAGGCACTGCTCGGGGCGCAGACGCAGCTCGCCGAGCACGTAAGCGTAGATGTCGGGCGCGGGTTTTTTCGCCGCCACGACATCGCCCGCGCCGATGACCTCGAACCAGCCGAGCTTGCCCGGCAGCACGCTTTCAAGCAGCGCCGCGACGTTGACCGCCGTGGTCGTGGTGGCGATGGCGAGCCGCAACCCGGCCTCGCGCGCCTCCGTCAGCAGCCGCTCGACGCCGGGGCGAAGCGGAATGCCGCGCTCGGCGAGAATTTCGAGATAGTGCCGCGTCTTCAGCGCGTGCAGCCTCGCCACGAATTTCTCCGCGCCGTCCGGCGGCTGGAAGTCCGGCAGATAGCGCTGGAGATAATAAGTGAGCCGCTCCTTGCCGCCCGTCACCGATAAGAGATCGCCGTAAAGCGCGACGCCCCAATGCCAATCGAGACCCGCATCCGCGAAGGCGCGGTTGAAGGCGACGCGATGGCCGTCGCGCTCGGTGTCGGCCAGCGTCCCGTCCACATCGAAAATCAGCGCCTCTAACGTGCTCATCGCCCCTCCCGGAATGCCGCCTCGGATTTAGGTTACGCCAAGGCGCGATTTTTCGCCTGGCCGGGACAGACTGCAATGCCGCCCGAGGCCGCGGATTATCCGGTTCCGCGGCCTCTTGACAAAGGGCGACACGCGGCGCCTTACACAGCGTAAGGGACGAGCGGCGCCAGCGTGATCACGACGGCAAGCGCCAGAGCGGTCCATTCCATAAGTTTGGTTTCACGAAGCATGGTCATCTCAAGTCTCCTTCTTAAGGGTCTCGCTGGGATTGCTTTCCCGTTGCGTCCTGGAGATGAAGATAAGCCATTGCCGGCGAAGAAAAATTCAGAAGTATTGATGCTATCATAAGCGGGACGGAGCGGCCCGGATGGCGCAACCGTGATAAGCCTTGGGCTCGGCGGCCCGCGTGAAAGACCTTATCTTACGCCTGTTCAGCAAGCTTCGCATCGGGGGCGCCGCCATTCACATCACGCTTCGCCAACTGGATATCTTCGAGGCCGTGGGCCGGCTCGGCTCCATTTCGCGCGCGGCCGCGGAGTTGAACCTGACGCAGCCGGCCGTCTCGATGCAGGTCAAGCAACTCGAAGAGCAGATCGGCCTGCCCTTGATCGACCTGATAGGCAGGCGCCTCGTGCTGACCGAGGCGGGCCGGGAGCTTCTCGAACATGCGCGCGACATCGCCGCCAAGCTGGCGACGCTCAAGGCGGCGATGGATCAGTTTCGCGGCCTGGAGCGCGGAATCCTGCGGATCGCCGTCGTCTCGACCGTGAGCTACTTCCTGCCGAGGCTGATCAAAGACTTCACGAAAAACCATCCGGGCGTGCGCATCGCTCTTCAGGTCGCAAACCGCGGCGCCGTTCTGGCGGCGCTCGCCGAAAAGAGCGTCGACCTGGCCATCACGGGGCGCCCTCCCGAGAGCGCCGATGCCGTGGCTCGTCCTTTCATGGACAATCCTCTGGTCGTCATTGCCGAACCGGGGCATGCGCTTGCGGGGCGCGACAGCATCCCTACGGCTCTCCTTGCCGAGGAAACGATGATCGTTCGCGAGCCGGGCTCGGGCACCCGCGCGGCGATGGAGCGCTTTTTTTCGGAGGCCGGCGTGGAGATCCTGCCGGGCTGCGAGGTCAACAGCAACGAAGCCGTCAAACAGGCCGTGCAGGCTGGCCTCGGCCTTGGCATTGCGCCCGCTCAGACGATCGAGCTTGAGCTGGAGACAAAGCGGCTGGCTGTTTTGCCTGTCGAAGGCTTCCCGGTCAAACGCCAGTGGTTTCTTCTCTATCGCGCCGACGGACGCCTTCCGCTCGCCGCGCAGGCGTTTTGCGACTTGCTTTTCAGCCAGAACGCCGGTTCCAGCCCCGCCCGGCCGCAACGGGTCCACCGGCCCCGGTCAAGATAAAAAAGACCCTGCCGTGAAGCAGGGTCCGTGCGTTTCCGGGGCGAGCGGCCCGAGCGCGAATCCGAGGCTGTTTATCGAGGGAGGTTGGAATGCGCGCCGGGCGCCAGCGCGGCGGGAGGCGCTACTTGGGGGCGCTCACCGTAGTCTTGCCTTTGCCGCCCTCCCAATAGGCGGAATACCACGTCGTGTGGGTCAGAATCGCGGCATGCACGAGCACCGCGATGAGCGCGACCGCGCCAAGGAGCAGAGGAAGACCGGTTTTGGGGGGAACGACCAGCCAGATGCCATGTTGTCCGTCGGTTTCAGCCATATTCAGTTCTCCTAGTGGAGTTTGCTTTGGTGAGGCCGACCGTAGCGCCTGAAAATTGCGGCTGCACCACAAAATCGTTCACCTTAAATCACATGAACGTGCGGTTCCTTAGCTCCGGCCAAGGTTAAGCCTGTGCTAAACTCTATTTCTATTCGCCGAAACTGACTTTCTATGAGGTTTCTGAGCCGGTCATACTGAGCCCGCACGCGCCTCTTGCTTGGCGTCCGCCTTGCGGAATTCCAATCGCGGAAATTTCGGCGTCACTCTTCGACAGGCTCAGGATGAGGCCGAGCGATCTAAGCGGCGTGGACCTCATGGCGCGGACATGGCCCTTCGCCGATGGCCTTGCTTAAGCCCGCAAGCGCCCGCTCGCGCCGGGCTCGCGCGATTTCCGGCGGCAGCCAAGCTGTGCGCCAATCATCGCTTTCGTGGCGGCGAGGCGAGCCGCGATGCGCGCTTGGATGACGACCGAACGCGGGACGCGCTATTGCGTCTTTCCTTTCGGCAGCTCCATTGCGTCCGACCGCCCGAGGAGCCAATCCACGCTCACGTCGAGTTCATCCGCAATCCTGGCGAGCCGATAAATATCGAGCGCCCTTACCCCGGCGAAGTGGAGATCGACCGCGGCGGTGCTTTGCGGGTCATGAGCCACGTTGCGCTCACGGCGGGCTGCCGCCAGATTGGCGCGTAAAACGGTAAAATTTGATTGCACGGCTGGTCCTCCCGAGTAAACGAAGCCGAAGCACTTCGGTTACTCATCTTAAAGAAAGCCACATCTGGATTGATCTGCGTCAAGAGTAGTCCCGCGCTGGCTCGGAAGCAAATACCAATGGCTAAGCGCGCGAGATAATCTGCTTAGCGACGAGGCGCTAGCGTTAACTTTTTTGGAAGATGCTGTTCAATATTTTTAAAGGCTAAGGCACGGCTTGCAGCCGCGCCCGGCCATCGGGGTCGGCAAGCGCGGCCGCATGAATTTCTTCATCGGTCATGGCGTCGAGCGCAGCCCAATCGGTTCGATCTGGGGGGAACGGCCGGGTCGCGCCATCGGTCAAAACTTCCACAAGGCTGCCGTCGTTAAGCTTTTTGGCTCTGATCGTAGTACTTTTTTTGCTCATGCTTGGTTGCCATTCGGGCTGAGATTAAACGGACTGTCTCACCGCGTTCCGTGAAGACTACCACCATAAGCCGCCCATTGGCGTGGCCAGTGGCGATGAAACGCTGCTCGCCGTGGTGGGCGTCGTCATGTGTAACGAGCGCGTTGACATCGTCGAATACGCGACGGGCATCGACCTATCGGGTAAGATGTTAAGCCCCCGCAACCATCTCCAGCCACTCATCCTCGCTCAGCACCTTCACGCCAAGCTCTTCGGCCTTTTTCAGCTTCGTCCCCGCGCCCGGCCCCGCCACCACATACGCCGTGTTCTTCGACACCGAGCCCGCCACCTTGGCGCCGAGCCGCTCGGCCTGCGCCTTGGCCTCGTCGCGCGTGAAGCGTTCGAGCTTGCCGGTGAACACGACGGTTGCGCCCGCGAGCTTCGACGACACGATGTCCGGCTTGTAGTCCTCGACCGCAAGCTGGGCCTCAAGCGCGGCGACGACCTCGCGGTTATGCGGCTCCTCGAAGAAATCGAGGGCGGATTGCGCCACCGTGTCGCCGATGCCGTCGATCTCGTTCAGGCGGCCGAGCGCGTGCGGGTCCGCCATGGCCTCGCGCAGGGCGGCCAGCGAGCCGAAGGTCTTGGCGAGCAGCTTCGCGGTGGTTTCGCCGACATGGCGGATGCCGAGCGCGAAGATGAAGCGCTCCAGCGAGATCGTGCGCCGCGCCTCGATGGCCGCGAACAGATTGGCGGCGGATTGCGCGCCCCAGCCTTCCTTTTCCGCGAGCGGGGGCGTGGACACGCCGTCGCGCAGCCTAAGCGTGAAAATGTCGGCGGGCGCGCGGATGCGGCCTTCCTCGAAAAACGCCTGGATGTGCTTTTCGCCCAGCCCCTCGATGTCGAAGGCAAGGCGCGACACGAAATGGCGCAGCCGCTCCACCATTTGCGCGGGGCAGATGAGGCCGCCGGTGCAGCGCCGCACCACGTCGAGCTTGCCGGTCTTGGGGTTGGCCTCGCGCACGGCGTGGCTGCCGCAAGCCGGGCAGACCTCCGGGAACGCGAAGGGCGCGGCGGAGGCGGGGCGCTTCTCCAGCACGGGCCCGAGGATTTGCGGGATCACGTCGCCCGCGCGCTGCACGATCACCGTGTCGCCGATGCGCACGTCCTTGCGCGCGATTTCGTCCTCGTTGTGGAGCGTCGCGTTCTGCACCACCACGCCGCCGACCGTCACCGGCGCCAGCTTCGCGACCGGCGTCAGCGCGCCCGTGCGGCCCACCTGGATCTCGATGCCTTGCAGCACGGTCGCGGCCTTCTCGGCGGAGAATTTATGCGCGGTGGCCCAGCGCGGCGTGCGCGACACGAAGCCGAGCCGCTCCTGCAGGTCGAGCCGGTCCACCTTATAGACCACGCCGTCGATGTCGTAGCCGAGCGCGGCGCGGTTAAGCTCGATGGCGCGATACGCCTCCAGCATCTCGCCCACGCTTTTGCAGACGCGGACCGGCGGAATGGGAAAGCCCCAGCCGTGGATCGCCGCCAGCACGCCGCGGTTTGTGTTCGCGGGCAGTTCGCTCGCCTCGCCCCAGCCCCATGAAAAGAAGCGCAGGGGCCGCGCCGCCGTGATGGACGGATCGAGCTGGCGCAGCGAGCCGGCGGCGGCGTTGCGCGGGTTGGCGAAAATCTTGGCGCCCGCGCTGAGCTGGCGCTGGTTCAGCTCGGCGAAGTCCGCGTGGGACATGTAAACCTCGCCGCGCACCTCGAACACGTCGGGGATGGCGCGGCCCTTCAGCCGGCTCGGAATGTCGGCGATGGTCCGCACATTCGCGGTCACGTCCTCGCCCTCGGAGCCGTCGCCGCGCGTCGCCGCCACCGCAAGCTCGCCGCGTTCGTAGCGCAGCGAAACCGACAGCCCGTCGATTTTCATCTCGGCGGTGAAGTCGAGCGGCGCCTCCGCGTCGAACTTCAAGAAGCGGCGGACGCGGCCAGCGAAATCCGCGACATCCTCATCGCTGAACACATTGCCGAGCGAGAGCATGCGCACCGAATGGCGCACCTTGGCGAACTTCTCCGACGGCGCGGCGCCCACCTTCTGCGTCGGGCTTTCGGCGGTGATCAGCGACGGGAACCGCGCCTCCAGCGCCCCCATGCGCCGCCGCAGCGCGTCGTAATCCGCGTCTGAGATTTCCGGCCGGTCTTCCCGGTAATAGAGCCGGTCGTGCTTCTCGATCTCCGCGACAAGCGATTCGTGCTCGTCCTTCGCCTCCTCCGGCGTGAGGCTTTCGACCGCGCGCGTATCCGAATGCACGGGCGTCATACGGCCGCCGTGGCGATCCGGAGGAAAGCCGGGCGCCCGTTTCTTCCGGATTGCTTCGGCCTGCGGCCTCGCAATGACGGAAAGAGGCCGGCCGCGCTCGATGCGGCCATCCAGGGCAACGGGCGCCGCGCTGGATGGCCGGGTCGATGCCCGGCCATGACAACAGGAATATCAGCCCGCTTCATGCTTCGCTCCGATGAGGCGTTCCGCGGCCGCCCGCGCCTCCTCCGTCACCTCTTTTCCGGCGAGCATGCGCGCGATCTCCTCGCGGCGTCCGCTACCGTCCAGCGCCTCGGCGCAAGTCTCGACGGAAACATCCTCGCCCGCGCCGCGCGCGGTCTTGTACAGCCGGAAATGCGCGTCCGCGTGAGCCGCCACCTGCGGCGAGTGCGTCACGGCCAGAACCTGCGCGCGCCCCCCGAGCCTCTCCAGCCGTTCGCCGATCGCGGACGCCGTCGCGCCGCCGACGCCCGTGTCGATTTCGTCGAAGACAAGCACGGGCGCGGTCGTCCGTTCCGCGAGCACCACCTTCAGCGCGAGGAGAAAGCGCGCCAGCTCCCCGCCCGAGGCGACTTTCATCAGCGGACCGGGGTTCGCGCCGGGGTTCGTCTGCACATGAAACATGATCGATTCACGTCCGAAAGGCCCGCCGTCCAAGCCGTTCTTGTCGTCTTGCAGCCTTTCAGATTGGGTCAGGAATTTCGCCTTTTCAAGCCGCAGCGGCGCCAGCTCCCTCTGAACCGCCTTGTCGAGGAGCGAGGCTGCCGCGAGGCGCTTCTCGCTAAGCGCGTCCGCGGCCTTCGCATAGGCGCCCGCCGCGGCCTCCGCCGCCTTCCGCGCCGCCTGAAGGTTTTCGGCGCCCGTCTCCAGGCGCGAGAGGTCGTCGAGGAAGCGCCGGTGAACCTGCGGCAACGCGCTCACGGGCACGCGGTGTTTTCGCGCCACGGCCCGGAGCTTGAAAAGCCGCTCCTCGATGGCCTCGACATTGTCCTCGCCCTCCGCGCGCAGTTGCGCCTCCACGAGGAGCCGCGCTTCCTCCGCTTCGATCAGCACGCGCTCAAGGCTGGCTTTGATAGGGGCCAAGCGGCCGGGCGGATCGGGCTGACGCTCAAGCCGGCGCAAGACGGCGTTCAGTTTCGCGGCGGGGAAAGCGGGAGCGGACAGGGCGTCGGACGCCTCCTCAAGATCGCCGCGAAGCTTCGCCGCCGACATGAGCGCATGGCGCTTCGCGGCGAGCGCGTCCTCCTCGCCGGGTTGCGGGGCGAGGCCGTCCAGTTCCCGGCAGGACGCGGTGAGATAGTCGGATTCGCGCCGCGCGATCTCAAGCGCCGTCTCAAGCTCATGGGCGGACTTCGCGCGCTCGCGCCACTCATCCCAAAGCCGCGAGACTTCCTGCACGTGCGCGGCGAGCCCGCCGAACAGGTCGAGCAGGCGCCGGTGCGTGCCGGGATCGAGAAGCGCGCGGTCGTCGTGCTGGCCGTGGATCTCGACGAGCGTGCGGCCAAGCTGCTTGAGCAGCGCCGTGGAAACGGGGCGGTCGTTGATGAACGCCTTCGTGCGTCCGTCTTCGTATTGGATGCGCCGCAGGATGAGGCAGTCCTCGGCATCGAGGCCTTGATCGCGAAGCAATCCCGTGGCCGCATGCGAGGCCGGCAGTTCGAATGTCGCCGCGACGGTGGCGGATTGCGCGCCCTTGCGCACAAACTTGCCGTCGCCCCGCGCGCCGAGCGCAAGGCTGAGGCTGTCGAGAACGATGGATTTTCCCGCGCCCGTCTCGCCCGTGAAAACGGTCAGCCCCCCGGCAAGCGCGAGGTCGAGCTTGTCGATCAAGACGATGTCGCGGATGGAAAGCGCCGTCAGCATGGCGCTCTCATAACGCGATTCGCGCCGCCAAGGCCGCGAGCAGGATGGTGAATAAACCATGCTGCCCATGGTTCGACACGCTCGCCATGAGGGCCAAGCGGTTGAAATCGCCAGCGCCTCATCCTGAGCCTGCCGGAGGATGAGGCTTGAGTTTTCATCTTTTTCAACGACCCGCGAGCGCGGCGGCGCGCATCAACCCGTCACGCTGCCGACGGTTTTTTTCCAGGCCTGACTGATCCACGACCCGGAATCCTCGCGCGGCGCTGTGCCTCCCGATTGCAGGAGCGCGTAGGCGTCCTTGTACCACTGGCTGTCCGGGAAGTTATGCCCAAGGATCGCCGCGGCCGTCTGCGCCTCGCTCGCGATGCCGAGCGCCATGTAGCATTCGGTCAGGCGCATCAGCGCCTCTTCCACATGCGTGGTTTGCTGGTAGTCCGTCACCACGGTCCTGAACCTGTTCACGGCGGCGAGGTAATTGCCCTTCTTCTGCCAGTACCGGCCCACGCTCATCTCGGAGGCCGCGAGCGTGTCGCGCGCGAGCTTGATGCGGCGTTTGGCGTCTTCCGCGTATGTGCTATTGGGGAAACGGCGGACCAGCGTCTCAAGCTCGACGATGGCCTTTTTCGTTTCGCCTTGATCCCGCGAGGGCGATGAGATGCGCTCGAAATAGGAGCTTGCGATGATTTCCTGGGCCTGCGCCGCTTCCTTGGCGCCGGGGTGCAAAGCGAGGAACCGGCGCGCGGCCGCAACGGCTTCCGGGCCTTTGCCCGCTTTCTGATACGCAACGGCGGCCATCAAGGTGGCCTTCTTGGCCTCCTCGGAATAGGGATAGAGCTGATCGATCCGCTCGAATGCCTCGGCGGCCTTCATACTGCTGCCCTTGCCGAGATTTTCGTCGGCTTCCTTGTAAATCACATCCGGCGGGCGGTTGTCGAGCTTGCCTGGTTCGTCGTTCCCAAACAAAGATCCCATCGAGCCGCAGCCGGCGAGAGAGGCCGCCAGGATCGCCGCTCCGGCAGTTTGCCTGAAAAATCGCAATCTCATTTCACCTTGCTCCCATGCCCCGTCGAGCGGCGTTCGCGACTCAGTTTCCGCACACTGCCCTGTCTACGGCAGAAAATCGCAAAATGATGGTGAATTGCGGAGTTTTTCAGTCCTTTAAACATTCCCGGCACAGATTCTGGGGCTCGCCGGCGATTGCTCTGCGTGTGTGACGCGCATGCGCGGTGTGGGTCGAAACGAGAAAGCATCGTTGCGACCACAGGGAGGCTGCCGGCCTCCCTGAACCGGACTCGGCATCGAAGCGTCATTTCATCGGGAGGAAGAGCGAGGCCGGGAAGGTCGCGCAACCCTTGGTGGTATATTAACGACCTTCCGGCAGGATGGCTTGAGGCAGGATAGGCGCGGCGCGCTCGATGCAGGTCGGGTTGAAGATAGCTCTGAATGGGATCCTTATCGGGGGCATCATGCTGGCCGCGTCCCTCAACGTGGCGGCAAGCGGCAAGGTGCTCGTTATTTCGCCGAGGTGGCTTGGATTTCCCGGGGCATTTGCGGCTATCGCCAAAGCCGATGGTTCTATTCTGAGCGAGGGAAACTCGGATGCCGTGGCGGTCGGATTTTCTGACGACCCCGCGTTCGTTTCCCGCCTTTATCGCTTTGGGGCGCTCTTTGTATTCAGCGCTCCGAATGCCGCTGGCTGCGGTTCCAAGTTCTGAAGGGGGACAAAATGCTCAAAATTGAGGCGCTACGCCAGAGATTTGGCGCTTACCTGATCATGTTGATTTGGGTGAACGTCGGCTTGGTTGCTCTATTATCGCTGACCGCCGGATCGCACACGAATATAGTTGCTCTTGCGGGCGCTGTCGCGATCGCTGGCGGCGCCACGCTAACCTGGCGCGGCGAGCCCGCGGGCGTGGCGACGCGCGTCGTGACATCGATGGCTTTAGCGGCGCTCGTGGCGCTCATGGTGGACGAACTTTCGGGGACGCCCTACCAAATCGACATGCATATGTACTTTTTTGCAATGCTCGCGGTTTGCGCCGGGTGGTGCGACTGGCGGGCGCTCGCCGCCAATGCGGCGGTTGTGGCCTTGCATCATCTGGTGTTGAACTACGTGTTGCCGGAAGCCGTTTTCCCAACAACGTCCCCCGATCTCGCCCGAGTCCTGATGCACGCGGTCATTCTCATTGTGCAAACAGTTATACTTGGTTGGATCGTCCGCAGTCTTGAGGCTTCGCTTGTCGCCTCCGAGACCGCTTCTCTTGCAGAATCGCAGGCATCGCAACTTGCCGACATGCAGGCGCGGCGGGCGGCTGAAGAAGCGGCCAAACGCGAATTCCTGAATGGGTTTCTGGATCTTATGGTTCAATACGCCAACGGCAACTTTCAAAATCGGATCGGGGACGTGCCGGATGAGATGCGCCAGGTTTCCGAAACCGCCGAGAAAGTAAGAGCGGAGCTTCAAAGCGCCTATGAAACGGCAAATTATTCAGCGCGCGTCAAAACGGCCCTCGACCATGTCAACGTGCCTGTTCGGATCGCCGATAACGACGGTACAATCATTTATATCAATAACGCGCTCCAGGAAACCTTGAGCCGTTACCAAGCCGCATTTCGCGCCGAGATCGAGGGCTTTGCGCCTGACAAGGTTGTCGGCCGCAGCATTGGCATATTCTATCGCGATCCTCAAGCCGCCATTACACGCTTGAAATCCTCGCAACGAACAATGAGTTCTCGACTTAAACTCGGCGGCCGCGATTTCAACGTCATCACGACGCCAGTTGCAGCCGAAAACGGCGAACGAGCAGGCACGGTCGGTCAGTGGATCGATGTAACGGAGCAATTGGCGGTCGAAACAGAAATCGCAGGCATCGTTGAAGCGGCTGCCGCGGGAGATTTCAGCAGGCGTGTCGCCGAGGATGACAAGGAAGGCTTCTTCCTCGAAATCTCACAAGGATTGAATGCAATTTTCGGCGCCTGTGAAACGGCGCTGAGCGAAATTGCGCGGATCTTGACGGCATTGGCGCAAGGGGACCTCACCCAGACGATCGAAGCAGATTTCAAGGGCATGTTCGGCGAGTTGAAAGGCGGCAGCAACCGCACCATCGAGCAACTCCAGGACATCGTCCTGCAAATTCGAGAAGCAAGCCAATCCATCAACGCAGCCGCCCGCGAGATCGCCGCCGGCAACAACGATCTCTCGCGGCGCACCGAGGAGGAGGCGTCGAGCCTTGAGGAAACGACAAGCAGCATCGAGGAACTCGCCTCGACCGTGAAGCAGAACGCGGAGAACGCCACGCAAGCGAACCGGCTGGCCTCCAAAGCCTCGGAGAGCGCCCAGCGCGGCGGCGACGTGGTGGCGAAAGTCATCGACACCATGGCCCGGATCACCGAAAGCAACCGCGAAATCGCCGATATCACCGCCATCATCGACGGCATCGCCTTCCAGACGAACCTGCTTGCGCTCAACGCGGCGGTGGAGGCGGCCCGCGCCGGCGAGCAAGGGCGCGGCTTCGCTGTCGTGGCGTCGGAAGTCAGAAGTCTCGCTCAGCGGGCCGCCGAAGCCGCCAAGGACATCAAGGCTGTCATCGCAACGTCCGTGGGCATGGCCGACGAGGGCGCCAAGCTTGTGCGGAACGCAGGAGCCGCCATGGAGGAGATCGTGACGCAAGTACAGCACGTCAGCTCCATCATCGGCGAGATCGCATCGGCCAGTAAGGGGCAAAGCGATGGCGTGGAGCACGTGAACCGGACCGTTAACCAGATCGACGAAATCTCCCAGCAGAACGCGGCGCTGGTCGAGGAAGCCGCGTCGGCGGCCAGCCGGCTCGAAGAGCAGTCCGAAGCGCTTGTGCGGTCGGTCGCCATCTTCAAGCTCGCCAGCGAGCGCCGCCCCGGCGAAACGCGGAGAACGCCGGGCCGGTCCGACGCCGCCGCTTCCCCCAACGGCTTGGGCGGCGCATCGAAGGCCAAAGCCCTGCACTAGCAGCCCGGCCCAGCCCGCGCGCCAGAAATTGACGGAATCCGAGCGCCGATTTGACGATGCCGGACACCGGTTCGGGGGTGTGTCCTCGACCGGCGGAGACGGGGACGACGCCGCGGAGCGGTCGAGACTTTTGGCCGCTGGCATGAGCGGATAAAGAGCGCTGCTGGAAATTGCACTCAAGTTTCAGAAGCGGAAGGTTCTTTTTTCTGGTATCGCTACGGTGAAGGAAAAAAGAGCCGAGAGAGCCGGCATGACAGTCGTCGAACAAAGCCGCGATTTGCCCGCGGGCAGGGAGGGGCCGCTCGCAAGGGCCGCCTTGGGTTTCACACGCTGGGCCGAACGCTGGTTTCCGGACGCCTACATCTTCGCGGCGCTGGCCGTGATCCTCGTGTCGGCGGCGGCTCTCGCGAACGGGGCGTCGCCTCTCGCCGTGGCAAAATCGTTCGGCGACGGGTTCTGGACGCTCATCCCGTTCACGATGCAGATGGCTTTCGTGGTCATCAGCGGCTATGTGGTCGCCATGTCGCCGCCCGCCGCGAAGCTCATTCGCGGCCTCGCCTCGATACCCGGAAGCGGGCCTCGCGCGGTCGCCTTCGTCGCCGCCGTCAGCATGCTGTCCTCTCTTCTGAACTGGGGCATGAGCCTTATTTTCAGCGGTCTTCTCGTCAGGGAGCTGGCGCGGCGCTCGGACCTGAAGATGGATTATCGCGCGGCCGGCGCCGCCGCCTATCTCGGCCTCGGCGCGACGTGGGCGCTGGGCCTCAGCTCATCGGCGGCGCAGTTGCAGGCCAACCCCGCGAGCCTGCCCAAAGCCCTGATGCAGATCACCGGCATCATCCCCTTCTCCGAGACGATCTTTCTGTGGCAGTCGATGGCGCTGTGCGCGACCCTGATCCTCGTTTCGACAACCATCGCCTGGCTGTCCGCCCCGTCGAAAGCGCACGCGGTGACGGCGTGGGAGCTTGGCGTCGATCTTCACACGGCGGCCCGCGCGCTTCCTCCCCGCGAGCGCCCGAGCGAATGGCTCGAATATAGCCCGCTCATCACGCTTCTCATTGTCGTGCTGAGCGGTGGCTGGCTCTGGCAGGAATTCGCCAGCAAGAGCGCGATCGTCGCGATCTCAAGCCTCAACACCTACAATTTCCTGTTCCTGATGCTTGGGCTTCTGCTGCACTGGCGGCCGCGCAGTTTCCTCAACGCGGTGGCCGACGCCGTGCCCGCGACGACGGGCGTTTTGATCCAGTTCCCGCTTTACGGCGCGATAGCCGTGATCCTCACCTCGGCGGCGGGATATGGCGGCGCAACCATCTCGCAGCGGCTCGCGGAAGCCTTTGTCAGCCTGACCAACACGAATACGTTCCCCGCCGTCATGGGCGTTTATTCGGCCTTCCTCGGATTTCTGCTGCCATCGGGCGGCGGCAAATGGGTGATCGAGGCGCCCTATGTGATGCAGGCGGCGAAGGACCTTCACGTCCATCTTGGATGGTCCGTGCAGATTTATAACGCGGCGGAGGCGCTGCCCAATCTGATCAATCCGTTCTGGATGCTGCCGCTTGTCGGCATCCTGGGGGTGAAGGCGCGCGACATCGTGGGGTTCACGTTCCTGCAATTGCTGGTGAACTGCCCGCTGGTGCTGGCGCTGCTGTGGTATTTTGCCGGGACGCTGCAATACGTGCCGCCGGTGTTTCCGAAGTAGGGGGTTCGGCGCGGGGGCATTTCGACCCCGTGCAAGGCGTCATCGGCATGTCTGTCGGTTTTTCGGCCGCGCTCAAAACCAAGCAACTGCGATATTGCCTGATTCGCTGGCTCCTTGCTTAATCGACACACTGCGCGGCCAAACCGGCTTCCGGTTGCTTCTACAATTGAGCAGATTCACATGCGATAGACTGTGCCTGATCCGGCTGCATCTGCACTTGCACGCCGTTGCGGAGCGTCTGCAGGACGACGCAACTGTGCTCCGCCGCCGCGAGCAGCATCGTCACTTTCTGCGGCGGCACGTCGGCGGCTGGCTCTAGGCGCACTTCGCACTTCATTTTTTGGAATCCGACGGGGACGTTGCGATCCACGAGCAGGGTTCCGCGGGCATCGGCCTCGGCCCACACGCTGACGCCGAGACTAACAATGGGAATTTCGAGCCGGCCGGCGATAATCTGCAAAGTCGAGTGGAGACAGGAAGCGAGCGCCGCGCACAATATGTCGCCGGGATTGGGACGGTCATGATAGCCGCCGACAGCGCGATGAATACCGGCTTGCAATAGCGCGTCATATCCATGTCCTGGCGCGACTGTACAGTGGAACGGATCTTCCGCATTATTCGCTACGGTTACGGCGGCGTCGACGATCCGCGCTTCATGCGGCGCGATACGATATCGCTCGCGCAGCGGATCCTGGCGGTGCTTGACAATGCCCTTGGGTGTTTGGTTCATGGCGCCGACCTTTCAGATTTGATGCAGAGAGGATAGGGCTAGCGCGCGCCGCGGTATTGAGGCGCCGGCCCCATCGAGACCAATTTTTGTTATCCGAAAGCCCGTAATTCCGGGACGCTGGCCCCAGCCGGCGCAGCCCTGCGCGCGAGGACGAGGGGGCGCCGGCGGGTTTCGTGGATCCGTTCCGACCCAAGCGGTCCTTAACGCCCACGGCTTTCCGGCGTAAGTTAGGTAAGGCTACACCGGGAGCGGGTGGAGGTGCGCGATGCCTGCTATATCGGCCGATATCGATTTCGCGGAACGTGGAGAGGGCCCAGCGCTTCTGCTTGTACCAGGGAGCTTCGGCAAGGGTGCGGGCTGGAAATCTGTCACAGACAAACTTTCCGGGGGCTACCGGCTTATCACGACAAGCCTTTTGGGTTACGGGGCCACGGCGGAACGCCGGCCTTCCGGCAACGCCACCATGCAGCAGCAAACCGATGTACTGGATATCCTGCTTGAGCGGATCGGTGAACCAGCGCATGTCGTGGCCCACTCGTTTGGCGGGCTGGCTGCGCTTGCGCACGCTATTCACGGCAAGATTAAGCCGGCCAGCTTGTGCCTGATCGAGGCGAACCCTCTTGGCATCTTGCGAACCGCGAAAGAAAAAGAGCTTTATGCCGCATTCGACGCAATGACGCGTGTTTACTTTGCCGAGTTCAAGGCAGGCAAGCCAGATGCGGCCCGGCATGTCATCGACTTTTATGAAGGTCCGGGAGCGTTCGATGCCTTCCCGCAAAAGGTGCGTGAATACATTATCGCTACGACGCCAAGTAACATCCGCGATTGGTCCTCCGGCACTCCCTTCGCGCCGCCATTGTCCGATTATGCCGGGATTGAAGCCAATACCTTGGTCATACGCGGCGGAAATGGACATCCCGCAATGAGGCGAATTGCCGAGCTTCTCGCCGCGGCCATTAAAAAGGCGCGGCTGGCGACAATCGATAGCGGAAGCCATTTCCTGCCGTCCACGCACCCTTCAGACATCGCCCGATTAATCCAAGCGCACGTGGCCGCTGCGATGAGCTGATCCGCCGCATCCGGAATTGGCCCCGTCCTCCAACTCGTAGAATTTTTGGCTGCGTCCCCGCAATTCTGGCACGCTGGCCCCAGCAGGCGCAAAGGTCAATCCCGGCCGAGGCCCGCCTTGCGCGCGAGGACGATTGCCTGAGCGCGGTGCTCAACCGCAAGTTTCGAAAAAATCGCCGTGATATGATTGCGCACCGTTTTCTCGGAAATGCCCATCGTTTTGGCGATGTCGGCATTGATCGTTCCGCGCGCGATGCAGTCAAGAATTTCGCGTTCGCGGGCGCTCAGTGCGTCCAATTTGGATTGCGAAAGCACTTCGGCGGGTTCGTCCGCCTTTAGAAAATTGTTCAGTTCGGTTCGAAAGGTTTGCCAGGCTTTCTCATTGGCCAGCAGGATATGGTTCTTACCTTCAAGCGGCACGAAGCGCGCATTTGGAATGGCCGCGGCGAGCCGGCGTCCCGCCTCGAACGGCACCATCGCATCGCCTTTGACGTGGAAGACAAGGGCGGGAGTTCTCAGTTTGCCGGCCTCGGCGCGAATGTCGAAGCTGTTGAAAGCGTCCCACAGCTTCCGGGCATTCATTGCCGAAGCACTGCGCCGCTGAAGTTCGCCGATCCAGCGGAGCTGCTCCCTGGTCGCTTCCGGCATCAGCAGATTAGCAAAGACTTCTCGAAATGCCCCAGCGTCGCGGCCCCAGCCGAACTCGATCATCTGCGACAGTGTATAGGCTTGCTTCTTCAAGCCCTCATCGACGCCCGCGGCATAAGCGCCCGACAAATAGCTGTCATAAAGGACGAGCCGGCTGACGCGGTCAGGGTAGCGCGCGGCATAGGCGGCTGCGACGACGCCTCCCTGGCAAAGCCCGATGAGCGGAAAGCGCCGAAGACCCGCAGCGTTGACCACCGCGTCGAGATCGCCGATCCAGGCGTCCAGGCTAAAATCATCCACGTTACGGTCGGACAGGCCCGACCCGCGCGGGTCATAGCGAATGAGCGTGCGTCCTTCGGCAAGCACCTCGAACCAATGGCGCCAGATCGCGCTATCCCAGTCCAGTTCGAGATGGGTAAACCAATTTGCTGTCCGAACCAGCGGCGGGCCGTCACCGGCCTTGGCAAAGGCTATTCGTGTTCCGTCATGCGCGGCGCAGAATTGTATTACCTGCTTCATATGGTGCGAGCCCGTACACCTTTTGTAACATTTATAGCATAGCCAAGCCGGGCTGAAATGATGCTGTTATAACGGAGCGCTTAGATACCGCCCTTAAGTCCGGCAATTTGGCCCGGACTGCACGATGCTGGCGTTCCCGCGATAAGGCCGGTGTGAGATCTGGAAGCAAGCATCGAGGCTTAAGTAGTTTTCGAGATCCGCCACTTCCGCAAACGGCCCTTCTTCGCCGAAAGCGATGCGCCTCGATCTGAACCGCGCGGAAGAGCGCGGGGCCAAGCAGCGTGCGTACAAAGCGGCGGCCTTACAGTTCAAGATTATCGAACCGTAAGGCGGCGGGGCGGCGTCTCATGGTTAAAATCGCCGGGGTTAACGCGCGCATGCGAGGGCGGCGTTCCTTACGAATCCGGGGCCGGTCCTTACGAAAAACGCGAAAAAACCCGGATTCGACGCGAAAAAAGCGAGTCAGAAATCCTAGTTAACGGTTCTATTGTTGCGCGCGCTAACCATGAAACCGAACCTGACATTGCAAAGGCCGCGTCCGCAACCGCTTCGAATCCCGCGGCGCCGGACGGATTTCCGTTGTAAAACCAACGCGATAGCCGCCGCTAACGCTTCCTCAAGGCGCTTTCGCTTATCATTAACATAATGAGGGAAAAGAGGCGAAAAACCGCCAACTGGCGGTACCTTATTCCGAGGCGGCAGGGTTAGCGAAGGGTTACCGGCGACTACCGCAACAGCTCCGAAATCGCGGCGTCGATGCCGTTCAGCGTCAGCGGATACATGCGGCCCGACATGAGCTGCTGGATGAGTTTCAGCGACGGCGTACCGCCCCACCAGCGTTCCTCCACCGGGTTGAGCCAGACCGCGTGCCTGTAGACGCCGAGCACGCGCTGCAGCCACACCTGCCCCGCCTCCTCGTTCCAGTGCTCCACCGATCCGCCCGGCATGACGATCTCGTAGGGGCTCATGGACGCGTCGCCGACGAAGATCGCCTTGTAGTCGGCGGGGTAGGTGTGCAGCAGATCCCAGGTGGGCAGGCGCTCGTCCCAGCGGCGCTCATTCTTGCGCCACACGCTCTCGTACAGGCAGTTGTGGAAGTAAAAGGCGTCCATGTGCTTGAACTCGGAGCGCGCCGCCGAGAACAGCTCCTCGCATTCGCGGATGTGGTAGTCCATCGAGCCGCCGATGTCGAAGAACAGCAGCACCTTCACGGTGTTGCGCCGCTCGGGGCGGAACGCGATGTCGAGATAGCCCTTGTGCGCCGTGCCCCGGATGGTGGCGCCGAGGTCGAGTTCGTCGGCGGCGCCCGTCCTCGCGAACTTGCGCAGGCGGCGCAGCGCGATCTTGATATTGCGCGTGCCAAGCTCGACCTCGCCGTCGAGATCCTTGTAGTCGCGCCGGTCCCACACCTTCACCGCGCGGTTATTGCGGTTCTTTTCCTGCCCGATGCGGACGCCTTCCGGATTGTAGCCATGCGCGCCGAAGGGCGAGGTTCCGCCCGTGCCGATCCACTTGTTGCCGCCTTCATGGCGCCCCTTCTGCTCATCGAGGCGTTTTTTCAGCTCCTCCATGATCTTGTCCCAGCCGCCCAGCGCCTCGATTTGCGCCTTCTCCTCCTCCGTCAGGAAGCGCTCGGTCAGCGCGCGCAGCCATTCCTCGGGGATGGCGGCGGAAAGGCCCTCGCCGCCGCTTTCCAGCCCGTGAAAGACCTGGCCGAAAACTCGGTCGAATGTGTCGAGGCTGCGCTCGTCCTTCACGAGCGAGGCGCGCGCCAGATAATAGAAGTGGTCGATCTTCGTGCCGGCGATGCCGGCGTCGACCGCATTCAGGAAGGTGAGATACTCCTTCACGCTGACGGGGATGCCGGCCTTCTTCAACTCGTAGAAGAAATTCAGGAACATGAAGCCAAGCGCCTCGCTCTAATCGGACCGGAACAGGCGGAAGCGCTTGCGCTTCGCTTCCGGTTGCTCAACGTCCGGCACGGGGGAAAGGCTTTCCGGCGCGGCGCGTTCCTCGTGGTCCACGGTGGAAAGCCTGTCCATCAGCGAGCCGCCAGCCGTAAAGCGCGAGACGCGCGCATCCGCGATGGCGTCTTCATCGTCGGCGAGGGCGGCGTTGCCGATGACCCGTCCGCGCCTTGGCGGGCGCTTGACCTGCCTCGTTTCGGCGCCGGTCTGAGGTTGTTTCGATGCCACCCGCCCTCCGGCGCCGCGTCCCTTCTGGCCGCCGGCATAAGCCGAAGCGGGCAGGAGCATGACCCTGATCGGCTCCCCGCCAGCGCTCGCCGGCGTGGCCGCCGCCGCCGATGAACGCACGGCCAGTTGCTTGTTGGAGGCCGGCGACACCTTCGCCTGGATGAATTGCAGCCCGGAAATGAGCTTCGCGATCCCGACGACGACCCGGCGCCGCGCCCAGTCGGAAACGCCGCCGGACGTTTCGCGGAACTGCTCGGCGCGGCGTTCGAGTTCCAGCCGCGCCAGAAACTGCTTGCCTTTTTCAGTCAGGATCGGCGCCCGGGAGAGAAGCTCCGCGTAACGCGCGCGCAATTCCTGCGCCTCGATCAGGAACTCGTAATGCCGCTTCAGGCCGCCGCCGCCCTTCCTCGAAAGACCGCCCGCGCGCTCGAAAGCGGTCGCGAATTGACCCGGCAGTTCGCCGCGCGCCTTGCGCAGCTCTTCGGCCGCCGCCTTGAGCCCCCTCGCGCCCACGAAGCGCACGTAACCGCGCGCGGTCGCCACGGCTTCGCCAAATATGGCGCCGCCTTCGCGGAACACGAACGCGGCCGCCCGCAAGGCGCCGAGAGGCACGGCGGCGATCTCCGCCAGCGCCGGCAGCCGGCTTTTCTCGTGCTCGGCCGCAATTTTCCGTTCGACCTCAACGGCGAAAACGGCTGCTTGCTCGCGGGCGAGCGCGAGCCGCAAGCCCACCGGATCGCCGTCCGCGCCGCCGGCCGCATCGCCTTCCTTGAAAAGAAGCGCGCGCGCTTCCGCCTTGAACGTTTCGTAGGCGCGGACTTCGGCCAGTTCAGCGCCGAGCGCGCCGATATCGTCGATCAGGAAGATTTCGCTCGCGGCCCAGAAATCGCGGCGGATTTGCAGGATCTCGGACAGGGGAAGGAAGTCCTCGACGGCGAAGCTTTTTTCGATCCTCTTCTTCGCCGCGTTCACGCGGTCGAAATAGGCGCTCTGCGCCTCGATGGCGTTCAGGAAATGCCGGACGTCATCATGAAGGGGATCGCCGGCGCCGCCGCCGAGCCAGCGGTAGCTGCCTGCGGCGTTTGGCGAGGCGGAGGCGCGCACGCGGAGCGCGCCAAGAACCGCCGCTCCCTCGTCGATCAGAGCGAGCGGGCTCTCGGCGAGCTGCTTTCGCCTTGATCCGTCGCGCCGGCGGACCAGCCTGTAGAGAAGCCATAGGCCGAAGCTGACGCCTAGCCAGAGCGCCACCACCGCCGCAAGAGATGAAAAGGTTTTCACTCAGTGCCCCTTGCCCAGCGACGCGCCCCGGTCTCGCCTTAATGGACAGAGCGCCCCAAGCGTGACCCGGTGGGCTGCGTCAAGACCTCGTCAGGCGCTCCGAAATGGGAAAAATAGCGCGAGTCGATGGCCTCGACCGGCATAATAATCAGCACATCGGTGGTGCCGAATTGTTTGTCCACAACAGCGCCGTCGCCGACATAGGCGCCGAGCCTGAGATAACCCTTGATCAACGGAGGCATCACCTTCAGCGCCTCCTTCACGTTGACCTCCTCCTTGGGCATCATGTTCATGTCGACCCTCAGTTCGGGGTGAGCCGAGACAAGCCACTCCTCGGGCGCGCGCGCGTAGTGGTGCAGGAAGCTCAGCGCCAGCGCGTGCGCTTTCGGATCTGTGCCGGGAAAGCTCGCGCATCCGATCATGACGTTGGCGCCATGCTCCCGAATATAAGTCCAAAGGCCCTGCCACAACAGTTCGACGCTGCGGCGGTTGCGATAGGGCTTCAAGACGCAGGAGCGGCCAAGCTCCATGAAACGGTGGGTTGCGCGCTTTCTTGCGATAAGAGGCGCGATGTCGTACTCGCCCTGTGTGTAGAAGCCTTGATTTTGCTCGGCGATCTCCTGAAGAAGGACGCGGTAGGTGCCGACAACCTTGGAGCGGCGCGGCCAAGGTCTTTTCGCCGTGCGCTCGGTGGTTTTGTCGATCACAAGGAGGTGATCGCAAATGGCGTCGAAGTCGTCCTCGTCCCGTTTCTTGTGCAAGGTGCGGGCGTCCGCCACCGCGGCCATTTCCCTGTAAAAAACATCGAAACGAAGACGCTGCGCTCTCTTGATATCGCCGATGGAACGCGCGAGGCGCACTTCGAGATTTCCGATCTTGCCGTAAGTTCTCAGCGGCTTTCGCAGCGGGAAAATGGGAAAACGGCGTCTCCGCTTCGCCGCCATACGGAGAAACGACAGAGGCCGCGACTTGAAGGAAGGCAGCTTGCCTGTCCGGCCATTCGAGGGTAAGCGCATGAAACCTCATTCGATCGTCATGGCGGAAGGAGGCGCCCATTCGCCCCTTAGCTTGTGGCATGAAATCTCGCCAAAAGCTAAGCAAAGATATTAAGGCATTGGCTTGCCGCCGCAAGATGCACGGTAAAGCATCCGCTTAGATTCAGTCGCACTTTGTTACAAAGGATGGGCTCGCTCGCCGCCCGATCCGCCTTCGCGGCGAGGGATGGCGGCGGCCCGGACATGGAGAAGAAATGAAAAGCTTGGAACACAATCTTGAGGCAGGAATTTTTGCGAGCCGGTGGCTGCTCGCGCCGTTCTATGCGGGGCTTTCGATTTCGCTGCTGCTGCTGTTGATCACTTTTTTGAGAGAGTTCATCGAATTCGTTCCCGAAGCGCTCCACGCCGAGCCGAGCAAAGTGATCGTGACCGTGCTCTCGCTCGTCGACATCGTGATGGTCGCCAATCTCGTGCTTCTTATCGTCTTCGCCGGCTACGAGATCTTCGTCTCCAAGATCGACACCAGCGATCACGAGGACCGGCCGGATTGGATGGGGCTCGTCTCCTTCTCCGACCTGAAGATCAAGCTGATGGGCACGATCGTCGCGATCTCCGGCATCGAGCTTCTGAAGATCTTCGTGAACCTCAACGCCTACAAGCCGGAAGAGGTTTACCTGCGCCTCGGCTTGCACCTCACCTTCGTGGTCTCCGGCGTGCTGTTCGCGCTCATGGACCGGCTGGCGGGCGGACACGAAAAGGCAAGCGACGGCTATCCGATGGAAAGCGAGACGCCGAGCTCGAAATGAGCCAGACGGCGAAGGCGGCCAGATGACCGGCCGTCCTCTCCGCGCTTGTTCGAGGCGTGAAAATATGTTTTATGAGGCCGGATAGGAGTCGCACTTCATCATGCCAGACGCACGCACTCAATCGATTGCATCCTTGCACGGCCGCGCTCATGCGCGCCCGATAGCGTCGCGCGGCCTTCTCATCCTTATCCGCCCCTGAGCGCTGGCAGCCCGGTGAGCGGGCGGGCGCTTGGGGGTTAAAGCCCGGGCGCTCAATAGAGGACTTGCCCGGTTTGTGATATTTTCAACAGATCAGGCAAGGAACTCTCAGGCATGACCGAATTTCCCCATTCGAACGTTGCGAATACGCCAGTCGCTTCGCGCTCCGAAAAAGATCGCGTCTTGATTTTCGACACCACGCTGCGCGACGGCGAGCAGTGCCCCGGCGCGACCATGAACTTCGAAGAGAAGATGCAGGTCGCCGAAATTCTCGACGAAATGGGCGTCGACATCATCGAGGCGGGGTTCCCCGCCGCGTCCGTGGGCGATTTCGAGGCCGTGGCGGAGATCGCCCGGCGTGCTCGGAACGCTGTGATCGCCGGCCTTGCGCGCGCCAATCCGAAGGACATCGACCGCGCGGGCGAAGCCGTCCGCAATGCGAAGCGGGGCCGCATCCACACCTTCATCGGCACTTCGCCGCTGCACCGGCAATATCAGCTGCAAATGAGCGCCGAGCAGGTTTATGAGGCCGTGGTCTCCTCCGTCTCCCGCGCGCGCAATCTCGTCGACAACGTCGAATGGTCGGCGATGGACGCGACGCGCACCGAGCCCGACTTTCTGTGCCGCGTCGTGGAGGCCGCGATCGAGGCCGGCGCGACCACCATCAACATCCCCGACACGGTCGGCTACACCGTGCCGGACGAATTCGTAAGCATCATCGCGATGCTGCGCGAGCGCGTGCCCGGCGCGGACAAGGCGATCTTCTCCACCCACTGCCACAACGACCTGGGACTGGCCGTCGCCAACAGCCTCGCGGGCGTGAAGGCGGGCGCGCGCCAAGTCGAGTGCACCATCAACGGGCTCGGCGAGCGGGCGGGCAACGCGGCGCTGGAAGAGGTCGTGATGGCGCTCAGGACGCGCAACAACGTCATGCCCTTCTGGACGAAGGTCGACACCACGATGATCGCGCGGGCGTCGCGTCTCGTCTCGGCCGTCACCGCTTTCCCGGTGCAATACAACAAGGCCATCGTCGGCAAGAACGCCTTCGCCCACGAATCCGGCATCCATCAGGACGGCGTCTTGAAGAACGCGCAAACCTACGAGATCATGACGCCCGAAAGCGTCGGCGTGCGCGCAAGTTCGCTCGTCATGGGCAAGCATTCCGGGCGCCATGCCTTCCGCGAGAAGCTGAAGGATCTGGGCTACGATCTCGGCGACAACGCCTTCGAGGACGCCTTCCATCGCTTCAAGGCGCTGGCCGACCGCAAGAAGCATGTCTACGACGAGGACATCGAAGCGCTGGTCGACCAGGAAATCGCGCAGGCGAACGACCGGATCAAGGTTCTGTCGCTGATGGTGATCGCCGGGACGGGCGGCCCTCAGAAGGCCACCATCACGCTTGAGGTGGACGGCAGGCGCCTTACCGCGGAAGCCACGGGCGACGGTCCGGTCGACGCCACCTTCAACGCCATCAAGGCCATCGTGCCGCACGAGGCGCGCCTGCCGCTTTATCAGGTCCACGCGGTGACCGAAGGCACCGACGCCCAGGCCGAGGTCAGCGTGCGCCTCGAAGAGAACGGCAAGACCGTCACCGGCCGCGGCTCCGATACCGACACGCTCGTCGCGTCCGCCCGCGCTTACGTCTCGGCGCTGAACAAGCTCTCGATCAAGCGCGACCGGCTTCACGCCCAAGCCGACGCCAATTAGAGCATCGTGCGTTTAACCGGACGCAGCCGCCTTTTCGTCGTCCCCGCCCCTCTTCGCGGGGACAAACTCCGGCGGGGGCCAGTATCGGAGCCTTCAAAACCGGACGCCGGCGCGCGGCAGCCGCGATTAACCCTATTGGGTTCGTTTGGCAAAAAACCTGTTTTTACGGTATTATAATACCGTAAAACGGCCGGTTTGGTAAATGCGCGGTTTCATTGGCGACCCCGGCAAGCCTTGCATGGTTAATGCGCCCGGCGGCGGGGGAGCACGGCGATCCGGCGCTGGAAAACCGGGTCAGGCCCGGCCATGACAAAAGAGGCGATGCCGATTTTTCACACGCTCCTTCGCGGGAATGACGCCGAAGGGCATGAGGCCGATTCCGGCTTTAAGGGGGATGCTCAAGGGCGCCACCGCCTGATGTTCAGGAATTCATTCAGAAAAATGTGAGAGCGAAAACGGGGCACTATGTCCCGTTTTCCTTGTTCTCGGTCCGACTGGCGAAGGAGGCCAGCTTGAAAGGACCGCAGAACTGGATGTTTACACGAAGAATGGCCGCGGGCGGCATTGCAAGTCTTGGCTGGATGGCGCTTGGGCTACAGCTTTACATGTCGGTCGAGAACGCGGCGGCGCTCGGCCTGTCTATTCCGGGCGTCGTTTTATCCCACTTAAGCTTCTTCACGGTCTTGACCAATCTCGCTATCGCGATTTGCCTCGCATGCGCCGCCTGCGAACCCGACGAGCAATGCTTTTGTAACTGGCCGGGCGTGCAGACGGCGCTCGCGCTCTATATTCTCGTTGTCGCAATCGTCTATGCGGCGGTTCTTCAGGGGCTCTGGGCGCCGAAAGGTCTGGAATTTCTGACCGAGCGGTTTTTCCATCTGGTCATGCCGCTGCTTTACCTCTGCTTTTGGCTCTTTGCCACGCCCAAGGGCTCATTGCGCCTTTCCGATCAGATTCAATGGCAAATCTATCCGCTCGCGTTCATGTGCTACACGCTGATCCGCGGCGCGATGGTCGGAACCTACCCCTATCCTTTCCTGGATGTCGCCCAATACGGTTATGAAACCGTATTCATGAACAGCCTCGTCTTGCTGGCGCTGTTCCTGACCTTGGGAACCTTCCTGATCGTCACCGACTGGCTGCTCGCGAACCTTCAAATTCGCTGGCAGGGCCAATACCCGGCAAACTGAGCGCGGGGGGGCACACGGAATTGTAACCCGCGCCAGTTATTGACTCCCAAGGCGAATGTTTTCGGCCCGAGATAAGTTGAAGTTTCATTCTCCTCGTATTACGTCAAATTAACTAAAACCGTCTGGAATGCCTGGAGAGCTTGGGGAAGGATGCCAATGTTGCGTTTCATGGCCTTGTGGCTCGTCTTCGCCGCCGCGACTTCCATCCCGCTTGCCGATGCAGCATCCGCGCGTTCCCGATACAGCGACGCCCCGGAGAAAAAGCAAAGAAAAACAGAAGAGCCCGCGCCGCCGGCCGCTCCCTTGTTTTTTGTGATTTCGCTCAGGAACCAGCACGTGTCCGTCTATTCCAGCGACGGGCTTTACGCGCGCTCGCCCGTCTCGACCGGCCAGCCGGGACATCCGACGCCCCGTGGCATTTTCAGCATCATCGGCAAGGAGCGGATGCACCACTCGAACATCTACAGCGGCGCGCCCATGCCCTACATGCAGCGCATCACCTGGTCCGGCGTGGCCATGCACCAGGGCGTGGTGCCGGGGTATCCGGCCAGCCACGGCTGCATCAGGCTGCCCTACGATTTCGCCAAGCGCATGTTTTCGATGACGCAAGGAAACGAGCGCGTGATTATCAGCCGCCAGGACATCGCGCCGGCGCCGTTCGCCCATCCGAAGCTGCCGGCGCCCGCGCTGCTGCCCGAGCCGGACGCGGGCGCCCTCGCCACCATATCCAACAGCATGCTGCATCATGCCATGGGGGCGGCCGAAGGCGCGGGCAGCGCGGACGGATTGACGACGACCGTCGCGGCAAAAGCGGAAGACGCAGGGCTGCGTCCGGACGGCGCGGCGCGGAAGCGTCTCAATCCGCATGAGTTCGCCAAGGCTATGAGGGCGCTCGCGGCCAAGAAGGCTGAAGGCGCCGCCGTCGCCGCAAGTCCGGCCAGGGCCGCTATCGAAGCCAAGGCGCGGGAGGTGAGCGTCGCGGCGGTCGAACTGAAGAAGGCGCAGATCGCGCTCTCGAACGCGAAGGATCGCCTCGAAAGCGTGGAGCGTCGAGTGGGCCGGGCTTTGAAAGATGGCGGCGAGGAGAATGTGAAAAAGGCTGCCGAGGCGAAAACCGAGGCAGAGGCGAAGGTCGCGGAGGCCGGGGCGCTTGTCGAGGCGGCGCTGCGCGCCAAGTCGCGGAAGGACGACGAACTTGCCGCCACGGTAAAAGCCCTCAAGGATCTCGACGCCGCGCAGAAGGCGGCCGCTGACGGGGTGAAGTCCTGGACGCGCCGCCTTTCCCCCGTGTCGGTTTTCATCAGCCGCAAGACGCAGCGCCTTTATGTCCGGCAGAACTTCATCCAGGTCTTCGACGTTCCGGTGACCATCCGCGACCCGGAGAAGCCGCTCGGCACGCATCTCTTCATGGCCATACAGCCGGCCGCGGGGGAGCCGGCCGATGCGCCAAAGCTTCGCTGGCTCGCTCTCACAATCCCCGAGGCGGCCGCCAAAGGGGACCGGTCGAGACGGCGCCACAGCCGTTATTACGATGACGAAGACGAAAACGCCCCGCTCGCCGCGCCGGCTTCGGCCGCGGCCGCGCTCGACCGCATCGAGGTTCCCGCCGAAGTCTCCCGCAAGATTTCGGAAATGCTCTGGGCCGGCAGTTCGATCATCGTTTCCGACAGCGGCATCAGCGAGGAAACCGACGATTACTCCGACTTCGCGATCCTCACCCGCTGAGACTAATTAGCCCCCTTGCCGTCATGGCCGGGCTGGACTCGGCCATCCATATTTCTGTTTGAACGCAATGGCCTGGATGGCCGCGTCAAGCGCGGCCATGACAAGTTAGATTGGCGCGCGCGGCTTTTTTGTTGTTCAGGCGATCACCATTTCCAACGACAGCGACATATCGAACGTAAGGGAGACGAACATGCCGCAGCCGGTTGTGCCGAGCCAGGAAGGGAGAACGGCGGTTGTGACGGGCGCGAACGCCGGCATCGGGCTTTGGACCGCGCTTGGCCTCGCCAAGGCGGGCGCTCATGTCATCATGGTATGCCGGGACCCTCACCGCGGCGAGGATGCGAGGGGACTTGTCGCGCGGTCGAGCAACCGCAAGCCGGACCTCGTCATCGCCGATTTCGCCAGCCTCAAGGCGGTCCGCGACGCCGCCGCGCGGATTCTCGACCGCTATCCCGAGATCCACATCCTCGTGAACAACGCCGGCCTGTTCTCGCCGGGCCGCGTGCTGACCCCCGACGGCTACGAGACGACCATCGCCGTCAATCACCTCGCGCCGTTCCTCCTCACCAATACGCTTCTTCCGGCGCTGGAGAAGGCAGGCGAGCCACGGCGGTATGCGCGCATCGTCACCGTCGCGTCCGAGGCGGCGAGCAGGGCGTCTATCGACCTCGGCGACCTCATGACGTCGCGCCGCTACCGCATGATGGCCGCCTACGCCCAGTCGAAACTCGCCAACATCCTGTTCACGAAGGAACTCGCGCGCCGCCTGCCTCCGCGCCCCATATCGGCCAATTGCCTGCATCCCGGCGTCGTCGCCACCAATATCGGCGCGAAGGGCGGCGTTGTCGGCGCGGCATGGTCGCTGCTGAAGCCTGTGTTTCTCTCGCCGGAGCGCGGCGCCTGGAACTCGCTTTACGTTGCGACCTCGCCCGCCATCGAGGGCGTCAGCGGCGCCTATTTCGTGAAGCAGCGGCCCGCCACGCCCAACGCACTCGCCGAAGATCCCGCGATTGCAGCCCGCCTCTGGGCGGAAAGCCAGCGGCTCGTCGACGAAGCGCTGGAGAAGACCCGCGCCGTGGCGTGATCGCCGCCTCATGCCCTTCGGCGTCATTCCCGCGAAGGAGCGTGTGAAAAAGTCGGCATCCGGCTCGGCCTTTGTTGTCATGGCCGCCCTTGAGGGGTCAGGCCCGGCCATGACCCGAGAGGGGTGGCGGCGAACGGGATGACAGGCGGCGCCAGCGCGGCTATAAGCGCGGCGAAAGACAGCGGCGAATGCATCGAGGGGCGGTCATGACGCAGACGGTCATTTGCATAAAGTGGGGGACGCGGTACGGTCCGGACTATGTGAACCGCCTCCACTCCATGGTGAAGCGCCATACCGCCCGCGAGCTGCGCTTCATCTGCATCACGGACGATGCGAGCGGCATCGCGCCGGGCGTCGAGATCATGCCCATGCCGGACTTCACGCTGCCGGAGTTCTTCCGCTACCGGCCCTTCCGCCGCATGTTCATCTGGCGGGAGAATTTCTGCGGGCTCGCCGGAAACGTGCTGCATTTCGATCTCGATCTGGTCGTGACCGGCTCCATCGACGCGTTTTTCGATTTCGAGCCGGACTGCGCGTTCGTCTCGACGGAGAACTGGACCCAGTTCGGCCAGAGGATCGCGAACATGTCCATCTTCCGCTTCAAGATCGGAAGCAATCCGCATCTGTGGCGCGACTTCGAGGCGGACCCGATGAAGGCGTTCGGCCTCTATCGCAACAGCCAGACCTACGTGTCGCGCAATGTGAAGGAGATGGCGTTCTTCCCGCGCGAATGGTGCCTGAGCTTCAAGCACAGCCTGATCCCGGCGTGGCCGTTCAACTTCTTCGTGGCGCCGCCTCTGCCGGAGGGAACGAAGGTGGTGGTGTTCACGGGCAAGCCCGACCCGGACGAGGCCATCGAAGGCCGCTGGCCGCGGGAGCGCTGGCACCACCTGTTCTATAAGCATGTGCGCCCGACGCCCTGGGTCGCCGAGCATTGGCGCTGAATGACTGAGGCTGCATCCGGTTGAACAGTTCACCGCCGGTTGCCGTCATCCCGTGCGCGCCGCGGCATGAAATGCCGCCGCGCAGACACGGGATCGCCACATGCACAGATTTATGACGCCTCCGTGCGAATGATCGGCTCGCGACCCCTCCCGCCGGCCGATCCGTTGCAGCCTGCGCCGCGTACAGGGCGCGCCACCGCAAAGTTGAAGCGAAACGTGCGCTTTCGTGGCACTTTTCTCTGGAATTGGCGTTTAAGCCAATTGAGTTTGCGCGCATATTCTGATTGAAACATCCGCCTGCCTCCTATTGGGCGGCCTTCGAGAAAGGGTGAGGAAAAAAGCATGACGGCCTTCATCAAGATCACTGTGCTGAGCGCGGCGCTCGTCTGGTCGGCGTCCGCTTACGCCGAGGGAGACGCGGTTCATGGCGAGCAGGTCTTCAAACAATGCAAGGTCTGCCATACGATTGGCCCGGGCGCGAAGGCGCTGGTCGGGCCGGCGCAGAACGGCGTTGTGGGTTCGAAGGCCGGCTCCCGTCCGGGCTTCAATTATTCGCCCGCGATGAAGGCAGCGGGCGAGAACGGCATCGTCTGGGATGAGGCGACGCTCGACAAATATCTGACGGACCCGAAATCGGTCGTTCCGGGCACGAAGATGGTGTTCCCCGGCCTGAAGAACGAGAAGGACCGCCAGGACGTCATCGCCTATCTGAAGACGCAGCCCGCTCAGTAGGGCGGTTTCGCCTCCGTCGCCGCAACGGGCGCCTCGAACAGGGGCGCCTTTTCTTTTGCGGGCTCGCTTGTCCTGAGCCGGCGCGTCATCTCAACGGCGTGCACGACGCCGGCGGCCGTGACGAGCGCGATCACGGCAAGGGCCGACGTGTTGGTCCAGGCGAGCCGCACCGCGAGCATGAGGCAGAAGCCCGAGCCGAGGTTCAAGATGTCGCCGGGAAGCGCGCCCGCCTGCCCCCTTCTATAACGCAGCCAGACGATGAAGGCCGCCTCGACCGCAACGAACGCGAGGATGAAGTCGAGGAGGAGGAGCGTCATACCGAATCCGATTAAAGAGTTCGCCGCCGATGCCGTCAGCCGTTGCGCGCCGCGGCATGAAATGCCGCTGCGCAGACGGGGGATCGCCCCATGCACGGGGAGATCCCGGATGGCGCCTTCGGCGTTTCCGCGATGACGCTTTATAACCGTTCAGCCGGTTTTTGTATCATCCGGGGATTGCGCGTCAGGAGACCGGGTTGAGTTGCACAATTGTGTAATTCAGGATCCCCGCGAACGTCACCCACGAAATGTAGGGGACGAGCAGCCACGCCGCTGTTTTGGAATAGCGCGACAGCACGAGGATGGGGATCAAAACGGACGCCCACAGCGCGCCGACTTCGATGAGCGCCCAATCCGGCCGCTGGATCCGGAAGAACAGCGCGCTCCAAAATAGATTGAAGAAGGCGTTGGACAGGAACAGGACGAGGATCGTTTCGCGGCTCGCCTTCGTCGGCGCGCTTCGCCACGCGTAAACGGCCGACAGAGCGGCAAGCGCGAAGATGGCCGTCCAGGCAGGGCCGAAGAGCCAGTCCGGCGGCTGCCACCACGGCTTATTGAGGGCCTTGTACCACGTCCCAAGGTCGGTCGTCAGAGCGCCGAGGCCGCCGACCGCCTGGGCGGCCACGAACGCTATAAAGAGCGGTTTCCAAAAACTCGCCCGCGGTGTCTCGAATGCTGTTTCCGATGCAGTGTCCGTCGCTAGTGTCACGTCCTAACCAATCCCAGAAGATGAGCCACGTCCTTGAAGAAGATCCTGGCCTGTGCAACAGGGCTGGAGCGAACGAGTTCCTTATGCATGTAAGATTGCCATGTCATGCGCTGCACATCGGGGTCGCGGCAGATGGCGACGAAGCGCTCGCGGCGCTTGTCGTTGCGGTACCAGAAGTGCTGCATGATGCCGAGCACCCAGAACACTTGGCCGTGCGCTTTCAGGAAGCGCTTGCGGGCTTCGGCCAGCGCCTTCATGTCGCCGGCCTTCAGCGCCTTGGAGACGGACTCGGCGACGATGCGGCCGCAATGCATGGCGTAATAGATGCCCTCGCCCGAAGCCGGCGCGACCACGCCCGCCGCGTCGCCGGTCAGGATCACGTCGCGGCCATTATCCCAGCGCTTCAAGGGCTTGAGCGGGATCGGCGCGCCTTCCTTGCGGCAGGTTTCGACGTCGTCGAGGCCGGAATCCTTGCGCAGATCGGCGACCGCGCCGCGCAGCGAGAAGCCCTTGTGCATGCTGCCGGTGCCGATGCTGGCGTGCTTGCCGTGCGGGAAGATCCAGCCGTAGAAGTCCGGCGAGAGCTTGCCCTGGTAGTACACGTCGCAGCGCGTGGGATCGTACTTGTCGTGGCCTTCCGTGGGCGACTTCACAATTTCGTGATAGGCGAAGACGAAGGGCACCCGCGGCACCTCCGGCAGCGCTTGCCGGTGCACCTCGGAATTGGCGCCGTCCGCCCCGATGACGATCTTGGCATTAACCGCGTGCGTCTCGCCGTCCTTCGTCTTGTATGTGACGACGGCGCGGCCCTTGGCGTCGCGCGAGAACGTCTCGAAGGTCCCGGTGCGGCGCTCGGCGCCATGCTCGGCGGCGCGATTGCGCAAATATTCGTCGAACTCCTCGCGGTCCACCATGCCGACATAGCCGCCGTCGATGGGCATGTCGACTTCCTTGCCCGAAGGCGCAATCATGCGGGCGGAGTTGATGCGCGCGACAATGATGTGGGCCGGGATCTCGAAGTCCTTGATCAGGCGCGGAGGAACGGCGCCGCCGCAAGGCTTGATGCGTCCCGCCTTGTCGAGAAGCAGAACGTGATGCCCCAACCGCGCGAGATCGTGCGCCGCTGTTGCGCCCGAAGGGCCTCCGCCCACAACAACAACGTCAAAGCTGTCAAGATCGCTCATGTCATTCGTGCTCCGGCTTCGCCCACGGCCTGGGCGGATTCGTTGAGTGAAAGTTCAGAGTCCTGGTCTTGCGCCGCCTGCGCGGCAGCCGCGGTCAGCCTGATGGCGAGACCCGAGGCGAAAATGAAAAGCACGCCCTGCGTGGCGAAAAGGAGCGAGTACGCGGCGGATGGCGAGCCGAGGACATAGCGCGCTACGTCGACAGCCGCGGTCCCGATCACGCCGCCAAAGCCGAACGCGATGGCCTGCGCCGCGCCCCAAAGCCCCATGCGCACGCCTTCGCGCGCGCCCTTGCCGACGCTCGCCAGCGAAATCATGGTTCCAATCGCGGCGACGGCGTAGACGCCATTGGCCGCGCCGAGCGAGAAAACCACGACTTTCAGGAAAGCCTGGGCGCCGCCAATCCCGACCGACGCCAAGGAGAAAAGCCCGATGGCGGAGGCGAAGCAGCCTGCCGCGACCCAGTAACGCCCCGCCGTCTGATTCCTGCGGCTCAGGCTTCCGACAATCGCTCCCAGAACCATGCCGAGCACGATGCCGCCGCGATGCAAACCGAAAAGCTGTGCGGTTTCGCCCGGCGTCAGGGCGAACACGGAGCCGGCGAACGGCTCAAGCAGAAGCTCCTGCGCGCTGAACGCCAGCATGGAGATGAAAACGAAAACCGTCATCCGCCGCGCCTCGGGCTCGGCCCACACATCGCGGATCGCCTCCATAAAAGAGTGCGCCGGCTTTCGGCGCCGGCTTCGCCCTCTTCGATGTAGCGCCGCTCGATGCCCCAGATCGCGATAATGGAGAGCGTCAGGCAGATGATGGAGATACAGGCCGACACCGTCACGAGGCGCGTCATGCTGAACGGGTCGAGCATGCGCCCGCCGAGGCCCGCCGCAAGCGCGGTGCCGGCGATCATCATGGTCCAGACCACCGCCGCCGCGGCCGGTTTGCGCACGGGGCTGACGATTTTCGCGATCAACACGAGGAGCGAGGTGCCTGCAGCCCCCGCGCCGACGCCGATGCCGATATAGGACAGGACCGCGTACGCGATGCCTGGCGTCATGTACAACCACCAAATCAACCACCAAATCCCGTAATGGCTGCCGAGAGAGTCGGGGTGCGAGGACCCGAGCACCTTCGTCGACATGAGCGCGACGGAGGCGGCGGCGCAGACGCCGGAGATAGCGAGCACCGCCATGCCGCCGATAATCCAGGGCGTGCGCGTGCCGCCCTTGTCGGAGCCGTGGCCCCAGCGCGGGCGCAGCATCTCGGCTGCGTAATGGATGCCGAACAGCAGGCCCGGCAGCGTGGCGGGCAGCGCCAACTCCACGACCATGACCCGGTTCAGCGTCGAGGTGGCGAGCGCGATGATGCCGCCGAGCGCCATCTGCACAAGGCCAAGCCTGACGATCCCGAACCAGCCAAGGGACTTCTGCATTACATCGCGCCCTGAATGATCGGACGCAACGCGAAGGCGGAGACGAGCATGCCGAGCACGTAAAGCGTCGTGCCGGTGGCGTTATAGAAGATCGCCTGCTCCCTCGGATTGTTGAGGAGGCGGTTCATCAGGAAAAACTGAATGGCGAGCAGCACGCCGATGATGTCGGCGTGCCAGGGCCGGTCCCAGGCGATAAGGCAGCCGATGACGATAATCTGCGGCAGCGCCATAACGACGCAGGCGAGCCTCGCGGCGTTCTTGACGCCAAGTTGCACGGGCAGCGAGCGGACGCCCGTCTTGATGTCGCCCTCCACGGACTTGAAATCGTTCAGCGTCATGATGCCGTGCGCGCCAAGACTATAGAGCGTGGCGAACAGCACGATGCGCCAGTCCGGCAGGCCGCCGGTCATGATGGCGGCGGCGGTGAACCACGGCACGCCCTCGTAACAGACGCCGCAGGCCAGATTGCCGAGCCAGCCGTTCCCCTTGAGCCGGAAGGGCGGCGCGCTATAGGCCCAGGCGAGCGCGAGCCCGAGCGTGGCGGCGCCGAAGCCCCAGACTCCAAGCGCCGTCGCCAGCAGGAAGGACAGGATCGTCCAAATCACTGCGATGTAGAAGCCCCAGGCGCCGGGGATGCGCCCGGACGGGATCGGCCTGTTCGGCTCGTTGATCGCGTCGACATGGCGGTCGTACCAGTCGTTCACCGCCTGGCTTGTGCCGCAGACCATCGGGCCGGCCAAAAGGACGCCCGCCGCCACTGTCTGCCAATTGTCGCTCAGCGAGGCGCCCGAAGACACAATGCCGCACCCGAACGCCCACATCGGCGCGAACCAGGTGATCGGATGCATGTATTCCAGAACCGATGCAAGATCGGGGCGTGTCAGGGCTGGCGGGGTCTGTGCGGGTGCTGTCATGCGGGGGACACTAAATTTTACGGATCCGCCTGTCAATTTTGGTTTACAGCGTCCTCCAAAATTATGGCTTGAATGGTTATTCGCCGGGCTCCGGCGTCAAATCGCCCAGCCCATAGCGGCGCAGCTTCACGTAAAGGCTTTGGCGGCTAAGCCCGAGCATTTCCGCCGCCGAGGCGCGATTGTCGCCGGTCAGTTCGAGCGCCGCCTCGATGCACAGCTTCTCGATGAGGTCGCTCAACTCCCGCACGAGATCCTTCAGGGAGACCCGGCCGACAAGCTCGGTAAGTTGCTCGACGGAGCGCGCGAGATTGGCGGGGCGGGTTTTCGCGGCGCCGCGCATCGCCGTGGAGCGGATTACAAAGCCGAAACAGGGCTGCTCGCCGCCCGGCGCCGCCACGGCCGAAACCTCGACCTCCTCCAAGGAGCCATAGGCGCCATGGACCATCGTGGAGAAATTGCGGACCGAGCCATGTTCGCGAAGGTTCGCCTTCAGCACGTTGACGTCGACGGCGGAACGCCCGAGCCAGTTTTCGAGGGGCTGGCCGCGCGCCTGATCCTGGTTGGAGAGCTGCGCAAGGTCGAGAAACGCCGTATTCACGGTCAGGATATGCGCGTCGAGGTCCGTGACCACGAACCCGTCGGGCAGGCCCTCCATGATCTTGACGAGCGATCCAGCCGCCTTCTGCGCGGCTTCGGGCGCCTGCGTTTCGGCGGGCGAGAGGCGCGCCAGGATAAAGGCGCTGCTGCCTTGCCGGAAAAAGGACGCCGAGAAGATGTATTTGCGGTCGAGCCCGGCAAGGCGGACGGGAATGCTTTCACCCGCGCCCGTGGAGCGAACCGTGCCGAGCAGGTCTTGGAGGGCGGGCGCGTCGGCCGGATCGATCAGTTCAAGGAGCGTTTGGGCGGCCAGCTTTTTCGACGGCTCGCCGATGAGGGCGAGCGCCGCCGGGTTGACTTCCGTGATGCGGGCCGTGGCGGCGTCCGCGATGACGATCGCTTCGGAAGCGATCTGGAACAAAAGGCGGTATCGAAGTTCGGTCTGCCGAAGCCGCGCGTAATCCCGCTCGATGGACATCTGCGCGTCCACCAATTGCTGCTGCAAGTTCGCCAGCGCCCGAAGGTCGCGCCCGAAGGCGACCACCCTGCCGTCGTCTCTCACCTGAATTGCGGAATAGCGAACCGGCACATACTCCCCGCCGGGCGCCTTATGGTTCACTTCACGCCAGCGCGTCGGCATTTTGAGAGCCGCCTCGCGCATGAGTTCTTCCACCTTATGCCGGCTGTCGGGCGTCACCGTATCGGCCCAGCGCGCGCCAACCCATTCCCCGAGCCCCGCGCTGGACAAATCCTCGCTGCCGATGGCAACGTCCTTGATGATCCCGTTCTTATCCACCACAAGCGCTACGTCCGCTGCGGAGGAGATCAGCCTCGCGACGACGTTGGCGTTCAATGCGCCAAGCGATTTCTTCGGTGAATGAAACGGGTTCACTGCACGAGAGACCAGGATCTCCATTGTTTCGTTATAAGTCCTTTGCGCTCCAGGTTAGCTCGGCGGAGCCTTTCTTGCGAGCAGCGTCCGCGCCTGTATGACAGCCATGCGCCCATCTGCCGCGAAAGCGTCCGCTCCCACTCGCTCCGCAAGGTCCGGCTGCTCCAGAAACGCAGGGCCGCCGACCAGGATGCCGATATCGCGATTGCAGGAGTGCCGCCGGACCCCCCGGATCAAAGCCGCCAGCCGATCGACGAAACGCTCGGAGCTGAGAGAGAAACCGGCGATGGCGAACCACTGTCTGTCAACTAAGTGGGCAACCTCATCTGGCGAGTCAATCTGGCCCCCTGTGACATCCCAGCCCTCGCGGCGAAAAAAAGCCTCGACCACGAAAAGGCCGAACGTATGCTGCTCGCCTGGCGTCGTCAGGAGAAGCGCGCGGCGCCCGTGCCGCCATCCCGGCGCCTCGGTTTCGAACGCGGGGCACAAGTCGCGGAGCATCAGCCGAAGCCTCGAAAGGCCCACCGTCACTTCCGTGAAGCTGCACCGGTCCGCCTTCCAAAGCTCGCCCAGATACGTTGCGGTGGGGGCGAGAAGCTCCATGATGAGGCTTTCGAGAGGGCGCCCCTCGGCGCGCTTGCGCTCGATGAAGGCGTAGGCTCGCGCGGTATCGGACGCCAGGATCAGGCCGCCGAATTCCTGCACGTCATCAGGTGTAAGTCCCTGCGCCGCGGCGATCCCGCGTTCCGGGGAAATGGCCTGATGAGCGAGAAGAAACCGCGGAATGATTTCACCTTCTATGGTTTTCGCCAGCCGGGCTATCTTGGCGGCGTCCTGATCGTGGAAACCTGGCGACAATTCGGGCTCAACGTTCTCGTCGTCGCGTTGGCTGACCGGTTTCCTTGAAGCAGCCATGCTTTCGGGGTCTTCCATGACGATCCACGCTTGCGCCGGTTGAACAATACACCGGGCTTAAGCGAAACTGGGAGAAGCCCCATCCAACACCGCGCCGGGCTGTACGCCGCTCCCTATTGCACGCCGCCGAACAGCCTTTCTGCAAAGTAATTGTAAATTGGGGTTTACGTCAAGTTATGTTGACAGTGCCGCCCCGTCGGTTCTAAATACGGGGTGTCACCGAGTGGGGAGCGCGCATGGAACCAAAGCAGGGCAGCAAACCGAGACGCCCGCTTTATTCGCCTGAAGAACGCATCCGCCGCGATAACTCTCCCTGGACGATTGTGCAGGGCGTGCTCGCGCCCGTGCAGTTTGTCGTGTTCCTCGTCAGCCTCGTCCTCGTTTTGCGCTACTTGGCGACCGGCAGCGGAGCATATTCGGCGACAGTCTCTATCGTCGTCAAGACGTTCGTGCTCTACACGATCATGATCACCGGCGCGATCTGGGAGAAGAAGGTTTTCGGGCAATATCTTTTCGCCCCCGCCTTCTTCTGGGAAGACGTTTTCAGCTTCCTGGTCATCGCGCTGCACACTCTCTATATGGCGGCCCTGATCTACGGCTTTCTCGACACAAAACAGCAGATGTACGTGGCGCTCTCCGCCTATGCGGCCTACGTGATCAACGCGGCGCAGTTCCTGTTGAAGCTGCGCGCGGCGCGCCTCGACGAAGCGCGCAAACGTGAGGACGCGGCGCTTGCCGCGAAGCTTGAGCCGGAGATGGCGTCATGAGCGCGGACGGTTCTGTTCCCAGCGTCGAGGCTTGCGAGCGGCCGGTGCTGCGGGAGCGCGGCCAGCGCGAAGTGTTCTGCGGCTTGACCGGCATCGTGTGGCTTCACCGGAAGATCCAGGACGCCTTTTTCCTCGTCGTCGGCTCCAGGACCTGCGCGCATTTGATCCAGTCGGCCGCGGGCGTGATGATCTTCGCGGAGCCGCGCTTCGGCACCGCCATCATCGACGAGCGCGATCTGGCGGGCCTTGCGGATCTCAATGACGAGCTCGACCGCGTGGTCATGCGCCTTTTGGAGCGCCGCCCGGACATCAGGATGCTCTTCCTGGTGGGCTCCTGTCCCTCCGAGGTCATCAAGCTCGACCTGCATCGGGCGGCGGAGCGCCTGTCGCAGAATTTCGCGGGCAAGGTCCGGATTTACAATTACTCCGGCAGCGGCATCGAAACGACCTTCACGCAAGGCGAGGATGCGTGCCTCGCGTCTCTTGTCCCCGTCCTGCCGCCGGAACCGGAAGGCGCGGCCCCCTCGCTGATGGTGGTTGGAACGCTGGCCGACGTGGTCGAAGACCAGTTCGCGCGCCTCTTCAAGGAACTCGGGCTCGAAAACGTCCATTTCTTCCCGCCGAGAAGAAGCTCGGAGCTTCCCCCGGTTGGCGCCAACACTCATTTGCTGCTCGCGCAGCCCTTCCTCGCGGATACGGCGCGCGGCTTGCAGAAGCGCGGCGCCAAACACATCCAAGCGCATTTCCCGCTCGGCGAGGAAGGCACGACGCTTTGGCTGCAAGCCGCCGCGCGCCAGTTCGGCGTGGATCGGGCGCGGTTCGAAGCGGTTGTCGCCGCGCCGAGGGAGCGCGCCAAGAAGGCGCTCGCCGCCCACAAGGAGAAGCTCGAAGGCAAGTCCATCTTCTTCTTCCCGGATTCGCAGCTCGAAATTCCGCTCGCCCGCTTCGTGAGCCGCGAACTCGATATGACGCTGACGGAAGTGGGAACGCCTTACCTTCACCGCCAGCTCCTCGCTTCGGAACTCGACCTCCTGCAGAACAACGTCGTGCTCAGCGAAGGCCAGGACGTGGATCGCCAGCTCGACCGCTGCCGGCAGGCGCGTCCCGATCTGACCGTGTGCGGCCTCGGTCTCGCGAACCCGCTCGAAGCCGAAGGTATGACGACCAAGTGGTCGATTGAACTTCTCTTTACCCCCATTCAGGGCTACGACCAGGCGGGCGACCTTGCCGAACTTTTCGCCAGGCCGCTCAATCGCCGCACCCGCCTGGAGGTTTAACGGAATGCAACTCACCGTTTGGACCTACGAAGGGCCGCCGCATATCGGCGCGATGCGGATCGCCACCGCGATGCGAGACGTGCATTACGTGCTGCACGCGCCGCAGGGCGACACTTATGCCGACCTGCTCTTCACCATGATCGAGCGCCGCGACAAGCGCCCGCCCGTCACCTACACCACCTTCCAGGCCCGCGACCTCGGCTCCGACACGGCCGAGCTGTTCCAGACCGCCGCGCGCGACGCCTATGAGCGCTTCAAGCCGCAAGCGCTGCTCGTCGGCTCGTCCTGCACAGCTGAACTCATCCAGGACGATCCGGGCGGGCTCGCGCAGGCGATGAACCTGCCCATTCCCGTGATCCCGCTTGAACTGCCGGCCTACCAGAAGAAGGAAAACTGGGGCGCGTCCGAGACGTTTTATCGCGTGGTGCGCACCTGCGCCGGCTCGCCGTCCACAGCCGATCGCAAGGAGCGCGAGCGTCCGCTCTGCAATATTCTCGGCCCGACCGCGCTTGGCTTCAGGCATCGCGACGACCTGACCGAAATCACGCGCCTTCTTCGTAGCATGGGCGTCGGCGTCAATGTCGTGGCCCCGCTCGGCGCCTCGCCCGCCGACATCGGCCGCCTTGGCGACGCCGATTTCAACGTGGTGCTTTATCCCGAAATCGCTTTGCCGGCCGCGCAATATCTGGAGCGCGCCTTCAAGCAGCCCTCCACGAAGACCGTCCCAATCGGCGTGAGCGCCACGAGGGCGTTCGTCGAGGAGGTGTCGCTTATCGCCGGCCTCTCCGGCGTGGTTCCCGCAACGTCGCGGCTTCCGTGGTACTCGCGCTCGGTCGACTCGACCTATCTCACCGGCAAGCGCGTGTTCATCTTCGGCGACGCCACGCACGCGCTCGCGGCTGCCCGCGTCGCCTCGAAAGAGCTGGGCTTCGCCGTCGTCGGTCTTGGAACCTACTCGCGCGAATTCGCTCGCGAAATCCGCGAGGCCGCCAAGCTCTATGGCGTCGATCCGCTGATCACCGACGATTACCTCGAAGTGGAGGCCGCCGTTCGCGAGGCGCATCCGGAACTCGTGCTCGGCACGCAGATGGAGCGGCATATCGCCAAGCGCCTCGGCATCCCCTGCGCCGTCATCTCCGCGCCCATCCACGTTCAGGATTTCCCGGCGCGCTACTCGCCGCAGATGGGCTACGAGGGCGCGAACGTCCTGTTCGATACCTGGGTCCATCCGCTGATGATGGGCCTCGAAGAGCATCTTCTCGGCATGTTCCGCGAAGACTTCGAGTTCCACGCGGAAGCGGCGCCCTCCCATCTCGCCTCGGCAGGGGCCGCGCCTCCGCCGGCTGCTCCCTCCGCCGCAAAGGAGACGAACGGCGCCAGCGCGCCGAAGCCCGCCTTCGAGGAGAAACCAGCGCCGGCGCCCGAGGCCGCGCCGCAGCCGGGGCCGCTCGTCTGGGGCGCCGACGCCGAGGCGGAGCTTCGCAAAATTCCTTTCTTCGTCCGGGGGAAAGCCAAGAGAAACACCGAACGCTTCGCCACCGAAAACGGAATTTCTAATATAACGGTAGAGACCCTTTACGATGCAAAAGCGCACTTCAGCCGCTAATAGCGCTCCCGTGCGCTTCGTCATTGTGACGCTGGATAGCCATCTGGCGAGCGCGGTGGCGCGCGCGAACGAGGTGCTGGCGAACGAACTGCCGGGGCTTCGCATCACGCTGCACGCGGCCTCCGAGTGGGGACAGAACCCCGAGCTTCTGGATGAATGCCTCGACGACATCGAGACCGGCGACATCGTGCTCGTCACCATGCTTTTCATCGAGGAGCACATCAAAGCCGTGTTGCCGGCGCTGCTGGCGCGCCGCGACAAGTGCGACGCCATGATCGCCTGCATGTCCGCCGGCGAGGTCGCCAAAGTCACGAAGATGGGCGGCTTCAACATGGACGGCACCGACACGGGCGTGATGTCCCTGTTGAAGCGCCTGAAGCCGAAGAGGAAAGAGGGCGAGGCGCCCCAGGCCGGCGGCGCGAGCCAGATGGCGATGCTGCGCCGGCTGCCGAAAATACTGAAGTATATCCCCGGCTCCGCCCAGGATGTGCGCGCCTACTTCCTGACGCTGCAATACTGGCTCGCCGGCTCCGACGACAACATGGCGCACATGGTGCGCTTCCTCGTGAACCGTTATGCGAGCGGCCCGCGCCAGGCGTTGCGCGGCAAGCTTTCGGCCGCCGAGCCGATCGACTATCCCGAGGTCGGCGTCTATCACCCGACGCTCAAAAACCGCGTGGGCCAGAACATCGCCGAGCTTCCGCATGCAAAGGGCCGCCCCGGCGGCACGGTGGGCGTGCTCGTGATGCGGTCCTATGTGCTCGCCGGCAACTCGCTGCACTATGACGGCATGATCGAGACGCTGGAGAAGCGCGGGCTCAACGTCATCCCGGTGTTTGCGAGCGGCCTCGACGCGCGCGAAGCCATCGAGCGCTATTTCATGAAGGACGGCAGGGCGACCATCGACGCGCTCGTCTCGCTGACGGGCTTCTCGCTCGTCGGCGGCCCGGCCTATAACGACGCCAAGGGCGCGCAGGAGATCCTGGCGCATCTCGATGTGCCCTACATCGCCGCGCATCCGGTCGAGTTTCAGACTTTGCAGCAATGGGGCGCGGATAATCGCGGTCTCATGCCGGTCGAAAGCACCATCATGGTCGCGATCCCGGAACTCGACGGCGCCACGGGCCCGGCCGTGTTCGGCGGACGCTCCGACGGCACGGACGCGCCCTGCAGCGGTTGCGAGCGGAACTGCACCTTCCCAACCTCCCGCGCCCGCGACATGCATTCCTGCCTCGAACGCGCCGAGACCCTGTGCTCGCGCATCGAGAAGCTCATCGAGCTGCGCCGCACCGAGCGCGCCAAGCGCAAGATCGGCGTCGTTCTCTTCAACTTCCCGCCGAACGCCGGAAACGTCGGCACCGCCGCCTCGCTCGCGGTCTTCCCCTCGCTCTACAACGTGCTCGTAAAGCTGAAGGAGGAGGGCTATTCCGTCGAGGTTCCCGAATCTCTCGACGCCATGCGCGAGCGCATCCTCGGCGGCAACGCCAGCCGCTACGGCACGGCGGCGAACGTCCACGTCCGCATCCCGGTCAACGACTATATCCGCAGCGAACGCTGGCTGCCGCAGGTCGAGAAGGCATGGGGCCCGGCGCCGGGCAAGGCGCAAAGCGACGGCGCCACGGTGTTCATTCTCGGCGAGCAGTTCGGCAATGTCTTCGTCGGCGTGCAGCCCGCCTTCGGCTACGAGGGCGACCCGATGCGGCTCCTGTTCGAGCGCGGCTTCGCGCCGACGCACGCATTTTGCGCCTTCTACCGATACTTGCGCGACGAGTTCAAGGCGCACGCGCTTTTGCATTTCGGCACGCATGGCGCGCTGGAGTTCATGCCCGGCAAGCAGACCGGCCTTTCGGAAGATTGCTGGCCGGATCGGCTCATCCGCGATCTGCCGAACTTCTATCTCTACGCCGCGAACAACCCTTCGGAAGGCACGCTCGCCAAGCGGCGCGGCGCGGCCACCATCGTCAGCTATCTGACGCCGCCCGTGACGCAGGCCGGCCTTTATCGCGGCCTGCTCGACCTCAAGGGCTCGGTGCAGCGCTGGCGAGAGTTCGCCCCCGACGTGGCGCTAGAGGAGCGCGAGGCGCTCGCTACGCTGATCCAGGCGCAGGCGTCCGCGGTGGACCTCGCCGCCACCGAGCCGGCCTGGCCGCTCGATGAGGCCGAGAGCCGCATCCTCGCGCTGACCAACAAGATCCATGAGCTGGAAGAGACGCTGATCCCGCACGGCCTGCATGTGGTCGGCAAAGCCGCCTCCGACGACGAGCGCTCCGATCTTCTGACCTTCGCGAGCGAGGCGCTCGACGGCGAAACCCCGGCGCTGGCGACCGTCAAGGCGGTCGCCGAAGGCGTCACCGCGGAGGATGCGCTTCGCAAGGCCGGCCATCATCGCACGCCGAAAAACGTCGAGAAGCTCAGCAAGCTCGCCCAAATGTACGGCTATCTCGGCGAGGATGCGGAACTGCCGGCCATCGTGGCGGCGCTCGACGCGCGCTACATCAAGCCCGTGCCCGGCGGCGACATCATCCGCAACCCCGAGATCCTGCCGACGGGCCGCAATATCCACGGCTTCGACCCTTTCCGCATCCCGAGCGTCTTCGCCATGAAGGAAGGCGAGAAGCAGGCGGCGCGGCTCCTGAACCGTCACATGGACGAAGGCAACGCGCTCCCCGAATCGGTGGCCTTCGTGCTGTGGGGCACGGACAACCTCAAGACGGAAGGCGAGCCGATCGCCCAGGCTCTGGCGCTGATGGGCGCGCGGCCGCGCTTCGACACCTACGGCCGGCTGTGCGGCGCGACGCTCGTGCCGCTCGCCGATCTTGGCCGTCCGCGCATCGACGTCGTCATGACCATGTCCGGCATTTTCCGCGATCTCCTGCCCCTCCAGATGAAGCTTCTCGCCGAAGCGGCTTACGAGGCGGCGACCGCCGACGAGCCCGAAAGCGAGAACTTCGTCCGCAAGCACGCGCTTGCCTATCAGGCCGCCCATAATTGCGACATCGAGACGGCGGCGCTGCGCGTCTTCTCGAACGGCGACGGCGCTTACGGCGCGAACGTCAACCTGCTCGTCGACAGCGGCGCCTGGCAGGACGAGGACGAGCTGGCTGAAACCTACAGCCGGCGCAAATCCTTCGCCTATGGCCGCGAAGGCGCGCCGATGGCTCAGCCCGCGCTGTTGAAGACGATGCTCGCCAACGTCGACCTCGCCTATCAGTGCCTCGACTCGGTGGACCTCGGCGTCACCACCATCGACCAGTATTTCGACACGCTCGGCGGCATCACCCGCTCCGTGCGCCGGGCCAAGGGCGGCGAGGCCCTGCCCGTCTACATCAGCGACCAGACCCGCGGCGAAGGCAAGGTGCGGACGCTGAACGAACAGGTTTCGCTGGAGACCCGCACGCGCGCCCTTAACCCGAAATGGTACGAGGGCATGCTGGAGCACGGCTACGAGGGCGTCCGCCAGATCGAAGCGACCGTCACCAACACCATGGGATGGTCCGCCACGACAGGCCAGGTCGATCCTTGGGTCTATCAGCGTCTCACTCAAACCTATGTGCTCGACGAAGCCATGCGCAAACGGCTCGCCGCCCTCAACCCCACGGCGACCGCCCGCATGGTCAACCGGCTCAACGAAGCCCACGAGCGCAACTACTGGAAGCCCGATGACGAAACGCTCGAAGCGCTTCGCAAGGCGTCCGAGGAGTTGGAAGACCAGATTGAAGGGGTTGGCATGGAGGAAGCCGCATGACCATTCACCAGCGAATCCCGTCGCAGCCCATCCCTCAGCATCGCATGAGGGGCACGGGCCCGGATAGCGACGGCGACGGCGAAGGCAGCCTTCAGGTGCACCTCGATCCGAAGCTGAACATCGGCACCGCCAAGGTCTTTGCGGTGTACGGCAAGGGCGGCATCGGCAAGAGCACGACCTCGTCCAACCTGTCGGTCGCGTTCTCGAAGCTCGGCAAGCGCGTGCTGCAAATCGGCTGCGACCCGAAGCACGACAGCACCTTCACGCTGACGAAGAGCATGATCCCCACCGTGATCGACGTGCTTGAAGGCGTGAACTTCCATTCCGAGGAATTGCGGCAGGAAGACTTCGTGTTCGAAGGCTACAACGGCGTGAAATGCGTCGAGGCGGGCGGCCCGCCCGCGGGCACCGGCTGCGGTGGCTATGTCGTCGGCCAGACCGTGAAGCTCCTGAAGGAGCACCACCTCCTCGACGACACCGACGTCGTGATTTTCGACGTGCTGGGCGACGTGGTGTGCGGCGGCTTCGCGGCGCCTCTCCAGCATGCGGAGCGCGCGCTGATCGTCACCGCCAACGATTTCGATTCGATCTTCGCCATGAACCGCATCGCGGCGGCGATTATCGCCAAGGCGAAGAATTACCGCGTGCGCATCGGCGGCGTGATCGCGAATCGTAGCCGCGCCACGGATGAAATCGACCGCTTCAACGGCGCCACCGGGCTGAACCGCCTCGCGCATTTCCAAGACCTCGACGCCATCCGCCGAAGCCGGCTCAAGAAGCAGACGCTGTTCGAAATGGAGCCGACCGCTGAGATTGAAGGCGTGCAGCAAGAGTATCTGCGGCTCGCGAAAGGGCTGTGGGACGGCTCGGAGCCGGAGATCAACTGCAAGCCGATGAAAGACCGCGATATCTTCGATTTCCTGGGGTACAATTGATGCCGGACTCCAGCTACCTCGCCCGCCGCGGCGATCTCGAAACCTATTTCGACAGGACGGCCGCCGACAATTGGACGAAGCTGACGACCGACGCGCCTGTGAGCGGCATTCGCGCCACCGTGCGCGCCGGCCGCGACCGGATGCGCGCCACGCTCATGAGCTGGCTTCCGGAAGACCTCACAGGGGCGCGGCTTCTTGATGCAGGCTGTGGAACGGGACTCCTTTCGGTCGAGGCGGCGAGACGCGGCGCGCATGTCGTCGCCGTCGATCTTTCCCCCACGCTGATTGGGGTTGCGAAAGAGCGGATGCCCGACGACGTGGCCGAAAAGATCGAATTCCACGCGGGCGATATGCTCGACAGCCGCCACGGCACATTCGACTTTTGCGTTGCGATGGATTCGCTCATTCATTACGCTGCCAAGGATTTGGTGACTGTGCTTGCCGGCCTCGCGGACAGAACAACGTCCAAGGTGGCGTTCACTTTCGCGCCGAAGACGCTGGCGCTGAGCGTTATGCACACAGCCGGCAAGTTGTTTCCGCGGTCCGATCGCTCTCCGGCGATCGAGCCGATTGGAGAGTCGAAGCTGTCGCGCCTGATCGCCGAGGATGAGCGGCTGGCGCGCTGGCGCCAGGGCCGGTCGCTGCGTATTGTGAACGGCTTCTATACCTCGCATGCGAAGGAGCTGATCGCTTCGTGACGCAACTCTGGGACCATAGGGAAGCCGGCAAAGCCAGCGGCCTCGACGCTCCCGCCGAGGAGAGAGAGGTAGGCGCCTGTCCCCTGCGTCCCCAGGAGCGCGTGGCTGAGACGAATCCGCCCGCGGAACCCGCGCCGGCGGAATCGCCGCCGGTCTCACCGTTCCGCGCGGTCCTTCAGAAGCTCGGCCCGCGTTTCCTTCCCTTCGCCGACGCGGCGACGCCACAACTTCCGCTGAGCCGCCTTTTGCGGCTTTCCCTGTTCCAGGTCACGGTCGGCATGGCGCTCGTGCTTGTCAACGGCACGCTCAACCGCATCATGATTCTCGATCTCGATGTGCCGGCTTGGCTCGTCGCGCTGATGATCGCCCTGCCGCTCGTGTTCGCGCCGTTCCGGGCGCTGCTCGGCTTCAAGTCCGACACGCATCGCTCGCTGCTCGGCTGGAAGCGCGTGCCCTACATCTGGTTTGGCACCTTGTTGCAGTTCGGCGGGCTGGCGATCATGCCTTTCGCGCTCATCCTTCTTTCCGGCGATAGCCAGGGCCCGCCGATTCTCGGCAAGCTGGCCGCCGCGCTCGCCTTCCTCCTGGTCGGCGCCGGCCTCCACACGACGCAAACTGCAGGGCTTGCGCTTGCGACCGATCTTGCGCCGGAAGACAAGCGGTCTCGGGTTGTCGCCTTTCTTTACGTCATGCTTCTGCTCGGCATGTCCGTCAGCGCCCTTGTGCTCGGGCGTCTGCTTGTCAATTTTACCCAGATCCGGCTGATCCAGGTGATCCAGGGCGCCGCGCTCGCGACCATGGCGCTGAATGTGATCGCGCTCTGGAAGCAGGAGCCGCGCCGGCCGAGGCGCGTGCTCGATGACGAGCCGAAGCCCGACTTCTCCGCCTCCTGGCGCGCCTTCATGGCGGGCGGCCCGTGGCGCAGGATCTTCGTGGCCTTGGGGCTCGGCACCGTCGGCTTCAGCATGCAGGACATCCTGATCGAGCCTTACGGCGGCCAAGTGCTGCACATGACGGTGTCGCAAACGACGGCGCTGACGGCCTTCTTTGCTCTGGGCGCGCTAATATCGCTCGCGGTCGCGGCCCGCCTGCTCGATAAACGCGCCGATCCGTACCGCCTCGCCGCTTACGGCGTCCTGCTCGGGCTTGGCGCCCTGACTGCCTTCATCTTCTCGGCGCCCACCGGCCAGCCTTTGCTCTTCGAAATCGGCGTCATCGCGCTGGGTTGCGGCAGCGGCTTCTTCGCGGCCGGCACGCTCACGGCGGCGATGGAACTCGCGAAACACGCGCAGGCCGGGCTCGCGCTCGGCGCCTGGGGCGCTGTCGGCGCTTCCGCCACGGGAGGCGGAATCGCGCTCGGGGGCGCCCTCCGCGACGTTATGGCCGGCCTTTCGGCCAACGGTAGCCTCGGTCCGGCGCTCGTTGGAGCAGACACCAGCTACCTCATTGTCTATCATCTCGAAATTGCCCTGCTGTTCGCGACGCTCGCGGCCATCGGCCCCCTGGTGCGGACAGCGGGTGATGCATCCAGGCAAACGCCAGCCCACCTAGGCCTTGCCGATTATCCAGGTTAATAAAACTTTGGAGGTATAAAAAATGCCGATTGGCACCTTAACATCCCACCTCGACGTCGCCCAGGTGGTGCTCTACGCGTTCTGGATATTCTTCGCGATCCTAGTCCTGTATCTAAGGCGCGAAGACCGGCGCGAAGGCTATCCGCTGGTTTCTGAGCCGCGCGGCGGCGCCGAGACCCCGGGCTTTTTCTCGACCCCCAACACAAAGGTGTGGCGCCTGTTCCACGGCGGAGAAGTCACCTCTCCCTATTCTCGCGAAGAGCGCCCTATCAAGGCCGTTCCCTCGAGTCCTTTCGGCGGCTCCCCGCTCATCCCGACCGGCAACCCCTTGCTCGACGGCGTTGGCCCGGCTTCCTGGTCGCTGCGCTCCAATACGCCGGACCTCACCTTTGAAGGTCTCACCCGTATCGCTCCGCTCCGTGTCGCCAACGATCACAGCGTCGACGAGCACGATCGCGATCCGCGCGGCTTCAAGGTCATCGGCGCCGATGGCGAGGTTGGCGGTATTGTCCGCGACCTCTGGGTCGACCGCTCGGAAGTCACTTTCCGCTATCTCGAAGTCGAGGTTGAGGGCGGCAAGCGCGTGCTCCTTCCGATCACCTTCTCCAAGATCGACCAGGGCAAGGGCATTGTTAAGGTCGAATCCATCCTCGGCGGCCAGTTCGTACAGGCGCCGACGCTGGCCAATCCGGACCGCGTGACCCGCCTTGAGGAAGATAAGATCGTAGCCTACTATGGCGGCGGTATTCTCTATGCGGAGCCGTCCCGTCAGGAGCCTATTATATGACGCATGAGTACGACTTCGAGGAGGTACGGGGCATCCCGTACCGCCTTCCCGAAGACGAGAAAATCTTGTGGCAGGGATCGCCGAATTGGCGGTCCTTGGCCGTTCACCTCTGCCATGTCCGCACCATCACGCTCTACTTCCTCCTGTTGATGGCGTGGGTTATTTTCACCAAGCTTTCCGATAACAGACCGCTATCGGAGGCGACGGAGATCAACTTATGGTATATGGCGATGCTCGGCATCGTCATGACGATTGCGCTGGGCTTCGCCTATCTCTGCGCCCAGACGACGATCTACACCATAACGACGCGCCGTGTCGTGCTTCGCTACGGCATCGCGTTCACGAAGGCCGTCAACGTGCCGCTTCGTCTCGTGAAGTCCGCGGGATTGAGACTGCACGGCAACGGAACCGGCGACATTGCGATTAAGCTCTACGGGCCGGAAAAAATCGCCTACCTTATTATCTGGCCGCATGCACGGCCTTGGCGCTTTGCGTCGCCCGAGCCCATGTTGCGCGCTCTTCCTGAGCCGCAAAAAGCGGTCGAAGTTCTTCGCATCGCACTCGCTCCGTTTGTCAAGGACCACGCAAACGAAGCTCAAGCTGCAGTGTCCCAAGAAGCCGCCGGAGCCGTTCCCGCGGCCGAAGAGAAGAAAGAGCCTAGAGGCCAGCCGGCGGCCGAAGCCGCCTAGTTCGGACGAAACGCCCCAAAAAATGGTACAAGCTGTGAGTAAGCCAGCGCTTTTCGGAGCCGCAGCAACCCTTGCGGTTCTCTCGATTGTCATCGCGATGAATTTCGCCGGAACGCGCACGGTCGACTTGACGCCGCAGCGCACGGCGGCGTTGACGCGAGCGATCGTGTTCAAGGATGCGCCGGGCAGCGCCATCGCCGTCTACGATCAAGGCGCCGCTCAGCCCTTCGTGGTGCTTCCCCGGGAAAAGAATACTTTCATGGCTTCGGCGATCCGCATCCTGGGGGAAAGGCGGACGCTGAAGACAAAAGCTGGGCCGGAAGCGCCCTTCATCCTGACGAAGTGGAGCGACGGCCAGCTTTCTCTTTCGGATCCGGCGACCGGGGACATTCTTGAGCTGGCTGCATTCGGCCACACCAACGCGGAAACCTTTGTGCAGCTCCTGCCAGCGCCAAGCAACGCCCGATGACGACACGATCGTTGAGCGATTGGCTGGTGGGGGTCCGCGAAACCTTCGAGGCGGACTGCACCGTGGAAGTCGAGCATACCGCGGATAGCCTGCACGCCTATGTGGAGTTGGACGGGGACATCGAAATCGGGCCGGGCGACGAAGTCGTCGTCCACGGCGATCCAATCAAGCCTGCTTTCGGAGAAAAGATCGTCGAGCGCCGCCAGGCGACCGTGAAACGCGCAAGCTGGCTTGGACGCGCGGTCACGCGCGTCAAGGGCGCTTTCGAGCTTACCGAGCTTTACGAAGTGAGTTTTACCCCGAGGAGGAAACTATGACCGAGGCAACGAACCACGGCGAAGCCCAGAACGAGTCCACGCGCATCGCACAAAAGGACACGCTGCTGACGCCGCGGTTCTATACAACCAATTTCGACGAGATCGATAAGATCGACGTTTCGCCGGTTCGCGAAGAATGGGACGCCCTGATCGCGGAAATGCAGAGCGACCCGAACCGCGGTCACTTTATCCGGAACGAGGAGTTCAAAACCGACACGTCTTCGTTACCCGAGGAACTCAAAAAGGAATTTGAAGATTTTCTGATAAGTTCGGTCACGGCCGAATTTTCTGGGTGTGTGCTCTACGCGGAAATGAAAAAGCGAGCGAAAAATCCGGACATGAAGGAGCTCTTCGGGCTCATGGCGCGCGACGAGGCGCGTCACGCCGGGTTCATCAACGAAACCCTGAAAGACTTAGGGATAGGCGTCGACCTCGGCTTCCTGACGAAGGCCAAGAAGTACACCTTCTTCCAGCCGAAATTCATCTACTACGCGACCTATCTTTCCGAGAAGATCGGCTACGCGCGCTACATCACGATCTATCGCCAGTTCGAGAAGCACCCGGAACTTCGCTTCCACCCGATCTTCAAATGGTTCGAGAACTGGTGCAACGACGAGTTCCGCCACGGCGAAGCGTTCGCGCTTCTGATGCGCGCGAACCCGCACCTCTTGAGCGGCCTCAACAAGTACTGGGTGCGCTTCTTCGTGCTCGCTGTGTTCGCGACCATGTATGTCCGCGACCACTCCCGTCCCGCCTTCCACAAGGCGCTTGGCATGGACCCGACGGATTACGACTTCAAGGTCTTCCGCATTACGAGCCAGATTTCTCAGCAGGTCTTCCCCGTCACGCTCGACCTCGACAATCCGGCGCTGCATCGCGGCTTCGAGCGCCTGTTCCAGCTTTCGCTCAAGCGAGAGGCGGCAAAATCGGAAGGCGGAATTTCTGGACTCCTGAAAAATATAGGGTATTCCGCTGCTGCGGCGGCGATCTTCGCGCGGCTCTTCGTGCTGCCCGCCGCGCGCAACGAGCTGCCGGATCGGATAAGGCTGGCTCCAGCATGGTGAGGATGAGGTGATAGAATTCGGGCTCCCTGCAATTTTCGTACTTTTCGTTTGGTGGTTCAGCACGGGAGCCGTCATCTACCTCAACAACCTGCCGAAAGAGACTTACCAATGGAGCTTCCTCGCCGTTAGCCTCGTGCTGGGAGGCTCCATTTACGGGCTCTACGTCACAAGCCATAGCAACACGATTGCTTCGGCCTATCTCAGCTTCACCTTCGGCCTTCTGGCTTGGGCTTGGACCCAGTTCACATTCTTCACCGGGCTTATCACAGGGCCGCGGACGACGGCTTGCCCCTCATCGTGCAAGGGACCGCGCCATTTCTGGCATGCTGTCGAGAGCAGTATGTATCACGAGATATCCGCCGCGCTCATTGGCGTCGTGATCTGCTTCACGACCATGACGGGCGAGAACCACATCGGCTCCTGGACCTACACGATCATTTGGCTCATGCATTCGAGCGCGAAGATCAACGCGGTTCTGGGCGTGCGCAATCTGAACATTCACTTCTTCCCCGAGCATCTTCGCTATATTGGGAGCTTTCTCAAGAAGCGCGCGATGAACCTGCTCTTTCCTGTGTCCATCACCGTCTCGACCGTGGCGATCGCAGTTCTTTGGCACAAGGCCATCGAGATACAACGCGATCCCTTCGAGCTTTTGGCATTCACTTTCTACATCGTCATCCTCGCCCTGGGCATCCTGGAGCATTGGTTCCTGGTGCTGCCCATCCCGGCGGAAGCCCTGTGGAACTGGAGCGTGAAGGCCAGGAAGGCATTCACGGCGCCGGAATTCGAGGAGATCGATCTGGACGGCCCCCGGGGCGCCCCGGCGCTCATGCCGGTCTACGACAAGATCGAAATCGTTTCCGAGACGGCGCAGCCCCAGCCGCCGCCGCGCCTTCCCGCCGTTGCGGGACAGGACGCTTAGCCGTCATTTCGAGCCCTGGCTCGGATGCCGGGGGTATAAACTCCGCCTGGATCGCAGCGGCGGCTCAAGCCGTCTCGCGACGCCGCAAGCAAAGTCGCGCCGCCGCAAGCCATAGTTTGGCCTTGCGGGCGGCGCTATTTCAGGCCCATGCCGTCTCAGATGCATACTGTGCCCGGGATCTCGCTTCGTGCAGCGCAAGCGTTGGTTTTCGCGAGCGTAGCGGCATGCGCGCTTGTGGCCTGCGGCGGCTCAAGCGAAAAGCCCGAGAGCATTGTGACGCCTGTCGCGCCGGATGGCGCCCCTGTCGCGCTCGCTCCGAGAAAGGGCGCGCCCCAAACCGTGGCAATGTCCGTCAACCAGGACGAAGTCGCCAAGGCCGCCGAGCGCCTGCGCCTGACCAAGAAGAAAAAGGAAAGCCCCTTCGATCAGGCCGGCGCCGATCTCAACAGCGACGGACGCGCCAAGGCGCTTGTGCTTTTCACCGGGCAGGATTGGTGCTCGCCCCAGGGCTGCACGCTCGTCGTCTTCGAGCCGAGCAACGTCGGCTTCCGGCCAATCTCGCAGATCGTCGGCGTGAAGCCGCCGGTCGCCGCGGGCCCGGGCTCGAATGCGGGCTGGCGCGACCTCATCGTGAGAACGGGCGCCGGCAAGGTCGTGCGGCTGCAATTCACGGGCGGCGGCTATCCCACAAACGCGGCGGCGCAACCGGACGCCGCCTCCGACGCTTCACAATCCGAAGTATTGATCCAGCCGGCGAGCGGGCAGGCGGCTTTGGCCGCGCCGGGTGAGGCCGAGCCGGCCTCCCGCTGACAAAATGCGTTCGATTGAATAGGATGATGGAGTGGGTAGGATTCCGTGCTTCATCCTTCGACAGGCTAAGGCCGTGCGATTTCAATAGCCTAGACCTCATGGTGAGCTTGTCGAACCATGGGCGGCATCGTTTTTCAGCATACCGCTAAAGAGGCAAGACATGGACATCGACGATCTTGAGCCGCGAAAGCAGCCCGCGAAGCAAAGGGACCTGTCGGCATATTCCGTTGCGGATTTGCATGCCTACATCGCGCTTCTGAAAGAAGAGATCGCTCGCGCCGAAGCGACGATCAAGCACAAGGACGCGCACAAAGACGCGGCCAGCGCGTTCTTCAAGAAATAGCGGGCGCTTGCTCAGGCCGCGGGAAACGCCAGCCTTATGCGGGCGACTTGGCCATCCACAGGCGAAGCGCTTTCATTGGCGGGGATTGAGCTGTCCTCTAAGATGCGCTCCAGCCGCAGGATCCTGTCGTGAAGGCGATGACTCTCCGAGATGAGCTTCTTGAATGTCTCCGGCAGCGCGTCGAAGCCGTCGGGACGAACGGAGCTCTGCGGCGAAAGAGCAACCCGATGCCTGTGATTATGCGCCTCAGCCGCAGTGATTTCGCCCGCCGCGATCGCGCGGCGCACCAGCAGCCAAGAGGCAAGCTGCGTCAGCCGGGTTGTCAGGCGAATGCTCTCCGAGGTGTAGGCTTGGCTTGCGGGCGGCGTCAGCAGCCTCAATTCAGCCCTTCCCGCTCCGTCGAGATATTCGGCTGTCTCCTCGACGAGGTCCATGCCCTCTCGGAAAAGGCTCGTGAATCGCGGCGATGTCGTGAAACGGTCGCCGAATGACAAGAGAGCGCAATTTGGGAGTTGTTGAGGAACGCGGGAGCTATTCATACCATTCCGCCACACGCATAACAGGGAGCCAGACGCCACCGAACTAGGAACACAAGCGTAACAGCAACTTCCTTTCGAAAGATAAAGACGGAAGCGCCGACACATGGACTTGTAGCAAAAAAAAGAGCCGCATCAAGGACGCGGCTCAAAAAGTTTGTGGAGGTTTTTTCGGGTCGACCCAGCTTACGTTTTTAAAGATTAGCAAAATCCCCTTAATGTCCGGTAAAGCTCTGACGGGCTTGAGACTTTCCGGACTCACGCCGAAGGAGAAGCCATGAAGACAATCGTAATCCGCGAGCCGGGCGGGCCGGACGTCCTTACCCTCACGGAGCTTCCGGCGCCGGCGCCACGCCCCGAAGAAGTCCTAATCAAGGTCGCAGCCGCGGGCGTCAACCGGCCGGATGTTCTTCAGCGCATGGGCCTCTATCCGCCGCCGCCCGGCGCCTCGAACATTCCGGGCCTTGAGGTCGCGGGAGAGGTCGCGGCGCTGGGCGAGGGTGTGACCTGCTGGCGCCTGGGCGACACGGTGGCGGCGCTGACCGCCGGGGGCGGTTATGCGGAATACGCCATCGCCCACGAAGGCGCCTGCATCCGGGCGCCGAAAGGCCTTGGCATGGCAGAAGCAGCATGCATTCCCGAGACCTTCATGACCGTCTGGCATAATGTTTTCGAGCGCGGAGCACTGAAGCCAAGCGAAAGCTTTCTTGTCCATGGCGGTTCTAGCGGCATCGGTTCGACCGCAATTCAGCTCGCCAGGCATTTCGGGGCGCGCGTGTTCGCAACCGCCGGCAGCGACGAGAAATGCGCCTATTGCGAGAGCCTCGGCGCCGAGCGGGCCATCAACTACAGGACGCACGCCTTTGCGAAGGAGATAAAGGAGCTGACGGGCGGCCGCGGCGTCAACGTCATTCTCGACATGGTGGGCGGCGCCTATGTGCAGGACGACATCGCCTGCGCCGCCGAGGATGGCCGCATCGTCCAGATCGCGTTCCTGAAGGGCGCGAAAGTGCAGCTCGACCTCATGCCGCTGATGCTGAAGCGCCTGACGCTGACGGGATCGACGCTCAGGCCGCGCTCGCCCGCGTTCAAGGCTCGGCTCGCGCGAGAGCTGGAGGAGAAGGTATGGCCGCTCCTCGAAAGCGGAGCGATCAAGATCGTCATCGACAAGGCCTTCCCGCTCGCTGAGGCCGCGGACGCGCACCGGCACATGGAAACGAACGCGCACATGGGCAAGATCGTGCTTGAGGTTTAGCGATCGGACCGGCGAGCTTCAGGCGCGGTCATCGAGTTTGCGAGATAAACCAGCGGCGCGGGGCGCCGCCGTTGGCCGGTCTGCCGGAGCCTGCTTACGGCCGCGCGTCGAGCCTCACATAGTCGCGCGCCTTGTCGCCTATATAGAGCTGGCGCGGCCGCCCGATCTTCTGCTCGGCGTCGGAGATCATCTCCTTCCACTGCGCGATCCAGCCCACGGTGCGCGCCACCGCGAACAGCACGGTGAACATCGAGGTCGGGAAGCCGAGCGCCTTCAACGTGATGCCGGAGTAGAAGTCGATATTGGGATAGAGCTTTTTCTCGATGAAATAATCGTCTTCGAGCGCGATGCGCTCCAGCTCCATCGCGACCTGGAGCAGCGGGTCGTTCTTGACGCCCACGATATCGAGCACCTCCTTGCAGGTCTTCTGCATGACGCGGGCGCGCGGATCGTAGTTCTTGTAGACGCGGTGGCCGAAGCCGGAGAGCCGGAAGTTGCTGGACTTGTCCTTCGCGCGCTTGATGAATTCGGGGATGCGGTCCACCGTGCCGATCTCCATCAGCATCTTCAGCGCGGCCTCGTTGGCGCCGCCATGGGCCGGACCCCAAAGACAGGCGATGCCCGCCGCGATGCAGGCGAACGGGTTCGCGCCAGACGAGCCGGCGAGCCGCACCGTCGAGGTGGAGGCGTTCTGCTCGTGATCCGCATGCAGGATGAGAATGCGGTCGAGCGCGCGGGCGAGCACGGGGTTCACCTTGTATTCCTCGCACGGCACCGCGAACATCATGTGGAGGAAGTTCGCGGCGTAATCGAGCTCGTTGCGCGGATAGATGAAGGGCTGGCCGATGGAATATTTGAACGCGGTCGCCGCAATGGTCGGCATCTTCGCGATCATGCGAAGGGAGGCGAGATCGCGCTGCACCGGATCGTTGATGTCGATGAAGTCGTGATAGAAGGCGGACAGCGCGCCAACGGTGCCAACCATCACGGCCATGGGATGCGCGTCACGGCGGAAACCGGAGAAGAACCGGTTCATCTGCTCGTGGATCATGGTGTGATAGGTGATGCGGTTCTTGAAGTGGCGGTATTGCTGCTTGTTCGGCAGCTCCCCGTAGAGCAGGAGATGACAGGTTTCGAGGAACGAGCCGTGCTCGGCGAGCGCGTCGATGGGATAGCCGCGATAGAGCAGCACGCCCTTGTCGCCGTCGATGAAGGTGATGTCGGATTTGCACGAGGCCGACGAGGTGAAGCCGGGGTCGTAGGTGAAGACGCCAGCCTTGCTGTAGAGGCTTGAAATGTCGACGACATCCGGGCCTATGCTGCCGGAATAGACGGGGAATTCGTATTGGGCGCCGTGCAATGTGAGCGTGGCGGAGCCGTGCGATTTGGCGAATCGCGAGGGGTGGCCGGGTGATTTGCTCATGCCCTTCTCCTATGGCGTTTTGGCGCGCGAGGCGAGCGTGTTCGGTCCCGCCAAGGTGGCATGAGCGCGCGAAATTGGCTAGTAGCTTTTCGCAGTGCATCATAAAGGGGCGGCGCAAATTATCGCGAGCGCGAACGGGGCCGCTTGTGGGGGGTTGGCGCCTGCGAGGGGCGCCGCCCGTTTACCGCCCGTTAACCCTGGCGCCTCCGATTTAGGTTACGCCAGTTCGGGCTTTTTTGTCCCTTTCCCCTCATTATTGTCATCATAGCGCAAAGCGCCTTGCGGACGCGTTAAACGGGGCTACTATGCTGATTTTAAACGGAAATTCCGCTTCCGGCGCCGCAAGAAAAACGATTGCGGATCGCTCCGGCGACAATCCCAGGTTACGATTCTCGGTTAACGCGCGCAAGAATCGAACCGTTAACTAGGATTTCCGACTCGCTTTTTTCGCGTCGAATCCGGGTTTTTTGCATTTTTCGTAAGGCGCGCGCCCGATTTCGTAAGGTGCGCCGTCCTCGCTTGCGAGCGTTAACCCGTGCCGATTTTAACCATACGCGGCGATACGAAATTCGGCGGCAGCCTTACGGTTCGAGAAGTTCGAACGATAAGGCGCGCACTCGCCCGCATGCGCAACAAACCTCGCCAATGCCGCGGTTTTGAAGTTACCGGAATGAGGCCGGGCGAGTTCAGCGGCGTGCTTTGGCGCGTTGTCCGCGATCTTGATGGGCGGCGGGGGCGGGGCTGGCTATAGGGACCGGATGAGGGCCGCAATATCCCTGATCTCCTTCCGAAGCCTTTCGGCAATTTCGGAGAAGCGAGGATCATCCTCGGAAAGATTGGTTAATGTCGCGGCTAATGTGCGTAAACGTTTCGCGAGTTCCGGCCGATTTGGCTTATTGCCGTTGACGGGTGGCATGGTGTAACCCCGTCGCAATCAAAGATTTAAGCACAATGCGCGTCTAAAGCTCGGCCGTCAAGGATGATTATGCAGGTAATAACGCTGACAAATTGCCTAGGCGCCGTTGCTCCATAAGGGATGCTTAGTGTCAAGCACAACAATTTGCCGCCGTTACATTTTTTTAAGGCGGACTCCACTTTTCGATTCAAGTGTGGTATCGCATATAGTATCATGAATCGCAAGAAACTAGACAAGCTTAAACGTGAGCTTTTGCAGATGCGCTTGTCTCCGCAAAAGGCAGAGAACATCGCGAGCTTGGCCAAGCGCCTCGGCAGGCGGAAAGCGAAGCGCGGCAAAGAGCCTGTTTATGAAAGTATTGAGTTTAATGACCTTTTTCCAGTTTCCATTCCTCATCACGGGGGGAAGGATATTCCCATTGGAACAAGGAATAGCATTTTGAACCAGCTTGAGGACGACATACATGCGTGGGAGTTCAAGTTGGAACTTGAAGGCGACTCAGACGCAGAAGAAGAGAGTGAGAGTGAGAATGGCGACGCCAGCTAAAATCCTTAGAAAGCCGTATGGACGGGTGGTTATGCCTGAACCGGACGGCAGCTTTCGTGCGGAAATCATTGAGTTTCCGGGGTGCATTGCGCTTGCCGACACGGCATCTGAAGCGTTGGCTAAATTAGAAGAGGTCGCCCTGAGTTGGTTGGATGTCGTCTTAGCCAAGGGCCAAACGGTTCCAGATCCCATAGAGGGTACAAACTTCAGTGGAAAGTTGGTTGTTCGGATGCCCAAGAGCCTTCACAAGAAGGCGGCGCATCTAGCTGCACGCGATGGCGTTAGTCTCAATCAATTCATTCTTGCCAGCCTCGCTGAGAACGTTGGGGAGAGGTCGGCGATATTCGCAGTGGGCGCGCTTAAGGGTTTTGTGGCCGCGCTTAGGACGACTGAAACATACCACATTCAGACATCAACCGACCCACTAGCGCTGCCTTCGCTTGGCGGTAAGACCCTTTCAATTGCATCGCTATAGAGACGGAGATGCCAGAGATAAGCCAATATCAGTTCAGCACTAAAGAACTCCTTGAAATGCTGATTAGGAAGTCCGGTGTCCGCGAAGGCAAATGGATACTTATGGCGAACTTCGCGGTTACGCCTGGGAATTTTGGTCAATCCCTTGATCAGGTAGCGCCAGGCGCAATCTTTGCTATCTCGCACATTGGAATACAAAAGGCACCTGATGACGCTCCAGAAGGAGTTTGGTTAGATGCCGCGATGATCAACCCACCAAAGAAGGCTAAGGCTTCCACCTAGCCTTAGCCGCCTTCTTAGCAATCTCCGCGCGTCGCTCTGGCGTCATTTTCTCGGCGCGCGCTTTCCCTCCTCGCTGTCCCATAGAGACGGCGGCGGGGTCTTTGCCTTTCGCCTCAGGAGTATCGTACTCTTCCTCTTCCTCGCCGGTCGCGATCCTCATTACCTTGACGGCATTTGCTATAACGTCAGCGGGGCGCTTTTCGCCTTTGGGGCCTTTGGGCATTGATTGCTTTCCTATATGCTTTACGCTAAGCATAGCATAGGCGGAAGGTTGGCGTCTAGTTTGGTGGGTTATGAAATGCTTTTGTGAGACACTACCGAATATACATATTCTGCTGCTGTCATGGGAAATAAATCTCCATAGGTTATCGGCTGGAGACACAATTCACATTATTCCCAACCCATGAGCAGTTTGCGGTAGAGAATTGAGATTGAGGTGGTGTTGCCATCATTTGCAGACCAGTCTGTATCATCATTTCAGAGGCACGCTGGCGGTTTGCTTCCTCAATACCTACTGCCTCCGCATGTGCCCAAGCAAGGTCAACATGGTATTTCCCTCTATTTTCAATAGTCAACCGGTTTGCGAGTCCGGCTGGCATTTCTCCACTCGCCATTTTGTAAAACAGAACGTCTGCTCTTTGAGAATACTCCTGCTCGTAGGGCACTTTCCAGGCGATAGCGGGCGCTCTCAAAAATCGGCGCGATGGTCCGTTTTCGGCCTCGCCCCCTCCACACGATCCCGCGTCAGACGCCTCCGTAAAACCGGCCGAAGGCCCGGGCCAGCAAAATTCCCATGAGGAGCGCGCCAAGCCCAGCGGTAAGTGCGTGCAGGGTCTTGCGGAGTTCGAAGTTTCCAACGCGGGCGAGCAGCAGGTAAGCGATAACGGCGTTAAAGAACCCCCAAAGCACGTTGACCTCCGCGCTCGATAGCCCTTCTCCCGGCGGGGTTGCGAATGGACTTTGAAAAGGATGCCCGGTCGCCCCCATCACGAAATGCGGGATGGCGTTTGTGAGGAAGGCGGCTCCAAAGAAATAAGCTAAAGTGTGATGCCATTTCATAATGAAAGCTCCGTAGCGGCGCCTTGCGCGCCGTCCCGGCGGTTTAGAACAGGACGACGAAATTATCTAGTGTGGCGCCTCCGCCAACGCGATCCGCGATTGGGCGCAAGGCTTTCCTCGCGGCCGGGCGCGTCGCGTCAGCGGTTCGCGGCGGCGGCGCGGCGGTCGAACAGCGCCATCAGCGCGGCGCGAATGCGGCCGACCCCGGCCCGCTTCGCCCGGCCGGCCTCCGTCTCATCGAGCGCGTGGACGAGCATCGCCGAATCGGCCTCGAAGACCAGCAGCGTTCCGCCGGGCAGTTGCGCGCAGTCGATCCCAACATAGTCGAGCCCGAGCGCGGCGGCGATGGCGGGCACGGCTTCATGCCACCCGGCGACGACTCGCTCCGGCTCGGCAAGAAAGCGCGCCTCTTCGCCGTGCATCCAAGGCGTCGCCGTCGTCGCCGTGCGGTAGTAGTGGATCATCCAGCGGTCGTCGACGGCGAGGTGATACGGGTAGGCCACGCCGTCGATGAACATGATGCGCAGCTTGCGGAACCAGCCGCCGGGGCCGCGGTAATCGACATAGGCCGAGCAATCGTAGGCGCCGGCGTTCGTGCGCGCGAGATAAGCCGGCAACTCGCCCGGATGGTCGAGCCGTTCGAGCCCGCGTCCGCCATGGGTGTCGATGGGGCGCGCCAGCAACGGATAGCCGAGCCCCTCGACATCGCCGCCGCTGGCGGCGAGCGCCGCGTGCGTCACGCGCCGCGCCTCCGGCACGCGCACGCCCGGAATGCCGGCGAGCGTCAGCGCCAGCCGATCGCGTCCGAGCCCGCGCAATCGCCCGGGCGCGTTGATCGACGGCACATCGGCGTGCGCCGCGAGGATCGCTTGCGCGTCGGCCAGCGCGGCGGCGGCGGCGGCGCTGTCGCCAAGCGCGTTCACGATCAGGTCGACGCGCGGGATGGCGCGCGCCGCCCGCTCCGGGTCGGGCAGAAACCAGCGATGGAGGGTCCAGCGCGCATCGTCGACCACAAAGTCGAGCGGCATGTTGCGCGGCCAGGGTCCCGCCAGACCGAGGACGAGCGCGTGCTTCGACCCGGCCCGCGGGCTTGGCGGCGAGAAGAGCCGCTGGCGCGCGAAGGCTTCGTCGAACCGGATCCGCGCCGTCGCCTCGTCGCCCATCACGGTGGCGATCTCCGCCAGCGCGTAGCGCGACGCCGCATCGCGCGGGTCGAGCAATGCGGCGCGGTCGTAGGCATCCCGCGCCAGATCGACGAAGCCGCCTCGCAGAAAGATGTTTCCGCGCGCGGCCTGCACACGCGCATCGCCGGCGCCGGACGCGGAGGCCTGCTCGATGAGCGCCCGCGCTTCGTGGACGCCGCCGTCGAAGCCCTGCGAACCGGGGATGCGCATGTGGTCGCCGATAGACGGCGCGTGCGCCAGCGCCGCCGCATAGAGACCGGCGGCGCGGCCGTCCTTGCCGGAGCCGCTATTCACCTTTGTGACCGAGCGTTCCCGCGCCCAGCGGATTCATGTGGCGGCGAACGATGAGCGTCGTGGCCAAACACACGAGCGCAACCGCGCCGGAGGCATCCAGCGCCACATCCTGGAACTGGCCCTCTCGACCGGGCGTGAAGCTTTGATGCAATTCGTCCAGGGCGGCGGCGAAAGAGGCGCAGAGGATTGCAAGGGCGGCGCCGGTCATGGGCGGCATGCGCCGCAGAGTCTGAAGAAAGGCGCGAAAACAAAGATACCCAAGGACGCCATAGCCGATAAAGTGCCCGGCCTTGCGCAAGATGTGATGAAACGCGTCGAACCTCGCCGGATCGACCTGACCGAAGGACCAGCCGGCGAGCTTTTCCAAGAGGCCTCCCGTGTTCGCCGCGGAACCGAACATCAATTCAAGCACGATGATTGCGCTCCAGACGACGACCGGCACCCAGGCCCGAAGCAGAGGAAGGTCTCGTTTCACGTCGCGATTTCTCCGAAATCGAGGGCGGTGCGGTTCTAATTCTGCTTCGCCGGCAACGGTCGAACCGCTTGCGCTCGCGCCGCCGGCGTCTTCGATGGAGCGTTTCCGCCGCTCCATCCCCTTCTCAGATGTCCCCTTGCTCGCCGATCGCGAGCGCGCCGTCAACCTCAATGCAAGGTTGAGCACAGCGCTTTTCCATCGAGGAGACCTCTCACGGCCACGATCGCCATTCTCGCCAAATCCGGCGATCGCCACAACCGCGCCGTCCGCGCCTCGGCCTTGAACGTCGCGTCGCGCCCTGCCTCCGCATGATTCGGCCCCTCGAAAGCGAAAATGGATGAGCACTTTCCGAGGCTATGAATCTCGTGGAAATCCGCTAGCGTCGGCTGCATGGGCGCCGCGCCCGGAAGCCGCCGCCTGCTGTCGGTGTTCGATCGCCGCCTGCGCAGCCGCCATTATTTTTCGCGAAGGGTGAGCCGCTTGCGCCCTCGATGACGCCGCGGCGTCATTCCCGGCCCTGCCTGCGCGGGGCTAAACTCCGGCGGGAACCCAGGTATTGGGAGATGTGTTCAACGATATGGCACGGCGATGACTGGGTCCCCACCTTCGCGGGGAGGACGCCACGGCGCCTTGCTTGCCTTCAACGGCTGGATTTAGGATGACCGCCAGCCAAAAGCTGCTTCAGCTGTACTTCATCCGGCACGGCGAAACCGCCCGCGCCGACCGGCTTATCGCGCAACTTCAAGGGCTGGAAGGCGCCGTCGCGCTCTTCTCGCATCGGCAATTTGGATGCGCCCTCGCCGCGCGATGGATCGGGGCGCCGGTTATCGAAGGCCAGCACTTCGCGCTGGGTCCGGCCTCGCTCAGCATTCTCGGCCACGAGGCCAGGCGCCCCGGGACGCGCGTCATAGAGCTTTGGAATGCCGCGCCGGCGTCGCGCGGCGCCGAATGAACCAGCGAGCGAAATCATGAGCGTTTCCGTCCTGCCGATCCAACGCATACCCCGTCTCCAGAAGCTGAGGGCGGCGATTTTCGATGTCGACGGCGTCCTGCTCGCCTCCCCCCATGAGCGCGCCTGGCGGGAGGCGCTTAAAGGTTTCGCCGATCCGGCTCGTTTCACCTCCGACATGTACGAGGATAAGGTGGCGGGCAAACCGCGCCTCGCGGGCGCCGTGGCGGCGCTGGAGGCGTTGGGCGTTCCCAACGCGGCGGGGCAAGCGGCCGCCTATGCCGAGCGGAAGCAGAAGCGGCTCGAAGAGCTGATCCACGCCGGCAGCGTCGCCGCCTTTCCCGACGCGCTCCGCCTCGTTCAGGCCATCGCCGCATTGGGTTGGCCGATGGCCGCCGCGTCGTCCTCGAAAAACGCCAACGGCATGATGAAGGCGATCCGCCTCGCCTCCGGCAAAAGTCTGCTCGATATGTTCGCCGTGAATGCGCCCGGCTGGGATTTGCCGCGCGGCAAGCCGGACCCGGCGATATTCCTGCTGGCCGCCAAGGGGTTGAAGATGGAGCCCGCGTCCTGCTTCGTCGCCGAGGACGCGCCCGCCGGCATGCGGGCCGCGCGCGCCGGCGGCATGACGGCTCTCGGCGTCGCCCGGCGCGGAGACGAGGCCGTCTTATGGGCGGCCGGAGCGGATGTGGTGGTGACGAGCCTCGATGAAGTCGCAATCGACGATCTTGCCGCTGGGCGGCTTTCGCGCAAGCCATCATGACCGGAAGGAAGACAATGGACGACGCTTTGGAGCCTACCGCCGACCCAGCCTGGGTTCTCACCGCGGAAGGCTACGATCCGCTTCGCGAGAGCAGCATCGAGTCGCGCTTCGCGATCAGCAACGGTTTCATGGGCATAAGGGGCGCGCGCGCGACGACAAGGGGCGCGCGCTGGGTCGTTCCCCCGCGCACCTATGTGGCCGGATTGTTCGACAACCCCGACGGAGAGGAGACGAAGCCGGAGCTTGTCCCCGCCGCCGACTGGCTGAAAGTCCGCATCCTGCTGCCGAGCGGACCTTTGGCGCACCATCCGTGCGCGGTGTCGTCGCATCGCATGACGCTCGACGTGAGGCGCGGCGCCTTGCTGAGCGAATTCAAGGATTTGAAAGCGCCCGAGGTGAAGCTGAGCATGCGCACCTTGCGCTTCGTTTCGCTGAGCGAGCGCGCGGCCGGGCAGCAACTGATCCGTCTGCGGATCGAAGAGGGAGAAACCGAAATCGAACTGGAAGCGTCGTTCGAAGGGCTCAACCTCGGGCTCCTATCCGAACGGCTCGGTCAAGATCTCGGCGCATGGCGCACACGGCATTCGGGCAAAGTCCTCGCCATCGCCGCCGCATCGTCGCTCCAGGTCGACGGCGAGGACCTCGCGGCGTCCGCGCTCGGCGACTTGAAATGGTCCTGGCGCTGGAAATCCCGTCCGGGACAGGTCGTATGCTTCGAGCGCTCCGTCTCCGTCGTGCGGAGCGACAGCGAAGCGTTCGACCCAGGCCCGCTCGCGCGCGAAAAGCTTGGCGTGGCGCGCAAAACCGGCTGGCGCGGCGCGATGGCGGCCCACGAGGCGGCGTGGGCGGACCGCTGGCGGCGCGGCGGCGTCGAGGTCGAAGGCGATCCGGCGGCACAGCAGGCGTTGCGCTTCGCCATCTACCACCTGAACAGCGCGGCCGATCCCGGCGACGAGCGCGTGTCGATCGGCGCGAGGGCGCTGACCGGCGGCGACTATCACGGGCATGTCTTCTGGGACACCGAGATCTACCTGCTCCCCTTCTACATCCTGACTTGGCCCGAAGCGGCGCGCGCGCTGCTCATGTACCGCTTTCACACCCTCGACGGCGCGCGGGCGAAAGCGGCCCGCTTCGGCTGGCGCGGCGCCTTCTATGCCTGGGAGTCGGCCGACACGGGCGAGGAAACGACGCCGGAGCAGGCGATCGGTCCGGACCGTCAGATCATTCCCATCCTGTCCGGCGCGCAGGAGCAGCATATCAGCGCGGACGTTGCCTACGCGGTCTGGCAATACTGGCAAGCGACGGGGGACGACGGTTTTCTCCTTTGCGCCGGCGCGGAGATCGTTCTGGAGACGGCCCGGTTCTGGTCCAGCCGCGCCAAGCTTGAGCCGGACGGCCGCCGCCATATCCGGGGCGTCATCGGACCCGACGAATATCACGAGACGATCGACGACAGCGCCTTCACCAATGTCATGGCGCGCTGGAACATCCGGCGCGCGCTCGATGTGGCGGCCCTGTTGCGCGAGCGCTGGCCCACGGACTGGGCGCGGCTGTCGTCGCGCCTCGATCTTCGCGAAGCCGAGCTGAACGAGTGGCGCGCGGTTGCGGAGACAATCGCTGCCGGCCTCGATCCGAAGACCGGGCTTTTCGAGGAGTTCGAAGGGTATTTCGGGCTCGAAGACATCGATTTAGCTGCCTATGCGGGCCGTACCGTGCCGATGGACGTGGTGCTGGGGCGGGACCGGACGCAACGATCCCAAGTGATCAAGCAGGCCGATGTGGTGGCCCTGCTCGCGCTTTTGCCGGAAGAGTTTCCCGGCGCCTCTGGGGCGGATAACTTCCGGTACTACGAGCCTCGCTGCGGCCATGGCAGTTCGCTGAGCCCGTCCATGCACGGGCTCGTCGCGGCGCGGCTCGGCGAGCCGGAAAAGGCTCTGCGCTATTTCCAGCAGAGCGCGGCGATCGATCTTTCGGATGGCCATGCGGGGATCGACGGCGGCGTCCACATCGCGGCGCTCGGCGGGAACTGGATGGTGGCGGTGCTGGGCTTCGCGGGCTTGTCCCTGCAAGCGGACGGCATTTCGCTCGACCCGAAACTGCCCGCGGCGTGGCGCAGTCTCGCCTTCGCCGTTCAATGGCGCGGCCGCGGCCTCAAGATCGAGATAGACCAGGATAAGCGCCGTCTCGAAGCGACGCTAGAAGAGGGCGAGCCGATGACGCTGGCGGTAAGCGGAGAGCCGTACAAGCTCCGCCGGGATCAAACGCTGCGGGCATCTTTCGGCCAGCAAGCCGGGGCGGCATAATTCGCGACGCCGTCATGGCCGGGCCATGCCCACGGCTGTCCGGTTCGTTTTATTGACCGGGGTCTTCGCTCCCCTTCCATGTCGCCCCGGAAGCCGCGCGGCGCCCCCCTCGCCGTCCCGGAAGCAGCGCGGCTCACCCCTCGCCGTCCCGGAAACGCCGGGGGCGTTATCCGGGACCGCACAAAACGCGGCCTGCGTTCTCAACGGTCCCGGCTCGCGCTTCGCTTGGCCGGGATGACGAGAAGCGCGTCAAGTTTTCAGGCGCCGCATAGGCTCAACCGCCGGACTTAGCTTCACTGAAAGCAGCCATTACTGAGCAGTTTCCGACTCTATGCGTGGATGACGCCAACCCTATAGGATGCGCTTGGCGATGCCCCTGCGCTGCGCTGCCGGTCTCATCGGTCTTCATGAGCGATAACACCGATCGGTCCGAAGGAAGGTTCATGGGAACGAGAATGCGAATCGCTCAAATCGCGCCGCTTATGGAGGCCGTGCCCCCAAAGCTCTATGGCGGCACCGAGCGCGTGGTTTCCTGGCTCACCGAAGCTCTGGTCGAACAAGGACACGATGTCACCCTGTTCGCCAGCGGCGACTCCGTCACCGCCGCCAAGCTTGAACCCATGTGGCCGCGCGCGTTGCGCCTCGACGGAGCGGCTATCCGCGATCCGATCGCCTTGCATGTGCTGATGCTCGAACATGTGGCGCGGCGCGCGCCGGAGTTCGACCTCCTCCACTTTCACCTGGATTATCATCCGTTCTCCCTTTTCTCCAGGCAGCGCACCCCGTTTGTCACCACCCTCCATGGGCGGCTGGACCTTCCCGAGCTTCAACCCGTCTTCGATGCATTCCCCAATGCGCCGCTTGTCTCGATATCGAACGCTCAGCGGCTTCCCTTGCCCAACGCCAACTGGATCGGCACCGTCCACCACGGGCTCCCTTGCGAACTCCTGAAGCCCGCCGCCGTCGACCAAACCTATTTCGCCTTTCTCGGCCGTATTTCCCCGGAGAAGGGGCTCGTTCGCGCAATCGAGATCGCAGCCAGGTCCGGGCTCCCGCTTAAGATCGCGGCCAAGGTCGACAAGAACGACGCCGAGTATTTCGAAACCGAAATTCGCCCCTTGATCGGGCGCGGCGGCGTCGAGTTTATCGGCGAGATCGGCGACGGCGAGAAGGCGCGGTTCCTGAGCGGCGCCCTTGCATTGCTGGTTCCCATCGACTGGCCGGAACCGTTCGGCCTTGTCATGATCGAAGCCATGGCGTGCGGCGCTCCGGTTCTGGCGTTTCGCGGCGGCTCCGTGCCGGAAATCGTCGAGGACGGCCTCACCGGCGCCATCGTCGAAACCGTGGAGGAAGCGATCGCCGCGTTGCCGGGCGTTATCGCGCTCGACCGCAAAAAAATTCGTCAGCGCTTCGTGCAGCGCTTCTCCGCCATGCGCATGGCGAACGACTATCTCGACCTCTATCGCTCGCTGCTGAGCCCGGCGCGATCCCTCGCGGGCGAGGAACGCGATACCCAGCATCGCTCGCCGAGACTTCACGCGGTTTATCGCGCAACTTCAAGGGCTGGAAGGCGCCGTCGCGCTCTTCTCGCATCGCCAATTTGGATGCGCCCTCGCCGCGCGATGGATCGGAGCGCCGGTTATCGAAGGCCAGCACTTCGCGCTGGGACCGGCCTCGCTCAGCATTCTCGGCCACGAGGCCAGGCGCCCCGGGACGCGCGTCATAGAGCTTTGGAATGCCGCGCCGGCGTCGCGCGGCGCCGAATGAACCAGCGAGCGAAATCATGAGCGTTTCCGTCCTGCCGATCCAACGCATACCCCGTCTCCAGAAGCTGAGGGCGGCGATTTTCGATGTCGACGGCGTCCTGCTCGCCTCCCCCCATGAGCGCGCCTGGCGGGAGGCGCTTAAAGGTTTCGCCGATCCGGCTCGTTTCACCTCCGACATGTACGAGGATAAGGTGGCGGGCAAACCGCGCCTCGCGGGCGCCGTGGCGGCGCTGGAGGCGTTGGGCGTTCCCAACGCGGCGGGGCAAGCGGCCGCCTATGCCGAGCGGAAGCAGAAGCGGCTCGAAGAGCTGATCCACGCCGGCAGCGTCGCCGCCTTTCCCGACGCGCTCCGCCTCGTTCAGGCCATCGCCGCATTGGGTTGGCCGATGGCCGCCGCGTCGTCCTCGAAAAACGCCAACGGCATGATGAAGGCGATCCGCCTCGCCTCCGGCAAAAGTCTGCTCGATATGTTCGCCGTGAATGCGCCCGGCTGGGATTTGCCGCGCGGCAAGCCGGACCCGGCGATATTCCTGCTGGCCGCCAAGGGGTTGAAGATGGAGCCCGCGTCCTGCTTCGTCGCCGAGGACGCGCCCGCCGGCATGCGGGCCGCGCGCGCCGGCGGCATGACGGCTCTCGGCGTCGCCCGGCGCGGAGACGAGGCCGTCTTATGGGCGGCCGGAGCGGATGTGGTGGTGACGAGCCTCGATGAAGTCGCAATCGACGATCTTGCCGCTGGGCGGCTTTCGCGCAAGCCATCATGACCGGAAGGAAGACAATGGACGACGCTTTGGAGCCTACCGCCGACCCAGCCTGGGTTCTCACCGCGGAAGGCTACGATCCGCTTCGCGAGAGCAGCATCGAGTCGCGCTTCGCGATCAGCAACGGTTTCATGGGCATAAGGGGCGCGCGCGCGACGACAAGGGGCGCGCGCTGGGTCGTTCCCCCGCGCACCTATGTGGCCGGATTGTTCGACAACCCCGACGGAGAGGAGACGAAGCCGGAGCTTGTCCCCGCCGCCGACTGGCTGAAAGTCCGCATCCTGCTGCCGAGCGGACCTTTGGCGCACCATCCGTGCGCGGTGTCGTCGCATCGCATGACGCTCGACGTGAGGCGCGGCGCCTTGCTGAGCGAATTCAAGGATTTGAAAGCGCCCGAGGTGAAGCTGAGCATGCGCACCTTGCGCTTCGTTTCGCTGAGCGAGCGCGCGGCCGGGCAGCAACTGATCCGTCTGCGGATCGAAGAGGGAGAAACCGAAATCGAACTGGAAGCGTCGTTCGAAGGGCTCAACCTCGGGCTCCTATCCGAACGGCTCGGTCAAGATCTCGGCGCATGGCGCACACGGCATTCGGGCAAAGTCCTCGCCATCGCCGCCGCATCGTCGCTCCAGGTCGACGGCGAGGACCTCGCGGCGTCCGCGCTCGGCGACTTGAAATGGTCCTGGCGCTGGAAATCCCGTCCGGGACAGGTCGTATGCTTCGAGCGCTCCGTCTCCGTCGTGCGGAGCGACAGCGAAGCGTTCGACCCAGGCCCGCTCGCGCGCGAAAAGCTTGGCGTGGCGCGCAAAACCGGCTGGCGCGGCGCGATGGCGGCCCACGAGGCGGCGTGGGCGGACCGCTGGCGGCGCGGCGGCGTCGAGGTCGAAGGCGATCCGGCGGCACAGCAGGCGTTGCGCTTCGCCATCTACCACCTGAACAGCGCGGCCGATCCCGGCGACGAGCGCGTGTCGATCGGCGCGAGGGCGCTGACCGGCGGCGACTATCACGGGCATGTCTTCTGGGACACCGAGATCTACCTGCTCCCCTTCTACATCCTGACTTGGCCCGAAGCGGCGCGCGCGCTGCTCATGTACCGCTTTCACACCCTCGACGGCGCGCGGGCGAAAGCGGCCCGCTTCGGCTGGCGCGGCGCCTTCTATGCCTGGGAGTCGGCCGACACGGGCGAGGAAAAGACGCCGGAGCAGGCGATCGGTCCGGACCGTCAGATCATTCCCATCCTGTCCGGCGCGCAGGAGCAGCATATCAGCGCGGACGTCGCCTACGCGGTCTGGCAATACTGGCAAGCGACGGGGGACGACGGTTTTCTCCTTTGCGCCGGCGCGGAGATCGTTCTGGAGACGGCCCGGTTCTGGTCCAGCCGCGCCAAGCTTGAGCCGGACGGCCGCCGCCATATCCGGGGCGTCATCGGACCCGACGAATATCACGAGACGATCGACGACAGCGCCTTCACCAATGTCATGGCGCGCTGGAACATCCGGCGCGCGCTCGATGTGGCGGCCCTGTTGCGCGAGCGCTGGCCCACGGACTGGGCGCGGCTGTCGTCGCGCCTCGATCTTCGCGAAGCCGAGCTGAACGAGTGGCGCGCGGTTGCGGAGACAATCGCTGCCGGCCTCGATCCGAAGACCGGGCTTTTCGAGGAGTTCGAAGGGTATTTCGGGCTCGAAGACATCGATTTAGCTGCCTATGCGGGCCGTACCGTGCCGATGGACGTGGTGCTGGGGCGGGACCGGACGCAACGATCCCAAGTGATCAAGCAGGCCGATGTGGTGGCCCTGCTCGCGCTTTTGCCGGAAGAGTTTCCCGGCGCCTCTGGGGCGGATAACTTCCGGTACTACGAGCCTCGCTGCGGCCATGGCAGTTCGCTGAGCCCGTCCATGCACGGGCTCGTCGCGGCGCGGCTCGGCGAGCCGGAAAAGGCTCTGCGCTATTTCCAGCAGAGCGCGGCGATCGATCTTTCGGATGGCCATGCGGGGATCGACGGCGGCGTCCACATCGCGGCGCTCGGCGGGAACTGGATGGTGGCGGTGCTGGGCTTCGCGGGCTTGTCCCTGCAAGCGGACGGCATTTCGCTCGACCCGAAACTGCCCGCGGCGTGGCGCAGTCTCGCCTTCGCCGTTCAATGGCGCGGCCGCGGCCTCAAGATCGAGATAGACCAGGATAAGCGCCGTCTCGAAGCGACGCTAGAAGAGGGCGAGCCGATGACGCTGGCGGTAAGCGGAGAGCCGTACAAGCTCCGCCGGGATCAAACGCTGCGGGCATCTTTCGGCCAGCAAGCCGGGGCGGCATAATTCGCGACGCCGTCATGGCCGGGCCATGCCCACGGCTGTCCGGTTCGTTTTATTGACCGGGGTCTTCGCTCCCCTTCCATGTCGCCCCGGAAGCCGCGCGGCGCCCCCCTCGCCGTCCCGGAAGCAGCGCGGCTCACCCCTCGCCGTCCCGGAAACGCCGGGGGCGTTATCCGGGACCGCACAAAACGCGGCCTGCGTTCTCAACGGTCCCGGCTCGCGCTTCGCTTGGCCGGGATGACGAGAAGCGCGTCAAGTTTTCAGGCGCCGCATAGGCTCAACCGCCGGACTTAGCTTCACTGAAAGCAGCCATTACTGAGCAGTTTCCAACTCTATGCGTGGATGACGCCAACCCTATAGGATGCGCTTGGCGATGCCCCTGCGCTGCGCTGCCGGTCTCATCGGTCTTCATGAGCGATAACACCGATCGGTCCGAAGGAAGGTTCATGGGAACGAGAATGCAAATCGCTCAAATCGCGCCGCTTATGGAGGCCGTGCCCCCAAAGCTCTATGGCGGCACCGAGCGCGTGGTTTCCTGGCTCACCGAAGCTCTGGTCGAACAAGGACACGATGTCACCCTGTTCGCCAGCGGCAACTCCGTCACCGCCGCCAAGCTTGAACCCATGTGGCCGCGCGCGTTGCGCCTCGACGGAGCGGCTATCCGCGATCCGATCGCCTTGCATGTGCTGATGCTCGAACATGTGGCGCGGCGCGCGCCGGAGTTCGACCTCCTCCACTTTCACCTGGATTATCATCCGTTCTCCCTTTTCTCCAGGCAGCGCACCCCGTTTGTCACCACCCTCCATGGGCGGCTGGACCTTCCCGAGCTTCAACCCGTCTTCGATGCATTCCCCAATGCGCCGCTTGTCTCGATATCGAACGCTCAGCGGCTTCCCTTGCCCAACGCCAACTGGATCGGCACCGTCCACCACGGGCTCCCTTGCGAACTCCTGAAGCCCGCCGCCGTCGACCAAACCTATTTCGCCTTTCTCGGCCGTATTTCCCCGGAGAAGGGGCTCGTTCGCGCAATCGAGATCGCAGCCAGGTCCGGGCTCCCGCTTAAGATCGCGGCCAAGGTCGACAAGAACGACGCCGAGTATTTCGAAACCGAAATTCGCCCCTTGATCGGGCGCGGCGGCGTCGAGTTTATCGGCGAGATCGGCGACGGCGAGAAGGCGCGGTTCCTGAGCGGCGCCCTTGCATTGCTGGTTCCCATCGACTGGCCGGAACCGTTCGGCCTTGTCATGATCGAAGCCATGGCGTGCGGCGCTCCGGTTCTGGCGTTTCGCGGCGGCTCCGTGCCGGAAATCGTCGAGGACGGCCTCACCGGCGCCATCGTCGAAACCGTGGAGGAAGCGATCGCCGCGTTGCCGGGCGTTATCGCGCTCGACCGCAAAAAAATTCGTCAGCGCTTCGTGCAGCGCTTCTCCGCCATGCGCATGGCGAACGACTATCTCGACCTCTATCGCTCGCTGCTTTCCTCCGCGCGCTCCCTCGCGGGCGAGGAACGCGATACCCAGCATCGCTCGCCGAGCGGCAAGCACGCGGCCTACGCGACGAGACTTCACGCGGTTTAGTTGGGACTTTTAACTGGGAGCATGCATTCAAGCCGGTCTTCGCGGATTGTTAGCTTCGTGATCACGATGAACGCCGCAGCAGGCTCGGCGCGGAGAGCCGGAACAGGCGCCGGTGCCTACCCTGGTCGATGGGCTGGTATCGTCACTGCCGGCGGCGCCGCCGATGAAAGCGCTAGCACTGCCGGAACGGCTGATGCTGAAAAGGGTTAAGCTTCCACATGGAGGACTTCATGATGCAAGACTCAACCCCATCCGCGGCCGCTGGCGGCAAACGCCTGATCTCTAGCCGCGAAGTAGAGGGCGCTGCCGTTTACGGCGCGGATGGCAAGAAAGTGGGATCTATCGATCACCTCGTGATGGAGTGCGTCAGCGGTCAGGTTGCTTACGCTGCCGTCGATTTTGGGGGCTTCCTCGGCCGTCTCAAAAGCCATTACCGCTTGCCGTGGCCAACGCTCAAATACGATGCCAAGTTCGACGGCTATCGCACCGATGTCACGAAAGAACAGCTCAAGAACGCGCCCGGCTTTGATGAGGACAGCTACGCAGACCGGGATTGGGAAACGCAAACTCAAGAGCCTCATTGGGTCAAATCGTCAATCTGACTAATAGAATGCGGAAAAAAAGCATAGCATCCACGCGTTCCATCCGGCTCGCACCGGCTCCGGCGCCACAGCACCTTTTGATGCACGGATGGGCGCCGCCCGATTTTTTGGATTCCGCCTATGAATGGCGGCGCCTTTTCTCGGAAGCCTGGGGCACGTTCCTCCTCGTCGTCGTGGCGGCTGGTGCCGGCGTCGTCGGAGCGCAAAGCGGCGGAGAGATAACGCTCAGCATGAAGGTCGTGGCTCCAGGCATCATGGTCATGGCGATCATCTATTTTATGGGCGCGGTCGGGGGAGCACATTTGAACCCTGCGGTCACGTTGGCGTTCGCGGCACGGCGCAACTTTCCTTGGGACCGGGTCCCGGGATATGTCGCGGCGCAGACCGGCGGAGGCATCGCCGCGGCTTGCTTCCTGCGGGCGATGTTCGGCACGGCAGGTTCACTCGGCGCCACGGCGCCCGGTCCGGGATTCAGCAATCTTCAGGCGCTTATAATGGAGGTCTTGCTGACAACCGGATTGGTCAGCACGATTCTTGGCACAGCGTCGGGCGCCCGTAACATCGGTTCGAACGGAGCTCTCGCGGTCGGCGGATATATTGCCCTGGCGGGCCTATGGGCAGCGCCGGTCAGCGGCGCATCGATGAATCCAGTACGCTCGCTCGCACCCGACCTAATCCGCGGCGATATGAGCACGACCTGGATCTATGTTCTAGGCCCCTTGCTGGGCGCAATGATCGCAGTCGGCTTTGAATCAATACTCAAAGGCAAGGCTACCGTCGCCGGTACGCTGGCGGCTCAGGGCGGCCTTGAAAGCGGCGAGAATGCTCCGCGAAAGTAACAGGCTGAGAAGTTTCAATAGGCTGAGTAGTTTCCGAGCCTAGCCTTGAATAGCTGCCTCGCGCATTGTCGTAATGTGGGGCGATCCGCGATGGATTTTGCCCGCTCGTCCACGTCAGCAAGCGCGAAGAACCCAGCTCAAGGCGCCATTCCTCACAAATTGAGACCGCTGACTTCTTCTCTTCGCGTCTCGGCCCGCAAACAGCCAGCGCTGCGCTCGATGCCAAGTACTTTGCGAAGACGCCGCAGAGAACAAAGGAACACTCTGTATGCAACCTCGTATCCGCCCCAAGAGCTCCTTAACGAAGCCCGCCGCGAAAGAAGATTTGAAATCACTTCCCATGCGGGAGGTGGAGGAAAAACTGGAGGCGTCGGAGAATGGCCTTAGTCAAGCCGAAGCCGAGAAGCGGTTGACCCATTATGGGCCCAACGAGATTGAAGAAAAAAAGACCAATGAACTCCTGAAATTCCTCAGCTATTTCTGGGGGCCCATTCCGTGGATGATCGAAGCCGCCGTGATCCTTTCGGCGATAGCCCGGCACTGGCCCGACTTCGCCATCATCCTCCTCCTGCTTCTGGCCAATGCCGTGGTCGGATTCTGGGAAGAACACCAGGCGGGAAACGCCATCGCCGCCCTGAAGGCGAAGCTTGCTATCAAAGCCAGGGTAAGACGCGATGGGAACTGGATCACGGCCGCTGCGCGTGAGTTAGTGCCCGGCGACGTTATTCGCATCCGCCTGGGCGACATCGTTCCCGCGGATGCGCGCTTGCTCATAGGCGACCCGCTTGAGGTGGATCAGTCCGCGCTGACGGGAGAATCGTTGCCGGCTGCCCGCAAATCCGGCGAGACTGTATTTTCCGGTTCGATCGTCCGGCAGGGTGAAATCGGCGCGCTCGTCTATGCCACGGGCGCCAATACCTATTTCGGCAAGACGGCGCAACTGGTTCAGGAGGCGCACACGGTCAGCCACTTTCAGCGCGCGGTGCTGAAGATTGGCAACTATCTCATCATCCTCGCGGTGGCTTTGGTAGCGATCATCATCACGGTCGCGATCTTTCGCGGCGACCCGATCCTTACGACCTTGCAGTTTGCCTTGGTGCTGACAGTCGCGGCGATTCCGGTGGCGATGCCGACGGTTCTCTCAGTAACTATGGCGGTTGGAGCGCGCCTGCTCGCCAAAAGAGAGGCGATTGTGACCCGGTTGGCGGCCATTGAGGAATTGGCTGGCGTCGACGTGCTCTGCGCAGACAAGACCGGCACCCTGACGCAGAACAAACTGACGCTGGGCAAACCGTTCAGCGTGACTGGCGTCTCTGCCGGTCAAGTCATCCTGAACGCCGCGCTGGCGTCCCGCGCGGACGATAAGGACACCATCGACTTGGCCGTGCTGGGCGGCCTGAAAGATAAGCATGCGCTTGAGGGTTATGATGTTACCCATTTTCAGCCGTTCGATCCGGTGCATAAGCGCACTGAAGCCGCGGTCAAGGGCAAGGACGGAAAGGCGTTCAAGGTTACAAAGGGCGCGCCGCAGGTGATTCTGGAGTTGTCGGCAAATGCCGGCGACGTGAAGGCTGACCTCGAAAAAGCCATTAATGAATTCGCGTCACGCGGCTTTCGCTCATTGGGCGTGGCGCGGGCAGAGGGAGATGCGCCATGGCTGTTTCTTGGTGTGCTGCCTCTGTTCGATCCGCCGCGGGACGATGCAAAAGCTACCATCGCGACCGCCGGCCAGATGGGCGTAACCGTCAAGATGGTGACGGGCGATCAACTGGCTATCGCCCGGGAGACCGCCAAAAAATTAGGAATGGGCGCAAACATCCTCGACGCCAGCGGCTTCCGCGACGAGAAACATCATGAGACGGCGCAATTGGCCGAGGCCATCGAGAAGGCCGACGGGTTCGCCCAGGTGTTCCCGGAGCATAAATTCCACATCGTGGACGTCCTGCAGCAACGCGGTCACATCGTCGGCATGACAGGCGACGGGGTAAATGATGCCCCCGCGCTGAAGAAGGCTGACTGCGGCATCGCTGTTTCCGGCGCGACGGACGCGGCGCGAGCGGCTGCCTCCATCGTGCTTTTAACGCCCGGTCTGTCGGTGATTATCGATGCGATCAAGGAGAGCCGCAAAATCTTCCAGCGGATGAATAGCTACGCGATCTACCGCATCGCCGAGACGTTGCGTGTGCTGTTTTTCATGACGCTGGCGATCCTGATCTTCAATTTTTATCCATTGACGGCGGTGATGATCGTGATGCTGGCGTTGCTGAACGACGGCGCCATCCTGTCCATCGCTTATGACAATGTCCATTACAAGGACAAGCCCGAGGCCTGGAACATGCACATGGTGCTCGGGGTCGCGACCGTGCTGGGCGTCATCGGCGTGGTGTCCGCATTTGGACTATTTTATCTTGGCGAGCGCGTCTTTTACCTCGACCGCGCGCATATCCAGACGCTGATGTATCTCAAACTCTCTGTGGCGGGTCATCTGACGATTTTTCTGACGCGCACGCGTGGCCCGTTCTGGTCCATTCGCCCTGCGAAAATCCTCTTGATAGCGGTGGTCGGCACACAAGCGTTGGCCACTCTGATTGCCGTGTACGGGCTGTTTATGACACCGCTCGGCTGGGGTTGGGCCTTGTTCGTTTGGGGCTATGCTCTGGCGTGGTTTCTCGTGAACGATCGCGTGAAGCTGCTTGCCTATCGGATTTTCGATCCCGCCAAAACCACGACATTGCCCAATTTAAAGCCGGCGGCGTTTCTGAGGGCGACGACGGAACGCGATGCGCGTGACCAGCCACGCCGAAAGGATAAAAATGAAGATCAATTCAAAAGATTTTCGGGTCAAAGAGGGAGATGAGGTCAACCTCAAGAAATGGCCGACCGCCGTCGATCCCGTGTACAAGTCGAAGGAGCATTACCATGAGCTTCTGAGAGACCATGTTGCGCAGCTCAGTTCGCAACAGCAGCTGCTCTACGCATCCAACCGCTATGCCATCCTGCTGATCTTTCAGGCCATGGATGCGGCAGGAAAAGATGGCGCGATCAAGCATGTGATGTCCGGGGTCAACCCGCAAGGCTGCCAAGTCTTCAGCTTCAAGCATCCCAGCCCCGCGGAATTGCAACACGATTTTCTCTGGCGTACGACCCGCGATCTGCCCGAACGGGGGCGGATCGGCATCTTTAACCGCTCCTATTACGAGGAAGTGCTGATCGTCCGCGTGCATCCCGAAATTCTCCGCAACGAAGGGATGCCGGACGCGCCCGACGATGACAAGACGGTCTGGCGCGAGCGGTATCGGTCGATCGCGAATTTGGAGAGACATCTCCATGGCAATGGAACCCGCATCGTAAAGTTCTTCTTGCACCTCTCGAAGGAGGAGCAGCGAAAGCGCTTCCTACGCCGTATCGATGAGCCGGAAAAGAACTGGAAATTCAGCCTTGCGGACGTTGAGGAGAGAAAATTCTGGAAGCAATACATGAAGGCCTACGAGGAATGCCTTAGCGCGACAAGCACCGAGGACTCGCCCTGGTATGTCGTTCCTGCCGACGACAAAGAGAACGTGCGGCTGATTGTGTCCCAGATTGTGCTCGATACGTTCGAAGGACTGAAAATGACCTATCCGAAAACGAGCGTAGAGCGATGGCAGGAATTGCAGTCGATCCGTGAGCAGCTCAAGACGTAAGCCTAAAATGCGTTTGCCGTTTGCCGCTTGAAGATCATGAACAGAAAGGGGGATTTGTAGCCCTGGCCCTCCCGCACGCCTCCAACAATCAGACGATTGTTCCGAAGACTTTGCCGATACCGGCAGTGATAGCCATGGCGAGGGCGCCCCAAAACGTCACTCGGA